>CAWHWZ010000004.1:0-723343 GCA_963833205.1 uncultured Solirubrobacterales bacterium | reverse complement strand
TAGGCGGCTGGCCACCTTCGACGATCCCGCCGCGAGGGTTGCGCTGGCGTCGATCGCGGAGCTCGAGGACGGCGAGCTGGGGGTCTTATCGGCGGAGCTGCTCGCCGGCTCGGCGCCGGTGGCCGGTGTCCCGCGGTGGATTGAGCAGATCGGTGAGTCGGAGGTCGTCGGTGCCGCGGTGATGAGCGAGGCGGTGTTCGACGACGCTCGCACGGTCTTACTCGAAAGCCGTCATCCCGATGGTGAGACGATGGCGGTCGGTGTGCTGATTGACCGCAATCTCGGCGGGCTGGCCAAGGACGTCCTGCTGGCCGAGTCGATCGAGCAGGTCGCGGGCGCGACGGGTCGCTACTCGGCTGGCGAGAAGGCCGAGCTGCAGCTGGAGCAAATCGAGCCCGGCGTCGCCGCCGGGCTGATCCAGGCGGCGATAGCCCGGACGGATATGACCTGGGATCCACCCGTTGACGAGGACTTCTGGTCCGGGCGGGCGCTGGCGCTTCTGCGTGCCGAGCAGACGCCCGGTGTGGTCGAGCCGCCAGAGCCCACCGAGCTCTCAGGCGAGGAGCGCGACAGGCTGCGCGAGGAGTTCCTCTCCTCGCCCGAGGGACGCGAGTTCGCGCCTGAGGCCGAGGAGGCCTGGGTGGCGTCGCTGGCGATCGACTTCTGCGCCGGCTACACGGGCGGCGACCCGCTGCGCTGGAGCCCGGTGGTCGTCGAGCTGTTCATGGCCGACTGGGTTCCGCGTAAGGTCCTCGCGACGCCCGAGCTGCTCGACCGCCTGCCTGCCGCGCTCGATGCCTGGGTACGCTTCGCCGCTCGCCGGCGCGGGATCCCGCAATGGGCCGCTGAGGAGACCCGAGAGTCGATCGTCAAGTGGGCGGAGGAGACGGCCACGGCCGCACTCGACCCGGCTGTCGGCGGGCCCTCCAAGCAGTTCCTGCTGGCGGCAAAGACGGCCGGCGTTGACCTCGAGGACGAGCAGGCGCTGGGCACCTTCATCAAGGGCTGGAACGCGCGCAGCGAGCTGGACGTCGCCGACCTCGAGGTGCCGCAGGCGATCGAACCCGACGAGATCCTCCAGCTGAAGATCACGCTGAAGGGGATCAGCAAGCCGCCGGTCTGGCGTCGCGTCCGGGTCCGCGCCGACACCACCTTCGCGATGCTCCACCAGATCATCCAGGCGGCGTTTGGCTGGACCGACACGCACCTACACTGCTTCGAATACCAGGGCGAGCAGATCGGCGTCCCGGACCCCGAGTGGGACAACGACTGCGCCAACGAGGCCGAAACGACGCTCGCGGAGGTGCTGCTCGGCCTGAAGGATCGCATCCGCTACACCTACGACTTCGGCGACAACTGGGAGCACGACATCGCACTCGAGAAGGTCATAGCCCCGGACGCCAGCGACGGACGACCAGCGCTCCTCGCCGGCAAAGGCGCCTGCCCGCCCGAGGACTGCGGCGGCCCCTGGGGTTACGCCGAGCTGAAGGACGCCGACGACTTCGACCCGGCATCCTTCGACCTGGAGCCCGCCCAGCGACGCGTCCGCGCAGCCGGCTGCTGAACACCGGCGCTCGCCGACAACGTCGTAGTCGAGGTCTACCCGGCAACCTACGGCCGGGCCTCCTCCCGCGGTGACGCTCGCCCGGAACAGCGCAGCGCGTCAGCGACCAAACGCTTGCAGCCAGCCCATAGCCGCACGTGAGCGCTTTCCACGCGAGCAAAAGCCACGACCGGCGAGCGCAGTTGCACCGAGCCCCGGTGTCGACGCCCCGATAGGCTCAGTTCCGCTCCGTAGGTCCGCACGGACGCCAAACACCGGGCCGCGGCCGACGTTGCGCAGCTCGAAGGACAGCTCGCCTGTGGCGTCGTTGTAGTCGACGTGGCCCTCGGGGTCGACGATCAGGATGGGCCGCCACTGTGCGCGCTGATCGGCGGTGCTCGCTCTGGCGAGCTTGCGGGTCGAGAACGCCAGCCAGCCGGTGACGATCGCCAGGGCGATCGCAGCGACCCCGTGGTATTTCAGTGAGCAAATCTGAGCCGATCTCACAGCACCTGAGAGCAAGCAAGCCTCATATCACCTGAGCTGAGGCCCCGGGGGCGACTTGGAGCCCAATATCGCCCTTTGCACAGAAGCAGGCACAGCCGGGAGAGAGCCGCCCACCGGCGAGCTATGGCGTCACCGGCAATTGGTAGTCGGCGCAGCCGCCCGTCACGCTGACCTCGACGACGCGGTTGATCATGAACTCGCCTTGGTCTGCGGCAGTGTGTAGCGTCGTCTGCTCCTGGATGTATGCCAGCGCAATGCCGAAGAGCTGCTGCTGTTCCTCTCGCGAAGGTGTTGGAAGGACGATGAGGCCAGGGTGTACGGCGTGCCTCTCGCAGAGCCGGCGGAAATCCCCGAGGTTGTTGGTTACGAGGGTTCGGTCCTCGTCGATGCAGTGCCGCAAGACCTCCGTGTCGGAGCGGCCGAGAAGCGATCTGTCGCGGTTGCAGGTCGCGTCGAGGCCGTGGCGGTGCGCGACGTCAACCAGTGACGGGGAGAGGTCCTCGTCGATCCATAGCTTCATCGCCGTCCCGCCAGGGTCGGGTGGGCCTTCCGCGGCGCGGGTGAGCCTTGGCGTACGTGTAGGCGGTCTGGAATGCCTCGACGGGAACGTGCGGGTAGTCCTCGATGAGCGTCTGGATGGTGTCGCCATGCTCCATGCGCTCTGCGACGGCGCGCGCACCGATGCGGGTGCCGCGGATCACGGGCTCGCCGCCCTTGATGTGGGGGTCTGTCTCGATCCACTGCTCTCGCAGCCTCGCATAGCTCTCGGCTGCGTGGACGGTGGCGCTGACCTCGGGGGACCAGCGCACGACGAGCGCATCGCTGATCTGCAGCTCGGCGCCGTGCTCGGTGCGGTAGGGCTCGGTCTCGCGGACCCATCGCCTGATCTTCCGCTTGATCGTCACGGGCAGTGGGAGCGCCATCTTCTGCAGGAGCGCGATTACGCCCACGTCCTCGCTTGCCAGCCAGCTGCGCTCGCGGCGTCTGTGGACGGTCACGATCTTCTGCTCGATCGCCTTGTCGAGTGCGCCGAGCGGAACGTGTGCGATCTCGACGGCCTCGCGGCGCGTGAGCATAGGGTTGGCGGCAGTCTTCGACATAAATCGCTCCTGGTGAGATGCAGTTTAGCCGGCTGGGTGGAGGTAGTCAAGCCCGACGTGGGGCCCGAGACGATTCGACAAGGCGGAGGTCATTGGTTCGAGCCCCAATATCGCCGTAGCACAGAGGCAGGCGCAGCCGAGAGAGAGCCCCGCGCGGATGCCGGAGGCGTGGTCTGAACCCCGTAGCGCGGATTTATGATCCAGTGATTTACGCCGCGTAGCTCTGTGGACAAGCGTCTGAGAGCTTGGCAAGTACGGCTGCCCGGGCGTTCCGCCACTGCTGGTCCAGCGGTTGGGACCCGACGTGTCCGAAGTCGTCGATCTCGTAGCTGTAGTGCTGTGAGAGCATTTCCAGGCTCGTCCCGCATTGGGCGGCGACAGACTGGGCGTTTTCGCTTCGGAGGCGGGCAGAGATACCGCCGCGGCGCAGGCCATACGGAGTAGCCCTCTTCACTTTCGCAAACGGCGGGTTGCCCTTGGCCACTGCGTCGACGGATGGCTTCATGTACCTCGGCCCCCACTTTTTCGGGCTCGTTGAACGTCGTGGCTGGTTGCGCGGCGAAGCGCACCGCATAGCTGGCTGGCGGACGTGCCTTGCCTTTGTCCATGCCCGGCATTCCGAGCAGGTGGCGGTTGGCCGAGTGGCGGTAGGTGCGGAAGGTGGACGCTGACAGCCCGTCGGCGGTTTCCGGCGCATTGAAGGCGAAGTAGAGCTGGATGACCTCGCCGATCGTCTGGCCCGTGTTATCGCCGCTGGCGTCCCGGGCGTCCAGATCGAGCAGGAAGCGCCGCAGGCTGTGGCTTCCCCGCCGCTCGGCCGACACGTACTCCTGCGTCCATTCGTTAGCGATCTTCGCCGAGGGGAATGCTTTGGTCCTCCCGATCCCGTCGTGGTCGCGGAAACCGACTCGATAGGACTTCTCGCCGCTCTTGGTGACGTACGGCCACTGCTTCTTCCAGGGTTTAGCCATTGCTCTGAGGACCGGGGGTAGACGGTATGGGGGAGGGGGGAGGCATCACGACAGTCGGGCTCGCAAGGCACGTAGGGTCGCCGTCGAAAGGTCGTAATCGCGTGGGGCTTCTTCGCCCAGCCGAAGCTGCCTACGAGCAGAGCGCGAAGGGTCGCGCGGCTGACCAGCGGGTCGTGGCGAGTTGGGCGTCTGACCGGGCCGTGGGAGCCGGTGATGCCCCCAGTCAGGGTCGTTTGCGTGCCAGAACTCGGCGAGCGCCTCGGCCGGAATCCGGTAGTGGCCGCCTGGCAGCCTACGGCAGGCCAACAGCCCCGAGGACAGGTAGCGCCGCACGGTGCGCTCGCTGACCCCGAGCGCAGCCGCCGCTTGGGCCGTGCTCTGGTAGGTCAAGCTCGCTGGTCACGAGGGCCAGCAGGTCCTCGGTGCTCCGGGCGGCGCCGGCGTTGACGAGCGCGACTTGGCGGCCTTCCTTGCGCAGGTCACCCGCCAGCTTGCGAAGCGTGGTGCTCTTACCGGACCCAGGTGGACCGAGGAGCAGAACATTGCGCTCCCTGGCGAGCGCCGCGAGCAGCGGGCGCTCGAGCGCCGGGCGCTGCACGTAGAGGTCGGCGTCGAGCCCATCGACCAGCAGGGGGCGATCCCGAAAGCGCATGTACTAATAGTACAGAACGTTTAGTGCATCATGGGTCAGGTCGCATCGGCGATTCGGCTTGGCGGCTCGACCACGCCTCATCTGACCGTCTCGGCCCCTGTCCTGTGATCGTCGTAATCTTGATCGTCCCCATGCCATCACGCTCGATCCAGGCGCTCAGCGGCGCCCAAAATCCGAAAGATCCACGGCCCCGGTGTGGCCACGGGCACACGGATTTTCCGAGAACATGTCAATTTGCAGGGACGAAAGCCCCATCCACCCCCGCCTTCCCAAGCTTGAGGTCGCGAGTTCGAACCTCGTTCGCCGCTTCCTCTTTTGGCGGTCCGCAGCGACCCCGGTCAGGCCATTGAGCTATCAATGGCACCAAAGGCTCAAGGCGGGTAGTCCCGGCCCCGACATTCTATTGAATGGTTATTTCCTGGAGAACCGATCCATGTTCAAAGGCCCGCCGATACTTTTGTAGCGTGTTCGCGGTGGTCGCCTGTATGTTGGGACTCGCTGGAGAGCTGGCTGCGACTCCCGGCGTCGCGACGGGCCAGTCGGCTTCTGCTCGATCCTGCCACCAGGTCGCATTTACAGGGCGCGTCAGACCAAGCCGGCCTTTGTGCCCGAGGCGAGCACGAGGAGCTTTGGGGCCACCGGGACACGCGGGCGTCCGCGGCCCGGCGGGTCTCACGGGACCACCCGGCCCCGCGGGCACAGCGGGCTCTACGGGCGCTGGTGGAGCGCCAGGAGCAACGGGACCCGCCGGCGCGGCCGGATTCGCGGGACTACCCGGACCGGCCGGCGCGACAGGATCTACGGGCGCCAGCGGAACCCCCGGAGCGACAGGGCCTGCAGGCACGACGGGGTCGACGGGCGCCAGTGGAGCCCCGGGAGCCACGGGACCTGCCGGCGCGACGGGATTGGCGGGTCCAGCGGGACTGATGGGCCTCACTGGGTCCGAAGGATCAGCGGGACTCAAAGGCGAAAGGGGTGTCGAAGGGAGTGTGGGGCCAGCCGGCGCAAAGGGCGAAACAGGCCCGGCGGGAGCGTCGGGTTCGGCTGGGGCCACAGGCGCAACGGGTGCCGCGGGCCCAGCTGGTCCTGAAGGCCCATCTGGGTCCTCGGCGTATGCTGAGTTCTATGCCGTGATGCCTCCGGATAACACGGTGACGGTTGCGGCGGGCGCCCCGGTCCTGTTCCCCCGCGATGGCCCGGCCGCGGACGGCATCATCAGGCTCGACACGGCCGAATTCGTGCTTCCGAGCGTGGGCACGTACAGCGTGAATTTCTCGGTGTCCGTTACCGAGGCAGGCCAGCTGGTGATCGCTCTCGATTCCGGGAGTGGCATGGTCGAACTGCCCTACACGGTGTATGGACGGGCGACCGGGACAAGCCAGATTGCCGGCGATGCGCTCGTCACGACCACAGCCGCGAGCTCGACGGTCGAGCTTCGCAACCCGGCGGGTAACACGCCGGCGCTCACGATCACGCCGCTCGCGGGTGGTGCGCAGCCCGCGGTCGCTTCGATCGTGATCCAGCAGCTGGGCTGATCAGTGGCGGTGAACCAGTTCTTCGTCGCGGATTTCCTCGCTGCCGTATTGCAGTGTGACCGCCCGGCACTCGGGGACGGAGTTGAAGTTGGGGCTCGTTGAATCGAGGAATGGGTAGGTGATCGATGACGGATTCATCTGTCCGCTGTCGAGATGCCCGAAGAGGTGCCCCACCTCGTGTGTCATCGCGTCGCAGAACCACTGGAAGAATTCGTCGTCCTGATGCCAGCTTGGCCATAGCGAGGCGTTGATCGTGATCGTGCAGCTCTGCACTTCGGTCCACATCTCCACGACGGAGCCCGCCGGTTCGGGGCTGGTCACGGTTTCGTAGTCGGAGGCGGGGAGCTGCTTGGAACTCGTCACGATCGTGGGTGTGCCGCATGCGGGGACGCCATGCCAGTACCGCTCGGCGAGCTTCAGCGAAAGCGCGACGGGATTGGTGGTGGGGCGTCGTATCGGCTTGTGAGCTTCGGCCGTTGCGTTCGATGCCCGCCGGCGCACCGTGCGCGCAGCCGCCGCGCGAGGCTGGTGAGACCGGCCGGGGTAAGCGTCGGCGGCCGCGGGCAGCAGCAGCGTTGCGAGGATCACCGGGAGTAGGAGACGGGCCATGTCTCACATGCTGAGGCCGGCGGGGCGCCCTGCTCGTCCTCCCGCAGGGGTGATCTTGGGGGGAGTAGCGGGTGAGCATGGGGTGAGGCGGCGCTCACCCTTGCGCTGCCTACTGCCGATGAAGACACAGGCGCTGACCCACGCCTGGGTCGCCCATGCCGCCGCACACTCCTATCACCGTAGTTATCGCCCACTTCGACGATCTGTTCGCGGGAGGATTGCGCGAGCTGATCGATCGCGACCCGAGTCTCGCGATCGTCGCCGCCGACGTCGAGCTGAGGCGGATCGCAGTCGTGTTGCGCGCTCATCACCCAGACGTGGCGATCCTGGACGCCGGCGCCTTGGGAAAGCTGGCCGATGTCCGGGAGCTCAGCGCCGGCAACCCCGGGACTCGACTCGTCCTGTTCGGTAGCGACCCCGCGCCGGTCGAGTGTGCGCAGGTGCTCGCGTTCGGAGCGAGCGCCTACCTCGGCAGGGATACCCAGTCGCGTGATGTGATCAACGCGATCCATCTCGCCTCGAGGGGGCTTCAGGTGATTCCGCTTACGCCAGCGGGCTTGGGCGGCGGACGGGTTGCAAGCGGAGGGCTGCTGAGCAGGCGTGAGGCCGAGGTGCTGCCGCTGCTGCAACAGGGCCACTCCAACGCGCAGATCGCACTTGAGCTGAAGGTGGGCGTCGAGACGGTTCGTACTCACGCGCGCAACATCTACCGCAAGCTCGGCGTCTCCTCGCGCCGCCAGCTCGCCGAGCCGGCAGACATGCGTCCGGTTGCTCCCGACGAGCTAACGCTGAGGCGGCAAGCTGCCGGTTTACATAACAGGTCGAAGAGACCGGGGAGCCATTCCCCTTCTATCGCGGCGCTTTGACGCCGCAGCGAGGAGACGCCGATGAACCATGGCGTCCCACCGAAGTTCCAGTCGCCTTCCAGCGACTCGCTCGCCGTGAGCCGGCACTCGTCCCTCCGAGCCGGCCGCCACACGCTACGCGCAGGGCTCCTCTTGCTCGGCACGCTCTCCACTCTGCTGTTCGCCAGCAGTGCTCTGGGTGCCACCGCGACCGTCGGCCTGGGCAAAGCCGCCAGCTTCTCCGTGCTGGGCGGCTCGACCGTCACCAACACAGGCCCGACGACGATGTTCGGGGACCTGGGGCTGGCTCCCGGCTCGTCGGTGACCGGCGCTCCGCACGTGCTCGGCCAGACGCATATCGACGACGCGGTCGCAACCGAAGCCAAGAACGCACTGACGAGCGCCTACAACGAAGCGGCCTCGCGTCCGAGTAATGGCTCGGCCGGGACCGACCTCGCCGGGCAGACGTTCTCGCCGGGCGTTCGCACTGCCAGCAGCTCGCTGCTGCTCTCCTCGGGAAGCGTCACGCTCAACGCCGAAGGCAACCCCAACGCGGTATTCATCTTCCAGATTCCCACCACGCTGATCACCGGATCGCACACCACCGTCTCCCTGATCAACGGCGCACAGGCGTGCAACGTCTTCTGGCAGGTCGGCTCTTCCGCGACGCTGGGGACAGGCACTCACTTCGTCGGCACGATCATGGCCGCGGAAAGCATCACGGCGAATACCGACGCCACGATCCACGGCAGGCTGTTGGCACAGACGGCCGCGGTGACTTTGGAAGCAAACACCATCACCACGTCCAACTGCGCGTCCAGTGTAAGCGGCAGCGGTGGCGGCACGGAAACGACCAGCCCTGAAGAAACGAAAGCGCTCGAAGCAACGCCCAGCGGCGGCGAAACGACAACCACCGGCACGACGGTCACCACCGCCTCCGGAACGACCACGGGCACGGGAGTCCTCGCGGGCGCAGGCGCCACCACCGCTCCCCGGCCGATTGGGTCGAAAAGCATTGCGAAACATCACAAACGCCACAAACACCATCACGCACGGAAAGCATCCAAACCGCGCTCGCCCGCACGGCCCGCGCTCCCTCACAGGAGGGGCACATTCACCGGCTGAGTGTCGCGCTGGCGGTCTGCCTACTCAGCCTCACGGCTGGGTCGGCGGCCGCCGCCGGCATCCCGATGCGCGTGCACGCGACTCAGCGACTCGCGGTCCTGCTCACCACACACGCCGCGCACCGAGCGCCCGCAGCCCGATCCCCGCAGGTGGCGATCGTGCCCGCCCATAGGCCGATCACCGGTGAGCAGACCACACTGCCCGTGATCAGCCAATCGAGCGCTCCCGGCGGGGCGCAGTGGTTGCAGGTGATGCTCCCCGGTCGCCCCGACGGGTCGACTGGATGGATCCTCCAGAGCGCCACCCGCAAGCTCACAACGGGCTGGCGCATCCTGGTCGACCTCACCGCACGGCGCGTCGGGGTCTACCGCGACGGGCACGTGGTGAGAACCTTTCAAGCGGTGGTGGGCAAGCCCTCGACACCCACCCCCACCGGCCAGTTCTTCGTCGAGGAGACCGTGCAGATGGAAAGCGGGCAGCCGGGCGGCCCATTCGCGCTTGCGCTCAGCGCACGCTCCAACGTGCTGCATGAATTCGAAGGCGGCCCCGGCCAGATCGGGATCCACGGACGGAACAACCTCGGAGGAGCGCTGGGCGCCGCCGAATCACACGGCTGCATCCGTCTCGCCACCACGAGCATCGACTGGCTGAGCGCCCGCATCGGCCCGGGCACCCCGGTAAATATCTACGGGGCCTGAACCAGTAGCCACCACGGCACGCACATCAGCGGCGAGCGAGTCGGCGTCCGCTCTGGGTGTCGGGCGGCGTGTAGTTGAGCTCGTAGTGGTGGTAGAGAGCCGACTCGTCGGCCTGGGAGAGCTCCTCGCCGTGCTGTTCGATGTTGGGCGCGGATTCGACCTGCTCCTTGGTCACCGCCACCTGCAGATCATCCGGGCCGACTTTGATCCCGCCGAGCGGCACAAAAGTCAGATGGCGATCGATGAAGCCTTCCTTGACGGTGGCGAACTGCGGCTCGTCGTTCTCGACGTTGACGTAGACATCCTGGAGCTTGCCGATCCTCTCACCCTCGCAATCGACCAGCATCTTGCCGTGCCACTCCGCAGCGGTCCACTCAGCTCCCTGCTGGTGCTCGGTCATCGTCAAGCCTCCCTGTCTATCCGTCGGCTGGCAGCCACCAAGTTTAGACAGGTGCCCTGGTGGCACCTGGATCGCGGAATCGAGCGCCCTGGGCGGACGATCACGCCAGCCGATCCTCGGGGTTGGAATCTCGCCGATTGTGCCGCCGAAGTGGCGAGAGGAGCGGTGTTCAGTGGTCGCTCGACGGCGTGACCCCAGAGCGCACAATCGTGGATTCGGTATCGAGATTGGTTGGGGGATCCGCCGGTTGGGGCCGGGGCTCGATCTCAGATTGTCGCTGCGCACGCCGCTGCAGGTGCCGCGGCAGCGTTCGGCGACGGCGTGAGGGGCGTAAGGCGCTCTTGCGCCACGACGTCCTTCATGTGACCGGGTCGGCGTCCCAGGCGTGCGGACGTACTCCCGGCCGCCAGCCACGAGCGCCGGCGCCGGCGGCACGCCGAAAGACGGCGCTGCATTCTGCAAGGCGCGTCTGGAAATCGAGCTCTTCTTGGGGGTCGCGTCCGCCCTCGTCGATCGAGCGCCGCCATGTCGCCAGGGCACAGAGCATCTCGACGCAGGACTCGTCCTCCCACCACCCATCGGCAAGACCCGCGAGCGCGTGCTGGTACCTCGCGTAGAGAGCTTCGATCTCTTCCCACATCGAGACGCGCCAACGGCCGTCGTCGCTGAGCGGCGTAAGCCAGTCGGGCCGCCTCGGCGCCGCGATGCGCCGGCGGCGGTACAGACGCGGAGCATCCTCCTCGCCGTCGATGACGCGACTTCTGACGATCTGCGCGGCGACGCGGGAGACCGGCTCACCTGCACTGGCGGCCATGTTCGAGAGCTGCATGCAGACGGGGTCTGGCAGGGTGATCTTCAACCTTGTGCTCATGTTGTTCTCCTTGTTGTTGGGGTTGTCGTGGATGAAGTTGTGCCGGCCTGGCCGCCGGGACGCCGTCCGTCCGATTTCGAGGCCGCCCGGTAGCCGAGCCGCCACATCAACGTCCCGAAGAACGACGCGACGATCGTCACGTCGACGCTCTCTTGGACGATGGCGTCCGCACGTGCCTCGTTGGACAGGGCTTGCAAGTCCTGTCCGCCGTTCGTGGAGAGGGTCCCGATCGCGAGGTACACCGCGGAGAAGCGGTCGAGCTTGGCGCTGAACGCTTTCGGGTGAGTCTGTGACTCGCGGTAGTAGACGCCGGCGAAGCTGAGCGTGAGACAGACGAGCACCAGGCCGCCGACGACGGCCAGCTGGACGTTGCGGAGCGCCGCCCGCTCGTCGAGGATGACCGCGATCAGCGCCGTGGTCGCAGCAAGGGAGATCGCCAGCAACACGTAGGCAGCGATCAAGGTGGCATCGGGCAGAGCCAAGAGCAGCACCGCCGCCACGACGATCGCCAGCGCGCACAGGGGAACCGAGAACCGGCCGCGATCGTTGCCGAGCAGGACACCTCCGAGCCTCGACCTCATGGTGCGATCCTCGCGACGCGAACGTCCAGCGTGCTCGCCCCGACCTCCCGCCTTACGGGCACCAACAACAGGTTGCCTGTCTTCTGACAGTCACAGGCCTCCGTGCACAAGCGCTGAGGAACGACCAAACCGGAGTTTGCGATCGCCACGATCAGCACCATGACCAAAGCCAAGGCGGCCAGGCCGAGAAGAACGTGCAGCGCCCTCATCTCTCCATTTCTCCCACGACGAATCGATCCGTTTTTCACACGCGTGTGCGCCATCGCCATTCAAGAGCAGCGGAGGCGAAGTCCCAAGTGGGTCCGATCCGGGACCCGGTGTCCGGACTCGGGCACCCGGATGGGCCAACCTGGACACCGTTCGAAGGGAAGGAACCTGTAAGGTGCTCCGCCGTGATCGAGGAGGCGGCGCGCGAAAGCACTTTTCAAGAACGACTCTCATCCGCGGTGGCGGGGTACTGCGACCGTCAGGGCGAGGATGGGGGTTGGGGCGAGGACATGTTCCCCGGGGCCCCGAGTGCCATCGTCAACACCGTCGAGATACTTGCGGTGCTCCGCGCCGGAGGCATCCCATACGAGCATTCGGTGGTTCAGAAGGCGATGGGCTACCTGTGCCGGGCGGTAGTCGATCACCCGCGCCCCGAACGGCCTGAAGGCCTCTCGGGAGCGCCCGGCGTGGTCCCGGGTCGTGAGCGGCGCGGCGAGTACACCCGCTACTGCGCTTGGGGTATCTCTGGTTTAACGCTCTACAAAGAGTCCCGCCACCACGAGCGGCTCGAGGAGGCCCAGCTTCACTGCGTGAGGTGGCTCTGGGACCATATGTGGACCGACGTCGGACCGTATGCCCACGCCAAGCAGGAAGGCTTGAAGATCAAGCGTGTGGGAGCCTGGGGCGAGACGCCAGGAGACGAGGAACCATCGCTGGTGTCGACGAGCGCCGCCATCTCCGGTCTGTCGCGTATGTGTCCGCGCCAACGAAAAACAGGTGAGGCACCGACTATGCTCATACGTAGGGCTCGCAACACCATACACACGCAGGCCCACCGCCACGCCGACGCCGACACGATGGCGTTTTGGCCGCCACCTGGAGGCGACGAGGCGAGCGAGGGCACGGCGAGCTTGACCGCCATGGCGGTGATCTCCCTGGCTGGCGGTGACCCGCAAGATCGTAGCTGCGCGGCGGACGGGGCACGATGGCTGGTATCCCACAAAGAGCGATGGCACGAAAGGGTGGAGAGCCACCCGAACGTCCCCGCGACCAACTGGCAACACATGACGTTCTCCTTGGCCCTTCGCGCGATCCTTCGCGGCGCCAAGCTGCCGAGCAATGATCCAATCCTGACCCCGGTGGTTGCCCATCTGAACGGGCTCTGGCGTGAGGAGGACCGCGAGTGGGCCCACGGCCTTAGCCAATTGCGTGCGAGCCCGTCGGGGTCCTATGCGGTCGTCGCGGCCTACGAGGCGATGGCCAACGCCTGGCCGTTCGACGCACAGCGCCAGATCCTCGAAGCCACCGCCGCGTCCAGGCGTTCCACACGCCCGCACAAACTCGAAGTGCGCGTGGATACCACCGGCATGTTCGTGGTGAGCCCAAAGGACGGGTCGGAAGTGAGAGTCGAGCTGGCGCCACGGCTTGCCGACGTCGCCTTTGTCGTTGCCAGCGAGGGGGAGCTTGACGGTGGGCTTGGCTCGACTTCGATGGCTGTGCACGAGCTCGCCGCCCGCTTCGAGAAGGATCCTGAGACGATCAAGCACTACGCGCGGCAGATCAGCAACGAGGTCAAGGAGGCCTCACTTCGATGGGGCACGTCGATCGGCGAGATCGTCCAAATCACGAGCGACACCAAACGCCGCAGTAAGAGGGTCCGCATCAATGTGGAAACGGTGGTCGCGGTCCGTGACTTGAACGCGATCGACAAGCAGGACGGCATCTTGGAAGCCTCGTAGAGCGAGTATCCAGCTGCGGCGGCCTAGATGACGTCCCCAGGCACGTCATCTAGCCACGGCGCTGCGGGCCACGACCTCGCTTCAGCGCGGCTCGGCGGGAGGGTCATGCTCGACACCGAGCGCGCGCTGCACCCACGCCACGTCGTGCCACGCGCCGAGCTTCCAGCCGATCCGCTGGTAGACGCCGATCGGCTTGAAGCCCATTGCTTGGTGCAGGCCGACGCTCGCCTCGTTCGGCAGCGTCATGCCCGCGACGGCCATCCGGTAGCCGCGCGCGGCGAGCCGCTCGAACAGCGCCTCGTACAGCACGCGCCCCGAGCCGATGCGCCGCCGGCCCTGCTCGACGTAGACGCTGACCTCGCATGCGAAGCGGTAGGCCGCTCGCTTCTGATGCGGCCCGCCGTATGCGTAGCCGACGACGCGGCCCTCGTCTTCAAGCACGACCCAGGCGTGCGTGCGCGTCGCTGCCGTAATACGTTCAGCCATCTGCGCGGGCGTCGGCGGCTCGGCCTCGAAGCTGACGGCCGTCTCGCGCACATACGGCGCGTAGATCGCCGCGCACGCCGGCGCGTCGTCCTCGCTTGCATCTCTCACGGTCCCACCAAACACCCGGTCGCAGGATACACGCGAGCGCTCGACGCGAATGACGCAGAACACACCGTTGATGCTCAAACTGGATGTCGCTCAACAGTCGTGGCAAAGGAGGGGCGCAGCATCGATATCACCGGCGAGCTGACGTCGTTGACGGTGGATGTGACCTCGGCGCTGGCGTTCGGGCACGACCTGAACACGCTGGAGGACGGGGACGTGGAGTTGCAGCTTCACATTCAACGGGTCTTTGAGATGATCTCGTGCAAGCTTGGAAGGACATCGGCTCGCGGTATGCGCGTGGACGGCTCAGCGCTTGGCGGCTCGAAACAGGTAGCGATTGAGGCTCAGGAAGTAGTCGCCGCCGCGGGAGAGCGCGCGCAGGTCCTCGCTCCATGCGATGGCGTCAGCCTCGGTGAGTCCCTGCCGGCCGGGGATGAAGTCGGCGATCAGCTCGGTCATCCCAGCGCTGTAGGTGTTGTGGTTGCTGCGCACGTTGACGATCGGCACGACCTGACATAGGTCCACGGTCAGGCCTGCGTCATCCAGCAGGCGGATCAGCCTGCGCGGCAGGTGCGGATCGACGAGGTGCTCCTCCCAGGCGTCCAGCACGCGCTGCATGCGCAGCGGGTCTCCGGAGTGCCAGACGATCGAGTCCCAGTCGGTGTCCAGGACGAGCGCGCGGGCGCCGGGGCGCAGCACGCGAGCGAGCTCTGACAGTGCCTTTGCGATGTCTTGGACGTACTCGTACACTTGGGTGCACACCACCGCGTCGAAGCTCTCATCTCCGAAGGGGAGCGCACACGCGTCGGCGTGCTCGAAGTGTGTCTCAGCTGCCCTGTCGGTGGAGCCGAGTCGAGCGGCGGCGATCGCAAGCATGCTCTCGCTGATGTCGGTGCCGATAACCATGCCGTCCGGTGCGACGCCGACAGCCAGCTCAGCCGTGAGAAAGCCTGGGCCGGCCCCGATGTCGAGCACCCGCTCACCAGGCTTGGCCTCAAGCGCCAGAAGCACCGCCTGGCGCTGGGCGACCACGTCAGGCGTGCTGTAGATCGCCTCGATGCGCCGCGAAGCCTCATCGTCGAATTGCAGGGTTGCACTCATCGGCACGCGCAATATGCCAGAGCCGCAGGGCGTGCGTTGCGCCACCCATAGATCCCCACGGCGCCTCGGCCAGCCCAGGAGAAGCTGATCCAACCCAACGCTGTCCCCGAAGCTTTCGGCACGAACTCCCTTTCCTGGTCGCCCCCAGGGCCGTGTGTCGACCGAGGACGCTCCCGTCGCTAACTCGCCAACCAGATCGCGCCGTCGCGCAGTACTACTGGGAACGTCTTGAGCGCCCGAGCGCCGGTCGTGCCCTTCACCAGGCCTGCCAAGGGCTTAAACGCGCCCTGTGGGCCGCGGGTCATCGCTCCAGTACGCACGTCGTAGCGAGCCGCGTGCCAAGGGCACTGGAGACAGCCATCCTCGGCAACGTGTCCTTCGCCGAGGGAGGCAAACAGATGGCGGCAGCGGTTGGAAACCGCGAACGGCTCACCATCACTGATACCGACCGCGAGAGCGCCATGCGGCGTCTCGACGACGGCGACCTGTCGCTCGCCGAGATCATCGACGCCGACAAGGCGAGTAGGAGTAGTAGTTGAATCGGCCATTGTGGTCTCCTCGCTGTGGGTGACGAGGACAATACGGCACGCGACTTCTTTCTACTTCGCGGCCGGGGGCGCGGCGCCGAAAAGCAGGGAGCCTGCCGCGCCCGCCGAGCCGCCGTGCGACCAAGCCATACTGCGAGGGACGGCCACATGTGGCCGTCCCGCCGCTGAGTCGAGCATGTGACGCTCGGCCCACACTCACTCACTATGGCAGTGCCGGGTCACCCATGCCAATGAGTCTATCAATCTTGTAATCGCACATAAAGGAATTTGGCTTCGACGTCGAAAACCTAGATCATGCCCGACGATGAGCGGCGCGTGTACGACGCGGCCCGGGGTCACGTGGAGGCGCTACGGCAGGACGTCGGCGATCTGGCGCACGCGCTGAGCGCCATCCACGCAGCCGTGCGGCAGGTCGACCCGGCCGCGCGCACCGCCGAAGCAGCCGTCGCGCTCACCGGCGCAAGCGCACTGCTCGAATACCACGGCCTCGAGGCGAAAGCCACCGAGCTCGCGGGGGATCTCGAAGGTGACGAGCGCTTCTCGGCACAGCACGGCGCACAGCTCACGCTGATTCGGAATCTCCTCCACCGTTTGCACGATCAGTGGCCGGCGGCGCCGCCCGACAACGCTACCTTGGCGCGCACAATCGCCGCTGAAGCCACCGCCGGCGAACTCAACTACGCAGCCGTTGAGTTCTGCGCGCTCGGTGAGCTCAACGATGCCCTGTCCGGCATCCACACTGGCAAGTCAGTCAACCTCGACGCCCGCTTCTCGCCCACCCTTCCGTCCGCGAGCGAACGCGACAAGCTGATCGCCTATCTGAAGTCCGAGGAACGCCACCTCACCGGGGTGGTCGACGACCAAAGCCGACTTGCGTATCGCACCCCACCGACGCTGTGGCTGCGGCTTCTCGCCTGCGTGTCGCCGCTCCTGTGCTTCATCGCGGGAGGTGGCTTGCTGTTCCTGATCAGCCAGCTCGACAACTGGGGTTTGGTCTCGGGCAAAAACTGGCTTCTGGGCGACAGCGGACCCGTCATCGGCGGGTACCTGCTGGTGAGCGCTGGAGCGATCCTGCATCTGATCGTCGAGAATGTGAAGCAGTTGCAGTCCAAGCAGGTTCAGATCCTCGCGATCGGCGATCTGCTCACCTGGCTGGAGCTGCGGTGGGCCGGTCTCGCCTGGACCTTTGTCGCGATGGTCATAACCGTGATCGCGTTGCGCTACTCAGGGGTCACCTCCGATGCGCGCGAGATCCCGGTCTGGCTGGCGGCCGGGTACAGCGTCGACAGCATCGCCGGCTTGGTGCTGACGCGATTTGACACCTCGGCCGGCGCGGGTCTGTCCGCCCTGACCAAGCGCATCGCTGGCCAAAGCGCGTGAGCTTCTAACGCAGTAGGCGTGTTTCGAAGGCGTCGGCCGCGGCGTTGAGTGGGGGATGTTGGTGCATCCAGTGTCTCTGAGGAGCTGCCCGCGGTAGGATGCCGGGATGAGGCGGCGTTTCAGCGGAGCGGTTGCGCTGGCGGCCGTGGGAGCATTTGGGTGGGTGGCGCCTTCCGCATATGCGGAAGGGCCAGCGTGGATGATCGCCTCGGCCTCATCCCCAACCAGCTTCGCGGCGGGCGATCAAACGGGCGAGGACACGTACGTTCTGACGGTCGTTGCCACCGGTGACGCGCCAACCACGCCGGGGAGCCCGATCGAAGTGGCGGATACGCTTCCGAGCGGGATCGAAGCGAGCGCCATCTCTGGCGAGGATCTTGGCAACGGGCAGGCATTGTCGTGCAAGTTGAAGCCCTCGCCGGTGTGCGGCTACGAAGGGTTCGAAGTGGCGTCCGGGGATGTGCTACAGATCGAGATCCAGGTCAAGGTGAGTCCCGGGGTCCCGTCCTCGGTGGTGAACAAAGCGATGGTGAGGGGCGGGGGCGCACGGACTGGTGTGAGTGTTGAAACATCGACGGCGATCGGTTCCACGCCGGCTGGGTTTGGGATCGCTGATTTTGCGACGGCGTGGTCGGGGACGCAGGCTGGCGCCGCGATGAGCCTGACCGCGAGCTTCACGTTCAACCAGGTTGTGGCGGGCGGTGGCGAAACGGTGCCGGCGGCGGCCGCAAAGGACGTGGTGCTGAACCTGCCGCCGGGCTTTGTCGCCAACCCGCTGGCCGTCACGCGATGCACGGTGAGCGAGGCCGCGGAAGACGCCTGTCCCCCAAGCGCGGCGGTTGGTGTCGTGTTCATGGCGGTTGGCTCCGGCGGTGGTGGGCCGCCAGAGCCATATTCGAGCCTGGTGTACAACGCGATCCCGGCTCCGGGCGAACCAGGCGCATTGGTGTTGATGTCGCCCGATGGCCCCGTGCGGTTCGGGATGACGATGCGCACCGACGGCGATAACGGGCTGAGGGTGCGTGATCTCTCACAGGTCGACGCGCCCATCTCGATGACGGTCACGTTGTGGGGGAATCCCGGCGCCCACGATGGTGTTGGGTCGGGGCCGGATCGCGTTGCCGGCGGGGGAGGCGCGTCCTTTGGCGGTCCGGGGGGATTGGCGGCGCGGTTCCTGACCAGCGGGGGCGTGTGTGGGGCCTTGCCGGCCAGCACGATCTCGGCCGACTCGTGGGCGGCGCCTGACGTGTCGGCTGAAGCGTCCTCGCCGACTCCCACATTGACGGGCTGCAACAGGCTCCCCTTTGATCCCTCGCTCTCGATCGCCCCCGACATCGTCGCGGCCGACACCCCTTCGGGCTACGAGCTGGACCTGGGCATCCCCCAGGTCGAAGACCCGGAGGGCCTGGCCAGCAGCGAGCTGAGGGAAGCGGATATCACGCTGCCCGAGGGCGCCGGGATCTCCCTGGCGGCCGCCGATGGGCTGCAGGCGTGCACGGAAAGGCAGGCCGCGCTGGACTCGACCGCGGCGGCGACTTGCCCGGAAACGTCGAAGATCGGGCAGGTCGCGATCGATACGCCGCTGCTGGCCAACCCGCTGCAGGGAGCAGTCTATCTGGCGGTGGCGAGCGCCAACCCGTTCGGTGCGCCGCTAGCGGTGTACATCTTTGCCGAAGACCCCACGGCGGGTGTCACGATCAAGCTCGCGGGTCGGCTGACGCCGAACCCTGTGACGGGTCAGCTGACGATCGTGCTGCGCGAACTGCCGCAGATCCCGATCAGTGCGCTGAAACTTCACTTCTTTGGTGGCGCACGGGCGTTGCTTGACACCCCTCCCTCGTGTGGCCAGGCGAACAGCCGGAGCGAACTGACGCCGTGGAACGGAAGCGGGAGCGCGGTGGTGTCAAGCGCCTTTGCGATCGAATCGGGTGTCGACGGCCTGTCGTGCTCTCAGTTGCCCCCGTTCAGCCCGGCCTTCCAGGCGGGGAGTGCGGGAGCGGGCGAAGCCGACGTGTATGGCTCGTTGACCTTCCTCGTTTCCAGGGCCGATCCCGAAGAACAGCTGGGCACCCTCACGATCCAGGCGCCGCCGGCGGTTCAGGAGGTGTTTGCGGGCGTGCCGGCGTGTGGCGAATCGCAGGCCTCGCAAGGCACCTGCCCCGCGGCCAGCGAGGTCGGGACCGTCCTCGCGCAGGCGGGTCTGGGCTCCGACCCGGTGGATTTGAATGGTGAGGTCTACCTGACCGGGCCACCTCCAGAAGGGACTCCAGCGGGCCGGTCCACGCAGGGTCTCGAGGTCGTCCTGCCCGTCGATCCCGGCCCCTTCGAGCTGGGCACGGCGGTGGTTCGCGCGGGCGAGCAGGTTGACCCGCGGACCGGGCGCACCACGATCTCCAGCGATCCGTTGCCGAGCGTCGTGGACGGCGTTCCGTTGCAACTGAAAGCTCTGCTGTTGCGGCTCGACCGGGGGGAGTTCCGGCTCAGTCCGGAAGGTTGTGAATCGCTCACGGTCACCGGCACAATTGCCGGTGCGAAGGGTGGCTCCGTGACGATCTCCAGCGAACCGTGGGGCGTATCTTCCTCACCCTGCCTGCCCCCGCCGCCTCCGCCGGCCAAGCCTCCGATCGCGATCCCCCAGGGCGCCGGGCAAGCCTCTACCGTGTCGCTCGCGGGCGCGCGCATCGCGACTACACGCGCCGGCGAGGCGTCCTTCCAGTTGACGTGCGCGGGCGCAGGCACCTGTCGCGGCCAGCTGATCCTTACCGTCAGGAGAAGCGGCAAAGGTGCAAAGAGAAGCGGGCGACGCGCCGCCAAAACGGTGAGAGTCGCCGTGGCGCCCTACGCAATCCCACCGGGCAAGACCACAACCGTGGGGCTGAAGCTCGATGCGTTCGGGCGCGCGCTGTTGGTCGCCGGTCACGGCCGGCTGAGCGCCACCCTGAATGTGCTTGAGGCGCCGCCCGGTCCCTCGCAAGCGCATGGCGAGCAGGTCCAGCTCGTGCGCGACGATGCGCTTGGCGGGGGGAAGCCCGGGGTGGTGGTGTGTCGATTGGCGGGCGCGCCGTTCGTCGTTGATACGAAACCGCGGTCGAGCCGGCAAGCGCCGGACGGCGGCGGGGTCGATTCGATGGAATGCTCGACGAGCCCTACCCTCTGAAGGAGGAACGATGAAGTACATGCTCCAGATCTTCACGCACGACGTGGCCGACGCCTTCGAAAGCCTCTCCGAGGACGAGCAGAAGGCGGTGTTCGGCGAGTACATGGCGATCATGCAGGCGCCCGGCGTGAGCGCCGGCGCGCAGCTGCAGCCGACCTCCACCGCCACCACGGTGAGGGTGCAGGACGGCAGCACGCTCACCACCGACGGGCCGTTCCCCGAGACCAAGGAGGCGCTCGGCGGCTACTACCTGCTGGAGGCCGACGATCTCGACGCGGCGATCGAGCTGGCGGCGCGGATCCCGGCGGCGCGATTTGGCGGGGCCGTCGAGGTGCGCCCGCTGGTGGAGCGCTGATTGAGCGCCTCCGGCGATGAGGCTGCGCGCTCGACCCTTCGAGCTGGGGCCCCGCGTGCGGGCGCGATCGAGCGGGTCTTCCAGGAGGAGTGGGGGCGTGTGCTCGCTGCGCTGATCGGCTTCCTCGGCGACTTCGACCTCGCCGAGGAAGCCGCGCAGGAGGCGTTTGCGGCGGCGGCGGAGCGCTGGCCGCGCGACGGCCTGCCGGAGCGCCCCGGAGCGTGGCTGACCACCACCGCGCGCAACCGTGCGATCGACCGCATCCGCCGCGACCGCACGCTGGCCGCCAAGTCGAAGCTGTTGGAGCAACCCGATCCCGTGGAGCAAGATCCCGACATCGGCGAGACCGTGTTCCCCGACGAACGTCTGGAGTTGATCTTCACCTGCTGTCACCCGGCGCTCGCCGGTGACGCGCAGGTGGCGCTCACGCTGCGCGCGCTCGGGGGCCTCTCGACGGATGAGATCGCGCGTGCGTTCCTCGTGCCCGAGGCGACGATGGCGCAGCGGCTGGTGCGCGCCAAGCGCAAGATCAGGGACGCCGCGATCCCCTTCCGGATCCCGCCCGCCCACCTGCTGCCCGACCGTCTCGCCGCGGTGCTGGCGGTGGTGTATCTGATCTTCAACGAGGGCTACTCCGCGCCGCCCTCGCGCATCGAGCTCTCCACGGAGGCGATCCGCCTGGGCGGGGCGCTGACGGAGCTGATGCCCGACGAGCCCGAGGTGTGGGGCCTGCTGGCGCTGATGCTGCTGCACGACTCGCGCCGCGCCGCGCGGATGCGCGAGGGCGAGCTGGTGCTGCTCGACGACCAGGACAGGGGGTTGTGGAACCGCGAGCAGATCGACGCCGGCCGCGCCGCGTTCGAGCGCGCGCGGGGGCTGTACAGCGGTGGGGCGGCCGGTATCTACACCCTGCAGGCGGCGGTCGCCCACCTGCACACCGAGGACCCCCGCGACTGGCCGCAAATCGCGGCGCTCTACGGCGAGCTGGCGCGGCTTACCCGCTCCCCGGTGGTGGAACTCAACCGCGCCGTCGCGCTTGCCGAAGCCAGTGGCCCTGAGGCCGGGTTGCAGGCGCTGGATGGGATCGACGGCATCGAGGAGTACCACTATCTGCACGCTGTGCGCGCCGATTTGCTGCGTCGTTTGGAGCGCACCGCCGAGGCGCGAGTCGCGTACGAGCGCGCGCTCGAGCTGGCCCACTCCGAGCCCGAGCGGCGCTTCCTGGAGCGGCGCCTGGCCGAGCTGGATCGCGCTCGCTGAGGTGGAGCGTCAGCGCCCGCGATCGATCGCCGCCTGGTGTGGGCCAGCCTAATGTCGCGGGCGATACTGGCGCAGGGTGTTGGACGATCCCCGCGTTGAGCGCTTCGGTGGCGTAATCCCAATCGCGGTCGCGCCCGGCGGCGCACTTGGAGAGGACGAGGTCGTGTGCCTCCAAGCACCAGGCGACGGCCGGGCGTTCAGACCCAACTCGAGGCGGGATCTGGTGCATGATGAGGCGCTCCCGCCAGCCGTGCGGAGCCTTCGCGGTCTCCGGACCGACGCCGTGCGCATAGTAACCGTAGGCCAGGTGAAAGGGAGATCCGTCCCCGAGTGCGCCGTCGATCAGGTCGGCTGCGTCGGGGTCGTGAAGTGGGTAAATGTCGGCCTCAAGCGATTGCAACATCGACGCGGGTGGATGCCTGTGGGAGCCGAGGATCGCCTGGCTGCCGACGACGACGAACTCGTCCTGCCCGGTCACCGCCGCCGCGGCCGCGAGGACGTGCTCGAACTCCTGCGGACCCATCTATGACCACCGCGGACTCATCTATGACCCCTGCGGACTCATCTATGCGACCTCGCGCAGGATCCGTGTGCGCTCGGGCTCGCTGAGCAGCCCCGCAAATGGCGAGTTCTGGCGCAGGTCGTGGGCCTCTTGGGTCTCATCCACCAGCGCTCGGCGGATCTCCGGGATGGGCCGGTCGAGCAGCTGTTCCCACCGCTCGGCGTAGCGCGGGTCGATTCGCTGCTGCGTTCGCCACCGGAACAGCACGTGCCGCGCCTCCTGCACCATCGGCTTGTCCAGTCTTTGCGCAACCGCCCGATGGTAGGCAAGGCTGCGTGCCCGCGCGCGGTCGTGAGGGTCGCGTGTGCCATCGCTGTACGTGGCATCGACGCGCAGGCGCCGCGCCGCATCTCGCTGGCGGCGAGTAGGCGCTCGAGCGCCTCGCGCAAGCCGCAGGAGCCGTACGTAAGCTCACCCGTAGACTTGACATCTGCGTAGCGAAGTGTTACGTTGGGTTCACCGGCCAGTTCTCCCCATGGTTGGGGGCCTGGTGTACATAGGGTCTGGTTGGGGTCATACCGCTTTGTGGTTGACGTCAAGCGCTCGCAGGGTGTGCAGTTATGGGAGAGGGGCTGGATCAGAGCGATGAGGGAGTTGTTTCAGCGTGGTTTCTAGAGGGAGAAACATGATGGGGATGTGCGCGTCGGCCCGGCGGGCTGATGCTAGATGCGCCAGCTTGGCGCTGTCGCATCTCTCTCTCTCTCTCTCTCTCTTCAGCTAGCCGGGTAGCCGGCGGCACCTCTCGCTCGGCGTTTCGGCGCCACGTTTTCTCCTCCCGCGCGGGGGGTGGGTGCTGATGCCCGCATCCGCGCGTGTGCGTGTGGAGCGTCCTCGGCCGGTGGAGCGGCGGCGCCAGCGCGGGCTGTCGCGGCCAGTGTCGCCGTTGGAGGCGCCGCGGGTGCAGGTGGATGAGATTCAGCGTTCGCGGTTGCTGGTCGCGGCGGCCGCGGTGATCGACGAGCTGGGTTACGAGCAGACCTCGGTGGCGCGGATCACGGCGCGGGCGCGGGTGTCGCGGCGGACGTTCTATGAGCTGTTCGGCAACCGCGAGGCGTGTCTGGTCGCGCTGCTGGATGAGGTCGCCACGCGGGTCGAGCGGGAACTTGCCGCGGCGGGCCTGGAGGGCCTTGAGTGGTGTGAGCGGGTGCGCGGCGGGCTGTGGACGATTCTCTGGTTCCTCGATAGTGAGCCGGTGCTGGCGCGGATCTGTGTGGTGCAGGCGCTGCACGGTGGGCCCGGGGTGATGGAGCGTCGTGAGCAGATTCTCGCGCGTCTGGCGGGGATCCTCGATGAGGGTCGCCGGGAGGGCCCGCGTGGTGAGGAGTGCACGTTGGTGACGGCGGAAGGTCTTGTCGGTGGGGCGTTCGGCGTGGTGTACGCGCGTTTGCGCAGCGGCGATCCCCGGCCGTTGGCGGGGTTGCTGGATGAGCTGATGGGGATGATCGCGTTGCAGTACCTGGGGCCGCGGGCGGCGCGTCGCGAACAGCGGCGAGCGACGCCAGTGCTGGCGCCGCGTCCCGTGCCGGACAACGGTCCGGCTTCTGCGCGCGTGGACGCCGGGAAGGATCCGTTGGACGAGGTGGATATGCGGCTCACGTATCGCACAGCGCGGGTCCTGACATGCATCGCCGAGTTGCCGAGTGCGAGCAACCGGGCGGTCGCGGACAGCGCGGGGGTGATCGACCCGGGTCAGATCTCGAAGCTGTTGCGGCGTTTGGAGCGCCTCGGTCTCGCGGTGAACAGCGGCGGGGGCCACCAGAGCGGTGAGCCGAACGCGTGGCAGCTGACGCCGCTGGGCGCGAAGGTCGCGCGGCGCCTCAGTGTTCTCGCCCTCGACAGGGAGCAGGCCGCATGACGCGCTACCGCCGACCGATTTACCACTTCACAACACCAACCAAGGAGACAAGGGTGAGATCCACAGAGCATCACGCGAAGGCCGCCGTCACGTCGAGGATCGGGCGCTTCGCTCTGCTCCGTGGCTCACACCGTGCCCAAGGTAATGGTGCGCCTTCGCGCAGGCTGCTTGTCACCCCTCTGATGGTCCTCTGTGCGCTCGCCGGCCTCTGTGCTCTCTTCGGCGCCGCTGTCGCCCAAGCCGAACCTCCCAAGCTCGTCTCCTACGGCTCGTTCAGTGCGCAGCAGCCGTTCTCGGTTGGCGTCGCTGTGGGAGGCTCCGGCGACCTGTTCGTGGCGGGTCTCTGGCCGCCGGAAGGGCTAAGTGCCGCACCATCGACGGTAGTCAAGCTCGATCCTTCGGGAAAGTTGCTCTCGCCGCCTTCGCCGTTTGGGTCTGGGCACTACTCGGGTGTGGCGGTGAACCCGACGAACGGCGACGTGTACGTGCTCGGCGAAGAAGGCATCTCCACGCCCGCGACGATCTTCGTCTACGACCCCGACACGGGCGCGTTGCTGTCATCGTTTGAAGTGCCCACATCACGCGCATCGGGCTTCTTCGGCATCGTGGCAGATGTGCAAATTGCCGCCGACTCGGCGGGCAACGTGTATGTGCCGGTGGCGCCGGAACACGAGGTGTTGAAGTACAGCCCGAGCGGCACGCTGTTGGAGACGTTCACGGGCTCCGGCGCCAGCGCGCTCGAGGAACCGACCGGGGTCGCGGTCGCTGACTCCGGTGAGGTTTGGGTGGCCGACCGCGGCAACGACAGGATCGTGGAGTTCGGTTCCGGTGGTGCGCCCGAGGAAGTGAACGGCAAGCCCGTTGAAATCGAGAGCAACGGCGTATGGGCGGTGGCACTCGACGGGCATGGAGATGTGCTCGCGGTCGTCGACAACAGCGCGGACTCGTGTGGTGAAAAGAAGCCGCCCTGCCTGCATCTCGTTGAGTACAGCTCGGAGGGCAGGCAGCTGGCCGATGTGGGGGCGGGCTCTTTCGGCGACCAGTTTGGTGGCGAACTTCAACGCCTTTACAGCATGGTCGCGGTGGATCAAGCGAGCGGGCGTGTGTACGTGACCGCAACGGGCACCGTGTGGGTGTTCGGGCCGCCGATCGCGCCTACGGTCGATAGGGAGCTCAGCGCCGAAGTCGGTGCTTCGGAAGTGAAGCTCGGTGCGCTCGTGAACCCCGGCGGCACCCAGACGAGCTACCGCTTCGAATACGACACGAAGGAATACGGCGAAGGCGAAGCGCCTCATGGTCAGGCGACGCCGCTTCCGGAAGGAAGCGTCGGTGAAGGAGTGGACCCGCACGCGGTGTGGGCGTCCGCGAGTGGTCTCGCGCCCGGGGCCACCTACCACTACCGTGTCGTGGCGAGCAACGAACTGGGCACGGTCTACGGACCCGACCGGACCTTCACCACACTGAGCGCCGAGCAGGCGGCGTGTCCCAACGAACAGATGCGCGGCGGCTTTTCCGAGAGGTTGCCCGACTGCCGTGCCTACGAGCTCGTGACAACACCGGTCACGAGCGGATCCCAGTTCGATGCTGAAGTGGGTATGGCGTACGCAAGCAAGGCCGCGGCGGATGGCGAAGCGCTCACGCTCACCGCTCTGGAACCGCGGCCGGGCGCGCCCAACGCCGGCGAACACTACGTGGCGAGGCGTGGCGCGAGTGGCTGGACCACGGAAGACATCATGCCGCTCGAATCCTATGACGGGGTGGCCTGCACGAATTACCAATTCGCGTACGCCTATTCAGATGAGCTCGCCAAGGACGTGATTCAAGCCGGCGGAGGGTCACGCGCGTCCACGTCAAATAACAACAGGGAAGACCCGGAGTCGTGCAATCCGGAAGGCAGTCAGGTGGTGAGTGGCGAACCGGTGGGCTATGAAAACCTGCTGGTGCGCGACAACGCGACCGGCGCCTACCAGCTTGTCAATGTCACGCCGCCGGGGGTGGTGCCGGCCGACACGCACTTCCAGGCGGCATCCGCGGATCTCAGCCACGTGATCTTCACGGAGACCTCGCCCCTGGCCGAAGGTGCGTCTTACGGTGTGGAAAACCTGTACGAATGGGACGAAGGCGCGCTGCGGCTGGTGAGCATGCTGCCGGATGGCACGGCGGTTACCGGGTCGCTTGCGGCGAAAGCGGGTACGTCCCAGTACGGAGGTGTGATCGCAAGCGATGGCTCGCACGTCCTGTTTTCCTACGGCGGCGGCCTGTATGACCGCATCGACGGGCAACGCACCGTCCAGATCGACGAAAAACAGGGTGGGTCGTCAGGTTCCAGCGGTGGCGGCTCCTTGCAGGCCGCGACCGCCGACGGCGGGGAGGTCTTCTTCCTCGACGAAAGGAAGCTCACTACAGATTCGACGGCGGAAGCGGGCGAACCGGACCTGTACGAGTGCGCGCTGGGAGAAGGCGCGAGCAGATGCGAATTGAGCGACCTCACGGTCGCCTCGGGAGGCGAACACGCCGACGTGCTACACGTCACACCGCTGGGCAGCCACGACAGCTCCTATGTCTACTTCGTCGCCAAGGGCGTGCTGGCGTCAAACACGAGGGAATTTACGAACAGCGAAGGCAACACCTTCGTCGAAGGCGCGCAAGCCGGGAAGCAGAACCTGTATTTGTGGAACGGCAACAAGACGACGTTCATCGCCACCGGCGTCGAGGAATATAGCCAGTTCGGCATCGAGCAGACCTCGCCCGACGGCAAGTGGCTCGCGTTCGAATCGGAAAAGAGCCTGACCGGCTATGACAACACGGCGGCTAGTGGCGCCTGCGAAGCAACCGTTGCGTGCCCGGAGCTTTTTCTGTACAGCGCAGGATCGGGGGCGGGGCCTGGTGTTCTCGCCTGCGCTTCGTGCAACCCCACGGGCGAACGCCCGGTCGCAGGCGGCGGCGTGGCGCGGCGTCGAGAAGCCTACCTAGAAGCCGTCGGGCTCTTCCCGAGTCGGCGCGTGCTCACGGGCGCTGGCCAAGTGTTCTTCGAAACCACGGAAGCGCTCGTGCCTTCCGATACGAACGGTCAGCGCGATGTCTACGAGTACGAGGGTGGCGGCACGCACCTGATCTCCAGCGGCACAAGCTCCTTCGAAACTGCCCTGGAGAGCGTGAGCGAAAGCGGGAACGATGTGTTCTTCCGCTCCAACCAGTCTCTCGTGCCGCAGGACGACCAGGAAGGACAGCTCGTCACCTACGATGCGCGCGTGGATGGGGGCTTCGCCGAACCGCTCGCTCCGCTGCCGTGCACGACCGCCGATGCCTGCCGTGCAGCGACCCCGCCGCAACCCTCGGTCTACGGGGAGCCGGCGAGCCAGACGTTCTCCGGCATCGGGAACCTCACACCACCGGCTGCGGTGACCCCGAAGAAGGTCACGAAGAAGACGGCTAAATGTAAGAAGGGCTTCGCCGAGAACGGGAAGGGCAAGTGCAACAAGAAGAAGTCAAAGAGAGCTAAGAAAGCAAAGAAATCCAGCCACGACCGGAGGGCAAAGTAATGACCACCTTCAAAGCTCTCCAGAAGCTCGCCCCCGTGCTGCTGGTGACGTGCGCCGCCATTGGCGTCACGGCTTCTCCCGCGCTCGCCGGCGAACCGCATCCGTACCAGAGCATCAGCTTCGGCCACAACGCGACGGAACCGTTCTCCAACCCGAACGGCATCGCGGTTGACGAATCCACTGGTGATGTTTATGTGGCCGACATCGGCACCGATACGGTGTACAAGTTCGACGCGAATGGCAACCCGGTCGACTTCTCCGCGGTGGGCTTGGGCTCCACTAACGAACTGACCGGCGGTGCGACGCCCGCCATGTCCTTCTCGTTTCCGGACGTGTATGGCACTCCGGCTGCGATCGCGGTCGATAACTCGAAATCCCCGTCGGACCCTTCCGCTGGTGACCTGTACGTGATGGATTCCGGTCATGGCGTGATCGACAAGTTTGGTTCCGAAGGCAGATATTTGAGCCAGATGGGCGGCTTCGAAGGCGAACCGCTGGGGTTGGGCGTCGATGGGAGAGGCACCGTGCACGTCGACGTGATGGGCGAACATCTGCTGGCGATCGACGAATTCGACGGCGCGGCCGTGAATCAGCTAATCGCTAGCCAGAAGCTGGAAGCTCAGGACGAAGGCTTCGGCGAGTCGGGCATACCAGGGGGCCGGGTCCATGGCTTCGCGGTCTCTGCCACGGGCGATGACTACCAGATCTACGAACCGACGTGCTCGTGTACGGTCAAGTTCGGGCAAAAACTCTCTCCGCTCGGTCGCGTCGACGGCAGCGACAACGCGGGCGAAGCGGGCGACGTCGCCGTCGCTGTCGACCCCGCGACCGGCGATCTTTACGCGGACGATCAGTCCTCCGTGGCCGAATGGGCCACGGGTGCGATGAACCGCAACAGCGTCGGAGGGGCGCGAGCCGCCGGCACGCTCGTCGCGCGCTTCGGCTCGCCCCAACTTTCGGGGATTTCGGGACAGGGCGGGATTGCCGTCGACGGCTCAACCGGCGAGATTTACGTCTCCGATCCGGGCACCAACCCGGGCGAAGGGAAGGTCTACGTCTTCGGCAGCGACGCCCCGGCCGTGACAGCCGGCGCACCGACCGACGTGACCAGAGAAGGCGCGGGTCTGAGCGCCACGGTCGATCCGCGCGGCGTCGCAATCGACGAATGCGAGTTCGAGTACGGCCTCACCAACGAATTCGGCAACGGCCCGTATAACCACAGCGTGCCGTGTAAGCAGACGCCGGCCGAGATTGGAGCGGGAAACGGCCCGGTGGCGGTCTCGGCGCAGCTCGAAGGCCTCCAGGCCGGCGAACTCTACCATTTCCGCCTGATCGCGACCGACGCTGACGGTGCGGGGCAGGCCAGCGGTATGCTCGCGACGCAGGGCATCGGTTTTGGCATCAAGAGCTATGAAATCAGCTTCCTCAATGAAAACGGCACGCCCGACACGCAGGCGGGCTCGCACCCCTTCAAGTTCGTCGACTTCTTCACGCTGAACTCGCACTTCAAGCGCGAGGAATCAAACGCTGATTCGTCGTACATTCGTGTGCCCGACGGCGTCTTGCGTAATGTCAAGATCGATCTGCCCCCCGGCTTCGTCGGCGATCCCAATGCGCCCAAGAAGTGCACCGGACAGCAGCTGCGCGGGGCGGGGGGAGGTAATCATCAGTGTCCGACCGAATCGACCGTGGGCAAACTGCACCTGTACTGGTCAGAAAGCCAGGTTCGTCAGACGTATCTCGAAAGTCCCCTCTACGCCATGGCGCCCGTGCGCGGCGTGGCTTTGCAGCTCGGCACCAATTTCCTCCTGCCCCTGTTGTATATCAACAACGGTGTTGTCGCGGGCGGCAATTATCCTGTGCAGGTGACGGTGACCGAAGCGCCGACGACGGCGCCCGTCATCAGCAGCAAGGCGGAACTCTCCGGTGTCCTTGAGCCCTGCACGGAAGTTCCACAGCAAGGCGGTAAGTACAGCGAAGGGTGCCAAGAAACAACCACCGGTGGTAACTTCGAAAGGGGATCGGAAAGTGGCAAAGCCCTCCTGACGCTGCCGACGGGCTGTCACGGCCCCCTGGGCTCAACGATGGAAGCCGAGTCGTGGGAAGAACCGGGCCATTGGGTGAAGAAGAGTGCGGTCACGCACAACTCCGCGGGTACGCCGGTGTCGCTGTCAGGTTGCTCGAAGCTCAGGTTCCCGGCGGAAATCAGCGTGAAACCGGACTCAAACAACGCGAGCACGTCCTCGGGGCTGACGGTGAACGTCCACGTTCCACAGACCGCCGCGCTGAACCCCAACGGCCTGGCCGAGTCCTCGCTGCGGGACACGACCGTGGCCCTGCCCGAAGGGGTCGCGATCAATCCTTCGGGTGGCGGTGGCCTCGATGCGTGCTCGTCTGACGCCGGTGCGTTGCCGGAAGGCGCTCTTGGTAGCCCGGGTGATCAGATTGGCTATAAGGGCCAGGAAGAACTGAACGCGGAATACGAACCGGGTGTGCAGTGGAACACCTTTACGCCGGAAATCGCGAGCCTCGTAGATCCGGGCGTGAACTTCTGTCCGAATGGCTCTAAGATCGGGACGGTGAAGATCAAGACGCCGTTGCTCGAACACGAATTGGAAGGCGCGGTGTATTTGGCGGCGCAGGACTCAAACCCATTCGGGAGCCTCGTGGCGATGTACCTGGTTGCGGAAGACCCGTTCTCGGGTTCGTTGCTCAAGCTCGCGGGCGAAGTGTCGATCGACCCCGATACGGGACAGATCGTCACGACGTTCAAGAACACCCCCGACGTGCCGTTTGAAAACCTCGAACTGCACTTCTTCGGCGGGGAACGCGCCCCATTGGCGACACCCTCGCACTGCGGGACGTACACCACGACCGCGGTCTTCGCGCCGTGGGACGGTAACGGCCCGGTGACCGCGGAATCCTCGTTCAAGATCGAACACGGCCCGGGCGGTGGCCCGTGCCCCGGTGCGACCCTGCCGTTCAACCCGACTGTGAACGCGGGGGCGACGAACATCCAGGCGGGTGCGTTCTCGCCGCTGACGGTGACCGTCAACCGCAAAGACGGCGAACAGAACCTGAAGTCCCTGGAAGCGAAACTACCCCCGGGCCTGTCGGGTGTGCTGACGGGTGTCGAACTGTGCCCCGAACCGCAGGCCAACGAAGGGCTGTGCGGGGAAAACAGCAAGGTCGGCGAAGCGACGATCGGTGTCGGGGTCGGGAACGACCCGTTCACGGTCACCGGCGGGAAGTTCTATCTCACCGGCCCCTACAACGGGCACGGCAGCTGCACCGTCGGCGAAACGGGGTGCGCACCGTTCGGGTTGACGTTTGAGGTGCCCGCGAAGGCCGGCCCGTTCGACCTCGCGAACACCAAGAACAACCACCCCGCGTGCGACTGCGTGGTGGTGCGCGGCAAGATCGAACTGGACCCGACGACGTCGGCGATCACGATCACCTCCAACCCGCCCGGCACACCGGACTCGATCCCGACCAGCATCGAAGGGATCCCCCTGGAAATCCAGCACGTCAACGCCACCACCACACGCGGAAACTTCCAGTTCAACCCCACCAACTGCTCGAAAATGGCGCTCACCGGCACGGTGCAGTTGAACGAAGGCGGGTCGAGCACGATCAGCACGCCGTTCCAGGTCACGAACTGCGCCGCGCTGAAGTTCGAACCGAAATTCTCGGTCTCGACATCGGGGAAGACGAGCCGCACGGGCGGAGCGAGCCTGACCGCGAAGCTGACCTACCCCAGCGTGCCGCAGGGCACCGACGCGGACATCGCGAAGGTCAAAGTCGAACTCCCCAAGCAGCTCCCCAGCCGCCTAACGACGCTGCAGAAAGCGTGCTCCGCGGCGCAGTTCGAATCCAACCCCGCGGCGTGTCCCGCGGCGTCGAAGATCGGCTACGCGGTCGTGCATACCCCGTTGATCCCAGTGCCGTTGCAGGGTCCCGCGATCTTCGTCAGCCACGGCGGCGAAGGCTGGCCGAGCCTCGTCTTGGTGCTCCAGGGGTACGGCATCACGATCGACCTGACCGGTAGCACCCTGATCAAAAACGGGATCACCTCAACGACGTTCAAGACGGTTCCCGACCAGCCCTTCTCGAGCTTCGAACTGACGCTCCCGGAGGGCCCCTACAGCGCCCTCACAGCGATCGCGAATCTCTGCACCGCCAAGACCCTCACGATGCCCACCGAATTCGTCGCGCAGAACGGTGCGCAGATCAAGCAGACCACCAAGATCGCCGTCACCGGCTGCGCGAAGACGAAGAAGACCACCCACAAGAAGAAGCACAGGGCCAAGCACAAGCACAAGCAACGCAAAAAGGGCGGGCGGAAGTAGCAGTTCCACGTCCAGAGAGTGGTCGCGGAAGGAGTGGCTCTGCGCCGGATCGACCCCGCCCGCGGCCCCGAGGGGGGCGATCCGCTGCCGCGATCCCACCGAGTCAGCGTATGAGCGTCACTTCGGCCGGCACGTCGGCCTGCTCCCAGGCGGAGTCGGTGGTCAGTGCCGGCACCCCGAGCCGGGCGGCCAATGCGAGGCAGGCGCGGTCGGCGAGCGAGAGTCCCTGTGCCTTGGTCTTGGGTCGCAGCTTGGCGATCTCGATGCAGTCGGCCTCGGTGATGGGCTCAACGATGGCGGCGTCACGTAGATCGACGGCGAGTTGGCGTGGGTCCTCGCCGTCTACGGCTACGTTGGAGAGCACCTCGGCCCAGTTGGCAACGCTGATCGCGGCCCCGGCTTTCATCGCCTCGCGTACCGCCTCCGCGCCTTCCTCTTCGTTGAGGTGCGCCATCACCGCCGAGGCGTCGAGCACCGACGCCGGCTCGGGCGGCTCAACGCCCGGCACGGCGCTTACGGTAGGCCTCGTCCTCCAGGTCTTCGGCTCGCGCTTCGGCGCGTCGCTGGGCGATCAGCTCGTTGGACAGGCTGCGGCCCGCGGTCAGACGGGCAAGCACGCCGCGGGTGCGATCGATCGCCGCTTGCCGTCGCTCGACTGCAAGCTCGGCTGGGGACTTGGAGACTTTGACTGCATGGGCCACGGCCACATTCTAGCCTGGGGCGAGCCGTCACGGGCCGCCCGCTGGTCAGCGCGCGCCGGTTGGCGTCCAGGCTAACTCTCGGCGTAGGCCCAGATTGACAGTAAGCCGCAGCAGCCGTACGTAGGCTCACCTGTGGGCTTGACATCTGCGAAGCAAAGTGTTACGTTTCGTTCACGGGCCAGTTCTCCCGCTGTCGGGGGCCTGGTGTACATAGGGTCTGGTTGGGGTCATACCGCTTTGTGGTTGACGTCAAGCGCTCGCAGGGTGTGCAGTTATGGGAGAGGGGCTGGATCAGAGCGATGAGGGAGTTGTTTCAGCGTGGTTTCTAGAGGGAGATTCATGATGGGGATGTGCGCGTCGGCCCGGCGGGCTGATGCTAGATGCGCCAGCTTGGCGCTGTCGCATCTCTCTCTCTCTCTCTCTCTCTTCAGCTAGTGGTCTAGCCGAAGAGGCTCCTCGTCGGGCGCGTTCGCGCCACCTTTGCTTCGTCCCCGCGGGGGGTGGGTGCTGAATGCCCGCATCCGCGCGTGTGCGTGTGGAGCGTCCTCGGCCGGTGGAGCGGCGGCGCCAGCGCGGGCTGTCGCGGCCAGTGTCGCCGTTGGAGGCGCCGCGGGTGCAGGTGGATGAGATTCAGCGTTCGCGGTTGCTGGTCGCAGCGGCCGCGGTGATCGACGAGCTGGGTTACGAGCAGACCTCGGTGGCGCGGATCACGGCGCGGGCGCGGGTGTCGCGGCGGACGTTCTATGAGCTGTTTGGCAACCGCGAGGCGTGTCTGGTCGCGCTGCTGGATGAGGTCGCCACGCGGGTCGAGCGGGAACTTGCCGCGGCGGGCCTGGAGGGCCTTGAGTGGTGTGAGCGGGTGCGCGGCGGGCTGTGGACGATTCTCTCGTTCCTTGATGGCGAGCCGGTGTTGGCGCGGATCTGTGTGGTGCAGTCGCTGCACGGCGGCCCCGGGGTGCTGGAGCGTCGCGAGCTGATTCTCGCGCGTCTGGCGGGGATCTTGGATGAAGGTCGCCGGGAGGGCCCGCGTGGCGAGGAGTGCACGTTGGTGACGGCGGAAGGCCTGGTGGGCGGGGTGCTTGGTGTGGTGTATGCGCGTTTGCGTAACGGTGACCGTCGTCCGTTGACCGGCCTGTTGGACGAGTTGATGGGGATGATCGCGCTGCAGTATCTGGGGTCGCGGGCCGCGCGTCGAGAGCAGCGGCGTCCCGCCCCCGCGCCGCGGCCGGCGCCGCCACGCAGCGGGCCGGTTTCCGTGCATGCGGAGAGCGACCCGTTGGATGAGGTGGATATGCGTCTCACCTATCGCACGGCGCGGGTGTTGGAATGCATCGCGGAGCTGGGTGGGCCGGGTTCCGGTCCCAGCAATCGCGCGGTCGCAGAGAGTGCCGGAATCACCGACCCGGGGCAGATCTCCAAGCTGCTGCGGCGTCTGGAGCGCCTCGGTCTCGCGGTGAACACCGGCGGGGGCCATCAGAGCGGTGAGCCGAACGCGTGGCAGCTCACGGCGCTGGGGGCGAAGGTCGCGCGGCGATTGAGCGTCCTCACTTGCGACCGGGAGCAGGCCGCATGACGCGCCTGCTCGAATCGATTACCGCTTCACAACCTCGACGAAGGAGAACAACGTGACACCCACAGAGCGCACCGCGAAGCCCGCCGTCAGGCCGAAGATCGGGCGCTTCGCGACGCTCCGTGGCCTCCCCCAAGCCCAAGGGAGTGGTGCGACCGCGCGCGGGCTGGTTGCCGCGGTGCTCGCCGCGCTCTGTGTTCTGCTGGTGCTCTGTGCCGCCGTCGCCCAAGCCGAACCTCCCAAGCTCATCCCCTACGGGCAGTTCGCCACGCAGCAGGCGCGCGCAGCTGGTGTCGCTGTGGAAGGCTCTGGAGACTTGTTCGTGTCGGGTTTCCTAGGGGAAGGGTATGTCCCCCAGTCGGTGGTCAAGCTCGATCCTTCAGGCAAGTTGCTCTCGCCGCCGTCGCCGTTTGGGTCTGCGTACTACTCGGGTGTTGCGGTGAACCCGGTGAACGGCGACGTGTACGTGCTCGGCGAAGAAGGAGGCATCATCACGCCGGCCACGCCCGCGATGATCTTCGTCTACGACCCCAACACGGGCGCGCCAGTGTCGTCGTTTGAAGTACCAGCGTCACGCAATTTCTTTGGAATCTTGACATCCGTACCGATTGCCGCGGACTCGGAAGGCAACGTGTACGTGCCGGTCGTGCCCGAAAACGAGGTGCTCGAGTACAACCAGAGCGGCACGCTGCTGAAGACGTTCACGGGCTCGGGCGCCAGTGTGCTGACGGAACCGACCGGCGTGGCGGTCGACTCCGCCGGCAACCTGTGGGTGGCCGGCAGCAACAGGATCGTGGAGCTCAATCCCAGCGACGCGCCGGTGGAAGTGAACGGCAAGCCCGTGAAAATTGAAAGCGAAGGCGTGTGGTCGGTGGCACTCGACGGTCATGGGGACGTGCTCGCGTACGTCGTCAACGGTGCGGACCCGTGCGGCGCAAAACCCTCGCCCTGTGGCCATCTCGTCGAGTACAACTCGGAAGGCAGGCAGCTCGCCGATGTGGGGGCCGGCAAGATCGGCGAATTTGGTAGCGAAGAAGACGCGTTCAGCGGTCTCGCGGCGAATGAGGCGAACGGGCGTGTATATGTGGTCGCCGGCCAGCAAGGCACCGTCTGGGTGTTTGGGCCCCCCACCGCGTCTGTGGTTGACAGGGAGTTCACCGCTGAAGTCCATACGTCCGAAGCGAAGCTTGGTGCGCTCGTCCACCCGGGTGGCATCCAGACGACCTATCGCTTCGAATATGGTCCCACCAGCGCGTATGGCAGCTCGACGCCGTTCCCGGAAGGAAGCGTCGGGGAAGGGTTGGAATCGCACGCGGTGTGGGCGGCCGCGAGTGGCCTGGCGGCTGGGAGCACCTATCACTACCGTGTCGTGGCGAGCAACGAACTGGGAACAGTTTACGGCCCCGATCAGACCTTCACCACGTTGACGGCTGAACAGGCCGCGTGTCCCAATGAACAGCTGCGCAGTGGTTTCGCCGTGGGGTTGCCCGACTGTCGCGCGTACGAGCTCGTGACGCCGCCGCCAAAGAACTCAACCCAGTTCAACTCTGGGCAAGATAACAGAGTGGCCCCGAGCACGGTCGCCGCCGATGGCGAAGCGATCTCGCTCCTCACCGCGGAACCGCAGCCGGGCGCGTCCAGCGGCGGCGAACAGTACGTGGCGACGCGTCATGCGAATAAATGGACCGCGGAAGACGTCAAGCCACTCGAATCCTATGACGCGGTGGGCTGCCAGGAGAATAACCCTGTGTACGCGTACTCAGATCAGCTCACTAAGGACGTGATGCTGGCTGGTGCAATGTCATCCGCGTCCGTGGAGGAAAACATCGCCGAGGAGTGGCAGATGTGCAATCCTGAAGGCCGTCAGGTCGCGAGCGGCGAACCGGTGGGCTATGAAAACCTGCTGGTGCGTGACAACGCGACCGGCGCCTACCAGCTCGTCAACGTCACGCCGCCCGGTGTGACGCCCGCCGACGCGCGCTTCCAGGCCGCGTCCGCCGACACCAGCCACGTGATCTTCACGGAGACCTCGCCGCTGGCCGAAGGCGCGCGGTACGGCGTCGAAAATCTGTACGAATGGGATGAAGGAGCGGTGCGGTTGGTGAGCTGGCTGCCGGACGGCACGGCGGTCCCCGGCTCGCTTGCGGCAAGCGCGGGAACGCCCGAACACGAAGGTCTGGTCTCCAGCGACGGCTCACATGTCCTCTTCACCTACGGTGGCGCCCTGTATGACCGCATCGACGGGCAGCGCACCGTCCAGGTCGACAAAAAACAGGATGGGTCAGACCCCAGCGGCGGCGGCTCGTTCAAGGCCGCCACCGCCGACGGTTCGAAGGTCTTCTTCCTCGACGAAAGCAAGCTCACGGCCGGCTCGACCGCGGCCGCCGGCGAACCCGACCTGTACGAGTGTGCGCTGCCCGAAGGCGCGAGCAAATGCGAATTGAGCGATCTCACTGTCGCTGGGGCGGGCGAACACGCCGATGTGGTCCGTGTCACGCCGCTTGGCGACCGTGACAGCTCCTATGTGTACTTCGTCGCCAAGGGTGTGTTGGCGTCGAACACGAGGCAGTTCGCGAACAGCGAAGGCAAGACCGTCGTCGAAGGCGCGGAACCCGGGAAGGAAAACCTGTATTTGTGGAACGGCGAAAAGACCGTGTTCATCGCCTCCGGCGTCTCCTATACGGGGCGGGAAGGCAACGAGCAGACCTCGCCGGACGGCAAGTGGATCGCGTTCGAATCGGAGAAGGGACTGACCGGCTATGACATCGTCGAGCCGACCGACGAATCCCCTATCAACGAGCTTTTCTTGTACAACGCTGTCACAGAACAGATCGTCTGCGCGTCGTGCAACCCCACGGGTGAAGCGCCGGTCGCGAAAGGCGGTGTGGCGCGGTTCACGGGAGGCACTCAAGAAGGCTTCGGAGTGTTCCACACACGGCACCTGCTCGCGGACACCGGCCAGGTGTTCTTCGAAACCCGGGACGCGCTCGTGCCCTCCGATACGAACGGCCAGCTCGACGTCTACGAGTACGAGGATGGCCACGTGTACCTGATCTCGAGCGGTACGAGCCCCTTCGCATCGAGCCTGGAGGGAGCGAGCGAAAGCGGAAACGACGTGTTCTTCCGGTCCGCCCAGGCGCTCGTACCGCAGGACCAGCGGGAAGGACAGATCGTCATCTACGATGCGCGCGTCGCAGGTGGTTTCGCCGAACCGTCCTCCCCGCCGGCGTGTACGACGGCCGATTCCTGCCGTGCGGCGGTCCCGCCGCAACCCTCGGTCTACGGGGCGCCGGCGAGCCAGACATTCTCGGGTGTGGGGAACCTTTCACCACCACCCCCGGCGGTCAAAACGGCAGTGAAAAAGTCTGCGAAATGCAAGCAGGGCTTCGCCAAGAAGAAGGGCAAGTGCGTCAAAACCAAGAAAAGCAAGAGAGCCAGGAAAGCCAACCGCAAGGGGAGACATTAATCATGAGGATTTCACAAAAGATCTCCCTTTCTGCGGCGACTACCGTCTTGACGATGCTCGCCGCGATGGCCGCGATGGCCGCGAACGCGTCGCCGGCGCTCGCCTCATGCTTGCCCCCGCCCCTGCCCGGCGAATCGCACCCGTGCGTGACCAGCTTCGGTCACAATGCGACAGAAGCGTTCTCGAACCCCAACGGGATCGCGGTGGAAGAATCCACTGGTGACGTCTATGTCGCCGACATCGGCACCGACACGGTGTACAAGTTCGACGCGAATGGCAACCCGGTCAACTTCGCCGGCTTGGCCTCCAACGCGCTAACCGGCATCGCCACGGAAGCCAAATCGTTCTCGTTCCCCACGGGGTACGGCAGTCCCGCGGCGATCGCGGTCGATAACGCTTGCGTACAGCACACCCCGGCGCTCACCGGCAAGGCCTGTGAAGAATTCGACCCCTCAGCCGGTGATCTGTACGTGATGGATTCCGGCCACGGCGTGATCGACAAGTTCAGCCCCGAAAGCAGGTACCTGAGCCAGATCGGCGGCTTCACGCCATCCACCGGCTCCGCCGAAGGTGAACTGCTGGGGCTGGGCGTCGACGGGAGCGGCACTGTGCACGTCGACCTCAACGAATCGCTCGGCCACCCGCTGGTCGAGGAGTTCGACAGCGGGGCCATGAACCATCTCGTGGCTCGCCAGAAGTGGACGAATGGTAACGGTACTCAGATTAGTAACACCAGTTTGGCCTACGGCTTGGCCGTCTCCGCCACGGGTGATGACTATATGGTGTTCGGACCGTCGTGCTCGTGTACAGTCAAGTTTGGGCAGCGGTTCTCCGCTCTTGGCGTGGTGGACGGCGTACCCACGTTTGGGTACGAAGGGGAAGCGGGTGACGTCGCCGTGGCCGTCGACTCCGCGACCGGCGAGCTCTTCGCAGACGATCAGTCCTCCGTGGCGGAGTGGGATACGGGCGCGATGAACCGTAATGAAGAGGAAATAAACCACGGCGTCGTCGGGACGGTTGTCGCGCGTTTCGGCTCGTCTGAGCTTTCGGGGACTTCGGGCCATGGTGGGATCGCCGTGGACGGCGCGAGTGGCCAGATCTATGTCTCCAACCCGGCCAATGGCGAGGTCGACGTGTTCGGCAGCGACGCCCCAGCCGTGACAGTCGGCGAACCAATGAACGTGACCAAGCAAGCTGCGAGCCTGAGCGGCATGGTCGATCCTCGCGCCGGCGCCGTCAGCTCGTGTGAGTTCGAATACGGCATCACCGACGATTACGGCAGCGGCCCCTACAACCACAGTGTGCCCTGCAAGCAGACGCCGGCCGAGATCGGAGCGGGAAGCAGTCCGGTGGCAGTCTCGGCGCAGCTCGAAGGCCTTAAGGCCGGCGAACTCTACCACTTCCGTCTGATCGCGCGTAACGCCAGCGGCGCGGGGGAGGGCAGCGGTATGCTCGCGACGCACGGCGTCGGCTTCGGCATCAAGAACTTTGAAGTCAACTTCATAAACGAAAACGGCACGCCCGACACGCAGGCGGGCTCGCATCCATATCAGTTCGTCAACGCCTTCGAACTAAATGCACACTTCGAGCGCATAGAATCGAACGCTGACTCGCCGTACAAAAGAGTGCCCTATGGCGCCTTGCGGGATCTCAAGATCACTCTGCCGCCCGGCTTCGTCGGCGACCCCAATGCGAACACCAGGAGATGCACCGGACAGGAATTGCGGGCGGGTTTTGCCGGCGAATGCCCACCCGAAGCGAGTGTGGGCGAACTGGAAGCGGAATGGGCTCATGGGGAGGGTCCTACAACGTCTATCACCAGCGCCCTCTACAATATGACGCCCACGTACGGCGTGGCGTTGCAGCTCGGCACCGACTTCATCATACCGCTGGTGTTCGTCAACAACGATGTGCTCGCCGGCGGAGACTACCCTGTGCAGGCGACGGTGTCGCCAGTGCCACCGGAGGCTCCCGTCATCGTGAGCAGGACCAGGGTGTGGGGTGTTGCGGCCCCCTGCAAGAAGGTGCCGCCGGGAACCGGTAAATACCAGATACCCAACTGCACGTACCCCGTCCAAGAAGCAGGCACAGCCGCAGGCCAATACGAAAGGGAACCGGGCGCCGGCAGGGCCTTCTTGACGCTGCCGACGGGCTGCCACGGCCCGCTGCACTCGACGATGGAAGCGGACTCGTGGGCCGAACCGGGCAAGTGGGTGAAAGTAAGCACGGTCACGCACAACATCGCGGGTACGCCCGTGTCACTGACGGGCTGTTCGAAGCTCAAGTTCCTGCCGGAAATCAGCGTCGCGCCGGACAGCAGCAACGCCAGCACCTCATCGGGTCTGTCGGTGAACGTGCACGTCCCGCAGGGCGCCGTGTTCAACCCCGAAGGCTTGGCGGAGTCCTCGCTCAGGGACACGAGCGTGACGCTGCCCGAAGGGGTCGCGATCAACCCGTCGGGTGGCGGGGGGCTTGAAGCGTGCTCGTCCGACGCGGGCGCGTTGTCGGAAGGCGCGCTCGGCAGCCCGGGCGATCAGATCGGCTACAAGGGCCAGGAAGAACTGAACGAATACGAACCGGGCGTGAAGTGGAACACGTTTACGCCGGAAGTCCCGAGCCTGCTCGATCCGGGCGTGAACTTCTGCCCGAACGGGTCGAAGGTCGGGACTGTGAAGATCAAGACGCCGCTGCTCGAACACGAACTGGAAGGTGCGGTGTATCTGGCGGCGCAGGACACGAACCCGTTCGGGAGCCTGATAGCGATGTATATCGTCGCGGAAGACCCCTATTCGGGGAGCTTGATCAAGCTCGCGGGCGAAGTGTCGCTGAACCCGGATACGGGTCAGATCGTGACTACGTTCAAGAACACGCCGGACCTGCCGTTTGAAAACCTCGAACTGCACTTCTTCGGCGGCGAACGCGCGCCGCTGAGCACACCGACGCGGTGCGGGACGTACACGACGAAGGCGGTGTTTGCGCCGTGGGACGGCAACGGCCCGGTTCCAGTGGAATCGAGCTTCAAAATCGAACATGGTCCGAACGGGAGCCCGTGTCCCGGTACGACCCTGCCGTTCAACCCGACTGTGAGCGCGGGTGCGACGAACATCCAGGCAGGTGCGTTCTCGCCGCTGACGGTGACGGTGAACCGCAAAGACGGCGAACAGAACCTGAAGTCCCTGGAAGCGAAACTACCTTCGGGCCTCTCAGGTGTGCTGACGGGTGTCGAACTGTGCCCCGAACCGCAGGCCAACGAAGGGCTGTGCGGGGAAAACAGCAAGGTCGGCGAAGCGACGATCGGTGTCGGGGTCGGGAACGACCCGTTCACGGTCACCGGCGGGAAGTTCTATCTCACCGGCCCCTACAACGGGCACGGCAGCTGCACCGTGGGGCAGCCGGGGTGCGCGCCGTTTGGTTTGACGTTCGAGGTGCCCGCGAAGGCCGGCCCGTTCGACCTCGCGAACACGACGAACAACCACTCGGCGTGCGACTGCGTGGTCGTGCGCGGCAAGATCGAACTGAACCCGGTGACTTCGGCGATCACGATCACCACGAACCCGCCCGGCTCACCGGACTCGATCCCGACGAGCATTGAAGGGATCCCTCTGGAAATCCAGCACGTCAACGCGACGACCACGCGGGGAGGTTTCCAGTTCAACCCATCCAACTGCGAAAAGATGTCGCTCGCCGCCACGGTGCAGCTCAGCGAAGGCGGCACGAGCACGATCTCGACGCCGTTCCAGGTCACGAACTGCGCGGCGCTGAAGTTCGAACCAAAATTCAGCGTGTCGACATCCGGGAAGACGAGCCGCACGAGCGGAGCGAGCCTGACCGCGAAGCTGACCTACCCCAACGTGCCGCAAGGCACCGACGCGGACATCGCGAAGGTCAAAGTCGAACTCCCCAAGCAGCTCCCCAGCCGCCTGACCACGCTGCAGAAAGCATGCTCGGCGGCGCAGTTCGAAGCGAACCCCGCGGCGTGTCCCGCGGCGTCGAAGATCGGCTACGCGGTCGTGCATACCCCGCTGATCCCGGTCCCGTTGCAGGGTCCCGCGATCTTCGTCTCCCACGGCGGCGAAGGATGGCCGAGCCTCGTGCTCGTGCTCCAGGGGTACGGCATCACGATCGACCTGACCGGCAGCACCCTGATCAAAAACGGGATCACCTCAACGACGTTCAAGACGGTTCCCGACCAGCCGTTCTCGAGCTTCGAACTGACGCTCCCGGAGGGCCCCTACAGCGCCCTCACAGCGATCGCGAACCTCTGCACCGCCAAGACCCTCACGATGCCCACCGAATTCGTCGCGCAGAACGGGGCGCAGATCAAGCAGACCACGAAGATCGCGGTCACCGGCTGCGCGAAGACGAAGAAGACCACCCACAAGAAGAAGCACAAGACCAAGCACAAGGGCAAGCAGCGCAAAAAGGGCAGGCGGAAGTAGCGACTGCCGCCATCGGGAGGGCTCGCGTGCTGCGCGGGCCTACCCCTCGGCGTAGGCCCGCATCGCTTCGACCACCGGCGCGAGCCGCCGGCCGCGTGCGGTGAGGCGGTACTCGACGGTGGGGGGGCTGGAGGGAATCACCGTGCGCTCCACCAGCCCCGCGGCCTCCAGGTCCCGTAGGCGCTCGGAGAGCATCCGGGGTGAAATTCCCGCGACGGCCTCGGCGAACTCGCTGAAGCGCAGCGCGCCGGTCAGCGCGGCGTAGATGATCGATAGCTGCCAGCGCCGCTCCAGGAGGTCCGCCGTGCGGCGGACCTCCACTGGAACGGGCTGGCATCTACGGGAGCTGGTGGGCGACATCGCGCGTGGGCTCCAGTGCCCGGTCGAGCACCTCCTGGACGGTCATCACCGGGTGGAAGCTCATCTGCTCGCGTACCTCCTTGGGGATGTCGTCCAGGTCGCCGCGGTTGCGCTCCGGCAGGATCACGTCGGTGAGGCCGGCCGCGTGGGCGGCCAGCACCTTCTGCTTGAGCCCGCCGATCGGCAGCACGCGGCCCTGCAGGGTGACCTCGCCGGTCATCCCGACCGTGTGCTTCACCGGGCGGCCGCTCAGCAGCGAGGCGAGGGCGGTCACCATCGTCACGCCGGCACTGGGGCCGTCCTTGGGGATTGCACCGGCGGGCACGTGCACGTGGAACTCCTGTCCCTCGAACGCGCTGTTCTCGTCGATGCCGATCTCCTCGGCGTGGCCACGGACGTAGGAGAGGGCGATGCGCGCCGACTCCTTCATCACGTCGCCCAGCTGGCCGGTGAGCACCAGGCCGCCGCCGCCCGAGCCGCTGGCCTTCATCGCGGTGGCCTCCACGAACAGCACGTCGCCGCCGGTGCCGGTCACGGCCAGGCCGGTGGCCACGCCGGGGGTCGCGGTGCGCGACGCGGACTCCTGGAAGAACTTCTGGCGACCCAGCGCCTCGCGCACGGTCTCCAGGTCGATCTCCACGGGGGTGACGGCTGCCTGCTCCGGGGCGGACTCCGCCGTCGAGGCCACGGCCGGCTGCTCGCCGTCCTCGGCGGGCGGCTCCGTGGCCTCCGCCGGCAGCGAGGAGGCGATCTTGGTGGCGGTCTTGCGCAGCAGCGTGCCGAGCTCGCGCTCCAGCGAGCGCACGCCGGCCTCGCGGGTGTACTCGGCGATGACGGTGCGCAGCAGCTCGTCTGAGATCTCCACCTCGCCGTCGCGCAGTCCGTTGCGGTCGCGCTGGCGCGGCCACAGGTAGCCCTTGGCGATCGCCAGCTTCTCCTCGGAGGTGTAGCCGTCGAAGCGGATCACCTCCATGCGGTCCAGCAGCGGGCCGGGGATCGTGTCGGCGACGTTGGCGGTGGCGATGAACATCACCTGGCTGAGATCCAGCTCCACGTCCAGGTAGTGGTCGCGGAAGGAGTGGTTCTGCGCCGGGTCCAGCACCTCCAGCAGCGCGGCCGATGGGTCGCCGCGCCAGTCGGCGCCGACCTTGTCGACCTCGTCGAGGAGGATCACCGGGTTCATCGTGCCGGCGTCCCTGAGCGCCCTTACCAGGCGGCCCGGAAGGGCGCCGATGTAGGTGCGGCGGTGCCCGCGGATCTCGGCCTCGTCGCGCACGCCGCCCAGCGACATGCGCACGAACTCGCGGCCCAGCGCGCGGGCGATCGACTCGCCGATCGACGTCTTGCCGGTGCCGGGGGGGCCGATCAGCGTGAGGATCGCCCCAGACTTGGGGTCGGCCTCGATGCCGCGGTCCTGGCGCAGCTTGCGCACGGCCAGGTACTCCACGATGCGGTCCTTGACGTCCTCCAGGCCGGCGTGGTCGGCGTCCAGCACCTCGCGCGCCCCGGTGGGGTCGAGGTGCTCCTCCGAGCGCTTGGCCCACGGCAGCGCGATCAGCCAGTCGAGGTAGGTGCGGATCATCGAAGACTCGCCCGTCTGCTCGCCCATCCGCTCCAGGCGCCCCAGCTCCTTCAGGGCCTGCTTCTCGACTTCCTCGGGCATCTGGGCGGCCTCGATCTTGGTGCGGTACTCATCGACGATCGAGCCCTCGTCCTCGCCCAGCTCCTTGCGGATCGACTCCATCTGCTTGCGCAGGAAGTAGTCGCGCTGCTGCTTCTCGGCGCCGTCCTGGACGTCCTCGCGGATGCGCTTGCGCACCTGCAGCTCGGCGAGGGACTCGCGCTGCAGCTTGACCGCCAGATCCAGGCGGCCGGTGACGTCGAGCGTGCCCAGCAGCTCCACCTTCTGCGCGTATGACAGATTGGGGGAGTATCCGGCAGAGTCGGCCAGCGGGCCGGGCTCGACGATCGCGCGCAGGAAGGCCGCGATCCGCCCGTCGTCGCCGCGCAGCTCGAGGATCTCCTCGACGATCGCGCGGTACTCGCGCTCCAGCTCGCGGGTGCGCCCGTCGGTGGGCACCCCGTCGGGGCGCTCCTGCACCTCCACGCGCAACTCGCCGTCGACGCCGGTCTGCGCGGCGCCGATCAGCGCGCGGTGCTGGCCGGAGAGCGCCACCGCGCGCCCGCCGCCGGGCAGGCGCAGGTGGTCCTCGACCTCGGCGATCGTGCCCACCTCGAGGAACTCGTTCTCGTGGCGGGGGACCAGCACGACGCGCTCGTCCTCGCCGACGTCCACCGTGAGCGTGATCCCCATGTTGGGGAACACCACGGTGTCGTCGAGTGGGATCAGCCGCAGCAGCTGCCGCGGCTCCGCCTGGGCGTCGGCGCCGTCGGCGCGGGGGGTGGGAGTGGGCTGAGACTTGCCGTTATCTGAGCTTGTAGGCATAGGTATACGCTCCATATGAGCTTACGAATTGATAGCTACTATAACAAAGGCTCGCGGGGCGCGCAAGGGGGCTGGCGCTGGGTGGTCGATTGATCTTTTTCGCCCCCAACCAAACGAGAACGAGACTCAATCTCATTTGGCTGGGGGCTCGAAAAGACGATGTCTGTCTCGTCCCCTCGGCGGGGGCGGTGTGTTGAGCTCTCTTTTTGGCCCCCAACCAAACAAGAACGAGACTCAATCTCGTTTGGCTGGGGGTTCAAAAGAAAGTGTTTGCCCCCACCTCGTTTGGCTGGGGGTTCAAAAGAAAGTGTTTGCCCCCACCTCGTTTGGCTGGGGGTTCAAAAGAAAGTGTTTGCCCCCACCTCGTTTGGCTGGGGGTTCAAAAGAAAGTGTTTGCCCCCACCTCGTTTGGCTGGGGGTTCAAAAGAAAGTGTTTGCCCCCACCTCGTTTGGCTGGGGGTTCAAAAGAAAGTGTTTGCCCCCACCTCGTTTGGCTGGGGGTTCAAAAGAAAGTGTTTACTCCCCACCGCCGGGCCGTGCGCAGATCGGCTGGCCGGGATTCGCGTGCGGCATGTGATCGAGGTGCGTACTCCCTCCCCGGCCCCGGAGGGGGCCGCCCATCCAACCCTCAAACGGCCCCGCGCGCGCCGCTACGCGTCGTCCTCGAAGCTGACCTCGACGTTCTCCTGCGTCACGCGCTCCTCCACCTCCGCCAGCGAGGTCAGCGCCCGCCGGTCGGCGTCCAGCAGCGGCGCCGAGAAGAAGCTGCGCGGCCACAGCCGCTGCGCGCGCACCACGTTGATCTCCATCGCAAACAGCGTCACCTGGCTGCCCAGATACAGCCACGTGAGCAACCCCAGCACGAACGCGAACAGGCCGGATGTCTCCTTGGCGTGGCGCACCACGTGGTCGACGTAGTAGCCGCCGATGTGCTGCAGGATCTGCCACAGCACCGCGGCCACCACCACGCCGGGCAGCAGCTCGCGCGTGGGCACTTCCCGAGTGGTCAGCAACCGGAAGGCGCAGAAGAACAGCAGCAGGTTGGCGATCAGCGCCAGCACCACGCCCGCGAGCGCCGTCAGCGCGCCGGGCGCGGCGGCCGTGACGTAGCCGGCGACGACCGTCGAGACGATCGTCAGCGTGCCCAGCACCACCAGCAGGCCCAGCCCGCGCAGCCGCCACGCGAGGAAGTTGGGGCGGCGCTTGCGGGGCACATGCCACACTTCGTCGAACGCGGTGCGCGCCGCGCCGGTGATGCCGAGCCCGGCCAGCAGCGAGCCGACCACGCCGATCGCCAGCCCCACGCCGCTGCCGGTGAGCGAGTGGACGTTCTGCTGCAGCTGCTGCCCGATGATCGGGAACTGGCTGAGCGTGGAGTGCAGCACGCTCTCCTGCGCGCCAGGGTCGCCTTCGAGCACGAAGCCCAGCACGGTCACAAACACCAGCAGCAGCGGGAACATCGCGAAGAAGCCGTAGTAGGCGATCAACGCCGCGAGGCGGCCGGCGCCGTCGTCGCCGAACTTCTTGATCACCGCCGCCAAAAAGCTCAGCCCGCGGTGGCGCTGCTGGAAGCGGTCGAGTGCCTGCAAACGCTCATTCAGGGTCATTTTTTTGGGGGATTGGGGAGGGGGGGCCGAGCGCGCGGGCAATCGGGCGGCCTGGCCCTATCGCCGCTCGTGCTCGAAACGGCGCACAAATCTGGAGGGGGGGTCTCGCGGCGGCTGGGTGCGACATGCCTGTGTGTCTACTCCATCCGCGCAGCGATTGCAGCCCCGGTGGAGCGCCGACCCGGCCGAGGAGATCGCCCTCGTCGCGCGCGCCAGGCGCGAGGGGATGCTGCGCGCCTACCGCCACATGCTGCGGCGCGAGGACCTGGAGGACTGCCTCAGCCAGGCCGTCTACGAGCTGCTCGCACGCGGGCGCCGCGGCCACCGCTTCGCCAGCCGCCAGCACGTGGTCAACGCGCTGGAGCAGCGCTTCCTCTCGCGTGTGCACGACCGCCGCCGCGCGGTGCGCGGGCGCAGCCCGCTGCAGGCCCACCTGGAGAGCGCGCTGCGGTGGAGCGGTCAGGGCGAGCGCGAACTGGAGCTGGCCGACCCCCGCGCCGAGGTTCACCCGCTCGTCGCCCACCGCTTCCAGCTGCGCCAGGTGGCGCGCCTCGCGCCGCAGCTCACCCCGGACCAGCGGCTGGTACTGGCCTGTCAGGTCTCCCTCGGCATGGACCGCGCCGAGTTCTGCCGGCGCTACGGCTGGTCGTACGAGAAGTATCGCAAGGTCGCACAGCGCGCCCGCGCGCGGCTGCGGAGCTTGAGCGAGACCGACAGCCACATCGGCTGAGTCGAAAACAAAGGGGCGAAATGCGTCATCAAAGAAGCCACGGTGGAAGGCGAAGTGGCTCCGGGCGGCGGGTCGTGAACCGACTGTCCCACTCGGCGGTCGGGGGCGGAACAGGGAATAGGGACCCACCTATGAACATCCCTCACTACCCCCATAGGCGCGTCCCCTGGGACGCCACAGGTCGGTTGCAGGCACGACCACGCGGCGATGCCCATCCGCGCGCATGCGGCCGGGGGCCAGGTATCTCCCCACCTTGGTCCTCGGCCGCTCGCGTGGCGACTGCGCAGAGCGGAAAGCCCCAGGTCCCGCGCTCATCGCGGCGACCCCAGGTCCCGCGCTCGCCGCGGCGGGGGCGCCTCACGTGACGCTCTTGCGCTCCACGCCACGGCCCACCTACCGCATCTACTCGGAGGAGGCGTTCCTCGCGGCTGAGGATTGGCGGGGCGAGACCGCGCCCGAGCTTGCCCTGCACGACCGAGCGGACCCGCACCGCAAGCCGTGGCGGTGGCGCCGTGTCGCGGTGCTTGCGGCGCTCACCTCCGTCGTCGCGGCGGTGGTCGGCGTGGTGGCGTTGAACGCCACCCGCTCCAGATCCCCGAGCGACCGCAGGCTGGCCGGAGGAACCGCCGCCCCACGGCGCACACCTCCGGAGATCGTTGCCCAGCGGCCGAGCCGGCCGCGTGAAACACGTCCCGGCAAGCCCAGCCGACGAGCATCTGTGCCGGTTGGACGTGTTACCAAGCGCGATCGTCGCTCTCGCGGTCGGGCGCCGTTCGGGGCACACCCACATCTACCGCCACCGCCAGCACCTCCCGCGGAAGATGCGTCGTCCCCTACCACAGCAGCCAACACCACTGCCACCACAGCGACCCCCACCACGGCCGCCGCGAGCACTCCCGTGGTGGCCACGAGTGGGACTCCTACCACGGCGACCGCGAGCACTCCGGTGGCGGTCGCGCCCGGGACTCCCACTACGGCGACAGCGAGCACTCCGGTGGCGGCCAGGGCTGCGACCGCCGCAACGCCCGCCAGCGGTGCGGGCTCGGAATTTGGGTTCGAGCGATGAGCGGCGAGCAACCTCAGCTGCGACTCGCGCACGAATACCCGCCGGCGGACGACCGCCCGCGCGCCACCGTGAGGATTGGGCGGCGGCCCCTGTGGCGGATTCGGCTCGCGCGGGGTCTTCCCCGGTATGTGCTCTACGCGCTCGCGCTGGCAGGGGCGCTGGCGAGCGCGCGTTTCGCGCTCGACCCCCCGCGCGCCTCGCTGCCGGCGGCGCTGCCGCGGCGCCCGGCGGGCGAGGATCTCGCCGCGGAGGGCTTTGCGACGCTGTTCGCGCGCCTCTACCTCACCTGGGAAGCGCAGCACCCCGAAGCGCGCGAACGCGCGCTGGCGCCGTTTGTCGGGTCGGGGATCGACACCGGCGCCGGGCTGCTGCCACCCGCGGGCTCCGAGCGATCGCAGATCGAGCAGCGGGTGCAGTGGACGCAGGTCGTTCAGCAGCGCTCGCCGCTGCCGGGCGACACGGTTTACACCGTGGCCGCCCAAACCGACACCTCCGGGCTCCTCTACCTCACGGTCAGTGTCCTCCACCAGCCGGGTCGCCCGCTCGCGCTGGCGGGCTACCCGGCGTTCGTCGGGCCGCCCGCCTCCGGCCCGGCGCAAACCGACGCTGGCGGGCGCCTGCGCGAAGTCAGCGAAGCGGGGCTCAGCACCGTGGTGGAACGCGCGCTGCGCAACTACCTCGCCGGCTCGCCCTCCGAGCTGGCCGCCGATCTGGCTCCCGGGGCGCGTGTCTCGCTGCCCGGCATCGAGCTCGCGCTGCGGTCCCTGCAGTCGCTCCAGTGGGCCCCTGGCGCGGGCGCGGTGCTCGCGCTCGTGCAGGCCCAAGACCAGCGTGGCGCGCAGTACACGCTCGCCTACGAACTGGACGTCCTCCGCGTCCAGGGCCGCTGGGAGATCTCCGCGATTCAGATGGACCCCGACTCCGAATAGGCCGCCACCAAATGCAATCGACCGCTGCATCACACCCGACTCCGGATAGGCCCGCCGCCAAATGCAGTCCAACGCTGCATCACAACCATCCACCACCAACAGAAGGAGCCCCGATGCGCGCCGTGCACGCCTCCCGATCGCTGACCATCGGCCCCGGCGCCGGCAGATCTCTGCTGCTCGGGATCGCGCTCGCCTGTGCGCTCCTCGGGCTATCGCCCATCGCGGCGCCCAGCGCGGCGCGCGCCGCCGTCGCCTCCCCCTCGGTGCCCGGGGCCGGCGCCGGAGCTGGCGGCTCCGGCGGCGGCGGATCCTCGGAAGGCAGCACGCTCGAAGCGGCCGCCAGCAAGGCGGGGAGCACTGCTCGCAAGGTCGCGATGAGCCTGATCGGGCTGGCGTTCGCCGTGGCGGGCGTCGTGCTGGCGTTCCGGCGCGACTTCAAGGAGGCCGCGGGCGTGTTCGCGGTGGGGATCGTGGCGGTGCTGCTCGCCACGCCCGCCGGCATCAACCTGCTGAAGGACACCGTCAACTCGCTGTTCGGCTCGTGAGGGGAGTGCGGAGGCGAGTCGCGGCGGTCCCCGGCATGACCACGGGGCTGTGGGCATGACCACGGGGCTGTGGACATGACCACGGGGCTCTGGGCATGAGCATCGAGATCCGCTCCTACCGCGCCGTGTTCGACCTCGAGCGGCGCATCTACCGCGTGGACCGGCTGCGGCTCAACCCCGGCGGGGTTCCGGTTCGGGGCGTCGTCTACTGCCTGGCGATCCTCGCCTGTCTGGCGATCGCGGGTGCGTTGCCGCTGGTGGGGTCGGCCGTACGGGCGCTGCCGTGGTACGCGCGCGACCTGCTCCTGCCGGCGGGGCTCGCGGCGCTGCTGACGCTGATCCGTGTGGAGGGCCGGCCGTTTCACCTCGCGGCCGCCGCGCTGTTGCGCCATCTTCTCGGCCCCCGCCAGCTTGTGGGTCTACGCCATGCGCCCGCCGGCCGGGTGTGGCGCCCCGAGGAGCTGCTGATGCTCCCGGACGGTTCCGATTCCAGCCCGCGCCGCCTGCGCTACAGCGGCCCCGGCGCGATGCGCATGACCACCAACAAACAGGTGGTGGTGCTCGACCGCAACGCCGAGTTGCGGGTTGGGGTTCAGGTCCCGAGCGGCGTGGAAACCCGGTAGCCGAACGTGCGTCCACCAATCAGCCTCGTGTACGGCAACCTCGTGTTCGGCGCCGACCTCGACGACGGCTGGGCCGCGTTCGCGGTGCCCACCGACTCCTACGAGTGGCTCTCCGAGGAGGGCAAGCGCGAGCGCTTCCTCGCGCTGCTGGGCGCCCTGGAGGCGGTGGCGGCCGACATCCAGATCCTGCGAGTCAGCCGCCGCTGGGAGGTCGCCGGCTACGCGCGGGAGATGTCCTGCCCCGCCGATTTGCCTGGTGGCGCCGGCGAGCGGGGTCGGGATCCAGATGGCGCCGGCGAACGGGGTCGGGATCCAGATGGCGCCGGCGAGCAAACGCAGCGACCGCGCGTGCGCAATCTCACGCGCTACCTCGCCGCGCACGTGCGGCGTCTTGAGGAGCTGGACGCCCGGCGCCCGGCGCTGTTCTTCCTGGTGAGCCTGCGCGACCCCGAGCGCGACGTCGCCTCCTACGTCTCGCGCGCGGCCGAGCGCCACCCGCGCGAGTGGCTGGCGGCGTTGCGCCGCGGTCTGCTTCCGCGCGACCGCCGCCTGCTGCGCGCCACCGAGCTGGAGCGCGCGCGGGTGCGGGCCGACCAGGCGCACGCGCGCCTCGCCGACTACCTCGACGCCCGCCCCGCCACGGGCGCCGAGCTGCAGTGGCTGGTGCGCCGCGCCTTCTGCCGCGAGCTGGGCGAGCCGCTCGTGGACGGCCTGCACCAGCCGCGGGCGCTGGTGTTCGAGCGCAACGGCCAGGCCGTCCTGGCGCCGCTGGAGGGCGACGTGTTGCGCTGGATGGACGGCTGGGTGGAGCACCGCCCGCGTGCATTGCGGATCGAGTCCGAGCTCGGGGCGTGCTGGCAGGCGCAACTCGTGGTGGGGGCGCTGCCCGAGCTGGTGCGCTTCCCGGGGGCTCGCGCGGAGCTGATGTTCGCGCCGGTGGAGTCGCTCCCGTTCGGAATAGATCTGTCCCTCAACGCCCGCTTCCTGCCCAACGAGCTGGCGCTGCGGATCGCGCGGCGGCGCATCCAGGACGCCGACCAGATCCTGCGCGCCGAGTCAGACGGCGAGCAGGGCGCCACCGACCTCGGCTACCGGCGCACCCAGGAGGCGCGCGATCTGCTGGCCTACCTGCAGTCCTCCAGCCGTCCGCCGCTGCTGCGCGCGACGCTCGCCATCGCGCTCGCCGCGCGCGCGGAGGATGAGCTGGAGGAGCGCGTGGAGATGTGCCGGCGCGCTTACGGGGAGATCCGCCTGCACCGCCCGCTGGGCGATCAGCTTCAGCTGTTCTGCCAGCACCTGCCCGGGCAGCGCACGCGCGTGGCGGGCTACGACGACACGCTCACCGCCGAACAGGTCGCGGCGATGATGCCCACCGCCACGCACCAGGCGGGGTCGGCCGGCGGCTTCTACCTCGGTCACACGCTCACCGGCTCCGCGCGGCCGGTGCGCCTCAGCCTGCGCGAGGGCTCCGACAGCGACCGCAACACAACGATCCTCAGCGTCGGCGCGCTCGGGTCGGGCAAGACCACGCTCGACCAGAAGCTCAAGTACGAGGCCTTCCTGCTGGGCGCGCGCGTGATCGACTGCGACCCCAAGGGCGACCACCGCTTCCACCTGCTGGAGCAGGTGGCCCCGCACGTGGAGTGCATCACGCTGCGCCCCGACCCCGCGCTGCGCGGGGTGCTCGACCCGCTGCGCGTGGCGCCCGAGCACCTGCGCCAGGACACCGCCGTGTCGTTCCTGCGCGACCTCCTGCCCCTCCGCGCCGAGCCCGCCTGGGAGACCGCGGTGGTGGGCGCCGTCGACCGGGTGCTGCGCCGCGCGCGCACCGCCACCTGCCTGGAGGTCGTGCGCGCGCTGCGCGAGGGCGACGACATCGACGCGCAGGTCGCCAAGACGCTGGAGGTGTACGCCCGCTCGGGGCTGACCCAGCTGGGCTTCGCCGACCCCGAAGTCAAGCTGCCGCCGGTCGGCCACCGCCAGGTCACCTACCTGCCGATCCGTGACCTCCCCGCGCCCGAGCCGGGCACCGCGCGCTCCGAGCACTCCCAGGCCGAGCGGGTGGGGGAGCAGATCGTGCGGCTGATCGCGATGTTCGCGATGCACCTGATGGGCGCCGAGCGGGAGCGGCTGAAGATCTTCAGCTTCGACGAGGGTTGGCGGTTGCTGGGCGACCCGATCGGCCGCACGCTGCTGGTGTCGCTGCAGCGTATGGGCCGCTCCGAGCTGGCGGTGCCGATCATCTCCACGCAGCTCGTCAGCGACACGCTGTTGGGCGAGCGCGAGTCGATCGAGAACCTGCTCGGGGCGACATTCGTGTTCGGGATGCGCTCCGAGGCGGAGGCGCGCCGCGCCCTCGTGCTGCTCGGCCTCGACCCCGAGGACCGGCGGATGCGCCAGACGCTGCTGGAGCTCGACGCCGGCCGCTGCCTGCTGCGCGACCACCACGGGCGGATCGAGGCCATCCAGGTGGACGTGGTGGTGCCCTCCCTGCTGCGCGCCTTCTCCACCACGCCCGGGCGGGCGGGATGAGCGGCGGCGCTTGCGTTGCTCGCCGTGGTGTCGCTTCGCGGTGGTGGGTGCGTCCCTGCTCGCATGGATCGCCGGCACGGGCCGCGGCTGCGCTCGCCACCCTTGCGGTGGCGCTTCTCCCGGCGTCGGCGCTGGCGACTCATGTCCCCGCGCCGCACGCACCCAGCGCGCCGCCCTTGCTTGGCGGGTCGCGCTTGCCGGGCGCGGGCCTCGGCGAAGGCGCGGTGGCGGGCAGCGACGCCTCGGCCTCGGCGCCTCCGAGCGGCGGCGATCCGCTCGTGGCAAACGGCCTCGGCAGTCCCCTCTGCGGGGCGCCCGCCGAACTACCCGCGGCCGGCCGGCGCAACTGCGAAACCTCGGGCTTCGAGGCGGCGGGTGCCCCAACCGGCGACTACGGGCTGGACGTCCACATCGACACCGGCCTGCTTGGGCTATCCAGCCAGACGCTGCTGCAGGACTACCTGATCGAGCCGGTGTGGATGGGCCTCGTGTGGGTCGTGCACGCGCTGATCGTGGCGCTGGAGTGGTGCTTCACGCTCGACCTGTTGGACAGCTCCGTGCTCGGCAAGCTGGAGCGCCCGCTGCGCGCCACGCAATCGTCGTTCACCGATCCGTGGTTGGTGTCGGCGCTGGCGCTCGCCTCGCTGGCGGCGGCCTACAACGGGCTGGTGCGCCGCCGCGTCGCGGAGACGCTCGGCCAGAGTGCGCTGATGCTGGCGATGATGGCCGGCGGGCTGTGGGTGATCGCCGACCCCACCGGCACCGTCGGCGCGCTCGGACGCTGGGTCGACGAGGCCAGCGCGGGCACGCTGGGGGCGGTGGTGCAGGGCAGCCCGGCGCACGCCTCGCGCACGCTCGCGCAGAGCATGAGCGGGCTGTTCGGGGCCGCGGTCGGCGCCCCCTGGTGCTACCTGGAGTTCGGCAACGTCGGCTGGTGCGCGGACCCCGGGAGACTGGAACCACGGCTGCGGACCGCCGGCATGGCGCTGCTCACGCGTCCCCACATCGCCAAATGCGAAGGCGGCGAACGGGTGGCGGAACTCTGCGAACCGCTCGAAAGCGAGGTGCCGCGCGCGCACGTGCCACCGCACTCGCACGGCGCGACCCTGATGCGCGCGGCGCGCACCAACGGCGAAGTGTTCCTTGCGCTGCCCGCCAACGAGGCCGCGCGCAACTCGGTCAACATGCCCGGCTCGCTGCTGCGACTGCTGTGCGGGGGCTCCGAAGTCGCCACCGAATGCCGTGGACCTTCAGCCGCCGAGGCCGAGTTCCGCACGCAGGGGGGCACCATGTCCCGCCTCGCCGGGCTGCTGCTGATCGCGGCTGGGGCGGTGGGCATGATCAGGCTGCTCGGCTTCATCGCGCTGCACCTGCTGGGCGCGGAGATCCTCAGCCTGCTCTACCTGCTGCTGGCGCCGGCCGCGGTGCTTGCACCGGCGTTCGGCGACGGCGGCCGTGCCGCGTTCCGGGCGTGGGGTACGCGCCTGGTGGGCGCGGTGTGCTCCAAGCTCGTCTTCTCCTTCCTGCTTGGCGTGGTGCTTCTTATGACACGCACGTTGATCGGGCTGCAGGCGCTCGGCTGGTGGACGCGCTGGCTGCTGGTGGCGGTGCTGTGGTGGGGCGCCCACCGCCAGCGCCACCAGGTGCTGGGCTTCGTCGCCGGCGAGCACCGTGGCAGCGCCGAGCGCCACCGCACGCTGCTACAGCGCTTCAGACAGCAGCTGGAGGGGCCGCGCACAGTCCTGCAGGGGGCGCGCTGGATGCGCGAGAAGCTCGCCGGGCCGGGCGGACGGGCTCCGATTCAAGAGCGCCGGCGCACGCTCGAACGCATCGGCCGCGAGCGCGCGCGGGCGAGCGCCGACGAGCAGGTCACGCGGATGCTCGAGCGCGAGCACGCGGCGGCGAGCGCCCACGCGGGGTCGAGCTCTGAGGTGCAGCAGGTGCTCTCAGCCAAACGCACCCAGCTTCAGCGAGTCCGTGGCGCGCAGGTGCGGGCGACCACCGAGGGCGACACCCGTCACGCCGCCCGCCTCGACGACCGTGCGCGACGCATCGAAGGCGAGCTCGAGCAGCGCCAGCGAACGCTCAACGAGGCGCGGCGTACCGCCGCGGAGGGCGAGCGCGCGCAGCTCCACACCGGTCGCGTCCACACCGCCGAGCAGCTGCGTGAGCGCAGCGAATGGCTGGACGCCCAGGCGGCGCTGTCTCCCGCCCGTGCGGGCGGCGGCGCGGGGGGCACTGCCGGGGGTGGCGTGGAGGGCGGTGCCGGGAGTGGCGCGCGGCGCGGGGACTCGGACGCGGGTCGAGCTCGGCGCGACTATGGGCGGCTGGCGGGGATCGCCGGGTACAGCCACGAACAGTACGAGCAACTGCGTCCCCGCGAGCAGCGCGAAGCGCGCCTGGAGATCGATCGCGAGCTCGCGCTGCGCCGCCAGCTGCACGACGCGGCCGGCTCCGTCGTGGGATTCGAGCCCGCCCGCCCGCGCGCGCCGGGGCGCCGCGAGCGCCGCCGCGCCGAGCAGGCCTTCGACGGGGCGCTCGACAGGGGTCTGCGCCAGAGCGGCCACTCCGCGCCGCGCTCCCGGGAGCGCCCCCCGCGGCGCGAGCGACCCCGCGATGTCCCGTCGCATCCGTCGTCCCGTCCCGATCCGACCCGGCGCCCGAATGGCGGCTTCGAGTCCCCGGTGATGCGCGACGCCCACGAGGTCGCGCGGCGGCGCAAACGCCAGCTGGGGGGCTGATGGTTGGGCTGGCGAGAGCGCGATGTCGGCGCGCCGTGGGCTGCGTGTCATTCCCGCGAGCGCTCCGGGGGGCCGAGCGCTGAGCGCCGCGTCCGCTCCCCACCGGCGATCGAGCCGTCCGGTGCTCGTCCTGCTCGGAGGCGCGGCCGCGCTGGCGACAACGCTCACGCTCGGCGCGGTGACGGCCACGCTCGGCGTCCGGTCCTTCGCCTTGGCGGGCGAACCGGACGTCGCCGAAGCGGAAGCAGCCGGCGACCATGGCGTGTCGGCGCTGGCACGGACGGAAATCCCACATGCCTACCTGCTCCTATACCAGCGCGCTGCCGCCCGCTACGGCCTCGATTGGGCGGTCCTCGCCGGGATCGGCAGAGTGGAGTGCGACCACGGACGCGACCCCGACCCCTCGTGCACCCGCGAGGGGGCGGTCAACTCGGCCGGCGCGGGCGGGCCGATGCAGTTTCTCGCGGCGACCTGGGCGCGGTACGGGGTGAGCGCCGAAGGTGTTGGTCCCCCGGACCGCTGGAGCCCGGCGGACGCGATCTTCGCAGCCGCTAACTACCTGCGAGCCTCGGGCGCCCCGGGTAACTATCGCGAGGCGATCTACGCCTACAACCACGCCGGCTGGTACGTGGAAGAGGTCGAGCGCTGGGCGGCGAAGTACAGCACCTCATCGACATCGCCGGTCTCATCGGAAGGAGCCCTCGAAGGAGCCGGCGCGGAAGGCGTCCTCGAAGGAGCCGGCGCGGAAGGCGTCCTCGAAGGAGCCGGCGCGGAAGGCGCCCTCGAAGGCGCCGACACTCGCCTGGCGAGCGAGACCGCGACGCCGGTGCGCTTCATCTCGGGCGAACGCGCGATGCTCGCCCCCGGCGACGGCCACGTGGCGTTCGTGCCCGCGGGCGTGCCGGCGACGGTGCAGGCGATGGTCGTGGCCGGCAACGAGTTGCAGGACCTCCCGTACGGGCCCGACGGCCACCCCGACCCGTTGGGGGCGCCCGACGAGGACTGCTCGAGCACCGTCAACTACGTGCTTTACCGCGCGGGCGTGCGGCCGCTCGCGGAAATCGTGCGCGAGAACCCGCTCGCCCAGGACTACGTGAGCTGGGGAGCTGCGGGGCCGGGGCGGTGGGTGACGATCTACGCGGCCGACACCCCGACCCCGCACGTGTTCATCGTGATTGCGGGGCTGCGCCTCGACACGAGTCACAACGGCACCGATGTCGGCCCCAACCGCGAAGAAGACGGCCCGCGTTGGCGGATCCTCGACCACATCCCCACGTGGGCGCACTGGTCGGTGCGCCACCCGGTGGGGTTGTAGGCTGGTGGCCATGGCCGCCCGCAACATCGACTACCTGCTGATCGGTGGCGGGCTGGCGAGCGCCAACTGTGCGCGCTGGCTGCGCGAGGAGGGCGGCAGAGGGGGCGGTGCTGGTGGTGGGCCGCGAGCCCGACCCGCCGTACAACCGCCCCAACTGCTCGAAGGGCTACCTGCGCGGCGTGGAGGAGCGCAGCGAGGCGTTCTTTCGGCCGCGGGAGTGGTGGCAGGAGCAGGGAATCGAGCTGCTCACGCGCACGAGCGTCACCGCGCTGGACCTCGGGGCGCGCACTGCGAAGCTCTCCACCAAGGAGGAGCTCGAGTTCGGCCAGGCGCTGTTGGCGACCGGGGCCAACGTGCGGCGGCTGAACGTGCCGGGGTGCGAGCTGGAGGGGATCCACTACCTGCGCACACTCGGCAACGCCGACGCGATCCGCGCGGACGCGGCGGATGCCGAGCGGGTCGTGCTGATCGGCGGCTCCTACATCGGCTGCGAGGTCGCCGCCTCGCTGACGTTGATGGGCAAGCGCTGCACGATCGTGATGCAGGAGCGGATAACGCTTGAGCGCGGCTTTGGCCCGACGCCCGGGCGCTTCTTTCAGGAGCTGCTGGAATCGCACGGCGTGACCGTTCACGGGGAAGACGAGCTGGAGCGCTTCGAGGGCGACGGTCGCGTTGCGAGGGTGGTCACCAAGAAGGGCCTTGAGCTGCCGGCCGACCTGGTGGTGATCGGCGCGGGCATCGCGCCCGACGTGCAGCTCGCACGCGGGGCAGGGTTGGAGATGGGGGAGGGCGGCGGCGTGCGCTGCAGCTCGCGCCTGGCGACATCGGCGCCCGGCGTGTTTGCGGCGGGCGACATCTGCGAGTACGACTCTCCTCTGCACGGCGGGCCGTTGCGGATCGAGCACTGGGACGTCGCCTTCAACCACGGCAAGACCGCTGCGTTGAACATGCTCGGCCGCGACATCCCGCACGAGACCGTGCCCTACTTCTACTCGGTGCTCGGCGATTGGGGCGAGCTCGAGTACGTCGGCCCGGCGCGGGAGTGGGACGAGGAGATCGTGCGCGGCTCGATGGCCGACGGCAGCTTCACCACGTGGTACGTGCGCGACGAACGACTCGTCGCGGCGCTGACGTTCGGGCGCTCCGAGGACCTCGACCACGCCCGCCGGCTGCTCACGGAGCGCACGCGGCTCGACGCCGTCGCCCGTGCCGCGCTGGCGGACGTGGACAGCGAGCTCGACGCGATCTGATCAACCGCCGGCTGCGGGCGGTAGTATCCGTTGCGTTCATACGGTCGGTGGTTGAGGGAAGTCGGTGAGAATCCGGCGCGGACCCGCCACTGTGACCGGGGATGCCCCCGCTACGCGCGTCTGAGCGTGAGCCACTGATCGGCCTCCGGCCATCGGGAAGGCGCGAGGGGTAGGCCCGGGAGCCAGGAGACCTGCCTCCGGCCGCAAAGCCCACAAGCCCTCGTGGAAAGGGGTGGCTCATGCCAATCACGTCTCGTCGTATGTGGCCGGCGCTCGCCGGTGCGTTGCTCTCGCTGCTTGTCCTCGGCGCTCTCGCCGCGCCCGTCGCGCTGGCCGGTTCACCGGCGACTGTCACCGTCAGGGTGCTGGCTCCCACCGGTGGGGGATCCTACGAAACGCTGTTGCCCATCACTCAGGTCACGACGAGCACCGGCGAAGTCGTCAGGGAAGGGCATCCCTGCGCCGGCACGAGCGCCCTCGGCGCATTGGACCTCGCGACCAAGGGCAATTGGGGCGGCAAATTCGAATACGGAGATTGGTTCCTTACAACGATCGACGGGGGAATGTTTGACGGACCCTACTACTGGGGTTTCTGGGTGGACAACGCCTATGCGCCGAAGGGGGTCTGTGAAATAGAACCGGTCTCCGGCGACCAGCTGCTGTTCTTCCCCGAATGCTTCAGCGAAACGCAAGGTGTATGTCCGGCTGCGCCCGAAGTGCTGGGCATCGAAGTGCCCCCCACCGCGGAAGTCGGCCAGCAGGTCACGGTCACCGTCAACCGCTACAGCTCCGAAGGCAAACACTCCCCAGCGGCGGGGGTCACCGTCGGAGGGTGGGGCTCCAGCGCGACCACGAACTTCGAAGGCAAGGCGACGCTGACCTTCCCCGGCGATGAGACCTACACGCTGCGCGCCACCGGCGCCCCTGAAGAAACATCGAAAGCGGTCCCCGGTGAAGCCCTGGTCTGCGTGCACGAAGGCAACGATGGCGAATGCGGTACTCCGCGTCCGCCCGGCAGCCCTTCTCCGGCCTCTGGCACCACTTCGACGACGACGACCGTCGTCCCGCCATACACCGGCCCCTACGCGGTGGTCGCCGACGTCAGCGGCATCCACGAAGGCCACGTCTACTCCCACGCCAAGGCTCCTCGCGTGCTCGCGGGGACGGTGAGCGCGCACGCGTCGGTCACCTCGATCGCGCTGCGGCTGCGCCGCGCCTATCGCGGGCGCTGCTGGTCCTACAACGGCACCCGCGAGCGCTTCGCGCACGTTCGCTGTGGGCAGGGCCGCTTCTTCCAGGTTGCCTCGGGCGGGGACTCCTTCTCCTATCTGCTGCCCTCGCGCCTGCCCGCGGGGCGCTACGTGCTCGACATCGCGGCCGCCGACTCGGCTGGCGGCAAGGCCCCGCTGGACCGCGGCAGCTCGCGGATTGTCTTTTATGTCAAGTAGAAGACACGTCGGCCATGGCGTCGGCGTGGTTGCCCCGTGGTGTGTCGTCCGCGCGGCGCCGGCCTCTGCGCTTGCCAGGGCGGTCCTCCCGCTTGCCAGGGTGGTCCTCCCGCTTGCCAGGGTGGTCCTCCCGCTTGCCAGGGCGGCCCTCCCGCTCGCCAGGGTGGTCCTCCCGCTTGCCAGGGTGGTCCTCCCGCTTGCCAGGGCGGCCCTCCCGCTCGCCAGGGTGGTCCTCCCGCTTGCCAGGGTGGTCCTCCCGCTTGCCAGGGCGGTCCTCCCGCTTGCCAGGGCGGTCCTCCCGCTTGCCAGGGCGGTCCTCCCGCTTGCCAGGGCGGCCCTCCCGCTCGCCTTGCTGGCCCTCTTGGTCGGCGGCTGCGGTCTTGGCGCGGGGCCCACGCCGACCGGGGTGCGGCTCGACGTCACGCGCGGCTTCGGGGCCGAGCCGCTGCTCGCCAAGCATGCGCCCAACTCGCACGGCGAAGAGACGGTGATGAGCCTGCTGCTGCGCAACGCCACCATTACGACCCGCTACGGCGGCGGCTTCGTGGAGAGCATCGACGGCCGCTCCGGGGGGCACGAAGGGGGAGGGCCGACCGACTGGTTCTATTACGTCAACGGCGTGCAGGCCCCCAAGGGGGCGGCGGACACCAACGTGCATCCGGGCGACCGCGTCTGGTGGGACCTGCACGACTGGAGCCAAACCGAGGAAGTGCCTGCCGTCGTCGGCTCCTTCCCCGAGCCTTTCCTCAACGGGATCGAAGGGCTGCGGCTGCCGGTTCGCGTGGAATGCGCCTCGCCGACCGGCAACACCTGCCGCACCGTCACCGCGCACCTGCGCGCCGCCGGTGTCACCTCGGCGCTCGCGGCATTGGGGCCGGCGGGGGAGGAGCCCGACACCCTGCGGCTGCTCGTCGGCACCTGGTCGCAGGTGAGCGGGGATCCGGGTGCACGGGCGCTGGAACGCGGCCCCGGCGCGAGCGGGGTGTACGCACGCCCCGCCGCCTCCGGGCGGAGTATCGCGCTGCTCGACGCGCATGGCGCCACGGTGCGCACGCTCACCGGCAGCGCCGGGCTGATCGCCGCCACCCGCTACACCGAACAGGACCCGGAGTGGCTGATCACCGGCACCGACGCCGCCGGCGTGCAGCTCGCCGCCAGCCATCTCGACGAAGCGGCGCTGCACGACCGCTTCGCCGTCGCCCTCACGCCAACCGGCGGCCAGCTGGCGCTGCCGTTGCCCGGGGGGGAGTCGGGGAGGGGGTAGATATGTCTTCCAAACGCACCCCAACCCTTCATTTTGTGAAGTGTTGGGGTCCCAAAATAAAGCATCCCACCTGCCAAACTCACTTCACAAAGTAAAGGGTTGGGGGGGCAAAAATAAGGATCCATCTTCATGCTGGTACTTCACAAAATGAAGGGTTGGAGGCCAAACAAAAGGGTTCGCCGCCCCCCTCATGCTTTACAAAGTGAAGGGTTGGGGCGCGGAAATAAATGGTCTCGCCGCCCCCCTCTCGCTTCACAAAATGAAGGGTTGGGGCGCGAAAAATCAATGCACACACCCACACTCAGGCAATGAATCGCGCGAGCCTGCTCTACCGTCCGCTGGCCAGTCCCCTGCACGCCACACGCGCGGGGATCGCCGCGCTGTGGGGGCTGGCGCTGATCGCCGCTTCGCTTCTGCTCTACCACCCCCTGGGCCTGGCGGTGCTCGCGCTCGCGGTGCTCGCCGCCGGGTGGGGGGCCGGGGTGGGCCGCGTACTGCTACCCACGCTGCGCACCGTGGCGATCGTGGCGGTGCCGATCGTGCTCGTCAACGTGCTCGTCTCACGCGACGGCCTCACGGTATTCATGCGCCTGGGCGACCTCGGCCCCTTCGGGCAGGGCGACCTGACCGTCGAGGCGCTCGTGTACGGGGCCGTGATCGCGCTGAAGGTGGGGACGCTGATCCTCATCACCGCACTCTGCAGTATCTGCATCGACCCCGACGCGCTGCTGAGGATCTGCCGCCGCTTCTCATTCCGCTCGGCGCTCACCGCCTCGCTCGCGGTGCGCATGATCCCCGTGCTCGCAGCCGACGCCCAGCGCATCGCCGAGGCGCAGCGCACTCGACCCGGCGCTCATGCCAACCGGGGATCCGCCCGCGCGCGTGTGGCGTTGATCGGCGCCGTGCTCACCGGCTCGCTTGACCGCGCGATGGACGTCGCCGCCACGCTCGAGCTGCGCGGCTTCGCCGCCGCCCCCCGCGCGCCCCGCCTCCAGCGGCCCTGGTCGCGCCACGACCTCGCCTTCGCCGCCTCCACCGCCGCGATCCTCGCGCTCGCACTGCTCGCGCGGTTTGGCGGCGTCGCCACATTCACCGCCTACCCGCTGGTGCACGCCCCCATCGATCCCGGGCTGCTCGCGCTCTGTGCGGCGTTTGTGCTGGCCGTCCTGCTGCCGTTCGCCGACCACCGGGGAATCGAGTTGTGAGCGTGCTCAGCTTCGACAGCGTCACCTACCACTACCCCGACGCCGAACGCCCGGCGCTCGATAACGTGAGCCTCGAGGTCGCCGCGGGTGAGTTCTGCCTGCTCGCGGGGCTCTCCGGGCACGGCAAGTCCACGCTGCTGCGTGCCGCCTGCGGGCTGGCGCCACACTTCAACGGGGGCCATTTCGCGGGGCGAGTGCAGCTCGCCGGGCTAGACACCCGCGAGCACGGCCCCGCGCGCCTGGGGACGCTCGCCGGCGCGCTCTTCCAGGACCCCGAGAGCCAGCTCGTGATGAGCTCGGTGCGCGCCGAGCTTGCGCTCGCGCTGGAGAGCCGCGGGTACACCGCGGCCGCGGTCGCGCGCGGGGTCGAGGAGGTGGCGCTCGCGCTCGGCATCGACCACCTGCTCGACCGTCCCACGCACACGCTCTCCGGCGGCGAGCAGCAGCGGGTCGCGCTCGGCGCCGCGCTCTCCGGCCGCCCGCCCGTGCTGCTGCTCGACGAGCCCACGTCGCAGCTCGATCCCGTCGCCGGCGATGAGTTGATTGGGCTGCTGCGCCGCCTCAACCAGGAGTGGGACGTGACGATTCTGCTTGCCGAGCACCGCCTGGAGCGTTGCCTGCCCTCGGCCGATCGCGTGTTCGCACTGCGCGACGGGCGTATCGCGCATGATGGCTCTCCGGACTCGTTCCTGGAGTGGGCGATCCGCGAGGAGCACGCGCTGCAGACACCCGGAGCGCGCTTGTTCGCGCTGGCGGGATTTGCCCCGCCGCCAGTCGGCGTCAAGCAGGCCCGCGCGTCGCTGCGGCGTCGCTGCCTGTTGTCGTCGGAACCTGTATCCTCCTCCGCGCCCCCTGCCGCTCTTCATGTAAACATGGGCAACCGCAGGCAGGGGGCACTTTCCTCCCCCAGCCCACCAACATCCCCCCTCACGTCGGCGCCCGCTCCCGCGGCCGTGCCTGCCAGGCCAGCGCTGCGAATGCGAGGGGTGTGGCACGAGCTCCATCGCGGTCCCGCGATCCTGCGCGGCGCCGAGCTACGGTTGGAGCCCGGCGAAAGTGTCGCGCTGATGGGACGCAACGGCGCCGGCAAGTCCACGCTGCTGCGCCACGCCGCCGGCCTGCTCGAGCCCACCCGCGGACGGATCGAGCGGGGCGGGCGCGTGGCGCTGCTGCTGCAAAACCCCGGCGACTATTTCATGCACGAGCGCGTCTCGCGTGAGGCCTCACCACGTGCGCTCGCGCTCGCCGGCCTCGCCGAGCTGTCCGAGCGCAACCCCCGCGACCTCTCCGGTGGCGAGCGCCAGCGCCTGGCCCTCGCGATCGTCACCGACGGGGAGCAGGAGCCGGCGGTGCTGGCACTCGATGAGCCCACGCGCGGCATGGATCGTCTCGCGAAGGCGCAGCTGGCGCAGGAGCTGCGCCGTCGTGTCGCGCGCGGCCAGGCGGTGATCGTCGCCACGCACGACCCCGAGTTCGCCTGCGCCTGCGCCGAGCGCGCGGTGCTGCTTGCCGACGGCCGCGTGATCGCCGACGGCCCCTGCGCGGAGCTGCTCGCCGGCGGCTGGTACTTCGCCACCGAAACCGCCCGCATCCTCGGCGGTGCCGCCGGCGCGCTCACACCCGAGCAGGGGGCGGTGCTGCTCGCCGAGCGGGCTGCGCCGCCACTGATGGAGGAGAGGATCTCCGCCGAGGCAGATATAGCCTCGGCCGCGGTGGCGGGGTTGCGTGTGGGGGAGGCCACGCGTTGAGTTGGCCAATCGCCTCCTTCACGCTCGTCGGCCTCGTGCTGCTGGTCGGCTGGCTGGCGTACGAGCGCGCGCGGCCCTCCGCGCGGATGGTGGCGGTGGTCGCCACCCTGGCGGCGGTCGCGGCGCTCGGCCGCGACGCCTTCGTGGCGCTGCCCGACGTCAAGCCGATCACCGCGATCGCGCTGGTCGTCGGCTACGCGCTCGGGCCGCTGTCCGGGTTCAGTGTGGGAGCGATTGGGATGCTCGCCTCCAATGTGATGCTCGGCCAGGGCTCCTACACCCCATGGCAGATGGCCGCCTGGGGGCTGGTCGGCCTGATCGGCGCCGCCCTCGGGCGAGCCTCGGGCAGGGGCTTCGGGCGGGTGCCGCTCGCATTTGCCTGTGCCCTCACGGCGCTACTCGCAAAGGAGATCATGAACGTGTACACCTGGACGCTCGGTGCCACCCACACTCCGGCGGCGTTCCTGCTGGTCGCGGGTAGCGCGCTGCCCTTCGACCTCACCGACGTCATCGCCAGCTTCCTCTTCGGCCTCGCCTTCGCCCCGGAGCTGGCGCGCGTGCTGGCGCGGGTGCGCTCCCGCATGGACATTCGCTGGGAGCCCGCCGCGGACGGTGCTGCCGGTGGGATTGGCACCGTCGGGGCGGCTGGTGGAACCGGGGTCCGGGCTGTCGGTGGGGCTGGAGGAACCGGGGTCCGGGCTGTCGGTGGGGCTGGAGGAACCGGGGTCGGCGTGGCTGGTGGGGCCGTGCCACTCGTGGTCCTTGCCGCTGCCCTCGGGCTCGCGGGCGCACTGCTGCTGAGCGGCGGGTCGGCCCGTGCCACGCCCCCGGCGGCCTCCGCGGCACGCGCAAACGTCTCCCGCGAGATCGCCTACCTCGCCTCCGCGCAGAACTCCGACGGGGGTTGGGGCGCCGCGGCGGGGCAGCACTCCAGCGAGCTGTACTCGGCGTGGGTGGCGATCGGACTCGCCGCCGCCGGTGAGAACCCGCGGAGTGTGCGCCGCGACGGCCACACCGTGCTCGACGCGCTGCGCGGGCAGGCCGGCACACTCGAAGGCGCCGGCGACTACGAGCGCACGATGCTCGCGCTACGCGCCTGCGGCGCCCCCGCGACCTCGCTGGCCGGCAAAAACCTGTTGGGGGATCTGTTGCGCTACCACCAGAGCGACGGCTCCTTCTCCCACCAGGTCAACCTCACCGCGTTCGCCGTCTTTGCCCTGCGCGCCGCCGGGCGCTCGGCGGCAGACCCGGCGGTACGCGCCGCGGGCCTGTGGATCGCCCGCCAGCAGGACGGCGACGGCGGCTTCAACTTCGACGCGCGGGGTGCCTCCAGCGACGTGGACGACACGGCCGCCGCGTTGCAAGCGCTCCTCGACGCCGGCATCCACAGCGGCGCCGGCGTCGAACGCGCGGTCGCGTACCTGCTGCGAGCGCAGAACCTCGACGGCGGCTTCCCCTCACAGCCGGGGGGCGAATCCAACGCCCAGTCCACATCGTGGGCCGTCCAGGGCCTCGCCGCAACAGGGCGCAACGTCGAAGCGGTGCACCGCCATGGCAGCCGCTCTCCGCTCGGCTACCTGCAGAGCCTAGTGGCGCCCAACGGCAGCGTGCGCTACTCGCGCACCGGCACCCAAACCCCGGTGTGGGTCACCGCCCAGGCGCTCACCGCGCTGGCGCGCGCGCCGTTCCCGGTCGGGTGAGGGCGGCGTTTTGCCACGCGGCGAGCGTCTACCCTCTGAGAGATGTCGAGCGCCCCCTTGACGGTGACGCCGCGCTCTGTGCGCCAACGGGCTGACGGGACGGGGCCCAACCACGCTCTCGGCGCGTCTCAGCCGAGCATTGCCTGGGCGTGGTGGGCCGCGCTCATATGTGTGCTCGCGATGGCCGCCACGTGGGCCCTCGCGGAGCTAGTCCCCGCGATCCACCTACGCGACGCGATCATGCTCAACGACTTCACCAAGCTCGGCCACCCTCGCGTTGACACGCTCGCCAACGACCTGCTGCACCTGCTGGACCCCCTGCTCTACACCGCCTGGGCGCTGCTGATCGTCGTCGTCGCGCTGCTGCGCAGGCGCCCGCGGGTGGGGCTGGCGGTTGCGATCGTGCTGCCCGCCGCGCCCGGCATCGCGGAGCTGCTCAAGCCGCTGCTCGCCCACCCCCACGACAGCGTCAGCTGGCAGTGGATCGGACCTGCCTCCTGGCCGAGCGGCCACGCCACCGCGGCGATGACGCTCGTGCTGTGCGCGCTGCTCGTCATCCCCCACCGCCTGCGGCCGCTGGTCGCGTCGCTTGGCTGTGCGTCCGCGGTGGCGGTCGGCTGCTCGCTGCTGATCCTCGCCTGGCACATGCCCTCCGACGTGCTGGGCGGTTACCTGCTCGCCACGCTGTGTGTGTCGCTTGCGATCGTGGCGATGGGTCCCGCCTGGGATCGCCCGGCGCCGCTGCTGCGCCGCCGCTCTGCCTGAGCCGGGCCTACGACCGTTCGGGTCTCGCCGCGGCCTCATGCGCGCCGGGAGCCCACAGCGGCTCGGACCCCGAACCCTCGTTGGCTGTGCGGGCGAGGATGAACAGCAGGTCGGAGAGGCGGTTGAGGTAGCGCACCACCTCGGGGTTGGCGTCCTCCACTGCAAGCGCGCTCCGCTCAGCGCGGCGGCACACCGTGCGGCAGACATGCAGATGGGCCGACGCGGGGGTGCCTCCCGGGATCACGAAGGAGTGCAGTGGCGCCAGCTTGGCGTTGACCTCGTCGCAGGCCTGCTCCAGCCACTCGGTGTACTCGGGGGTGATCCGCAGCCGCTCGCGATCGTCGCCCGCCGGCACCGAGAGGTCGGCGCCGAGGTCCAGCAGATCGTTCTGCATGCGGCGCAGCCACGCCGTCACGTTGGCCGCCAGCCCTGGCTGTAGCAGCGCCACCCCCAGGACCGAGTTGAGCTCATCCACAGTGCCGTAGGCCTCCACGCGGGGGTGCAGCTTGGAGACACGGCTCATGTCCCCAAGATGGGTCTCGCCAGCGTCCCCAAGCTTGGTGTAGATGCGGGTCAGATTGACGGTCATACGCGCTCTGAGTCTCGCAGATGGTCCACCGGGGTGGCGCGCGTCCGCGTGATCGGATACGTTCTCGCACTTCAATGCGGGTTGGCGTTCCGAAGGAGACTGCGGCGGGCGAGCACCGGGTGGCGCTCGTGCCCGAGGTGGTCGGCAAGCTGAAGGCCAGAGGACTGGAGGTTCTCGTGCAGCGTGGCGCGGGCGCCGGCGCGCTGCTGCCCGACAATGCCTTCACCGACGCCGGCGCCGAGCTGACCGACGACGCCGCCGCGGTATGGGGCGCCGACGTGGTGGTCACGATCTCCCCGCCCGCCGCCCACGAGATCGGGCTGCTGGGCGCCGGTTCGCTGCTGATCGGCTTCCTCGCGCCGCTCACCAGCCCCGCCTGCACGCGCGCACTCGCCGACGCCAAGGCGACGGCGCTTGCGATGGAGGCGATCCCGCGGATCTCCCGTGCGCAGTCGATGGACGCGCTCTCCTCGCAGAGCAACGTCGCCGGCTACCGCGCGGCGCTGTTGGGCGCCGAGCAGATGGGGCGCTTCTACCCGATGCTGATGACCGCCGCGGGCACGATCCCGCCGGCCAAGGTGCTCGTGCTGGGGGCCGGCGTGGCGGGCCTGCAGGCGATCGCCACCGCCAAACGGCTGGGGGCGCGCACCACCGGCTACGACGTGCGCCCCGAGGTGGCCGAGCAGGTGCGCTCGCTCGGCGCCCAGTGGCTGGACCTCGGCCTGGAGGCCAGCGGCGAGGGGGGCTACGCGCGCGAGCTCACCGAGGAGGAGCGCGCCCGTCAGCAGCAAGCTTTGACGGACGCGATCAAGGGCTTCGACGTGGTCATCACCACCGCCCTCGTGCCCGGCCGCCCCGCACCGAAGCTGGTGACCGAGGAGGCGGTGGTGGGGATGAAGCCGGGATCGGTGGTTGTGGACCTCGCGGGGGAAGCGGGCGGCAACTGCGAGCTCACCGAGCCCGGTCAGACGGTGGTGCGCCACGACGTGAGCATCCTCGCCCCGCTCAACCTCCCCGCAACCCTGCCCGAGCACTCCTCGGCGCTGTTCGCGCGCAACGTACTCGCGCTGCTGGAGCTACTCGTCGGTGAGGACGGCGCATTGAAGCTCGACTTCGAGGACGAGATCGTCAAGGGCGCCTGCATCGTGCGCGAGGGCGAGATCGTTCACGATGGGGCGCGGGCCGCCGTGGAGGCTGCCGCCGGGAGCGGCTCGCCCGACGGCGAGGCGGCGACCGATCGGCCATCGGGCAGCGAGGGGGCGGGCGCATGATCCTCGCCTCCGTCCTCACCACCAACCTCGCGATCCTCGTGCTCGCCGGCTTCATCGGCTTCGTGGTGATCTCCAAGGTGCCCAACACGCTGCACACGCCGCTGATGTCGGGCACCAACGCGATTCATGGGATCGTGCTGCTCGGCGGTCTGCTGCTGTTGGGCCTCCCGGGCCTTGACGGCTTGAGCAAGGGGCTGCTTGTGATCGCGGTCGCATTCGGCACCATCAACATCGTCGGCGGCTTCCTGGTCACCGACCGGATGCTGGAGATGTTCAAGTCCAAGCCCAAGCCGCCGGCAAAGGCCGAGGTCGAGCCGTCGCGCGGGGAGAGCTCTGAGCCGGGCGGCGTCGGCGGCGACGGCAAAGAGGGGGGAGGCTCGTGATCCACACGCCCCTCGCCACCACCTTTCTGCAGAGCGAAAGCTTCATCTACGTCCTTTACATCGTCGCCTTCGCACTCTTCATCCAGGGCCTGCGCGGTCTCTCCGGGCCGACCACCTCAGTGCGTGGCAACCGCACCGCCGCGGTCGGCATGGCGATCGCGGTGGTCGCGACTCTGCTCAACCCCGGCGAGGGCAACTGGGGCCTAATCGCGCTCGGGCTGGCGCTCGGCACCGCGGTGGGGGTGCCCGCGGCACGCAACGTGAAGATGACCGCGATGCCGCAGATGGTGGCGCTCTTCAACGGCGTCGGCGGCGGCGCGGTGGCGCTGATCTCGTGGGTGGAGTTCCGCCACTACGGCTCCACCTACGGCTCGCACACCATCCACCTGTTCGGCGAAACGGGCAGCGTCGCGATCACCGCCGGCGGGCCGCCGACGTACGTGGCGATCTTCTCGGTGTTCGCCGCGATCGTCGGCTCGATCTCCTTCTGGGGCTCCAACATCGCCTTCGGCAAGCTCCAGGAAGTGATCCCCGGGCGCCCGATCTCATTCGGCTCCGCCCAGCAGGCGGTCAATCTCGTGCTGCTGATCCTCGCGCTCGCCGCCGGCATCTATCTGGTGGCGGGGGCACACTCCGAACTGCTGTTCATCGGCATGCTGATCGTCGCCGCGCTGCTCGGCAACGCGGTCGTGCTGCCGATCGGCGGCGCCGACATGCCGGTGGTGATCTCGATGCTCAACGCCTTCACCGGCCTCTCCGCGGCGGCGACGGGAATGGCGCTCAACAACCCCGCGCTGATCGTCGCGGGGATGATCGTGGGCGCCTCCGGCACGATCCTCACCAACCTGATGGCCACCGCGATGAACCGCTCGATCCCCGCGATCGTCGCTGGCGGCTTCGGCGGTGGCGGCGCCGTCGAGGGCGCCTCGGGTGCCGGCGAGCACGCCGGCACGGTGCGCTCCACCACCGCCGCCGACGCCGCGATCCAGCTCGCCTACGCCAGTCGCGTGGTCGTCGTCCCCGGCTACGGGATGGCGGTCGCGCAGGCCCAGCACGCGGTGCGCGAGCTTGCCTCCGAGCTCGAGCAGCGCGGGGTGGACGTCAAATACGCGATCCACCCGGTGGCGGGGCGGATGCCCGGCCACATGAACGTGCTGCTCGCCGAGGCCGACGTGCCCTACGACCAGCTCAAGGAGATGGATGACATCAACCCCGAGTTCCAGCGCACCGACGTGTCGCTGGTGATCGGCGCCAACGACGTCACCAACCCGGCCGCCAACAACACCCCCTCCTCGCCGATCTACGGCATGCCGATCCTCGAAGTGGCCGACTCCCGCTCGATCATCGTGATCAAGCGCTCAATGAATCCGGGCTTCGCGGGGATCGAAAACGAGCTGTACTTCGACCCCAAGACCTCGATGCTGTTCGGCGACGCCAAGTCCGCCGTCAGCGAGATCACCGCCGAGCTGGCGCAACTCTAACGCGGTCTCTCCGCGGGCGACTACGGTCGCGGCGGCGTAGCCCTCACGGTTTGCGGACGTTTGCGTATCGCCGACCCAATGTGAGTGAGAGACCAGCGATGCATCAGAAAGACGCCTTCCTCCTCATATTGGCTTGCATCCTCCCTCGATGTACTCTACTCTCAACTGAGAGGGATGAACGGTCTTGGTTTCGCACTCCGGCGCGTGGGCGCTGCGGGGGCGACGGCGGCCGTGCTGTGGGTCTTGGGAGTGGGTACGGTCGGCTCGACGCTTGCGCAGGGTAGTCCTCTGCGGGCTCAAACCGAACCGATCGCCCACGCCAGTATTCTCGACGGCAGCGCCGCGTCGATCACGGAATTTCCCTTTCAGGTGGCGCTGTACGACCCGCGCGCCGGCTCGCCCGCGAAGGGGTTCTTTTGCGGTGGCGTGATCATCGACGCCACGCACGTGGCCACCGCCGCGCACTGCCTGTTCGGCGAACGCGGGCAGCACAGCCCACCCACTGAAATCGAGGTGCTGGCCGGCTCCACCTACCTCGAACCGACCGACCCCGCCAGCGTCAGGGATCCGGTGGCGGCGGCGACGGTCGATCCTGCCTACAACCCCGCCGCCAGCGATTACGACGTCGGTGTGCTGCGCTTGGAGCGACCGCTGTGGAGCGGCTCCGCGCCGGCGCTCGACAGCCACACCGCGATCGCCCCGCTGCAGCCGGATATGGCAGCGGCCGCCGCACACGCCGCCGGCGCTCAGCCCAAAGTTGCAGCGGTCGGGCAGACATCGCCAGCGCCGGCGCAGGCGATCGTCAGTGGCTGGGGCGATCTCAACCCCCAGCCGGGCGGCTCGCCGAGCTACCCGCTGCGCCTGCGCAAGACGCGCGTGCCCCTGGTCGCCACCACGCTCTGCGAAGAAGCGTACGCCACGATCGAACAGCCGATCACGCCTCGGATGATATGCGCCGGTGGCGTGCCGGGCGAAGGGCAGGGCCACGCCGACTCCTGCTACGGCGACAGCGGCGGCCCCCTCGTGGCGCCGGGCTCGCCCGACGGGTCCTCGCCGGCGGGCGACGTGCTGCTGGGGCTGGTGGACTTCGGCAACGGCTGCGGCCAGGCCGGCTACCCAGGCGTGTACCTGCGGATCGCCGACCCAGCGGTCGCCCGCTTCCTCGGGGGTGGGCCTCCGCTGGCCTCGGCGGGACGCCGACCGCGTTCGCTCTGCCAGACTGGCGGTCGTGGTCGAGCGGGATCAGGCCGTGCAGGCGCTCGCGGACAGCGAGTTCGACGTGGTGGTCATCGGCGGCGGTATCACCGGCGCCGGCGTTGCGCTTGACGCCTCCACGCGCGGCTACAGCGTGGCGCTGCTGGAGCGCGCCGACTACGCATCCGGAACCTCCAGCCGCTCCAGCAAGCTGGTGCACGGGGGGTTGCGCTACCTGCAGAACTTCGACCTTGGCTTGGTGCGCGAGGCGCTGCTGGAGCGCCAGCTGCTGGTGGCGCTCGCCCCGCACCTCGTGCGTCCGCTGCCGCTGGTGGTGCCCGCCTTCGATGGTGCCCGTCCCGACCGCCTGATGGGGGTGGGGCTCAACCTGTACGACGTGATGTCTGTCGATCGCGGACGCCTGCGCCCGCGTCGCGGACGTGCTGAGCGCTCGGGCGCCCGGGGCGGTGAGGTGGAGGAGGCCGCCGATCGCGGCTGGAGCCCCGAACGCCACCGCATGATCTCGGGCGAGGAGGTGCTCGAGCTGCTGCCCGCGCTCGGGCCGCGCGAGCCCACCGGGGGCTATCTCTTCTACGACTGTCAAACCGACGACGTGCGCCTGGTGCTGACGGTGCTCGGCGAGGCCGAGCGCTTCGGAGCGGTGTGCGCCAACCGCGTGGGGGTGGTCGGTCTGCTCGAAGATGACGACGGTCGCGCGTGCGGGGTGCGCGCGCACGACCTCGAGGGCGGCGGGGAATTCGTGGTTCGCGCCGCCAACGTCGTCAACGCCACCGGCGTATGGGCCGACGAGCTGCGCCCTCAGGAGCTCCACGAAGCGGCGGACTTGGATGGCGCCGTCAGTGGTGAGCGGGGCGCGCCCGCGTTCATCAGGCCCAGCCGCGGCACCCACCTCACCCTCGCCCACGAGGATCTTCCGCTGGTTGGCGGCGCGATCGTGCCCGCCGGCGAGGGTCGCACGATCTTCGCGCTGCCGTGGCTGGGGCGCACGCTGGTCGGCACCACCGACAACGACTACGAGGGCGACCTGGAACACGTGCGGCCGTCCACCGAGGACATCGACTACCTGCTGGACGCCGTCAACACGTTCTTTGCCACCGACCTGCGCCCGCGGGATCTGACGGGCGCATACGCCGGGGTGCGACCGCTGATCTCCAGCGGCGACCCCAAGAAGTCGGTGGACATCTCGCGCAAAGCCGAGCTGTATGAGACCTCCAGTGGCATGGTGACGATCACCGGGGGCAAGCTCACCACCTGGCGGCGGATGGCCAAGCTCACCGTCGATCGTCTCGTCGAGCGCGACGCGCGCGAAGCACCCTGCCGCACCCATGAGATCCCACTCGGCCAGCCGGTCGCGGTGGAGGAGCTGCCGCGGGTGGAGGGTGTCCCAGAGGAGTCCTACGCCGCGCTGGCGGCCCGTTACGGCTACGCCGCGCACGAGGTGCTCGCGCTGGCTGGGGAAGAGAATCCCGCCCACCCCGAGCTGGCCCAGCCGATCGTGCCCGGGCTTCCCGACCTGCTCGCAGAGGCCGTCCTTGCCGCCCGCCGCGAGCAGGCCAGCTGCGTCGCCGACGTGCTGCTGCGTCGCACCCGCCTGTGGCTGCTTGCCGCACGCGAGCTGGACGGCTCGCGGCCGGACGGGCCGCCGGGTGGCACGCTGTCGGGTGGCACGCTGTCGGGTGGTCCGCCGCCGGGTGGTCCGCCGCCGGGTGGCTCGCCGTCGGAGGGTCCGCCGCTACCGGTGCGGCGCGTCGCGGACGTACTCGCCGGGGAGCTCGGATGGAGCGCGCAGCGCACGGCGGCTGAGATCGAGCGCTTTGCCGAGGAGGCACGCGCGGAGGGAGCGCGGGACGCATGAAGGGCTACCGCCTGCGCGCCGTCGATCGCGTGCTGGAGCTCGGCGCGCGTGCGGACCGGCCTCTCATCATGGGCGTGGTCAACGCCTCGCCCGACTCCTTCAGCGACGGTGGCCGCCACGGCAGCATCGAGGAGCGGGTGGAGTTGGCGTTGGCGCATGCCGCCGCCGGCGCCGACATCCTCGACATCGGCGGCGAGTCGGCCACCACCGGGCGTCCTCCAGTACCGGTGGCGGAGGAGATCGAGCGGGTGGTGCCATTGATCGAGCGCGTGGTCGCCGAGTTGCACCGCGATCGGCGTCGGCCCGTCGGCGAAGCGGGGATTCGGTATGCCACGGGGCAGGACGCGATCCACCCGGTCGTCTCGATCGACACCTACAAGCCGCCCGTCGCCCGCGCCGCGATTGCCGCCGGGGCGCGGATCGTCAACGACGTCAGCGGTCTGCGCGACCCCGAGCTCGCAGCGGTCTGTGCGGAGAGCGGGGCGGCGCTGGTGCTGATGCACACCGCCGCCGCCCCTCGTGTGCGCAGGCAGGACCCCGACCTCTACACGGATGTGGTTGGGGAGGTGCTCGACTTTCTGCGCGCGCGTGTTGACGTAGCCCTTGAGGCCGGAATGGCCCGCGAACAGCTGATCCTCGATCCCGGGCCCGATTTCGCCAAGACCCCCGCCCAGACGATCGCGCTGCTCTCCCATGTGGAGCGGCTGCACGAGCTCCGGCTGCCGCTGTTGATGGCGATCTCGCGCAAGGATTTCATCGGGGCGCTCACCGGCCGCCCACCCCGTGAGCGGCTCGCCGGAACACTCGCGGCGCTGGCTCACGGCGTCGACGCCGGCGCGCACATCTTCCGGGTGCACGACGTCGCCGCGGCCGCCGACTTCCTCACGGTACGCGCCGCACTCGCCGGGGAACTGCCCCCGAAAAGGGATCTTGCGCTGGCCGAGGAACTGAGACACCAGCGAGAGCCCCACACGGTGAGGGCGTCGGGGCCTGTTCGCCTGATGCCCTAAGCTGCATGACGCATAGACGGGTGCCGGCCGCTGTCCAACGCGATCGGGCGCCAACCACCCAATCCCCACAAGAAGAGAGGAAGACCAAATGACCGTACTCGAGCGCTCCGAGCTTGACGCCAGCCCGCTCGCCGACCTGCACGCGATCGCCGACCAGATCGGCCTCGATGGGTTTCGCAGACTGCGCAAGGCCGATCTGATCGACGCGATCCTCGAGCGCTCCGGCGGTGAGGGCGACGGGGACGCAGGGGGAGATGGCAACGGTGGCGGTGCAAGGCGCGCGCGCGGAGGCCGTGCTCGCGGCGAGCGCGCGGGCACCGACGGCGTCGGTGGTCGTGAGGGAGTCAAGCAGGAGGAGGGCGCGGCCAAGGATGATGAGGGCGCGGGCGAGGAGAGCGAGCGATCGGGGAGCGGCCAGCGCACCACCCGCAGGCGGCGCCCCACGAGGACGCGCCGCGGGGTGGCCACGGGCGAGCAGGAGCGCGACGCTGAGAGCGCGACGGTGCGCGAGGAGGAGTCCAAGGGAGCGAGTGCTCGCGACCGAAGCCGGGGGACGCGCGCCATCGGTCCCCGTCTCGACCAGCAGACCGCGGAGGACCGCACGGTGGAGGGCGTCGTCGAGCTGCTCGGCAACGGCTCTGCCTTCCTGCGGGTCTCGCCTCCGGAGGCCTCCGACGAGGACGTCTACATCTCCGCTGCCCAGGTGCGCCGCTGCGAACTGGTCTCCGGCGATCGGGTGACCGGTCCCATGCGCACCCCGCGCTCCTCCGAGCGCTACCCCTCGCTGGCACGCGTGGACACCATCAACGGCGCCCCGGCCGAGTCGGTGGCGGAGGGCACGCGCTACGAGGATCTCGCCGTCGCCCACCCCGCCGAGCGCCTGGAGCTCGACCCTCAGGACCCCACGCTCGGGGCGATCGAATGGCTCACCCCGATCGGGCGTGGCTCGCGCGTGAGCATCGTCGGCGAGGCCCGCTCCGGCAAGACCGAGACGCTGCGGAGCCTGCTTGGCGCGCTGGCTGGCCGAAACGGGGATGCGAGCCAGGGGCGAGTGTCTCCCGGTTTCGGTCGCGATGGCCTGGAGGTGATGCTGGTGCTCAGCGGCATCCGCCCCGAGGAGATCGCCGTGTGGCGCGAGGGGCCGGTGGCGCCCGCGGCCGCGCTTGACCTCGGCGCCTCCGCTGAGCTGCAGGGACAGACCGTGGAGCACGTGGTGGACACCGCCAAGCGCGTCGCTGCCCGCGGCGGGCACGTGGTGGTGCTGATCGACACGCTGGACCATCTGCCGCCGCACGCCGCACGGCGAATCCTCGCGAGTGCTCGCAACCTCCACGAGGGCGGCTCGCTCACGTTGATCGCCACCGCCACCCGTCCGTTGGGGGGGGAGAGCACGGTGATCGCGCTCGACGTCGCGCTCACCTCCACCGGGCGGATTCCCGCGCTCGACCTGGCGGCCAGCGGTGTGGTGCGCCCCGAGCTGTTGGTGGGCGAGGACGGCGCCGAGGCAATCACCAAGGCCCGGGCCTCCGCACTGGCGGGCTAGCGCAGGTAGGCCACGCGCGCCCAGGAGGGCTCGGGCGAGAGCTCGATCGGCTCGCCGCTGCGGGCCGACGTGGGATCGGTGGGCTGCACGTAGGCAAAGCTGCAGGTCTCCTCGATGAACGCCACCCCGAGCTCGCCCTCGTTGACGCGCTGGTCAAGCCATGCCCCGCGGAACACCAGACGGCGCAGCCAGTGCACCAGCGAGCGCTCCGCCGGCCCAACCAGATCATGCCAGCACTCGTTGACGTGCTCCCCCAGAGCGGATGCCGGGTCGAGGATCTCGCCGTTGACCGCCAGATTGACGAGATCTTCCAGCTCGTCCTCCCCGAGTCTGCCGCCGACAAACCCCAGCTTCAGGGCCGCCTGCTCGCAGCGCTCGGCGAAGTCGTCCTCGTTGAAGGTGAAGCGCAGCTCTCCGTATTCGAGGACGAAGTCCTCTCCCGAGTTGTAATTTCCGCGGCGTGTCTTGTCCATGACGTGAGTGCCGGAGATAGGGGATTAAAAAGGAGGGGCTCGGCTCGCCGGCCTCCGGCCGGCTGCGCCACCCTCCAAGTCGGGCTCCAGGCCGTCGGAATCATAAGCTGACTTCCTCCCCCAGTGGGTGTGCTGCACGGGAGATTGCACGAACACCTATAACCTCCAAGTCGATGGCGCGCCTCACCGAGCAGGGATCGCGGGCGTCGGCCGGGCATCCCGGGTACCGCACCGCGCTGGTGCCGATCTTCGGCGATGACGTCAGCGCGGCCGCGATCGGCCGCGTCGCCAAGTTGATCGGCAAGGGTGGGGTCGTCCATGCGGTCTTCGTGCTTCCCGTTCCCCCCCAGCTCTCGCTGGATGCCGGCTTGGAGAAGGAGGAGGCCCATGGACGCTCGGTGCTGGAGAGCGCCCGTATCCAGGCGCGCCGCGCAGGCATCCGCATCCACACCGGCGTGATCCGCACCCGCAACCCCGGCGCCGCGCTGGTGGAGGAGGCAAGCCGGTTGGAGGCGGACATGATCTACTGGTCCACGCTCCACGCCCCCGCGCGTGAGCGGCGCATCGGTCCAACCGCGCTGCACCTGCTCAGCAGGCGGCCCTGCAGGGTGATCATCGAGACCGAGGGTGACGCGCCCACCGACCCGAACGACACCGTCGGCGCCTCGGTGTCCTGACTGGCCTGAATTAAGGGAAGAGGGGCCCGGCTCGGCCGCCCGCGCCACCCTCTAGCCGCTGGCCCCGGATTCCCCGCTCGAGGGCTGCAGGCCGATCACCAGCCGTGCGCGCTTGACCCCGTCGGGGAGCGACTCGCCGCCGCCGGCCGTGATGGTGCCGAGCGGCGCGATCGCCGAGGCTACGCTCGAGAAGCCGGGGGCCTGGTTGAGGCCAAGCGATTCGAGTAGCCCCGAGAGCGTGTGGACTTCGATCAGCGCGCTCGGCTGGATCCCTCCACCGAGGGTACTCGTCGCGGCGCCGTAGGCGGGAGCGCTCCCCAGCGTGCTCTGTGGGTGCAGCGCTTCTTCGATCGAGGCGCTCCCCAGCCCTGCCACGAACTTGCCTTCTCCCGCCGCGAGCGTCAGCTGCAGGGGGAAGCTCGGAAGCCTCACGGTCACGGCGGTTTCCATCCCTGGTACCGAGGTGGGGGAGGTCTGGCCACCGGCTTCGCGATAGGCCTGCGCGAGCTTTGCCACCGCCGCGCGTGAGCTGACCGGATTCTTGGAGGTGATGACGAGCGCAGCGTGCAGTTCCAGCACGCTGCTGCCGCTCACGTATATGCCGGTGGCGCCCGCCCAGCTGAGCAGGTCGCGCTGCAGGTTCAGCGAGCGCGAGCTCAGCGGCGCCAGCAGCGTGCCGAAGTCGATGCCGCCGATGTTCAGCGCCGAGCCCAGTGACGCCAACGCGCCGAAGCCCTGTGTGCTGTGACCCAAAGCGCTGCCGAGGTCCCCGATGCCCACCGCCAGCCACGAGCTGCCGGGGAGCCCGCGCAGTACCTGTGCTCCGCTTTCGCCGAGCGCTTCTTCGTGGGGGGAGCTCGAAGCCGACCCGCTGCCGGCAGTGGATGACGTCGGGGGCAGCGTGTCGAGGTCGACCGCCACCGCGTTGGAGCTGGGTATCAGCGATAGGTACAGCTGGCCGGGGTTGCCGGCCAGGCCCTCCAGCAACGGCAGGATCGATGCCGCGACGCCGGCGCCACCACTGCCGCCGCCGGAGCCCCCGAGCGCGTGCGTGAGTCCTTCGGGGCTCAGGTAGGCGTTGGCAAGCGCTCCGTGTTCGGCGGTGGAAACGAGCTTCGAGTAGGCGCTCGCCTGTGCCAGTGAGGGGCCGCCGGCGGCCGTTTCAATGACGCTCTTGAACCCCGCTTCGCTGCCGATCACCGCGAACTTGTGCACGATCCCCTCCGCGACCCCGTCGGGGGAGACCTGGTAGGTGACACCGCGATAGCTGGTTGTGTGGGAGCCCGCACTGTGGGCCTGGCCTTCGAGGAACGACTTGGCCTTGGCGACGTCGGTGGTGTTGAGCACCAACGCGCTCTGTCCGGAGCTTGCGCTGAGTGCCGTCTGCAGGCCCCCCTGCCCCAGCAGCGCGGCTTCCAGGCCACCAAACCCTTCGGAGAGGAGCTTCTTGAGCGTTTCCACGCCCAGCAATCCCTGCGCGCGTGCGAGGGAGATCGAGCTGAGGAACGCCCCGGCGTGGGGACCCAGCCACGGCTGAACTTCCTTGGCGTAATTAATTGCCCGCCCGCCCGCCTTGCCGGTTGGGCCCGCCAGCAGCTTCAGCAAACCTTCAAAGGGGTGCTGGCGGCCGGTGAGCGTGCGCGCGGTGGCGGTCGCGTTGGTCTTCAAGCTGCCTTCTGGCTGCACCACCGCGTCGATGTACAGCGGCGCCGAGGCCGGTGTCACCGTCGCCGGGCTCGCGCTGGTCCCGCTTGGGCTCGACGAGCCGCAACCGCCGAGCGCGATGGCCAGCAGCGCGACCGCGCCGGCGAGTGAGGTTGAGGGCGCTGCTCGAAGAACAGCAGCCACGCTTGCCGGTCTCCTGCCGCCTGCGCTACTCCCTTTGCGTGCGGTGGATCTCACTGTGAGGATCCTATGCCCCGCGGCGGCATCTGCGCAAGTCGCATCGCGCACACGCAACTTCCGTGGCAAATCGTCGTAGTGCAGGGCGGTTTGCAGGTTTTTGGGCTCCCGAGACGCTTTGGGTGCAACCTTGAAAACCCGCGGTTTGCAGGAACTTGTGCCCTTCTGAAGGGTGTTGTGAGGGTAAAGTGGGGGAAAATGTGCAATTAGGGTTGCGTTGTGGGGGAAAGTGGGGTACCTTGCCGGGAACGAGCCGAGGTGGAGAGGCTCCTCCCACCTCTCCACCTCGGCTCCCAAAAGAGGCCGGCTGGCCGAAACCGGGATGCGAGCCGAAGGCGAGTGTCTCCCGGCTTAGGTCGGGCCCCTCGTTTTTTTCAGTCAGATTTGGATCGGAGCCCCACCCGTGGCTTTCCGTGGCACCTACGACCACACGCTCGACGCAAAGAACCGCCTCACCGTCCCGGCTCGCTACCGCGCGACGTTGGCGGAGGGAGTGGTGATGGCCATGCCCGTAGACCTCGAGCCGTGCATCGGGGTGTGGCGCCCGGAGGATTACGAGCGCTACACCGAGCGCGCGCTCGCCGAGCTGCCGCCGCTCTCACCCCGCCTGAGCGAGCTGGAGCGCTTCTTCTACGGCAGCTCCCAGGACGCGGAGCTGGACTCCGCCGGGCGGATCATGCTTCCCGGCTTCCTGGCCGAGCACGCCGCGCTGAGCAAGGACGTCGTGGTTGTCGGCGCGGGGGACCGTTTGGAGCTGTGGGACCGTGACCGTTGGAACGAGCACCGACCGACGCTGCTGGGCGGCGTCGCGGAGATCACCGCGCGTGTCGACCATCCTGCTTGATATGCCCACTGTCCACATCCCCGTGCTAGCGGGTGAGCTGGTCGACATCCTAGATCCGCAGCCTGGGCAGGTGGCGATCGACTGCACCTTTGGCGGTGGCGGCCACGCGCGCCTGGTCGCCCAGCGCCTGGGCGCGGGCGGGACGCTGGTGGCGATCGACCGCGACCCCGTCGCCGAGGAGCGCTTCGCCGAGCTCGCGCAGGAGCTGCCATGCGCGGTGCGCTTCATCCGCAGCGGCTACGCGGAGGCGCTGGAACTGCTCGCCGAGGAGGGGCTGCGCGCGGACATCGCGTACTTCGACCTCGGTATGTCATCGATGCAGGTGGACACCCGCGAGCGCGGTTTCTCCTACTCCTACGACGCGCCGCTCGACATGCGCATGGATTCCGACCAGGAGCTGGACGCACGCGAGATCCTCGCCACGTGGGATCAGCGCCGTCTGGCGGGGATGCTGCGCGAGCTCGGAGAGGAGCGCCACGCCGGCGCCATCGCCCGCGCGATCGTGCGCCGCCGCGAACGGTACGGCGCCGATTCGCTGCGCACCACGCAGGAGCTGGTGGAGGTCGTCAACTCGGCGATCCCCGTGCCCGCCCGCTTCGCCGGGGGCCATCCCGCCAAGCGGGTTTTTCAGGCGCTTCGGATCGCCGTCAACGACGAGCTCGAACAGCTCGATCGCGCGCTGCCGCTGGCGTGGGAGCTTCTGCGCGAGGGAGGAGTGCTGGCCGGCATCTCCTTTCATTCGCTGGAGGACAGGCGCGTGAAGCGCTTCATGGTGGCCCGCGCGCAGGGTTGCATCTGCCCGCCCGACCTGCCGGTGTGCGCCTGCGGACGCACACCGCAGGCAACGCTGCTCACCCGGCGCTCGATCGCCCCGTCCGCGGGCGAGCTGGCGCACAACCCGCGTGCCTCCTCGGCCCGGCTGCGGGCCGCGCGAAAGCTGGCGGACGGTTCCGGGGGCGCGGCGTGACTCCTCCGCCTGCCGTGGCCGCCGCGCCCGCTGTTCGCCCGCGCCCCGCTCGTCATGGTCGGCCGCCGCGGCCGGCGCGTCCGCCGTCACGTCCGCGTCGTATCTCCGGGCCCATTCGTGCGAAGTCGCAGGCCTCCGGGGCGGCGGGATGGGTGGGTTTGCCGGCCCACGCGCGAGCCGGTTTGCATCTCCCCGATCGCCTGCTCGACCGGCTGATCGGAGGCAGGGCGTGGATCGCCGTGATCGCGTTCGCGCTGATCGGGATCGTCGGGATGCAGCTGTGGGTGGTAAAGCTCGGCGTGGGCATCGGCCGCGCGCTGGAGCACACACAACTGCTGCAGCAGGAGAACTCGACGCTCGCCAGCGAAGACTCCTCGCTCTCCTCGGCGGAACGCATCGAACGGCTGGCGCTCGCCAGGGGGATGACGTCCGCGCCGCCGAGCGCGCTGCACTTCGACATGCTGCGCGGCCCACTCGACGCGCGGCTGGCGGCGGCGGCGCTGGCAAAGCCGATCCCGGCCCCAACACCAAGCGCCAGCTCGACCCCGGTTGGATATGGCGCCGCAACGAGCGCAGAAGCCGGCGCCACGGGCAACGAAGCGGGCGCCAGTACAACCGCGGGCACCGAAGCGGGCGCCAGTACAACCACGGGCACCGAAGCGGGCGCCAGTACAACCGCGGGCACCGAAGCGGGCGCCAGTACAACCACGGGCACCGAAGCGGGCGCCAGTACGACCGCGGGCACCGAAGCTCCCGCGACCCCGGCGCCCGCAGGTCCGACGGAACCCGCCGCGGTGGCCGGCACGCCGGAAGCTCCCGCGACCCCGGCGCCCGCAGGTCCGGCGGAACCCGCCGCGGCTGCCAGCACGCCGGTCGGTTCGGCCGGCGGCGTCCCGGCGCCGGGGGGCTAGCCGAGTGGCGAGCGTGCAGAGCCGCATCGGGGTGCTGTTCGCGCTGTTCTTCGGACTGCTCACGGTCGCCGCGGCGCGCACGCTGTACCTCGGAGTGCTGCACAGCGGGGCGTTGCGCAGGGCCGCCAACACGCAGCAGGTGACGATCGAAGAAGTGCCGGCGCAGCGGGGGACCATCACCGATCGCCACGGGACGGTGCTGGCGATCTCCGAACCGGCGGACGACATTTCGGCCGACCCCTATCTGGTGAAGGAACCGCTGCGTGCGGCCGAACGGCTGGCCTCGCTGGTCGGGCGCTCGCAGGCGACGGTGCTCAGAGATCTGAGCCAGCACAGCGGCTTCGTGTACCTCGCGCGGGCGCTGCCGGCGGCGCGGGCGAAGGCGGTGATGTCGCTGAAGATCCCGGGTGTGGCGGGCACACCGACAATGCGCCAGGTGTACCCCCGCGACACGTTGGCGGCCCAGGTGCTGGGCATGATGGGCGAAAAGGGCGGTTTGTCGGGTTTGGAGTACGCCGACAACGCGATTCTGCGGGGCGACGCCGGCGAGCGGCGGGTGGTGAGCGACGCTCATGGTCAGCCGATCTCAATCACCAACCTGCACCGCGAGGCGCCGGGAGCACAGCTACAGCTGACGCTGGACGCCGACATCCAACAGCGCACCGAAGCGGTGTTGAGTGCGGTGGGCAGGGTGTTTCACCCCAAAGACGCCACCGCGATCGTGATGCAGCCGGACACCGGCGCGCTGCTGGCGATGGCGAGCTGGCCGCGGCTCAGCCTCGATGCTCCCCCCACATCCAAGGCGGCGCTCGAAGCGGCGCTGGAGAACCGGGGCGTGAGCTTCAATTACGAACCGGGATCCACGTTCAAGGTGGTGGCGGTGTCGGGCGCGTTGCAGAAGGGCTTGATCACACCCAGCACCGAATTCGATGTCCCCGACCAGATCCAGGTCGCCAACCGCACGATCCACGACGCTGAGGAACACCCGGAAGAGATGCTTTCCACAGCGCAGATCCTGGCGCAGTCGAGCAACGTGGGCGCGATCAAGATCGGCAAACTGGAGGGTGAAGACACCTTCAACGAATGGGTGCACCGGTTCGGCTTCGGGACCCGAACGGGCGTGGGCCTGCCGGGCGAGGAAATGGGGAAGGTGCTGAAGCCCAGCGAATATTCGGGCTCCTCGATGGGCAATCTCCCGATCGGGCAGGGAGAGCTGGTGACACCGATTCAGATGGCGAGCGCGTACGCTGCGATCGCCAACGGCGGCATCCTGCGCACCCCGCACATCGTGGCGTCGGTGAACGGTCGCCGCACGAAGCTCTGGCATGGCCACCGCATCATGTCAGCAAGCGTCGCCGCGGCGGTGCGGCAGATGCTGCGCGGGGTGCTGGCGCCCGGGGGCACCGCGAGCGAGGTGACGGTGCCGGGGTATACGCTCGCGGGCAAGACCGGCACCGCCAGCAAGGTGAACCCAGCGACCGGCGAATACTCCGAAACCGCCTACGTCGCGTCGTTTATGGGCTTCGCGCCGGCATCCGACCCGAAGCTGCTGTGCGCGGTGATCGTCGACGAACCGCAGAGTGGCTCGATCTACGGCGGTACTGTGGCAGCCCCCGCGTTCGGACAGATCATGGCCTTCGCGCTGCCCTACCTTGGTATCCCGCCAGGGTAGGTACCTTCTGGGCATGCAAACGACCTTTACCCCATCCCACCGCGGAGGCAGCGGACCGCCGCTGGTGTGCCTGCACGGCTTCACCGACACGTGGCGTACGTGGGAGCTGGTGCTGGGCGCGCTCGAACGCGAGCACGACGTGCTGGCGCCCACGCTCGCGGGCCACGCCGGCGGGCCGCCGATCGTGGGGGAGGCGCACGATGGCACGCTCGCCGATGCGGTGGAACAGGCGATGGACGAAGCGGGCTTCGAAACCGCGCACGTCGTCGGCAACTCGCTGGGCGGCTACGTCGCGCTGCAGCTGGCCGAGCGCGGGCGGGCGCGGACGGTGGTGGCGCTCGCGCCGGCCGGCGGATGGGTGGCGGGAGACGAGGAGGCGTCCACGGAGATGGCCGAGTACTTCAGGCGCATGCAGGGGCTGGTGAAGCAGGCGGCACCGTACGTCGATCAGATCGTGGCGACCCCGGAGGGTCGCCGGCGGGCGACGCAGTACACCACCGCCAACTACGAGCACATCCCGCCCGAGCTGCTCGCGCACCAGCTCCTCGGCGCCGCCGCCTGTGATGGGCTGGAGCCACTGATCGAGCTCTTGCGACGCGGGGGCTTCCACCTGGACGCGGAGCGGATCGAGTGCCCCGTGCGGGTCGTGTGGGGCACCGCCGACAGGATCTTGCCGTGGCCGTCTTTTGCCGTTCGCTACCGCGACGAGTGGCTGGCGCACGCCGAGTGGGTGGAGCTGGAGGGGATCGGTCACCTCCCGCAGCTGGACGTGCCGCGGGAGACCACCGAGCTGATCCTGGGCGTCACCATATAAAGCGCGTTGGGCGCACCAACCAGCCACTGGACCTCTCACAGCTGTCCTCTGGCCGCTGATCCACAGGTCCAGTTGGTGGTTATGCGCCCCAAGCTGACACACACACACCTGCGGGTCGGCCGAAGCCCCGGTCGCGCGCCGGCCGCCGCGCAGGGTTCACGCCTCGTAGGCCGCCGCGCAGGGTTCACGCCTCGTAGGCCGCCGCGCAGGGTTCACGCCTCGTAGGCCCCTGCGCAGGGTTCACGCCTCGTAGGCCCCTGCGCAGGGTTCACGCCTCGTAGGCCCCTGCGCAGGGTTCACGCCTCGTATGTCAAAAGTGCGTGCGCCGCATGCGGGGCGAGCCGCTCGCGCCCGCGCAGGAACGCGAGCTCGACCAGGAACCCGCAACCGACGACCTCTCCACCGAGCTGCTCCACCAGCTCGCACAGCGCCGCCGCGGTGCCGCCGGTGGCGAGCAGGTCGTCGTGCACGAGCACGCGGGTGCCGCGCCCGATCGCGTCGCTATGAAGCTCCAGCTGGTTGGCGCCGTACTCGAGCAGGTACTCGGCGCTGATCGTCTCGTACGGCAGCTTGCCCGGCTTGCGCGCCAGCACGAACCCGGCGCCGAGCTCCAGCGCGAGCGCCGGCCCGAGCAGGAAGCCGCGGGCCTCGGCGGCGACGACGCACTCGACTCGCAGGGGGCGCGCATATTCCGCCAAGCCGCGCACCGCCAACGCGAGTGCGTGCGGGTCGGCCAGCAGCGGCGTTATGTCCTTGAACAGGATTCCCGCTCGCGGGAAGTCGGGGATGTCGCGAATCAGCGCGCGCAACCGCTCGATCTCGATCGCCGCCTCGGGGCCGTGCACGAGGCCATCGTAAGGCCACGGCGGTGTTAGGGTCGGCGCGTGAAGGCGCGGGTTGACTACGAGCGGCACGGACGCACGTATGCGCGCCATCGGCGCACCGACACCCGGATCGCCGAGCGGATCCATGCGGCGCTGGGCGACGCGCGCACGGTGCTGAACGTCGGCGCGGGGGCCGGATCCTACGAGCCGGAGGATCGCTGGGTGCTGGCGGTGGAGCCGAGCGCGACGATGCGAGCGCAGCGGCCCCCCGGCGCCGCGCCGGCGATCGCCGCGCGCGCGGAGGCGCTGCCCTTCGACGACGACGCGTTCGATGCGGCGATGGCGTGCGTGACGATCCATCACTGGGAATCTCCCGAGGCCGGCCTGAAGGAGCTGCGCCGGGTGGCGCGCGGGCCGGTGGTGGTGTTCACGTTCGAGCTGCAATCCCTGCCGGCGTGGCAGCTGGAGTTCCTGCGCGAGGGGGTGGCGGCGGAGCTGCCGCGGTTTCCGGCGATCGACGACATCGCCGCCGCGCTCGGGGGGCGCACGCGCGTGGAGCGGATCCCGACGCCGGGGGACTGCGTGGACGGCTTCTTCGAGGCCTTCTGGCGGCGTCCCGAGGCGCTGCTGGACCCGGCCGTGCGCGCCGCCCAGTCGGTGTGGGCGCTGCTGGAGGCAGACGTGCAGCAGCGGATCGTCGATCGCCTCGACGAGGCGCTTCGCCGCGGCGAGTGGGACGCCGAGCATGGCCACCTGCGCGAGCAGGAGAGCTTCGACGGCGCCCTGCGCCTGGTGGTGTCGGAGGCGTCGTAAGACGCGTGGCTCTGGGCTCGTGATCTCGCGGGCGTTGTGCGGCGCGTGGCTCTGCGCCCGTGATCTGGCGGGCGCCGTGCGGCCGGCGGTTAGACTCCTGAGCAGCCGATGGAGACGCCGCTTGAACACATCGACGTGCTGATCGTCGGGGCCGGCCTCTCAGGGATCGGCGCCGGCGTTCACCTGCAGCGCAACTGCCCCGGACGCAGCTACGCGATCCTCGAGGCCCGTGACCGGATCGGGGGGACGTGGGATCTCTTCCGCTACCCGGGGATCCGCTCGGACTCGGACATGTACACGCTGGGCTACTCCTTCAAGCCGTGGGAGGACGCCAAGGCGATCGCCGACGGGGCGTCGATCCTACGCTACGTCGAACAGACCGCGCGCGAGCACCGCATCGACGAGCGGATCCGCTTCGACCATCGCGTGGTGCGCTCGCAGTGGAGCTCGCGGGAGGCGCGCTGGACGGTGGAGGCAGAGCGCGGGGACACCGGGGAGAGCATCCAGCTCACCTGCGATTTTCTGCTGATGTGCAGCGGCTACTACCGCTACGACGAGGGTTACACGCCCGAGTTTCCCGGCACCGAGCGCTTCGCCGGGCGGATCGTGCACCCGCAGCAGTGGAGCGAGGAGATCGAGTACGCCGGCAAGCGTGTGGTGGTGATCGGCAGCGGCGCGACGGCGATCACGCTCGTCCCCGCGATGGCGGGCGAGGCGGCGCACGTCACGATGCTGCAGCGCTCGCCCAGCTATGTGGTGTCGCTGCCGGCGGAAGACCGGATCGCGAACCGCCTGCGCCGCGCGCTGCCGGCGAAAACCGCGTACGCGATCGCGCGCTGGAAGAACGTGCTGCGCACGATGGCGAGCTTCCAGCTCGCGCGTCGCCGGCCGGCGACGATGAAGGCGCTGCTGCGCAAAGCGCTCGAAAAGCAGCTGCCGGTGGGGTACGACATCGACACCCATTTCAAACCCCGCTATGACCCGTGGGATCAGCGCCTGTGCCTGGTGCCCGACGGCGACCTCTTCGCGGCGATCCGCGCCGGCCGCGCGTCGGTGGTGACCGATCGCATCGAGACCTTCACCGAGCGGGGCATCGCGCTTGCCTCGGGGGAGGAGCTGGAGGCCGATCTGGTCGTCACCGCCACCGGGCTGAACCTGATGATGTTCGGCGGCATGGAGATCGCCGTGGATGGCCGCGAGGTGGAGCTGGGCCAGACGATGAGCTACAGGGGCATGATGCTCAGCGGCGTGCCCAACCTGGCATTTGCGGTGGGGTACACCAACGCGTCGTGGACGCTGAAGTGCGACCTCACCTGCGAATACGTGTGCCGGCTGCTCAACCACATGGCGGCGCACGGGTACCGGGTGTGCACGCCGCGCCGCGATCCCACCGTGGCCGAGCTGCCGTTCCTCGACTTCTCCTCCGGGTACATTCTCCGCACGATCGACCAGTTCCCCAAGCAGGGCTCGAAGGCGCCGTGGCGGCTGTACCAGAACTACGCGCTCGACATTCTCAGCCTCAAGCGCGCCGCGATCGCGGACGATGCGCTGGAGTTCTCCAAGGCTGGAGCGGCGATCGAGACCGCGACGCCGGTCGCTGTTTGAGCCACCGGCGGTCGGGGCCGCTGCTGCGTCGGGGGGCGAAACTAGACTCAGAGCCGATGCAGATGCCGCGTGTGCGCAGATGAGACCGGCGGGCTCGGTTCGATGAGGCTGGCGGATCTGATCCCCGCCGACCCGGGCGCGAGCGGACCGATCGAAGATCGGCCGAAGCCGGGAGACACTCGCCCTCGGCTCGCATCCCCGTTTCTGCCAGCGGGCGATGCCTCGGCGGTGGAGATCGCGAGCCTCGCGTACGACAGCCGCGGGGTGCAGCCGGGCGCGCTGTTCTTCTGCGTGCCGGGTGAGCACAGCGACGGGCACGATCACGCCGCGCGGGCGGTGGCGGCCGGCGCGGTCGCGTTGGTGGTGGAGCGCCCGCTCGGGCTGGGGGTGGCGGAGATCAGGGTGGAGTCGGCGCGCGCGGCGATGGGGCCGGTGGCGGCGCGCTTCTACGGGGACCCCACCGCCGAGTTGCAGGTGGTGGGGGTGACGGGCACCAACGGCAAGACCACCACCGCGTTCCTGGCGAGGGCGCTGCTGGAAGCAAGCGGCAGGCGGTGCGGCCTGCTGGGGACGGTCACCTCGATCGTCGCCGGCCGGGAGCGCACGGCGGGGCGCACCACCCCGGAGGCGATCGACCTGCAGGCCGACTTTCGCGCGATGCTCGACGGCGGCGAGCGAGCGTGCGCGATGGAGGTGTCCTCGCACGCGCTGGCGTTGGGCCGCACCGACGGGGTGCGCTTCGCGGCGGCGATCTTCACCAACCTGACGCAGGACCACCTCGACTTCCACGGCACGATGGAGGAGTACTTTCAGGCCAAGCGGAGCCTGTTCGTGCCCACTGCCCCTGGCGTGAGCGTGGTCAACCTCGACGATCCCTACGGGCGGCGCCTCGCGGCCGAGCTGCCGGAGGCGGTGACGTTCGCGATCGAGCGCGACGCCCAGTACCGGGCACGCGACGTGCCGGTCGAGCGCTCCTGCTGCCGCCTGCGATTGGAGACCCCGGCGGGCGAGCGCGCGCTATCGCTACCGCTGGCGGGCCGCTTCAACGTGGCGAACGCGCTGGGCGCCCTCGCCGCGGTGCACGCGCTGGGTTTCGATCTCGACACGCTGATGGGGGCGCTGGAGCGCGGCGTGCGGGTGCCGGGCCGCCTGGAGCCGGTCGAGGAGGGTCAGGAGTATGCGGTGCTGGTCGACTATGCCCACACGCCGGACTCGCTGGAGAACGTATTGAGCACCGCACGCGAGCTGACCGGCGGGCGCGTGATATGCGTGTTCGGCGCCGGAGGCGACCGCGACACGGGCAAGCGGGCACAGATGGGCGAGATTGCGGCGCGTGGAGCGGACGTGGTGGTGGTCACCTCGGACAACCCCCGTTCCGAGCGGCCGGAGGCGATCATCGCGCAGATCATGGCGGGCGCGGCGGGGGCGCGGCAGGTGGGTGCGCCAAAGATCATTGTCGAGCCCGACCGGCGCGAGGCGATTCACCGCGCGATCGCGGTCGCCGCCGCCGGCGATGTGGTGCTGATCGCGGGCAAGGGCCACGAGCAGGGCCAGGAATTCGCGCAGGGACGCGTGGTGGCGTTCGACGATGTGACCGTGGCGCGCGAAGCGCTGCGGGCGCGCCACGCCCACGACGCCGGCTCGCTCTCCCTCCGCGACGCGATCGAGCAGGACACCGCATGACCGGGTGGGATGCGGAGCGCGTCGCGCAGGCGGCACAGGCGCGTTTGGTGGGGGCCGGCGAGCGCCTGGCTGAGGGGCGCGCCGAGCGGGAGCGGAGCGCCGGCCCCATACGTGCGGTCATCGATTCGCGCGAGGTGAAGCCGGGCGACCTGTTCGTGGGACTGCGTGGGGAGCACGTGGACGGTGGTGCCTACGCGGAGCAGGCATTGCGCGCGGGCGCGTGGGGAGTGCTGGTGGCTCCCGAGCACGCACAGGCGCTTGCGCACGGCGCGGTGTTGGCACACCCCGACCCGCTGGCGGGGATGCAGTCGCTGGCGCGCGCCTGGCGCAAGGCGCTGGGGGAGCAGGGCGCCAAGGTCGTCGCGATCACTGGCTCGACCGGGAAGACATCGACCAAGGACATCCTCGCGGCGCTGCTGCGCGACGCCCCCGAGCTCGCCGACGCGCAGGACACGCGGCGCGCGACGCCGGGTGGGACGGTGCGGCCTCGATCGCGAGGCGGGCAGGTGGTCGCGAGCAAGGGCAATCTCAACACCGAGATCGGGCTGCCGCTGACGGTGCTGGGCGCGCCCGCCGGGACGCGGGTGCTGGTGCTGGAGATGGCGATGCGCGGGAGCGGGCAGATCGCCGAGCTGACGGCGATCGCGCGGCCCGATGTGGGGGTGATCGTAAACGTGGGTCCGGTGCACCTGGAGCAGCTCGGCTCGCTGGAGGGGGTGGCGGCCGCCAAGGCGGAGCTGATCGCGGGGATGGCGAGCGGCGCGACCGCGATCGTGCCGGCTGGGGAGCGGCTGCTCGACCCCCACCTGCGCGCGGACCTGCGCACCGTGACGTTCGGGGAGGGCGGCGACGTGGAGCTGGTCGGGCGCGCAGGGGGCGAGGTGGAGCTGGTCGGGCGCGCAGGCGGCGAGGTGGAGCTGGCCGAGCGCGCAGGCGGCGAGGTGGAGCTCGTCGAGCACGCGACCGGCCGATCGACAAGCGGCGGCGAGGTGACGATCGCGGACCACACGCGCAAGGGGGAGCGCATCGTGGTGGAGCCCTCATTCTCGCAATCCCATAACCTGCGCAACCTGCTGGCCGCGGTGGCGGCGGCGCGCGCGCTCGGCGTCACCCCACGGGGGAGGCTGGAGGTGCAGTTCTCGGCGCTGCGCGGCGAACGGATCGCGCTGGCAAACGGAATCGTGCTGATCAACGACTGCTACAACGCCAACCCGATGTCGATGCGCGCGGCGCTCGACGAGCTCGCCGCGAGCGCGGGGGGCCGCAGGGTGGCGGTGCTGGGCGACATGCTCGAGCTGGGCGGCGAGGAGCGCCGGCTGCACCGCGAGATCGGGGAGTACGCCCGCGCGCGCGGCGTCGATCTGCTGCTGACGGTCGGTCGGCTGGCAACCGAGATGGGGAAGGGGGAGGGGGATGGGCTGGTCTACTCCGTGCCCGACGCCGGTGAGGCGGCGCGGCTGCTGGAGGGGCTGCTGCGCCCGGGCGACGTGGTGCTGGTGAAGGGCTCGCGTGGCATGGAGCTGGAGCGGGTCGCGCAGACGCTCGCGTCGGGGAGCGTCTGTGGCGGCGATGAGCGAGACGTGGGGTTCCGCTCTCGGCCGGGATCGGATCGGCCAGGGTCCAACGCACAGGGGTCGCAGACGGCCGGACAAAGCGGGCGAGGCTGAATGGGCCGCATCCTGATCGGGGGAACGGCGGCGCTGCTGATCTGCATCTTCCTCAGCCCCAAGTTCATCGAGTTTCTGCGCCGGCGCGAGTTTGGGCAGCACATCCGCGAGGAGGGTCCCGAGGGGCACCGCGAGAAGGCGGGCACTCCCACGATGGGCGGGGTGATCATCTTCATCGCGGTGGCGATCCCGTTCGCGATCCTCACCGGCTACGAATGGCGCGCGCTCGGCGTGTTCGGCACCGCGCTGGCGTGCGCGCTGCTGGGCTTCGCCGACGACTACACCAAGCTGGTGCGCCGCCGCTCGCTGGGTTTGCGGGCGCGCACCAAGCTGGCGGTGACGATCGCGATTTCGCTGGCGCTGTGGTATGTGGCCAGCCACGAGGCCCACCTGCAGAGCACGCTGCGCCTGCGGGTCGTCGACTACACGATCGACCTCGGCCCGTTCTACCCGCTGTTGATCTACCTGGTGGTGGCCGGCACCACCAGCGCGGTGAACCTCACCGACGGCCTCGACGGCCTGGCGGCGGGCTGCGCGGCGATCGTGCTGCTGGCGTACATCGGCATCACGTTCATCACCTCCGAGTACAACGTCGCCAACCAATACGACCTCTCGATGCTCGCCGGCTGCTTGGTGGGTGGCTGTATCGGCTTCCTCTGGTTCAACGCCTTCCCCGCGACGATCTTCATGGGCGACACCGGCGCGCTCGGCCTCGGCGGGGCGATCGCGGGGCTGGCGGTGATGACCAAGACCGAGGTGCTGCTGATATTGCTCGGCGGGATCTTCGTGTTCGAGGCGCTGTCGGTCCTGATCCAGGTGGCGTACTTTCAGCTGCGCCACAAGCGCGTGTTCCTGATGGCGCCGATCCACCACCACTTCGAGCTGCGGGGATGGTCGGAGACGAAGATCATCCTGCGCTTCTGGATCATCGCCGCGATCTGCTGCGCCATCGGCTTCACGATCTACCGCCAGAGCCTTGTGTAGCGGGTCAAGCCCCCCGAGAGTTGTCGAGCCCCTGGTCCCCCGCCCGGGAGCGGTCGAGCCTGGGCCCCCCGCCCGGGGAGCGGTCGAGCCTGGGCCCCCCGCCCGGGAGCGGTCGAGCTTCGGCCTAACCGGCCGGCACCAGCAGCAGTCCGCGCTGGGCAAAGTGGTGATCGAACGCAAACGCCTCGGAGATGCCTTCACGCTGGATCAGGGCGAACGAGGTTGCGTCCACGTAGCTCCAGCGCTTGTCGGTGTGCGCCTGGAGGATTGACCACGCCTCCTCCTCCACCGGCTCATCGACGCGAATCAATTCGACCGCCCCACCTGAGCGAAACCGTTGGCCCCACCTGATCGCCTCGTCCCGTCCCACCCGCATGAGCAGCGCCGTGTAGGTCTCGGCAAAGACGTAGTTGGAGGTGATGAGCGATACGCGCTCGGACACCAGAGCGGAAAGGGCCGCGCGCGCGGCTGCGTGCTCGTGCTCGGAGCGGTTGCGCAGAGCGACGAACGCGCCCGTATCGACGAACACCTTCCTCAACCGTAGAGATCCTCGTCGAGGGTCCGCACCGTAGAGCCGTGTGCCCCCTCGCCGGGTGGCTCGTCGATGAGGTAGCGGATCAAGGGGTCGCGCGCCGGATTGGGCTTGCGCGAGCGCGCGGTATCGATCAGGTCTCGCACGACTTGGGCGATGCTCCCCTCCTGCCGCGCCTGCTGCTTGAGCCAGCGGTATTGACCATCATCCAGATAGAGCTGCGTTCGATGCCGCATAGCGTAATACAGTATACAGTATGAGCCTCCATCCCTCAATCCCCGCAGGCCCCTACCTGATTGTGGGACTCGCCCGCTCGGGGGTGGCGGCGGCGCGGGCGCTCAGCGCGCGTGGGGAGTGGGTGATAGGGGTGGATGCGGGCGCACCGTTGGACGCGTCGGCGCTGGCGGCGTGCGGAGTCGAGCTGCACCTGCACGACGACGGCCTCGCGCACCTGGGGCGCGCGGGGACGGTGGTCAAGAGCCCGGGTGTGCCCGCGCGGGCTCCCGTCATCGCCGCGGCCCGTTCGCGCGGGCTGCCGGTGCTCGGCGAGCTGGAGCTGGCGTGGCGCCTGTTGCCCAACGAGTTCATCGCCGTGACCGCCACCAACGGCAAGACCACGACGGCGGAGCTGATCGGGCACATCCACCGCGAAGCCGGCCTGCCGGTGGCGGTGGCCGGCAACGTCGGCACGGCGCTGAGCAGCCTGGTGGGGGCGATCGACGAGCGCGCCGTCGTCGTGTGCGAGACCTCCTCCTTCCAGCTCGAAGACGCGCTCGCGTTCGCCCCGGAGGCGGCGGTGCTGCTCAACATAACCCCCGACCATCTCGACCGCCACGGGACGCTGGCGGCCTACCGCGAGGCGAAGCTGCGGATCTTCGCCCACCAAGGGGCGGGGGATGTGGCGGTGCTCCCGGCGGACCTGATCGAGATTCCACTCCGCTCCAGCGTGCGCCGAGTGCGCTTCGGCGTCCACTCCGACTCCGACTCCGACCCCGACCCCGACCCCGGCTCCGACACCGACACCGGCACCGGCACCGGCACCGAGTGTGCATTGCGTGACGGGTGCCTGTGGTGGGAGGGCGAGCCGCTGTTGGCAAGCACGGAGCTGAGCTTGCGCGGCGCGCACAACGTCAAGAACGCGCTCGCCGCCGCCGCCGTGTGCCTGGCGCGCGGGGTGGATCGCGACGCGGTGCGCGCGGGTTTGCGCAGCTTCGCCGGCGTCCCCCACCGCCTGCAGGAGGTGGCGAGTCGCGCGGGGGTGTCGTATGTCAACGACTCCAAGGCGACCAACGTCGCCAGCACGCTCGTCGCGCTTCAGGCCTTCCCCGAGGGCGGCATCCACCTGATCCTTGGCGGCCAGGGCAAGAACCAGGACTTCGCTCCCCTGCGCGAGCCCGTGGCGGCGAGCTGCCGCGCGGTGTATTTGATCGGCGAAGACGCCCCACTGATCGCAGTTGCGCTGGAGGGGGTGGCGGCGCCGGCCGGAGTGACGGCGCTGGAGGGGATGGTGGCGCCGGCCGGCGCGAGGGTGCGCCTACACGAATGCGGCGACCTGGAGCGGGCCTTGATCGCGGCAAGCGCGGCCGCAACCGCGGGCGAGACGGTGCTGCTCTCGCCGGCCTGCGCCAGCTTCGACCAGTTCGCCGACTTCGAGGCGCGGGGGGAGCGGTTCGCGGAGCTGGCCCGGGGGATCGTGTAGAATCGCGCGAGCAGGGTGCGAGCAGGGGTTTGATGCGGTACGCGACGTGCACCGAAAAGGGGTCTTGGGCGATGCGACGTTCACTTCGTTGGCTAATCGCTACAGCGGGCGCGGCGCTCGCGTTTGCCGCCCTGCCCGCCGCGGCGCTCGCGGGCCCCGCCCAGTCCCACGGTCACGCCCGGCCCCGTCGGCAACGAGCCAGAAGTGCCGCTCGCGGGCGGCCAGCCCCCGGCATCCGGCGGCAACGGCTCGCCGTCGCCCGCAGGCGGCACGATCCCGTCCGGCGTCCCCTCGCAACTCGCTCAAGGGGAGCCGAGCGCCAAACACGGCAAGCATCACAAGCGCAAGCATCACGGCAAAAAAGCCGCGAAGCACGCGGCGAAGAGCAAAAAGCACAAGCGCTAACGTCGGCCGGGGTCAAGGCAATCCGGCCGGGGAACGGCAGGCCGGCCGGGTCAATGGCGGTTCGGCCGGGGTAAAAGCAATCCGGCCGCGGACGGCAGGCCGGCCGGGTCAATGGCGGTTCGGCCGAAAGCAATCCGGCCGGGGACGGCAGGCCGGCCGGGTCAATGGCGGTCCAGATGGGTTCAACGGCAGTCCGCCACGGGAGGCTTTCACGCCCCGGTGTCGAAGTGACTCTGGATGCCATCAGCCGCGGGCGGGGCGAACGCCAAAGCCAAGACCCAGGGACGGCACACGCGCGCGCGTCGCTCCAAGCCTGCCGGCCGGAAGACCGCCGCCCGCCAGCAGCCGCTGGAGCACCGCATCCTGCTGACCGCCACGCTCTGCCTGCTGGCGTTTGGCGCGGTGATGGTGTACTCGGCCTCCTCCGCCACCGCGCTGCTGGAAGGGAGCGGCACCGGCAGCGCTTATCTCGTGAAGTTCGTGATCTTCGGGGCGGTGGGGCTGGCGCTGATGCACCATCTCGCACGCCACGGCGTCGCCAGGGTGCAGGGTCTGGTGGGGCCGCTGCTGGCGGTGTCGTTCGCGCTGGTGCTGGCGGTGCACATCCCGCACGTGGGTGTCAGCGTCAACGGCGCGCGCCGCTGGATCGGGCCCAGCATCTTCCAGTTTGAGCCCGCCGAGCTGCTGAAGCTGGCGCTGGTGCTGTACTGCGCCACGCTGCTGGCGCGCAAGCCGCGGCGCGTGCACGACCTGCGCGCGCTGAGCCGGCCGCTGCTGGTGGTGGTGGGCGGCGCCTGTCTGCTGGTGGCCAGCGAGCCCGACATCGGCACGGCGCTGGTGATCGCCTTCACCACCTGCGCGCTGCTGGTCGTGGCGGGGATACCGCCGCGCAACCTGGCGATCGTCGCCGGCTGCGCGCTGGCGGTGGTTGCGTTGTACGCGCTCGCCCGACCCTATGCGCGCGCGCGGCTGACCTCGTTCGTGGATCCGTGGGCACACGCGTCCAGCAGCGGCTTCCAGGCCGTGCAGGGCCAGATCGCGATTGGCTCGGGTGGACTGTTCGGGGTGGGGCCGGGCCAGTCGGTGCAGAAGGCGTTCTACCTGCCGGAGGCGCAAACCGACTTCATCTTCGCGGTGATCGCCGAAGAGTTGGGGGTGATCGGGGTGTATGCGCTGCTGTTCCTCTACGGCCTGATCGGCTACGCCGGGTTGCGCGCTGCCAAGCGCGCGCGCAGCCTCTACAGCGCGCTGATCGCGGTCGGAATGACCTCGCTGATCCTCTCCCAGGCGGTGCTCAACGTGTTCGCGGTGCTGGGCCTCGCGCCGCTCACCGGAGTGCCGCTGCCGTTCGTCTCCTACGGGTCCAGCAGCCTGCTGGTGATGCTCGCCGCGATGGGGCTGCTGCTCAACGTGGCCTCCGGCACCAGCGCCCACGTGCGCGCGGTGGGCGAGGGGCGCACGGAGGGCGACGCGCGGAGCGGTAAACCGGCAGGATTGGCGGGTGAGCGCAGCGCCGCCCAGGATCGTGATCGCCGCCGGAGGGACCGCCGGGCACGTGGTGCCGGCGCTCGCGGTGGCTGACGCCCTGCGGGCGCGCGGCGCGCAGGTCACGTTCATCGGCGGCGAGCGCGCCGAGGCGCAGCTGGTACCGGCGGCGGGCTACCCGCTGCACACGATCGCCGTGGCCGGCCTCGATCGCGCCAACCCGTTGCGCGCGGCGCGCGCGCTGGCGCTGGCGCTGAAGGCGTTCGTTAACGCCCGCGCGCTGCTGGGGGAGCTGCGACCCGACGCGGTGATGGGCGGCGGCGGCTACGTCTCCGGCCCGGTGGGGCTGGCGGCGCTGAGCCGTCGCATCCCGCTGGTGCTGACCGAGGCCGACAGCCACCTCGGCCTCACCAACCGGGCGCTGGCGCCGTTCGCGCGGCGGGTGTGTTTGGCGTTCGCGATCCAGGGCCGCGAGGGGCGCCGCTACCGCGTCACCGGCCGCCCAATCCCACCCCCCCACGAGGACCGCGCGGGGGCGCGGGCGCGGCTGGGGATCGAGCCGGGCGAGATCTGCGTGTTGGTGTTTGGCGGCTCGCTGGGAGCGCGCTCGATCAACCTCGCCGCGATCGAGGGGTATGCGGGCGCCACCTTTCGCGTGCTGCACGTCTGCGGCCGGCGCGACCACACCGAGTTGCAGGCGCGCCCGCGCCCGCCGGGGTATGACCTGCGCGAGTACATGGATCTCGGCGACTTCGCGCAGGCGCTGGCCGCCGCCGACCTCGTGGTGGCCCGCGCGGGCGGCTCGCTGTTCGAGGTGGCCGCCCACGGGCGCCCCGCGATCCTGATCCCCTACCCGCACGCCGCCGCCGACCACCAGGCGGCCAACGCGCGCTGGATGGAGCGGGGGGGCGCCGCTGTGGTGGTGCCCGACGGCGAGCTGTCCGCCGCGCGTCTGGCGCGCGAGACGGCCGCGCTGCTGGCCGACCCGCAGCGGATGCGGGCGATGGCGGCCGCCGCCCGGCGGCTGGCGCGCCCCGACGCGGCCGAGGCGGTGGCCGAAGAGTTGTTGGAGGCGGCCGCGAGATGAGCGCGCCGTGGAGCGGGCGGCGCCTGCACTTCGTCGGCGTGGGTGGCGCGGGAATGAGCGGGTACGCACGTGCCGCGCACGCGCTGGGGGCGCAGATCAGCGGCTCCGACCGCGCCGACTCGCCCTACCTGGAGCGCCTGCGCGAGGACGGCGTGCTGGAGGCGGGCATCGGCCACGACGCCGCCAACCTGCCCGCCGGCGGGGACGTGGAGGTCGTCTACTCCAGCGCCATCCCGCCCGAGAACCCCGAGCGGGCGGCGGCGCGCGAGCGGGGGCTGCGTGAGCGGCCCCGCGCGGAGCTGCTGGGCGAGCTGAGCGCGTTGAAGCGCACGATCGCGGTGGCGGGCACGCACGGCAAGACAACCACCGCGTCGATGCTGGTGCACATCCTGCGTGCCGCCGGCATGGAGCCGGGCTGGCTGGTGGGGGCGCCGGTCGGAGGCGACCTGCCCAACGCGCACTGGGGCGCGGGCGAGTGGCTGGTGGTGGAGGCCGACGAGTCCGACCGCTCGATGCTCTCGCTGGTGGTGGAGATCGCGGTGCTGACCAACGTGGAGCTCGACCATCACGCGAGCTTCGCTTCGCTGGAGCAGTTGCGGGCGGCCTTCCGCGCCTTCGTGGAGCCGCCACCGTTCGCGGTGGTGTGGGACCGTCCCGAGCTGCTGGAGTTGAGGGGCGGCGAGACGGTCGCCTACGACGTGCCGGCGCCGGCGCTCACTCCCGGTGGTTCGAGCTTTGCCTGGCGCGAGCGCGAGGTGAGCCTGGCGGTGCCGGGCGCGCACAACGCGCTCAACGCGGCCGCCGCGCTGGAGGCCGCACGCCTGGCCGGGGCCGATCCGGAGCGCGCGATCGCCGGTCTCGCGGGCTTCGCCGGCGCGGGACGGCGCTTTCAGTTGCTGGGGGCGACAGCGAGCGGGGCGAGCGTTTATGACGACTACGCCCACCACCCCACCGAGCTGGAGGCGACCCTGCGCGCCGCGCGCACGCTGGAACCCGGGCGGCTGGTGGCGGTGTTCCAGCCTCACCTTTACTCGCGCACCGCGCTGCTCGCGCGGGAGTTCGGCGCGGCGCTGGCGCTCGCCGACGTGGCGGTGGTGCTCGATGTCTACCCGGCACGCGAGCGCGCCGAGGACTTCCCGGGGGTGAGCGGTCTGACGATCGCGCTCACCGCGGCCGACGCCGCCGGTGGGCGGGCGGTGATGTGGCTGCCGACGTTTGCCGCCGCCGCGCCGGTGCTGCGCGGGCTGCTCGGCGAGGGCGACCTGTGCGTGGTGATGGGCGCGGGCGACGTCGACACGCTGGGGCATCGTCTGGTGGAGGACGGAGCGCATCCGTGAGCGCGCCGCCGCCACCGCCGTCGGTGCAGCGGGACTTCCCACTGGAGCGCCTCTCCACGGTGCGTACCGGAGGACTCGCAGAGCTGTTCGCTCGCGTCGGCGCCGCCCCGCGGCTATTGGAGCTGCTCGCGTGGGCGCACGCGGCGCGGGTGCCCGTGGCGGTGGTCGGATCGGGCTCCAACCTGTTGATCGCTGACGAGGGTGTGTCTGGCCTGGTGCTGAAGCTGGAGGGTGAGCTGGCGAGGATCGATCAGGTGGGGGAGCGGGGCCTGGAGTGCGGTGGTGGCGCGCGCCTGCCCGCGGTGGCCGCGTATGCCGCACGAACGGGCCTGTCGGGGATTGAGTTCGGCGTCAACATTCCCGGCACCGTCGGCGGCGCCGTGCGGATGAACGCCAACGCCTATGGAGGCGAGCTCGCGCAGACGCTGGAGTGGGTGGAGGTCGCGAGCGCGCGGGGGCTCGAGCGTCGCGCGCCGTCCGACCTGGGGTTTGCCTACCGCGGCTCCAACCTCTGCGCCGGGGAGGTCGTGGCGCGCGCGTCGTTGGCGCTGCACCCCGCGTCGCCCGAACAGGTCAAGGCGACGCTCGCGCAGCTGCGCGCCCGTCGCCACGAGGCCCAGCCGCAGGGGATCAAGACATTCGGCTCGACCTTCAAGAACCCGGACGATCCGAGCGCGGGGGGGCGCACCGCGGGCCTGCTGCTCTCGGAGGCCGGCTGCAACGGTCTGAGCGTTGGAGCGGCCCGCTTCGCGCCGAAGCACGCCAACTTCATCGAGAACACGGGCGCTGCGACTACAGCGGAGATCGTCGTGCTGATGGGCGAGGGCCGCCGCCGTGTACTCGAGCGCTTCGGCGTGGCGCTGGAGCCCGAGGTGCAGACGCTAGGGCCGGTGCGCTGGCCGTGGGGTCCCAAGCGCTGAGTAGCTTTAGGTCGAGGTCATCTCCAGACTCGGAACCAGCCGATGCGGGGCCGATCGGTCCCGGGAAAGGAGGTGAGAGCATGACGACACAAGTCGTCGTGTTGGCCACTGCGCTACTTGTCGCCATGCTGGTCATAGACCGGCTGACCAGGTAGCAGGTTGTCCTCAAGCCCCGGTGGACGACAGGCCCCATGTTCACCGGGGCGCCTATTTTACAAAGAAGGGGCCCGGTTGCCCGAGCCCCTCAAACAGCGACACTGTCGCCGTGTTGGCACGCTGCAGCTTAACGCATACCGGGCCAAACGGCAAGGAGGCGGTAGGGGTTCGCACCCCGAGGTCGAAGACTCCAGGGTGGATCGCTCTTTCGTCGCCCGCGCTCCGATCGGCCGCCTCTCCCGCCCCCTGTCGTTGTCGCTTCCACGCGGCGCGATCGCGAAGTGGCTTTCGATTGTTCTTGCTGCTCTGGCGCTGCTCGGCGGCGGGTGGCTGTTGCTGCGCAAATCCCCGCTGGTGTCTGTCGAGCATGTGCAGATCGCCGGCGTGCAGGGGGTCGACGCCGGCCCGATCGACGCGGCGCTGCGAGGCGCGGCGCGCGGGATGAGCACGCTGAACGTGAACGTCGGCGCGCTGCGCGCCGCGGTGGCGCCCTACCGGGTGGTGAGGGGATTGAGTGTCAGCACCGAGTTCCCCCACGGCCTGCGCATCCACGTGGTCGAGCAGCTTCCGGTGGCGGCACTGAGCGTCGGTGGGGTGCGCACCGCGGTCGCCGCCGACGGGGTCGTGTTGGGGTCCGATCTGCTCGCGCACATGCGCGTCTCGCTGCCGGCGATCGCCCTTGCCGACGGTTCGCGCGCGCTGGCCGGCCTTCGACCGGTTGGTGGTCGCGTCGAAAACGCCACCGCCCGGGCGGAGCTGCGAGTGCTGGGCGCCGCTCCGCGGGTGCTGCTGGGGTGGGTGAGCAAGGTGTTCATGGGGTCCGAAGGGCTGACGGTGGCGATGCGCAATGGCGTGGCGCTCTACTTCGGCGACGCCACCCGCCCGCACGCCAAGTGGCTGTCGGCCACCCGCGTGCTCACCGACCCCTCTTCCGCGGGGGCGACCTATGTCGATGTGCGCTCCCCCGAACGCCCCGCGGCGGGCACCACCGCGGCGGGCGGCCTTACCCCGAGCGCCAACAGTGGGCAGGTGGGCGCCTCCGACCCGACCTCCGCCGCGCTGGCCACCGTCCTCGCGGAAGCGGTCAACGGCGGGTCTGGCGCCGCGAGCGCCGCCGGGACGGGGGCTGGAGCGTCCGCCACAGGCAGCAGCGAAGGTTCTGGGGTCGAAGCCTCACCCTCGACTTCAGGTTGAGGCAATCAAAAAGCGATTCCTCGGGCGGCGGTTGAGAGTCGGGCGTTCTGCAAGCGATCCTGCAAAAGTGGTCGCTCCTGTTGACAGGGCGAAGTTCCCTGCATAACGTGCTAATCCGGTTTCTCATGGGAAAACGGTTCCCGAACCCTTAACCAATACTCAAGTCTTAGGACGGAAAGAGCAAAATCATGGAGAGCGGCGTAGGCAGCTACCTGGCGGTCATCAAGGTCGTCGGCGTCGGCGGCGGCGGCACCAACGCGGTCAGCCGCATGGTTGACGCGGGGCTGCGTGGCGTGGAGTTCATCGCCGCCAACACCGACGCGCAGGCGCTCGCCATGTGCGACGCCGACATCAAGCTCAACATCGGCCACGTCTCCACGCACGGCCTCGGCGCCGGCGCCAACCCCGAGGTGGGGTTCGGCGCGGCGGCGGAGTCGCGCGACGACATCAAGGAGGCGCTGAAGGGCGCCGACATGGTGTTTGTCACGGCGGGCGAGGGGGGCGGAACGGGGACCGGCGCGGCGCCGGTGATCGCGGAGATCGCCAAGACCGAGATCGGCGCGCTCACCGTCGGCGTGGTGACGCGCCCGTTTGACTTCGAGGGCACCCAGCGCGCGCGCCAGGCCACGGAGGGGATCGCCAAGCTGCGCGAGGTGGTGGACACGCTGATCGTGATCCCCAACGAGAAGCTGCTGGCGGTGGTGGAGCGGCGCACCTCGATGCTGGACGCCTTCAAGGAGGCCGACGACGTGCTGCGCCAGGGCATCCAGGGCATCACCGACCTGATCACGATCCCCGGCCTCATCAACCTGGACTTCGCCGACGTGCGCACGATCATGCACGACGCCGGCAGCGCTTTGATGGGCATCGGCAGCGCCGGCGGCGAGAACCGCTGCGCGGAGGCCGCCAAGATCGCGATCTCCTCGCCGCTCTTGGAAGAGTCCGTGGAGGGCGCCACCGGCATCCTGCTGAACATCACCGGCGGCAAGGACCTCGGCCTGTTCGAGGTCAACGAGGCGGCGGAGATCATCCAGAACGCCGCCGACCCCGACGCCAACATCATCTTCGGCGCGGTGATCGACGAGAGCCAGGGCGAGGAGGTGCGCGTCACGGTGATCGGTACCGGCTTCGACCACCGCCCCGGCCGCGCCGCGCGCCGCGAGCGCTCCGGCCGCGCGGTGGACCGCGGCCCCCGCATCGGCGACCGCGAGCGCTCGTCGCTTGAGATCTCCGACGACGACATCGACGTGCCGCCGTTTTTGCGGTAGATCCGCGGCGCGCATGCTCGAGAAAAGCTGATGGGGTGACCTCGCCGCATGCGGCGAGGTCGGCAGGGTCGCATGCGACCCTGCCCCGACGGCGCATGCGCCGTCGGAAGGACATGCCGCATGCGGCATGTCCCGGGGGGCGCATGCGCCCCCCGGCGACCCGCGCATGCGCGGGTCGAACATAGACTGACTCCCGTTTGCTCGATAGCCTGCGGGCCGTGCCAAGTCCCCCGCGTCGCACCGCCCTGTACGACCGCCACCTCGCCGCCGGTGGGCGGATGGTCGACTTCGCCGGCTGGGAGATGCCCGTGCAGTACACCGGCGTGCGCGCCGAGCACATGGCGGTGCGCGAGCGCTGCGGGATCTTCGACGTCTCGCACATGGGCCAGATCGAAACGGCCGGCCCCGGCGCGCCGGCGCTGCTGCAGCGGCTGCTCTCCAACGACGTCGCGGCGATCCCCGTGGGCGGCGCGCAGTACAGCGTGCTGTGCCGCGAGGACGGGGGGGTGCTCGACGACCTCTTCACCTACCGCCTGGAGGCCGAGCGCTTGCTGACGGTCACCAACGCCGCCAACCACGCGCGGGATCTGGAGTGGTTCCGCGCGCACACCGAGGGGTTCGACGCGCAGCTGCGCGACCGTCTCGATGACTACGCGATGCTCGCCGTGCAGGGCCCCCGCGCGCGCGAAGTCGTGCAGGCGATCTCCGACGCCCCGCTGCCCGCGCGGATGAGCGCCGCCGAGCGGATGCTGGCCGGCGCGCGGGTGCTGGTGTGCGGCACCGGCTACACCGGCGAGGACGGCGTGGAGCTGCTGCTGGCGCCCGCCGACGCGCCGCCGCTGTGGGACGAGCTGGTGCGTCGCGGCGCGTTGCCGTGCGGCCTCGCAGCGCGCGACACGCTGCGGCTGGAGGCCTGCTTTCACCTGTACGGCAACGACCTCTCGCTGCAGCGCGGCCCGATCGAGGCGGGGCTGGGGTGGTGCTGCAAGGAGGACACCGGTTTCATCGGCGCCGACGCCGTGCGCGCGGTGCGTCAGGCAGGCCCCGCCGAGAAGCTGGTGGCGTTTGCGATCGACGGACCCGGCATCGCCCGCCAGGGGAACCCCGTGGTTGGCGGCGGTGAGGTGACGAGCGGCACGCTTTCGCCCTCGCTCGGGGTGGGGATCGGCCTCGCCTACGTGCCCGCCGTGCGCGCGGAGGTGGGCACGCGCCTACAGATCGACGTTCGTGGCAAGATCCGCTCCGCCACCGTGCGGCCCAAGCCGCTGTATCGCAAGACTTCCTGACCGATGCTCCGCCGACCGCGCCAGATGCTCGAAGCCAACCACACCCGACGCCCCGCAAGCTGAACCCGATTCCCGACGCCCACCCTATGTCCGACGCCAGCTACCCCGAGGATCTGCTCTACCACCCCGAGCACGACTGGGCGCGCATCGAGGGGGACGGCCCCGACCCCGCCCACCCCGAGGCCACGCTGGGGATCACATGGCACGCCCAGGACTGCCTCGGGGAGATCGTCTTCTGCGAGCCGCCCCCCGTCGGGACGCTGCTCACGCAGGGCGACCCCTACGCCGAGGTCGAGTCGGTGAAGGCCGTCTCCGACGTGATCGCCCCGCTCTCGGGGGAGATCGTCGCGGTCAACGAGCTGCTCGCCGAGGAACCGGAGAAGCTCAACGACGACCCCTACGGCGAGGGCTGGCTGGTGCGGATCCGGCTCACCGACCCCGCCGAGCGCGGCGAGCTGCTGGACGCCGCCGCATACGCGGCCAGCCTCGGCTGAGCCGCGCGGCGGCTTTCGGGGGCTCGCCGGGGTTCTTTGCGGTTGGCACTTGACAAGAAGTGACACTTCTGCCTATGATGGCAATGTCACCGTGATCGACAGTGATTACTGGGGACAAACATAGGGTCTGGTTGGGGGTCTACCCGTGGTGGTCGACCGTTCCAGCGCATCGGGGGTCTTTCGGGAGAGGGGCCGGGTCGGTTTTTCGAAGAGGGAGCTTGTTCAGCGTGGTTTCTGCAGGGAGATACGTGACGAGGGTGCACGCACCCGATCTTGGGGCTGATGCTAGATGCGCCAGCTTGGCGCTGTCGCATCTCTCTCTCTCTCTCTCTCTCTTCAGGGTCGCGGCTCGAAACAGAGGGCGCTGAGCGCCTAGTTTCGACGCGCCCTGCGCCCCCGCTCGCGCGGGGGAGGGGCTTGCTGCGTTCACGCCCGCGGTCGCGTAGCCGGCGGCTCGATGCTCTCGGGCGGCCCGGCGTTCTCGGGCGGCCCGGCGTTTCGCTCGGGGGGGCCGCGTAGTGTCACGCGTACGTACGCGTGTTGCGCGCCGCCCAGCCACCGTGGCGATGGCCGTGCGCAGGGCGCAGCCTCGGGAGCAGGTCGCGGAGATCCAGCGCTCGCGGCTGCTCGCGGGGGCCGTCGGCGCGATCGACGAGCACGGCTACGCGCACACGACGGTCGGCGAGATCGCGACGCGCGCACGGGTCTCGCGGCGCACCTTCTACGAGCTGTTCCCCGACCGCGAGGCGTGCCTGGCGGCGCTGTGCGAGGACGTGGTCGGGATGATCGAGCGCGAGCTCGCCGCGGCGGGGCTGGCCGGCCTGTCGTGGCGTGAGCGGGTCCGCGGTGGCCTGTGGGCGATCCTCTCGTTCTTCGACCGCGAGCCGGCGCTCGCGCGGGTGTGCGTGATCCAGGTGCTGCGCGGCGGCCCCGGGGTGCTCGAGCGTCGCGACGAGGTGCTGGCGCGTCTGGCGGCCGTGCTCGACGAGAGTCGCGGAGAGAGCGCGCGGGGCGCGCAGTGCACGGCTTTGACGGCCGAGGGCCTGGTGGGTGCGGCGTTTGGGATCGTGTACGCGCGGCTGCTGCGCGGTGAGCGCACGCCGTTGACGGGCCTGTTCGGCGAGCTGATGGGGATGATCGTGCTGCCCTACCTCGGCCCGGCGGCGGCGCGGCGTGAGCAGGCCCGCCCTGTTCCCACGCCGGTGGTGCTGGCGGGTGTGGAGCGGGCGTCGGTGCAGCCGCGTGGTGAGCGCGATCCGCTGGCGGGCACCGGGATGCGGTTGACTTATCGCACGGCGCGGGTTTTGGAGTGCATCGGCGGCGAGCCTGGTGCGAGCAATCGTGTGGTCGCCGAGCACGCGGGGGTGGCCGACCCGGGCCAGATCTCGAAGCTGCTGCGGCGTTTGGAGCGCCGTGGCCTGGTGGCGAACACCGGTGGTGGGCACCTCAGCGGCGAGCCCAATGCGTGGGCGTTGACCGAGGAGGGGCGCCAGGTCTCGAGGCGGCTCAGCATCGACGCCGGTCGGCGAATGGAGGCCGCGTGATGCGCTGTCGCCGATTACTGCCGAGGCGCTCTCACTCCGGTGCGCGTGCCCACTCGGCCTGGGTCGTGGCTTCGGTCGCGCCCGAGCTGCACATTTTTAGCAACGTAACTCAATCCGCGTGCGTAGCGCCGAGCGCCGCCACGCTCTACTCCCAGGAGGAGAGATAACCGATGCTCTCAGCACTACGTAAACGAATCCATGTAAGTCCCGCGACCGCGATCGCAACCCTCGCGCTCGTCTTCGCGATGACCGGCGGCGCGTACGCCGCCTCCCACTACCTGATCACCTCGACCAAGCAGATCAGCCCGAAGGTTCTCAAGTCACTCAAAGGCGCCAAAGGCGCCAACGGTGCGAATGGCGCCAACGGTGCTCAGGGCCCGGCCGGTCCCGCGGGTCCGCAGGGCCCGGGTGGCGCGGCGGGCGCCACCGGCGCGCCGGGCGGCGAAGGCAAAGCCGGTACCAACGGAACGAACGGCACAAACGGCACAAACGGCTCGCCGTGGACCGCGGGCGGCGTGCTGCCGAAGGGCGCGAGCGAGAAGGGCGACTGGGCGATGAGCGGGTTTCTGCCGGGTACCGGGTATGCAGAAGGCGCCGTCTCGACCGCCGTCAGCTTCAACATTCCGCTGGCCGCGCCGTTGACGAACCCCAGTGGCTGTGGAGAAGCGGGCCCGGCCTGTCAGGTCCATTACATCAAAGCACCGACCCAAGGGGAAGTAGAAAAACACGAATTCCCGGCCGCTCCGGCCGGCTGCACCGGCAACGTCACAGAACCCGGCGCCGCAGAAGGCAACCTGTGTGTCTTTGCCTTCTCGGAAATCAACGTCTCTACCTTGCAAGAACCGGTGCACGTCTGCCCCTCCTCTACCGGATCGCTTGTCATCTGCCTGGTCCATTACGCACCGGTCGAAGCCGACCCTTATGGCTTCATTATCGCCACTCAAGATCAAGAAAAAGGCCTGGTCGCTCTCAACGGCACATGGGCGGTGACCGCCGAATAGCGAAGGGACTAACGCCGTCGCCCGGGGCAGGAATCTCGCCCCGGGCGACGGCGCAGTTCGAGCGGCGGTAAATCATCATGATCAACAAAGGAGCGAGCATGAGCGGTAGAGCGAGAACATCGAGGACATTGGCGGCAGGCGTGGCGCTCGCAGGAATGCTCGTGCTCGTGATCGTGAACGTGGTCGTGCCGCTGGCATTCGGCGCCGGAAACACTCTGAGCTTCGCAGAAAAACCGAAAGTAGCTGAAGCGTATTCCACGAGCGCTCATTTGACAACCCGGTTGCAGACGGGACGCGCCCAGGTCAAATGGTGCTCGGAATATTCCACGAGCGAAACCGGCCCCTGGACGCCATCCGGCTGTCAAAACACCGAAACTAATGGTGAAAAAGAATTCGCGTCTGACGGAGAAGTGGATGCGTTTCTCGGTACCACACCTGGCGAACGGAGCGGGTTCTCCATGCAACATCATCTGCTACCCAACACGACCTACTACACACGGTTCACGGCGGAAAACGCCACGGAACACACCGAAGTCATCTACAGCCCCGGGGGCGCGTTTACGACGACCGGAATCGCAAAGCCGGAAGTGTCACCACCGAACTTCGATAGCGGGAGCGAAACTCGCGGAGGATTTTGGGTGACCGCTGCGGACCCGACGAGCGCAATCGTCGAGGCGGAAATTGACACCAACGGGGCGAACACCGCCTATCAATTCGAATACGCGCCCGCGGAATCAGGTCACCCGCCCGGGGAAGCGAGCCCGTCATGGGTCGCTCCAGCTCCAGCGGGCGGTACGGTCAGCGTCGCCGAAGATTTCGCCGACCACGAAGCGACGCTCACAGGATTGCTGCCGGAAACCTATTACTGCGTGCGCGTAAAAGCTACAAATCTCCAGGGACAGACCGTCGAGCACCGAGGCGGAACGCATGGGAGCGTCAGAGGCGGAGGGCAAGGAGGTTGCTTTACGACCTTCACCGAAAAGCCGTTGGTCAACGATATCGGCGTTCGCAATGTGACGGGCACCTCCGCACATCTGTCTTCTTCCGTCCTACCGCACCATCTGGAAACGCAGTGGTGGTTTGAATACGCCACCTCGAGCACGGGGCCGTGGACGCGTGTGCCGGGTGCCGAAGGCGTCGTCACGCAGGCGCAGGCCGAAGCGCTTCCCGAATTTACCGCGGCGTCGGTCGATGGCGGGCTCGCGAACTTGAGCGCTGGCACGACCTATTATCTGCGCGAGAATGCGGAAAACAGCGCGGGCCAAGGACAGGTCTGCGAACCGGAAGTCCCCGGGCACGTCGTAGTATGCGAACCGGCGTCGACCGAGACCAGACTTGTCTCGCACTTCAAGACGTTCGGTTCGCCTGTCGTCTCGACGCTTGCCGTGCACGGCATCCATGGGGAAGCGCTGCGGGTCATGGGGGGTGTCGCTCCAGAAACGGTGCCGACGTCCGCAGAACAGGTCATAACGCTCGAAGAAGCACCGACGGGCGGCACCTTCACCCTCGGCTTCGGCGGCGAAACGACCCAGCCTCTGGCCTTCGACGCGCCCGCCGAAGGAGCAGGTGGCGTCGCTGAAGCGCTCCAGGCGCTGCCGGCGCTCAAAGGTCAGGTGCAGGTAGGCGGTGCCCCGGGCGGTCCATACACGGTGTTCTTTCAAGGCGCGAGCGGAGAAAAGGCGCAGCCCGCGATCACCGCGGCCTCGGCGCTGACACCTACGGGCCAGGTCAAAGTGAAAGTCGTTCTGCAAGGCGGCGAAGCCTACGACGTGCTCTACCACTTCGACTATGTCAGCCAGAAACAGTTCGAAGTGCCCGGGGCAGAAGGCGGCTTCGCGCATGCAGCCCACACGCCCGATGAAAGCGCCGGCTTCGGCAGCACCCTGCAGTACGTGGGTGCCGACCTGACCTCTGGCCTCACCCCGGGCGAAACGTATCGCTTCCGGATCGTCGCGAGCAGCACCGCGCCGGGCAACCCCGTCGAAACTGGTGAAGAAGCGGCGCTGACGGTTCCTTCGCCGCCGCCCGTAACCCCGTCCACGCCAGGTGCCTGTCCCAACGAAGCGCTCCGCACGGGTGCTTCCGAACACCTGCCCGACTGTCGTGCCTACGAGCAGTTGACTCCCGCCGCCAAGGGGGCAGCCAAGGAAATGGCCGGCTATGGCGGTACCCTCGCACAGGGATTCGAAGGTGTGCCGCTCGCCGAAGACGGGAACCGTTTCGAGCTTGCCGAGCAGCACTTGCCGTGGGGTGGTGCGGGCGGCGGAGGGAGCCCGTTTGTTTTCACGCGTGAAGCGGCGGGCTGGTCGACGACGGGCGTGACAGCCCAGCCGGAAGCCGGCGTGTCGACATATTTTCCCAAGCTCTCCAGCCCGGATCTGGGTGAAATCGCGGTTGAAGGGACGTGGAACACCGGCCCCGGGCACGAATCGCCCGTCGTCGAATACAAGAAGGGTCCCGTGGGCGGTCCCTACACGTTGATGGCGTCCGTGCCGGCCGCTGAAGCGGGGAAGGCAGGAGGAGCCAATTCCGGCGTAGGTCTCCCCTTTGGCTGGGTGGCCTCCTCGACTGACTTCTCGAAGCTCGTCCTGCAGGTGGGCGATCATCACCTGTGCGGAGCGGTAGGCGCACCGGGAGGCGACTACCTGTATGAATACGCTGGCGGTGAATGCCGCCAGGTCAACGTCGCCGGCTCGGGGGCCGGAAAAACGATCGGGTCCTGTGGTGCACGCGTCGCGGCAGGGACCAGCGCAGACACCTTTAATTCGGGCGAATTCTCTCTTGGCGGCAAGGCGACGGCCCAGGCGCATGCGGTGTCTCAGGACGGGTCGCGGGTGTTCTTCGAAGCGCAGCCCGGCAAAAGCTGCAGCGAACAGTGGCACACCTACGCGCGGATCGATGGCGGCGGGGGAGAAGCCCGCACGGTGGACCTCGGGCCCTACCGGTTCGTCGCGGCGGACAGCGGCGGTGGCCGCGTCCTGCTCGAACGCCCGGCTGGCGAAAACCCCGGCCTGTACCTCTACACGAGCGAATCCGAACACGCCGTGTTCCTCCCTGGGAGCGGAGTCGCGGTGCCTGGCGCTGGCGGCAAACCCGTGGTACTCATGCCTTCGGATGACTTGAGTGCGGTCTACATCCGGCGGCAGACTGGGGGTATCGGGGGCGAACTGAACATTTACCGCTACGACATAGCCGGTAGGACGGTCGCATTCCTGACGCACGTCGAAGTGGATAACGACCACCGGCACTTCGAGGTGAGCAGCGACGGCCGCTACCTCTACTTCGTGGCACTGACGGTCGCGGGGCTGCCCGCGGGGGGGCTCCCAACCTCCGGCACGGACAGAGGCCAGACGTCACAGGTGTTTCGCTACGACAACGCCGAAGCGCTCGTCGAGTGCATGTCCTGCGCGTCCGGCTATGACCCCGCGCCGCAATTGAGCGCGCTGTTTACCGCCGGGAACGCGCTTAGCTCTACCCAGAGCAGCGAGGGCGACGGCGAACGGACGGCGTCAGACAACGGCAACTACGTGTTCTTCGATACGCCGGCGGCACTGTTGCCCGGCGATACCGACGAACAGATCGCGCCGGAAGGCAACGCCGACGGCGTGCACCCGTCGGAGTTTTACTCACCGTCGAGCGACGTGTATGAGTGGCGCCGCGACGGAGTGGACGGCTGCGCCGTGATCCAGGGCTGCCTGTCGTTGATCACCTCGGGGCACGGTGGGTTCCTGAACGTCCTGCTCGGTGTCGACCGTACGGGCGAAAACGTGTTCTTCGCGACGAGAGAATCGCTGCTGCCGTCCGACAAGGACACCGCGGGCGACATCTATGACGCGCGTGTCAACGGTGGCTTTGCGCAGCCGCCGGTCCCGGTCGCGTGTGCAGGCGACTCGTGCGCGACGCCGCCGGCGCCGCCGAGTGACCAGACGCCCGCGAGCTTCACGTTCCACGGCGCCGAAAGCACGCTCGCCGCCGCGCCGGGCGTGCATGTCACACCGAAGCCGAAGCCAAAGCCGAAGCCGAAACCCAGGCGCCGCTGCAAGCGGACGCGCAGACACCGCTGCAAGACGACGCGCTCGGCGCGGAAGGGTGGAAGAGGACGATGACAAGCATGGGCATCCATCGAGGACGGGGCATCGCCGCGCGCGCAGGGCTTCTCATCGCGCTCGCCGCCACGGCTGCGCTCATGGGCGCCGCCGGAGCGAGTGCAGCGCCCAGCAGCCATCCCTTTGAAATCGTCCCCGGCAGCTTCCACGTGAGCACCGCGACGGGCCAGGCGGGCGCTCACCGCGATCTGACGGTCGCGTTCGACTTCGCTCACGAAGAAGCAGGCGGGGTGCCGACGGCCTCGTTCAACGACGTTCGTACGACGGTCGTCGAACTGCCCTCCGGCCTGATCGGCAACAACACGGCCGTGCCTACCTGCACCGATCAGCAACTCGTGGGAACAGGTGGTGGGCAGAGAGGAAGTCAGGAGTGCCCGGTGGCGAGTCAGGTCGGGACGATCAGCCTCGAAGTGCACCTTGCCCAGGCAGGGTATGAACAGGTCACGGTGCCCCTGTTCAACATGGAACTCACGAACCCTGGAATCGTCGCCCAGTACGGCTTCAACGTGGCGGGCGGGATCCTCCAGGTGCTCAACGCGCGCGTGCGTCCCGGTGACTCTGGCATCACGATCGAAAGCGCCGACATCGCCAATGTGGGGGAACCGCGCAACGTGTCGGTCACGACTTGGGCTCTGCCTGCCTCGCCCGTGCACGACCCCGAACGCGGCCTTGAATGCTTCTCGGGAGACCTGCCGGTGTGCCAAGGCGGGGCCCGCAAAGCGGGAATCCCGGTGGAGCCGTTCCTGTCGAATCCGACGAGCTGTGAACCGCATATCGCGCGGTTGCGTTCTGACTCGTGGGAGGAACCGAACAGCTGGCCTGAAGCGCAGACGGAAATGACACCGGCGAGCAGCGAATGCGAACGCGTGCCGTTCGACGCCTCCCTCGAAGTGCAGCCCACGACTCGCTCTGCTGAATCCTCCTCGGGGCTGAACGTCTCGCTGGTGGTACCGCAGAGCTGGGAAAACCCGGTCGGGCTCGCAAGCGCGCACCTGAAGGACAGCGTCGTCACGCTCCCGCTCGGCTACACCGCGAACCCGTCGCTCGCTGCCGGCCTCGGCGCCTGCACCCCCGAACAGTTCCAGCGAGAAACGGCGTCCTCGGCGCAGGGCGCGGGCTGTCCCGAAGAATCGAAGATCGGCACGGTCGACGTGGAAACACCCGTGCTCGTCGAAAAACACCTGGAAGGCGACATCTACATCGCTAAGCCCTTCGAAAACCCGTTCGGCTCGCTCCTCGGTCTCTACATCGTCGTGAAGGACCCCCAGCGGGGGATCATCGTCAAACTCGCCGGTAAGATCGAACCGAACGAAACGACCGGGCAGCTCGTCACGAGCTTCGACGGCAATCCGCAAGTTCCGTTCAGCAAGTTCACGCTGAATCTCCGCCAGGGCGCGAACTCGCCGCTCGTGAGCCCCCCTGTCTGCGGCAGCTACGCGGCGCAGGCGGAATTGACGCCGTGGTCCGAGGAACAAGGTGGAAAAATCGTATCCCCACCGCAACTGGTGAATAGTCCGGCGTTCCCGATCGAAACGGGGATCGGCGGCGGAGCGTGCCCGTCGGGTGGGGTGCCGCCGTTCGCGCCCGGGGTGACCGCGGGGACCCTCAACAACGCGGCCGGGAGCTACAGCCCGTTCTACCTGCGTATCGAGCGTCACGACGGTGAACAGGAGCTCACGCGCTTCTCGACCATCATGCCTCCGGGCCTGACCGGCAACCTCACCGGTATCCCGTTCTGCCCCGACGCTGCGGTCCAGGCGGCCAAGGAACGCACTGGCCCGAGCGGCGGCGCGCAGGAGCAAGCCGAACCGTCGTGTCCCGCGGCGAGCAGGATCGGCCACACGATCGTCGAAGCCGGCGTTGGGACGGTCCTCGCGCAGACCCCGGGCAGCCTGTACCTGGCGGGCCCGTATCACGGTGCGCCGCTCTCGCTCGTGTCGGTCACCTCCGCGAAGGTCGGCCCGTTCGACCTGGGGACGGTCGTGATTCGGTTCGCTTTGCGGATCAACCCGATCACCGCCCAGGTCGAAGTGGACGCGACGGGCTCTGATCCGATCCCGCACATCATCAAGGGGATCGTCGTGCACGCCCGCAACATCCGTGCCTACATCGACCGCCCCAACTTCATCCTCAACCCCACGAGCTGCGAACGCATGCAGATCGCCAACTCGATCACCGGCGCCGGCGCGGACCCGTCCAACCCGGCCGACCAGTCCTCCGTCCTGGTGTCGAGCCCGTTCCAGGCGGCGGACTGCTCGAGCCTCGCGTTCAAACCCGCGTTCGCCGTCTCCACATCGGGGAAGACCTCGAGGGCTGACGGCGCGAGTCTCACCGCAAAACTCACCGTCCCCGCCGCGCTCGGCACCCAGGCGAACATCAGCCGCGTCAAAGTCGAACTCCCCAAACAGCTTCCCTCCCGTCTGCCGACCCTGCAGAAAGCGTGCACCGCCGCGCAGTTCGAAGCCAACCCCGCCGGGTGCCCGCCGGCTTCGATCATCGGTCATGCCAAGGCGATCACGCCGATCCTCCCCGTCCCGCTGGAAGGCCCCGCGTACTTCGTCTCCCACGGCGGCGAAGGGTGGCCGAGCCTCGTCGTCGTCCTGCAGGGCTATGGGTTCACGATCGACCTCACCGGCACAACATTCATCAGCAAAGCCGGGGTCACGTCAAGCACGTTCAAGACCGTCCCCGACCAGCCCGTCACGAGCTTCGAACTGACGCTCCCCGAGGGCCCCTACAGCGCGCTCACCGCGCTCGGGAACCTCTGCACCGCCAAGAACCTCACGATGCCTACCGAACTCATCGCCCAGAACGGCGCGGAGATCAAACAAAACACCAAGATCGCCGTCACCGGCTGCCCCAAGGCCCGGCACGTCACGCACAAGCGCAAGACCAAGAAGAAAGCCAAGCGCGCGAAGAAGAGGAAGAAGAAGTGATGCCCGCGGGATGCGGCTCCCCGACTACGGCGGTCCCATGATCTCGTCGAAATGGCGTATGAAGCCGGCGACGCAGATCGCGAACATGATGAGCACCAGCGCCCACAGGGGGGCGCCCAGGATGAGGGCGCCCACCCACACGGCGCCGGACAGCACGTAGATGACGAGGTCGTAGCGATTGAGGCTGCCGAAACCGGTCATGAAACGATCCTAGCGACGAAGACAAAGAGCGTCAAGGGACCCAGCAGCATTCCGAAGGAGAAGCCCCATCCCAGTCCCCGGTTGATCCGTCGCGCCAGCGAATCGGGCCTGCTCGGGACGAGCAGCGCCACGGCCGCGGGCAGTCCCGAGAAGAACACCGTGCAACCACCGAGGACACCCGCCCAGGCGAGCAGCCCGTTGACGATGGCTGTCCCCAGCGAGGGGTTGGCCTCGCAGAGGATGCGGATGACGGCTATCGCGGACATGCCAAGCACCGTATGCCGCGCTTGGGACGAAACGCTCGCCCGAGGTCCCTGCCGATCCTCGAGCTCCGCGTCTATGCGGGCCGAGCGTCACAAAATTTGGCGCGCTTGGGTCCAAGAGCTCCGCGGCGTTTACGCTTCTTTGCGGTTGGCACTTGACAAGAAGTGACACTTCTGCCTATGATGGCAATGCCACGGTGACCGACTGTGATTACCGGGCACAACATAGGGTCTGGTTGGGGGTCTACCCGTGGTGGTCGACCGTTCCAGCGCATCGGGGGTCTTTCGGGAGAGGGACCGGGTCGGTTTTCGAAGAGGGAGCTTGGTTGGCGTGGTTTCTGCAGGGAGATACGTGCTGAGGGTGCACGCACCCGATCCCAAGACTGATGCTAGATGCGCCAGCATGGCGCTGTCGCATCTCTCTCTCTCTCTCTCTCTCTTCAGCGTCGCAGTTCGAAACCGAGCGCGCTGAGCTCCTAGTTTCGACGCGCCACGCGCCCCCGCTCGCGCGGGGGAGGGGACCGCTGTATCCACGAGCGGGGTTGTGTAGCGGCCAGCCCGGTGTTCTCGGGCGGCCCGGCCTTCTGCTCGGGGGGGCCGCGTAATGTCACCCGTGCGCACGCGTGTGCCGCGACGCCCGGCCCCGGTGGCGATGGCCGTGCGCAGGGCGCAGCCTCGGGAGCAGGTCGCGGAGATCCAGCGCTCGCGGCTGCTCGCGGGCGCCGTCGGCGCGATCGACGAGCACGGGTACGCGCACACGACGGTCGGCGAGATCGCGACGCGCGCACGGGTCTCGCGGCGCACCTTCTACGAGCTGTTCCCCGACCGCGAGGCGTGCCTGGCGGCGCTGTGCGAGGACGTGGTCGGGATGATCGAGCGCGAGCTCGCCGCGGCGGGGCTGGCCGGCCTGTCGTGGCGTGAGCGGGTCCGCGGTGGCCTGTGGGCGATCCTCTCGTTCTTCGACCGCGAGCCGGCGCTCGCGCGGGTGTGCGTGATCCAGGTGCTGCGCGGCGGCCCCGGGGTGCTCGAGCGTCGCGACGAGGTGCTGGCGCGTCTGGCGGCCGTGCTCGACGAGGGTCGCGGAGAGAGCGCGCGGGGCGCGCAGTGCACGGCTTTGACGGCGGAGGGCCTGGTGGGTGCGGCGTTTGGGATCGTTTACGCGCGGTTGTTGCGCGGCGAGCGCACGCCGTTGACGGGCCTGTTCGGCGAGTTGATGGGGATGATCGTGCTGCCCTACCTCGGCCCGGCGGCGGCGCGGCGCGAGCAGGCGCGTCACGCGCCTGGAATGGCGGCGGCGGAGAGTCCGGGCGCAGAGTCTACGAGGCAGGGGTTCACGGCGCCCACGCCGCGCGGAATGGAGCGCGATCCGCTGGCGGGTACCGGGATGCGCTTGACGTATCGCACGGCGCGGGTGCTTCAGTGCATCGCCGGTGAGCCGGGCACGAGCAATCGTGTGGTCGCCGAGCACGCGGGTGTCGCGGACCCGGGGCAGATCTCGAAGCTGCTGCGGCGCTTGGAGCGTCTTGATCTGCTGATGAACACTGGCGGTGGGCATCTCAGCGGTGAGCCGAACGCGTGGGAGTTGACGGCGCACGGGCGCCAGATCGTGGAGCGACTCGGCATCGATACACGCCACCGCGAGAGGGCCGCGTGATGCGCCGAGCCCGATCGCTGCCGATGGATCTTCGCTCGTGCGGGGCTGCGCGTCGCGTGGCACTTGGCTCTAGGGCCATCCGGTCTTCACATTTTCAATGTAACCAATCCGCGTGCGCAGCGCTGGGCGCCGGCACGTCTTTTTCAAAGGAGAGATAACCGATGTTCTCAGCGATACGTAGACGGATGCATCTCAGTCCCGCGACCGCGATCGCGTCGCTTGCGCTTGTCCTCGCGATGAGCGGCGGCGCGTATGCCGCGAGCCGGTACGTGATCACCTCGACGAAGCAGATCAGCCCGAAAGTGCTCAAGGCGCTCCGGGGCAACGCGGGCGCGACGGGCGCGAGTGGAGCTCAGGGCCCCGCGGGTCCTGTCGGACCTGTCGGTCCGCAGGGTCCTGCCGGGGCGGCGGGTGGGAAGGGCGAAGCCGGTGCGGCTGGCGTCAGTGTCGCGAGCGCGGAATCGAAAGGCAAACTCGGTCCCTGCAAGGAAGGCGGCTCGGAATTCAAAGCTGCTGGAGGCACGACCTATGCGTGCAACGGTGAAAAGGGGAAGGAAGGCACGTTCGGCGGCAGCGTCCTTCCCCCGGGCAAGACCCTGACGGGCGCTTGGGCCGCGAGCGGCTATGGCGAAGCGGGAGACCCTGAACCGGGAACCGGCTTTGCGGCGACCGGGGTCAGCTTCGCGCTCCCGCTCACCACCGCGCCCACCGCGAACTTCATCGAAGCAGGCGAAACTCCGCCGTCGCAGTGCCCCGGCACCGCCGAAGCGCCCGCTGCCGCACCGGGGAACCTCTGCATCTTTGCAACCGCGGCGATCAATGGGAATAGGAGTTCCACTCAGCCTAACACCTTCGTGTCGGGCTTCACATTGATTACTTTCAGCCTGGCGAAGGGGACGATCATGATGGAGGGCACCTGGGCGGTGACCGCGGAAGAATAGTCCGCGCCGTCGCGACCCGCCGACCATCGGCGACTTCATGACATTTCGATCAATGAGAAAGGCACGCAAGTGAACAACATCGAGCACAGCGCACAGAGGCCGTCGCTTCGGGGTCAGGGAAGTCCTGTGTCCCCTCGCCCCGCGTCTCGCTTGCGTGCCTATCTCTTGCTGGCCTCAGCCCTACTTGTGGCACTCGCTCTCACATCTGGCGCCTTCGCGGCTCGCGCCGACGCTCTGCCTCCAGGGCTCGTATTTACCGAAGAGGGGAATATACAGGGCTATGGTGGTTATGGCCACAAAGAGATCTTTGTGTTTGCTACCCGTATGTTTTCCGAAGCCGGTCTCCGGGTCGGCGGACTCGACACGAAGTGGCGAGCCGAATACTCCACAAGCAAGAGCGCGCTGGAAAACGGCACCGGCACCGTCGCAAACAGCGGCGAACAGAAAGGCGATGCCGAAGCGGGTGGAAGGAACATTCAGTTCGGCACTCCGGTCGGCACTGTGCTTGAACCGACTAGTAACAACAGGTTGGAACTACACCACCTGCTCCCGGATACACACTACTACGCTCGATTCATCGCCGAAAATGCGGATGGCACTGCGGTGCTCCCGTTCGAATTCACCACCCTGCCGGTCGCCCTGTCCGAAGTTGCTGCTAACACTCCGATCGATGTGGACCACATCACGAGTTTCCGAGCTGGCGCCACGAGCCCGACGACCGCGCGTCTCGACGCTCGAATCGAGAGCAACGGAGCTTCAACTGACTACAGCTTTGGCTACTCCACCTCTCCAGGGGGCGCGGTCACCAGCTGTGCCTCCGGCTCTATCAGTGTCGTCGAAGACTTTGCCGAACCTGTCGCCGAATGCACGGGTCTCGCCCCCGAAACCACATACTATGTGCACCTGCTCGCCAGCAATGAAAAGGGGACGGTCGAACAGACCACGTATGACAAGAACGGGTATGAAAGGAGCGCTAGCTCATTCACCACGCCGACCGCCAAGCCAACCGCCTCCTCGCCGAGTTTCCGCAACGTCACGGCCGTCTCCGCGCACTTCTTGGGTGACGTCTTGCCCAAGCATGAGGAAACTCGTTGGCGCTTTGAATCGGCGCCTTCCGCACTCGGCCCATGGACCCCGGTCCCCGGCGCCGTGGGCACAATCTCACAGGCCGTGGCGGAAGCCCTGCCCGAAGGAGTCGCGGAGCAGGTCGGTTTCACCCTGGCCGGTTTGGATCCCGCCACGTCCTATTACGTTCGTCTCTTTGCCGAAAACGCGGCTGGCGAAGGCGAGAACAGCTTCGGCGAACCAGTCTCCACCGCGACCCGCGGCTTTGGGGAATTCCAGACCACCGGGCCGCCCGCGGCAAGCACACTCGCCGTTCACTCCCTCAGCGGCGAATCGCCGCGCGTCATCGGGACGGTCGACCCCAACAGCAGGCCGACCTCGGCGGAACAGACGATCGCGATCGAAGGCTCTCCGACGGGTGGCACGTTCGTTCTCACATTCGCTGGTCAGGATACTGTCCCGATCGCCTACAACGCTCCCGCCCAGGGACCCGGTAGTGTGGAAAAGGCGCTCGATGGTCTGCCGAGGGAACCGAATGTGCGGGTCGAAGGCCCCGCCGGGGGTCCTTACACCGTGTCTTTCCCGGGCGGAAGGAGCGAGCCCCAGATGATGGCGGATTCCTCGGGTTTGACGCCGTCGGGCGGGGTCGCTGTCGCCGTCGACCAGCAGGGCGGCGAAGCGTATGACGCCAGCTACCATTTCCAGTATGTCGGCGAAGAACAGTTCGAGCATGAAGGGGAATGGGCCAAGGCCGTCTCCACTCCCGAAGTGGATGTCGGCTCGGGTACCGAACCGGAGTTCGTCGGTGCGGATCTCCCGGGGCTGAAAGCCGGCGAAACGTACCGGTACCGGATTATCGCCACCAGCACGTTCCCGGGTGACCCGGTTGTGAATGGCGAAGAACGCACCCTCGCAATTCCCGCACCGCCTGTGTCCGAACCCCCGCCCTCGTGTGCCAACGAAGCGCTGCGGAGCGGTGCGTCGGCTGGTCTTCCCGATTGTCGCGGCTACGAACAGGTCACTCCGGTCGACAAGGGGGGGACCCAGGAACTCTTCGAATACGGTGTGGCGTTCGGTGGGAACGGCGCGGTCGTCGGCGAAGACGGCGATCACCTGGCGCTGCAAGCAGTAGTGGTGAATTGGGGGTCGGGGCCCGAAGCGGGCCAGAGTCCCTACTTCTTCGATCGCAAAGGTCCCGGGGCTTGGCGGATGACGGTGGCCTCGCCGCAGCCGCAGACAGGGGTGAACAAACCTCTTGCGCAGCTGTTTGCTCCGGATTTGAGCGGTTTTGCATTGGAATCATCCTTTGCGACTTCGCCCGTTAGCCGGTCGAAGGAAGTGGAATACGAGGTCGGTCCGCCCGGCGGGCCCTACACAGCGGTTGCCTCCATCCCGGCAAAGGACGCATCCGCGTGGGTGGGCGCCTCGCAGGATTTCTCGAAGCTGTTCCTGGAGACCGAAGATCACGCGTTGCTCGGCGCCGCCACCGGTACCCACCAGGGTTCCGATATCTACGAATACGCGGGTGGCGAACTGCGCCAGGCGAACGTCGCCGGGAGCGCTCCGGGGTCGACGATCGGCGCCTGCGGCGCGAATATCGTCGTCGGTGGTGAAGCAAGGGGAGTGGCGAGCAGCGTGCACGCCGTTTCCAGCGACGGCTCGCGTGTGTTCTTCGAAGCCGTCCCCGGCAGCAACTGCTCGGAACCCAAGCACCTGTACATGCGCGTCGAGGGCGAAAGCACCGTGGATATCGGAGCCCTCCGGTTCGTCGCGGCGAATTCAGAAGGAACGAAACTGCTGCTCAGCAAGGTCAATGCGGGAACGACGGAAGTGGTCCTCTATGACGTCGGGACGGCTGCCGAGAAGCCGCTCTTCTCGATGCATCAGAGTGCCCCGTTCATGGTCTCCGAAGATCTCTCCACGATCTACTTCGTCGCCCCCGAACCGTCGACTGCCGACGCGCCGAGGTTTGGGGGAAATTCATCGGTCGAAACGTCGCTCTATCGGTACGACGTTCCGGGGGAAAAGCTGACATACGTCGACTCGGGGGATGTCGGGTTGACGCCGGTCGAGGTGAGTCCGGACGGCCGCGATCTGTATTTCACTGCAAAGACGGTGGCAGGCGTTCCCGGCGGACTGCATACCGAACAGGTCTATCGCTACGACAGCGGCGAATCGCTGATCCAGTGCATGTCGTGCGCGTCGCCGTTCGATCCCGAACCGAGGCTGAGCGCGCTGTTCGGCACAACGGGTGGCAACGGAGGCATCCTCGAGTCCAAGACGGGATCTCCGAGAACGGAGTTCGCTTCCAGCGACGGCGACTATGTCTTCTTCGACACTCCCGCGGCGCTGTTGCGCTCCGACGTGGACGGCGAAGTTGCCCCCAACCGCGAAAATGCGAGCGGGGTCGAAAGCCGGGAATTTTCGCTTTCGAGCGACGTCTATGAGTGGCGCAAGCCCGGTGTCGACGGTTGTGTGCACGTGCAGGGCTGTCTGGCGCTGATCACGAACGGTCGCGGCGGCTTCTTGAATCTCTTCCTCGGCACCGATGCGTCGGGTCGCGACGCGTTCGTCTACACGCGGTCCGAGTTGGTGCCCCAGGACAACGACGCCGTCGGCGACGTCTACGATGCCCGGATCGGGGGCGGCACGCCGCCACCTCCGCCGCGTCCGGTCGAATGCGAAGGGGATGCGTGCTCGACGCCGGCGAGCGCACCCAATGACGCGACGCCGGCGAGCTTCACCTTCTCTGGGGCTGGCGATGTCCTGGGGTCTTCGTCGACCGCTTCGGCGACGGGGTCCAAGGGCACCCCGAAGAAGCCACCGCGGTCCAAAACGAAGACGGGGAGGAAAAAACGAAGAGGAGCCGCGAAGAAACGGAGCGCGGCCCACGCAAAGGGCAGGAAGGCGCCCGGAGGGCATGGGAAAGCGCGGTCTACGGGGAGGAGCAAGTCGTGAAGCTCAGAGCCACCATCCTCGCCTTCGTCATGTGTGCCGTACTGGCCTGCGCTCTGCCGGGCGCAGTCTGGGCCGCGCCGAGCGAACACCCATTCGAAATCGTTCCCGGGTCGTTCAGCTTCACCCCGTCCAGCGATCAGGCCGCCGCGCACGCCAACTGGGTCACGACGTTCGATTTCGCTCACGAAGAACCCCAGGGAGAACAGTCGGGCGCCTCCTACAACGATGTCCGCACCATCGTCGTGAAGCTCCCGGCTGGCTTCAACGCGAGCGACACCGCCGTCCCGACGTGCACCGAGGCGCAGCTGCTCGCCGATGGCGGCATCAACGAACGGATCGGCCAGTGCCCGATCGCGAGCCAGGTCGGCCAGATCAAAGTCGAAATCCAAGAGATCAACCCCGGTGAACCGGCGCTCAAAGAAACCGTGCCGATCTACAACATGCAGGTCACGAGCCCAGGCATCGCCGCCGAGCTGGGCTTCAAAAACCTCGTCCTGACGACGGTGCTGGTCGTCCGGGCCCGCCCCGAAGACGAGGGTTTGACCGTCACGACTCCGGACGTGCCGAAGCTCGGGGAACCCCGCAACATCACGGCCACGATCTGGGGCATTCCCGCCGCTCACGAACACGATGTCGAACGCGGCGAGACCTGTGGGATCTTCGACGAAAACCCGCCGCTCTGCCGGGAAGAATTCCATGGTCCGCAGTCCGCGAACATCGAAATCAAGCCGTTCCTGTCGAACCCGACGAGCTGCGGGGAGTTCACGGCGAGCATGGAAGCCTACTCGTGGGAGGAACCGTTCAAGCCCTCCCAGGCGACGGATGACGAAGTCGGCCCGATCGGGGAATGCGATCGGGTCCCGTTCGAACCGTCGATCGAAGTGCAGCCGAGCACGCGCTCGGCGGAATCCCCGACGGGCTTGGCGGTCTCGCTGATCGTCCCGCAGGCGTGGGAAAACCCCAACTCGATCTCGACGGCGAGCCTGAAGGACACGAAGGTCACGTTGCCCGAAGGGATCACGATCAACCCGTCCGCCGGGTCCGGTCTGGGCGCGTGCTCGCCGGCGCAGTATGCGTCGGAGACGGCGGCGTCGCTGCCGGGCGAAGGGTGCCCGCCGGAATCGAAGATCGGCTCGATCGAAATCGAAACGCCGCTGCTCGAAGAAAAGATCGACGGCGCGGTCTACATCGCCACACCCTACGAAAACCCGTTCAGCGAACCGGGACATCCCGGCGGGTCGCTGCTCGCGCTGTACGTGGTTGCGAAAGACCCGGCGCGCGGGGTGCTGATCAAGGTGGCGGGCAAGGTCGAACTGAACCCGGTCACGGGGCAACTGGTGACGACGTTCGAAAACACGCCGCAGGCGCCGTTCGGCAAGTTCACGTTGAAGTTCCGCCCCGGCGCGACGGCGCCGTTGGTCAGCCCACCCGCGTGCGGGACCTATACGACGCAGGCGGCGTTGACGCCGTGGTCGGCGCCGACGGAACCGCGGTTCGTGAGCAACGCGTTCGAAACGACGCAGGGCGTCCGCGAAGGCCCGTGCCCCGCGGGCGGCGTGCCACCGTTCAAACCGCAGGTGATCTCCGGGACGGAGAACAACGCGGCGGGCTCCTACAGCCCGTTCTACCTGCGGATCCTGCGCGAAGACGGCGAACAGGAGATCACACGGTTCACTACCGTGCTGCCACCGGGGTTGACGGGGAACCTGTCGGGGATCCCGTTCTGCCCGGAAGCCGACATCGAAGCCGCCCGCGTCGCGACCGGCCAGCAGGAGATCGAACACCCCTCCTGCCCGCAGACCAGCGAAATCGGGCACACGATCGTCAGCGCCGGTGTCGGCACTGTGCTCGCACAGACCCCGGGCCGGATCTACCTCGCCGGCCCTTACCACGGCGCGCCGCTGTCGATCGTGTCGGTCACGAGCGCGAAGGTCGGCCCGTTCGACCTCGGGACCGTCGTGATCCGCTTCGCGCTCGACATCAACCCGACGACCGCGCAGGTCGAAGTCAGCGGTGCGCAGTCTGACCCGATCCCGCACATCATCGACGGGATCGTCGTGCACGTGCGCGACATCCGCGTCTACATGAACCGGTCCGACTTCATCGTCAACCCCACCAGCTGCAACCCGATGCAGATCACGGAGACGATCACCGGCGCCGGCGCCGATCCCTCCAACCCGGCCGACCAGCAGCTGGTGACCGCGACCGCCCCGTTCCAGGCCGCCGACTGCTCCAGCCTGCAATTCAAACCGGTGTTCACCGTCTCCACCAGCGCGAAGACGAGCAGGGCGGACGGCGCGAGCCTCACCGCGAAACTCACAGTCGCCGGCGCGCTCGGGACCCAGGCGAACATCACACGCGTCAAAGTCGAACTCCCCAAAGCGCTCCCCTCCCGCCTACCGACGCTGCAGAAAGCCTGCCTCGCCGCACAGTTCGAAGCCAACCCCGCGGGGTGCCCGGCCGCGTCGATCATCGGGCACGCCAAAGCGATCACCCCGATCCTCCCCGTTCCGCTGGAAGGCCCCGCGTACTTCGTCTCCCACGGCGGCGAAGGGTGGCCGAGCCTCGAGATCGTCCTCCAGGGTTACGGGTTCACGATCGATCTCGTCGGCACCACATTCATCAGCAAAGCCGGGGTGACCAGCTCAACCTTCAAGACCGTTCCCGACCAGCCCGTCACGAGCTTCGAATTGACGCTCCCCGAGGGCCCCTACAGCGCCCTCACCGCCCTCGGGAACCTCTGCACCGTCAAGAAGCTCACGATGCCAACCGAACTCGTCGGCCAGAACGGCGCGGAGATCAAGCAGAGCACCAAGATCGCGGTCACCGGCTGCCCGAAGGCGCGGCACGTCAAGCACAAGCGCAAGACCAGGAAGCAGGCCAAGCACTCGAAGGCAGGGCGCTCAGCCAGGGCCGGAGCGCGCGGACGCGGGAGGCGTGCGACGATCGGTCGTTCGTTCGGTGCCGGTAGCCCGTCGGGCCCGCATTGAACACCTAAGATGGGGCGATGCGGAGCGTTCCAACCGATCTACCGGGACACGAGCTCGTCAGCACTGGGCTTCTAGATCTCGCGGCGGGCCGTGAGAGCGAGGAGGGGTTGTTGATCGCAATGGCGGCGCCACGCCTCAGGACGCTGGGCTTCGATGTGCCCGAGGGTGGGGGCGAGCGTCCCTCGCACCGCCTCTATGAATTGCTGTCTGAGGCCGATAGGGATGCGCACAGTCGCTATAACGCGCTGGTTGCACGGGTAGTGAGCTTCGCGCGGGCGGCCGAGCGTGCGTCCGGCGGTTGACGAGCCTCGCCTTCGCGAGCTGGCTCGTCGTCTGGGGCGGGTGGCTCGCAGGCCGACACGGATCTATTTGACGGGGGGCGCCAGCGCCGTGCTGGAAGGCTGGCGTTGCTCCACGGCCGACGTCGATCTCCGATTCGAGCCGGACTTCAATGAGCTGCTCCGGGAGCTGCCGGCGTTGAAGGAGGACCTTGGTGTGAACATCGAGCTGGCGTCTCCGCCGGACTTCATACCTGAGCTACCGGGCTGGCGTGAGCGTAGCCCGCTGGTCTTCCAGAATGGCAATGTCGCCGTCCATCACTTCGACTTCTACTCGCAAGCGCTATCGAAGATCGAGCGTGGCTTCGGGCAGGATCTCGATGACGTGGAGAAGATGATCGAGTCCGGGCTGGTGAGGCCGGCGCAGCTGCGCGAGCTCTACGGGACGATCGAGCCGGAGCTGTACCGCTACCCGGCGATCGACCCGCCGGCGTTCCGCCGGAAGGTCAAGGCGGCGCTTGGGTAGGGTGCCCGTCGCAAGACGACGACCGCGCGGCGCCACGCGCGTTCGGTGGTGCGCCTCGACGTCGAGGCCGAGGCCGAGGCGTTCCGCGCGGACCCCGACGCCCGAGGTGGAGCTCAGCTCGGGCGCGCCGCGCCTGCATCATCTGCGCGCCAGGGACGGAGAAGGTTTTCAGCGCCGGGTGCCCGCACCCGCGGCTCTGCGCAGCAGGTAGTCGCGGAACTTGGGTGCGGTGTAGGCGTACTCGCCCTTGCGCGTGCGGTAGAGCGCGCCGGCGTCCACGAGGCGGCCGAGCAGGACGTTGACGTTGCCGGGGGTCTTCGCGGAGGCGCTGCCGAGGTCGGAGGAGCGCAGCGGCGGGTAGGGGCATTGCGCGGAGGCGAGCAGCAGGTCCTGCTCTGCCGGGGTCAGGGTGGCGAGGCGCGGCTCGTAGAAGTCGTGGTCGAGGCGGTTGTAGATGTCGGGGCGGGTCGCGTCGAGCAGCTTTGGCGTGAGGCGCTCCACGCCGGCGAGGTCGGCGGCGTCCCACAGCTCCGAGCCCCACAGCTGCAGGAAGTAGGGGTAGCCCTCAACTTCGGCGGCGACGGTCTCGGCGAGCGTCGGGGATGCCGTGCGGGTGGTCTGCTCCAGCGGTCGAGTGAACGCCTCCAGTGCCTCCCCGCGCGCGAGTGAGTCGATCTCCTCCCCGCGGAACAGTCGCTCGCTGTAGGAGCGCGCCTTCTGCAGGTTGCCCGCGAGTGTCGGCAGCCCGCACAGGACGAGCCCGAGCGGCAGCTCCCGGCGCTGCAGCGCCACGATCGGCGCGATCAGCAGCGACAGCGGGTGCTCGCCGTGGCGGCCCCGCTCGTCGTGGACGAGCTGCGCCTCGTCGAGCAGCAGCACCACGCCGCTGCGTCCCTTCGCGAGTGCGAGCTCCACGGTGTCGAAGAGCTCGCGCGCGAGGCCCTCCTCGCGCTCGGAGCCGAACGAGACCGACAGCGAGACCTCCTCCCAGCTGACCGACAGGCTCGCCGAGCGCAGCGCCCTCCCCGTCGCCATGCGCATTCGTGCAAGCCGCGAGAGTCGCCTGCGAACCAGCTCCAGCAGCGATCCGATCGCCGCGCTGAGCGCCGCGTCGGTGTTGTGGGCCGGCTGCAGCTCCATGAACGCCGGCTCCCACCCCTGCTCCCCGGCGTGTTCCGCGAATGTCTCCAGCAGCACCGACTTGCCTACGCCACGCAGGCCCGTGATCCGCATGTTCGCCTGCTGCTCGGGCGCCGCGCGGAGCATCGCGTCGAAACGCCGCCGCGGCGCGTCGCGGCCCGCGAGATACAGCGGACGCACGCCCACGCCCGGCCTGTAGGGGTTCTTGCTCGAAGTTTGGGTCATTACAGCAACATTGTAATAACCGAGGATCCTAACACAAAGGTTGTAATGAGGCAAAGGCCGGGGAGGACCTCGAGGAGAAGTGATGATGCAAGGGCCGATTGCGGCTACGCCACGCTGCCGCAGGGCACGATCCACTGCACGGCTTGGCCGGTGAGCTTGGCGATGCGCTCGTAGTCGGCGTCGTAATGCAGGACTGCGAGCCCGGCGTTCTCCGCGCAGGCCGCGACGAGCAGGTCGGGCAGTGGCACGGCGCGGTGCTGGGAGCGTTGGGCCAGTTTTGCCTGGACTTCCAGTGCCCGCACGACGGCGGCCTCGTCGAGGGGGACCCGTGGCATCCCGCGCAGCGCCTCGGCAAGGGCTTTATAGGTCGCAGGGCTGGTGGCGCTGTAGAGCATCTCCAGGTCGACGATCCCGCAGGTGGCGATCTCTCCCCCCAGCAACAGGGGGTCGAGCGCCTCCCGGACCTTGGCTCTGGTCTGTCGCCGGGCAAGGGCGCTCTTGTCGGCGAGGAAGCTGGGCACGGCTCAGCGCCAGGCGCCGGCCATCACATCGGGGTTGTCGAGCTCCAGTGCGCCGGGGGTGGACAGCAGCTCGAGCAGGTCCCGGCGCTGTCTGAGCTTGACGACCTCCGAGAGCGCCGCATCGACGGTGTCGGTCAACGTCTTGGTCCCGAGGACCTCCTTCGCGGCCTGCACCTTCGCGGTATCGATGGCGAACGATGTCTTGCGTCTGATAGCGGTGCTCATGCCCAAAAGATAGCAAAGAATGCCGCATTAGATAGCAGTGCTGGGTGACTTTTCCCAGTTATGGGTTGGCCTCGCAGAGGATGCGGATCACGTTCCCATCTGCGCGCTCGGGACGGAGGGCACGAGGTCGACCGGCTCGCCGACGTGCCCCTCGGCAACGTGCTCGCGATCGAGATCACTCGCCCGTGTAAAGCCGCTCCAGATCGACCAGCTCCACGTCGCTTCGGCGGCGTGCCGCGGCAAGCAGGGCACGGTCGAACCCGCTCGCGGAGAACACCGCGAGCTTGACGTCTGCCGCCACCGTGACGGCAGCCCGCGCGAGGAGCAGGTCTCGCGCCCGCTCCAGGCGAGCCAGCACGCCGACGCCGGCCGGCGTGCCCCCGGACTTGGCCTCGCCGAGCAGGCCGACTGTCTCCGAGCGGCCGGGGCGCACGGCGACGACGTCGATCTCCATCTGAGAGCGGCCGGCCGGGTCATTCAGCTGCGTCGCGCCCACTCGGGCGATGCGCCCGCCGAGGGTCTCTTCGCAGGCGTAGCGAGTCGTCCAGAGGCGGGCGAGATCCTCGAAGTGGGGGCCGAGGACGTGCGTGGAGAAGCGCTGCTGCGCATCGCCCCATGCCTCGGCTGCTCGCCGTTCCTCGAAGCGGGCGAGGTCCGGGCGGGTGACGACGTGGTGGAAGCGCACGATTGGCTCGGCAATCCGGTAGGAAGGTCGGCGTCGGCGCAGCGCGTCCTCGTCGCGCACCACGAAGCCGGCGTCGAGGAGAACGCCCAGCGGCCACGCCAGCGCCTGGCGCTCCCGCCCAAGCGCCGCCGCCATCTTGGTCTCGCTGAGGTTGCCGGCGGCGACCGCTGAGAGCACCGAGTGATACAACGCCCGGTCACTGAGCCCGCGCTCTTCGGCCAGGAGGTAGTCGTCCTCCCGGAACAGCGCCGAGGCGGGGTTGCACACGCCGGCCGCCAGCCACCGCCCGAGATCAGCGATCCGCGAGGGGGGGGCGAGTCCGAGCAGATCGCGGTAGCCGGGGGTGCCGCCCACGATTGCGTGCAACCGCAGCGCGACCGGCCAGTTCCCCGCCACACCCCAGTAGGAGGCGGCTTCACGGAAGTCGAACGGATCGACCCGCAGCGTGCAGGCAACGCGCCCGCGCAGGGCGCGCTGCCCCGACAGCAGCTCGCTCATCACCGACAGCGCCGACCCGCAGAGAACGAGGCGAACCGCGCGCTGCGGGCCCTCGCGCGAAACGTCGACGGCACGCTGCAGCAGCGAGGAGAGCTCGGGAACCCGGTCGAGTATGTAGGGGAACTCGTCGATAACCGCCACCACCGGAGCGGCAGAGTCCCGTTGCAGATCGGCGAGCGCGTCGACCGCGGCGGGCCAGTCGGCAAGCGCCAGCCTGCCCCCCGGGACCGCCAGCCAGGCGCCGAGCGCGGCCCCGAGGTGCTCGAGCGCGGGAGCTGCCTCCTCCTCGAGCGCCTGGTAATAGAAACCATCCGTCGCCGCGGCCAGGCGTCGCAACAGGTAGGACTTGCCCTGGCGACGTCGCCCGTGAACCACGGCCACCCGCAGGCCGTTGCCGGGGCCGGCGGCAAACGCGGAGAGGTCTTCCCACTCGGGGAGACGGCCGAAGAGATCCTCTGGCGGTCGGATGATCGACATACCGGCAGAATAGCAAGCAAAGTCGCCTTAGTAAAAGTATACTTTGACGGCAGATTTGCCGCAGGCTACGTATCAACGCAAAGGCGGTAGTGGTGTTCGCAAAAGCGGGACGCAAACCCTCGCAAAAGCGGTATCGGTGGGATTTGGATATCTGCCGTGCAGGGCTGCCGGTGCCACTTCGGCGGTTCTGACAGCCCGTAATGAGCCTAGAGAGGCGAGCATGAGCATCATGACAGCAGGCATGTTGCTGCTATGATGCGCCGATGAGGACGACAGTTACGCTCGACCCGGACGTCGCGGCGAAACTTCAGCAGACCGCGCGGGAGCGCGGGGTGTCTTTCAAGGCCGCGCTCAACGACGCGGTACGCACCGGACTGACGGCCGGAGCCCCGCCGAGCAGGCGCTTTCGCGTGCACGCCCAGCCGCTCGGTGTCCGCCCCGGCGTCAACTTGGACAAGGCCCTCAGCCTTGCCGGCGAGCTCGAGGATGCCGAGGTCCTGCGCAAGCTCGAGCTGCGCAAGTGAAGCTGCCGGACGTCAACCTGCTGCTCTACGCATACGACTCCCGCTCCGCGCGGCACGCGCCGGCGCGCGAGTGGCTGCAGCGGACGCTGTCGGGCGCTGAGACCGTCGCGATGACATGGATCGTGCTGCTCGCCTTCATCCGGCTCAGCGCCCGCGCGGCCGTGGTCGAGCGCCCGCTTGGCGTCGACGCCGCGGTCGGGCTGGTGGAGAGCTGGCTGGCGCAGCCGTGCGTCACGGTCGTGAACCCCACCGAGCGCCACGCAACCCTCCTACGCCAACTGCTGCTCCCGCTCGGCGCGGCCGGCAACCTGACCAGCGACGCCCACCTGGCGGCGCTGGCGATCGAGCACGGCGCCCAGCTGTGCTCCTGCGACAGCGACTTCTCGCGCTTCCCCGGCCTGCGTTGGGTCGATCCGCTGCGTGAGGATCGGTAGACCGTTCACCCGACGCGCTCGCCGGGCGCGGTGCCCCCGCTCAGACGCGTTTGAAGCCCAGCTGCTCGGCGACGGTCGCCTGTTCGTCATCGCGGGAGGCGAACGCGATCTCGTCTTTCTCGGGTGCGGCGAGCGCCGGCACGGTCAGTGAGGCGACGGCGAGATGCCAGGTGTCCAGGGTCCGCAGGGCGTGCTCGCGCACGAGCTCAAGCGCCTTCTTCTCAACGTCAGCCTGGGAGACTGTCAGCTCCGCCACCCGTCCGCCGGCGTCGAGATCCGCGTTTAGAGTGGTGAGCAGGCCCTCCTCATCGGCGCCGAGTCGGCTGGCGCGCGCCGCGCGAATCAGCGCTCCGGACACCTCGATCCGTGTCCAGCTCCCGGTCACTCGACTGATGTCCGGATTGTTGAGCAGCCGGAGGGCCTCCCGATGACCCTCCTCGTCGTGGAGGTAGGACCGTGCCAGTACGGAGGAGTCGAGATAGACAATCACAGGCGGTCAGCGCGGTCTTCGTCGATGAGCCGGTCTACGATCGGTCCGATACCTCGAGTCGAGGCGATGATGCGTTCGCGTTCGGTCTTGCTCACAGGTGGGACGTGTACCTCGCTGAGGATTCCCAGTGCGGCCGCTCTGGCGCGCAGTCGCTCCTGTGGGGTGGGCGGTGCTCCCAAATCCGCGTCCGTCGAGGTGTCGAGAATCGCGCTGGCGACGGCGTTCATGCTGCGACCCTCGCGCGCTGCGCGGGCGGCAATCCGCCGATGGAGGTCCTCCGGGACACGTAGGAGCAGTTGCTTCACCGACACCATGATATCATCCCGACGGGATGATATCAGTAGTGGGTTGTCTGCGATGGCTGGGATCTGGTCCATCCGCCACGGTAACCCGTACTTGGGACGAAACTCTCGGCCGGCATGCGGCGCTGCGGTGAAAGCCACCACTGCGTCCGCGGCAGTGTCCCTGTTGGCGGCGCCGGATGCTCCCAGCGGTTGGTCTGGCCCGCAGGCTAGGCTGAGAGGCGGATGACTCGCTACACCTCCACCACCCCCGAGGACCGCGCCGCGATGCTCGCGGCGATCGGCGTGGGCTCCGTCGAGGAGCTGTTCGAACGGCAGATCCCCGAGGCTGTGCGCCTGGGCCGCGCATTGGATCTGGCGCCCGGGCTGCCCGAGCAGGAGGTCTACGCGCACCTGCGCCAGCTGGCTGCGCGCAACGTCAGTGCTGAGGACCAGCTCTGCTTCCTGGGGGCGGGGATGTACGACCACTATGTCCCCGCGCTGATCGACATGTTGATGGAGCGCTCGGAGTTCCTCACCCCCTACACCCCCTACCAGCCGGAGGTCTCGCAGGGGGGGCTGCAGGTGATGTTCGAGTACCAGACCGCCATCTGCGAGCTCACCGGCCTGCCGGTCTCCAACGCCTCGGTGTACGAGGGGCCCTCCGCGGTCGCCTCCGCCGCGTACATGGCCAAGCTGCACAACGGTCGTCGCCACTTCGTGGTGTCCGCGGGACTGCATCCGCATACGCTGGCCACGCTGCGCACCTACGCGCATGGCTTCGACGCGGAGGTGGTGGAGGTCCCCACCGTCTCGGGCGGTGCCGCCACCGGCTCCGCCGACGGTGCACAGGGCGTTACCGATCTGGAGGCGTGGAGCGCGGCGATCGACGGCGAGACGTGCGCGGCGATCTTCGCGCAGCCCAATTTCTACGGCGCCGTCGAGGACGCCGCCGCTCTGAGCGCCGCCGCCAAGGCCGTCGGCGGCGAGCAGCTCGTCACGATCGCCCAGGTCGACCCGATCACGCTCGGGATCCTCGCCCCCCCGGGGGAGTGCGGCGTGGACGTCGCCGTCGGCGAGGGCCAGTCGCTCGGCAACCGCCTCGACTTCGGCGGTCCCTCGTTCGGTTTCTTCGCTGCGCGCGAGCCCTACCTGCGGCGGATGCCCGGCCGCATCGCGGGCGAAACGGTGGACATCGATGGTCGTCGCGGCTTCGTGCTCACGCTGCAGACCCGCGAGCAGCACATCCGCCGCGAGAAAGCCACCTCCAACATCTGCACCTCCCAGGCGCTCAACGCGCTGGCCGGCGTCGTCTACCTCGCCTGGCTGGGGCGCCGCGGGATCGTTGAGCTGGGGGAGCTGCTGCTGGCCCGCACCCACTACGCGCGCGAGGCGCTCGCCGCGCTGGAGGGGGTCGAGAAGCTGCACTCCCGGCCGGTGGTGCGCGAGTTCGCGGTGCGCCTCGACGCCGACGTCGCCGCCGTGCGCGAGCGCTGCGCCGCGCAGGGGATCAACCCCGGCGCCGACCTGCACGCGCTCACCGGGCGCGAGGAGGATCGCGGCGGGCTGCTGGTCGCCATCACCGAGCGGCGCTCGCGGTCCGACATCGACCGGCTCGTCGAGGTGCTGGGGACAGCGGTCGCCGCAGAGCGAGCCACAGCCGGCCGAGAGGCGGTCATGGCGTGAGTGCTGTCGGGCCGGCAGGCGGTCATGGCGTGAGTGTCGTCAGCCGGCAGGCGGTCGTCGCGTGAGTGTGGGCACCGAAACCCCGCCGCAGCGCGACCGCGCGCGGACGATCTTCGAGAAGGGCGCTCCGGGACGCCGCGCGTTTGTCTGCCCGGAGATCGACGTGCCCGAGGTGGACGCCGAGACGCTGCTGCCCGCACGCCACCGCCGCACCGCCCCCGCGCGGCTGCCCGAGCTCTCCGAGCCCGAGATCGTGCGCCACTACGTGCGCATCTCCAAGCGCAACTTCGACCTCGACTCCGGCTTCTACCCGCTGGGCTCGTGCACCATGAAGCACAACCCCCGCCTGCACGAGCGCGTCGCCGCGCTGCCCGGGCATGCCCGCCTGCACCCCCTGCAGGACCCTGCGCGTGCACAGGGGGCGCTTGAGCTGATGTGGAACCTGCAGCAGGCGCTCGCCGAGATCGCCGGCCTGCCGCACGTCTGCCTGCAGCCCTCCGCCGGCTCCCACGGCGAGCTGGCGGGCGTGCTGCTCGCCCGGGCCTATCACGAGGATCGCGGTGAGCGGCGCCACAAGGTGCTCACCCCCGACACCGCCCACGGCACCAACCCCGCCACCGTCACGATGGCCGGCCTCGAGGTCGTCAAGCTCGCCACCAACCCCGACGGGGGCGTCGATCTCGATGACCTGCGCGCCAAGGCCGGTCCCGACGTCGCCTGCCTGATGCTCACCAACCCCAACACGCTTGGCCTGTTCGACCCCAACATCGAGGAGATCGCGCGGATCGTGCACGGGGTGGGGGCCACGCTCTACTACGACGGCGCCAACCTCAACGCGGTCATGGGCATCTCCCGACCGGGCGACATGGGCTTCGACATCGTCCACTTCAATCTCCACAAGTCCTTCACTCAACCCCACGGCGGCGGCGGCCCCGGCTCCGGGCCGATCGCCGTCTCCGAGCGGATCGCGCCGTTTCTGCCGATGCCGGTGGTGCTCAAGCGCGAGGATCGCGGCGACTCCTCCGCGGCCGACCGCAACGGCGGCGGATCCCTCGCCGCTGCCGAGAGCCTGCCCGCGCGGATGTTCGACCTCGACCACGGGTCGGGGATCGTGGGGTCCAAGTCGATCGGGCGACTGCGCGGCTTCCAGGGCAACTACGGCTGCTTCGTGCGCGCCTACGCCTACATCCGCTCGCTCGGCGCCGAGGGCCTGCGCGACGCCTCCGAGACCGCCGTGCTCAACGCCAACTACCTGCTCGCGCGGCTGCGAGAACACGGCGTCGCCGAGTATCTGCCGCTCGCCTACGGCGACCTCTGCATGCACGAGTTCGTGCTCTCCGGTGGTCCCATGAGGCGGGAGCTGGGCATCAAGACCCTCGACCTCGCCAAGCGTCTGCTCGACTTCGGCTTCCACCCACCCACCGTGTACTTCCCGCTGCTGGTCGACGAGGCGCTGATGGTGGAGCCGACCGAGACCGAGACCAAGGAGACGCTGGACGCCTTCGCCGATGCGATCGCGGTGATCCTGCGCGAGGCCGCCGCCGACCCCGAGATCGCGCGCACCGCCCCGCACACCACGCCTGTGCGGCGCCTTGACGAGGTTGCCGCGGCAAAGCGCCCAGTGATCCGGCAGTCTCTCTGACGTGCGCATCTTCTCCGGCATCCAGCCGACTGGCAGCAAGCACCTCGGCAACTACATCGGGGCGATCCGCCAGTACGTCGAGGGACAGGAGCGCGGGGAGGCGCTGTTCTGCATCGTCGACCTGCACGCCACCACCGTCGCCTACGACCCGGCCGAGCTGCGCCGCAGCCTGTACGACCTCACCGCGCTGCTACTGGCCGCCGGCGTCGACCCCGAGCGCTGCATCCTGTTCAGGCAGAGCGACGTGCCCGAGCACGCCGAGCTGACGTGGCTGCTGACGAGTGTCACCGCCTACGGCGACCTGCAGCGCATGCACCAGTTCAAGGACAAGTCGGCCGCGCAGCGCGAGCTGGTCTCCGCCGGTCTCTTTTTGTACCCCGTGCTGATGGCCGCCGACGTGCTCGCCTATCGCGCGCACGAGGTGCCCGTTGGCGACGACCAGCGCCAGCATGTCGAGCTGATGCGCGACATCGCGATTCGCTTCAACGCGCGTTTCGGCGGCGGCGAGGAGGTGCTGGTCGTGCCCGAGCATCGCATCCCCCCGGTGGGCGCGCGGATCATGGATCTGCAGGAGCCCACCCGCAAGATGTCCACCACTGGGGGCAGCCCCCAGGGCACGGTGTACGTGCTGGACGAGCCGCGCGCGCTCGAGAAGAAGATCAAGAGCGCCGTCACCGACTCGGGCAACGAGATCCGCCGCGCCGAGGGCAAGCCGGGCGTGTCCAACCTGATCGAGATCCTCGCCGCCGCGCGCGGGGTGAGCCCCGAGACGGTTGAAGCCGACCTCGCCGACGCGCGCGGGTACGGCGACCTGAAGGCGGCGGTGGCCGTCGCGGTGATCGACTACCTGGCGCCGGTACGCGAGCGCTACGCGGATCTGCGCGCCGACGAGGCCGCACTCGAGGTCGTGCTTGGGGACGGCGCGGCGCGCGCCCGTGCGATCGCCGCCACCACGCTCGCCGATGTGCGCGAGCGGATGGGCGTGGGCGTGGGCGCGGGCGGGCGGCGTGGCCATCCTGCATGACCGGTACGGTGAGAGCATGAGCGATGGTGCGAGTGCGGTTGGGGACGGCCGGCGTCCGGCGGTGGTCGGCCCGGCCCGCGGGAGAGAGGCCCGAGCATGAGCTCAGTCGCCGCGCTCGACCTCGACCTGGACGTGTTCAGCGGGCCGTTCGACCTGCTCCTGACGCTGGTGCTGCGCGAAGAGATCGACCTGCTCGAGCTGCAGCTCGCCGAGGTCGTGCTCGCCTACCTCGACCACCTCGAGGCCCGGGGTGAGCTGGACCTGGAGACCGCCACCGAGTTCATCGTGCTCGTCGCCGCGCTGCTGGAGCTCAAGTCGCGTCTGATGCTCACCGGCGAGGAGGACGAGCAGCTGCTCGACATCGAGCCCGCAGAGGCCGCCGAGGAGCTGCTCACAAGGATGCTCGACGCCCGCCGCTACCGCTCAGCCGCCACCCACCTGCGGGAGCTGCTCGCCGCGCAGGACGGCGTGCGCTTCCGCTCGGCGCCGCCCCCCGCGCACCTGCTGCGCGCCGTGCCCGAGCCGATCGACGGCGTGCTCGACCCGGCGGCGCTCGGGCAGGCGCTCGGCCGCCTCTTGGTGATGCCGCCCGCGATCAGCCTGCGCCACCTCACGATCCCGCGGGTCTCGCTCGGAGAGCGCCTGTCGCACCTGCGTTCGCTGCTGCGCCGCGGGCGCTTCACCTTCGAGGAGGCCGTCGGCGACACCGACGATCGCATGACCGTCGCGATCACGGTGTTTGCGCTGCTGGAGCTCTACAAACGCGGCGAAGCGGCCTGGGAGCAGAGCGAGTGCTTCGGCGAGATCCACGTTCACGCGCTCGCCCCGCCGGCCCCCGCCTCGGTGGCCGCGGGCGCCGGAGGCGCCTAAGGTGAGCGACACTGTCGAGCTGGCCCGCACGGTCGAGGCCCTGTTGTTCCTCAGCAGCGACCCGCTCTCCACCCGTGAGCTGGCCGCCTCCGCCGCGGCCGATGAGCTGGAGATCGCGGCGGCTCTGGGGCTGCTCGCCGAGCAGTACGCCCCCGGGCAGCGCGGCATCCAGCTGCGCGAGCTCGCCGGCGGCTACGCGCTCGCCAGCGATCCCGCCTGCGAGGAGGCGGCGCGGCGGCTGTTCAGCCGGCCCCGCACCGCCACGCTCACCCCCGCCCAGGCGGAGACGCTCGCGATCGTCGCCTACCTGCAGCCGGTCTCGCGCCCCGAGATCACGCGGATCCGCGGCGTCAGCGCCGACTCGGCGGCCACCACGCTGCTCGAGCGCGGCCTGATCGAGGAGGCCGGCCGCTCTCAGTTCGGCGCCGTCCTCTACCGCACCGGCACCCAGTTCCTGAAGCTGTTCGGCCTGCGCTCGCTCAGCGAGCTGCCCGACGTGGCGCAGTGGGACCCCACGCCCGAGGAGCAGGCCGAGCTGCGCGAGCGGCTCCTGCGCGCCGGCGAGGCGCGCGCCGAGGGCGGGCCGCCGCAGCATGAGTCGTGATCGGCTCGTTCACGCCCGCGGCGGGGGCTGAAATCGGGTGAGGCTGGGGTGTTGTAATGCACTTTTCGGCCCCCAACCCTTCATTTTGTAAAGCGTCGGGTCGCACCTGAGCACAACTCCAATTAAGCTGCTCTCGCTGCCAGCTGGCCGCACGCCGCGTCGATGTCGCGACCGCGCGTCAGGCGCACAGTGGCCTGCGCTCCGTGCTCCTCCAGTGCCGCCTTGAAGGCCGCGATCGCCTCGCGGCTTGATCCCTTGTATGCATCCCCCTCATCCACGATGCCCGTCACGCTTGCGGGACGGGCATGGGGTGCGGGGCGCCCGCCGGTGGGATTGAACGGGATCAGGTTCACCTTGAACATCAGCGGCTCGCCCGCGCCCGCCGGGGCGAGCAGCTTCGCCAGCGCCACCGCCTGCTCATAGCGGTCGTTGACCCCCGCCAGCATCACGTACTCGACGAACACCCGCCGCCGCTTGCGCGCATAGTGGGCGCGGCACGCCTCGAGCACCTCGCGCAGCGGGTAGCGCTCGTTGACCGGCATCAGCTCCGAGCGCAGCGCTTCGTCGGCGGCGTGCAGCGAGAGAGCAAGGCGCAGGGGCAGCTCGCACTCGGTGAGGCGTTCGATCCCGGGGATCCAGCCCACGGTCGAGATCGCGGTGCGACGGTGTGAGATGCCGAGATCCGGCAGGCGCTCGCAGGCCGCCAGCACCGCGTCGAGGTTCAAGAGCGGCTCGCCCATCCCCATGAACACGCAGTGATCCACCCGCTCGTAGCGGCGGAAGTGCAGCGCCTGGTCGAGAATCTCCGAGCTGCTGAGGTTGCGCGCGAACCTCATTGCGCCGGTGGCGCAGAAGGTGCAGGTCAGCGGGCAGCCCGACTGCGAGGAGAGGCAGATCGAACGGCGCCCGTCCCCACCTCCCGGAGGGTTTCGATATCGCATCAGTACCGCCTCCAGCGGCCGGCCGTCCGCCGTGGCGAACAGCGCCTTCACCGTGCCGTCCCGGGCGTGCGCCTCGCGGCGCACCTCAAGAGTGGAGAACGGCACCTCCCGCGCGAGCTCCTCGCGCAACGCCAGCGGCAGGTTGGTCATCGCCTCATACCCGGCCGCGCCCGCAGCCGCCCAGCGCCACACCTGGGCGGCGCGGAAACTCGGCTCACCACGGGCGGCGAGCGTCTGGTCGAGAAGTTGCAGGTCCATGTCGTTGGGTTGCGGGCGGGTGTGTCGTCGGGTTGCGGGCGGGGGCTTCGTTGGGTTGCGGGCGGGTGTGTCGTCGGGTTGCGGGCTGGGGCTTCGTTGGGTTGCGCCCGGGTGTGTCGTCGGGTTGCGGGCTGGGGCTTCGTCGGGTGGGGCTCCTATGGTGGCAGCCATGCGCCTCGCCAAGCACCTCGCCCACGCCGGTGTCGCGTCCCGTCGCGCCGCCGAGACGCTGATCGTGGCCGGGCGCGTGCGCGTCGATGGGGAGCTGGTGCGCGATCCCGCGCGTGACGTGGACGAACGCCACCGCGTCGAGGTCGACGGGCAGCCGCTGCGCGGCCCCGAGCCGCGGGTCGTCTACGCCTTGCACAAGCCCGTCGGCGTGGTCTCCACCGCGCGCGACACCCACGGGCGTCCCACGGTGGTGGAGCTGATCCCCGACGAGCCTCGGCGCCTCTACCCCGTGGGGCGCCTTGACGCCGACAGCAGCGGCCTGATCCTGCTCACCAACGACGGAGCGCTCGCCCAGCGGCTCACCCACCCGCGTTACGAGGTGCCCCGCACCTACCGCGTGCGCGTCGCCGGAGGACCCGTGGGCGAGCGGGCGCTGCGTGCCCTGCGCTCCGGCGTGACGCTGGAGGACGGGCCCACCGCGCCGGCGCAGGTAGAGCGAGTGGGGAGCGGCGGCGAGAAGCGCGTGAGCGCAACGCCCGCGCGTGCGAGTGCCAGGGCGGGCAGCGGCGGGGAGGAGCTCGAAATCACGATCCGCGAAGGCCGCAACCGCCAGGTGCGCCGCATGTGCGAGGCGGTCGGCCACCCCGTGCGCGAGCTACGGCGCGTCGCCTTCGGCCCGCTGCGGCTGGGCACCCTGCCGCCGGGCGCCCACCGCCGTCTCGGCGAGGCCGATCTGCGCAAGCTGGGCGAGGCCGGCCGCACGCTCTGAGAGAATCGCCCGCCATGCGACTGTATGCCTTACGCGGCGCCACCAGCGTCGCGCACAACGACGCCAAGGACATTCTCGAGGCCACCACCGAATTGATGACGACGATCATGGAGCGCAACGCGCTGCGCCTCGAGGACGTCGTCAGCTGCATCTTCACCGCCACCAACGACCTCAACGCCGAGTTTCCCGCGGTCGCCGCGCGGGCGCTCGGCTTCGAGAGCGTGCCGCTGCTGTGCGCACGGGAGATTCCCGTGCCGCGCGCGCTGCCGCGCGTGATCCGGGTCCTGATCCATTACTACGCCGAGGACAGCCACCGGGCTCAGCACGTCTACCTGGGCGAGGCCAAGACGCTGCGCGCCGATTTGGAGTCCGCGCAGTAGCCATGGAGCCACGCGGTCTCGGGATCGTACCAACCTATAACATCACGCCTGCCATGCAATCGAGGTCTGTTGAAAGAACGAGGTGCCGGATGCCCAGGAGTCGCTCCGTGCTGCGTGTCGCGCTGGCCGCTGCCGGTCTGTTCGTGCCCAGCGCGCTGTTGCCCGCGCCGGCGGGTGCCGCGGCGAGGTATGCCCCGCTCGCGCACGCAGGCACCGCCGCGGCGTCCCCCATGCGGCCGAGGCCGGTGCGGCCCCGGCTCGCGCTCCGCAGTGGCGCGAGCCCCTTCAAGCTGACGCGCAGCGCCGCCCACGGCATCGCCCTCCGCCGCGGCGTCGCTCGCCGGCAGGGCGGCTTCAGCCTCGCCGCGCCGCTGAGTGAACTGTGCACCACGTCGTGCTCCGGCCCACTGCTCTACCACGGAACTGGCCCCGAAGCCGGCGTTGTGATGCACAAAGTCAAGGTCTACCTGATCCAGTGGGAACCGCCCGAACCGAGCGCCAACGGCCAGGCCGGCACATCCTTTGAAGCGCTGCCGTCCAGCTACCTCCCCGAAATCGAAACGTTCATCAAGGATGTGGCGGCTGCCAGCGGCACGCTCGGCAACGTCTTCTCGGTGGACACGCTGTACGGAGAATCGGGTGCCCCGGGGGCGTACAGCTCGGAATTCGGCGGCGCTTTCATTGACAAAGATCCTTACCCCGAACGGGAGCTCTCCACCTGCCCGGTGGCCACCGCGGAAGAGCCGTACCTGCCGCCGGAAAACCAGCCCTGTATCTCCGACGGCGAAGGGCCGTCTGGTGAACCCGATTACCAGTTGATCGAAGAGGTCGCAAAGTTCGCTATCGCCCACCCGTCTCTCTCAACGGAACTCGGCGCGCTCTACGTGATGCTGGCCCCGCACGATGTCAACAGCTGCTCGGGCTTCGAAGGCGGCGTTGCCGTGTGCAACACCGACTACTACTGCGCCTATCACAGCGCGTTGGTCTTCAGGCACTCGAATGAAGAACACCTCGTCGTGTACGCCAACATGCCCTACGACGACGTCCCGGGCTGCGAAACGCCCGACCAGCCGCATGGCAGCCCGGCCGACCCCGAGATCGACACGCTCAGCCACGAGGACAACGAGTCGGTCACCGACCCGCTCGGCAACGCGTGGTTTGACATCGGCGGCAACGAGGTCGCCGACAAGTGCACGTACCCGTTCTTCGACCCGCTGATCGACTTCGATCCCGCCGCCGACGACTACGGGCCGCTGCTCGGAGGCACCCCGGCCGAATTCACCGAAGTGGGGGGCGAACCGGTGTTGAAGAAACTGGGCACCGCCTACAACCAGGCGATCGACGGCCGCCACTACCTCACCCAGCGCGAGTGGAGCAACGCCGCCGGCGGCTGCGTCACGCAGGCACCGGTGCCGGTCGCGGCCTTCTCGACTTACTCGAGCCCCGCGACCGTCGGTCACGCCATCTCCTTCAATGGCGCCGGCTCTGCCCCGATGGCTGGCGCGCTCATCGACTACCGCTGGGATTTCGGCGACGGCGAAAGCGCGAGCGGGCAGGAATTGAGCGAAGTGACCCATGCCTACCGGGTGCCCGGCGAATACACCGTGAAACTGGCGGTCACCAACGACAGTGGCGCCACGGCGGAAACCTCGCACACCGTGACCGTCGACGAACCGGAACCGACGCCCCCGGAACGGACGACGACGGTGACGGTGCCCGGTCCCACGACGACCACGACGGTGCCCGGGCCGACGACCACGGTGACGGTGCCGAGTACCACCACGCCGCGATCCGGCACAATGCCCCCGTGCCCATCGAGTTCTCGGCCCGCGTCCAAAGGCTGCCCAGCTACCCGGCCGCCGGTGGGTACGCGGACGCGGCGCCGCGCGTGCGGCTCGCGAGCAACGAGTCGCCGTGGCCACCGCTGCCCGCGGTCCAAGCGGCGATCGAGCAAACGCTCGCGACACTGAACCGCTATCCCGACCCCTCCAGCGCGGCGCTGCGCCGGCGACTGTCGGAACGCTACGACGTGCCGCCCGAGCGCATCGCGATCGGCAACGGCTCCTGCGACATCCTGCTCGCCGCCGGCGAGGCGCTGCTGGAGCCGGGCGCCGAGCTGGTGTATGCCTGGCCGTCTTTCTCGATCTACCCCCACCTAAGCGCCGCTTCGGGCGCGCGCGCCGTCACCGTCGCGCTGGATGAGCACGACCGCCACGACCTGCCGGCGATGCTGCGCGAGATCACCGTCGCCACGCGGCTGGTGATCGTGTGCAATCCCAACAACCCCACCTCCACCGCCCTGCCGCTCGCCGAGATCGCGGGCTTCGTGGCGGAGGTGCCCCCGCACGTGTGCGTGGTGATCGACGAGGCCTACTGCGAGTTCAACCTGCTCGATGACCCCGATGCCTCCGTCGAGCTGCTGCGCGAACACCCCAACCTCGTGCTGCTGCGCACCTTCTCGAAGGTGTACGGCCTGTGCGGGCTGCGCGTCGGTTTCGCGCTGTGCGGCTCCGAGGAGCTGCCGCGGGCGTTTGACCAGGTGCGCCAGCCGTTCTTCTGCAACGCCGTCGCCCAGGCCGCCGCCACCGAGGCGCTCGCCCACCAGGACGCCGTCATCGACCGGGTCACCCGCACGGTCGCCGAGCGGATCGCGATGGACGAGCGGCTGCGCGCGCTGGGCCTCGCGCCCGCCGACTCGCAGGCCAACTTCTGCTGGTTCGGTCTCGGCGAAGATAGAAACGAAGCGCAGGTCATGCGCGGTCTGCTCGACCGCGGCGTGCTCGTGCGCGGCGGCGGCGCGCTTGGGCGCGAGGGGGCGTTGCGCGTCACCTACGGCACGCCCGAGGAGAACGCCGTCTTCCTGGATGCGCTGGCGGAGGTGCTGTGAAGGGCGAGGTGCTGTGAAGGGCGAGGTGCCGTGAAGGGCGAGGTGCCGTGAAGGGCGAGGTGCCGTGAAGGGCGAGGTGCCGTGAAGCACGCGGCGCTCGGCAGTGCTCTTGGGTCTGCGCCTCTTTTTTTGGGGCCCAACCCTTCATTTTGTAAAGGGTTGGAGGCCAAAAAAGAGACTTTGGCTGAGGCCGGGCCTGGCTCTACCCCAGCAACTGGTGCGAAGATCCGCTTCCCTGTGTGCTTCGCTTGTCGATTGGGCGCAAAGGTGCTACAAACAACTGAGACGACCATGTCCGCATCCGCCACCGCATCGCATCGCCACATCCCTACGCCTGCCGACTGGTCGTCCTCCTACGCGTACGCCGCCTGGCGATTTAGCTAGGCGCTTCGGCCTGCGCCCGCCCGTGAGCGGGACCGCGGGCCGCCCGGGGTCTTCTCGACCGAGCGCCACCCCACCGGGCGCATCACGCCCTTCACGATCCTCCCGCCCGCCCTGCGGCGGGAGACGCACACACTAAGATTCCCGAGGCACAGAAAGGACCCACCGATGATGATCGTGATGAAGGAGTCGGCCACCGACGAGGAGATCGCGGCGGTCGCAGAGAAGATCGAGCGAGCCGGCGCGCGGGCCCACCGCAGCCAGGGCGCGCGCGTAACCGTGATCGGCGCGATCGGCGACGTCGAGCAGGACGCCAACGTCGAGAGCCTCGGGTTGGAGGGCCAGCCCGGGGTGGACAGAGTGGTGCCGATTCTCAAGCCCTACAAGCTTGCCTCCGCACAGTTCCGCCACGGCGAGCGCACCGTGCTCGACATTGACGGTCGCAAGGTCGGGGGCGACCACTTCGCGCTGATCGCCGGGCCCTGCACGGTCGAATCGCGCGAGCAGACGCTCCAGACAGCGCGCGCGGTGCGCGACGGGGGCGCCACATTGCTGCGCGGCGGCGCCTACAAGCCCCGCACCTCTCCCTACGCCTTCCAGGGTCTCGGGCAGGAGGGGCTGCGGCTGCTCGCCGAGGCGAAGGCCGAGACCGGCCTGCCGGTCGTCACCGAGCTGATGGACGTGCGCGACATCGACGCGGTGCTCGAGGTCGCCGACGTGATCCAGATCGGCGCGCGCAACATGCAGAACTACTCGCTGCTCACCGAGATCGGGCGATCGGGGCGCCCCGCGCTGCTCAAGCGCGGGCTCTCCGCGCCGCTGGACGAGCTGTTGATGGCCGCCGAGTACATCCTGAAGGAGGGCAACCCCGCCGTGATGCTCTGCGAGCGGGGCGTGCGCGGGTTCGAGAACGCCTACCGGCGCTCCACGCTCGACCTGATGGCGGTGCCGATCCTCAAGGAGCTCTCGCACCTGCCGGTGATCGTCGACCCCTCCCACGCGGCCGGCCGGCGCGACCTGGTGCTCTCGCTCTCGCTGGCCGCCGCGGCGGCGGGTGCGGACGGCATCATCGTCGAGGTGCACCCCAACCCCGACGAGGCGCGCTGCGACGGGCCCCAGTCGTTGCCGACCGACACGTTCGCCGAGTACGCCGCCGCGGTGGAGCGCGCAGCCGCGCTGGCGGGCAAGGCGCTCAGCGCCGCGTGATGGCGGGCCGCCGGGCGCTGCTCGCAGGCGTTCGGTTCCCGCGCCGCGTGATGGCGCGCCGCCGGGCGCTGCTCGCAGGCGTTCGGTTCCCGCGCCGCGTGATGGCGGGTCGCCGGGGACTGCTCGCAGGCGTTCGGTTCCCGCGCCGCGTGATGGCGGGTCGCCGGGCGCTGCTCGCAGGCGTTCGGTTCCCGCGCCGCGTGATGGCGGGTCGCCGGGCGCTGCTCGCAGGCGTTCGGTTCCCGCGCCGGGGGCCCGCGCGTTGAAGATCGCGATCCTCGGCGTCGGCCTGATCGGCGGGTCGATCGGCCTTGCCGCTCGCCGCCGCGTGGGCGCCAGCGTCTGTGGTTATGACCCCGACCCGCGAGCGTGTGCCACCGCGCTCGAGCTGGGGGCGATCGACGAGCAGGCGCCGGACATCGCGGCTGCGGTGGCCGGTGCGGAGGTCGTCTTCGCCGCGGCCCCGGTGGGGGTGCTCGCCGAGACCGTGCGCGAAGCGCTCGAACACGCCGGGGACGATTGCGTGGTGAGCGACGTCGGCTCGACGAAGCTTGCACTGGAGAAGGCGCGGCGGGACCCTCGCTTCATCGGCGGTCATCCCCTCGCGGGGTCGCACACGGCCGGCGTGGAGCACGCCCGCGATGACCTGTTCGAGGCGGCCACGTGGTACCTATGTCCGTCGGAGGACATCCCGGAGGGCTTATACATGCGGCTGCGGGATCTGATCGTGCGCCTGGGCGCGGAGCCCATTCCGATCGACGCCGACATGCACGACCGCCTGATGGCCACCGTCTCCCAATTGCCGCACGTGCTCGCCAACCTGCTGATCCTGCGGCTCGCCGACGCGCGCGACGACGACGCTCACCCCGTGCTCTCGCGCCAGCTTGGGATCGGACCCAGCTTCCGCGACGCCACGCGCGTGGCGGGCTCCAACAGCGAGATCTGGACGGACATCTACATGTCCAACCACATTGAGCTCATTCGCGCGATCGACGAGCTGATCGCGAGCCTGGCGCACATCCGCGACATGCTCGATGTCGGCCACACGGCCGGCATCTACGCGTGGAACGAGCGTGCTCGCGCGGAGCGCGAGAAGCTGTTCTCTGGCAACCGCTCGTCCTCCACGGACGCCGGCACATAGGCTTGCGGGCGGGATGAACCTGCGCTTCGAGCCCTCCGGCCCGCTCACGGGCGAGCTGACCGCGCCGGCGGACAAGTCGATCTCCCACCGGGCGGCGCTGCTCGGCGCGATGGCCTCCTACCCGCTACGGATCGAAAACTACCTGGACGCCGCCGACACCATCTCGACGCTGAACGCCGTGCGCGCACTGGGCGCGCTGGTGGAGGTGCGCCCCGAGGAGGTGGTCGTGCGCGGCACCGGCCTGCGCGAGGCGCGCGAGCCGCCGGGGGCGGCGGGGCCAATCGACGTCGGCAACGCCGGCACACTGCTGCGCCTGCTGCCCGGCTGGCTGGCCGCGCAGGAGGGCCGCACGTTCACGCTCGACGGCGACGAGTCGATCCGCCGGCGTCCGGTGGACCGCGTGATCGAGCCGCTGGAGCTGATGGGGGCCACGCTGCGGGCGCGCGAGGGCCGCTTCCCGCCGCTGAGCGTGCGGGGTGCCCGGCTGCACTCGATCTCCTACACGCTGCCGGTGGCGAGCGCCCAGGTGAAGTCGTGCGTGTTGCTGGCCGCCCTCGCCGCCGACGGCGCCAGCACCGTCACCGAGCCCGAGCGCAGCCGCGACCACACCGAGCGGATGCTGCTGGGCGCCGGCGCCAGAGTGCACCGCAACGGCCGCAGCGTCACCGTCACCAACACCGACGAGCTGGTGCTGGAGCACGTGCGGGTGCCCGGCGACCCCAGCTCCGCCGCGTTCATGATCGCCGCCGGCGTGCTGGTGGGAGGCTCCCGCCTGCTGATCCGAGATGTCGGGGTCAACTGGACGCGCAGCGGCTTCCTGCGGATCCTGATGCGGATGCAGGGCATCGTGCTGGGCGATCTGGAGGACGAGACCGGCGAGCTGGTCGCGCACGAGCCGGTCAGCGACCTCGACGTCGCCGCGGGTGGGCTGGAGGGGACCTTCGTGGGCCCCGAGGAGGTGCCGCTGGCGATCGACGAGCTGCCGCTGGTGGCGCTGCTCGGCTGCTTCGCCGAAGGCGAGACGGTGGTGCGCGGCGCGCACGAGCTGCGCCTGAAGGAGTCCGACAGGATCGCCACCGTGGTCGGCGGGCTGCGCGGGCTGGGCGCGGAGATCGAGGCGACCGACGACGGCTTCGCGGTCACGGGCACCGGTGGTCTGCGCGGGGGCGTGCTCGACGCTCACGGCGACCACCGTCTGGCGATGCTGGGCGCGGTCGCCGGACTGGCCTCGCGCGAGGGTGTGGAGGTGCGCGGAATGGAGGCCGCCGCGGTCTCCTACCCGGGCTTCGTGGAGGATCTGGAGCGGTTGGCGGGCTGATGGTGATCGCGATCGACGGCCCCGCCGGGGCCGGCAAGTCCACCGTGGCGCGCGCGGTGGCGGGCAGACTGGGCTTCACCTATATGGACAGCGGCGCGATGTACCGCTGTGTGGCGCTGTTGGCGCTCTCATCGCCCGACCGGACGCCTGCGCGGCTGGCGCGGGGCGCGCACATCGAGTTGGGGGAGCGTGTGCTGCTGAACGGCCGCGACGTGACCGAGGAGATTCGCACGCTGGAGGTCTCCGAGAAGGCGTCGAAGGTTGCTCCGGACCCGGCTGTGCGCGAGGCGCTGGTCGCAGCGCAGCGGGAGCTGCTCTCCAGTGGCGATTGGGTGGCCGAGGGCCGGGATATCGGCACGGTGGTCGCGCCCGACGCGGCGCTGAAGGTCTTCCTCACCGCCGATCCCGCCGAGCGCGCGCGGCGGCGCGCCGCGGAACTCGGCCTCGATCGCGAGGCGGTGTTGGACGAACTGCGCCAGCGCGACCAGCGCGACCGCGATCGCGAGCACAGCCCGCTGCGCGCGGCCGCGGATGCCGTCACGCTCGACACCACCGGGCTCGACATCGACGCGGTGGTCGAGCGCATCGCGGCGCTGGCGCACCGACAGAACGCTCGCCTCCAAACGGGGCAGCGCGCGGGTGGTGGACCCACCGCGTCGTGAGCTCCAGCCGCGCTCGCACCGGTCCGAGCCGCGCTCGCACCGGTCCGCCCCGCCCATAGCTCATACTGGCTCAATGCTGAAGGTCGCCATCATCGGCTATCCCAACGTGGGCAAGTCATCGCTGGTCAACCGCCTGAGCGGGACGCGCATCGCCGTGGTGCACGAGCGCCCGGGGGTCACCCGCGACCGCAACGAGGTGGAGTGCGAGTGGAACGGACGCACGTTCACGCTGATCGACACCGGCGGCGTTGACTTTCACGACGAGGACCCACTGGCCGGCTCGATCCGCGAGCAGGCGCGCGCCGGCCTCGCCGAAGCCGAGGTGGCGGTGCTGGTGGTGGACGCGCGGGCGGGGGTGCGCCCCGGCGATGAGGAGCTGGCGGATCTGCTGCGCCGCTCGCCGCTGCCCAGCGTGGTGGTGGCCAACAAGTGCGACACAGTCGCCGATCTGCCGCTGGCCGCCGAGCTGCACCGCCTCGGGCTGGGTCAGCCGCTGGCTGTTTCCGCCGCGCAGGGGCTGGGCTCGGGCGATCTGCTGGACCGGATCGTGCAGCTGCTTCCCCCCGAGGACGCGCTCCCGGCGCCCGAGACGCTGCGCCTCGCGCTGATCGGCCGACCCAACGTCGGCAAGTCCTCGCTGGTCAACCGCTTCCTGGGTGAGGAGCGCGTGATCGTCTCCGAGCGGGCCGGCACCACCCGGGACGCGATCGACACCCCGCTGCTTGTGGAGGGGCGGGCCGTGACGCTGATCGACACCGCGGGCATGCGCCGCCAGTCGAAGGTGGCGGACTCGGTCGAGTACTACACCGCGCTGCGCTCCCGCCGCGCGGCCGAGCGGGCGGACGTGGCAATGGTGGTGTGTGACGCCACCGAAGGCGTCACGGCGCAGGACCTGCGGATCGCCGAGCTTGCGATGAAGGCGGGCTGCGCGACGGCGATCGTGCTCAACAAGTGGGACCTGTTCGCGGAGTCCCACCCCGAGGTCCAGGATGACAAGGGGCGCGAGGCGGCGCTTGCGCACGAGCGCGGGCGGGTGGCCGAGAAGCTGCGGCTGCGTCCGCGCGTGCTGACTGCAAGTGCCATCACCGGCCGGCACACCGCGCGCCTCTTGACCGAGGCGCTGGCGCTCGGGGATCGAATGGCGGGTCGCATTCCCACGCCGGAGCTCAACCGCTTCCTGGCGGAGGCGGTGCAGGCGCGCCAGCCGCCGATCGGCACCCGCCGGGGCTCCAGCCAGCACCGTCTGAAGCCGATCTACATGACCCAAACCGGCGAGCGCCCCCCGCGCTTTGCGATCCAGGTCAACTCCCGCGAGCGGGTGACGCGCGACTACGCCTACTTCCTGGAGAACCGTCTGCGCGCCCGATACGGCATGGACGGGGTGCCGCTGATCATCGACTTCGTGGAACGCGGTCAGCGCGGGCACAGCGACGGCCGGCGCCGTGGCGCCCGCTCGGCCGCGTGAACCGCGAGGTGGCCGCGTGAACCGCGAGGTGGTGGCGTGAACCGCGAGGTGGTGGCGTGAACCGCGAGGTGGTGGCGTGAACCGCGAGGTGGTGGCCTGAACCGCGAGGTGGTGGCGTGAACCGCGAGGTGGTGGCGTGAACCGCGAGGTGGTGGCGTGAACCGCGAGGTGGTGGCCGATACACTGCCCCCATGAGCCACCATTCAGATAACGAATACCTGTTCACCAGCGAGTCGGTCACCGAGGGGCACCCCGACAAGATCGCCGACCAGATCTCCGATGGGGTGCTGGATGCGGTGCTGCGCGAGGACCCCAATGGCCGCGTGGCGTGCGAGACGCTGGTCAACACCGGCCTGATCGTGGTGTCGGGGGAGATCACCACCGAGACCTACGTGGACATCCCCGAGGTGGCGCGGGAGACGGTGCGGGGCATCGGCTACGACAACGCGGCGTTCGGCTTCGACTGCGACACGTGCGCGGTGATCAACGCGATCGACCGGCAGTCGCCGGACATCGCGCAGGGTGTGGACGCCGCCTACGAGACGCGCCACGACCCGCTCGACGACGATCGCTTCGACCTCGCGGGCGCGGGCGACCAGGGGATGATGTTCGGGTATGCCAGCAACGAGACCGAGGAGCTGATGCCGCTGCCGATCCTGCTGGCGCACAAGCTCTCCAAGCGCCTGGCGGAGGTGCGCAAGGCGGATGTGCTGCCCTACCTGCGCCCGGACGGCAAGACCCAGGTGACGGTTCGCTATCGCGATGGCCGGCCGGTGGGTGTGGAGAAGATCCTGATCTCCACCCAGCACGCCGACGGGATCGACAGCGAGGCGCTGATCAAGCCCGATCTCTTCGAGCACGTGCTGCGCCCGGTGCTGCCGGCGGAGCTCTACGAGGAGAAGGAGCTGCTGCGCAACTTCCTGGTGAACCCCACCGGACGCTTCGTGATCGGCGGCCCGATGGGCGACTGTGGGCTGACGGGGCGCAAGATCATCGTCGACACCTACGGCGGGATGGCACGCCACGGCGGGGGCGCGTTCTCGGGCAAGGACCCCTCGAAGGTGGACCGCTCGGCGGCCTACGCCGTCAGGTGGGTGGCCAAGAACATCGTGGCCGCCGGTCTGGCCGACCGCGCGGAGGTGCAGGTGGCATATGCGATCGGGGTTGCCCACCCGGTGTCGGTGATGGTGGAGACGTTCGGCACCGAGAAGATCGGCACGGCGCGGATCATGGAGCTGGTGTCCGAGCACTTCGATCTGCGACCGGGCGCGTTTCGCGAGGAGCTGCGGCTGCATCGCCCGATCTATCAGAAGACCGCGGCATACGGCCACTTCGGCCGCGACGACCACGACTTCACGTGGGAGCGCACCGACAAGGCCGAGGCGCTGCGCGAGGCCGCGGGGCTGGGGGCGGTCGCCACCGAGGCGTGATCCGGTCCGGGGGCCCATCTAAGGTGTTGCCTTAGAGGGTGGCGCAGCCGGCTGGAGGCCGGTGAGCCGGCCCCTCTTCTTTCAGATGCCGAGTGAGATCGCCCAGGTAGAGCCCCTCACCTTGGCTCGCGCGCTGCGCGGGCCGTTCGACTACAGGTTGCCGCCGGGGTTTGAGGGTGGCATGGTGGGGGTGGGCTCGATGTTGGTGGTACCGTTCGGCCGCCGTCAGGTGCTCGGGGTGGTGACTGGCCTCTCCAAGCGCAGCGAGGTGGCCGACGAGAAGCTGCTCGAGCCGCTGCGAGCGCTGGAGCTCGGCGTGCCCGTTGACCTCGTGGCGCTGGCGGAGTGGCTTGCGCTCGAGTACTGCTCCACCGTGGCGCGTGCGCTGCGGCTGGTGCTGCCAGCCGGGGCCACCGGCAAGGGACCGAGCGGTCTCGGCGTGCGCAAGCGCCGCGCTCGGGCGGTCGCCCGCCCTCAACACCAGCCGATCGGGGCGCTGCACAGCCAGCCACCGCCGTTGACCGGTGACCAGCGCCAGGCGCTGGAGGCGATCGAGCAGCGGCTCCAGTCCCCCGCCGATCGTGCTCAGCCGCTGCTGCTGCACGGAATCACCGGGTCGGGGAAGACCGAGGTGTATCTGCGCGCCACCGCGTGCGCACTGCAAGCCGGCAGGGGCGCAATCGTGCTGGTGCCCGAGATCGCGCTCACCCCGCAGATCGTGGGTCGCTTCGTGGGCCGCTTTGGGGAGACGGTGGCGGTGCTGCACTCGCGCCTAACCGCGGCGCAGCGCCGTGAGGAGTGGCGGCGGCTGCGGACGGGTGAGGCCCGGGTGTGCGTGGGTCCCCGATCGGCGGTGTTCGCGCCGATCGAAGACCTCGGGTTGATCGTGATCGACGAGGAGCACGACTCCTCCTACAAGCACGAGGGCGATCCCCGCTACGACGCGCGTGAGGTCGCCGCCAAGCGCGCCCAACTGCAGAGCGCGTTGCTGCTGCTGGGCAGCGCCACGCCACGGCCGGAGAGCCAGCACACGTTGACGCGTGTGCGCCTGCCCCGCCGGGTGGACAGCCGCCCGCTGCCGCAGGTGGAGCTGCTGGACATGCGCGAGCAGCGCCACGGCCTGCACCCGGAGACCGCGCAGGCGCTGGCGCAGACGCGCAGCGAAGGCGGCAAGGCGATCGTGCTGCTCAACCGCCGGGGCTGGTCGAACTTCCTCTCCTGCCGCTCATGCGGATCGGTGTGGAGCTGCCCGCACTGCGACGTGGCGCTCGTGCTCCACCGCGGAGAGGGACAGGTGCGCTGCCATCACTGCGATCACAGCGAGCGTGTGCCACAGCGCTGCGGCTGCGGCTCGACGGCGGTCGCGCGCCACGGCGCCGGCACCGAGCGCCTGCAGCACGATCTGCAGGCGGCACTGGGAGACGACAAACGCTTCCCGATCTTCCGGTTGGATGCGGACACGATCCCCGCCGGCGCGGGCGGAGAAGGTGTGGGCGCGCTGCTGCGTCGCTTCGGCGCCGCCCCGGCGGGCGTGCTGATCGGCACACAGATGGTGGCCAAGGGCCACGACTTCCCGGATGTCAGCCTTGGGGTGGTGTTGGATGCCGACGCCACCCTGCGCTTCCCCGATTTCCGCGCCGAGGAGCGCACCTTCGCGCTGATCGCGCAGCTCGCGGGCAGGGTGGGGCGCGGCGGGGAGGGGAGGGTGCTGGTGCAGACGATCGCGCCCGACGCGCGCGCGATCGCACATGCGGCACGCCACGACAGCGAGGGCTTCCTGGCGGGCGAGCTGCAGCGGCGGGCGGCACTGCGCTATCCGCCGTTTGCGCACCTGATCCGGGTCGTGTGCGCCGCCCCGGAGGCGGTGCTGGCGCAGGCGGCGGCCAGCGCCGTAAGGGATGGCATGGCCGCGCGGATCGCTCCCGACCTGGCGAGCGTGCTGGGCCCGGCGGCGCTGTTCCGCCTGCGTGGGCGAGAGCGCAGGATGCTGCTGGTGAAGGCCACCGACCGAGGCGTCGCGGTGGGTGGCGTCGGGGCGGCGGTGCAGCAAGCGGCGAGCGCGAGGGAGCACGCGGGGGTGAGCTTCAGCGTCGACGTGGACCCGCAATAGAATCAGGTGAGATGAGTACCGACGTTGAGAACCCCGCCGAGGTGGAGGCGCACGACGAGCCGGTCGAGGAGCTCGACGAGGAGACGCGCGCGCGCCGCGACGCGGCGCTACGCCAGGTGCGCAAGCTGGGGGATCCGGTGCTGCGCGCCAGCGCGGTGGCGGTGGAGCGCTTCGACGAGCGCCTGCGCGCGGAGGTGGAGCGGATGGGGGAGCTGATGCAAGCCGCGCTGGGCGTCGGCTTGGCGGCCACCCAGGTCGGCGTGCTGCACCGGGTGCTGGTGTACAAAGCGTACGAGGACGACCCCGTCAGCGCCCTGGTCAACCCCGTGCTGGAGTGGGAGAGCGAGGAGCGGGAGGTAAAGGAGGAGGGGTGCCTCAGCCTGCCCGGCGTGCACGTCGAGGTGGAGCGTGCGGTGCGCGTCAGGGTGCGCGCGCAGAACACGCACGGCAGCGAGCTGGTGGTCGAGGAGGAGGGGCTTCCCGCGCGTGTGATTCAGCACGAGATGGATCACCTCGAAGGGGTGCTGATCCTCGACCGCATCTCGCGCGAGGCGCGCCGGGATGCGATGCGCGCGCTGCGCGAGGCGCGGGAAGCCAGCGGCGGGACTCGCCGACCGAGCGCCGATCGCTCAGCGGCCGCGGCTTAGGCGCTCGGCGTTTGCGCACCGTCTTTCTCGGCACCTCCGACTTCGCGGCAGCGGTCCTGGAACGCCTGGCGGCCAGCGGGCACCGCCCGGCGCTCGCGCTGACGCGCCCAGATCGCCCACGCGGGCGAGGGCGCAAAGTTGCCTCGCCGCCGGTGGCCCGGGCGGCGGGCGAGCTGGGCATCCGGGTTGAGCAGCCGGAGCGGATCAACGATCCCGCCGTGTGTGCGCTGATCGAGGCTGCTGTGGGGGACGACCGGGCTGCGATGGGTGGGGGCGAGGCCGCGGTGAGCATGGACACGGCGGGCCGGGGCACCGCCACCAGCGGCGAGGTCGTGCTGGTGGTATGCGCCTACGGGGCACTAATCAAGGAGCCGCTGCTCTCGGCCTACCCGCTGCTGAACGTGCACCCGTCATTGCTGCCGCGCTGGCGTGGGGCGGCGCCCCTTGAGCGGGCGATCATGGCCGGGGACGCGCAGACGGGCGTGTCGATTATGCGCCTCACCGAAGGTCTCGACAGCGGGCCGGTGTGCGCGGTGGCACAGGAAACCATCGGTCCGCACGACACCTACGGGTCGCTGGCGGAGCGTCTGCAGCGGCTCGGTGGCGAGCTGCTGGTGAGCGTGCTGGAGGACTGGGAGCGGGGGCGCCCGCCGCGCTTCAACCAGCAGCCGGAGGATGGGGTGACCTACGCGGAGAAGATCGGCGCCGAGGACCGCCTGCTCGATCCGCGGCGCACCGCGGTGCAGCTGGAGCGTCAGGTGCGCGCATTGCACGCCCACATCGGCGCTCGCCTCGCGCTGACCGACGGCACGCTGCTCGGCGTGTCACGCGCGGCGCTCCCCGATGCGGCCTCCCGGGACACGGCCTCCCGGGACACGGCGTCCGGGGACCCGGCGTCCGTGGCGGCCGGCCCGGGCAGTCCACCCGTGGGCGGCTTGGTGGCGAGCGCCGGGCATTTGCTTTACGGGACGCGCGACGGGGCGCTCGAGTTGCTGGAAGTTCAGCCTCCCGGCGGGCGGCCGATGGACGCGGGGTCCTACCTGCGGGGACATGCCCTCGTCTAAGAGAGGGTCACCCGGCCGGCTCGGGGACGGGGCGCCGGGCCGGGCGGGGTCTGCCGCTCCGGTCGCGGCGCGCGTCTGCGCGTACGCCGTACTGCGCAGGGTGTTCGAGCGGGGCGCCTACGCCGACCTGGCGCTGCGCGCCGAGGCCAGCGAGCTCGACGCGCGCGACCGGGCGCTGGCGATGCGGCTGGCGTACGGCGCCGTGCAGCACAGGGGCACGCTCGACCATCTGATCCAACGGCTCGCCGAGCGGCCGCTGAAGCGTCTGGACGCTCCGGTGTTGGCGGCGCTGCGTCTGGGGCTGTACGAGCTGCTGTATCTCGCGGGCGCGCCCAACCACGCGGTTGTGGCGGATGCGGTCGAGCTCGCGAAGGTCGGCCGCGGGCATGGCCTGGTCAACGCCGTGCTGCGCCGTGCCACACGCGAGGGCGCGGCGCTGCTGGCGGAGCTCGACGACCACACGCCGGCGGGCGCCGCGCTCAAGCACTCCCACCCGGAGTGGGTTGCGCGGCTTTGGTGGGAGCAGCTGGGCGCCGAGGAAGCCCGTGCGCTGCTGGCGTTCGACAACCAGCCCGCGGAGCTGGCGCTACGCGTCAACACGCTGGTCGCCGAGCCCACCAGTGTCGCGGAGCAGCTGCGCACCGGGCCCCAGCCGGTGGGCGTCCACGGCGACCCGCGCATTCCCGAGGCGCTCGTGCTGGAGGGCCCGTGGGATATGCACGGCTCGCCGCAGTACCGCGCCGGCGCGGTACTGGCGCAGTCGCGCGGGGCGATGCTCCCGGCACTGGCGCTGGCGCCCCAGGCGGGCGAGCGGGTGCTCGACCTGTGCGCTGCGCCCGGGGGCAAGACCACGCACCTGGCGGCGCTGATGGGCGGTAGGGGAGAGGTGGTGGCGGTCGAGCGCAACCCCCGCCGCGCCGCCGAGCTGCAACACACCGTGGAGCGTCTACGCGCAAGGGAGTGCGTGCGGGTGGTGCTCGGCGACGCGGCGCGTCCGTTGCCCGACCAGGCGCCGTTCGATCGCGTGCTGGTGGATCCGCCGTGCTCGGGGCTGGGAACGCTGCAGGCGCGTGCCGACCTGCGCTGGCGGGTCGCGGCCGAGGATCTGCCCCGGCTCGCGCGGACGCAGGCGGCGATCCTTGCAGCGGGGGCTGCAGCGGTGCGTCCGGGCGGTGTGCTGGTCTACTCTACGTGCACTATCTCCGCGATCGAGAACGAGCGCCAGATCTCCGCATTCCTGGAATCCAACCACGGATTCTCGCTGGATGATGAAATGCTGACGCTACCCCACCGCGACCACACGGCCGGCTTCTTCATCGCGCGGCTGCGGCGCCAGTGAGCGATTGATGGCCAGCGAGCGCGACCACACATCTCCAGCCGACCTCGGCCCGCTGTGCCCGCACTGCTCAGAGCCGTGGCTGCGCCCCACCAACCTGCCGGGACGCTACCGCTGCGTGTACTGCCTGCACCGCTTCGAGCTCGCCTCGGTGTGTCCCAACTGCGGCGAGCACTCCACGATCGTGAGAATGTCATCGACCGCGATTCTCAAGTGCAACAACTGCGGCGACTCGATGCTGCAACCAATCTGAGCCGAATGGCCTGCTCCCGGGAGATGAGATGAGCGCCTCGGCAAAGGAGCTGCTCGCAGGGGTGAGGGTGGCCCCCTCGATCCTCTCGGCCGACTTCGGTGCGCTGCGCGCGCAGGTGGGCGAGGTGCTGGCCGCCGGCGCGCGGGTGATTCACGTGGATGTGATGGACGGCCACTTCGTTCCCCCAATCACGCTCGGCCCCGTGGTGGTGTCCTCACTGCGCGAGCAGGTCGAGGAGGTTGGAGGGATGCTCGACGTGCACCTGATGATCGAGCGCCCCGAGCGCCAGATCGGTGAGTTTGTGCGCGCCGGCGCCCACTCCATCACCTTCCACGCGGAGGCCACCCCCCACGCGGCCTACGCCGCCGAGGAGATCCGCGCCGCCGGCGTCTGCGTCGGTGTGGCGATCAACCCAGCCACGCCGGTGCAGGCGCTCGCCGAGCTGGCGGAAACGATCGACCTCGCGCTGTGCATGACGGTCAGCCCCGGCTGGGGCGGCCAGCCCTTCATCGCGCGCTCGCCGCAGAAGATTGCGCGCCTGCGGGCGCTGTTGGACAAGGGATCCTCCGCCGACGGCGGCTCTCCGGGAGAGGGGGATTCGGCGGGCGAACGCAGATCGGGCGCCGCGATCGAGGTGGACGGGGGCATCGACCCGGCGACTGCGCCGCTATGCCGCCGGGTGGGTACGACACTCTTCGTGGCCGGTTCGGCGATTTTCCACGCCCCCGACCCGGGCGCCAGCTACCGCGCGATCGTCGAGTCGATCGACGCCATCTGAGGCGCCTGCGGCTCGCCGGCCGGCGTCAGGCCGGCCTCGCGCTGGAAGCTCTCCAGCACCGCGCGCATCGTCTCGGCGTCGGGCTGCACCTTCGACGGCCACGGCTTGGCGGGGTGGTCGTACAGGGTCTTCAGGCCGTTGCCGGTGACGATCGCGACGATCGTCTCGTCGGGGTCCAGACGGCCTTCGGCGGCCAGCTTCTTCACCACCGCCACGGTGGTGCCGCCGGCCGGCTCGGTCAGCAGGCCCTCGGTCGCCGCCAGCAGGTCGATGCCCGCGAAGATCTCTCTGTCGCTCACCGACGCCGCCGTGCCGCCGCGGCCGCGCACCGCTTCGATCACAAACACGCCGTCGCCCGGCGAGCCGATCCCCAGCGAGTGGGCCTGCGTGGTCGGCTTCACCGGGACGATCTCCGAGGCGCCGGTGAGGATCGCCTGGGCGATCGGGTTGCAGCCGTCGGGCTGGGCGATGTCGATCTTGGTGTGCGACGTCTGCGCCAGCCCCACCAGTTCGAGCTCCTGCAGGCCCTTGTGGATGCGCGAGGACAGCGTGCCCCCCGCGGCGGGGGAGACGATGCGGTCGGGCGAGTGCCAGCCCAGCTGCTGCACGATCTCATACGCCTCGGTCTTGGCGCCCTCGGCGTAGAAGGGGCGCAGCGTGATGTTGGCAAACTCCAGGCCCGTCGCTTCCGCGAGCGCGCGGCAGGCTTTGTTGGCTTCGTCGTAGTTGCCCTCCACCTGGCACACCTTCGCGCCGAGCGCGCGGCAGGCGTGGGCCTTGGTGCTCTCCAGGCGGTTGGGGTAAAAGACGTACGCCGCCACACCCGCCTTCGCCGCCAGCGCCGCCACGGCGGTGCCCACGTTGCCGGTGGACACGCACCCCATCTCCTTGCGGCCCAGCTCCAACAGGCGCGCCACCGCCATGCTCACCACGCGATCCTTGTAGGACAGGCTCGGGCGGGAGGTGCTGTCGTCCTTGAGGTACAGGTTGCGCAACCCCACCGCCGCGCCCAGCCGGTCGGCGCGGATCAGCGGCGTGAAACCCGCATACTCGCCCACGCGGGCGGGGCCCACGGCGTCGTGGATCGGCAGCAGCTCCTCCAGAAACCAGATGTTCAGCGGGCGCTCCTGCATCGGCGTCTCGCGGATGCGCCGCGCGGCCAGCTCGTAGTCGTAGTCCACGTCCAGGCTCTTGCCGCAGCGTGGGCAGTACGCCCCGCCCTCGGCGAGGGGCGAGTGCAGATCGCATTTGCGGCACACCAGCTCAGTCGCGCAGGAGCGCGTCTGCTGGAGATCCCCGGCTTGGTTCGGTGCGGTGCTCATCCGCGTCTCATTACATCATCGCAGAGCACACGGTCAAAGGAATGGTCATATTCGGTGAATATCCACAGAGTTCGGATCGGTGCCGGTTGCCGCCGCCATCTCGGCAGCTTCGCATGGCCCGCCGTCCCCAACCGCCGCTGTTTCTCTCTGAGGCATGGGCGCGCGGCTCATCGGGCCGGCTCCTCGGCGCCCGTCACCGGTATCGACTCGGCGTGCGCCACCTCCGCTACCGGGGGCTGGCGCGACCACTCGCCCGCCCGCGGCCACGGCGGGTCGACGCCCGGCTCGCCGAGGCCCGATGACTCCCACAGCTCCTCGCCGACGTGCGGCGCAAACGGTGCGATCACCCTCGCCATCAGCCCCAGCGCGTCGCGCAGCGCCTCGTGATCCTCGCGGCACAGCGCGCCGCTGTGCTTGATTACGCGCTTCTCGTAATCCTTGATGCGATCCAGCAGGCGAATCGCGTTGCGCACCGCGCTGTGCATTTCCAGCTCCGCCAGCTCCTCCGTGAGCTTCTCCACCGCCGTGTCGCACCACTTCTCCAGGCGCCTGCGCAGATGCTCGGTGCGGCGCGGGTCCAGCTCGCCCGAATCCTCCACCCGCTGGGCGAAGCGCGCCTGGGAGTACTTCCACAGGCTGTGCAGGAAGCGCTGGCAGAACTGCACGGCGCTGTCGCTCCAGTTCAGCGACTTCTGCGGCCGTGCCGCCCACAGCACCGCCATCCGCACCGTGTCCGCGCCGAAGGACTCCACCAGCTCGTCGGGGTCCACCACATTGCCGAGGTGCTTGCTCATCTTGCGCCCGTCGCGAATCACCATCTCGTGCATCAGCGCCCCCGCGAACGGCTCGCCGTCGGCGAGGAACGCCAGCGGGCCGATGTCGCGCAGCGCCTTCGTGGTGATGCGCTGATCGAACATGAAGTTGCCGCTGTCGCTGCCCGCCACCAGGCGCTCGGAGGGCAGCCACGCGCGCAGGTCCTCCAGCGCCAGGATCTCCTCCAGCGAGCGCTCGCGCTCGGGCGCCGCAACGCACGCTGGGATCCACAGCCACAGCGCGTCGAAGTGGCAGTCCAGCGTGTCCGTCTCGCGCTTGGCCGGCCCCCCGCAGGTGGGGCAGGCGGCGTTGACGAACTCCTCCCGTTCGGCCAGCGGGTTGCCGGCGCCGGTCGGTTTCAGGTCGCGCGGCAGCTCCACCGGCAGCTGCTCCTTGGGGATCGGCACCGTTCCGCACGCCTCGCAGTACACGATCGGGATCGGCGTCCCCCACGAGCGCTGACGGGAAATCGAGAAGTCGTTGGCCTTGTGGCGCACCGCCGGGCGCGCGCCATCCGGCTCTTGCGCGCCACTTGGCGCTTGCACACCACCCGGCCCTCCGGGGCCAGCCTGCGCCGGGCGGCCGGAGGGGCCAGCCGCGCTCGTCGATCGGGCATCCACGCCGTTCCCCAACCCCCCCTCCTCCTCCCCCTGCTTCTCCGCCAGGGAGATGCCGAGGCGCTGGGCGATCAGCTCGTCGGTGCGATCCAGCTCGGGAATGCCCAGCACCGCGGTCGCGCCGAAACGCTCGTCCACCGCCGGGGAGATCAGCAGCGCCAGCGGCTCGCCGCCGGGCAGCGACACCGTGCACCCGGTGTCCACCAGCGCCACCGTCTCCGCGCCACGGGAGCTGCGCTCCCAGCCGCCCAAACGCATCTCCTCCAACTGCTCCCCCACCGCCGGGTCGGCGCTCCAGCGCTCCACCTCGGGGTGCTTGGGGGAGATCAGCACGAAACGCGCCCGCGCCACACCCTCCGCGTAGGGGGTGAACACGGTCAGCTCGCGCCCATCCTCGGCGCGCGCCTGCAGCTCGACGCCGTCCGTGCGGCCCAGCACGAAGCGCTGGCTGGCCAGCGAGGTCTCATCCCATTTCTCCAGCTCCCCGATACGGCGGTCGTTCTCCTCCAGGTAGGCGCTGATACGCAGATACCACTGCGCCCGCTGTACCAGCCTCACCGGGTTGTGGCAGCGCCAGCACGTGCCATCCTCCACCTGGATCGTCGCCAGCGTGGTCTGGCAGGTGTCGCACCAGTCCACGCTGCCGCTGCCGTGGTAGATCAGCCCGGCCTCCAGCAGCGTCAAAAACAGCCACTGCGACCAGCGGTACATGTTCGGGTCCGAGCTCATAAACGTGCGCTCCCAGTCGAAGGAGAAGCCCAGCCGCCGCAGCTGACCGGTCATGTGCTCGGCGCAGCGCGCCACCCACTCCGCGGGGGACTCCCCGTTGGCGATCGCCCCCAGCTCTGCCGGCAACCCGAAGGCGTCGAAGCCGAACGCAAACAGCACCGGCTCCCCACGCGCGCGCTGGAAGCGGGCGTAGGCGTCTCCGATCGCGTAGCTGCGCACGTGCCCGATGTGCACGTTGCCGGAGGTGAACGGCGCCGATGCCTTGATGTACACGCCGCTTTGGTCCGCGTTCAGCAGGGGGGTGCGGAAGGCGTCGCCTGCCTCCCATTTCTGCTGGCGCCGCCGCTCGATCGCGCGGGGATCGTAGCCCCGTCCGTCCACATTCTGGTCGCCAGGTGCCGGTCGGCGGCCGTTTTCTGTGGGGCTCGTGTCGCTCACACCGCGAGGATATCCCAGCCCTTCGCACGCGACGTTCGCTCTGATGTGATGCATGCGTCGCCACGTGTCCCATTGCTATGCTCCAACCCACTTGAACGCCGTCTCCGACAGGCACCTCTCGGCCACCGGCCGACCCCCCTCTGGCCCCGCCCCGTGCGGGGTCTTCTCGTCCGCCCCGACTGTAAGGATCCTGAGATGGAGATAGAGATCGGCCGCGGCAAGAAAGCCCGCCGCGCATACGGATTCGACGACATTGCGATCGTGCCCTCGCGGCGCACGCGCGACCCCGACGACATCGACATCTCCTGGAAGCTCGGCCCCTACCAGTTTGAGCTGCCGATGATGGCCTCCGCGATGGACGGCGTCGTCTCGCCCGACACCGCGGGGATCATCGGCCGCCTCGGCGGCCTGGCGGTACTCAACCTTGAGGGCATCTTCACCCGCTACGAGGACGCCGACGAGCAGTTGGAGCGGATCGCCGCGCTGCCCAAGGAGCTCGCCACGCGCGAGATGCAGGAGATCTACCGCGAGCCCGTCAAGCCCGAGCTGATCGCCCAGCGCATCCAGGAGATCAAGGCGCAGAAGGTGGTCGTCGCTGCCTCGCTCACTCCCCAGCGGGTGCTGCGCTACCACGAGCTCGCGCTGGAGGCCGGCCTCGACGTGCTGGTGATCCAGGGCACCGTCGTCTCCGGCGAACACGTCTCCACCGTCTCCGAGCCGCTCAACCTGAAGGAGTTCATCCCCTCGCTCGACGTCCCCGTGGTGGTGGGCGGCTGCGCCTCCTACCACACCGGCCTGCACCTGATGCGCACCGGCGCCGCCGGCGTGCTCGTCGGGGTCGGCCCCGGTGCCGCGTGCACCACACGCGGGGTGCTCGGGATCGGCGTGCCGCAGGCCACCGCGATCGCCGACGTGGCGCACGCGCGCTCCACGCACATGCTGGAGACCGGCGACTACTCGATGGTGATCGCCGACGGCGGCATGCGCAACGGCGGGGATGTCGCCAAGGCCATCGCGCTCGGCGCCGACGCGGTAATGATCGGCTCGCCGCTGGCGCGCGCCTACGAAGCGCCGGGGCACGGCTTCCACTGGGGGATGGCCACCTTCCATCCCACGCTCCCCCGCGGCGCACGCGTGGCCACCGCCCAGAACGGGACGCTCGAGGAGATCCTCGTCGGTCCCGCGCGCGAGAACGACGGCACCTTCAACCTGTTCGGCGGCCTGCGCACCTCGATGGCCACCTGCGGCCACAAGGATCTCGCCGAGTTCAACCGCGCCGAGGTCGTCGTCGCGCCGGCGCTGCAAACCGAGGGGAAGGCGCTGCAACGCGACCAGGGCGTCGGCATGGGCGCCGTGAACGGGAAGGCAACTGCGCTAGTCAATGAGTGAGCCGTCGGCCACGGTGTTGAGCCCCGTCGCCGACGGTGCGTCCGCCGTGTCCGAGTCTGCCCCTCCCACGGCCACCGACACGGTCGTGGTCATCGACTACGGCGGCCAGTACTCGCAGCTGATCGCGCGCCGCGTGCGGGAGTGCGGGGTGTTCTCGGAGTTGGTGCCCCACCACGTGCCCCTGCGGGAGATCGCGGCGCGCCGGCCGAAGGGGATCATCCTCTCCGGCGGTCCCGCCTCGGTGTACGCGCCCGACGCTCCCCGCCTGGAGCTCGGTCTGCTGGAGCTAGGGGTTCCGGTGCTGGGCATCTGCTACGGGATGCAGCTCTTGGTGCACGAGCTGGGCGGCAGGGTCGAGCAGGCTGAGGTGGGGGAATTCGGTCGGTCCGATCTGACGGTCGACCAGCACGGGGTGCTGCTGAGGGACACCCCGCGCCAACAAACCTGCTGGATGTCCCACCGCGACACCGTCTACGACCCGCCGCCCGGCTTCACCGCGCTCGCGCACACTCCCACCTCCCCGGTGGCGGCCTGCGAGAACGTCGAGCGGGGCATCTACGGCATCCAGTTTCACCCCGAGGTCGTCCACACCCCCTACGGCCAGCAGATCCTCCAGCGCTTCCTCACCGAGGTGTGCGAGTGCCCCCCCACGTGGTCGGCCGCGTCGATCGCGGAGGAGCAGGTCGCTCGCATTCGCGCTCAGGTGGGGGAGGGGAGGGTGATCTGCGGTCTCTCCGGCGGCGTCGACTCCTCGGTGGCCGCGCTTCTGGTGCACCGCGCCGTGGGCGACCAGCTCACATGCGTGTTCGTCGACCACGGCCTGATGCGCAAGGACGAGGGCGAGCAGGTGATCGCCACCTTCCGCGACACCTTCAAGGTGCCGCTCGTGGCTGTGGACGCCGAGCGGCGTTTTTTGGAGCGCCTACGGGGCGTCACCGAGCCGGAGGCCAAGCGCAAGGCGATCGGCGCCGAGTTCATCCGCGTCTTCGAGGAGGAGGCCGCGAAGCTCGCCGGGGGCGGCGCGGTAGACGCCCCGCGAGCGCTGGACGTGCTCGGGGCGCCGGGTGAGGGAGCAGGGGTGAGCGCTGCGGTGGGGGAGAGCGTCGAAGGCGCGCGCTTCCTCGTGCAGGGCACGCTCTACTCCGACGTGATCGAGTCCGGCGGCGGCACCGGCACGGCGACGATCAAGTCCCACCACAACGTCGGCGGTCTCCCCGAGGACATGCGCTTCGAGCTGGTCGAGCCGCTGCGCGCGCTGTTCAAGGACGAGGTGCGCGCCGTCGGCGCCGAGCTGGGGCTGCCCGAGCGCCTGGTGTGGCGCCAGCCATTCCCCGGCCCCGGTCTGGCGATCCGGATCGTCGGCGGCGAAGCCACGCGGGAGCGCCTGGACGTGCTGCGCGAGGCCGACCACATCCTGCAGGAGGAGATCCGCAAGGCCGGTCTCTACCGCGAGCTGTGGCAGTCCTTCTGCGTGCTCCCCGACATCCGCACCGTCGGCGTGCAGGGCGACGAGCGCACCTACGGGCACGTGGTCGTGATTCGCGCCGTCACCTCCGACGACGCCATGACCGCCGATTGGGCGCGGCTGCCCTACGACCTGCTGGAGACCATCGCCTCGCGCATGATCGGCGAACTGCGCGAGGTCAACCGGGTGGTTTTGGACATAACCAGCAAGCCCCCCGGCACCATCGAGTGGGAGTAGCTATCATGCGCCATCTCGCCGTGCGCGGTAGCCTGCGTGCGGCCTTTTTCACGTCATGAAAACCTACGTCGCCAAGCCCACCGACCGCGAGCGCAACTGGCTGCTCGTCGACGCCAACGGCAAGACCCTCGGCCGTCTGGCCACGCAGCTCGCCGACGTGCTACGCGGCAAGCGCAAGCCCGAATACACGCCGCACATCGACACCGGCGACTTCGTCGTGGTGATCAATGCGGAGAAGGTCGCGGTCACCGGCAAGAAGCGCACCGACAAGCGCTACTACCGCCACTCCGGCTACCCGGGCGGTTTGCGCTCGCGCACTTTCGAGGAGATGCTGGCGCGCCGACCGGAGGAGATCATCCGGATCGCCGTCAAGGGCATGATGCCCCGCAACCGCCTCGCGCGCAAGCAGCTCACGAAGCTGAAGATCTACGCCGGGCCCGAGCACCCGCACGTCGCGCAGAAGCCCGAGCCACTGGAGATCGAAGCCTGATGGCTGACGAGCCCGTCACGCCGGACGAGCCGCTGGAGGAGCCTGTCGCGGTGGAGCCCATCGCCGAGCAGCCCGTCGCCGAGGAGCCCCAGGTTGAGGAGCCCAAAGTTGATGAGCTCGCCACTGAGGAGGAGGCCGCCGCCGAGATCGCGGCGGAGGCAGCGGTTGTCGAGGAGCTCGTCGCGGAGGAGCTCGCGGTGGAGGAGGCCATCGTCGAGGAGCTGGTAGAGGAGCTGATTGTGGAGGAGGCCGTGGCAGAGCTTGCGGCGCAGGACGCCGCCGAGTCAACTTCGGAGGCGCAGCCCCCCGCCGAGCCTGCTGCGCAAGAGCCCGCCGCACAGGCAGCCCTCGCCGAGTCTTCTTCCGAGGAGCAGGCCCCCGCCGAGACTGCCGCGGAGGCAGAGGCCGAGGAGGAGGACTTCGAGGAGGAGGATGAAGAGGAGCCCGCTCCCCGCGTGAAGCCCGCGGTGCCGGGCGCCCACCTGGAAGTCGACATCGTCCCCGAAGGCGTCGACCCGCTGGCGCGGGAGGCCCCGGCCGACCCGTACGCGATCGAGGAGTACGAGGAGCAGGCCGCCGCCGAGGAGGAGGCAGAGGAGGAGGCGCTGCCGCAGCCGATCTCCAGCGCCGCTATCGACCTCGCCGCGGGAGCCCGCTACCGCGCGACCGGCAAGCGCAAGACGGCGATCGCGCGTGTGATCCTCCGTCCCGGCAGCGGCGCCTATCTGGTGAACGGGCGCACCCTGGAGGAGCACTTCCCGCGCACCACGCTGCAGCGCAACATTCGTCAGCCCCTGGAGACCGTCGGTTACGAGGCGCGCATGGACGTGGTGGCGCGGCTGCACGGCGGCGGCATCTCCGCGCAGGCCGGCGCGCTTCGCCACGGCATCTCCCGCGCGCTGCTGGAGGCCGACCCCAACCTGCGCGGCGAGCTCAAGCGCCGCGGCTTCCTCACGCGCGACTCGCGCGCCAAGGAGCGCAAGAAGGCCGGTCTGAAGAAGGCGCGCAAGCGGCCGCAGTTCTCCAAGCGCTAGAGGACCACTTCCCCATGGCTCGCAAGCTGTTTGGCACCGACGGCGTACGGGGCGTCGCCGGAGAGTTGCTCACCGCCGAGCTCGCGCTCGGCCTCGGTCGCGCGGCCACCGCGCTCGCTGAGTCCGAGCGTCCCCAGGTGCTCATAATCCGCGACACCCGCGAGTCCGGGGAGATGCTCCAGGCGGCGCTCGCCGCCGGAGTCAGCGCCGCCGGCGGCGACGCCCTGCTCGGCGGGGTGCTGCCCACGCCCGCCGCGCCGCTGCTGATCGCCCGCTACGGCTTCGACCTCGCGGCGGTCATCTCCGCCTCGCACAACCCCTACCAGGACAACGGGATCAAGTTCTTCGGCCCCGACGGCTTCAAGCTCTCCGACGCCACGGAGCTTGAGATCGAGCGGGCGCTCCAGGACGGGGCCGGCGGCGGGGGCACCGCGATCGGGAGCATCCGCCCGCTGCGGGGCACCGGCGAGGATTACCTGCGCGAGCTGCACACCCGCTTCGCCGAGCTCCACCTGAACGGGCTGGACGTGCTGCTCGACTGCGCCAACGGCGCCACCCACCGCGTGGCCCCGGAGATCTTCAGGCGCCTCGGGGCCGACGGTCAGCGTGCTCGCCGAGCACCCCGACGGGCGCAACATCAACGCCAGCTGCGGCTCCACGCATGTGCAGGAGCTCGCCGCCCGGGTGCTCGCGGGCGGCCACGCCGTCGGGTTCGCCTTCGACGGCGACGGCGACCGCGTGCTCGCCGTCGACGGCGCCGGGGAGATCGTGGACGGCGACGAGCTGATGGCGCTCGCCGCGCTGCACCTCAAGCGCGGCGGCCGCCTCGTTGGCGGGGGGGTGGCGGTGACGGTGATGACCAACTACGGCTTCCACGCCGCCATGCGCGAGGCCGACATCGCGGTCGCCTCCACCAAGGTCGGCGACCGCTACGTGCTCGAGGAGCTGCGCGCGCGCGGGTGGGTGCTCGGCGGCGAGCAGTCGGGGCATATCATCGACATCTCCTTCAACCGCTCCGGCGACGGCATCGCCAGCGCGCTCCTCGCGTTGGAGGCGCTCGACGGGGCACCGCTGAGCGAGCGCGACGCTATGCACAAGCTCCCCCAACGGCTGGTCAACGTGCGCGTCCGCGATCGCGGAGCGCTGGAGAGCGCCGCCACCGTCACCGACGCGGTGCGCGCCGCCGACGAGGCTCTCTCCGGCCGCGGGCGGGTGCTCGTGCGTCCCTCCGGCACCGAGCCGCTGGTGCGCGTGATGGTGGAGGCGCCCACCGACGAGGAGGCCGAGCAGGTCTGCTCCAGCCTCGTTGCGCTCGTCGAGCGCGAGCTGGCCTAACCACGCGCCCATTGAGAAGCCGTCCCCCCCGAGCGGGCGAGGGCGCAAGGTTGCAGTCAGGGCGGACGCCTGTTCTATGCCTCCTCACCCCGGTGGTATCTTCGAAAGCGACCTCCATTCGGAGAGTGGAGCCGGTGCTGCCAGGAGCCCGGCCGCTCGCCGTTCGCGAAAGGACTCGATCGCCCGTGTGCGGAATCGTTGGCTACGTCGGCCGCCGGGAGGGTGGGCCTCCCGTCAGGGAGCTGCTGCTCGCCGGATTGAAGAAGCTCGAGTATCGCGGCTACGACAGCGCCGGGATCTCGGTGATCGCCGACGACCACATCGACGCGGTGCGCGCCGTGGGTAACCTGCGCGCGCTGGAGGCCAAGCTCGATGGAGCGCGCGGGCGCGCCGATGCCGGCGAGAGCGGGGGCGCAGTGGCAACGCTCACAAAGCCCTCCACCACCGGCATCGCGCACACCCGTTGGGCCACGCACGGGCGCGTAAGCGAGGAGAACGCTCACCCGCACTTCGACAGCGACGACCGCATCCACGTGGTGGTCAACGGGATCGTCGAGAACTACATGTCGCTGCGCCAGCGGCTGTTGGCGGAGGGCGCCACCTTCACCTCTGAGACCGACGCCGAGGTGATCGCCCACCTGATTGCCCACCATTACGCGGGTGACCTCGCCGACGCCGTGCGCGCCGCCTACGCCGAGCTGCAGGGCCACTTCGCGTTCGTGGCGATGAGCCTCGACGAGCCCGAGACGCTGGTGGGGGCGCGCCGCGAGTGCCCGCTGGTGGTGGGCCGTGGCGTGCAGGAGCAGTTCCTCGCCTCCGCCGTGCCCGCCTTCCTGGCGCGCACCCGCACCGTTCAGTACCTCGAAAATGGGGAGATCGCGGTGCTGACCCCCGACGGCGTCACGATCACCACGCCCGACGGCACGCCCGTGGAGCGCGCCGTGGAGACAGTCGACTGGGACGAGGAGGCCGCCGAGAAGGGTGGCTTCGAGACGTTCATGCTCAAGGAGATCCACGAACAGGCCGACGCCGTCGCCGAGACGATCGCCGACCGCACCGCCCGGGGGGATGGCGTCAGCCTCGACGATCAGGGGGCGCTCGACGAGTCCTTACTGGCCGGCGTGGGGCGCATCGTGATCGTCGCCTGCGGCACCTCCTACCACGCTGGTCTGATCGGGCGCTACGCGATCGAGGAGTGGGCGCGCCTGCCGGTGGAAATGGATATCGCCTCCGAGTATCGCTACCGCAACCCCGTGGTGGGGCCCGGCGACCTGGTGATCGGCATCTCCCAGTCCGGCGAGACCGCCGACACGCTCGCCGCGATGCGTCTCGCACGCGAGCGCGGCGCCACCGTGCTGGCGATCACCAACGTGATGGGCTCCCAAGCCACGCGCGACGCCGACGGCGTGCTTTTCACCCGCGCCGGCCTGGAGATCGGGGTGGCTGCCACCAAGACGTTCGTCTGCCAGGTGGCCGTGCTTTACCTGCTTGGCCTGCGCCTCGCCGAGCTGCGCGGCACGCTGACCCCCGCGCGGGTGGCGGAGCTGGTCGGCGAGATCAAGCGCCTGCCGCGCTGCATCGCCGAGATCACCGGCTCCGAGGATGGAACGGGAAGCTCGCCCTCCCCGGTGGTTGCAGAGGTGCGACGTATCGCCGCCCAGCACTGGGAGAAGGAGTTCTTCCTCTACATCGGCCGCCACGTCGGGCTGCCGGTCGCGCTGGAGGGTGCGCTGAAGCTCAAGGAGATCTCCTACGTCGCCACCGACGCCTACGCGGCCGGCGAGATGAAGCACGGACCGATCGCGCTGCTCGACGAGTCCACCCCCGTGGTGTGCGTCGCCACCGACTCCCCGGTGTTGGAGAAGGTTGCCTCCAACATCCAGGAGGTGCGCGCCCGTGGCGCCCACGTGATCGCCGTGGTCAGCGAGGGCAACGCACAGATCGTCGAGCACGCCGACGCGTCGATCCCGATTCCCGCGATCGACTGGATGCTCCAGCCGATCCTCGCCGTGATCCCGCTGCAGCTGCTCGCCTACGAGATCGCCCGCCGCCGCGGCCTGGACGTCGATCAGCCGCGCAACCTCGCCAAGACCGTCACCGTCGAGTAGGGCTCCGGCCCATTACGATCGCTGGGGTATGGGAGCTCTCCCGGAGTGGTGCCTGCCACTGCCCGACGCCGAGGCGATGCGGGCGATCGACCGCTGGGCGATCGAGGAGCGGGTGGTGCCGTCGCTCGATCTGATGGAGCGGGCCGGGATCGGCGTGGCCCGCGCCGTCGAGCGGCTCGCGCCCGACGGCCCCGTGACGGTGCTGTGCGGCAAGGGCAACAACGGGGGCGACGGGCTGGTGGCCGCGCGCCTGCTGCGCGACACCGGCCGCGAGGTCGATGTCCTGATCGCCGGTTCCCCGGAGGAGCTGAGGGGCGACGCGCGCGATAACCTCCTGCGCCTGCCCGGCGCTCCGCCTGAGCGGCTGCGACCGGTGCGCGATTGCGCGGCGGTCATCGACGCGCTGCTTGGGACCGGCTTTGCCGGCGAGCCCGGCGGTGCCGTCGCCGAGGCGATCGACGCCGCGAACGCCTGCGGCGCGCCCATCGTCAGCGTGGATGTGCCCAGCGGCGTGGATGCCTCCACCGGCGTGGTTGGCGCGCGGGCGGTGCACGCCACGGTCACCGTCACCTTCCACGCCGCCAAGCCCGGCCTCTGGATCCACCCCGGCAAGGCCCACGCCGGCGAGGTGCGCACGCTCGACATCGGTATCCCCCGTGGCGCGCCCATCGCCGCTGATGTCGGCCTGATCGAGAGCGCCGTGCTGAGCCTGCTCCCGCGTCGCGCAGCCGCCTCGACGAAGTTCTCCAGCGGCCATGTGCTGGTCGTCGGCGGCTCGCGCGGGCTCACCGGCGCGCCGCGCATGACCGCCCACGCCGCGATGCGCGCCGGCGCGGGATACGTCACCGCCTGGGTGCCGGTCTCTGTGCAGGCGATCCTCGCCGCCGGGGGGCTCCCCGAGCTGATGACCCGCGGCCTGCCCGATGAGGATGGATCGCTCACGCAAGCCGGCGTCGAGGCGGTGCTCGAAGCCGCGACCGATCGCAGGTCGGGGGCACACGGCCCGAAGGGCTTGGTCGGCGGGGCGCTCGCGCTTGGGCCCGGCCTCGGCCGCGACCCCGATGCCGCTGTGTTCGCTCGCGAGCTGGCCCGCCGCGCCCCCGTGCCGATCGTGATCGACGCCGACGGCCTCAATGCCCACGCGGGGCGTCTGGCTGAGCTCGCTCAGCGTGAGGCTCCCACCGTCATCACCCCTCATGCTGGGGAGCTCGGCCGGCTGCTGGAGATCACGAGCGAGGATGTCGAGCGTGAGCGCCTGCGCCACGTGCGCGGCGCCGCCCAGCTTGCGCGGGCTGTGGTGGTGCTGAAGGGTGACGACACCCTGGTCGCCGACCCGACCGGCTCCGGCGTGGTGGCGGTGAGCGCGGGCGCCAGCCCTGCGCTCGCCACGGCCGGCACCGGGGACGTGCTCACAGGTGTGATCGCGGCGCTTCTCGCCCAGGGTCTGCCGGCCTTTGCGGCGGCCGCCTGCGGCGTCCAGCTGCACGCCGCGGCCGGGCGCGCGGCTTCACAGACGATCGGCAGCGCCGACAGCGTGATCGCCTCCGACGTGATCGCCGCGCTGCCCCGTGCGCGCTCGGAGGCGGGACGAGCGTGAGCGTCGATCGCGCCGTCGCCCGCGTCAACCTCGATGCGATCGCGCGCAACTGCGAGCGACTGCGCGCGGAGCTGCGCGACGGCGTCCAGCTATGCGCGGTGGTGAAGGCCGACGGCTACGGCCACGGGCTGCTCGAAAGCGCCGGCGCGGCGATCGCCGGGGGCGCGACCTGGGTGGCGGTGGCGAGCGTCCCCGAGGCGCGCGAGCTGGTCGACGACCTATCGGAGATGGTCGACGATGGATCGGAGATCGGCCGAAGCCGGGGGACACTCGCCTACTGCGAGCATCCCCGTTTCGTCCAGCAGGCCCGTCTGCTCGTGCTTGGGCCACTGCGGCGGGTCGAGGTCGAGGAGGCGGTGTATCTGGACCTGGAGATCGTCGTCTGGGGGGAGGATCTGCTCGCCCACGCAGCCCTGGTGGCCGAGGACATAGGCAAGCCCGCGCGCGTGCACGTGAAGCTCGACACGGGCATGGGCCGCTTCGGCGTGCGCGATCCCGAGCGGGCCTCTCACCTGGTGGCCGCCGCGGCTGCCAACCCTCATGTGGAGCTGGTCGGGATCATGACGCACTTTGCCACAGCCGATCTCCGCGACGACGCCTTCTTCGATGAGCAGCTGCGGCGCTTCGCCGGCTGGGCGCAGGAGGTCAAGCGGAATCACCCCAAGGTGCTCGCGCACGCGGCCAACAGCGCCGCCGTGTTGCGCGACTGCGCCGCGCACTTCGACATGGTGCGCTGCGGCATCGCAATCTACGGCATGGACCCCTTCGGGGAGGACCCGCTCGCTCGCGGTTTGGAGCCGACGCTGCGGTTGAGCTCATACGTCGCCGCTGTCAAACGCTGCGCAGCCGGCGAAAGCACCGGCTATGGCCGGCGCTTCCTCGCCGCGGCGGACACCCACCTTGGTCTGCTGCCGATCGGTTACGGCGACGGTTGGCGGCGCGGGCTATCGGGCAACGCCGAGGTGTTGATCGCGGGACGTCGCCACCCGCTGGTGGGCACCGTCAGCATGGACAGCGTCGCCGTCGACCTCGGCCCCGACCCGACGGCGCCCGCGCTGCTCGGCCAGCCGGCTGTCTTGATCGGCGGGCAGGGCACGGAGCGGATCACCGCGGAGGAGCTCGCGCGACGCCTGGACACGATCAACTATGAGATCACCTGCGGGCTCACCGCACGTGTCGCGCGTGTGCATCACGGTGACCACGGGGTGGCGCGCCTTGCCGCCGATTGACAACGACCCGCTGGAGCTGACCCGTGCGGCGCTGGCGGGTAGACGCGCCTGGCTGGTGGGGGGGGCGGTGCGCGACCGTCTGCTCGGCAGACGCACTGAGGATCTCGACGTGGTGCTCGACGGCGAGCCCCGTGAGGCCGCACGCGCGCTCGCCCGCACCGCCCGTGCCGCGGCGTTTGCGCTCTCGGAGGAGTACGGAGGCTGGCGCGTGGTCGCCCGCGACGGCGCCTGGCAGGTCGATTTCGAGCGTCTACGGGGCGTGACGCTCGAGGAGGATCTGGCGCTGCGCGACTTTACCGTCAACGCGATCGCCCAGCCGCTGGGGGAGCCGGGCACGGCGCCGGGTGAGGCGATCGACCCGTGTGGCGGCCTGGAGGATCTCGCGCGGCGGCGGCTGCGCGAGGTGGGGCCACGTGTGTTCGCCGATGACCCGCTGCGCGTGCTGCGCCTCGTGCGGCTCGCCGTGGAGCTCGATTTTGAAGCGGACGCCGACACCCGAGCAAGCGCGCAGGCCCACGCGGAGGCGCTTGGCGAAGTCGCGCCCGAGCGGATCTTCATGGAGCTGCGCCGGATCCTCGACGCGCCTCGCGCCGTAGGAGGATTGGAGCTAATGGGGGCGCTCGGCGCGACTACTGCCGTGCTGCCGGAGCTGGAGGAGCCGCGGGACGCTCCCCACAGCCACCTCCACCGCGACGTGTACGGCCACGCGCTGGAGGTGCTCCAACAGGCGATCGCGCTCCAGGAAAATCTCACTGTCGTGCTCGGAGGGGGCGAGGATGAGAGGTGCCGCGAGGCGGTCGCCGCGCTGCTGGCCGAGCCGCTCGCCGACGGGCTGACCCGGGGGGGAGCGCTGCGTTGGGGGGCGCTGCTGGCGGAGGTGCGTCCCGGGGAGGTGCGTCCCGGGGAGGTTCGTCCTGCGGAGGTTCGTCCTGCGGATGGGCGTGTCACGTTCATGGGACATGAGGCTCTGGGAGCGCAGCTGGCCGGCGAGGTGCTCGGCAGGCTGCGGGCGAGTGGCCGGCTGCGAGCCCACGTGGCGGCGCTCGTGCGCAACTACCGGCGGCTGGGGTTCCTCGTGCCCGAGCCCCAGCCGATCGCCCGCCGCACGGTGTTCGCCTACCTGCGGGGTTGCGAGCCGGTGGAGGTGGACGTCACGCTGCTCTCTGTCGCCGATCGCCTCGCCGAACGCAGTCGTGACGGATGCTCGCGGGAGGAGGTTGACGCCCATCTGCGCCTCGCGAGGGAGATGCTCCTTGATGCGCTCGCCTGGCATGCGCAGGGCCCCCCGGCCCCGCTGTTGCGCGGGGACGAGCTGGCAGGGGAGCTCGGCATTCCTGTCGGTCCGCGCGTCGGCGAGCTGTTGGAGGAGCTCGCGGCGTCCCAGTACGCGGGGGAGATCACCGATCGCGAGGAGGCGCTGGCGCATCTGCATGCCGTCTCGGGGTCACGATGAGATCGGGACACTGGTCCGGCGGTGGGTGCAACACTCTGTTTTCAGCCCCAACCAAATAGGACTAGGTCTTGTTCTTGTTTGGCTGGGGTCTAAAAATAAAGTACACGCACCCGGTCGGGGGGCAGTGGTCAAACAGCTTTTCGGGCCTCCAACCAAATAGGACTAGGTCTTGTTCTTGTTTGGCTGGGGTCTAAAAATAAAGTACACGCACCCGGTCGGGGGGCAGTGGTCAAACAGCTTTTCGGGCCTCCAACCAAATAGGACTAGGTCTTGTTCTTGTTTGGCTGGGGTCCTAAAATAAAGTACATACACACCGGCCGGGGGTGTTGGTGTTGGTCAAACAACTTTTCGGGCCCCAACCAAATAAGACTAGGTCTTGTTCTTGTTTGGCTGGAGCGCAAAAAGAGAACACAGGTCAGCCCGCCCACCGCCGGTAGGATGGCGTCAACGATGACCGACCCCGACTGCATCTTCTGCAAGATCGTCGCCGGCGAGCTGCCCGCCACGATCGTCGACGAGGACAAGCGCACGATTGCCTTCATGGACATCAACCCCGCCACCCGCGGCCACGCGCTGGTGGTGCCCCGTCGCCACACGCGGGATCTGCTGAGCATCGACTCAGATGACCTGTGCGCCACCGCGACCGCGGCGCAGCGCCTGGCGGCGCGGATGAGCGAGCGTTTGGGGGCCGCCGGGGTCAACCTGCTCAACTCCTGCGGCGCCGCCGCCTGGCAGACCGTGTTCCACTTTCATCTGCACGTGATCCCGCGCTACAGCGAAGACCCGCTGCGCCTGCCGTGGCTGCCCGCCGCGGGCGACGAGAAGGAGATCGCGGCGGCCGCGCAGGAACTCGGCCGCCCATAGCGAACCGCTACATACCCGTTCTTGGTGTGTTCCACCCCAATATGCTCCGCTCCAGGCCAACAATGCTCCGCACATCTCCAAAGATGCTCAACTCCTCATCAAAGATGCTCCGGTCAAAGATGCTCCGCCGCTCGCTCCTCGCGCTCCTGACAAGCGCGGTTCTCACGCTGGTGCTGCCCATCGGCGCGCTGGCGACCCTCTCGGAAGTGGGTGTGATCCCCGCCACCACCCCTCCCACCACGCCGAGTTGCCCGACCTCGTGTCTGGCCGTCACGCGCACCACCGGCTTCCAGGTCAAGGTGGGCAGTAACCGCAGCCTGGTCACGGCCCCCCGCAACGGTAGCGTGGTGGCGTGGACGGTCTCGCTTGGCAAGCCCAACGCCACCCAGATCAAGTACTTCAACACCAACGAGGGCGGCACGGCCTCGGCCGCGATCGCGGTTCTGCGGCAGCAGCGCAAGCCCAACCTCACCTACAAGCTGGTGGCACAGAGCCCACTCGTGCAGTTGGAACCGTACTTCGGCAAGACCGCCCAGTTCCCGCTGGCCACCACCATCCAGGTCAAAAAGGGCGATGTGATCGCGCTCGCCGTCCCCACCTGGGCACCCGCGCTAGCGCTCGGCTTCACCAGCGAAACCTCCTGGCGCGCCAGCCGCCTGCGCAGCCAGTGCACCAACACCAGCGTCCAGTCGATGCAGCAGCTGGGAACCAACGTTCAGTACTACTGCCTCTACCGCGAAGCGCGCCTCACCTACAGCGCCACACTGATCTCCACGCCCTGAGCGAGTCGAGGTCGTGGAGCGGGTCGCGGTCGCGATAAGGCGACTCAAGGCGCCTGGGCGCCACCGGTGGGGCTGTTGGAGGAGCCGGAGCCGCTCCCGCCCGTCGCTTCCGAGCCACCTTTGGCGCCGCTTTCCCCAGTGCCGCCGCCGGCGCCGGCGCTCGCTTCAGGGGTGCTTGTTTTTTCGGCCGAGCTGCCCCCGGAGCTGCTGGGGCTTTCGCTGCCCGTGCCGCCCGCCGAGCTGGAGCTGGGTTCTTCGCTGGAGGCGCCCGCCGAGCTGGTGGAGGAGCTCGAGCTGCTCGGGGCCGTGGAGGTGGTGGCGACGGTCGACGTCGAGGTGGTGGGCGTCGCTTCGCTTTCGGCCTGCGTGCTGGTGGGCGGCGTGATTTCCGGCGTGCTGTGGGGCGGTACGTCGGCCGAGTTGCCGCCGCCTCCGCACGCCGCCAGCGTGAGGCCAGCCAAGAGTGCCGCGGTGCCCGCGAGTGTGGGGGCGGCGAGCGGCCGAAGCCGGGAGACACCCCCCTTCGGGGGGAATCCCCGTTTCGACCGGCGCGCGGTCACGAGCCCAACGGGCCCATTCGACGGCCGCAGGTGGGACAGTCGTTCAGGTCCTTCTGCGCAAGCTGCTCACAGGAGGGGCAGAAGCGCAGGTTCTCCACCGACCAGGGCAGTTTGGAGGTGGACGGCGCGAGCGGCAGCACCTTGCCCACAACCTCCAGCTGCTCGCCCGACTCGCGGTCGCGGTAGATCTCTCCAGGCTGCGCCTCGAGGATGAGTTCCCGCCCACTCGCGGGGTTGCGCAGACGGTATCGCTGCTGAACGCTCATCGAGGGCACTCTAGCGAAGGCCGCGGAGGGAGCGCCCTCCGAGGATATGCCGGAGACCGTGGCCGGAAGGCCGGCGCTCCGGGGAGGTGATCGCACCCGGGTACCCGGCCCCGGGGGTGGGTAGTGTGAGCCGTCGGTGCGAGTACTGATCTTCCACGGCTACCTGCTGTCGGGCACGGGCTCCAACATCTACAACGCGCGCCTCGCACAGGCGTTGGTGGGTCTCGGCCACGAGGTGCACCTGCTCTGCCAGGATCGCCACCCCGAGCGCCAGCCATTCATCGACGCAGCCGGGGATTGGGAGCAGGGGGAGCTGCGCGTGCGCACACTGCGCCGGCCGGTGCGCTGCACCGTCTACCGTCCCCAGATCGGCGGGCTGCTGCCGGTGTATGTCGAGGATCCCTACGAGGGGATCGAAGCGCGCGCCTTCGCGCGTTGCAGCGAGGAGGAGATCGAGAGCTACATCGACGCCAACGTCGCCGCCGTACGTGAGCTGGTGGAGCGCGTGCGACCCGACGTCGCGCTCGCCAATCACCTCGTGATGGGCCCCGCGATCCTCGCCCGGGCGCTTGCCCACGACGCGCCCTGCACGCCCCACGACGCGCCCTGCACGCCCCACGACGCGCCCCGCGAGTCCGCCCACAACGTGCCCCGCGAGTCCGCCCACAACGTGCCCCGCGCGTCCGGCCACAAGGTGCCTTACGCCGTCAAGGTGCACGGGAGCGCCCTGGAGTACACGGTGAAGCCCGACCCCCAGCGCTTCCTGCCCTACGCCCGCGAGGGCCTCCAGCCCGCTGAGGCGATCCTCGTGGGCTCGATGCACACCGCCCACAGCCTGTGGGATGCGCTGGAGGATCCCGCGATCGAGGCTCGCACTCGACTCGGCCCCCCGGGGGTGGACGTGGATCTCTTCAAACCGCTCCCGCAACACGCCGCCAGCAGGGCGCCGGAGCCGGTGGTGGCGTTTGTGGGCAAGCTGATCGTCAACAAGGGCGTGGACCTGCTGATCGCCGCCTGGCCGCTGGTGCTCGAACAGGTTCCCGAGGCCCGTCTGGAGATCGTCGGCTTCGGGGGCGACCAGGAATGGTTGGAGCGCCTGCTGGAGGCGCTGGCGCGTGGTGATCTGCGGTCGGCGGGGGACCACGCCCGGCGGCATCTGACGGGATTCCTGGGCCAACTGGAGGGATCGCGGCGCGAGCGCTACCTGGCGGCCGCCCGGGCGCTGCCCGAACGGGCTCGCTTCGCGGGGCGCATGGAGCACGATGGGCTCGCCGAGCTGCTGCCCACCTGCGAGGCGCTGGTCGTGCCCAGCACCTTCCCGGAGGCGTTCGGCATGGTGGCGGCCGAGGGGGCGGCGTGCGGCGCGCTGCCCGTGAGCGCCGCCCACTCGGGTCTCGCGGAGGTGAGCAGGGTGCTGGCGGACGCGGTGCCGGCGCAGGCCGCGGAGTGGCTGTCGTTTCCCGTCGACGATCACGCCGTGCCTGCCATCGCGCGGTGTTTGGTCGGCTGGTTGCAAGCCGACCCGGGTCTGCGCGCGCAGACCCGCGCGGGCCTGGTGCGGACGGTGCGCGAGCACTGGTCGTGGGAGGGCGTCGGACGGGGGGTTATCGCTGCCGCGAGCGGCAAGCTGGATGTGCTGCCCTCGCCGTGACCGGTCCGATTGTGGGTCGTGGAGGCTCGCTGGGCACGCCGCAAGACGTCGCCCGGCCATTCGGATAGAGTTCCGGTCGCTGTGAGGGAGCTGGGTAAGTCTGGGACAGTGCTAATAGCCAGTGGCGCCATGCTGCTGGCGGTGGTTGGCTGCGGCTCGGCCAAGCACGGCGAAGAAGCCAACCTGGTTGTGGGCAAGCAGCAGTTCGTCGCCAAGTGCGGTGCCTGCCACACGCTCGCGCACGCCAACACCAAGGGCACGGTGGGCCCCAACCTCGACGAAGCCTTCCGCCACTCCGTCAACGAAGGGCTGGGGCGCAACACGATCCGCAGCGTGGTGCAGTATCAGGTCGAATACCCCAACCCCGAAAACGTGATGCCCAAGGACCTCGCCAGCGGCTCCGCGCTGCAGGACATCGCCGCCTACGTCGCCTACGCGGCCGCGCGGCCGGGCAGCGACAGCGGCCTGCTGGCCAGCGCCGTGGCCGCACCGGGCTCCGGCAAGCCGGCGGTGGAGAAGAACGGCAAGCTGGAACTGGAAGCCAACCCGCAGGGGCAGCTGGCGTACACGGCCAGCAAAGCCACCGCCACCGCCGGCCCAGTGACGATCGCGATGAAGAACATGTCGGGGGTCACCCACAACGTCGCGATCCAGTCCGGCACCAGCGGCCCGGTGCTGGGGGCCACGCCGCTTGAACCCAAGGGCACCTCCTCCTTCACGGTCACGCTGAAACCAGGCACCTACACCTTTTTCTGCCAGGCCCCCGGTCACCGCGCGGCGGGGATGGTGGGCACGCTCACCGTCAAGTAGGTAGCCGGCGGCGCATGCGCCACCGGCCGGACGCGCACATGTGCGCGTCCGAGACGAGCCGCATGCGGCTCGTCTCCGGTGGGCGCATGCGCCCACCGGCGGGTCGGCACATGTGCCGACCCGATCAAATGATGAGATCAGGAGATCGCGCGCACGATCAGGATCACGGCGATGATCACCGCGAACACCGCGATCACGTAGAGCAGCAGGCGAAACATCTCGCCCTCGGAGCGCAGGGGGTTGAGCACTGGCTCAGATGATGTAGACCGTGGTGTAGACCACGATCCACATGATGTCCACGAAGTGCCAGTAGATGCCGGGCACCTCCACGCCGCGGTGCTCCTCGGGAGTGAAGTGCCCGCGCCAGCTCCTCACCGTGACGATCCCCAGCAGCAGCAGCCCAATCGTCACGTGTGCGCCGTGCAGGCCGGTCAGCGAGTAGAAGATCGTCTGCTGAGCCGCGTCCTGGGGGGCGAAGCCGATGTTGGCGTACTCGTTGATCTGCAAACACAGAAACGTCAAACCGAGCAGGAAGGTGACCGCGATGCCGGCCTTCAAACCGAAGCGGTTACCTTTCTTGATCGAGGTCTGCGCCCAGTGCATCGTGAAGGACGATGCCACCAGGATGCAGGTGTTGACCAGCGTGGGGTACACCGGCAGCTTCGTGCCCACCGCCGGCCACGGGTCGCCCTGGGCGACGCGGATGAAGAAGTAGGCCGTGAAGAAAGCCCCGAAGATCATGATCTCCGAGATGATGAAAAGCAGCATCCCCAGCAGCTGCGGATCCACGCGCGAGCTGCTGTGTGCCGGCGGCGGGCCGTGATGCTCGTGCTCGGCGACGGCTCCGTGGTGGGCGATGCTGGCGGCCTCCATTTTGCGGCTCCGCCCCCTCTAGCGTCCCGACTCGGAAGTTTGGTGGGTGATGGCGGCTCGGAACATCAGCTTCCCGCGCCTGCTGCCGCCGCGGCGCGCGTGGCCTGTAGATCGACCACCACGTGCTCCACCGGCACCGTGCTGGCGCCGCGTACGCGCTCGATCAGGTTGGAGCGCAACCAGCCCGAGCGCTCGTCGGGCAGCGTGGAGATCACCACGTCGTCCACGCGGAACAGCTCCAGCGCGTTCATCGCCGCCGTGTAAGGGTCGGGGTCGCCGATCATGCCCGAGCACAGCAGCCCCGCCTCGCGCAGCTTCGCCAGCATCGCCTGCAGGCGCGTGCGCGCCTCGCGCGGCGCGGCGCCGTGGCCGCCTTGCTGGGGGACCACGGCGATGAACAGGTGGCGCTCACCGTGGGCGGCCTTCTCCCGCAGGCGCTCCACCAGCTCCTCGCCGCTCGAGGTTTTGTTGGCGATCACCAGTGTCACGCGGAACGGCAAACCCTCGCTGTCGAGGTCGGTGACGATGTGCTCCACCGGCAGCCCCGAGGCGGTCTGGACGCGCTCGATCAGGTCGCGCCGCAGCCAGCCGGAGTGCGTGGTGGGGTGCGTGGAGACGATCACCTCGCTGGGGCGGTGCTCGCCGATCGCGTCCATGGTTGCCAGAAACGGGTCGGCGTCGCCCACTGCGCCGCTGGCCTCGATGCCCTCGTCGGCCAGCAGCGACACCGCGAGGTCGATCCGCACCTGGCCGGCGTCGCGCACGGCCTCGTCGTAGATCACCAGGCCCGAGGAGGGCTTGCTCGTGGGCACCACCAGGCGAAAGCGCACGTCTCCCTGCGCCGCCAGCTCGCGCACTCTGTCCAGCAGCTTCTTCCCGCCCAGCGTGCGGTTGGCCACCACCAGGATCTCCTTCATCTGGACACCACCTCCTCAGTAGATGCTGTTCTGACTTCCGCTGGCAGCGGCGCCGGCGTGAAGATGCCGTGCACCGCGCCGGGGACGCCGTACTCGTACGGTCCGCCGACCACCGTGGGGACGCGGTCGAAGTTGAAGACGGGGGGCGGCGAGGAGACCTGCCACTCCAACGTCAGCGCGCGCCACGGGTTGGCCGCCGCGCGTGGGCCGCCGCGCCAGGAGTTGATCATGTTGTAGAGGAAGATCAGCGTGCTCGCGCCCAGGATCCAGCTGCAGATCGAGATCGCCAAATTGAGGTTGGCGAACTGGGCGGCGTAGGTGGACACGCGGCGGGGCATCCCATCGAGGCCGAGGATATGCATCGGCCCGAACGTCAGGTTGAAGAAGATGAAGGTGCTCCAGAAGTGCAGCTTGCCCAGGCGCTCGTCGTACATGCGCCCGGTCATCTTCGGGAACCAGTAGTACACGCCAGCGAAGATCGTAAACAGCGAGCCGCCGAACAGCACGTAGTGGAGGTGGGCGACGATGAAGTAGGAGGCGCTCACGTGGATGTCCAGCGGCAGCATCGCCAGCATGATGCCGCTGATCCCGCCGGCCGAGAAGGTGATCAGGAAGCCGAGCGCAAACAGCATCGGGGTGTCCACGTGCAGCACCCCGCGGTACATCGTCGCCAGCCACGAGAAGATCTTGATGCCGGTCGGCACCGCGATGATCACGGTGGTGATCGCCATCGGGATGCGCAGCCACGCGGGCATCCCCGAGGTGAACATGTGGTGCGCCCACACCGTGAACCCCAGCAGCACGATCGCCAGCAGCGAGAACGCCATCATGCGGTAGCCGAAGATCGGCTTGCGCGACTTCACCGCAAGGATCTCGCTGATGATCCCGAAGCCGGGCAAAATCATGATGTACACCGCCGGGTGGGAGTAAAACCAGAAGATGTGCTGGTACATCAGCACGTTGCCGCCCTTGTCGGCGTCGAAGAAGTTGAAGCCCAGCGCGCGGTCGAGCAGCACCATGAACTGCGAGGCCGCCACGAACGGGGTGGCGATCACGACCAGCAGCGAGGTCGAGAAGTTGGCCCACACCAGCAGCGGCATCCTGAAGAAGCTCATCCCCGGCGCACGCATAGTGATGATCGTCACAAGGAAATTGAGCGCAGTGGCCACCGAGGAGGCGCCCGCGAACTGCACCCCGATCGAGAAGAAGTTCTGGCCGATCGGGGAGACGGTCGAGAGCGGCGCGTAGGCGGTCCAGCCGTCAGCGAACGCGCCACCGGGAGCGAAGAAGCTCAGCAGCATGATCGCCCCACCCAGCGGCAGCATCCAGAAGGAGAGCGCGTTCAGGCGGGGGAACGCCATGTCGGGCGCGCCGATCATCAGCGGCAGCACGAAGTTGGCGAGGCCCGCAAACACGGGGATCACGAAGAAGAAGATCAGCACCGTGGCGTGCACCGAGAAGAGGCCGTTGAAGGTGTTGGCGTCCACGAACTTCGACCCCGGCTGCGCCAGCTGGATGCGCATCAGCATCGCGATCAGCCCGCCCACCAGCAGGAAGAAGAAGGAGGTCACCACGTACTGCACACCGATCACCTTGTGGTCGGTGTTGACCTTGAAGTAGTCCCTCCAGCTGTACGCCCCGTGGTTGGCGTGGCTCTCGGGGCGTGTCGGGCGGCCGGAGACCCAGTAAAACCAGTAGTCGAACGCCCCCAGCCCGATCAGGAAGAAGATCGGGGCAGCGATCAGCGAGACCGTCAGGATCGCGTCGGGGCTGAGGTAGTGGGTGAAGGTCGTATGCCCCGTGGAGGCCCGCACCACCCAGGTGATGCCGGTGGCGAAGGCGATCGCCAGCGCCACGCCGAGGAAGGCGCGGTAGAAGCCGGGTGCGCGGAGTTTGGCGCCCCAGCCGGCGCTCCCCGGAGATTTCTCACGCATACCGGGCGGCACGGCGCTTGCGGTCGCGGCCATCAGCCGGCCCTCCTTCGAACGGTCTTAGTGGTTCGCATACACCCTACCTGCTACCCGGTCGCCACAGTCGAGGGTTTGCCCATCTGGCTTTTGATCCACGCCTGAAACTTGGCGGGGGTGACCACGTGGATGGCCGAGCGCATCAGCGAGTGCCCCACTCCGCACAGCAGGTTGCACACCACCGGGTAGGTGCCCAGCCGGATCGGCGTCGCGCGGTAGTGCGTGGTGATGCCCGGCACCGCGTCTATCTGCAGGCGGAAAGCGGGGATCCAGAAGGCGTGGATGACGTCCTTGGAGTGGATGTCGAAGTACACCGACCCGCCCTTGGGCACGTACAGCGAGTAGCTCTTAAGCGGGGCGCCGCCGGTCACCGAGGAGGGGTATTCGTAATCCCAGAAGAACTGCTGACCGGTCACGCCCACGTGGATTTCCCTGCCGGGCGGCTTCTTTTCGTTGTCGTGCAGCACCACAAACGAGTAGGAGACAAGGCTCAGCACCAGCACCGCGGGGAGCGCCGTCCAGAAGACCTCAAGGCGCGTGTTTCCATGGATCGGCGGCCCGTCCATCAGCTCCTGCCCTGGGCGCATCCGGAACTTCCACACGCAGTAGAGGATCACCGTGGTCACCAGCACGAAGATCGGGATCGAGGCGATCACCAGCACGTGGTACAGCCGGTCGGTGTTCTTCGCCTGTGCCGATGCCTGCGGCGGGAACCAGTGGATCACGAAGCTCAGCGCGATCCCGATCGCCGTCGCCAGCACGCCGGCCACGGCCGTCAGGATCAGCGGGCGCCGTGACTCGGGCGTCTCAGGCACGCGCGCTCAGCCCTCCCGGAAGTGCGATCCCGGATAGGCCAATCCCATGCTTTACGGCAGACCCAACCATCCCATAGCTGATCCTATTGCCTTCGGCGGAGGAATGGCAACTCGGCCTTGACAGATCGGGTTCGGACCACTACATTGAGGCAATCGTTGCAAGCATCTCCTGTGAGGACGGCGGAGATCGACTCCAGAAGGGAGCACGCCGATGCGAGTGCGCGAAGGGATGAGTCCGATGATCGTGACGGCCGGCCCCGGCCATACGCTGCGGGATGCGGCGCGGCTGATGTCGGCGCGGAGCGTGGGCGCGGCGATCGTGATGGATCCGGAGGGCAACGGCCCCGGGATCCTCACCGAGCGCGACATCCTGCGCTCGGTTGGCGCCGGGCAGGATCCCGACCATGAGCTTGTCGGGAAGCACCTGACCAGCGAGGCCGTGTACGCGGCGCCCGACTGGTCGCTTGAGGAGGCCGCCGCCGCGATGACGCGGGGCGGTTTTCGGCACCTGATCGTCGTCGAAGGAGGGGAGACCGTGGGGGTCCTCTCCGTTCGCGACATCGTGCGCTGCTGGACCGAAGATGGGGCTGCCTGTCCCGTTCCGGCGAGCGCCGCGGTGGGGTAGGAGAGGTATGGTGGCCCGCTCACCCGCCGCCGGGGGACGGCGGGGGGCGGTACGCCACCAGTGTTGGGGCCGCGCATGGATCGAGGGGCCATGCGCGGCACCTCACCGAGATGTCTGCCCGTGCGCCACCGGGGCGCGATGCTTTTGTAGACGCGATCGCCGCGTCGTCGTGTCGCGTTGTCGGGTGGATTTTGTTTAAAAATCGCCCTCCAACCCTTTACAAAATGAAGGGTTGGGGGCCGAAGACGCCCTCCAACCCTTTACAAAATGAAGGGTTGGGGGCCGAAGACGGCGTGTTGTGCTGCTGTGGACGGATCGAGGCGTCGGGTCAAGGTCCTTAAAATCGGCCTATAACCACTTTACAAAATGAAGGGTTGGGGTCCGAAAAAGATGCACAACCCCCAGCCGGGGAAGTAGCGCGCCGGGCCAAGCCTGCCGGGCTCAGTGATGATGTTCGAGCGGAAGCTCGTCGATTTCGCGGCGCGTGTCTTTGATCCAGCGGGCCACCGACCACACCGTGAGGATCACGCCGACGACCGTCAGCTCGATCATCGTGGTGACCCCGACCAGCGCGAGCGTGATCCCGACCGCGGTCAGCAGCGGCAGCAGGCTGGGGCCCGGGAGGTGGACCTCCTCGCCGACCGGGGGGATCTCAGGATCGAGCGGGCTCACGAGACGTACAGGGCCGCGACCACGAAAGTGATCCCGAACATGAACAGGCAGATCCCGCTGACGATCAGGGCCATGCGGATGTTCTTGCGGGCGAGGCGGCGATCCATCGGGCTGGAGTCTATAGCGAAAGCCGGGCGTCTAGCACCATCGCGCTGAACAGCAGCGCCAGGTAGGCCAGCGAGAAGAGGTAGAGCTGCAGCGCGCTGCGCCGGTCGGCCCGGCGATAGAGGCGCACGGCGCCGCCGATGAAGCCGAGGCCCAGCACCAGCGAGGCCGCCAGGTAGATCCCGCCGAAGCCCCCGGCGCAGAACGGCAGCTGCGTGACCGCGTACAGCAGCACCGAGTACAGCAGGATCTGACGGCGCGTCTCGGCCTCGCCGCGCACCACCGGCAGCATCGGCACGCCGACCTTCTCGTACTCACCCTTCATCAGCAGCGACAGCGCCCAGAAGTGCGGTGGCGTCCAGAAGAACACGATGAAGAACAGCAGCACCGCGGTGGCGCTCACCGAGCCGGTCACGGCGGCCCACCCAACCAGCGGCGGCACAGCGCCCGCGGCGCCCCCGATCACGATGTTCTGCGGGGTGCGCCGCTTCAGCCACACGGTGTACACGAGCACATAACCGAGGAAGCCGGCGAGCGCCAGGCTGGCGGCGAGCACGTTGACCGTCAGCGAGAGCTCCAGGAACGACAGCGCCGCCAGGCTCAAGCCGAACGTCAGCGCGGCGGCGGGGGCGATACGCCCAGCGGGGATCGGGCGCGTGGCGGTGCGCGCCATCCGCGCATCGATGTCGCGGTCAAACCAGTGGTTGACGGCCCCCGCCCCGCCGGCGGAGAGGTAGCCGCCCAGGCAGGTGAGCGCCACCAGCAGCAGGGAGGGATCCCCCGCCACATACATGGTGGTGATCGTCGTCAGCAGCAGCAGCGACTGGACCTTCGGCTTGGTCAGCTCCAGATAGTCGCTCGCCAGCTGTCGAGCGTGTGAGATCGCCGGGGCGGCTGCGGCTGACGAGCCCTCCATCGCAGTGAGTCTATGCCGATCGGACTGTCGGGGCGCCGCAAATCACGCTACACGCCCACCTGGGTGGCGCCGACGGGCACGGTCGCATGGCCGGGCGCCGGCTCGGAGGAGGTGCGCCGCTCGATCTCCAGGCGAATGTCCTTCATCGGTTCGCCCGAGCGCACACGCGGGATCGCGTCGAAGTTGTTGACGGCCGGCGGCGAGGTGGTAAACCACTCAAGCGTGTTCGCTTTCCACGGGTCGGGCCCGGCGATCGCGCCCCGCTTGAGGCTGCGCAGGACGTTGAGGACCGTGACCAGCACCCCGGCGGCGAGAATGAAGGAGCCGATCGTCGAGATCAGGTTGTACAGCGCCAGGTTGCCGACGTTTTCGTACTCGTACACTCGTCGCGGCATCCCTTCCAGGCCGAGCGCGTGCTGGATCAGGAACGTTACGAGGATGCCCCAGAACATCAGCCAGAAGCTGAGCTTGCCGAGACCTTCGTTCAGCATCCGCCCCGTGATCTTGGGGAACCAGTAGTAGATCGAGGCGAAGATCGGCATCACCGCGCCGCCCACCAGCACGTAGTGGATGTGGGCGACCACGAAGTAGGTTTCGTTGAGCTGCCAGTCCACCGGGAAGATCGCCAGGAAGACGCCGGAGATGCCGCCGATGATGAACAGCGCGATGAAGCCCACACAGAACAGCAGCGGCGTCTTGAATTCGATCGTCCCCCGCCACAGAGTGCCGATCCAGTTGAAGATCTTCACCCCGGTGGGGATCGCGATCAGCATCGAGCTGAGCATCGCGAAGACGATGATCGACTCCGGCAGCGGCGTGGCGAACATATGGTGGGCCCACACCAGGAAGCCGAGGAAGCCGATCGCGGCGGTGGAGGCGGCGATCGCCTTGTAGCCGAAGATCGGCTTGCGCGAGAACACCGGCAGGATCTCCGAGACCACCCCGAACGCGGGCAGCACCATGATGTACACCTCGGGGTGGCCAAAAAACCAGAAGAGGTCCTGCCACAACAGCGGCGAGCCGCCCGTGGAGGCGTCGAAGAAGTGGGTGCCGAAGTGCCGATCGGTGAGCAGCATCGTCACCGCCGCCGCGATCACCGGCAGCGCGAAGATCAGCAGCACCGAGTAGGTGAGGATCGCCCAGATGAACAGCGGCAGCCGGCCCCAGCTCATCCCGGGCGCGCGCATGTTGGCGACCGTCACGTAGAAGTTGATCGCCCCCACCAGCGAGGAGATGCCGGTGAGGTGGATCAGGTAGATCCACGCGTCCTGCCCGCCGCCGGGGGAGAAGAAGGCGTTGGAGAGCGGCGGGTAGCTGGTCCAGCCGGCTTCCGGGGGGTTCCAGAAGATCGAGGCGTAGAACACGATCCCGCCGGCCAGCAGCAGCCAGAAGGAGAGCGCGTTCAACCGCGGGAAGGCCATGTCGCGCGCGCCGATCATCAGCGGCAGGAAGTAGTTGGCGAGGCCCGCCATCATCGGCACGACGAACAGGAAGATCATCGTGGTGCCGTGCATCGTGAACAGCTCGTTGTAGGTCTGCGGCGCGACCAGCGTGTTCTCCGGGGCGCCCAGCTGCAGGCGGATCATCAGCGCCTCGACGCCGCCGAGGATGAAGAACACGAACGTGAGGACCATGTACATGATCCCGATCCGCTTGTGATCGGTGGTCGTCAGCCAGCTCATGAAGCCGCGATCCTCGCGCTCTACACGGTGGGCGACTATCTGGGGTGCGGGGGCGAGGAACGTGGCCATTGCCGGTGGTTGCCTTTTCTCTCTCTCGTCGTCTTGCTTTGGCTAGGGGTTCGCGACCTGTGCCGGGCCGGTCTGGGAGTTGAGCGCCGCCCGTTCCTTCGCCGCGTCGGCGTTGGCTTCTTCGAGCGAGCGTTTCTGGTTGGCCAGCCAGGCGTCGAACTGCGCCGGCGGCTCGGCGCGCACTGTGGCGATCATGCGGGCGTGGCCACGACCGCACATGTTGGCGCACTGCCCTTTGTAGACGCCGGGCTTTTCGATCTTGAACCAGGCGTAGTTGTGGTAGCCGGGGACGGCCTGGAACTTGCCTCCGAGCGCCGGGATCCACCACGAGTGCACGACGTCCGAGGAGACGATGTCGAGCGTCACCGTGGTTTTCGTGGGGACGACCATTTCTTCGTAGGAGTACGGCGCCCCCAGCCCATCGGCGTTGCTGGCGCCGGGGTAGACGTACTGCCAGATGAACTGACGGCCGATGACCTGGATTTCCAGCGATTTGCCGTTGGGCGGCAGGTGCTTGTCGGCGGTGGCGTACAGCTCGCCGCTCTCGCCCACCAGCGCCGCGCCGGGGCTCGAGTTGGGCGGGTCCTGGATCGAGGAGAGCTTGGCGAACGTGAGCGCCGAGAGCGCGATCACGATCAGCGCGGCCCCCACCGTCCAGCCGATCTCAAGGCGCGTGTTGCCGTGGATCTGGGCTGCCACGGCGCCCTTGCGCTTGCGGAACTTGTACAGCGCATACCCGAGCGCACCCTCCACGCACACGAAGATCACGAGCGCCACGTACAGCGTGATCTTGTAGAGGCTGTCGATCTCGTCGGCGTTCGGCGAGCCGCCCGACTTCGGAGTGAAGAGGGAGGCGAGCGTTGTGGGCAGCAGATGGCTCAAGGCGGCGGGGATTCTATTCAGCCCGGGACGGAATGCGCTTGATGACGTTTGCCACGAGGGATTTGGTGCCCACGCCGCTCGCTCCTACCTGCCCGAGAATCGCGCCGGGCGCTTCTGCACAAACGCCGTGGCGCCCTCGACGAAGTCATCGCTGCCGGCCAGCTCCTGCTGCAGCTCGGCCTCCAGCTCCAGCTGCTCGTGCATGCGCGTGAACAGCCAATTGTTGAGCAGGCGCTTGGAGCCGGCGTAGGAGCGCGTCGGCCCGGCGGCGAGTCGTCGGGCGAGCGCGGTGGTCTCCTCGTGGAGCTGCTCGTCGGGGACCACGCGGTTGATGAGGCCCCACGCGAGCGCCTGCTCGGCCGGGATGCGCTCCCCGAGCATCGCCATCTCGGCGGCGCGCGCCATGCCCACGCGCGTGGGCACATACAGCGAGGAGCCCCCGTCGGGCACCAGGCCGATGTTGACGAAAGCAAGCAGGAAGTAGGAGCTCTCGGCGGCCACCACAAGGTCGCAGCAGAGCGCCAGCGAGCAGCCGATTCCCGCCGCGGGGCCATTGACGCAAGCCACCACCGGCAACGGCAGCTCGCGGATCGCGTGCATGATCGGGTGGTAGCGCTCGGTCAGCACTTTGTAGATGTCGGGCCGGCCCTCGGCGGTCTGCTCGACGCCGAAATCCTTCAGGTCGGCGCCCGAGGAGAAGGCGCGCCCGGCGCCGGTGATCACCACGGCGCGCGCCGCATCGTCCTCGCCTGCACGCTCCAGGGCGGCGAGCAGGTCACTGCCAAACTGCTTGTTCCACGCGTTCAGCGCCTGGGGGCGGTTGAGCTCGATCGTGGCGACCCCATCGGAGTCGATCGACAGGTTGACGGTCTCCAAAGCGGTGCTGGCATCGGTGTCGCTCATCGCTGGCTCCTCTGAGAGTGGGTGCGGGTCGGGCTTGCGGGCTCTGGCATCCTATGGGGCAGATGGCACGTCCTGTGATCGGCATCTGCACTGCCCTGGAGCGCGCTCGCTGGAGCGTGTGGGACCAACAGGCGGTGCTGCTGCCACGCAGCTATGTCGACGCGGTGCAGAGCGCCCGGGCGTTGGCGGTGATGATCCCGCCGGATCCGGGCTTGGTCGAGGAGCCGGGCGAGGCGCTGGAGTTGCTCGACGGGCTGATGCTGGCGGGCGGCGCCGACATCGATCCGGCCACCTATGGCGCGGAGGCCCACCCCGAGACGACGGGCACGGTCCCCGAGCGCGACGCCTGCGAGATTGCGATCCTCCACGAGGCGATCGCGCGCGGGCTGCCGGTGCTTGGCATCTGCCGGGGGATGCAGTTGATAAACGTGGCGTTGGGGGGCACTCTGCTGCAGCATCTACCGGAGCGCTTCGGCCACCACGAGCACCTATCGGTGCCCGGCTCGTTCGACGGCGCGGACCATGAGGTGCGTTTGGTCGAGGGATCGCTGGCGGCTCGGGTCGCAGGCGAGACCAGGCACGCCACCAAGTCCCACCATCACCAGGGGGTCGATCGCATCGGGGAGGGTCTGCGGGTGAGCGGCTTCTCGGTGCGCGATGAGTTGCCCGAGGCGATCGAGCTGGGGGATGCAAGCCCACCCACTCGCTTCGTACTCGGCGTGCAGTGGCATCCCGAGGCCGACCCGACGAGCCCGTTCGTGGGTGCATTGGTGGAGGCAGCGACCCGGGCGAAGGTCTGAGCGGACCATATACTCCCTGCCGGTGCGGCGGTCCAGGGCGATCAGAGCAACCGCCTGGGGTGTGGTGGCGGCGGGGGTGCTGGCGCCGGTAATACGCAGAAAAGTGCCGGCCCCGCCGCTGGCGATGCAGACGATCGCCTTCTGCGCGCCGGTCGGTCTGTGTGTTGCGACGCGCCGCTCGCGAACCCGCGACGTGGCCACCTGCTGCCTGCAGATGTGGGCGTATGTGGCCGCGTACAAGTCGCCCAACGACAATCCAGCCGAGCAGGCGCAGCGGGTGCACGTGAACTACCCGATCGCCATCGACCGCGCGCTCGGCGGCGGCGAGCTCCCCACCACTCGCCTGCAGCACCGCCTCGCGCGTGTCGGCCCGGATGGCCCAGAATGGCGCACGCTCGACAAGACGCTGGTGTGGGCTCACTGGTCGTGGTTTCTCGTGCCCCACGGCGCGCTGGTGTACATCATGCTGCGCCACCCGCGGCGCTTTGACCGCGCCGCGACGTCGACCTACGCGGTGTTTGACATTGGCGCGATGATCTACTGGGTGCTGCCGACCGCCCCGCCCTGGTATGCGTCGGTCGAGCAGGAGCATTCGCCAACGCACCGCATGATCGAGGTGCGGCGGATGATGGTCGAGTACGGAGAGTCGTTCTGGCGAGACGGCTGGGGGCCCCTCTACAGTGTGCTTGGAGGCAACCCCTTGGCTGCGATGCCCTCGCTGCACTTCGCCACATCCCTGATGGCCGCGCTGCTGCTCAGCGAGAGCGGGCCGGTGGCCGGCACGGTGGGGTGGGCGTATGCCTCCGCGTTGGGGTTCGCGTTGGTGTACCTCGGGGAGCATTACCTCGCCGACCTGCTCGGGGGAGCGGCGTTGACGATGGCGGTGCGCCGCGTGGCTCCGCGGGCGGCTCCGGTCGTGCGTCGCTGCGCGCGCGCGGTGGCGGCGCTGGAGGCGAGGGCGCACGGGGACGGACATCACGGGGCCAGACATGCCCGGTAGCGAAGCGCGTGTGGGGGTGTGCGCTGGGGAGAGCACGCAGGGGCGTGGCGGTGGGGCGTCGAAGGAGAGTGGGATGGCTCTGTTGCAAGCTGAGACAGTCGCCGGCGCCCGCGCGAACGGGGGGCGTGTCGGGGTACCCGCCGGTGGCAACCGCACAGGCTTGCGGCCCGGGCGAATCACGGAGCCGCGACGCTCCGAGGGGCGGCCCAGCCACGAAGAGGTGCTGCGCGTGCGCCTCACCGGCCGGCGGATGCTGCTGTTCGGGACCTTCGTGTTGGCGGCGCTGGCGTTTTTGTACTTCGTGCTGCCGCAACTGGGCGGGGTGAAGCACACCTGGGACCGGCTCAATGAAGGGGACGCGTGGTGGATCGCGGTGGCGGTGATCGTGGAGGTCGTGTCGATGGCCAGCTACATCGCGATCTTCCAGGGCGTGCACGTGCCGAAGGGTTCGCCGATCCGCTGGCGCCACAGCTACCAGATCACGATGGCGGGGCTGGCGGCGACGCGCCTGTTCGCGGCCGGCGGCGCCGGTGGGGTGGCGGTGACCGCGTGGTCGCTGCGGCGCTCGGGGATGGAGAGCCGCGAGGTGGCGCAGCGGATGATCGCCTTCCTCGTGCTGCTGTACGGGGTGTACATGGCGGCGCTGGTCGTGTGCGGGGTGGGCCTGTACGTGGGCGTGTTCGGAGGCTCGCACCCGTTTGCGATCACGATCGTTCCGGCGATCGTGGGCGCGGTGGGGTTGGTGGCGATCATCGCGCTCGCGTTCGTGCCTCCCGACTTGGAGCAGCGTCTGAGCCAGGTGGAGCGCCGGCGCGAGTCGCGGCTTGGCCAGAGGGTGGCACACCTGCTGGTGCGGTTTGCGACCGCCACGGCGGCGGCCTCGGAGGGGTCGCGCTTCGCTCTGCGCAAGCTGCGCCACCCGGAATGGGCGCTGTTCGGCGTGCTCACGTGGTGGGCGTTCAACGTCGCGGTGCTGTACGCGTGTTTCCGCGCCTTCGGCGACGCCCCGCCGGTGGCGGTGCTGGTGCAGGCCTATTTCGTGGGGATGCTCGCCAACCTGCTGCCGCTGCCCGGCGGCATCGGCGGGGTGGACGGCGGGATGATCGGCGCGCTGGTCGCATTCGGCGTGGGCGGCGGGCTGGCGCTGATCGCAGTACTGGTGTACCGCCTGCTGGCTTTCTGGCTGCCGAGTGTCCCGGGCGTGATCGCCTATTTTCAGCTGCGCCGCACGGTCGGCCGCTGGGAGCTGCAGGACGAGGAGGCTCAATTGCGCGCGCCCGCGGCGGCAGCGGGATAGCACTCAGCCTCGACGCGCCAATCTCCCCTACTACGACGCGCGCGGCGCGCATGTTGTCCGCGAAACGCTCTACGATCTCAGCTGAGGGAACATCGCGAGCCTCGGACAGATAGTCTACAGACAGAGAGCTACCGTCTTCGAGGGGGATCGAGAGGATTGGAAGCCCGCCCATCCCGCGTCCACCGGGGCGGGCAGTCTCCACCAAACGCCGGCGCTGACTTCCTCCAAGGGCATGTCATGCGCTGGCTGGCCGGCGTCGGGGTCATTCCTTCCTTCCCCGGCGCCGGCCGCCCTACTCGTCCCGACGCCGGCCGCCCTACTCGCCCCCGGCCTTGCCCGCCTACTCACCATGCCGTCCGCCGCGAGTTTGGGGCTCTCGCAAATGTTTGTCGCGCCGCGCGCCCGCCCAACCGGGGTGGTCGGATAGGGTGGGGGACTTGGCTGAGCGCGTGCTGATCCTCTCCTGGGAGTACCCGCCCGTGATCGAGGGGGGTTTGGCCCGGCACGTGCGCAAGCTGGCGGAGGAGCTGGTGCGTCAGGGCGTGGTGGTGGATGTGCTGACACGCGGGACGGGCAGCTCGCTGGAGATGGAGGAGCGCGCGGGTGTGAGCGTGTACCGCGTGCGCGAGCCCAACTGGCCGCGTGATCTGGAGCGCTTCGTGGGTTGGGTGGAGCGGATGAACCAGGACATGCGCCAGGCGGGGGAGACGCTCGCGCGGGAGCGCGGATATGAGCTGGTGCACGGTCACGACTGGCTGGTGGCGCGCGCGGGGGTGGCGCTGGCGGATCGCCTTAATGTGCCTTACCTGACGACGATCCACGCCACCGAGCACGGGCGCCACCAGGGTTGGGTGCAGGACGAGCCGCAGGCCCACATCCACGGGGTGGAGCGCTGGATGGCGGGGCGCGCAGACTCGGTGATCACCTGCTCGCACTACATGCGAGGCCATGTGGCCGACATCTTCGACATCGACGAGAGCCGCGTGACGGTGATCCCGAATGGGATCGACCCGCGCGATCTGCGCCCGGTGGGGGATCTGGATGCCCTGCGCCGGGAGTTCGCGGCGCCCCACGAGCGACTCGTGGTGCTGGTGGGGCGCCTCGTTTACGAGAAGGGCTTTCAACTAGCGCTGGACGCGCTGCCGGGCGTGATCGAGCGCGTCGGCAACGTGCGCTTCCTGGTGGCGGGCAGCGGCACGCACGAAGCGGAGCTGAAGGCGCAAGCGGAGCGCCTCGGGCTGCTGGAGCACGGCGCCTTCCTGGGCTGGATTGGCGACGACGCGCTGCACTCGCTGTACCGGATCGCTGACCTGTGCGTGGTGCCCTCGATCTACGAGCCGTTTGGGCTGGTGGCGCTGGAGGCGATGGCGTCGGGCTGTCCCTGCATCGTGGCGGACACGGGTGGCCTGCGCGAGGTGGTGCCCGCGGGTGAGCGGGTGGGCCTGCGCTTCAACGGCGGCGACGCGGCGCACCTGGGGACGATGATTGAGCGGCTGCTGACCGACGAGCAGCTGCGCGAGCGCCTCGTGGCGGAGGCCAGCGAGCACGTGCTGAGCTTCGACTGGAGCGACGTGGCGGGCCGCACGCGGGGTGTGTACCGCGATCTGACGGCTGATCGAAACGGGGATGCGAGCCGAAGGCGAGTGTCTCCCGGCTTCGGTAGGCGCACCAGCCAGCGGGTTTAGGTGTCGGCAAGCGCGTTGCGCGTAGCGGTGATGCGCCGCCTGTACCGGGTGGCGTGGCGGGGCGTGCAGCTGCGCGGGATGCTGTGGCGGCGCAGCAGCGGCGGCGTGAAGTGTGTGCTGACCCACGGGGAGCAGGTGCTGCTGGTGCGCCACACCTACGGGCGGCGCAACGTTTGGTACCTGCCCGGTGGTGGGGTGCACCGCGGCGAGCCGCCCCTGCGCGCGGCGGCGCGGGAGATGGAGGAGGAGTTGGGTTTGCGCGACCTGCAGCTGCGCGAGCTGGCGACGTTCGAGACGCGCCTGGAGCGGATCGCGGTGCGCCTGACGTGCGCGCACGCCGAGATCCCGGACCCCGGGCAGGTGCGCATCGACCCGGTGGAGATCGCCCAGGTGGGGTGGTTTCCCCGCGCGAAGCTGCCCACGCCGTTGGGTTCGGAGGAGCGTGGGCTGATCGGACTCCTCGACGGTGGCGCCGAGCAGGCCGGCCGCGGGAAGCTGCCCGGGCGCTCGGATATGGCTTGACGGGTCAAGGTATGCTGCGCTGATGCTGGAGGGATTGATGCAGGACGACTTCCCGCTGAGCCTGCAGCACGCGCGGCGGCGGATGCGCGACTGCCACCCCGCGGCACGGGTGATGACGCTCACACCGGAGGGGACTGTGAGCGCGAGCTTCGGGGAGGTGTGCGAGCGCGTGGACCGCCTGGCGCGGGCGCTGAAGCGGCTGGGCATCGAGCAGGGCGACCGCGTGGGGACGTTCGCGTGGAACAACCAGCGCCACTTTGAGCTGTATATGGCGGTGCCGTGCATCGGGGCGGTGCTGCACACGCTCAACATCCGCCTGTTTGCCGAGCAGCTGACCTACATCGTCAATCACGCCGAGGACCAGGTGATCTTCGTCGACGACTCGCTGGTACCGCTGCTGGAGCCGCTGGCGCCGACCTTCAATGGGGTGCGCCATTTCATAATCATGGGCGACGGTGACGCCGGCTCCCTCCCGAACGCGCTGCGCTACGAGCAGCTGCTGGAGGAGGCGGATGCCGATTCGGACCCCGCTCGCCTGGGGGACGCTGAAGCGCTCTACCCCGAGCTGGACGAGCGCCAGGCGGCGTCGCTCTGCTACACGAGCGGCACCACCGGCAATCCCAAGGGCGTGCTGTACTCGCACCGCTCGATCTGCCTGCACGCCACGGCGTCGCTGATGGCTGACAACCTCGGCCTCTCGCGCCGCGACCGGGTGTTGGTGGTGGTGCCGATGTTCCACGTCAACGCCTGGGGGCTGCCGTTCGCGGCGGCGCTGTGCGGCGCGGACCTGGTGATGCCCGACCGTTTCATGCAGGCCGAGCCGCTGGCGCGCGCGATCGAGCGTGAGCGCCCCACGGTGATGGGCTGCGTGCCGACGATCTTCGCCGACATGCTGCGCTACGCCGACGCCAACCAGGTGGATCTCTCCTCGCTCACCAACTCGGTGTGCGGCGGCTCGGCGGTGCCGCGGCAGCTGATGAAGGACTTTCAGGAGCGCCACGGAGTGGTGATCCACCAAGGGTGGGGGATGACCGAGACCAGCCCCGTCGTGACCTTCTCGGACCCGGTCGAGGAGCGCGGCCACGACGAGCGCTACTGGGACGAACGGGCGCTGCAGGGCAAGCCGCTGCCGTGGACCGAGCTGCGCCTGATCGGCGACCACGGCGAGGAGGTCCCGTGGGACGGGGAGTCCACCGGTGAGATCGAGGTGCGCGGGCCGTGGATCGCCCGCCGCTACTACGAGGACGCCAGCGGCGATGACAAGTTCGACGCGGGCTGGCTGCGCACGGGCGACATCGCGGCGATCGATGAGCAGGCGTTCGTGCGGATCACCGACCGCTCCAAGGACGTGATCAAGTCGGGCGGCGAGTGGATCTCCTCGGTGGAGCTGGAGAACGAGCTGATGGCGCACCCCGACGTGCTGGAAGCGGCGGTGATCGCCAAGCCCGACGAGCGCTGGGCGGAGCGTCCGCTGTGTTGCGTGGTGCTGTGCGAGGGCTCCAGCGTGAGCGCGGAGGAGCTGGTGGAGCACCTGCGCCCGCGCGTGGCCAAGTGGTGGCTGCCCGACGAGTTTGCGTTCATCGCCGAGGTGCCCAAAACGAGCGTGGGCAAGTTCGATAAGAAGGTTTTGCGGGCGCGATTGCAGGAGGGTGGGCTCGAGGGGCGCGTCAGTGTCGGCGCCCGTCCGGCCAGCTCGGCGAGTCCCGCCAGCCCGTGAGCGGGGCCAGCCCGTGAGCGTGGTGCGCCACAAAACGCACCACGGGATCCCCGCGGTGGCGCCGGCGGCCACTGGCGCGGTGCAGGAGAAGCGGGTGCGGGGTAGAAGGGAAACGGGACCGCAAAGAAGCGATCCACCGTTGGCAATAGACTTCGCGGGGACCCCACACAGTGGCCCCAACCCCGCCGGGGCCCAATCGAACACGAAACACGGGAGGTGCGCATGACTTCGACCCAAGGAATGGCGTCGAGCAGGCCGCAAAGAGGGTGGCGCAGCCGGCCGGAGGCCGGCGAGCCGGGCCCCTCTTCTTCGATCACAGCAGGTGCAGCGATCAGCCAGGCATCCAGCCACCGCGCGGGACTGCGCGGCCGCCGCCGCTTCGCGCGCCGCGAGCTGCTGGCGCTGCCGGCGGCGCTGGCGCTGCTGGTCCCCGCCGCGCCGGCCATCGCGGCGACGAGCACCGGCACGTCCAGCACGGGCACGTCCGGCTACAACCAGAAACCGCCCACGCCGACGACCAAAACCGAACCTAAAAAAGAAGTCGAACCCTCCAAAGAAACGGGCAAAACCACGCCCAAAGCCGCCGTGGAACCGACCACCGAAACAACCACCCCCACGGCGACCACTCCCAAAGCGTCGACCCTGCCCTTCACCGGGCTGAACCTGACGTGGGTGGTGGGAGCGGGCGTGCTGCTGCTCGGCGCGGGCCTTTCGATTCGCCTCGCGCTGCGCACCCGCTCGGGTCGCTGAGAGTCTTCTGAAGCGTCACAGCCCCGCGCCGCAGCGAACGGCGCGGGGACTCTACCCCCGGCCGCCAGCTGCCCCAGCTGTCCCGGCCGCGCCCTTGGCCCTGCGCGCCGCCGCGTGCTCGGCCTTCTTCTCCCGCGCCTGCGTGTAGGACTGTGCGAGCAGCGTCCTGCCGTCCGACCAGCCGAAGGCTCGGACGAGCAGCGCGATCGCGAAGAGGATGCCCCACGCCGTGGTGACGAGCTGCTGGGAGACCGAGTAGGCGGTGGCGTTGGAGGTGCTGGTGACGCCCTTCAGCGAAAGCACGTTGAAGCCCTGCACCACGCCCGCGCCGCCCGGGGTCACCGAGCTGACGTTGGCGATCGAGTTCCCAGCCACCACGCGCATCAGGATGTGAAAGCTGACGGGGATGTTGTAGGCGGAGAGGAACACCGCGATCACCCCCAGCATCGCCACCCAGCTGATCGCCTCGGGCGCCACCACGCGCCCGAAGAAGGCGCGGGCGTGGGCGAGTATCTGCGCGCCCTCCTTCGCCTGCCCCCACCACTGCTTGACGCGCTGATGCAGCACCCGGGCCACCAGGAACAGCAGCATCGCGAGACCCAAGATGAGGATCGCGGTGGCCCACGGGTGTTCGCTCACGAAGCCCAGCTGGAGTGAAAACGATCCATCGACGGTTAGAAAGAGATACAGGTAACAAAACGTTCCGATCAAGGTGAAGAAGATCTTCTGCACCGCCATTCCCGCCAATACCCCGGCGAATGTGGCGGCGGCGATGATCGTGGTGAACATCAGCAGCATCACCAGAGTTCCGATGTTGGCCGGTAGTACGGAGTTCAGCGCGACGGCCGCCGCATAGCACGCCAGGATCTCGATCCAGCGGACCTCGGAATCGGGATAGGCGTAGCGCAGGATCGAATACCAGGCGTACGCGGTGGCGGTCGTCTGCAACGTGATCAGCGCGACGCCCGCGACCACATAGCCGAGCGGGATGCTCGTGATGGCGTCCCAGAGGTGCCTGCACCACCCGCCTATATCCCAACCAGCCAGCGTCGCGGCGGCGCCGATCACGACGATCACCAGCGCGCCGATCAGGAGGCGCACCGGGTGGATCCGTCCGCGCGATGCGCCAAGCGCCTGGTGAGTGGCCATACGCGTGATCTTATGCCCGCAGTGCGAGCTCCTGCCCGGGCGAGAGGATTCGCACCTCAACAGTTGGGGCCAAGCGTGCAACATGCTCGGCGAACAGCCGCGGCGGGTCGTCGAGCTGCGCGCGCCGGTGGCGCCCGAAGCCGATCGGCGAGAGCGTGCCCCAGTGCACCGGAACGGCGATGCGCGGCTCGATCAGGCCGACCGCGCGCGCCGCGTCGAGCGGGTCCATGTGGCCCGGGCCGAGCGTCGGCCCCCATCCGGCGACGGGCAGCAGCGCGACGTCGAGCGAGCGCGGCAGGTTGGACATCTCCGCGAACAGCTGGGTGTCTCCGGCGAAGTACACCGTGCGGGTGCCGCTCACCACGTAGCCCAGCGTCGCGGCGTGTGGCCCGCCCAGGCGGCGCCCATCGTGGCGAGCCGGCACCGCGGTCACCGCCAGCGCAGCGACGTTCGCAACGTCGCCGACCGCCAACGCGCCAACCGCCCCCATGTTCGCAACGTCGCCGACCGCCGGCTCTCTAACCGCCCCGACCGTCGCAACATCGCCGACCCCCAGCTCAGTGACGGACGCGAAGCCCTTGCGTCGCAGCCACCTTGCGGCCCCGACCGGCGCGATCAGCGGGGTATCTCGGCCGAGCAGTCGCAGCGAGGCGAGGTCGAGGTGGTCGTGGTGGCAGTGTGAGATCAACACCGCGTCCGGCGCGGCCAACAGGTCACTCTGCACGGGCGGAACCCGGCGGCGCAGGTGGGCGACGCGGCTCCGCAGCAGCGGGTCGGTGAGCAGACGCACGCCACCCACTTCGATCAACACCGTCGCGTGGCCGAGGAAGACGATACGGTCCGCGGTCCTGCCCACGCGACCGGCAGCCACCGCGCCATCCACCATGACGGGACGGTAGCAACGAGATGCACTCAGCGATCGATGAACGCTCCGCCCAACAACGTCGGGGCAGCTGGCGGCGATTGTTGGGGTTCGGTATCCGAGCCCTGATCATGCTGGCGGTGCAGGCGTTGACGCTGGTGGCGTTGACCGCGCTGCTGCCGGGCGATCAATCGCTCTCCCTGGATGCCGCCGCACTCGTCGCCGCCGCGATGGCGATCATCAACGCCGTCCTGTGGCCGCTGCTCACACGCATCGCGCTGCCGCTCACGATCGTGACGTTCGGACTGGGCTCACTCGTGCTCAGTGCCGGCATGGTGGCGCTGGCCTTCCACCTTGTGGACGGCAAGGCGCCGTCATTCTGGTCGGACCTGGCGATCGCGTTCGGCCTGGCGCTCGTCTCGATGCTGGTGGCGCCGCTGCTCGACGTGGATGGCGATGCCCGCCATCTGAGCGTGGTGCGGCGCCGGGTGCGGCGTACACGCCGCCACGTCGACACGGACGTCCCGGGGGTGATCCTGTTCGAGATCGACGGGCTGGGCGAGGGGGTGTTGCGCGATGCAATCCGGGATGGGCACGTCCCGACGATCGCGCGCTGGCTCCAGGACGGCAGCCACCGGCTGCTGGGCTGGGAGTGCGATCTCTCCTCCCAGACGGGCGCCAGCCAGGCGGGGTTGCTGCTGGGCAGCAACTGGGATATGCCCGCGTTCCGCTGGTATGAGAAGGAGTCGGGGCGCACGATGGTCTCCAACCATCCCGCCGACGCGGCCGAGATCGAGCGCCGGCGATCGACGGGCGCGGGGCTGCTGGCGGCGGGGGGGACGAGTCGCGGGAACATGTTCTCCGGCGACGCGCCCCGCTGCACGGCGACGATGAGCGTGATCCGCGACCGCCGCCGCTCCAAGGCGGGAGATCTGTTCGCCTACTTCTCCGATCCCTACGGCTTCATGCGCACGATCGTGCTGTCGCTCGCGGACATCGCATCCGAGCGGCGGGCGGCTCGCCGCCAGCGCCGCGGCGGCGCGGAGCACGTGGATCGGAGGGGCGCGTATCCGCTGATCCGGGCAGCCATCGCGGTGGTGATGCGCGACCTGGTGACGGCGCTGCTGATGGCCGACATAGTCGAGGGCGTGCCGGTCAGCTACGCCACGTTCGTGGGCTACGACGAGGTGGCGCACCACTCTGGTATCCGCGAGCCCGACGCGCTGGCGGTGCTGGGGCGCCACGATCGCCAGCTGGCGCGTCTGGAGCGCGCGAGCGCGCAGGCGCCCCGTCCCTACCACCTGGTGGTGCTCTCCGACCACGGCCAAACGCAGGGCAGGCCGTTCCGCCAGCGCTACGGCGAGACGCTCGAGGAGCTCGTGCGGGGGGCGCTTGCGAAGGGCGAGGTGTACGCCCCAGCCGCGGTCGACGAGGCGTGGGGCGATGTGGGCGCGGTACTGGCCGATGCGCGCCAGGAGCCGAGCGTCGGGGGACGGATGCTGGCGCGCGCCACCAGCGCCCGATCGGTCGAGGGTACCGTCGCGCTGGGACCGAATCGGCAGGCGCTCGCGCAGCGCGGCGTGCGCCGGGCGGAGGGGGACGGGAGGGCGCAAGGAAACGGGAGGGCTGAGGAAGGGGGGGACGGGGACGCGAAGGGGAACGGGAGGGCTGAGGAAGGGGGGGACGGGAACGCGAAGGGGAACGGGAGGGCTGAGGAAGGGGGGGACGGGAACGCGAAGGGGAATGGGAGGGCTGAGGAGGAGGAGAAGCGGGGGGAAGAGGTGGTGGTGATGGTTTCCGGCGGCCTCGCGCTCATCTACCTGCCGCTCATTCCCGAGCGGCTCACGCTCGAGCGGATCGCCGAAACGCATCCGCGGCTGGTGGACACCCTCGCGGCCCACCCTGGGATCGGGTTCGTGATGGTGCGCTCCCGGGAGCACGGCGCGCTGGTGATCGGCGGGGCCGGGCGACGGGGTCTGAGCGACGACTGCGTCGAGGGCGAGGACCCGCTCGCCCACTTCGACCCCACCGCCGCCGACCATCTGCGCCGCCACGACCGCTTCCCCCACTGCCCCGACATCCTCGTCAACAGCATGTACGACCCGGGCACCGACGAGGTCGCCCCGTTCGAGGAGTTCATGGGCTCCCACGGCGGCCTCGGCGGACCGCAGACGCGGCCGTTCGCGGTTGTGCCCGCCGGCTGGAGCGAGCCGCCGGCCCCGATCGTGGGAGTGGAAGCGATGCACGAGGCGCTGCGCGACTGGCTGGCGCAGACGCGACGACCTGTTCTCTGATCTGATAACATTGGGTGGGTGAACCCCAGCCTGCAGGAAGTTCTGGAAAAGGCTGCGCAGCTGCAGGAGTTGGTGCCGGGCGCCGTTCTGGTCGGTGGATCCGCGGCGGCGCTTCATGCTCACCACCGGGAGTCGCTCGACCACGATCACGTCGTCGCGGACCTTGCGGAGCGCTTCGACTCGATCCTCGAGAACCTCGAAGCGCTCGGGGACTGGTCCACTGCGAAGGCCCAGCCCGGAAAGATCATCCTGGGCGAACTGGGAGGGATCGAGACCGGCGTGCGGCAGTTGCTACGCAGCCGCCCGTTGGAGACCACCGAGGTAGAGGTACAGGGCAAGCGGCTTCTCATACCGACCGCGGCTGAGATCCTGCGGATCAAGGGATGGCTGGCCCTGAGCCGCAACCAGACTCGGGACTACCTCGACATCGCGGCCCTCGCGGAGAGTGTCGGGCTCGACGAGGCAGCAGCGGTGCTGGGTAGCATCGATGCCTACTATGCCGACATCAACCGCCGGCCGGAGCCCGTGGCCACGCAGCTCGTAAAGCAGCTGGCGGACCCCCGGCCGCGAGATGCCGAGGTGATCGCACAGCTTGCCAGCTACAAGGCGCTGGAGCCACGCTGGCAGGAGTGGTCCACGGTCAGGGCGGTCTTGGCTGACCTCGCAAAGAGGATGACACGATGACCGTGCAATTTCGTAACGTCGACTTCGATCAGAGCGCCCCCGTCGATTTGTGGCCGGCGGAGGCGATTGAGACGGTCATCGACCGCGGCTCGCTGTCCGATTGGCGCCATCTTGCCAACGCGATCCGGCGCAATCCCTGGGGCCCCGCGGCGCGTACGACCGAGACCGTGGTGGGCTGGGGTGAGCACTATGGCGTCGACGCGCTGATGGCGAGCGTGATCCGCGACGCTCGCCAAGACGTCGCCATGCGAGGGCGGGCCGAGTACGCTGAGCGCATTCGCTCGTGGCGCGCTCAGACCGGCCTGACGCTGCGTCAGTTCGCCCGCGAGGCCGGCACCTCGGCGTCCCGGCTCTCCGACTACGAGAACGCGAAGGTTGCCCCCACCACCGACGTGCTCGGCCGTCTGCAGCATGTCGCGGCGGCACACGCCCGTCTTACTGCGCCGGCCCCGTGAGTGCCTCCAGGCGCTCCTCGACGAGGCGCGCGAGGAGCGGCTCGAGGTCGATGTCGAGGTGCTCTACGAGCCGCTGGCCGACCACGCGCAGCTCGTTGTCGTCAAGGCGGCCCACCGCCCTGGGCAGGATCGCGGAGGCGTGCACGCGCACGAGTGCGTTGAGGTCGATCGCCATCTCCTTCGACAGGCCGTACTTCTTCGGGCGCACCGGGAGGTGGAACAGAGAGGGCTCGCGCTGTGCGCGGATGCTGGCCTGCTGGGTCTCGGTGAGGGCCTCCAAGCGAACCATGCTCAGGGCGACGACCTCGCGTAGCGCACGGCGTGGTCGATCCTGCAGCAGCAGCACGGGACGCAGCTTGCCGGCCACGAGAAAGGTCTGCTCGGCGTCGAGGCCCTGCCCGCGGACCTGCTGGGCGAATGACTGGGCGTCGGCGATCTCGCCCGCGGGATGCCCCTCGCCGAGCCACAGGCGAAAGGGTGCCTCGGGGACGTAGGAGACGATCGCCCACACGATCGCGCCGCGTAGGCCGGGGGCGGGCTGGTCCGCCATCGGCTCAGCTCAATGCGCGATCGAGGGACTCGGCGTCGAGGTCGGGCTCGTCTGCGCCGCGCTCGCCGAGTTCGTGCGCCGCCAGTGCGGTGGCGGTGATACGCAGCTCGTACGGCTCTCTGGCAGCGAAGATGTTGCGGTAGCGCTCAAAGAGGTCGAAGTCGTCGGGATGCAGGATGACCGCCTTGCGGCGACTCTCGGCGTACTTGCTGACGACGATCGCCTCGCCAGCCTGTGGTTGGGGGAAGCGTGTCTCATTGGCTGCCACCTGCTTGGTTCGCATCGGGCCCGCTCCTGTTTGGGCTACTTCTGGTTCGTGCATCTTAGCAGTGGGCCGTACGGCTTGCTATAGAGTCCGACGTATGTGGGAGGGCAATGGCATCGGATGTTGCCGTCATCGCCAAGGGTAGACTGATACGTATGTCCGATATGTCTGCCCCGTCCATGCCTTCCCGGCCTCAACCGATGCGTCCAAGCCCAACAGTCGGTGCGACGCATGGCCTCGCCGGTGCTTCTGGCCGTTAGCCTCCTTCGGAAGTCCTGACGTGGAGGCGAGCTCTCTGCCGGCGGCCGACGTGCTCACCGAGCGCCTGCCTGAGATCGGGGAGCTCGTCCAGGTGCGTGCGCGGCGGTGGCTGGTCGAAGACGTTGAGCCCAACGGGGGCTCGCCCATCGTCCGGCTCGCGTGCACGGAGGACGATGCTCAGGGCGAGCCGCTGGAGGTCTTCTGGCGTTACGAGCTCGACCGAGCGATCCTCGACGAGGAGGGCTGGGCGGATCTGGCCAAGACGGGGTTCGACGAGCCGCGGTACTTCGCGGCCTACCTTCACACCCTGCGTTGGGGCGCGGTAACGGCCACCGACCCGGACCTGTTTCAGGCGCCGTTCCGGGCTGGGATCGAGATCGACGCCTACCAGATGGAGCCGCTGCGAAAGGCCCTGCGCATGCCCCGCGTGAATCTCTTCATCGCCGACGACACCGGCCTGGGCAAGACGATCGAGGCGGGGCTGATCGCGCGTGAGTTGCTGCTGCGCAAGAAGGCCAAGACGATCGTCGTCGCGGCCCCGCCGTCGGTGCTCGAACAGTGGAAGGCCGAGCTGGACGAGCGTTTCGGTCTCGTATTCGAGGTGCTCGATCGTCACTACGTCGCGCGCGCGCGCCGTCGGCGTGGCTTTGGCGTGAACCCCTGGCGCACGCATAGCCGCTTCCTCGTCTCCCACAACCTGCTCGCCGATGCGACCTACGCCGACCCGCTGCGCGAGTGGCTGGGGGACCTGCTTCCGGGCAGCCTCCTGATCCTCGACGAGGCCCACCACGCCGCCCCCTCGAGTGGTGGGCGCTACGGGATCGAGACGAAGCTCACGCGCGCCGTGCGCGACCTTGGCGGACGCTTCGAGCACCGCCTGTTCCTCTCGGCCACGCCGCACAACGGCCACTCGAACAGCTTCTCCACTTTGCTGGAGCTGCTCGACCCCTACCGCTTCACGCGGGGGGTTAGGGTGGACGGCAGGAGGGCGCTCGAGGACGTGATGGTGCGGCGGTTGAAGGAGGACCTGCGCGCACTGCACGGGGGAGGCTTCCCAATGCGCGTCGTGAAGCGTGAGGCGATCGAGGATCTGCCGCCCGACGCGCCGGAGCTCGAGCTCTCGCGCCTGCTCGACGAGTACCGCACCGCCCGTGAGGAGCGCTTCGCCAACGCTTCGAGCCGCACCCAGGCGGCCGCCGGCCTGCTCGTCGTCGGATTGCAGCAGCGCCTGCTCTCCTCGATCGAGGCGTTCGCCCGCAGCCTTCAGGTGCATCGCCGGACCGTCGAGCGCCAGCGCCAACAAGCGGATACAGCTGTGCAAGCCCTGCCGCAACAGCTGGATGCGCCCGCGCAGGCGGGGGAGCGCGACATCGAGCGCCAGGCCGAGCTGCTGGCGGCGTGTCCCGGCCCCGACGATGAGGTGAGCGAATGGGCGACCGAGGAGCTCGGAGCGCTCGAGCCCGAGGGCGGGGAGCTCGAAGGCAGAGAGCTCGAGCGGGAGCTCGAAGCCGACGAGATCGCCCGCATCGAGGCCGTCACCACTGCCACCGAGTCGGCCGCGCCACGAGCGGAGGCGAATGCCGCGCTGTGGCGCCGCGAGCTGGAGCTGCTCGAGCGGATGGCGCAGATCGCCGAGCGCTCGCGCCACCTGCCCGACGCCAAGGCGCTGCGCCTGATCGATTGGGTTCGCGAGCACCTCTGTCCCGAGCTGCCTCCGTTCGGGCAGCGTTCGCAGGGCCCCCCGCCCGCGTGGTTGGACGGGAGGGTGCTGATCTTCACCGAGAACCGCGAAGGCACCAAGCGCTACCTGCAGGAGATCTTCGAGCGGGCGATCGCCGACACCGACCGCGCGGAGGAGCGTATCGCAGTGATCACGGGGCTCACGAGCGGCGCGCGTCGCCAGGAGATCCAGCACCGTTTCAACACCGACCCCGCGGATGACCCCCTGCGGATTCTGATCGCGACCGACGCCGCCCGCGAGGGGCTCAACTTCCAGGCGCACTGCACCGACCTGTTCCACTTCGACCTTCCCTGGAACCCCGGTCGGATCGAGCAGCGCAACGGGCGCATCGATCGCAAGCTGCAACCGGCGCCAGAGGTTCGCTGCCACTACTTCGTGCTGCCCCAGCGCACCGAGGACCGCGTACTGGAGGTGCTGGTGCGCAAGACCGAGAGGATCAAGCGGGAGCTCGGCAGCCTTTCGCAGGTGATCGACGATCAGATCGAGCGGCGTATGCGCCGAGGGATCCGCCACCGCGACGCCGAGCGGCTCGCCGACGAGCTGGAGCGGGCCGATCTCGACGCCGAGCACAGGCGCGTCGCAGGCGTTGAGCTCGAAGCGGCCCGCGAGCGCCAGGACGATCTCAGGGCGCAGGTGGATCGCTGCCGCAAGCTGCTGGAGGGCTCGCGCAGGTGGGTCGGGTTCGGCACGGAGCCGTTCCGCGCCGCGCTCTCCTGCTCGCTGGAGCTGCTCGGAGCGGAGCCGTTGCGCGAGGGCACCGACGAGCATGGGCGCCAGATTTGGCGCTTCCCTTCGCTCGCCGCACGCACCGCGAGCGATCCAAGCTGGGCGGCGACGCTCGACACGCTGCGCGCGCCCCGTGGCGGCGGGCAGAAGCTCGCGGAGTGGCGCCACGAGGCGCCGGTCAGGCCGGTCGTGTTCGAAGACCAGGGCGTGCTGAGCGATGCGACGGTGCACCTGCACCTCGAGCAGCGCGTCGCGCAGCGACTGCTCGGCCGGTTCCGCGCGCAGGGGTTCATCCACAACGACATCTCCCGCGCCTGCGTCGCGCGCGCCGCCGATTCGATCCCGCGGGTGATCCTGCTCGGTCGCCTTGCGCTGTATGGGCAGGGGGCAGAGCGTCTGCACGAGGAGCTGGTGCCCGTCGCCGCACGGTGGGTCGAGCGGTCGCGCCGAGACGGGCCGCTCGCCGCGTACGCGCGCGAAGCCGAGGCCGTCAGCCTGGGGCTGCTCGAGGACGCGCTCGCGGGGCGCTCGGCGCGCCGGCCCTCGCCCGCGATCGTCGAGCAGCTGCTCGAAGCTGCCCCCGGCGACGTGGCGGAGCTCCTGCCCCAGCTACAGCAGCGGGCTGAGCAGTTGGGCGGAGTGGCCGAGGGCAAGCTGAGCGAGCGCGGCAGGCGCGAGAGCGCCGATCTGCGCAGGACGCTCGAACGCCAGCGCGAGCGCGTGGACGGGGAACTGCAGCGCCGTACCGGCGAGCTGCCCCAGCTGACGCTCGACTACGACCAGGAGGAGCGCCGCCAGCTCGAGAGCGACATGCGCTCGTGGGTCCGGCGGCTTGAGCAGTTCGACCGCGAGCTGGAGACCGAGCCCCAGCGCGTCGAGCGCTTCTATGAGGTGCGGGCCCGGCGCATCGAGCCGGTCGGGCTGGTCTACCTGTGGCCGGACACGAACTGAGGATGGCCGGGAGCTGACGATGGCGCGCCCCGACCCACAGGTCCTCGCACACCAGGAGTGGCTCGGCTTCGTGCAGCCCACGAGGCTGCTGGCGTCGACACCGCCCCCCGGGCTGGTCGTCTCGGCGCCGGCGCTGGTGCGCGCCGGCGTGATCCTCAACCGCCGCGACGCGGAGGGCCAGCGGCTGCTGCGGGAGTGCGTCGAGGAGCGCGCGCTCGCGCCGGGGAGCGAGGCGGAGCCGATCGTCGCGGACTTCGCGGCGTTCGCCAAGCGCGTGCTGGCGTGGAGCTTCTCCGCGCGGGACTACGCCGGCGGCGACGGTGCGCCGATCCCCCCCGAGCTGGAGCTGGCGCTGCCGGAGTACGGCGAGACGCTGCGCCCCGACTTCGCCGTGCGCGAGCCCCAGCCCGCCGAGGGAGCCCAGCCGTGGCAGCTGCTCGTGCGCGTGCTCGACCCCGGCGAGGATCTCGACCGCGAGGTGCGCGAGCGCGGGCGGCTGGAGGCCTCCGCGCACGGGCGGATGGAGCGGCTGCTGCGCGCGACCGGGGTTCCCGCCGGCCTGCTCTGCAACGGCCGCGTGCTGCGCCTGGTCTCCGCCCCGCGCCGGGAGAGCTCCGGCTGGCTGGAGTTCCGGGTGGCGGACATGACGCAGACGGCGGGCCGGCCGATCGCGACCGCGCTGCGGGAGCTGCTGCAGGCGCCCCGCCTGCTCACGCTCCCGCGCGAGCAGCGTCTCGCCGCGCTGCTCGAGGCCAGCCGTCGCTTCCAGAACGAGGTCAGCGAGCGGCTCGCGGTGCAGGTGCTGGAGGCGCTCTATGAGCTGCTGCGCGGCTTCCAGGCCGCCCACGACGCATCCGGGCGGGAGCTGCTGAGCGGCCCGCTCGCCGAGCGCCCCGACGAGGTGTATCGCGCGCTGCTGACCGTCATCCTCCGCCTCGTCTTCCTGCTCTACGCCGAGGAGCGGGAGATGCTGCCGGCGGACGCGACGTTCCTGCGGTTCTACTCGCTCGCCGGCCTGCACGAGCGCCTGCGCGAGGACGACGCGCGGTACCCGGACACGATGAACCAGCGCTACGGCGCGTGGGCGCAGCTGCTGGCGCTGTTCCGGATGGTGCACGAGGGGGCCGACACGGGCGACATGAGCATGCCGCCGCGCCGGGGCGCGCTGTTCGACCCCGACCGCTTCCCGTTCCTCGAGGGCCGCCGCTGGACCCACGAGCGTCAGGCCCGCGAACGGATCGAGCCGCCGCTGGTCCCCGACGGCACCGTCCACCGCGCGCTCGACAAGCTGCTCGTGCTCGACGGCGAGCGGATCTCCTACCGCGCGCTCGACGTCGAGCAGATCGGCTCGGTGTACGAGACGATGATGGGCTTCAGCCTCGAAGTCGCGAGCGGCCGCTCGCTCGCGATCAAGGCCCAGAGCCGCTACGGCGCCCCCACGACGATCGACGTCGAGGCGCTGCTGGCGCTCGAGCCGGCGCGGCGGGGCAAATGGCTGAAGGAGCGAACCGGCCGCGAGCTCACCCCCAAGGTGGGGGAGGCCGTCAAGGGCGCGAGCACGATCGAGGAGCTGCACGCGGCGCTGCTGCGGGTCGTCGACACCGCCGCCACGCCGGACCTCGTGCCCGCGGGCGCGATGGTGCTGCAGCCGAGCGCCGAGCGGCGCCACTCGGGCTCCCACTACACCCCGCGCGAGCTGACCGAGCCGATCGTGCGCACGACGCTCGCGCCGATCCTCGACGGCCTGCGGGGCGAGGACGGCGGGCCGCCGCGCCCCGAGCAGATCCTCGAGCTGAAGGTCTGCGACCCGGCGATGGGCTCGGGGGCGTTTCTGGTCGAGGCTTGCCGCCAGCTCGGCGACGCGCTGATCGATGCGTGGGCGGCGCACGGCGGGCGGCCCGAGATTCCGCCGGACGAGGTCGAGGTCGTGTTCGCCCAGCGCCTGGTCGCCCAGCGCTGCCTGTACGGGGTGGACCGCAACGCGATGGCCGTTGACCTGGCGAAGATGTCGCTGTGGCTGGTGACGCTCGCCCGCGAGCACCCGCTGACGTTCGTCGACCACGCCCTGCGCCACGGCGACTCGCTCGTCGGGCTCTCGCGGCGGCAGCTCGAGTCGTTTCACTGGAAGTCCTCAGCCCCCGGGTTCGAGGCGATCCGCATCGATGAGCACCTGGCGAGGGTCGCCGAGCTGCGGGCGCAGATCCGCGAGGCCGGCGAGGACGTCCCCGACGGCGCGCTGCGCGACATGTGGGAGGAGGCGCAGGCGGAGATGGTGCAGGTGAGGTTGTTCGGGGATCTTGTCGTGGCGGCGTTTTTCTTGGGGGAGAAGAACGCGGAGCGGGAGGCGAAGCGGCAGGAGTTCGCGGATGCCGTGCGCGAGGGGAAGGCCGGGCCATACCGAGGGCTGCTTGAAGAGATGCGGGAAGCCGAGCGGCCGCTTGTGCCATTTCACTGGGAGGTGGAGCTTCCCGAGGTTTTTGCCCGCGAGCGGCCGGGGTTCGATGCGATCGTTGGGAACCCGCCGTTTCTCGGAGGTAGCAAGATATCTTCGACGCTCGGAGATGTGTATCTCGACTGGATCCTCGCTCAGCACACAGGGTCGCATGGAAACGCCGATCTGGTTGTGCACTTCTTTCGTCTCGCGTTCGACCTACTCCGCGTGGGCGGAGTCGTGGGTCTCATAGCAACCAACACAATCGGGCAAGGTGACACCCGCGCCACGGGCCTTCGATGGATCTGCACACATGGGGGTGAAATCTACTCGGCTCGTCGTCGAGTGAAGTGGCCAGGAATGGCCGCCGTCGTGGTAAGCGTCGTCCATATTATGAAGGATGGAGCGATTGGGCGCCGATATCTCGACGGCAAAGAGGTTGAGACTATTACTGCGTTTCTGTTTCACCGAGGTGGCCATGACGATCCCCACCGTCTTTATGCGACCGAGGGCCTCAGCTTTTTTGGGTCGAAGATCTATGGGCAAGGATTTCTCTTTGATGACAGAGATGCCAAGGGTGTAGCAACGCCACTTGCCGAGATGCGAAGGTTAATCATCAATGACCCCGGAAACGCTGATGTTATCTTTCCATACATCGGCGGACGAGAGGTCAATACAAGCCCCACCCACGAGCACCACCGCTATGTGATCAATTTCGGCGAGAAAGGTGAGGAAGAGTGTCGCCATAGCTGGCCCGACTTGATGGCCATCGTTGAGACTCGCGTAAAGCCTGAGCGTATGCGTAATAAGCGGGAGACGCGCAAGAGGTATTGGTGGAGGTTCGGTGAGCCCACGCCCGCGCTGTTTCGTGCTGTCTCAGGGCTAGAGTGTGTGCTGGTGACCAATTGCGGAGCTACGCCACATCTAGCGGTGGCTTTTCAGCCTGCTGGCACAGTGTTCAGCCACTCGCTTACGGTCTTCCCGCTCTCAACCTACGCTGCCTTCTGCGCCTTGCAGTCTCGTCCCCACGAGGTCTGGGCGCGCTTCTTCGCCTCATCTTTTAAGGACGACCTGCGCTACACCCCCTCCGACTGCTTCGAGACTTTCCCCTTTCCCGAGGGCTGGGAATCCGACCCGACCCTCGAGGCCGCCGGCAAGACCTATTACGACTTCCGCGCCGCGCTGATGAAGCGCACCGACGAAGGCCTGACCAAGACCTACAACCGCTTCCACGACCCCTACGAGCACGACCCCGACATCGAAAAGCTGCGTACGCTTCACACCGAGATGGATCGCGCCGTGATGCACGCCTACGGCTGGGACGACATCCCCACCGACTGCGAGTTCCTGCTCGACTACCCGATCGACGAGGAGGAGTGGGGCAAAAAGAAGAAGCCCTATCGCTACCGCTGGCCCGACGACGTCCGCGATGAGATGCTCGCCCGACTGATCGAGCTCAACACCGAGCGCGCCGCGACCGAGCAGCGCTCCGGCGCCGCGGCCGGTGCGAAGAAGAAGGCACGCAAAGCGACCGCCCGGCGCGCGGCGGTGGCGGCGCAGGCGGAGGGACTGTTCTGATGGCGCCCACGGCCACGCCCGACGCTCCTGCGACCCCGGTGGAGGTGCGCCGGCGGCTCGTCGAGGCCCTCGAGCTCGACCTCGTCGGCCCCTGGCCCGGGCACGAGCTGGCCGAGGAGAAGCTGCCCCGCTGGGAACGGCCCTCCAACTGGTACCTGATGGGCTTTCTCGTCCCCGCGCATGCGCCAGCCAAACAGCGCGGCGACGTCGACGCCGACGACGAGATCGAGGAGCTGCCCGAGTCCGAAGGGCTCGCCGAGGAGGGCGCCGCGGAGCGCGGGGCCGCCAAAAAGGGCTTCTTCTCCTCCTCGATGGGCCTCAGCGCGCTCGTCGCCGCGGAGGCTCGATCGCTCTCGGTGACGGTGCGCTGGGGTGACTACGAGCCGGGCGAGCACACCTCCGACGGGAGTGACGAGGACGGTGGTGGCGGTGCCGATGAGGACCGTCGCGGTACGGGGGAGGACGACGATGGGGTGGAGGAGAAAGGCGAAATCGCAGCCGAGGATCGTGATGGAGGGGAGGAGACTCGCGGCGAGGATGACGAGCCCGGTGCCGGAGGAGACGGCGACGATGGGAAAGGGCTCCCCGTCTGGCAGCGTGTCCCGCGCGAACGGAAACTCGACGTGCCACTCGGCGCCGGCTCCGAGGGGCCGAGCACGATCCGTGTGCCGGACTCGGCCGGCCTCGAACTGTACGTCCTCGAGCGTTCCCTTCCAACCGCCGACCTCGACGGGCAGATCCCGCCGGGCACGCGCTCGGTGTCGCTCTTCCTGCTCAACAACCGCCCCCCCCGCGAGGACGAGCCCGACTGCGCGTACGCCTTCCAGGCCGAGCTCGAGATCGGCTGCGAGCAGCCCTTCGTCCCCCGCCCCGACCTACGCGGAGGGCAGGCGCAGGACTGGGACGAGCAGGTGGCAGACCTTCACTACGCCGACACCCCGGAGTACGCCACCGGGCACGGCGTCTCCGCCGACTGGGAGATCGTCGCCGGCGAGTGCCGCACGCTGCGCACGAGGTGGATCCCGAGCGCCGAGGTCGAGAAGACCGTCGCCGCTCCGCTCGCGGGCGTCGAGCTCGAGATGGGGGCGCTCGGCGCCCTCGCGGACGGGGCCGCCGCGCACGCGGCGCTCGACCCGCTCGTGGCGCGCTACCGCGCCTGGATCGAGACCCGTCGCGGTGAGACGTCGGCGCTCACGGGGGCGCGACGCGAAACGGCGGAGGAGCTGCTGCGGCTCGCCGGGTTCGCCGCCGAGCGGATCGAGCGGGGGATCGCCGTGCTCGGCGAGGACCCCGACGCGCTCGATGCCTTCAAGCTCGCCAACCGCGCCGTCGCGAGCGCGCTGCGCCGGCGGCTCGACGTCGAGACCGCGCGCTGGCGTCCCTTTCAGCTCGCGTTCATCCTGCTCAACCTGCCCGGGATCGTCGATCCCGCCGACCCGCACCGCGCGACGGTGGACCTCCTGTACTTCCCCACCGGCGGCGGCAAGACCGAGGCCTACCTGGGGCTGTCTGCCTTCGCGCTCGTCCTGCGGCGGCTGCGCCACCCCGGCGAGGAGGGCAGGGAGGGCGCCGGGGTGAGCGTCGTCATGCGCTACACGCTGCGCCTGCTGACGCTCGACCAGCTCGCGCGCGCCGCGGGCCTTGTCTGTGCGCTGGAGCTGGAGCGCGAGGCCAAGCCGGAGCGCTATGGCACGTGGCCGTTCGAGATCGGCCTGTGGGTGGGGAAGGCCGCCACGCCGAACGTCATGGGCCGCAGGGGCGACCGCCGCTCGGACACCGCGCGGATCAAGGTCAAGCAGTTCAAGGAAGACCCCCGCCGCCACCCCTCGCCGATCCCGCTCGAGGAGTGCCCCTGGTGCGGGACGCGCTTCGAGCGCACGTCGTTCGCGCTGCTGCCCGACGACGACAATCCGCGCGAGCTGCGGATCCTCTGCGCGAACCCGGAGTGCGAGTTCGTCCGCGACCGGCCGCTGCCGATCGTGGCCGTCGATGAGCCGCTCTACCGCCGCCTCCCCGCCTTCCTGATCGCGACCGTCGACAAGTTCGCGACGTTGCCGTGGAGCGGGCAGTCGGGAGCGCTGCTCGGGGGGGCCGATCGCTACGACGGCGACGGCTTCTTCGGTGCCGCCGAACCCCGCCAGGGCCGGCCGCTCGCCAGGCCGCTGCCGCCACCGGATCTCGTGATCCAGGATGAGCTGCACCTCATCTCCGGGCCGCTCGGCACGATGGTCGGCCTCTACGAGACGGCGATCGACGGGCTCTGTGCGCGCGAGACCGAGGGGCGTACGGTGCGGCCGAAGATCGTCGCCTCGACCGCGACCGTGCGCCGCGCGCAGGACCAGATCCAGGCGCTCTTCGGCCGGGGGGTGACGCAGATCTTCCCGCCGCCGGGACCCGATCGCCGCGATTCGTTCTTCGCGCAGACCGTCGCCGCGACTGAGGCCCCCGCGCGGCGTTACGTGGGCATCGCCGCCCAGGGGCGCAACCCGAAGGTCGTGATGCGCAGGGTGTGGCTCGCGCTGATGGGCGCGGCCGAGCGCGCCTATCGCGAAGCGGGCGGCCATCAAAATCTCGCGAACCCAGCCGACCCGTACATGACCGTGCTCGGCTACTTCAACAGCCTGCGCGAGCTCGGCGGCGCGCGGCGGATCCTCGAGGAGGAGGTCCGCAGCACGGTCGCCAACTACAGCCGGCGCCGCCGGATCGGCGAGCCCCACGGCCTCTTCCGCGACCGCCGGACCTTCTCGGAGGTCGTCGAGCTGACCTCGCGCGTGTCGACCGACAAGGTGGCGGACGCCCGCCGTCGGCTCAGTGCCGGCTTCCACGAGAAGGATCGCGTCGACTGCGCGATCGCGACGAACATGATCTCCGTCGGGCTCGACATCCCCCGCCTCGGTCTGATGGGGGTGCTCGGGCAGCCCAAGACCGCCGCCGAGTACATCCAGGCGACCAGCCGCGTCGGGCGCGCCGATGCCGCCCCCGGATTGGTCGTGACGGTGCTCAACATCCACAAGCCCCGCGACCGCTCCCACTACGAGCGCTTCCGCCACTTCCACGAGACCTTCTATCGCTCGGTCGAGGTGGGGAGCGTCACGCCGTTCTCCGCGCGGGCGCTCGACCGTGGCTTCGCCGGTGCGCTCGTCGCGCTGGCCCGCCACGCCTCGCCGGAGCTGACCCCGCCGCTGGGCGCCGAACGGATCGCCCACGCGCGCGTGGAGCTCGAGCGGCGGCTGCTGGAGCTCTTCCGCGAGCGGGTGGCCCAGCAGCCGCTGGCGGAGGACGAGCGCGCCGAGCGCCTCAGCAGCGTCCAGGGCCGGATCGTCGACCTGCTCGACTCCTGGCGCAAGGTGCTCGACGATTACGCCGCCGACGGCGTCGCGCTCCAATACCAGAAGTACGAGCTCGCCACACCGAAACCGCTGCTGCGCGAGATGCTCGACACGAGCTTCGACTCTGAGCACCACCGCAAGTTCCGCGTCAACCGCTCGCTGCGCGACGTCGAGCCGAACGTCAATCTGTACCTCAAAGAGCTGAGCGGCTCCTCGGTCAGGGAGGATTCATGAGTCCGGCCCGCTCGCGGCGGCGGCCGCGGGCAGCGAGGTGTGCGCGACGGCTGGATCGCACGACGAGGGAGCGCGCGTGAGCGGGCGCGGGCACGGCCAGATCCGGCGCAGCCAGGCGATCACGACGTGGGGGCCGGGCGCGCTGATCGATCTTCCCCGCTACTCGGGGATAGTCGGCGGGCTCGACACCTGGCCGCAGATCGATGCGCTCGAGGAGATCCCCGACATCCGGCTGAGTCGCAAGCTTGAGCAGATGACCGCTGTGCCGGCCCCGCGGCTGTTCGCGCCGCCACCTGACACGACTGCTCCAAGCGAGCCCAAGCGGGGCATCGGCTTCTGGCGCTTTCCCGCTTGGATGGTCGTACAGGAGGAGGCCGTCGGGAAGGGCCGGGAGCGTGCCCGGCGGCTCGTGCACCGCCGGGCGCTCGACGACAAAGAGCGCTTCGACGGGCGCACGGTGGTGCCGACGCGATTTGTGCGCGCCTGCCCCCGCGGGCACATCGCGGATCTCGACTGGCGCCGGTTCGTCCACGGGCCGGGGGATTCGTGCAATCGCCAGCTCTGGCTGGTGGAGCGCGGCACCGGCGGCGACCTTGCCGACCTGCTCGTGCGTTGCGATTGCGGGCAACGGCGCGGGCTGCATCATGCCGCCGAGCTCGAGCGCAAGCCTCTGGGCATGTGTCCCGGCAGGCGCCCATGGCTCGGCCCGGACAGCCACGAGGACTGCAACCAGCCGAGCCGGCTGCTGATTCGCACTGCCGCGAACGCCTATTTCTCCCAGCTGATGAGCGCGCTGTCGCTGCCCGATCACGGAACGGAGATCGAGGAGGCGGTGAGGGAGCTGTGGGATGACCTGCAGATCGTCGACGGCCCAGGCGAGCTCGCCGTGCTGAAGAAGAAGCCGCAGGTGGCGGCGAAGCTCGTCGGCAGGGCCGACGAGGAGGTGCTGGCCGCGATCACGCAGCTCAAGCACGGCGGCGCCGGGGAACCGTCGATGAAGGAGGTGGAGCTCGACGCACTGCTCGCCCAGCCCGAGGGCTTTGGCGACGATGTCCCGATCGACCCGGACTTCCACGCCCGCCGGCTCCCCGACCGCGCCTGGCGCAGCTCGCCGCTGACCGACGGCCTCGCGTGCACGATCCAGGTGCACCGGCTGCGCGAGGTGCTCGCGCTCGTGGGCTTCACCCGCTTTGAGGCCGTCACTCCGGACATCCAGGGCGAGTACGAAAGCGACGTCGAGCGGGCCAGCCTCGCCGAGGAACCACGATGGTTCCCCGCGATCGAGAACCGCGGCGAGGGCATCTTCCTGCAACTCGACGCGGCCGCGGTCGCCGATTGGATCGCGCGGGATGCGGTGGTGGAGCGCCTGGAACGTCTCCGGGCTGGGCATACGCGCTGGGCGAGCGATCGTGGGAGCCAGCGGCTGTTTCCCGGCGGGCAGTACGTGCTGCTGCACACGCTTTCGCACCTGCTGCTGCAGTCGGTGGCGATGCGCTGCGGGTACCCGGCCAGCTCGATCCGCGAGCGCATCTACATCGACCATGAGGCCGAGCGGTATGGCTTGATGCTGTACACCGCGAGCCCCGACGCCGAGGGTACGCTCGGCGGTCTGGTGGGGCAGGCCCGTCACATTGCGGCCCACCTACTCGCCGCCCTACGCACTGGAGGGCTGTGCTCCAACGATCCCGTGTGCGCGCAGCACTCACCGGGTGAGGGCATGGAGGGACGCTGGCTGCACGGCGCTGCCTGCCACGGCTGCGCGCTGATCGCCGAGACCTCTTGCGAGATGCACAACGACTATCTCGACCGCGCGCTGGTCGTGCCGACGCTCGCGGACCCGCAGGCGGCGTTCTTTCCGGGCCGCCCATGATCGACCAGTTGCTCGAGCTCCCCGCGCACCTGCGCGAGCGGCTCGCGCGGGCGCTCGAGGCCGGCCTGGTTGGCCCGCCCTACACGGAGATGGCTCTACGCGCCGCGCTCAACGCGAACGACGGAGTGGGGAGCACCTGTGCGTCCCTGCGGCAACTCGCCGACCGCGGCATCCCGGGGCCGGCGATCGCCCTCGCCCTCGATGCCGCGGCGCGCACCGTGGCTCGCATCGAGCGTCCTGACCTCGTCTGGTCGGGTCCCGAGGTTCCCGGTCTGCAGGCGCGTGACACCCGGCGTGTGTACGAGGAGCTCGTCGCCTCGGCGCAACGCTCGATATGGGTCAGCACGTACGTGTACTACGACGGCCAGCGGGCCTTCAGGACGCTGGCCGACCGTCTGGCAGCAACACCTGACCTGCGGGTCACGATCCTGCTCAACATCCAACGCAAACACGGGGACACCACGGCCAGCGACGAGCTGATCGTGAGGTTCGCCGATCGCTTCTGGAAGCGGGACTGGCCGGGCGCGAGACAGCCGGCGGTCTTCTATGATCCACGTTCCCTTGGCCCGGAGGGCGTCGAAGGCGTGCTTCACGCGAAGGCCGTCGTGGCCGATGAGGAGGCGGTGTTCGTGACCTCGGCAAACCTCACCGAGGCGGCGTTCGATCGCAACATCGAGGTGGGCGTGCTCTCCCGCGACCACGCCCTTGCCGCGAGCCTCGCCAGGCACTTCCAGGTCCTGATCGACCAGCGCCTGCTGCTGCCGTTGCCGCCGGGGTAGCGAGGTCGAGGTTCTGCCTGGGACGGCTACCGCGACTGGGGAGCGTGCCTGGACGGCGTGCCTGGACGGCGTGCCCGCTGCCTGGTGGATCATGTCGTCATCGGACTTCTCCAAGCTCCATCTGTCGAGCGGGGCGAGCGAGCGCCAGCTACGCCACTGGACCGACGAGGAGCTCATCCCGGCACATCGCGCGGGCACTCACCGCCGCTATTACAGCACCGCCGTTGCCCGTGCGCTGCTTCTCGCCGAGATGGCTCCTCAGCAGGTGGCCGCGTTGATTGTGCTGAGGCGGGGAGGGGTTCCGGGTAGGCGTTTGGTCGTGTTGATCGCGAGCGTGATGGCGAGCGTCGCAGGCAGCGCCACCGTGGACGCCGACCCGCGGCGCCTGTTGCGCTTGCCTACGCCCTGAGCCGCACCGGCAGCGTCTTCAGCTGGTTGAGGAACGGCGACTGCACGAACGTCGGCTGCCCGATCATCTCCATCTCCGGGAAGCGGCGCAGCGTCTCCTCCAGCAGGATCCGCAGCTCCAGTCGCGCCAGTGCCGTGCCGAGGCAGAAGTGGCGGCCGCCCGCGCCGAACGCCTGGTGCTCGGGGTTTCGGGTGACGTCGAAGAAGTCGGGGTTCTCGTAGCGCGTCTCGTCGCGGTTGGAGGAGGTGTACCACATGATCACCTTCTCGCCCTCCTTGATCGGCTGGCCGCGGACCTCGGTGTCGCAGGTGGCGGTGCGGCGGAAGTGGGCGAACGCGGGGAACATGCGCAGCGACTCCTCCACGGCGCTCGGGATCAGCGACGGGTCCTCCAGCAACTGCCCGCGCTGGGAGGGGTCTTCCATCAGCGCGCGCATCCCGCTGCAGTATGTGGCCTTTGTGGAGTCGTTGCCGGCGGCGACCAGCAGGAAGAAGCCCATCACGATCTCGTGTTCCTCCAGGCGCTCGCCGTCGATCTCGGCGTGCACCAGCACGCTGGTCAGATCCTCCGTGGGGTGCTCGCGCCGTTCGGCGATCATCTTCCCGCAGCGCGCGAAAATCTCGGGCACCTCTTTGGCGATCGCGCCGTCGATGCCGTCGGGGTTAAGGTCGGGGTCGTTGGCGCCGAGCGTGGCGTTCATCAGTCGCGCCCAAGCCACGTCGTCCTCCTCGGAGATGCCCATGAAGCTGCCGATCACGCGGGCGACGACTGGCTGGGCGACGTCATTGACCAGATCGCACGTCTCCCGGTCGGCCACGCCGTCGAGCACCCGCGTGACGATTTCCCTGATCGTCGGCTCGTGCGCGGCGATCCGCTTCGGCGTGAAGCCGGCCTGGAAGAGCGCCTTGATGCGGTCGTGCTTGGGGGGGTCCATGCCGATGAACATCGCCCGCACCAGCTCCAGCGGGAACACCGCTTCGACGCCGGTGACGCCGCCCTTTTCGGAGGAGAACGTCTTCCAGTCGCGGCTCACCGTGAGCACGTCGTCGGCTGTCGTGATCGACCAGAACCCGGCCTCCTCGGGGAATTCGGTGATCCGCTTGGTCCAATGCACGGGGCACTCGCCGCGCAGCCGCGCGAACAGCTCGTGCGGCGGACCCTCCTCCCACAGCGCGTTCTCGGTCACCAGCACCTCATCGAGATCGAGGCTGCTCACATCGATGCTCTGCGCGTCGCTGTCGTCGATGGTCTGCGCGTCGCTGTCGTCGATGGTCTGCGCGTCGCTGTCGTCGATGGTCTGCGCGTCGCTCTCTGCCGTTGCCATGGGAACCTCCGTTCTCGCCGAGGGGATTCCAAATCATACTGGCTGGCCGGCCAGTATGGGCCGGCCAGCCAAGAAATCGCTCAACCCGCGGCTGCCTGCACCTCCGGCGAGTATTCGGTCATCTCGTACACCTGGCGGATCTCGATCACGTCGCCGTCGGCGCCGGGGCAGCGCGAGGCCCACGCCACCGCCTCCTCCTTGGAGGGTGCCTCGATCATCCAGTAGCCGCCCACCACCTCCTTGGACTCCGGGAACGGTCCGTCGGTGACCTTCGGCTTGCCGCCGGCGAACGCCACGCGTGCGCCCTTCGCGGTCTCGTGCAGCCCGTCGAGGTTCAGCAGCACGCCGGCCGCTTTGAGCTGGTCGTTGTATTTGCTCATCGCCGCGACGTCCTCTGGCTGGGGTTCCCAGTTCTCCTGTGCCCTGGGGCTGGGGATCATGATCATCATGAATCGCATCGCGCTGCTCCTTGTGGTCGTGGTTGGTCGCCGGCCTTCGCTCGGTATTGGCGAATGTTCTACCCGGCTCTGACCATACGTCGAACGGACTCGCACCGAATCGACATTTTTGGTGGAAGCCCGTTCTGCGAGGTCGCCTCACGGGGTGCTCGCCTCGCCCGTGCGGATGCGCGAGACTGTGCGGTGCGATGAGAGCCGGGGCGCCATGAGCGAGTGGGCAGCGCGAGGGACGGGAACCCACCCGCCCACCCACCCACCCCGAAAACCTCACGCGCGCGAGCTGTTTGCGCCGCTGGGGCGCCAGTACGACCGCGTCGCGACGCTGCTGAGCTTCGGGCAGGACCCGCGCTGGCGGCGCGCGATGGTGGCGGCGATCGACGCGACCGCGGGCGAGCGCGTGCTCGACGTGGCGACCGGCACCGGGATGGTGGCGCGGGAGCTGGTGCGCCGCTACCGCTGCACGGTGGTGGGGCTGGACCAGAGCCCGGGAATGCTCGCCGGCGCGCGGGCGCGTCTGGCGCGCGATCCGGCGCTGGCGGCGCGGGTGTCGCTGGTGGAGGGGGAGGCCGAGCGGCTGCCGTTTGCCGACGCGGAGTTCGACCACCTGACGTTCACCTATCTGCTGCGCTACGTCGATGACCCCGGCGCCACGCTGGTGGAGCTGGCCCGGGTGGTGCGCCCGGGGGGCCGCGTGGCGATGCTCGAGTTTGCGGTGCCGCCCAACCCACTGTGGCGTGCGGCGTGGCGGCTGTACACGCACGTGGGGCTGCCGGTGCTGGGGCGACTCTTCTCGCGCGAGTGGTGTGCGACGGGGCGCTTCCTCGCGCACAGCATCCCCGACTTCTACGAGCGCTTTCCGGTGGAGCGGGTGGTGCAGCTGTGGCGCGAGGCCGGGATCGAGGGGGTGCAGGTCAGGCGCATGAGCCTCGGCGGAGGCGTGGTGATGTGGGGCACCAAAGGCTCGGCTGGGCCGAACGCACCACACCACCCTGGAGACGACCACGATGCCCACTGAGACGGCCACCACGCCGGGAGCGACGTCAGAGCACGCCTCCACGCCCCTGGACCGCCCCGCCTTCTACGCTCTGCGCCCGGGCGGCTGGCGCGACCTGGTGACCGTGCTGCACCCGCCCTACACCGCCTGGAACCTGGCCAACGTGGCGATCGGGGCGGCGGTGGCGCCGCACCTGTATGGCGGGCGGCTGCTGGCGACGCTGGCAGCGTTTCTGCTCGGCGTGGGTGTCAGCGCGCATGTATTGGACGAGCTGAACGGCAGGCCGCTCGGCACGCATCTGTCGCGAAGAACGCTGGTGGCGATGGCGGCGATCTCGCTGGCGGGCGCGGTGGCGATTGGGGTGGTGGGGGCGGTGAGCATCTCGCTGACGCTGATCCCGTTTGTGCTGGCGGGCACCTTCATCGTGCTCGCCTACAACCTTGAGTGGTGGGGCGGGCGCTTTCACACGGCGTTCTGGCTGGCGGCCTCGTGGGGCGCCTTCCCGGCGTTGACCGGCTACTGGGTCAACGCGCTGGAACTGCGCGTCTCGGCGGTGCTGGCCGCGACAGCCTGCTTCATGATGACGATCGCCCAGCGGCGCCTCAGCACCCCCGTGCGCGAGCTGCGCCGGCGCACCGCCTCGGTGGAGGGCGAGCAGCGCCTGACGGACGGCACCGTGCTGGCGCTCGACGCGGCCCGTCTCGCAGCCCCGGCGGAGGGCGCGCTGAGCGCCTGCGCGCTGGCGATGGTGCTGCTCGCCACGGGGCTGGTGCTGGCGCGGATTTGATTCAGTCGCGCGCTGGTACTGGGTGACGTCAGGCGACCCGATCCAAAGCCGCGCGGATGTCCTTGACGAGGATCATCAGATGTCGCTCATCGGTCGGCCCGGGTATCAACCCGTGCCGGAGGTAGAAAGCACGCGCCCGGTCGTCCAAAGCGTGCACGAGCAGAGCGCGGATGCCGACCAGCTCGGCCGCCGCAAGCGAGCGTTTCATGGCATCGGCCAGCAGCCACGCGCCGAGTCCGCGGCCCTGTGCCGATAGGTCGACGGCAAGCCTTGCGAGCAGGATCACTGGGATTGGATGGCGTGGCATCCCACGCCGCACTCGCTCGGGTGCCTCCGCATGATCGAGTGAGGCGGCAGTGAGTGCGTGGTAGCCGACGACTCGCTCCTGCACTGTGTCGACGGTCACAAAGGTTCGCGCCGATCCAGCGCCCGCGGCGGCGCGGGCGTACCGGGTCAGCCACGCGTTCAACGACGCCGCGCCGCAGTCGAACCCCTCAAAGGCATGGTGGGCCCCGAGCGGCTCGGGATCGGAGAACCGCGGCACTACTCGGGACGGGAGCGGCGGAACAGCTCGATCAGCTCTGGCTTAGGCTGCGCCGGCCGATCCAACGCGGCGGTGAAGGTGGCCCATTGCTCCTCAGAGAGCACGAAGTGCGTGCGGTCCGCGAGCAGCCGCTCGGCGCGCTCGCGGCCACCTTCCACGAGGAACTCTGAAAGCGACTCCTCCGCAACACCGGCAGCACGGCGGAACAAGTCGTCGTCGCGCTCGGCGACCCGCAGGTTGACACGTCTTGTCTTGATCTCAGCCACCTCCCCAGTGTACAGACTTTGTATGTACCTGGCAAGATGTTGCGTTGAGAATGCCGATCGCCCTCCCCCTGCTCGCCGTCCCCAACGTCTCCGAGGGCCGCGACCCCGCGAACGTGGAGGCGATCGCCGCGGCCTTCATCGCCGGCGGCGGGACGCGGCTGCTGGACGTGCACCGCGACTGCGACCATCACCGCGCGGTGATCACGCTGGCGGGCCGCCCGGGATCGCTGGCGGGTGCGCTGGCGGCGGGAACCGCGGAGGCGCTGCGGCGCGTGGACATCGGCGACGGGCGCGGCGCCCATCCGCATGTGGGCGCGGTGGACGTGGTGCCAGTCGTCCACCTGCGCCCCGAGCTGCGGGGCGCCGCGTGCGCCGAGGCGCTGGTGGCGGCCAATCTGATCGGGGCGCTGGGGGTACCGGTGTTGCTGTACGGCGAGCTGAGCGAGGGGCGCACACGCGCGCAGTTGCGCAGGGGCGGCATCAAAACTCTGGCCGAGCGGATGCGCTCGGGAGACCTGATCCCCGATTTCGGCCCCGCCGCGCCGCACCCGACCGCCGGCGCCGCGCTGGTGGGCGCGCGCCCACCGTTGGTGGCCTTCAACCTCGAGCTGGCGCCTCCCGCCACGGTGGTGGACGCGCGCCGGATCGCCGGCCTGATCCGCGAGGGCGGCGCCGAGGGCCTGCCGGGCGTGCGCGCGATCGGCGTGGAGCTGCACAGCCGCGTGGCGGCCGGCGGGGGGGAGACGAGCGCGGGGGTGGAGGGGCGGCGCGGAAGCGGCCCCCACGCGATCGCGCAGGTGTCGTTCAACGTCGAGCGCCCATACGAGGTGCCGCTGCGAACCTTGGTCGAGGCGGTGCACGCCCACGCCGCGATCGCGTGCGCGGAGCTCGTCGGCCTCGCCCCCGAGGCGGCGCTGGAGGGCTTCCCCACGGACCTGCCGATGCCCGGTTTTGACCCCGCGCGCCACACGATCGAGAAGGCACTAGGCTTGTAGCGGGATGGCACAGACCAAGCGCAAGACCAAGCATCGGGGGAACGCGGCGGGGATGGTGGAGTCGCGCGGGCGCACCGGGCGCCCACCGACCGCCGAGGAGCGCAAAGGAACAGCCCGCGAGAAGTCAAAGACGCGCGAGCAACAGGTGAACAGGCTGGACCGTCCGCCGACGTGGAGGGGGGCGATCACCCGCGCGATGCTGGCGGCGGTCCTGATGTTGCTGATCGGCATCTTCGCGCTGAAGAACTCCAGCGAGGCGATCGCGCTGTTCCCCGTCGTGCTCATCTTCTACATCCCGATCAGCTACTACACCGACGCGTGGATGTACAAACGCCGCCAGCGCCAGAAAGCAAACGCGAAAGCCAAGGCGAAGGCGGAGGCGAGGGCAAAGGCGGACGCGCCGTGAGTGGCACACTGGACGCGCGGATGTTCACGGTGGGTCCGGTGCAGGAGAACGCGTACATCGTCACGCCCGACCGCGCCAGCGGGCGCGCCGTGATGGTCGACCCGGGCGACGAGCCCGAGCGGCTGCTCGCGGCGGCAGGGGCGTTGGGAGTGGAGATCGAGGCGATCCTGATCACGCACTGTCACTTCGACCACGTCGGCGCCGTGGCGCCCGTCGCGCGCGCCACCGGCGCACCCGTGTACTGCCCGGAGATCGAGCGGCCGCTGCTGAGCGACATCATGAGCTGGGTGCCGCCGGGCTTCGGCCCGTTTGAGAACTGGGAGCCTGAGCACCTGATCAAGGGGGGCGAGCGGTTGACGCTCGCGGGCCTCGATGTCGAGGTGATCTTCACTCCCGGCCACAGCCCCGGGCACGTGACGTACGCCCTGGCGCCCGCCGGCGCGAGTCCCCAGGCCGAGCAGCCGGCGCCGGCTCCGGCGCTGCTCTCGGGCGACGTCCTCTTCCAGGGCTCGGTCGGCCGCGTCGATCTGCCCGGCGGTGATTGGGGTACGCTGGAGCAGTCGATCGGGACGCTGATGGAGCGCTTCCCGGCGCAGAGCGTCGTCTACCCGGGTCACATGGGCGTGACGACGCTGGAGCGCGAGCTGCAGACCAACCCCTTCCTGACCGAGCTGCGTACCGCGAGAGCTGGTGCCGCCGGCGCGGGCCAGCCGATCGAGCTCGCCACACCCGCGCCGGCGACCGCGGGCGAGCCGTCCCGCCGGTGAGCGCCCCGAAGCTGAAGGCCCCCCGCGGCACCCACGACGTGCTGGGCGAGCAGGCGAGCGCGCGCGCCCGCATCGAGTCCCGCGCGCGCGCGCTGCTGGAGGGGGCGGGGTATGAGCGGATCGAGACGCCCACGTTCGAGGCGACCGAGCTGTTCGCGCGCGGCGTGGGCGCCTCCACGGACATCGTGCAGAAGGAGATGTACACCTTCACCGACGGCTCGAACCGCTCGTTGACGTTGCGTCCCGAGGGCACCGCCCCCGTGTGCCGCGCCTACGTGGAGCACGGCATGCACAAGCTGCGCCAGCCGGTGAAGCTGTGGTATCTGTCGAGCTTCTTTCGCTACGAGCGCGCCCAGGCCGGCCGCCAGCGCCAGTTCTGGCAGGTCGGCGCGGAGGCGCTGGGCTCCGACGAGCCCGCGGTGGACGCCGAGTCGATCGTGCTGCTCAGCACGTTGCTGGACGAGCTGGGCGTGAGGGAGGTGCGCCTGCGACTATCGAGCCTCGGGGGTCCCGAGGCCCGCACGGCATACCGCGAACAGCTGCAGGCTCACCTGCGCGCCCACGAACATGCCCTGGCTCCCGAGGTGCGCGAGCGGATCGACCTCAACCCCCTGCGCGCCTTCGACTCCGATCACCCCGGCACGCGCGCGACGATGGCGAGCGCTCCCCGCCTGCTCGACCAGCTGGCCCCCGAGGACGCCGCCCACTTCGCGGAGGTCCGCGCGCTGCTCGACGAGGCGGGCGTGGCTTACGAGATCGACCCGACGCTGGTGCGCGGTCTCGACTACTACACCCGTACTGTGTTCGAGCTGACCTGCGACGCGCTGGGCGCGCAGAGCGGTGTGGGGGGAGGAGGTCGCTACGACGGCCTGGTGGCGGAGCTCGGCGGTCCGCCGACGCCGGGGATGGGCTGGGCGATGGGGGTGGAGCGGGCGCTGCTGGCGAGCAACGCGCCCGCCGAGGTGCCCCCCGCGATCGATCTCTACATCGCCTTTGCGACGGGGGAGGAGGCGCCGGGCGGGCCGGGCCCCATCATTGGGGGGGAGGAGGGGGAGGGGTTCGGATCGCAAGCCCAGCCACCCGTGGGCACCGTCGCCGGGGCCGTGTCCGTGGGCACAACCGCGAAGGCCGCGTTCAAGGTCCTCCACGAAGCGCGCGGCGCGGGCCTCACCGCGCAGATGGAGCTGGCCGGCCGCTCGTTGAAGAACCAGCTGGGCCACGCCGAGCGCATCGGCGCTCGCTACATAGCGATCGTCAGCGCCCGCGACGGCGCAGGCGCGGGGGAGACGACGCTCAAGGACACACAGACCCGCACACAGGAGCAGATCCCCACGGAGACCGTGGTCCACGCGGTGCTGCGGGGCCTGCACGATCTCTAGCCGCCCGCCGGAGCCGTCCAACGCAAAATCCGGGGCTCAACTCGCACGCCATGGATGCCGAAGTTGGAGTTGATGGCCCAGATCTCGCGTCCCTTCCAGATCGCTGTGGTGGCTCTGCTCGCGCTCGTGATGCTGATGGCCGCGTGGTTCATGGTGCTGCACCGCTCCAGTGGGACGGAATCCAGCGGGTCTTCCTCCCCGAGCGTTGCTTCGTCGGCTGGCAGTCCTGCGAGTCACGCCGCCACCCACGCCGCCGGCGCGGGCTCTGGCCACGTCTACCATGGCTCCGCGCCCGGAGTGGAAGGCCTGACGCGAGACATCAAACGGGCTCACGAAGCCGCCGCCGAGGAAGCGCGGGGCGGTGCGTATGACGAAAAGCACGCGGGGCAAACGTACAGTGCGCCAGTGGTTGTGGGCACGCACGAGCACGCCGGGCCGACGCACAGTGCGCCAGTGGTTGTGGGTACGCACGAGCACGCCGGGCCGACGCACAGTGCGTCCGCGGTTGTGGGTACGCACGAGCACGCTGGGCCGACGCACAGTGCGTCCGCGGTTGTGGGTACGCACGCCGCGGTCTCCGCCCCCGTGCGGTCGGGCGCCCAAACCCATACAGCGACCACTCGCGCTCCCGCTTCGGGGTCGAAGGCCCGCACGGCGCCTGCGCCCCGTGGCCCCGCCGCGGTCGCGCCAGCCAAATCGACCTCCACCATGCAGGGCGTCGTCGCCGCCGAGCTCCACCAGGGTCGGATGGCCCTGCTGTTGTTCTGGAACCACCATTCTTCCGATGACGTCGCGGTCGACCGGCAGGTCCAGGTTGTGGCGCACAAGCTCGGCCACCGCGTCGCCGTGCACACAGCGTCCGCTGCGCAGGTCAACACCTTCGGCTCGATCACCCGCGACATCCAGGTCTACCAGACTCCCACGCTTTTGATCGTCAATCCGAAGGGACAGGTCACCACGCTGACCGGCTACAGCGATGCTTTCGCGATCGAACAGGCGATCGCCGAAGCCAGAGGGTAGGGCCGCAGCCGGCCACGGCGGCTGGCGATGCCGCGCGCCCGGTCGCCGCCTAAACTCGGCAGGGTGAGCACCGAGACGCCTTTCGCCGCGCACCTGGAGCGCCCGCTCGGGCGCGGGCATACGCCGACCGACGCCTTCACCGGGGCCGCCGGCGGGGCCGCGTGCGGGGATCTCGTGCGCATCTCGCTCGCACTCGACCCCGCCAGTCCCGAGGGGCTGGTCGTGGACGCCGGTTTCGACGCCTCCGGCTGCGGGGCGGCGCTGGCCGCCGGCTCCGCCACGGTCGCGCTGGTGCGGGGGGCGCCGCTGCTGGTCGCCGCGCGCGTCGGGGTCGATGAGATCGCCGCGGAGCTGGGGGGGCTGCACCCTGCCAAGCGCCACGCCGCCGAGCTTGCCGCCGACGCGCTGCACCGCGCGCTCGGCGCCGCCGCTCGCGCTCGCGCCGCGCTCGCACCGCCCTCGGGCGGCGGGTCGCGCGCCCTGGTGGCGATGAGCGGGGGCGTGGACTCCGCCGTGGCCGCGCTGCTGACCGCGAGCGGGGGGGAGGAGGTGGTGTGCGTGACGCTCGAGCTGTGGGCCGACGCCGAGAACGACGGCGAGCGTTCCTGTTGCTCGGCGCAGGCGGTGCGCGGCGCCCGCGCGCTCGCTCACGCCCGCGGTCTGCCTCATCTCTCGATCGACCTGCGCGAGGAGTTCCGCGCCGGGGTGGTGGACGGCTGGCTGGAGGGCTACGCGCGGGGGAGTACCCCCAACCCCTGCATCCGTTGCAATGGATCGGTGCGCCTCGACGCGATGCTCGAGCTCGCCACGCGGCTGGGCGCCGAGCGATTGGTCACCGGCCACTACGCGCGCGTACATTTGGAGCCCGCCCACCCCCCGGTCCCTTTGCTGGACGCCCACCCCCCGGTCCCGTTGCTGGACGCCCACCCCCCGGTGCCGTTGCTGCGGATCGCCGCCGATCGGCTGAAGGACCAGAGCTACGCATTGGCGGGGCTCGATCCCGCTTCGCTCGCGCGGTTGTCATTTCCGCTCGGGGACCTCACCAAGCCCGAGGTTCGCGAGATCGCCGAGCGCGAGGGGCTGTCGGTCGCGCACAAGCCCGACTCGCAGGACCTCTGCTTTTTGGCGGGCACCTCGCTGCCGCGGTTTCTCGCGCGTCACGGCGCCAACGGCTCCGGGATTGACGGTGCGCCTGCCGGAGCGAATGGCGATCGGGCAGCAATCGCGGTGAATGGGGTCGCGGAGGGTCACATCCTCGACCGCGAAGGCCGCCGGCTCGGCACCCACAGCGGCGCTCACGCCTTCACCGTCGGCCAGCGTCATGGGCTTGGACTGCCCGGCGGACCCGAGCCGCTGTTTGTGCTGGGCACAGATCCGATTGCCAACACGGTTACCGTGGGTCCCCGCGCGGCACTCATGACCAGCACGGTTGCCGTGCGCGACGTGATGCTGCGCCGGCCGGGCGCGCGGGTTGACGGGGTGCGCGTGCGCTCGCACGGGCCGCTGTTTCCCTGCCGTCTGTCCCGCAACCCCGAGCCGGGGCGCCACGCGGACGTCGAGGTGCGGTTGCACGATCCGATCACACGTGCGGCACCGGGACAGATCGCGTGCCTTTACGAGGGCGACGTGATCCTCGGTTACGGCACGGTCGCCGCGTAAGATCGTCCAACCATGACCTCGGATCAGATCCGCGAGCGCTACCTGGCCTTCTTCGAGGAGCGCGGCCATCGGCGGCTGGCCTCCGCCTCGCTCCTGCCGCCGCCGGAGGATCGCTCGGTGCTGCTCACCACGGCGGGGATGCAGCCGCTGAAGCCCTACTTCCTGGGGCGCGAGTCGCCGCCCGCGCCGACGTTGACCAGCTGCCAGAAGTGCTTTCGCACGCCCGACATCGAGAAGGTCGGCTCGACGCTGCGGCATCTCACGTTCTTCGAGATGCTGGGCAACTTCTCGATCGGCCAGTACTTCAAGCAGGGCGCGATCGAGCTCGCGTGGGAGTTGTCCCTGCAGGTCTTCGGCTTTCAAGCGCAGGACATCTGGGTCACGGTGTTCGAGGGCGACGAGGCGCTCGGGCTTGGCGCCGACGAGGAGGCGATCGAGTTGTGGGAGGCGGTGGGGCTGCCGCGCGAGCGGATCGTCGGCTGCCCCCGCTCGGAGAACTTCTGGGAAGCGGGGCCGGTCGGGCCGAGCGGGCCGTGCTCGGAGCTGTACCTCGATCGCGGCCTTGACTTCGGCAGGGAGGACGACCTCCCAGGCGGTGAGAACGAGCGCTTCCTGGAGTTCTGGAACCTCGTATTCATGCAGTACAACCAGGAACCGCACAACCACCTGGTGGGGCTGCCGACGCGCAACATCGACACCGGCCTCGGGCTCAACCGGATGGCGGCGATCCTGCAGGGCAGGGAGTCGGTGTTCGAGACCGACCAGTTCCAGCCGCTGATCGACCTCGGCCAGGAGCTGTCGGGCAGGCGCTACGGCGAGGAGCCCGCCACCGACAGCGCGCCGTCAGCCGATCGCGTGTCATCAGCCGATCGCGCGCCGTCAGCCGATCGCGTGTCATCAGCCGATCGCGCGCGGTCAGCCGACCGCGTGTCGCCAACCGACCGCGCGCTGCGGATCCTCGCCGACCACGCGCGGGGGATGTCGTTCATGGTCGCCGACGGCGTCGTCCCCTCCAACGAGGAGCGCGGCTACGTGCTGCGCCGCGTGATGCGCCGCGCGATTCAGCAGGGGCGCACGCTCGGCATGGAGGGCGGCTTCCTCGTGCGCTACGCGGAGGTCGTCCGCGAGCTGATGGGCGGTGCCTACCCCGAGCTGAGCACCCAGCGCGCGGCGATCGAGAAGTGGCTGGCCTCCGAGGAGGAGAGCTTCGGGCGCACGCTTGCGCAGGGCACGCGGCTGCTGGAGGAGCTGATCAAACGGGCGCACGACGCCGGCGAGGAGGGGATCGCCGCGGCCGACGCCTTCGAGCTGCACGACACCTTCGGCTTCCCGTTCGACCTGACGCGGGAACTGGTGGCAGAGCGGGGTCTCGGCGTCGACCCGGAGGGCTTCGAGCGGCTGATGGACGCGCAGCGGGCGCGGGCGCGCGCGGCGGCGGGTGGAACGCGCGAGGCCGGAGATGACCCCCGCGAGCGGGCGCGGGAGATGGCTGTCGCCGCGGGCTTTCAGACGCGCTTCACCGGCTACGAAACCGAGACGCAGCGCACCTCCGTCGCGGCGCTTGCCCGCGAGAACGGCCACTATCTCTTGAAGCTTGCCGAGTCCCCCTTTTACCCCGCCGGGGGCGGCCAGGTCTCCGACGTGGGCACGATCGAGTGCGAGCAGGGCGACTGCCGTGCGCGCGTGGAGGGCGTCTTTCGCCTCGGTGACGACCAGGCGCTCGCGGTGGTGGTGGAGCGCGGATCGCTGAATCCCGACGAGCCCGTGCTGGCCCGCGTCGACCACGCCGCCCGCCACGCCACCGAGTGCAACCACACCGCCACCCATCTGCTGCACGCGGCGCTGCGCGAGCGCCTCGGCGAGCACGTGCGCCAGGCCGGCTCCTACGTCGGCCCCGACAAGCTGCGCTTCGACTTCAGCCACTCCTCGGCGCTGACCGCCGAGGAGCTGCGCGACGTGGAGGACCGCGTCAACGAGTGGATCCTCGCCGACGACCCGGTGCGCCCGATCGCCACCACGCTCGACGAGGCCCGCCGGCTGGGAGCGATGGCGCTGTTCGGCGAGAAGTACGGCGACGTGGTGCGCATGGTGCAGATCGGCGAGGGCAACTATTCACGCGAGCTGTGCGGCGGCACGCACGTGCGCGCCACAGCGGAGATCGGCCTCTTTCACATCCACAGCGAGACCTCCAGCGCCGCCAACGTGCGCCGTATCGAGGCGCTCACTGGGCCGGGCGCGGTCGAGCTGATGCGGGCGCACAACCGCTGGCTGGGCGAGATCGCCGCCACACTGCGCACCCGCCCGGAGGGCGCGCCCGAGGCCGTGCGTGAACGGGAGCTGGAGCGTCGCCGGCTGGAGAAGGAGTTGAAGGCGCTTCGCAGCGGCGCTGGGGCAGCGGGCGGCGGGGCTGGGACAGCCGGCGGCGGCGCTGGGGCGGCAGGCGGCGCTGGGGCGGCAGGCGGCGCTGGGGCGGCAGGCGGCGATGGGGGATCGGGCGGCGGTGTCGACGTGGAGGCGCTCGCCGCGCGGGCAACCGAGGTGGCTGGCGCACGCGTGCTGGCCGCCACCGTCGATGTCGCCGACCCCAAGTTACTGCCGGAGCTGGTCGATCGCCTGAAGGGCAAGCTTCCCGACGCCGCGATCGTGCTCGGCGGTGCGCTCGATGGCCGCGTGCACCTGATCGTCGGCGTCACCCCCTCCCTGGTAGAGCGCAACGTGAAGGCCGGCGCGATCGTCAAGGCGGCGGCAGCGGTCGTCGGCGGTGGCGGCGGCGGACGCGACACGCTCGCGCAGGCCGGCGGACGCGACGTCGAGAAGCTGGAGGAGGCGATCGCGGCCGGTCGCGCCGCGATCGAGACCGCGCTCGCCGGCGGTTGATGCGCGTGCTGGGCCTCGACTACGGCAGTGCCCGCTGCGGCTGCGCGCTGGCCGACCCCACGGGGACGATCGTCACGCCGGTAGAGGCGGTGGCGCGACCAGCTACCCGCCGTGGGCTCGAAGCACTGGCCGCGCTCGCCGCAGAGCACGAGGTTGAGCGCGTCGTCGTCGGCCTGCCGCTCACGCTCTCGGGCGAGGAGAGCGCGCAGACGCGCGAGACCAGGGAGTTCGCCGCGCGCCTTGCGCGGCGGCTGGGGGAGGGGGTGCCGGTGGAGCTGCACGACGAGCGCCTCACCACGCGCATGGCGCAAAGGATGGGAGCCCACTCACCCGCCGCCACACCGGAGGACTCGCGCGCGGCGGCGCTGATGCTGGAGTCATGGCTGTCCGCTTCGTCTGCCCCTTCCGATGGGGGATCCCGGACGGAAGAGGGCTCGTGGCCGTCAGCGTGAGTAGGCGCGTACGACGCCGGCGGTGGGGGGCGCTCCTCGCCATGGTCGCGATCGCGGCCGGGGCATTGCTGCTGGCGTCCGCTCTGCATAAAGCCCAACCCCCCCCTCCTCCCCCCCCTCCAAAGATCGTGCGGATCACGATTCCCGAGGGAGAGACGCGGGGGCAGATCGCGCGGATTGCCGCCACCAACGGGCTGCGCGGCAGCTACCTGGTCGCGGCGCGGCACTCCTCGCTGCTCGACCCCGCCCACTACGGCGCTCCGGCGGGGACGCCCAACCTCGAAGGCTTCCTGTTCCCCGCGACGTACGAACTGTACGCCGGTTCGCCCGCGCGGCATCTGGTCGCGCTCCAACTGCAGGCGTTCGAAGAAAACTTCGGCCGCGCCGAGGCCCGCCGCGCCCGTGCGCTTCACATAACGCCCTACCAGCTGCTGACCGTCGCCTCGATGGTCGAACGCGAGGCGCTGCTTACCCGCGACCGACCGCGCGTGGCCGCCGTGATCTACAACCGCCTGCGCATCGGCATGCCGCTCGGGATTGACGCGACGATCCGCTACGCGCTCAATGACCCCTCGGCGCCGCTGACAGAGGCGCAGCTGCGGACCGACTCCCCGTACAACACGCGCACCCACACGGGCCTGCCGCCGACTCCGATCAGCAACCCCGGGGTGGCCGCGATCCTGGCGGCGGCGCATCCGGCGCACGTGCCCTACCTGTACTACGTCAACGGGGCCGACGGCTGCGGCGACCTCGTGTTCTCCGCCAGCAACGCGGAATTCGAACACAACGCCGCTTCCTACAACGAAGCGGTGGCGCGCAACGGCGGCCACGAACCGGCGTGCAAGAAAAGGTAACCCGCCTCGGCGTGCTCGGCTGGCCGGTGGCGCACAGCCGCTCGCCGGCGATGCACCTCGCGGCGCTGCGCGCGCTGGGTCTCGCGCCCGGGTGGAACTACCAGCGGCTGCCGGTGCCGCCCGCGCTGTTCGAGGAGACCACCCGCGCGCTCGCCCCCGCCGGCTTCCTCGGCGCCAACGTGACCATCCCCCACAAGCAGGCGGCGCTCGCGCTGGCGGACGAGGCCAGCGAGGCGGCGCGCGCGATCGGGGCCGCCAACACGTTGACGTTCGCGCCGGACGGCACGATCGCCGCCGAGAACACCGACGCACCGGGGCTGATCGCCGCGCTCCAGCGCGCCGGGCGCCCGCCGCGGGGTCTCACCGCGCTCGTACTCGGGGCTGGCGGCACCGCGCGCGCGGCGGTGTGGGCGCTGCGCGAGGCCGGCGCCCGAGAGGTTTCGGTGTGGAACCGCACTCCCTCGCGTGCGGAGGAGCTCGCGCGCGACTTCGGGATTCGGGCAGCCCGATTGCCCGAAAAGGCCGACATCCTGATCAATTGCACTTCGGTCGGACTAGTACCCCCGGCTAGCGCGCCCGAGAGCAGCCTCAACCTGCTGAGCCTTGAGCACGATCTGGTCGGTAGGTACTCGTATGTGGTTGATTTCGTCTACGCCCAAGCTCCCACCGAACTGCTCGCCGCCGCGAGCCAGCAGGGCGTGCCGACGCTCGACGGCCTGGAGCTGCTCGTCGCCCAGGGCGCGCTCAGCCTCCAATCGTGGACCGGGCGGCCGGCTCCGCTCGATGTCATGCGCCGCGCCGCCCGAGAGCCGCCCGAGCAGTGAGGCGGGGTGGGGGCCATGAGCGCCCCTCCGGCCGATGGTGCCGACCTGCACGAGATCTTCGCCGTCGAGACGGACGAGCCGCCGGTGGTGGTTGCGCTCCCCGACCCCGACATGGTGGGCGTCGAAGCCGAGGTGATCGCCGCAGCGGCCGGCGGCGGTGGCGAATCCGCCGAGGCGTCCCAGCCCGCCGCCGCAAAGGAGGAGGGGGGCCGCGTGGGCATCACCACGCCCTCGCGGCGCGGCTCCTCCTCGCGCTTCCTCACCGACGTGATCGTCGACATGGGACTGGTGGCGCGCGAGCGCGTGGATGACGCGATCGCCGCCTCGCGCAGCTCGGGCACCACGCCCGAGCGGGTGCTGGTCGAAGAGGGAACCCTCAGCCACGACGGCCTCGCGCGCGCGCTGGCCGAGCGCTACGGCCTCGACCACCTCGACCTCGGCGTTTTCCAGGTGGATATGAGCGTCGCCAACCTCGTGACCACCGCCGCCGCCAAGCGCTACCAGGCGGCGCCGGTGGCGTTCGTGGACAAGCGCACGCTGCTGGTGGCCATGACCGACCCCTCCAACGTGCTGGCGGTGGACGACATCGCGATCATGACCGGCTACGAGGTGCGCGTGGCGGTCGCCGCGCCCGAGGACATCGCCGCGCTGATCTCGCGCCTGGACCGCCTCGACGACGTGGTCGCCGCCACCGGCGAGCTCGCCAGCGACGAACAGGCGGAGGTCGTCGAGCTGCACGAGACCGACGACGACGCGCCGGTCATCAAGCTGGTCAACCAGATCGTCGCGCAAGCCGTCGAGCAGGGCGCCTCCGACGTGCACCTCTCCCCCGACGGGAAGGAGACGCGCGTGCGCTTCCGCGTCGACGGGGTGCTGCAGGACATCACCACCGTGCCGCGCAAAATGGGACCCGGGGTGGTCTCGCGCGTGAAGATCATGGCCGAGCTCGACATCTCCGAGCGGCGCATCCCCCAGGACGGCCGCGTCGGGCTGACCGTCGACGGGCGCCACGTCGACCTGCGCGTGGTGACGCTGCCCAGCGTGCACGGCGAGTCGATCGTGATGCGCATCCTCGACAAGGACTCCGTCGTGATGAAGCTCGACAAGCTCGGCATGGGCGGCGGCGAGCGCGAGCGCTTCGAGCACGCCTTCCACCAGACCCACGGCGCGGTGCTCGTCACCGGCCCCACCGGCTCCGGCAAGTCCACCACGCTGTATGCGGCGCTGCAGGAACTCAACAAGCCGGAGCGGAACATCATCACCGTCGAGGACCCCGTGGAGTACCAGGTCGAGGGGATCACCCAGGTGCAGGTCTCGGCGAAGGCCGGCCTCACGTTCGCCACCGGATTGCGCGCGATGGTGCGCGCCGACCCCGACGTGATCATGGTCGGCGAGATCCGCGACCGCGAGACCGCGCAGATCGCGATCGAGTCGGCGCTCACCGGGCACCTGGTGCTCTCCACGCTGCACACCAACGACGCCCCCTCCGCGATCACGCGCCTGATCGAGATGGGCATCGAGCCGTTCCTCGTCGCCTCCGCGCTTGACTGCGTGCTCGCGCAGCGCCTGGTGCGCACGCTCTGCTCGCACTGCAAGAAGCGCACAATCATCTCCGCGGAGGTGCTGCGCCAGAACGGCTACAAGGCGCTGGTCGACCTCGAGGCCTACGAGCCGGTCGGCTGCCGGCGCTGCGGCGGCTCGGGCTACCGCGGCCGCGCCGGGATCTACGAGGTGATGAGCGTCACCCCCGAGATCCGCGCGCTGGCGCTCGAGCGCCGCTCGGCCGAGCAGCTCGGCGAGGTGGCACTGCAGCAGGGGATGCGCCGGCTGCGCGACGACGGCCTCGACAAGGTCCGCCAGGGCCGCACGTCGATCGCCGAGCTGGCCCGCGTGCTCGGCAGCGGCTGAGCGCAAGATCCCTTGCAGCGGGCGCGCCCACTCGAATTTTCGTCCACCGCGCCGCCATCCGGCCCGCGTCCGTGCTCGCGGTGACCGATGCGCAAAGCGATGGACATCGACTTCGCAGACCTGCTGATGGAGGTCGTCTCCCGCCGCGCCTCCGACCTGCACCTGGCCGCCGGGGCGCACCCCACCGTGCGCGTGCGCGGGCACCTGTCGCCGCTGGAGGACTACCCCCTGCTGACGCCGAGCGACACGCGCGAGATCGTCTACTCGATCCTCACCGGCGACCAGCGCCAGCGCCTGGAGACCGACTGGCAGCTGGACTTCGCCTACTCCATCCCCGGCCACGCCCGCTTCCGCGTCAACGCCTACTACCAGCGCGGCGCCATCGGCGCCGCCTTCCGCCTGATCCCGGTCGGCCTCACCTCAATCGACGAGCTGGGACTGCCCGCCACCGTGCACGAGTTCACGCGCAAGCCGCGCGGCTTCGTGCTCGTCACCGGCCCCACCGGCTCGGGCAAGTCCACCTCGCTGGCGGGGATGATCGACGAGATCAACCAAACCCGCGACGAGCACATCATGACGATCGAGGACCCGATCGAGTTCCTGCACCCGCACAAGCGCTGCCTGGTCAACCAGCGCGAGCTGGGCTCCGACGCGCAGAGCTTCGGCGAGGCGCTGAAGGCCGCGCTGCGCCAGGACCCCGACGTGATCCTGGTCGGCGAGATGCGCGACCTGGAGACCATCTCCACCGCGCTGACCGCCGCCGAGACCGGCCACCTGGTGTTTGCCACGCTGCACACGCAGGACACCGCGCAAACCATCGACCGCATCATCGACGTGTTCCCCTCCCACCAGCAGGGCCAGGTGCGCGTGCAGCTGTCGGTGGCGCTGCAGGGGATCATGACCCAGCAGCTGATCCCCACCGCCGACGGCTCCGGGCGCGTGGTGGCCTGCGAGGTGCTGGTGCCCACGCCGGCCGTGCGCAACCTGATCCGCGAGGGCAAGACCCACCAGATCTACTCCACGCTGCAAACCGGCACCGCGCACGGGATGCAGACGATGGACGCCTCGCTGGCCACGCTGGTGCGCTCCAGCAAGATCTCCCAGAAGACCGCCGAATCGCGCTCGTCCACCCCCGAGGAGCTGAGGCGCCTGTTGGGCGCCGGCTCGCTGGCGGCCTAAAGAGGGGAGGCGGAGATGAGCACGTATGTCTTCAAGGCGATGGACCTCGCCGGCGCCAAGGCCAAGGGCGAGGTTGACGCCGACTCCAAGCAGGCGGTCTCCGACCAGCTGAAGGCGCGCGGGCTGATCGTCCTGGACATCGCCGACAAGCACGCTTCGCGGGAGATCAACCTGACCTTCATGGAACGGGTCACCGCGTCCGACCTGGCGGTCTTCTCACGCCAGCTGGCGACCATGATCACCTCCGGCATGAGCATTCTGCGCGCGCTGTACGTGCTGGAGGACCAGACCGAGAACAAACTGCTGAAGACCACCATCGTCGCGGTACGCAAGGACGTCGAGGCGGGGCTGCCGCTGAGCGACGCGCTGGAGCGCCACCCGAAGGTCTTCAACCCGCTGTTCGTGGCGATGACGCGCGCGGGCGAGACCGGCGGCCTGCTGGAGGGCTCGCTGCTGCGCGTGGCCGACCAGCTGGAGAAGGACGCATCGCTGCGCCGCCAAATCAAATCGGCGATGATCTACCCGACGCTGGTGATCGTTTTCGCGATCGGCGTGATGATGGCGCTGGTGGCCTTCCTGGTGCCCGTGTTTGAGGGCGTGTTCAAGGAATTCGGCGGCGAACTGCCGGCGATCACGAAGATCTCGGTGAAACTCTCACACCTCGTCACCAACGACTGGTGGCTGCTGTTCGGCGGCACCGGGGCGGTGATTTTCGCCTTCCTGAAGTGGAAGTCCAGCTCCTGGGGGCGCCCCCAGTGGGACCGCTTCCGCCTGCGCATCCCGATGAAGATCGGCACGATCGTGCAGGAGGTGGCGATCGCGCGCTGGTCGCGCACGCTCTCCGCGCTCACCGGCGCCGGCGTGCCGCTGCTGCAGGCGCTTGAGATCACCGGCCAGACGGGCGGCAACGTGGTCGTCGAAGAGGCGATGGACGACGTGATCGCCTCGGTCAAGCGCGGCGGTACGATCTCCGCCCCTTTGGCGCAGATCCCGATCTTCCCGATGATGGTCACCAACATGGTGGGCGTCGGCGAGGAGACCGGCGCGCTGGACGCGATGCTCGGCAAGATCGCCGACTTCTACGACGACCGCGTGGACGCCTCGGTGAAGGGCCTCACCTCGATCATGGAGCCGATCATGATCATCGTGATCGGGGCGATCGTGGGCTTCATCGTGATCTCCATGTACATGCCTTTGTTCACGGTGTACAACAACATCCAGTAGGGCCTCCCCTCGGGACTCCACGCCGGAGGGCGATGGGGCCGCCTACCGGCCGATGCTGAGACGGCCGTCGCGCACCGACAGCGACACGCGCCCGTCGAGCAGCTCCAGCAGCTCCGCGCCCACCAGCTCCCGGCGCCAGCCGCGCAGCGTGCGCACGTCGGGCTCCGCGGCGCCGGTGCGCACCGCGGCCACCACCGCCTGCAGGTCGGCGCGGGCGGCGATCAGCTCGTAGGCGAGGTTGGCCTCCCGCGCGCGGGCGCGCACCAGCGCTTCGCAGAGCGCCACCAGCGGGGCGTCGGCGGGGTCGGGGAAGCCGCCGCGCGGCAGGCGCTCCAGCGGGATCTGCGTCCCATCCGAGCGCTCGGCGCCGGTGCGCACCGCCTCCAGCAGCTCCGGGCCGGTGCGGCGCAGCCCGCCCTGGCCGAGGCCGCGGATCTGCTCCAGCTCGCGCATCGTGGCGGGGCGGCGCTTGGCCAGCTCCACCAGCGCCGCGTCGGGGAGCACGCTCTGCACGGTGCGGTCCTTCGCGGACGCCGTCCGCTCGCGCCAGGCCACCAGCTCGCGCGCGATCGCCTGCGAGACCGCGCTGAGGTTGCGGATGCGGGGCAGGCGCGCGAGGATCGCCTGCTCGTCGCGCTCGTCGCTGGCCTCTTCCACCGCGCGGCACTCCTCGCACGCCCACTGCAGGCGCCCGGCGGCGCCGAGGCGCCGCCGCAGCTCCCCGGCCAGCTCCAGCAGGTGCACCACGTCCTCACGCGCATACGCCAGCTGCTCGCTCGACAGCGGGCGCGCATCCCAGCGGGTGAAGCTGGCGCTCTTGGCCAGGCGCACCCCCAGCAGCTCGGCCAGCAGCGTCTCGTAGGAGGTCTGTGCCGCCATCCCGGCGAAGCCCGCGGCCACCTGCGTGTCGAACACGTTGCGCACCGGCGTCTGGAAGCGCCGGCGCAGCAGCGCGATGTCCTGGCGGCCGGCGTGCACCACCACTTCGATCTTGGGGTCGGCCAGCACCTCCGCCAGCGGCGCCCCGTCGAGGTGGTCTCCCAGCGGGTCGATCAGCTCGATGCGCAGGCCGGCGGTGTGATCGGGGACCGCCAGCTGCACCAGGCACAGCAGCGTGCGGTAGCGGCCCTCGCCCATGAACTCGGTGTCCAGCGCCAGCTGCCGGCTGCGCCGCGCCTGCGCGGCGATCTCGGCGATCGCGGTGTCGTTGAGCGGCTCGGGGTCGGTCGGCATTTTGGCGGTCAATTATCCCGTGCGCTCGGCAGGCACAGCGCAAAACAGGCGCCGGGGTGGGCGGGGTCCAATCTATCGCCCGCCAGCTCCAGCGTCCCGCCCATGCGCGCGGCCAGCTCGCGCCCGATCGCCAGGCCCAGGCCGAAGCCGCCGTGCCCGCCGGTGGTGGAGCCGCGCTTGAAGCGCTCGAAGATCAGCTGGCGCTCGGCCGCCGGGACGCCGGGTCCGTGGTCGCACACGCTCAGCCGCGCCCATCCCTCGGCGCTGGCGACGTCCACCTCGACCGCCGAGTCCTCCGGGGCGATGCGCAGGGAGTTGTCCAGCAGGATGCGCACGATCTGCGCCACCGCGCCCGGGTCGGCCTGCGCCCAGCAGGGCCCGTTGGGCGGGCTGATGCTCACTCGCGCCCGGTGCTCGGCCGCGGCCAGCTCGAACTCGGCGGCCACCGCGCGGGCCAGCTCGCCGAGCTCCAGCGGCTCGCTGCGCAGCGCCACCTCCGCGTCGAGGCGGCTGAGGTCGAGCAGGTCGGAGGCCAGGCGCGACAGCCGCCGCGACTGCGCCCGCGCGCGCGTGGCGCGCTCGCGTGCATCCTCGATGTCGAGCTGCTCGGAGCGAAGGTCGTCCTCCAGCAGCTCCAGCATCCCGTCGAGTGAGGTGAGCGGCGTGCGCAGCTCGTGCGAGGCGGTGGCCACGAACGCGCGGCGGGCGGCCTCCTGGCGGCGCAGCCGCGCCTGCATGCGCGCGAACGCGCGTGTCAGCTCGCCGACCTCGTCGGGGCTGCGGTCCTCGGGCAGCTCCTCGGCCTCCGGCCCGCGCCGCTCAAGCTCCCGGGTGGCGTCGCGCAGCCGCTCCAGGCGGCGCAGCAGCGTGGTGGCGAAGCCGACGCCCAGCAGCAGCGCGACCAGCAGGCCGGCGCCGGCGGCCTCCAGGAAGGCGGTGCGCACCACCCGCACCGCGGAGGCCACGTAGTCCAGGCGCTTGGTGAGCACCACCACGTAGTGGCGCCCGGAGATCTTGATCCGCTGCGCGAGGATCAGCTGGTTGTCGCTCACTTCGCGCACGGGCGCCCGGCCGGCCAGCAGCGCGCGGCGCGCCTCGCCGTAGTAGTCGGGCACGTCCTGGGTGGGGTTGGAGCCGGCGTACACCACGTCGAGCTGGCTGTCGAGGATCGTCAGCGAAGCCTGCGAGCGGCGGCGCAGCACCAGCGCGGCCTTGCGCGTTTCAGCTTCGCTCAGGCGCCCCGCTTCGATCGGGATCTCCGCGAGCTCCGGGCGCACCGCGCCGAGCGCCGTCAGCACCGTCGATTCGCCGTCGGCTCGCAGCCGCTGCTCCAGCGGGGAGAGCAGCGCCAGCGCCGCCACCGCCAGCGTCACCGCGCTGGTGAGGAGCATTGCGGCGAGCAGCCGCGGGCGCAGGCCGAGCAGCCACGCGCGCATCACTGCTCCTGGAAGCGGTAGCCGGCGCCGCGCACGGTCACGATCAGCCTCGGCTCCTCGGGGCGCTCCTCCAGCTTCTCGCGCAGGTGGCGGATGTGCACGTCGATCGCGCGCGGGTCGCGGTAGGCGGAGTCGCCCCAGATCGCGCGCAGCAGCTCCTGGCGGTTGAGCAGGCGGCCGGGCTCCGACATCAGCCGCGCCAGCAGCTCGAACTCGGAGAAGGTGAGGCGCACCGCCCGGCCGTTCACCCGCACCTCGCGGCGGCCGCGGTCCAGCGCCACCGGGCCCACCGCGATCGCCTCGCGCCCGAGCGCGCGCGGCCCGGAGCGGCGCAGCACGGCGCGCACGCGGCTGCGCAGCTCGGCCAGGCCGAAGGGCTTGGTGACGTAGTCGTCGGCGCCGGCCTCCAGCCCCTGCACCGCGTCGGCCTCGGTGTCCAGCGCGGTGAGCATGATGATCGGCACCACGTTGCGCTGCTCGCGCAGCGTGCGACACACCTCATACCCGTTGGGCCCCGCGCCGAGCGCCACGTCCAGCAGCACCACGTCGAAGTGCCCGGCGCCGGCGCGCGCGATCGCCTCGGCGCCGGTGGCCACCGCCTCGACGGTGTGCCCCTCGCGCGAGAACGAGCGCGTCAGCGTCTCACGCAGCGTCTCCTCGTCGTCGACCACCAGGATCTTCAGCGATGTGGGGGTCTCAGTGGTGCTCATCCCCGCGCACGCTACAACGGCGACCCGGTCAAGGCAGCCGCCACAGCATTCCCGCGCGCGGCATCCCCGCCTGGCGCGAGACGTCGCTGCCGTGTGCGACCACCCAGCGGGCCGCGGCTGAGCAGTCGGGGTCGGTGGGGGGCGAGTGCGGGCCGCAGCCTTCGTCGATGAAGGCATAGCGCACCCTGCCGGCGGCGATGAGCGCGCGCAGGCGCGGGAGCGTGGTGAAGACGCGGCCGTTGAGGGTGCTCAGCACGAGGATCGGCCGGGCGTCGCGCTCGACCAGCTCGCCCATCTTGGTGCCGGAGTCGAACGCCGCCTCGTAGTAGGCGCCCCCTTGGTGGGCGCGCAGGTAGGCGCTGAGCGGGGCGAGCTCGCCGCGGTGCAGGATCCCGATGGGGGTGGTGTCGGAGACGTTGTCGCGCACGGCGTTCAGCGAGGCCCACAGCGGGATCGTGAGCAGACAGACGAGCGCCAGCGCGGTGACCCCCGCGCGCGGCGTGTCCCCGCGCGGGAAGCCGCTCCAGGCGAGCGCCAGCGCGCCCACGGCGGCGGCGGCGGTGATCCACCACACGGTGCTTGCCCCGAACAGCAGCCGCTCCGCGTACAGCGCCACCGCCACCAGCGTCACGCTCAGCGCCAGCAGGCGCTCGCGCTCGCGGCGCTCGGTGGCCCACGCGAGGCCGATCCCCAGCGTGGCGGCGACCGCGGGCGTGAAGGCCTCGGTGTAGCGGGGGTGCAGGCGGCTCATGTCGCTGAACAGCGCGATGCCGCTCGCCAGCCACACCATCAGGCCCGCCAGCAGCGCGAGGCGTCGGCGCTGGTCGCTGTCAGGCGGCTTGCCGCGGCGGCGTCGTTCCCAAAGAGGCGCCCCCAGCGCCGCGCCCCCCAGCAGCAGCGCGGCGAGCACCTCCAGGCCGAGCCGCTCGCCGGAGAGCGGGCCGATGCGATCGAGCAGGCGGGTGGGGGAGGGGGGGAGGATGGGGATCGCGTCGCGCTCAGCCTGCGTCGCCTCGGGGTAGTGGCGGCCGGGCTGGTAGGCGGCCTGCGCGCCTTCCAGCGACTTGCCTTCCAGGCGGTCGAGGCCGTTGAAGACAAACGCCGCGTTCCAGGCGCTGCCGTCGGTGGAGCCGTACGCCCACGGACGGTCGTGTGCGGGAAACAGCAGCGTCCCGGTCAGCCACGCGAGCGCCACCACCACGTACACCGCCGCCGCGAGCGCCAGCTGCACGGCGCGCCGCCGGCGGGTGCCGGGCAGCCCCAGCCAGGCCAGCAGTGCCAGGCCCGGCAGCGCCACCACGGACTCCAGCAGCTTCACGTCGAAGGCGACCCCCAGCGCCGCGGCGGCCCCCAGCAGCCAGACGGTGCGCCCGCCGCGCGTGGCGCGCACCAGCAGCGCCAGCGCCAGCACGGTCAGCGCCATCATCACCGCGTCCATGGTGTCGCTGCGCGCGGTGATCACCGCGATCGGCAGCACCGCCAGCGCGAGCGCGCAGGCCAGCCCGGCGCGGATGCCGAACACCGGCGCCACCGCCGTGTACAGCAGCGGCACGGCCAGCGTGCCGGCGAGCGCCTCGGGCGTCTTCAGCGCGGCCGAGCCGAAGCCCAGCAGCTTGACGCTGGCGACCTGCAGCCACAGGTCCACAGGTGGCTTGTCGATCGCCACCGCCCCCGAGGGCTCCACCGCGCCGAAGAAGAAGTTGTGCCAGGAGAGCGCCATGCTGCGCACGGCGCCGTCGTAGAAGGGGTCGCCGGGCACCTGCCCGAGATGGGCGAAGCGCAGCGCGGCGGCGCCGGCCGTGATCGCGCCCAGCGCGACCCATGCGGCCACTCTCGCGGACGTCCAACCAGCCCCTTTCGCGGCCGCCCAGCCGACTCCCCTCGCAGGTGTTCTCATCCCGGTAACGCTATTGTCGCGGTCCGATGGCCAAACGCGAGCCAGAGTGCATGCCCTGCCGGGGCACCGGCCAGGTGGTCTCCACGCTCGGCGGCGAAACCACCAAAATCGCCTGCCCGTGGTGCCAGGGAACCGGCGTGCGCAGCCCCGGGATCGACACGCAGGAGGCGTGGATTGAAAGCCACGGCTCCGACGGCGAGGAGGGGAAGGCGTCGGCTGGGGCTGGGGGGTAGCCGACCGACGTCCGCTTGACAAGCGGGCCAGGTACTGCCATTGTGAGCACATGGCTACGACCAAGGTCGATCGACTTCAGATCCGCGTAGGTCCTACCGACAAGTTGCTGCTCGAGCAGGCGGCCGCCGCCGAGCACCTGAATGTCTCGGCGTTTGTCCTGCGGGCCGCGGCGGCAAGAGCGGAGGAAGTCCTTGCCGAACGTCCAAGCATCCGGTTGAACGCACGCGCGGCTGCCGCGTTCACCGAGGCGCTCGCACGGCCGGCACAGGTAAACGAGCGTCTCGCCGCGGCCCTACACCGACCCCGCAAGTTCACCTGGCTTGACTGAGCTGCGTCGCCCGACGCCACTCGACCCCGGTCGGCACAACCGCGCCCTGTTCGATTCCGGCGAGCCGGTGCTGGACGAGTGGCTGCGCCGTTATGCCGGACAGAACCGTCGCCGCGATACCGCGGCGACCTGGGTGATCCTTGATGGGGACGACATCGTCGTCGCCTACGCAAGCATCGCAATGACAGGAATCGATCGATCTTTGGCACCGTCAACCGTCGCAAAGCACACGCCCGACCCGATCCCGGCTCTGCTGCTTGGTCGCCTGGCGGTCGATCGCCGTTGCCACGGGCAGGGCGTTGGGACCGCGCTGGTCGCACACGTGTTGGCGAGCGCCGTGGAGCTCAATACCAAGGCGGCGTGCCGCGCGGTCGTGGTCAGCGCTCTGCACGCCGACGCCCGCCGTTGGTGGGAACGCCTGGGCTTTCACCCATTTGATCCCGACGACGGGGAGTGCAAAGACCTCTATCTTCTCACCGCCGAGATCCACGAGACGCTCGGGCACAGCTAGGCCTGGTGCTTGTCGCCTGGTCCTGTGGGAACGGGGGGGGGCAGTACAACACGTGTCATTTGCAGGGGTGTCGTGTCCAGTCCGGGGATTCGGGCGAAGTGACGGATATTGGCCGTCCCAACCCGCCATCCGGCGGCGATGGCGGTGGAGGCGACAAGTCGGTCGTGGGCGCCGACCTCGGTCCCGGATGACACCAAACCAGCCCACAGCCTCGCGTGGACCCGCGCCGCCAGAAGGTCGAAGGAAAGCGTGGGGAATGCCGCGAGTACGGCCTCGACAAACGCCGCACGTCTGCCGCGGTGCTCGTCGGTGGCCTTGTGTACCCCGTGCAACAGTTCAGAAGGCGGTAATCGCGGCGATTCCAACCTCCTCGTCCTGGCCCAACTGGGACTCCAAGCGCTGGGCAACCTCGGTCATCGCTCGCGCGGCGGGTAGGCCGCGCAGGCCCCGCTCGAGCTCGATGAAAACAGTCGTATCTAGAACTGTGCCCATGGATCGGCCGGTGCTGGTCCGACGGCATCGAGCACGGCTTCCATGTCCTCGGCGAACGCGGGGTCGGGTGGCGCTGCTTGCGTGAGCAGCGCGAGCGCCTCCCGCAACGGCCGCCCGCGACGCGGGGCGGCCGTCCGCTCGTGATCGTCGGGATGCACGATGACGTAGGCGGCTCGCTCCCGGTTGAAGACGACAACCTCCTCATGGTGCGCCACCGCCTCCCGGGCCCGGCGGGGAATCCGCATCTCCTCAGCTTTGATCCTTGTCACAGTCACGCACGGTAAGCAAACCGTACGGAAGCGTACGAAACTGGCGGCGAGAGTGGAGGGAGTCCTGCCGGGCCCCCCGAGCGGCCGGCTGTGAATCGCGGCACCTATCGCACGCGTGCTCGCTCCCCCCGCGAGTCGGGCAGGGCGGCGGTGGCGATACCCTCGCTCGCGGCGACGCTCAGCAGGGGGGCGTCGGAGCTTGCGATGCGCCCACCCGCTGGAGCGCTTGCCACGAGCACAGCGTCGGCGAGCGAGATCGGGCAGCGGGAGCGGTGATAGTGAGCGGCACGAATTTCACCCGCGCGCCAGGCTTGGGCGGGTCCGAGCGGGAGCAGCATCAGGTTCTTTGCCAGGAGACCTTCGATCACCGGTCGTGTGCGCTCGACCTCAAGGTCATAGCGCCGCTTGAGACGGTCCACCGCCTCGGCGAGGTTGAGGGTGGTCATCGCCGCGCCGCGGTCCAGCATCTCCTTCACCTCGGCGGCGGCGGGCTCGGCCCCGAGCAGCGCGATCAGCGCCGAGGCGTCGATCAGAGTGCCCGCCGGAGGTTCGGCCGCGTCAGCGGGGGTCGTGCTTTTGGGCATCCAGTTCCTCTTCACGATCCAAGCGCCTGGCCTCCTCGGAGCCGAGCGCGCCGATCTGCGTCGCGAATGCTCCCACGGCGCCCGCCACTGGATCATCGGGAACGGGGCGCAGCACAACGTGGTCGCCGCGATCTTCGGCAAGGACGGTGCGGGTGCGCCATCGCTCGCGCACTGCCGCGGGGACGGACACCTGACCCCCTCTGGATATCACAAGCCGCTTGACCATGACCATGACATCATACCATGAGACAACGGTGTCCGCATGGTCCGATCATACGGCAGCACGGCATCGAGCACGGCTTCGGGACGTCATCGACGACTGGGGGAACCTGTCGGCCATGGCTCGTGCGTCCACCTCTCGGGCGATGCGCCAAATGGCCGCGGAAGAGGCCGCTGTCGGGTTCTCCTGGGAGGACCACCTGCCGTCGTGACACGTGGCGAGGTTTGGCGATATGAGCCGCCCTCGGACAAGCCCCGACCGGTGCTGATCGTCACTCGCGACGATCACATCGAGCGACAGTTCGACGTGGCGACCAACTGCTGAGATTCACCTGCCTGCAAGGAAGCGTTGGAGATACAGGCCGCGCGGCGTCCCTCGACGATCAGTAGAGCGCTGCTGAGGAGATGTGGTGGATGTCGGCGGAACCTTTCGGGCACACCTGCGCGGCTGCCCCCGGCCACCAGACCACCTGCGGGGGCTGGCATTGAAGCGGACGTGGGGTCGTTACCCGCTGCGGCTCAGGTGGACCACGGATCGATCACGTCCAACCCGAGTCCTTCGAAGTGGCGAACGTTGCCTGTTGCGACGCTTGCTCTGCGAGCTGTGGCGATCCCCGCGATCTGCAGGTCGCGGATCTCCAAGGTGCGCCCGGCGCGTTGCTGGTTTGCGGCGATCGTGCCGGCGGCCATTGCCGCCGTCTGGTCGAAAGTCTGGATGCGGCCTTCCAGATGCTCCGCGAGGAGTTGGTCGAAGGCCTGCTCCAGCCGCTGTCGGCGCCGGCCGGGTGCCAGCAGCTCCAGGCCCATGCGAACCTCGAAGACCGTGATCGCGGTCGTCCAGATCGACTCTACAGGCCGATCGTCGAGCCACTGGACCAGCTGCTGGTCGGGGGCGTGCTGCATCAGGCCGGATAGGACGTTGGTGTCGAGCAGGATCACTGCTCAAACAGAGCAGGACGGGCCGGCTGGTCGCGGAACTCGCCGATCTCCCCTTCGAGGCCGATGTCCGCGAAGCTGGCCGCGATGCGAGACCCCAGCTTTGTGGGAGATTGCCGCTCGTCGCGTACGGCGTTGCCCAGGATCTCGCGGACCTCCTGCTCGGTGCTGTGACCGTGCCGACGCGCGCGCCGACGCAGCCCGGCCTTCACGTCGTCGTCCAGTTGTCGGATCAAGATCTGTGCCATGCGCAAATGATAGCACGCTATCAGCCGGCTCAAGCCAGCCCCGAAGCACTTCCCGATGCGGGAGCTCGATGTCGAGCACTGGCAGGTCGGCGCTTGAGGAGAGGCGACTACCCGCCGGCCCAGTGCCGCTCGATGATCTCCTGTGCTCGCTCGGCCGTCATGTCCTTGAGCGCGTCGTGTGTGAGACCGACCTGCCGAAGCAACACGTCAACCTGCCACCCCTCAGGGGTGGCGGCGCGCGACTCGACTTCTGTGGGCCGAGGCACCGACTTCCCGGTCTCGATCGCTTTCCAGAAGTCCCCGCGGTTGGTTTTGAGCTGCTCGCGGAGGATCTCGCTGAACCGGCCCGGACCCGGACCCTTCTTGCCTGAATGCGAAATGTGAGTCGTGAGCACCTCGCCGCCGGCGAGCACCTTCTCAAAGACGCGATGGCCGAAGCCGTGGCCGGGGCGACCAGTGACCTCCGTCCAGCGATCGGCTTTCAGGAACTGCTCTATCTGGTCGAAGCTCGGCGCGTTCGGTGTCACGCCCGCCCCTCGGGCGGATCCAGCAGCAGGGCGCGCTGGTCCTCCAGCGGAGTCAGGGCGAAGAGGAACACCAGCCCCAGCAGGCCACGCCGGTCGGTCTGCCGGTAGAACTCCAGGCGCTCGATGTACTGCGCGCAGTACTGGCGCAGCACAACGAGGAGATCGTCGACCGCGTCGTCGAAGTTCTCGCCTGCTCCGATCAGGCTGAACGCCGGCAGGCTGACCGAGACCTCGTCCTCGTCGAAGATCACGCGCGTCTCGAAGCGCTGACCACTCAGCGCCAGTAGATCTTCGAGCTCACGCCGAGCCACGAGGAACATCTGCTCCCTGCCGGCGTGTCGGTTTACCTGGACCGGACGATGGTCGTGGACAACCTCGGTCATAAGCTCGGAGAGGTGCCGCTTTGCGTCCGTGAAGCCAGTCTGTTGGAAAAGCGCGTTGGTCGACATTGGATCCGGCGTCAGCCTAGCAGTAGATGACTAGCCTAACCTATATGACCAGGGTGGTCATTCTACCCAGCGGCGATCAACGTCGAGGAGGTCATGCGCGGGACACAGCCCTATCCGCTTGGTGTATGCTCTACACATGAGCCGCACAAACGTCGATCTGGATGACGCATTGGTGGAGCGTGTCATGCGCCGCTACCGCGTTTCGACCAAGCGTGCGGCGATCGATCTCGCGCTGCGCCGGCTTGACCTGGAGCCTATGAGCCGCGAGGAAGCGTTGGAGATGCAGGGCACCGGCTGGGAGGGCGACCTCGACGAGCTGCGCGGCGGCTGGTTGCCCGAAACCTCGCGCGCGTCGTGATCCTCGTTGACAGCTCGGTCTGGATCGAGTTTCAGCGGGCCACCGGAAGCCCGGCGCATCTGCGCCTCAGGGCGGCGGTCGAGTCCGACGAGGAGCTGGCGACCACGGGGCTCGTGATCCTGGAGATCCTGGCCGGCGCTCGTGATGAGCGCCACGCCCGCGATCTGCGCCGCCTGCTCGATCGCTGCACGTTCCTGGCGCTGGAGGAGCCATCGGATCACGAGACGGCCGCCTCGCTGTATCGCGTGTGCCGGCGCGGGGGCAAGACGATTCGCCGGCTCCCCGATTGCCTGATCGCGGCCGTCGCGATCAGAGCCGGCGTTGAGCTGCTCCATCAGGACAGCGACTTCGACGCAATCGCTCTCCACTCCTCGCTGGCAGTTGCCTCGACCGATTGAGGCGGTGCTGCACCTATCCGCCCGTGCTACACTGGCTGTTGTGCCGACCGCCAAACCTCGTCACATGATTACCGAGACGGAGGAAGTCGCGCGCGCGTTGAACGACGCGGCGCGGCATTGGCCACAGGACAGCGAGCGGCCCGCGAAGCTGTTGCTCGATCTGGTGCGGGAGGGGCATCGCGCGATCGCCGCGGACGCCGAGCGTGCCCTCGCCGATCGGCGAACGGCGATCGAACGCACCGGTGGAGCGCTTACGGGCGTCTATCCCGCCGATTACCTTGAGCGGCTGCGCGGCGACTGGCCGCGGTGATTATTCTCGACGCGAGCGTTCTGATCGCGCACCTCGACCAGAACGATCTCCACCACGCGCTTGCGAGCGAGCGGCTGCTCGAGGTCGCCGACCGGCAGCTTGGAGCGAGCTCGATCACTCTCGCCGAGGTCCTCGTTGCGCCGACCCGTGCGGGTCGTCTCGCCGCCGCGCGAGCCGCGCTGCGGGCGCTGGGAGTTCGCGAGCTCTCACTTCCTCCGGACGCCTCGGAGCGGCTCGCCGCCCTGCGGGTCGAGACTGCGCTGAAGCTGCCCGACTGCTGTGTGATCCTCACCGCCGAAGCCGCCGCGCCGGGGCCAGTGCAAGCCGCCGCTCCGACGGCTCGCTCGCGAGACGGCGCGGCTCGGGCTCGACCCATAGCGGGCCGCGGCCTGCTGAGGGTGTCACATCGTTTGATGGAATCGTGGGGGCGATACGGACGCAGCTGGGGCTATGCTGTGGCCATGCGTTTGCACATAACGCTGGACGACGACCTGGTGGGTCAGCTCGACAGCCGTGTGGGTCGCCGGCGTCGCAGCGCGTTCATCTCGGCGACGATTCGCAAGGCGCTCGACGACGAGCGCCGCTGGGATGACATCGAAGCGGGTTTCGGTGCGCTCTCAGGGCGCGAGCACGAGTGGGACACCGATCCAGCCGCCTGGGTGAGAGCGCAGCGCCACGACGATCTCAGCCGCGTTGGCTGACGCTTGCGCCTGCTGCTCGACACGACAGTGTTGATCGACGTGCTGCGCGCCACTAGATATGCCTAGACATGCCTGGCACTGCGCTGCTATCGAGCCGGGAACGTCGCAGCTGGTGGGTACGACTCAGGCTGTGATCTGCCCGCGCTCGGCGCGCTCGGCTTCGGCGACCATTTTGGCCGCGCGCTTGGGGTCGCCGAGCGCCAGGAGGTGCGCCTGTTGGGCGATACGCCGCGCGGCGGCGTAGTCAAGCGGGACGCGCTTGCCGTCGATGACCGCGTACCGGGTTGGCTGGCCGTTGTTTGCGTGCTCAGTCATGGCTTCATGGTAGGGCGTTCAGGACGTTGGTCAAGGGTCTCCGGTGACGCCGACGAGCTCGGTGATGTATTCGGCGAGCGGACGGTAGGGGTCGTTTCTGCCGATGAACGCGATTCCGAGCAGCTCGTCCCGTAGCGGCATCGTCGGGTATTGGGTCGTCCCACGGCTGGACCACGGATCGATCACGTCCAACCCGAGTCCTTCGAAGTGGCGAACGTTGCGTGTCGCGACGCTTGCTCTGCGAGCAGTGGCGATGCCCGCCGCGAGTCGCCGGCTGCGTGCCGATTGGGAGCGTGCCCAACACGGCCTGCACCCGACTGGACGCTACGATCGATAGCGATGGAACCGGTTGTCGCTCCCGAAATGGTGGCCGTGATCGCGCGGCCGGCGCATACCGTGCGCATCGTGTTCGCTGACGGCGAGGTTCGCGACGTGGACATCTCGCCTCTGCTCGACACGCCGGCGTTCTCGCCGCTACGAGACCCGACTGTGTTCGAGCGGGTCACGGTGGATGAGCAGACCGGCACGATCGCTTGGCCCGGAGACGTTGACCTTGATCCCGACGTGATCTACGCGGCGCTCGATCTCGGCCCGGACAAGGCGCGCGTGTATGTGCTCACGCCGAGCGTCGCCGCTTGACGGCGACGCGCTCGAGCGGGGCGATACGCAAGCCGCTTCAGGGCGATCAGCTCCTTTGCGCCCGAGTCGCAGCACCTTCGTGTAAAGACGCGTCGCAGCGTGAATGGCGTCATCTCTGCCGGCCAGGACTCGGTCTCGTCCTGCCGGAATACGAGGGCGGGTGCTGCACCTATCCGCCCGTGCTACACTGGCTGTTGTGCCGACCGCCAAACCTCGTCACATGATCACCGAGACGGAGGAAGTCACGCGCGCGTTGAACGACGCGGCGCGGCGTTGGCCACAGGACAGCGAGCGGCCCGCGAAGCTGTTGCTCGATCTGGTGCGGGAGGGACATCGCGCGATCGCCGCGGACACCGAGCGTGCCGTCGCCGATCGGCGAACGGCGATCGAACGCACCGGTGGAGCGCTTACGGGCGTCTATCCCGCCGATTACCTTGAGCGGCTGCGCGGCGACTGGCCGCGGTGATTATTCTCGACGCGAGCGTTCTGATCGCGCACCTCGACCAGAACGATCTCCACCACGCGCTTGCGAGCGAGCGGCTGCTCGAGGTCGCCGACCGGCAGCTTGGAGTGAGCTCGATCACTCTCGCCGAGGTCCTCGTTGCGCCGACCCGCGCGGGTCGTCTCGCCGCCGCGCGAGCCGCGCTGCGGGCGCTGGGAGTTCGCGAGCTCTCACTTCCTCCGGACGCCTCGGAGCGGCTCGCCGCCCTGCGTGTCGAGACTGCGCTGAAGCTGCCCGACTGCTGTGTGATCCTCACCGCCGAGGCCGCCGGCGGGGCGGTGCTCACCTTCGACGAGCGGCTCGCTCGCGAGACGGCGCGGCTCGGGCTCGACCCGCACTGCTGATGAGCGCGTCGCGTTGTGGGGAGACCGACTTCGGCGTGCGTCCGAGTCGACGTGCTACAGCGGCGCTTGGCTGTGGTCCAGCACCTTGGCATACAGTCGCGTGGCGGCGTGAACGGCCTCGAAGTGGTCGCTGCCCGTGGATGCGCGGATCCCGGCGGCGGTGGTGTTGAACTCGGCGCAGATCTTGTCCAAGCGCCGGCGGAGGTCGCGCGGGGTCATTCCGCGGTAGCCGCGGTTGTGGCGCCGCGGCAGAAAGTGATCCTTGCCGTGGCGCGTGTACTTGGTTACGAGCTGGGTGCTCTCAGCGATGAATTCCAAATATTCGAGGTCGCCTCTCACAAGATACGGCGTCGCGGCCCTGTGGCGAGCATCTACAAGCGCGAGCGCTGGAATGCCGCAGACTCAGGGGCGTTTCTCCGGGGCGGAGCCCGATAAGTAAAACGATTGTCCACAGCCGTTTGACATCTTTCGTCTGCGTCTGATAGAACCCAGGCGATCGGTTCCTTCGAGCGAAGCGGGGAGGCTCTCATGGGCGCTATGCGGTTCAGCGGGACGGGCTTGGTAGACGGACCGGCTACCACCTACGGCTACGACCAGGCTGACCAGCTGACTTCAGTCGAACGACCAAAAGAAGGCGAAGCCGCCGAAATCAAAGATAGCTACGAATATAATGGCAACGGACTGCGCACGTCGCAAACCGTCAACGGGACTACCACTTACTTTGCGTGGGATATGACGGAAGAACTCCCACTGATCCTCGGCGATGGCACAAACAGCTACATCTACGGACCTGGTGGGTACCCCGTCGAGCAGATCAACAACAAAAACGAACCGCTCTATCTCCACCACGATCAACAGGGCTCCACGCGGCTCATCACGGGGAACACGGGCACGGTCGAAGGCAAGTGCACCTACGGAGCCTACGGGACCCCCACTTGCGAAGGAACTGCCACCACCCCACTGGGCTACGACGGACAGTACACCAACAGCGACACGGGTCTCGTTTACTTGCGCGCCCGGTACTACGATCCGGCGTCGGCGCAGTTCCTGACGATAGATCCGGCACTCAGTAAGACACACGAACCCTACGTTTATGGTGGGGATAGGCCGCTCGCGGTCGCTGACCCAACTGGGGAATGTGCGGCAGCCCGCACCGCCTCGCTTAACTCGACGGCGGAGGAATGTAAGAAGCTACTCGGTGGCATCTATACCACCGCACGGAACTTGATAAAGCGTTTGCGACAAATGAAGGAAAACAAACGGGGACTTCCCCCCGGAGAGGTAAAAATTACATTAAAACATTTGAACAAAGGCAGCAGGCGCTCCGCAAGAAGCTAAAGAAATGGAACACAAAAAACTGCTCGGAAGAAATCGGCGAAACTATCCCGGCGGAGGTCTGGGAACTTACAGAGTTCAGGGTAAAAGAGGTCATCATCATACGGCCAGGGATATGAGCAAAAAAGAAGATACAACCAACCCCGATCTGATAAGCCGCGCGAGCGAGAGTTGGCTATCGGCACGTGCTGCTGACGAGGCCCCAAGTGAATGGGTCCATGATCTACAGCTCGAATGGATGACTACGGGACAATTCGAGTCTCTTTGGAAATTCATACTGAGACTATGCGAAATTGTCGATCCCAAGGACAGGGAGATTATCGCACAAATAGGCACAGATCCAATTTTCGATCTGTTTTGCGAATTTCCCGATCAGGCGATTAATGCAATAGAAGACCTTGGCAACCAACAGCCGACCCTGATCGAGGCGCTAAAGATTGCGGACGCGGAGTCAGATGAGATCCAGTCGCGCATTGAAGCCGTGGTCGCTCGCTACGATGGGCCACAAAACTAATCTCACGTTTTGAGCTCCAGCATCTAGGGCTCTCAAGTCGTCGTTCGTTTATCGACCGCTCGGAGACTGGTCTGCGTTCAGATCCAGGCGTATATCAGCGAGCGAGACCGTCTCGCCCGCAGCCAGCTCACCGTTGGCGGTGGCCATGCCCTCGATGAACTCTGGCGCGTGCGTCAGGAGGAAGTCCTCGAACTCCTTCGAGTTGACGGCGAGCATATAGGCGACGGGACGCCCGCGGCGTGTGATCAATGCCGGCTCCCTGGTCTGCTCGATGTTGCTGACGATTGCGCTTGCGTTCTTGGCAAGCTCACGGATGCCGATAGTGCTCATTGAGGTGCTCCCGTCGATGTGCGTATCAATGTACGTACTAGCGTAGCAGCTCTTTCGGGTACTCCTCTTTGGGGCCATCCGCCAACCCTCAGCATCACGCACCCCGACCATGCGTCCAACCGCGCTTGCGACGCTCAAGGGCGGGTATAGCTGGCCGATGCTTGGGCCAACAAGAGCCAGGCCGAGGTTTCAGGGCAGAGCGCAGATTGCGCGTGACAAAGCCGGTGACCTCCGAGGGCCGAATCAAATCGACGCACGGGGGAAGCATCGCCATCTGGGGCGGTGGGACCGCGGGCTGGCGCCCATAACCGGATCCTAGGAGAAATGACATGCTGTATCGACTGCGCCAGCGCACAGGCGATGAGGGTGGTTTCACGCTCATCGAATTGCTGGTCGTTATCCTGATTATCGGCATCCTTGCCGCGATTGCGATCCCCGCGTTCCTGAGCCAGAAGAGCAAGGCCGTGGACTCCGGGGCCAAGACCCTCGCCAGCACCGCCGAGACCGCCGCGGAATCGTACGCGACCGATCACGCCGGAAGCTATGCTGGCCTCAGTGTCCCAGAACTGAAGGAATACGAAAAATCGATCAACACTACAAACGGCAAAGAAGCCAAGTTGATCACCGCAGAAGGCGAACCCGAAACATTCCTGGTCGAAGCGGAAGCTCCGAATGGCGCCACGTTTGGAATCAAACGCGAAGCTAGCGGGGAATTGAAGCGCCCATGTAACGCAAAGGCTGAAGAAACACATGGCGGCTGCGTGAAGAACGCGGCTGGCGAATCCGAATGGTCCTCGTAAGCCAAGTATCTGTAAGGATGCAGGACAGCGCGCAGATGTCCCACGTCTGACGGGTGTCGCGCAAGCTGACAACAACGGGGGCGGCGATGCCGCCCCCGTTCGTCGTTAAGCCCCCCACCGGCGGCACTCTCAACCTCGCCCGCAACCACCCCCCTCAAGCCCCACCCCAACCCAGCCGATCATCACCCCATGCAGGCAGCCTTCGCCGGAGTGATGGGCGCCGTTTTCGGCTCGTTCCTGAACGTCGTCGCCTTTCGGCTGCCGCGCCGCGAGTCGATCGTCAAGCCGCGCTCGCGCTGCACCTCGTGCGGGACCGCGATCAAGCCCTACGACAACATCCCCGTGCTCTCGTGGTTGATGTTGCGCGGGCACTGCCGCAACTGCTCGGCTCGGATCTCGCCCCGCTACCCGCTGGTGGAGGCCGGGACCGCGCTGCTCTGCGCGGGCGCTGTGCTCACGCACGACACCGCTGCTGGGATCGCATTGTCGGTGACGCTGATCCTGCTGCTGGTCCCCGCCGCGCTGATCGACCTTGAGTACCGCATCATCCCGAACAAGCTGACCGGGGCCGGCGCGCTGCTGGCGCTGGGGCTCGGGACCGCGCTCGATCCCGCGGGTGAGCCGACGCGGCTGATCGCGGGGGCCTCCGCCGGCGGCTTTCTGCTGGCCGCGGCGCTTGCCTATCCCGGCGGGATGGGGATGGGCGACGTGAAGCTGGCTGGGGTGATGGGGCTGTTCCTTGGCGCGGCCGTGGCGCCCGCGATCCTGATTGCGTTGATCTCAGGGGTGGGGGTGGGTGCTGTGATCGTCGCTCGCAAGGGGGCGCGTGCGGGTAGGAAGACCGCGGTGCCGTTCGGCCCCTTCCTGGCGCTGGGGGGGATTGTCGCGGTGTTTGCCGGGCAGCCGATCGTCAACTGGTACCTGCATAGCTTCGTGCACTGATGGACGAATTGGCATTGCCGAAAATTGCCCCTTCAGCGATGCGCCGCAAACGTCGATGACGTCTCTGCCCATGCCGTCGCTGAGCGCACTGAAGCCGAACCTCAATCTGAACCTCTCCCTTGGCCGTAAGGGTGGGACCGTCGTCGGGCTGGACGTCCAGCCCGGGTACGTCGCGGCTGTTCAGGCGCACGTCAACGGCGGGATCGTCGTGGAACGCGCGGCGGGGGCCGCGCTGGCGCCCGACATCATGCGCGAGGGCGAGGTGATCGACGAGCGCGAGCTGGGGGAGGCGCTGCGCGAGCTGTTCAACGACGGGCAGCTGGGCAAGCGTGTGCGCGTCGGGCTGGCGAACCAGCGCACGGTGCTGCGCACGCTGGAGCTGCCGCCGGTTACAGACCGCAAGGAGCTTGACGCCGCGGTTCGCTTCCAGGCCGAGGACCAGGTGCCGATGCCGCTGGCTTCCGCGGTGTTGGACTACCACTCGCTCGGCGTGTTCGACACTCCCAACGGGCCGCGCCAGCGCGTGATCGTGGTTGCCGCCCAGCGCGAGATGGTGGAGCGGATGCTGCGCGCGGTGCAGTACGCCGGCCTGCGCCCGGAGGGCATCGATCTCTCCGCTTTTGCGCTGATCCGCTCGCTGTACCGCCCGGGCGCCGCGCTGGCCGCCGCGCAGGGCGATGGGGGAGAGGGGAGCAGTACCGAGCGTGTGCTTTACCTGAACATCGGCGGTTTGACCAACATGGCGATCGCTGAGGGGACGCTGTGTCGCTTCACCCGTGTGGTTGGCGGTGGCCTGGAGGCGATGGCGAGCGAGATCGCCGAGCGGCGCGGGATTCCGCTCATCGATGCGCGCGCTTTGCTGGCCGAGTTTGAGCTGCCCCGTCCCGGCGCGGTGCCCTCGCCAGAGGATGAGCCGGCCGACCCTCAGGTGCCGAGGATCGACCCCGAGGTGCGGATGGTGCTGGAGAACGGGATCCGCGACATTGTTGGGGAGGTGCGCAACTCGCTTGACTTCCACCGCTCGCAGGAGGGCGGGGGGGAGGTGCGCAGCGTTGTTTTGAGCGGGCCGGTGCTGGAGATGCGCGGCTTCTGCGAGGCGCTTGAGGCAGACCTTGGTTTGGAGGTGCGGCGCGAGTCGGTGCACTTTGCCGATAACGCCGATCCCGGTGCTGCGCACCCGATTTCACCCCACCGTCTGGCGATCGCCACTGGTCTGGCCACGGAGGAGGCGCCCCGATGAGGGCCGTCAACCTGATCCCTTCCGAGCAGCGCAAGGGCGGGGCCGTTGGGCGGCGCTCGCAGGGCGGCGCGTTTGCGGTGCTGGGGCTGCTGGCGGGCGCGGCGCTGCTGACGTTCATGTATGGGATGGCCGACCATCAGGTGGAAAGCCGTAAGGCCGAAGCGGCGGCGCTGAGCGCGCGCGCGGCGCTGGTGCAGAGCGAGGCTTCGAAGTTGACTCCTTACACCAGCTTCATGCAGATGCGCGAACAGCGTTTGCAGACGATCGCGCAGCTGATCAACTCGCGCTTTGACTGGTCCAGCGCGATGGGCGAACTGAGCCGCGTGCTGCCCACGGACGTGTCGCTCAGCTCGCTGGAGGCCACCGTTGGCTCCTCCGCGAGCGGTGGTGCGAGCTCCTCCGCGGCGGCGGCCAAACCATCCTCCCCCTCCTCCTCCCCCTCCTCTGCGGCTTCATCGGGCTCGTCCTCCGCCACCCCGGCGAACGGCACACCGACCGCGGCCGCCGCCACCTCCGCTTCGGCCACCTCCGCGACCCCCGCGGGCGCGACGCCCACCTTCACGCTGGCCGGCTGCGCCGCCAGCCAGACGGTGGTGGCGCAGATGCTGGTGCGCCTGCGCCTCGTCAGCGGCGTCAGCGACGTGACCCTGCAGAGCTCCACCGTGTCGGGCTCCAGCGGTGGCGCCACCGGCGGCGGCACGTGCCCGGGGGGCGATCCCGTGTTCTCCGTGGACGTCACCTTCGACCCGCTGCCCGCGCCGCCGGCGACCAGCACCGAAACGCTTGAGGCCACCGCCGACCCCGGCTCGGTCACCAGCGCGCACCACCACACCGTGTCGAGCGTCGCCAGGGGAGCGGGTCGATGACCGGTCGCGATCGCATCGTGCTGACTGCGATCGTCGCGCTGGTGCTGCTCGCGGGCGGCTGGGTGCTGGTGGTCTCGCCCGAGCGCAAGCAGGCCGCCGAAGCGCAGACCGCGGTGCAGAGCGCCCAGGGGCAGCTGCAGAGCGCCGACCAGCAGGCCGCCAGCGCGCGCGCCGCGCAGCGCCGCTATGGCGCCGCCTACACCTCGGTGGTCAGCCTCGGCAAGGCGGTGCCGCCCGGCGACGAAGTGCCCTCCTTGATTTACGAGCTCGAGCAGGCCTCCAACCAGCGCCAGGTCAACTTCAACTCGATCACCTCCAGCGCCTCGGGCGGCGCTTCGGGCGCCTCTGCGGCGAGCGCCGCCACGGCCGCCAGCGCGGCCTCGGTGGGCTTCACGCAGATGCCGTTCACGTTCGTCTTCAAGGGCGGCTTCGCGGGCCTCGCGCACCTGCTGGGGCAGGTGGAAGGCTTCGCGCTGCGCACCAACAACGGCGGCCTCACCGTCAGCGGCCGGCTGCTGACGATCCAGGGCGTCACGATCACACCTGAAAGCGGCGGCTCGGCCGGCAACAAGGCCGCGGGCTCCGGCTCCGGCGCCACAACCAGCGCGGGCGCCCTCACCGCGACCGTCACCGCCACCGCCTACGTGCTGCCCGCCGCCCAGGGGCTGACCGGGGGCGCCACCCCGACGGGGCCGAGCGCCGCGGGCGCCACCCCGGCCGCCGGCGCCTCCGGTTCGAGCAGCCCCGCAACCCCCGCCGTCGTGAAGGTGACGCCATGAACGAGATTCTGCAATCGCTGAAGTCCGACCTGCTCGACCGGCGGATGCTGCCGATCCTGCTGGCGCTCGGCGTGCTGCTGGCGGGCGCCGTCGCCTACGTGGTGCTGGCCGGCGGCGCCGGCCAGACGGGGTCGCCCACGGCGGCCGGGGTGGGGGGGACTCCCAACTCCTCGCCGATCGCCCCGGGGCCCGCCCTCGCGGTGACGCAGGCGCCGGAAAACCCCAACGCGGCCGTGGCGGAGACCACCGACGGCGCGCGCTACCGGCACAAGCTCGGCAAGCGCGACCCCTTCACGCCGCTGGCCTCGCCGCAGGCCAAGAGCGCCTCCACCGGCGCCGGCAGAAGCGCGTCGGTCTCCTCGCCCTCCGCGCGCTCCACCTCCACCAGCGTGGAAAAAAGCAGCCCCTCTTCGACCGGAGCGGGCGGCACCGAAACGACGCCCTCCACCCCGGTGAAGCCGGCGCCCAAGCCGAAGCCCCGCACCGTGTACCTGGTGACGGTGCAGTTCGGCCTGCTGCCCTCCACCGCCGGCGAGCTCTCGCAGCTGACCCCCTACGCGGACCTCAAGCGTTTGCAGCCGCTGCCCTCCAGGGAAGACGAGCGGCTGATCTTCGCGGGCGCCCGCGGCAACGGCAAGGGCGCCGTGTTCGAGCTCAGCCGCGAAGCGATCCTCAAAGGCCCCGGCACCTGCATCCCGAGCGCCTCGCAGTGCGAAGCGATCGACCTCGCGGTCAACCAGAGTGAGGAACTGACCTATCTGGAACCTGAAGGCCTGAGCGTGCCCTACGAACTGAAGGTGGTCAGCATCACCAAGGAAACCATCACGGCCACCGCCGCGCGCGTCCACCGGCATCATCACCACAGGTAGGCCCACGCTGCCAGTGGTGGGGGGAGAGCATCCGCGCGGGTGATCGCATATGCCGCTCGCCCGGGGCTGGGCATCCGTGCCCAGCGACGAACGCCATATGCTGGGCCGCAAATGATCCTGCGCCTAACCACCGCCGGCGAGTCCCACGGGCCCGGCCTGACCGCGATCGTCGAGGGGCTGCCCGCCGGCCTGGAGCTCCGCGCCGAGGAGATCGACGCCGACATGGCCCGCCGCCAGCTCGGGCACGGGCGCGGCGGGCGGATGAAGATCGAGCGCGACGCGGCCAGCGTAACCGGCGGCGTGCGGCACGGGCGCACGCTCGGCGGCCCGGTCGCGTTGCAGGTGGCCAACCGCGACTACGCCAACTGGGAGGAGCGGATGAACCCCTGGCCGGTGCAGGCCGAGGTGCCCGAGGTGCACCTGCCGCGCCCCGGCCACGCCGACCTGGTGGGCACCTGGAAGTACAAGCAGAGCGACGTGCGCAACATCCTCGAGCGGGCCTCCGCGCGCGAGACGGCCGCGCGCGTGGCTGGCGGCGCGCTGGCGAAGGCCTTCCTGCGCGCGCTCGGCGTGGAGGTGCGCTCGCACGTCGTGCAGATCGCCTCCGTGCGCGCGCCCGAGCACGAGGGCGCGCTGACACTGGATGACTTCGAGGCGGTGGACGACTCGCCGGTGCGCTGCCTCGACACCGACGCCACGCGCGCGATGGTCGCCGAGATCAACGCGCTGCGCAAGGCCAACGAGTCCCTCGGCGGCGTGTTCGAGGTGCTGGCGTTCGGCCTCACGCCCGGTCTCGGCTCGCACGTCTCCTGGGAGGAGCGCCTGGACGGGCGCCTGGCACAGGCGATCCTCTCGATCCAGGCGCTCAAGGGCGTCTCGATCGGCGCCGGCTTCGACGTCGCCGGCGTCCCCGGCTCCCAGGCCCACGACGAGATCTTCCACTCCCCCGAGCGGGGTTACTACCGCGAGACCAACCGCGCCGGCGGCCTGGAGGGGGGCATGACGACCGGTGAGCCGCTGATCGTGCGCGGCGCGATGAAGCCGCTGCCGACGCTCACCAAGCCGCTGCGCTCGGTGGACATCGCCACCCACCAGCCCGCGGAGGCGCTGCGCGAGCGCACCGACTCCTGCACCGTCCCCGCCGCCGGGGTGGTGGGCGAGGCGATGGTCGCGCTGGTGCTCGCCGACGCCTACCGGCGCAAGTTCGGCGGCGACCACATCGACGACGTCCGCCAGGCGGTAGGCGCCTACGAGGAGCGGATCGATTGGCGCCGCTGACCCGCGCGCTGGTGTTCACCGGCTTCATGGGCGCCGGCAAGTCCACCGCCGCCGCCGAGGTGGCGCGCGCGTGCGGGGGAGAGGCGCTCGACACCGACCGGCTGCTGGAGGCCCAGCTCGGGCACTCGATCGCACGCGAGTTCGAGCTCCGGGGTGAGGATGCCTTCCGCGCCCGCGAGGAGCAGCTGGTGTGCGAGCTGCTCGCGCAGGCCGGCGCGGGCGTGGTGATCGCGCTCGGCGGCGGCGCGGTCCGCTCCGCGCGGGTGCGCGCGGCGCTCGCCCCACACGTGACGGTGCTGCTGGATATCGACACCGCCCGTGCGTGGGAGCGGGTGCGCGGGGACGGGAGGGCCGGCCCCTCCGCGCGTCCCCTCGCACGCGACCCCGCCGCGTTCGCGGCGCTGCACGCCGAGCGGCGGGGGCTGTACGAGGAGGTGGCCGACGCGATCCTCCCCGTGGAGCGGTTGGGCGTCGCGGTGCGCGCGCTGCCGGCGCTGCGGATGCTGGCCGCGGTGCGGGACGCCCAGCGGCCTCCGTCCGTGCCCGACGGCGGCGCGCGCGGGGGCGGCGGGGCCGGTGGGGGTGCCGAGGCCGGTGGGGGTGCCGGGGAGCAGGGGGGTGGGCGCCCGCGGCTGCTGTGGGCCGAATCGGCATCGGGCGAGTACCCCGTGTTCGTCGGCCATGGGCTGCTGCGGGCGGTGGACCAGCCGGGCTGCTGGCCGCTCGACCGTGCCGCCTCGCGGCCCTTCTGCGTCACCGACGAGACCGTCGGCGAGCTGTATGGGGGGCGGTTGGGCGAGCTGGCCGAGTCGATCGCGATTCCCCCGGGCGAGTCGGCCAAGACGCTGGCCACCGCCGAGCGCGTGTGGCGCGAGCTGGCGCACGCCGGCATGACCCGCACCGATCATCTGGTGGCGCTGGGCGGCGGGGTGGTGGGCGATCTTGCCGGCTTCTGCGCGGCCACCTACCAGCGCGGGGTGCCGGTCGTGCAGGTCCCGACCACGCTGGTGGCGCAGGTGGACTCCGCCTACGGCGGCAAGGCCGGCGTGGACCTCCCCGAGGCGAAGAACTACGTCGGCGCCTACCACCAGCCCGCGGCGGTGCTGGTGGACCCCGACACGCTGGGCACGCTGCCCCCCGCGGAGCTGAGCGCCGGCTGGGTGGAGGTGCTGAAGACCGCGCTGATCGCCGGCGGCGAGCTGTGGGAGCGCGTCGGCGCCGAAGCGCCCGAGTCGCCGTCCGGGTCGTTGCCCGGGTCGGCGTCTGAATCCCTGTCTGGGGTGCCGGCCTGGTCGCCGCCCGACGAGCGCACGATCCTCGCCTGCGCGCGCCTGAAGCTGGCGGTCGTCGCCGAGGACGAACGCGACGGCGGCCGCCGCCAGGTGCTCAACCTCGGGCACACGGTCGGCCACGCGATCGAGACCGCCACCGCCTACGGGCGCTACCGCCACGGCGAGGCTGTCGGGCTCGGCCTGCTCGCCGCCCTGCGCCTCTCCGGCCAGGAGCAGTTGCGTGCCCGCGTACGCGAGCTGCTGAGCGCCCGCGGCCTGCCGGTGGCGCTGGAGGGCGCGAGCGTGGAGGAGGTGGTGGCGGCCGTCGCCCACGACAAGAAGCGCGTCCACGGCAAGCAGCAGGTCCGCGACACGGAGCGCGTCGGCACCCCCTCCGGCACCCCGTTCGTGCTCGTGCACGCCCCCGGCGACGTGCGGGTCGGCTGCGAGGTGGCCGAGGAAGATCTGCGCGCCGCGGTGGCGGAGCTGGCGTAGGCTGCTGGGATGGCCGACGCCTCCTACCGCATCGAGGTTATGCACGGGGTCAACCTGGACATGCTGGGCCGGCGCGATCCCGCGCACTACGGCACGCTGACGCTCTCCGAGCTGGAGCAGCACGTCGATGCGTTCGCCGCCGAACTGGGCCTGCGCGCGCGCTTCTTCCAGACCAACTCCGAGACCGAGCTGGTCGAGCGCCTGCACCTGCTGCGCGACGACGCCGACGGGATCGTGATCAACCCCGGCGCGTGGACGCACTATGCATGGGCGATCCACGACGCGCTGGAGATCGCTGGGCTGCCCGCGGTCGAGGTGCACCTCTCGGACATCAAGGCGCGCGAGGAGTGGCGGCGGGTGTCGGTGATCGAGGATCTCTGCGTGGCGTCGGTCAGCGGGCAGGGCGTCGATGGGTACCGCGTCGGGTTGGAGCGCCTGCGCGCCGCGCTCGATGGGAGCGCGACGTGAGCGCCGCCCTCGACGGGACCGCCACGTGAGCGCTGCCCGCGATGTGAGCGCCGCCCGCGATGTGAGCGCCGCCCCCGAAGTCGAGCGCGCCCGCGCGCTCGCCGCGCTGCTGCGCGAGCACGAGGCCCAGCCCGATCTGCTGATCGTCACCAACCCGGTCAACCTCCGCTACCTCACCGGTTTCACCGGCTCCAACGGCCTCGCGCTCCTCGCCGCCGCCGAGGACGGGCCAGATCTCTTTTTCACCGACTTCCGCTACGAAACGCAGTCCGCGGCCCAGGTGCCCGGCCTGTTCGAACGCCACATCCACATGATCGACCTGCTCGAGGCGCTCGCGGGGGAGCTATCCCCGCTGGGCGAGGAGTCCGCCGGGGAGGGCGCCGGCGCCGAGCCGCCTCGCACCAACCTCGCCGAGCTGTTCGCCGGCGGCGGCCGGCTGGGCTTCGAGGAGGGCGCGATGACCGTCAAGCGCCACACGCGACTGCGCGAGCTGCTGGGCGAGCAGTGGGAGCTCGTCCCCTGTGGCGGTCTGGTGGAGCAGCTGCGCGAAGTGAAGCAGCCGGCCGAGCTGCAGCGCATCCGCGCCGCCTGCGAGCTCGCCGACGCGGCGCTGCGCGAACTACTCGAAGCCGGCCTCGCCGGCCGCACCGAGCGCGAGGTGGCGATCGACCTGGAGCTGAAAATGCGCCGCCTCGGCGCCACTGGCCCGAGCTTCCCCACGATCGTCGCCGCCGGCCCCCACGGAGCGCTCCCCCACGCGGAGCCGCGCGATGAGCCGATCCCGCGCGACACGCTGGTGACGATCGACTGGGGCGCGCTGCTGGAGGGCTACTGCTCCGACTGCACCCGCACCTTCGCCACCGGCGAGCAACTCCCCGAGGGCGCGCGCGAGGTGTACGAGCTCGTGTTGAAGGCACAGCTCGCCGGCCTGGCCGCCGTGCGCCCGGGCCCCAACGGCAAAGAGATCGACGCGGTCGCCCGCGAGCCGATCGAGCAGGGTGGCTACGGCGAGCACTTCGGCCACGGCCTCGGCCACGGCGTGGGCCTGGAGGTACACGAGGCCCCGCGCCTTTCGCGCACCGCCAGCGAGCAGCCGCTGCGCGCCGGCAGCATCGTCACGGTCGAGCCCGGCATCTACGTCCCCGGCCGCTACGGCGTGCGGATCGAGGACCTGGTCGCGGTCACCGACGACGGCCCGCTGGTGCTCACCGGGCTGGCGAAGGAGCTGCTGGTGGTGTGAGAACGCGCCGCTATGGAATCATATAAATAGAAATCTTTCGCTATGGGCCTTGTATGTGGTCGGCCGTTCTGATATTTTCCCGGTCGTTGCGAGCTCGGTCCCATGAATTTCTCGCTATTTGCGGTTCTGGGGCCACGTAGGTTTGGAGTAGCCCTGTGTGGGTACTTAGCGCTCAAGAGCCCTTTTCAGGAAGGGCCGTGTTTGTAGACCAATAAGCCAGAAGAGGGGTTGGCTGACAAGCGAAACATCGTCCATATAAATGGATCGTTACTCGATGGATCGAGAGAGTGCGATGACGGCTCGAAGGATCGAGAGAGTTGGTGAGATGGTTCCTGGAGCAACGATCGCCGGTCAAACGCAGGGCGTCCAGGGACGCTCCGCGGACCCCGCCTCCGATGGGGTTCTGCTGACGGGCGCGACCGGATTCCTCGGGATGGAGTTGCTGGTGCGCTACCTGCAGCGCACCGATCGCCAGGTGTATGCCCTGGTGCGGGGCGCGGACAAGGGCGCGGTCGCGGCGCGGATGCACTCCACACTGCGCTCGCTGTTCGGCGCCGATCACCCCTATGCGGAGCGGGTGATCCCAGTCCGCGGCGACGTCACACGATCCGGTCTCGGTCTGCGGGGCGCGAGCGACGCCCTCGCCGAGCGGGTGAGCGAGATCGTGCACGCCGCGGCGTCGGTCTCCTTCGAGCTCGGGTTGCAGGAGGCGCGCGCGATCAACGTGAAGGGCACCGCACGGGTGTTGAAGTTCGCCGAGCGCTGCCAGGCGCGCGGCGGCCTGCGGCGCCTCTCCCACATCTCCACGGCGTACGTCGCCGGCGACCATGCGGGGTGCTTCAGCGAGGACGACCTCGACGTCGGCCAGCGCTTCCGCAACACCTACGAGCAGTCGAAGTTCGAGGCGGAGCGCCTCGTCGCCGCCGCGCGCGAGCGCCTGCCGATCACGGTGCTGCGCCCGAGCATCGTCGTCGGGGAGCGCGACAGCGGCTGGACCTCGTCGTTCAACGTGCTGTACTGGCCGTTGCGCGCCTTCGCGCGCGGCGCCTACCTGGCGGTGCCCGCGCGCCGGGAGTCGCCCGTGGACGTGGTGCCGGTCGACTACGTGGCCGACGCGATCCTCGCTCTCAGTCAGGCCCGAGAGGCCGAGGGCGCCACCTTCCATCTGACGGCGGGAGCACACGCCAGCAGTGTGGGCGAGCTCGTGGAACTGGCCAGCGCATTCTTCGAGCGTCCGGCGCCGCGGCTATTCGAGCCGCTGATCTACCGGCGCGTGGTGCACCCGCTGCTCATGCGCTCCAGCCGCGATCAGCGCTACCGGCGCGCGCTGGAACGGAGCGAGATCTTCTTCCCGTACTTCGAGGCGAGGGTCGTGTATGACAACCGTCGCTGTCGCGTGGCGTTGCGCGGCAGCGGCGTCGCGCCCACGCCGCTGCGCGACTACTTCGACCGCCTGATCGAGTTCGCGCTCGCCTCCGAGTGGGGACGGCGGCCGATCCCGCGCGCGCAAGCCGTGAAGCGGCCCGCGGCGAGGTCTCCTCAGAGCCAGTTCGGGCCGGAGAACGGCCTATCCAGGCCGCGATTGGCATTGGTAGGATGACCAGCGCTCGCCTATCGGCGCTCGACGCATCGTTCCTCGCGGTGGAGACGCCCACCGCGCACATGCACGTGGGCTGGGTCGCCGTGTTCTCGCCGGACGCCGAGGGCCGCCTGCCGACCTTCTCCGCGTTGCGCGATCACATCGAGCGCCGCCAGGCGCGCGCGCCGCGCTACCGCCAGAAGCTCGCACGCGTTCCGCTCGGCCTGCACGCCCCGGAGTGGGTTGACGATCCTGCCTTCTCCGTCGATCGCCACGTCTACTGGGCCTCCGGTCCGCTGCAGGATCTGGTCGACGAAGTGATGTCGATGCCGCTGCGCCGCGACCGTCCGCTGTGGGAGATGTGGATCTGCGAGAACCCGCGGGACGGCCAGTTCGCGATTGTCGGCAAGACCCACCACTGCATGGTCGACGGTCTCGCCGCGGTCGAGCTGGCCTCGCTGCTGCTCGACCTCACGCCCGAGCCGCCGAGCTGCGAGCAGCACCGCTGGCGCGCCGAGCCGGAGCCCGACGGAGCGCAGCTGCTCCTGCGGGGGGTCCGCGACCTGTTTGGCGAGCAGCTCGGCCTGCTGCGCCTGCCGCTGCGTGCCGCCGCGTCACCTTCGCGCGCCGCGCGCGAGCTGGTCGGCGGCATCCCGCGCCTGACGCGGGCGCTCGAGCACTCGCTGCTGCGCGCCGCGCCCGCGAGCCTGCTCAACAAGCCGCTCTCGCCGTTACGCAGCCTGGCGTGGGTGCAGCGCCCGCTGGAGGATCTGCGCAGGGTCAAGCGCGCTTACGGAACGACCGTCAACGACGTCCTGCTCGCGGCGGTGGCCGGCGGGGCGCGCACGTTCTTCGCGCGCCGCGGCGAGCAGCCGGTCGCGCTCAAGGCGATGGTCCCCGTCAGCGTCCGCGACGATAGCGCCGTGCTCGGCAACCACGTCTCGTTCATGTTCGCCGAGCTCCCCTGCGAGGAGCCCGATCCGGTGCGCCGCCTGCGGCACGTGAACGCGACGATGACCCGCGGCAAGCACGACCGCCAGCCCGAGAGCGCCGACCTCGCGTTCAAGGCCGCCGCACATACGCCCGGCGCCGTCCAGCACGCGATCTCGCGCATCTTCGCCAGCCCGCGCACGTTCAACCTCGTGGTCTCCAACATCCCCGGCCCGGCGCCGCCGATGTACATGCTCGGCTGCCCCCTCGAGGCGGCCTACCCGGTGGTTCCGCTGGCCGATCACCACGCGCTGTCGGTCGGCATGACCAGCGTGCGCGACCGCGCCTGCTTCGGGATCTACGCCGACCGCGAGGTGATCCCGGACGCGGGACACTTCGCGCGTGACGTCGACGCGGCGATCGCCGATCTGCTCGCGGGGGCGCCCTGAGCGATGCCCGCCGCCCCACTCCTCAGCAGCGAGCAGACCGAGGCTTTCGGCCGCGAGCTCGACGCGATCCGCGAGCTCGTCCTCGCCGACCTCGGCGAGCGCGACGTACGGGTCAGCCGCCACCGCAGACGTACAACGCCGTCGGGTTGGCGGCGGAGCCTGCGGAGCCCTGCGGCAGCGTGCAGTGGGCGTGGATCCAGAGGATGCGGGGATCGTCGCTGTGGATTGGCGCCACGAACGCGCGCACTTCGCCCGCGGCGATGTAGCGCCGCAGCCGCGCGAGGGTGGGGGAGGGAACCCCGCCCTGGAAGCCCCCGATCGGCAGCACCTCGCTGCCGGTCGCGAGGATGAAGGGCGCGGCGAGGATCGAGGAGTCGGTGGCGAGCGGGATCGGCGTGTTGTAGGTGGAGGCCAGCTGATCGACCACCTGTTCGTCGACCACCCGCGTTCTCTGCGCCTGCACCCGGGAGATCGTGGCGGACGCCGGCTCGTACGGCGCGGCGAACGGCCCGAGGCCGCGCGTCACCATCAGCGCGGCGGCGACCCCGGGGAGCAGCAGCGCGCACACCACCGCGAACGCCACCACGCCGCGCGTCGGCGCTCCGAAGCCGCGGCTGGGGCGACGCGGCGCCCACAGCGCCAGCGCGCCCGCGAGACCGAGCACGGCCGCGACCGGCACCAGCCACCCGGGCACCGAGGTGCCCCCGCGCAGCAGGTAGATCCCATAGCCGACACACGCCACCAGCGTCCCCGCGAGCGCCGCCGGCGCCGCGCGGCGCTCGCGGTAGCGCCACGCCAGCGCGAGGCCGGCGCCGCACAGCGCCCCGGTCGCCGGCGAGAGCGCCGCCACGTAGTAGGAGTTGGGGTAGCCCCCGGCGCTGAAGAAACCCCACAGCACCACCAGCCAGGTTCCCCACAGCACCACCGCCGCTCGCAGTGGGTCGCGGCGGTCGGCCCGGGCCCGTCGGCGCTCCAGCAGGATCGCAACCGCGGCGATCAGCGCGGCGGGCAGCAGCCAGCCGTCGTCGCGCCCGAACACGCCGCTGAGCAGCCGGCCCGGGCCGGGCGCGGAGCGGTGGGTGGGCGCAGAGCCTTCGGCGAGGCGCACGAGGAACTGCGCCGGGTGGCCGGCCCCGGCGAACACGTTGCTGCGCCCGAGACGGGAGAGCCCGTCGTATTCGAACACCTGGCTGAACAGCGAGTCGTTCTGCGTGCCGTCCACGTACGGCCGCTGGTGCGCAGGCACCAGCGAGACCACCGTCATCCAGCTCAGCGACACGACCGCCGTCACCGCGCCGGCGAGCGCCACGTGCCCGAGGCGGGTGCGCAGCCGCGGCGCCGGCGCCGCCAGCAGGTAGGTCGCGGCCAGCGCCGGCAGCACCAGCCACGCCGCCAGCATCTTGGCTTGAAACGCAAGCCCCATCCACAGCCCCGCCAGCAGCAGCATGCGCAGCCGCCCATTGGCCGAAGAAGCCGGGGGGCTCCCCGTTTCAGCCACCGCCGCGGAGGTTGCGTCGGCGGCCAGCACCAGCAGCAGGATCAGCAGCGAGTCGGCCACGTTGCCACGGTTGAGCGCCACCGTCACCGGGCTGGTGGCGAGCACCGCGGCGGCGAGGATCCCCGCCAGTGGCCCCGCGAGGCGTCGCACCGCGCGGTAGAGCACGAGGATCGTCAGCACCCCCTCGATCACCTGCGGCAGCACGATCGCCCACACGTGGAACCCGAAGATCCGCAGCGACAGCGCGGGCGGCCACAGCGCCCCCGGCAGCTTGTCCACCGACACCGTGCCGGCCGGGTCGAACGCGCCGAAGAAGAAGTTGTGCCAGCTGCCCGCCATGCTGCGCGCCGCCGCCCCATAGAAGTCCTCCAGCGCCGCCCCGTTCATCCCCCACGCGTAGGCCAGCCCCGCCACCGCGGCGATCCCCAGCAGCGCCGGCCGCGCCCACGGCGGCTGGCCGGGCGGCGAGCGCCAGAAGCGCGCACGCTCCCCGACCGATCGCCCCACAGCCGCCCGCATCCAGGGGAGCTTAGCCGGATGCGCTTCCTGAGACGTTTCAGACTTCCGGAACGGGCGCGAGGCGTAGCAGGCCGGGGACGTCGTCAAAGGCGGGGTCGCTGCTTGCGATCGCTTCGCAACCCGCCAACAGCGCGTGGGCGGCGTGGAAGGAATCACGTGGGCCAAGTCCAGGTCGGGCCATCAGCGACCTCGCGCGCTCGACCACGGCGCTGTCGGTGGGCCACAAGTCGAGTGCGAGCGAGTCCACGGCACGCCAGGTCGCGGTGAGGCGACGCCGCACTGTCCGCATCGCCGTTTGCGCGTCCGCTCGAAACGCCGAGAGCGGATCCTCGACGCCGTCGTCGCGCAGCCACGCGAGGATCAGTCGGTAGGCCAACTCATCGTGGACCAGGGCGCTGACCACGCCGCCCTCCACAGTCACATGCGCGAGTACTCTGCGGCGCCAATCCTCAAGCGACGACGCCTCCGAGTGCCCTGATCGCAGATGCACGTAGAGGAAGTTCGTATCGAGATAACAGCGGCTCAAGGTGACCGCAGGGCGCGCTCCAGCCCGGAATCAACGTGCTCGGACCGGTGGTCGGCGAGGACCTGCGCGAGCTCATCTGGGTCAGCCTGACCGGCAGCGCCCGCGGTGCTCACCCATGCGTTCGCGGGATCCGGCCGGCTCGTCCAAAGGGCACCTGGTGTGACCTCGAGTGTCGAGGACAGCCGTGCGATCGTCTCAAGATCCACCCTGGTCGCGCGCCCCGCGAGAATGTTGCGCACGGTCTTCTCGTCGAGTCCCGCGGCCGCGGCAAGCTGGGGAGTGCGCCAACCGCGTTGTGCCGCCAACTCGGCAACTCGCCATGTGAGGGTGCGCATCAGGACAATCATACCATAATGGGAGGATATTCCCCAAATACGGACGTGTTGCGCGCCGGATCCCCTCCTGGCGCGTGTCACAGGCGGTCTTTATCCGGGCTGCGCTCCACCGCGTGTACGCGATAAGGTACACTCATCGCATATGGCGAAGACGATCCCGGTGCGCGACTTCCGTAGCAACCTTGCCCAGGTGCTGAGCGACGTCGCCGACCGGCGCGACCACGTTGTCGTCACCCGGAATGGCCGCCCGGCTGCCGCGCTGGTGCCGATCGACGAGTACGAGGCGCTGGAGGAGACCGCCGAGATCCTCTCCGACCCCGATGTCCTCGCCGCGCTGCAGGCAGGCCTCGGTGAACTCGCACGCGGGGAGACGATCGAGTTCGACGATCTGCGCCGTGAGCTCGCCGAGCGACGAGCCGCGAGATGATCCGTGGCGCGCATAGTTCTCGCGCGCCGTGCCCGCTCTGAGCTGCTCGAGCTCGACTGGCCGCTGATCGACGCGGTCGAGGAGGCGCTCGGACTGCTCGGACGCGACCCCCACGCGGGATATCCACTTCGAGGCAGGCTACGGGGGCTGCGCTCGCTGCGGGTCGGTTCGTATCGGATCATCTACCAGCTTTCTGAGGACGACAGGACGGTTCGCGTCGCCACGATCCGCCATCGCTCCACCGTTTACCGCTCCGACCCGCGGTAGTCGAATCTGTTTGACTCCAAATGGCGGCACCGAGGACCGTGTGACCGACCCGAGGCGATGCCAAGATGGCACTGTGGCGACGGCTGAGGACCAACCGACCCTGATCGTGCTCGACGCGGCGGCCTGGGCGCAATGGCTGGCGAGCAACCACGAGCACTCCCCCGGTGTTTGGTTGGGCCTCGCGAAGAAGGGCACCACCGAGCCGACCAGCCTGATCTACGACGAGGCGCTGGAGGAGGCGCTGTGCCACGGCTGGATCGACGGCCAGGTGCGGCGGCTGGACGCGCGCATCTACCGCCAGCGCTTCACGCCCAGGCGGCCGCGCAGCGAATGGTCCAAGCGCAACGTGGGGATCGTTGCGCGGTTGACGAGCGAAGGCCGGATGCGCCCGGCGGGGATCGCGGCGATCGAGCGGGCGAAGGCGGACGGGCGCTGGGAGCGGGCTTACGCGGGGCCAGCCACGATCGAGGTGCCGGAGGACCTCGCGGTGGCGCTCCAGGCGCAGCCGGCGGCGCTGGCGATGTTCGAGGTGCTCACCAGCCAGAACCGCTATGCCGTCCTGTACCGGATCGACAACGCCAAGCGGGCGGACACGCGCGCACGGCGGATCGAGCAGTTCGTGGCGATGCTGGCTCGCGGTGAGACGCCGCATCCGCAGAGACGCAAGCGTCCCGACCAACCTCCCCGGTGAGGCAGCGTCAGCACCTGTACCACAACGGCCACGGCGGCGGCGCACGATGGAGGATCTCTTCAACGGGGTTAACCGCCGCGCCGCGAGGGGTCGGGCCACCAGCATCATCGGTATAGTCCCTGCCGCTCGCAAGGCCATGCCAAAACAGGGGGGGAAGGTGTCTACCCAAGCTCTGTCGCCCATCTCGGAGAAGCTCGCGTTTTACCGACGCGCGGCCAATTACATCGCGGTGGCGATGATCTATCTGCAGGACAACCACCTGCTGGAGGAACCGCTGAAGCCCGAGCACGTCAAGCACCGCCTGCTCGGCCACTGGGGGACGGTGCCCGGGATCAACCTGATGTACGCCGGGCTCAACCGCCTGATCCTCGACACCGACGCAAGCGTGCTGCTGGTGACCGGCCCCGGACACGGCGCGCCCGCCAACCTTGCCAACCTGTGGATCGACGGCTGCCTGGAAGAGGTCAAGCCCGAGATGAGCCGCGACCGCGAGGGTCTCTCAAAGCTCGTGCGCCTCTTCTCCTGGCCGGGCGGCTTCCCCAGCCACATCGCCCCGATCGTGCCCGGCACGATCCACGAGGGGGGTGAGCTGGGCTACGCGCTGGCCACCGCCTTCGGCGCGGCGCTCGACAACCCCGAGCTGATCGTCGCCTGCATCGTCGGCGACGGCGAGGCGGAGACCGGGCCGACCGCCGGCGCGTGGCATTCCACCAAGTTCCTCGACCCCGCCACCTCCGGCGCGGTGCTGCCGATGCTGCACCTCAACGGCTACAAGATCGCCAACCCCACGATCTTCAGCTCGATGAGCGACACCGAGCTGACCAAGCTGTTCGAGGGGTATGGCTGGCACCCGCTGATCGTGCAGGGCGACGATCTCGACGGCGAGCTGGCCGCCGCGCTCGACACCGCCCACGGCGAGATTCGCGAGTTGCAGAGCGCCGCGCGCGAAGGCAGCCGGCCCGTACGGCCGATCTGGCCGATGCTGATCGTGCGCTCGCCGAAGGGCTGGACCGGCATCCGCGAGCTCGACGGCATCCAGGTGGAGGGCACCTCCAAGTCCCACCAGGTGCCGGCGATGCAGGCCCGCACCAACCCCGAGCACCTGCGGGCGCTGGAGGAGTGGCTGCGCTCCTACGGGCCCGAGGAGCTGTTCGACGCAGACGGCGGGCCGGCCGCGGAGATCGCCGCGATGTGCCCGACCGGCGAGCGGCGCATGGGCGTCAACCCGCACGTCAACGGGGGCCGCATGCGCGTCGCGCTACAGCTGCCCGAGCTGAACACCCACGCCGTCGCGCTCGATCGCCCCGGCGGCACTTCAGAGAGCTCGCTCGGCGCGGTCGGCGAGTACCTCGCCCAGGTGTTCGAGCTCAACCGCGAGCAGGCCAACTTCCGCGTTGTGTGCCCCGACGAGGTCGCCTCCAACCGGCTGGGGGCGCTGTTCAAGGTCGAGAACCACGCGTATGAGTGGCCGGTCGACCCCGACATCAACCCCGACTACAAGCCCGACGGGCGGATCATGGAGGTGCTCTCCGAGCACAACTGCCAGGGCTGGCTGCAGGGGTACGTGCTGACCGGCCGCCACGGCATCTTCCCCTGCTACGAGGCGTTCATCCCGATCGTCGACGGCATGGTCAACCAGTACGGCAAGTTCCTGAAGATGTCGCGCGAGGAGGCGCCCTGGCGCGAGCCGGTCGCCTCGCTCAACTACCTGCTCACCTCGGAGGGCTGGCGCCAGGACCACAACGGCTACTCCCACCAGATGCCGGGCTTCATCAACTCGATGCTCAACCGCCGCGAGGAGCACGCCCGCGTGTACGTGCCGCCGGACGCCAACACGCTGCTGGCGACCGTCGACCACTGCCTGCAGGCCACCAACTGCATCAATCTGATCATCGGCTCCAAGCTGCCGCTGCCACAGTGGCTGACGATGGATGAGGCCCGCGAGCACGTGCGCCTCGGCGCCTCGGCGTGGGATTGGGCGAGCAGCAATGACGACGGCGACCCCGACCTGGTGCTGGCCAGCTGCGGCACGATCCCCACGATCGAGCTGTTGGCGGCGGCCAGCCTGCTCAAAGAGGACGTGCCCGACCTGAAGGTGCGCTTCGTCAACGTCACCAACCTGTTCGCGCTGGCGGCGCCCGGCAAGCACCCCGACGCGATGGCGGCGGGCGCCTTCACCGAGCTGTTCACCAAAGGCCGCCCGGTGATCTTCAACTTCCATGGCTACCCCTCGGCGGTGCACCAGCTGATCCACCGCCGCCCCAACCAGGAGCGCTTCCACGTGCGCGGCTACGCCGAGGAGGGCACCACCACCACGCCGTTCGACCTGCTCGCGATGAACGGGGTCGATCGCTACCAGTTGGCGATCGAGGCGCTCAGCCGCGTCGACCTCGGGATCAGCGACAACATCGGTGGCATGTCCGGCGCCTTTGCAGTGCGCAACATCGGCGGCGCCCAGGAGGCCATCGCCAAGTACCGCGAGCAGCTCGCCGAGTACCGGCGGTACGTGCGCGCGGAAGGCAACGACCCGCCGGAGCTGACCAACTGGGTGTGGCCGGGGTGAGCAAGGAGGCTACCCAACAAGCCGACGCCCACTTCCAGGCGGGCGCATTCCGCGAGAGCCGTGCGGCGGCGCTCGCCGGCCTGGCCGACGCGCCGGATGACGTCGAGCTGCTCCTGCTCGCCGGGCGCGCCGGCGTGGAGCTCGACGCCGATGACGCCACCGAGCAGCTGCGGCGCGCCACTGAGCTGGCCCCCGAGCGGGCCGACGCCTGGCACCACCTGGGGGAGGCGCTCGCGACCGAGGGCCAGATGGACGAGGCCAACGACGCGTTTCGCCGCGCGGTCGAGCTCGACCCCGCCGACCAGGTGGCGCTCAGCCACCTCGGCCACACCTCCGCCGCCGCCGGGCGCGAGGAGGAGGCCGTCGGCTACCTCAGCCAGGCCGCGCAGAGCATGCGCGGCGCCTCCACCGCGGCGATCAACCTCGTCGACATGTACCGCACGCTCGGTCACTACGACGAGGCCCTGGCCCAGGCGCAACGGATCGCCGAGGCCGAGCCCGACGATCTGGTGGCCGTGCTCGACGTGGCCGAGCTCAGCCTCGAGGTCGGGCAGATCGCGGAGGCGGTCACTGCCTTCCAGCGCCTGCGCCAGCTCGACGACGTGCCGGGGCACGAGATCTACCCGCTGCACGGGATGCTCCGCGCCGAGATCAAGCGCGAGGATTGGCAGCGCGCGCTCACGCTCGCGCGCGAGGTGCCGCTCAGCGACTCCGAAGGACGCGCGGTCAACCTGATCGCCTTCCTGCAGGCGCAGAGCGGCGAACCGGCCGAGCAGGCGCCCACCCGCGAGGAGGTCGACGCCGCGCTGGGCGCATCGCTTCATGAGTACCGGCGCATGCACGCCGACGACCGCCGTCTGGCAACGGAAGATCTTCTTGGCTGAGCTCGCCCCAGCTGGCCGAAACGGGGATTCGCGCCAAGGGCGCGTGTCTCCCGGCTTCGGTCGCGCCGATGTGGTCGAGTGGTTTCGCTGCCCTTCGTGCGCGGCGTTCGTCTACCACAAGCGCCTGCGCCGCAACCTCGGCGTGTGCCCCGACTGCAACCACCACTTCCGATTGCGCATCCGCGAGCGCCTCGGCCAGCTGCTGGACGAGGGCAGCTTCCAGGAGCTCAGCGGCGACCTGGAGATCCTCGACGCGCTCTCCTTCGCCGACTCCAAGCCCTACACGGAGCGGATCGCCCAGGCGCAGAAGAAGAGCGAGACCAAGACCGGCGCGCTGCACGGCACCGGCACGATCGACGGCCTGCCAATCGTCGTGGCCGGCATCGACTTCTCGTTCATCGGCGGCTCCATGGGCGGAGCCGTCGGCGAGTCGATCACGCGCGCGGCCGAGCTGGCCCTCCAGACCCGCACGCCGCTGCTGGTGATCTCCGCCTCCGGCGGCGCGCGCATGCAGGAGGGGTGCGTCTCGCTGATGCAGATGGTCAAGACCTCCCAGGCGGTGGCGCGCCTGGCGGAGGAGGGCGTGCTGTTCATCTCGCTGCTCACCGACCCCACCTACGGCGGCGTCAGCGCCTCCTACGCGACGCTCGGCGACATCCTGATAGCCGAGCCCAACGCGCACATCGGCTTCGCCGGACCCACCGTGATCGAGCAGACGATCCGCCAGAAGCTGCCCGACGGGTTCCAGACCGCCGGCTTCCTGCTCGAGCACGGGATGCTCGACCTGGTCGAGCCGCGCGAGAGCCTGCGCCGCACGATCCGCAACCTGCTCGAACTGCACGCCCGGGCGGAGGCGGCGCGCAGCGAGGACGCCGCCACGCGTCAGGGACGCCTGCCGGCCGCCGAGGGAGCGGCGGCGATCGTCGATCCCGAGCAGCTGCCTGCGCGCGACCCCTGGGAGATTGTGCAGCTCGCCCGCCATATCGACCGGCCGCGGTTCCTCGACCTCGTCGGCTTCGCCTTCGACGGCTTCCAGGAGCTGCACGGCGACCGCCTGTTCGAGGAGGACCACGCGATCATCGCCGGCCTCGCGCAGCTGGGAGAGCTGGCGGTGATGGTGATCGGCCAGCAGAAGGGCCACACCACCAGCGAGCTGGTCGAGCACAACTTCGGTATGCCCGAGCCCGAGGGCTACCGCAAGAGCATGCGCCTGATGCGCTACGCCGCGCGCTTCGGCCTGCCGCTCGTGACGATCGTCGACACACCCGGCGCCTACCCGGGATTGGGCGCCGAGGAGAGGGGTCAGTCAAACGCCATCGCCGAATCGATCATGCTGATGTCGCGCCTGCCGGTGCCGGCTGTGACCGTCGTCACCGGCGAGGGCGGCAGCGGCGGCGCCCTGGCGATCGCCGCGGGCGACCGCGTGCTGATGATGGAGAACGCCTACTACTCGGTGATCAGTCCCGAGGGCTGCTCGACGATCCTCTTCAAGGACGCCTCCGCCGCGCCGCGCGCCGCCAAAGCGCTGCGCATCACCAGCCCCGAGCTGCTGCGCCTGGGCGTGATGGACGCGGTCGTGCCCGAGCCCGAGGGCGGCGCGCAGAACGACCCGCCGGCCGCCGGCGCCAACCTGAAGGCCGCGATCGTCTCAAGCCTCAGCGAACTGCTCCCGCTGAGCACCGACCAGCTGATCGCCCAGCGCTACGAGCGCTTTCGTAAGTTCGGCACCCCCGGGCGCCAGCCAACACTTCCGCCACTATCACAGGGGGAGACATCATGAGCGACAACGAGAAGACCCAAGCCAGCCCCGACCGCGAGCTGATCGAGTCCGTATGGGCCGAGGCCCGCGACCTGATCAAGCGGCTGGAGGGCAGCACCGTGCAGCGCTTCGCGGTCGCCGCCGGCGACTACAAGATCGAGATCGAGCGCGGTGCCCCGCCGACCGCGCAGGGTGTGCCGGGCGTACCCCTCCCTCCTCCTCCCCCTCCCAGCGGACCTGTCGCCACCGGGGCGGGACCCGGTCTCAGCATCGCCCCGGGCGCGCGCATGGCCTCTGGCGTGTTCACGATCGGCGATCTGCAGGCGGACAACCGGGTGCCGGTGCTGGCGCCGCTGGTCGGCACCTTCTACAGCTCCGCGCAGCCCGGCGCCAAGCCGTTCGCGGAGGTCGGCACCACCGTTGAGCCGGGCGAGACCGTGTGCATCGTCGAGGCGATGAAGATGATGAACGAGGTCGCCGCCGGCGAGGGCGGCAAGGTCGCCGAGATCCTCGTCGAGAACGGCGACTGGGTCGAGTTCGAGCAGGTGCTGATGTACCTCGAACCGGAGGAGTGACCTTGTTCGAGAAGGTTCTGATCGCCAACCGGGGTGAGATCGCGCTGCGCGTCGCGCGCGCCTGCCGTGAGCTCGGCATCAAGTCGGTCGCGATCTACTCCACCGCCGACGCCGAGTCCGCCGTCGTGCGCTTCGCCGACGAGGCCGTGCACGTCGGGCCCCACCACCCCGGCAAGAGCTACCTGCACATCCCCAACGTGATCGGCGCCGCCCAGAAGACCGGCGCCGACGCGATTCACCCCGGCTACGGCTTCCTCTCCGAGGACCCCTTCTTCGCGGAGATCTGCTCCGACAACGGGATCACGTTCATCGGGCCGCGCCCTGAGGTGATGGAGAAGGTCGGCGACAAGGCGATCGCGCGCGACCTGATGCAGAAGGCCGGCCTGCCGCTGCTGCCGGGCACGATCGAGCCCGTGCAGACGGTGGAGGAGGCGCAGGAGATCGCCGACGGGATCGGCTATCCGGTGATCATCAAGGCGGTGGCCGGCGGCGGCGGGCGGGGCATGAACGTGGTGCGCCGCGCCGAGGACCTCGCGCGCCTCTACGCCACCACCCGCGCCACCGCGCAGGCGGTGTTCAAGGACAGCGCCGTCTACATCGAGCGCTACCTGGAGGCCCCCCGCCACACCGAGGTGCAGCTCGTGTGCGACAGCCACGGCAACGGCGTGTACTTCTTCGAACGCGACTGCTCCGTGCAGCGCCGCCACCAGAAGCTGATCGAGGAGGCGCCCTCCATCCATCTCTCCGACGCGCAGCGCAAAGACATCGGCGAGCGCGCCGTCGCCGGCGCCCTGGCGGTCGGCTACACCGGCGCCGGCACGATGGAGTTCCTGCTCGACCACGACGGCAACCTCTCCTTCATGGAGATGAACGCCCGCATCCAGGTCGAGCACCCCGTCAGCGAGATGGTCACCAGCATCGATCTGATCCAGGAGCAGATCCGCGTCGCCGCCGGCGAGCCGCTGTCGGTCACCCAGGAGGACATCGTGCTGCGCGGCCACGCGATCGAGTGCCGCGTCAACGCCGAGGACCCCGACCGCGACTTCGCCCCCGCCGCCGGGCGCCTGGACGTCTACGTGCCGCCGGGGGGGCCGTGGACGCGCGTTGACTCCCACTGCTACCCGGGCTGGAACATCGCCCCGTTCTACGACTCGCTGATCGCCAAGCTGATCGTATGGGCGCCCACCCGCCTTGAGGCGATCGAGCGGATGGACCGCGCTCTCTCGGAGTTTCAGATCGAGGGACGCGGCGTGAAGACCACGATCCCCTTCCACCGCCGCGTGCTCGCCGACGCGCAGTTCCGCTCCGGCGACGTCACCACCGACTTCGTCGAGCACTTCCTCGCGGGCGAGGCGGTAACGGCAACATGACACAGCAAGGAGACCCCCATGAGCAGCGGTGAAGCCGCAGTCGAGATGTTGCCCGAGGTGCTGGACTATCTGGGCGAGCAGCGCACTTTGACGCTGGCCACCGCCAGCCCGAGCGGGGTTCCCCACGCCGGCACCTTCCTGTACGTGCACGACGGCCCCGAGCTGTACTTCTGGACCAAGGCGCACACCACCACCGCCCGTCACATCGAGCAGAACCCACTCGTGGCCTTCACGATCGACGGGCCCTCCGATGACCTGGAGAAGATCCGCGGGCTGCAGGGCATGGGGGAGTGCCGTGTGATCCTCAGCGGCGAGCAGATCGCGCGCGTGGCCGACCTCTTCGGGCAGAAGTTCCCGGCGCTCTCGCCCGGCACCACGATGACGATCTCGTTCTTTCGCATCGTTGCCAGCGAGCTGCAGTTCACCGACAACACCGACGCGGCCCTCCACCAGCAGGAGGGGACCTTCGGCGTGGACTTCCACCGCGAGCGCGCCTACTCCGTGTTCAGCGACCTGCCTCTGCAGAGCGTCTCCAGCCTCACCGGCGAGCTGCAGATCCTCGACTTCCCCGCCGGCGAGGTGATCGCCCGCGCGGGCGGCCCCGCCGACAAGTTCTTCATCGTGATCGACGGCCAGGTCGAGGTCGGGCGCGAAGGCGTCGGCAATGACGCGCCGGTGACGCTCGGCCCCGGGCAGTTCTTCGGCGAGCTCGCGATCCTGCGCGACCGGCCGCGGACAGCCACGCTGACGGCGCTTGCGCCCTCGCGGCTGCTGGCGCTGGAGCGCGATACGTTCCGCGACATCGTCGCCGAGTCCCTGGGGACGACCAAGGACTTCGACGAGATCGTCCGCGCGCGGCTGCGGAGCCTCGACTAGAGGAGCGCGCTCCGTCCGCGAGTAGGCGCCCCACTCCGCTCTCATGCCAGCCTTCAGCAGCAAGGACTTCCGTGACACCGTCGGCGCGTTCGCCACCGGCGTCACGGTGATCACCACGCGCGGGGAGGAGCACGCCTACGGCATGACCGCCAACGCCTTCTCCTCCGTCTCGCTCGACCCGCCGCTGGTGCTGGTCTGCACGATCGCGCGCTCCGAGGGCTCCGAGCACCTGCGGCGCAACGGCGTGTTCGCGGTGAACATCCTCGGCACCCACCAGGAGCCGCTGTCGCGGTATTTCGCCTCCAAGGATCGCCCCCGCGGACGCGACGCCTTCGCCGACGTGGCGCACAGGATCGCCACCAGCGGCTCGCCGATCCTCGATGACGCCCTCGCCTACCTCGACTGCCGGTTGCACGCCGAGCACGCGGCCGGCGACCACGACATCTTCATCGGCGAGGTCCTGGAGCTGGGCGTGCACGACACGGCCGAGCCGCTGATCTTCCACCGCGGGCAGTACCGGCTGCTCGGGGCGGGGTAGGCTCTCGGGACAAGGCCCCCTGGCGCATGCCCCCGACGCTACGGGATCGGCTCTCGAATACTCGAATAGCGAGCGTCAATGAGGCAGTAGTTCGATGGCGTCCGTGTGCCTGGGGCGGATCGTGGTGAAATGGCGGTGGTCGAGCGTTGCGAGCTTCCGCTCGTTCAGTCGCTCCACGATTGCGACGACTGCGGCATCGACGAATCCCACCTTCAAGTCCGCGTAGCGGGTAAGCAACTCGCGGATACGCACGTAGTCAGCCCGAATCAGGTCCACGATCGTCACGTCGTCGGCCTCGACATCGGCGAGGAACGACGAGAACGGCTGCAGCCCAAGCCTGCTGCTGGCAAGCCACTCCAGCTCGACCACGACTGGGGCTGGTACAAGCAGGCGCTCAGACGAGTTGGAGAGTAGTTGCCTGCAGGTTTCATGGTCGGTATCGGCCCGGTCCATCGCGGCGTAGAGCGGACCGGTGTCGCAAATCAACGCCACGAGCGTGGTTCGTAGCTGATCTCGCCTGCCTGTCGTCCCATGTCGGATGGATGCTCCGTCGACGCACCGGCGCCGATGAAGCTGAGCCTGTTCCGCGTCTGCGTGGTTCCATTACGCCGCCACGCTTCGACGGCTTTCGCGACACCTTCGCGATCCGGCATCCGATAGTAGGCGCGTCGACCGCCCCTGGTCGACTCCCCGGACTTCTCCAGTAGCCCATGACTGGCAAGAATCCGTAGGTTCGGAAACCAACCGGGTCCTCCGTGTGCGCGTACCTCGTCAAGTACCCAGGCGCCAGCGAACTCGCCGCCATGCGGCTCTGACCTCTGAGCTACAGCCACTGCTGCCTCAAGCACAGGCATCCACTCGGGATGCTCGACGGCGAGACGTCGCACTGCCTCATCCGTTCGAGTGAGCAAAGTGAGCTTATTCATGAAGTTGAGCATACTAGCCCGCCCGCCCGCCCGCCCGCCGGTGGAACCTGAACCCTCGACCCTGAGTGGATTCAGGCAGTCGAGCCGGCAAACGCCTGTAGCTTCTCCGGCGAGTCGGCCGCGAACACTTCGACGTCGCTGTCGATCTGGCGCACCAGTCCCCCCAGCACGCGCCCGGGGCCGAGCTCCAGCACCCTCGTGCAGCCCTCCCGCACCAGCGTGTGCACGCAATCCACCCACAGCACGGGGCTCGCGATCTGCGCCACCAGCGCCCGGCACACCTCCTCGCCGGTTCTGATCACCGTGCCCGACGCGTTGGCCACCAGCGGGACCTTGGGATCCATCCAGGTGAGCTTGTCCATCGCCTCCGCCATCTCCCGCTGCACCGGCTCCATCAGCTCGCTGTGGAAGGCGGCCGACACCTTCAGGCGCACCGCCTTGCTGGCGCCCGCCTCCTCGGCCAGCTCCAGCAGCCGCTGCACGCCGGCCTCCTCGCCGGAGACCACGGTCTGGCGCGGGCTGTTGAAGTTGGCGGGAGCCACGGTACCCGCCTCGGAGGCCGTCTCGCACAGCGCCCGCACCTCCTCGGCCGGCAGGCCGACGATCGCCGCCATCCCGCCCGGGCGCTCCGAGCCGCAGTTGGCCATCAGCCTGCCGCGCAGCGAGACGAGCTCCATGCCCGCCTCCAGGTCGAGCGCGCCCGCGGCGACCGCCGCCGTGTCCTCGCCCAGGCTGTGCCCCGCCACGAAGTCGGGCTCCATGCCCGCCTCGCGCGCCAGCTCATGGATCGCGAGCGACAGCGCAAACAGAGCCGGCTGAGTCACGTCGGTGCGGGTCAGCTCCTCGATTGGCCCCTCCAAGGCGAGCTTGCGGATCGGCAACCCCGAGGCCGCGTCGGCGAGGCCGAAGTAGCGATCGAACAGCTCTGGGCGCGCCCCGAGCAGCTCCGTGCCCATGCCGACACGCTGCGAGCCCTGTCCTGGAAATACAAATGCCGTTGCCCTCATGTTCAGCGCTCCTTGTCTCCGCTAGCGATTGCCGGCGGCGGCCCTGCCACGGGTGGTCCGCCCACGCCCGGCGGGGGGCCGAACTGTGGAGCCGGCGCGGTCGGATCCCACAAGGCGTCGATCCCGGGACATAGCCCACGCGCGTCCTCGATCGTCAGCCCAGACCCGTCGAAGAGGCCGTCGGCCTCCCACCTGGACGGGTCCAGCCCGACGGCCAGCGGGTTGACCGGCCCATCGATCGCCGGCGCATCCGGCAGCGCCTTGAGCGCTTGGGCGAACACCGCGATCAGGAACGCCTCCTGGTTGCGGATCTGCTGGCGCAACTCGCCGCGCAGCGCGTCGTCGTCCGGCAGCGGCTTGACCAGGCCGATCATCGCTTCGATCGCCGGTTTGATGATCGGCGGATGCAGCGCCGGCGTGCCGCCGACGTTCAGCTCGTGCCATTCGCGGAACAGCTTGCTGGCGCTCACGTTGAGCTCGGCGAGGCGATCGAGCAGGGGGCCCGCTGTCTTCATGAACTCGACGTCGGCGATCTTCCCCCTGATCATCACGAACGCGGGGCCGCCGTGGCTTGCCAGGAAGGTCCACGTCAGGGCGGCTGGCAGTACCCACGTATCCCCGAACACCGGGTACATGTCCCGGTAGCGGCACATGACGCTCTCGAACGTACGCTTGTACAGGGCGTTGCCGTACTCGACGCGCTCCGCAACGTCCTCGCCGTCCAGCTCGCGGACGACCAGCTCGGTGGTGAGCGTGTTGCTCAAGCAGATGAAGTCCGAGCCCGGGGAGAAGAACGGATCGGCGAACGCCGCGGCCTCGCCCACCAGCGTCCAGCGGTCGTTCGAGCACATCTGCGTAACGTCGTAGGAGAAGTCCTCCACGCGCAGAAAGTCCTCGATGTCGTCCAGCCGACCCTCGACCGACGCGGCGAGCTGCGGCTCGTGCCTGCGCAGCCAGTTCAGCATCGCATCGAACGAGCTGATCTCCTCGAACGGGTGCACCCGCGGGTCCGCGCACACGCCGATGCTGATCGGCCCCGTTGCCAACGGAATCAGCCACACCCAGTAGCCCTCGCCCATCAGGTGGTTGGTGCTGAACTGACGGATCCCCGGCTTCGACATCACTCCCATCCACTCGGAGTCCGACGCGCCCCACTGCTCGAGGTCGAGCCCGCCCGCCAGCCGGAACCAGGCGGAGTTGATGTGATGCCCGGAATCGGCGGCCAGCCCCAGCTTGCGCTTGAGCAGCGAAGCTCGCCCGGCAGCATCGACGACCCACCGTGCGGTCGTCGACGAGCGCTCGCCGAACAAATCGAATGCGATCGTGTGCCGCTCGCCGAGCTCGATCTCCTGCACGCGAGCCCCCCCGGTCACGTCGACGCCACACTCGCGGGCGCGCGCCGCCAGCCTGTTCTCGAACAGGCCACGATCCACCTGGAACGTCTCAAACGGTGGGTACACCGCCGGACCGAGCTCGACGCGTTTGGTGATGTCCGTGTTGCCGGCCGCCGGCGGGAAGAACCGCAGACCGCACTTGACGTTCTGTTCCCCCCGGAGGTGATCCGCCATCCCGATCACATTCGCGAAGTAGCTGGCTCCGGCCGGCACCGTCGACTCGCCAACCTTAAACGCCGCCTGCGGCGCGGGACCCTCACGCTTCTCCAGCACCAGCACGCTTGTCTCGGGCCGTCGCTGCTTGATCTGGATTGCGACCGTCAGCCCGGCCAGCCCACCGCCGAGCACCACGACGTCGTAGTCCTCGCCGGGCGGCCGCAGCGCCCCGATCTCAACCACTGACAAGCTCCGCTCATTCACAACGCCGCCCTTCCTCGCCGACTCGGTTTACGCCCACAGGCCCGTCTCGTCCGGCCAAGACGTGAAGCATCACAGATTACGGTGTTGCCGGTCGCCCGCAAGGACGACCTGATGGTGCAATATGATGCCCCGAAGCAAACCACTGGGGGCTCAACGATGTCGAACCGACTCACGTCAAGCGGATTGCCGGTGCACATTCCCCACGGTGACAGGGACTCTGTATTCGTAGACGCGGTTGGCATCAGATACCTCCTGACGGGCGCGCAGACCGGAGGGCGGATGACGCTCCTCGAGATCCCGTGCAAGCCCCAATCGGTGGTTGCCCCCGTTCATACACACACGCTCGAGGACGAGTATCAGTTGATCCTCGAGGGGGAGGTCGGCTTCGAGCTCGACGGCGAGGTCTTCCATGCTAAGGCGGGAGACCTGGTCATCCAGGAGCGCAACGTTCCGATGGCGATCTGGAATCCGACCGATCGGCCGGCGCGCCTCCTGGTGATGTTCACCCCCGGCGGCTATGACAAGTACCTCCAGGAGGTGACCCCCCTGATCGTGGCCGGCAGGCGGGATGAGATGTCATCGGTGTGGGTGAGGTATGGCCTGGACATCGACCCGTCCACGATTCCGCGGATCATTCGGGAGCAAGGGCTGAAGCCGCAAGGTGGCGGCGGACCCGCTGGCGGTCCTCCTGGCGGTCCTCCTGGCGGTGGTCCTCCAGGCGGCGGCCCTCCACCTGGCGGCCCTCCAACGGCAGCCGCCCCATGATCGACGATGACCTGAAGGCAAAGCGCGAGGCGGCGGTGCTCGAGCACTTCCGCGCCGAGAACGCACATGACCTCGACGCCCTGATCGCCACCTTTGACGAGCCCCGCTACGAAATGATGCATCTGGGTCGCACACACGACGGCGAGGAGGAGGTGCGCATGCTGATCTCCGGCCTCTACCGAGGTCTGCCCGACATCCACGCCGAGCCCGGCAAGCTGCGGCATCTGGAGGACGCGGTCTTCGTCGAGTGCATCACCACCGGCACGCACAGCGGCTTCTTCGCGGGCGTTGAGCCGACCGGCAAGAAGATTCGATCGCGGTCGGCTTGCATCTTTGAGTTCGACGGCGACAGGTTGCTGTGTGAGAGGGTCTATCTCGACATGGCGACGATCCTGCGCCAGCTCGGTGCGCTGCCGCCGCTGCCGGGACCGCCTGGCGCGCCCGGCGGTCCGGGGCCTACTGGAGCTTGAGCAGCGCCGCCGCGTTCCCGCCGAGGATGCCGGCGCGCTCGTCCTCGGAGACGTCCAGCCGGTCGATCAGCGTCCGCGAGACCGCCGCGGGGATCTCCACGGGCGGCCAATCGGTACCGAACAACAGCCGATCGGGGCCGAACACCTCGAGCGCACACCGCAGCGCCGGCTCGCTGAACATCAACGTGTCGACGTAGACCCGGCGCAGATACGAGCTCGGGGCCTCCGCGGGGACCGGCCCCGCCCCGTCTGGCACTGGCACAACCTGAGGCGGCGCACCGGCGGGCGGCCCGGCCGGCCCTGCCAACGCCGTGCCCGCCGCACCCGGGGGTGGCCCGCCCGGCCCAGCCAGCGCCGCGCCCGCCGCACCCGGGGGCGGCCCGGCCAGCGCCGCGCCGGCCAGCGCCGGAATCCGGTAGCCCGCATCCAGCCGGCCCGCCAAGGCGGCGATCCCGCCACCTCCCGCTCCGGCGATCAGCCGCAACGACGGGTGGCGGTCCAGCACGCCGGCGAAGATCGCGGCGGCGAGGCTCAACCCCACGTCGACGGCTCGGTTGCCGAACTCGTCCAACCGCGGGTCACCCACGCCGCCCGGCCTGACCGGCGGGTGGATCAGAACCGGTACGTCGAGCTCCTCCGCGAGGCTCCAGAAATCCTCGGCTCGCGGATCGTCCAGGCGGTGGCCGTCGACGCTGGAGCTGACCGAGAACCCACAGCTCCCGGCCGCGACGGCGCGTCGCGCCTCTTCGAGCATCCCGTCGCCCTCGAACGCGTCGACCCCCACCATCACCGAAACCCGGTCCGGGTACTGCTCACGGACCACGAGATTGAACTCATTCCACCGCTTCAGCCGGTCGAGCAGGCCTCCGAGACCCGGCAGGCGGACGATCCCGTGGACGATGACGGCACGATCGATCCCGTCCCGCGCCTTGCGTTCGAGGAAGCCCTCGACATCCTTCAGCGAAGGGGCGCCCGGCGACTCGGGCGGTGCCAGGTGGCAGTGCGCGTCGACGATCATCGGATTGCTCCACCTTCATTCACACTGGGTGCCGGTTCCTCGCCGCAATCGCTCATCCACAGCAGCCTAACCGGATCCAGGTAGGCTTGGCTGCTCGGAATGTGCTCTGCAATTGGCGGCGTTCTCAGAGGAGGATCTCTTGGATCTCGGACTTAGCGGAAAGCGGGCGCTCGTCACGGGCGGCTCGCGCGGTATCGGGCGTGCACTGGTGCTGGGGTTGGCGCAGGGGGGGGCTTCGGTTGGGGCTTGCTACAACCGGGAGTCCGAGGACGTGGAGCGCCTGCGGGGCGAGCTTGCGCAGATCGGCGGCGCCAGCTTCCTCGCACAGGCCGACCTCGCCGACCCGGCGTCGGCGGAGGCGTTCGTCAAGGACACCAGCCAGCGCTTCGGCGGACTTGACATCGTCATCAACAACGCCGGCGTGGTCAGCCACGCGATGATCGACCAGCTGACGCTCGCGGAGTGGCACCGGGTGATCGACACCAACCTGACGGCCGTCTACCTCGTCTGCCAGGCCGCTTTGGAGACGATGGGGGAGGGGGGATCGATCGTCAACATCACCTCCGCGGTCGCCATGCGCGGGATGCCGGGGCGCGTGCACTACATCTCCTCCAAGGCCGGGCTGATCGGGCTGACGCGCGCGCTCTGCAAGGAGGTCGGCAGGCGGGGCATCCGCGTCAACGCGCTCGCGCCCGGCATCATCGAAACCGACCAGACCGGTGAGCTGGACGAGGCCGGCCGTGCGCGCTACTCCGGGCTCGCCGCGCTCAACCGCTTGGGCCGGCCGGAGGAGATCGCGGACGTCGCGCTGTTCCTCGCCAGCGACCACGCCAGCTTCGTCTCCGGGGTGACGCTGAACGTGGACGGCGGAATCTAGAGGTACCTCGATGCCGTCGAGCACGGGGCCGTCGAGCGGGGGTCTGGCGGGGCGCCTGATCGCTTTCTATGCGATCCTGGTGGCGCTCACGGTCGTCGTGCTGGTCGTTGTCATCCACCGGGGCGCCGGTGAGAAAGCGCTTCCCGTGATCGCCGGCGGCTACGTCGCCAGCGCCCCGAGCGAATGCCTGGGGCCGGCTCCGGTGCCCGTGGGCGGGGCGCCGCTGCCGCTGAGCGCCCCCACCCAGCTGCCCCCGCCGGGACCGGCGTTCAGCGTCAACCAGTCGGGGCAGTTCGTCAACCTCACCAACAACCAGCGCACCCTGGGCGGTCAGCTGCGCCTGAAGCCCGGCGCCACCCCCGCCGGCGCGCAACGCCTCACGGGAACGGTCGACTGCGTCTCCGGCGGCCAGCAGACGCTCAACGCGCTCGTGGTGCCCGGCGCGAAGGGCGCGATCGCCGGAACGCTCGCGGGCGCCCCATTCGCGGCCACCCTCAAGTCGCCTCCACCGGCCCCCGGCGCGGCGCTGCCCCGGGCGCCGGTGGGGATCGCCGGCAAGTATGCGCTGTCGCCCACCTCGATCTGCTTCGGCAGCTCGTTCACCCTGCAAGGCAGCGGATCCAGCTACACCGTGGTAGCCGCCAGCCACACGCTGGGGCGGCTGACCTACACGAAAAAGACCAGCTCCGTCAGCGGCGACGTGGCGTGCGCGAAAGGCGGCACCGTGCGCCTCACCGCGACAGCCAACGACATCCTGCTGCAGAACGTGAAGCTGATTCCGCTGCAGGTCGCCAAACCCGTCCCGTCGCCCGCCAACACGTCGGCCAAACCGGCGCTGATCACCCCCTCGGGCCTCTCCCCGGCGGGGGAGCAGTTCACGGCCACCAAGCAGCGCAGCGCCTTCACCAAGCTGGTGGCGGCCTTCTTCCTGGCGGTCCTGATCGTGCTGATCGTCGCGCGCCTGTTTGGGATGGTCGCGGTGCGGGTCGGCCAGCCGCGGGTGATGGGGGAGGTGATCGCGGGGATCGCGCTGGGCCCCTCGCTGTTCGGCGTGATCGCGCCCAACCTGCAGGCCGCGATCTTCTCGACCGACATCCTCCCCGCGTTCGGCGTGGCGGCCAACCTCGGTTTGATCTTCTTCATGTTCCTGATCGGCATGGAGGTCGACCAGAAACAGCTCAAGGGCAGGGCCGTTCCCGCCGCGGCGATCTCCAACGCCAGCATCGCGCTGCCGATGCTGCTCGGCATCGCCGCCGCGCTGCCGCTGTACAAGCTGCTGGGCCCCGACATCAAGTTCGCCGCGTTCGCGCTGTTCATGGGTGTGGCGATGTCGATCACCGCCTTCCCGGTGCTCGCGCGGATTCTGACCGAGCGGCGGATGCTCAAGAGCCCGGTGGGCTCGCTGACGATCGGTTGCGCCGCGATCGACGACGTCAGCGCCTGGTTCTTGATCGCGCTGGCCACCACGATCGCCGTCTCCGGCACGTTTGGGGTGGTCGTGCGGACGATCGCCGAGGCCGTCGCGTTCGTGCTCGTGATGGCGCTGCTCGTGCGGCGGGTGCTGGCGCGCATGGCGACCGCCTTCGACGAGGCCGGACAGATCCCCTCCGGGTGGTTTGCCGCGATCGTCGTCGGCGTGCTGTTGTCGGCATACATAACCGAAGCGATCGGCATCGACGTGATCTTCGGCGGCTTCATCATGGGGATGGTGATGCCGCGGCACGCGCGCCTCACCGAGGACGTCACGCGCCGGGTCGAGGACTTCGTCGTCACGCTGCTGTTGCCGCTGTTCTTCGTCTACACCGGCCTGAAGACCAACATCACGCTGCTCGACCGTCCCGAGCTGTGGCTGATAACCGCGGGCCTCGTGCTGCTGGCGATCGTCGGCAAGCTCGCCGGGGCGGCGATCGCCGCGCGCGTGTGCGGCTTTAACTCGCGCGCCTCGCTGGTGATCGGCACGCTGATGAACACGCGCGGGCTCACCGAGCTGATCGTGCTCAACATCGCGCTCGAAGTGGGCGCGATCTCCAGCATCTTGTTCACGGCGCTCGTCATCATGGCGGTCATCACCACGCTGATGACCGGGCCGCTGCTGAAACTGCTGGACCCGCGCAACGAGTACGGCACCAAGATCGAGGACGAGGTCGCCGGCGCGGCCGCCATCGCCGCCCGCGAGCACCCCGGCCTGCCGGTGGCCGAGCGCGCGATCCTCGTCGCATCGCACACCGACGCGGCGCTTGAGCACCTGATCGAGCTGGCCGAGCCGCTGGCGCGCACGGCGCCCCCGCGCGAGCTGATCCTCACCCGTCTCGTGCAGCCCCCCCGCGGCGCCGGCGTACGCGGCGGTCTGCAGACGGAGAACCTGCAGCTCGAACAGGCCTCGCAGACGATCGCGCAGGCGCGCGAGCGTCTGGCCGCCGAAGGCGTCCTCGCACGGGGCGTCGCGCTCACCTCGAGCCACCCCGGCACCGACCTCGCGCACGTCGCCGCGCGCGAGCCGATCGACCTGGTGCTGACCGAGGGGCGCCGCCGCCTGATCGGCGAGAGCGTGCCGCTCGGGGATGTGAGCGTGCTGCTCGAACAGGCCGAGTGCGACGTCGCCGTGCTGGTCGCGCGCGAGAGCGCGCCGGTGAGCCTTGGGCCGGACAGGCCGATACTGGTGCCGTTCGGCGGCGCCGAGCACGACTGGGCGGCGCTTGAGCTCGGCTCGTGGCTGTCCTCGGCCACCGGCGCGCCGCTGAAGCTGCTCGGCGCCGGCGGGCAGACCGACGACGGCAAGTCGGTCACCCGGATGCTCGCCGACGCCGGCCTGCTGGTGCAGCAGACCACCGGCGTCGCCACCGAGCCGCTGGTGATGGCGGGTGGGCGCGAGGGCATCGTGTCGGCCGCCACCGGCGCCGGCCTGCTGGTGATCGGACTCTCCGAGCGCTGGCGGCGCGAGGGGCTGGGCCCCACCCGCTCGGAGATCGCCAAGGCCGCCCCGGCGCCGGTGCTGTTCGTGCGCCGCGGCACCCGCGGCGGCCTGTTCGCGCAGCGTGACAACGTCACCCAGTTCAACTGGTCGCGGGCGGGGCAGACCTCGCTGCGGTAGGCCTCATTCTCGCTCGGGCGGCCAGCGGAGCGTTTTCGGTCGCTGCTCCTGGTAGATCGTGGCTCCGAACCGTTCCTTTTTGTTCACTCGGAGAATGATCACAATCCCTCGGTCGTAGTCGGGTTCCCATATGAGCCGATATGCGTCTTTCGCGAAATGCACAGCCCACGCGCCCTCCCACTCATCGCGAAGCGCCGTGCCCGTCTCGGGATATTCGGAGATGAGGCCAATCTGGCTCCGGGCAGCCTGAAATGCTTTACGATCAGTTTTCTTGAGCCGGTGGAGATCGTCCGCCGCCTCGGGGGTGTACTGAACGGCAAGCTCGGCGATGGCCGTTTACTCGGCGTCGAGGTCGCGGTCGAGCTCCTCCTGCGAGATCAGCTTGCCTTCGTGGGCATGTCGTCTTGCCCGGTTGAGCGCCTCGGCCTGCTCGGGTTCTGACCTGATCTCCTCCGTCATCCGTGTTGCCCTGTGGAGGTCGGATAGAAAGACATTCTGGCCCTTGATCCTTTCGCGCTGCTCGTCTCTGCGCCTGAGTGCTCGATGGTGACGCGCATGACGACTGAGCATCTTGCCTGCCTCTGAGTTATCTTGCGCCATGAGTCTTGCCTTTCACGTAATGAACTTGCTTGAGAATGCTCGCAACTCCTCCGTCACAAAACTGCACGCGACGCCTATTTGCCCATCAATGACATCAAGATCCGAGCCGGGACGTGGAGGCTCGCGGCTCGGCCTGAACGTGAGCGTGGCGCTCAACATCAGTGCCTCGGACCCGTAAGGGTTGATGTCGGCGTGGTAGTGATACGTCTCGGTAGTTCCCGTCAGATTGAGGCCTGCGCCTTCAAGGCCGGGCAAGTCGGAGCGATCCATGCGCGGGGGAATGAGCTTCTTGGACACCACTGCCTCGACGTCGCGTTTGCCGTCCTCTGGCACGTGTGCAATCACCCGTATCTCGTCGGTATAAAAGGTGCGGTCCGATGCGACGCATTTCCGCGTCCCGTCGAGCAGGAAATGCACCCGCCTCTTGAGATCCTCGAGAGACGAAAGTTGAACGCAGCGCACAAATACACCCGCTGGCGATAGGTCGTACGACCATGCGTCGCTCTCGAAGCGGGCTCCGCTCTCTGGCCGCAACTCCAACGATGAGAACATGCCGTCGCCGTTGAGGGCTCCGAACAGTTCCGAAAGGTCTTTGGTCTTGAACCTCTCTACCTCGGGCCAGAGATTGACTTCGACCGCCACACGGCGAATGCCATAGGAATCGTAGAGCAGCGACATGGCTCCAGTCTACGTCATGATCGCTACGGTCCATCGTGGTGCTGGCTTCTGGTCGGCTATGGGTCGTTCGCGGCGTAGACGTCAGGACCGGCCAACATGGCCGCTTCCCCGAGATGAGACCCTACCGGGGCAGCGGCAGCACCGCCGTCACACGGGTCGGCCCGCCCCGCGCCGAGCTCAGCGTGAGCTCTCCGCCGAGCAGGTCGGCGCGTTCGCGCATCCCTATCAGCCCAAATCCCTCGCTGGGGCCCCCCGGCACGAAGCCGCAACCGTCGTCCTGCACCGTCACCTCCACGCGTTGGGGCAGCTGCCTCACCTCCAGCGTCGCCTGCTCGGCGCCCGCGTGCCTGGCGACGTTGCTGAGCGCCTCCTGGACGATCCGGTAGATGGCGTCCTCGATCTCGCGCGGGCGCTCGCATCCGCCAAATTCGAGGCTCACATCGAGCGCGAAGCCCGCCGCGGCCGCCTGGCGCTTGGCCAGCGATTCGATCGCTGGTCCCAGCCCAAGGTCATCCAGGGCCGCCGGGCGCAGCTCGGTGATCAGGTCGCGCAGGCTGCGTGCCTCCGTGCCGATGTGCAGGTCCGCCGTCTCGGCGGCGCGCCGCAGCGCGTCGGGATCGTCGCGGGCGAGCCCGGCCGCCAGCACCATGCGGGCGCCGGCAAGCCCCTGCAGGGTCTGATCGTGCAGCTCCCGCGCCCATCGAGCTCGCGCCTGCTCGGCCGCGTCGATGCTCACTCGCAGGCGCTCGGCCGCGACCAGCCGCTCCACGCTCTGGGCGAGCTGCTGGTTGGCGCGGGTGAGCTGGTCGGCATAGAGCGACATGTGGCGCTGCGCGCGCCGACGCTCGGCGACGTCCTCGCGCAATCGGTCGGCGAAGCGCCCCACCACGGCGCCGCTCACCAGCAGTGCCGCCCCGCGCGCGGTGTAACCGAGCACGCCGAGGTGGACGGCCTGGAGCACGCTCCAAGCGAACACCAGCCCGAGCGCCACGGTGGCAGCCAGCACGCCTCCGCGCGTCCCGAACTCGATCGCCAGCAGCGTGATCGGCACCACGTAGAAATTGGCGATCAACGCATTCGGGTCCTCGATCGCCAGGCGAGCGGCGAAGGTGAGCGCGAACAGCGCCGCGGCGACCGCGAGCACCACGAGCCGGCGGGTCTGGGAGGGCGTCTCGGCTGTGTTGAGACGGTGCGTGGGCTGATGTGCATCTGTTTGGCGATCTCTGTGTTGGTGTGGCCGAGCGCCACCAGACGCAGCACCTCGAGCTCCCGCTCGCTCAGCACCTCGCTGCTGCCGGCCGCGAGTGCCCACCCGCCGATCGCCGGATCGAGATACCTCCCGCCCTTGCTGACCATGCGGATCGCGCGCACCAGGTCGGCGCGCGAGGCTTCCTTGAGCACATAGCCCGCCGCGCCCGCCGCCCACGCCTGTTGCGCAAACGCGGGATCGTCGTCCATCGTGAGGATCACGATGGCGGTCGCGGGCGACGCGCCCCGCAACGCGGACAGCATGCCCAGGCTGAGTTTGCGACCCATGTGCAGGTCGAGCACGAGCACGCCCGGCGCCCTGTCGAGCAGCAGCGCGTGCGTCTGCGCCAGATCGCTCGCCTCGCCGACGACGGCGAAGTCGGCCTCGGCCTCCAGCATCATCCGCAGGCCATCCCGCACGACCGCGTGATCGTCGGCGATTACGATCGTGAGGAGGGCACTACTGGGACTTTGTGAGTCCTTCACCGGCCTCATCGGAGGCGAAAGTGCCGTTGAAGATGTCGCCCGTGAACAGGTGTAGCTTGAAGTTCTCGGGCTCGTGGGCGTCCGTGAAGAACTCCCCGAAGCGTTCGATCGCTCGCTTGTGGTACTCGGCCTCGGTGCTGGACAGCAGCTCGTCCTCGCCTTCCCAGAAGGTGATCGACAGCGCCTTGCCCGACTCGGGGTCGACCAGCGACAGGGCGCCCTTGAACCCTTCGCGCGCCATTGTGACCGGCAGGACGTTCTCGTACCACAGTTTGAGGCCCTCTTGCACCCGTCCCTCGGGCGCCTGGACGTGGGTCACGCGACAGAACACATGCTCCCCCTTTGTGTGCGGGTTGGACGGGATTGAAGCTCGCGCCGATCCTACCGCTACGCGGGTGGAGTTGCGATGGCAAGGGCGCCCCGCCGCCAGAGGCCGACGCCTGTAGGATCCCTGCGGTGGTGCGCGCGACCCTGCACATGAAGGTCAAGGATGGGCGGGGGCCGGACTTCGAACGGGCCTGGCGGGCGATCGCCGAGCAGGTGCGGGTCGTCCCCGGGAACATCCGCCAGACGCTGGCGCGCGACCCCGAGGACCCCGACAGCTTCGTGGTCACCAGCGACTGGAGCAGCAGGGAGGTGTTCGGGGAGTTCGAGCGCAGCCCCGAGCAGGACGAGCTGACGGCGCCACTGCGCGAGCTGCGCTCATCGGCGCGCATGACTGTGCACGAGGTACTCATCGACATAGAGGGTGGCGCAGGCGGCCGTAGGTCGCCGAGCCGGGACCCTCTTCTTCAATCGGACGAGGGTGGCGCAGGCGGCCGTAGGTCGCCGAGCCGGGACCCTCTTCTTCAATCGGACGGAGGGGCGAGCTGAATGGCAGCACGTGTGATGGTTTTCGCCAAGATCAACCGTCAGGACGCGGAGGCGTTCGAGGCGGCGTATGCGCAGGTCACCGCCAACGTGAAAGGCACGGCCGGGCACATCGGCGACGAGCTGCTGCGACGCCGCGAGCCGGCCGACGCCGAGGGGGAGCCGCTCAGCTACATCCTGCTCAGCGAGTGGGAGAGCAAGGACGCGTTCCTCGCGTGGGAGGAGTCGCTCGCCCACGTCGCCAAGCGCTCGCCGATGCACCCCTACTGGGCGGGAACCAACGAGCGGATCATCTACGACGTCGCCCACACGATCAAGCCGAGCACCTGAGGAGTCACATGTACGCGCGAGTCAACACCACCGAGTGGAACCCCGAGCAGGTCGATGCCGGCATGGAGTTGACGGAGGAGAAGATCATCCCCGCCTACCAGGAGCATCCGGGTTTTCGCGGCTACATCCTGCTGACCGAGCCCGATGGCGGCCCGCACGCGATCGCGATTACGCTGTGGGACAGCGAGGAGACCCGCGACTCGAGCGCGGGGATCGCGCGCGCGATGGTGGGGGAGCTGAAGGGCGTGCTGCGGGCGCCGCCCAAAACCGATCACTACGACGTGCGCTTCTACGTGCAGGATGAGAAGGGATAGGAGGGTGTTATGGCGCAGTACTGGGCGCTCATGTGGGACATCAAGCCGGGATCGCAGGACGCGGTGCGACAAGCATTCAAGGAATACGGCCGTCCCGATCACACGGTCCGCGACGAGGACGGCAACGCCGTCGGGACGCTGCTCAGCACGCAGGTGTTCATGAAGGGCAACACGGTCGTCAGGGTGGTGGAGACCACCGACGACGTGCCGCTGCCGGTGCTCGGCCAGCACATGGGTCGCCAGCCGGCGATCCGCGAGTTGGAGGACAAGCTCGACGAGCTGGTCGCCGAGCCGCGTGACATGTCCACCAGCGAGGGCGCGCGGGAGTTCTTCATAAAGAGCACGATGGAGCTGCTGGTGACGCGGCGGCACGACGAATGAGCGGGCCGCACGGGGGACCGGGAGGGCCGCCAGGCGCGCCCGCGGGGTTGTCGGGGCCACCGGGGGGACCTGGGGGCCCGGGGGGACCTGGAGGCCCACCTGGGGGATCTGGAGGCCCACCTGGGGGATCTGGAGGCCCACCTGGGGGATCTGGAGGCCCACCTGGGGGATCTGGAGGCCCACCTGGGGGATCTGGAGGCCCACCTGGGGGATCTGGAGGCCCACCTGGGGGACCGCCTGGTCCGCCGATCGTGGTTGACGAGCAGCGGGCAACCGACTTCGCGTCGCTGTTTCGCCTCGACGGCCGGCGCGTGGTCCTGGTCGGCGGCTACGGCGGCATCGGCGAGGTCACCACGCGTCTGTTTGCCGAGTGCGGCGCCGAGCTGGTGATTGCGGGACGTTCACAGGAGAAGGCGCGGGCGCTCGCCGAGGAGCTCTCCGGGGCGGGGCACGTGGCGCACGGCACGCGGGTGGACATCGCCAGCCGCGAGAGCGCGCGCGAGCTGATCGAGCACGCCAGGCGCGAGCTGGGCGGGGTGGATGTGCTCGTGAACCTCGCCGGGATCGACATCGAGGCGCCGGCCGAGCACTTTGAGGAGGAGGCGTGGCAGTCGCTGCTGGACATCAACCTCTCGGGCGCCTTCTGGCTTTCGCAGGCGGCCGGCGAGGCGATGATCGCCGGCGGCCGCGGGGGGCGCATCGTCCACTACTCGACCACGCGCAGCGTGGCGGGCGGGCGCAGGGGCTTCGCGGGGTACGCCGCCAGCAAGGCCGGCCTCAACGGTCTGATCCGCCAGCTGGCCACCGAGTGGGGCAGGTATCGCATCACGGTCAACGGGGTCGCGCCGGGGTTTGTCCCCACCGAGCTGGTGCGTGACGCGGCCGCGGATGATAGGTTCGTGGCGATGATGCTCGGACGGATCCCTTTCGGCCGTTTCGGCGAACCGCTGGAGCTGGCGAGCGCGACGCTGTTCCTCGCCGCGCCGGCGGCCAGCTTTGTCACCGGGCAGGTGCTGTTTGTCGACGGCGGCGTCACCGCGAGCTCCTGACGTGTCCTCCTCGCCTGCCGAGAAGCAGCGGATCGCGTTCATCGGCCTCGGCGTGATGGGCAACGGCATGGCCTGCCGGCTGGTGGAGTCGGGGTATGACGTCACCGTCCACAACCGCACGCGCGCCAAGGCCGATGAAGTCGCGGGGCTCGGCGCCCGCGTCGCCGATACGCCCGCCGACGCGGCGCGCGAGGCCGATGTGGTGATGCTGAGCCTCGCCAACCAGGAGATCGTCGCGCGGATGCTGTTCGACGCCGACGGGGTGTTCGAGACGCTCCGGGAGGGCGGTTACATCCTCGACATGAGCACCGTCCCGCCCGACTTTCCCCGCGAGGTCGCGGCGCGCGCGCGCGAGGCGGGGTACCACGCGCTCGATGCGTGCGTGCTCGGCAACCCGATGCACGCCCGCCAGGGCGAGATGCGGGTGATGGCCGGCGGCGAGGAGCAGGACTTCAAGGCGATGGAGCCGCTGCTGGAGGCGCTCGGCAAGGAGGTGACGTACCTCGGCGGCAGCGGCATGGGCGCGACGATGAAGCTGGTGCTGAACATGCTGATGGGGGTGCAGATGCCCGCGCTTGCGGAGGCGGTCGTGTTTGGCGAGCGCGCGGGGCTGAACCGCGAGCAGGTGCTCGAGATGATCTCCAAGAGCGGCTACAGCTCGCCGGTGATGAGCTTCCGCTGCGCGATCATGGGCCAGCGCAACTTCGAGTTTGCGGCCTTCAAGCTCGGGCTGATGCGCAAGGACATGACGCTCGTGCTCGGTGAGGCGCAGAGGGCGGGGGTTCCGATGCCCGTCACCGAGAGCGCCCACGCAATGCTCACCGCCGCCCAGTCCCAGGGGCTCGGCGACCTCGACGTGGCGGCGATGCTCGCCTTCCAGGAGCGGATGTCGGGAGTGCACGACTACTCATGGCCCGGCGCCGACGCCGAGGACGGTGGAGCCGCGGCGTGATCGTTGAAGGCCGGGGGAGCGCCGTCGGGACCGTCGGAGCCGCGTCGTGATCGTCGACGTCCACGGCCACATCACGCATCCCGAGCTGTTCAAGCGCTACCCGATGCCGCCCGCGCTGGCGGACATCGAGGGGATGCTCGACCGCAAGTCGCAGGCGGGCATCGGCTTGACGATCGTCGGCAGCCCGGTCGGCTTCGGGACGATGAGCAAGCGCGGTCACGACAACTACGCGCAGTCGGCCGATGAGCTGAAGTCGTTTCACGAGTGGCTGGCCGAAACCGTGCGCGAGCACGCCCCGCGACTGGCCGCCTACGCCTACACCAACCCGTTCGGCGACGACGCGTTGCTCGACCAGACGGCACAGACCGTGAAGGACGGTGGGTTTGTCGGGTTGATCGTCAACACCAGCGTTCACGGCGAGTATCTCGACTCGCCGCGCGCCGACCAGTTCTTCGAGATGGCGGCCGAGCTCGGCAAGCCGATCTTCCTCCATCCCCCCGCCGAGCCGGTGGGCAGCGGCAGCATCGAGGACTTTCGCCTGGTCGAGCAGGTGGGCCGGTTCATGGACGTCACGGCCGGCCTGGCGACACTCGTGTTCTCAGGCCGTCTGGAGCGCCACCCCGACCTGGAGATCATCGCGGCCACCGCGGGTGGGGCGATCTCACTGCTGGCGGGTCGCATGGACCAGGCCTACCAGCCGCGCCACTGGGGCGCCGGGGGGCCTCCCGGCGGTGGTCCTCCGAGTGGTGGTCCCCCCGGTGGTGGGCCTCCCGGCGGCGGCCCGGGTGCGGGTGGGCCACCGGCAGGCCCCCCGCCGATGGCTCAATACACCAACAAGATCACCCAGCCACCAAGCACATATCTGCGGCGCGTGTACGTCGATACGGCCAACTACTCAAGCGTGCCCAACCACCTCGCCAACCTGGAGTTGATGGGTGCCGATCGCATGCTGTTCGGCACCGACTCGCCGCCGCTGGCGACGCCGCTGCAGGACGCGATCGCGATGGTCGACGGACTGCCCATCTCGGCTGCCGAGAAGCAGGGCATCCTGGAGGGCAACGCGCGGCGGCTGTTCGGGCTCTGACGGACTCAGAACACAAGCTGGACGATCACGACAACGATCGCGATCACCAGCACGAGCGCCAGCAGCGGCACCAGAATCAGGACGGGACGCCGGGCTCGCTCGGGAAGCCGGAGGAGAAGCTGCAGCACGCGAATCCCCCTGGGAGATTTCATCAGCAGGCGGACGGGCAGCGGTATGGTCGGGGGAGGGCCGCCGCTCGGAGGCTCGGGAGGACTGTCAGCTGGGGGAGCGGGAGCCTCCGCCGGCGTGGGGCGCACCACTGTGCGATCTGAGAGGTCCGGTGTGGCACGGATCACGGTGCGATCTGAGATGTCCGGTGTGGCGCGGATCACTGTGCGATCTGAGATGTCCGGTGTGGCGCGGATCACTGTGCGATCCGAGGTGTCCGGCTTGGCGCGGATCACTGTGCGATCCGACGGGTCCGCGGGGGGGTTCTCGCCATCTGCCATGCCCTGGCAGCCTATTGGTCGGGGGAGCTCACGTCAACTTCGCGACCATCCTGCTCGTACACCGGCCGGCGATACTCGCGCTGACGGCGGGCGTTCAGCGCCACCAGCCCGCCGATCTCGCGGAGCAGCGCGCGGCGGTCGCACCCCGGCCGCGCGAACACGCGTCCCATCGCGGCGACGAGGCGCGGCGGAGTGAGGACCTGCGAGGGCTTGCCGCGATGGCTGAAGAGGTCGATCAACGGCGCCAGTTCGCCCCGCGCGAGCAGCCGTTTGCCGACCTCGGGCAGCGCGGTGGGCGCTTTGCCGCCGGCGCCGATGTCGGTCGCCAGCCAGTAGTGCCCGATCGCGTCGTCGTTGCGCCAACGGCCCCACTCCACCAGTGCCTGATCGAGCGTCTGCTCGGAGCCTTCCAAGCCGCGGACGATCGGCTCCACCAGTTTCTCGCCCTGCCTGAACGCGTCGCCGATGCCCTGGCCGGCGGCGGGATCCTTGAAGTGGCCGGCATCGCCGAGCAGCACCCAGCCGGCGCCGGAGGCCTCTCGGAAGAAGCCCTGCCAGCGCAGCATCCCAAAGATTTTCCCCACCCGTCGCGCCCCCGAGAGCGCTTCGGCCACTGGCTGGCAGCTGTGCACGTGCTCGATGTAGCTGCCCTCGAGGTCCTCCCGGTAGCGCGGGAGCTCGCTCAGCTCGGGCATCACCACGACCTGGTACAGCCCGCTGTCGGAGGGCGAGGCGATCACGAACCGCTCGTCCCAGCGGTTCAGGATGAATGCCGGATCTGGGCCCGGCTCGGCTCCTTCGAAGAACGACCAGTAGGCGAACCGCTGGTTCCACGCCACGTTGTACTTGCGCGCGCCGGCGCCGCTGGCCACGGTCGAGTTGCGACCGTCGGCGCCGACCACCAGCCGCGCTTGCAGCGTGCTTTCCGCGCCGTCCCGCTTGACGCGTACGCCCGTCACTCGCCCGGCATCTTTCACCAGGCCGGTCACCGTCGTCCCCATGTGCAGCTCGGCGCCCGCCTCGGCCGCCGCGTCGGCGAGGATCGGGTCGAGCACCAGGCGGCGCACCGATCTGAGCCCGCCGACGTCGCCGGGCTGCTGGGGGATCGGCGCTTGGAACTGGAAGTCTTCGATGCGGAGGTTGACCCTCCCCACGCATGGCGCTCCGGTCGCCTGCAGCTTCTCCGTTACGCCAAGACGCTCCAGGGAGGCGAGCGCCTGGGCTTGAAAGAAGTGGGTGGAGAGCGTGTCCCGGGGAAACGTCGCCTTCTCCACCACCGCCACGCGCAAACCGCGACGGGCCAGCAGCGCCGCCAGCGGCGAGCCGGCGCAGCGCGCGCCGACTACGACGACGTCAAAGCGCTCAGCGATGTGAGCCTCGCAGCGATCTCCGTACACCCCACGAGCTGCCCGCAGGACGTCCGGCCATCTCTACGCGGGCGGCCCGCCGACGCCCGGGGGAGGCCCGCCGGCGCCCGGGGGTGGTCCGCCGACACCCGGAGGAGGCCCGCCCGCAAACGCCAGCGAGGAGTCCCACATGCCGTCGATTCCCACCACCATCCCGCGCGCCTGCTCGATCGTCAAGCCGGGCTCCTCGAACAGCCCGTCGGCCTCCCACCGCGTGGGATCGAGGCTCAGCGCGTATGGGTTGAGCGGCCGATCGGCTGGGGGGCCCTCCGGCAGCGCCCGCGCGGCCTGGTTGAAAATTGCGACCGCCATCGCCTCCGAGTTGCGCACATTGGCGCGCAACTCCTCCAGCAGCGCCTCCTCGTCGGGGTAATCCTTGACGAGACCGACGAGCCCGCCGAGCAACACTGGGAAGGTCGCGAGCATGTCCGCCTCGCGCGGTTTGCGCTCGAGCTCATGCCATTCGCGAAACAGCTTGTGCATGTTGATGTTCAGCTTGAACAGGCGATCCATGTACTCGTCGGCGCGCCTCATGAAGTCGATGTCGGTGAACTTGTTCTGGGTGAACAGCAGCACGCTGCCGGTGTGGTTGGAGTAGAAATCCCAGGTCAGCAAACCGCACATCACCCACGCGTTGCCGAACACCGGGTAGGTGTCGCGGTAGCGGGAGATGACGTGCGCGAAGAGGCGCTGGTAGAGGTCGTTGTAGTAGTCGGCGCGCTCGCCGATCTGCTCGCCGTTCAGATCGCGAGTCACCAGATCGGCGGTGAAGGTGTTGCTGTAGCCGATGAAGTCCGAGCCCGGCGAGTAGAAGGGGTCGGCGAAGGCCCCCGCCTCTCCCACCAGTGCCCAGCGATCGGTCGAGAACATCTGCTTGACCCCGTACGCGAAGTCTTTGACGCGCAGGAAGTCCTCGATGTCCTGCGGGCGCTCTTCGATCGATGCGGCGAGCTGCGGCTCGTGCTTGCGCAGCCAGCCGAGCAGGCGCTCGAGCTCGTTGATCTCCTCGTAGGGGTGAACACGGGGGTCGGCGCACACGCCGATGCTGATGGGGCCCGTGGAGAGCGGGATCAGCCACACCCAGTAGCCCTCGCCCATCAGGTGATTGGTGCTGAACTGGCGGATGCCCGGCTGGGACATCCGTGCCATCCACGCCGGGTCCTCGGCGCCCCACTGCTCGAAGTCGAGCCCGCCCCCGAGTCGCAGCCAGGCGGAGTTGATGTGGTGCCCGCAGTCGGCCATCAGGTCGAGCTTGCGCTTGAGGATGCTGGCGCGGCCCGCGGCGTCCACGACCCAGCGCGCGCTCAGCGTCGCCTCCTGGTCGAACTGTTCGAACGTCACGTGATGGGGGTCGGCGTCGAGATCGATCTCGCGGACGCGCGCACCCTGCTGCAGGTCCACGCCGAGCGAGCGCGCGCGGGCCGCCAGCTTGTTCTCAAACAGGCCCCGGTCGACCTGGAAGTTGTCGTGTGGGGGATAGATCGGTGGGCCGGCCTCGACCCGCTTGGTGATGTCCTCGTTGCCGTTTGCCGGGGGGAAGTAGCGCAGCCCGCACTTGATCAGCTGTTCGGAGTGCAGATGGTCGTGCATCCCGACGACCTCGGAGAAGTAGTGGGCGCCGGAGGGGACGGTGGACTCGCCGACCTTGAACGCCGCCAGCGGCGCCGGGCCCTCGCGCTTCTCCAGCACGACCACCCTCGTCTCGGGCCGCATCTGCTTGAGCTGGATCGCCAGCGTGAGACCCGCCAGTCCGCCGCCGAGGATCGCGACGTCGTAATTCTCCTGCGGCGGGCGCACCGCCGCGAACTCCACAATTGAATCGCCCCGTTCGATGCTCACGGATTCGCCATCCTATACAACCACGCCGTCGCGCACGTGGAAGCTGGAGCGGCTGGCCTGCGCGAAGCAGGCTCGCAGCGGCGCCAGCAGGCGGGCGTGATCTTCGGAGGCGTCCCAGGCGTTTGAGAGCTCGATGCTCTCCCACTCGCTGATCACCAGCCAGCGCTCGCCGTCCTCGCTTGACTCGCACAGCTGGTGGCTGACCAACCCCGGCTCCTGTGCGACCCGCGCGCGCAACGGAGCGTAGGCGCTCAATAGCTCCTCGCGGGATCCCGGCTTGATCCGGACATCTACTACGAGCCTGACGCTCATGCCTCGGCCGGCGGGGCGGGTGGGTCCCAGCTGTAGAACTCCTGCGCCTGGGCGTCCTTTGGCGAGCGCCACGTCTCGGGGTTGTACGGGGTGATGTAGGGATCGAGCTGGGCGCTGATCTCCTTGAACAGGTCGTGGTTGCGCACCTTCTCGACGGCGTCGGCGAACTCGTCGTCGGTCTCCACCAGGTGGATGTAGATGTCGTCGAGCACGAACAGGCTGCGGTGGCGCACCCCGGTGATCCGCGGCAGCTCGGTTTCATCTGACTCGCCGAAGATCCGCGCCACCTCCTCCTCGGCGCCGGGCTTGATGCGGGCGACGATCACACCTCGCTTGATAATGGTCTGCCTCCTTTCGCCCGGTTACTCAGCCGCCGAAGCATATGCGATCGCGTGCGCTGGCGCCGTGCGAGGGCGTTGTGCTCAAGCGTCGCGCGTTTTGGGCCCTCGCGGTATACAGTTCGCGCCGAGCCGCCATGTCACGCCGACGACTGCTGATCATCTCCCGCCATCAGGCCAGGCTGCTGCTCGGCAACCCGGGGGCGCTCGTGATCTTCCTGATCATCCCGCTGCTGACGATGGTGATCATGAAGACGACGCAGAAGTCGGCGCTGCTCGGGGCCGGCTACCGCCACGTCAACGGCGCCGAACAGGTGGTGCCGGGGTTGACGGTGATGTTCGCGTTCTTCTGGCTGGTGTTCGTCGGGCGCACCTTCTTCGCCGAGCACGCGTGGGGCACGTGGGATCGCATGCAGATGATGGCCTCCACCACCGAGGTGATCATCGGCAAGCTGCTGCCCTCGTTCGTCGTAATCACCCTGCAGATGATCCTGCTGTTCGTGATCGGCGACCTCGTGCTCGGCCTGAGCTCGAAGGGCTCGATGGCGATGCTCCTGATCCTCGCGCCGGCGCTGGCGCTCTGCGTGCTGGCGCTGACCTTCGCGCTGGTCGCGTTCTGCACCACGATGAGCCAGCTCGACGCCTTGGGCAACCTGTTGATGCTGGTGTCCGCCTCGCTTGGCGGCGCGCTCGCGCTGACCGCCACGCTGCCCGGGTGGGCGCAGAGCATCGCGCCCGCGATCCCCAGCCACTGGGCGATGCAGGCCTCGACCGACGTGATCCTCAAGGGAGAAGGGTTCGGCTCGGTGATCGGGCCCGTGGGCATCCTGCTGGCGTTCGCGGCCGCCTTCGCCACGCTGGCGGCGATCCGCTTCCGCCCGACCGACCACAAGCTGATCTCATGAGGGGGGCGTCACAGGCGTTCCTGCGGCGACGGCGGGGGCAAGCTGGGGAGGCCCGATGAGCGCCGGCGAGGTGCTCCGCGTGATCGCCGGGCCGGCGGCCGGCACCGACATCCCGCTCGGGCGCGAGGTCGCGATCGGACGTGCCGTGCAGGGGCCGGGCGCCCTCGGCGGCGATGAGGAGCTGTCTCGCAACCACGCGCGCATCGTGCTGCGCGGCGACGGCGCCCACGTGCTCGAGGATCTCGGCTCGACCAACGGCACCTACCTGAACGGCTGGCGGATCCCCGCCTCGCAGCTGCTCAGCACCGGCGATCGGATCCAGGTCGGTCAGACGGTGCTTGAGGTCGTGCTGGCGCCCGACCCGCAGCGCACCATGATGCGCCGCCGGCCGGTGATCCTGGCTGGCTCCGCCGATGCGGAGGAGCTGCGCACCCCGCGCTCGCAGGCGACCCTGTACGTGAGTGGTGTGCGTAAGGCCTACGGGGATTTCGAAGTCCTGAAGGGGGTTGACCTCGAGATCGAACCGGGCGAGGTAGCCGGGCTGCTCGGCCACAACGGCGCCGGCAAGACGACGTTCGTCTCGTGCGTGGCCGGGTTGCGGCGAACCGACTCCGGCACGATCCTCGTCAACGGCGTCGACGCTACCTCCGACCCGCTGAAGGCGCGCCAGCACCTCGGCATCGCGCCGCAGGATCTCGGCATCTACCCGACGCTCACGGTGCGCGGCAACCTCGAGCTGTTCGGCGAACTCGGCGGCCTGCGGAGGGGAGAGGCCGCCAAGCGCGCCGCGGAGGTGGGGGAGGCGCTCAGCCTCACGCCCAAGTTCGATGCGGCCGCGGGGACGCTCTCCGGGGGGCAGCAGCGGCGCCTGCACACCGGCATGGCGATCGTCTGCAAGCCGGCCCTGCTGATCCTCGACGAGCCCACCGTCGGCGCCGACATTCGCACCCGCCAGGAGATCCTCGATCTCGTCAAAGGGCTCGCCGAGGAGGGGCACGCGGTCTGCTACTCGACGCACTACCTCCCCGAGATCGAACAGCTCGGCGCCTCGGTGGCGCTGCTGCAGGGCGGCGCGATCATCGCTCGCGGCTCGATCGCCGAGCTGGTCGCCACGAACTCCACCCAGGTCGTCGAACTGACCTTCGACGGCCCAGCGCCCGAGATCGCGGTGCGCGGGGGGGAGGTCGTGTGCGATGGCTCGGTGCTGCGCATCTCGAGCGACAACGCGGCGACGATGGCCGCCGCCGCGCTCGCGCAGCTCGGCGGCCACACGATGCGGCTGCGCAACATCGAGCTGGTACGCCCCAGCCTCGACTCCATCTACCTGACACTCACCGAACAGCGCTACTCCAGCGAGGAGCCGGGGGCCGGGGGGAACGCAGATGGCGAGCGCGATGCCCCGATCGTCTCGGGCGCCTTGCAGAACTCCGGTGTGAACTTCACTCGCCCGTAGTGGTCGGGAGGGGGAGGGGGAGGGAAGGGGAAGGGTAGGTGGTCGCTGGTTCGGCCGCTTGCCGGGGTTGGGGCCCCGAGCACCCCGATCCCGCCATCTGTTGATTCGCGAACCCTACAGGTCGTACTTGACGCTGCTGGCGAGCGCTTTGCGCCAGACGGCTTTTGGAACGGCGCGCAGGGCGGCGTTGCGCACGGTCGCGACCGCGGGGTTCGACAGCGACAGCATCTGTCCCCGGCGTCGCGAGGTCAGCACGATCTTCGCGCAGCGCGGCATCCGCTCCTGCTGGAATGACTCAAGCGCCCCGGCGAGCATCCGCTGATCGCGCAGCCCGTCGGTGAGCGCCAGCTCCTTGGCGAGCACCACCGCGTCCTCCATCGAGATCCCCGCTCCCTGCCCGATGAAGGGGGTGGTCATGTGCGCGGCGTCGCCGATCAGCACGACCCGGCCCTTCACCCACGTCTGCTCCGGGTCGCGGTCGCAGATGTCGGCCCTGATGATCTTCGTCTCATCGGTGGCCTTCACCACCCGGCGCGCCACCTCGGGGAAGTCGTGCAGGTGATCGCTCAGCAGCTCGTGCAGCCCGCTCTCGGGGTTCGTGCCTCCCTGCGGCTCGCGCTTCAACAGCCCCCAGTAAATCCGGTTGGCCCCCACCGGGAACATCACAAACTGCCTGCCGGCGCCGAGAAACGTACGCGAGGTGTCGGCCGGCAGCGTGTCCGGGCTCATCTCGACGACCGCCCGCCAGCTGGTGAAGCCCGAGTAGCGGGGCTCGGAGTCGGCAGCCCCGTACACGTGCCTGCGCGCGACCGAGCGGCCACCATCCGCGCCAATCAACAGCGCGCCCCGCTCACTGTGGCCGTCGGCGAACGTCGCGGTGACCCCCGCGGGGTCCTGTTCGATCGCCACGCACTCCGTGCCCAGCTGCAGCACTCCCCGTGGAACGGCGTCGATCAGCGCCCACTGGACATCGGCGCGTAGCAGGCTGATCGTCGGCGTTCCGTACTCGTCGGCGACCTCCCCCTGCGGGAAGGTGAACAGCAGCTTGCCGTGGATGTTGCGGAACTCCTGTGCGCGCAGCTCCGTGCCCGCCGCCTCGATCCGGTCGCCGATCCCGAGCTTCTGCAGGGCGCGCAGCGCGTTGCTCTGCACGCCCAGCCCCGCTCCCGCCTTGCCGAGCTCGGGGGCTCGCTCGAACAGGCGCACGTCGATCCCGATGCGTGTCAGCGCGATCGCCGCCGTCAGCCCCGCCGGCCCGGCGCCGATGATCAGCACACGGTTGTTGGCGGCGTCCCCTTCCGGGGCCTCGCCTGCCGACTCCCGGCTCCTCGGAATGACGGCGACCGGTCCCGGCAATGCGTCAGCCGGCACCTGGGGGACTCCGGGATCGGTGACGCCGGGCTCAGCCTCAGGCATCGGCTGCCTCCGCCTCCAGGCGCTCCTTGATGACCTGCATCTGCACCTTGGTGTTCTTGTTCATGTACTCCTCGGCGTGCTCGTCGTCGGCGGGCGCCTCGGGCTTCATCGAGAAGTCCTGCACCCACCGCATCGCGGTGGCGCCGTCGGCATCCTCGAAGTACCACTCGATGTTCATGTACTGGAACGGGCCGGTCTCGATGCGCTTTGACTTCGAGCTGTGCGTCGCCGGGTCGGCGGTCCGTTCGGAGGTCCAGCTCCACACCTGCCCGTCGTAGTCGGGGTCGGGGTGGGTGGTCAGCCGGAAGCGGACCGTGTCGCCATCCTGCTCGAACACCTCCGCGGCGGCGTACTCGCTGAACAGGCTGGGCCAGCTCTCGATGTCCATCATCCGCTCCCACACAAACTCCAGCGGGGCCTGGATGACGACTGAGTTGTCGGTGTGCGCCGCCATCGCCTACTCCTCCTCGGCGAGGCGCCGGTTTACATAGTCGATGGCCTCGCCCACGCTGTGGATCTCCTCGGCGTCCTCGTCGGGGATCCTGAACCCGTAGTCCTGCTGCATGGCCAGCTGGATCTCCATGAACGCGAGCGAGTCGAGGCCCATGTCCTCGAACGTGGCTTCGCGGTCGTCAACGACGTCGGCCTCGGGGAGGCCCACGCGATCCACGAGGATCCGCTTGAGATCCTCAAATTCGAACTTCGTCTGCTCGGGCAATGCGGTCTCCTTCGGTGGTGGTTGGTTGATCGACAGGTGTGCTGAGCGCCTGCAGCGCCGGCAGCTGCTCCAGCGCCGCGCGGCGTCCGGCGGCAAGGAACAGGTCGGCGAGGTGGAAGTCTCGCCAATGCGCCGGTCCGAAACGCGGCGTGATCGTTACATCGGCGAGCTCGGCGTGCCGCGCGCTGGTCTCCAGCTGGCTGAGATCCATCACCTCCAGCAGCGTGTCGAGCATGCCGCCGCGCGATTTGCGCTCGCGCGCGGGCTCCAGTTGCGGCTGCTCCGGCCACTCCGGGAGCACCTCGGCGCCGTTCAGGTTGACTGAGACGGCGAGGTCAGCGCCGTCTTCGAACACGGCGCCGGTCGGCACGGGCACGAGCGCCAAGCCGTCCACCAGGCGGTGCCCATCGCGCTCGTAGGGGGGGAACACACCGGCCAGCGCCGTGGCGGCCAGCAATGCCTCCCATACTGGCCCCTCCCGCAGCGGCGCGGGCGCGCGGACGGTGAGATCGACGGTCATCACCGCCAGCGGGATCAGCGTGTCGGCGAACGAGCGCTCCGCGGTGCTCTCGCGCATCAGCTTGCTCATCGCCTCCAGTCCCGAGGAGCCGCCGCTGCCGGCCATCGAGGTCTTGAACAGCGCCGCCACGTTGTCGGGGTCGAAGACGCCGCGCAGCGTGGCGTCGATCGCCGCGGCGTCCATCCCCTGCGCCAGGTAGGCGCCGACGATCGCGCCGATGCTGCTGCCCGACACATAATCCACCACGTAGCCGGCCTCCTCCAGCACCTGCAGCGCGCCCACGTGGGCATACCCCTTGGCGCCGCCGGCGCCCAGCGCGAGGCCCAGCTTGGTGCGGGTGAGGTGGCGCGCCAGCCATGCCTCGTCGGCGGGGGGCATCGCAAAGCCATTCGGGGGGATCGGCCCGGTGCCGTTCGCGGTGGCCGGGGCTCCGGGGTCCGCCCGCGCGCAGGTGCGCACCACGCGGATCGGCGCGCCCGCCGGCCACTCGCGGCTGGCCGCCTGCGCCTCCTCGCCGATCAACACCGCCTCGACCTGCGCGCCGCCCCCGTTTGAGCCCCGCGCGAGCGCACCCAGCCGCTCCGCGTCGCGGGCCGAGCCCACCAGCGCCACCACGCGGTCGACTTCGTCGAGCAGCAGCCCCATCGTCTCGGGGTCGAGCTCGCCAGGCAGCAGCACCGTCGCGTGCTCGTCGGTCAGGTCGTCCGCCGCCGTCAGCGTCCCCGCGAACGACAGCCGCCGGTCCAGCCAGATCACCGGGCGGGGGCTCACGCGCTTGGCGAGCTCCGCAACGCGCGTCGCTGTCGCCGCGAGCGCCGGGCTGCTGAGCAGCGCCACCGTCTCGCCCCGCTCGTGCTCGACGCGACGCGCGTTGGCGATCACCAGACGCTCGCTCTGGATGCGGATCAGGTTGACGAGGATCGCCGGGTAGCGCTGCGCGAGCGCGAGGAAGCGCTCGCCGTCGAGCTCCATCGCCGAGGCGGGGAGCGCAGCCACCACGGTGGCGGTGCGCGGCTCGCCGGTGACCGCGCCCTGGGCGCCGACGACGTCGCCCTTACGCTGGCGGGCCACGACCTCGCCCGCCGCGGCGTCGGCGTGCCCGGCGAGGATGTGCACGAGGCCGCCGGTGATCAGCCACAGCCGATCGCTGGCCTCGCCCGCGGCGCAGATCTGCTCGCCGGCGGCGAACTCACGCGGGCGCATCTGCTCGGCGACGGCCTCCATCTCTTCCTTGCTCAGCCCGGCGAACAGCGCGCTGGGTGGGAGGGCGTGCGGCGTCACTGGACCCCTGCCTCGTGGCCTTGGAGGCTGCGCGCCAGCTCGCGCCGGTCGGGCTTGCCCGAGGCGAGCAGCGGCAGCTCGGGCACCACGCTGACTCCGTAGGGCACCTTGTAGCCCGCGATCCCGGCGCGCGCGAAGCTGACCACGTCGCGCCCCACGAGCGTGGCATCGGCGCTGGGCACGACGAACGCGTGCAGGGTTTCGCCCATCGCCGCGTGTGGCACGCCGATCACGCTCGCCTGGCCGATGGCGGGGTGGGTTAGCAGGAAGCTCTCGACCTCGGCGGGGAACACGTTGAAGCCGCCCACGTGCACCACTTCCTTGGCCCTTCCCGCGATCGTCAGGTTGCCGGCGGGGTCGATCCCCCCGAGGTCCCCGGTGCGAAACCACTCGCCGTCAAACGCCTCGTCCTGCTCGCGCGGGCGGCCGTGGTAGCCGGCGGTCACGTAGGGGCCACGCACCTCGATCGCTCCCAGCGCGGCCTCGTTATCACCAGAGCGAGCCCCACCCCAGACCCCCCTCGTGGGGGTCCCCCTCAAAAAATCCCCTTCCCCCGTGCTGGGGGCGACCACCCGGAACTCATAGCCCGGGAGGGGCCGGCCGACGGTGTGGTGGCGAACCTCCGGGGGATCCTCGGGCCGGCAGCCGCTGGCCGCGCCGATCTCGGTCATGCCGTACACGTTGAGCACGCGCGTCTCGCGCCGGTCGAGCTCCTCCAGCACCTGGGGCGGACAGGAGGACCCGGCGGTGAACCCGCTGCGCACCGGCAGCTCCTCCGTGGCCTTCAACACGCGCGCGAACAGTGCCGGCGAGCCGTGCAGCACGCGCGCCTCGTGGCGGCGCACCGCCCGCATCAGCGGCTCAAGCGTTGTGGTGGAATCCACCAGCACCGCCTCGCCGCCGGCCGCCATGCAGCACAGCAGGCAGGCCAGGCCGAACGCGTGCGAGCCGGGCACGACCACCACGCAGGCGCCACCCGCGTGCTCGCCCAGCAGCTCGGCCAGACTCTGCGCCTCGGCGAGGCCGAGCGCGTGGGACATAAGCGCGCCCTTCGGCTCGCCGGTGGTGCCCGACGTGTACATGATCGCCGCCACCTCCTCGCGCAGCGGCTCGGCGCGCTCCTCGGCCGGCCACCCCAACTCTTCGCGGGGCTCTCCGAGCTCGTCGACGACGATCCCGGCTGCCAGCGTCGGGATCTGCTCGCCCAGCGCGTGCAGCTCCTGCGCCAGCGAGAACCCACCGTGTGAGGCCAGCGAGATTGCCGCGGAGGGCCGCGCGTCGGCGAACACGCGCCGCAGCTCGAAGCTGCGCAGCCGGGCGCTCAACGGCACCACCGTGGCGCCCGCGCGCCATGCGGCGAAGATCGCCACCACGAGCGCGGGGACGTTCGGCGCGATCACCGCGACCCGCTCGCCCGGCCTGTCGCCGAGGCGCGCGGCCAGCCGCTCGACGGCCTGGTGAAGCTGGCGGTAGGTGAGCTCCACGTCGGCGTAAGCCAGCGCAGGGCGTTGCGGGCTCTGCGACACAGCCGCCTCCAGGAGAGCGCCGATCTGTGGTGGCTGTGGCATGAGCAGGTGCGCCCGATGGTAGCTGGGGCTCAGCTCATGCGCCGGAGCACGAGGGCGCTGTTGAAGCCGCCGAAGCCGCGCGCGTTGACGAGGATCGTCGATAGCTCCCCGCTGCGCTCAGTTCCCCGCACGAAGTCGAGCTCGCCGTCGGCCGGCTCGTCGAGGTTGACGATCGGGGGCAGCGTGCCGTCGCGCAGGCACAGCAGCGCCGCCGCCGCGTCCAGCGAGGCGCCGCCGGCGTACATCCGCCCGACCCCGCTTTTGGGGGCCACCACCGGCACCTTGCCGGCGTGCTCGCCGAACACGGCCTTGATCGCCTTCGCCTCCAGCGCGTCGATCTCGGGCACGCCGAAAGCGTCCGCGACGACCGCGTCCACGTCGCCGGGTCCGATACCGGCGTTGTTCAACGCCACCGACATCGCCCGTGCCGACTGCGTGGGGTCGGGCGCCGGTTTGCCCCAGTGGTGGGCGTCGTTGGTGGCGCCGTAGCCGACGATCTCGCCGTAGATCTGGGGGGCTTTGCGCGCTTCGGCGCTCTGCAGGCTCTCAACCAGCAGGATCGCGCCCCCCTCGCCCGGGACGTACCCGTTGGCGCGCGTGTCGAACGGGCGGTACGCCGCGGCCGGGTCCTGCTGGGTGCTGAGGAAGCCGGTGCCCAGCTGGCAGGTGATGGCGTACGGGCCGATCGGCGCCTCCACGCCGCCGCTCACAGCGGTCTCCACGCCGCGGCGGATCGTGCGCCGCGAGTGCGCCAGCGCCTCCAGCCCGCCGGCGCCCTCCGCCAGCACCACGCCGGAGGGGCCCTTCATCCCGTGCTTGATCGAGATCTGTCCGGTGGTGGCAGCGTAAAACCAGGCGATCGACTGGTAGGCGCCCACGAACACCGGGCCCTTCTCCCACAGCGCCTGGATTTCGCGCTGGCCAAACTCGTTGCCGCCCGAGGAGCTGGCGGTGATCACGCTCATCGAGTAGGGGTCGTGCTCGGCGGGGTCGAACTTGGCGTCGTCGAGCGCCTCCTGCGCGGCCGCGAGCGCCATCCACGTCCAGCGGTCGGTCTGCTTGATCAGCCGCTGGTCGATGTGGTCCTCGGGATTGAAGTCATTCACTTCGCCCGCCAGCGTCACCGGGTAGCGCGAGGGATCGAAGCGCGCGATGCGCTCGATGCCGCTGTGGCCGGCGCGCGTGGCCTGCCACCACGTCTCGCGGTCCTGGCCGGTGGGGGCGACCACGCCGATGCCGGTGATCACGGTGCGGCGGTCGGGGGAGGGGATCGTGGGGCTCATCGCGGGGTCACGCTCCTGTCGCGGCGGTCGGACTGGCACACGGGCGGCGATCGGGCTGGGGTGGAAGGCTCATCGCGTGCTCACAGCCCCGCGTTGCGGCGCTCGCCGGGGACCGAGAAGATCATCGCCGACTGAAAACCGCCGAAGCCGCTGCCGGTGGACAGCGCCACGTCGATCTGCTTGCGCACCGCCACTTTGGGCGTGTAGTTGAGGTCGCACTCGGGGTCGGGGTTCTCCCAGTTGGCGGTGGGCGGCACCACGCCGCGGTCGATCGCCAGCGCACAGGTGGCCATCTCGATCGCGCCGATCCCCCCGAGCGAGTGGCCAACCATCGACTTGATCGAGCTGATCGGCACCTTGTAGGCGTGCTCGCCCAGCGTGTTCTTGTACGCCGCCGTCTCGTGCCGGTCGTTCTGCTTGGTGCCCGACCCGTGCGCGTTGATGTAGTCGATGTCCTCAGGTTTAGTTCCGCCCTGCGCCATCGCGTCGAGGATCGCCTCGCTCATCTCGCTGGCGTCGGGCTTCAGGCCGGTCATGTGGAAGGCGTTGCCGCGGCTGGCAAAGCCGGTCACCTCGCAGTAGATGTGGGCGCCGCGGGCAAGCGCGCTTGTCATCTCCTCCAGGATCAGCACTGCCCCGCCCTCGCCCATCACGAACCCGTCGCGGTCGCGGTCGAACGGGCGCGAGGCGTGCGCGGCGTCGTCGTTGCGCCGCGAGGTGGCCTTGATCGGGTCAAAGCACGCCATCGAGATCGGGGAGATGCCCGACTCCGCGGCACCCGCGATCACGATGTCGGCCTCGTCGTCCTGAATCATCTGGTGCCCGTAGCCGATCGCGTCGATCCCCGAGGTGCAGCCGGTCGAGACGACCACCGACGGCCCGTGCGCCCCGAACTTCAACGCCACCTCGCTCGCCAGGCTGCTGGGCACGAGACCCTGGTAGAGGAACGGGGGGGCATAGTCGGGGTCCACCAGCCACTCCCTGCCGTGGTTGGACACCGCCACATACCCATCCTCCAGCACCATCGTGCCGCCGACCGCGGAGCCGAGGCTGACGCCGGTGCGGTCGAGGTCGATCGCGTCGGGCTCCAGCGCGCTGTCGGTCATCGCCTCGATCGCGGCGGCCACGGCGAACTGGATGTAGCGGTCCATGCGGCGCTTCTCGTGCTCGCTGAGGCCGGCCGCCAGCGGGTCGAAGTCGCACTCGGCGGCGATCTGCGAGCGGAAGCCGGAGGCGTCGAAGAACGTGATCCCCCGTGTGGCGGTGCGCCCGGCGGTAATCGCCTCCCAGAAGGTGTCGCGCGTGCTGCCGCCCGGCGCCACCACGCCCACCCCGGTCACCGCCGTCCTGCGTAGCGTTTTCCCGTCGCTCATCGCCGTTCTCCTCGCAGTCCCCCGTTGCTCATCGCCGTGCCTCCAGTGCTCCCCACGCCGCTCATCGCGCCTACTCCGTGTCCACGTGCCCGGCGTCGGGGCGCGGCGCCAGCGGCCCGAGGTGGAAGACGATGAACGCCTCCTCCTCGCCGTCGTTGACCAGACGGTGGCGCACGTTGATCGGGATCAGCAGCGCGTCGCGGGCGCCGAGGCGGCGGGACTCGCCGTCCAGCTGCGCGTCCAGGCCGCCGCTGACGACGAAGATGAACTCCTCCGAATAGGGGTGGTAGTGCTCGCTGATCCGTTCGCCCGGGGCGATCGTCGCGACGCCCATGAAGCCGGAGGTCGATCCTGCCGTCTTGGGGCTCAACAGGGTGCGCACGTCGCCGCCGCGCCGCGTGTCGGCCGGCATCTCGTCCACCTTGCGGATCTGCGGCTCGCCGGTGGGCTCGGATGACTGCTCTGAGGACATGGAGCTCCCTCGTCTCTGTTCGTGTGGGGACCGGACCCGAGAATCTATCCGACAGGGGTTATGCTTGCGCTGCGCTGGTGAGCCGGGAGATCAGGAGGATCGGGTTGGAAGTCGGACCGATGTCATCGATCGACGTGATCGCCTCGACGTTGGGCGAGGATCAGCCCCAGCTCGGCGAGATGAGCTCGCCCGACGGAGCGCTGACGCTGCTGTTCTGCGACATCGAGGATGCGGGCGAGATCGGCGCGGAACTGGGCCCCGAGCGCTTCGCCGAGCTGCTGAGCGACCATCGCCTGATCGTGGAGCGGGTGGTGGCCCACCACGGGGGCAACATCGCCAAGTCCCACGACGACGGCTTTATGGTCGCGTTCGACAGCGCCCACGCCGCGCTGCGCTGCGCGCTCGACCTCCAGGGGTCGCTCGCCGACCGCACGGTTCCCGGGGGCGCCCGTGAGCTGCGCCTGCGCGTCGGCCTGCACACCGGGTTTGTGATCCTCAACGAGGAGGAGATGTACGGGCGCAACGTGGTGCTGGGCGCCCGGATCGCCGGCTGCGCGCGCGGGGGCGAGATCGTCGTCTCCTCGACGCTCAAGGAATACACCGAAACCGATCCCCGCTTCCGCTTCGAGGAGCGTGGCGAGCACCGCTTCAAAGGAGTCCTCGGCGAACACCACGTGTTTGCCGTCGTCCGCTGAGGCGCGGGCGCGGAGGCCGAGGGCATGGGTGGATGACAAACCCGATGGCGCAGAGCATCTACATCACCGCGATGGGCCCCCGCAGCGGCAAGTCGGTGGTGGCGCTGGGCTTCACCGAGATGCTTTCGGCGCGCCTGCGGCGCGTGGGCTTCTTCCGGCCCGTGATCCGCGGCGCCGGCGAGCCCGACCCGCAGATCGAACTGATGCGCCACCGCTACCAGCTGGCGTTCGACTACGCGCAGATGCACGGCCCCACCGCCGACGAGGTGACGGGGCTGACCGCCCACGGCGCGCACGAGGAGATCGAGAAGCGGGTGCTCGCCGCCTACCGGGAGCTGGCGGGTCAGTGCGACTTCGTGGTCTGCGAGGGCACCGACTTCGTCGGCGCCACGCCCGCGCTCGACTTCGACCTCAACGCCAACCTCGCCAATCAGCTCGGCTGCCCGGTGCTGGTGGTGGTCAACGGGGCGGGCGAGGGGGACGTGGTCGAGGAGGTGCAGCTGGCGCGCGAGGTGCTGCAGCGCAAGGATTGCGAGCTGTTCGGGGTGATCGTCAACCGTGTGGCGCCCGACGCGGTGAGCGAAGTCGAGCGTCGCCTCGCGCCCCACACCGGCCAGGAGTGGGTCTATGTGATGCCCGAGCACGCCGAGCTCGGCTACCCCAGCGTCGGCGAGGTGGGGGCCGCCCTCAGCGCCCGCCCGCTGCTGGCCGGGGACGGCATGCTGGACCGCGACGTGCGCGAGGTGCGGGTGGCGGCGATGAGCGCCGAGCACTTCATCGAGGACCTCGTGGACGGGACGCTGGTGGTGGTGCCGGGCGATCGCTCTGACATCGTCGTGGCCTGCCTGGCCTCCACGCTCTCGCCCTCCTTCCCGGCGGTGGCGGGGCTGCTGCTGACCGGCGGCTACCAGCTCTCGCCCACGTTGCGGGCGCTGCTTGAGACCTCCCCCTTCCCGGTGTTGGAGGTGGAGGCCCGCACGCACGTGGCGGCGGCCGCGATCGCGGGCGTGCGCCCGGTGCTGCGGGCCGAGAACGAGCGCCGGATCGCCACCGCGCTCGGCGTGTTCGAGCGCAGTGTGGACAAGGTGGAGCTGCAGATGCGCTTCATGGTGGAGCGCCCAACGCGGATGACGCCGAGCATGTTCGAGTACGAGCTGATCGAGCGGGCCAAGGCCGCGCGCAAGCACATCGTGCTGCCGGAGGGCGAGGACGAGCGGGTGCTGCGGGCCGCGGACATCCTGCTGCGCCGCGGGGTGGTGGCGCTGACGGTGCTGGGCGACCCCGACGCGGTGCGCGGCAGCGCCGCCGCGCTCGGTCTCGATCTCGACGGCGCGGATGTGGTCGATCCGCTGCACTCGCCGCTGCGCGAGCGCCACGCCTCCGTCTACCACGAGCTGCGCCAGCACAAGGGCGTGACCGAGGCGCTCGCCTTCGACGCGCTGGCCGACCCCACCTACTTCGGCACGATGATGGTGCACCTGGGGGAGGTGGACGGGATGGTCTCCGGGGCGGCGCACACCACCGGCGACACGATCCGCCCGGCATTCGAGTTCGTCAAGTCGCGTCCCGGCGTGTCGGTGGTGTCCAGCGTCTTCTTCATGTGCCTCGCCGACCGCGTGCTGGTGTACGGCGACTGCGCCGTCAACCCCAAGCCCGACAGCACCCAGCTGGCCGACATCGCGATCTCCTCCGCCGACACCGCGGCGGCGTTCGGGATCGCGCCGCGGATCGCGATGCTGTCCTACGCCACCGGCGACTCCGCCAAGGGCGAGCAGGTGGACATCGTCCGCGAGGCCACCGAAACGGTGCGGCGGCTGCGGGGCGACCTCAAGGTGGACGGGCCGATCCAGTACGACGCCGCCGTCGACGCCGGCGTCGCCAAGCTGAAGCTGCCCGACAGCGAGGTGGCGGGCGCCGCCACGGTCTTCATCTTCCCCGACCTCGACACCGGCAACGTGGCCTACAAGGCGGTCCAGCGCTCCTCCGGGGCGCTCGCCATCGGCCCCGTGCTGCAGGGCCTGCGCCGCCCGGTCAACGATCTGAGCCGGGGATGTTCGGTGACGGACATCGTCAACACGGTGGCGATCACCGCGATCCAGGCGCAGGAGGGGTGAGGGCGCGAGCCGCTGCGCCATCAGTGCTGCACGGTGCTACACTGATCCACAGTGCCAACTACTCTCCCACGCCATACGATCACCGAGACGCCGCCGGTCCAGGAGGCGCTCGACGAGCTGCGTGCCCGTTTGAACGGCGAGCGAATCGACTACGCCGAGCTGGTGATCCTCGGCGCCCGTGCGAAGGCGCGCCGGCTGCCCGATGGAGGGGACACCGAGGAGGCCCGGCGGGCTCGTGAGGAGCTTGCCGAATGGATCCGCAATGGCAATCCCGGCATGGTGGACATTGCTGCAGCCGAAGAGGTCAAGCATCTCGGGCTGATCGCCAACTACGACGAGTAGCGTGCTGCTGCTCGACAACTCGGCGTGGTCGCGCCTGCTCCAAGGTATCGTGCCCGAGGATCGCGCGAAAACGATCGGCGACTGGATGGAGTGGCGAGAGGTCGCGGCCTGTCTGCCGTTCCTGCTGGAGGCTGGCTACTCCGCGCAATCGGCTCCCAAGTATCGATCTATGATGGCCAAATTCGATCGGCTCCCTCGAATCGCGGTCGATAGTAAGGTCGAGCGCCTCGCATTGCAGGCGCAGCGGGAACTCGCCGAGATCGGCCACCACCGCCCTGCGCCCATGGACGTGATGATCGCCGCGTGCGCGCACCGAGCGGAAGCAGGGGTGCTGCACTACGACGGCGACTACGACCTACTGGCCGAGCACACGAGCCTGGTGTTCGAGAGCGAGTGGCTCGCCGTGCCGGGGACGCTCTGAGAAGACGACGAGGGCGCCGCCCTGCGGCAGCGCCTCCGGTCCGGGCCTGCATCACTGGATCTGGTAGGTGCGCTCCTGCTCCCACAGCAGCTGCCAGAACTTCTGCGGCATCGCTGAGAGGACGCGCTCGCGCATGAACAGCCCCACCGGGTGCTTGACGTGCGAGAGTTTGGCCAGTTTTGCGGAGCGGTTGACGATCTGGCTGGTGCGCGGGATGCGCTTGCGCTCGTAGGAGTCGAGCGCCGCCTGCATCGCCCCGGGGGCGGAGAGGCTGCCGGCGGCGGACAGCTCGCGTCCGAGCACGACACCGTCCTCGATCGCCATCCCCGCGCCCTGCCCCAGCGTCGGCGTCGTCGGGTGTGCCGCGTCGCCGAGCAGCGTGACGCGCCCGTTGCGCCAGCGCTCAAGGGGCTTGCGGTCGTAGAGGTCCTGGCGGAAGAGCTGCTCCTCGGGGGTCGCTTCGATCACCTGCTGCACCTCCGCCGGCCAGCCATGGAAAGTGTTCAGCAGATCCTGCTTGCGGCCGATCGGGGGGTCAACGGCACCCTCGGGCCGGATCTGGCTGCCCCACCAGAACAGCCGCTCGTCGACCGGGTACATCCCGAAGATCGACTGCGGGCCGTACACCTGCTGGGCGAAGTTGCGCCCCAGGTCTTTGTGCTCGTACTCGGGCAGCGCCCGCCACACCGTCGCGCCCGAGTACCGCGGCCTGCCGTCGCCGATCAGCTTCGCGCGGATCACCGATTCCAGCCCGTCGGCGGCCACCAGCGCCGCGCCGCGCTCCTCGTGGCCGTCCGCGAACAGGGCGGTGACACCGTCTGCATCCTGGCGGTAACCCACGCACTCCATGCCGCAGTGGACGATGCTCAGGTCCCCGACGGCCCTTACCAGCAGCTCCAGCAGCTCCCCGCGGTGCACGGCGACGACCTCCCCGTGCCACGGCACCGCCGCCATCGTGTGGCCGTCGCGCCACGACAGCAGCCGCAGCGCCTCGAATCCGGGCCCCGAGATCTTTCGCAGCTCATCGCGCAATCCCAGCATCGACAGAGCCTGCGCCGCCACGCGCTGGATCCCCACGCCGGTGCCCAGCTCCCGCAGCTCGGGCTGGCGCTCGAACACCTCCACGGGGACGCCGCCGGCCCGCAGCGCGACCGCGGCCGTCAGGCCACCGATACCGCCGCCGATCACCAGCACCCGTTCGGAGTCCTGCATCGCTGGAGGACTCTACTTGCTGTGGTTCGCGGCGGGCATTCGAGGGCGTCCGGTCGGCTTTGCGCGGGGTACCGCGCCACGAGTGCCCCCACTCTGATTCAATTGGGGTGTGCGTGGTTCTCAGATGGGGGGGCAAACTGGCGTTCGAGCAAGGGTCTCGACCCTGTTCGCGCGCGCTCTGCTGTTGGCTGTAGCGACGCCGCTCGCGATCGGCTTTGGGCCGGGGGTTGCTTCGGCCGGCGCCACGCCGGAAAAAACCGACGTCATGTTCATCTTCGATACGAGCGGCTCGATGGGGGGCGTACTCCAGGAAGCCAAAGAAGGGATCAAGAAAGTCATCGAAGAAACGCGCGCCACGCTCGGTCCGAACACCGCGTACGGAGTCGCGAACGTCGAAGACGTGCCCGGCTATGAAAGCGGCGAGACGGAACTCGCGCCCGAGAGCGAAGAATATTACGAAATGGATGGCGAAAAGCCGTGGCACCTGTGGCAGGCGGTGACGACGGAAGTCCCCAAAGTCGAAGAAGCGATCGAAAAGCTCTCCGGTTCCGAAGGGGTCTCGCACTCCGGCGGCGACGGCCCCGAAGCGTACGGGCGTGCCCTGTGGGAGTCCGACACGAACCCGCAGGTCGGCTGGCGCGAAGGGGCACGCCACGAGATCGTGCTGATCGCCGACAACGTCCCGCACACGCCAAACGTCAACGAAGGCATTCCACCGGAATTCGCGTTTATGGAACCGGGCACTGAGGGCGTTGCCGCGTGGCCGAACACCGGAGAAGAACCGGGCGGCAGATTCGGCATCGCCGGCACGCAGTGGGCCCCGGGCGACTCGCTCGAGTTCCACAAAACTCTTGAAATGCTCGGTGTGGACGGCAAGCCACTGGCGATGGTCGACTACTTCCATACGTCGGAGGAAGAAGGCGAAAACTACATCCACTACTGGGAATACTGGGCCAAACAGACCGGCGGGGAAGCGCTGCAGGCCAATGAAGGCGGCAAAGAAGAATTCTCCGCCAAGCTCGTCAAAATCATCAAAGAAACGACCGGCAGGGCGCTGCCGCCGTGTCCCACGGGCTATGAACGGCGTGTGGTCGAAGGAGCGTGCGTCAAAGCTCCGCCTCCGGCGCCGCCGACGCTCGTCACGATCTCGCCGCCGACCATCCTCTCGACGACCAGCGCGACGTTCACGGTGACGGTGAACCCGGGGGGGCTGGAAACGGAGGTGCACTTCGAATACGGGCCGGATCTCGGCGGGGCGACGGCGGCCAGCACGGCGACGATCACCTACGGCTCGGTGACGCCCAACCAGCCGGTGGGCGCGGGCTTCACCAACCAGACGGTCACCGCGACGGTCACCGGCCTGCTGCCCAACGTCACGTATAACTGGCGGGCCGTGGCCACCAACAGCGCGGGCAGCGCGGTGGGCGCCAATCAGACCCTCAAAACACCGGCCGATCCGCCGCCGCCGCGGCCGGTGCTCGGGAAGTCCGTGAACGTGACGCCGGTGTCGGGGATCGTCTACGTCGAGCTGCCGCCCGGCGCCACATTGGCATCGGCGGCGTCGGCATCGCCGCTTTCGCCCTTCGCGCTGGGAGTGCAGGCATCCGAGGCGCTCACGAAGGGGCAGGCGTTCATACCGTTGACTGAGGCACGTCAGATTCCCGTCGGGTCGATCCTCGAAACAACGGGCGGCGTTGTGGGCCTCACCACGGCCACCACCGCCTCCCGGAAGGGCAAGCTGCAGACGGGTGACTTCGGCGCGGGGATCTTCAAGATCCTGCAGAACCGTAAGCAGAAGGGCCTGACCAACCTGGACATGATCGACAACCGCAGCCCCAGCAAGGTGTGCGCCACGGTCGGCAAGCGCAAAGCCAAGGGCAAGGGCAAGGGCAAGGCCCTCGCGGCCAAGCATTTGAGTTCGCAGGTGCTCGGCCGGATCAACGCCAGCGGACACGGGCACTTCACCGTACATGGGCAGTACAGCGCGGCGACCGTGCGGGGGACGGTCTGGAGCGTCGGCAACCGCTGCGAAGGCACGCTCACGCAGGTCAAGCGCGGCGTCGTCTCGGTCCGCGACTTCCGCCGCCGCAAGACGATCACGCTGTTCACCGGCCAGTCCTACCTGGCCAAGGCGCCGCACTACTAGGCCGGCGATGCGATCCGGCAGCGGTCCAGGCGCGGGGTCGTACTCACGTCCGGCCGCGATCGTGTCCGCGGCGCTCATCGGGCTCGCTGCGTTTGCCGGGCTCGCCGCGTCCGCGCAAGCGGCGACATACACGGTGGGGACGTTCGAAGACAAGATCAGGACGTGCTCGGAACCGAGTTCCGGCACCTGCTCGCTGCGGGAGCTAATTGAATATGAGAACGCCGCGAAACCGACTGAACCTGACGCCATCTTCGTCCCAAGCGGCAAGTACGACCTGGCCCACGGGGCGCTCGTGATCACGCAGCCGGTCGTGATCGTGGGCGCGGGAGCGCGCACCACCGTCGTGGACGAGCCCGAAGGAACATCCCCGGGAGAACGCGTATTCGACGTCCGGACCCCTTCGACTGGCGGCAGCGTGTCGGTGGGCATCGTGGGGCTCGAGGTCTCAGGGGGGACCGCCAATGAAGAATTTGGCGGCGACATCCTCAACTTTGGGGACCTGGTGCTCAGCGAGGACTGGATCACCGCCGGCAACGCGGAGTTCGGAGGCGCCGTCGCCAACGAGTTTGGCACCGTGGTGATCGAGAACTCGCTCGTCTCGGGCAACCACGCCTCGAGCGGCTCGGGGGATGCGGGCGGCGTCGAGAACATCGGCGTATCCGGGACTGAAGACAAACCGGGCACGCTTGCGATCCTTGACTCGACGATCGCCGCCAACGACGCCCGCGTGGGCGGCGGCATCCTCAGCTCTGGCGATGCCACCAACAGAGTCACGATCGAGAACTCCACGGTCGCGTTCAACAACAACCGGGAAGTGGCCGGCAAAGCGGCCGAATCGGGAGCGGGGGTGGCGATCGCCTCCAGCGGGGGCACGGCGCAGGTCGTGGGCTCGATCATCGCGGACAACACCGAGACGCTCCCCACCGGGACGGTCCCTTCGAACTGCTCGGCTCCGGAACCGGCCAAAATCGAAGATCCGTACCCGCTTGGCTACAACCTCGAGAGCGGGACCGACTGCGGCTTCAAATCCACCGGCGACCTGCAGAACACGGCTCCCGATTTCAGCTCCTCTACGCCGCAGAACAACGGCGGCAACACCGACACCCTCGGGCTCGAACCAACCAGCCCGGCAATTGACGCGATCCCCACCAGTTCCCCGTTCTGCAACGGCATCGATCAGCGCGACGTCGCCCGCCCCCAGGGCGCCGGCTGCGACATCGGCGCGTTCGAGTTCGGCGCGGTGGTTGTACCGCCACCGACCCCGTCCCCCGCGGCACCGACGGTCCTCTCGGCTGCACCGCCAACCGTCTTGACCACGACCAGCGCGGCGTTTACCACGACGGTAAACCCACACGGGTTGGCCACATCGGTGCACTTCGAATATGGACCGGCGCTCGGGGAAGCCAAAGCGGCGGCGATCACCTACGGGTCGGTGACGCCCGACCAGGCGGTGGGCTCGGATTTCGCCAACCACACGGTGACGGCGACTGTCACGGAACTGCTGCCCAATGTCACGTATCACGTGCGGGCGGTGGCGACCAACAGCGCGGGCAGCGCGCTGGGTGCCGATCAGACCCTTGCGACGGCGGCCGACCCGCCGCCGCCACCGCCGGTGCTGGGCAAGTCGGTGGACGTAACTCCCGTGTCCGGAGTGGTCTACATCGAGCTGCCGCCGGGCGCCAAACTTGCTTCCGCATCGCCCGATACACGGGGTTCGCTGGGGGAGCAGACGTTTGCGGCGCCCATCGGGACGGAGGCGTTCGCTGCGCTCGCCAAGGGGCAGAGCTTCATACCGTTGACCGAGGCGCGTCAGATCCCGGTCGGCTCGACCCTCGATACGCGCACCGGTGTTGTGAACCTCACCACGGCCACCACCGCCTCCCGGAAGGGCAAGCTACAGTCCGGAGACTTCGGGGCCGGGCTGTTCAAGCTGCTGCAGCAGCGCAAGCAGAAGGGCTTGACCGAACTGGACATGATCGACACCCAGAGCGCCCGTCAGGTGTGCACGAGCGCCGGTAAGGCTCGGATCGCCTCTGTCCGTCCGAGCAGCAAGGTGCTTGGACGGCTGAACGCGAGCTCGCACGGGCACTTCACCGCGCGCGGGCAGTACAGCGCCTCGACCGTGCGCGGGACGACCTGGAGCGTGGCCAACCAGTGCGACGGGACGCTCACGCACGTCAAGCGCGGCGTAGTCGCGGTCCGCGACTTCCGCCGCCGCAGGACGATCACGCTGTTCACCGGAGAGTCCTACTTGGCCAAGGCACGTCACTAGTCAAGCAATGAGATTCGACATGTACCCGGGGCTTCGTTTGCGTCCCTACTCGGCAACGATCGTCGCCGCAGTGGTGCTTCTCGCGCTGGTGGTCGCGGCAGGGCTGGACGCATCGGCGCAGGCGGCGACGTACACCGTGGGGACGACCGAAGACCTCACGGGGACATGCCAGGAACCAGCCTCCGGCACCTGCTCGCTGCGGCAGCTCATCACCTACGAGAACAGTCTCGCTGAAACCCCCAATCCACCCGACACGATCGCGGTGCCGGCCCCCGGAGGTCTGGCCTTCTACGACCTCTCCAGCGGACCGCTCACAATCTTCAAAAGCGTGGCGATCGTCGGCGCCGGCGCGCGCGCGACGAACATCGACCAGTTCTCCGCGACGCCGAATCGCGCGTTCTTCGTCGAGCCAAATCCCCGTAACAAAACCGTCCCGATCGTGACCATCTCGGGCCTTTCGATCGCATTCGGCCACGCCAATGAAGCCAACGGCTTCTTCGGCGGCGACATCCTCAACGAGGCCACGCTCACGCTGAGCGAAGACGCGATCACGAACGGTACTGCCACCGAAGGCTCGGGCGGCGGAATCTCAAACGATGGCGGCACGCTAACCGTGACGCACTCGCTCGTGGCCAACAACATCAGTACCAATCTTCCCAACGGCGCCGGCGGCGACTCGGGCGGGATCCAGAACGTCGGTCCCAACCCCGCGACCCTGAGCGAAGAACCCGGGAGGCTGATCGTCCGAGACTCGACGATAGCCGACAACGAAGCTGCGCTGGGCGGCGGAATCTTCAGTTGGGGCGACACGAGCAACACCACCTCGATCGTCAACTCGACGATCGTTGGCAACAGAGGTGGCAGCCGCGGCGTCGAAGGCCACGGCATCGAAGGCGGCGGCCTGCTGGCCACCCAGGGCGGGATCTCGGTTGAGAACTCGATCGTCGCGGGTAACACTGTTGAACCACTCACCGGTGAACGCGTATCCGCGAACTGCGGGGCCACCGGCATATCGTCGCTGGGCTACAACCTCGAGAGTGGAACCGATTGCGGCTTCACGGCCACCGGAGACCACCAGAACACCGAACCGGGGTTCATCTCGGGTGGCCTGCAGGACAACGGCGGCAACACTGACACGATCGCCCTGGCAGGGAACAGTCCCGCTGTCGACGCGATCCCTCCCAACGCCTTGGATTGCAGCGCCACCGACCAGCGGGGCGTCGCTAGACCCCAAGGCGCAGGCTGCGACATCGGCGCTTACGAGCTGTTTCAGCCGGTCGAGGGGCAGCAGTTCTCCGATGTGGTCGGCGCGGCAGCGCCCCGCGAAGGGACCACACCCACGATCGACTGGGGGGACGGCACGCAGCCGTCGCCAGGCACGGTAGGCGCCAATGGACAACTCACCGGCACGCACACCTACGCCGAGGAGGGTATTTACCACGCGAGCTTTACTTATGCCAATAGCGATGGCACCCCGATAACCGTCCCATTCGATGTCAAGGTGCAGGATGCTCCACTGAGCGCGATCGGCGTGGCGGTGAGCGCCGGTGCGGGCACGCAAACCACGAGCACCATTGCGACCTTCACCGACGCCGATCCGGCCGGTACGCCCGCGGATTACACCGCCACCATCAACTGGGGTGACGGCAGCAGCTCGGCGGGGACCGTGGGCCCCGCGCCCGGCGGGGGCTTTGCCGTCGCCGGCTCGCACACATACGCGAGCGGCGGCGCATACCAGACCAGCGTGGCGATCGGCGACGCGGGAGGCTCTACCGCGACGGCCACGAGTACGGCTAGCGTTGCGCCCCCCGGGCCGCCGGCGCTGCTGACGACCGCGCCACCCACCGTGCTGAGCACGACGAGCGCGGCATTCACGGCGAGCGTCAACCCGCATGGGCTGGCCACGAGCGTGCACTTCGAATACGGGCCGGTGCTCGGGGAAGCCAAAGGGGCGGCGATCACATATGGCTCGGTGACGCCCGACCAGGCAGTGGGAGCTGATTTCGCAAACCACACGGTTACGGCGACTGTCACAGGCCTGCTGCCCAACGTGACCTATCACGTGCGCGCGGTGGCGACCAACAGCGCGGGCAGCGCGCTGGGAGCCGACCAGGTCCTGAACACCCCTGCCGACCCTCCGCCACCACCGCCGGTGCTGGGCGAGTCGGTAAACGTGACGCCAGTGTCTGGAGTGGTCTACATCGAGCTGCCGCCCGGGGCCCAGCTCGCTTCCGCATTGCCCGCCTCGCATGGCTCGCTGAGGACGCGAACGTTTGCTGCACCCGTAGGGGGTCAGGCATTCGCCGCACTCACGGGAGGGCAGGTGTTCACAGCCCTCACCGACACGCGAGCATCCGCGGCGCTCACCAAGGGACAGAGTTTCATACCGTTGACCGAGGCGCGTCAGATCCCGGTCGGCTCGACCCTCGATACGCGCACCGGTGTTGTGAACCTCACCACGGCCACGACCGCCTCCACGAAGGGCAAGCTGCAGTCCGGGGACTTCGGCGCCGGTCTCTTCAAGCTGTTGCAGAATCGCCGCCAGCACGGACTTACCAACCTGGACATCATCGACACCCACAGCGCCCGTCAGGTGTGCACGAGCGTCGGCAAGGCCAGGATCGCATCAGGCCGTCCGAGCAGCAAGGTGCTTGGACGGCTGAACGCAAGCTCGCACGGGCACTTCACCGCGCGCGGGCAGTACAGCGCCTCGACCGTGCGCGGGACGACCTGGAGCGTGGCCAACCAGTGCGACGGGACGCTCACGCACGTCAAGCGCGGCGTCGTCTCGGTCCGCGACTTCCGCCGCCGCAAGACGATCACGCTGTTCACCGGACAGTCCTACCTGGCCCGGGCACCCCTCAAGCGGGGCTGATCGATCCCGCCCCGGCGCAGGCCCCTCAGGCCGAGGTGATCCGCGTCCTGGGCGCCCCGAGGCTGGGCATCGCCTCGCTGTCGGCTTCGATCGCGGAGACGACGAGCTCGGCGAACAGCGCCGCGCGCTCGGCGTCGTCGGGCCCGTAGTGGCCGCCGTCGCGGCGGTCGAGCAGCGAGAGCACGCCGATCGGGCGACCGAGGCGAATCAGCGGGACGACCAGCATGGTGTAGGGGACGTGGCCGGTGCCGGCCGCGATGCGGGCCGCGAAGCGGGGGTCGGTGCGACAGTCGGGGACGGCCAGCGGCTGCCCGTTTTCCACGACGCTGCCGGCGAGGCCGTGCCCGGGCGGCAGGCGCACACCGACGATCTCGCGCGCTCCCGCTCCCCACGCCGACTGGTAGACCAGCTCGCGGGTGTTGGCGTCGGTCAGCGCGATCGAGGAGGCCGCGGCCTCGAACACGCCGGCGGCGGTGCGTGCGATCCCCTCCATCAGGCTGCGCCGCGCGGCGGGCGCCTCGATCGAGAGCGTGAGCGACCCGCCGATCGTGGGCTGCGCGTAGCCCCGGGGCTGGGTGTGGCTGCCGAGCGCCCGGGCGAAGGCGGCGACCGAGGCGACCCGCCGTTCGGGGATCATCTCCAGGCCGGCCTTCACGGCGTCGGCGATCTCGGGGGGGACCTCGGGGGCGAGCTCGCGCAGCTCCGTCGGGCTGGCGTACACCGGTGGTTTGCCGACGATCAGCGTCCACAGCGTGGCGGCCAGGCCGAAGACGTCGCTGCGCGGGGAGACCGAGCCGCCGGCGAACACCTCGGGCGCCATGTAGCGCGGCGTGCCGACGCCCACGGTGCCTTCGTCCTCTTCGTCGTCGTGGAGCAGACGGGCGATCCCGAAGTCCACCAGCACGATCCCGTCTTCGCCGAGGATCAGGTTGTGGGGCTTGACGTCGCGGTGCACGATCTGCTGGTCGTGCACGTACTCCAGCGCCTCGCAGCTCTCACGGGCGTAGTCCAGCGCCTGCTCCAGCGGCAGCCCCGGATCGCCCTTCTGCGCCAGCAGGCTGTGCAGATCGGTGCCCTCCACGAGTTCCATCACCAGGTACTGGCCGCGCTCGTCGGCGAAGTGGTCGGTGACCTCGACCACGCGCGGGTGGCGCAGCAGCGACAGCAGCCGCGCCTCGACCTCGAAGCGCTCGGCGTGGCGGGTGTTGTTGACGTGCTTGACCGCCACCGCCACGTCGGTGTGGGTGTCATGGGCGCGGTAGACCGCGCCCATCGCGCCGCTGGAGATCGGCTTCCCGACGGTGTAGCGCTCGGCGAGCATGAGCCCTGCCGGCAGCACGAAGCGTGACGGATCCTCCATCTTGGAGGCCAGCGTAACGCAGCGCCCGGCCTCAACCCGTCCTACACCCCCCGCATGGGCGCGGTGACGGGATCGGCGACCGGAGACTCGGATAGCGTTTAAAGGGTGGCGCAGACGGCCGACCCAGCCTGGGCTGTGTGCCCCCGGTGAGCCGGGTCCCTCCTATTTCAGTCATTGTGGCGATCTCAAGGTGAACGGGTGAAGCGCAACAAGCGCAGACGGGCCGGGCCGGCACGCACGCGACAGCTGCGGCTGGTGCTGCTGGCGATCGTCGCGCTGGGCTCCACCGGCCTGGCGCTGATCGCCTATGAGACCGACCTGCTGCGCTCGCTGGAACTGAGCACCGTCAACACGCGCTTCTCGATCCGCGGCCGCCAGCGCCCGCCGGCCAACATCGTGCTGGTTGAGATCGACGAACAGACCTTCGACCAGCTGGGCCTGCAGTGGCCGTTCCCGCGCCGGGCACACGCCAGGGTGATCGAAGACATCGCGCGCGACCACCCCAAGGCGATCGCCTACGACGTGCAGTTCAGCGAGGCCAGCGCCTGCCCGCTTGCGGCGAATGGCACGCAGCCGCCGCCCGGTCGCTGCCCGCAGGCGCGTAGCGACGAGACCGCGCTGCTCACCGCGCTGAACAACGCCGAAGGGCGCACCGTAATGGCCGCGACCGAAACCGAAGGCACCGGGAAAATGAGGTTCCTTGGCAGCGAAGGCAACGCGCTGCTGGGCGAAGTTGGCTCGCGGCCGGCCAACGGGCTGCTGCCCACCGATCCGGGTGGTGTCCTGCGGCGGGTCGGCTTCTCCGTGGGCGGGCTGAAGACGCTCGCCGTGGCCAGCACCGAAGTCGCCACCGGGCGGCGGGTGCGCGCTAGCGAGTTCGACGGGGAGCCCGCATGGATCGACTACTACGGCCCGGAAAACATCTTCCCCCGTGTGTCGTTCTCGTCCGTCTACCTCGGCCACGTGCCGCGCGGCTTCTTCCACGACAAGATCGTGGTGGTTGGCCCCTCGGCGCCCACGCTGCAGGACATCCACCCGACGTCCACCGCCAGGCAGATGCCGGGCGCCGAAGTCCAGGCCAGCGCGATCGAGACGGTGCTGCGGGGCCTGCCGCTGCGCTCCTCCGCGGCATGGTTGGACCTTGCGCTGATCGTGCTGCTGGGTTGCGCCACGCCGCTGGCCACGCTGCGGTTCGGCTCGATCGCCACCGTCGGGCTGGCGCTCGCGCTCGGAGCGGCGTTCACGGTGGCCGTGCAGATCGCGTTCGACAACGGGCGCGTGGTGTCGTTTGTGTACCCGCTCGGAGCGCTGATCCTCAGCGCGGCGGGAGCCCTGTCGGTGCAGCTGGTGACGGTGGCCTTCGAGCGCGAGCGGGTGCGCGACCTGTTCTCGCGCTTCGTGCCCGAGAACGTCGTCGACGAGGTGCTGGCGAGCGCCGGAGGGGAACTGCGGCTCGGTGGGGTGCAGCGCGAGGGAACCGTGATGTTCACCGACCTGCGCGGCTTCACCTCGTTCGCGGAAACGCTGACGCCCGATCGCGTGATCGAAGTGCTGAACCGCTACCTGAGCGAGATGAGCGATGCGATCCTCGACCACGGGGGCACGCTGGTGGCGTACATGGGGGATGGGATCATGGCGGTGTTCGGGGCGCCGATCGTGCAGGCCGACCACGCCGACCGCGCGCTCTCCACGGCCCGCGAGATGCTGGGGGTGCGTCTGCCCCGCTTCAACGCGTGGTTGCGCGAACAGGAGTTGGGGTCGGGCTTTCGCATGGGTATCGGCCTGAACTCGGGGCGGGTGATGTCGGGCAACGTGGGCTCCGAGCGGCGTGTGGAGTACACGGCGGTGGGCGACACCACCAACGTGGCGGCGCGCATCGAGCAGCTCACCAAGGGGACGCCCCACCAGCTGATGCTTGCGGGGGCCACCAAGGAGGCGCTCACCGCGCAGCCTGAGGATCTGGCGTTCGTCGATCAGATCGAGCTGCGCGGTCGGCGCGCGGAGATCGCGATTTGGTCGCTCGTCGAGGAGCCCGAGGCGTCGCCGGGATCCGCGCCGACCGATCAGCCGGAGGAGAACCAGCCGGAGCCGTCGGGAGCCGATCAGCCGGAGACTGTGTAGCCGGCTTGACGCAGGGCCGCGAGTGCGCTCGCCGTGCGGGCACCGCCGCTTCCGATCGCACGCTCGGCCCGCGCATAGGCAGCTTCATTCCCGGCGCGCGCGGCGGTGGCCAGTGCGGCGTAGTCGCGGCTGAGCGCTGCCAGCGAGGCGGCGAGGTTCGCATTGATGCTCTGCACCGCGGGACTGAGGGAGAGTCGGGCAAGCGCGCGCGAGGCGGCGGTGTAGGCCGCGGCCAACTGTGTGGCCGCGGCGGCCTGGGCGGCGGCGCTCGACGCGGTGTGCAAGCGGGCGCTGGCGGTGTTGAGGGCGCTGTGCAGTGCGCCGAAGGCGCCCGCCAGCGCGGTTGCATATTGGGTGCTGGGCGCCAGGCCGAACGCGGTGGTGCCGTTCAACTTCAGGGTGGCCGCGATCTGCGCGCACTGCGACCCCGAGCTGGCAGCGGCGGATCCCACGCAGGCGATCGTCACCACGCCTCCCGAGGTGGGCACCGCATAGAGCGTCAGCGGCTGGGCAAGTCCGTGCAGCGACAGTCCGCTGTAGCGGTATGCCTCAAGTGCGCCCAATCGCACAGGTTGGGGGTGTGGCAGCGTCCCGCTTAGGGCGGCGGTGAAGGCTGCGGGCAGCAGCGATGGCCCGGAGGCGGGTACCTCGCCGGCAAGGAGGCGCTGGCCGGAGGAGCCGCCGTAGGCGTTGGCTGCTGAACCCGAGGCGAGCGCGAGCGGCTGTGCGAATGCAAGCCCTGGAATCGTGGGGGCGCCTGCCAGGCGCTGCCAGCTGGACGGGAAGGAGAGTTCGATCTGGCCCGCTGACGCCGAGTCGGTGAAGGCCGTGCCGGAGCTGCTCGAACCCCCGCCGAGCAGCAGCCCGGCGACCAGCGCGATCACGGCTGCGAAGATGAGGACCGGCACATATCTCCTGTTGGCGGCACCGGTTGGTGCGCGTGCGCCGGCGGATCTTGGCGCTGACGGAGCCGCCGCGGAAGCGCTGGTGCCGGGATCGCCGCTGGGCGCCGGAGTGCCACGCTCGACGTCGCCGGGTGCCGGCCCGGCGTCTGGGGTCCTCGCGGCGGCCGCGGCGAGGCGGGTGGCGCCGGGGTCGCTCTTGGCTGCCGGCCGCGGGCCTCGCGTCGGCGCATCGACCGCCGGCCGCAGGCGCGTGGCGTCGGTGGCGTCGGCGGCGGGCGGCGCGGCGGCCTCCGCCGGCATCGCGCCGAGCGCGCGCCTGGCCATGAGCATCAGCTCGCCAGCTGACGCCGGCCGGTCCTCGGGATTCTTGGCCATCCCCCGCGCGATCACCTCATCCATCGCCGCGGGGAGGTCGGAGCGCACCTGCGAGAGACGGGGCGGGGGCTCGGTGAGGTGCGCGAGCAGCGCCCGCTCTTCGGTGGCCCGCTCGAACGGGACGCGGCCGGTGAGGCACTCGCACAGCACGGCCGTGAGCGCATACACGTCGCTGCGGCCCGTGGCGCGTCCCCCGCGGGCCTGCTCGGGGGAGATGTAGTCGATCGTGCCCACAAACTGGCCGGTTTCGGTCATCGCCGCGTCGTCGCTGCCCTTGGTCAGCCCAAAGTCGGCCAGATAGGCGTGGTCGCCGGCGCCGACCAGCACGTTCTGGGGCTTGACGTCGCGGTGGATCAGTCCCTTGGCGTGCGCCGCGTCGAGCGCCTCGGCCACCTGGGTGAGCAGGCGTAGCGCCCGCCGGTCGTCAAGTTGACGGCGCAGGATCAGGTCCTTGAGCGTGGGGCCCTCGACCATGCGCATCGCGAGGAACAGCCGATTGTCGGTTTCACCGGCCTCGTAAACCGTGACGATGTGGGGGTGGTCGAGCGCGGCCTGCAGCAGACCCTCGCGGCGGAAGCGCTCGCGGAAGGCGGGATCGGCGCTGAGATCCGCGGTGAGCACCTTCAGCGCCACCACGCGCTCCAGCGATAGCTGGGTGGCGCGGTACACGGTCCCCATGCCGCCCTCGCCGAGCGTGCCGTCGATGCGGTAGCCCGCTACGACCGTGGGGTTGTCCAGCGAGTCCATCAGTGACCTTTCCCGTAGCGCACCACTGGATTCACGGGATGAACCACCAGATCACCGGGCGTGCTCATCAAAGGGACTCACGCACTCATCGAGCCTAGCCCACCAGCACCGGACCGCTGTGTTTGCCGCTGCTGGGCGGAGCCGCGGGCTGGGAAGGCGTGCTGGGGGCGGGAGCCGGAGTGGAGCTCGGCGCCGGGGTGGCGGACGGTGCCGGAGTGGTGGTCGATGTCGGTGCGGGGGTGCGCGGATGCGGTGGACGGCGCAGCGCCGGCGGCGTGGCGGGCGGCGCGAAACCGGAGACGTGCACCGGCGTCGCGGTGAGCACCAGCGGGGCGGGCAGCGGCGCCGCCTGTGCGCCGCCGGCGGTGGCCTTGCGTACCGCGAAGCCGGCCCCGAACACCAGCGCCACCACCAGCGCCCCGATTGCCACCCGCCCACCGGCGGTGCTCATGCGGGGCGCCCGGTCATTCGCAGCGCTCGGGCCGCTTTGAGCCCGGGGCCAGGCAGCGCTGGATCTTGGTGAAGCTGGCGTGCCCGATCTTGTATTCGATGTAGGCGCCGATCTCGTTCTTGGCGGTCACGTAGATCTTCAGGGCGGCGCCGTTGGGCAGCATCGCACCGCCCAACCGGGGGAAGCGAACGGTGCGCGCGGTCGCGGCCTGCGGGCGGCAGCCGCGCGTGCAGCGGACTTCGACGCGGGCATGGCGCGGGGCGCTGACAGCGAGGTTGACGACTTGCACGCCGCCGGCGAGCGGCTGCGCGGTGAGCGTCGCTTCGGCCTGCAGGCGCTTGGGCGGGACCACGTAGTCGAACAGGAACTCCACGTTGCCTCCCGCCGATTCGACCCCGCCGATCTGGATCGTGTAGGACTTCCCGGCCTGCACGTGGGCGAACAGTTCGCCGGCGGCGGTGGGCTGGTTGACCGCGCACTTGCGCTGGTTGTTGTCGGGCAGCAGCGTCTTGGGGTCATACGGCATGACCGCCATCACCGTGCCGAAGGCCGCCGAGGTGCGGATCCGCACCAGCCCGCTGGCGTTGGGAAAAAAGTTGTACCAGATGGTCTTGCCCTCGCTGACGCCGTTGCAGCCCGTCAGCTCGGCGGGGCCGCCGCTGGAGGGGGGGTTGAAGATGTCCGACTGGACCGTCGCCGCCGCCGTGTTGCGTTCGTCGCGCAGCGTTTCCGTGCGGTTGAGCGGCGTGCCGCGATGGTGGGCGCTGCTCGGTTCGTTGAGGTTGAGCCCGGCCAGGTAGTTGTCGTTGACCGGTGGCGCCGGCGCCGCTTCGCACGGTGCTTTGACGCACACGATTGGGGTGGATGGCGCCGCCGACGATGTGGCGTTGGCCGTGATCGTCGTCGCGGCCGCGATCGCCGGCAGCGCCGCCAGCGCGACAAGCGCGATCGGGCGCCGGGAGCGCCTGTTTAAAGCTCGCATCAGTGCACCTCGCCTCATTTGCCTGCCTCCATCATATGCCAGGCGTCGGCGCGCCGCGGCGGACGGAGCGTAAGATGGCAGGCGTGAGCGATGAGCCCGAGCAGCACCAGCAGCAGCCGGGGGCGGCGGGCGAGGCGCCCGACCCGCTGATCGGCGTCGCCGTCGGGCGCTACCGGATCGAGTCGCTGCTGGAGGTTGGTGGGATGGGGCGCGTGTACCGGGCGCTCGGCGCCGACGGGGAGCCAGTCGCGCTCAAGCTGGTGCGCGGCGATCTGGCCGAGGACAGCGTCTTCCGCAAGCGCTTCGAGCGCGAGGCGCGGATCGCCCAGCAGGTGAAAAACCCGCACGTGGTGCCGGTGCTGGACACCGGCGAGCACGAGGGCGTGCCATATCTCGCGCAGCGCTTCATCAAGGGCGGCTCGCTGGAGCAGAAGCTGGGGCGCGAGGGCCGGCTCGACGTGCCCACCACGCTCACGCTGTGCGCGCAGGTCGCGGATGGTCTGGACGCGCTGTTTGCCGGCGGCATGGTGCACCGCGACGTGAAGCCCGCCAACGTTCTGCTGGACCTCGACGGGACCGCGCTGATCACCGACTTCGGGCTGGCGAAGGACAGCCAGGGCACCAATCTCACACGGCCCGGCCAGGCGCTGGGCTCGCTGGATTACATGTCCCCGGAGCAGATCCGCGGCGAGGCGGTGAGCGCGGCGACCGACGTGTACGCGCTGGGGTGTGTGATCTGCCAGTGCCTCAGCGGGACCCCGCCGTTTGCCGACCGCAAGGGCATGCGGATTCTGTGGGCGCAACTACAGGACGAGCCGCCCGACCCCTGCGCCGAGCTGCCCGACGCGCCGCCCGCGCTTGGACCCGCGGTGCTGCGCGCGCTGGCGAAGGTGCCCGCCGAGCGCCCACAGAGCGCCGGCGAATACGCGCGCCTGTTGCACGAGGCGGCCGGTCTGACGCCGCCATCCAGCGGGTAGCCGCGCGCTACTGACGGCCCGGGCCATCCGGCGGGGAGCTGCGCTACTGCTGGCCTTCGGGCCATCCGGCGGGGAGCCGCGCGCTACCGATCGCCCTCGGGCCCGCCGAGCACCGCCCGCCAGCTGCCGTCCTCCAACACCAGACGCACCTTCTCCCCGCCATCGCCGAGCGCGATTTGCGCCTCGCGGGCGTCGAAATCGACTTCGAGCTGGAGCGCCAGCGCCGGCACCGGGCTGACCGGCTCCACGGGCACCCGCGAAACGACGGTAGGGCCAGCCGGCGCTACTACGGGCTCCGGCTCCACGATCGCCTTGACCAGCAGCGTGGTGGCGCCGACCTCGATCGAGTCCTCCAGCGCCAGCAGACGGGGGCTTTGGATCCGCAGGCCGTTGACGAACGTGCCGTTGGAGGAGCCGAGATCCTCGATCGCGTAGTCGCCGGTGGCCTCGCGCGAGATGCGGGCGTGCTGGCGCGAGATCTCCTCATCCTCGGAGAGCCGTCCCGCCCCCTCGGCGTGGCGCCCGATCACGAGCTCGTCCTCGACGACAATCGTGTCACCGGTGGCGTTGCCGCTGATCACCTCGAGGCGCAGGTAGTTGGGGGTGGGGGTGGTGTTCATCGCAGCACCGTAGCGATTGCCGAGGTCGGATCGGGGTCGCCGCGCTCGGCGCGAATGACGTGCATCACCGCGTTGATCAGCGCCAGGTGGGTGAAGGCCTGCGGGAAGTTGCCCAGGTGCCGGCCGGTGCGGGGATCGATCTCCTCGGCGTACAACCCCAGCGCGGAGGCGTGGGAGATGAGCTTCTCGCACAGCGCCCGCGCGCGCTGCAGCTCGCCGATCTCGCACAGCGCGGAGACCAGCCAGAAGGAGCAGATCGTGAACGAGCCCTCCTCGCCGCTGAGCCCGTCGTCGGTGTCCTGCACGCGGTAGCGCAGCACGAGGCCATCCTCGGTGAGCTCGTCGGCGATCGCCAGGACGGTGGCCACGATGCGCGGGTCCTCGGCGGGCAGGAAGCGCACGAGCGGCGCCAGCAGCAGCGAGGCGTCGAGCGTGGTGGTGCCGTAGTGCTGGGTGAAGACCCCGCGCGAGTCGACCCCGTGCGCGCAGATGTCGGCGTGGATCTCCTGCGCCGCCGCCTGCCAGCGCTCGGCCCACTCGCGGTCCTCGCGCAGCTGCGCCAGACGGGCGCCGCGGTCGGCGGCAACCCAGCACATGAGCTTGGAGGAGGTGAAGTGCTGGGGCTCGCCGCGCACCTCCCAGATCCCGTGATCGGGCTCGCGCCAGTGCTGAAGGGCGCCGGCGACCTGGCGCTTGATGATCGGCCACAGCCGGTCGGGCAGCTGGTCGCGTGAGCGGGTGTGCAGATAGATCGAGTCGAGCACCGCGCCCCACACGTCGTGCTGGCGCTGGCGGTAGGCGCCGTTGCCGATCCGCACCGGTCGTGCCCCGCCGTAGCCGGAGAGATGGTCGAGCTCCTGCTCCTCCAGGCGGCTCTCGCCGCCGATCCCGTACATGATCTGCAGCTCCCCCTCCTCGGCCTCGGCGAGGTCGGCGACGAAGTAGAAGAAGTCGTTGGCCTCCCAGTCGAAGCCGAGCGTGTAGAGCGCCCACAGCATGAACGTGGAGTCGCGGATCCAGGTGTAGCGGTAGTCCCAGTTGCGTTCGCCGCCGACGGTCTCGGGCAGCGAGGTGGTGGCCGCCGCCACCATCGCCCCGGTGGGGGCGTAGCTGAGCCCCTTCAGCGTCAGCGCGCTGCGCTGCAGGTAGGTGCGCCAGGGATGATCGGGGAAGGTGCCCTGCTTGAGCCACTCCTGCCAGTGGTGGGCGGTGCGCACGAGGCGCTGGTTGGCCTCCTCGTAGGTGGAGGGCAGCGGGTGCTCTGACCAGCCCAGCGCGGCGAACACCGACTCCCCCTCGTGCAGGATCGTGCGTGCGCGGGCGCGCGGGCCCTCGAACCCGAGGTTCATGTCGGTGACCAGGCGCAGCTTCAGGTCCATGCCCTCCGAGCCGGCGGTGGCCTCGTTGTAGCCGGGGCCGGTGTAGGACCATTCGGCGGCGAGACCTCCGTAGTCGAAGACCGGTTCGCAGTCGAGGTGGATCTCGGCCCAGCCCTGCACGCAGAAGGCGGTCCGCAAGAGCACGTGGTCGGCGTCGTAGTCGGTGGGCGAGCGCCGATGGGTGCGCGAGCGCTCCTGGTTGTGGTACCAGGGGCCGATGCACAGCACGTCGCGGACCACCACCCACCCGGTGCGCGTCTCCCAGCTGGTCTCCAGCACCAGCGTTCCCGGCAGGTAGCGCACCGCGGCGGGCACGGTCACGCCGGCGGGGCCCAGCCGAAAGCCGCCGGCGTCGCGGTCGAGCATCGCCCCGAACACGCTGGGGGAGTCCATCCGCGGCAGGCACATCCACTCGACGTTGCCGCTCGGCGCGATCAGCGCGCAGCTCTCGCAGTCCGACAGGAAGCCGTAGTCGGCGATCGGCGGAAACGGGCTCCCCTGGTGGCCGCTGGGTATGGCGCTCACCGCGCCAAGGCTACTAGCGGGCGCTCATCCCGGCCAGTCCGCATGTATCGATGCAAATCTTGGCCGCCGAGGCGATCGGGTCGGGTCGCGGGCACGGGGTGCGCGGGGCCGGATAGGCTCTGCATGGATGACCTGGGTCGAAGTCTTCATCGCGTTTGTGGTGTCGCATCTGGTGGGGGACTATCTCCTGCAGACCAACTGGCAGGCTCTCCACAAGCGCGGCGGTTTGGCGCGAGGAGCGCCGGACGCGCGCCGGGCGCTGTTCACTCACGTCACCCTGTACACGCTGTGCTTCGTCCCGGCGCTGGTGGTGGCCGATCTGGGCTGGGAACTGGTGTGGGTGATCCCCGCGATCTTCATCCCGCACCTGATCCAGGACGACGGCAGGCTGCTGCAGGCGTATATGAAAAAAGTGAAGCGGTTGGATCCGAAGGAAAACCTGGCGGTGTCGATCGCCGTCGATCAGACGTTCCACCTGCTGGCGCTGCTCGCTCTGGCGCTGATCATCGGCTCCTGAGCTGAGAGCGGCTTTCAGAGGAGATCAGTCGGCCAGCTGCGGGGTGGGCTCGCCCCGCGCGATCCGCTGGCGCTCGGTCGCCGCCACCATCCGGAACTCGGGGACGCACGAGCCGCGCGCCAGCCGGCGCGGCAGCAGCGGCTGGGTGCAGCGGGAGCTGGCCAGCAGTGCTGTGCACGCGGCTTCTTGGAGCGAGGTGCAGCGCAGGTTGTAGAGCTGGCGCACCCGCGCGGGCAGCGAGCACAGCATGATGAGATCGTGGAGGCGCTTGCCCAGCTGGCGGCTGGCGGGCACCGGGATGGCGAAGGCTGATGCGTACCCCATGTAGCGGGCCTCCTCGGTCAGGTGGAGGTCCTCGCCGGCCAGCTGGCGCTCATACCAGGCGCGGAACTCGCCGTACGTGGCGGGCGCATACCGTGCGGGCATCCCAAACAGCTCCGCGAAGCGCACATAGTCGCGCCACAGCGCCTCGCGCTCGGGGTCGCTCAGGCGGCGCACCAGCCGCTCATAGAACCACTCGGCCGAGTCGGCGATCACTGCCACCGTCCACAACATTAGCTCCGGGTCGACGGCCGAGTAGGGGGTGCCGGCCGGGTAGTGGGGCCCGGCGTCCTCGGGGAGCTGGCCGACCACGTGCCGGTGCATGCGCCGCACGGCCTCCAGCACGCGATCGGCCTCCGCGCGGGTGCCGAAGAAGACCGCCTCGAACATCTCCCCGGTGTGGGAGATGCGTCGGAAGGGCATGCTCTTGTTGCGCGTGTGCCGGCTGGTGCCCACATAGTTGAGGGGCTTGACGGCGCCGACGCACAGCGCGCGCTGTCCATAGAAGAGGCCCACCGCCTTCTCCTCGTGGACGCGGCGCAGCATCGACTGGCCCCTGGGAAAGTATCCGTCCCCCATCCTCGCGCCACCGTACCAGCGTCTGGGCGCTCAAATCCCTCACCCGTGCAGGTTGGCGAGCAAGCTGCGGGTGTTCGCCGTGCGCCCATCGGCGGCCGGCACCCTAGGGCGGCGCACGTCCTGGGATGGACGGTCGCCGGACGGTGGCATCATCGGCCGATGGCAGATCTCCCCAAGCTTTCCCTCAGACCGTTCTCGGAGGACGATGGCCCAGTGCTGATGGGCCTGCTGGGCGCCCCGGAGGTCGCGCGCTGGCTGCTGCCCGCCGGACGTGGGCAACCCCACTCCGAGGCCGAGTGTGCGGCGCGAGCCCGGGCCGGCGCCGCGCACTGGCGTGCGCACGGGTTTGGCCCGTGGATCGCCGGCCAGCGGGGTCGTACGGTCGCCTGCGGCGGCCTCAGTATGAGGCTGCTTGACGGCCGCCCGGAGCTGGAATTCGCCTGGGCTGTCCTTCCAAAGGAATGGGGCCGCGGGATCGCCACCGCGATCGGCCGCGAGGCGCTCGCGCTCGCTGCCGCCAGGGGCGCGCGGGAGGCGGTGGCGCTCACCCGCGCCGACAATATGGCTTCGCGGCGGGTGATGGACAAGCTGGGGATGGCGCCCGAGCGCGAGCTCCAACACGCCGGGTTTGCGCACGTGCTTTACCGGGTGGGGGTTGGGCGAGCTTGGGTCTGAGTCCAGGATCCAGCACAACGGAGGCGCGGCCGTCCTCACAACGACCGCGCACGCCTCACACCAGTCGCGCGCGCCTCACAACGACCGCGCACGCCTCACACCGACGGCAGCGAGTACTTGCGAGTCTTCGGCGACTGCTCCAGCAGCCCGACCTCCACGAGCGTGATCACGTAGCGGTGGACGGTGCTGGCGCTGATCTGCAGGCGTTCGGCGATCTCCATCAGCCCGAGCGTCGGCTCGTCGGGGCCGAAGCAGGTCAGGATCGCCAGGCCCCGAAGCAGCGAACGGGAAAGCCGGCGGTCGTCGTAGGCGAGCATGTCGGTTTCGTCGGCGCGGCTGAGCACGGCCGAGATCAAAGCGGCGAAACCGGGGGCCCGCCCGGGGTCGGCGCCGCGCACGACCTCCTCGATCTGGCCAGGGGAGAGCTTGATGGAGATCTGCGGTTCGGTGGCCACCTGAGCAATCCTCGCAGATGCTGCGGACGATTGTCTGAGGCATCCTCATTGGTAGCCTCCAACGCTCGATGAGTCTCACGGTCACTCTCCCTGACGGCAATGCGCTGGAGCTGCCCGACGGCGCCACCGGCGCCGATGCGGCCGCGGCGATCGGCGCCGGTTTGGCGCGCGCGGCGCTGGCGGTGGAGATTCGCCGCTTGGACGGCATAGGGGGAGGGGAGGGGGGGGTGGCCTCCGAAGTACGCGACCTGTCGCGGCCGCTGCCCGACGGCGCCGCGATCGCGATCCTCACGGCGCGCAGCGAGGGCGAGGAGCCGCTGCGGCTGATCCGCCACGACGCCGCGCACGTGCTGGCCGCCGCCGTGATGGAGCTGTACCCGGGCGTGAAGATCTCGATCGGGCCGGCGATCGAGCAGGGCTTCTACTACGACTTCGAGTTCCCCGACGGGGTGAGTGTCTCCGAGGCCGACTTCCCGGCGATCGAAGAGCGGATGCGCGCGCACATCAAGGCGGCGGAGCGCTTCGAGCGCGAGGACGTTGCCGTGGCCGACGCGCGCGAGCGCTTTCGAGCGGCCGAACAGGACTACAAGGTGGAGCTGATCGACGATCTCGCGCGCGCCGCCGCGCGGGAGCACCCGCTGGAGACCGTCTCGCTCTACACCAACGGTCCCTTTACCGACCTGTGCCGCGGCCCGCACGCGCCCTCCACCAAGACCGTGGGCGCCTTCCGGCTGCAGTCGGTGGCGGGCGCCTATTGGCGGGGGGACTCCACGCGCACGATGCTGACGCGCATCTACGGCACCGCGTTCTTCACGCAGGCCGCGTTGGAGGAGCATCTGGAGCGTTTGGAGCAGGCGCGCGCGCGCGATCACCGCAAGCTGGGGCGGGAGCTGGACCTGTTCCAGTTCTCCGAGCTGTCGCCGGGCTCGCCGCTGTGGAAGCCGGCGGGGATGGTGGTGTGGAACGCGCTCACCGAGCTGTGGCGCGAGGAGAACCGCGCGCGCGGCTATGAGGAGGTCAAAACGCCGATCCTGTACGACGTCGAGCTGTTCAAGCAGTCGGGGCACTGGGAGAAGTACCGGGAGAACATGTACTTCACCGAGGTGGAGGCGCGGCCGATGGGTTTGAAGCCGATGAACTGCCCGGCGCACATCCAGATCTATAAGGATGCCCGCCGCTCCTACCGCGACCTGCCGATCCGCTACTCCGAGCAGGGCTTGGTACACCGCCACGAGCCCAGCGGAGTGCTGCACGGGCTGCTGCGGGTGCGCCACATCACCCAGGACGACGCGCACATCTTTTGCACCGAGGAGCAGGTGCAGGGGGAGGTGGTGCGCTGTTTGCGCTTCGGCTTTCACATCTACGAGCTGTTTGGCTTCGAGCCGCGCCTGGAGCTCTCAACACGCCCGGAGCGGCGGATCGGCAGCGAGGAGATGTGGGATCGCGCCGAGCTGGCTTTGAGGGGGGCGCTGGAGGCGGAGGGTCTGGCCTACGAGGTCAACCCGGGGGACGGCGCCTTCTACGGCCCCAAGATCGACCTGCACATGACCGACTCGATCGGGCGCTCGTGGCAGTTGGGGACGGTGCAGCTGGACTACTCGATGCCCGAGCGCTTCGAGCTGGCATACACCGGCGCCGACAACGCCGAGCATCGGCCGGTGATGATCCATCGCGCGCTGCTGGGCTCCTTCGAGCGCTTCATCGGCATCCTGATCGAGCACTACGCGGGCGAGCTGCCGCTGTGGCTGGCGCCGGTGCAGGCGATCGTGCTGCCCGTCTCAGACCGCTTCAACGAGTACGGCGGCTCCGTGCGGGAGCGCCTTTGCGAGCAGGGTCTGCGCGTCGAGCTGGACGACCGCGGCGAGTCGATCGGCCGCAAGGTGCGCGACGCTGAGCTGCGCCGTATCCCGCACATGCTGGTGGTGGGGGAGCGCGAGCAGCGCGAGGGCACGGTGTCGGTGCGCGAGCACCGGGCTGGAGACAGGGGCGCCGCCACGTTGGATGAGACCGTGCGCAGACTGGTGCGGGCGAGTGAGCGACGTCCCGTCTGAAGGCCGTGCGCAGACTCGTGCGGGCGAGCGAGCGACGTCCCGCATGAGACCGTGCGCAGACTGGTGCGGGCGAGTGAGCGACGTCCCGTCTGAAGGTGGTTCACACAATCCGCACTTGCGTGTCGCCGGTACCCCGTTATACTCGGCCATCTTGAGGAGTTCCCGCATCCCATTTTCAGTGTGCTGCGCCATCGAATCGGCTTGACGCGCCGCCAGGACAGCTAGTGGCCGTACCCCGCAGGTTTGACCGGCGCCCGCCCGAGCGGGACACGACCAGGGTCAACGAGCGTATCCGCGTGCCCGAGGTGCGTCTGATCGACGACCAGGGCGGCCAGGTGGGCGTGCTGAAGACCCCTGACGCGCTGCGCTTCGCCCAGGAACGCGATCTCGACCTGGTGGAGGTCGCGCCGGAGGCGCGCCCCCCGGTGTGTCGGGTGCTGGACTACTCCAAGTACAAGTACGAGCTGGCGCAGAAGCAGAAGCAGGCGCGCAAGCACCAGCAGCAGATCACCGTGCGCGAGATCAAGTTCCGCCCGAAGATCGCCCAGCACGACTACGACACCAAGAAGCACCACGTGGAACGCTTCCTGCGCCACAAGGACAAGGTGAAGGTCACGATCATGTTCCGCGGTCGCGAGGTCACCCACCCCGAGCGCGGCACGATGATTCTGGATCGGTTGGCGGAGGAGCTGGCGGAGTTGGGCGTCGTCGAGCAGCGCCCCATGCAGGAGGGGCGCAACATGACGATGATGCTCGGCCCCTCCAAAGCGGTGCTGGCGGGACGCTTCGACGCCTCCCCCGACGGCGCCGGGCCGGCAGGCGAGGCTGATGCGGCGTCCGCCGAGACCGTGAAGACGGATGCGCCCTCCGCCGAGAGTGTTGAGGCTGGGCCGGTGTCCGGAGGGACTGTTGAGGCTGGGGCGTCCTCCGCGGCGACTGAGGCGCCCTCCGCCGAGCCTGTTCGGGCTGAGGTCCCCGCCGCGGAGACGGTTGGGCCTGATGCGGCGGCCGCCGAGGCGCCCGCTTCCGAGACGGCGTAGCGCGGCTCAGGCCGCGCGGGTGCCCTTCATCGAGAGCATCGCCGCGTCGGCGTGGTGCAGCAGCTGCTCGGCGTTGGAGCCGTCGTGCGGGTAGATGCTGGCGCCAAGGCTGGCGCCGACTTTCACCGCGCCGGCCTCCACGCGGATCGGCTCGGCGAGCGTGAGACGCATGCGCTCCATGAACGCCTGCACCTCGGTGGCGGGATGGCGCAGCATGCTGAGCAGCGCCACGAACTCGTCGCCCCCGTAGCGGGAGATCAGCTCATCCTCGCGCACCGCGCCGCCCAGCCGTTCGGCCAGCGTGCGCAACACCTCGTCGCCGGCGTGGTGGCCGAGCGTGTCGTTGACCTGCTTGAACCCGTTCAGGTCCATGTAGACGAGCGCGACCGCGCACCCCTGGCGCTGGGCACGTGAGATCGCGCGGTCGAGCTCTTTGTGGAACAGCCTGCGGTTGGCGAGGTTGGTGAGCTGATCGTGGTGGGCCTGGTGGCGCAGTTGCTCCAGAATGGTGCGCCGCTCGCTGATGTCGGTGAAGGTGGCGATCGCCCCGCACTGGCGCCCATGCTCGTCGAGCGCGGGCCGCGAGCTGAGGGAGATCCAGGTCACCGCGCCGCACGGCTTCACCACGCCGATCGCCACCGAGCGCGAGGAGCGCCCGGTCTGCAACGTTTCCGCGCTCGGGTGGGAGGCGACCGGCCAGGTGGAGCCGTCCTCGTGCAGGAAGTGCCAGCGGCGGTCGCGGACGTGGCGGGCGAGCAGCTGGTCGTGGCTCATGCTGAGGATCCGCGCGGCAGCGTTGTTGGCGTAGATGGCGCGGCCGTGGAGGTCGAATACCAGCACGCCCTCCGTCAGCATCTCGGTGGTGACGTGCATGCGGTTCTCCAGCGTGCGCAGCTCGCCGCGGCGAGCCCGCAGCTCGCCGCGCAGGCGCTCGGTGGCGGCAATCGACTGCACGAGGCGCTCGCAGGCGAGGTCGAGGGCCCGGTCGGGATCGTTCGTCCCGACCTCCGCGATCTCGCGCAGTGCGTGGGCGATTGCGCTCGGAGCCGCGTTGGGCAGCCGTTCGGCGTGCTCGAGAAGGGGATGCGCGAGCGAGGCTCGATCCATCAGTAGATTCATCGGCCGGCGGCGGCCGTTACATGACAGGCGATTTGGGCATCGCACAGCGTCCGTTGCCCGTCTGGGCGGTATGAGGCGGAAGGTCTGCCATAATCCCCGCTCGCGATGCCCAAGATGAAGACCCACTCCGGCGCCAAGAAGCGTTTCAAGCTCACCGCCACCGGCAAGGTGCGGGGGCGGCACGCCTTCACCAGCCACATCCTGGAGAAGAAGTCGGCCAAGCGTAAGCGCGCCCTCGGGGCCCCCGCGCTGCTCTCCGAAGACGACACCCCGCGGATCAAGCGGATGCTGGGTGCGCCCTCCAAGAGCGCGCGCGGCGCCGGTACAGGCTCCCGCGCCACGCAGGCGACCCCGCGCGCCGGGACGACCGGGAAAGGCGCCCGCGCCACGCAGGCGACCCGCGACGGGGTGGCCGCAACGAAGAAGGAGGCTGGCTCGTGAGGGTCAAGCGCTCTGTTCACGCGCGCAAGAAGCGCCGCGCCACGCTCGAGCTGACGAAGGGCTTCAGAGGCGAGGCGCACTCCAATTATCGCCGCGCCAAGGAGGCGTTGATCAAGGCGGACACCTACGCCTACCGCGATCGGCGCAACCGCAAGCGCGACTTCAGGCGGCTGTGGATCACCCGCATCAACGCCGCAGCTCGCCAGAACGGGATGAGCTACTCCCAATTCATGCACGGCCTCTCGCTGGCCGGGGTCGAGCTGGACCGCAAGGTGCTGGCGGACATCGCGGTGCGCGACGCCGATGCGTTCCGACGTTTCGCCGAGGTTGCTCGCGAGGCGTCGGTCGCCTGATCGAGAGGTTCGCCGACATTCCCAGCCTCCCCGGGCGCCGCTCCTCAAGGAACGGCGCCCTTTTTGTTATCCCACCACATGCCCAACCACTTCACAAAATGAAGGGTTGGGGTCCGAAAATTAGATACATATCCCCAGCCCCTCACCAACCCAGATGATCGCCGTCTTCCCGGCGACGATCACCAACATCCACCAGTAGCTGCCACCTCCCCAGCGACCACCACACGCTCCACCAATGACCGCCATCACCTCTCCCCACAACCCCCACCTGCAGGAGCTGCGGCGTTTGCGCCGCCGCCGCGAGCGCACGCGCAGCGGCCGCTTTCTCGCCGAGGGCGAGGACCTGCTCGCGGCGGCGGCCGACGCCGGATGGAAGGCGCTGGAGGGGTATCGCATCGCCGGCAGCAAGCTCGGCGGAGAGGACTTCGTCGATGTGGAGCCGGCGGCGCTGGCGGCGGTCAGCACGCTGGGGTCGGGAACACGCACGATCGGCGTGTACCAGCAGCGCTGGAGCCCGCGAGCGCACGGGCCACTGTGCGTCTACCTGCACGCGCTCGCCGACCCCGGCAACGTCGGCACGGTGCTGCGCGCGGCGCACGCCTTCGGCGCCTCGTGCGTCGCGCTCGGTCCAAACTGCGCCGATCCATGGTCCCCCAAGGCCGTGAGGGCCAGCATGGGCGCGATCTTTCACGTGAGCCTCGCCCGTGCGGAGTCGGTCGCGCAGTTGCCAGGCGAGCGGATCGCTCTGGTGCCCGACTCCACTCCGCCCGCCCGGCCCCTGCGGGGATCCGCGCAGGGGCCGATCACGCTGCTGGTGGGAGCCGAGCGTGAGGGTCTGCCGGCGGAGCTCGTCGCGGAGTGCGAGCACGTGGCGTACATCCCGATCGCCAACGACTCGCTGAACGCGGCGATGGCGGCGACCATCGCGCTGTACGAGGTCACTAACGGGCCGCGCGTGCCGGGCCGCGCTTTTCCAAATAAGGTGCCCCCGTCGTGATCGAGCGGATCGAACAGCTGCGCCAGCAGGCCGAGAGCGAGATCGCCGCGGCGAGCACCGCCGAGGCGCTGGAGGAGTTGCGCGTGCGTCACCTCGGGCGCAAGGCGCAGCTGCCGCAGATGCTGCGCGGCGTGCGCGAGCTGCCCCCCGCAGAACGGGGCGCGGTGGGCAAGGCCGCCAACGAAGCGCGGGTGGCGCTTGAGCAGTTGATCGAGTCGCGCGCCGGCGAGCTCTCCGGGGCAGAGCTGGGCGAGCAGCTGCGGCGCGACCGCGTGGACGTCACCCTGCCCGGCGCCCCACCGCAGCCGATCGGGCGCCTGCACGTCCTCACCGCGACGATGCGCGAGCTCGAAGACGTGTTTCTCGGGCTGGGCTTCACCGTGATGGAGGGTCCCGAGGTGGAGACCGTGCACTACAACTTCGACGCGCTCAACCACAGCCCCACGCACCCAGCGCGGGCGCGTACCGACACCTTCTACATCGACAGCCCGCCCGGCGGCGAGGAGTTGGTGCTGCGCACGCACACCTCGCCGATGCAGGTGCGTGCGATGGAGGCGCACCCGCCGCCGCTGTACGTGGTGATCCCCGGCCGCGTGTACCGGCCGGACTCCGACGCCACCCACACCCCGCAGTTCCACCAGATCGAGGGGTTGGCGGTGGACGAGGACATCACGCTCGCCGACCTCAAGGGGACGCTGCTGGTGTTCGCGCGCGAGCTGTTCGGCGACGCCCGCGAGGTGCGCCTGCGCCCGCACTTCTTCCCCTTCACCGAGCCCTCCGTGGAGGTGGACGTCTCCTGCTTTCACTGCGCCGGCAACGGCCACCTGCGCGACGGCTCGCGCTGCTACCTGTGCAAGGGCGAGGGGTGGCTGGAGGTGCTGGGCGCCGGCGAGGTGGACCCCAACGTCTACGCACACGTTCCCACCACGGACGCCAACGCCCCCGGGTATGACCCCGAGAAGGTGCAGGGCTTCGCGTGGGGAATGGGCGTGGAGCGGATCGCGATGCTCAAGCACGGCATCCCCGACCTGCGGCTGTACTTCGAAAACGATATGCGCTTCCTGGAGCAGTTCTAAAAATGCGGGTGCCGCTGCCATGGCTGCGCGAATACTGCGACCCCAATCTCGACGTGCAGGCGATCGAGCAGCGCCTGACGATGACCGGGACGAAGGTCGAGGCGATCCACCACCACGGGGCGCCCTCCCCGGAGAACTTCGTCATCGGGCGCGTGCTGAGCGCCGAGCGGCATCCCGACGCCGACCGGCTGCGGGTGTGCAGCGTCGAGCTCGGCCTGCCCGACGGCCCGGCGACGATCGTGTGCGGCGCCCCCAACGTCGCCGCCGGGCAGACGGTGGCGGTCGCCCGCCCGGGCGCGGTAATGCCCGACGGCACGAAACTCGGCAAGGCAAAGCTGCGCGGGGTGCTCTCCGAAGGGATGATCCTCGCCGAGAGCGAGCTCGACATCGATTCCAGCCCGCCCACCCGAGCGGGGATCATGGTGATCGACGGCGTCGACGCGGAGTTTGCGCCGGGCACCCCGCTGCAGGACGTGCTGCCGTTCACGATGGACGTGCTGGAGCTTGAGATCACCCCCAACCGCCCCGACTGCCTGGGCGTGTATGGGGTCGCGCGCGAGCTGCACGCCGCCACCGCTGCCTCGCTGGCGCCCGCGCCATGGAGCGATGACCCCGGCAGCCCGGGGCCGCTGAAGGGGAGCGGGTCCTCCGCCGTGGCCTCGACCGGGACCGGTGGCTCCACGGAGGACTCGGCGGCGAGCGACGGCGCCGCGCCAGCCACGGTTGAGGTGCGCTGCCCCGGCCTCTGCCCCCGCTTCACCGCGCGCGTATTCGAGAACGTGACTATCGGGCCCTCGCCGCCGTGGCTGAAGGCGCGGTTGAGCGCCGCCGGCCAGCGCCCGATCAACAACGTGGTTGACATAACCAACTATGCGATGCTGCTCACCGGCCAGCCGTTGCACGCCTTCGACCTCGACCGTGTGGCCGGCGCGCGCCTGACAGTGCGCCGCGCCACCGACGGCGAGCAGGTACAGACGCTCGATGGGCAGACGCGCACGCTCGACGGCGAGATGGTGGTGATCGAGGACGCCGAGGGTCCCACCTCGATCGCCGGGCTGATGGGCGGCGCGCGCTCGGAGGTGGGGGATACCACCACGCGGGTGCTGCTGGAGGTCGCCAACTGGAGCGGGCCTAACATCCACCGCTCCTCCTGGGCGCTCGGGCTGCGCAGCGAGGCGTCGGGGCGCTTCGAGAAGGGGCTCGCCCCCGAGCAGTGCATGCACGCGCAGGCGGTCGCGTCGCGGCTGATGATCGAGCTGTGCGGCGCCACGCTCCTGCCCGGCACGATCGACCTCGGCGGCGGCGGGGAGTGGGCGCCACAGGCCCCTCGAACGATCCGCCTGCGCGAGCATCGCGTGCGGTCGATCCTCGGCGTGCCCGTCGCGGTCGAGCGCCAGGCGGAGATCCTCGCCGCGCTCGACTTCACCACCGCCCCACGCGAGGATGGCTTGGACGTCACCGTGCCGGCGCTGCGCCGCGAGGATGTCACCCGCGAGGTGGACCTGATCGAGGAGGTCGCCCGTATCGACGGGCTGGAGCGCCTGCCCGCCACGCTGCCCCCCAGGCGTGGTGCCGCCGGCCGGCTCACGCACGCCCAGCGGTTGCGCCGCGCGGCCGAGGACGCGCTCGTCGGGCGCGGGTTGCACGAGATCGTCGGCTGGAGCTTCGCCGACCCGCAACTGCTCGACCGCCTGCTGATCCCCCCCGACCACCCGCTGCGCAACGTCGTGATGCTGGCCAATCCGCTGTCGGACAGCCAGTCGATGATGCGCCCCACACTGCTGGGCTCGCTGCTGGATGCCGCCCGCCACAACGTCGCGCGCGGGCGCCCCGACATCGCAATCTTCGAGTCCGGCACCGTCTACCGGGCGGCGTCCGAGCGGCGAGTCGCCGAGCGTGACGCCGCCACCGGCACGCCCGCCGCCGAGGAGCGCGCAGCCGCCCATAGGTGCCCCGCCGACGAGCACCATGGGCTGGGCGTGCTGCTGAGCGGACACACCACGTCCCGCGCGTGGCGAGGAGAGCGCACGCAGGCCGACTTCTTCGCGGCGAAGGCACTGGTGGCCGGTCTACTCAATCGCTTCCACGTGCGCTGGTCGGTGCGACCAGCCGACTGGCCTTTCCTGCATCCCGGCCGCAGCGCGGCCGTGTTCGCCGCCCCACCCGCAGACACCGCCGCCGTGAAGGATTCCGCGCGCAACGGCGACACCTCCGATGGGCGCTCCATGCTCGGCTTCCTCGGCGAGCTGCACCCGCTGGTCGCCGATGCGTGGGGCCTCGAGCGCACCGCGGCGTTCGCGATCGACCTCGGCGAGCTCGCGGCAATCGCACCCGAAACCGTCTCCTACCGGCCGTTCGGTGCCTTCCCCGCGCTGCGCCAGGACCTCGCCGTGACGCTGCCCGAGCGCATCAGCGCCGATGAGCTGCTGGCGCTCGTGCGCGGCGCCGGCGGGGAGACGCTGGAGGAGGCCAAGGTGTTCGACGTGTACACCGGCGCGCAGGTGGGGGAGGGGAGGCGTTCGCTGGCGCTCGCCCTCACCTTCCGTGCGCTCGATCGCACGCTCACCGACGAGGACGTGGCGCCCGCCCGTGCGCAAATCGTCGCGACGCTACGGGAGATCGGTGGTGAGCTGCGTGGCTGAGCAGCAGTTCGCCGCCGGTTCGCCGCGCGTGCTGGTCGCGGGCGCCACGGGGTTTGCGGGGGCGCTCACCGCGCATCTGCTGTGGCGCCACCCCCAGTTCGAGCTGTGCACCGTCACCGCGCGTGCGCAAGCCGGCCAGCGATTGGACGAACTCTACCCGCGCTACCGGGTGCCACTCGTGTTGCAGGAGCTCGACATCGACCGCCACAGCGAGGTGGACGCCGCGATCGTCGCCTACCCACACGCGGCCTCGGCCCCCGTCGTGGCCGCGCTGCGCGCTCGCGACGTGCGCGTGGTTGACCTCAGCGCCGACTTTCGGCTCAGCGAGCTCTCCACCTACGAACAGTGGTACGGCCCGCATCCGCACCCGGAGCTGCTCGAAGACGCCTCCTACGGGCTGCCCGAGCTGCACCGCCTGGCGATCGCGGCCGCCGACCTCGTCGCCACCCCCGGCTGCTACCCGACGGCGTCGCTGCTCGGCCTCGCCCCGCTCGCGCGCGTCGGGCTGATCGCCGACCTCGTGATCGACGCCAAGCAGGGCCTCTCCGGCGCCGGCCGCGCGGCCACCTGGCAGACGCACTTCTCCAACAGCGGCGAGAACATTCTCCCCTACAACATCGTCCACCACCGCCACACTCCGGAGATCGAGCAGCAGCTAGACGATCTCGACCCCACCAGTCCAGGTTTGCGAGTCCAGTTCACCCCGCACCTCGTGCCGATCGACCAGGGGGAGCTCGTCAACTGCTACGTGACGCCCACACGACCGATGGAGCAGGACGAGCTCGACGTCATGTACGAGGACGCCTACGCGGGCGAGCCGTTCGTCGAGCTGGCGCCGGCGCCAGCCGAGGTTCGCGACGTGCGCGAAACCAACGTCTGCCGGCTGCACGTGGCGCTCAGCGAGCACACCGGCAAGGTCGTGGTGCTCTCGGCGATCGACAACCTGTGGAAGGGCACCTCATCGCAGGCGGTTCAGAACCTGAATCTCATGTTCGGATTCGACGAGACCGAAGGACTGCTATGAGCTGGGGTGTCGCTTCCAGGCGTAGCGGCACGGAGTGGCTGGGATGAGCGCGGGCAACGACGTGTGGGGCGACCGTTCCAGCGACGGCCCGCCGCGGCCGTTCTTCGGCTCGCGCTGGGTGGCGGCGCCCGCGCATGTGCGCGAACTGGAGCCCGACGCCGGACTTCCGGCTGGCTTCCGCGCGGCGGGCGTCGCGTGCGGGATCAAGCCCAGCGGCAACACCGACCTCGGTCTGCTGATCTGCGACTCCGAGCATCCCACCAGCGCCGCGCGCTTCACCGCCAGCAGCACCGCCGCGGCGCCGGTGCTGCTCAGCCGCGAGCGCTGCCGCCTGAATGCGCTGCGGGCGGTGCTCGCCAACTCCGGCTGCGCCAACGCCGCCACCGGCAAGCGCGGCCTGGACGACGCCGCCAAGACGCAGGGCGCCGCCTCACTCGCACTCGGCGTGGAGCCCGAGGAGATCCTGCTCGGCTCAACCGGCGGCATCAGCTGGTATCTGCCCGTCGACGCCGTGCTGCAGGGGATCCTCACCGCCAGTGGGCAGCTGCGCCGCGAGGGCGACATCGACTTCCAACAGGCCATTCAAACCACCGATGCGTTCGAGAAGCGCGCCAACCTGCAGGTCGAGCTGCCCTCCGGGACCGTGCACCTCGCCGCCCAGTGCAAGGGCGCGGGGATGATCTCGCCGAACTTCGCCACCATGCTCTGCTTTGTGGAGACCGACGCGGCGCTCGCGCCCCACACCGCCGAGCTGCTGCTAGGCGTGTGCGTGAAGCGCTCTTTCGACCGCTGCACCGTGGATGGCGACCTCTCCACCAATGACACGGCGGTGCTGATCGCCTCCGGTGCCAGCGGCGTGGCGGTGGCGCCCGAGAGCGAGGACGAGCTGCGCTTCGGCGAGGCGCTCGACGCGCTGCTGCGCCAGCTGGCGATCATGATGGTCACCGACGGCGAGGGCGCGGCGCGGATCGCGCGCGTGGTGGTGCGCGGCGGGTCGGTGGGGGAGCGCAGCGCCCTCGACACCGTCGAGGCGGCCGCGCGCGGGGTCGCCAACTCGCCCCTCGTGAAGGCCGCGCTGCACAGCGCCGACCCCAACTGGGGCCGGCTGGTGATGGCTGTGGGAGCTGCACTCCCAGCCCCCGCGCCGCTGGCCTGCGACATCGCGATCGAGGGCATCCTCGTGTGTTCGGCCGGCACCGCGATCGACTACGACGCTGCCGCGCTCGCCGGCGCGATCGACCGGCGCGAGGTCGAATATAAGATCACGCTTCCGGGCGAGGGCGCCGAAACCGAGGTCTTCTTCTCCGATCTCTCGCACGAGTACGTGACGATCAACGCCGAGTACACCACCTGATGCGCTCCGCGTGCCCATCGCACCGCCGGTCAATCCGATGACCAACCCGTCCCCCTCCTCCCCCTGCTCCCTTTTCCCGTGCGGAAGGCACACCCGATGAGAGACGTAGCCACACTCCTCGAGGCGCTCCCCTACATCCGCGAGTTCCACGGCAAGACCGCGGTGATCAAGTATGGCGGCGCGGCGATGGAGGATCCCGCGCTTCGCGAGGAGTTTGCGCGCGACGTGGTGCTGCTCAAGTACGTGGGGCTCACACCGATCGTGGTGCACGGCGGGGGACCCGACATCACCGCCTACATGGAGCGCCTCGGCCTGCCGGTGCGGTTCGTCGGCGGCCTGCGCGTCTCCGACGAGGCCACGGTGGAGGTCGCCAAGATGGTGCTGGTCGGCAAGGTCAACAAGGAGATCGTCGGGCGCCTGCACCGTCACGGCCAGCCCGCCGTGGGGCTGTGCGGAGACGACGGGGCGCTGTTCCGGGTCGCGCGCCGCAGCGCGCCCGGCGGCGAGGACATCGGCTTCGTGGGGCGCATCGAGCGCGTCAACGTGGATGTTCTCCAGCACATCGCGCGCGACTACATCCCCGTGATCGCCTCCGTCGGCGCCGACCGCGACGGGCGCTCCTACAACATCAACGCCGACGAGGCCGCCGGGGCGGTGGCCAGGGCGCTGGGCGCCTACAAAATCGTGTTCCTCACCGACGTCGCCGGCTGGCTGTCCGGCCCCGAGGATTCCACCAGCCTGATCGGGCAGGCCACGGCCGAGCAGGTGCGCGACGCGCTGCCCGGCTTGCAGGGAGGGATGCGCCCCAAGCTGCAGGCCTGCCTGGAGGCGATCCAGGGGGGCGTCAGCTCCGCGCACATCATCGACGGGCGCATCCCCCACTCGCTGCTGCTGGAGCTGTTCACCGACGCAGGCATCGGCACCAAGATCGAGGCGGCCCCATGAACGCCCATGTCTGCCGATGGGTGAGCATGCAATGACCCTGACCGACCTGCAGGAGATCGAGGCGGTGAGCCTGATGTCCAACTACGCGCGCTTCCCGGTCGAGTTCGTGCGCGGCGAGGGGACGCGGCTGTGGGACGCCGCGGGCGAGGAGTATCTCGATTTCCTGTGCGGCATCTCGGTCACCAACGTGGGGCACTGCCATCCCCGGGTGGTGGAGGCCGTGCGCGAGCAGGTCGGGCGGCTGATGCACGTCTCCAACCTCTTCTACACCGAGCCCGCCATGCGCCTGGCGCAGCGGCTTTCGCAGGGCGGGCTGGGCGGCAAGGTGTACCTCTGCAACTCCGGCGCGGAGGCGATCGAGGCGGCGATCAAGCTCGCCCGCAAGGCGCGCCCCCGCGGGGACATCGTCACCGTCCACAATGCCTTTCACGGGCGCACCTACGGCGCCCTCTCCGCCACGCCCCAGGAGTCAAAGCAGGCGCCATTCGCGCCGTTGGTGCCGGGCTTTCGCGCGGTCGCACCCGAGCCCGAGGCGCTCCGCGAGGCGATCGACGAGCGCACCGCCGCCGTGCTGCTGGAGCCGATCCAGGGCGAGTCCGGCGTCAACGTGCTCTCCGGGGAGCTGCTGCGCGCGGCGCGCGCCGCCTGCGACCAGCACGGCGCGGCGCTGATCTTCGATGAGATCCAGTGCGGCATGGGTCGCACCGGCTCGCTGTGGGCCTACCAGCAGCTAGGCGTGTTTCCCGACGCGTTCACCGCCGCCAAGGCGCTCGGTGGCGGCCTGCCGATCGGCGCGCTGGTCACCGGCGAGCGTCTCGCCGACGTGTTCGCGCCCGGCGACCACGGCTCGACGTTCGCCGGCGGACCCGTGATCTGCGCGGCCGCGCTCGCGGCGCTTGAGATCGTCGAGGATCCGGCGCTGCTCGCGCGCGTGCGCGATCTCGGCCCGCGCCTGGCCGCCGGGTTGGAGGGGCTGGCGCACGTGCTCTCGGTACGCGGACGCGGCCTGATGCTCGCCTGCGAGCTCGACATCTCCGCGCCAGCGGTGGTACGCCGCGCACTGCTGGAGCAGCGGCTGATCGTCAACGCCACCGGCCCCACAACGGTGCGGCTGCTGCCCCCCCTGATTCTCGCCGAGGCCGACGTGGACGAGGGCATCGAGCGGCTGGCCGCGGCGCTCGCCGGGTGAGATGTGAGCAGCGGGATGGCGACACCGGCGCGCGAGGGCGCCGCCCCGCACGGGCAGGCTCCGCTAGCCTGCGCGGCCCGATGAGCACTCCAGGCCACGATCGTCCGTTCCCCCCGCGCACGGCCTCCTACGAGGCCGACCCCGAGCAGGTACACCGGGTGCTGCTGCTGTACTCCGGCGGCCTCGACACCAGCGTGATGCTGAAGTGGATCCAGGACCGCTACGACGCCGAGGTCGTGTGCCTCACCGTCAACCTCGGGCAGCCCGGCGAGGATTACGCTGTGCTCGAAGAGAAGGCGCGGCGGCTGGGCGCGGTGGAGTGCCACGTGGTGGACGCGCGCGAGCAGTTTGCCCATGATTTCCTGGCGCCGGCGATCCGCGCCAACGCGGTGTACGGCGGCGGCTACCCGCTGTTCACCGCGCTCGGGCGGCCGCTCATCGCCAAGCTCGCGGTCGAGTACGCGCGCCGCAGCGGCTGCGACACGATCGCGCACGGCTGCACCGGCAAGGGCAACGACCAGGTGCGCATCGAGGCCACCGTCGCCACGCTGGGCCCGGAGCTGAAGGTGATCGCGCCGGTGCGCTCGTGGCAGATGGGCCGCGAGGAGGAGATCGCCTACGCGCGCGAGCACGGCATCCCGATTAAGTCCCTCCCACCCGGCGCGGAGGTGGTGCCCTACTCGATCGACGACAACCTCTGGGGGCGCTCCTCGGAGGGGCGCTGGATCGAGGATCTCAACCACGCTCCCGACGAGGACGTCTTCCAGCTGGTCACGCCCCCCGAGCGCGCCCCCGACCAGCCCGAGGTCGTGCGGATCGGCTTCGAGCGAGGTGTGCCGGTCGCGCTCAACGACGAGCCGCTCGCCCTCGTGGAGCTGCTCGAACGCGCCGCGGAGATCGCTGCCCGCCACGGCGTTGGGATCGTCGACCACATCGAGGATCGCATCGTCGGGTTGAAGGTGCGCGACATCTACGAGGTGCCCGCCGCCGCGCTGATTCTCCCCGCCCACCACGAGCTGGAGCGGCTGGTGGGCACGATCCACCAGAACCAGTTCAAGCCCCAGCTGGACCGCCAGTGGGGCTACCTCGTGTACGCCGGGCTGTGGTGGGAGCCACTGCGGTGCGATCTCGACGCCTACATGGAGTCGGTCAACCAGCGCGTCAGCGGCACGATCGGACTGAAGCTGTACAAGGGCCACGCGCGCGTGGTCACCCGCGAATCGCCGCACGCGGTGTACGACGCCGGCCTCGCCTCCTTCTCGGAGTCGGGCGGTCTCTTCTCGCAGAGCGCCTCGCCCGGGTTCATCGAGCTGTGGTCGCTGCAGTCGCGCATGGCGTGGCGACTGCGCGAGGAGGAGTAGCGCCAGGCCGTCCGATCGCGCCCATACCCTGGGTGGCGGTGATTCCCGAGGAAGACGAGGCGCGGCGCAAACGCACGCCGCAGGAGCAGGAGCGCGACACGCTCGCCGAGCGCCGTGCTCGCCGCGCCTGGCTGGGCGACGCGGCCCTGTTGCGGCGTGCCGAGGCGGCCGAGGAGTCTGTGCGCACGCTTGAGGCCCACCTCGCCGATCTGCGCCACCGCCAAGCTGAGAGCGAGCGTTTGCGGGAGAGCACCGCCACGCAACTGGCCGAGCGCGAGCTCGAGTTGCGTCGCGTCAAGCAGCGGGAGTACGCCGAGCAGCAGCTGCGTGTGGAGGCCGAGGAGGCCGCGGTGCGTGCACGTCGTGGTCGGCGCGCGGAGCTCGACCACTGGCAGCGGCGCGCCGAGGAGGCACAGGCGGCCGCGCAGTACGCCGAGGAGCAACGCGACGCGCTCGCGGCCAGCCTCACGGCGGTTGGCGAGACTTGCGAGCGTCTGCGGGTGGGCGTCACCACACTGCAGAGCGTGGCCGCCGAATTGCGCACCACCTTCGAGCATGAGCACGATGCCTTCCGGGCGCGGATCAACCAGCTGGAGGACGAGCTCGAGCGTGCCCGCGCCAAGCCGTCCATTGAGCAGGGCTCAGCGGTCGAGGAGGCTCAGCGGCGCGAGGAGATGGCCGGCGCGCTCGCGGCCGCCGTCACGCGGCTGCGAGCCCGTGCTGCCCCTGCTCCTGCTGAGGCTACTGCTCCCGCTGAGCTCCCTGCTCCCATAACCCCTGCGCCCCCGCGGGAGATCCCCACGGTGGTTGTGGTGCCGCGCCTGTTTGTCAAGGCCGAACGACTGCGCCCGGTGGCCCGGCGTATCGCCGCGCGCCTGGCCGCTTGGGCCGGACCCCCGCGGGCGCCCCGTTCTTAACGCGGCCTCGCCAGTCCGCCGCTCGCAAGCCTAAGATCCACGTCGGTGTCCAACCTCGCTTGCGCCCATCTGCACGTGCACTCCGAGTACTCCCTGCTCGACGGCGCCTGCAAGATCGATGCGCTTGCCGAGCGCGCCGCTCAGTTCGAGCAGCCCGCCCTCGGTCTCACCGATCACGGCGTGATGAACGGCGCGGTGGAGCTGCACAAGGCGTGCGCCAAGCACGGCATCAAGCCGATCGTGGGCTGCGAGATCTATCTCGTGGACGATCACGCCGCGGGTAGCGCCGACCGATCCGATCCCGCTCGTGGAGCGGGTCTCGCCAACAATCGCGCCAAGCGCAACCACCTCACGCTGCTGGCCGCCGACGACACGGGCTACCGCAATCTCGTCAAGCTCTCCTCAGCCGGCTTCCTGGAGGGGTTGCAGCGCGGCAAGCCGACCGTGGACCTCGAGCAGATCGCGCGGCACGCCGAGGGCGTGATCGCGCTCACCGGCTGCCTCGCCTCGCGCTTCTGCCAGCGCCTCACCGAAGACCGCCCGCAGGACGCCCGCGCCCACGCCGACGAGCTGCTGGGGATCTTCGGTGCCGAGAACGTCTACTTCGAGCTGCAGAAGAACGGGCTGGCCGCCCAGGAGAAGTGCAACGAGGGGATCGAGCGGATCGCGCGCGAAGTCGGCGGCCGGCTGGTGGGGACAGGCGATGTGCACTACCTGCGCCGCGAGGACTACGAACACCACACCGCGCTGTTGTGCGTGCAGACCAAGAGCACCATCGCCGCTCCGAAGCTCACGTTCGACACCAACGAGTTCTACCTGCGCGACAACGCGGAGATGGCCAAATCCTTTGCGCAGTGGCCGGAGGCGCTCGCCAACACCCTGGAGATTGCCGAGCGTTGCTCGGTGCACCTCGAGCTCGGCAAGCAGCTGATCCCCAGCTTCCCGACCCCCGGCGCAGAGCCCGAGCGCGAGTATCTGCGCGCTCGCGTCGAAGAGGGGATGCGCGCGCGCTACGGCGATCCGCCCACAGCGCAAGCGCTGGAGCGGATGGAGATGGAGCTCGATGTGATCGACCGCATGGGCTTCAACGCCTACTTCCTGATCGTGTGGGACTTCGTCAAGTACGCCAAGGAGAACGGCATCGCGGTGGGCCCCGGGCGCGGCTCGGCGGCCGGCTCGATCGTGGCGTACGCGCTGCAGATCACCGACGTGGATCCGCTGCGCTACGAGCTGCTGTTCGAGCGCTTCCTCAACCCCGAGCGCGTGTCGATGCCCGATATCGACATCGACTTCTCCGTGCGCGGCCGCGAGCGTGTGATGCGCTATGTGACCGAGAAGTACGGGCGCGAGTCGGTGGCGCAGATTGTCACGTTCGGCAAGATGCTGCCGCGCGCCGCCACGCGTGACGCCGCGCGCGTGCTGGGCTTCGACTACGGGACGGGGGATCGACTGGCGAAGCTGATCCCCGACCCGATCATGGGCCGCTCCCCCTCCTTCGAGGAATGCTTGAAGTCGGGCGAACCGCTGCGCAAGGCATTTGACGAGGAGCCGGATGCGAAGCGCATCATCGAAACCGCGCAGGGCCTGGAGGGGATCGTGCGCAACTCCTCGATCCACGCCGCCGCCGTGGTGATCGCCGACCGCCCGCTCACCGACATCGTGCCGCTGCAGCTGGCCGACGCCGGCGCCGGCGAAAACGGGGAGCGCAGCTTCCGCACCGTCACGCAGTTTTCGATGAAACCGATCGAGGAGATCGGCCTGCTGAAGATGGACTTCCTCGGGCTGCGCAACCTCGACGTGATCGAGGACGCGCTGGACATCATCGAGCGCTCCACCGGCAAGCGCCCCGACATGACCACGCTGCCGCTGGATGACGCCACCACCTATGAGATGCTCGCCCGCGGGGACTCGATCGGCGTTTTCCAGTTCGAGTCCGAGGGCATGCGCGAAGCGCTGAAGAAGGTGCGCCCCGACGAGTTCAACGACCTCGTCGCGCTCAACGCGCTCTACCGCCCGGGCGCCATGGACCAGATCCCGGTGTACGCGAAAGGCAAGCACAACCCGCAGGCGATCTCCTACCCCGACGAGCGTTTGCGCCCGATTCTGGAGTCCTCCAACGGCGTGATCCTCTATCAGGAGCAGGCGATGCAGATCTCCAAGGAGCTTGCCGGCTTCTCCGGGGCCAAGGCCGATGACCTGCGCAAGGCGATCGGCAAGAAGAACCGCGCCGCGATGGCGGCGCTGAAGCCCGAGTTCGTCGCGGGCTGCCGCGCGTCGGGCACGAGCTCGGAGACGATCGAGTTCCTGTGGCAGACCAACGAAAAGTCGGCCGACTACTCGTTCAATAAGTCGCACGCCGCCTGCTACGGGCTGATCGCCTACCGCACCGCGTGGCTGAAGGCCAACCACACCGCCGAGTACATGGCGGCGCTGATCTCCTCGGTTATGTCCACCAAGGACAAGGTGCCCTTCTTCGTCGCCCGCTGCGAGGAGATGGGGATCGAGATTCTGCCCCCCGACGTCAACCTCTCCGACCACGAGTTCACCGTCGTGGAAGGCAACATCCGCTTCGGTCTCGACGCCGTCAAGGGGGTCGGCTACCAGGCGGTGGAGGCGATCAAGCGCGCGCGCGGTGATTTGGAGCCCGCCCACCCCGGCGGGGAATCCAGACCATTCACCTCGCTGTGGGACTTCTGCGAGCGCGTGGACAACCGCACCGTCAACAAGAAGGCCATCGAGGCGCTGATCAAGTGCGGCGCGCTCGGCTCCACCGGCGCCTCGCGCAAGGGGATGCTCGCGATGCTCGAGCAGGCTCAGGGCGCGGGGCAGAAGTCCCAGCAGGATGCGCAGATCGGGCAGGGCTCGATCTTCGACCTGGAAGACGCGGGCGGCGCGCTCGGCGGTGGCGGTGCGCTCGGCGCCGCCACCACCGCGATGCCCGCCGTCGGCGCGGTGCGGCTGCCGCGGGATTACCCCCCGATTCCCGCCGAGGAGTTCGAGCAGGCCGAGCTGCTGGCCGCGGAGAAGGAGGCGATCGGGCTGTTTGTCTCCGCCCACCCACTCAAGCCGGTGCGCGAGGCGCTGCGCGCCCGCGCCGACTGCCCGCTCGCGGCGCTCGCCGGGCGGCGCGACAAGGACTGGGTGATCGTCGGCGGGATCGTCACCGAGTCAAAGCGCATTCGCACCCGCAACGGCGACCACATGATGTTCGCCACGCTCGACGATCTCGAGGGCGCGGTGGAGATGCTGGTGTTCGGCAAGGCGCTGGCCGAGCACGAGGCGGTGCTGGCAGTGGACCAGGTGGTGATGGTGCGCGGGCGCGTGGATCACAAGGAAGCGGGCAAGACCTGTCTGGTGGTGCAGTCGGCGGAGACCTTCGCCCCCAGCGAGCAGGAGATCGCGGACGCCCGCGCGGCCTCCGCGCGAGCGGCAACGCCGGCACGGCCGGTGTGCCTGCGAATCGACGCCGCCAAGCTGCCCGCGAGCGCGATCGACGAGCTCAAGCACGTGATCGGCAACTTCCCCGGTCCCGCGGAGGTCGTGCTCGAGATGGAAACCACCAGCTTGCGCCTCGGAGAGGCCTACCGAGTGGCGCCCACGCCCACGCTGCGGGCCGAGCTGGAGCAGGTCCTGGGGGTCGTGGACACGGCGCATACCGGCGTCCTCGCTCGCTCGCGTGCATAGCACGCCACGCTCGCTGCGTCCTTGGTCTGCTTGGTCCACGACCCCCAGGACGGCGTGCTTTCACGACACGACTGACGCGATACCGAGGAGAGGCCTGGAGCCAAGCACAGGGTCAGCTTCGCGCTTCGCGGCGCCGCCGCGCCCGTAGCCCCTGTTTGCGCAGCGCCGTAGCCAGCGCGACCTCCTCGGCGGTGGGGCCACCGTCGCCGGGGGTCTCAAGCACACAGGGCAGATCCTCGAAGGGTGCGGCGGCGAGGAACGTGGCGCAGCCGCGCTCGCCCAGCTCCCCCTGCCCGACGTTGGCGTGGCGGTCGCGGCAGGAGCCGAGCGCGCCCTGGGAGTCGTTGAGGTGCAGCGAGCCCAACCGCTCCAGGCCGACGTTCGCGGAGACTTCCTCCAGCAGCGCATCCAGGCCGGCGGGCGTGCGGATGTCATAACCGGAGGCGAACAGGTGGCAGGAGTCCAGGCACACGCCCAGCCGCTCGCCGGCGCCGGCGGCGTCGATCAAAGCGGCTAGCTCCTCCACCGAGCGCCCCAGCGTGCCGCCGCCCCCAGCCGTGTTCTCCAGATGCAGCGCGCAGCCCTCGCTCTCGGCGAGCGCCTCGCGGATCGTGGCGCCCGCGCGCACGATCGCCTCGCCGACGTCACCGGTCTTCGCCGAGCCGGGGTGCAGCACCACGCCGCTGGCCCCGATCGCGGCCCCCACGCGCAGCGAATGGGTCAGGGAGTGCAGCGTTTTGGCGCGAATGTCGGGGTCCTCGCTGGCGCAGTTGAGCAGATACACCGCGTGGATCAGCACCGCGTCGATTGGGCTCGCGGCCAGCGCCTCCACGAAGGCGGCCACGTCCTCATCGCGGTAGACGGTGGGCCGCCACATGCGCGGGGACTGGTTGAAGATCTGGATCGCGCGGCAGCCGCGCTCCTCGCCCCGCTCGATCGCTTTGGGAAGACCGCCGGCCGGCGAGACGTGCGCTCCGATTAGCATGGCGGCGATCTTATGGTTTCCGCCGCTCCCGGACAGGCCGACAGCACAGAGCGCCCGATGCGCGTGAGGTTTGCCCCGTCCCCCACCGGCGCCCTGCACATCGGCGGCGCGCGGACCGCCCTGTTCAACTGGCTGCTGGCGCGCGGCAACGGGGGCGCACTGGTGCTGCGCATCGAGGACACCGACCGCGAGCGCTCCACGCCGGAGAACGTCGAGCAGATCCTCGACGCGCTGCGCTGGCTGGAGCTGGACTGGGATGAGGGACCGATCCTCCAGACCGAGCGCACCGAGCGCCACCAGGAGGCGCTCGCCGCGCTCCTGGCGAGCGGCCACGCGTATCGCTCCAACGCGACCGCCGATGACGTGAAGGCCTACAAGCAACTGCACGGGGCCGAGCGCGGCTTCCGCGGCGAGGCCGAAGCGGAGGGGGCGGTGCGTCTGCGCGTGCCCGACGATGGCGCGTCGGTGGTCCACGATCTGATTCGCGGCGACACGCGCTTTGAGCACGTCCACCTCGACGACCCGGTGATCGCGCGCGCCGACGGCTCGGTGCTCTACAACTTCGCGGTCGCGATCGACGATCTGGACGCGCGGATCACGCACGTGGTGCGCGGCGAGGATCACCTCTCCAACACCCCCAAGCAGCTGCTCGTGCTGGAGGCGGCGCGCGCCGCCGGTTTCGACGCCGGCGCGGAGCCCCCGGTGTATGCACACCTGCCGCTGCTGCACGGGCCGGACGGCAGGAAGCTCTCCAAGCGCCACGGCGCGGCCTCGGTGCAGGAGTTGCGCGCCGCGGGGTACCTGCCGGAGGCGGTGCGCAACTATCTCGCGCTGCTGGGCTGGGGAGCGGGCGACGACGCCACGGTGCTGTCCACCGAGCAGCTGGTGGAGCGCTTCGCACTGGAGCGCGTGAGCCGCAACCCCGCGCAGTTCGACGAGGCGAAGCTGCGCTGGCTGAACGGCCTATACATCCGCGAGCTGGCGCCGGCCGAGCTGGCCACGCGCCTGGAGCGGTACACCGGGCACGGTGGCCTGGAGCAGGCGGCGCGGATCAGCCAGGAGAAAATCCAGACGCTCGCCGACTTCTGGCCGCTGGCCGGGCCGCTGCTGGACGGCGCTGTCGATGAGCCCGAGGCGCGCGCGCGTTGGCTGGACGACAACGGGCGCGGGGCGCTCGCCCGGGTCCGCAAAGCCCTGAGCGAGACGGCCAGCTTCGATGAAGCAGCGGTGCAGGCGACCCTGGAGGGGGTGATCGCCGAGCGCGGCGCCAAGCCGCGCGAGGTGTATCAGCCGCTGCGCGTGGCGCTGACCGGCAGAACGATCTCACCGGGGATCTTCGAGAGCGTGGTGTTGTTGGGCCGCGAGGAGACGCTGGCGCGCATCGACGCGGCGCTTGCAAGCGGAGGCTGAGCCAGCCCGGCCAATCGTCCAACGCCCCTTGAAAATTGTGGGACGCGGTCGATTACCGAGACATACCTGCGGCTAAATGCCTCAACCGAACGTCCACGCCTGCCGATAGAGCGTCCCAGAGGGTGGCGCAGTCGGCCGAAAGGCCGGCGAGCCGGGCCCCTCTCGTTTTATATACCCAGGCCCCCCAACGGATTGGGTGGCGAGCGATGACAAGGTAGGTGCGCGGAGCATGCAGGCAACAGCCACCACACAGCGGCAGCGGGCCAAGGAGCGGCCCAACGCAGCCGGCGAGTCGGCCCCCTCGGGGAACGGCCGCCACCAGAATGAGGGGCACGGACGGCGCCTGACACAGGCGTTTGAAGCGCTCGAGGCTTTTCCCGCGCTGGCGGAGTCGCGCAAGCGACTGCTGGCGGTGATCTCCAAGGACCACGTGGCGACCGCGGACGTGGTGAGCGCCGTGGAGTCGGATGTGGCGCTGGTGACGGCGGTGCTGCGCATGGCCAACCAGGCGCAGGGGACGCGCGGGCGTGTGGACACGGTGGTGGCGGCGGTGGAGGTGCTCTCCCCCCAGACCGTGCAGGCGCTGGCGGCGAGAGTGAGGACCTTCGACTTCTTCGAGCGCGCCAGCGTGTGGGACGCGGCGCCCGAGCGCTTCCGGCTGCACGCGCTCGCCACTCAGCACGCGGCCGACCGGGTGGCCGCGGAGGTGGGCTATGAGAACCGCGACCGCCTGACGGTGACCAGCCTGCTGCACGACATCGGCAAGCTGGTGCTGATGCACGCCTACCCCGGGTATCCGGCGCAGGTGCACCAGGGCGCGCAGACCCCCGAGCAGCGCATCCATCAGGAGCGGCGCGAGCTGGGCGTGGATCACGCACTGGTCGGCGGGGTGCTGGCGCGGCGCTGGGGAATGCCGGTGTCGATCGCGAGCGTGATCGAACGCCACCACAGCCAGGAGGCCGCGGGGGAGGCGGCGTTTGTGCGCCTGGCCGACATGTTGGCCCACTACACGCAGGGCGATCAGGTGTCCCCGACGGAGATGCTGCGCACCGCGCGCCTGGTGGGCCTCGGCCCGGAGGAGCTGCGCCGCGTGATGTACGAGCTGCCGACCGTCACCAACCAGCGCCAGCGCCACGTCGATCCCTGCCCGCTGTCGGGCCGTGAGCTGGGCGTGCTGCAACGCCTCGCCGAAGGCAAGGTGTACAAGCAGATCGCCCACGAGCTGACGCTCTCAACCAGCACGGTGCGCACGCACCTGCACAACATCTACGGCAAGCTCGGCGCGGTGGACCGCGCACAGGCGGTGCTTATCGCCACCGAGCGCGGTTGGTTGTAGGCGTTAGCATCGCGCCCACGGTGAAGGCGCGATGATCTCGATCACCAGCAAGTCCCCCTATGCCGTGCAGGCGCTGGCCGAGCTGGGCCGCAGCGGGGGCGCGGGGCCGGTGCCGATCGGCGAGCTGGCGCGCCGCCGCGAGGTGCCGGTGCAGTTTCTGGAGCAGCTGTTCGCGGTGTTGCGCCGCGCCGGGATCCTCAGCTCGCAGCGGGGCGTCAAGGGCGGATACACCTTCGCGCGGGACCCCGCCACGGTGAGCGTGCTGGAGGTGGTGGAACTGCTGGACGGCCCGCTCGGCCGCGACTCCGAGGGCGTGTTCGCTGACGCGGCGGGGGCCGCGCGCAAGGTGCTGGGCGGCACCACGATCGCCGACGTGATCGAGCGCGAGATGCGCGAGGCGGGCGCCAGCATGTACCACATTTGAGGGCTCACGCCCGAGCGCCCTGAGCACGCCCTCACTCCTCAGACGCACGCCCGCACGGCGCGCCCACTATTGTCGTGCGCTGATGCCCCGAATCCCGATCAACATTGCGGAACTGGTGGGGGAGACGCCGCTGGTGGAGCTGGCCGGACTGTTGGGCGAGAGGAGCGATCGGAGATCGGCCAGCAGCAACGGGGTGCGGCTGTACGGGAAGGTCGAGTCGGCCAACCCCGGGGGGAGCGTGAAGGACAGGATCGGCGTGGCGATGATCGAGGCCGCCGAGCAGGAGGGGCGGATCGAGCCGGGCCGCACGACGATCGTGGAGGCGACCAGCGGCAACACGGGGATCGCACTGGCGATGGTGTGCGCGGCGAAGGGGTACGAGCTGATATTGACGCTGCCGCAGGGGATGAGCCGCGAGCGCGAGAGCCTGTTGAGGCTGTACGGGACGAAGGTGAGGATCACCGAGTCGCTGGGGGGAATGAGCGAGGCGGTGGCGGCCGCGCGGGAGCTGGCGCGCGGGGATGATGTGTGGCTGCCAGACCAGTTCTCCAACCCCGCCAACCCGCAGGCGCACCGGCGTACGACCGGCCCGGAGATCGAGCGCGCCCTGGAAGGCGCCCCCGACGTGCTGGTGGCGGGCGTGGGCACCGGCGGGACGATCACCGGTGCGGGGGGGTATCTGCGCGAGCGCAACCGCCACCTGCGGATCGTGGCGGTGGAGCCGCGGGGCTCGGCGGTGCTGTCGGGCGGCAAACTTGGCCCCCACCGCATCCAGGGCATCGGCGCGGGCTTCGTGCCGCCGGTCCTGGATCGCGAGCTGCTGGACGAGGTGATCGCGGTGAGTGACGAGGACGCGATCCACACCGCGTGGCGCTGCGCGCGGCGCACGGGCCTGCTGGCGGGCATCTCCGGCGGCGCGGCGTTGTGGGCGGCGCTGCAGGTGGCGGCGCGCCCGGAGTCGGAGGGCAAGCGGATCGTCGCGATCGTGCCGGACTCGGGCGAGCGGTATGTCTCGCAGCCGTTCTTCGCGCCGTAGGGTTAGTGCGATTGCCACGGGTCGATCAGATCGATTCCCGTGCCTTCGAAGTCCCCGCTGTTGCGCGTGGCGAGTGTTGCGTTGAGCTTGCGACAGATCGCCGCTATCTGCGCGTCGGCAACGCCGATCGGACGACCCGCTCTCTCTCGATCGCTAACCAGCACGGCGTAGTGAGCGGCGGAGCTCGCGTCGAACGGTTCGACACGACCGCCGAGATCGTCCTCGATCAGCCTATGCACCGCCTCGCTCAGCAGATCCTGGCGTCGCCCGGGGGGCAGTCGGGCAATCCCGTAGAGCATCTCGCCGGCTGTGATGGCGGTGGTGGCGATCGTGGCTGCGTCGAGTGAGTCCATCCACCTCAGCACCCCATCGTCAGGATCGCGACGGATGACCTCGGAGAGGACGTTCGTGTCGAGGACGATCACGTCCGCAGCTCAGCCGCACGCGGCAGCTCATGCCGGGTGGGCAGATCGAGCTCCACCCCGCCAATCGCCGCGAACCGGGTATGAATGCGACTGCCGAGGCCGGTTGATGTGGGCTCGGAGGGCAACGCATCTTCGAGGATCGCACGCACCTCGGCCTCCATCGAACGCCCGTGGCGCGCAGCCCTTACGCGCAGCCTGGTCTTGGTTGCATCATCGAGTCCGCGAACGGTCAATGTCGCCATCTCGCACCTCCAGCATCGCCTACATTGACTGCTATGCTAGCAAATACGTAGCCTCATCAGGCTTGGATCCCCGGGAGGGGTCGCCGCGACCCGACGCTACCCTGTTGGCATGCTGGGACTGGGCACCTTCGCGGGGGTCGTCAAGGAGCTGCGCCGTGACGTGGCGGCGGCGCGCGACCGCGATCCCGCCGCCCGCGGGGTGGGGCCCGCGGAGATCGTGGCGACGTGGCCGGGTATCCACGCGCTGCTCTCCCACCGCGTGGCGCACGCGCTGCACGACGCCGGGGTGCCGCTGCTGCCGCGCACGCTGGCGATGTTCACACGGACGCTGACCGGCATCGAGATTCACCCGGCGGCGCAGATCGGCAAGGGCCTGTTCATCGACCACGGCGCGGGCGTGGTGGTGGGGGAGACCGCGACGATCGGCGACGACGTGACGCTCTACCAGGGCGTGACCCTCGGCGGTACGGGCTTCGCCACCGGCAAGCGCCACCCGACGGTGCAGGACAACGTGACGATCGGCTCGGGCGCCAAGCTGCTGGGCCCGATCACCGTCGGCCACGGCGCGAAGATCGGCGCCAACACGGTTGTCATAACCGACGTGCCGCCCAACTCCACAGTGGTGGGCAACCCCGGCCATCCGGTGCGCGTGGACGGCCGCCGCCCCGAGGGCCCGGACGCCGACTGGATCCATCTTCCCGACCCGATCGCGGAGGCGATCGGCGGACTTTCCAGCCGTATTGGGGCGCTGGAGCGCGCGGTGGGCGAGCTCTCCGGCGGGCGCATCGAGCCGCCCGTCGCCAAGGTGAGGCCGCTGCGGCCGGTGAAGGGGCCCAACCCGGCGGGGGGGTAGGGCGAACCCGGCGGGATCGGCCGAGGGACGCGGGGCTTGGGACCTCCGGCCACCGGGAGCGAGCGCCGATGCGGCGGCCGGGGCCTCGACGACGGTGAGCATCGCGCTGCCCACCCCAGTGCTGCAACTGCTCAAGCGCCATCACCATCTCACTCTCACAGCCGCTCTCGAATCGCACGGGACCACCGGCCAGAGCGCCACCACCAGCGGCAAGGTGCTCGTCAAGGCGTACGTCAAGCCGAAGAAGGCGAAAGGGAAAAAGAAGAAAGAGCCAACGCTCGGGCTTTCCCGCAGAGGTACAGCCGCCCAACAGACGGCCACTGCTTCTTCGCTCCCGCGCCCCACAGGGGTTGCAACTCACGCTCAGTAATACACGCACCGACACCGGTGCCGCGGGCGCGCCTTGTACTCCGGGGCCTGGCCGCGATTCCACAGGCGCTGGTCGAGCACCCGCGGCGGGATCCCTGTCCGCGCCGAGATCAGCTCGCAGGCGTGCACCGCGCAGGCACGGATCTCGCGCTCTGGGCCGCCCGCGGGGAGCAGCTCGCCGGCGTCGATGCGGGCGGCGAGCGACTCGTCGTACACCAGGATGCCCTCGCAGCGCAGCACATGGGGGACGAGGTTGTCGGCGAAGATCGTCAGACGGTCGAGGTCGGCGAAGCTTGCCACCCCCGCCAGCGCGAGGTCGGCGGCGACGATCTGGGCGCGCTTATAGAAGCCGCGATCATCGAACATCGCCATGCCGCGCGCCAGCGCTTGCGCCAGCCGCTCGGCCGAGCCGCCGCACTCGGCCACGAGGTCCAGTGCGCGGCGCTCGCCGAGGAAGCGGCCCAGCTCGCGCAGTGCCTGGGCGTAGAGGCTCATCAGCTCGTGGTCGGGCCGCTGGCCGAGGATGTCGGCGATCGTGCGGGAGTCCACTGCGCGCAGCCACGCCCCATCGATTGCCCACCCGTCGCCGGCGGCGTGTTGCGCACGCACGTGGTCGGTGAGCCCCCATGCAACCGTGAAGTAGCCGCTGACGGGCAGCCCGCCGTCGAGACGCTTGCGCAGCGTGGGGAACCAGCCCGAGCCGAAGTTGATCGCGTCCAGCGCCAGCAGGTAGTCGGCGACATCCGCGGGCTCGCCCTCCAGGTAGTGGCGCACGGGGTCAAGCTCCGCTGGCGACTCCCGCGGCGCGGGTGCGGCGATCTTCGCGACGGTCTCCCCGTCGGCGATGGCCTCCGTGTCGATTCGCACCCATCGTGTCTGCGCGGCGATCTCTGCGCAGCTGGTGCGGACCTCGTCGAACAACGGCATTGCAGAGAAGTTAGGGCAGTCCGCGCGCGCCAGGAGGGAGCGTGGAGGTCGCAGTGACACAGGCAAGCCGATTATGCCCGCGCGCGAACTGTGCCTGTCATCGTGCTCCTCACGCCCGCCGAGCCCGCAACTATGCTGAAGGTGATGGTCGAAAACCCCCACGCCGAGCACCTCCAGGAGCTGCTGGAGGGCCTCAACGAGCCCCAGCGGGAGGCCGTCACGCATGGGGAGGGGCCGCTTTTGATCCTCGCCGGCGCGGGCAGTGGCAAGACGCGCGTGCTCACCCACCGCCTGGCCTTCCTGATCTACACCGACCAGGCGCAGGCGGGGGAGATCCTGGCGATCACCTTCACCAACAAGGCCGCCAAGGAGATGCGCGAGCGCGTGGAACGGCTGCTCGGCCACAGCACGCGCGGAATGTGGCTGATGACCTTCCACGCCGCCTGCGCGCGGATCCTGCGCGCCGAGGCCGAGCGGCTGGGGTATACGCGGCAGTTCACGATCTACGACCAGGCCGACGCGCGACGCCTGACCAAGCGCTGCATGGACGCGGTGGGCGTGGACCCCAAGCGCTACACGCCGGCGGCGATTCACAACCAGATCTCCTCCGCCAAGAACCAGCTCAACGACGCCGCCGCCTACAGCCAGGCGGTCGGCTCGCACTTCGAGGAGCTGGTCGGCGAGGTGTACACGCTGTACGAGCGCGACCTGATGCGCATGAACGCGATGGACTTCGACGACCTGCTGTTTCGCACCGTCAACCTGCTGGAGCTCTACCCCGAGGTGCGCGAGCGCTACAGCGAGAGCTTCCGCCACGTGCTGGTCGACGAGTACCAGGACACCAACCACGCGCAGTACCGTTTCCTGCAGCTGCTGGTGGGCGGCGGCCGCCAGGCGCCCGCACGTGGCGAGCCTGTCCACCTCACCGGTCATCGCAACCTCGCCGTGGTCGGCGACGACGCGCAGTCGATCTACAGCTTCCGCAACGCCGACATCCGCAACCTCCTCGATTTTCAGGAGGACTTCCCCGACGCCCGCGTGGTGAAGCTCGAGCAGAACTACCGTTCCACCGAGACGATCCTGAAGGCCGCCAACGCGGTGATCGCCAACAACCGCGGCGGGATCGCCAAGCGCCTGTGGAGCGAACTGGGCACCGGCGAGCCGATCCAGGTGCGCGAGCTGGAGGACGAGCACGCCGAGGCCCGTTTTGTGGTGGGCGAGATCGAGCGGCTGGTCGATGAGGGCGCCTCGCGCGCGGAGATCGCCGTGCTGTACCGCACCAACGCGATGTCGCGCGTGCTGGAGGACACGCTGGTGCGCCGCGAGATCGCCTACCAGGTGATCGGCGGCACGAAGTTCTACGAGCGCGCCGAGATCAAGGACGCGATCGCCTATCTCTCGTGGCTGGCCAACCCGTTCGACGTGGTGAGCTTCACGCGCGTGGCCAACTCCCCCCGGCGCGGGCTGGGGCAGACCTCGCTGGGGCGCATCGTCTCCCACTCCGCCACCGTGGGCGTCTCGGTGTGGGAGGCGGCGGCCGCGCCCGACGCGATCCCCGGCCTCGGCGCGGCCGCGGTGAAGGCGCTGGGCCGCTTCATGGAGACGATGGCCGAGCTGCGCGCCCGCGTGGAGCAAGACGTGCCGGTGGGGGAGCTGCTGGAGGCGGTGCTTTCGCAAACCGGCTACATCGAGGCGCTGGAGGCGGAGCGGACGATCGAGGCGCAGGGGCGCATCGAGAACCTCGAGGAGCTGGTGTCGGTGGGCCGCGAGTTCGACGCCACCGCCGAGGCGGGCACCGACGCCGAAGGCGTCGGTGAGGACACGCTCGACGTCTTCCTGGCGCAGATCGCACTGGTCGCCGACGCCGACTCCCGCAAGGACGAGGATGAGGGGCTGGTGACGTTGATGACGCTCCACAACGCCAAGGGCCTGGAGTACCCGATCGTGTTCATCGTGGGCTGCGAGGACGGCGTGTTCCCGCATTCGCGGGCACTCGACGAGGGCGGTTTGGAGGAGGAGCGGCGCCTCTTCTACGTCGGCGTGACGCGCGCGATGCGCAAGCTCTATCTAACCCATGCGCGCCGCCGGGTGGTGTTCGGCGCCCAGGCCTACGGCCTGCCCAGCCGCTTCCTCGACGAGATCCCCGCCGAGCTGACCGAACGCGAGCAGCCGCAGCTGGTGGTCGCGAGCGCGGCGCGTGGCGGTGGCGGGATGAGCTGGTCGAGCGGCGCGCGCTCCAACAGGGCGCTCGTAGGCATTGGAGGTGACTGGGATGCTGTTGGGGCTGCTGGGCCGGGCGGCGGCATCATCGCCGGCCGTGGCGCGCGCGGGGGCGCCGGTGGCTCGGGTGGCGTTGCCGCGGTCGGCGGCTTGCAGGCGGGCGCCGGCCAGTCGTTTCGGCTGGGCGAGGACGTCACCCATGCCTCCTTCGGCGAGGGGGTGGTCACCGCCGTGGAGCCCCATGGGGTGATCGTCGTGCGCTTCGCCAGCGACGGCGCGGAACGCAAGCTGATGTCTGAGCTGGCCCCGGTCACCCGCCGGTAGGATCTGCGCCCAATGAGCGCCACGATCATCGACGGGAAAGCGATCGCGGCACGCGTGCGCGCGCAGGTGGCCGAGGAAGTGCGCGCGTTGGTGGAGCTGACCGGGCGCCCCCCGGGCCTGGCGACAGTGCTGGTGGGGGAGGACCCGGGCTCGGCGGTGTACGTCGGTGGCAAGCAGCGCGCCTGCGCGGAGGTGGGGATGACGCCCTTCGACAGGCGCCTGCCGGCGGATGCCTCGTTCGCGCAGGTGACAGAGCTGCTTGAGGCTCTCAACGAGGATGATGCCGTCAACGGGGTGCTGTTGCAGCTGCCGGTGCCCGCCCACCTCGACGGCCCGGCGCTCACCGGCCTGATCGACCCGGCCAAGGACGTGGATGGCTTGACCCCGGTCAACGCCGGCCTGCTGTCGCTCGGTCAGCCGGGGCTGCGGCCGTGCACCCCCCTGGGGGTGATGGAGCTGCTGTCGAGCGTGCAGGGTGGGGACGCGGGCTGGCTGGCGGGCGCCGAGGCGGTGGTGATCGGGCGCTCCAACCTCTTCGGCAAGCCGATGGCGCAGCTGCTGCTTGGCGCAAACGCGACCGTCACCGTCTGCCACTCCCGCACCCGCGACCTTCCGGGCGTGTGCGCTCGCGCGGACGTCCTGATCGCGGCGATCGGCCGCCCGCGTCTGGTGGGCGCCGAGTATGTCAAGCCGGGAGCGGTGGTGATCGACGTCGGCATCAACCGCCTCTCACCCGAGCAGGCCGGCAATAAGAGCGGGCTGGTCGGCGATGTGGACTTCGCCACGGTGTCCCCGCTCGTCAGCGCGATCACCCCGGTGCCCGGCGGTGTCGGGCCGACGACGATCGCGCTGCTGCTGCGCAACACGCTCGACGCCGCGCGCCTGCAGGCGGGGGTCGCATGAGCCTGCGCCGCCTGCGCTCCGGTGAGCTGATCGCGCTCGCGGGGGCGATCTGTTTGATCGTGTCGCTGGCGCTGCCGTGGTATGAGAACTCGCAGGGCAAGCTCAGCGCGTGGGCGACGTTCGGCGTGGCGGTCGCGCTGCTGATTCTCGCCGCCGTCGCCGCGCTGGCGCTGGTGCTCGCGACAATCACCGAGCGCACCACCGCGATCCCGGTCGCCGCCGCGGTGTGGAGCACGCTGTTCGGGATCCTCGCCACGATCGCCGCTGTGGTGAGACTGCTGGAGCGCCCGGATCACGCGACCATGCTCTGCTCCGGGCCGTGGCTGGCGCTCGCGGGGGCGCTTTTGGTGCTGGTGGGCAGCTGGCAGTCGATGCGCGACGAACGCACCGGCCTCTATCCGCCCGACGCCACGCCGCCGCGCGAGGCGCCGCCGGCGGGGGCATAGAATCCCGCCGTGATCGATCGCGACGAGGTCCTCCACGTGGCGCGCCTGGCGCGGCTGAAGCTTGACGACGGGGAGGTGGAGTCGATGGCGCGCGAGCTCTCCGGCGTGCTTGACCACATCGCCAAGATCGGCGAGCTGGACCTGGAGGACGTGCCTCCCACCTCGCACGTGGTGGAGGTCGTCGGCCGTCTGCGCCCCGACGAGCCGCGCACATGCCTGCCGCGCGAGGTGGCGCTCGAACAGGCCCCGGCGGTCGCCGACAACGGCTTTCTCGTCCCCAGCCCGCAGGCGTGAGCGCCTCCGCGGTCATCGAGCTCTCCGCGGCGCGGGCCGTCGAGGAGATCGCCGCCGGCCGGCTGTCCGCCGCGGAGCTGTTTGACGCCTACCGCGCGCGGGCCGCGGCCGATGAGCTGAACTGCTTCACATGGGTGGCTCCCGGCGCGGATGGACCGCCGCTCGCCCAACAATCCGATGGTCCTCCGCGCGGGGTGCCGCTCGCCCACTCCCTCGATCCGTTGCGCGGACCGCCGCCCGCCCGCTCCTCCGACGGTCCGTTGCGCGGGGTGCCGCTTGCCGTCAAGGATCTCTTCTGCACCGCCGGCGTGCCTTCGCAGTCGGGCTCGCGCATCCTCGAGGGCTACCGCCCGCCCTACACCGCCACCGCCGTGGCCCGGCTCGCGGCGGCCGGTGCGCCGCTGCTGGGCAAGACCAACCAGGACGAGTTTGCGATGGGCTCCTCCAACGAGAACTCCGCCTTCGGCCCGGTGCTCAACCCGTGGGATCGCGCGCGCGTGCCCGGCGGCTCCTCGGGGGGCAGCGCCGCCGCCGTCGCCGCCGGCCTGGCTCCCTGGGCGCTCGGCACCGACACGGGCGGGTCGATCCGCCAGCCGGCCGCGCTGTGCGGGATCGTCGGGCTGAAACCGACCTACGGCGCCGTCTCGCGCTACGGGATGATCGCGTTCGCCTCCTCGCTGGATCAGGCCGGCCCGCTCACCCGCGACGTCACCGACGCGGCGCTGCTGCTGCGCCACATGGTTGGCCGCGACGAGTGCGACGCCACTTCGCTGGGGCACCCCGAGGAGATCGCGCTGCCCACCGCCGAGAGTCTCGCCGGCGTGCGTTTGGGGGTGCCGGAGGAGCTCACCGGCGAGGGGATCGACCCGGGGGTGCTCGACGCTTTTCGCGCCGCGCTTGAGCGAGCGCGCGAGCTCGGCGCGGAGATCCACGACGTCCGTCTCCCGCACGCTCCCCATGCGCTCTCCGCCTATTACGTGCTGGCGCCCGCCGAGGCGTCGTCGAACCTCGCCCGCTTCGACGGCGTGCGCTACGGGCTGCGCGCCGAGCACGCCGAGGACCTGCTGGACCTCTACACCCGCACCCGCCACGACGGCTTCGGTGCGGAGGTAAGGCGGCGCATCATGCTCGGCACCTACGCGCTCTCCGCCGGCTACTACGACGCCTATTACGGGCGCGCCCAGCGCGTGCGCACGAAGATCGTCGCCGATTTCGACGCGGCGTTTGCGGACGTGGACTTCATCCTCACGCCCACCTCTCCCACGGTCGCCTTCGCGCTCGGCGAGCGCACGGGCGACCCGTGGTCGATGTACATCAACGACTTCTGCACCGTCCCGATGTCGCTCGCCGGCATCCCCGCGATCTCGATCCCGTGCGGCCTGGCATCCGACGGCGGCCGCGGGGAACTGCCCGTGGGGCTGCAGATCGCCGGGCCGGTGTTCAGCGAGAATCGCCTGCTCGACACGGCGTATGCGCTGGAGCGGGCGCTCGGGTTCGACGGGTCGCGGGCGCGCGTCGGGGGGTCGGCGTGAGCGGTCGAGTGCGGGCGGCCGGTGCGCGGTGGAGCGGGATGCCGGGGGCCGCGGAATGAGCGCGGTCGAGTACGAGCCGGTGATCGGCCTGGAGATCCACATCCAGCTGGCGACCGCCACGAAGATGTTCTGCGGCTGCGAGCTCTCCTTCGGCGAGCCGCCCAACACTCGCACCTGCCCTGTCTGTCTGGGGCTGCCCGGCAGCCTGCCCGTCGCCAACGCGCGCGCCGTGCACTTCGGGCTGATGATCGGCCTCGCGCTCGGCTCGGAGCTGGCGCCGCGGTCGATCTTCCACCGCAAGAACTACTTCTACCCCGACCTGCCCAAGGGCTATCAGATCTCCCAGTACGACTCGCCGCTCTGCGGCGGCGGGCAGCTGGGGGAGGTGCGCATCCACCGCGTCCACCTGGAGGAGGACGCGGCCAAGCTCGTGCACGTCGGCGCCTCCGGGCGAATCCACGGCTCCGATGCCTCGATCGTCGACTTCAATCGCGGCGGCACCCCGCTCGCGGAGATCGTCACCGAGCCCGACCTGCGCTCCGCCGAGCAGGCCGGCGAGTGGTTGCGGCTGCTGCGCACGACGATGCGCGTGCTCGGCGTCTCCGACGTCAACATGGAGGAGGGCTCGCTGCGCTGTGACGCCAACATCTCCCTGCGCCCAGCCGGCAGCGAGGAGCTGGGGGTGAAGACCGAGCTGAAGAACATGAACTCCTTCCGCTTCATCGAACGCGGCATCCGCGCCGAGCTCGCCCGCCAGGAGGCGATCCTGCGCGGCGGCGGGCGGGTGCAACAGGAGACGCTGCACTTCGACCCGGCCTCCGAACGCATCACTTCGCTGCGCTCCAAGGAGGAGGCCCACGACTACCGCTACTTCCCCGAGCCCGACCTCGTGCCGGTGGCGATCGACGCGGCGATGCTCGACGCCGCCCGCGCCGCCCTCCCCGAGCTGCCCGCCGCGCGCGCCGAGCGCTTCGAGCGCCAGATCGGGCTCTCAGCCGACAGCGCGCACCTGCTGGCCTTCCGCGCGGAGCTGGGGGACTACTTCGAGGCGGCGCTCGCCGCGGATGTCGATCCCGCGCCGCCCGCGCAGACGCTCGCCAACTGGATCTCCGGCGACCTGCTCGCACGCCTGGCCGATGGACAGGACCCCGCCGAGTCGCGCGTGCATCCCGGTGCGCTGGCGTTGCTGGTGGGGCTCACCGACGCCAAGCGCATCAGCGTCGGCGCCGGCCGCCAGGTGCTCGACCGCCTCGTCGCTGAGGGCGGCGATCCGGCCGCGATCGTCGAGGCTGAGGGCCTGGCCGCGCTCGACGGCGGAGATGAGCTGTCCGCAATCGTCGCCACCGCGCTGGCCGCACACCCCGAGGCCGCGGAGAACGTGCGCGCCGGCAACGCCAAGGCGATCGGGCCGATCGTAGGCCACGTGATGCGCGAAACCAAGGGCCGCGCCGACGGCGGCGCGGTCACCCGGCTCGTGCACGAGCAGCTCGGCCTCTGAGCACTGCTTGGCAACCGCAACACCGCCACCGCGCAGATCTTGTACCGCGGGCCAAATACATGCGCGCGCGCGGACGCCAAAATTGAGGACGTTCCAAGGGTGACATTCCAAATCTCGCCTCCGCGGGCTCCCCTCGACCGCGGATGGGCGGAGCAGGATGCGTGCGGCCGGGCGAGGGCGCCAGCTCCCGCCCGGCCGTATCGCATCGCCTCAGCGGTGCCACATCCGTATCGTGCTGCTTCGTGGGGCGCTACCATCTGGGGATATGAACGAGTTGCCCGAATCCACCTCGTCGCGTTCGCTGGGCCGGATGGTTGTCGCGGTGTTGATCCTGGCGGTGGCCGCCTGGGTTTTGCTGCACCTCGTGATCGGCATCGTCACCTTCCTCGCCGTCCCGGTCATCGCGATAGCCGCGATTGTGGCGATCGTGTGGGCTGTGCGCGTCCTGTTCTGAGGGCGTCGTCGCGATGGGATACGTGGTCATCTGCCTCGGCTTCGGGCTTGCCGGCGGAGTGGTGGGCCGCGTCAAGGGCAGCTCCTTCATCCTGTGGTTCGTGATCTCGGCGGTGGTCCCGCTGGTGGGCCTACTGACCGCGATCGCCTACCGCATGGAGAGCGACGAGCTGCGCCGCCAGTGCCCGCGCTGCGGGCGCGTCACCAAGGTTTACGACGCCCTCTGCACCCGCTGCGGGACCGAGCTTGACTATCCGGAGGCTGTGATCGCGCCGGAATCGTGGCAGCCCACCTCCGCCGCGCGTGTCACCCATTAGGGAGCCCAAAACAACGTACGCTCTATAAACGAGGCATGAGCGCCAAGGCCCCGCCCGTGCCCGCCCACGACTCGCTGATCGCCCGGCTGATCCACCGCGCCGGCTTCCCCGACGAGCGCGACTTCGTGCTGCGCGTCGTACAGCCGGCGCTGGTGGGGATGATCGACGGCACCGTCTCTTCGCTGCCGCCGATCTTCGCCGCGGCGATCTCCTCCAACTCGCACGTGGCGCTGCTGGTGGGCTTCTCCACCGCGCTGGGCGCCGGGGTCAGCATGGGGTGGTCGGAGGCGCTGTCGGACACCGGCGAGCAGACCGGTCGCGGCTCGGCGGTCGTGCGCGGAGCGATCACCGGCGGGATGACCACGCTGGGCGGCATCTTCCACACGTTGCCGTTCCTCATCAGCGACGTCCACAAAGCGCTGCTGGTGGCGGGGTTCGTGGTCGCTTTCGAGCTGGTGGCGATCGCGTGGGTGCGCAAACGCTTCCTGCACGTCTCGATGCGCTCCTCGCTGCTGGTGGTCACCGTCGGCGGCGCGATCGCGCTGGCGATCGGCGTGGGCATAGGGTCATCCTGACGAGGTAAAACCCGCTGGTACACTGCCTTTTTGGCCCGGTCTAGCGCAGTGGAAAGGCGGTAAGGCGGATATGCGCGCGGTTGACGCACTGATGGAATGCCTCAAGGCGGAGGGCGTCGAGGTCGTCTTCGGCCTGCCCGGCGGCGCCAACCTGCCGACCTACGACGCCTTCGTCGACGCCGGCATCCGCCACATCCTCGTGCGCCACGAGGCTGGCGGCGGTCATGCGGCCGAGGGCTACGCCAAGGCGACGGGCAAAGTGGGCGTGGCGTTCGCCACCAGCGGCCCCGGCGCCACCAACCTGATCACGCCGATCTGCGACGCGATGATGGACTCCGTGCCGGTGGTGTTCATCACCGGCCAGGTGCGCACCGAGCTGCTCGGCACCGACGGCTTCCAGGAGGCCGACACGATCGGGATCACGATGCCGGTGGTGAAGCACTCCTTCATGATCCAGCACCCGCTGGAGATCCCCCGCGCGATCCACGAGGCCTTCCACATCGCCTCCAGCGGTCGCCCCGGGCCGGTGCTGGTGGACATCCCCCAGGATCTCTCGCGCGCGGAGATCGCCTACGAGCCGGTCGGCGACGTGAGATTGCCCGGCTACCAGCCGACGGTGGAGGGCAACCAGAAGCAGATCCGCCAGGCCGCCAAGGCGCTGGCCGCGGCGCAGCGCCCGGTGATTTACGCCGGCGGGGGCGTGGTCAACGCCAACGCCTCCGCGGAGCTGGTGGAGCTCGCCAGCAGCGACCGCTTCCCCGTCACCTGCACGTTGATGGGCCTCGGCGCCTTCCCGGCGCGCATCGGCGGGCCGGGAGCGGAAGGGGGAGGGGGGGGCGGGTTGCCTGCTGGCGTGCCCAACCCGCAGTGGCTGGGGATGCTGGGTATGCACGGCACCCGCACCGCCAACTACGCGATGGACGAGGCCGACCTGATCTGCGCCGTGGGCGCCCGCTTCGACGATCGCATCACCGGCAAGCTCTCGGAGTTTGCGCCCCACGCGAAGTTCATCCACATCGACGTGGACCCGGCGGAGATATCCAAGAACGTGCCCGCTCACATCCCGATCGTCGGCGACGCTCGCAACGTGCTCGCCAAGCTGGCGATCGAGTACCGCGCGCTGGGGGCCGACTCCGCACGCCTCAGCGACTGGTGGAGGCGCATCGAGGGGTGGCGCGAGCAGTACCCGCTCAAATACGAGGACAGCACCGACGCCGAGATCAAGCCCCAGTACATGATTCAGGCGCTGTACGAGGCCACCGGCGGCGATGCGATCATCTCAAGCGACGTCGGCCAGCACCAGATGTGGACGGCTCAGTACTACGACTTCCCGGCGCCGCGGCGCTGGATCAACTCTGGCGGCCTGGGGACCATGGGCTTCGGCCTGCCGGCCGCGATGGGCGCCGCCGTCGGCTGCCCCGATCGGCTGGTGTGCTGCGTGGCTGGCGACGGCTCGGTGCAGATGAACGCCCAGGAGCTCGCCACCTGCGCGCAGGATCAGATCCCGATCAAGGTGTTCATCATGAACAACGGTTATCTGGGCATGGTGCGCCAGTGGCAGGAGCTTTTCTGGGACGGCCGCTACTCCCACGTGGACATGGGCAAGTTCCCCGACTTCGTCAAGCTCGCCGAGGCCTACGGCGCCACCGGGATGCGCTTCGAGGACAAGCACACGCTCGTCGATGACATCAAGCGCGCGATCGCCACGGAGGGCCCCGTGGTGGTGGACGTGCGCGTCACCCGCGAGGAGAACACCTACCCGATGATCCCTGCCGGCCAGGCCGCGCGAGAGATGGTCGGCTGATGGGCGAACCTGCCACCAAGGCTCCCCTCAGCCTCGCCGAGCTCGAAGCGTCCGGCAACCTGCGCACCGGGCGCAAGCACGTGCTGTCGATTCTCGTCGAAAACAAGTCGGGCGTGCTGACGCGCATCGCGGGGCTGTTTGCCCGCCGCGGCTTCAACATCGACACGCTCACGGTCGGACCCACCGACGACGAGCGCGTGTCGCGGGTGACGCTCACCGTCGACGGGGCGCTGCACCCGATCGACCAGGTCACCAAGCAGCTGCACAAGCTGATCAACGTCCTGAAGATCCGCGACCTCGACCCGGGCGACACCGTCTCACGCGAGCTGGCGATGTTCAAGGTCGCCGCCGACGGCGCCCAGCGCGGCGAGCTGATGCAGATAACCGAGATCTTCCGCGGCAAGGTGGTGGACGTCACCAAGCGCTCGATCATCGTCGAGATCACCGGCACCACCGAGAAGATCCAGGCCTTCGAGGACATGGTGCGCCCGTTCGGCCTAATCGAGATGATGCGCACGGGGGAGATAGCAATCGCGAGGGGCCGTAGCGAGACGTGAGGGGCACGCTCGAGCGCACGCGCGAGAGCCCGTTCAGGCTCAGCGAAGCCGACCGCGAGCGGCTTTTGGCGCGCCTTGAGCTTGCCGTCAAGCGCGCGCGGCGCAGTGGCCGCCAGATACTCGCGACGCTGACTTTGGCGCTGCCCGACGACCTCGATCCCAGCGCCGTCGTGTGCGCATCGCGGCGTCCCGGCGAGTCGTGGTTCGTGTTAGAGCAGCCCGAGCGGGGCGCGCGCGCGTTGGGGGCGCTCGGCGAGGCGGTCTGCCTGACGGCAACCGGGCCGGAGCGTTTCGCCACGGTGGCCGACCGCTGGCGCGCGCTCGCCGCGGCGGCGGTCGGCGACCCGCCCGAAGATTTCTCCGACCCCGGCTCCAGCGGCGGCGGGCCGATCGCGCTGGGCGGTTTCGCGTTCGCCGCGGAGGGGGGCGCCGATCTCGCCTGGAGCGGCTTCGCGCCGGCCTCGCTGGTCGTCCCCGAGGTCGCGCTCACCCGCCGGAGCATGGATGTGCGCATGACGCTGTGTGCGCTCGCGGCCCCCGACGACACCCCCGAGGAGCTGCTGGACCGCCTGGAGCAGCGGCTGGGGGAGCTGCGCGTTGAGCCGCTGCCGCTGCTCGATCCCGCGCCCGTGGGGCGCTACCGGATCGCCAGCGCGATGCCGCCCGAGCACTACGAGGCCGCCGTCGCGCGCGCGGTCGAGCTGATCCGCGCCGGGCAGCTGGAGAAGGTGGTGCTGGCGCGCGAGGTGCAGGTGCACGCCGGCGGGGGGGCTTCCAACTTCGACCCCGAGGCGCTGTTCGGTGTGCTGCGCGAGGGCTTCCCCTCGTGCACCGTCTTCTGCGTGGGCCGCGACGACGCCGCGTTCGTCGCCGCCAGCCCCGAGCTGCTGGTGCGTCGCGAGGGCCACCGCGTCAGCGCGCTCGCGCTCGCCGGCTCGATGCGGCGCAGCGCCGACCCCGCCGTGGACGACCACCTCGGCGAACAGCTGATGCACTCCGAGAAGGACCGCGAGGAGCACGCGATCGTGATCCGCCGGATCGAGCGGGCGCTGCGCCAGCACGCGCTGTGGACGGCCGCCCCGCCCGAGCCGACGCTGGTGAAGGTCGCCAACATCCAGCACCTCGGCACCCCGATCCGCGCCCAGCTGGCGCAGCCGCTCGATGTGATCGAGCTGCTGGAGCTGATGCACCCCACCCCCGCCGTCGGCGGCGAGCCGATCGAGCGCGCGCGCCCGCTGATCCCGGCCCTGGAGGGCCTCGACCGCGGCTGGTACGCCGGCCCCGTCGGCTGGGCTGACGCCACCGGCGACGGCGAGTTCTGCGTCGCCCTGCGCTGCGCGCTGCTGCGCGGCCGCGTCGCCCGCTGCTATGCAGGCGTCGGTGTCGTGCGCGACTCCGACCCCTCCGCCGAGCTGGCCGAGACCGAGGTCAAGCTGGCGGCGCTGCTACCGCTGCTGGCGGGGTGACGGCGTACAACGTGTTGGCCGTGCCGTCCACGCGCCGGTGGTGGAGTGCCATGCTGGCTACGGCCCCACCAGAGCAGAAGGCGGGGCACAAAGCCGCAATCGCGCAATTTTTCTGCAATAATATCGCTCTGATGCAGGGCCGAGTCGCTCATCACGCATCGATGCTGCTCGCGTTTCGCGCAGAGAACGTTCGGTCGTTTCGTGACCAGATCGACTTCTCGATGATCGCAACCTCCCGTTCTGAGCCGCGAGTCGTGCGTGAGATCAGTTGGCAGGAGTCCGGCCGGCCGATCAAGGTCGTCCCAGTAGCAGGTGTTTTCGGCGCCAATGCTTCCGGCAAGTCGAACTTCCTGGAGGCGTTGGACGACATGCGAATGTACGTCCTAGAGTCGTTTCGGCGGAATCTGCAGCCAGAGGAACGGTGGCCGTTTCGTCTCGATACTGAGGCCCAGCGACGCCCGTCACGCTACGAGATCGATTTCGTTCTCGACGGCGTCCGACACGAGTACGGGTTCGCCCTCGATGACAAGCAGATCTTGGAAGAGTGGGCATTCCGATATCCCCGCGGTCGGCCCGCTCTTTTGTTTGATCGCAAGGGCGAGCAGGTCGAGGCCGGGTCAGCTAGGCGCAGCGATACGCGCGCCGTCGAGAGGCTTCTACGTCCCAATGCCCTGTTCCTTTCTGCGGCGGCGGCGGCAAATCACCCGCTCCTTCTTCCCCTGCACACTTGGTTTCGTCGCAATCTTCGGTTTGCCCGCAGTGGCAACCGCCCCGGCAGGCAGGTATTTACGATCGAGCAGCTCAAGCACGAGGACAGACGCGAGCGCATTTTGGGCATGTTGCGTGCGGCCGACTTTGGCATCGTGGATGCCAAGGAGCATGAGCTCCCCATTGATCCGCTCGTAAAGGAGCGTATGGAGCGTGCAATTCGCGAGATTCTGGGAGACGAAGACCGGGCCAACAACGACGAGGTCAATCCGCCGCTCAAGCTCAATGCCGTTGGATTTACACTCGTTCACCAGGGCGTCAAGGATCCAGTGGAGCTCCCGCTGGAGTTGGAGTCGATGGGAACCCAGGTCTGGTTGGGTCTGATCGGTGCTGTTGTGGCCACGCTCTCCGATGGTGTCGCCCTGCTGGCGGATGAGTTGGACGCCAGTTTGCATCCTACGCTGGTTGCACAGCTGGTGAGACTGTTCCAAGAGCCTCACACTAACCCTCACCGGGCCCAACTGATTTTCAATGCTCACGATCCGACGATGCTCGGTGACTCAAGCGAGAATCGCCTCCTCGGACGCGATCAGGTTTGGTTTACGGACAAGCAGGCTGACGGAAACAGCCGTTTGTATCCTCTCACAGACTTCAGTCCACGGAAGAATGAGGCCATTGGACGTCGCTATCTCGACGGCCGGTATGGCGCCACGCCGATCCTGTCTCGACAAGATTTTGACAGTATCGTCGAGCTTCCGCTCTCAAACGATTAGACGTGGCAAGGCACCGCCCAAGAGGAGCGCCACGGCCACGTGCTGTGCCAGGGCAGCAGATGTTGCAAATTCTCGTTTTCGTCGAGGGAGCGCGAACAGAGGACGGATACGTCAAGCATTGGTGGCGCCTCAACCGACGCAACGTGATCGTCACGATAGACGAGTTCACAGGTGCCGCCCCGCTGCCATTGGTCGAACGGGCAGTCGCGGTAAGAAAGCAGGAGATGCTGGATGCTCGACGTGGGCGTGGTCGACCTCACGACGAGATTTGGTGTGTGTTCGATGTCGACGAGCATCCGAAGTTGGCGGAAGCGATACAACTTGCCGAACGCAGCGGCATTGAAGTGGCGGTTTCACACCCTTGTTTCGAGCTTTGGTTAATACTGCACTACAGGGATCAAACAGCCTATATTGAGCCCGATGGCGCGCAACGCGTTGCAAAAGAGCTTCTCAAATGCGGAAAGACGCTCAGCGCGCAGGCGCTCGGTGAATTGGTGGTCCGTTACCCCGATGCGGCGAAGCGCGCGAAGTATCTCGACAAGATGCACGAACGCAACGGCAGTCCTCCGCGGAGCAATCCGAGCAGTGAGACTTGGAAGCTCGTTGATCGGATCAGAGACTTCCGCGTCACCTAGAAGGGATCACAATGTCAACCGCGCCAGACCGTCGCGCGGTTGGAGATGACGGCGCGCCAGCCGCTCGGCAGCCGCGTGGGGGAGACGCCCTTTGGGGTCTCCGGCGCGAGCAGGCAGTACTCGGGGGCCGGGCCGAACACCAGTGCCCGACGCCACAGGCTGGCGTGTGCGGGGTCGATGCCATCGCCGAGCAGCTGCGCCAGCTCGCCGCGCGGCTGGCCCGGCGGACGGGTCACCCACACGGCCTGCGAGGCGTGAGCGAGATCCGCGTGGCCCTCCAGCAGGCCGTACAGCCCGCCCGCGCCGGAGCCGAAGCGCCGGGCGACGCCGTCGTGCGCGCTGCGGTGGCCGTGCGCCACGGCTGCCTCGTTCAGTACGCCGAGAGCGGTGAAGTCGTCGAGCAGGTACCAGTCCTCGTAGGTGACCGCGGACGTGGCGGCCTGGGCGGAGGGCAGCCACGGGCACTCGGCGAGACGCAGCACCGCCGAGCCGCGGAAGCCGGCCGGCGGGGAGCGGTGCAGCGAGCGGTGGAAGCGCTCGCTGGCGTGCTCGTAGGTCTCGTGCTGCACCCCGTCCGCGGGGCGGTGCCATAGAAGGTAGGCGAGCATCGCTGTGCCGGGCGCCCGGGTGGGCGCTCAAGCCCCCCGGCCTGCGGCGGAGCCAGTGTCTCCCCATGCGGTCCCCGTTTCGTCCAACACGCCCGCGACAGCCTCCCAAGCCCGGCGGTGCAGCGCCACGTTCTGCGCGCGGTCGGTGCGGACTTCGATGATCCCCGCGCGTGGCGGGCGCTCGGTGAGCGCACGCTCCAGCGCAGCGCGGAACGCCAGCACGTCGCCGACGGTCTCGTGATCGAATCCGTACAGTCGCGCCGCGTGCGCGAAATCCAGCCCTGTGGGGGTGGCGATGTGGCGCGTGTAGAGATCCTCCTCGGTGGTGGCCACCGGCAGGAAGTCGAAGATGCCACCGCCGCCGTTGTCGATCAGCACGATCGTCAGATCCAGCTGCAGGCGCCGCGCGGCGAGCAGGCCGCCGATGTCGTGCGCGAGCGCCACGTCGCCGATCAGCAGGATGACCGGGCCGCCGCCCGCCAAGGGGCCGGCGGCGGCCGCGCCAAGGGCGCTTGAGACCGTGCCGTCGATGCCGTTGGCGCCGCGGTTGCACAGCACCCGTGGGGGGTCGGCGCGCACCGGCCAGAAACTCTCGATGTCGCGCACCGGCATCGAGGAGGCCACCCACAGCGTGGCCCGCTCGGGCAGCAGCACGCCGAGCTCGGCGGCCACGGCGGGCTCGCTGAGGCCGCCCGCGCCCAGCACCCCGAGCAGCGCCTCGGCGGCGCGCTCATCCGCGCTGCGCCAGCTCGCAAGCCAATCCGGGTCGGGGGTGGGCGGGTCCCGCGTCAGCGCCCGCAGCGCCGCGGCCGGCTCCAGCGCGAAGCGCCGGCAGAGCGTCGCGCCGGGATCCTGCCAGCGGCCCTCCTGGTCGATCGTCGCCTGCGGAACGTCGCACATGCCAGCCAGCCACTCGCGCAGCGGCTTGGATGTGGGGAGGTCGCCGACGCGCAGCACGAGCTCGGGCTTGACGTCCGCGGCGAACGGGCCGTGGCGCAGCAGCGCGTCGTAGTGCGCCACCGCCGCCTCCCCGCGGCGCGCGCCCGAGAGCGGGTCCGCCAGCAGCGGCCAGCCGGCCGCCGCGCAGAACGCCGCGGCGGCCTCCCCCAGCGCGGTGTCGCGCTCGTAGCGCCCTGCCACCACCACCCCCCGGCGGGTGGCGGCCACCGGTACCGCCAGAGAGCGCGCATCCTCGGGCGCCGCCGCCCGCGCGGGCGTGCACGTCACAAGCGGACGGCCGTCGGGACGCCCAGTGCCGTCGTGCGGGAGCGGCTCCGTCTCGCTGCGCACAAGCGGCTCGCGCAGCGGGAAGTTGAGGTGCACCACGCCGGGCTGGCCCTCCAGCGCTCGCCAATAGGCGCGGCAGGCGAGCGTGCGCATCCAGCGCAGCCGCTCCCGCGATGCCTCGTGCGTGCCCACCTCGAAAAACCACTTTGCGGCCTGCCCGAAGATCTTCACCTGATCGATCGTCTGACCCGCCCCGTTCTCGCGCAGCTCGGGGGGCCGGTCGGCCGTCAGGATCAACAGCGGCACACCCGCCTCATGCGCCTCGATCGCCGCCGGCAGCAGCTCCGCGGCGGCGGTGCCCGAGGTGCACGTCACCGCCACCGGCAGGCCCGTCGCCTTCGCCAGCCCCAGCGCGAAGAAGCCGCTGCAGCGCTCGTCGATGTGCGAATGGCAGCGCAGCCGCCCCTCGCGCGCCAGGCTCAGCACCAGCGGCGTGCTGCGCGACCCCGGCGAGGTGCAGGCGTCGCGCAGTCCGCAGCGCGCCAGCTCGTCCACGAACGCGCCCAGCAGGAGGTAGGTGTCGGTGGCGGTGGTCATAGGATCGCCCCCGCGGCTGGTCGAGGGTTGTGGTGGGTGGTCACAGTGGGCGGTCGAGGGTTGTGGTGGGTGGTCACAGGATCGGGGTGGGCGGTCGAGGGTTGTGGTGGTGGTCATAGGATCGCGGTGTGAGCCACAGCCTCGTCCTGCTGCACGGCTTCGGCGGCACCCACCGCGCGTGGGACGGCGTGGTTGGGCTGCTGAACCGTGAACGCTACAACCCGTTGGCGCTCGACCTCCCCGGCCATGGCGCGCAGGCCGATGCGCCGCGGCCGATCTCCTTTCCAGGCTGCGTGGAGCACGTGCTTGCCGCCAGACCAGAGCGCTTTGCGCTGTGTGGCTACTCACTCGGGGGGCGGGTCGCCCTGCACGTGGCGCTGGCGGCGCCCGAGCGGGTCGAGCGGCTGGTGCTGATCGGCGTCAACCCCGGCATCGAGGACGCGGGTCAGCGCGCCGCGCGGCGACAGGCGGATCGTGCGCTCGCCGACGATCTCGAAGGCCGGCCCTACGAGGAGTTCATCGAGCGCTGGCGCACCCAACCGCTGTTCGCCGCCGATCCGCCGGAGGTGGGGGCGCTGGCGCGCGAGGATCAGCGGCGCAACCGGCCCGACGCGCTGGCCGCCGCGATGCGGGGTCTCGGCGCGGGGGAGATGCAACCCCTGTGGGAGCGCCTCCCCGAGCTGGCGATGCCGGTGACGGTGTTGGTGGGGGAGCGCGACGCGAAGTTCCTGGCGCTGGGGCGGCGGATGGTGGAGCTGCTGCCGGGGAGCGAGTTGCTGGTTGTGCCGGGCGGCCATGGCCTGCCGCTGGAGAACCCGGAGGCGGTCGCGAAGGTACTGCGGTAGACAGCCACTCCCGAGAACTCAGCCGACTCCCGATGCTCCCACCCCCAACCCCGGGGCTGAGGGCACAGCGATGCGGCCGTTGCGCACAGACAGAACTCCCTCCCCCTCCTCCTCCTTTCCCCCCAGCCCCTCGAACAGGCTGAGTGTCGCCAGTCCGCAGGGTGGCAGCGGCCCGCGTGAGGCCAGCGCGGCGGCGGCGTGCACGGCGGCCGCCACCCCCAGCGGGCCGTCGAGCGTGGAGGCCAGGTAGACCTCCGCGCCCGAGGCTCTGACCAGCGCCGCGGCGGCCAGCAGGCCGGCGATGCCACCGCAGCGGGAGATCTTCAGGCATACCGCGTCAGCCACGCCCGCGCCCAGCGCCCCGTGCTCGGCCGCGGTCTCGTCGATCGCCACCCGCACCGCCACGCGCTCGCGCACCTCGCGCACCGCCCGCAAACCGTGGGTGGGCTCCTCCACCAGCTCCAAGCCGACGGGGGCCAGCGCCTCGATCGCGCGCACCGCCCCCTCCACGTCCCAGGCGCCGTTGGCGTCCACACGCAGCGCCACATGGGGGCCGACCGCGGCGCGCACCGCCGCCACGCGGCCGGCGTCGTCGCCCACGCCCACCTTCAGCTTCACGCACTCATACCCCCGCGCCGCCGCGCGCGCGGCCTGCTCGGCGGCGAGCGCTCGCTCGGTGGCGCCCACGGTCGCGTTGACCTGAATCTCGGAGATTGGAAGCCCGCCCACCCCGTCGCTCAGCAGCGCCGCCACCGGCTTGCCCGCGCGCCGTCCGGCGCGGTCCCACAGCGCCAGGTCGATCGCGGCCAGCGCCGCGGGGAGATCCGCCACCCGCCGGCACGCCTCGATCAGCTGCGCGCCGTTGGCGCTCGCCGACTGCATCAGCACCGGCCGGTACGCCTCCAGCGCCGCGCGCACGCGCTCGATGCCGACGCCGTCGTAGGGCTGTAGCGGCGCCGCCTCGCCGTGGCCGCTGACCCCGTCGGCGTCGGTCAGCGTCACAGTCAGCAGCCTCCGCTCACGCACGCTGCCGTAGGAGCTCTCAAGCGGGGCGCGCAGGCGCAGCGTGCGCTCGGTGACGGTCATCCGCATGCAATCGCCTCGGGCCTGTCGCCTGCCATTTCCCCTCCTACCCGCCGATCCCCCCGCTGGCGAGGATCCCGGCGGCATACAGCAGGCAGAACAGCAACTGCAACAGCCCCGTGCGCGCCAGCGCCCCATTCAGCGCGGCGCCGTCCACGCGGGTGCGCACCACGCCGATCAGCGACAGCGCCAGCGGGATCACCGCCCACGGGAGCAACAGCCACGCGCTCATCGAGCCGAGCAGCCACGGCAGCGGCGCCGTGAGAAAGGCGATCGTGAGCATCGCTGTGTACAGCGTGCGCGTGCGCTGGCGGCCCAGGCGCACCGCCAGCGTGCGCTTGCCGGCGCGGCGGTCGGTGTCGATGTCGCGCACGTTGTTGACCACCAGGATCGCGCTCGCCAGCAGGCCCACCGGCACCGCGCACGCGAACGCCTGCCAGGGCAGATGCTGCACCTGCACGTAGTAGGAGCCTGTCACCGCCACGATCCCGAAGAAGAGGAACACGAAAATCTCTCCCAGCCCTTCATATCCGTATGGCCGCGGTCCGCCGGTGTAAAGAACGCCCGCGAGGATCGACGCCGCCCCGACCGCCAACAGGCCCCAGCCGGCCACCGAGATCAGGTAGGCCCCGCACAGTACCGACAGGCCGAAGGTGACGTATGTCGCGATCAGCACCTGGCGGGGCGGCACCAGCCCGCCCGCGGTGACGCGCACCGGGCCGAGACGGTCCTCGGTGTCGGCGCCGCGCCGCGCGTCGGAGTAGTCGTTTGACAGGTTGGTGCCCACCTGGATGAACACCGCCCCCAGCAGCGCTGCCACGAACGCCAGCGCGCGGAAGCTGCCGTTCCCCAGCGCCAGCGAGGTGCCCACCAGCACCGGCGCGATCGCCGCCGGCAGCGTGCGCACGCGCGCCGCCATCACCCAGATGCGCACCGCGCTGGGCGTCATGCCCTCCGCGGGAAGCGCGAGAAGTCGGGGGTGCGCTTCTCGCGGTAGGCGTCGCGACCCTCCTGCGCCTCCTCGCTGCCGTAAAACAGGAGGTTGGCGTCGTGCGCCAGCTGCTGCACGCCCGACAGCCCATCCTCGGCGGCGTTGAACGAGGCCTTCAACAGGCGCAGCGCAAAGGGGGACAGCGCCAGCATCTCCCGGCACCACCCCACCGTCTCCTCCTCCAATCGCTCCAACGGCACCACGGTGTTGACCAACCCCATATCGAGCGCCTGCGCGGCGTCGTACTGGCGGCACAGAAACCAGATCTCCTTCGCCTTCTTCGGCCCCACCAGGTTGGCCAGCAGCCCGGCGCCGAAGCCACCATCGAAGGAGCCCACACGCGGCCCCACCTGCCCGAAGCGCGCGTTATCGGCGGCGATCGTCAGGTCGCACACCAGGTGCAGCACGTGGCCGCCGCCGATCGCATACCCGGCCACCATCGCCACCACGGGCTTGGGCAGGCGGCGGATCTGGATGTGCAGGTCGGTGACGTGAAAGCGCCCCGGGCGGGTGGGATCCGGATTACCGGCGTCGTCCTCGGCGAGATACCCCGAGTCCCCCCGCACGCGCTGGTCGCCACCCGCGCAGAATGCCAGCGGCCCCTCGCCGGTGAGCACGATCACCCCGACCTCCAGGTCCTCTTGGGCCTGCGTGAGCGCGCGTGAGATCTCAACCACCGTCAGCGGCCGGAAGGCGTTGCGCACCTGCGGGCGGTCGATCGTGATCTTCGCGATTCCCCCGTCCTCTGACTTCTCATAACGAATGTCGGTGTACTCGCCGGCGGCGATCCAGGTGGTAGGCATGCGCGAAGGCTAAAGGACCCCGCCCACCCGGCGCAGCCGGCCCAAGGCCGGCTGGCCGAAACGGGGACTCGGGCCGAACCCGTGTCCCCCGGTTTCGCTCGGGCCCCTCTTTTTCGGTCTAGCCTGTGGCAATGGTCGTCGAAGCTTGGCTCCAGCGGGCGGCTTGCACTGCGCCGTCGGCTCTCGCCGTGCGGACGCCGCGTGAGAGCTGCTCCTATGGCGAGCTGCTCGGCCGGGCGCAAGCCGGCGCGGGAGAGCTGGCCGCGCGCGGGGCGCGCCCGGGCGAGCGCGTGGCGATCGCACTGCCGGCGGGACTCGACTTCGTGTGTGCGCTGCACGCCTGCCTGCTGCTGGGGGCGGCGGCGGTGCCGGTCGATCTGCGCCTCGGCCAGCGCGAGCGGGCCGCGATCCTCGACGGGGCCGCCGTGGTCGTGGACGAGCCGCTGCGCGCCGACACCGTGCCTGGTGTGCCCGGCGGCGCCACGCACGACCTCGACGCGGTGGCCGCCGTGATTCACACCTCGGGCACGACCTCGGCGCCCAAGCCGGTGGAGTTGACGTATGGCAACTTCCTCTGGAGCGCGCTCGGCTCGGCGGTGGCGCTGGGGCTCGACCCCAATGAGCGGTGGCTGTGCAACCTGCCCTTATCGCATGTCGGCGGGCTGTCGATTCTGCTGCGCAGCGCGATCTACGGAACGACCGCGGTGGTGCACGAGCGCTTCGACACGGAGCTTGCGCTGCGGGCGTTGATGGGGCCACCGACAGACACCGTGACACTGGTCTCGCTGGTCGCCACCACGCTGACGCGCCTGTTGGATGCCGGCCTGAAGCGCCCGCCCACGCTGCGCTGCGCGCTCACCGGCGGCGGCCCCGTCCCGGCGGTGCTGCTGGAGCGCGCGCGCGAGGCGGGCGTGCCGGTGAGCCTCACATACGGCATGACCGAGGCCTGTTCGCAGGTGACCACGCTGCCCTTGGCGGCGGTGGAACGCGGATCCGAGGCGCCCGCCGCGGCGGGCCCGCCGCTGTTCTGCACGCGGGTGCGCACCGCCCCCGACGGCGAGATCGAAGTCGCGGGGCCGACCGTTGCACGGGGGGTCGCCGGCGCGGATGGATGGTTGCGAACGGGAGATGTGGGTAGATTGCATGGAGAGGGATGCCTTTACGTGACCGGACGCAAGGCTGACACGATCGTCAGCGGGGGGGAGAACGTGGCGCCCACCGAGGTGGAGGCCGTGCTGGAGGAGCACCCCGGCGTGCTGGAGGCGGTGGCGGTCGGCCGCGCCGACGAGCGCTGGGGCGAGGCAGTCACCGCGCTGGTTGTTGTGCGCGAGGGCGCCTGCCCGGGGGAAGCGGAGCTGCGCGCGCACTGCGCCGCGCGTCTGGCTCCTTACAAGGTTCCAAAGGAGGTGGCGCTGGTGGAGGGGCCTCTGCCGCGCACACCTTCAGGCAAGCTGCTGCGAAGGGAGCTGCGATGAAGGCCGACGCCGGATCATCACGCCGAAGCAGGGAGGGATCGCGGGCGCGGGACGGCGCCAATCTCCCCGCTGATGGCGAGCACCCCGCGCAGGAGCACCGCCGCCGCAGCGCCGAGCACTGGGAGGAGGCGGCCAGCGGCTGGGTGCGACGCCAGGAGGCGATCCGCGAATTCGGGGCGCCGGTGTCGCACTGGATGGTCGAGGCGATCGAGCCCCAGCACGGTCAGCGCGTGCTGGAGCTGGCGGCCGGCCTGGGGGAGACGGGGCTGCTGGCGGCCGAGCTGGTCGCCCCCACCGGGGGGGTGATCCTCTCCGATCACGCCGAGGCCATGCTCGAGGGCGCCCGGGGGCGCGCGGCGAAGCTCGATCTGACCAACGTCGAGTTCCAGGTGTGGAACGCCGAATGGATCGACCTGCCGGTGGCGAGCGTCGACGCGGTGTTGTGCCGCTGGGGCTACATGCTGATGGCCGACCCGCTCGCCGCACTGATCGAGACGCGCCGCGTGCTGCGCCCCGGAGGCCGTGTGGCGCTGGCGGTGTGGGATGCGCTCGCCACCAACCCATGGGCGCTCGCGCCGCGCCTTGAGCTGCTCGAACGCGGGCTGGTGCAGCCGCCCGGGCCCACGGCGGAGGACCCGCAGGAGGCTGACGACGCCCTGCACGCCGCTGCTGATGCGGCGCCGGCCGGGTACACGCCCGGGCCGTTCGCGCTCGGCGACCCCGAGGTCCTGCGCGCGCTGCTGGAGCAGGCCGGCTTCACCGACGTCGTGGTCGAGGCGATCGACGTGGCGCAGCGCCACCCCTCCTTCGAGTCCTTCTGGGAGACGATGCTCGACCTTTCGCGCGAACTGCACGACCTCGTGCTGGCCCGCCCCGAGGAGGAGATCGAGGCAATCGGCGTCTCGTTGGCGGCGCGCCTGGCTCCATACACCGCGCCCGACGGCGCCCTTGAAGTACCCGGTCGCTCGCTGGTGGCGCTGGCTTTCGGATAGCCTGCGCGCCATGCTCTACGACGACGACGCCAACCTCACATTGCTCGACGACAAGACCGTCGCGATCATCGGCTACGGCTCTCAGGGCCACGCCCACGCGCTCAACCTCAAGGATTCCGGCGTGCGGGTGGTGGTTGGCCTGCGCGAGGGCTCGGCCTCTGCCGCGCAGGCGCGCGAGCAGGGCCTGGAGGTGTTGAGCGTCGTCGAGGCGGCCAGCCGCGGGGACCTGGTGATGGTCCTGCTCCCCGACGAGCTGCACCGTCGGGTGTGGGAGTCGGACATCGCCGACGGCATCGCCGAGGGCAATATGGTGCTGTTCGGCCACGGCTTCTCGGTGCACTACGGCGAGGTGGTGCCGCCCCCCGGCGTGGACGTCGCGATGGTGGCGCCCAAGGGCCCCGGCCACCTGGTGCGCCGTCAGTTTGTCGAAGGCAGCGGCGTCCCCGGCCTGATCGCGGTCGCCCAGGACGCCACCGGCCACGCCCGCGCACTGGCGCTGGCGTACGCCAAGGGCATCGGCTGTACCCGCGGCGGCGTGATCGAGACCACCTTCAAGGACGAGACGGAGACAGATCTCTTCGGCGAGCAGGCCGTGCTGTGCGGCGGCGTCTCCGAGCTCGTGCAGGCCGGCTTCGAGACGCTCGTGCAGGCCGGCTATGACCCCGAGATGGCCTACTTCGAGTGCCTGCACGAGGTCAAGCTGATCGTCGATCTGATGTACGAGAAGGGCCTCGCTGGGATGCGCTACTCGATCTCCAACACCGCCGAGTACGGCGACTACACGCGCGGCAAGCGGGTGATCACGGAGGAGACGCGCGCGTCGATGCGCAAGATCCTCGGTGAGATTCAGTCCGGGGACTTCGCGCGCGAGTGGATCGCCGAGAACCGCGCCGGGCAGGAGAACTTCCTGCGGATGCGCCAGGAGCAGGCCAACACGCAGATCGAAGCGGTCGGCAAGGAGCTACGCTCGCATATGGACTGGATTCAGTCCTCGTTTTAGATGTCAGAGCAACTGGTCATTCCCGCCGAGCTGAAGCCCGCCGACGGGCGCTTCGGCTGCGGCCCCTCGAAGGTCCGCCCGGAGGCGCTCGCGCGGCTGGGGGAGGGAGCGGCGCCGATGGGCACCTCGCACCGACAGCAGCCGGTGAAGGCACTCGTGGGGGAGATTCGCTCTGGCCTGCGTGAGCTGTTCAACGCGCCCGAGGGGTATGAGGTCGCGCTCGGCAACGGCGGAGCCACAGCCTTCTGGGACGCCGCCGCGTGCGGTCTGATCGAGCGGCGCTCGCTGCATCTGACATACGGTGAGTTCTCCTCGAAGTTCGCTCAGGTCGCGCGCGAGGCGCCGTTTCTGGAGGAGCCGGTGGTGGTCTCCGCCGAGCCCGGCGATGCGCCCGACCCGGCGCGGGCCGACCCCGCGCGGGCCGGGGCCGACGCGGTGGCGTGGGCACATAACGAGACATCCACCGGCGTGATGGTCCCGGTCGTGCGGCCGGCGGGGGAGGCGCTCGTCTTGATCGACGCCACCTCCGGCGCCGGCGGGCTGGCGGTCGACGTGGCGCAGACCGACGCCTACTACTTCGCGCCGCAGAAGAGCTTTGCCGCCGACGGCGGGCTGTGGGTCGCGCTGCTGAGCCCGGCGGCGCGGGAGCGGATCGCAAAGCTCGCTGCCGCCAACGGCGAGGCCGGACGCTGGATACCCCAGTTCCTCTCGCTCGCCACGGCGCTTGAAAACTCGCTCAAAGACCAGACCTACAACACGCCCGCCCTCGCCACGCTGTTCCTGCTCGCCGAGCAGGTCCGCTGGATGCTCGACGAAGGCGGCCTTGAGTGGTGCGTCTCGCGCACCCGCTCCTCCTCCCAGCACCTATACGGCTGGGCCGAGCGCACCTCCTACACCGCGCCGTTCGTCGCCGATCCGGCGAAGCGCTCGCCGGTGGTGGGCACGATCGACTTCGACGAGCGCGTCGACGCCGCCGCGGTCGCCAAGACGCTGCGCGCCAACGGGATCGTGGACACCGAGCCCTACCGCAAGCTGGGGCGCAACCAGCTGCGGATCGGGATGTTCCCCGCCGTGGAGCCGGCCGACGTGCAGGCGCTGACGGCGTGTATCGAGTGGGTCGTGGAGAGGAGCGCGTCATGAGCCCCGTAAAGAGCGCCGCGGCCGGCGCCGCGGCCGGCGACAAGCGTCTGAAGGTGCTGGTCAAGGAGAAGATCGGCGACTCCGGCGTGGAGCTGCTGCGCGAGCACTTCGACGTGGACCTCGGCCTCGACTGGAGCGATGAGCAGTTGGCGCAGCGGATCGGCGCCTACCACGGCATCCTGATCCGCTCGGCCACGAAGCTCACCACCGAGCTGATCGAGCAGGCGACCAACATGCGCGCGATCGGCCGCGCCGGGGTGGGGGTGGACAACGTCGACGTGGAGGCCGCCACCAGGCGCGGGATCGTGGTGGCCAACGCCCCGCAGTCCAATGTGGTCACCGCCGCCGAGCACACGCTGGCGCTGCTGCTGGCGCTCGCGCGCAACATCCCGCAGGCGTACGTCTCGCTGACGGCGGGCAAATGGGAGCGCTCGAAGTTCTCCGGCGTGGAGCTGTACGAGAAGACGCTCGGGATCGTCGGCTTCGGGCGGATCGGCCAGCTGGTGGCGGCGCGCGCCCGGGGCTTCGGGATGCGCGTGCTGGCGTTCGACCCGTTCGTCAGCGCCGAGCGCTACCGCGAGCTGGGGGTCGAGAAGGCCGAGAACAGCGAGGCGATCTACGCGCAGGCCGACTTCATCTCGATCCACCTGCCGAAGACCGATGAGACCAAGAACTGGCTGAACGCGGAGGCGTTCGCGCAGATGCGTGACGGCGTGCGGATCCTCAACGTCGCGCGCGGCGGTTTGATCGACGAAGCGGCGTTGCAGGCGGCGCTCGACTCCGGCAAGGTCGGCGGCGCCGCCCTCGACGTGTTCCCCAGTGAGCCGATGACCGAGAACCCGCTGTTCGCCTACCCCAACGTGATCGTCACGCCCCACCTTGGCGCCTCTACCGCGGAGGCCACCGACCGCGCCGGCTACCAGAGCGCCGAGCAGGTCGTGGCGGCGCTCACCGGCGGCGTGGTCTCCACGGCCGTCAACATCCCCGCGATCGGCGCCGAGGACATGGAGATGCTGGGGCCGTTCCTGCCGCTGGCCACGCACCTCGGGCGCCTGGCGATGGCGCTCGCGGAGGGCAGCTCGGTCGAGCGGATCGAGGCGGCGTTCCTCGGCAAGATCGCCGACTTCGACACGCGCCTGCTCGGGTTGGCGGTGATCGTCGGCGCGCTGCGGGGCCGCACCGAGGAGCAGGTCAACCTCGTCAACGCCCCCTCGATGGCGGAGGAGCGCGGGATCAAGTACACCGAGAAGACCGTCTCCGAGGCGCAGGACTACAACGAGCTGATCCGCGTCACCGTGATCGCCGGCGATCGCAAGGTGGCGGTGGCGGGCACCGGCATCGGCCCCAACCGTGTGCCGCACCTCGTCGAGGTGCAGGGCCGGCGCCTGACGGTGGAGCTGGAGCCCAACGTGACGATCTTCCGCTACGCCGACCTGCCGGGGATGATCGGCCGCGTCGGCACGATCTTCGGGCGCCACGGCATCAACATCTCCTCGGCGGCGGTCGGGCACACCCGGGATGGGATGCCCGCCCACCCCGAGATGCCCGCCCACCCCGAGATGCCCGCCCACCCCGGCGAGGACCAGCGTCTCGCGGCGATGGTGGTCACCTCAGACGCGCCGGTGCCCTCCGAGGTGGTGGATGAGATCGTCGCCTCCGAGGGGTTCGTCGGGGGCTGGGCTGTGGTGCTCGCCTGATTCGGTTACGCTGACGCCGGGATGCGGGTCGTCGAGATCGCCAAGCACGGAGGGCCGGAGGTGCTGCGGGTGCGCGAGCGCCCCGACCCGGCCCTCGGCGCCGGCGAGGTGCGGATCGAGGTGGTGGCGGCCGGCATCAACTTCGCCGACGTGATGGCGCGCATGGGCGTCTACCCGGATGCGCCCAAGCCGCCGTGCGTGGTGGGCTACGAGGTGGGTGGCACGATCCTCGAGCTGGGGGAGGGGGTGGAGGATCTGAGTCAGGGCCAGCGGGTGCTGGCGGGCACGAAATTCGGCGGCTACGCCTCACAGGTGGTGGTGGCGGCGGGCGACGTCGTGCCGCTCCCCGATGAGCTGAGCTTCGAGCAGGGCGCGGCGATCCCCGTCAACTATGCGACGGCGTGGGCGGGCCTGATCGGTTATGGCAACCTGCAGCCGGGCGAGCGCGTGCTGATCCACTCGGCCGGCGGTGGCGTGGGGATCGCGGCGACGCAGATCGCCAAGCGCTACGGCGCGGAGGTCTACGGCACGGCCTCGCCGGGCAAGCACGAGCGCATCCGCGAGCTCGGCGTGGACTACCCGCTGGACTACACCAAAAGCCGCTGGGAGCAGGGTTTGCCGCAGTTCGACATCATCATGGATGCGATCGCGGGGAAGAGCTTCCGCCGCTCCTACAACCTGCTGCGCCCCGGCGGGCGGCTGGTGGCGTTCGGCGCCTCCGCGGTGGTGGCGGGCGAGAAACGCAACCCGGCCTCGGCGCTGGGAACGGTGCTGCGGATGCCGCGCTTCAACATGATCAAGCAGATGTCCGAATCGAAGGCCGTGATCGGCCTGAACATGCTCAGCCTGTGGAAGGACCGCGAAACGCTCTCGCCGTGGATCGAGCCGCTGCGCGAGCTGATGGCCGACGGCACGATCCAGCCGGTGGTGGCGGGCGCCTTCAGCTTCGAGAAGGCGGGCGATGCGCAGCGGATGATCACCGAGCGGCGCAACGTCGGCAAGGTCGTGCTGACTCCCTGAGCGGCTTGGCATCGCGCCACGGCGGTGCTAATCTGCGCGGAGCATGTCGTTGCAGATCTCGATTCGTCTCCTTCTCCTCCCCCCTCGGGGGGAATAGTGCGTGGCGGCCGCGTAGCCGCAAACACAGCAGAAGGAAGTACGAAAGAGATCTAGTAGAAGGAGCTGAACGACATGGGCACCGAGACACCTGAGCAGGAGGGTGGAGCAGAGGACGCGGACCGCCGCGTGCTGGTCTTCGACACCACCCTGCGCGATGGCGAGCAGTCGCCGGGGATCGCGCTGAACACGCAGGAGAAGCTGGAGATCGCCCATCAGCTGGCGCGGCTGGGGGTGGATGTGATCGAGGCCGGCTTCCCGATCACCTCGCCCGGCGACTTCGAGGCGGTGCGGGCGATCGCCCGCGAGGTGGTGGACCCGGCGCCGCCGATCGTCGCCGGGCTGGCGCGCACGCACGTGGCCGACATCGACGCCGCGTGGGAGGCGGTCAGGGACGCGGAGCGCCCGCGGATTCACACGTTCGTCTCGACCTCCGACATCCACATCGTGCACCAGCTGCAGAGCACGCGCGAGGACGTCAAGGGCCAGGCGCGCGCGGCGGTGGCGCACGCGAAGGGGTATCTGGAGGACGTCGAGTTCTCGCCGATGGACGCCACCCGCTCGGAAGTCGAGTTCACCGCCGAGGTCGTGAGCATCGCGATCGAGGAGGGCGCCACCACGATCAACATCCCCGACACCGTCGGCTACGCGATGCCCCACGAGTTCCAGGCCTTCCTGGCGCGGCTGTACGAGCTGGTGCCGGCGCTGCACGAGGTGGTGCTCTCGGTGCACTGCCACGACGACCTGGGGTTGGCGGTGGCCAACTCGTTCGCGGGCGTCCTGGCGGGTGCGCGCCAGGTCGAGTGCGCAATCAATGGGATCGGCGAGCGCGCCGGCAACGCCGCGCTGGAGGAGATCGTGATGCTGCTGCGCACGCGCCGCGCCGACATCGGTGGGCTGGACACAGCTGTGAACACGCGCGAGCTGGCGCGCACCAGCAGACTTGTGTCGCGCCTGACCGGGTATGCGGTGCAGCCCAACAAGGCGATCGTGGGGCGCAACGCGTTCGCGCACGAGTCGGGCATCCACCAGGATGGTGTGCTGAAGGAGCGCACCACCTACGAGATCATGGATGCGACCACCGTCGGCCTGCAGGCCAACTCGATCGTGCTGGGCAAGCACTCCGGGCGCCACGCGCTGCGCCAGGCGCTGGAGGAGATGGGCTTCAAGGTCGAGGGCCAGACTCTGAACACCGCTTTCAAGCGCTTCAAGGAGATCGCGGACAAGAAGAAGGTGCTGACCGCGATGGACCTGGAGGCGCTCGTCACCGACGAGTTGCGCGGCGAGGAGATCGCCGGGTATGCGCTGGAGTGGTTTGAGGTGCAGGCCTCCTCGCGCCGTCCCCCGCACGCGACGGTCGCCGTCAGGCTGCCCGACGGGGAGCTGGCGGAGGGCTCGTTCACCGGCGACGGCCCGATCGACGCGACGCTGGCGGCGATCAACGCGGCGACCGGTGTGCACCCGAAGCTGCGCGACTTCAAGATCGGCGCGGTCACCGAGGGCCAGGACGCGCTCGGGGAGGTGTCGGTGGTGGTGGAGCTGGACGGCAGCTCGGGCTCCGGCCAGGCGATCGCGACGGACATCATCGAGGCGGCGGCGCGCGCGTACATACGTGCGCTGTCGGTCGCGCGCGACCGGGCGCTGGCGCCGCCGGACGCGGTTGGGCTGCCCGCCACAGCCCCTTGAGCGGCGGCCAGAGCGATCCGTCGAGGCTCCCCTGGAGCCACGCGGCGCCCGGTAATGCGTCCAGCGCAAAGCGCCTGAAACCAAATACTGCTAATAGATAGACCGAGGATCGGAATAATGCCAAAGACACTGTTCGAGAAGATCTGGGAGGCCCACGAGGTGGGCGGGCGGGGGTCCAATCTCCTGTACATCGATCTGCACCTCGTGCACGAGGTGACCAGTCCGCAGGCCTTCGACGGGCTGCGCCTGGCCGGCCGCGGGGTGCGCCGGCCCGAGCGCACGCTGGCGACCGCCGACCACAACACCCCGACCGACGGCACGCCCAACGCGGCGGCGATCAAGGATGAGCTCTCGCGCGTGCAGGTGCAGACGCTCGAGCGCAACTGCGAGGAGTTCGGGGTGCCCATCTACTCGCTGGGCTCCAAGCGTCAGGGGATCGTGCACGTGATCGGCCCCGAGCTGGGCGTCACCCAGCCGGGGATGACGATCGTCTGCGGCGACTCGCACACCTCCACGCACGGAGCGTTCGGCGCGCTCGCGTTCGGGATCGGCACGAGCGAGGTCGAGCACGTGCTGGCGACACAATGCATGGTCCAGAGCAAACCGCGCTCGATGCGCATCCGCTACGAGGGCCAGCTCGGCTTCGGCGTCACCGCCAAGGACCTGATCCTCGGGACCCTCGGCCAGCTGGGCGTTGGCGGGCTGACCGGACACGCCGTCGAGTACGCCGGCCCCGCGATCGAGGCGCTCTCGATGGAGGGGCGCATGACTGTCTGCAACATGACGATCGAGGGCGGCGGGCGCGCCGGCATGATCGCTCCCGACGAGACCACCTTCGCTTGGTTCCGCGACCAGGAGCGTCCAGGTGCGCCCGGGGGCGCCGAGCTCGACGCGGCGATCGAGCGTTGGCGCGAGCTGCCCACCGAGGACGGCGCGGAATTCGACACCGAGGTCGCGATCGACGCCGCCGCCATCTCGCCACAGGTCACCTGGGGCACCAACCCCGGGATGGTGCGCGCGGTCACCGACAGGGTCCCCGCGCCGGAGGACTTCGACAGCCCCGCCGAGCGCGAGGCGGCCGCGCGGGCGCTGCACTACATGGCCCTCGAGCCGGGGACGCCGATTGAGCAGATCGCGATCGACCGCGTGTTCATCGGCTCGTGCACCAACTCGCGGATCGGCGACCTGCGCGCCGCCGCGGAGGTGATCGCCGGACGCAGGGTGGCCTCCACCGTGAACGCGATGGTGGTGCCGGGCTCCCAGCAGGTGAAGGCGCAGGCCGAGCGGGAGGGGCTCGACCGGATCTTCCGCGACGCCGGTTTCGACTGGCGCGTGGCGGGCTGCTCGATGTGCCTGGGGATGAACCCCGACATCCTCGCGCCGGGCGAGCGCTGCGCCTCCACGTCCAACCGCAACTTCGAGGGCAGGCAGGGCCGCGGCGGCCGTACGCATCTGGTCTCACCGCAGATGGCGGCGGCCGCCGCCATCGAGGGGCACTTCACCGACATCCGCAATTGGAACTAGAGAGGGCCAGGATGGAACCGATAGAGACGATCTCCGGCGCGGTGAGCTTCCTCGACCGCGCCAACGTGGACACCGACCAGATCATGCCCAAGCAGTTCCTCAAGCGCGTGGAGCGTTCGGGCTTCGGGCAGTTCCTCTTCTACGACTGGGCGAAGGAGCCCGGCTGGGATCTGCCGGCCAACCCGATCCTCGTCGCGGGCGAGAACTTCGGCTGCGGATCCTCGCGCGAGCACGCCCCGTGGGGCCTCGAGGATTACGGCTTCCGGGCGATCGTGGCGCCCTCGTTCGCCGACATCTTCTACTCCAACTGCACGAAGATCGGGCTGCTACCGGTGGTGTTGAGCGAGGAGCACTGCCGCGCGCTGGCGGCGGCCGGCGAGGGGCAGGTGGACCTGCGCGCGCGGGAGGTCAGGTATCCCGATCCCGCCCACAACCCCCACCGCCCGGACGGCCAGCTGGTGACGGTCCCATTCGAGATCGATCCCGAGATCCGCCACCGGCTGCTGGAGGGCCTCGACGACATCGCCGTGACGCTCACCCAGGAGCCACTGATCGCGGCCTATGAGGCGGCGCGATGAGCCAGCGCGTCGTGCTGCTGCCCGGCGACGGGATCGGGCCGGAAATCATGGCGGCGACGCGCGAAGTGCTGAACGCGCTCGGCGACTTCGAGTTCGACGAACGGCCGATCGGTGGCGCCTCGATCGACGCCTACGGCCAGCCGTTGACCGCCGAGACGCTGACCGCGTGCAAGCGCGCCGACGCGGTGCTGCTGGGCGCGGTGGGGGGCCCGAAGTGGGACAGCACGGTGCCGGGTGCTCCGCGCCCGGAGCGGGGGCTGCTGGAACTGCGCCAGGGTCTGGAGCTGTACGCGAATGTGCGCCCGGTGCGCCCGCTGCGCCAGCTGTATGAAGCTTCGCCGCTGCGGCGCGAGCGGATCGAAGACGTCGACCTGCTGGTCGTGCGCGAGCTGACCGGCGGGATCTACTTCGGCGAGAAGACCCGCACGCCGGAGCGCGCCACCGATCTCTGCGTCTACACCGTCAAGGAGATCGAACGGGTGGCGCGCACGGCGTTCAACGCGGCGCACACGAAGGTGACGAGCGTCGACAAGGCGAACGTGCTGGAAACGTCGCGGCTGTGGCGTGAGGTGGTGAGCGGCGTGCAGGACCGCGAATACCCGCACGTGGAGCTGGAGCACATGCTGGTGGACAACGCCGCGATGCAGCTGATCTCAAACCCGCGCCACTTCGACGTGCTGCTGACCGAGAACATGTTCGGGGACATCCTCTCCGACGAGGCGGCGATGCTGACCGGCTCGATCGGGATGCTGCCGAGCGCCTCGCTGGGCGATCGTGAGCGCTCGGATGACGGCCAGCGCGCGCCGGGGCTGTATGAGCCGGTGCACGGCTCGGCGCCGGACATCGCGGGGGAGGGGATCGCCAACCCGCTGGCGATGTTCCTCTCGGCCGCGCTGATGTTGCGTAATAGCCTCGACATGGACGAGCAGGCACTGGAGGTAGAATCAGCCGTTGAACGCGCGCTCGACGACGGCATGCGCACCCCTGACCTGGGAGGCGCCGCCAGCACGGCCGACGCGACGCGGGCGGTGCTCTATTACCTTTAGAGGGTGGCGCAGCCGGCCGAGGCCGGCGAGCCGGGCCCCTCTTTTTCAGAAAATTAGATATGACGGGAGCTGACGTACCTTGAACCCCACGGACCTGATCTGGATGAATGGAGAGTTCCTTGCATGGGAGGACGCCAAGGTTCACGTCCTCACGCACGGCCTGCACTACGGCACGGGAGTGTTCGAGGGCGTGCGCTGCTACGACACCGAGCTCGGCCCGGCGGTGTTCCGCAACGCCGAGCACGTGCAGCGGCTGCTGCGCTCGGCCGAGCTCTACTACATGCCGGTGCCCTACTCCGAAGCGCAGCTGCGCGCGGCCACACGCGAACTGGTGGCGCGCAACGGCCTCTCCTCCTGCTACATCCGCCCGATCGTCTACCGCGGGTACGGCTCGATGGGCCTCAACCCGCTGGAGGCCCCCGTGGACGTGGCGATCGCCTGCTGGGAGTGGGGGACCTATTTGGGGGAGGAGGGGATGCGCAACGGCGTGCGCGCGAAGGTCTCCTCGTGGGAGCGGATCGGGCCGCGCTCGCTGATCCCGCACGCGAAGGCCTCCGGGCAGTACCTCAACAGCGTGCTGGCGAAGATCGAGGCGACCAAGGCGGGCTACGAGGAGGCGATCCTGCTCGACGAACACGGCCACGTGTGCGAGGGCACCGGCGAGAACGTGTATGTGGTGCGCGAGGGGGAGATCGCCACGCCCGGCCAGCACAACTCGATTCTCGACGGGATCACGCGCCGCTCGGTGATCCAGATCGCCCAGGACCTCGGCTACACCGTGGTCGAGCGCAACGTGGCGCGCGCGGAGATGTACCTCGCCGACGAGGTTTTCCTCTCGGGCACGGCGGCCGAGCTGGTGCCGGTGCGCGAGATCGACGACCACGCGATCGGCACGGGCCGCCCGGGTGAGATCACGCGCGTGCTGCAGGCGGCTTTCGACGACGCGATCCACGGGCGCTCGGAGCGCTACCGGGAGTGGCTGGACGTGGTGAGCGCCCCGGCGCTCGACACCCCCGCCGGCGACACCCCGGCGCCCGCCGCACAGTCGCGGAGCGCCGCCGCGAGCGGCTGAGCCCCAATGCCCAGAGTCGAGCTCTACGACGCGACCCTGCGCGACGGCATGGGCGGCGGCGGGCTGAGCCTGACGGCGCAGGAGAAGTTGCGGGTAGTGCACGCGCTGGACGAGCTCGGCGTCGATCTGATCGAGGCCGGCTTCCCCGCCTCCAACCCGAAGGAGCGGGCGCTGTTTGAGCTGCTCGAACACGAGCCGCTGGCGCACGCGGAGATCGTGGCGTTCGGGATGACCCGTCGGCGGGGGATCGAGGCGGCCGCCGACGACGGGCTGCGCGTGCTCGCGGAGTGCAACGCGGCGGCCTGCACGCTGGTGGGGAAGGCCTCGCCGCTGCACGTCGAGAAGGTGCTGCGCGTCTCGCGCGAGGAGAACCTGGAGATGATCGGCGAGTCGATCGCGTTCCTGGTGGGCGCCGGCAAGCGGGTGTTGCTGGACGCCGAGCACTTCTTCGACGGCTACGCGCTGGACGCCGAGTATGCCCTGGAGTGCCTGCGCGCGGCGGCGCGGGCAGGGGCGGAGCGGGTGGTGCTGTGCGACACCAACGGCGGCTCGCTGCCGACCTATGTGGGCCGGGTGGTGGAGCAGACGCGCGCCGCGCTGGGCGACGTGGCGCTCGGGATCCACACGCACGACGACTCGGGCTGCGCGGTGGCAAACACGCTGGTGGCGGTCGAGGCCGGCGCCACCCAGGTGCAGGGCACGATCAACGGGATCGGCGAGCGCACCGGCAACGCCAACCTCGTGACGATCATCGCCAACCTGCAGCTGAAGCTCGGCCAGGAGGCACTTGCGCCCGAGCGGCTGGCGCGCCTGACCGAGACGGCGCACTTCCTCGACGAGCTGCTCAACCGCGTGCCCAACCTGGCGCAGCCGTATGTGGGCAAGCACGCGTTCGCGCACAAGGCGGGGCTGCACGCGGCGGGCGTGAGCGCCGACGCGCAGACCTTCGAGCACGTGGACCCGGCCCTGGTGGGCAACGGCCGCGAGGTGTTGATGAGCGAGCTGGGGGGCAGGGCGACGGTGCTGGAGAAGGCGCGCGAGGCGGGGATCGAGCTGGACGACGAGGCGCTGCTGCGGGTGGCCGAGCGCGTCAAGGAGCTCGAGCACCGCGGCTTCCAGTTCGAGGCGGCGGACGGCTCGTTTGAGCTGCTGATGCGCAGGGAGGCGGGCGAGTATGAGCCGCTGTTCCGCCTGGAGTCGTGGCGGGTGATCGTCGAGCAGCGCGCGGACGGCGCGGTGGAGACGGAGGCGACGATCAAGATTTGGGTTCCCGACCCCAACGATCCTCCTGACACTGCCGAATCGGCTTCCACGGATTCTTTAGCCCACAGGGGACGTCGCTACGTGCGCACCGCCGAGGGCAACGGCCCGGTGAACGCCCTGGACACCGCGCTGCGTGAGGCGATTGGCGAGATCCACCCGCACCTGCGCGAGATCGAGCTGGTCAACTACAAGGTGCGGATCCTCGACGAGGACAAGGGCACAGGCGCGGTCACGCGCGTACTGATCGACGCCTCCGACGGTCAGCACGTGTGGGGCGCGATAGGAGTGTCGGAGAACCTGATCGCGGCCTCGTGGGACGCGCTGGTGGACTCGCTGGAGTCGGGCACCCAAGCCCCGCGGCCGGCGGCGATTCCGACAGGTGGCAGGCGGTAGGGAGGAGGGGCGAGGTGGCTGAGGGCTCGGAAAAACGGCCGGTGGGACGCCCGCTGCGCTACGTTCCGGTTCCCATGGAAGGGGAGGACGAAGTGTTGGGTCCGTTCGAGGAGGATGAAGAGACGATTCCGCTGGCACGGCCGACGCTGGGCGAGGAGGAGGAGCGGGCGGTGCTGGAGGTGCTGCGCTCCGGCACGCTCTCGCTGGGCCCGAAGGTGGGCGAGTTCGAGCAAGCGTTCGCACGGCGCGTCGGCGCCCCCCTGGCAAGCGCCGTCTCCAGCGGCACGGCCGGCCTGCACCTGGCACTGCGCGCGGTGGGGGTACAGCGCGGCGACGAGGTGATCACCAGCCCCTTCTCGTTCGTGGCCTCCGCGAACGCGGCGCTGTACGAGGGCGCGCGGCCGGTATTCGCAGACATCGACCCGGTGACGCTGAACCTCGACCCGGAGGCGGCAGAGGCGGCGATCACCGAGCGCACGAAGGCGATCCTGCCGGTGCACATCTTCGGCTACCCGGCGGAGATGAGCGCCTTCGAGGCGATCGCGCTCCGCCACGACCTGGCGATCGTGGAGGACGCCTGCGAGGCGCTGGGCGCCCGCCACCCCGACGGCACGCCGGTGGGAGGCCGCGGCAACCCGGCGGTGTTCGGCTTCTACGCCAACAAGCAGATCACCACGGGGGAGGGCGGCATGATCACGCTGGCCGCCCAGGGGCTGAAGACGCGGATCGACAGCGAGCGCAACCAAGGCAGGGCCCCGAACATGGAGTGGCTGGATCACGACCGCCTCGGCTTCAACTACCGCCTCTCGGACATCGCGTGCGCGCTCGGGATCGCGCAGCTGGAGCGCCTCGACGACCTCCTCGCCGCCAGGGCCCGCCTGGCGCACCAGTACCGCGAGGCGCTGGAGAGCGTCAGGGGCGTGCAGACCCCCTGCCCCGACATGGAAGGCAGCCGCCGAGGCTGGTTCGTGTTCGTGGTGCAGATCCCCCGCCGCTGCGACCGCGACGCGGTGATCAAGGAGCTGGCGGCAGAAGGCGTCCAGAGCAAGCCCTACCTGCCGGCGATCCACCTGATGCGCTTCTACCGCGAGCGCTTCGGCCACAAGCCGGGCGACTTCCCGGTCTGCGAGGACGTGGCGGCCCGCTCGATCGCGCTGCCGTTCTTCGTCGGCATGGAGGAGTGGCAGGTGCGGTGCGTGGCCGATGTTTTGCGCGAGGCCGTGGGGCGGTAGGGTCGGCTGAGCGGAACTCGCCGAAGCAATCGCTTGACGGCGGCGCGGCGGGGTGATAGCAAGGAGGGGCAGCCAGGGATGCGCTACACGCGGCGCCGAGGCGTCTCTGCCTTTGAAGATGAGCGCCCCGGCGCCGGCAACCAACCCTCACCGGCCGAAACCGGCTGGGTAGAGGCAATGATAGCCAAAGCGCACAGCTCCGCGGACGCCAACGGTCACCAGCCGCAGCGTCCGCGGAGCGCCCTGGACGCCGTAAAGGGTGGTCCCGCAAAGCCGCGACGGCGACCGCGGGGTCCCGAAGTTCCTGAGTTGGAAACACGAGCAAAGTTTGACGAGTACTTCACCGCAAGTGAGAAACACCTCTTGATCTCGCCTTGAAGGCGCGGTACGTTTACGGTAGTAGCCTCGAATCAGGCCACGACCGTCAAAGTGTCAGTGGTGCGAGGACAGGTGCCAAGCAGTACAACATATAAATGTGGCTGGCACCGGGACGTCTCTGCTGAAGATGGGCGCCACGGTAACGTCGGCAACCAATTCTCAAGGGTAAAGGAGCAGTACATATGAAGTACTTTAAGAGCCTGGGGCTATGCCTCGTGGCGGTATTCGCGATGAGCGCTTTGGCGGCGAGTGCCGCCCAGGCGGAAGAAAACAAAGGTCCGTTATGGATCGTTGGGAGCCCGGCTAAAGGGCTGTTAGCTGGTGAAACTAGAGCTGTAACATCGAGAACGGAGACAGCGCCGATCCTTCACGGGACGCTTGCCAGTGTTGAATGTGAAAAAGCAACGAATACAGGCTTTCTCTTAGGAGGCAGCCCTGGGACGGACTACGCAAAGATAACGTTTGTAAACTGCCACCTTTTGGGTCATGTTAATTGTATAGCGACCGGTTTGAAGCCGTTACCTGCTACCAATGCGGGCGAAATCATAGTTGATGTATTAACTATTCTCGCATTTGCTAAGGGTAGTAGAACGTCTGCGGTCGATATCTTTGCCCCCGAGGGTGAAACCGGCAACGAAAATCTATTCTCAGAATTTGAACTTAAGAATAAAGCGGGGGCCACCGAAGGGCTTTGTGGCGCTCTCAACGAAGTGAAGATCAAAGTCACAGCGGTTGGCACTGCTATAAAAATCAAAGGTGCAACCAGAAATGCGGGAGCGATAGCAAAGCTCGGATATTCTAACGGTGCTTTTGTGTTATCTCTACCTGGCGAAACCTCAGAAGTAGGGTTACTCATACTACCCAAAACCACGCCGATCAAAGAAGCTGAAATGTACAATACTGCAACAGAAAAATATGAAGTGATCAAAGCCAAGCTCGAAGCAGGAGCGCTGATAGGTGAAGTCTTTGAGGAAGCTGAAACCCAGGAGGAAACGAATCCGAAAGAACCATTTGGCTGGAACTACTAGTAATCGCTGAGAGATAGAGCAACGATGGCGGGTGGGGCCGTCTCTGGGCGGCCCCACCCCCTTTGGAGTCCAAGGGCGGGAACGATGGCAAAGCGAGGGAGTGAGGAGGCGGCGATGGGGCAAGCGAAGTTGATCAGGCAGTGGGGTTTGGTGTTCAGTGTCATCGCGGCTGTGCTGATCGCGCCGAGCGTGGCGCTGGCCGCTGGCGACGCGAACCAGGCGGGGTGCGCCGCGAAAACCGAAACTTCTCCCGGGTATCGTCTGTATCTTCCCGATTGTCGCGCATATGAGCTCGTCACGCCGCCCTATAAAGAGGGTGGGGTGGTACTGGATGAATTGGGGGCCGTCTCTACGGATGGCTCGCGTGTGATCGTGGGAGCCGGCGGAGCGTTTGCGGGTGCCGACAACCTTTGGTTCAGCCCAGTTCGCAATCCCGGCACCACGACGTATGAATTTGCACGTGGCGCCGACGACTGGCAGTCGACGGCGCTGACGCCCCCCGCAAGCGAATATTCGCACAGCGCATTGATGGCAGTGAGCGCAGCGAGCTTCGAAACCACTTTGTGGAGCGCTCAGCAAATGGGTTTGCCCTACCATGAAAATATCTATCTTCGCACTGGTCCCAATAAATCGGAATTTAATTTGATTGGCCCGGGGACGCCCTGGAACGAAAAGGGAGAAGAGATCCTGGCAAACGAGCTGCTTGAACCCACCGAAGTTCTTCACCTCGTCGGCGCCTCTCGAGATCTGAGCCATTCGTTGTTCGCGATTAGATCGTCCAACCCGGCCGGTAACAGCGATCTCTGGGTGGGAGACACCACCGAGCTGCACAAGGAATCTCTTTACGAGTATCTCTACACCGGTGCCGCGAACAGCGAACCCATCCTCGTTGGGATCAAGAACAATGAAGCCCTCCACGGCAGCTCCCACATCAATGAACACGCGGAATTGATCAGCAACTGCGGCACCGAGCTGGGATCGGGCGGATCGGGCGAAGCAGAAGCAGGCCAGAAAGGCTCGGTTTACAACGCGGTCTCGTCGAACGGTGAAGCGATCTTCTTCACGGCGCTAGCGTGCTCCAAAAACACCCCGCCGGAAGTCGACGAACTCTACGCGCGGATCGGCAGCCAGCAGACGGTGGCGATCTCCGAGCCGTCTAAGGCAGATTGTGAAGCGTGCGACACGACCACGGGACTCGGTAGCGCGACCTTTGAGGGCGCCTCGCAGAGCGGCGAAAAGGTCTTTTTCACTACCGCCCAGGAACTGCTGCCCGGCCAAACAGGGGAGAACCTTTACGAGTACGACTTCGGCGGACCCATGGCAGGTGCTGGGCACCCCGACGGTAAGATCTCGCTGATCTCCGGAGGGTCGAGCGCACCCGAAGTGCAGGGCGTTGTGCGGGTCTCGGAGAACGGCGAGCGGGTCTATTTCGTCGCCAAGAGCGTTCTGACGAGCCAGCCTGATCTCTCATTGCCGGCCGAACATCAGGTCGCCGAAGCGGGGGCCGACAACCTCTACGTGTACGAGCCGGAACCAGGGCATCCCGGCTCGTATCGCACGGTGTTCGTCGCAACCCTGCTCACGCCGGGCGAAGAAGTGACATTGACGAGCGAGGAAGCAGTAGAAGAAGAAGCGATCAGGAAACAGGCCAATAGGACGTTCGCGTACGAAGTTGAACGAGCCGAAATGGAACTTTTCCCGCTATTTATAAATGGAGAATTTGAACAGTATTTCGAACTTCTTGTGGAGGCCGAAGAAGCGGCCACGGAAACGAAACGGGCGTTCATTCAGCGTACCGTGGGCGCGCGTGGACCGTCGGGAACCCTGCCCCAAGACCAGCTTGTATGGCAGACCGCTGACTCGCGGCCGGCACAGACGACTCCTAATGGCGACGTCCTGGTATTTCCCAGCTCCGCCAAACTCACGCTGGGCGATACGAGCAGTGTTCCTCAGCTATTTATGTACAACGCCAACGCTGAATCCCTGACGCGGGTCTCGATTGGCCAGACTGGACCCGCAAGCGGCAACGTCAAGACTTTCCGCGACGCGCCGCAGATCCCCATACAGCGGTTTGGTCTAGTGGGTCCACCGACGGCCGCCGATACCGGCCTCGCCCTTGCCGCCGGCGGCTCCCGGATCTTCTTCGCCAGCGCGGCGGAACTCGCGCCTGGAGCGGAACACAACGCGGTCAACGTATACGAGTACAGCGATGGACGGGTGTACCTGATCAGCGGCGGTGGCGATGCCTCGCTGAACGACGGCGCTCCGTCCGTGAGCCTGCTGGGAGCCGACCCGTCGGGGCAGGACGCGTTTTTCTTGAGCGAGGCCAAGCTCGTGCCGCAGTACGGCGACACGCAGGTGGCGCTCTACGATGCCCGCGCAGAAGGCGGGTTCCCCGCGCCCGTGCTCGAACCGGGGTGTCTCGGGGAAACCTGTCGCGGGGCATCGGGTATGGCTCCTGCGGGCCCATTGCCGGGGAGCGCGGGTCAGGCGGGCGGTGGCAATGTCTCCGCCGGCCCATCGACGCCTGAAGCAACCGGGTCTCCGACGAAAACGCGGTCGCGACTGCTCGCCAAAGCATTGAAGGGATGCAGATCGAAACGCGCGCGGAAACGGCGAGCGACGTGCGAAGCCGGGGTGCGAAGAAGGTATGGCAAGGGGTCGTCGGCGAGCAGGGCGCACAGAAGCGCGCGAGCGGCCGGAGCGAAGAGGGAGGCTGGGCGATGAGGGTCCGAGCGATTTTCGCTGCGTCGGCGTCGGTTGTAGTGATGTCGTGTGCGTGGCTGGCGTCGACGGCGTCAGGGGCGCCCGAAACGCCACGCGCCGGCTGGTCGATCCACTCGGTCGCAGAACCGACGAGCTTCAACGCGGCCGACGTTCAGGACACCGTCGACGAAGTGGTCGTAACGGCGACCGAAGGCCATTACGAGCTGCGTCCCAGCTTTATTGCCGCGGAACCGACGGGGCGGATAGAATGGGACGCCAGCGCCAAGGAAGTCCAGGAAGCGCTGGAAGCGCTGCCGGGGGTGGGCGCCGGCAATGTCGAAGTCGTCGGCGGCCCGGGCGATGTCAGCGGGAGCAAACCGTATACCATCACCTGGATCGGTGCATTGAGCGGCGTTTACCCTGGGTTTCTGAATGTGGAAGGCGCAGAACTCAAAGACGGTGGGGGCGCTGGCTCCGCGACAGCCCAGCTGATCGCGGAAGCAAGCACACACGACCGGATCGCGGTGGCTGTCGTCAATGTCGGCAGCCGTCCGTCGGAAGGCACCATCGCGATCACCGACGATCTGCCAGCGGGCCTCAATCCGATGATTGAAGAACCCCTAGCACCAGAAGTGATCGAACCAGTGTCGCCCGAGACCCATAGAGGCGAATGTGTAGTGGTGGCGGCGGAAGTGACCTGCGCGTATTCCAAACCGGTCCAGCCGGGCCGGGAGCTGCTGATGCACATCGACGTGGCGGTCACCTCACCATCGCTCACGGGCCCGCTTGTCAACAGGGCCAGTGTTTCGGGCGGCGGCAGTGAAGTGTCGACGAGTGCGTCGAGTCCCGTGAACGTGAGCCCGACGCCGTTCGGCCTCGTAGGCTTCACGTTCGAACCAGACGGACTTGCGGGCACAACCGACGGGCAGGCCGGTGACCACCCGTACGGCGTGACGACCACGATCGAGCTCGAGACCGCGCTCGAAAACCTCGGAAAACCGGAGGTGACGCAGGACGTCAAGGACGTTGCCGTCGAACTGCCGCTCGGCTTTGCGGGCGATCCGTTGGCGGCAGAACGGTGCCCTGAGATCGACTTGACCGACCACGAAGGCAACGCGAACACGCCCGGCTACCACACAGCCTGCCCCGCGGGGAGTCAGGTGGGAACAATCAGCGTCGTGTGGGCGGGCGGCCTGCACACGATTCCGTATCCCGTCTACAACGTGGTGCCCGAGCACGGCTACCCGGCCGAGCTCGGGTTCAACATCACCTCGGGCCTACCGATCTTCCTGTACGCGAGCGTCGTGCGCGATCGGTCGGGGTACCGGCTGCGGGTCGCCAACCCCGGCGGTCTGCGCGCGATCGGCGACGAACCCGAAGCAATCCGAACGGAGATCTTCGGCGATCCCGGCGCGGTGACCGGCACCGGCAGCAACGCGGCGTTCGTCACGAACCCGACGAGCTGCTCGCCGGAACCGTTGAACGTACGCACGTACGTGACGTCGTGGGAAGGGGGCTCTGCGACCGCCGAAGCGACTGCCTACCCCGAAGTGACGGGCTGCGACCTGCTGCAGGGCGCCGCAGCGTTCGACCCGAGCTTCGCGGTCGAACCGGAAACGACGCAGGCCGACACGCCCTCGGGCTACACCATTGATCTGAAGCTGCCGCAGGCCCCGAGCGTGTTCGGCGCACTTGCGACCCCCGACCTGAAGAACGCCACGATCACGCTGCCGGCGGGCGTCTCGATCTCACCGTCCGCGGCGAGCGGCCCCAATGCGCTCGGCGGCTGCCAGGCGACCGGCAAAGAAGGGATCAACATCGGCAGCAGTGAAGTGGCGCCAGACGGCCAGGATCTCGGCGACCCCGAAGCGACCGAACTCGGCGCGGGCCACCCCGGCGGAAACGGCAGCCCCTATGACGACGGCCTGTATCACACGGCGCCCGGCCACTGCCCGGAAAACTCGCGGCTCGGCGAAGTCGAAGCGAGGACGCCCGATCTCTCCGAACCGCTGCACGGCCACATCTACCTGATGAACCCTTTGTGCGGACACCCGCCGCTGCCGCCCGTGTGCAGCGAAGCCGAAGCCGAAGAAGGCAAGGTATTCCGTATTTGTCTAGAACTGAGCGGATCCGGCGTGATCGTCAAGCTGGAAGGGAGAATCGAAGTCGGCGGCCACGGCCAGTACAGCAAGCTCGACGGGCTCGCTCCGGGGCAGCTCCGCATCAGCTTCAATGAAACGCCGCAGTTCCCGCTCGAAGAGGTGAAGGTCACGCTCCCAGAAGGGCCCCGCGCCGGCCTCGCGAACCCGCAGACATGCGGGACTGCGACGACCGAAACCGTGTTGGAACCGTGGAGCGCGCCGGCCTCGGGACCGAACGCGACGCCCTCCTCGTCGTTCGCAGTGACTGGCTGTGAAGGCCCGATGCCGTTCAAACCGGGCTTCCAGGCGGGCACGGTGACGCCGATCGCGGGCGGCTACAGCCCGTTCGTGCTGCAGCTCACCCGCCAGGACGGCGAACAGAGCATCTCCGGCCTCCAAGCGACGCTCCCCGAGGGGATGCTCGCGAAGCTCGCGGGCGTCCCGGAGTGCGGCGAAGCGGAAGCGAACGCCGGAACGTGCTCGAGCGCCTCGGAAATCGGCACGGTCACAGCCACCGCCGGCGCGGGCTCCCAGCCGCTCGTCGAGACCGGCAAGGTGTATCTCACCGGCCCCTACAACGGCGGCCCATTCGGCGAGGTGGCCGTGGTCTCCGCCGTCGCCGGCCCCTTCAACTTTGGCCACATTGTCGTCAGGGGTTCGATCCGTATCGACCCGAACACCGCCCGGGCAAGCATCGTCTCCGACCCGCTCCCGACGCTCGTCGGCGGCATCCCAATACGCCTACGCAGCATCGATGTCGCAGTCAACCGGCCTGGGTTCACATTCAACCCGACCGACTGCAACTCCCAGACAGTGACCGCCACGGTCACCGCCGAGCAGGGAGCCAGCGCGGCAGTGTCGAGCCCGTTCGCGGTGACCGGGTGCGCGAACCTGCCATTCAAACCAGTGTTCACAGCCTCCACCCGGGGCAAGACGAGCAGGATCAACGGCGCCAGCCTCACGGTAAAGGTCACCGCGACACCGGGCGAAGCCAACATCCACAAGGTGCACCTCCAGTTCCCGAAAGCCCTTCCTGCACGCCTGGCGACGCTGCGCAAAGCGTGCACCGAAGCGCAGTTCGCCACCAACCCGGCCGGATGCCCCGCAGCCTCTGCCATCGGCACGGGGACGGCCATCACGCCGGTGCTCAGCACACCGCTCACCGGACCCGCATACCTCGTCTCGCACGGCGGAGCCGCCTACCCAGACGTGGTCTTCGTGCTCCAGGGCGACGGCGTGAAGATCGACCTCACCGGAGGCACCAACATCAAAAAGGGCGTCACCTACTCGACGTTCGAAAACGTCCCCGACGCCCCGATCACCTCGTTCGAAAGCAAATTCCCAGAGGGACCGAACGCGATCTTTGGGACCAACCTCCCCGCGAAGACAAAAGGCAGCTTCTGCGGACGCACACCCGTAATCCCAGCCACGATCGAAGGCCAGAACGGAGCAGCCAAGAAAGAGACCATCAAGCTCGCCGTCACCGGCTGTCACCGCCACAAAGTGGGCAAAGGCCAGCACGGAAAGAAGCACAAGCCGCACGGGGCTAGGCATCAGAAGAAGTGAGCGGCTGACAAGACTCTCGGGCGCCACGACCCTCCCTCGGCGCCCGCGGGATCCGAATCGTGACCCTCTCCACGAATTCGGACAAACACACGGGGCGCCGGCTGCCAGAGCCGGCGCCCCCCTTTTGCGCGCTCCACGGCAATCAAGCCCTGGTCTCTAACTAAAATCTTCTCTATATATGGTATCGTGGGTCGAGGCCAACGCAACATAAGGAGCGTAACTAAATGGTATTGAATAGGTTGGGAATCCTGCTGGCTGTCGCCATGGCGATGGCGGTGGTTAGCATGCTTGGATCTGCCGCCGCGCAGGCGGAAGAAAACAGAGGGCCGTTATGGATTGTTGGGAGCCCTGCCAAAGGGCTGTTAGCGGGTCAGACGAGAGCAATCACATCGAAAACCGAGGCAGCGCCGATCCTTCGTGGGACGCTTGCCAGCACTGAATGCGAAAGAGCGACAGGCGTAGGTGTGCTCTTAGGCGGCAGTCCTGGTACCGCCTATGCAAAGACAATAGCCGAAAACTGCCATCTCGTAGGTCACCACAACTGTCTGGTAACCGGGCTAAAGCCGTTACCGGCAACTAATGCGGGAGAAGTTATCACTGATGTATTAACCATTCTGGCGTTTGCCAAGGGCAGTAGAACATCCGCAGTCGGTATTGGTGCAGCAGTAGGTGAAAATGGCAACGAAAATATGTTTGTAGAATTAGAATTCAAGAACAAAACGGGGGCCACCGAAGGGCTATGTGGCGCACTCAACAATGTAAAGATCAAAATGACGGCGGTTGGTAATGCTATAAAGATCAAAGGCGAGACCAGAAATGCAGGCCAAATCGCCAAGGGAGGCTATTCCAACGGCACGTCGTTTGTGTTATCCCTGCCTGGAGAAACCTCGGAAGTAGGGTTACTCATATTGCCCAAAACTACACCGATCAAAGAAGCCGAACTATACAACACTACAACAGAAAAATATGAAGTAATCAAAGCCAAGCTCGAAGCAGGAGCATTGGTCGGTGAAGTCTTCGGAGAAGGCGAAGCCCAGGTCGAAACAAACCCGAAAGAACCGTTTGGCTGGAACTATTAGCAACTACTAAGAGTCTGTCCGAGAAGTCGGCTGGGGCAGGATTATGTAGAGCTTGATTGAAGCGGCAAGGCACGTCAACCCTCGCTAAAAGGAGCGTGCCTTGCCAGCCGTTGAGACTACCCCTGCTCGCCCGCTGCCGACGATCTGGGAGCTCCCGGATGACCTCTGGGAAGAGATCGAGCCGATGCTCGACTGCTTCTATCCGCCCGCACGCACAGGCCGTCCCAGGGCCGATCTGCGGCTCGTGCTCGACGGGATCATCCACCGCCTACGCTCAGGCTGCCAGTGGCGTCATATGCCGGAGCGCTTCGGTGCTCCCTCGACCGTTCACGGCTGGTTTCAACGGTTCGCCGCCGACGGGTTCCTGGAGGAGATCTGGGCGTATCTGGTCAGGGAGTGCGAGGAACTCGGGGCTGTGCGCTGGGAGTGGCAGGCAGCCGACGGCGTGATGGGCAAGTCACGGTTTGAGGGCGCCAAGCGTGGCCCGAACCCTACTGATAGAGCCAAGATGGGCACCAAGAAGAGCGTCCTCGTCGACCAGGAAGGCGGGCCGCTCGCAGCCGTCATCGACGGCGCGAACGTGCACGACACCAAGCTCTTGGCCGCGACGATCAACGCAGTCGTGATCCCCCGTCCCGACCCCAAGGAGGTCGTGCAGAACCTCTGCCTGGACAAGGGATATGACAACCCGACCGGTGAGGCCGCGTGCACACAAGGCCGGTACGTGCCGCACATCCGCCGCATCGGCGAGGAGAAGAAGGACGGCTGGGGCAAGAAGACCCACCCCGCCCGTCGATGGGTCGTCGAGCGCACGATCGCGTGGCTACAGAAATGCCGCGCGCTGCTGATCCGCTACGACAAGAACCCCACCAACTATCTCGGTCTCATCCAACTCGCCAGCGGCCTGCTCTGGTACCGACGCCGCCACCGCCTACTTCACGCCTGACACGTTCTCGGACAGTTTCTAAGAACAGACGTCCGCGGGATCCGAATCGTGACTCCTCTCCACGCATTCGGACAAACACCGGGGGTGCCGGCTGCCAGGGCCGGAGCCCCTTGCTGGTCCTCGCCAGGGTTGGAGTTGGAAACATTGGGCTTCATACCGTGACGTCTCGGGGACTGGCGCAATCGTCGGCGATCTCGCGCATTGGCCCAAGAACGCCCGCTTGGCGAAAGCTAATGCGCTGGTTCTCTCACCCCCTCTGTTGACAGAGCCACGGGGGTCGAGGACAATCGCTTTACAGAGAAGAGTTTGGTGTGAAACAAGCCAACCCCGGAAAACGCCACAACTTGACCTAAACGGGCGTTCCAGGCCACGCACAACACAAGGAGAGTAACCAATGAAGTTGAACATGCTGGGAATCCTGCTGGCATCCGCCATCACTATAGTGGTGGTCAGCATGCTTGGAGCCGCCGCCGCACAGGCGGAAGAAAACAAAGGACCGTTATGGATCGTAGGGAGCCCGGCCCGGGGGCTGTTAGCCGGCGAAACTAGAGACATTGTATCGAGAACGGAGAACGCGCCTATCCTGCACGGGACGCTCTTTAGCATTGAATGCGAAAAAGTGACAGCCGTAGGTGTACTCTTAGGCGGCAGTCCTGGTACTGCCAACGCAAAGACAATAGCCAAAAACTGCCATCTCGTAGGTCACGTAAACTGCGTGACGACCGGGCTAACGCCGTTACGGGCAACTAATGCGGGAGAAGTTATCACAGATATATTAACCATTCTGGCGTTTGCCAAGGGCAGTAGAACATCCACAGTGGGCATTGGTGCGGCGGTGGGCGAAAATGGCAACGAAAATGTGTTTGTAGAATTAGAACTTAAGAACAAAGTGGGGGCCACTGAAGGGCTATGTGGCGCTCTCAACGAAATCAAGACCAAAGTCACAGCGGTTGGCACCGCTATAAAAATCAAAGGTGCGAACAGAAATGCAGGAGCGATAGCGAAGCTCGGATATTCTAACGGTGCTTTTGTGTTATCTCTACCTGGCGAAACCTCAGAAGTAGGGTTACTCATACTACCCAAAACCACGCCGATCAAAGAAGCTGAAATGTACAATACTGCAACAGAAAAATATGAAGTGATCAAAGCCAAGCTCGAAGCAGGAGCGCTGATAGGTGAAGTCTTTGAGGAAGCTGAAACCCAGGAGGAAACAAACCCGAAAGAACCGTTCGGCTGGAACTACTAGCAACTCCTAAGAACACCTACCCGTAATACCTCGCGATCACCTGGAGCTGGCTGAAGATGTCGTGCCCGATGAAGAGGACGACCATCGTCGCCCCCACCACCGGCGCCCACCTTCGGCCGGCTCCGCGCATCGCCAGCACCAGCACCGCCCCGAGCAGCGGCAGCAGCGCCAGCAGGTAGCGCGGCTCGCCGAGCGCCAGTTCGTGAACGACCACGTCGACGTGGTAGGAGGAGAATCCGATCAGCGCCAGCACCCCGACCGCGATCGCCGCGTAGACGCCCAGCTCGGGCAGTCGCGCCCTGAGCGCCTCCCTGCGAACAACCAACTCGCGGCCACAGAGAACAGCAACCGCGGCCGCAAGTGCCAGCGCGACGTTGTCGACCCAACCTGGGAACGTGGTTTCCATCCAGCCGTAGAGGCCGACGGAACGGTCGAACCACACCTCCCGGTACGGGGCCATCCCGAGGAAATAGTGCGGCATTCCCGGCAGGCGCGGCAGGTACATCTGCCAGGTGTAGCTGATCTCTTTGAACAACAGCTTCGGCGAAAGCGCGTCGAGGATCCCCGAGGCGATCCCGAATGTGGAGTGGTGGGAGAGCACGTTGACAAGCGCGTAGAGCAGCACCGGCGCCGCGCCGATGCCCCCGGCGATCGCCAGCGACCCAAGCGCTTCCCGGCGCTCGACGCGCGCTTCGCGCACCGTGAGCACCACGAGGCCGACGTACACCCCGAATGCGAGCCCGACGAAGTTGAGCTTGGTGAGAAACCCCACGGCGATCAGGATCCCGAGCACGACCGAGAGGCGGCGGGTGAACCCGCGGCGGAACGCGCGCGCCAGGCAGAGCAACACGGCCGCCGAAACCGCATACAGCATCGCTTCCGGGTTGACACTCCCCGAGATCGAACCCAGCAGCGGCTGCAGCGCGATGCACAGTGCGCCCACGGACGCCGCCCAGGGCACGCCCGGCAGCAGCTCGCGCAGGAAGAAGAACACGAGCAGCGCGGTGATCGCGGCGAAGAGCGCGCTCACAAGCCTCATCAGCTGCAGCTGGGCGAGCATGTTGCCACCGCCCAGGAGGTAGGGAACCACCTGCAGCGCGTAGTAAAGCGGCGGCTCGGGTGAGGCGACGCCCGCGAATCCGGAGCCCCTCGTCGAGCGCCCGGCGTTGGCGTCCGCGGTGAGGGTGCGCTGCTCGGCATCCGAGCCGATCGCGGGCGTGGCGGGCGAGAATCGCATTTCGTAGTAGTGCAGCCCTCCCAGCAGCAGCGCCTCCTGCGGCGAATACGATCCGGGCCGGGTGCTGGGCAGCGCTCCGGTTTGCGCCAGCTGCGCGACGTAGGCGAAGTGGTCGACCTCGTCCTTGCCCTGGAACGGCGGCGTGACCAGTGACCAGACGCAGGCGTTCAGCAGCGCGATCACGGCGCATACGCGGGCCGTCGTTGGGACGCGTGTGAGCGCGGCGAGTGTCCGGGCGGGTGACACCCTCAACGCTGCACCGTCGTCACGGAGCGCGACGCTCATGGCAGCTCTCGCAGCGCGTGCTTGATTGCGAGCGTCGCCGCGGCTACCATCAGGGCCGCGGCCAGCAGCGCGATCCAGGTTCCGGTAACGGCACGGCCCAGGCCCATGCGCCGGGCGACCGCCGCGATCCGCGACCACCACGAACCCTGGCCGGCTGCCAGGTATTCCACCTCGATCCGGCCCGCGAGCGGTTCCCCTTCGGTCACCCCAACCCCGGGTTCGGAGAGGTTTTCGCTCCTGGCCGAAACCGCCCTCAGCCTTGCTTGAGCCTTGGCCCCGAGGATCGTCACCGGCTCGCTGTTGGGTCCGATCGCGAAACAGAGAGCCACGTTTGAGGCCTCGTGCGTGAGCGGCGTGACGGGCACCGTCACCGATTGCCCCGTCCACGCGGCGCTATGAGAGCCGGTGGCGAGTGTCTGTGAGCCTTGGTACAGCGCGAGGTGCACCGGTGTCCCGTAGAACGCGCGCATCCATAGCCGCACACCGACCACTCCTGCCGGCAGCGTTTCGTTGGTCTGACACACCACGAGATGGCTGGTGGCGAAGCCAATCGCCTCGTTTTCGCCGCGCCCCACCAGTTCGCGGCCGACCGACCGCACCACGCGCGGCGGAGCGTCCGTCAACGTGATGGCGCCCACGACTGCCAGCACGAGCACCCCAAGGGCGATCGTGACCTTTACGTTGCCGCCCGCCTTCGCGTTTTTCGTGATGAAACTGAACACGACTCCGGTCAAACGCCTCACTTGATTGGAAAGGCGTTTGTATCAGGGGTCCGCGGCGAGCCGGAGGCGATGGATCGCCTGTGCCGACGGTCCGCCGCATCGCGCACTGAGGCTGCGTCCCAAATGCCCGCCAGAGAAGGGGTTTCAGCGGTGTACGAGCAACCTGCCGGACGACGAAACGGTCAACAAATCGCTAGACAATGTCTCCGATTCGTTACGACCAAGCCCCACGTGCTACTGAGACTTCAGGGATTGCCAAGAAAGCAAACTGTGGGATGCGCCGGGCCATCCTGGCCCGGCGCATCACCACATCCCTGGCTATGCGCCGTCCGGCAGCATAGCGCATCCCGGCAGAAGATGTCGCGCGGTCGGATCTGATCCGATCTCCGGACCCGGCTGGCCCGCCGCGACCGGCTACGCCACCAAAGCCGCGGGCAACGCCGCCGTGGCGACTTCCCCCGCAACCTCGGCCCCGACGAACGGCGCCAGCGCGAAGTACGTAGCCCTGGGAACCATCACCGGAAGCTCGTGCACGCGACGCTGAAGCGCGTGATGGAGCATCAGCTCGAACAGCCCACCGGCGATCGCGTGCACCATCACCTCGGGCGGGCGCTGGCCGCCTGAGGCGTGGCCCGGATCGGGCTGCAGCATCTGCGCGTAGGGGGCCGCGCCCTTGAACGCCCGCGCCGAGGTGCGTTCGGTGGCGGCCAGCACGTCGACCATCGCCATGTGCGCGAAGGCGGGCTCGCCGGCGAGGAACTTGAACAGCGCCTCGAGGCCGGCGCGCACGCCGTAGCGCCAGTCGGACTGGGCGTCGTAGGCGCGCTCCACCAGCGCCAGCGCTTTGTCCTGCCCGATCTCGTAGGCGACGAGGAAGGCGTCCTCCTTGTCGCTGAAGTGTTCGTAGAAGGCCTGCAGCGACACCGACGCCTCGGCGGCGATCCCCTCGACGGTGAGTGCCGCGTAGCCGCCGCGCGCCGTGAGGTTGGTGACGGCGTCGAGGATCCGCTCGCGCTGGCTGTGCACGACGAAGCTTCTGGGCATCCCGTTCTCCCCGCGCGGCAGCCGGCGGCGGCGGCTGGTGGCGGCGCCCAGCGACAGGGACCCGGGTGCCCGCCCACCGGTGAGGTCGAGGTGCAGCTCCTGGGGCGTGGGGTCCACCAGCGTCATGATCGACTCCGGCGCCGGCCAGTAGGAGGTCGCCCAGTTGACGAGGTCGGGGAGGCGCTTGCGCAGCTGTTTGCGCTCGCCGCGGCGCAGATGGGTGTAGATCACGTGCAGGATGCCGCCCACCACGCCGCGCAGGATCGGGTTGGGGATCGCGCCGGGCCCCGCCGGCAGGCCGAGGTTGTCGCGCAGGATGTCCTCGTAGCGCACCACCAGCTGCTGGCGGCGCTCGATCCCCGCCGGGCCGGCCGCGCCGATCTCGACCATCAGCACGCGCAGCGCCGCCGGCCGCGCGATCGCCAGCTCGATCAGCTCTGCGAGCGCCGCCTGCACGCTGTCCGGTAGGCCCTGCGCGCGGTGGAACGCCATCGATACCCCGCGCCGGCCGACGGCGGCGATCGAGTCGTAGGTGGCCAGGAAGCACTCCTCCTTGTTGGCGAAGTGCTCGTAGAAGGCCTTGCGTGAAACCCCCGCGCGGCGGATCACGTCCGACACGGTGGTGGCGGCGTAGCCCTTCTCCCCGATCGCGTCGATCATCCCCTCGATCAGGCGCTGGCGCTGGTTGGTGGCCACCTGCTCGCGCGTCAGCGAATGCGGCCCCCGTGGCAGCCCCGGCGTGGGGCTGATCCGCGGCTGTTCGAGCACTTTGGGCACAGCTCGATTATCGCGCGTCCGCTGGCGCTGCGCAGGGGGCGTTTCTATCTGTCCCGTGAGGTCGATCCACTCCATACCCAAATTGAGAGTATCGGGACTGTCTAAAATCATGGACCGTACATTCTACCCCCTCAGCATCCATCCGCGTCCGCCGCGGCTGGCCGCGACATGGATTGGCGTCCCCCGTGTTGGGTCGCTTCGGGCAGCTCGAAGGGGACGCCCGGCGCGGGCGATCTCCGCTACTGTCCAGCAGACGGCATCCATGTCCCGCTTCAGCGAGCCCCAGCACCCCGACTTGATCGGGGGGAGGGCAGGCCCTCCCCCCGTGCCCCCTCCCTTTCTCGATCGGGCGTTCTCGTAATCCATGTCCCGCTTCAGCGAGCCCCAGCACCCCGACTTCAGGCGCATGAACGCTTCGCTGCGCTTCGACCGGCGGCTGTGGCCGCAGGACATCGAGCAGTCGCGCGCGCACGTGTGGATGCTGGCCGAACGCGGGATCATCTCGATGGAGGACCGCAACAACCTGATCGAAGCGGTCGAAGAGACCGAGTCGGAGCTGGCGCTGGGGATGTTTGCGTTTGAGGACGCCGACGAAGACATCCACAGCGCGATCGAGCGGCGCGTCACCGAGCTGGCGGGGCCGGTGGGGGGCAAGCTGCACACGGCGCGCTCGCGCAACGACCAGGTGGCCACTGACGTGGCCATGTTTGTGCGCGCGCAGTCGCGCGCCGCGCACGACGCTTTGGGGGAGCTGATGGGCGCATTGCTGGCCCGCGCCGAGCAGCACATGGACTGGCCGCTGCCCGGCTACACCCACCTGCAGCGCGCACAGCCGGTCTATTTGGCCCATCATTTGCTGGCCTACTTCTGGATGCTCGACCGCGACCGCCAGCGCTTCGCGTTCGCGCTGGAACAGGCCGGGCGCCTGCCGCTGGGGGCGGGGGCGCTGGCGGGCGTCAACTTCGACACCGACCGCCGCGCGGTGGCGCGCCAGCTGGGCTTTCACGACATCCTGCCCAACTCGATCGACGCGGTGTCCAACCGCGACTTCGCGCTGGACTACCTGCACGCGGCCGCCACCTGCGCCACCCACCTGTCGCGTTTGGGGGCCGAGCTGGTGCTGTGGTCGAGCTCGGAGGTGGGCTTCTGCGAACTGCCCGACGCGTGGGCCTCTGGCAGCTCGATCATGCCGCAGAAGAAGAACCCCGACGCGGCCGAGCTGCTGCGCGCCAAGGCGCCGCGCATCCTCGGGCACCTGACCGCGCTGCAGGGGGTGCTGCACGCGCTGCCGCTCACCTACAACAAGGATCTGCAGGAGGACAAGGAGCACCTGTTTGACACGGCGGACACGCTGGAGCTGGCATTGATCGCCGCGCGCGGGATGATCGAAGGGGTGCGCTTCCAGCGCGGCCCGATGGCGGAAGCCGCCTCCGAGGAGCTGCTGGGCGCCACCGACATCGCCGACATGCTGGTGCGCCACGGGGTGCCGTTCCGCCAGGCCCACGGCGTGGTGGCGGGCCTGGTGCGCGCGGCACTGGACATGGGCAAGAGCCTGTCGCAGCTGACCCCCGAGGAGCTCACCGCGCACAGCCCGGCGCTGGGCGCGCACAGCGAGGAGTACCAGACGCTGCTGACTCAGAGCTCGTGGCTGGAGAGCAAGATCTCCGAGGGCGGCACCGCCTCGGGGCGACTCCGGGAGCAGCTGGCGCTGGCGCGCGGCGTGCTCAACCATCCGCCCGCGGAAGCGTCCACGGACCCCTGGGATTGACGTGCAGGGAGCGACCGCCGGCCGCGGCTTCGCCGTGCGCGCGCCCCGCCGGCCCGCGCCCGGCGCGCTGCCCGTCGAGTTCTACCGGCGCCCGGTGCTGGAGGTCGCGCAGGCGCTGATCGGCTGCGTCGTCGAATACCGCGCCGCCGCCGGCATGATCGTCGAGACCGAGGCCTACCACGAGCACGAGCCGGCCTGCCACGCCCACATCGGGCTGACCCCGCGCACGCGCACCCTGTTTGGCGGCCCCGGCCGCGCCTACGTATACCGCTCCTACGGCATCCACGCGCTGCTGAACGCCGTGTGCGAGGAGCAGGGCGTGGGCGCCGCCGTGCTGATCCGCGCCCTGGAGCCGCTGCGCGGCGTCGCCCGCATGCGCGATCGCCGCGGGCTGCAGCGCCGCGAGGATCTCTGCTCGGGGCCGGGCAAGCTGACGGTGGCGCTGGCGATCGAGCTGTACCACAACGAATGCGACCTCACCCGCGGGCCGATCACGATCCGCCCGCCGCGCGAGTCGTGGCTGCAGAGCCCACACGAGATCCGTCGCGGCCCACGCATCGGGATCAGCAAGGCGATCGACCTGCCCTGGCGCTTCTGCCTGGCGGGCAGCCCGCACGTCTCGCGCCCGCGCCCCTGACGGGCGGGCTCAGCCCGGCGGGGTTTCCCCGCCCGCGGGCGCTTCGGTGCCGCCGCTCGCCTTGGGCGGCGGCGGGGCTTCGGGGGCCGCCTGCTGGGGCGGTGCTGGCACTTCAGGAGCCGCATGCGTGGCGGGCGCCGGTTTTTCGGGGGCCGGCACGGGCGCGTTGGCGTGACTTTTTGCTCCACCTTCGGGGCCGGGCGTTTCGCGCGATGGGGTGGGGGAGGAGGGGGGGGTGGCGTTCGTGGTGCTGGGCGCTTCGGCGACCCTGCCCACGCCGCTCGCGCCCCCGGCGCGCTTGGCTAGCGCGCTGGCGCGCGTGGCGGCCGCTTCGGCGGCGCGTTCCTTTTCGACCTGCATGGCGCCGATCATGAAGTTGTGCCAGATCAGCGCCGGGAAGGTGCCGCCGAGCACCGGGCCACCCTGGAACTCGGTGGTCATCGGCACCAGCGAGTCGGGGAAGCCCACCCACACCGCCACCGTGTAACGGTGATCCCAGCCGACAAACCAGGCGTCTCCGTAGTTGGAGGTGGTGCCGGTCTTGCCCGCCGCGAACTGGCCCAGCGCGGCGGCGCGGGCGGTGCCGTACGCCAGCACCGTCTCCAGTACTTCGGTCTCGGTGCTGGCAATCGCCGGCGGCAGCACCCGGTGCAGCTCGGTGTGGTCGACCTGCGCGTGCGCTCCGCTGCCCACGCTTTCGATCCCGACCGGCGCGCCCGGTTCGGCCAGCGTGCCGCTCACCCGCTCCCCGCCGTGCGCGATCGTCTCATACGCGTGCGCCATGTCCAGCGGCGTGACACCCGTTTTCAGGCCCCCGATCGTCATCGCGGGGTTGGTGGAGATCGGCGTGGTGATCCCCATCCGGTGCGCCAGCCGGGCGATCCTCCCGGTGCCGACTTTCAGTCCGACTTCGGCGTAGATCGAGTTGTCCGAGTAGGCGGTGGCCCCCGTCAGCGTGTTCTGGCCGGAGTAGGCGTTTTCGTCGTTGTGCACCACAAACAGTTCCCGGCTGTGCGGCACTTTGAAGATCTTCTCCTTGGAGCTCCACACCGAGCCGGGGGAGATCCCGTCCTCCAGCGCCGCCGCCAGGTCGAACGCCTTGAAGGAGGAGCCCGGCTGGCGCTCGCCGTCGGTGGCGAGGTTGAAGGGGCTTTCGTCGTAGCCGCGGCCGCCCACCATCGCGCGCACCTTGCCGGTGGAGTTTTCGATCGCCACCAGCGCCGCGGCGGGGCCTTCCGGGCCGGGCAGGTAGTTGGCGACGGCCCGTTCGGCGGCGCGCTGCAGGCCGAGGTCGAGCGTGGTGTGGACCCGCAGGCCGCCGTAGTAGGCGCGCTCGGCGCCGTAGCGCTCCACCACCTGCGCTCCCACCCAGCTGTCGAAGTAGCCGGTGTCGATCCCATCCACCAGCGGCTGTTGCGGGGGCGCGATCGTCTGCGGCGCCGGCAGCGGCTGCACCGTGCCTTCTTCATACTGCGGGCGCGTCAAATACCCCTGTTCGCGCATCTGCGCCAGCACCACGTTGCGCCGTTGGCGCGCCGCCGTGGGGTCGGTCACCGGGTTGTAGCCGGTCGGCGACTGGATGATCCCGGCCAGCAGCGCCGCCTCCCACGGCGTCAGCTGCTGCACGCACAGCGGGTATTTCGGCAGGCCGCAGTCGCGGTGGGAGGGCTCCTGGCCGAAGTAGGTCTGCGCCGCCGCCTCGATCCCGTAGGCGCCGTTGCCGAAGTAGATGGTGTTGAGGTACTCCGTGAGGATCTTCAGCTTCGACCAGTGATGGGAGAGGTGGAAGGCCAGCGCGGCCTCGCGCAGCTTCTCGAAGATCGTGCGGTGGGCCTGCTGCGCCAACGCGTTCTTGACGAACTGCTGCTCGATCGTGGAGGCGCCCTGCACCGCGCCCTGGTGCAGCACGTCGGTGATGAACGCGCGCGCCAGCGAGCGCAGGTCGACGCCGCTGTTGCTCATGAAGCGCTTGTCCTCAATCGCGATCACCGCGTGGCGCACCACCGGCGGGATCTGATCGGGGGTGAGCAGGACCTGGTCGCGCTCGCTGAGCATCCCGATCGGCGTGTTGCGGTCGTCCAGCAGCACCGAGTTGCGCGCGTTGTTCTGGCGGTACCGGGCTTCCAACTGCGGCAGGTCGGAGGCCACGGCCATGAACACGCCGAACGCGAAGGAGATGAGGCCGAGCAGCGCGAGCGCCAGGAAGATCAGCAGGAAGCGCAGCTTCTTCAGGCGCGTCATGCGCGAACCACCGAGGCGTCGCGCCCGCGCGGCGTGGTCGGGCAGCGAGACGGACTCCACCGGGTGCGAGAGTCTAATGCATGTGGCCGGGGGCTGTGTGGGGAGTCGGCGCGTGGCTGGGCGTGGCTGGCGTCGCACGGTGGACGCTCGCGTGCCCGGGAGCACGTGTGCGGACGCCGGGTGGCGTCCAGGCGCGGCCAGGCACGTGCCGAAACCCGCGGAGCCTCCGGCCGCCTGCATTAGCATTGGCCGGCCATGCCGACGCCCCCTGACCAGGAGCCCGCCGGGACCGCTGGCGCTTCCCGGCCGGCCACAGGGCCGGCCGGCCAGGCGGCGGGGGAGCGCGATACGAGCGCCCCCGGGCGGCTTGCCGCCCTCCTATCCCAAAATGCTGTTGACAGTCTGCCCGAGGGCGCGCTGGCCGAGAGGCTCGCCGAGGCGGGCCGCGGGGGCAGGCCGTTGCGCGTCAAGCTCGGGATCGACCCCACCGCCCCCGACATCCATCTCGGCCACGCGGTGGTGCTGCGCAAGCTGCGCGAGCTGCAGGACGCCGGCCATCTGGTGGTGCTGATCGTCGGCGACTACACCGCCCGCGTCGGCGACCCCTCGGGCCGTTCGGCGCTGCGCCCGATGCTTTCAGCCGATGAGATCGCCGCCAACGCCGCCACCTTCCGCGAGCAGGCGCTGCGCATCCTCGACCCCGACCCGGCGCGTTTGGAGGTGCGTTTCAACGGCGAATGGCTGGACATGCCGATGGCGGAGCTGCTGCGCCTGGTGGGCACCACCACGGTGGCGCAACTGCTGGAACGCGACGACTTCGCCCAGCGCTACGCCGCCCGCGCGCCGATCTCGATGCTGGAGCTGCTGTACCCGCTGCTGCAGGGCTACGACTCCGTGGCGGTGCGCGCCGACCTCGAGCTGGGCGGCACCGACCAGAAGTTCAACCTGCTGCTGGGGCGCGACATCCAGCGCGCCTACGGCCTGCCCCAGCAGGCGATCATGACGATGCCGCTGCTGGTGGGCGTGGAAGGGCGCCGCAAGATGTCCAAGTCGCTGGGCAACCACATCGGCATCACCGAACCGCCGGCGGAGATCTACGGCAAGACGATGAGCATCCCCGACGGGGTGGTGGACGACTACTTCCGCCTGCTGCTCTCCCGCCAGCCGGCGGCGGGCGCCGCGCCGCGCGACGCCAAGCGCGAGCTGGCGCGCGGGATCGTCTCCTGGCTGTACTCGCCCGAGGAGGCCGAGCAGGCCGAGCAGGAGTTCGACCTCGTCTTCGTCCAGCGCCGCGCCCCCGGCGAGATCCCCGAGGCGCGTGTGGCGGGCGAGGACGGCGTGGTCCACCTGCCGGCGGTGATCGCCGAGGAGTTCGGCTTCTCCCGCGCCCACGCCCGCCGCCTGATCGACCAGGGGGCGGTCACGCTCGGCGAGGAGGTGGTGGGCAGCCGCGAGTACGACGCCCCTGTGGAGCGGGCCTCCGGGCAGGTGCTGCGGGTCGGCAAACGCCGCTTCCGGCGGCTGGTCGTGGACTGAGAGGGTGGCGCAGCCGGCCACCAGGCCGGTGAGCTGGGCCCCTCTTACTCGATCGCGCTATACTGCTCCGCCGGTCCTAAAGTGCCCTCGGGCGCTGGTCCGGATCGACTTCTCCGGGGAAGTCCTCCCCAAAGAGGCTCGACGGTCTTTGAAAACTCAACAGCATGCGCACCGACGATCGAGAATCGATCGTGGTGTGCGTCCAGGTTCGACCCGCTTGCAGCGGCGCTTCGGCGCAGCTGGGAGCGGACAAAGAGTCAAGTAGGAGCAGTACCCCGTCATGGTCTCGGGGCCACGTGTATAGGTCCCGGGCCGTCCGTTCGCCGCGCAAGCGGTGCTCGGCAACTCCATGACAGCTTTTCGTGAAGTTCTTCACGGAGAGTTTGATCCTGGCTCAGGACGAACGCTGGCGGCGTGCTTAACACATGCAAGTGGAGCGACGAACCAGGGCTTGCCCTGGGGCAGAGCCGCGAACGGGTGAGTAACACGTGGGTTACCTGCCTCGATGACCGGGACAACCCGAGGAAACTCGGGCTAATACCGGATGTGCCCGCAAGGGGAAAGGAAGCTTCGGCCTCCGCATCGAGATGGGCCCGCGGCCCATTAGCTTGTTGGTGAGGTAACGGCTCACCAAGGCTTCGATGGGTAGCTGGTCTGAGAGGACGATCAGCCACACTGGGACTGAGACACGGCCCAGACTCCTACGGGAGGCAGCAGTGGGGAATCTTGCGCAATGCGCGAAAGCGTGACGCAGCAACGCCGCGTGGGGGAAGAAGGCTTTCGGGTTGTAAACCCCTTTCAGTTGGGACGAAGCTTCTCCGGTGAATAGCCGGATGGAGTGACGGTACCTTCACAAGAAGCACCGGCTAACTACGTGCCAGCAGCCGCGGTAATACGTAGGGTGCAAGCGTTGTCCGGAATTATTGGGCGTAAAGAGCGTGTAGGCGGCTTGATAAGTCTGCTGTGAAAGTCCAGGGCTCAACCCTGGAAAGCCGGTGGATACTGTCAAGCTAGAGTCCGGAAGGGGCGAGTGGAATTCCTGGTGTAGCGGTGAAATGCGCAGATATCAGGAGGAACACCAATGGCGAAGGCAGCTCGCTGGGACGTGACTGACGCTGAGACGCGAAAGCGTGGGGAGCAAACAGGATTAGATACCCTGGTAGTCCACGCTGTAAACGATGACAACTAGATGTGGGGGGTGTCGACTCCCCCCGTGTCGAAGCTAACGCATTAAGTTGTCCGCCTGGGGAGTACGGCCGCAAGGCTAAAACTCAAAGGAATTGACGGGGGCCCGCACAAGCAGCGGAGCATGTGGTTTAATTCGACGCGACGCGAAGAACCTTACCTGGGCTTGACATGTGAGTGACAGGTGTGGAAACACACCCTCCTTTCGGGGCACTTTCACAGGTGGTGCATGGCTGTCGTCAGCTCGTGTCGTGAGATGTTGGGTTAAGTCCCGCAACGAGCGCAACCCCCGTCGCATGTTGCCAGCATTAAGTTGGGGACTCATGCGAGACTGCCGGTGACAAACCGGAGGAAGGTGGGGATGACGTCAAGTCATCATGCCCCTTATGTTCAGGGCTACACACGTGCTACATTGGCGCATACAGAGGGTTGCGATACCGCGAGGTGGAGCGAATCCCTTAAAGTGCGTCTCGGTTCGGATTGCAGGCTGAAACTCGCCTGCATGAAGGCGGAGTTGCTAGTAATCGCGGATCAGCAATGCCGCGGTGAATACGTTCCCGGGCCTTGTACACACCGCCCGTCACACCACGGGAGTGAGCAACACCCGAAGCCGGTGGCCTAACCCGCAAGGGAGGGAGCCGTCGAAGGTGGGGCTCGTGACTGGGGTGAAGTCGTAACAAGGTAGCCGTAGCGGAAGCTGCGGCTGGATCACCTCCTTTCTAGGGAGCACATAACAGTGCCCCGGTCCCAGCGGCCGTTCGATCTCATCGAGACCCTCGGGTCTCAATATGAGCTCGGACGGTGACAAGAGCAGACCGGGCCTAGCATGTCGACCGAACCTGACTGGCGCGCCGCGTCTTCAATAGGCCCCGTCCTACTCGGGAGCCTGGAGAGGAGTGGCATCAAACCCGCCAGCATGCTGTTGAGCTTTGAGAGACCGGCGCCCGCCCGGCGTCAGGCGCAGTGGCGATATAGAGATCGCCTCCGCACATGCCCAGCGCAGGCCGGCGTATAGCCTCTCCACGGTCCTTGAAAACTGCACAGAAGCCACATCAGCCGCCATCGATAAGCGGCGGCTGAAAAACGGGTATCACCGGGCCGCTCGCGATCATTCTCATCCGTGTCTGCTTGTTCAGGGACGCGGAGGATCACGATCGGTCTGATCACCGTCAAGATAGTAAGGGCACATGGTGGATGCCTTGGCACCAAGAGTCGATGAAGGGCGTGAACGGCTGCGATAAGCCACGGTTAGGCGCTGAATAGCCTTTGACCCGTGGATTCCCGAATGGGGAAACCCAGCGCTGGTAATGCGGCGTTATCCCCGGCTGAACACATAGGCCGGTGGAGGACAAGCGGGGGAAGTGAAACATCTCAGTACCCCGAGGAAAGTAAATCAACAGAGACTCCCTGAGTAGTGGCGAGCGAAAAGGGATCAGCCCAAACCTGCTGCGTGTAAGCGGCCACGCGTTGCGTAGCGGGGGTTGTAGGGCGCTTGTTCCGAGCCGTGGCCGGCTCGGCGGAAGTTACAAAATCATGTGGTAGTCGAAGCGTGTGGAACCACGCACCATAGAGGGCAACCGTCCCGTAGACGAAACTGCATGATCTTCCGTCAAGCGTTCCTGAGTAAGTCCGTGCCCGTGAAACGCGGACTGAACCTGGGGGGACCACCCTCCAAGGCTAAGTACTCCTTGGTGACCGATAGCGGACAAGTACCGTGAGGGAAAGGTGAAAAGTACCCCGGAAGGGGAGTGAAATAGTACCTGAAACCGCGTGCCTACAAGCGGTGGGAGCAGGCTTGTCCTGTGACCGCGTGCTTTTTGCATAACGAGCCGGCGAGTTACTCGTCTGCGGCAAGGTTAAGCGATGAGCGGAGCCGTAGCGAAAGCGAGTCCTAATAGGGCGACATAGTCGTAGGCGGTATACCCGAAACTGAGCGAGCTACCCATGGGCAGGCTGAAGCGGGGGTAAGACCTCGTGGAGGGCCGAACCGACCTAGGTTGAAAACTGGGCGGATGACCTGTGGGTCGGAGTGAAAGGCTAATCAAGCTCAGTGATATCTGGTTCTCTCCGAAATATATTTAGGTATAGCCTCGGATAAATTGCGTGTTGGCCGTAGAGCACTGTTTGGACTAGGGGCCCTACCAGGTTACCGACTTCAGGCAAACTCCGAAGACCATCACGTTTACTCCGGGAGTCAGTTGCTGGGGGATAAACTTCAGCGTCGAAAGGGAAACAGCCCAGACCGCCAGCTAAGGTCCCTAAGTACTAGCTAAGTGGGAAACGATGTTCGAGTGCATAGACAACCAGGAGGTTGGCTTAGAGGCAGCCACCCTTGAAAGAGTGCGTAACAGCTCACTGGTCAAGTGTTCGAGCGCGGACAATGTAACGGGGCTCAAGCTAGTCACCGAAGCTGCGGGTGCGTGATTTATCACGCGCGGTAGGAGAGCGTTCCCATGCCAGTAAAGCGGCGGCGTAAGCCAGCCGTGGAGGCCTGGGAAGTGAGAATGCCGGCATGAGTAACGAAAGAGAGGTGAGAATCCTCTCCACCGATTGCCCAAGGATTCCTTAGTAAAGTTCGTCTACTAAGGGTTAGTCGGGACCTAAGGCGAGGCCGAAAGGCGTAGTCGATGGCCAACAGGTTGATATTCCTGTACCACGTCGCTTCCGTTTGACCGATGGGGGGACGAGGAAGGCTAAGGGAACTCAGGCGATGGTTGTCCTGGGACAAGCATGTAGGGGTGGCCCCAGTCAAATGCGGGGCTGCATTCAACCCGAGGTGTTATGTGAGCTGGCGTACAAGCCGGCGCCTCCCCAACGCCATACCTCCAAGAAAAGCCTCTAGGGAGGAAGCGCGTGCCCGTACCAAAACCGACACAGGTGGGCAAGTAGAGAATACTAAGGTGATCGAGATAACCCTCGTTAAGGAACTCGGCAAAATTGCCCCGTAACTTCGGGATAAGGGGCGCCCCAGTAGGGTGAAGCTCTTCGCGAGTGGAGCCCGAGGGGGCCGCAGTGAATAGGCTGAAGCGACTGTTTACCAAAAACACAGGTCTCTGCTAAGTCGTAAGACGACGTATAGGGGCTGACGCCTGCCCGGTGCCGGAAGGTTACGTGGAGTTGTTAGGGCTTGACCCGAAGCAGCGAAGCTAAGCCCCGGTAAACGGCGGCCGTAACTATCAGTTGACCGAGGTAGTTGTAAAACTTGGCTATATGCTGGAATATCCGTGTATCCCGCGCTACTCGTACGCAACGTTCTGTCTGAGCGGTGCGCTACAGTGAAAATGTGTCGGGTGCGGACAATCAGCAGGAAAGGCCCAGTGTCCAGTCGAACCAGGACGGTCGACCGCGCAAGCGGTGTCCTGGACGGCGCCAAAGATGCTGGGAATCCTCAGAGACTATACGCCAAGCTCGTCCCCCAGACCGGGGGCGCGATGAGATAGTCCGCTCTCATGGGCGACCATGAGAGTCCGCCAGAAATGTGCGGACCGCCTGAGCGAGAGTTCAGGTCGTAACAGCAGGAACGGTCCTAAGGTGAATCGTTGCCCCCCACGTAGGTAACTACGTGGTGCGCATCCGGCCATATGCTGGAAAATCTGAGTATCCCACACTACGGTTCCGTCCGAAGTGGATGGTACCGTGACAATGTGATGGGTGCAGAAAATCAGCAGGAAAGGCTGCTTCAGACTGGTTGGGTTATTGGTTTTGTAGACGGAGAGGGTTGCTTCTCCATCGGCTTTGTTCGGCAACATGACCGAGCGGGTCGGAAAGGCTACAAGACCGGCTATCAGGTGGCCCATGAGTTTGCTGTGACGCAGGGCGCAAAGAGCGTCTCGTGTCTCTATGAGCTTGTGGACTTCTTCGGTGTGGGTGGAATTATCGCGAACAAGCGATATGACAACCACAAGGAGCACCTGTATCGCTACGTGGTGCGTCGACGGGAGGATTTGATCGACACGGTCATTCCCTTCTTTACGGCACATCCAATGCATTCATCGAAGCAGCGGGATTTTGAGAAGTTCGCCCGCTGTGTTGAGATGATTGATGCTGGTATCCACCGGACCCGTGAGGGTCTTGTCGATATCGCGGAGATCACTCAGACGATGAACCGCCAAAAGCCCAGACAGGATCTGATCAGAATCCTCAGAGGCCATACGCCGGAGGTCCAGGACACTGGATCATGAGATGGTCCCATCTGCATGGCGATATGCAGGGAAGGCGTGGTGCACAAGAGGACACGCCCTCCGCTCTATTCAAAGTGAATAGGGTAAGATATTAAGCGAAATTCCTTGTCGGGTAAGTTCCGACCTGCACGAATGGCGTAACGACTTCAGCACTGTCTCAACGAGGGGCTCGGTGAAATTGCAGTCTCGGTGAAGATGCCGAGTACCCGCGGCTAGACGGAAAGACCCCGTGAACCTTTACTACAACCTGGTATTGGGATTCGGTGCATCTCGCTCAGGATAGGTGGGAGGCTTTGAAGCGCCGGTTGCGGCCGGCGTGGAGCCATCCTTTAGATACCACCCTTGGTGTATTGGGTTTCTAACAGCATTCCGTGAATCCGGGTGCTGGACAGTGCCAGGCGGGTAGTTTGACTGGGGCGGTCGCCTCCCAAAATGTAACGGAGGCGCACAAAGGTTCCCTCAGCACGGTTGGAAATCGTGCGTAGAGCGCAAAGGTAGCAAGGGAGCTTGACTGCGAGACCGACAGGTCGAGCAGGTGCGAAAGCAGGTCTTAGTGATCCGGCGGTAGCAAGTGGAAGTGCCGTCGCTCAACGGATAAAAGGTACTCCGGGGATAACAGGCTTATCGGGCCCAAGAGTCCACATCGACGGCCCGGTTTGGCACCTCGATGTCGGCTCGTCGCATCCTGGGGGTGGAGTTGCTCCCAAGGGTTGGGCTGTTCGCCCATTAAAGCGGTACGCGAGCTGGGTTCAGAACGTCGTGAGACAGTTCGGTCCCTATCTGCCGTGGGCGTTGGAGAATTGCGAGGATTTGTCCCTAGTACGAGAGGACCGGGATGAACGCACCTCTGGTGTATCTGTTGTCCTGCCAAGGGCATAGCAGGCTAGCTACGTGTGGATCGGATAACCGCTGAAAGCATCTAAGCGGGAAGCCGGCCTCAAGATGAGTTCTCCCATCCCCTAGAGGGAGTAAGACCCCTGGTAGACCACCAGGTTGATAGGCCGGATCTGGAAGGGCGGTAACGTCCGTAGGAGACCGGTACTAATGGTTCGAGGGCTTGACGGATTTTTTGATTTAGGTGGTACCCGCTGTGGCAACTGTGCAGTTTTGAAGGACCGGGGAGGCTATGTGGTCTCTCGCTTTTTTCCGGTGGCTTTGGCGAGGGGGAAACACCTCTTCCCATTCCGAACAGAGCAGTTAAGCCCCTCAGCGCCGATGGTACTTGGCTCGCAAGAGCCCGGGAGAGTAGGACGCCGCCGGTTTTTCTATCCACGAGCCGCCCTCCGGGGCGGCTCGTGGTGGTTGGCGCGACCGCGCGTTGGTGCAAGGCCGCGGGCTGTGGTGTCGCAAATGGTGAGGCCATCTCCCAACCATGAGCGGCTGGGCCGCGTGGCAAATCAAGCCGTCGGATAAGCTGCGCTCATGTTTGACGTCGCCGACGTATTTGCTCGCATCAGCCCCCACCTGGCCCACCGCCCCGGGAGCGCACGCGCCACACAGCTACACGGCTGGCTGGTGCGCCACAGCGGCGGGCGGATCGCGGGCCGGGCGCTTGGTGGCGACATCCTCGTGCTGCGCACCACGGGGCGCCGCAGCGGGCGAGTGCGGGACGCTCCCCTGTTGTTCGTCCCCCAGGGGGACGGCTTCGTGGTCGTCGCATCCAATGCCGCGTCCGAGCGCCCGCCCGCGTGGTGGTTCAACCTGCAAGACCACCCCGATGCCGAGGCGGTGCTGCGCGGACATACCCACTCGGTGCGGGCACGCGCTGCCACCGAGCAGGAGCGTGCCAAGCTGTGGCCGCGGCTTGTCAAGCTTTACAGCGGCTACACCCACTACGAGTCGATCGCCAAGCGCGAGCTGCCAGTCGTCGTGCTCGAGCCGCGCTGAGCGGCTCGTTCGCGTTCGTCACCGGCCGCGAGCTGTTTCCACGCGGGAGGCGCCCGCCGAGGCGCACCTACCCGTACCGCCGGCGCGCACCTACCCGTAATACCGCGAGATCATCAGCAGCTGGCTGAAGATGTTGTGCCCCAGGATCACCAGCACCAGCAGCGCCCCCACCGCGGGGCCCCAGCGCCGGCCCGCGCCGCGCGCCGCCAGCGCCAGGACGGCGCCGAACAGCACCAGCATCGGCAGCAGGTAGCGCGGCTCGACGTAGGCGCCGACGTCTTTGGGGTAGGCGAGGTAGTCGCTGGCTCCCACCAGCGCCATCACCCCCGCCGCCATCGCGGTGTACACCGCCAGCTCCGCCACCCGAGCCGCGAGCGCCTCGCGGTGGCGCACCAGCTCGCGTACACACAGCCCCGCGATCAGCGCCGCCGGCAGCAGCGCAAGGTTGTACACCCACCCGGGGAAGAACGTGTCCAACCAGCCGTAGCGTCCCACCAGGCCGTCAAACCACAGCTGGCGGGTGGTGGAGAGGCCGTGGAAGTACACATGCATCCCCGGCAGCGCCGGCAGGTAGAGCTCCCACAGGTAGCTCAACTTGCCGAACAACGAGCCTTTCGTGGTGAGGAAATGCAGGCCGGTGGGGCCGATGTCGATCGCCCTGAAGTGCCCCGACAGCGCGCTGATCGCGAGATACACCACCACGGGGCTCGCCGCCACCCCAACCGCCAGCCCCAGCGAGCGGTAGGCGTCCGCTCGCGACACCCGCGCCGCGCGGCGGGCGAGGATCGCCAGCGCCAGCGCGGCTCCCGGGAGCAGCCCGATGAAGTTGACCTTGCTCAGCACGCCCACCGCGATCACCCCTCCGATCGCGCAGGCGCGCCCTGGCGTCAGCCCCAGCCGGAACGCGCGGGCCAGCACGAAGAACAGCGCGGCCGACACCGCATACAGCAGCGCGTCGGGGTTGACCGCGCCCGACATGAACCCCAGCAGCGGGAACAGCGCCACGCCAAGGCCACCCACCATCCATGCCCAGCGCACGCCGGGGAGCGCTTCGCGCAGGAACAGGAAGGCGAACAGCGCGCTCACGCCCGCCAGCAGCGCCGAGAACAGCCGCATCAGCGCCAGCCGCGTGAGCACCGTGCCGCCCAGGTCGTAGGGGATCGTCTCCAGCGCGTAGTACAGCGGCGGCTGCTCGGTCGCCACGCCCGCGTCCTGGCTGACGCTTGAGGCCGGGGTGCTCAGCGCCCGTTCCAGCTGTGCCTGTTCGGCCGCTGTGGCGACGGTGCGGTTCTGTGGCAGCTCGCGCACCTGCAGGTATTTGAGTGCCCGCAGCGCTTCGGTCTCCGAGAGCGAGAACGCTTCCTTTGCCGAGGTCGGCAGCGACCCCGTTGTGGCCAGGTGCTGCACGTAGGCGAAGTGGCTGGGTTCGTCGGTGATCTGAAAGGGCGGCGAGATCAGCGACCAGCACACCGCGTTCAGGCACGCCACCGCCACGCAGATCCACGCCGCCCGCGGGATGCTCGCCAAGATCTCCGCCGGGCGCCGAGAAGGGGACCCCGCCGTCGCGCGGCGTCCCAGCTGCCGCCGTGCGACCTGCCTGTTGCGGGTCAGCGCTCGCTCTCCGACCGCGGCCTTGCCGGCGGGCGGGCGCGTCACCGGGGTTCGCGCGCTCGTGCGCCTGCTCACCGGGTGTCCTTCCTGGCGCCCGCCGATGTCGGGGGAGCGCCTCGCCCGCCGCCCGTGTGGATGGACGCGATGGGGCTCATCGCAGCTCCCGCACGATCCCCCACGAGGTGAGCGCCACGACGCTCAGCGCGAGCGCCAGGATGAAGAACACCACCCACATGCCGCTCCCGGCCCTGCCGAGGCTGACATGTCGTGCCACCTCCGATACAAGCGACAGCCACGAGCTGTGCCCGGCGCGCACATATTCGACTCGCAAGCGCCCGTGCAGCCGTTCTCCGCGCTCGCTCACCGCCACCGGGGCGGAGGTGCGCGCCCCCTTGAATTCGACTTCGCCGTTCAAATCGCTCAGCAGCACGCAGATCGTGACGGGCGAGACGCTGTGCGCGAGGGGCGCCACCGGTACCGTCACCTCGCTGCTGGTCCAGCCGGCGCCCGCGCTGCCGTGGGTGATGACACGCCCGTCCGACAACGCGCTCACCGCCACCCGCGGGCCGACGATCGACACCAGCGACAGGCGGATCGCCGAGGTGCCAGCCGGCAGGGTTTCGCCGGTCTGGCAGGCGCCGACGGGGCGTTCGACGACACCGATCAAGTGTTCCGCCGGCACCCCGTTGGTGCCCGCCAGCGTCGGTGGCGAGCGCGCCAACGTGACGCCGATGAGCACCGCGATCAGTGCGAGCCCGGCGGCGAGGACGATGGATGTGCGCACGATCTCCCTGGCGATCCCTCGATTGGCTGGACGCCCGGCGGCGAGTTGGAAACCGGGCCGCGGCGGATGATCGTCAGCGCTCAGTGGGCCGTCAAGCGCGGCTGGGCGGCTCTGCGTAAAGCACCGTGCGCCGCTCCCCGAGCTTCACGAATTCCCTGCAAATCAACGGCTTCTGCGGCGGCGAGGGAGAAGACTTCGGGGTACGCGAAGTGGGCGAAATGTTTCTCTTGGGACCCATGGCGCAGATGCACACCTGCGGCGGGGCTGCCATTTGGCCTCCCCGCCGCGGTGGCACCCTGCTCCGCAGTGAAGCGCGGTGCGCGGGAGCCCATGCGGGCTCGTGGCGCGCTGCCGCGTCGTGGTCCTCCTCGCCGACCTCCCAATCGGCTGGATCGCCGTCCTCGAGGAGGAGGAACGCGCGGGTCAGCGCAAGCGCATCCCGGGCTCGCTGGCCGAGCTTCGATGTTCGAGCTGAACAGAACATGTGTTCGCACAGTAGACACCCTTGCGGACGGAAGCGGATCGAACATACGTGCGTGCCCGGCCGCTCGCCACGCAAGTGGCGCCGTTGAGCCAGATCAGGCCGGTTTGGGGCTGCAAGGAAAATTGCGCGACATCGCGCCGACGGGAGTCGCTCGTGCAGGTTCTGCGACATCGTGCCGAAGGGAGTAGCTCGTGCAGGTTCTGCGGCGCCGTGCGCGAACTTCAAGCCATATGGCTGTTACCCTTGGCTCACGACGCCGCGCCGGCCCGATCCCGAGCCGCGGGGGGCGCTCGAAGCCCATGGAGAAGTTCGTCATCGAAGGCGGCGTCCCGCTCTCCGGCACGCTCACCCCGGCCGGTAACAAGAACGCGGCGCTGCCGATCCTCGCCGCCTGCGTCCTCACCGAGGATGAGGTGCTTGTGCGCAACGTTCCCCGTATCCGCGACGTCGAGGCGATGGTGGCGATCCTCGAGCATCTCGGGGTGAGCGCCGCCTGGGTGGGCCCCCACGAGCTCTCGCTGTGCGCCGCCGGCGTGCACGACGTGGAGGTCGATCCCGAGCTGGCCGAGCAGATTCGCGCCTCGTTCCTGCTGGCCGCGCCGCTGCTGGCGCGCTTCCGGCGCGCGGTGATGCCGCCACCTGGGGGCGACGTGATCGGCCGCCGGCGCCTGGACCCGCACCTCGACGCTTTCCGCGCGATGGGCGCGCGCGTGCACTGCGGGCGCGAGATTCTGCTCACCGCCACGGGCGGGCTGCGGCCCACCGACGTGTTCATGGACGAGCCTTCGGTGATGGCCACCGAGAACGCGCTGATGGCGGCCGCGCTCACCCCCGGACAGACGGTGATCGGCAACGCCGCCTGCGAGCCGCACGTGCAGGACCTGGCGCGGATGCTGGTGAAGATGGGCGCCGACATCCAGGGCATCGGTTCCAACCTGCTGATGGTGAACGGCTGTGAGCAGCTGCACGGCTGCGAGCATCGCATCGCCCCCGACCACATCGAGATCGGCAGCTTCATCGCGCTGGCGGGCGTCACCGGCGGCGAGCTGCGCGTGCGCGACACGGTCCCCGGTGACCTGCGCATGATCAGGCTGGTGTTCGAACGGCTGGGTTTGCGCACCGAGCTGCACGGCAACGACGTCCACGTGCCGGGTGGGCAGCGGCTGGTGGCGCAGGCCGACGTGGGCGAGTACAAGAGCAAGATCCAGGACGGCCCCTGGCCGGCTTTCCCCGCCGACCTGACGTCGATCGCGCTCGCGCTCGCCACCCAGGCGGAGGGCTCGATCCTGATCCACGAGTGGATGTTCGAGAATCGCCTGATCTTCACCGACAAGCTGATCCTGATGGGGGCCGACATCGTGATGTGCGACCCCCACCGGGCGATCGTCACCGGCCCCCGGCGGTTGCGCGGCGAGCGCGTGGAGTCGCCCGACATCCGCGCCGGCATGGCGATGCTGCTGGCGGCGCTGTGCGCGGACGGGCAGAGCGTTATCGGCAACATCCGTCAGATCGACCGCGGGTATGAGCGGATCGACGAGCGCCTGCGCGAGCTGGGCGCCAACATCGAGCGCGTCGCGGTCGAGCCATCGCCCGCGGTCCACGTTTGACCGAAAGGAAGCGGGCCGGCGTCGGCTTCGACCGACTGCGCGACCCTCTACGCTCACGGGCCATGACCCACCCGATCCCCAGCGGCACCCGCGATGTGCTGCCCGACGAGATGCGCGAGATGCGCGCCATCACCGACGCGCTGCGCGGCGTCTTCGAAGGCGCCGGCTACGGCGAGGTGTACACGCCCGCGCTGGAGTACGAGGCGGTGCTGGCGCGCGCCGACGGCGTGGGAGCCGCGCCCGCACCACCCGCCTACCGGCTGTTTGACGAGAGCGGGGCGCTGCTGGTGCTGCGCTCGGACATGACGGTCCCAATCGCGCGCGTGGTGGCCACCCGCTACCCCCACGCCACGCCGCCGCTGCGCTTCTGCTACCTCGCGCACTGCTACCGCGCGGTGCGCGCCCAGCGCGGGCAGTCCCGGGAGCTGCTGCAGGCCGGCATCGAGCTGATCGGCGCGCCCGCCCCCGAGGGCACCGCCGAGGCGCTCACGGTGCTCTGCCGCGCGCTGGACGCCACCGGCCTTGAGGGCTACCGCGTGGGTCTCGGCGACGCCTCGCTGTTCCCGGCGCTGATGGCGGGTGTGCAGGTACGCGAGCACGTCCGCCCCGATCTACTGGAGGCGCTGGCGCGGAGAGACTTCGTGGAGCTGGAGCGCCGTTTGGATGACGCCGGGCTGCCCTCGCGCGAGGCCGAGCTGCTGTTGAGCGTGCCCCAGCGCCGCGGCGGCCCCGAGGTGCTGGCCGACCTGCCGGGGCCGGCCGCCGACGCGGTGGCGGGGATGCGCATGGTGCACGAGCTGCTCGAACCGGCGGTGGCGGAGCGGGTGATCTTCGACCTCGGTTTGGTGCGCTCCCTTGGCTACTACACCGGCGCGGTGTTCGAGGTGTACGACCCCGCGCTCGGCGCCCCACTGGGCGGCGGCGGACGCTACGACGAGCTGCTGGGGCGCTTCGGGCGCTCGCTGCCCGCCGTGGGCTTCGCGCTTGAAATCGACCGCCTGCACATCGCGCTGGCCGGAGAGGAGCGCGGCAAGGGAGCGGGGTTGACGCGGTGAGCGCAATCAACGGTCTCACCATCGCCGTACCCCGCGGCGCCCTGTTCCAGGACACCGTGGCGCTGCTGGCGCGGCTGGGGGTGGACACCGGCGAGCTGCGCGCCAACGACCGCAAGCTGCTGTTTGCGGAGATCGGCGTGATCACGATGCGCCCCTCCGACGTCCCCACCTACGTGGAGGCGGGCGCCGCCGACATCGGCATCACCGGCAAGGACGTGCTGGCCGAGCGCGCGATCGACGAAGTGGGTGGAGCCGGCCGCTCGGTGACCGGCCGCGAGGTGTATGAGCTGCTGGACCTCGGGTATGGCCGCTGCACGATGGTGTTGGCGTCGATCGCCGGCGAGCCCGACCCGGCGGCGGAGGCGCTGCGCCGCCTGGGGGTGATGCGCGTCGCCACGAAGTACCCGCTGATCGCCGCCGACCACTTCGAGGAGACCGGCCGCCAGGCGGAGATCGTGGAGGTGAAGGGCTCGGTCGAGCTGGCCCCGCTCACAGGGCTGGTGGAGGCGATTGTGGACCTCACCGCGACCGGCACCACGCTGCGCGAGAACAGCCTCGAGGTACGCGAGGAACTGTTTGAGTGCACCGCGCGCCTGATCGCCAACCCGGTCGCGCACAAGCTGAAGGCCGCGGCGATCGACGATCTGCTGGAGCGTCTGCGTGCGGGTTGAGAGGCTGCAAGTCGCCGATGGTTCGGACGAGATCGAACAGGCCGTCGGGAGCATGCGCGCGCTTGCACCCGTTCCCCGCGAGCTGGTGGACAGTGTGCGGGCGATCGTCGATCGCGTGCGCACGGGCGGCGACCCGGCGCTGCGCGACGCGATCCGCGAGTTTGACACCGGCGGGGCTGAGCCTCGATCCCTTGTTGTCCCTCCGGAGGAGCTGGATGACGCGATCAAGCGCATTCCGCTGGAGGTCGTAGCCGGTTTGCAGGTGGCGATCACCAACGTCGCCCAGGTGGCAGACGCCGGGGTCGCGGAGGAGGTGACGGTGGCGCTGGCGCAAGGACAGCAGGTGACCCTGCGCGAGGTGCCCGTGGGATCGGCAGCCGTGTATGTGCCCGGCGGGCGCGCCTCGTATCCCAGCACCGCTGTGATGGGGGTGGTGACAGCGCGCGCGGCTGGGGTGCTCGATGTCGTCGTGTGCGCACCACCGGGTGGTGACGGTCAAATCGACGGGGTTATCCTGGGTGCCTGTCGACTGCTCGGCGTCGAGCGCGTGTATCGCATGGGTGGCGCCCACGCGATCGCCGCCCTGGCCTACGGCACCGAGACCGTCGCGCGCGTAGACGTCGTTGTGGGACCGGGCAACGCATACGTGCAAACCGCCAAGCGCGAGGTGGCCGACGTGGTCGGCATCGACGGGTTCGCTGGTCCCAGCGACCTGCTGGTGGTTTTTGGCGACGACGCGGACCCCCGGCTGCTGGCCCTTGACATGCTCGCCCAAGCCGAGCACGGCGCTGGCAGCATCGTTGGCGCGGTCTCACCCTCGGGCCCCGCGCTGGATGCCCTGCACGCGCAGCTGGATACTCTCGCGGCCGAGCGCGTCGCCGATGGGGCGATGGGGGGGTGCATGTTGGTTGAAGTACGCGATGCTCTCGCGGCCGTTGCGCTCGCCAACGCCTTCGCGCCCGAGCATCTGCAGCTCGTCGGCAACGAACCCGAGTCGCTCGCTCCGTTGGTGCGCTCGGCCGGGTGTCTGCTCGTGGGCGCGGCGTCGGCAACTGCCTTCAGCGATTACGTGGCGGGCTCCAACCACATCCTGCCGACAAGTGGGGCTGCGCGCTTTGCCTCTGGGCTCTCCACTCGGCACTTCCGCCGCCGCATGTCCGAAGTGCGGATCGACCCTGCCGGTGTGGGCAAACTGGCCGCCGCGGGCGCGCCGATCGCGCGCGCGGAGGGCTTCGAGTGGCACGCGCGCTCAATGGAGGCGCGCATGGGGGAGAATCCAGAGCCATGAGCCGCACCGCCACGATCGAGCGCCGCACCGGCGAGACCGACGTCGAGCTGACGCTCGACCTCGACGGCGCCGGCAGGGGCGCGCGCGCGACCGGCGTGGGCTTCCTCGACCACATGCTGGACCTGCTCGCCCGCCACGGGCGACTCGACCTCGACGTGAGCGTGAGCGGCGACCTGCAGACCGGCGCCCACCACACCGCCGAGGACACCGCGATCGTGCTCGGCCAGGCGCTCGACGAGGCGCTGGGCGACCGCGCTGGGATCGTCCGTTACGGCGAGGCGCTGGTGCCGATGGACGAGGCGCGCGCCAGCTGCACGATCGACATCTCCGGGCGCCCCTACACGCTGTTCGAGGCCGACCTGCCGCCGGGCGCCACGGGCGGCTTCGAGCACGAGCTGACCGAGGAGTTTTTCCGCGCGCTGGCCAACGCCGCGAAGCTCACGCTGCACCTGCGCGTGGAAGCCGGCAGCAACGCCCACCACATGATCGAGGCGGCGTTCAAGGCGTTCGCGCGCGCGCTGCGCGCGGCCGTGGCGCTGGACCCCACCGAGACGGGCGTGCCCAGCACGAAGGGTACGCTGACAGGATGAGCAAATACACCCCGCGGATTGTGGTGGTGGACTATGGGATGGGCAACCGCCGCTCGGTGGAAAAGGCGCTGGAGCGCGTCGGTGCGCGCGCGCACGTCAGCCGCGACCACGCCGAGCTGCGCGCCGCCGACGGCCTGCTGCTCCCCGGCGTGGGGGCATTCCCGGCGGCGATGGCGACGATCCGCGAGCTCGGCCTCGACGAGCTGCTGCGCGAGCGCGCGGCCGCGGGCACCCCGCTGTTTGGGTCGTGCATGGGGATGCAGCTGCTGTTTGAGCGCTCCGAGGAGCACGGCGGCGCGGACGGGCTGGGGCTGTTGCGCGGCGAGGTGCGCACGCTGCGAGCGCCGGAGCTGAAGCTGCCGCACATCGGCTGGAGCGAGGTGCGCTGGCGGCGGCGCTCGGCGCTGAGCGAGGGCCTGCCGGACCCCGCGTTCCTCTACCACGTGCACTCCTTTGTCGCGCACCCCGTCGACCAGGAGGTGGTGCTGGGGACAGCGGAGTACGGGGAGACGTTTCCCGCGGTGGTGGAACAGGGCAACATCTTCGGCGCGCAGTCGCACCCCGAGAAGTCCTCGACGCATGGTTTGCGGCTGCTGAGCAACTTCGTCTCCATCTGCGCCGGAGCGGCGGACGCGCGGATGCCACTGGCGTCGTGATCAGGTCTCGCGAGCACATCGACGGCGGCACACGTGCCCCTGGCGTCGTGACCCACCTTCGGCAAGCACCCCGGCGGCGGCCGACCATGAGCCCCCGATGATTCTCTACCCGGCAATCGACATCCTCGGCGGCAACGCGGTGCGGCTGGTGAAGGGCGACTTCGACGCGAGCAAGGTGTACGACCAGGACCCGCTGTCGGCGGCGCGCCGCTGGGTGAACGAAGGCGCCGACCATCTGCACATGGTGGACCTCGACGGCGCCCGTGCGGGGCGCCCCGTGAACCTCGAGCACGTGCGCCGCGTGGCAAGCGAGCTGGGCGTGCCGGTGCAGCTGGGCGGCGGGCTGCGCACGCCGGAGGCGATCTCCGATGCGCTGGCGGCGGGCGTGGAGCGCGTGATTCTCGGCACCGCGGCCTTCACCGACCCCGACCTGCTGGAGCGGGCGCTGCAGGCGCACGGGCAGGAGCGCGTGGTGGTGTCGGTGGATGTTCGCGAGGGCCGCGTCACCACCGAGGGGTGGACGAAGGCGGCCGAGGTGAGCGTGAGCGAGGTGTTTGCGGAATTGATCGCGCGGGGGGCGCGCGAGTTGGCGTATACCAACGTCGACCGCGACGGGATGCTGGAGGGCGTGAATCGCGATGACGTGGTGTGGGTGGCGAAGGCGGCCAAAGGCGGCCACCTGATCTACTCGGGCGGTATCGGCGAGCTGGACGATTTGCGCATGCTGGCGGCGCTGGGCGAGCCGAGCCTCACGGGCGTGATCGTCGGCAAGGCGCTGTACGAGGGCCGCTTCACGGTCGCCGAGGCGCGCGCCGCGCTGGCCGGTTGACCGCTTAAACGCTACCGTGAACGCGTGCACCTCAAGCGCGTCATCCCCTGCCTGGACGTCGATGGCGGCCGCGTGGTGAAGGGCGTCGAATTCCTCGACATCCGCGACGCCGGCGACCCGGTGGAGCTGGCGGCCCACTACGACCGCGAAGGAGCGGACGAGCTGGTGTTTCTCGACATCACCGCCACCCACGAGCGGCGTGAGACGATCGTGGCGCTGGCGCGGCGCACAGCCGACGAGGTGTTTGTGCCGTTCACGATCGGCGGCGGCATCCGCTCGGTGGCGGACGCGCAGGCGGTGCTGGACGCGGGCGCCGACAAGGTGTCGGTGAACTCCGCCGCGCTTGAGCGCCCGCAGCTGATCGACGAGCTGGCGGGGGTGTTTGGCGCGCAGTGCGTGGTGTTGGCGATCGACGCCAAGGCGCAGGCGCGCCCGGCCGCCACCAACGGCGCCCGGCCCAGCGGCACGGAGGGCGTGGATCTGGGCTTGGAACGGACGTGGGAGGCGTACGTCGCGGGCGGGCGCACCCCCGCCGGCCGCGACGTGCTGGGGTGGGCGCGCGAGGCGACCGAGCGGGGGGCGGGGGAGATTCTGCTGACGAGCATGGACCGCGACGGCACCAGCGACGGCTATGACCTGAAGCTGACGGCGGCCGTGAGCGACGCCGTGGGGGTGCCGGTGATCGCCTCGGGCGGCGCGGGCGAGCTGGAGCACCTCGCCGAAGCGCTGAACGCGGGCGCCGACGCCGCGCTGTGCGCATCGATCTTTCACTACGGGCAACACACCATCGGCGAAGCCAAGGAGCACCTGGAGCGTGCCGGCATCCCCGTGCGGCGGTGAGCATGGCTGAGGCGCTCCCGAGCACGCCATCCGAGCGCGGCGCGCCGCCCGACCCGGCGGACCTGTTGGAGCGGCTGCGCGCGCGGCCCGGGGGAGCGGAGCTGCTGGCGGCCGCCGGCACGGCCGCGCCGGCTGGCGCCTACCTGGTGGGGGGCGCCGTACGCGACCTGTTGCTTGGCCGCCATCCCCGCGAGCTGGACGTGGTGGTGGAGGGCGGCGAGGCCCCGTTCGGCCGCGCCGCCGCGCGGCTGGCCGGCGCGCTCCGCGAAGGCATCGGTGCACACGCTTCGGTGACCGAGCACGAGCGCTTCGGCACCGCGATCGTTGAGTGGGAGGGGGAGGGGGAGGGGTGGCGGATCGACATCGCCACCGCTCGCCGCGAGCGCTATCCCGCCCCGGGGGCCCTGCCCGAGGTGCAGCCGGCCACACTGGAGGAGGATCTGCGACGGCGTGACTTCACGGTCAACGCGCTGGCCTGTGCGCTTGGCGGACCACGCCCGGGGGAGCTGCACGCGGTGCCCGGCGCGCGGGAGGACCTGCGTGAGGGGCGGTTGCGCGTGCTGCACGAGCGCAGTTTCCTCGATGACCCCACGCGCCTGTGGCGACTGGCGCGCTATCGCGCCCGTCTCGGCTTCACCGTGGAGGAGCGCACCGCGGAGCTGGCCGCCGCCGCGGTGGCGCAGGGCGCGCAGCGGACTGTCTCCCTGGCGCGCGTCGGCGCCGAGCTGCGCTTGGCGCTGGGCGAAGCCGACCCCGTCGCCGCGCTGAGTGCGCTGGATGAGCTGGGGCTGTTCGCCGCTCTGCACCCGCGGATGGGCTTCGACGCACGACTGGCACGTGACGCACTCGATCTGTTGTCCAACGCCGGGGGCGGCGCCGGGCCGGATCCCCGCCCAGACCTGGTGCTGCTGGCGATTCTGTTTCAGCCGATGACGGTCGATCTGCTGGAGGAGGATGCGGACGTGGAAGGCAACATGTATGAGCTGCTGGAAGGGATGGAGTTCCGAGCGCCCGAGATCGCGCTGGTGACCCGCGCGGCGATCTGTGCCGACGCCGTCGCCGAAGAACTGGTGAACGCGGAAGAGAACTCAGAAATCTACGAGATCTCTTCGTTTGAGTCGCTGGAGTGTGTTGCGCTTGCCGGCGCCTGGTATGAGGTGAGCTGGAGCGAGGCGCGGATGGCGGCCCACCGCTGGCTTGCGGATCTGCGCAACATCCGGCTGGAGATCACCGGCGAGGACCTGCTGGCCGCCGGGCTCCCGGAGGGGCCCGAGATCGGACGCCGCCTGGATGCCGCTCTCTGCGCGAAGCTGGACGGCGAGCTGGCCGTCGGCCGCGAGGCCGAGTTGGCGGCGGCGCTCCAGCTACGGTGAGCCGCATGCGCTTCGAGCTCCCCGGCGGCGGCCACGCTCTGTTCACCAGCCGCGCCGAGGGCAACCTCTCGACGATGCGCGGTAGCGGCCACGAGCGCGGCCGTGGGGAACGCGATCGTCTCTGCCAGCAGCTCGGCCTGCGCTGGCTGTGCGCCAGCCGCCAGGTGCACGGCGCCACGGTGCAGCGCGTGGCCGGAGGGGTTGATGGGGTTGATGGCGCGCGCCGCGGCGGGGAGCCCGTGGCGATCGACGCCGACGGCCACGCCACCGCGGTGCGCGAGCTCGGAACGATGGTGCTGGTGGCGGACTGCCTGCCGGTGATCCTCGGGTCGGGGAGCGCCGTGGCGGCTGTGCACGCCGGCTGGCGTGGGCTGGCCGGTGGCGTGCTGGAGGATGGCGTGCGCGCCATACGCGAGCTTGGCGGAGAGGGCGAGATCGTCGCCGTGATCGGCCCCGGCGCGCGCGGCTGCTGCTACGAGGTCGGCGAGGAGGTGCACCGCGCCCTGGAGGCTGGCGCGGCCGGCCATAAGGCCGGTGAACTTGGCTCTCAGTCAGGCGGCGCCCACCGCGAGGGTCCTGGCAAGCTCGACCTGGCGGCGGTCGCCCGCGAGCGCTTGGAGGCTGCCGGGGTGGCGCGCGTGGAGGATGTGGGGGTGTGCACGATCTGCGACGAGCGTTTCTTCTCGCACCGCCGCGAAGGGCTCCAGGCGGGACGCCAGGCTGGGATTGCATGGTTGAGCCGATCCCATGGCTGAGCTGATCGCCGACATCACGCCCGAGCGGGTGCGCGCCAACTTGGCGCGCGTGCGCGAGGAGATCGTGCTGGCGGCCACCGAGGCCGGACGCGACCCCTCCGAGGTGCAGGTGCTGGCGGCCACCAAGTATGTCGCGCTCGACGATCTGCCCGCGCTCGCCGAGGCGGGCATCTGGCTGGTGGGCGAGAACCGTGCGCAGGATCTGCAGGAGAAGGTTGCCGCGCACGGCGAGCGTTTTGCGTGGCATTTCATCGGCCAGCTGCAGAGCCGCCGCGTGCCGCTGATCGTGCCCCACGTGCGCGTGATCCACTCGCTCGCCAGCGAGTCGGCGCTGCGGGCGTTGGAGCGCCACAGCGAGCAGGCGCGGCAGGGGATGGAAGTGCTGGTGCAGGTCAACATCGCCCGCGAGGCCGGCAAGGCGGGGGTGCTCCCGGAGGAGCTGCCGCGCTATTTGGAGCGCTCCCCGTTTCGCGTTGCCGGCCTGATGACGATGCCGCCGCTGGCTGCCGAGCCCGAGCAGAGCCGCCGCTGGTTTGGGGCATTGCGCGAGCTTGCATGGGAGCACGGGTTGGGTGAGCTGTCGATGGGGACCTCCCAGGACTACACGACGGCGGTGGAAGAGGGCGCCACGATCGTCAGGCTGGGCAGCGCGCTGTATCGCCGACCGATCACCCGGCCACGACCATCGAAAGCGTCGCGGTCAAACATCAGCCGGCCAGCCGAGGTAAAACGCTAGGATAAGCAGGGAAATTCGCGTTTTCAGCGAAGAGTGCCCCCGACAATGGCGTTTCGAGACTCATGGCACCGTGCGCTCGTGTACTTCGGCCTCGCCGAGGAGTACCACGAGGAGTACGAAGACGAGGCCCCGCACGAGGCGGCGATCGAGGATCGCTACCGCGAGCGCCCCAACGTCCGGCGTTTGCGCCGCAGGCGCGACGACTTCGACGAGATCTTCGCCGACGACGAACCGGCGGGAGCGGGCCCGGGCCGCGTGGCGGGGAGTCCCACCACCGTATTGCGCTCCGTGGGCTCGCGCGCCAACGGCGACGTGCGCGTGCATCTGGTGATCCCCAAGTCCTTCAACGACGCCCAGCAGGTGGCCGACCGCTTCAAGGACTCGATCCCCGTGATCCTCAATCTGCAGGGCACCGAAACCGATCTGGCCAAGCGCCTGATCGACTTCGCCTCAGGTCTCACCTACGCGCTGGACGGCGGCATGCAGAGGATCGCCGACAAGGTGTTCATGCTGACCCCCCGCAACGTCGAGATCTCCGCGGAGGAGCGGGCGCGGCTGATCGAGAAGGGCTTTTTCAATCAGAGCTGAGCGGGGCCGATAGGGTGGGCGCCCTATGCAAATTGGTCTGATCGGCGCAGGCAACATGGCACGCGCGCTCGCCCGCGGGTGGGGGCGTCCGGTGCTGTGCTTCGATCCCGTCGCCGAGCGGGCGCGCGCGCTGGCGCGGGAGACCGGGGGGGAGGCGCTGGCGAGCAACGCCGAGGTGGCCGCCCGTGCGGAGCTGGTGGTGCTCTGCCACAAGCCGGCGCAGCTGCGCGGCGTGGCCGAAGAGGTCGCTCCCCACGCGCGCGCGGTCGCCTCGATCCTCGCCGCCACGCCCCTCGCGGATGTGAAGGAGGCGTATCCCGGGGTGCCGGTCTACCGTTTCATACCCTCCCTGCCCGTCGAGGTTCGTCAGGGGGCCGTGGTGCAGGCGGCCGACCCCGAGCGCGAGGCGGCCGCGGGCTCCGGCGACCCGGTCGCCGCACAGAGCGAGAAGGCGGGCGACGCAGGGGGCGCCCTTGACGCCCGGGTGCGCGAGGTCTTCGCCGAGCTGGGCTCGCTGGTGGTGCTCGACGACTCGCTCCTGGACGTCGCCACCGGCCTAATGTCGTGCGCCCCCGCCTACGTGGCGCTGGTCGCCGAGGCGCAGATCGACGCCGGCGTGCGCCGTGGCATCCCCGCGGCGGAGGGCGCCCGGCTGGTTGTGCAGACCCTGGCCGGCACCGCGGAGCTGCTGCGCCGCCGCGACTACGACACACTGGCGCTGCGCCGCGAGGTGTCATCGCCCGGAGGGCTCACGGCGCGCGGGGTGGCGGCCCTGGAGCGCGGCGGGGTGCGCGCGGCGTTCAGCGACGCGCTCGACGCGGTGCTGCGCAGGCGCGGAGGACCTGGCGCCCGCCGCCGAGGGCCACGGCCGTGATGCCGCTCGCCAGCGCTCGCCGCCGGACAGCCACTGCGATGACGTGGCCTGCCAGTGAGCGCCGCCGGGGGCCGCGGCGATGATGCCGCTCGCCAGTGCCCGCACCGAGCTGGCCAACTACCTCTCGACGCTGATCTACGTTTACATCCTGCTGATCTTCGCCCACATCGTGGTGGGCTGGCTGCTCGCCTTCGGCGTGCGCCTGCCCTACTCGCGCGGGGTGAGCGCGACGATCGGCTTCCTGCGCGACGTGTGCGAACCATTCCTGCGGATCTTCCGCCGCATCCTCCCCAGCTTCGGCGGCCTGGACCTCAGCCCGATCGTCGCGATCATCGCGCTGGAGCTCATCAACAGCGTCGTCGTGCAGCACATCATCGGCGGTTGACGCGCTCCCCCTGGATCCGCGCCGCGCTCGTCGCCCTCGCCGTGGTGGCCGTCGACCAGCTCGCCAAGCGCTCCGTGCGGGCCGGGATCGTGCAGGGCGAAGAACGCGGGGTGCTGCCGGGCGTGGCGCTGGTGAACACGCGCAACCGCGGTGTTGCCTTCGGCTTCCTCCCCGGCGACCCCGTCGCCGTGACGCTCGTGATCGCGCTGGCGCTGCTGGCGTTGCTGGTGTATTTCGCCCTGCACACCTCGCGTCCGCTGATCTGGCTGCCGACGGGGATGCTACTCGGGGGGGCGCTGGGCAACGTGCTGGACCGCCTGCGCGCCGGGTATGTCACGGACTTCGTCAAGCTGCCGCTGGGCTGGCCCCCCTTCAACCTCGCCGACGTCTCCATAACACTGGGGGTTCTGATCCTGCTGTTGATCATCGAGCGCCCCCGGGAGGCCTGATCCCCACCTTCGCGATCGCCTACGAAGATGAGCACCTGCTGGTCGTCGACAAGCCCGCCGGCCTGGTGGTGCATCCCGCGCGCGGGCATCGCGAGGGCACGCTCTCGCAGCTGCTGGCCGGCGTGGCCGCCGGGGGCGAACCGGACCGCGCCGGCATCGTGCACCGCCTGGACCGCGACACCTCCGGCCTGCTGGTGGTGGCCCGCTCCGAGGAGGCCCACCGCCTGCTGCAGCGGGCGCTCGCCGCGCGCCAGATCGAGCGCGAATACATCGCGCTGGTGGAGGGCCGCCCGAGCGCGCGCAGCGGCACGATCGAGGCGCCGATCGGCCGCGACCCGAGCGTGCGCACGCGGATGGCGGTCGGCGGCAACTTCCCCCGCGAGGCCCGCACCCACTTCACGCTCGATCGCGCGCTCCCCGAGCATTCGCTGCTGCGCCTGCACCTGGACACCGGCCGCACCCACCAGATTCGCGTGCACCTGCGGGCGATCGGCAACCCCGTCGCCGGCGACCCCGAGTATGGAACCGCGGGGATGCTCGGCTTGGAGCGCCAATTCCTGCACGCCACCCGCCTGGCGCTCGCGCACCCGCTGACCGGTGAGCGGTTGGAGGTGCATTCGGCGCTCCCCGCCGACCTCGCCGTTGCGCTCGAACGGGCTGAGCGGCTATCCTGACACCTCAAATCTGACCCTCGACCCGTATGGGGTCCGGATCGTGACCCTGCTCGTGGTGGCCGGCCTGCGCCGGCAACTTCCCGCGAGTCCACGACCCGCCGTACGGAGCACACAGCAACCACACCAAGGCATACACACAAGGGAGAACACCGTGGCACAGGTAGGCATCGCGGAACTGCTGGAGGCCGGCGTGCATTTCGGCCATCAGACACGCCGCTGGAACCCCAAGATGCGCCGCTTCATCCATGGCGAGCGCGGCGGCATCTACATCATCGATCTGCTCAAGACCGCTGTTCTGCTGGAGCAGGCGCGCGAGTTTGCGGGCACGCTCGCCCACCGCGGCGGCACCGTGCTGTTTGTGGGCACCAAGAAGCAGGCGCGCGACATCGTCCGCGACGTCGCCACCGCCGCCGGCATGCCCTACGTCAACCACCGCTGGCTGGGGGGGCTGCTGACCAACTTCCAGACCATCAACCTGCGCATCCGCCGCCTGCACGACTTGGAACGCTACGAGGCTGACGGTCAGCTCGCGCTGCTGCCCACCCGCGAGCGGATGGCCCGCCAGGCCGACCTCATCAAGCTGCGCGCCAACCTCGGCGGGGTCAAAGACATGCAGCGCGTCCCCGACGCGATGTTCGTGATCGACCTCAAAACCGAGGCGATCGCGGTGCGCGAGGCGCAGCGGCTGCGGATCCCGATCATCGGCCTGGTCGACACCAACTGCGACCCCGACGGGATCGACTTTGTGGTCCCGGGCAACGACGACGCGATCCGCTCCTGCTCGCTGATCACCCGCGCGATCGGAGACGTGGTCGCGGAGGGCCGCAACGTTTTCCGCGCCGAGGAGGAACGCGCCCGTCAGGAAGCCGAAGAGCGCGCCCGGATCGAGGCGGAGGCCCGCGCCAAACGCGAAGCCGAGGAAGAGGCCGCGCGCCGCGAGGCCGAGGAGCAGGCAGCCCAGCAAGCCCAGGAACGCCTCGCCGCCCAGCAGGCCGCCGCCGCGGCCGCTGCCGCCGCCGAGGTCCCAGCCCCTCCGGCCGCGGTCCCTCCGACCGCGGAGCCGCCCGTCGCAGAGGCTCCGGCCGCCGTTGCGCAGGCCCCGACTCCAGCGGCTCAGCAGCCACCGCCCGTCGAGCCACCGGCGGCCGAGGTCAAGCCGCCCGAGCCGCCCGCCGCGCCGCAGACGCCCGAGAGCGTCGCGGCCCCGTCCCCGGTCGAAGTCCAGCCTGACGGCGCCGCTACCGCCGTCGAGACCCCTGAGGAGGCACAGGCATGAACGCTGTGGAGATCAGCGCCAAAGACGTGAAGGCTCTGCGCGAGCGCACCGGCGCGGGGATGATGGATTGCAAGAAGGCGCTCACCGAGGCGGCGGGAGACCTTGAGAAGGCGATCGAGATTCTGCGGTTGCGCCAGGGCAAGAAGATCCAGGATCTCGGCGAGCGCGTGGCGACCGAGGGCACGGTGCAGGCCTACATCCACCCCGGCGCCAAGGTGGGAGTACTGATCGAGGTGGACTGCAACACCGACTTCGTGGCCAACAACGAGGACTTCACCGGCTTCGCCCGTGACGTGGCGATGCAGATCGCCGCCAGCCCCACCGTGGCATACGTCAGCCGCGAGGAGGTCCCCGCGCAGGCGCGCGACGCGGAGGCGAGCCTCTACGAGCGGGAGGCACCAGCCGACAAGCCCGAGAACGTGCGCGAGCGGATCGTCACCGGCAAGCTGGACGCTTGGTACGGCACGATCGTGCTGCTCGAGCAGGAGCTCCACCACCCCAAGTTCGAGGGCAAGACCGTGCAGCAGTTGCGCGATGAGCTCACCGCCAAGACGGGCGAGAATGTCGTGATCCGCCGCTTCGTGCGGTTTGCCGTCGGCCAGTAGACCACAGCCACCGCGGTGGCGGGGCACGGACGCCCCGCCCCAACCGCGCTCGCCGAAGCGGTCCCCCGCGCGGATGCGCACCAAATGCACACGATAGGCTCCCCAGCGATGGCACCTGCGTTCAAACGGATCCTCCTGAAGCTCTCCGGCGAGGCGCTGATGGGGGAGCTCGAGTTCGGCACCGACCCCGAGCGCGTGGCCGCCGTGGCGCGCCAGGTGAGCGAGGTGCGCGATCGCGGGGTCGAGGTGGCGATCGTGGTGGGGGCCGGCAACATCTACCGCGGAATGCAGGGCGCCGCCGCCGGGATGGACCGCTCGACCGCCGACTACATGGGGATGCTCGCCACCGTGCTCAACGCGCTGCCGCTGCAGGACGCGCTGGAGAAGAGCGGCACCGACACGCGCGTGCAGTCGGCGCTGGCCATCTCCGAGGTCGCCGAGCCCTACATCCGCCGTCGCGCCATGCGCCATCTGGAGAAGGGACGCGTGGTGATCTTCGCCGCCGGCACCGGCAACCCGTTCTTCACCACCGACACCGCCGCCGCGCTGCGGGCCGCCGAGGTGCACGCCGAGATCATCCTGATGGCCAAGAACGGCGTCGAAGGCGTCTACACGGCCGACCCCGCGCTGGACCCCACCGCGCGGTTCATCCCCGAGATCACGCACATGGAGGCGCTGGAGCGCCGCCTGCGCGTGATGGACTCCACGGCGCTGGCGCTGTGCATGGAGAACGGGATGCCGCTCAACGTCTTCAACATGGACGACGAGCGTTCCATCTCGCGGATAATCTCCGGGGAGCGCGTGGGCACGCTTGTATCGACAACTCCGAGCGAGGAGGAGGGCAGTAGCGGTCATGGTTGAGCTTTACGGAACTGCCGCCGCAACCCCAGCCGGTGAGGGAGGTCATCGTCACGATGGCAGCTGAGATGATCGACGAGCTGATCGAGGACGCGCGCGGGCGGATGGCCAAGTCCGTGGAGGCCACCCAGCACGAGCTCGCCACCGTGCGCACCGGCCGCGCGTCCCCCGCGCTGCTGGAGCGCGTGGTGGTCGACTACTACGGCGCGCCCACGCCGCTCAATCAGCTCGCCACGATCTCCGCGCCCGAGGCGCGCCTGCTCACCGTGCAGCCCTACGACAAGTCCTCCATCAAGTTCATCGAGAAGGCCATCAACGAGTCCGACGTCGGCCTCAACCCCTCCAACGACGGTAACGTCGTGCGCCTGGTGGTGCCCGAGCTCACCGAGGAACGCCGCCGCGAGCTGGTGAAGGTCGTGCGCCACCTGATCGAGGAGGGCCGCGTGAAGATCCGCAACGTGCGCCGCGACACCATGCACGACCTGCGCGAGCTCAAGGAGGCCGGCGAGGCCGGCTCTGATGACGAGCACCGCGCGGAGGTGGAGCTGCAGAAGCTCACCGACGCCCGCGTCGCCGACCTCGACGGGGTGCTGAAGGCCAAGGAAGAGGAGATCCTCGAAGTCTGATGGCGGGCGCCGACCCGGCTGCGGCATCCGAGCGCGCAGAGCAATCCGCGCACGCTCGCTACGTGGCGATCATCACCGACGGCAACGGCCGCTGGGCGCGCGGGCGCGGACTGCCCGTCAACGCGGGGCACGAGGCCGGAGCCGACACGGTCAAGGCGCGCCTGCGCGACGCCGTGGAGTTCGGGATCGAGGAGCTGACGGTGTACTCCTTCTCGACCGAGAACTGGTCGCGCTCGCCCACCGAGGTGCAGGGCCTATTCGAGATGTTCTCGCGCCGCATCGCCGGCGAGACCCCGGAGCTGCACGCCGAGGGCGTGCGGATGCGCTTCATCGGCCGTCGCGAGCAGCTGCCCGCGGAGCTCGTCGAGCAGATGCGCTGGGCGGAGAAACTCACCGACGCCAACTCCACGATCACCATGTTTGTCGCCTTCAACTACGGCGGGCGCGCGGAGATCATCGATGCGGCACGGCGCTTCGAAGGTCAGACCGAGGAGGAGTTCCGCCGCTGCCTGTACGCGCCGGAGATGCACGACCCCGACCTGATCATTCGCACCAGCGGCGAGCGGCGGCTCTCCAACTACCTTTTGTGGCAGTCGGCCTACTCCGAGCTGGTCTTCCGCGAGGAGCTGTGGCCGGACTTCACGCGTGCGGCGCTGCAGCAGTCGCTCGCCGAGTTCAGCGCCCGGCGGCGGCGCTTCGGCGGGCGATGAGCGCTGGGGGTCGAAGATGAGCGCCGGGCGCTCCGATCTTGCGGCGCGCGTCATCGCCGCGCTGCCGGCGATCGCGTTCGCGCTGTTCATCGTGATCGAGGGCGGCTTGATCTTCGCGCTCGGCGTGCTGGTGCTCGCCTGGGTATGCATGCACGAGCTGTGCGCCATGTACGCGCGCACCCACCCGGTGCGCCTCGCCGGCTTCGTCGCGCTCGCCGGTCTGATCGCCGCCGCGCTGTACGGCGGGCCCTCGCAGGTGCTGCTCGCCACGGTCGCCTCGCTGCCGCTGCTGTTCCTGCTGACCCTGCGCCAGCCCCGCCCATCCGTCGCCGGCCTCGCGATCACGCTGCTGGGGATCTTCTGGATCGGCCTCGCGCTCGCCCACGCCGTGATGCTGCGCCAGCTGCCGCACGGCGAGGGGATCGTGATCGACGTGCTGATCGGCACCTTCCTCGGCGACACCGGCGCCTACCTGGGGGGGCGCCTGTTCGGCCGCCGCCCGCTCGCGCCGGCTGTCTCGCCCGGCAAGACCGTCGAGGGGCTGGTGGCCGGCATGATCTGCGCAGTCGCCGCCGTGTGGCTGGCGGGGCGCTACCAGGAATGGCTGCCCGGCACGCACGCGCTGGTGCTCGGCGCCGGCATCGCGCTCGCCGGCCCGCTGGGCGACCTGTTCGAGTCCTTCCTCAAGCGCCATGCGGGCGTCAAGGACGCCGGCGGCCTGTTCGGCGCGCACGGCGGTGCCCTGGACCGCCTCGACGCGGTGCTGTTTACGGCCGTGGTCGGGTATTACATCTGGCTGGCGTATGTGTGAGGGCAGGCAGGGCGGGCAGTGATGTCATCGAAACGGACTCCAACCATTTACAAAATGAAGTGCGCCAACGTGTGCGGGGCGCGTTCGTGAGTTCGAGCACCCATATGCCCAAGCGCCTGCTGATCCTCGGCTCCACCGGCTCGATCGGCACGCAGGCGCTCGACATCGTGGGCCGCAGCGAGCAGTTCGAGCTGGTCGGCCTCTCCGCCGAGCGCTCCTGGGAGGCGCTCGTCACGCAGGCCACCGCCCACCGGGTGGGTCGAATCGCGCTGGTCGAGCCCGACGCCGCCGCGCGCGCCGCCGAGGCGTGGACCGGGGGGGAGGTGCTCCACGGCGCGGAGGGGCTGGTGCGCCTGGTGGTGGAGTCGGGCGCCGATCTGGTGCTCAACGCGCTCGTCGGCTCCGCCGGCCTCGGGCCCACCGTGGCGACGCTCGGCGAGGGAATCGACCTCGCGCTCGCCAACAAGGAGTCGCTGGTGGTAGGCGGCGAGCTCGTCACCGCGCTGGCGCAAGCCACCGGCGCGCAGATCATTCCTGTGGACTCCGAGCACACCGCCCTGCACCAGCTGCTCGCCGGCCAACCCCCGGGCGCTGTGGAGCGCCTGACGATCACCGCCTCCGGCGGCCCCTTCCGCGGCTACACGCCCGCGCGGTTGCGGGAGGTGACGGTCGCGCAGGCACTCGCCCACCCGACGTGGGAGATGGGGAGCATGAACACGATCGGCTCGGCCACGCTGATGAACAAGGGCCTGGAGCTGATGGAGGCTCACCATCTGTTCGGCACCCCCTACGAGCGCATCGACGTGGTGGTCCATCCGCAGTCGCTCGTCCACGGCCTGATCCAGCTGGCCGACGGCGCGATGCTCGCCCACATCGGCCCGCGCGACATGCGCGTGGCGATCTCCTACGCGCTGCACGGGGGCGAGAGCGTGGACCTCCCGATCGCGCCGCTGGACCTAGTGCAAGTCGGGGAGCTGACGTTCGAGGCGGCCGATCTCCACGCCTTCCCCTGCCTGCGGATCGCGCGCGAGGCGGCCATCGCCGGCGGCACCGCGCCGTGCGTGCTGAACGCCGCCAACGAGGTCGCCGTGCACGCCTTCGTCAACGACGGCCTGCCCTTCAGCGGCATCCCCGCCGTGATCGAAGCGACGCTGCAGCGAATCCCCGCCGCGCCGGTGCGCGCCTTTGAGTCGCTGTACGAGGCCGACCGCGAAGCGCGTGCGCTTGCCGCGGAGGCGGTAGCCGCGCTGGCGTGAGGCCGCGGACTGGTGACGGCGTCATTGCTCGTCCCACTCACAGCCCGCAGCCGGATAAAGGAGTATGGCCCCACACCGATCGCCCGATCAAACAGCTTCAGTCCCAGCTCCCAGCCAGGTCGTTATACGCCCGACAATGCGGTATGATCCTGGTATGACCAAAGTCGCGAAGATCACCGTCTCCCTGCCGGAAGAACAGGTTGAGCGGGTACGCGAAGCGGTCGCCCGTGGCGAGGCCGCGAGCGTGTCTGGCTATGTCTCCGCGGCGCTCGCCGAGGCCCTTTCAAGGCCCGGCCCCGCGGCGGAGAAGGACGAGAATGCCCTCGCCGAGCTCGTCGCGGAACTAATCGCCGAGCATGGTGAGCCGAGCGCCGAGGCGTACGCTTGGGCGGACAAAGTCCTCAGCCTCTCCGAAGATTGAGGGGTTTCACGCTTGATACGGGCGCGTTGATCGCGCTTGAGCGCGGAGAGGAGCGTATCGACGCACTGCTCGCCCGGACTCTCGGGCTGCCCGACGCGGCGATTCACATACCGGCTGGGGTACTGGCGCAGGCGTTTCGCGGAGGCCCGCGTCAGGCACGGCTGGCGCGACTGTTGAAGCACCCTCAAACCAGTGTCGTGCCCCTCGATGCCGTCCTCGCGCAGGTCGTGGGCCTGTTGCTTGGCGCGCGCGGCGCCGACGACGTGGTCGACGCAAGCGTGGTTGTCTGCGCGCGCAGTTATCGCCAGCCTGTGGTGACCTGCGATCCGGGGGATCTCCGCCGCCTCGATTCGCGGCTTGCGCTGGAGATGGTCTGACCTGGGGTCGCTGGTTGCCGCTCGCACGACCGGGCGCCCCGCGACCCAACCGCATGAAGTCTCGCCGCAGCCTGCCACACTGAGGCCATGAGCTGGCTGCTCACGATTCTTGGCATCTCCGCGCTGGTGATTCTGCACGAGGCGGGGCACTTCGCCGTCGCCAAGGCGACGGGGATGCGCGTGGAGCGCTTCTCGCTGTTCTTCCCGCCGAAGATCGTCGGCTTCCGCAGGGGGGAAACGGAGTACATGATCGGCGCCATCCCGGCCGGGGGGTTCGTGAAGATCACCGGGATGAGCCCCCAGGAACTGGAGGGGCTCGACCCGGAGGTGGCAAGGCACGCCTACTACAACCAGCCGCCGTGGAAGCGGATCGCCGTGATCCTCGCCGGCCCCGGCGTCAACCTGCTGATCGCCTTCCTGCTGTTCTGGGCGATCCTCTTCTCGGGCAGCTTCGCCGGCGTCAGCACGCTCGAACGTCTCAACCCCTCGATCCACACGCGCATCCCCGGTACCAGCGTGGTGTCGCTGGAGAAGGGCCAGCCCGCCTACGGGAAGTTGAGGCTGGGCGACCGGATCGTCGCGATCGACGGGCGGCGCGTGAACGAGGCCTCCGCGGTGAAAGCGATCGGCGCCCACCGCTGCGCGGGGACGCCGGGCGATGGCTGCCGCGCCGCGACGCCCGCGCAACTGACCGTCAGGCGCGCGGGCGGGACGGTCGCGCTCACCGTGTACCCCCGCTACAGCGCCCAGCTGCACCGCATGCTGCTCGGTCTCGGCTTCGGCGCCACCGCCAAGCGCTACGGCCCGTTCGCCGCGGCCGGCGCGGCGCTCGGGGAGATGTGGGGGATCACCGCCCACACGCTCACCAACATCAGCCACGCCTTCACCAACCCGAAGATCCGCCACGAATTCAGCAGCATCGTCGGGATCACGGTGGTGACCCAGGAAGCGGTCACCGCCGGCGCCGGCTATGCGCTCGTGATCATCGGCTTCGTCTCGCTCGCGCTGGCGATCATCAACCTCTTCCCGTTCCTGCCGCTCGACGGCGGCCACGTGCTGTGGTCGCTCGCCGAGAAGGTGCGCGGGCGGCGCGTGTCGCTCGCCGCGATGTGGCGCTTCAGCTCGATCGGGATCGTGTTGCTAGCTTTTCTTGTCATCAACGGCGTCAGCAACGACATCGGACGGCTGGGGGGATGAGCGAACCAGCCACAAGCACCTCCGAGCTAGCCACCGAGCGGGAGGGTAACTCCGCGGCGCACGCCGCCACGATCGTGGAGGCGTTCGAGATCACCAGCGCGGCGCTCGCCGATCGCGTGGCGATCCGCACCAAAGGCGACGAGCAGACGCTCACCTGGGCGCAGTGGCACCGGCGCGTACGCGACTTCGCCGGGGGGCTGCACAAGCTGGGCCTGCAGCGCGGGGAGACGCTCGCGATCATGCTCACCAACCGGCCCGAGTTCCACGTGGTGGACCTCGCCGCGGTGACGCTGGGCGCGACGCCCTACTCGATCTACCAGACCTACGCCCCCAACCAGATCGAGTTCCTGCTCTCCGACGCCGACACGCGCATCGCGGTGATCGAGCGCCAGTACCTGGAGCGGATGCTGGAGGTCCGCGCCAGGCTGCCGCGGCTGGAGCGCGTGATCGTCGTGGACCTGCCCGAGGAAGAGTCGCTCACCGACGGCGTGCTCACGCTGGCCGAGGTCGAGGCTTTCGGACGCGACCCGCAGACGCAGGCCGCCGTGCAGGAGGCCGCCGCGCAGGTCGGGCCGCAGGACGTGCTCACGCTGATCTACACCTCCGGCACCACCGGGCCGCCGAAGGGCGTGCAGCTCTCCCACAGCAACCTGATGCACACCGTCGCCGGGATCGAGCGGCTGGTGCAGTTCCCACCGCAGTCGCGCGTGATCTCATGGCTGCCCGCCGCGCACGTGGCCGAGCGCAACGCCCACCACTACGTGCCGATCGTGTACGGCATGCAGATCACCTGCTGCCCCGACCCTCGCCAGGTGCTCTCCTACCTGCCCGACGTCCGCCCGCAGTGGTTTTTCGCGGTGCCGCGCATCTGGGAGAAGCTGAAGGCGGGCCTGGAGACGATGATCGCCGGCCAGCCGCAGGAGCAGCGCGAGCGCACCGAGCGCGCGCTGGCCGCCGCGATCGAGAAGGTGCGCCTGGAGCAGCGCGGCCAGCCGGTCCCGTCGGCGCTGGCCGCCGAGGTGGCCAGCGCCGACGAGCAGATCTTCGCCGGACTGCGCGCGATGCTGGGCTTCGACGAGGTGCGCGCCGTCAACGTCGGCGCCGCGCCCACGCCGCTGGAGGTGCTGGAGTTCTTCCACGCGATCGGCATACCCCTCGCCGAGCTGTGGGGGATGTCCGAGACCTGCGGCGCCGGCTGCGTCAACCCGCCGGAGCGAATCAAGCTCGGCACCGTCGGCCCGCCCGCCCCGGGCGTAGAGATCTCGCTCGCCGAGGACGGCGAGGTGCTGGTGCGCGGCGAGATCGTGATGCTCGGCTACCGCGGCGATCCCGAGAAGACCGCGGAGACGATCGACCCCGACGGCTGGCTGCACACTGGCGACGTGGGCGAGCTCGACGCCGACGGCTATCTGCGGATCGTGGACCGCAAGAAGGAGCTGATCATCAACGCCGCCGGCAAGAACATGTCGCCCGCCAACATCGAGGCGGCCGTCAAGAGCGCCTCGCCGCTGATCGGCCAGGCCTGCGCGATCGGCGACGGTCGCCCCTACAACACCGCGCTGATCGTCCTCGACGCCGACTTCGCCCCGATGTGGGCCTCACAGCACGGCCTGGAGGGCCGCACGCTGGAGCAGCTGGCGGGTGAGCCGGCTGTGCGGGAGGCCGTGCAGGAGGCGATCGACGCCGCCAACTCCCGTCTGGCGCGCGTCGAGCAGATCAAGAAGTTCACGATCGTCCCCGGCGACTGGCTCCCCGGCGAGGAGGAGCTCACGCCGACGATGAAGCTCAAGCGCAAGCCGATCGCCGCCAAGTATGAGGCGGAGATCGAGGCGATGTACGCCTCCTGAGACGCCGGGGGGCGCGCCTCCAGGACCTCCCGGGGCGTCCGTGGCGGCTCTTGGACGTCGAGCCGTTGACCGCAGAACGACGGGGGCCGCACGCGGCCCCCGTCGCATCGTTGCCCTTTGGCCGGGCTTACCGGTGCAAGCGTCGGCGGACTCTAACCCTCACCATCGGCGAGGATCAGAAATGGCATAGAGTTACTAATACGTGTGGGTGCCGGCATAAACCTAACGGCACCGGATAATGGATCGGTAAGTCTAAGCGGAAGGAGGCGTTGCGCAGCGCGTCTCCGTATTTCAGTTCTCCGGAGGCGGCTTTGACTTCGACGTCGACGGGTAGTTCTTTTTCCACTTTTACTTCGTTGTCTTCTTCTTTTGAGGTGAAGTCACCCTCCAGTTTGAGTTTTTCTTTTTCTTTACATAGGCTGCCTCCGAGTGTGAATTCGGCGATTACTTCTCCGCTTTTAGGCTTGAACTTTTCGCGCGTGTCTTCTGTGGTTGTGCCGTCTTCGAGGACGACCTCAAGTTCTTTGGTTTCGATTTTTGACAGTGTGCATGCTGATTCCGAATTGTCTTTGCATTCTTCGAAGTCAAGCGCTTTGATCGCGTCTTCCGTGCTGTCGTCTGTGACCGTCTCGCCAACGACCTTGTCCTTTTTGCATTCGATCGTAGGCTCTCCTTCTGCTTCTAGTACGAGAGGTTTTATGTCTGTTGTTGATTTTTCTTCGATTTTCTCGGTTTCGCCTTCTTTCAATCCTTCCATCACGAACTCTGGGGTTTCTTCTGCTGAGGCAGACGCGGCAGCGATCGCGCCGAGGGCGAACACCAGCAGCATGCTCACCAGCAACAGTTTTATCTTCGGCATGGTTATATACCTCCGCTCCGTTTTAGTCGTATATGCAGCGGTGAGCGGCGCTTCGGCGAAGCGACCCACCCCTGCTCCGATGCGTGCATAGCTACCGGATGCGTGCGCGACGCGCAACGGCCGGTACGCGAGCGCGAGCACAGGTGGCGGGAGGCAGAATGATTTCGCCTGCAATGGAGCGGTTGGGTGGTCGCTGCCAGGACGTTGCCGACTGCTCCTGGTGTTTCCGACTCCGAGGCGCGCGCCCTGTTCTGCCGACTCGCCGCGAGGCGTTCGCGCCGAGCTGGTGTTGGCGCGTGGCCCCGCGACGCATGGCGGCATGCGGGTGGTTGACTTCCTCGCGTGGGGAGACCATACTGCTCATCACCTCGCCCGCTGGACCCGGACGTGAGGTGGACGGCGGGGGAGATCGATAAAGCAATCGGGGGCGCTGCCCCAAGTGGTTGGGTGGCTCCCTCTTCCTACCCATAATCTCGGCGTTCCGCCGAGTTAGAAGGAGATAAAAACATTATGTTCAAACTACGAGCAGCTCTGTTGGCGCTGGCGGCGGTGCTCATCGCCAGCGCGTCGGCGTCGGCCGTCGCATCGGCGCAGGAAGGGCCGGTCTGGCATGTCAATTCAAAAACCTTCCTTGCCGGCGAAAAAGCCGCGTTCACGGGAGAAAATTTTGCCGGATCCACAGCAACGATGAGCACAACGATCCTCGGTAAAAAACTCATCATCCTATGCAAAGCCTTCACCACCGAAGGCTTAATCCTCGGCGGTAACCCCGGCAAAGGCGAAGGGAGCATCGAATATAAAGAATGCGGACTCGAAGTCGAAGGCAAATTAAGCGCGGCCTGTGTGGTGACGTTGGAAAAGAGCAAAGTGCTGGCCGAACTTGATCACTTACTCGGCGGCAGCGAACCAAAACCGATATTGGTCGATTACCGCCCGGCGACGGGGTCGGCGTTTTCCAAGCTAACCATCACAAGCAAATCCGGCGAAACCTGCATATACGCCTTAGCGGGCACTGAAATCAAGGTCGCCAAAGAAGCCAAATATGGCGTGGCGTGCGCGGACACCCATCAGGAAGTCGAAGAATCGACCGCCTTAATCATGTGCACCGAACCGGCGATCACCGAAGTGGAACAAGAAGGCAAAGCCGTGAAAGTCGGGCTGGAAATGGCTGGCGCAACGGTGACGTTCAAAGCGGATATGTTAAGCAAATTGACGAGCGGCTTATTATTCGGCGCCTGGCAAAGCTAGTTCTTTAGTGTTGTAGAAGCAGCAGTGTGGGGCCGGGGACGTGCTCGCGGCCCCACACACACCCAGCTCTTGACCAGCGGACCCGCGCGCTCGGGCAGCGCCGGCCCGAACAGCGACTCGATCTCCTCCCGGCGCAGCAGCTCGATCTCTTCCCATTTACCGGCCGCCCCCAGGCTCCAGTAGGGGCGACGCAGACGCGCTGGCAGCCAGTGCGCGAGCGGCAGCAGCGCGTGCGGCTCGATCGGGAACGACCACGCTGGGGTCTGCACATACCAGCCGCGTCCCACCCGTCGCAGCTCGGCGGCGAACGCCTCGCGGCGCTCCGGCGGCACGTGCTCGATCACGCTGCTGCAGTACACGAGCTCGAACTCGTTCGCGGCGAACGGCAGCCCCTCCGCGGCGTCGGCCTGCACGAACGGGCCGGGGTAGCCCTGGTTGGGCGCGATGTCCACGCCCGTGATGTCCAGCTCGGGCTCCAGCGCCCGCAGGCCGGCCCGTCCGCAGCCCACGTCCAGCACGCGCCCGCCGGGCGGCAGGCCGGTCAGCTTGAAGAAGCGCTCGTGCCGCCGGCGGCGCGCGCGGGCGGCGTAGGGGGAGGCGATCCGTGCCAGCGGCCCGCGCGAGGTGGGGTACACCTCGGAGGGAGATCGCGTCATGAGCGTCGGGGGTGGCCGCGTGTCATCGTAGAATCACCGTAGACATGGCTTCGGAGCGACAGATCACTGTAGGAGGCATCCCGATCGGCGGCGGCGCGCCGGTGGTGGTGCAGACGATGACCAAGACCGAGACCGCCAACCTGGCGGCCACGATGGACCAGATCGTGAAGGTGGCGGACGCCGGCGCCGACATCGTGCGCGTGGCTGTGCCCCGCGAGCAGGACGTGGAGGCGCTGCGCACGATCGTCGAGCGCTCGCCGATCCCGGTGATCGCCGACATCCACTTCAACCACACGCTCGCCCTGAAGGCGATCGAGGTGGGCGCGCACTGCGTGCGGATCAACCCCGGCAACATCGGCGGGCCGGAGAAGGTGGGGGAGGTGGTGGCGCTGGCGCGCGAGCGGGGCGTGCCACTACGTGTGGGCGTCAACTCCGGCTCGCTGCCCCGCCACCTGCGCCAGCTGGAGTACGACAACCCCGTCGAGGCGCTGGTCACCGCGGCGCTGGAGACCGTGGCGCTGATGGAGAGCCTCGACTTCGAGAACTTCAAGGTGTCGATGAAGTCCACCTCGGTGCCCAACACCATCGCCTCCAACCGGCTGCTGGCCGAGAAAATCCCCTACCCGCTGCACCTCGGCGTCACCGAGGCCGGCACCAAGTGGTCGGGCTCGCTGAAGTCGGCCGTCGGACTGGGCACGCTGCTGGCCGACGGGGTGGGCGACACGATCCGCATCTCGCTCTCCACCTTCCACGCCGAGGAGGAGGTGAAGGTGGCCTGGGAGATCCTCAAGGCGCTGAAGCTGCGCGAGCGCGGGCCGGTGCTGATCGCCTGCCCCACCTGCGGGCGGCTGCAGTTCGACATGGACTCCGTCGTCGCCGAGGTGGAGCGGCGCCTGGAAGCCTACGAGGACCCGATCGAGGTATCGGTGCTGGGCTGCGCCGTCAACGGCATCGGCGAGGCCCGCCACGCCGACTTCGGGATCACCGGCGCCAAAGATATGGGCATGATCTACTCCAAGGGTGAGCCGCTGAAGAAGGTCGCCACCGAGCAGCTGGTGGACGAGCTGTTCAAGGAGATCGACCGCTACTACGCGGCCGGCAAGACCGTGCAACGCGACGAGCGCGCGGCCGCCGAGGCGCGCGAATGGTTGGCTGAGAACGAGGATGCCACCGCGATGACGCCCGAGAAACTGGCCGCCCTGGAGGCGGCCGCGGCGCGCGATGACTCGGAGGCCGACGCGGTGCTGGAGTCGATGCTCACGCCCGCGGCCGCGCCGGTCGCCCTCGACGAGGCCGTCTCGCCCGTCGCCGGCCGGCGCTTCAGTCGCAGCTGAGCGCCTGCCCCCGGGATCCGCTCAGCTGGCCGCCGCGAAACGCTCCGCCACGGTGGACCAATCGACCACGTTCCACCACGCGTCGAGATAGTCGGGGCGGCGGTTCTGGTACTTCAGGTAGTAGGCGTGCTCCCACACGTCCACACCGAGCAGCGGTGTCTTGCCGCCTGAGATCGGGTTGTCCTGGTTGGCGCTGCCAACGACCGCCAGGCCGCTGCCGTCGTGCACCAGCCACGACCAGCCCGAGCCGAACTGGTTGACGCCCGTTTCCTTGAGCTTCGCCTGGAAGTCCGCGAACGAGCCGAAGGCCGAGTCGATCGCCTGCGCCAGCGCCCCCTCCGGCGCGCCGCCGCCGTCCGGACCCATGCTCTCCCAGAAGAGCGTGTGGTTGTAGTGCCCGCCGCCGTTGTTTTTGACCGGGCCTTTCTTGTCGCCGAGGCTGTCGAGGTTCTCGAGGACCTCCTGCACCGGCTTATCGGCCCACTCGGTGCCTTCGAGTGCGGCGTTGGCCTTGTCCACGTACGCCTTGTGATGCTTGTCATGGTGGATTTCCATCGTCAGCTTGTCGATATGCGGCTCCAGCGCGTCGTAGGCGTAGGGGAGCGGCGGAACTGTGTAGGCCATCGGGGACTCCTTCTCTGATTCTCGATTGACGCTCGGCGGTTGGACGCTGTTCTATCAAAGGCTCTAGGCTCCCCCCTCGTGACCCGCCTCTCCGAGTATCTGCTGCCCACCGAGAAGCAGGCGCCCTCCGACGCCGAGGCGCTCTCGCACAAGCTGATGGTGCGCGCCGGGCTGGTGCGCCAGATGGGCGCCGGCATGTGGACGTGGCTGCCGGCGGGCTGGCGGGTGCACCAGCGAGTCGTTCGGATCATCCGCGAGGAGATGGACGCGATCGGCGCGCAGGAGATGCTGATGCCGGTGCTTCAGCCCGCCGAGTTGTGGCGCAAGACCGGTCGTCTGGAGATCGACGAGCTGTTCAAGCTCACCGATCGCAAGGGCTCCGAGCTGGTGCTGGCGATGACCCACGAGGAGGCCGTCACCTTCCACATCGCCCAGCTCGTGCGCTCCTACCGCGACCTGCCGTTGATCGTCTACCACTTCCAGGTGAAGGAGCGCGACGAGCCCCGCCCGCGCGCGGGCGTGCTGCGCACACGGGAGTTCATCATGAAGGACTCCTACAGCTTCGACCGCGATCAGGCGGCGCTGGAGGAGAGCTACGCGCTGCACGTGGGCGCCTACGAGCGGATCATGAAGCGCACCGGCCTGCGCTGGTACCGGGTGGAGGGGGATGTGGGGATGATGGGCGGCAGTGGCGCCCACGAGTACATGGCGCCGTGCGCCGCCGGCGAGGACGAGGTGGTGCTCAGCGATCGGGGTACGCCGCCAACGCCGAGGTCGTCCGCGCGCAGCTCGGCAAAGAACAGTTGAACGAGGGAGAGGAGCTAAACGGGGAGCCGACTCACCTCCAGACGGCGATCGAGATCGGCAACATCTTCAAGCTCGGCACCCGCTACTCCGAGCCGCTGGGCGCCCGTTACCTCGACGAGCAGGGCACCGAACTGCCGATCTGGATGGCCTCCTACGGGCTCGGCCCGGCGCGCATTGTGGCCGCGGCGGTGGAGCAGTTCGCCGACGAGCACGGCATCTCCTGGCCGCGCGCGCTCGCGCCGTTCGCCGTGCACCTGGTGGCCCTCGGCAAGCCCGGCACGCCCGAGCGCGACGCGGCCGACGGGGTGTACGAGACGCTGCGCGCCGGCGGCGTGGAGGTGCTCTACGACGACCGCGAACGGGGCAATGGGGAGAAGTTCGCCGACGCCGAGCTGCTCGGCTGCCCGCTGCGGCTAACCATCGGGCGTCGCTCGCTTGAGTCGGGCGAGATCGAGGTGCAGCTGCGTCGCGGCCGCCAGAGCGCCCCCGGCCTGCCCCTGGGCGCCGAGCCGGAGGCGCTGCTGCGGGCGGTGGACGAGCTGTGCCAGACGCTCCCCTAGAGGGTGGTGAAGGCGGCCGAAGGCCGCCAAGCCGGGCCCCTCTAACCAATCGAAGTCGCAGGGCGACGGCGGCATGGCGAATGGCACATCCGGCGCTCATGCCCGCGCGCGTGGGCACGGCGCACGCCTGACTGTTCGCCGCCTCGTCGGCCTCGACCGCTCCGGCCCGCCCCCACCCGAGACCGCCGCCGGGCAGCCGCTGCGGCCGTGGACGGTGCCCAACGCGATCGGCTTCGTGCGCCTGGCGCTGATCCCCGTGTTCCTCGTGGTGGCGCTCTCGACGGCGGACGGCACCGGTGCGCTGCCCGCCGCGCTGTTCGCCGTGATCGGTTGGGGCGACTACGCCGACGGGATCGCGGCGCGCGTCACCGGCCAGTACAGCCGCCTGGGGGCGTTGATGGATCCCCTCACCGACCGCCTGCTGGCGATCGCCGGGGTGGTGGTGTGCTGGCATTTCGCGCTGCTACCCCGCTGGGCGCTGGCCGTGCTGGTGGCGCGCGAGCTCGCGATGCTGGTGCTCGGCCGCTACGGGCTTTCACGTGGCCTCGAACTGCGCATCAACTGGCCCGGGCGCCTCTCGGTGGCGCCGCTGATGGGCGCCTTCTTCTTTGCGATGGTCGGCCTGGAAGGGCTCGGCGCGATCCTGCTGTATGTAGGCCTTCTGCTCGCGCTCGCCGCCTCGGCGCTGTACGTGCGCGATGGCGTCCGACAGCTCAGATGCAAGCCCTCAACCTCAACTTGACGCTTGGGCTATAGTTGACGATGAACTGACGAGCCGCGAGAGGAGCACACCGCAATGGACACGTTTCCCGATCTGGGCGCCCTCACGGACGCGGAGCTGAAGAGTCTGATCGCCGAGCTGACCGACGAGGAGACCGATATCTCCTACCGGCGGCGCATCCTGCACGGCAAGATCGACATCCTGCGCGCGGAGCTGGTGAACCGCCTGCAGCGCAAGCACGACAACGGCGAGCAGCTGATCACCGGCGCGGATGTCGAGCAGCTCAGCCAAATCCTGGCCGGCAGATCTTCCATCAGCGGCCAGACCGCCCCCCAGAACGACGCCTGAGCGGAGTAGCCGGGATGGCGACGCTCTGCCCCGAGTGCGGCTCCGCCAACGGCGAGGGCGCCAACTTCTGCCAGCGCTGCGGCGCCTCGCTGCGCGCGGATCAGGGTCCCGCCCACCCGGAGGGAGCCGGCGGGCTGGGCGATTCGGTCACCGCCACCTACCGCATCGACGAGAGCGGGGAGCTGGTGCCGGTCGAGCTCGGCGATGTCACCGCGCATGGCCCGGCGCTGGTGGTGAGAGCCGGAGGGGGCCGCGTGGGCGAGAGCTTCTCGATCGAGGGCGAGCGGATGGGCATCGGCCGCCGGCCAGACAGCGCGGTGTTTCTCGACGACATCACCGTCTCGCGCGACCACGCGCTGCTGATCCGCCGCGGCGACGATTGGCATCTCGATGACTGCGGCTCGCTGAACGGCACCTACGTCAACCGCGAGCGGATCGAGTCCCACCGCTTGGAAGAGGGCGACGAGCTGCAGATCGGCAAGTACAAGCTCAGCTACCACGCACGTTGATGGCCACTCCCACACCCACCCTCTCCACCTCGACCGCTCCCGCGCCGGCCGCGCCGACGGCGGGCGGCGGGCCGACGCCCAACCAGAAGCCCTACACGATTGGCGCCGTGTGCAAGGCGCTGGCGCAGGAGTTCCCCGACATCTCGATCTCCAAGATCCGCTATCTGGAGGATCAGAAGCTGCTCAACCCGCGACGCACCCCGGGCGGCTATCGCCTCTACAGCCACGGCGACGTGGCGCGCCTGCGCACGATCCTGCGGATGCAGCGCGACGAGTTTCTGCCGCTGCGGGTGATCCGCCAGGAGCTGGCGGCGGGGCGTAGCGGCGAGACGCCCGCCCCCGGATTCGACGGCGACCCCACCAATCCCGCCGCTCCCGCACAGCCGGGCGCTCAGCGCGCCGGCGGGTATCCATATTCGGCGCGGATGCGCCGCGCGAGCGTCAGCGTGCGCGAGGAGAGCGGCGCGCTGTACTCCCTGGAGGAAGTGCTGGAGGAGACCCAGGCCGACGCGAAACTGGTGCGCGAGCTGGAGGAATACGGGGTCGTCAAAGGCGAGCAGCGCGGGGGGCAGCGCTACTACGACGAAACCGAGCGCGAGATCGTCGGCGCCGTCTCCGAGCTGGCGCGCTACGGCGTGGGCGGGCGCAACCTGCGCGTGTTCCGCACCTCCGCCGACCGCGAGGCGGGTCTGCTGCAACAGATCCTCGCCCCGGCGCTGCGCTCGCGCAACCCGCAGCGGCGCAAGGAGGCGCTGGAGGCGCTGGAGAACCTCGCCGCGGTCACCTCGCACCTGCGCCACCTGCTGCTGGTGCGGGACCTGCGCAAGATCGCGGGCTGAGGGACGCCCGCGGCGCGCCGCGTCGTAGGCTTCGAGTCGTGCCCACCACCGAACGAACCCGCACGGTGGACGCGCCCGCCGGCGAGGTGTGGAAGCTGATCGCCGACCCCGCTCACCTGCCGCGATGGTGGCCGCGCGTCACGCGCGTGGAGGACGTCGAGCGGGACGCCTTCACGATGGTGTTCGCCAGTCGCAACGGCAGGTTGGTGCGGGCCGACTTCCACACCGAGGCGGACGAGCGGGCGCTGACGCTGAAGTGGGAGCAGCGGGTCAAGGACACCCCCTTCGCGCGCGTGCTGTCGGCCGCGCACACCGAGCTGCGCCTGGAAGCCGCCGGTGCGGGCACCAAGGTGAGGATCGAGCTGCGCCAGAAGCTGCGAGGAGTGTTCGCCAACCTCGGGGCCAGCCGCGTGCGCAGCGCGGCCGGCAACCTGCTCGACGAGGCGCTTGACGGGTTGGAGCGGGTCGTTGGCTGCTAAGAGGGTGGCGCAGGCGGCCGCAGGCCGGCTGGCCGAAACGGGGATGCGAGCCAAAGGCGAGTGTCTCCCGGCTTCGGTCGGGCCCCTCGCCCCCTGCCAGACTCCCGCGATGCGCTGGTGGGGGTGGGGCGATCCGGACCGCGCGCCGGCTGTGGGGCCGAGGATGTTGCGGCTGCTGGAGGAGACGATCGGGACCTCGCCCCAACCGCGTCCGCCGGTGGCGCTCGCGCGCGTACAGCTGCCGCCCGCCGAACTCCCCGAGGGCGCCGGCACGCAGTTGCGCGCGCTGTTGGGGGCGCACGCCGTGCGCGACGATCACGCCGAGCGCGTGGCACACGCCGCCGGCAAGAGCTATCCCGACCTCCTACGTGTGCGGGCGGGCGCGCCGGGGGAGGCGCCCGACGCGGTGCTGTATCCGAGCGACCCCCAGCAGTTGGGGCCGTTGCTGCAGATTTGCGCTCGCAACTCGATCGCGGTGGTGCCGTTCGGTGGCGGCACCAGCGTGGTGGGGGGCGTGACGCCGCTCAGAGGCGGCCAGGCGGCGGTGATCGCGCTCGACATGCGCGGGTTGGCGGCGCTCGTGAACATCGACAGCGAGTCGCGCCTGGCCACCGTCCAGGCGGGGATGCGCGCGCCCGCGCTGGAGCGGCGTCTGGCGGAGGTGGGTCTGACGCTGGGGCACTTCCCACAGTCGTTTGAGTATGTGTCGCTGGGGGGCTGCGCGGCAAGCGGCGGGGCCGGGCAGTCCTCGACCGGGTACGGGCGCTTCGAGGAGCTGGTGGTCGGGATCCGCCTCACCGCGCCCGCGGGTCAAATTGCGCTCCCGGCGCGGCCGGCGAGCGCGGCGGGGCCGGATCTGCGTGGGCTGCTGGTCGGCTCCGAGGGCGCGCTGGGAGTGATCGGCGAGCTCGATCTGCGCGTGCGCGCGGCGCCCCGCGAGCGCTGTTTTGAGGGCGCGTTCTTCGCCGACTTCCCCGCCGGCGTGCGCGCGCTGCGTGAGCTCGCCCAAGAGCACGCGGCGCCGGCGGTGACGCGGCTGTCCGACGAGGCGGAGACGCGCATGTCGCTCGCGCAGGCGCAGGCGGCCGCGGGGTCGGGGAGAGAGGAGGGGGTGGGGGAAAGCATGCGCCGCGCGCTGCAGGCCCGCGCCAAGAGCCGCGCCGGCAGGGCCTACCTGCGCCTGCGCGGCTACGGCGAGGGGTGCCTGGCGATCCTCGGGTTCGAGGGCGCCGCGGAGGAGGTGCAGCGTGCCAAAACGCGAGCTCATGAGGTGGTGCGCGGTCACGGCGGACTGCCGCTGGGCAGCTCGCCGGGGGAGGCGTGGCAGCGGCATCGCTTCGCCGCGCCCTACCTGCGCGATGAGCTACTCACTCACGGGGTGATGGTCGAGACTCTGGAGACGGCCACAACATGGTCGAACCTGCGGAGGCTGCACCTGCAGACACGCTCCGCGATCGAGCGGGAGCTGCGTGCACAGGGAAGCGAGGGCGTGGTGATGTGCCACGTCTCGCACCTCTACGAGACGGGCGCCTCGCTGTACTTCACGCTGCTGGCCAAACAGCGCGAGGGCGCCGAGATCGAGCAGTGGCGGGCGCTGAAGCGCGCGGCCAGCGACGCGATCGTTAGCGGCGGCGGCACCATCACCCACCACCACGGCGTCGGGCGCGACCACCTGCCATGGATGGAGCGCGAGCTGGGCGCGCACGGCGTGGAGGCGCTGCGCGCGCTCAAGCAACAGCTGGACCCCACGGGGATCATGAACCCCGGGAAGCTGTTGCCCGGCTGAGCTAGTGCAGCTTGAACGGCCCGCTCAGCACGATCGGGCCGGGCTGTTTGGGCCGTGTTTCGTGCTGTTCGGTGAGGATGATCGTCGCGTAGTGGGTCGCGTTGGCGGGCAGCGTCTGAGCCGCTTTGAGGGTGCCGTTGGCGCCGACGGTGGTGCCGCCGCCAAGGAAGTAGGCGTCGGTGGGCGTGTTGTACAGCCACGCCGCATAGCTGAAGCCGTGTGTGGGCGGCAGGTGTTCGGCGGCGAGAATGAAGGCGTGTTCGCTGCCGTCGGCGATCACCTCGACCAGCCCCAGCGCTTTGCTGGTGGTGTCGGGGGGCGTCAGCGGGAGCGTCGCGGTGAGGCGGGGCGTGCTGGAGGATTTGCCGGATTTCGTGGTTTGCCCCGGTTTGGCCGCCGCGCCCGGCGTGGTGCTCGGGGTGGTGGATGCGGCGGTGGAGGATGTCCTGTTCGACCCCCCTCCGCCGGTGGATGCGCCCGGCGCCGTGGAGGTGGTGGCGGAGCTCGGTGAGGAGCCGCCGCCGAGGCCCACAATCAATGCCACGGCGACGACCACCACAACGGCCAGCCCACCCAGCAGGATCGCGCCGCCCCGCCGCGAGCCGGGCGTCTGGGCCCCTCCGCGGGCGGGCACACCGGCGGACGTCGCCAGCGGCGGAGTGCCCGACGCGCGTGTATTGTCGCGATCCGGCGCGACTCCACCCGCAATTGGAGGCTCCGGGGGCGCACCGGCGGGGATCGTGGGCAGCGCAACGCTTGAGAGGGATGCGAGCTCGGCGGCGATCGCCTGCGCCCAGGCACGCGCGGCGGCGGAGCTCTCCAGGTAGATGACCGCGGCCGACTGCTCCGCCGGGGAGACCTGCCCGAGCAGGTACTCGCCCACCTGTGCGCGCTGCGCGGCGCTCAGCTCGCGCGCCTGGCGGGGAGCCAGCAGCGCGAGTGCGGCGTGGGCGCGATCGTGTACGGCGCGCTCATCGATGCTGAGCATCGCGGCGATCTCGCTGTAGCGCTGGCGTCGGCTCACCAGCAGAGAGAGCACCGCGCGCAGGTCGGGGGGTAGGTGGTCGACGCGACTCATGGGGATTCGTAGGCTATCGTGGCGCCGCGATGAGTCTCCCCGATGCCCGGCAGATCAACCAGGTATTGCAAGGCTTCGACCGCCTGTACGGCCTGGAGCTGCTGGAGGTGTCCGCCGAGCAGGTGAGCGCCCGCGTGGAGGTGCGCGATCAGCTCAAGCAGCCAGCCGGTCTCGTGCACGGCGGCGTATATGCCTCGATCGCGGAGTCGATCGCCTCGCTGGCCACCGGGATGTCGGTGCTCCCTGAGGGCGCGGTGGCGATGGGCCTTTCCAACAGCACCAGCTTCCTGCGCCCAATCACCGCGGGCGCGGTGCACGCGCGGGCCACGCGCCTGCACAGAGGCCGCACCACGTGGGTGTGGGATGTGCATTTCAGTGACGACGCCGGCAGGCTGTGCGCGGTGACGCGCATGACGATCGCCGTGCGGGCGCTGGCAGACGCGCCGCCGTCGTAAGGGTCGCCCCCGCCGGTGCGATTGCCGGCTGCTGGGAGGGCAGCGGCTGTTCGCCGTAGCCGGTGTTGGGCAGCGGCGAGGGGAGCGGCGCCCCCGGGAGCCCGGCGGCGTTGATCGCCACCATCCCCTCCGCGGCGGCCCGCGCGAGCGCCGGGGAGTGGGCGTAGAGGTCGACCACCACGCCACCGGTGGGCAGCGTCAGCGCCCTGCCGCCCACGGCCGAGCCGCCGCGCACTCCCCGCAGGAGCACTGCGCTGTGGATGGCGCCGGCGCCGGGCATGAAGCCGTTGTCGGGCGAGGTGACGATCTCAAGCGGTGTCACGCACATGCTCTGTCCACCCACGACGCAGTTGCCGTACTGGATGTCATACGCCCCGCTGGAGTCGCGGCCCACGTCGGTGATCGCCAGCCCGTGAAAGGCGCCGCCGAGCCAGTACACGGGGAACGCTTCCTGCATCACCAGCCCCTCGAGGATGTTTGGCGCGGTGGGCTGGTCCTGGAGCGTGTCGGCGCAGGCGCTGAGCCCGATGGCGCCGAGCACGAGCAGCGCGAGCGCGACCACGGGTCGGACGCGAGCGGTCAGCGATACCAGTTGGTGATCGGCATGCGCCGGTCGCGCCCGAAGGCGCGGGTCGTGATCTTGATGCCGGGCGGCGCCTGGCGGCGCTTGTACTCGGCGAGGTCCACGAGGCGGATCGCGCGGTCGACCTCCGCGGCGGGGAGCCCATCGGCGATCAGCTGCTCGCGGCCGTGGTCGAGCTCGATGTAGCCGTGCAGGATGCGGTCGAGCAGCTCGTAGGGAGGCAGCGAGTCCTCGTCGCGCTGGTCGTGGCGCAGCTCCGCGGAGGGCGCGCGCGCGATGATCGACCGGCGGGATCGGCGCCGCGACACGCCCGCCGTGGTCGCCGCTGGGTGGTGCCGGCCGCGCGCCGGCGTCCGAGTTGCGCCACTCGCACAGCCGGTAGACGAGCGTCTTGGGCACGTCCTTGATCACCGCGAAACCGCCGGCGAGGTCGCCGTAGAGCGTGGTGTAGCCGACCGACATCTCCGACTTGTTGCCGGTCGTCAGCACCAGCCAGCCGAACTTGTTGGAGAGCGCCATCAGCAGGTTGCCGCGGATGCGCGCCTGCAGGTTCTCCTCGGTCAGGTCGGCCTGCGCTGCCGGCGAACTCGGCGTGCGAGCGTCGCCCGCATAGGCGTCCATCGCGGCGCGATCGGCAGCTCGTGGATGCGGACCCCGAGCGCACCGGCCAGCGTGCGCGCGTCGTCCTGGGTCGCCGAGGAGGAGTAGGGGGAGGGCATGATCGCGACGCTCACCCGCTCGGCGCCCAGCGCGTCGACGGCGAGGCAGGCCACCAGCGCGGAGTCGATCCCACCGGAGAGGCCGAGCACGACGTGCGCGAAGCCGTTCTTCTCGACGTAGTCGCGCAGGCCGAGGCACAGCGCGGCGTAGACCTCGGCCTCCACCGGCGCGAGCGGTCTCGCGAGCAGGGCCCGTGGCGGGCAGTCGGCGCGGGGGCGCCGCAGACGTCGGGAGCAGCGAGCGCGGGGCGTGGCGCGTCGCGTCGGTCGGAGCGCGACGCGCGGTCGAGGTCGACTCGCACACCAGCAGCTCCTCGCTCGAACTGCGCGCCGCGGGCGATCGTCGCGCCGGTGTGGTCGAGCACGAAGGAGTGCCCGTCGAAGACGAGCTCGTCCTGGCCGCCCACCAGCCCGCAGAAGGCGACGTAGGCGACGTTGCTCGCGGGCGCGCTGGGCGAACATACGCTCGCGCTCGAGTGCCCTTGCCGGCGTGGTAGGGGGAGGCGGAGATGTTGACGATCAGCGTCGCGCCGGCATCGGCCTCCTCGCTGGCCGGCGGGCCCGGCTCCCAGATGTCCTCGCAGACCGTCAGCCCGACGCGGTCGCCGCCGACCGTCGATCACGGCGCCCGCCGGCGCCCGCCCTGGAAGTAGCGCTGCTCGTCGAAGACGCCGTAGTTGGGCAGGTACACCTTGCGGTAGATCGCGTGCACGGCGCCGTCGGCGAGCACGGCCGCGGCGTTGTAGACGTCCTCGGCGCGCTCGGGGAAGCCGACGATGGCGACGATGCCCGTGCGGCCTCGCGCGGCGAGCTCCTCGCAGCGCGGCGGCGGCGTCGCGCAGGAAGTGCTCGCGCAGCAGCAGATCCTCGGGCGGGTAGCCGGTGAGGGCGAGCTCGGGGAACAGCACCAGCTCGCGCCCGCCTGCGCGCGCGCGGCCGCGATGCCGGCGCGGATGCGCCGCGCGTTGCCGGCGATGTCGCCGACGGTGGCGTTCATCTGGCAGAGCGCCAGGCGCACTATTGCTTGGCGGCGGCCGTGCCGGCGGAGCGACCGCCGCTCGTGCCGGCACGGCCGTTGGCGTCGGTGCCCTCAGCGGACGCCGATGCCTTGGCTTTGCCACCACGGCCGCCGCGCGGGGCGGCCCGTTTCGCGGTGCCGGCGCGGGAGCCGCGTGGGCTGGCTTTCGGAGGGTTGGCGGCGCGGGCGAGCCGGCGGATCGCGCGCTCGAGGTCCTGCGCGATCGTCTCGAGGTCGGGGAGCGCGTCGTAGTCGCCGAGCAGGCCGAAGCCGAGGTGGCCGTTGTAGCTCATCACCGCGATCCCGAGCGCCTGGCGGCGGGCGAGCGGCACGACCGGGTACAGCGAGCGCAGGCGGCGGCCGAGCAGGTACAGCGGGAACTGCGGTCCGGGGACGTTGGTGACGACGAGGTTGAAGAAGCGCTGGCGGGCCTGCAGGCGCGCGGCCTGGCTGAGGATCGTCGGCGGGGCGAAGCCGGCGAGGTTGGTGAGCACCTGGGCGCCGACCGCCTGGCCGGAGTTCTTGAGATCCTCCATCGCCACGCGGATCTGCTGCGTAGGCAGCTCGGCGGGATCCTCGACGCCGACCGGCAGCGGCGCCCACATCGCCGCCACCGGTTGCCGAGCGCGCCGCGCTCGGCCTCGGCGCGCACCGAGACGGGCACCATCGCCTTCAGCACGAGGCCCTCGGTGTCGTGGCCGTGCGCGCGCAGGTAGCGCCCGAGCGCGAGGCTGACGGCGGCGAGCACGACGTCGTTGAGCGTGCCGCCGAGCGAGTCCTTGATCGCCTTGAAGCGGGCGAGGTCGGCGTCGACCCAGGTGTAGCGGCGGTGCGGGCCGATGTCGACGTTGAACGGGCGTCGGCGGCGCCGGCGCGTTGATGCCCGGCAAGCGTGGTGGCGCCGACGTTGGCGAGCCCGTCGCGCGACCTGCGCCGAGCGCGCGCCGCGGGCGCGCGCAGCACGCGCGCGCGCCCCGCGCGCCATCTCCGCCGGGCACGGTCGAGCGCTCGAGCAGCGCCTCGCCGAGCAGCTTGGCCGAGCCCGGGCAGCGGCTGGGCGCTCCACGGCGCCGGCGGGCGCGGCGGGCCGCCGGCTCGCGCGGCGGTGTCGAACAGCACGGTCGTGATGTCCACGCCGGAGATCCCGTCCACGAGCGCGTGGTGGGTCTTGGCGATCAGCGCGAAGCGCCGCCCGCCATGCGCTCGCACGAGCCAGATCTCCCACAGCGGCTTGGAGCGATCCAGGCGCTGGGAGAACAGCCGCCCGGCGAGCCGCTTGAGCGCCGCCTCGTCCGCCGGCTGCGGCAGCGCGGTGTGGCGGATGTGGTAGTGCGGGTTGAAGTGCGGATCGTCGGTCCACATCGGACGGCCCTGATCGAGCGGCACGTACGCCAGGCGCTGGCGGTAGCGCGGCACGAGGTGCAGGCGGCTCTGCGACGTGCTCGACCAACTCCTCGGGCGTCGGCGCGCGGCCCTCGAAGACCATCACCGACGCGACGTGCATGTGCGCGGTGGAGTGGTCCTCCAGGTGCAGGAAGGTCGTGTCGAGGCGGTCAGGCGGTCGGGGTTGGCCATCGGGCGTGGATTGTCGCTGCTGGAAGGCCGTCCGTCAACGCGCGGAGGAGAAATCGACTCCAAATGGGCCTCTCAAGTGCAGGCGGCAAGGCGTAGAAAACCCGTGTCTTTGACTGAGCGTGCCCTTGGCTGGGCGCGTGCAGTGGCGATCTGTGATCAAACGCACATTGAAGCGGGCGGCTGCCGCTCTATCGTGCCGTGTTCGATTCAGCCGAGTCGCCTCCGTCGTTGGAGGCGAGCGGGGGACCCACTGCCGGACCGCGAGAGAGCGGTCCGGATGGGGCGAATCGGCCGCTGCTGCGGCCGTAACGCCCGCGCCGACGCACGCCATCGTGCGCCGGCGGCGCGTGAGCCCGACAGCTAACCCCGTAGGCGGTGACCGAGGAGGACCGTATGTACGTACCCGCGTCCGCGTTGACCGCGTTGCCCCTTACGCCCGTGGGGATAGTGGCGGAGGTGAAGGAAACCCGCGCGCCCACCCCGTCCGCCACTCGCGCCACGACGTCGTCGAGCGCGCATCGCGCCGCACACCCTCGGACGGGCCACGGGCACCGCCACCGGCAGCCCTACCGCTACCGGCAGCCCTACCGCCACCGGCAGCCCTACCGCCTCGTCGAGGTCTCCTGGTACGGAGGCGGCGGCAGCCTCGCCTGCGGAGGCTTACTGACGAGCTCCACGATGGGCGTCGCCAACAAGACCCTGCCGTGCGGCACACGCGTGACGCTGCGCTACCACGGGCGCACCGTGCGTGTGCCCGTCGTCGACCGCGGCCCCTACGTGGGAGGCCGCGAATACGACCTCACCGAAGCGACGGCGCGCGCGCTCGGGTTCGAAGGCGTGGGGGAGATGTGGGCGAGCGCGTGAGCGTCCCGCCGCCCTTCGCGAGGCGAGAGATCGTGGCGCCGTCCTCGTCTGGGTGCCGAGCTCGCCGGCCATCCTGTGATGCGTTATGCTGTATGCATGAAGCGCACAACCATTATGGTTCCCGACGATCTCGATGCCCGGATGCGTCAGGAGGCCAGGCGGCGGGGCGTTTCGATCGCCGATGTTGCCCGCCGGGCGATCGAGCGAGACCTGCCCAGCCCGCCCAAGGATGGTCGGTTGTCCTTCTTCGCCGTCGGGGAGGGCGGTCCGGACGACGTATCCGAGCACGTCGAGGATTACGTGGGGCACGCTCTCGGCAGCCGCGAGACGATCCGTCCGCGGTAGTGCTGATCCTCGACGCCGGGCCGATCTACGCGGCTTCAGCCACGCGTGATCGCAACCATCGCCGGTGCGTCGAACTGCTCACCGGCGCTTCACGGCCGCTGCTTGTCCCCGAGCTGGTTGTAACTGAGGTCGCCTATCTGCTCGGCGATCGCATCGGTCCCCACGCTGAGATCGCCTTTGCCCGGTCGATCGCCGATGGCGAGGTCGTCGTCGAGTCGGTGCGTGAGTCGGAGTGGGAGCGCATCGCGGAATTGATGGAGCAGTACGGTGATCTGCCGCTCGGCATCGTGGACGCATCGGTGGTCGTCCTCGCCGAACGCCACGCCGCCCGTGAGATCGCCACGCTCGATCGCCGCCACTTCGCGGTTGTGCGCCCGCGGCACGTGGCCGGATTCACGCTGCTGCCCGAGGGCGGGGCCCCATAGCGCCGCACGCGGACGTCCCACCGCACGCCGGTAGAGTCCACGGCCGGCGACTACCTGAGAGGCGGTGCGCGTGAGCGAGCAGGTCCCCTACGCCAACTACCAGTACGAGATCTACCTGCGCGGACTGGGCGGACAACGCCCCGCGCGGCCGTTGGACTGGCGGCGGCTGGAGCGTGATGCCTACCGGCTGCTGGCCGATGGCCCGCGCGGCTACATCGCCGGCGGCGCGGGGCGCGGCAAGACGATTCGCGCCAACCGCGAGGCGTTTGATCACTGGCGGATCGCGCCGCGGATGCTGCGCGACGTCTCCGAGCGCACGCTCGCGCGCACACTGCTCGGCACGCAGTTGCCAGCGCCGGTGCTGCTCGCGCCGATTGGCGTGCAGACGCTCGCCCACGCCGAGGGGGAGCTGGCGATGGCGCGGGCCGCCGCCGAGGTGGGGGTGCCGTTCGTGGCGAGCACCGCCGCCTCGCACACGATCGAGCAGATCGCGCAGGCCGCCGGGGAGCTGCCGCGCTGGTATCAGCTCTACTGGCCGCGCGACCGGGAGCTGGCGCGCAGTTTCGTGGAGCGCGCCGAGCGCGCCGGTTACAGCGCGATCGTGCTGACGCTCGACACGTGGCTGCTCGGGTGGCGCCCCGCTGATTTGACGAACGGCTTCCTGCCGTTCCTGTGGGGGGAGGGCAACCGCAACTACTTGGAGGACCCCGTTTTCCGCGCGGCGTTGCCGGCCCCGCCGGAGGAGAACATGCAGGCCGCGATCGGCCACTGGGCATGGCAGTTCGCCAACCCAGCCGTCACCTGGAAGGACCTCGCGTTCCTGCGCGAGTGCACCGAGCTGCCGATCGTGCTGAAGGGCATTCTGCGCCCCGACGACGCACGTCTCGCGGTCGAGCACGGGGTGCAGGGGGTGCTGGTCTCAAACCACGGTGGGCGCCAGGTGGACGGCGCCGTCGGTGCGCTCGACGCGCTGCCCGACGTGGTGGCCGCCGTTGAGGGCCGCTGCGAGGTGCTCTTCGATAGCGGCATCCGTTCCGGCTCGGACGCGCTGAAGGCGCTCGCGCTCGGCGCCCGCGCGGTGCTGCTCGGCCGCCCCTACATCTGGGGCCTCGCGCTGGGCGGCGCGCAGGGCGTGGCCGAGGTGCTGCGCTCGTTCCTCGCCGACCTCGATCTGGCGATGGCGCTCAGCGGGTACGCCGCGATCGACGAAGTCGGGCCCGGGGCGTTGGTCGAGCAACAGAGGTAGGTCTCGAGGTCTGCTATCGGGGGCTCGTCTACCAGGGCGGTAGAAAGCTACCATCATATGGTAGACTGCAACCAATGTCGCTGAATGTGAAGAATCCAGAGGCGCACGAGCTCGCGCGCGAACTTGCCGAGCTGACTGGGGAAAGCATGAGCTCAGCCGTCACGATCGCCGTGCGTGAGCGGCGCGACAGGGTCCTCGCCGAGCGGTCAGGCGGCCTGGCGGAGCGGATGCTCGAGATCGGCAGGGACTGCGCTGGGCGGCTGCCCGAGCGTGTGCGGAGGATCGACCACGGCGAGTTGCTTTACGACGAGAACGGCCTGCCGGCGTGATCCTCGACACCTCGGCCATCATCGCGATCCTTCGCGCCGAGCCGGAGGCAGCGGCATGCGCGGATGCGATCGAGTCGGCGAGCGTACGTCGGCTGTCCGCGGCCAGCTATGTGGAGGTGGGGGCGGTCATCGACCGCGCGGGGGATGCGATCGCCAGCCGGCGCGTGGACGAGCTATTAATCACCGCGGGCATCGGGATCGAACCGGTGACGGCGAGCCATGCGCGGATCGCGCGCGAGGCCTACCGCGATTTCGGGAAGGGCAGCGGCCACCCTGCCGGCCTGAATTTCGGCGACTGCTTCTCCTACGCGCTGGCAAGGACGACGGGAGAGCCGCTGCTGTTCAAGGGCGAGGACTTCCGGCACACGGACATCGCCTCGGCGCTCACGGGGTAGGCTGGGCTCGCCAGAGCCGCGCGTTCGGCGGAGGGGTGCGAACCTGTCGGCACAAGAGCCCATCACACCCCGCCGGAAGGGGCGCTAGATTCGCCCGAGAGTGTCTGCCGAGCCCCCCGAGCCCTCTGAGCTGAGCACCGCCCACCTCGACGCCGACGCCTTCTACGTCTCGATCGAGCTGGAGCGCCGGCCCGAGCTGCGCGGGCTGCCGGTGGTCGTCGCCGGCACCGGCCCACGCGCGGTGGTCACGACCGCGAGCTATGAGGCGCGGCGCTTCGGCGTGGGCTCCGCGATCCCCGCCGCACGCGCCAAGCGGCTGTGCCCGCAGGCGGTGTTCCTCCCGCCCGACTTCCCCACCTACCGCGAGGTGTCGGGGAGGGTGATGGGGATCGTGCGTGCGCAGGTCGAGCGGGTCGAGGTGGTGGGGCTCGACGAGGCCTACCTCGACGTCAGCGGCCTCTACTCCCCCCGCGCGGCGATGCGCCGGCTGGTGCGGGAGATCCGCGAGGCTACGGGGATTGTGTGCTCGGTGGGGATCGGCCCCAACAAGCTCGTGGCGAAGGTCGCCTCCGACGCGGAGAAGCCCGCGGGCTTCGTGGTGCTGAGCCGCGAGCAGGCGTGCGCGCGCTTCGCCGGCGAGTCTCCGGGGCTGGTGCCGGGGATCGGCCCCAAGACCTCGGCGCGCCTGGCGCAGCTGGGTCTCACCACGCTCGCCGCCCTCGCCGCCGCGCCCGAGGAGGGGCTGGTGGAGCGCTTCGGCCCCAACCTCGGCCGCGAGCTGCGCCGCCGCGCGCGCTTCGAACACGACGGTGTGGTGGGCGCCGCGCGCAAGGTCGTCTCGGAGTCGCGCGAGCGCACCTTCGACCAAGACCTCCGCGACCCCGCGCAGCTGAGCGCGTTGCTGGAGCGGATGTCAACCGAGTTGTGTGCCAGCCTCGCCGCGCACGGGCGCAGCGGGCGCACGATCGGGATTAAGGTGCGCCTCGACGACTTCACCACGGTGACTCGCGCGCACACGCTCGCCGAGCCGACGTGCGATTCACAGCTGGTCAACTCGGTCGCGCAACGGCTGCTGCGCGAGTACTCCCCGCCGCGGCCCGTGCGGCTGCTGGGCGTGCGCGTCGCCGGCCTCGGACAGCAGGGGTCCAACGGCGATTCGCGTGACCAGGGCGACTCGCGGGCCCCGGCTGAGGACCAGCTGGCGCTGCCGGTGTGAGGAGCCTCGTGTGATCAGCCGCCCAGCGGCAGCCCAGACTCAGTCCACGAAGAGATAGGTGAACCCCACCGCGCTCGGGCTGAAGACCCTTGAGCCGGCGTAGGTGGCGTTCGCCCGCCAGTTGCCGGGGGACGGTGGCGTGAATGGGATCGAGGCCGTGCCTTGGCTTACCGTCGCTTCGAGTGTGCGGTAGAACTGCCAGCCGAACACGGGGTCGAAGCGCTGCACTTCGACCTTCACCGGGCCGACCGCGCCCGGTGTGACGCGCACCTTGATTTCCACCGCCTGGCCCGCGCGGCCGTGCGCGGCGCCGAATGCCACCTTCGTACGGGTAATCGTGCGTGACTCGCGCGTGAGCGTGAAGTTGGCTGAGGTGTGGTTGCGCTCGGAGACGACCGCGTAGTAGTGGCCCTTGCGCAGCTGCTGCTGGAGCTTCTGCGAGCCGCTGCCGCCGCACGCGCAGGCGATCAGGCCGCCGTTCTGGTCGCGCAGCTGCAGGTTGAATTCGGCGCTTGTCGGCGCGTTCAGCCGCAGCGTCAGGTTGGAGTGGCTGGTGACGTCGATCCGGTAGAGGCGCAGCACCTCGGTGCCGCGCCCTTCCAGGCGCCCGCTGGAGCGCCCGTAGTTGCCGAGTTCCTGCCCCGGAGTGGTCTGCGCGCCGCTGGCCGCGCTCACCTGCAGGTGGAAGCGCTGCTCGCCCTTGCGTTCGGTGTCGGGGGTCACCTCGAAGCTGTAGATCCCGCCCTTGCCCTGTCCGGGGGTGAACAGCCGGTAGCCGCCGCAGTTGACGCGAAAGCGGGCGGAGGCTCCTTCGAAGGAGTGCGTCCCCGGCCCGAACAGGGCACCGTTCACGCAGCCGCCTTTCGTCTCGTTTACGAGGTTGACCAGGTAGCTGACCCCGGCGTGCATGACGACGGAGTAGGCCGCGTTGATGTTCTGGATGCGATCGACTTGCCCGCTGGCGCCGGCGCTGGGCAGCCGCGGGCCGGGCGGCACGACGGACGGCGTCGGCTGGAAGACGTTGAGCGTGAACGCGGCCAGCTGGGATGTGGCGAGCGCCGCCACGCGGATCTCATATTCGGTGTTTTTCTGCGCCTTGAACGTCAGCGACGCCTTCCCTTCTTCTTCGGTCGCCTGGCAGGCGACCGGCTGCAGCTGCGAGCGCACCGCCTTGTACACGTCGATCGTGCCGTCCAGCTTGCCCCCGGCGGCCAGTTCGACCGCCACGCGCTGCGCCGCCGGGCCGGTGTGCAGGCTGTACCACACCGAGGCCACCGTGCCGTTGACGCAGTTGGACTGCGCTTCGCCCGGTACGGTCGTGGCGCCGACGGTCGTCCCTTCGAGGCTCGCCGGCAGCGAGTGGACCGCCTGCGCGTTCGCGACTTCGTCGTTCGCCGGCGGCTTGGGAGCTTCGCCCGGTGCCGCGCCGGCGGCGGGCGAGAGAGCCGCGAGGATCGACAGGGCGAGCGTGAGGGCCGCGGTGCGCGGGAGGGTTGTCATTGATGGATCGTAGGGTGCGCTTCAGACGGATAATGCCCGGGTGGCCCCGCGCGCGTTAAGTATTCCCACCGACGACGGCGTCCTGCTCGCGGGCGAGGACTCCGGCGAGCAGTCCGCGCCCGCGATCGTGCTGCTGCACGGGCTCACCGCCACCCGGCGCTACGTGGTGATGGGCTCCCGCCTGCTGGAGCGTTCCGGTTATCGCGTGCTCGCCTACGACGCGCGTGGCCACGGGCGCTCGACCGGGGCTGTCGTGGCGGGCGGGCAGCCGGCGGGCGAGGCCGCGTACGGCTATGAGCGGCTGGCGCGCGACCTGGAGGCGGTGCTCGACGCGCTGAAGCTTCCTCGGGCAACGCTTGCGGGCGCGTCGATGGGGGCCCACACGATCCTTCGCTTCGCGCTGGACCACCCCGAGCGGGTGGCGGCGGTGGGGCTCGTGACGCCGGCCTTCGACCCCGCGGCGAACGTGGGTGGCCCCGACACCGGCGCCGCCCTCGGCGGAGCAGGCACGCCCGACGGGGGGCTCGTCACACCCGAAGGCAATCGCGACGTTCTGGCCCACGCGCTGCGCGAGGGTGGGGTGGAGGCGTTCGTGCGCGCCTACGACTTCTCCACCGTGCTGCCCGCCTGGCGGGAGACCGTCGAGACGGTCGTGCGCCAGCGGCTCTCCGCCCACGAGCACCCTGCCGCCGTGGCAGACGCGATGGAAGTCGTGTCTCGTTCGCGGCCGTTCGAGGACTTCGACGAGCTCGCCGCGATCGCCGTGCCGACCGTCGTCGTCGCCTCCCGCGATGAGGTCGATCCGGGGCATCCTCTCGCGCTGGCCGAACGCTACGCGGATGCGATCCCGGGCGCCACGCTCACCGTCGAGGACGGTGGGGTGGGCGGGCATCGAATCCGTTCCCCGATCGCATGGCAGGGGGGGCAGCTGTCGAAGGTGCTCGTGGAGCTCCTCGGACGCGTGCGTTATACATAAAGCATGACCGTACGCGAGTGGGACGGCGGCGTCTACGACCGCATCTCCGCGCCGATGGAGGCGCTGGGACGCGCCGTGCTCGACCGGCTGGCGCTGGCCGGCAACGAGACCGTGATCGACGCCGGTTGCGGGTCGGGGCGCGTGACGGAGGCGCTCGTTGAGCGGCTGCCGCGAGGGCGGGTGATCGCGGTGGATGCCTCGCCCTCGATGGTGTCCGCCGCGCGCGAGCGGCTGGGGCGGTTGGGGATCGGCCCGGAGCGAGTGGAGGTGCGGGAGGGGGACCTGCTGGAGCTGGCGGTGGACGAGCCGGTGGATGCGATCCTCTCGACCGCCACCTTCCACTGGATCCTCGACCACGACCGGCTGTTCGCCCGTCTGCACAGCGTGCTGCGCCCCGGCGGGCGGCTGGTGGCGCAGTGTGGGGGGCAGGGCAACATCGATGTGCTGCGCGGGGTCGCCAACGAGGTCCTGGCGCGCGAACCGTACGCCGCGCACTTCCGCGACTGGCGGGCGCCGTGGAACTACGCCGCCCCCGAGGTCACCGAGGGGCGTTTGCTGGGCGCGGGCTTCGCGAGCGCGCGGTGCTGGTTGCAGCCTGCTCCACAGCAGCCCGAGCACCCGCGCGAGTTTCTCTCATCGATCGTGCTGGGCCCTCATTATCAGCAGCTGCCCGAGGAGTTGCGCGAGCGGTTCATGGACACCGTGCTCGCCGAATTGGGGGAGCCCGTGGTCGTCGACTACATCCGCCTCAACATCGACGCCGTCGCGTAACCGCCGGCCGAAGCGGTGCGGCTGGCGGCTGGGCACGGAGGCCCAGCCCCCGCGCGGTCGTTGATCAGCAGACGCGCGCGGACGATCCCAAACGATGCGACCGGCTCACGCCAGCGCGGCGGAGTCCGTCTCCGCACGCCCGGTCAACGCGGCGTAGCGCCCACCGAGCTCCAGCAGCTCGTCGTGCGTGCCGCGCTCCACTATGCGACCGGCGTCGAGCACGAGGATCTGGTCGGCGTCGCGCACGGTGGAGAGGCGGTGGGCGATCGCGATCGTCGTGCGGCCACGCGAAAGCTCGTCGAGCGCGAGCTGCACCGCGCGCTCGGTCTCGGTGTCAAGGGCGGAGGTCGCCTCGTCGAGGATCAGCACCGGCGGGTTGCGCAGGATCGTGCGCGCGATCGCGATGCGCTGCTTCTCCCCGCCGGAGAAGCGGTAGCCGCGCTCGCCCACGGGCGTGTCGTAGCCGTCGGGCAGCGAGACGATCAGCTCGTGGATCTGCGCGGCGCGCGCGGCGTCTTCGATCTGCTCGTCGCTGGCCTCGGGACAGGCGAAGCGCAGGTTGTCCCCGATCGAGGAGTGGAACAGATAGGTCTCCTGGGAGACCAGCCCCACGGTGGCGGCGAGCGAGGAGAGCGTCACGTCGCGGATGTCGGTGCCGTCGATCGCGATGCGCCCGCGCTCGGGCTCGTACAGGCGCGCGACCAGATAGGCGAGCGTCGTCTTGCCCGAGCCGGTCTCGCCCACAAGCGCGGTGCGCGTCCCCGCGGGGATCTCGGCATCGATCTCCTGCAGCGTCCAGGGGCCGTCGGGCCGGTAGCGAAACCACACGTCCTCCAGGCGCACCTCGCAGGCGACGTCGGCGCGGCCCGCCGCGCCGTCTCGGCCCACCGTGCCGGCCCGGCTCGCCGCCCCCGCGTCGAGCGGCACGGCGCCGGGGCGCTCGACGATGTCGACCGGCAGGTCGAGGTACTCGAAGATCCGCCCGAACAGCGCCAGCGAGGTCTGCACTTCCAGGCCAACCGACAGCAGCGACTGCATCGGGAACAGCAGGCGCGTCTGCAGCGTGGTGAAGGCGACGACGGTGCCGATCGAGATCAGGGCACTGCCGTGCACAGAGGTGTAGCCCGCGAACCAGTACACCGCGGCGGGCATGATCGCGAAGCTCATCTGCACCGAGGCCATCCGCCAGCGCCCCGCCATCCGCGCGCGCACCTCCAGGTCGGCGAGCTCGGAGGACTCCGAGGAGAAGCGATCGACCAGCTCGCCGGAGCGGCCCATCGTTTTCCCCAGCAGGATGCCCGACACCGACAGCGACTCCTCCACGAGCGTGGACATGTCGGCGAGGCGGCCCTGGCGCACCGACTGGATGCGCCGGCGCTCGTTGCCCACGCGGCGCGTCAGCCACACGAAGAACGGCAGCAGGATCAGCGAGAACAGCGTCAGCTGCCAGGAGAGCGCGAACATCGCGACGACCGTGGCAAGCACGGTGGCGACCGTCGAGACCGTGGAGGTCGCGGTGCTCGTCACGACGTCGTCGATGCCGCCGATGTCATACGCGATCCGCGCCTGCACCTCGCCCGAGCGCGTGCGCGTGAAGAACGCGAGCGACATCCGCTGCAGGTGCGCGTACACGGCGGCGCGCAGGTCGTGCATCACGCGCTGGCCCACCTGGTTTGAGATCCACGTCTGCGCCACGCCGATCACCCCGTTGATGATCGCCAGCGCGATCATGCCCGCCACCATCCACGTCAGCAGTTCCAGGTCGTGCCCGACGATCCCCTTGTCGACCGCTTCGCGCAGCAGGAAGGGCGAGGCGACGCTGAGGATCGAGCCGAACACGATCAGCCCCAGCAGCAGCCCCAGTCGCACGCGGTAGGGCACGAACAGCCGCCCGATCCGCCGCAGGGACACCTGTTTGTCGGGGATGTCCTCGGGGCGGAGCTCTTTGGGCGCACGCGGCGGGCCGCCGCCCTGTCCACCGCGGCCCTCGCCGTGGAAGCTGCTCATCGCACCGTCTCAAATCGCCGCGCGCTCATCCAGATGACTGTATCCAGCCACAGTAGGGAGGGTTGGGATGGGGCTCCGGCTCTAAAGAGCCTCCGCCGGGCGGGTTGGGGCTTGACATTTATACGTAGCTCGGCTACTGTCTGCCGCAGGGCTGGTTCTCCCGCTGGTGCGGGGGACCGGCAAACATAGGGTCCGGTTGGGGTCATACCGCCTTGTGGTTGACACTCAAAGCGCTCGCAGGGTGTGCAGTTATGGGAGAGGGTCCGGGCCAGAGCGACGAGGGAGTTGTTTCAGCGTGGTTTCTAGAGGGAGAAACATGATGGGGATGTGCGCGTCGGCCCGTGGGGCTGATGCTAGATGCGCCAGCTTGGCGCTGTCGCATCTCTCTCTCTCTCTCTCTCTCTTCGTCTAGCGGTTTAGTCGAAGGGCCTTCTCGTCGGGCGCATTCGCGCCACCTTTGCTTCGTCCCTGCGGGGGTTGGGCATCCGGCGGCTCTGAGCGGGGCCACCGAATCACACCCGCGAGTGGGGGGTGGCAGCTGATGGCCGCGCCGACCGATCGCAGATCGGCCAGCAGCGGTGGGGCGACGGCCGCGCGACGGAGTGCGGCCAAGCGCAGGTTGCGGGCCGAGGGGCGTTTGGCGCGCCGGCGCGAGCAGCGGGTTTCGTCGCGAGGCGCGCCGCGGGTGCAGGTCGAGGAGATTCAGCACTCGCGCCTGCTGGTCGCGGTCGCGGCGACGATCGACGAGTTTGGTTTCGAGCAGAGCACGGTGACGCGGATCGCCGCGCGGGCGAAGGTCTCGCGGCGGACCTTCTACGAGCTCTTCGAGAACCGCGAAACCTGCCTGGTCGCGTTGATCGACGTCGTCGTCGAGCGCGTCGAGCGAGACCTCGCGGCGGCCGGCCTGGAGGGCCTGGAGTGGCGTGAGCGGGTGCGCGGCGGCTTGTGGGCGATCCTCTCGTTCCTGGAGCGCGAGCCGCTGCTGGCACGGATCTGGGTAGTCCACGCGCTGCACGGCGGACCACAGACCTTGGAGCGTCGCGAGCAGGTCCTCGCGCGCCTTGCGGCGATCCTCGACGAGGGGCGCGGGGAGGGTCCGCGTGGGGCGGAGTGCACCCTTGTGACCGCGGAAGGCCTCGTGGGCGGCGCGCTCGGCGTGGTGTACGCGCGGCTGCGCAGTGGCGACCGTCGCCCTCTCACGGATCTCTTGGATGAGCTGATGGGGATGATCGCGCTGCAGTATCTGGGGCCGCGCGCGGCGCGTCGCGAACAGCGGCGCCCGTCACCGACGCCGCCTCCGGCGGTACATAGCTCCCGGCCGTCCATGGGGACGGAGCACGACCCGCTGGATGAGGTGAACATGCGTCTCACCTATCGCACGGCGCGGGTGCTGCAAGGCGTGCGTGAGCACCCGGGTGGGAGCAACCGCGAGATTGCCGACAGCGCCGGGATCGGCGACCCCGGCCAGGTCTCGAAGCTGCTGCGGCGTCTGGAGGGCCTCGGCTTGCTCGAGAACCACGGCCTCGGTCACGCCCAGGGCGAGCCGAACCAGTGGAAGCTCACACCGCTGGGTGGACAGGTGGCCCAGCGGCTCAGGGTGCTCACGCTCGATCGGGCGGAGGCAGCGTGATGCGCGCGTCTCACTATGGGGAAGCAACGACACGGGGGCATGTCAGCGATGGCATCCGGCCCATTTCATTCATCGAACAGTCCGCTGGGAGACCAGTCGGCAGGGGAAGAGAGATAGCTGATGTTCTCATCACTACGTAGGCGAATGCATTTCAGTCCCGCGACCGTGATTGCCTCTTTGGCGCTTGTGTTCGCGATGGCCGGTGGTGCGTACGCCGCGGGTCGGTACGTTGTCACCTCGACGAAGCAGATCAAGCCGAGCGTGCTTGCGCAGCTGAAGGGCAAGGCCGGCGCGAACGGCGCGAACGGAACGCAGGGTCCGGCTGGTCCGCAGGGCGCGGCCGGTGCGGCGGGCGGTAAGGGCGAAACGGGCACGACTGGCCCAGAAGGTAAAGAAGGCAAAGAAGGCAAGGCCGGGAAGGAAGGCAGAGAAGGGCCGGAAGGTTCTCCTTGGACCGCCGGTGGGACGCTTCCCGAAGGCGCTACTCTCAAAGGCGATTGGAGCTTGGGGGGGCAGGCGTCGGCTAAGGAACAGGCCTTCCGCACGACCGTCAGTTTTGACATCCCGCTCAGCGCCCCGCCCGTCAAGCATTTCATCAAGGTCAACGAAACTCCCCCAAATGGTTGTACGGGCAGCGTGACGGATCCCGGTGCCGAAAAGGGCAATGTCTGTGTATTTGAAGACCAAAACGAAGATACCGAAGAAAAGCTCGGTGTTCTCCCATTTCCGCTGATATACACATTTGAGGCCATATATCTAAAGGGATCAGAAGAATATATAGGACAGGGACCGAGTGGCACCAAGGTCAGTCCATTTGGATTCGGTATGGTGACTTTCTCCCATGAAGCGGGAACGGTGAACATGAACGGCACATGGGCGGTGACGGGCGCGTGACCCATGTGACGTCGACAAGACAACGGCCTGCGGCCGGTGCGCTCTCGACGGGCGCATTCGCGCTTGTGCTCGCTGCGCTCGTGCTGAGCCTTGCCTTTGTCGCTGCTCCGGCTGTCGCTGCCGGCACGCCAAAGGCCACGGTAGAAGCCTCCGATGTCACCGCGAGCACAGCCTACCTTCGGGGTTATATCTCGGCGGGTTACGATGTCGCGGCCGAGACGACAGAAACCAAATGGCGCATGGAATATTCCACCGTCGGCGCAAGCGGTCCCTGGACAGAAGTACCCGGCGGCAGCGGTACAATCTCAACTGCTGAAGCAAATAGCAGCCTAAGTTTGGAATTTGGCGTGCATTTCACGGGTCTCAGCGCCGCCACCAAGTATTACGTGCGCGCCTCTGCCGTCAGCGAAGAAGGCAGCGCGGAATCCATTGTGAGCAGTTTCAGCACCGCCAGTCCGCCCAAGGCCACGACCTTCGCGACCCATACTCTCGATGGCGAAACGATACGTGCACTAGGGTTCGTCAATGCAGATGGTAGTACGCCAACGAATGAGTTGCAGACGGTGACGGTGGGGGGTGGCGCGACCGGCGGGACGTTCAAGCTCTGCCTGGAAGGTCACTGCACCGGCGCAGCCGGCACCGGCACGATTACCGAAGGCTCGACGCAGATCACCGACCTGGAGACGTCGAGCGGCGTCTTTGCGTACGATGAGCCGGTCTTTGGCGTGGGCATTCCCAACGGCTCGTTCATCGAAGGCAAGGGCACCGGCGCTGGAGGACTTCCCAGGCTGGGCCTCAACCAGGCCGCCACCGAAAGCCGAGCCGGCGTCGCGCTCTCTGCCGAACTCGCCTTCATACCGCACGAAACCTCCGACGAACAGAACGAGACGTCAAGGATCGGCGACGCGCTGGACGAACTCCCCGACATCGGCGGGGTGTCCGGCACCAGCAATATCTTTGTTCGCCCTGGCCCGGCACCGGACTCCTATGCCGTGGAATTTGCCGGCGAATTGGCCGGCAGGAACCTACCGCAGATGACCGCCGAAGCATCGGGCCTCACCCCGTCGGGCACCGTGACGGTCGCGACGATTGAAGCCGGCGCTCCGTTCCCGATTCACTACCACTTCGAATATGTCAGCCAGGAACAGTTCGAACTCGGCGGCTTTGCCAAGGCTGCTGCAAGCCCCGAAGTCTCGGGTTCCGGGATCGTGGGCCAAGACCTTCCGGGTCTGCGTGCGGGCGAAACCTATCACTATCGTATTGTCGCGATCAGCCCGGCCGGTACCAGCACCGGCTCGGAACAGGCGCTCACCGTCCCGGTCCCGGCTCCCGCGGCGGCGCCGGCGCCGTGCCCCAACGAAGCGTTGCGTTCGGGCCTTTCGGCCACTCTCCCGGATTGTCGGGCCTACGAGCAGGTCACCCCGGCCGAAAAGGATGGAACCGAGGACATCTTTCACTACGGCGGGGCGCTGGAAGCCGGACCGGAAATCGCGGAAGACGGGGAACATCTCATGCTCCACACCGTTGGCGTACACTGGGGTGACAGCTCCGACCCGCGTCAGTCGAGCTACTTCTTCGAACGCGCGCCCAACGGCTGGCAGATGACCTCTGCCCGTCCGGCGGGCGAAGCCAGCCCGTACGCTTATCTGCCAGTCGTATTCAACGCCAATCTGACCGAGATTGGTGTCGAAATTGGGTGGGAAACCACCAACCTCAGTCACTCGCCCGATCTGGAATTCGACGTCGGCCCTCCTGGGGGTCCCTATACGACCGTCGCCACGATCCCGCGAGCGGAGGTCAACATCGATAACGCTCCTGGCTGGGCCGCCGAGTCCGCTGATGGCGGTAAGTTCATCCTACAGACGGAGGATCGCAAGCTCGCCGGGCGTAACACGGGCACCACGGCGGGCAACGATCTTTATGAATATTCCGAAGGACGGCTGCGGCAAATGAATGTCCTCACGGACGGTGAAAAAATCAGCACATGTGGGGCCAGCATGGCACAGTTCCGGGATGAACACTCGAAGCCGATCACGCCAAATGGCTCCCGCGTTTTTTTCACGGATAACTGCACCCACGATCTCTATATGCGGGTCAATGGGGAAGAAACCCGTGACATCGGTGAATATGAGCCGCGGGCAATCAACCAGGAAGGGACAAAACTTCTTCTAGAACAAGGTAGCGGCAAAGAATATGGGCTGTTCACGTATGACACGGAATCAGGCGTGGCAACAAAGCTCTTCTCGCTGGGCAGCCCAATTGGCGCGGAGATCTCCGAAGATTTCACGACTCTTTATCTTTCTTCGGGCGAACCATTGACCTCCGAAGCTCCTCCTGCGACCGGAACGTCGGACGGCGTGTATCGGTACGATCTCGCCACCAAAGAATTTCACTTTGTCGTCCAGGCTGTTGCCACTGGGCGCGGTGAAGTCATATTGGCAGTCTCCCCTGATGGGCGATACGTGTACATCAAGGGGCGCTCGATCCTGGGAGTCGGGCCGGCATATGCCCGCTATGACAGCGCCGAAAAGATGGTGGAGTGCATCACCTGTGCTTCGCCGTTCAGGCCGGAAGGGAGCAGTGTCGCCGACGAAAGCACCCAGGGGAACGTTGAGGAGAGCGCCGACGGTAATTTTGCCTTCTTCGACACGACCGCGGCGCTCCTGCCGCAGGACGTCGACGGCGAAGTCGCACCTGAAGCCGGCGAGGACGCCGAACACGAAAGCGGTCAATATTCGGTCTCGAGCGATGTTTATGAGTGGCGCAACAACGGGATCGATGGTTGCTCCCACGTCCAGGGCTGTCTCAGTCTGATCACGACCGGTGAGGGCGGCTACATTAACATCCTGTTTGGTCAGGGGATGGTGCCCTCCACGAACGACATCTTCTTCGGTACGCACGAATCGCTCGTTCCGCAGGATGCGGATACCGCCGGGGATCTCTACGACGCTCGGGTCGACGGCGGCTATCCGGCTCCGCCGCCGCGGCCGACGGAATGCGAAGGCGATGCGTGCTCGACGCCGTTTGCACCCCCAAATGACCTGACTCCGGCGAGCATCACATTCCATGGCCCCGGCGATTTGACTGCGGAAGAGCAGGCGCCGGTCGTGGTCAGGGCGAAGCCCAAGCCAAAAGAGAAGGTCGAGCCTAAAGGTAAGCGCCGGAAGTCTCGGAAGAAGGCAAAGAAGAGCGATCATCGGAAGGGGCGATAGCCATGGCGACCCCAGAGATACACCGTCGGTCGATCGTGATCGCTGTCGCGGTGGTGGTCGTGGCCGTCTTGGCGCTGGCGGCGCCGGTGCTCGCGATGCCGAGCGGGGAACCTTTCGAAATTACCCCGGGGTCCTTCAGGGTCACGCCGTCGACGTATCAGGCGGGCGCCCACGAGAACTTGACGGTCTCCTTCGACTTCCACCACAACAACGCCGAACAGACCTACAACGACCTGGACACGACGGTAGTGAACCTGCCGCCGGGCTTCCTGGGCAGCGACACCGCCGTGCCGACGTGTACCGCGGCGCAGTTGCTGACCCCAAAAGCGCACAAGGTTCTGGACAAGGGCATCGGGGGAGTATTCAAGCCGGCCGGGACCGAATGTCCGCCGGCGAGTCAGGTCGGCACGATCAGCTTCAACGCGAACGTTGGGTTCGCGCCCGGCCCGGCGATCTTTCCGCTCTATAACATGGAAGTCACGAGCCCCGGTGTGACAGCGGAGTTCGGCTTTCACGCGCTCATTCTCACCCAACTTCTCGTTGTGACGGTGCGCCCCGGCGATTCGGGTCTGACGATCACCGGCCCCGATATCAACGAGATCGTCGAACCTCACGAAATTGCCGTGACGACGTGGGGTGTGCCCGATGCAAGGAGCCATCAGGCCGAACGTGGCTATGAATGTTGGACCGCCAACGTCGGCGAGGAAACGTGCGAGGATGGCAATGAAGAAGTCAATGTTACCCCCGAGCCGTATCTCACCAACCCGACGAGCTGCGGCGGGCCGACGACGGCGACGATGAAGGCAGACTCGTGGGAGGAGCCGGAAGCGTGGTCTGAAGCGAGTACCGAAATCGCGCCGATTGTGGAATGTGAACGTGTCCCGTTCCGTCCGTCGATCGCGGTGCAGCCGACGACGAGTTCGGTGGAATCCCCGAGTGGGCTGAATATCTCGCTGCTGGTCCCGCAGACGTGGGAAAAACCGGAATCGGTCTCGGCCTCGAACCTGAAGGATACCGAGCTGACGCTGCCCCGGGGATACACGGTCAACCCGTCGGCGGGATCGGGACTCGGCGCCTGCACGCCGCCGCAGTTGGAAGCCGAAACGTCCTCTTCGCTGCCGGGGGAAGGCTGCCCGCCGGAATCGAAGATCGGCGCCGTGGAAGTCGAAACACCGGTCCTCAACGAAAAGCTCACGGGCTCGATCTACATAGCCAAGCCGTTCGACAACCCCTTCGATTCGCTGCTGGCCCTCTACATCGTCGTGAAGGATTACGAGCGCGGGATTGTCGTCAAGCTGAGGGGGCACATCGAACCGAACCCTGTCACGGGTCAGCTCGTCACGACGTTCGACGAAAACCCGCAGGTGCCGTTCGGCAGGTTCACGCTCAAGCTCCGCCAGGGAGCCACCTCGCCGCTGGTCAGCCCACCCGCGTGTGGGACCTACACGGCCGAAGCGCAGCTGACGCCGTGGTCGAACCCGCTGGTCCCACAGCCGGTGCAGAGCCCCTCGCTTGCGATCGAACAGGGCATCGGCGGCGGCCCGTGCCCAGCGGGCGGCACCCCGCCGTTCAAACCGCAGGTGATCTCCGGCACCGATGACAACGACGCGGGTGCGTACAGCCCGTTCTACCTGCGGATCCTGCGCCAGGACGGCGAACAGGAGATCACGCGCTTCAACACGACACTACCCCCGGGCCTCACGGGCAACCTCTCCGGGATCCCGTTCTGCCCCGAAGCGGACATCGAAGCGTCCCGGCACGTCAGCGGCGCGGAAGAGGAAGCGAACCCGTCGTGTCCCGCGGCGAGCCAAGTCGGGCATACGATCGTCAGCGCCGGTGTCGGCAGTGTGCTCGCCCAGACCCCCGGCAGGATCTACCTTGCCGGCCCGTATCACGGGGCGCCACTGTCGATCGTCTCGATCACGAGCGCGAAGGTCGGCCCGTTCGACCTCGGCACCGTGGTGATCCGCTTCGCGCTGAACATCAACCCGATCACCGCGCAGGTCGAAGTGTCCGCGAACGGCTCCGATCCGATCCCGCACATCATCGATGGGATCGTCGTGCACGTCCGGGAAGTCCGGGTGTACATGGACCGCGAAAAGTTCATCCTCAACCCGACGAGCTGCGACCCGATGTCGATCTCCAACACGATCACCGGAGCCGGCGCGGACCCGTCGAATCCGGCAGACCAGGTGCCAGTCACGACGAGCACACCGTTCCAGGCCGCGGACTGCTCGAGCCTCGCGTTCAAACCCGCGTTCTCCGTCTCCACCTCCGCCAAGACCAGCCGAGCGGACGGTGCGAGCCTGGCCGTGAAGCTCACGGTCCCCGACGCGCTCGGCACCCAGGCCAACATCAGCCGGGTCAAAGTCGAACTCCCCGAGCAGCTCCCATCCCGCCTACCGACACTGCAAAAAGCGTGCACCGCCGCACAGTTCGACACCAACCCCGCGGGGTGCCCACCGGCGTCGATCATCGGGCACGCCAAGGCGATCACCCCGGTCCTCCCGGTCCCTCTGGAAGGCCCGGCGTACTTCGTCTCCCACGGCGGCGAAGGATGGCCGAGCCTCGTCGTCGTGCTCCAGGGCTATGGCTTCACGATCGACCTGGTCGGCACGACGTTCATCAGCAAATCCGGGGTCACGTCAAGTACCTTCAAGACCGTCCCCGACCAGCCGGTCACGAGCTTCGAACTGACGCTCCCCGAGGGCCCCTACAGCGCCCTCACCGCGCTCGGGAACCTCTGCTCGGCCACGACAACGGCCACCGTCAAGAAGAAGGTCACGGTCAAGGTCCACGGCCACGCGAAGACGATCACCCGCAAGGTCAAGAAGACCGAGCCGGCGACGCTGCAGATGCCGACCGAATTCGTCGCTCAGAACGGCGCCGAAATCAAACAGGACACCCCGATCACCGTCACCGGGTGCGCGAAGAAGGCCGTGCACGCGAAGAGCACCAAGCACAAGACCAAAAGGGGCAGGAAGAGCTGACGGAGGAAGACAAACACTCCAATACGACGAAGCGGGATGCTACGCGCTGAGCACGGTGCCGAAGCGTTCGTCGAAGGTGTCTCGGCTCTCCACCGCGACCGCTTGGGCGAAGCGGCTGGCGGTGATCGTGAACTGGTCGAGAACGCCGACGCTGCCGAGCAGCACCAGTCCGTCGCTGTGCCAGCCTTTGACGAACCCGACCTGTGCCTGCCACTTGATGTACACGTCTTCCGCGGCATCGCTTGGGTGCAGGCGCAGCTCGATCGTCTTGTAGCTGGTCTCGAGCACCTTGCCGCCGACCGCGTGCGTGGCTTCGCCCTCGTTGTCGGTGAGGTCGATGCCGAGCTCGACGTTCAGCAGGTCGCTCGCGAGGATCGCGTCGGCGCCGGTGTCGATCAGGCCGCTGAGCTGCGACGTGCTCTGGTTTCGGTGCACGAGCGAGACCTGTACGAACGGCCGCAGGATCGGCTGCCCGAGCCGGGTGGATCGCCCCTCCTCTCGGTAAGAGTAGAGCCAGGGCAGTGGGGGTGTCTCAGGCAAAGCCGAAGTGGTCGCGGAGCGGCTCATCCGCGTACGGGACGCGGCCATGCACGACTACGTGGTTGCGGCCCTTGGCCTTGCGCAGGACCACATGCGGGTCCTTGTCGGCAATCACGATCTTGCCCGTACGCATGTCGATCGCGACCCACTGGCCTTCGTAGCCGGAGAAGTCGGTGTGGATTCGTTTCAGGGCCAATGCCATGCCCACATCTTAGCCAGCCGAACAAATATCGCAACAACCCGAGCGCACGCGGTAGGGCACGAACAGCCGCCCGATCCGCCGCAGCGAAACCGCTTTGTCGGGGATGTCCTCGGGGCGGAGCTCTTTGGGCGCACGCGGCGGGCCGCCCCCCTGTCCACCGCGGCCCTCGCCGTGGAAGCTGCTCATCGCACCGTCTCAAATCGCCGCGCGCTCATCCAGATGACTGTATCCGGCCACCGTTGGAAGGGTTGGGATGGGCCTCCGCCCCTAAGGGGCTTCGGCGGGCGGGTTGGGGCTTGACATTTATACGTGGGTAGGCTACGTTGCACAGCCGCGCGCCCGACGGTGCCTGCACCGCGAGCAACCTCGCGGCGTGTGGCAGCGTACCGCGGCGCTCGTGATCGAGATCGTCTCTCCTGGCGATGAGAGCTGGGCGAAGCTCCCACTATCGGTTGTCGGCGGCGCCGAGAAGCGGGGTAAGGATCTCACGATCCGCGTCGGGGTCGGTGAATGCCGCGGCCCGCTGGAGGTCGCGTTCGGCTGCGGGGAGGGTCGAGAAGTCGATGCTCGCGGTACGGCGCTGCAGCTCGGCGAGCATCGAGATGTAAGCCGGTATGTTCATATGGTTGCTGATCCCCCGCAACGCGGCGAGATAGTCGCCACGGTCGTGGGTGGTGACGATGATGCGCTGCTGACCGGCGGCGGTCAGCTCGGAGTTCATCAGCAGCCTCGCGGTGCGGCCGTTGCCGTCGGCGAACGGGTGCACCTCGGCGATCACGAACATCGCGAAGGCCGCGCGGGCAAACCCGGCCGGTAGCGATGCGTAGAAGCGAAAGGCCTCGCGGAGCGTGCCGTCGAGGAGTCGGTGATCGACGAACTCGTGCCCGCCGACGTGGTTGTTGCGCTGCTTGTAGCGCCCGGGCCCGATCTCCGGACGTTCCCTGAGCATCATTCGATGCTGGTCGCGGATGATGGCCACCAGCTCGTCGGCGCTGCCCGGCGCGCGCCCACGCTGGTGACGGTCGGCGACCAGCCGGTAGGTCTCCAAGATGTCGTGCGCGTCCTGCGGGCGCTGCTGTGGCAGCAGTCCCGCGAAAACGATTTCGCGGGCCTCGGCGACAGTGAACTCTGTCCCCTCGATGTAGTTGGAGAAGTAGGCCTCGTAAAACGCCAGCACGCTCATGTCGGCCGACGCGCCTTCGGGAACGGAGGGCAAGCCCACCCCCAGCAGGTGGTTGGCGAGTTGCTCGAACGCCTCGATCCGCGCGGGGTCGAAGGGCTCGCCCCGGGCGCTCGCCCGGGCGCGGCGGCTGGAGAGCTCGACCTTGCGCGTGCGCAGCAGGCCGCCAATGAGCTCATCGAGCCGCCCGAACTGGCGCTCGGCGTGGAGGGGTCCCGCCAGGGCGCGAGCCTCATCGCGCAGCCGATTCAGGCTGGCCGGGTCATAGCGACCGAACTCCTCCAGCGCCTCCTCCAGCTCCTCCCGGCTCAGCGTGCGCGTCACGGCGCCAGCACGTGAGCGGGAGAGGCTGAGGTTCTCCAAAAAGGCCCGCGGTCGGGAGCTGATGAACAGGTTCTGGCCCATGAACGGCATATCGCCCTCCTGGCGGCCCGGCCCGCGCTGGGAGCGCAGGCGCAAGCCGGGGACGCGCACGTCGCGGGCCTGCCGGGAGCTCACAAATACCGACCCGTCGTCCGCCGGCCTGAAGGCGAACGCCGAGCGGCCGGTGAGAACGGCCCCCGGGAAGTAGCCGGCGGTGACCGCCGCCCAATTGCGACGGCAGACATCCTCCGGCGCCCCGCTCATCGACTTCGTGTATAGGCGTGGCCCGAGCTTGCGGGCACGTCCCGTCTGCACCGCGTACGCAACCGCGTCATTGGTAGCGGCGGTGCTGAAGAACACCTCCGGCTGCGCGTCGAGGGAAAAAGTGGGCATAGCGGTGTCGATCTGGCTTGAAGTCCAGGTTTTGTGCGCGTATGGTCAGTGTTTTACGGATTTTCTCAGTATAGTAGCTGGGTCGCGCGGCCAAAGGCGCTGCGTCATACGATTGAGGCCATGAACCTCTCCCCGTCGGAGATCCGCGTGCTGGGCTGCCTGCTGGAAAAGCAGCGAACAACGCCGGACGTGTACCCGCTGAGCCTCAACTCGCTGCGGCTGGCGTGCAACCAGTCCACCAACCGCGACCCGGTGGTGATGTACGACGACGAGGTGCTGCGCGATGCCCTGCATCGCCTTCAGCGCCGCGGATACACACGCCTGGCCAGCGGCGCCCGCGCGCCGAAGTTCCGCCACCTGCTGGCGGAGGCGCTGCCGATGGGCGAGGACGAGCAGGCGGTGATGTGCGTGCTGATGCTGCGCGGCCCGCAGACCCCCGGGGAGCTCAAGCAGCGCACCGAGCGGATGCACGCCTTCGCCGACCTCGACGGCGTGCACGAGACGATCGAGCGGCTGATCGGCCGCGGGCTGGTCGCCGTGTTGGAGCGCCGGCCCGGCCAGAAGGAGGAGCGCTACGTCCAGCTGCTGAGTGAGGAGGAGGCCGAGGTTTCCGATGCGGCTGCGCCATCGCCGATGTCGACACCGACGCCGGTCCCGCGCGCGGTGGACGGGCTGGAGGAGCGCGTGGCGCGGCTGGAGCGAGAAGTGGCTGAACTGCGGGCGGCCACATGACGGCCGCGATCCTCGCCGCGACGACCAGCGCAACCGGCGACACGGCCACCGGGGTGGGCATCCCCCTGGCGCTCGCGGCCGGGCTGGTGTCGTTCCTCTCGCCCTGCGTGCTGCCGCTGGTGCCGGGTTACCTCTCGACCGTGATCGGGGTGGCGCCGGCGGATATCAAGCACACCGGGGCGCGCCGGGTACTCGGCCCGAGCCTGCTGTTCATCGCAAGCTTCTCGTTGATCTTCATCCTGCTGGGCCTGACAGCCACGCAGATCGGCTCGGTGCTGACCGATCACATCGTCACGCTGCGCACGGTCGGAGGCGTGCTGATCATCGCGATGGGGGTGGTGTTCCTCGCCACGCCGTTCGTGGACGCGCTCAACTTCCAGTGGCACTCGGAGTCGCTGCAGCGCCTGGCAGGCCGCGGCGGGCCGCTGGTGGCGGGGGCGGCGTTCGCGATCGCGTGGACGCCGTGCACGAGCATCACACTGGGGGCGATCCTCACACAGGCGGCGGTGTCGAACTCCGCCGCCCATGGGGCGCTGCTGCTCGCCTTTTACTCGCTGGGTCTCGCGATCCCATTCCTCGCGATCGCGCTCGCGTTCGAGCGCGCCACCGGCGCACTGGCGATCGTCAAGCGCCATTTCTCGGTGATCGTCGGCGTCGGCGGGTTGGTGATGATCGCGCTGGGGCTGCTGATTGTCACCGGCGAGTTCACGGCGCTCAATGCCCAGGCCAACAGCTGGCTTCAGGGCACGGGCCTGGAAGTGTCCAACGTCTGAGCCTGAGGCTTGCGCTCCCGATACCGCCGTTCCCAGGCTTCCTGGTTGCGCTTGGCGTCCAGCACGAACGGGGAGTAGCCGATCGCTTTGACGATCCCCTCGTTGATCGCCGACTCGGGGAAGGGGAGGGGCCGCATCACGTCCACGAACAGCACCACGCGCGTCTCGTCGGTGTCGTTCCACACCTCGTGGTTGAAGGTGTCGTCGAAGACCATGCTCCTGCCCTCCTCCCAGTGGCGAATGTCATCGCCGACGCGGATCCTGCAGGACTCGGCATCCTGGGGCACGATCAGCCCAAGGTGGTAGCGCAGCACGCCCTTGTAGGGGCCGCGGTGGTCGAGGATGTGCTTGCGCGGCGAGAGGATCGAGATCATCGCCGTCTTCATCCCGGGTATCTCGCGCATCAGCGCGGCCGTGCGCGGGCACACCTCCACCCCCAGCTTCGCCTCGAAGCCGTACCCGTACAGGAAGAACGTCTTCCAGCGGTCGTCGTCGGTGATCTCGATCTGGTCCTTGGAGATGTCCTGGAAGTTGGCCAGCGCCTCGTGGTCGTCGAGCAGCGCGGCGGCCTCGTCGCGGATCACCTCCCAGTTGCGCTCGATGTGCTCCACCCAGGGAAAGCGCTCCAGCGGGAAGAACGTCGCGTCGCCCACCAGCGAGCGTTTGCCGATGAAGCGCTCGACCGGGGCCAGAATCCATTCACCTACGGCGATCGTCCATTGGACGACACGATCCCACATACGGCTCAGATCTTACGCGGCCCGTCGGCAGACCGCTGCGCGCGGCTCAGGCTGCCTCGCGCAAAGCCGCCAACTCCGGCGACTCCGCGAGCTTCTTCAGCGCGCGCTGCTCCAGCTGCGAGGCCCGCTCCGCGGAGAAGCCGAGGCGCTTGCCGATCGCGGTGAGCGTCTGCGGCGCCTCGTGACCGGTGCCGAAGCGCAGCGTCAGCACGGTACGCTCGGTTTCGGGCAGCTGCGAGATCGCGAGCTGCACGAGGCGCTCGCGCTCGTTCTCGTAGGCGGTCTCCTCGGGCGGCTCCTGGTCGGAGGGCAGCAGGTCCCCGAGCGCGGTGTCGCCGTCCTCGCCCACCTGCTGGTCGAGGCTGACGAGCGCGGCGCGCTGGTGGCGCACTTCCTCGACCTGCTCGAGCTCCAACCCGGTCTCCAGGGCGATCTCCTCGGAGGTCGGCTCGCGCCCCAGGCGCACCGAGAGCTCGCGCTCGACGCGGCCCACCTTGCGGGTGCGCTGGGCGACGTGCACCGGCAGGCGGATCGTGCGCCCGGAGTTCTCCAGGCCCCGCTGGATCGCCTGGCGGATCCACAGCGTGGCGTAGGTGGAGAAGCGGAAGCCCTTGCGCCAGTCGAACTTCTCGCTGGCGCGGATCAGGCCGAGCATCCCCTCCTGCACGAGGTCGGCGAGCGGCAAACCCTGGTTCTGGTAGCGACGGGCGTTGGAGGCGACCAGGCGCAGGTTGGAGTTGATCATCAGTTCCTTCGCGCGCAGGTCCCCGCGCTCGATCCGCTGCGCCAGTTCGATCTCCTGGTCGGGCGTGAGCAGGGGGTAGCGGCGCGAATGCGCGAGCAGCTGGTCGACCGACTCGGGGATGAAGCTTTCCGGCTCGGCGGCCGCCACCGGACGGCGGCGACGGGCGCTCGCGGCGCGCTCGGGGGAGGTCTCGGCGAAGGGCGAATCGAGGGCAACCGGCGTCCGCGGCGTGCCGTTGGGGGCGTCCGCGGCCTCCAAAGTGTCTAGTGTGGTGATCTGGCGCTTATCGTCTGTCATGGGACTGATCTTTCGGCTTGAAAGGGGCGGCCCTATCGAGCCACCTTCCTGAACTCCTATGTCTGGAGTCGGAATTATAGGGCACAATAGTTGCGTTGTCAATTATTCCTGGCGGAGTGGCTCGACGGGCACGTTCGTCCACCCTGTACACGGCGGTGCGCCCCTGTTGGAGCCCATCGGAGGCCCATAAGTTGCTCTACCCGAGAACTTCCTCTACCCGGGCGGGCAGATCGTTATTCGACAGTTATCTCTCGCGATCCGCTTCTTTATTCGTGCGCCAAGCCGAGAAACCTGCGCGGCCTGTGTTCGGCTCATCGGACGGTCGAGAGGTTGGCACGAGCCGCCCGGCAGCTCGCTGGCCGAGCGTTCGTCCCCGGGCTGCCTGGGCCGCACGCCGTCTCATTGCCTGAGCGTACGCCTATGGGCTGTTCCGAGCCTCCGGCTATGGGCTGTTCCGAGCCTCCGGCTATGGGCTGCTCCGAGCCTCCGGCTATGGGCTGCTCCGAGCCTCCGCTTCAGCCCCGGTTGTAGTGGTGAGGACCGCGGCGCTGCCGCGCGTGAGCGTGCGGCGCACGAGCCCGGGGAGCAGCAGCCGCGCGACCGCCGCCAGGAAGTAGGGGCGCGGCACGTAGCGCTCCGCGCGGCGCCCGAGGCCGACCTCCACGATCGCCTCGGCGACCCGGTCGGGCGTGGAGACGATCCAGGCCGTTTGCGGGCGCGCGAGCAGCTCGCGGGCGGGGAAGCCCTCGGTGGCGACGAACCCGGGGAACACCGTGCCGACGTGGACGCCGTGGGCGTGCTCCTCGGCATACAGCGCGTCGCTCCAGCCGGTGAGCGCGAACTTGCTCGCCGAGTAGGCGCCGGTGCCGGGACGCGTCACCCGCGCGGCGGTACTAGAGACGTTGACGATCGCGCTCGGCGCGCTCTCGCGCAGCAGCGGCAGCAGCGCCTCGGTGAGGCGCACGGGCGCATCGAAGTTGAGCGTCATCGTCTGGCGCACGTTGGCGTAGCCTCCCTCCCCGAAGGGCGCGCGCCAGGCCGCGCCGGCGTTGTTCACGAGCATGGTCAGGCGCCCTCCGTACTGCTCGCGCACATGCGCCAGCACGCGCGCGGGCGCGTCCTCGTCGGTGAGGTCGAGCGCGAGCGTGCTGCACTCGGCGGGCAGCGTGGCGGCGAGCGCGCGCAGGCGCTCCTCGCGGCGCGCCACCAGCACCAGCCGCGCGCCGGGCTCCCGTGCCAGTCGCCGCGCGGTCGCCTCGCCGATCCCGCTGGAGGCGCCGGTGATCAACGCGATGAGTGGTGGGCTCACGGGCGCGACCATACAGCAACGACCCTGTCGCCAACGAACGGCCGAGCAACGACGCCGGCGCCAACGAGTGGCCGACGGAGTGCGAGCGGTGACATATCTCTCTTTTGGACCCCAACCCTTTACGAAATGAAGGGTTGGGGTCCAAAACGAAGACATCAAGCCCATGCCCTTGCTTCACAAAATGAAGGGTTGGGGGTCGAAAAAGAAGACATCAAGCCCATGCCCTTGCTTCACAAAATGAAGGGTTGGGGGTCGAAAAAGAAGACATCAAGCCCATGCCCTCGCTTTACAAAATGAAGGGTTGGGCCTGAAAAGTTTCATACACAACCCGGACCCCGACCGACGATCAGGGGCTGCGGCGGAGGTTGCCGACGAGCAACCCGATCACGGTCACGAGGTAGATCTGGCCGACAAGCATCTCCAGCACCGAAAGCGCGCGCCCGATGCTGAGGAGAGGCGTGAGATCTCCATAACCGGTGGTGGTGAGCGTGGTGAAGCTGAAGTAGATCTCCTGGCTCTGCGTGACCGCGGCGTTGGTGACCTGCTCGAAGTACTGGTGGGGGCCGATGCTCACTATCACGCGCGCCACGAGCGCGAACTCCAGGCCGATCAGCAGGTAGGTGGTGAGCGCGCCCGCGACTGCCTGCACGGTCACACCACGCTCACGGATCAGTCGCACGATCCCGCGCGTGAGCACGACCAGCACCGCCATCACCGCGCCGGCGGTGGCGATTGCGCCGACCCACCGCGGAACGACGTTCAACCCGACCAGCACGGCCAGGCCGAGGATCACCGCCACCGTCAGCGCCGCGGCCAGCCGGCGCGCGGCCAGATCCTGCCCGCCCTCGCGCGCGGTGACGATCACCGCAAACAGCATCGCGCCCTGGAGCACCACCGCGACGGCGCGGCCGAAGGGGGTGTCGGGCGCGAGGATCGAAAAGAGCACGGCGAGGATCGTGAGCGCGAGCACGATGCCGTAGCGGTGCTCCGAGGAGCGGGCGCCCGCCGCGCGCGCGCCCCCGGGGCCGGAGCTGTCATCTGCGCCGTCGGGCGACACCGCAGAAAGGATGGCGCGAGCGGCGGCGGAGGATTTGACGACTCCACCGGTCGCTCCGTCCGCTTGATGTTGGCCTCAGGAGCTCGCGCCGCCCCACTTTCCCTGCCCGTAGCGGGCGAGCTCCAGCCGCGCGATCACCCCGCGGTGGACCTCATCGGGGCCGTCGGCGATGCGCAGTGCGCGGGCCACGGTCCACGCGGCGCCGAGCGGGAAGTCGTCGCTGAGGCCGGCGCCGCCGTGCAGCTGCATCGCCATGTCCACCACGCGCTGGGCCATATTGGGCACCGCTACCTTGATCTGCGAGATGGCCCCCAGCCACTCACCCCCTCCGGCGCTCCCTCCCGAGCCGGCGCCCCCTCCGGGCGAGCCGGTGGCCCCCGAGGGGAGGGAGGGCTTGGCGGCTTGGTCGATCAACCACGCGGCGTGCAGCACGTGCAGGCGCGCCTGGTCGATCGCGATCCGCGCGTCGGCGATCCGCTCGCGGTTGCCGCCGAGGTTGGCGAGCGGCTTGCCAAACGCGACCCGCTCGGTGGCACGACGGCAGGCGAGCTCCAGCGCCAGCTCGGCGAGCCCGATCAGGCGCATGCAGTGGTGTACGCGCCCGGGGCCGAGGCGCGCCTGGGCGATCGCGAACGCCTGCCCGGGCCCACCGACGATCGCGCTGACGGGCAGGCGCACGTCGGTGAAGGAGACATCGCCGTGCCCGCCGGGGGCGTCGTCGAAGCCCATCGTGGAGAGCATCCGTTCGACCTTCACCCCGGGGGTGTCGAGCGGGACGAGCACCATCGAGTGCTGGTGGTAACGGTCGGCCGTGGGGTCTGTGAGCCCCATGAAGATCGCCACCTTGCAGTTGGGGTGCCCGACGCCGGTGCTCCACCACTTGCGCCCGTTGAGCACGACCTCATCGCCATCGAGCGCGGCCGTGGCCTGCATGTTGGTGGCATCGGCGGAGGCGACGTCGGGCTCGGTCATGCAGAAGGCCGAGCGGATCTCACCGGCGAGCAGTGGCACAAGCCAGCGCTCGTGCTGCTCGGGGGAGCCGAAGTGCAGCAGCACCTCCATGTTGCCGGTGTCGGGCGCGTTGCAGTTGCATACTTCGCTTGCGATCAGCGAGCGGCCCATGCGCTCGGCCAGCGGAGCGTACTCGACGTTGGAAAGCCCCGCGCCCTGGACCTGCCCGCCGACCACGGGGCTGCCCGGCAGAAACAGGTTCCACAGGCCCTCCTCCCGGGCCTTGCCCTTCAGCTCCTCGATCGCCGGGTGCACGATCCACGGGTCAGAACGCGCGAGGATCTCGCGGTGGTAGGGCTCCTCGCGGGGGAGGATCTCGCGCTCGATGAACGCGTCGAGGCGCTCCAGCAGCTCGCGCGCCCGTGGGGAGTGTTCGAAGTCCATCACCGCACCTCGAGCACGACCTTGCCGGTGGCGCGCCGCTCGTCGATCTCCTGCAATGCGTCGGCGGCCCGCTCCAACGGGAAGCGGGCGCCGACGAGCGGGCGCACGAAGCCACTTGCGATCATCGGCTCCAGGCGCGTGCCGATCTCGCGGCAGAGCTCGGGGCGGGTGAGCGCGTAGGCGCCCCAGCCGGCGCCGACCACCTCGACGTTGCCGAGCAGCAGCCGGTTGACCCGCACCTCGGGGATTGCTCCACCCGTGAACCCGACGACGACCAAACGGCCGTCGGCGCGCAGCGAGCGCAGGCTGTCGGTGAAGCGATCTCCTCCGACCGGGTCGAGCACCACATCGACGCCGCCGCCGGTGAGCTCCTTGGTTTCCTCCCGCCACGGGCCATCGACGCGCAGCACCTCGTTGGCCCCCGCCTCGCGCGCCACCAGCGCCTTCTCCTCGTTTGAAACGACGGCGATCGTGCGTGCCCCGAGGCCGGCGGCGACCTGCAATGCGGCCGTGCCGACGCCGCCGGCGGCGCCGTGCACGAGCACGCTCTCGCCCGCTTTCAGCCGCCCGCGCAGGGCGAGCGCGAAGTAGGCGGTGTGGTAGTTGAGGATCAAGCTGGCGCCCTGCGCGAAGTCCAGCGCCTGCGGCAACGCGAAGGTGAGGAACGGGGGCGCCACCGCGGTCTCCGCGAAGCCGCCGGTCATGCAGAAGCCAGCCACGCGCTGGCCGGGGCGCACGCCGAGCTCCAGCGCCTGCCCGCTGGCCTCGCGCACCACCCCGGAGACCTCCCCGCCCGGGACGAACGGCAGCGGCGGTTTGTACTGGTACTCGCCGCGCGTCTGCAGCACCTCGGGGAAGGAGACGCCGGCGGCGTGCACGTCGATCACCACGCCCTCCCCCGGCGTGAACATGTGCGACGGGGGTGACTGGGGCGCGGGCAGATCGACCAGGCGCAGGGCGCTGGTGGGGCCCGTTAGATCCACGATCTGGACTGCCTTCACTGTGTCTCCTCGTCTGCCGCCGGAGCGAATGCAGGCACATTCAACACGCTTTGAGCGCGGCGCGGCGGCCCCTACCGCGGACACGGCACGATGGTGTGTGCGCTGGTGTGGGTGCCATCTTCGAAGGAAAACGAGGCGGCGAAATGGAAGCCGCCGTGGGGGCAGGTGCGGGGCAGCACGATGCCGCGGGGGTGGTAGGGGCGGTACCTGCCGCGGGTGTGTTCGTAGTAGGTGAGATGCAGGGGGCCGATCGTCGAGCGCAGCTGAACGATGGCGGCGTTGGGTGCTTCCGGGAGGGTGGGGACCAGCGGGATCGTGGTGGCGAGGTCGCCTCCAAAGGGGCTGCGCGCGGGGAGCACGAGCCCGTGGAAGACGATCTGGGCGGCTACCGGGGTGTGGCCGTCGGCGTAGAAGAGCAGGCCGATCCGCCCGTGGTGGACGTGCGTCATGAAGATCATGGTCTGGGTGGTCTCTCGGAGGATTTCGGGGCCGAAGGGGATCTCGACGAGTCCCTTGCCGTAGCCCATCTGCGACTGCGATGGGCAGCCTTCGGGGCCCTCGACTTCGAGTGTGGCGGCGCTGCACGTTTCCAGGCCGAGGCCGCTGGTGCCGATCCCGAGGTTGTCGGGGTAGTAGAGGTTGAGCGCGGTCAGGGGCGAGGGAACCTGCCCGCTGGTGGTGGCGATCGTGAAGCCGAAGACGATGGTGGTGCCCTGGCCGAGACGCTCGGGGGAGAGCGCCGCGCTCAACTTGGCCGTCGGCTGCGCCACTGCAGTGGCGCTGGCGGCGCTGGCCGTGGTGGCAAACCACATGGTGGGGCAGGCAGCCAGCGAAACGAGCAGGGCGCAGGTCGTGCGTGCGGTGGAGCGCCGGCCGGGCGGGGCCGCGAGCGTTCGGATTCTGAAGATGATTCCTTGCATACAGACCAAACCATACAGCGTGAGCCCGCCGCCGATTCCAACGTGTTTCCGACGCTTGTCTACAGCGCCCGGGCTCTGAGCCTGGAGGTCGGGCTGTGGACCTTACGCCCCGGGCTGTGGACCTTACGCCCCGGGCTGTGGACCTTACGCCCCGCCGTAGCTGACGACGAGGTCGGTGGCGACGCCGATGATGAAGCCGAGGGCGAGCATGTAGAGGCCGAGCTCGCGATGGCCGAGCCGACGCACCCCGGTCCAGATCTCCCCGATCACGTACAGGATGGCGCCGCCGGCCAGCGAGTAGAAGGCGAGCTGCAGCGCTTCGCTGTGGACCTGGTAGCCGACGATGGTGCCGAGAAAGGTTGGCCCCCCGCCCACGAGACCCGCGAGCGCCAGCCAGCGCCACGAGGGCTTGACGTCCCCGAGCGGCCCGACGATCCCAAAGCCCTCGGTGGCGTTGTGCAGGGCGAAGCCGATTACCAGCACGGTGGCGAGGCCGATCGCGCCGGTCTTGGCCGACACGCCGATCGCAAGGCCCTCGGCGAAGTTGTGCAGCCCGATCGCCAGCGCGATCGTCATGCCGGTGCGCAGCGCCACCGCACGGCGTGCACGCTCGGCCTCGTCGGCGCGGGCGCGCGGCCCGGGCGCCGCCGACGCGGCGGGCGGCTGGGCGCCCGCGACCGCTGGCGCCTCTCCCGCGGCGGCCTCTCCAGCGGCCGCCACTGTGGCGGCCTCCCCGGCGACGGCCTGCTCGGCGCCGGCGATCGGCGGCAATGGGTGCCCGCCCGGCCGGGTGCGCCCGGTGCGCAGACGCCGTTCGAGCGTGCCGATGCCCGCAACCCCCACGGTGAAGCCGACGGCGAGCAGGCAGAAGAGGCCGAGCACATGGGGCATGCCGGTGTGCGTGTGCTTGTAACCGTCGAGGGCCTTGGCGACGATCGCCTCGCCGTGGGCGCCGACGTCCATGAAGATGAAGGCGAGGATCCCCACCGAAAGCATGGCCAGCGCCAGCCGCATACGGGGACCCACGCGGTCCATGCGCCCGAGCGGCAGGCCGATGAAGATCGTGGATCCCGCGATGGCGCCAAGCAGTACGGTCTCGCCGAAGGACAACTGGAAGCTCCTCTGATGGTGGGAAGGGCCGATTTCGGCTCACTGCCGGCGCCCTGTACGACTTAGGGTACCCTAATAAGCCGAGTGGGTGCCCGCCACGCGAGGCGCTGCGCCCGCCGCCACCCGGGCAGGCGCTACACCCGCCGCCAGGTGGCGAGGCGCATCAGCGTGCCGGCGCTGACGCCGCGCGCGGTGAGAATGCAGGTGTGGCCGGCTTCGCGCCAGGTGACGATCGTCGGGTTGGAGGGGCTCAGGATGTGGAAGCTCACGCCGCCCCGCTGCGCGGAGGCGCTGTCCGCGGGGATTGCCAGCACGTCGCCGGAGACGATCGAGTAGCCGATCCGCCGAGCGTGGGAGTTGGCGTAGAAGACGGTGGTGACGGTGCGTCCGCCGACCGCGTCGGTGCGCGCTCCGACCGCCTTCCAGCCGAGCTTGCCGCCCCAGTAGGGGTAGTGGATCCCCGCGGCGGAGGCCGCCAGCAGGTGGGGGTTGCGTGGGCTCTCGGCGGGCGCGGTCGCGGTGGCCGAACGTAGGCCGGCGCCCGATGCCTGTATGACGGTGGGGGCGCTGGTGCCACCCCCGGTGGTGAGCACCAGCACAAGCACCACCGCCACTGCGGTCGCGAACGCGAAGCCGGCCACCAGCCGCGACGGTAGGCGCGGGGAGAGCGAACGCCGCTCTTTAGCCGCGGATGCGGTGTCCCCGGTGGCGGCCAGCTCGATCGAGCGGTGCAGCAAGTTGGGGGCCTCGACGCGCTCCAGCGAGCTCAAGATCATCACGGCGCGGCGCTGATCCTCAAGTTCGGCCGCCAGCTCGGGGGATTCGGCGACGCGCGTCTGCACGGACTCGCGCGATTGCTCGGGCAGCGTACCGTCGGCGAGTGCCGCCAGCGCCGCTTGGATGTCTTCGGTTTCGCGGCTCATGTGGTGTTCTCTGGAGTAAGACTCCGCGCGGAGGGTCCACCTTCCCGCGGGCTGGCGAGATCCCCGCCCACAGGCGCGCCATGCGGCGCGGGAACGTCCTTGCCGCCCCTGTCTGCGGGTATAACTTCGCCGCCCCCGTCCACGGGCACGTCCTCACGCTTATAGCCGTCCTTCGAAGGGGACGAGGATTCAAGCGCGTGCACGACGAACTGGCGCGCGCGGAAGATCCGCGTGGCGATGGTGGCCTCCTTGGTGTCGAGCATCCGCGCGGCCTCGCGGTGGGAGAGCCCGGCGATGTCGCAGGCGACCAGCGCGAGGCGGTAGCGCTCGGGGAGCCCGGCGATCGCCGTGAAGACCTCCCGCGCCTGCAGCGCCTCCTCGGGCCGCTCGCCGCCGCGCGGATCGACGGGCTCGATCTCCTCGATCGCGGTGGAGCTGACGCGGGGACGCCGCGAGGCGGTGCGCCGGTCGGTGAGGAAGGTGTTGCGCAGCACGGTCATCAGATAGGCGAGCTCGTCCTGGCCGCGCAGCGTGCGCGGGCGGGCCAGCACGCGCGCGCACGTCTCCTGGACGAGATCTTCGGCCTCGTGGGGCGAGCCGCACAGGGCCCACGCGGCGCGGTAGAGCCGGTCGAGATGGCGCGGCAGCGACTCGGGATCGAGCGCGGGCATCGAGCCTCGACTGTAGCGGCTGGCGAGTGAAAGGTTTGCACGAAGGTTGGCGTCTGGGATAGTGAGGCGGCGTCAGCGGGCGCCCGATACTCGACCCAGGAGGTCAAACGTGCGACACCCTTCCATCTTTGCCGCAACAACCCTCGCAATCGCCGGGCTGGCGGTGGCCGGCTGCGGATCGAGCGGCAGCTCGGGTTCGGGCAAAACTGAAGCGAACGGCTATCCGTCGACGGGCGCCGCCACCTCCAGTGGCGCGGCGGCCTCCGGGACGAGCTCGAGCGCCTCAAGCGCGGCGGGCTTGGGGACGGCGATCGCGACCGAACACACGAAACTCGGCACGATCCTGGTGGCTGGGCCCAAGCACCTGACGGTGTATCTGTTTGTGGCTGACACGGGCCCGACCTCGACCTGCTCGGGCGGGTGCGCGCAGGTGTGGCCGCCGGTGACAACAACGGGGGCGCCGAAGGCCGAAGGCGAAGCGGTGGCGGGCGACCTCGGCACGACCACCCGCTCGGATGGGAGCAAGCAGGTCACCTACAAGGGTCACCCGCTGTACTGGTATGTAACCGACTCGAAGGCCGGCGAAACGACGGGTCAGGGTGTGGCCAGCTTCGGCGCCCCCTGGTATGTGATGTCCCCGAGCGGGAGCGAGATCACCGGTTAGGGTGAGCGGCCGATTCGGGGATCACGCGCCGCGCTCGCATCCCCGAATTGGTGGGCGTCCCCTTTTCGGCCGAAGCGGGGAGACACTCGCCTTCGGCTCGCATCACCCTTTCGACCAACAGCGCGAGCGTGGGGCAGGCGGCGGCGGCGCGCCGCGCGTGGGCGAGCAGCGCCGGGTCGAGCGGTGAGCCGTCGAGGATTGGGTAGCCCCACTCATCCAAGGAGATGCGCTCGGGCAGCAGCTCGTGGCACATGCCGTGCGCCTCGCAGGCGATTGGGTTGACGCGTAGACGGTGGGTGGCGCTCATCGGCTCACCCCGCGGCGCTCGGAGCCGTTTGGCGCTGGGTGCGCGATCGGACCCCACTCACCCGGCCGCGCTCGGATGCGGCGAGGCGAGGTCGCGGCAGCTCCGAGGGCCGGGCGCAGGCGGCGCAGGGGCCGTGGTGGGCGTGCTCGGAGAGCTCCTGCGAAAACACCTGGACCGCGCTTGAAATGAGGCGGGCGACACCGTCGGGGTGCGAGCAGGCGCCGCGCCCATCCACGAGCCCGGCGAGGGTGCGCAGGCGCCGCATCAGCATCCGCCCATCCGTGGCCTGCCCTTGCAGGAGTTGCTCGAAGGTGGAGGCGATGGCGTCGAGGCCGAACACGCAGGGCCCGCACTGGCGGGCGCTCTGGGAGGCCAGCCAGCGGGTGAGGCGAGCGAGCTCGGCGACCGGGCAGGCGTCGGCTGAGAGGACCACCACGACGCCCGCGCCGAGCGAGGCCGGGTGGGCTCCGAGCGAGGCGAGGTGGCGGTCTGAGAGCGCCACGTCGCGCAGCTGTGAGCCGTCGATCCAGGTCCCCGAGTAGCCGCCGAGCAGCACCGCGCGCGGGCGCGCGGTGAGGCCGTCGGCGGCGTCGAGCAGCGCCGAGAGGGGGGAGCCGTACTCGATCTCGTATACCCCCGGTTGGACGACGGGCCCGGCGAGTGTGACCAGCGCCGAGCCGGGCTGTTCGGGGGTGCCGAGCTCACGGAACCAGTCGGCGCCGTGGCGCGCGATCAGCGCGAGATGGGCGAGGGTCTCGACGTTGCAGACGAGCGTGGGGCACCCGCGCACCCCCCGTTCGAAGGGCCGGGGGGGTGTGAAGGTGGGTAGCGCGGGGCCGCCGGAGAGGTGGTTGACGAGCGCCGACTCGTGACCGGCGACGTAGCGGTGGGGGATCGAGCGCAGCTCGATCCACGGCTCCCCACGGCGGGGCGGGTCGCGTTCGGCGATCGCGCGGGTCGCGGCGTCGAGCGCGGCGGGGTCGGATTCACACACCCCGAGCAGGATCTCCCGCGCGCCGACGGCGCTGGCGGCGAGCAGCGCGCCGTCGATCACGAGGTGCGGCAGCGAGCGCAGCAGCGTGCGGTCCTTGGCGCTGGCGGGCTCGCCCTCGGCGCCGTTGACGACCACGATCGGGCGTGCGCCGCCGAGCGGCGAGCGTGAGGCGCCGGCGACGGCGCGCAGCTTGGCGGCGGTCGGGAATCCCGCTCCGCCGCGACCGAGCAGGCCGGCGCGCTCGACCTCCTCGATCAGGCTGGAAGCGGCGCCGCGGCGAGCGCGCCCACGGCCTTCGACGGCGGGAAGCTCGCCGTGGAGCGCGAGATGCTCGCGCAGCGCAAGCGCGCCGCGAGCGGGGATGCCGGCGAGCAGCCGCGGCAGCCCGGGCGCTTGCGCCGGGAGCGCATCGAGGCCCTGGTGGGTGTACGCGTTCACGGGCTGACCACGATCTTCGAGCGGGCGGCGGAGGGGTGGCCGAGCAGCGTTGAGGGGGTGCCCGAGCGCCGCGCCCATTCCGAGCCGAGCGGCCCGGAGGGCAGCCACAGAACGAGGCCGAGCGCGAACGCGAAGGCGCCGCCGATCGCAAGCGAGCGCGGGCGCGCGCTTTCACGCGAGAAGCCGGCGAGGGTGCGGGCGAGCACGGCGCCGAGCACGAGCGCGAGGCAGGTGACGGAGAGCGCGAGCAGCCAGGTGCTTTTGACGTCGCTGCCGGTGCCGAGCGTGTGCAGCAGCGCGATGGGCCAGCAGGCGTAGACGAGCCAGTGGGTGGCGCGCCACGCGCGCGGGCCGACGCGGGCACGCATCATGCTGGTGATGATGACGGCCAGCAGGAGGTCGAACGCGACCGCGCCGAGCCCCAGCCAGAAGGGCCGGTAGGAGCCGACGAACGGGATGAATGCCGCCACCAGCGAGATCGAGGTGAAGGAGTCGAGCACCGCGGTGAGGATGTGCAGCACGAGGAACACGAGCGCCAGCAGCGAGACGTTGCGGTGCAGCGCATCGATGACGAAGCGCGGCCAGGAGGGCGTGCTGAAGCGCCGCACGTCCGCAACCCCGAGCGCGACGGCGACGCTGAGGAGCAGCAGCGCGACGGCGCCGGTGGAACGGGTGAGGTACCAGGCGAGGCTGGGACCGCTGGCGGCGAGTGGGAGGAGCGGGGCGGTCATTGGGGATCGTCCGCGTGCCGCGCTGTGACTGCCGCTCGCCTGGGGGTGGGACATCCATGTCCCACCGTGGAGGCGGGTTGGCGATCGCGCCGTGTGGGCGCCGACCCGTCGGTCGGCCAGTCGCCGATCCGCAGCACGGCGCCGTCGTGGGCGACCAGGCGCGCGGGCAGCCCGAGCCCCTCAAGCCACGCCGGCGCGCGCTCGCCTCGGATGAGCGCGGCGGTGGCGGCGATGTTGGCGTCGGTGCAGTCGGCGGCGGCGACGCTGACGGTGCGCCACGGCCCGCCCGCGGGGGCGCCCGAGGAGGGATCGATGATGTGGTGCATCGTCTGCCCGCCGTGCCGCCAGCGGCGCACGGCGACGCTGGAGGTGGCGAGGCCGCCGTCGCCGATCGCGATCGTCTGCCCCGGGGCGTGGGGGCCGGAGCGGTGGTCGTCGGTGACGTGGATCCGCCAGCCGCCGGTGGGTCCGGATCCCGCCCCCCCGGCGGTGGCGATGTCGCCGCCGAGGCTGACGAGCACACCGCAGCGCGTGGCCTGCCACACTGCGCGGGCGCCGCGGTCGGCGGCCCACGCTTTGGCGGTGGCGCCGAGGTCGAGCAGGATCCCGCTGGGAATCCGCACGGTGGAACGCGCCGCGTCGAGCTGGACGGTGCGGTGGCCGCTGAGCCGCCGGGCGATCAGCGTGGGCGACACCTCGGCGGCCGACTCAACCGCGTCCTGGCGCAGCAGCGAGAAGTCGCGGTCGTAGCCGGCGAGCACCAGCGCGGCGCCGACGGTCGGATCGACGTCGCCGGCGGTGATCTGGGCGGCGCGCAGGGCCACCTGCAGCGCCTCGATGAGCAGCGGCGCCACGCGCACCGGGCGCCCCCCGGCGTGCTGGTTGACGCGGGTCAGGTCGGAGTCCGCGCGGAAACGGCTGCAGGCGCGGTCGATCGCGTCGAGCTCGCGCGCGAGAATCGCGCTGGCGCGGGGTAGCCACAGCGGCTGGGTGACGCGCAGCACGACGGATGTCCCGAGCGCCTCCCAGCGCGCCGTCGCACTCACACGGTCGCGGGAAGACCGCGCGCACACTGAGTCACCGCGCATCATGCTCGCACGCCTCACGACCCGCCGGAGACGACCGGGCTTTCGCTTTCCACGGGGGGAGCGGCTTCCTGCGCGGGCGCCACTTCCTGCGAAGGCGCGACTTCCTGGCTGGGTGCTTCCGAGGAGCTTCTTTCCGACGGCGCCGCTTCCTGCGAGGGGGCTGCTTCCTGGGAGGGCGCTTCGGAGGAGGCTTCGCCGGATGGGGCCGATTCCTGCGCGGGCGCCGCTTCCTGGGAGGGCGCGGCTTCCTGCGCGGGCGCCGCTTCCCCGGTGCTCGATTTGGGGGCTTCGGCCGGCGGGTGCAGCGACCCGGAGGAGCTCGACGCGGAGCCCGAGGATTTGCTGGAGCCGCGTGCGGCCGAGCGCTGCGCGGCTGCGGTGGAGGAGCGGGTGGCTTTAAGCGTTTTGCCCGGGAAGGCGCTGGCCGCGACCGCCGTCAGCACACCGGTGAAGGCCGCGCTGCCGGCGATCAACCAGCGGTTGGCGCGGCTCAGCCGGCGTAGTGCGGCGTCGCGAGTGCGGGAGGTGTGAGGGTTGCCTGACATGGGTGGCGGTGCGGAATCGCGGTGCACGAGTGGACGGTGACGCTGTCAGTGTGCGCCGGCAACGAAAGCGGTGGCTAAAGGGGGCATGAGAGGTTCCATAAGAGCGCAGAGCCCGCAATGCCGTTCGATCTTCCCCGCGGAACGCCTGCAACGAGCATGGCTGGCGTACGCGAGCTCAATGGTCGAGCAGGACGCGGTGGTAGTGAAGCCAGGGCCCGAATTCGGGAATCAGCAACAGCGCCAGCACGAGCCCCGCGGCGAGCGCGCCCGCGAGAGCGAGAGCCCGGCCGGCACGACCGGCCCGCAGGTTCTGCCACTGCGAGCCGTGCGCCCCACCATCGGCCGGCCCGACCGGACGCCACGGGTCGATCGGGCGCCCGTCGAAGCGCTCGGCGAAGGCCGCCACCTCCGCGAGCACCGCGCCACGCTGTTGGGAGCGGGCGCGTCCACCGCTCAGCAGCTGCGCGACCTCGGGCAGATGGCCGAGCACGTGCACGGCGGTGACGGCCACCCACACGATGAAGCTGACCTTGTGCACGGGCAGCAGCAACCCCCGCGAGCTGGGCCCGATCAGCAGCAGCGCGACGCCGCTGGCGAACACCACGATCGTGCTGAGCACGACCAGCGGGGCGAGCATCCGCAGATAGGGGGGCGGTGGACCCTTGCGCCGGTAAACGGGGTTGCGGGTGTAGTAGCGCACGAACCGGTAGCCGGTGCTGGAGAGCTTCAGCGCCACCGGCCCGATCAGCAGCAGGCCGAGAAACAGGTGTATCCACAGCAGCGTGGTGTGCAGGCGCAGGATCGTCACGCCGAGCACCGCCAGCAGCACGATCAGGACCGTGCCGGTGAGCACGGTCAGCCGTTGGTTGCCGTCCTCGCCCCCCGCCGTCAGATGTCCGCTCTCCATCCACGCGAGTGTCGGCACGGCTGCTAAGAGCGGCGTAATCGCTGGATGAGAGAGCTCATATGATCGCGCCGTCGGCGCTCACGCACCGGCCACCGCCCGGGTGGGCCCCTATCCTGGCAGGCGATGGGGCAGTCGGTGGAATCCTCCGAGCCGGCAACGACCACGGCGCCGTCGATCCTGCTGATCGAGGACGAGCCGGGGATCGTGGATTTCGTGCGCCGCGGCATGGAGGCCGAGGGCTTCGCCGTGCAGGCCGAGCACGACGGGGCCGAGGGCGAGCGGCGCGCGTTGAGCGACGGCTTCGACGCGGTCGTATTGGACCTGATGCTTCCCGGCAAGAGCGGCATGGAGGTGCTGGCGGCGCTGCGCGCCGCCAAGCCGGCACTGCCGGTGATCGTGCTCACCGCCCGCGGGGAGGTTGAGGACCGTGTGGCTGGGCTGGACGCGGGCGCGGTGGACTACCTGGTCAAGCCGTTCTCGCTGGCGGAGCTGCTGGCGCGGGTGCGCGCCCAACTGCGCAGCGCCGCGCAGGGCTCGACCACGACGCTGCGGGTGGCGGACATCGAGGTGGACATGCTCAGCCGCAAGGTGCGCCGGGCGGGGCAGCCGGTGGCGCTCTCCACGACCGAGTTTGAGCTGCTCGTCTACCTGATGCGCCACCGCGGCAGGGTGCTGACCCGCGAGCAGATTCTGAGCGCCGTATGGGGCTACCAGCACGACCCGGCCACCAACATCGTGGATGTGTACATCGGCTACCTGCGCCGCAAGCTGCGCGGGGCGGGCGGGGACCAATCCCCCGCGCCGATCCAGACCGTGCGCGCGGTCGGCTACCGCCTCGAGGGTGGCGCAGCCGGCCAAGGGCCGGCAAGCCGGGCCCCTCGTCTGCCAGAAGAGGGTGGCGCAGCCGGCCAAGGGCCGGCAAGCCGGGCCCCTCGTCTGCCAGAAGAGGGTGGCGCAGCCGGCCAAGGGCCGGCAAGCCGGGCCCCTCGTCTGCCAGAAGAAGGTGGCGCAGCCGGCCAAGGGCCGGCAAGCCGGGCCCCTCGTCTGCCAGAAGAACATGCCGGCTGACGGTGGCCGGGAGGGGGTCTCGGAGCCCGTGGCCGCGAGCCTGGAGGGGCTGGATGACGCCGCGGACGGCGCCGGGCCTGAACCCGCGGGGCGCGGGCGGGAGCGGCGGCCGAGCTGGATGCCCACCAGCCTGCGCTGGCGGCTGGCGGTGTGGGTGGCGCTGGTGGTGGTGGTCTCCTCCGGGATCACGTTCTTCGCGGTGTACCGAGGCACCGGCACGCAGCTGCGCCGCCAGATCGACAGCGAGATCACGGGCGACTCGGGCGAGTTCGCTCACGCGCTGCGCGCCTCTGGCGCGCGCACGTCCGCCGCGGCGCTGGCCGCCGCGCGCGCATACGTCGCCGGACAGCCCTTCAACGCCAGCTCCACCGTGCTGTTTGCGCGTGTGCCCGGGGCCGGCACTGCCACCAACACGCCCGAGCTGTTCGGCAGCCATCCCCCCGACGACGGCGAGAGCGTCGCAGTGCAGGCACAGGAGAACCGGCTGGCGCACGGGCTGCTGGCCGCGCACGAGGGCTTCTCGACGCTGAGCCTTCCCGACGTCGGCTATCTGCGCCTGCTCGATCGCGCTGTGCGCATCCCCGGCGGGCGCGGACACGCCTCCCAGCTCGTGACCGTCGGCGTGGGGGAGCCGCTGGCGAGCGTGGCGCGCGCCCAGCACGGTGTCGCGCGGGCCTTCATCCTCGCCGGCTTCCTCGCGCTGGCCGGCGCGCTGCTGGCGTCGCTGTTGATCGGCAGCCGCTTCTCGCGTCCGCTGCGGCGGATGGCGACGATCGCGGCGCAGGTGGACGCCGGCGACCTGCACCCCCGCATCCATGACGTGGAGCGCGACGGCCGCGAGGTGCAGGTGCTGGCGGACGCTTTCAACCACATGCTGGACCGCCTCACCGACGCGTTTGCCGGCCAGCGCGAGTTTGTGGCAGACGCCTCGCACGAGCTGCGCACGCCGCTGACGGTGATCCGCGGCCAGCTGGAGGTGCTGGCCGCCCAGCGCGACCCCTCCGGCGAGGAGGTGCGCCGCGTGGAGCGACTGGCGCAGGCGGAGATCGCGCGCATCACGCGCCTGGTCGACGACCTGCTGCTGCTGGCGAAGGCCGAGCAGACGCGGTTCCTGCGCCTGGAGCCGATCGACCTGCAGAGTTTCGTGGGCGAGCTGTGGGACGGCGCCACGCTGGTGGCCGCGCGGCGTTTCGGGCTCGGCGAGGTGCCCGCCGGCACACTGCTCGCCGACCCCGACCGTCTGGCGCAGGCGCTGCGCAACCTGATCGGCAACGCGATCGAGCACACCGACGATGGGAGTGGGCTGGTGCGCCTCGATGTCGAGCGCATCGCCCGACCCGGCCGTGGGCTGGGGGCGACGCCGAGCGTGGAGCGCCCGGCGGGGGAATCCCTGCGCTTCGTCGTGCAGGATGACGGGCCGGGGATCGCGCCCGAGCAGCGCGAGCGGGTGTTTGACCGCTTTCACCGCACCGACGCCGCCCGCGACCGCGCCTCCGGCGGCACCGGCCTGGGCCTGGCGATCGTGCGCGCGATCGCCGAGGCTCACGGCGGGCGCGTGAGCGCCTCGCCGAGCGCCGCCGGTGGGGCCCGCATTGAGCTGGAGCTGCCGCGCTTCACGCCCGCCAGGGCCGACCCTTCGATCCGCGCGGAGCCTGTGGGCGCGGCGCCCGCTCAGCGCAGGTAGACGGCGAAGAAGTCGCGGTCGTCCGGGGTCAGGTAGCGTTCGGCTGGACGTTCCATTTCTTCCAGCAGCTTGAATGGCTGGCGGGCGCCGGGGTGGGTGTAGGCGTTGAACTGAGGTCCAGTAGGAGTTGATGTCGAGCTCCATCGCCCTGACCGCGCCGGCGTGGATCAGGATCGCGGCGAGGCTGCCGACCGTCTGGTCGTTGGCGGCGGCGTAGATCAGGTTGCCGTGGCGGTCGACGCCGACCCCCGAGCGCCACACCTGCACGGCGTTGCCGAGCGTGGCGCCCCATTGCGCGCTGTCGTTGAGCGTGGGGCTGGGCCGCCCGCCGGCGACGATCAGCGGCAGGTTCTGGCGCGCGAACACCACGTTCGCGGGCACGCCGGCGCCGCCGTGCCAGGCGATCACGTCGTAGCGCCCGTCGCTGTAGCGCACGAACGTGGCCTGGCCGTCGCGCATCGGGGCGTAGGCGTGGCCGTTCAGCGCCCACCCGCCGCCCGCGTCGGCCAGCTTGAAGCCGCTGTTGAAGGTCGCCAGCAGCCGGCCGCGGGCGCTCGGGGGCACCTCTAGCGGGCCGCGCGAGGGGAGTTCGATCGAGGGCTCCAACCGTCCGGCGTACAGCGACACGGTGGTGCGCGAGGTGTTGATCCAGGCGACGCCCGCCACGAGACGGGGGTATTCGGAGGGGTCGCTGCGGAAGGTGGTGAGCAGCAGCGGCGGGTCGTTGCGGCTCTCGCTGGCCTGCGTGGGGCGCCACACGCCCTCGCCGGGCAGCGGCGGGTAGGCCAGCGGATGCACGCGCGGCGGGCGGTCGACGATCTGGACCCCGCCGGCCCCGCCGATCCCCGCCGCGGCAATGCCGATCTTCGGTAGCGCCCGCAGTGCCGGCCCGCCCTTTTCGGGGGCCTCCAGCGAGTAGTACACCGACTCGACTTTTGTCACCAGCCCAGCGGCGCCGTGGTCGCGCAGCCACTCCACGGAGCGGATCCCGAGGCTGGAGTTGGAGGGTTCGAGCATCGCGAAGGTGTAGGAGAGGAGCACCGGCACGAGCGCCACCAGGCAGGCCGCGAGCAGCACCCGGCGCACGCGTCCCCCCGGGCCGCCCGCGGGCGGACGCCGCGGGCGGGGTGGGGACGGCGGCTGCGCGGCGGGAAGCGCCGCGCGTCGGCCGATCGTTGATCGGGTGGGCGCTGGGGTGTGCGACTCCATCGCCGCGATCGTAGGCCGCCACGCCTTTGGCGCTCATAAAAAGCGCTGCAACCTAAGAGCATTTTCACCCACGGCTGAGCTGCGCCGAAGTTAGATGTAGTGCCATAGGACCCATCGGCACCACAGCACCACCCGGCAGTGAGGAGGTGGCCACGGAGATCGAAGTGGACTCCGTACCTGCCGAGGTCGGCCCCATTGCGGCGCCCGCCCGGAGGATTGTGCCTCCCGCCGCGCCCCCGGCCGGCCCCGTCGGGCGCGCGCCCGAACCCCGCCAGGCGCGACTCCTAGCGCGCGCTGGGGCGACGCTCAGTGCGCTTGTGCGCGCCTGCCGCCCGCGTCAGTGGCCCAAGAACGTGCTCGTGGTCGCCGCCCCGGCCGCCGCCGGGATCCTGACTCACCCCGACGTCGCCGGCAAGGTGGTGGTGGCGTTCGTGTGCTTCTGCATGCTCTCCAGCTCCACCTACCTGCTCAACGACGTACACGACCGCGAGGAGGATCGCCACGATCCCACGCGGCGCAACCGGCCGATCGCGGCCGGCGAACTGTCTCTGAGCGTCGCCGTCGCGGCGGCGCTCGGGCTGGCGCTCGGCGGCCTGCTGCTCGCCGCCACGGTGCATCCCGCGCTGGCGGCCGTCGGCGCCGGCTACCTCGCGCTCACCGCCAGCTACACGCTGTGGCTGCGCAGCGTGGCGGTGGCCGACATCGCGGCCGTGGCTGGCGGGTTCGTGCTGCGCGCGCTGGCCGGGGGCGCCGCCACCTCGGTGCCGCTGTCGCGCTGGTTCATGCTGGTCACCTCCTTCGGCGCGCTGTTTGTGGTGACGGGCAAGCGCTACGCGGAGCTGACCGGCGGCGCTGAGTCGCCCGGCGGCGAGCCGCCCACCGTGAGGCGGGCGTCGCTGAGCGCCTACTCGGAGCGCTACCTGCGGTTCGTGCTGGCGCTGGCCGCCACCGTTACCACCACCGGGTACTGCCTGTGGGCCTTCCAGCGCGCCCACAGCGCGAAGCTCTCCTGGTATGAGCTGACCGTGATCCCATTCGTGCTGTGGTTGCTGCGCTACGCGCTGCTGCTCGACGGCGGCGAGGGCCGCTCGCCTGAGGAGCTCGTGCTGCGCGACCGGTTCCTGCTGAGCATGAGCGCCGCCTGGCTGGCGGTGTTCATCGTTGGTGTCTATGTCGCCGGCTGACACCGAGCTCCGAATGTCGCCGCCTGACATCGAGCTCGCTCCGGCGCCGCCGCGCCGGGCGGGCTCCCCGCGCGTGGGCGAGGGCGGCGAGCGGCTGCTATGCGGGTGGGGCCGCACGGCGCCCACCCGCGCGCGGATGTTGCGCCCGCGCACGGTGGAGGAGGTCGCGCACGCGCTAGCCGCGCCCGCGGCGGCGAGCGGCGGGGCGATTGCGCGGGGCGCTGCGCGCAGCTACGGCGACGCCGCCCAGAACGGGGGCGGCGCGGTGATCGACGCGACCGCGCTGCGGCGGTCGCCCGAACTGGACGCGGGCGGCACTGTACGAGTCGGCGCCGGGGTGGCATTTGCCGAGCTGCTGGTGTGGCTGGCCGCGCGGGGTCTCACGCTTCCGGTGGTGCCGGGCACGCGCCATCTGACGGTGGGCGGGGCGATCGCCAGCGATGTGCACGGCAAGAATCACCCGCGCGACGGTGGCTTCGCCCGGCATGTGGAGTCGTTCACGCTCTGCACCCCCGCCGCTGGGCCGCTGCTCGTATCCGCCGAGCGCCACCCGGAGATCTTCCACGCCACGCTCGGTGGCATGGGTCTGACTGGCGTTCTCGTCGAGGCGATGCTGCGCCTGGCGCCGCTGCGCAACCCCCGCGCGGTGGCTGACATCGACCGGCTTGACACGCTGGAGCAGGCACTGGCGTCGATCGCGGAGGAGCAGCCCCACCGCTATGCGATCGCGTGGGTCGATCTGCTCGGCGAGGGTGGCGCGTTCGGGCGCGCGGTGCTGACACGCTCCGACGAAGGCCCCGCGACCGAAGTCGCTGGAGCGAGGGGTGAGGGGCCGCACGGAGCGCTGGGCCGGGCCGCGAGCGCCGGGGCCGGCCGGGCGGGCGGGGCGCCGATCTCCTCTCGCCCCCGCCTCGCCGTCCCGCGCGGCTTCCCGGGCGGGGTGCTGCGACCGGCGGCGGTGCGGGCCTTCAACGCCCTGCACTGGCACACCGCGCCCCGCCACACGCGCGGGCGGGAGCTCAGCATGAGCGGGCAGCTGTTCCCGCTGGACGCGCTCGGCGAGTGGAGCCGGCTGTACGGGCCGGCGGGGATGGTGCAGTACCAGTTCGCGCTGCCCCGCGGCGAGGAGGAGACGCTGCTGCGGGTGGTTCACCTGCTGCGCACCCGCCGGATGCCGATGTACCTGGCGGTGCTCAAGCGTTTTGGCCCGGGTGGGCGGGCACCCGAAAGGGGCGGGCCGCTGTCGTTCCCAATCGAGGGCCTCACGCTCGCGATCGACCTCCCCGCGGGCGCCCCGGGCCTGTATCCCGCGCTCGACGCGGCAGACGAGCTGGTGGCCGGCGCGGGGGGAGGGTGTACCTCGCCAAGGACTCCCGTCTGCGCCCGTCAACGCTGGCCGCCATGTATCCGCGACTGGACAGCTTCCGGGAGCTGCGCGGGCGCGTCGATCCTGACGGGGTGTTGCGCTCGGACATGGGGCGGCGGCTGGGGCTGTGCGGATGAGCGAGGCGAGCGCGACCACGGAGCAGCACGTCGCCGAGAAGCCGCGGGCGAGTGCGGGCGCCGGGGATGGTGTTGGCCCCGGCGCGCCGCGGCTCCGGCGTGTGCTGGTGCTCGGCGGCACCTCCGAGATCGCCGTGGCGATCGTGCGCGAGCTGGCCGCCCAGGAGCCGTGCGAGGTAGCGCTGGCCGGCCGCGACCAGCAGCGCCTGGGCGACGTCGCCCAGCAGCTGCGCGGCGCCGGCTGCGCGCGCGTGCAGACGCTCCCGCTGGAGGCCACCGATGCGGACAGCCACCGCGCGGCGATCGCGCGCGGGATCGAGCTGCTGGGGGGTGCGTGCGACCTCGTGCTGCTGGCGGTCGGCCTGCTGGGCGAGCGCGGCGGCCTGCCGGAGGATCCCCGCGGCGCGGTGGAGGTGCTGGAGGTGAACGTGGTTGGTTGCGGCTCGCTGCTGCTGGAGAGCGCCCGTGCGCTGCGCGCGCAGCGCAGTGGAACGATCGTCGTGCTCTCCTCCGTGGCGGCCGAGCGCCCGCGCGCCGCCAACGCCGTCTACTGCGCCTCCAAGGCCGGGCTGGACGCGCTCGCGCAGGGGCTCGCCGACGCGCTCGCGTCCACCGGCGTACGGGTGCTGGTGGTGCGGCCCGGGTTCGTCACTACGCGCATGACGCGCGGCCTGCCGGTTCCACCGCTCTCCACCGACCCTGAGAGCGTCGCCCGCGCCACCGTGCGCGGCCTGCGCCGCGGCGCGCACACCGTGTGGGCGCCCTCGGCGCTGCGCTGGGTAATGGCGCTGCTGCGGCTGCTGCCCCGTCCGCTGTTTCGGAGGCTGCCGCTGTGAACTCGCTGCCCCGCCGCCGCGCCGCCGCCGCGCGCGCCCGCCGCCGCCGTCTGAGGCTGATCGACCTGGCGCTCGGCTGCGTGCTGGCGCTGCTGGCGATCGCGCTCGCACCGGGACTGGGGATCGTGGGGCTGCTCGCCCTGATCGGGTTGCTCGCCTGCGCGGCCTCGTTCGCCGTGGGGCGCGTCCGGCGGCGCCGGGCTGACAACGCCGACGCCGGCAGGCGCCAAGCGCTTTAGGCCGGGACCTTAGCCGAGGGGCTCGGTGCCCACCTGGACTTTGAGCGTGGCCCTTGACCCGCACAGTACCGTCGCAGCCTGTCGGTAGGCTCGCAAAGGTATGGCTTACGTCCCACGACAGTTGCTCACCAACGAAGCCCATGCGGCTTCGTTGGCCGCCTCAGCGCAGGAGGGGCACGACTATGGGGCCGTGTTCACGCGGCGCTGGGTGGTCGAGCTGATTCTTGACCTGGCTGGATACACCAGCGAACGCGATCTCGCCGCATTGCGTGCGGTAGAGCCTGCTTGCGGAGCCGGAGCGTTCCTGGGCCCGATGGTCGAGCGCCTGTCGCGGTCTTGCCGGCTCCATGGCAGGCAGGCCTCCGACGCCGCAAACGCGATCCGCGCGTGCGATCTTCAGCCCGTTCATGTTGCCGAGAGCCGCTGCGTAGTCGAAGACCGCTTGCTTGCCCACGGCTGGGCTGGGTCGCAAGCGAAAGCGCTCGCCGAGCGCTGGGTGGAGCACGACGACTTTCTGCTTTGCAAGCAGGAGACTGGCAGTGCCGATTTCGTGATCGGCAATCCGCCGTACATCCGGCTCGAGGCGGTCTCCGAGGTGCGTAGCGCCGCGTATCGGCGCGCGTGCGTGACAATGGGCGGACGGGCGGATGTGTACGTTGGGTTCTTCGAGATCGGGCTGAACTCGTTGCGGCCCGGAGGAGCGCTTGGGTTTATATGCGCCGATCGTTGGATGCGCAACCAATACGGACAGCGATTGCGCAGCATGGTCGCCGCCGGGTTCTCTGTGGAGACGGTGATCGAGATGCACGATGTCGACGCCTTCGAGGAGGAGGTGAGCGCATATCCGTCGGTGACCATCTTGCGGCGCGAGTCGCAAGGACCCGCGATTGTCGCGATGGCGAATAAGGGTTTTGACGAGGCCGGCGCCCGTCGCGTGCGCATCTGGGCGAGCCGCAAGAACGACCTCCGATTGAGCGACCCGGCGTGCGAGGCGGCGCGTCTGCCGGCCTGGTTTGGTGACATCGCATCGTGGCCGAGCGGCTCGCCGGAGCGCCTCGCCGTCGTGGCTCGCCTGGAGCGCGATCTGCCGGCGCTGGAGGATGGCAGTACGGGCACTCGAGTTGGAATCGGGGTTGCGACCGGCGTGGACCGTGTATTCGTCACAAAGGACGCAACCCTCGTCGAGGATGACCGCGCTCTGCCCCTGGCGATGGCACGCGACACCGCCGGCGGCGCGTTGCGCTGGTCCGGTCATTATCTGGTCAACCCATGGGATGGCGACACGGGAGCGCTCGTGCCGCTTGAGGACTATCCGAAGCTCAAGGCGTACCTTGAAAAGCATGCGGCGGCTCTACGAAAGCGCAACGTCGCTGGACGGCGCCCGCAGCAGTGGTATCGGACGATCGACCGGGTGGCCCATTCGCTCACCGACAAGCCAAAGTTGTTGCTCCCAGACATCAAGGCGTCGATCCATCCCGTGTTGGATCCGGGTGGCCTGTATCCCCACCACAACCTGTATTGGGTCACGAGCGAAGGATGGGACGTACAGGTGCTCGGCGGCTTGCTGCTGTCCAGCGTGGCCCAGATGTTCGTTGAGTGCTACGCGGTGAAGATGCGCGGCGGCTACCTGCGCTTCCAAGCGCAGTACCTACGGCGAATTCGCGTGCCAAGACACGATCTGGTCCGCCGCCGCACGGCACGCGAGCTGGCCCGCTCGTTTGAGGCCCGCGACATCGAGCGCGCCACCGCCGCGGCGCTCGATGCATACGGCCTGGAAGCACTCCCGGGGTAGGAGCCGGCGCCAGGGCCGCGAACTACTTCCCGTGATGGACCGGGAGGCATTTGAGGCCGCGGTGCGGCGCTACTGGGTGGTGCGCGAGAGCCAGACTCAAAAGCAGCGTGAAGCCGGGAGGCTCGACACAGGTCTGCGAGGCGCTGTCACAGGCGGCGCCCAGATGGACGCGATGGCAGAGTTGATGGAGTCGATCTTCATCGATGCCGGCTTTGCCCCTTCCAGCATCAGCCGCCGTTCGGCGGTAGAGATCCCCGGCTACTTTCGTCCCGAGAAGAAGTGGGACCTGGTCGTGGTGCACGGGGATGCGCTCGCCGCCGCAATCGAGTTCAAGAGCCAGGTCGGACCATCGTTCGGCAACAACTACAACAACCGCACCGAGGAGGCGATCGGCAACGCGGTCGACGTGTGGAGGGCCTACCGAGAGGGCCGCTTTGGGACCGTCCGACCATGGCTCGGGTACCTGTTCTTGCTCGAGGAGGCCCCTGGGTCGACCAGGCCTGTTCGCGTCAAGCAACCGTTCTTCGAGGTCGATCCCAGCTTCCTTGAAGCCTCCTACAAGAAGCGCTACGAGATTCTTTGCCGCCGCCTGATCCTCGAGCGGCTATACGACGCGGTCTGTTTCGTCACCGCTACCGCGGATCCAACATCACCGATCCATGAGCCGGCTCCCGACTTGAGCTTCATGACTTTCGCCAAGGCGATCCGCGCACGGGCAGCGGGACTGTTGTCCGTGGAATAACCTTAAAAATCCTTTATCTCAGCGCACCATCGGCGTGTGCGCGTTGTTCGGAGTCTGAACGGTGCCTTCCGATCCGCCCCACACCTCTGGCGCCAGCGACCGGCGCACCTTCCTTAAGCAGGGGCTGCTCGCCGCTGGTGGGCTCGCGCTGGGCTCGTCTCGCCATCGCCGTCCTCGCCGCGGGCGCGCGCCGAACATCCTGGTGATCGTCGTCGACCAGCTGCGCACGCCGGTGTGGATGCCCGCGGCCGCGCTGCCCACCGCGCTGATGCCCAACCTGGAGGCGTTGCGTACGGGCGCCGTCAGCTTCGAACGCCACTACACCGCCGCCAACGACTGCACGCCCGCGCGCGGCGCACTACTGACTGGGCTCTACTCCCACCAAACCGGCTGCCTCATCACCGGCGACAGCCGCCTGGACTCCGACTTTCCCACCTGGGGGACGCTGTTGCGCGAGCTCGGCTACTCGACCTGGTGGTGGGGCAAGTGGCATCTGAACCCCAACCCCAACGCCTCGCTTGAGCCCTACGGTTTCTCCGGCGGCACCTACCCTTCGCCCAACGGCGCCCCCGGGCAGGGCGCCGCGGTCGATCCGGTGATCGCCGCCCAGTTCGCCGAATGGTTGCGTGTGGAAGGGGGCGGGCAACCGTGGTGCGCCACCGTGTCGTTCGTCAACCCCCACGACATCGCCTGGTGGTATCGCTTCACCGAACAGATCCCTTCGGAGAGCTCCCCGCCCGCGCTCGCCACGGCGCTGCCCGGCAACTTCGAGACCCCGGAAGCGCTCGAAGCGCAGCGCAAGCCCCAGCTGCAACGCTCGCTGCAGGACACCGCCGCGCGCTCGTTCGGCGCCGTCCCCTTCAGTGGCCCCGAAGCCCTCACCGCATGGACGGGGTTGATGAATACCTATCTGATGTTGCAGAGCGCCCTCGACGCGCAGATCGGCACGGTGCTCTCCGCGCTGGCCTCCCAGCCCTCCGTGCAGGCCAACACCGTGGTGCTGTTTACCTCCGACCACGGCGAGTACGGCGGCTCCCATGGGATGCGCGGCAAGGGCGCCTCCGCCTACGAGGAGGCGATCCGCGTGCCGCTGTACGTGCGCGACTTCCGCGGGCTCGCCACCACCGCTCCCGCGCTCGGGCGCACCCAGCTGACCTCCTCGGTGGATGTGGTGGGGCTACTGCTCACGCTCGCCGGCGGTTCCTCCGCCTGGCGCCGGCACGAGCGCTACCGCCACCTCGCCGCGCGGCACGACCTCGCCGCGATCTGCGCGCGCCCCGCGGCTGCCGGGCGGCGCTTCGTCCTGCACGCCACCGACGAGGACGTCACCGAGTTCGCCGTCGAACCCTATGCGGCCTCCGCGCCCCGCCACGTGGTGGCGCTGCGCTCCCAGCGCGGCAAGCTAGCGCTCTACTCCAACTGGCGGGCGGGCTCGCTGGCGGTCGAACCGGCCGGCCAGGAATTCGAGCTCTACGACTACTCCACCGCCGGCGGGCGCCTGGAGCTGCTCAACAGCGCCGGCTCGTCGGGGTCCCTGGAAGAGGAATTGTGGGTCACGCTCGAAGAACAGGCGCTTCCCGGCGAGCTGCGCGCCCCGCTGCCCGTCTCGCTGCGCGCGGCTCAGCGCCGCGGCTTCGCCAACTACCAGTCGGTCGAGGAATTCCAGAGCTACAGGGCCTACGCCGCCCACCTGCGCAACGCCTCCGAACCGGCGCCCACGCCCGATTGAGCCCAATCACGAGTTCGGCGCAGCCGAAAAGTGGTTCAAAATACGCATCATAGACACCCGATGTTTCCAAACGCCCGGTCTGGGGTAACATTTGGTTTGACGAGATTGGTTGACCGAGTTTTGAAATAGGGGAGGGTCTAAAATGCCGCGAACTGCAATACCTCAGAACGAGTGGACGGTTCCCAGTCTCCGCGAGCCGCGCTACTCGCAGTCGCTGGAGCGTGGGCTTGCGATTCTCGCCTGTTTCACGCCCGACCGTTCCGTGCTCGGGATCGCCGACATCGCCGACTCGCTGGGCATGAGCCGCTCCACCACGCATCGCTACGTGATTACGCTCGTCGCGCTCGGCTACCTCGAGCAGGGTGCCTCGCGCAAGTACCGCCTCGGCCTGCACGTCACCGACCTGGGGATGTCGGCGCTCAACTCGACCTCTCTGCGTGAGCACGCCCAACCCTACCTCGACGAGCTGCGGCGGCGCACCGGCTACACGATCAACGTCGCCGTGCTCGACGGCCCCGAGATCGTCTATGTGGCCCGTGCCCGCTCCCACCGCCGCGGCCAGCAGCGGATCGACCTCGGTCTCGCGCTGGGCTCGCGCCTGCCGACCTACTGCACCGCGATGGGCAAGCTGCTGCTCGCCCACCTGCCCGACAGCGAGCGGCGCGAGCTGCTCGGCGAAGTCAAACTGGAGCGCCGCACGCCATCCACGATCACCAGCAGGCGCCTGTTGGCGATCGAGTTTGAACGCATCCGCGAGGACGGTCTCGCCGTCAACGACCAGGAGCTCACCGCGGGGCTGCACTCGATCGCCGCCCCGATCCGCTCCGACTCGCGCGAGGTGGTCGCCGCGGCCAACATGGCTGCGCACAGCTCGATGATCTCGTTGCAGGATCTGATCGACCACCTCGGCCCGCACCTCGTTGCCACCGCCGACCGCATCTCCGCACGGTTGGGCTACCGCCGCGATGATGAGCTCGCCGCGGTCGGTGGGTCGTCCGACCGGTACTAACCCTGGCGCTTGGGGACGGCTTCGATCGCCTGCGTCGCGGTGGACACCCGTAGCAGCACCGTCGATTCCCTCGGCACGCTCGCGGCGATCGCGCCGGTGGTGCTGGTGACCGCGCCCGACCACACGTTGCGCAGCTGATAGGCGGTGGCGGCCGACATCCCCACTTCCGCGGCGCTGCTCGTGAGCTCCAGCGTTTTCGAGGAGCGGTTCAGCAGCGCCACCGCGCGCGTCCCGTTGGCGAGCGGCTTCACCCACACCTCGCCTCCGCCGCTCGCGGCCAGCAGGCGCGCCTGCTGGCCGGCGGGGTCCTGGTCGATCGCGATCGCTTCCCTGTTGGTGAGCGTCGTGTGGGTGGCGCTCGACATCGAGATCAGGTCCTCGCTGACCATCAGCGGCGCCGCCAGCATCGCCCACATGCTGAACTGCGTGCGGAACTGCGCCGCCGACATCCCCTGGTCGGGGCCGAGGTAGTCGGGGTCGTTCCAGTGGCCCGGCCCCGCCGCTTCCGGGGCGGCGGCGTCCGCGTCGAGGTTGCGCAGCACCGCGCTGAACTGCACGTCGCCCGGCACGCCCACATCGGTGTCGGTACGCCAGCTGTTGCCCACGCTCGGCCCAAACGTGTAGGAGGAGAAGGCGGAGTTTTCGATCGTCGGCACTTCGCTTTCGTACTGGCCGGGCTGCAGGTAGTCGCACACCGACAGCAGCATCGGGCGGTTGCTGGAGTTGTGCGCGATCGCTTCGTGGAATTCCCCGTACGCGCTCGCCGGGGTGAGGCGCTGCTGAATGCCCCCGCAGAAGTCCACCTTCACCGCGTCGAAGCCCCATTTCGCGAACGTGTCCACGTCCTGCTGGTAGTGGCCGTAGCTGCCCTGCCCCTTGCCGCCGCAGCCGTTGGCGCCCGCGTCGGTGTACAGCCCCACCTTCAGCCCCGCTTCGTGCAGTGTGCGCACCGTCCACGCCATCCCGCGTGGCCACTGGGTTGGGCTCACCGTGATTTCGCCCGCCGCGTTGCGGGCGCCCTGCCACCAGCCCACATCCAGCCACAGGTAGTCATACCCGTCCTTGATCAGCCCCCTGGTGCGCATCTGGCTGGCCTGCTCGAGGATGGTCGCCTCGTTGTAGTGCGAGCCGAACGCGAAGTAGGTGTCCCACCCCATGTACGGGGTCGGCGCCAGCACGCCCGCCGGGGTCGTCGCGCCGCTGGCCTTCTTGGCCCTCGCATGGTGCCCTGTCCGAGCGGCGCCCTGGGCGACGGGCAACAACACCAGGATCGCCGCGCAGACGCCGCAGGCCTTGGCGAGCGTGCTCATCGGAGACGAGCGGAAGCATTGCCCGCAGGCCGTGGCGAGCGTGCTCATCGGCGAGGAGCGGAGGCCTTGCCCGCGCTGCCTAGCGTCACCGTGGCGCTGCGTAGCTGGGCGCTGAGCGCGCCCACCACGGTACCCCTCACCGACAGCTTCGCGCTGAGTTTGTGAAAGCTCGCCAGCAGACGCCTGCCGGTGGTGTTGAGGGCGACGGTGATCGTGCGCTGCTGGCCCGCCGGCAGGTGCGCGGTGACCACGCCGACGGTCACCGTCTTGTGCGATGTGCGTCGCGCCGCCACCGCGATCACGTGTCGCCCGCGCAGCGTCTCGATCGCCGTCAGACGCAGCGTGATCGTGCAGCTCCCCGCCGCCTGCGCCGAGCACGTCACGGGCACGCTCACGGTGCGTCCGGCGACGCGCGGTGCCCCCACCTGGGTCTCGGAGATCGCGCCCAGCCCGCCCGCCGGCACGCTCACAAACGCGCTGGTGGCGCTCGCGCTGCCGCCCGCGTTGGTGGCGCTCACCCGGCACTGCAGATGGTGCGAGACATCGGCGCCGCCCACGAGGTAGGTCGAACCGTTCGCGCCGGCTATCGCCCTGGTGTCGCGCAGCCACGCGTAGCTCAGTGTCGCACTGCTTGCGCCGGTGCCGCTGACGCCCGATTTGCAGGTCAGATGCTGCCCGGGGGCCGGGATCCCGCCGATCGAAGGGTGCGGCTGCACCAACGGCGGGGCGCTCGTCTTGAGCGTCGCGTTGGCGCTCCTCGCTTCGCCGCTCGCGCTCACCGCCACGAGGCGATAGTTGTAGGTGACGTTCGCCGCCAACCCGCTCAGCGCCGCGCTCACCGGTTGGTTGGCGCTGCCGGCGCCGAGCGCCGCCGCGCAGGGCGCGCTCTGACCGTACGCTTCGCTTGTGCCGTATTCGAAGCGGCAGCTGCTCAGCGCGGCGTCGTTTGTGTTCACCGTGCCCGTGACGGTCGCCGTCGTTTCGGCCACCGCGCTCGGGGTGCCGGTGCCGACCGCCGGTGCGGGGACCTGCGCGATCAGCACGTGACCAGTTCTGTCCGCCGCCGCGCACAGCCCTTCGGACTCGCACGAGACCCCCGTCAGTTGCAGGGGAGACTCGACGTTTTCGGCCCATGCCGGTTCGGCCGCGGTCGGATCGTCGTCCGTGTATGCGCGCCCGCCGCCGTCGACGATCATGCAGAGACCCGGCGCGGCGCAGGAGACGCCGGCGGGGGTGCCGGACGCATCGACGGGCGTGGCGCTCCAAGTGCCCGTGGACGCGGTGGGGTTCCTGCTCGCGAATACTTCGCCCCCGCCATCGGCCGCGACGCAGACAGCGGCAGGCGCGGGCGCACAGGAGACCGAGGTCAGGTCCAGGTGCGCCGGGTTGGAGTCGATCGGGCGCGTCTGCCAGGAGCCGCCCGCCGGATTGCCGCTCGCCAGCGCTCGACCCGCGTTGTCGACGGCCACGCAGAGCGAAGCGGCGCACGAGACGGAGCTGAACGCATGCCCCGCATCGATTTCCTCTCGGCTCCACGTCGAGCCAGCTCCGTCGCTGGGATCGACGCTGACGAGCGCCCGGCCTTCACCGTCCACGGCGACGCAGAGGGTGTTGGAGGCGCACGAGACCGAGCGCAGCGCATGCCCTTCGTCGATTTCCTTCGCTCTCCAGGTCGAGCTCGCTCCCGCGGTGGGGTTCACGCTGATGAAGGCCTTGCCTTCCCCGCCGACCGCCACGCAGAGACCCTGTGAGGCACACGCGACCCCGGTGAGCGCCCCGGCAATTGGCGCCCGATTCCAGGTCGAGCCCGATCCGGCGGTGGGATCGAGGCTGATGAGCGCCTCGCCGCTTTCGTCCACCGTCACGCAGAGTTTGTTGGTGGCACACGCAACACCGGTCAGCGCCGGTCCACCGGAAAGCCCGGCGACGCTCCAACTCAGCGCAGGCGCCGCCCCAGCCGTGGTGCTCGCCAGGCAGGTGAGCACCACGGCGCACAGCAGCGCCGCCGTAGCTGCCACGGCGCGGAGGGCGATCGAAGTCTCTCTGCGGGCATGCCCGCAGGGACGGTCCAAGTGCACGTCCACCCCTAACACGGGTTGCGGCTCGCGGTTGCGCATCGGCGCCGAAGATTGCCACAACGCCTGGACTGCTTCCCGCCGTACAGACACCTGTCTGCGGTCGCGTCGGTCCGGCGTCGGTCCAGTGTCCGTTCGGGCATGTGTTTCGGATGCATCCCTGTCTATCAAACGACCAGCCTATATAAATAATTCTACAAACACGGCACCAAGCCCGGATTTGCGGTACCTTGCCCGCGTAATGCCACGCAAGCGAACAGTTGGATTGTCGGCCGGGGAGGCCGTGCTGGGGCTGGTGATCGAGCAGCCCGACAGCGCCTCGCAGCTCGGCCGTCGGCTGGTCGAGCGCTTTCGCTCCGCGCAATTCACCCGCTCCACCGGCCACAACGCGCTCAGCCGGCTCGCCCGTCAGGGGCTCGTGCGAGTGGTCCCCGATGACGCTTGCGGCGGCGAGGAGGAGCGCTACGAGGCGACGCCGGAGGGAGTCGAGCACTTCCGCACGTGGCTGCGATCCAGCTCGACCACAGCGCCGGCGCTGCGCGAGGAGCTGCAGGCGAAGGTCGCGTTCTGTGCCCCCGGGGACCTACCGCGACTGATCGAGGCCATCCGCGCCGAGGAACGCGCCTGCGCGAACATGTTCGCCGCCGCGCAGGGCCGCCTCAGTGCCACCGAGCTCCTCGCGCCACGACCTGCCACCGACGCGCAGCGTTGGTCGGAGCTCGCCCTCCAGGCGGTGCTACGCGATGAAGCGGCGATGTGGGGCATGCGCTTCAAGCGCCTGGAGCGGCTGCGCGCTCGCCTTGAAGAGATGGGCGCCGAGGCGCAAAACGCCGCTCGCCCCGGCGCCGGCGGTGGCGCCGAGGCGGTCGCGCAGAGTGGCGTGGACCGCCTTGAAATCGACCCCGCTGCCGCCGGCCAGATTCAAGCTCCGGCACGAGCCGCACGGGCATGAGCTCGCTGCTGAGGTTGGAGGATGTCGGCAAGCGCTATCGCCGTGGCGAGCGCGCGCACTGGCTGCTGCGGCGCGTAACGCTGCGGATCGCCGCTGGCGAGGTCGTCGCGGTGGTGGCGATGCGAGGCCAGGGCAAGACCACGCTGGTGCGGATCGCCGCCGGCATGATGACGCCGGACGAGGGCCGGGTGTTGCTCGCTGAGCACGACCTGGAGCGCCTCTCCGATCAGGCGCACGCGCGGCTGCTGCGCGAGCGGATCGGGCTCGCCGGCCGGCTTGGCCCGGGCCTCGGGGTACAGATGCTCGACTACGTGGCCATGCGTCTGGCGATCGGCGGGCGCAGCCGCCGGCGCGAGGTGCGCTCGCGCGCGCTCGAGGCGCTCGAGCTGGTGGGCGCCGAGCGGTGCGCAGAGCGCCACTGGGAGGAGCTCTCAGACTGGGAGCGGGCGCTGACGGAGATCGCGCAGGCGATCGCGGGTACGCCACGGCTGCTGCTGATCGACGACGTGCTCGACGGGCTGGGGATGCACGAGACATACGAGCTGGCGCGGCTCGTGCGGGCACTCGCCGAAGACCATGAGATCGGCGTGCTGATGGCGGTCTCCGATCCCGAGGCGGCACTCTGCTCGCATCGTGTGCTCTCGCTTGCCGATGGGCGCCTGACGTCGATGTCGCCGCCGCCTGCACTCGCGGCCGAGGAGGGCCCGTCGAGTTTCGAGAACGTGATCGACTTCCCGCGCAGCCCCCAGCCCAGTCTGCGTGACGCGCGCCCGGGCGCCAAGTGACCTGCGGCAAGGCCCGCTCAGATGCTTGAGCTGCGTGAGCTCGTCAAGCATTACCAGGTCGGCGACGGCGAGCCGGTGCGCGCCGTCGACGGCGTCTGCGCCACGATCGCCTCGGGTGAGCTGGTGGCGCTGTACGGGCCGAGCGGCTCGGGTAAGACCACCCTGCTGATGCTGGTCGCGGCGCTGTTGCGCCCCGACAGTGGCGCGGTCCTGCTCGACGGGTGTGAGGTGTCGGCGCTCAGCGAGAACGACGGCGCCCGCTATCGGCTGCGCGAGGTGGGGATCGTCGGCGCTCCCTCCGACCTGCTGGCGGGGGCGCTGGCGATCGAGAACGCCGCCCTGAAGCTGTGGCTGACCCATGCCCGCGACGCCGAGCGGCGCGTCGAACCGCTGCTCGAACGCCTTGGGTTGGGCGCGCGCATGCGCCACCACACCGAGCAGCTCTCGATGGGTGAGCGGCAGCGGGTGCTGATCGCGCAGGCGCTCTCGACCGAGCCGAAGCTGGTGCTGGCCGACGAGCCCACCGGCAACCTCGACACGCAGCGCAGCCGCGAGGTGCTCGAACTGCTCTCCGAGCTCTGCCGCGAACGCGGCGCCGCGGTGCTGCTCGCCACCCACGATCCCCAGGCGGCGGCGTTCGCCGACCGCGTGCACGAGCTGCGCGACGGGCGCCTGCGGGAGTACTGGCCCGAGCAGCTGCCCACGGCGCCGGTGGTGCTGCGCTCCCCGGAGCTCTGAGAGCGAGGTGGCGGCGTGGGAGATCCTGTACATCTACCGGGCCCGCCTACGCGCGCGGCTGGTGCTCGTGCAGGAGCTGCTGGCGATCCTCGGGATCGCCGTCGGCGTGGCGCTGCTGTTTGCCTCCCAGGTGGCATCCACCAGCCTCGACGGGTCCATCCGCCAGCTCTCCAACGGGATCGTGGGGCGCGCCAGCCTGCAGTTGCTCGCGCGCGATCCGCACGGCTTCGATCAGCGGCTGCTCGGCGAGGTGCTGGCGCTGCCAGGCGTCAACGGCGCCGAGCCGGTGCTCGAGGCGCGCGCCACCGTCGCCGGCCCGCACGGGCGGCGCACGGTCGAACTGATCGCCAGCGACCCCCGCTACACCCACCTCGGCGGCGCGCTGTTGCAGGGCTTCACCGCCACGCAGTTGGGGACGCTGCGCGTGCTCGCGCTGCCCGCCCCCGTGGCGCAGGCGATCGGCGTGGATTCGCTGCAAACGGTTCAGTTGCAACTCGGCGCACGCCGGCTCACGGCGCTGATGGGGGCCAAGCTCGACGCGGGGGACATCGGCGCGCTGGTGCGCAGCCCGGTGGCGATCGCGCCGCTGGCGTACGCCCAGGAAGCGACCGGCCTGCGGGGAGCGATCACGCGCATCCTCGTGAGCACTCAGCCCGGGCGCGAACGCCAGGTGCGCGCCGAGCTGCAAGCGCTCACCGTGGGGCAGCCGCTCAACGTCGAGCCGGCCGACATCGACGCGCGGCTGTTCGCCGCCGCCGCCGCGCCCGCCAACCAGAGCGAGGAGCTGTTCTCGGCGATCAGCGCGCTCGTTGGCTTCATGTTCGCGTTCAACGCCATGCTGGTCACCGCGCACCTGCGCCGCAGCCTGGTTGAGACCCTGCGCCGCCGTGGGGCGACGCGCACGATGACCGTGCAGGTGCTGCTGTTCGACGCGCTCGTCCTCGGGGTCCTCGGAACGCTGTTGGGGCTGGCGCTCGGCGAGGCTCTCTCGATGCTCGTGTTCCGCGCCGACCCCGGCTACCTCGCGTTCGCGTTCGCCGTCGGCGAACAGCGGATCGTCGCCTGGCAGAGTGTCGCGCTGGCGGCCGCCGCGGGGCTGCTGGCTGCCGGCGTCGGTGTGCTGGCCCCCCTGCGCGACGTCATCACGCCACGCCTGCGCTCCACGCCCGGGCCCGATCCGGGCGCCGCTCGCCCCCGCGGCCCCCACAATCGGCGTTCGCAGGCGCTGCGCGTGGCGTTGGGGGTGGGCTGCCTGGCGCTCACCACGGGGATCCTGCTGGCGCGGCCCCAGTCGGCGATTCTCGGCAGTGTCACGCTCGTGGCGGCGCTGCTGTTGCTGTTGCCGATCGCCTTCGACGCGATCCTCGCCGCCTTCACGGCGCTGCAGCGTCCGCTTTACGCGGCGTCCACCCGCATCGCGATCGTCGAACTGCGCGCGCCCCACAACCGCATGCGCTCGCTCGCGATCGCCGCCACCGGGGCCGTCGCGGTGTTCGGCAGCGTCGCGATCGAGGGCGCGCGCGGCAACCTGCTGCGCGGCCTGGACGCCTCCGCGCGAGCGATCGACGCCAACGCCGCCGTCTGGGTGAGCCCGCAGGGGGCGGCCAACACGTTCACGACGATTCCCTTCAACGCCACCGCGCTCGGCGCACTCTCGCGCATCCCGGGCGTCAGCTCCGTCGGGGTGTACCGCGGCGGCTTCTTGGACTGGGGGGATCGTCGCGTGTGGGTGCTCGCGCCGCCGCGTGCCGCGGCGCACCCGATACCGGTTGGCCAGCTCGTGCAGGGAGAGCTGGCGCCCGCGAGCGCCGCGATCCGCCGGGGCGGCTGGGTGGTGCTCTCGCAGGCGCTCGCCGCCGCCCACCATCTGCGGATCGGCGAGCGCTTCACGCTGCCCTCGCCGCACCCCATGGTGCTCCGCGTGGCGGCGCTCAGCACCAACCTCGCCTGGCCCTCCGGCGCGGTCGTGCTGAACGCGGCCGACTATGCGCGCGCGTGGGACAGCACCGACGCGAGCGCCTTCCTGGTGCAGACCCAGCCGGGCGTCTCGCCGGCGGCGGTGCGCGCGCGGATTCAGCGCGCGCTGGGGCCTCACACCGCGCTGGTCGCGGAAACCGCCTCCCAGCGGATGCGCGCCAACTACGCGACCACGCGCCAGGCGCTCTCGCGGCTGGCGCAGATCGGCACGCTGGTGCTGATCGCCGCCGTACTCGCGATGGCGGGTGCGATGGGCTCGATGATCTGGCAGCGCCGCCCGCAGCTGGCTTACATCAAGCGCCAGGGCTACAAGCGGGGCGTGCTGTGGCGGGCGCTGCTGTGTGAGAGCGCGCTGCTGTTGGGCGCCGGGTGCTCGCTGGGGGCGCTGTTCGGGATCTATGGCCAGCTGCTGCTGAGCCACGCGCTGGCAAGCGTCACGGGCTTCCCGATCGTCTTCTCGGTCGGCGGACTCGCGGCGGTGGTGAGCTTTGCGATCGTCAGCGCCACGGCAGTGGCGATCCTCGCGCTTCCGGGTTATCTTGCGGTGCGTGTGCGTCCGACAACTGTCAGCACGAGCTAGCGGCCGCGGCCCGATGCAACGCCGAGCCCGCGTCGCGTGAGGGATCCAATCCAACGGCCCGTTCGCATCCACACACCTCCGCCCTCTCACCGGGGCAACTCTGCTCGCTGGCGGGCGCCACCGCGCGCGAGCTGCTGTGGGGATTGCGCGCGGTCGCGTGCGAGGTGCGTGGCTGGCACAGGCGGGCCGCCAGCATCCCCGACGAGCAGCTGCGCGCCGACGCGCTGCACTCGCTGAGGAGCAAGCGCGCCAGCACCGACGGCGCAGCCCTCTTCTGGACGCTTCCCCACGGACGCAGCTCCACCCTGCTGCGGCTGCTGGTCGCATTCGAGGTGATGGCCGACTTCCTGGACAACGTGAGCGAGCGGGGCGTACACGCGGGCACCGCCAACGGCGTCCAACTGCACGTTGCCCTCAGCGAGGCGCTCGACCCCGGTGCGCCGATCTCGGCCTACTACCGCCACCACCCCTGGCGTGAGGATGGCGGCTACCTGCGCGCGCTCGTCGGGGTCTGCCGCGAGCGCTGCGCGGGGCTTCCCCACTATGGGAATGTGCGCGCGCGGGCGATCCACGCCGCCACCGTCGCCCGGATGCTGGGCCTCAATCACGAGCCCGACCCGCAACTGCGCGACACGGCGCTGCGGGAGTGGGCGCGGCGCGAGGCGCGCGGCTGGGAGGGGCTTGCCTGGTTTGAGTCCACCGCGGCCGCCAGCGGCTGGCTGACGGTGCTCGCGCTGCTGGCGCTCGCCGCCGGGGGAGGAGAGCCCGAGGAGGGCTGCGTGCGTGCCACCTGCGCGGCCTACCTGCCGTGGATCTCACTGGTGGCGACGATGCTCGATAGCTACGCCGACCAGGCCCAGGACGCCGCCGAGGCGCAGCACAGCTACATCGCCCACTATCCCTGCGCCGAGGAGGCGGTGGCGCGTGTCTGTGAGATCGTGGGCGAGGCGGCACGCCGCGCGCACGCGCTGCCGGATGGCGCCAGGCACACGGTGATCGTGGCGTGCATGATCGCGATGTATCTCTCGAAGGACAGCTCGCGCACGCCGCAACTGCGCGCCAGCACGCGCCGCCTCGCCGCCGCCGGCGGCTCGCTGCCGAGAGTGCTGCTGCCGGTGCTGCGGCTCTGGCGGGTGTTCTATTCCCAGCGCGACGAGTAGCCGTATCCCCCGCGTGCCGCTTTTTGTCTGCGCACTTCTTGTTTTATGAAAACAAGTGGAGTTATCGGTGCCGGCCGTTTGCGTAAAGATCACCTATATGAGGCCACGGGGGTCGGCTATCCGGGAGCGGTCGGCTTGAGCGAGCGGGGCGCCCCGCCGCTCGAGCTGACCGCCGAGCACGTTGGCACCGTGAGCGCCGCGGCGAGCGCCGGGTGGCATCGGTCGCGGCAAGGTCGCTGAACCGATGCCACGTGTGAACAGGCCCCCGGCGAGACCCGGAGAGATGTCGGACCCCGGCTGGCGCGAGCCGGTTCCCCACCTGCTGGAGCCGCGCTACTCGCAGTCGCTGGAGCGCGGGCTGGCGATTCTTGAGTGCTTCACCCCGGAGCATCCGGTGTGGGGGATTGCCGAGCTCGCCGAGGAGCTCGGGATGAGCCGCAGCACCACGCACCGCTACGTGCTCACGCTGACCGCGTTGGGGTATCTGGTGCAGGGCTCGCGCCGCAAGTACCGGCTCGGGTTGGCGGTGACCGAGCTGGGGATGTCGGCGCTCAGCTCAACCGGCCTGCGCGAGCACGCGCATGCGCCACTGCGGGAGCTGAGCAGACGCGCCCCCTACACGCTTGCGATCGGCATGCTGGATGGCGCGGAGCTCTTGTACCTCGACCGCGTCCGCGCCACCCGCCGTGGACAGGTTCCGATCGACCTCGACCTGAGTGCCGGCTCGCACCTGCCGCCGCACTGCTGTGCAATGGGCAAGCTGTTGCTGGCCAGCCTGCCCGAGCCGCAACGGCGCCAGCTGCTGGCGGAGCTCACGCTGGAGCGGCGGGGCTCAGGCACGATCACCGCCAAGCACGCGCTGCGCGAGGAGCTGGCGCGGATCGAAGGCGAGGCGCTGGTCGTCAGCGAGGAGGAGCTGGCGCCCGAGGTGTATGAGATCGCGGCGCCGGTGCGCGGGCAGACGGGTGAGGTGATTGCCTCGGTGAGCATGCAGGCGCACAGCTCGCTGATCACCTTGAAACAGCTGGTGGAGCGTTTGGGGCCGCATCTGATCTCCACCGCCGATCGCGTCTCCGCGCGTCTTGGCTACCGCCGCGAGGACGAGCGTTAGCGCGATCGCGCCACGATCACGGGGCGGGCGCCGGCGGCGCCCTACCGACAGCGCCCTAACGGCGCTCATTGAGCAGCCGCCGCGCGACCGCCCCGCCGGCGGCGCTGCCGACGAGCACGAAGCCGGCCAGCACCAGCCAGCTCAGCAGCGCGAAGGCGACGCCGATCGTGCCGAACTGCTTCGCCGAGGCGCCCAGCGAATGGGGGAGATACACCACCGAGAAGGCCATCAGCGCGGTCATCCCGAGCGCCGCCAGCGCCGCGCCGGGGAGCAGTTCCTGCCACTGCAGGCGCCGCCCCAGCAGCACGTACGGCGTCGCCAGCCACGCCACCACCCCCACCAGCAGCGACCCGACGACATGCCACCAGCCGCCGGCGATCCCGGACACCAGCGGCCGCACGGTGAGATAAGCCGGGATCATCGCGATCCACAGCAGATGCCACGGCGTGCCGCGAATGCCGGCCGCGGGCAGCTCGTAGGAGAGCTCGTACATCCGCTGCAAAGCGCGCGCCAGCGACAGCGCCGAGAACACCACGAGCACGAAGCCGATCGCGGTCACGCTGTGGGCGACCGTGGGGGAGGGGGCAAACACTTCGCGCATGCTCTGCGCGGCCGCGCCGGAGAGCCCCAGCCGTTTGACGATCGCCGCGGCGAAGTCGTGCGCGTCGGTTACCGGCACCACCGCGCTGTAGACGATCAGCAGTGGAAACAGCGAGCTGAAGGCAAGCGCTCCGAGCGCCACGCCGCGATCGACGGCCTGGATCGCCGCCAGTCGCTCCAGCCACGCCATGAGCGGCCCCGCGGGGGCCAGCAGCAGCCGCAACGGTCCCCGTTGGGTGTCTGCCAGCCGCGCCGGGATCCGCACTGTCGGCCTCCGTCGATCAAGGCGCGTCGTTGCCGGCGCCCTCGCCCACCAGCGCGATCGCGAAGCCGTCGTGGCCCTTTTCGCCCACCGTCTGGATCGCCGTCGCGCTCACCCGGGGCTCGGCGGCGAGCAGATCGTAGAAGCGGCGCACCTCCTGCACTCCGCCCTCGCCGAGCCGCGGGTCATAGCCGTCTGGGTCGAGGATCACACCATCGCGCACCACGTTGTCGCCGATGATCACGCTCCCGGGACGGGCCAGCTTCAGCGACCACTCCAGATACCCCGGGTAGTTGCGCTTGTCGGCGTCGATGAAGATCAAATCGAACGGGCCGGCGCCCTCGGCGAACAGCTCGGGCAGCGTCTGCAGCGCGACGCCCACGCGCAGCTGCACCATCTCGCTCACGCCGGCCCTCTCCAGGTTGGCCCGTGCCACCTCGGCGTGGTGGGGGTCGAGCTCGAGCGTCACGATGCTGCCATCCGGCGGCAGCCCGCGCGCCAGCCAGATGGTGCTGTAGCCACCAAGGGTGCCCAACTCCAGGATGCGCCGCGCGCCGTGAATGCGCACCAGCAGCTCCAGCAGCTTGCCCTGCGCCGGGGTCACCGCGATCGGGGGCAAACCGGCGGCCCGGCTGGCCTCCAGGGCGGCGTCGAGCGCCGGGTCATCGGCGAGCAGGCGCTCGCAGATGTAGCGATCCATCGCGGTCCACAGCTCTTGGGTCATCGACGGGGCTCCCGGGTTGTTGGTGTGGCGCTCTATTATGCATGGGCACGTCCGCACGGCTTGATGACGAGATGCTCCCTTCCGGTCACGGCCCCGGTCTGGGACTGCTCGGCCCGCGCAGCCGGCATCTGATCGCGCTGGAGTTCGGCAGCAGGGAGCAGTTCGACGACCCCCGGCGCGAGTGGCGCAGGCTGTTCTCCGAGCTGCTGGGCACCTTCATGCTGGTGCTGGTGGCCGCGGGTGGGGGGATCCTCCACGGCGAGGGCCAGATCAGCCTCGCGGCGGCCGTGGTGGCGCCGGGGCTGATGGTGATGGCGATCATCCTGTTCATGGGCGCCGTTTCGGGCGCCCACCTGAATCCGGCGGTCTCGCTGGCGTTCGCCCTGCGCGGGGACTTCCCCTGGAAGCGCGTCCCCGGGTACATCATCGTGCAGCTGGTGGGCGCCACGCTGGCATGCCTGTTCCTGTACGCGGTGTTCGGCAACATCCAGCACCTCGGCGCGACCCTGCCCGGCCCGGGCTACGCCGACTGGCAGGCGCTGCTGATGGAGGTCGTGCTCACCGCCACGCTCGTCAGCGTGATCCTGGGGACCGCCTCGGCGGCCCAGAACGTGGGCGCGATCGCCGCGCTGGGCGTCGGCGGGTACATCGCGCTCGCCGGCCTCTGGTCGGCGCCCGTGAGCGGCACCTCGATGAACCCCGCGCGCTCGTTCGGCCCGGCGCTGGTGAGCGGCGACTTCTCAAGCTACTGGGTGTACGTGCTGGGGCCGCTGGCCGGCGCGCTGATCGCGGTCGGCTGCGCCTACATCCTGCGCGGCGCCGGTGGCGACGCGATCTCCTACGCGGCGGGCTCCGGCGCCCTGGACGAGGGCGCCCTGGTCGCCAAACAGCGCCTCTCGGAGAAGATCGACCGCGGCGAAGTCGTGCCGCCCGGTATCGCCGACACCGACGCCTCCAATACCGACGCCTGAGATTCTCATACCGTGGCGCGAGCTTCTAAGCTTGGCTTTCAGATATGCCATCGTGCAACCATCTCGATCGCGTTGTGATCACCCAGCTGCCCGAGTCGGTGGCGGGCTGCGAAGAGTGCTTGGCCAGCGGCGATCCATGGCTGCATCTGCGTATCTGCCTGGAGTGCGGCAAGGTCGGCTGCTGCGATGACTCCCCCAATCGCCATGCCCGCGCGCACGCGCACAGCAGCGAACACCCCCTGATCCGCTCGCTGGAGCCCGGCGAGACCTGGTCGTGGTGCTTCGCGGATGAGGTCGCGCTGCTGATCGAGGGCGTGCGGGGCCAGACCCGCATCCCGCCGTCTCCGCTGGGCTGATCGGATGGCCGACCCAGTGAGTCGAGTGCTGTCGAGCTCGCAGCTTGCGATGCTGGCCAACCACGGCGAGGAGCGCACCGCGGAGGTGGGGGAGAAGCTGTTTGAAATCGGTGACCGCAGCTATCCCTTCGTCGCGATCGTGGAGGGCGAGGTTGCGGTGACCGACGCCGCGGGGCATGAGCTCGTTCGTCATGGCGCCTGCGGCTTCGTGGGGGAGATGAACCTCCTCTCCGGGCAGACCGTGTTCCTCACGGCCGTCGTCACCGAGCCGCTGAGGTATATCGCGGTCGACCGCGAAGTTCTCAGGCAGCTGCTGTTCGAGGACGGCGCGCTCGCTGACCTGCTGCTCAGCGCCTTCGTCGAGCGCCGCGAGCTGCTGCAGCAGCTTCAGGGGGTCGGATTCGAGATCGTCGGCCCGCTCGACTCGCCGCAGACGCGGCGGCTGCTCGACTTCGCCCGGGTCCAGCGGCTTCCCCATTCGTGGGTCGATCCCGCTGAGAGCGAACAGACGGCAGCCTCGGTCGATGCAACCGCCGCGGTCGATGCGCCCGACTCCCCAGAGATGCCGCTGGTGCGACTGCCCGGAGGCATGGAGCTGTGGAACCCCAGCAATGGCGAGCTCTCGCGGGCGCTGGGCATCGGACGCGAGCTGGCGCCGCTCGAGGAGGTCGACCTGCTGATTCTCGGAGGCGGCCCGGCTGGCCTTGGTGCGGCCGTGTACGGCGCCTCGGAGGGGCTGGACACGCTGGTGTTGGAGAGCACCGTGCTCGGTGGCCAGGCCGGCACCTCGCGCAGGATCGAGAACTATCTCGGCTTCCCCGCGGGAATCAGCGGCACCGAATTGACCAGCCGCGCGATCGTTCAGGCGCGTAAGTTCGGCGCCCGCGTCGCCACGCCCTACCGTGCTCAGCAGCTCCAACCAGGCAATGGACGGCACGTCGTCAAGCTGGAAGACGGCAACCAGATCGCGGCCCGAACGGTGCTGCTCGCCACCGGCGCTCAGTACCGGCGCCTGCCGGTGGCGGACCTCGAGCGTTACGAGGGGCTCAGCGTCTTCTACGCCGCCGGCCCGCTTGAGGGGCAGATCTGCGGGGGACAGCGCGTCGGGGTGGTGGGCGGCGGCAACTCCGCCGGGCAGGCCGCCATCTGGCTGGCGCGCGGCGGCGCCCTGGTCACGCTCCTGCACCGCCGCAAAGCCTTGAGCGAGACGATGTCGCAGTATCTGATCAACGATCTGGAGCGCTACGGGGTGGCGGTCCGTGACCGCGCCGAAATCGCCGAACTGCACGGGGAGGGGGGCCAGCTCGAGGCGGTCACGCTCACCGACGGCGCCAACCTGCCGTTCTCTTTCCTGTTCCTCTTCCTGGGCGCCGACCCCTGCACCGATTGGCTCGGCGACGTGGTGGCGCGAGACGCACACGGATTCATCCTCACCGGCCCGGACGTCGCGGCGGCCGGCCTGCATGAGACCAGCGTCCCCGGCGTCTACGCGGCGGGGGACGTGCGCGCCGGGTCAATCAAGCGCTGCGCAACCGCGGTCGCTGAGGGAGCCACGGTGGTGCGCTTCGTGCACGACCACCTGGCGGCCGTCGCCAGCTCGCTTGGCTGATCATTTTGAAGGAGTGTAATGGCTGACACCACTTGCCACATGTCGATCTCCCTCGACGGCTTCGTCGCCGGGCCGGGTCAAAGCCGCGAAGCCCCGCTCGGCAAGCGGGGCCGCGAGCTTCACGGTTGGCACCTTGGCGACGAGCGCGCGAACGAGGCGGACGCCACGGCCGAGGGCCGTCTGCTGCGCCCTCGTGGCGCCTACGTCATGGGTCGCAACATGTTTGGCCCGATCCGCGGCGAGTGGGACGAGGAGTGGTCGGGCTGGTGGGGGCCCGAGCCGCCCTACCACGCGCCCGTGTTCGTCCTAACCCATCACTCTCACGCACCGATCGAGATGGAGGGCGGGACGACGTTTCACTTCGTCACCGATGGCTTCGACGCCGCCTACGCCCAGGCCCGCGAGACTGCCGGCGCAGACGGCGTCGACATCGCGGGCGGCGCCTCGACCGTCCGCCAAGCGCTGCTAGCGGGCGTCATCGACGAGCTCTGGCTCGACATCGTCCCCGTTCTACTCGGGTCCGGCGAGGGGATATTCAACGACATCGCCGAGTTCGATTTCGAGCCCGCAGAGGTCCTTCATTCCCCACTGGCGACGCACATCTGCTACCGCCGGACGGGATGAGATGTACCACGGTGCGTCAGGCGCTGCCCGGACGGCGGTGTCAGTCCGACGCACCGCGGGCGCGCCTGTAGCGCTCGTAGATCACGCGCGAGCCGAACGTCCTGGTCTCGATCAGGTCGAGCGGGAGCTCTTCGGTGACCGGTGGCAGGAACGGCGTGCCGCCACCGACAACGACCGGATTGCGGAACATGCGCAGCTCATCGACGAGACCGAGCTCGATCGCTACCGCGGCCAGGCCGGCGCCGCCGATCCCGACGTCGTTATCGGTGGCGTCGAGCGCCGCAGCGGCCTCGTCGGTCACCGACGCCTCGGCGAGCCGAGCGTTGCCCTGAACGCTGTCCAGCGTGCGGCTGAAGACGACCTTCGGGATCGCGGACCAGACGTCCGCGAACTCGGCCCCGGGCTCGTCGTCGCGCAGCGATGGGTCCGTCTCCCACACCAGCATGGTCTCGTAAAGCCTGCGGCCCAATAGAAAGCCGCCGAGCTCGCGTATCTGCGCGATGTGGAAACGGAACTGCTCCTCATTGGGGACCGACCACCCGAACGCGCCCTCGCGGTCGGCGATAAAGCCGTCCGCCGAGACGCTCATCGAGTAGATCAGCATGGCTTCAAGCTCATCACACCGGGGGGACGGACGGCTAGCGATCACCTGCGCTGCGGCTTCTCACCGATCTGAGACAGCCCGATCTCGCCCATGTGAGACTACGGCACTTTCTTCGCCGCCGGAGCAAGCGCTGGTGCTGGCTGCAGCAAGAGGCCCCAATCGGCGGCAACGTGTTCGAGAGCGGGGGGAGGGGGGTCGGTCAACGGGATCGGCGGGTCGATGGCTTCGAGTCTGGTCGTAGCAGTCGAGCAACATGCGCACGACCTTGTAGCCCTCGCGCAGCCGCAGTTCGACCTGCGGGGTGGGTGTGGGCCCGTCGGGCTTGCGCCATCGTCTGCCTCCGAGTCGACAGCGATGCCTGTATTTCGACTGCATTGCTGCTAAAATGTCTGCAATGAGTGTTGCGATCACGGTCCGCGGTGTGCCCGACGAGGTACGAGACGAGCTTGCGGCACGCGCCGCTAGGGCCGGAAAATCGTTGCAGGAGTACCTCCGCGGAATGCTGTTGGAGGCCGCCGCACGTCCGTCAGTGGGGGATGTCATCGCTCGCGCCCGTGCCCGCGTGGATGCGACCGGGGTGAGCGTCGACGCCGAGACGATCCTTGCCGCGCGCGAAGCTGATCGGCGGTGAGCGCACGCATCGTTTGCGATGCCTCGGCGCTCGTTGCGCTGCTCCTGGACAATGGCTCGGACGGCCAGTGGGTCACTGAAACGATCGCCGGATCAGACCTCGCCGCTCCGAGTCTCGTCGAGTTCGAGTCGGCCAACATCATCCGTCGCCACGAGCTCGCGGGGCTCGTCAGCGCCGACCAGGCAGCCCAGGCTCACGCCGACCTGCTCGATCTCGCGATCGAACCATGGCCGTATGAGCTCCTGGCTGCCAGAGCATGGGAGCTGCGCCACAACCTATCCAGCTACGACGCGAGCTATGTCGCGCTGGCCGAGCTGATCGGTGCGATGCTCGTGACGCTTGACGGGCGCATCAGCGGTGCGCCCGGGCTGCGGTGCACCATCGCGACCCCACCGGCATCCGGCTCGTAGCGTTGTGCGGCGTCCCGCCGATCTGAGACAGCCCGATCTCGCCCATGTGAGACCGGGGCGTCCCGTCCATGTGAGACTACGGCGCGTTCTTCGCCGCCGGGCCAAGCGCTGGCGCTGGCCGCAGGACGCAGTCGAGGGCCTGCTGCGAGCTCAGCACGCTCGATAATGAATGTTATGTAAACCTGAAGGGGTGAGGTTCAGACTACCGCGGGCTGCGAGTTCCCCTCGCCGGCGGCAAGCCGGCACTCGTAGCAGGGAACGTCGCTGATTCAGCGACGTTCGACCTCGAACACTGCCACGTCGTAACGCTGGAGCGCCGCGTCGGCGCTTGCGAGCGTCATTCCCTCGGTGCGTGCTTGCGCGACGAGTATCCGGTCGAACGGATCACCGTGCAGCAGTGGCAGCCTGCCCGCCTCACAGGCGTGCTCGAACGTGATCGGAAGGCGTTCGTACCCGGACTCGTCGACCCGCTCGATCATGTCTTCGGGCGCTTGCAACCGGCCCAGTGCCCGCTTGATCTCGATCTCCCAGATCGTCGCAGCGCTGACGAATACCGAATCGGCGACCTCTTCGATCGCTTTATGAGCGTCGTCGCGCAGCTCTTCTCTCGCAGCCCAGATCAGCGTATGGGTATCGAGCAAGAGCCTCAATCGCCCTCACCCTCGAAATAACGCTGGATCTCCCATGGCAACGGGTCATCGAAATCGTCGCTGACCCGCACTTCCTCGTCCTTCCAGAACCCCAGCTTGCGTCGCTTGCGAGGCTCCTCGATCGGGACCAGCCTCGCGAGCGCGAGGCCGTTTCGCGCGATCACGATTTCCTCGCCGTGCGAGGCACGCTCGGCGAGCCGCGAGAGGTGCGTCTTGGCCTCGTGCATATTGTAGACCTCAGACATGACTTAGTCCAGCTTAGCAGCACCTACTCGAGCGCTTCGTGCGAAGCTCCTCGAGCGAGATATCGTGGTGCCGCATGGCCACCTGGGCAAATGTGCGGGAGATCGCGCTGGCACTGCCGGAGACAGACGAGCGGAAGTCCCGCGGTGTATGCCAGTGGCGAGTGAAGGACAAGCTGTTCGTGTGGGAGCGGCCGCTGCGCACGAAAGAAGTCGAAGAGCTCGGCGAAGACGCCCCGGACGGACCGATCCTCGCCGCGCGGATCGAGCATGTCGGCGCAAAGGAGGCGCTGCTCGCGGACGACCCCCGCCTCTACTTCACCACCTCCCATTTCAACGGATACCCCGCGATCCTCGTCCGTCTGGATCTCGTCGGGATCGGGGAGCTGCACGAAATCGTCACCGAGGCGTGGCTTGCGCGGGCGCCGCGGGCACTGGTCAAGGCATACCTCGATACGAGGGCGTCCTGAGCCTTCGCGCCTATCGAGAGAGACTCTGAATCGGCCCGATCACCGAGCGCATCGCTGCCCCGTCCCCGTCGGGGCCCCTCGATAAGGTCAGGAGCATGACCCACGGCGACAACGGCATCGAGGTCGAAGGGCTGGTCCGCGACTTCAAGGGGGGCGTAAGGGCCGTCGACGGGATCGATCTGCGCGTGGCGCCCGGTGAGATCTACGGGTTCCTCGGCCCCAACGGCGCGGGCAAGTCGACCACTTCGCTGGTGCTCACGACGCTACTGCCGCCCACGGCCGGCTCGGCACGTGTGGCGGGGCTCGATGTCGTGCACCACGGCCCCGAGGTGCGGCGCGTGATCGGCGCCTCGCTGCAGGACTCGGCGCTCGATCCGTTCCTCACCGGCAGCGAGCACATGCGCCTGCAGAGCTCCCTGCATGGCCTGCCCAAGCTCCAGCGCGAGGTGCGCGGGCGCGAACTGCTGGCCCAGGTGGGGCTCACCGAGGCGGCCGAGCGCAAGGTGGGCGGCTACTCGGGTGGCATGAAGCGCCGGCTGGACCTCGCGCTGGCGTTGGTGCACAGGCCGCGGCTGCTGTTCCTCGACGAGCCGACCACCGGTCTCGATCCGCAGAGCCGAGCCGCGCTGTGGGATGAGGTGCGGCGGCTGGCGGTCGACGGCGTGACCGTGTTCCTTACCACCCAGTACCTCGAGGAGGCCGACGCGCTCGCCAACCGCGTCGGGATCATCGACCACGGGCGGATCGTCGCCGAGGGCACGCCCGCCGAGCTGAAGGCCGCCATCGGGCGCCCCTCCGTCGAAGCCGTCCCCCACGACCCCGGCGAGCGCGAGCGGCTGGCGGCGGTGCTGGCGCGCTTCGGCGAGGCGGCCGCGGCGGCAAGCAACGGCGTCGCCGTGCGGCTGCCACGAGGCGCTGGCGACCTCGCCGAAATCGTTCGCGCGATCGATGCCGAGAACCTGCAGGTAGCCGATCTGCGTCTGCACTCCCCCACGCTCGACGACGTCTTCCTCGCCAAGACCGGCCGTTCGCTGGAGGGCGCCGCCGATGACGATGACGAAGGCACGAGTGGGAAGGGCACCAGGGAATCGGAACCCCGCCCACCCCACGGCGGAGAAGGCAAGGACGAGCGGCCGGCGGCCCAGCCGATCTCCGGATGACGGGGGCCATCTCATGAGCCCCGCACTGCTCACTCAGGTGGGCGCGCTCGCCCAGCGCTCGGTGCTGAAGACGCTGCGCCAGCCCTTCCAGATGTTCCCGATCATCTTCTTTCCCGCGATCCTGCTGATCATCAACGCCAGCGGGCTGCACGCCGCCACGCTGCTGCCGGGCTTTCCCACGCACTCCTACGTGTCGTTCGCGATCGCCGTGGCGTTCATCCAGGGAGCGATGTTTTCGCTGATCAACACCGGCACCAACCTCGCCGAGGACATCGAGACCGGCTTCTTCAACCGCCTCGCGCTCACCCCCCTGCGGCGCGTCTCGCTGATCGCCGGGCTGCTGGTCGGGGTCGCCGCGCTGGGGGCGCTGCAGTCGGCGGTGTACATCCTGCTCGGCGTCGCCGTCGGCGCCCACCTCGATGCCGGCCTCGCCGGCGCGCTGGTGGTGATCGTGCTCGGCTCGCTCACCGCGCTGGCGTTCTCCTCGTTCGGCTGCGTGGCGGCGCTGCGCACCGGCTCAAGCGAAGCGGTGCAGGGCCTGTTTCCCCTGTTCTTTGTGTTCATCTTCCTCTCCTCCTCCAACCTGCCCCGCTCGCTATTGACCACCCCGTGGTTTCACACCGTGGCCACCTGGAACCCGATCTCCTACCTGATCGAGGGCTTCCGCAGCCTGTACATCTTCGGTTGGGATGAGACCGCGCTGCTGCGGGGCTTCGGCGTCGCGATCGGGCTGCTCGTCCTCGGCCTGTTCGCGGTGCAGGGGGCCTTGAAAACGAGGCTGCAGAGAACGTGAGTGCCGCCACACACCACGCCTCCGATGCCGGAGGGCCTCAATACGTGGAGGGGTCTCCCCTGCGATCGCCGGCCACCCCGCACGAGCGGTCGCGCAGCACCATCTGGGGCGTGGCCTTCGCGATCGCGTGGCGCGGGGTGCACACCTACGTGCGCCGGCCGGAGCTGGCAATCCCCTCGCTGGTGTTCCCGCTGATCTTCCTCGCCAGCTTCGCGGGCGGCCTCTCTGCTCTGGGCAAAGTGCCCGGCTTCAATTTCCCCCCCGGCTACACCGCGTTTCAGTTCGTGTTCGTGCTGCTGCAGGCTTCGATGTTTAGCGGCCTGTTCACCGGATTCACGATCGCCTTCGACTTCGAGAGCGGCTTCGCGCGGCGGCTGATGCTCGCCGCCGGCAACCGCCGCGGCGTCGCGCTTGGCTATGCGCTGGTGGCGCTCACGCGCGCCACGATCACGCTCACCGTGGTAACCGGCGTGGCGCTGCTGGCGGGCATGAGGATCACCGGCGACGGCGTTGACATGTTCGGCCTCTACAGCCTGGCGGCGCTGCTGGTGCTGGTCGGCTTCGGCTGGGCCGCCGGCGTGGCGTTCCGCTTCCGTACGATTCAGGCCGGCCCGTTGATGCAGACCCCGGTCTTCCTGATTCTGTTCCTCGCGCCCGTCTTCGTGCCGCTGCCGTTGCTGCGAGGCTGGATCCACGCGGTGGCCTCCGTCAACCCCGCGACCGCGTTCCTCGACTCCGGGCGCGGGCTGATCGCGGGCGTGCACAACCACACGGCACTGGCTTACATATGCGCCGTGGCGCTGATCTGCCTGTTCACGCTGTGGACGCTGCGTGGGTTGCGGGCGGCTGAGCGCGCGGGGTAAAGCCACCGCCGCTCGGTCGCGTACGTTGGTGGCGAGTGCGCGGCATCGCCGCGGTGGCGCAGCCGCTTCAGGCCGTGAGATCTCAGCCGAGTTGGTACACCAGCGCAACCTGCGTAGAAACCATGCAGGGTTCCGCCACCGCCTGTTTGGCCGAGCGGCGCTTGGGGCGCCTGGTGGGCGGCTTGGCTTTGTGAGCCGTCGCGGTGACGCGGCGGGCCTTCGCTGCGGGCGCGGCCGCGAACACCTGGCCTCTGCCGTAGCCGAAGTCGGGCTGCGCGCCTTCGTATTCGATTCCTTCGGGACACTGGACGTAGCCGCCGCTTTCGCCGATGCTCTGCGCCTGGCCCACCGTGGCGCCCGCCTTTTCGGCCAGGAACTGCGCCTTGGCGTGCCCGTCGGCGATCGCGGCGGCCATCGCCTGGCGGTAGGCGGCGATCGCCGCTTCGCTGCTGGCAGCGGGGTCGATCGGGGCCTTCGCGACCCCTTCCACGCTCACGGTGCGCAGCGGCGCGCTCGTCTGCGGCGTGGTGCTGGAGGTCGTTTCGGCCTCAGCCGCGAGCACCAACACGCCCCCGGCCAACAACCCTGCTGCTGCCATGCCTGCGATGACGACCGGAATCCTCATGGGTCTCCTTGAGTGGCTCTCCGTAATGGTAGCGGCCCCCGCGCAGCAGCGACGCGCCGGCGGCTACCAGGCAGGCGAGGATCGCGAACGCGAACGCCTCGTGCAGGCCGGTGCTGAACGGCGCGGAAATCAGCCGCGGAAAGAATGTGCGACCGGTGAGCGCGGCGTGGTTGGCCGGCGAGAGCGCCGCCAGCGCGTGCGCGCCGAGGAGGCTTTCGACCGGGTTGTAGCCGAGGAACGCGGCGAACAGCACCGACACGGGCGGCACGTGCGCGACGCTGCCCGCGGTGGCGGGCGAGACGCCGTGGGCCCGCAGGCCGGCGCTCAACGTGTCGGGCAGGCTGGATGCCAGGCCGAGGATCATCAGCGTGAAGAAGATCCCCACCGACAGCACCTGGGCGGAGTTCTGGAAGGTCTGGTTCATGCCGCCGCCCGCCCCCCGGTGCTGGGGCGGCAGGCTGTTCATCACGGCCGCCCGGTTGGGCGAGGCAAACAGTCCCATCGAGATGCCCATCAGCGCCAGCACGGCTGCGAGTTCCGCGAAGGAGAAGTCGATCGGCAGCAAACTCAGCAGCAGGAAGGCCAGGGCGGAGCCGAGCATGCCACCGGTCGCAAACAGCCGCGCCCCGAAGCGATCGGAGAGGTACCCCGAAGTGGGCCCCGCGATCAGCATGCCGACGGTGAGGGGCAGCATGTAGATGCCGGCGCGCAGCGGCGTGTCGGTGTAGTCCACGCCGTGCAGCGGCAGCCAGATTCCCTGCAGCCAGATGATCAGCACGAACATCAGCCCACCGCGTGCGAGCGCCGAGAGGAACGTCGAGAGGGTCCCGAACGAGAACGCGCGGATACGAAACAGAGGCAGGCGGAACATCGGCTCGGCGGCCCGCTGCTCGATCGCCGCGAACGCCAGCAGGCAGACGATGCCTGCGCCCATCAGGCCGAGCACTTTGGGGCTGCTCCAGCCGGTGGGGTGCCCGCCGTAGGGCCGGATGCCGTAGGTGACGGCCACCATGATCAGGATCAGCCCAAGCGCGAAGGAGACGTTGCCCCCCCAATCCACACGCGCGCGTTTGGGTGTGCTGCGCTCCTGCAGCTTCAGATACGCCCACACCGTGCCGAGGAGCCCCACGGGCACCGAGATCAGGAACACCAGCCGCCAGTCGATCGGCGCCAGGAGGCCGCCGAGCACCAGCCCGACGAACATCCCGCTGACGGCGACGATGTTGTTGATGCCCAGCGCCATGCCCCGCTGGTTGACCGGGAACGCGTCGGTGATGATGGCGGCCGAGTTGGCCAGCAGAAACGCGGCGCCGACGCCCTGCACGATGCGGAACACGATCAGGTAGGTGGCGCCGGCTCTGCCGGTCAGCCAGTCCACGGTCAGCACCAGCGAGGCGGCGGTGTAGATGACGAAGCCGAGGTTGTACATCCGCACCCGCCCATACATGTCCCCCAGCCGCCCGAAGCTCACGATCAGCACGCTCGTCACCACCAGGAAGCCGAGGATCATCCACAGCAGGTAGAAGCTGTTGGCGGCCACCAGCGGATCGAGTTTGATGCCGCGGAAAATCTCGGGCATCGCGATCAGCGTGATCGACCCGTCGAGCGTCGCCAGCAGCACCCCCAGGGTCACGTTGGAGAGGGCGATCCACTTGTAGCGGTCGTTCGTATCAGAGGACACGCGCGGAGCGGAGGCGACGGCCACCCCTCCAACCTAGCAACCTTACGGTGACGTAAGGATCAGTTTGGCGGCTGGAGGGGGAAGCCCGGCGCGGGAGCGCGTGGCTCAGGCGGCTGGCGGGCGGTACACCGTCACGACCGCCGCGCCGCCCAGCCCGATGTTGTGCTGCAGCGCCGCCTTGGCACCGTCCACCTGGCGCTTCTCGGACTTGCCGCGCAGCTGCCACGTCAGCTCCGAGCACTGCGCGAGGCCGGTGGCCCCGAGCGGGTGGCCCTTGGAGATGAGCCCGCCGGAGGGGTTGACCACCCAGCGTCCGCCGTAGGTGGTCTGCTCGCCCTCGACCAGCTTGTGGCCTTCGCCCTCGCCGCACAGGCCGAGCGCCTCGTAGGTGATCAGCTCGTTGGCGCTGAAGCAGTCGTGCAGCTCGATCACCTGGATGTCCTCGGGCCCCAGCTGTGCCTCCTCGTAGGCCTGCTGGGCGGCCTTGCGGGTCATGTCGGCGCCGACGATCTTGATGCAGTCGGTGGTGTCGTCGAAGGTGGATGACAGATCGGTCACCATCGACTGCCCGGCGATCTCGATCGCCTGCTCCCACAGTCCGTGCTCCTCCACGAAGCGCTCGCTGGCCACCAGCGCCGCCGCGGCGCCGTCGGATGTCGGCGAGCACTGCAGCTTGGTGAGGGGCTCGTGGATCATGCGCGCGTCCTTGATCTCCTGCAGCGTGTACTCGTCCTGGAACTGCGCGTAGGGGTTGTTGACCGAGTGCTTGTGGTTCTTCCAGCCGATCCACGCGTAGTGCTCGGGCTCAGAGCCGTATTTCTGCATGTGGTCGCGCCCGGCGTTGCCGAACATCTGCGGGGCAAACGGCGATTCCTCCAGTGGGCGCAGCTCGATCATGCGACCCATGTGCTTGTCCAGGGCGGGGGTGCGGTCGGTGTACTTCATCCCCAGCGAGCCCTTCTCCATCTTCTCGAAGCCGATCGCCAGACCGCAGTCGATCAGGCCGCCCTTGACCGCCTGGCGCGCCAGCCACAGGGCGCTGGAGCCGGTGGAGCAGTTGTTGTTGACGTTGACCACGGGGATCCCGGTCAGCCCCAGCCCATACACCGCGCGCTGCCCGTAGGTGGAGTCGCCGTAGCAGTAGCCGGCGAACGCCTGCTCAACCAGGTCATATGCAATGCCAGCGTCGGCCAGCGCCTTGGAGCCGGCCTCCAGCGCCCACTCCGGGTAGTCGCCCTCCTTGGTGCCCGGCTTGTCGAACTTCGTCATGCCCACGCCGATCACGAACGTCCTATTGCTCATCGCTTGGCTGCTCCCGGTGTTGGTTGAAGATTGCAGGGGGAGTATGCCGGTTCTGAGCGGCCGTGCCGGGACCCCTCGCCCCTCCTCCCCGCCCCGCGCTGCCCGTAGTAGCATCGAAGGCGATGCACACGTGGATCTGGTGGGTGTTTCTCGCGGTGGTGCTAATCAAGCTGCCGATCGCCGGGCTGCTGCTGTGGATCCCCTTCCGTTCCGACGCCGCGCTGGAGTCGCGCGCCGCGAGCGAGCCCGACTCCCCCGGCGAAGACGAGGGCGGCAGCAAGACGCTCCCCGGCGACTTCCGCCACGGCCGGCGCCCCCGCTGGCCGGTTCACGGCCGGGGGCCCCGGCGTGGGCCCCACGGCGGCGCCGCGCCGCCCTCCCCCGCGCGGATCCGTGCCGCCACCGCGGGCGCCACGCGCGTCAGAGCGCGCCAGGAATCCAGAGTGCGCCGGTAAGCGAGACACCCACCCCAGACGGCCCCCTTGGGCCGTCTCCTCCAAAAAATGTTTTTCTCCTACCGCTTGCGGTGGCGCTTGCGCTGGAGCCTGGCCGCCTTCGCCTGCGCCCTGCGCTTGCGCAGCCGCCCCTCGGGGTTGCGCGTGCCGCCCGTCGCCACGCCTTCGACCACCGGCGCCACCGAGCGGGCGTCGCGCACGATCACGAATGCGATCCCTCCCAGCAGCAGCACCCCCAACACCAGAGCGATCATCATCGGGGTGCTCGTCTTCGAGCTCGTTTCCGTGTTGGCGGTCGTCGCGGTGGTGGGGGTCCCCGTCGGCGTGGCGGCCGGCGCCGCGGCCTTCCCCGCCGGGGCGGTTTTCACTTTCACCGCCGGTGTGGTTTTCACGTTGCTGACCGCGGGGGCCACTTTCGCGCCCGTCGCCGGTTTCGCGGCCCCGGTCGTGGCAGTCGTGGTGCCGCCGAACAGGCTGGGCGCCGCGCCGGCGCCCGTGGGTCCGAGCAGCGACAGGATCAGCGCCGCGCACACGCACGCCGCGACCCCAGTTGGCTTGAGCGGAAGGGCTGGATGCATCGAATCGACTCCGAGCGCCGAGCATAGCGCCTTCGAGCCCGTACAATGCCCAGCCGATGGCCCCCAAACAGCGACAGGTCCGGATTGAGCAGCGCGGCGCCGCTGACGCGATCCAGGCGCTCGAGCAGCGCAGCGACGAGGAGTTGGAGGCCGAGACGAAGTTCAAGTCCGCGGCGCTGGCGATCCTCGGTGCGCGCGCCGCCGAGCGCTTCGACGCCGACCAGGCGCGCTCCTACTTCCAGCGCGCGATCGCCGCCGCGCGCCCGCAGGAGCGGATGCAGCTGCGGCGCATGGCCGACGCCTCGCTGGCGCTCGCCGAGCGTCGCCCCGACGATCTGCGCGACGCCGTGCAGCGCCTCGGGCAGGCCCCGCCGAGCGGCCGGCAGATGTTTGCGCTGCGGGCGATGGGCCTATTGCTCCCCCCCGCCTCCGCCGGGATCCTCGCGCGCGTGCGCGGCATCCTGTTGATTCTGCTGTTGGTGATCGCGCTGCTCGCGGTGGGGCTCGGCATCGTCGAGTTGGTGGCGCTTCCATTTGGCGGCCTCGGGCTCGCTCCCGGGATCCTGCTCGGATTGTTCGTCGCGATCGCGGCGATCGCGATCGCCGCGCTGATCGGCCGCCGCCGGCGCGCGCGGGCGCTTGAGACCGCTCGCGCGCCCAAGAGCTGAGTTCAGCTCTGCGACAGCGTGGCCTGGCTGATCACCACGGGATGAACCGGCTGCCCATCCTGCGGTGGCAGCGTGGCGAGCTTGGCGATCGCGTTCACGCCCCGCATGCTGCCCACCACCCTCCCCACCAGCGCGTACTGCGGCGGCAGTTCGGTTTCGCCGCCGGTCACGATGAAGAACTGGCTGCCCGACTCGCCCGCCGGGTCGGTCGCGGTCTTCGCCATCGCCACCGTGCCGCGCGTGTACTGGAGGTTGGCGGGCGGACGCTCCACGATCGTGTAGCCGGGCCCACCCGAGCCGTCGCCGTCGGGGTCGCCCCCCTGGATCACGAAGTTGGCCGCCACCCGGTGGAAGGTGAGGTCGTTGTAGAAACCGCGCCGCACCAGGTAGGCAAACGAGGCCGTCGTCCGCGGCGCGTGGCGCACGTCGAGCTCGATCGCGATCGCCCCACAGTTGGTTGCCAGTGTCACCACATACCGCTTCGCCGGATCCAGGCTGCCGGTGGGCCTCGGCACGTGCTGCGGGCCCTTCGGCGCGGGCTCGCTCACGCGCCGGCAGCCTCCATGTGAAGCCCCCGCGGCGCTGGCATCTGAGACGCGCGAACTCGCTGAGGCCTTCATATGGTTAGAGCTCGTGCCGCATGCCACCAGGCCGAGCGCCATCAACGGGACCGCCGCAAGGGGGCCTACCACGCGCATGGCTCTACCCTATCGCGGTGCCCGTTCCCGTCTACCTGATCGTGAACCCCGCCGCCGGGGGTGGCCGCGCCGGCCGCGCCGCGCCGGAGGTGGTGCAGGCGCTGCGCGCGCACGGCCTCACGGTGCGCCGCGAGGACACCCGCGACCTCGACCACGCGCGCGAGCTCGCGCTGGCGGCGGCGCAGGGCGGCGAGCTCGCGGTGACGCTCGGGGGCGACGGCCTGGCGGGGGCAGCCGCCGACGCGCTGCGCGCGGTGCCCGGGGCGATCCTCGGGGTGCTCCCGGGCGGGCGCGGCAACGACCTGGCGCGCGTGCTCGGCATCGGGCAGGACCCGGTCGCGGCGTGCGCCACGATCGCCGGCGGCGTCGCCCGCGCGCTCGACCTCGGCCTCGTAGGCGAGCACACCTTCGTGGGTATCGCCAGCTGCGGGTTTGACTCCGACGCCAACCGGATCGCCAACGAGGCGCCGTCGTGGCTGGGCAACCTCGTCTACGCCTACGGAGCGATTCGCGCGCTGGTGGCGTGGCGGGCGGCCACGTTCGAGCTGGTGCTGGACGGCCAGCGCCACACATTCACCGGCTACAGCGTGGGCGCCGCCAACTCGAAGGCCTACGGCGGGGGGATGTACGCGGCGCCCGACGCCCTGCTCGACGACGGCCTGCTCGACGTCCTCTACCTGGAGCAGGTCCCCAAGCTGCGCTTCCTCACGAAGATCCTGCCGAAGGTCTTCAAGGGCACCCATGTCCACGAGCCATCCGTGCACGTGCTCCGCGGCCGCGAGCTGCAGATCGCCGCCGACCGCCCCTTCACGCTGTACGCCGACGGCGACCCGATCGGCGAGCTGCCGCTGCGCGTGAGCGTGCTGCCCGCCGCGGTGCGGGTGCTGGTCCCCGCCGACAGCCCGCTGGGGGACACACCCTGAGCGGCCCGCTCGCCCCGAAGCTCGCCCTCGCCCGCGCGGCGGGAGCACTCTCCCGTCTGCGCGGCGGCGGCGCCACGAGCGTGCCGGGCAAGGTGCTGATGCGCCTTGAGCCCAACGCGATCGCCATGCTCGGCTCCCGCCTGACACGCGGCAGCGTGCTGATTTCCGCCACCAACGGCAAGACCACGACGGCTGCGATGGCGGCCGCGATCCTCGAACGGGACGGCGTGCGGCTGGTGCACAACCGTGCGGGCGCCAACATGGCCGGGGGGGTCGCATCGACGCTGCTGGCCGCCGCGCACGGACGCGACGAGCTGGATGGCGAACTCGGCCTGTTCGAGGTCGACGAGCTGTGGCTGGCGCAGCTCACGGCCCAGCTGCTCCCCCGCGCGCTCCTGCTGGGCAACCTCTTTCGCGACCAGCTCGACCGCTATGGCGAGCTGGAGACGATCGCCGACAGCTGGGCGCACACCGTGCGCGACGTGCTAGGTGCCGACGCGCGGCTGGTGCTCAATGCCGACGACCCGGCGGTCGCCGACCTCGGCCGCGAGCGCGCGGGGGTCGTGTACTTCGGCGTCGACGACGACTCGCTCGCCCTCCGCCACATGGCCCACGCCGCCGACGCCAAGCATTGCCGCAACTGCGGTGGCCCCTACCTCTTCGAGGCTGTCTACCTCGGCCACCTCGGCCACTACCGCTGCCCAGCCTGCGGCCGGAGCAGGCCGGCGCCGGCGGTGCTCGCCACCGACGTGCGACTGGAAGGCGTGCGGGCCGCGCGCTTCACGCTGCACACACCGGAGGGCACGGCCGAGATCGCGCTGCCTTTGCCCGGCCTCTACAACGTCTACAACGCGCTGGCCGCCGCGGCGCTGGCGTATGCGTTGGCGGTGCCGCTGGAGGCGGTCGTCGCCGGCCTCGCGAGCGCGCGGGCCGCGTTCGGCCGCGCGGAGAGCCTGACGATCGGAGCGCCCGCCCGTCCCCGCGAGCTGCGGATCCTGCTCGTCAAGAACCCCGCCGGCGCCAACGAGGTGCTGCGCACGCTGGCACTGGAGCCGGGAGAGCACGACCTGCTGGGAGCGCTCAACGACAACATCGCCGACGGCCGCGACGTCTCGTGGATCTGGGATGCCGACTTCGAGCTGCTCGCCGGGCGCGTGCGGCGCGTTACGTGCAGCGGCACCCGCGCGGCCGAGCTTGCCGTGCGCTTGAAGTACGCCGGCATCGAGCCCGAGCGGATCCATGTCCAGCCCGATCTCGGCGCCGCCGTGGTGGCCGCGCACGCCGATGCGCCACCGGGCGGCGCGCCGTTGTATGCGCTGCCCACCTATACGGCGATGCTCGCCCTGCGCGAGCTGTTGAGCGCCGCTGGGCACACCCGGAGCGCCCTCACATGAGCACCCTGCGCGTTTGCGCGCTGTACCCCGACCTGATGAACATCTACGCCGACCGCGGCAATTTGCTGGTGCTGGAGCGGCGCTGCGCGTGGCGCGGGATCGGCTTTGAGCTCTCGTCGTCCGGGCTGCGGGAGTCGTTGGACGGCGATGCCCACGACCTCTTCTATCTCGGCGGCGGCCAGGATCGCGACCAGCGCCTGTGTGCGGAGGATCTGCTCCAGACCAAGCGTGAGGCGCTGCACGCCGCGGCCACGCGCGGCGCGGTCGTGCTCGGGGTCTGCGGCGGCTACCAGTTGCTGGGGCGCACGTACGAGCTGGGCCCCGGGGAGCGGCTCGCGGGCGTGGAACTGCTCGACGTGAGCACCGTGCGCGAGAGCGGACCGCGCCTGATCGGTAACGTGGCGATTGAGGTTGCACTCGACGGCGACGCCAACCACGTGCTGGCGGGCTTTGAGAACCACGGCGGGCGCACGTACCTCGGCGCGGGCCAGGCGCCGCTGGGTCGTGTGCTGAAGGGTTATGGCAACGACGGGCGCAGCGGCTGCGAGGGCGCGCGCAGCGCCAACGTCATCGGCACCTACCTGCATGGTCCCCTGTTGCCGAAGAACTGCTGGTTTGCCGACTGGTTGATCGCCACCGCGCTGGGGATCGACCAAAGTCAGCTGGCGCCGCTGGACGACACGCTGGAGGAACAGGCCCACCGCGGCGCGCGTGGCGCCGCCGGGGTCTGATCAGGCCACCGCGAACCGCGCGAAGCGCGGCGCCAAACGCGCGGGGACCAGCGCGCGGACGCGAACGCCCTCGGGGGTGTCGCGGCGGGCCAGCTCGCCCGCCACCTCGTGCAGCTCGGCGAGGCTGGCGCCGCTGGCGTAGGGGACGAGCAGGTCCAGCGGGCAGAGCGTGTGGCGCAGCTCGGACTCGATCCGGGCGGCCAGCTCGTCGAGGCCCTCGCCGGTGACGCCGCTGAGCAGCACCGCCTCGGGGTGGTGCAGGCGCAGCTCCTGGCGTGCGGGCTCGTCCAGCAGGTCGGCCTTGTTGAGGACCAGCACGCGCGGAGATAAGTCGGCGCCGATCTCCGCCAGCACCTCCTCGACCGCGCGGCGCATCGCCTCCATCTCGTCCTCGGCCGCTGAGGCGTCGAGCACGTGCAGCAGCAGGTCGGCGCGGATCGTCTCCTCAAGCGTCGCGCCGAACGCGTCGACCAGCTGGTGGGGCAGCTTGCGGATGAAGCCGACCGTGTCGGTTACGAGGTGGGGGCGCCCGCCGATGTGAACCGTGCGCGTGGTGGGGTCGAGCGTGTGAAAGAGGCGGTCGCGCACGCGCCGGTCGCGCTCGGCCTGATGCTCGGGCCCCGCCCGCCCGCCGCGGCTGTAGGCGGAGGTGAGCGCGTTCAGCAGCGTGGACTTGCCGGCGTTGGTGTAGCCGGCCAGCGCGACCGTGGGCAGCGCGGCGCGCTCGCGCTCGGCGCGCATCACCGCGCGGGTGCCGCGCACGTGCTCCAGGCGCCGGCGCAGCGCCGCGATGCGGTCGCGCGCGAGACGGCGGTCGGTCTCGATCTGGCTCTCCCCCGGTCCCCTCGTGCCGATCCCGCCGCCGAGGCGCTCGAGGTGGCTCCAGAGGCCGCGCATGCGCGCGAGGTTGTACTCCAGCTGGGCCAGCTCCACCTGCAGCTTGCCCTCGGCGGAGGCGGCGTGAGCGGCGAAGATGTCGAGGATCACCGTGGTGCGATCGACCACCGGCAGGCCCAGCTCGGACTCGAGGTTGCGCTCCTGGCGCGGGGTGAGCTCGTCGTCGCAGGCGATCACGTTGGCATCGCACTCCTGCGCGGCCTGCTTGGCCTCGGCCACCTTGCCCGGCCCCAGGTAGGTGTTGGGGTGGGGCTGCTCGCGGCGCTGCACCAGCTCCCCCACCACCGCCACGCCGGCGGTGCGCAGCAGCTCGCCCAGCTCGCGCACGCTGCTGTCGTCCGCGTCGGGGAGGGCGGCGATGCAGAGGGCTCGCTGGCGCGCGCGGGGCGCTGTCACATCCATTCACCTCAAGTCTAGAGACGGCCGGCGAGACTTCAGGCGAGAGACGCCAACCGCTCGACGGCCTCCGCGAGGCGCTCGTCGGGCGTGGTGAGCGAGATCCGAAACCAGCCCTCGCCGCTGGGGCCGTAGGCGCTGCCGGGCGAGATCACCACGGCGGTGCGCTCCAGCACGTGCTCGCAGTAGGCCACCGAGCTGTCGAAGCCCGCCGGGATGGGCGCCCACACGTAGATCGTGCCCTTCGGCGGCGTGACGTGCACGCCGGCCTTGGCGAGCGCGTCGCAGACCAGGTCGCGGCGGATGCGGTAGAGCTCGTTCATCGAGGCCACCTCGGCGTCGGCCGCGGGCGAGAGCGCGGCGATCCCGGCGAGCTGCACCGCCTCGAACAGGCCGGAGTCGATGTTGGTCTTCAACCGCCAGTAGGTCTCCACCGCCTCGCTGTTTCCGACTACCGCCGCGCAGCGCCAGCCGGTCATGTTGTAGCCCTTGGAGAGCGAGAACACCTCGATCCCGACCTCCTTGGCGCCGGGGGTGGCGAGGAACGAGCCGGGGCGGTGCCCGTCGAAGGCGATCTCCGAGTAGGAGAGGTCGTGCACCACGAGGATGTGGTGCTCACGGGCGAACTCCACCACGCGCTCGAAGAAGCCAGCGGGCGCGAGCGCCCCGGTCGGGTTGTTGGGGTAGTTGAGGTACATCAGCTTCGCGCGCCGCAGGTCGGCGGGGGCGATCGCGTCGAGGTCGGGGACGAAACCGAGCTCCGGCAGGAGTGCCAGCGGCACGGGGTCGGCGCCGGCCAGCAGCGGCCCGCCGGTGTACACCGGGTAGCCGGGGTCGGAGGCCAGCGCAGCGTCGCCGGGGTCCAGGAAGGCGAGGTTGAGGTTGAAGATCGCCTCCTTGGCGCCGATCGCGGGGATGATCTCGCTCGCCGGGTCGAGCTGCACGTCAAAGCGCCGCGCGTAGAAGTCGCTGAGCGCTTCGCGGAAGTCGGCGCGACCGCGGTTGGAGGGGTAGCGGTGGGTGGCGGGCTCGGTGACGGCCTCCTGCATCGCCTCCACGATCAGCGCCGGCGTGGGGCGGTCGGGGTCGCCGATGCCGAGGCTGATCACGTCCGCCCCGGCGGCCTGCTTGGCGGCGATCTTGCGCTCCAGTTCGGCAAACAGGTACGGCGGGATGCGGCTGAGGCGATCACTGGGTTTCATGCAGCTCCTTTAGGAAGTCCTCGCTGAGGTGGCCCTCATACACGGGCCGCGCCCAGCCTGTCAGATGTACCTGCAGCTCCTCCCCCACCTCCACCTGCAGTTCGCCGCCGTCGAGCACGACGCTGACAGACGGGCCGGCAGCCGCGCCGCCGCCCAGATGGTGGGCGATCGCCGCGCCCGTGGCGCCGGTCCCGGAGGAGAGCGTCTCCCCCACCCCGCGCTCGAAGATCCGCGCACGGATGCGGGAGGGTGCGGTGGCGGTGTACCAGGAGACGTTGGTGCGGTTGGGGAAGAGCTCGTGGTGTTCGATGGCGGGGCCGATCGCGGGCAGGTCGAGCGCCCGCAGCGCGTCCAGGTCCTCGACGTGGATCGCGCACTGGGGGTTGCCGATCGAGACGTGCTGAAAGCGCCATGTCCGCCCGCCCGCGCTCAGCTCGCCCCGGCCGTCGCCCGGGCCACTGGGGAAGTTCAGCGAGGTTAGGGAGGCGCGGCCCATGTCCACCCGGCAGGTGTCGGGGCCGGTGATCGTCGGGGTGATCGCTCCCACGGCGGTTTGGATCGTGAAGACGTCCTGCTCGGTCCAGCCGTGGCGGCGCAGGTACAGCACCGCCTCGCGGACGCCGTTGCCGGAGAGCTCGGCCTCCGACCCGTCGGGATTGTAGATCCACAGGCGCGCCACGAACTGTGGGTCCTCGTGCCGGGCGAGCAGCAGCACCCCATCTGAGCCGATCCCGACGTGCGGGGCGCAGAGCTTGCGGATGCGCGCTGGAGTGAGCTCGAACGCCAGCCGCTGGCGCTCCACGATCAGGTAGTCGTTGCCGAGCGCCTGCCACTTCTCAAATCTCAATGGGGGGTGGTCGGGAGGGGGGCCTGCCTCTCTCCCGCTTGTCTGCGTGGGGGTGGTCATTCGCGGCTGGAGTCTACGATCTCCGCCCCGATCTCCTCCGGCGCGCGGCCGGTCACGTCGATCGGATGGACGCCGGCCATCTTGCGCATCCACGAGAGCTGGCGGCGCGCGTAGTTGCGGGTGCGTCGCTGCATCGCCTCGATGTCGCCGGCGAGCAGCTCCTCGAAGCCGAGCGCCTTGCGCGCCGTGACGGAGGCGCCGGCGGCGTGGGCGCGCAGCACCTCCTCGCGCGCACCTGCAGCGAGCATCCGCTCGACACGAGCGTCGATCCGTGCGTACAACTGCTGGCGCTCGAGCGTCAGCCCAACCAGCAGCGTGGGCCGGCGCATGTCCTCGCTCCACAGCTGCGATGGACCCTCCGGCGGGGGCGGCTTGAAGTCCAGGTCGGCAAGCGCCGCCCGCAGGTAGAGACCGGTGCCCCCTACGACGATCGGCCGCCGGCCTCGGGCGAGCAGCGCGTCGATCTCGGCGTGGGCCAACTGGGCGTACTCCCCCGCGCTGAAGGAGGCGTCGAGCGGCACGAAGGAGAGGAGCCGGTGCTCCAGCACGGCCCGCTCCGCCGGCGAGGCGACGCCGGTGAGCGTCTCCAGGCCGGCGTACACCTGCAGCGCGTCGGCGGAGACGGCCACGGGGTCCTCGCCGGCGGCCCGCAGCCGCGCGGCGAGCGCGACCGCGATGGCGGTCTTGCCGACGCCGGTGGGGCCGAATAGCGCAATCACTCGCATTGGCGTAGTGTGACCAGAATGGTCGAGGGGCCCAGCGAGCCGACCTTCGGCCGGCTCGCTACCCTCTCAGAGCAAGTGAGGATCTCCGGCTCCACAGTGCTCCTGACAGGCGCCACCGGCGGCCTCGGCGAAGCGATCGCCCGCGAGCTGGGCGGACGCGGCGCGAAGCTGATCCTGACGGGCAGGCGCACGGATGTGCTGGAGGGGTTGGCGGGCGAGCTCGGCGCGCGCGCGCTGGCCGCGGACCTGGCAGACCGTGCCGCCGTGGATCGCCTACTGAGCGAGGCGGGCGACGTGGACATATTGGTGGCCAACGCGGCGTTGCCCGGCTCCGGGCGCCTGGATGAATTCGAGCTGGATGAGGTGGATCGCACGCTGGAGGTGAATCTGCGCGCCCCGATCGCGATGGCGCACAGGCTGGCGCCGGCGATGGCGGCGCGCGGGGGCGGCCATCTGCTGTTTGTCTCTTCGCTGTCGGGGAAGGCACCGAGCGCGATGACCTCGCTGTATAACGCGACGAAGTTTGGGCTGCGCGGCTTCGCGCTGGGGCTGCGCCCGGAGCTGCGCGATCGGGGCGTCGGCGTTTCCGTTGTGTGCCCGGGTTTCATCCGCGAAGCGGGGATGTTTGCGGCTTCGGGCGCGAAACTCCCGGCGGGCGTGGGCACGCGCAGCCCCCGGGATGTGGGGCGCGCGGTGGCGGAGGCGATTGAGCGCAATCGCGCCGAGGTGGATGTGGCGCCGTTGACGCTGCGGCTGGGCTCGATTTTCGCGGGGGCCGCCCCGGGGATCGCCGCGACGGTCACGCGCAGAACGGGCAGCGACAAGCTGGCGGAGGAGATGGCGGCGGGCCACCGCGCCAGGGATTAGCCGGCGCGCGCCAGCAATAGCTCCTCGCCGGCGAGCGTCTGTGAGGTGGCGGAGTCGATCCGTACCTGTGTGAGATCGCCGGGCGAGGAGAGGCCGGCGAAGTTGACGACCTTGTTGTGGCGGGTGCGTCCGCGCAGCCGTGCGGGGTCGGTGCGCGAGGGGCCTTCGACGAGCACCTCCAGGTCGCGTCCGATGAAACGCTGGGCGCGCTCGCGTGCGTGGCGCTGGACGGCCTCGACGAGCCGCTCCATGCGCTGCACCTTGACGGGGTGGGGCACGAGCCCGTCGGTGATGGCGGCGGCCTCGGTGCCGCGGCGGGGCGAGAAGAGGAAGGTGAAGGCGCTGTCGTAGCGGACCTGCTCGACGAGCGTGAGTGTCTGCTCGAAGTCTGCCTCGGTCTCGCCGGGGAAGCCGACGATGATGTCGGTGGTGAGCGATACGTCGGGGACGTGCTCGCGGATCAGCGCGACACGGTCGAGGTAGCGCTCGCGGTCGTAGGTGCGGCGCATCGCCTTGAGGATCCTGGATGAGCCCGACTGCAGTGGCAGATGAATGTGCTCACATACTGTTCGTAGGGAGGCGTGCGATTGGATCACATCTTCGCGCATATCCTTTGGGTGGGGTGAGGTGTAGCGGATGCGCTCGATGCCGTCGATGGCGTCGAGCGCGTGGAGCAGTTCGGCGAAACTGCGCGGCCGCCGACGCTCGCGTGTGTCCCCGGATGCACGCGGGGATTCCTCGGGATCTCGCAGGTCGCGCCCGTAGGAGTTGACGTTCTGCCCGAGCAGCGTGACCTCGCGCACCCCTTCGGCGGCCATTGCGCGGACCTCCTGCACGAGCTCATCGAAGGGCCGGCTGACCTCGCGCCCCCGCGTGGAGGGGACGATGCAGTAGCTGCAGCGGCAGTTGCAGCCGACGCTGATCTGCACCCACCCCTGGAAGGGGCGCTCGCGGTGGGCGGGGAGGCGCCCGGTGAAGCCCTCGAACTCGAAGTAGCCCTGTGCGGTGAGCGACTCGGAGGTGAGGAACTCGGCGAGGCGGTGGACCTGGCCGGGGCCGAAGGCGACGTCGACGAACGGGAAGCGTTCGAACACCTCCTCCTTGACCGACTGTGCCCAGCACCCCCCTACGCCGACGATCCGCTCGGGCTGTTCGTGCTTGAGCCGCTTGGCCTCGCCGAGGTGGGCGATGAAGCGGGAGTCGGCGGACTCGCGGATGGAGCAGGTGTTGAAGAGGATCAGGTCGGCTTCGGCGCGCTCCTGCGCCTCGCGGTAGCCGAGCGACTGGAGCATCCCCTTCATCCGCTCGGAGTCGTGCTGGTTCATCTGGCAGCCGAAGGTGGTGAGGTGGTAGAGCACCCCCTCAGGTTACGCGGCGACGGGCTCCCGGTCCAGAGGTGTACGGACGGTGACGGTGGGAGTCTCCGCATCCGGGGCGGCGGCGACGGGCTCCAACGGAACGGAGGGGCCCTCGGGCGAGATGTCGCGCGCGGCGAAGATCTTCGCGCGGATCTCCTTGGCGATCGCCGGGTGCTCGTCCAGATAGGCCTTGGCGTTGCCGCGGCCCTGGCCGAGGCGTTCGTTGCCGTAGGAGAAGAAGGAGCCGGACTTGGTGACGACGGAGTCCTCGATGCCGAGGTCGATCAGGCAGCCGGTGGGGGAGATGCCTTTGCCGAACTCGATGTCGAACTCGGCCTGGCGGAAGGGGGCGGCGAGCTTGTTCTTGACGACCTTCACGCGCACGCGGTTGCCGACCGCCTCGGTGCCGTCCTTGAGCGTCTCGATGCGCCGGATGTCCAGGCGCTGGGAGGCGTAGAACTTCAGCGCGCGCCCACCGGGCTGGGTCTCGGGCGAGCCGAACATGACGCCGACCTTTTCGCGGATCTGGTTGGTGAGGATGCAGAGCGTCTGCGTGCGGTTCAGGTTGCCGGCGATCTTGCGCATCGCCTGGGACATCATCCGCGCCTGCGCGCCGACCGTCTGGTCGCCCATCTGCCCCTCGAGCTCCACGCGCGGGGTGAGCGCGGCGACGGAGTCGATCGCGACGACGTCGATCGCCCCGGAGCGCACCAGCATGTCGGCGATCTCCAGCGCCTGCTCGCCGTAGTCGGGCTGGGAGACGAGCAGCTCGTCGATGTCGACGCCGATCTCCTTGGCGTACAGCGGGTCCATGGCGTGCTCGGCGTCGATGAAGGCGCACACTCCCCCGAGCCGCTGGGCTTCGGCGAGGACGTGGTAGATCAGCGTGGTCTTACCGGAGGACTCGGGGCCGAAGACCTCGACGATGCGCCCGCGCGGGACGCCGCCGATCCCGAGCGCGAGGTCGAGCGACAGCGCGCCGGTGGGGATCGCCGCGACGCGCACCTGCGCGCCCTCGTCGCCCATGCGCATGACGGTGCCCTTGCCGAACTCGCGCTCGATCTGCGTGAGCGCGCCCTTCAGCGCGGCGTCGCGGGCCTTGGCGGCCTTCTCCTGTTCGGTGGTCGGCATCGGAAGCTCCTCCGGGAATCGGGAAATGGATCGAGCGCAAACGGTAGAGGTGGCTCCGGACGGAACACTTGTTCGATTGGGGATGGGTTGGGATGGGCTTCGCCGGGTGGGGGACGGCGTGGTCCGGAGTCAGTTCCGCGGGGCCCCAAGAGCGTGGGTTGAAAGCCCTTCGTACACGGCCTCCGTGGGCGTCAGCCAGGAGCGTTGCAGCGTGACGGAGCGCGGGATGAACGTGAGCGCCGGCGTGGGCGGCAGCAGGCGCTCGCGCGGGGCCTCGGAGGGGCGCATGCGCGCGACGGTGACGTGCGGGCGAAAGCGCCGGCGGGCCTCGGCGCCCCGGTCGTGGCTGGCAGCGGCGACCGGCTGCGGTGCGCACGCCGCGGCAAGCGCCGTGTGCAGCGCCTCCAGAGCGCGGTCGGGGGTGTCGTGCAGCTCCACCGCGAGCGCGCGGGGGTGGCGCGGCGGCAGCCACAGGGGAGCTCCGAAGGAGAGCTCCCCGACCGGCGGCGCCTCCGCGCAGGCGGCGGCGAAGGCGTCGCCGATCCACTCGATCTCCCCCACCGGGCGGCTGCCGAGGAAGCAGAGCGTGAGGTGCAGCGTGTCGGGCGCGAGCAGCCGCAGCTGGCGGGACGGGAGCGGCCTGACTTCCCGGCGCCGGTTGGGGAAGCGCCCGCCTTGGAAGGCGACGGCGGGGGGAGCGCTGGTGGCGGCGGGGGCGCCGGCGCGGACGCTGGCGGCGGCGAGGCGCGCCCAGCCAAGCAACTGCGCGCGCAGCTCGGCGGGCAGGTCGAGCGCGACGAACAGCCTGGCTTCGGCGCCGCGGGTCATGGCGGTGATGATCGCAACTGCGGCGGGAGGCCGAAGCCCGATAGGGCCCCCAGAATGGGTCGGCGTCGCGCTTCGTTCCCAACGCGGCCGACGGGGGCGCCGGCTATGTCAGACCGGCGCCCCCGCTCGGCGGGGTCCGAATTCGTGGAGAGGAGGTCACGATCCGGAGTCTCTACGGGCGCCTGGCAAGTCGGTAGGGGCTCCCGTGAGCTTTTGTAAGCGTACAGTGGCTGATCGCCACTTTTGTGTGTTCTGTCCGAACTGTTCTCAAACGCTCCGTGATCCGTTGAAAACCGTAGGCATAGATGTACCACGCGGGCAAGGACGACACAAGGGAGTGTTTCTGACCCGTGGGACATTTGGTGGGGTCGCTACTTCTTCCTGTGCTTGGTGCCCTTTCGCTTGGGGTGGTGCTTGGGCTTCTTCGGGCAGCCGGTGATCTTTAGCTTGGTGTTCTGGTGGATCACCGCGCCGTCCTGGGCCACCAGTTCGGTGGGCATCGTCAGCGAGCCGGCCTTGCAGAGGTTGGCCCCGTTGGCCGTCAGCGCCGAATAGCGCCCCATGGGGAGGGTCAGCTGGAAGCTCGAGAAGGGCGCGTCGGGCACCGCGTTGAAGGTCGAGGTGAGGACGCCCTTTTTGGAGATCGCCGTTTCCCCGTGCAGCTCGATCGTGACGTTGTCGCCCTGCAGCACGATGACCAGTTCGGGGTACTTGGCGCCGCCGTGGGAGACGAAGTACGCCGGGCCGCTCAACGGGTTGGGCAACACCGGGGTGGTGGTGTTCGCCACGCCGATCCTGGAGGCGGCGGGGCAGTTCGCGGGGTTGGCCGCGAACGTCTCTTCGGTGCACGCCTTCTGCAGCGTGCTGAGCCGCGCCGGCAGCTTCGCCGGCAGGCTGACCTTGACCTTGGCGATGTTGGCCTCGGTTCCCTGCGGGGTGTTGGGGTAGGTCACGGTGGTGGTCAGGCTGGCGCCTTCGGTGCGGGTGTTGTGGGCCGCGGTGGTGGCCGCGAACGTCGGTTTGAAGGCAAGCGCGGCGCAGTTGGTGATCTGGAAGGGCACTTCCAGCGAGGAGGTGGCGCCTTCGGCGCTTGAGAGGCTCGCTGTGATCTTCAGCGGGTTGCAGTCGGTCGGGTTGAACGTGAAGTTGGGGCGGTTGATCGTGACGTTGACGTGCTTGATCTGCAGCGGGATTCCTTCGAGGATCGTTGGGATCGCGTCTTCTTCGGAGCCTGAGTTGGCGGTCACCGTCAGCGCGGAGGTCAGCGGGTTGACTTCGATCTTCGCGCGCACGACCAGGCAGTCGCAGGCGGGGCTGTGGAGCTTTGTATGCTCGAGGTCGAACGGCCCGGCCTTTGCTGGCTCGACGATCGAGAGGCCGTATGGGGCGCCGTGGTAGGGCCCAGTGATGTAGACCCTTCCGCCGGTCACGGTGTAGGGGTCGCCACCGAGGCCGACGCTGGCTGTGACTTCGCCGATTTTGCTTGCTTCGCCGCACGTGCCGAGGTTGGCCTGCGCTTCTTCGCACGGTGTGACGCTGGAGAGCGTCCCCAGCAGACCGGGTGGCATGTGCAGCTGGATGCCCTGAAGCTGCTGGTTGCCGTCTTCGCGGGACATGGTCATCGTGAAGGGGCTGAAGCCACCGGCCTGGATGTTCGTGGTCTGGGCCGTCAGGGTCGGGGCGAAGGGGAGCGGGTCAGGGCAGGGGCTGCCGTTGGGGCCGCTTGTGATTTCAAAATGACTCTGAGAGGCAACCGTTTCGTTGCCCGACCACGGCGTGAACGTTCCCGTCGTCGTGTACCGTCCGCATTGTGCCGGAGTGGATAGCGGAGCGCGGTCTCCGCCGAAGAAGTGCAGTTCAACGTCTTCATAGGGCAGCCGCGGCAGGAACTGTTCCGCGGCCGACCCGCCTTCGAAGACAGGGTCGCGTTCGAAGTGGGCCGTTAGTTGGCCGCTCACAGGGTCCTGAACAATTTCGCCCGCAACCTTTGCGCGCACCCCAGCCTTTGAGTCTTCCGCATAGATGTACATCGCGATCAGACTTCCGAACGGATTTGCTTCCTGTGCCCCGAGATACGCGGCGCCTTCGAGTGGATCCGGAAGCAGCGGCGTTTTGATCCGCACGGTCGCGACCTTTGACGCGTCTGGGCAGGACGACGTTTCTGCACTCTTCAATGCGATTCCGCCCATAGAGCACGCTTCGAGGCCGTCTGATGCCGCGGGGTTCAGCGCCAGGCCGGCGGGCAGCATTACTGATAGTCCCTTAACATCGGATGGTGCGATCCCCTGGGGCTCACTGAGTGATTCTTGCGGGAAGTGCTCATCCACGGTCAATCCTGTCGGAGTACTCGCAGAACGCCCATCTGGCGCGGTACTGATCGTCGGGCTGAACTTGAGTTTGTTGCAGCCATCGAGCGCGATCGACGGGTTGCTCGCATCTTTCAGCGTGTAAGGGGACAGTTCCTGCTGTCGCGAGGACTCACCTGGCGAAGCCCACGATTCCCCAGCCACCGAAAATTCCAACGGTTCGCTCAACGGGTTGTCGCAAGCAGTCGGTAGAGTCAGGAATGGAGCACCAATAGTATCTTCAGGACAGCTTTCTTCCAGCGAACGGTTACGTCCGGCGCATTCATATCCTCGTGACCTATCGTGACGTGGATCGCTCGGCCACCCCCAGATAGTAACCTGTGCCGACAAAAATGCGCCCGTCTGAGTTATATTGTTTGCGCTAATAACCACACCATAACCTTCACCGACTCCGATCGATGTGTCCAAAAATACCGGAATACCATTAGCGTTAAATCCAAGGCGGGCCGGCTCCCCCGTCGCTGGCACCATGTTAAACACAGGCCTAACAATCGTGGCGAACAACGGATTAGCAATAGTGGACACTGCAACCCCAAGCTGCGCCCCAACTGGGCATTTTTCTAGATTGAACTGTCCTTCACTGCACTGCGGAAATTGGGACGGGTTGCCGACCAAGCCAGGAGGCAGATCGAACCGCAGATCCTTTGGAAGAGCAGGCTGCGCTACTCGCCCAACATGCCCTTCTACACCTTCGGCTTCCGCGCCCGCGTTCATAACTACCGTCGTAGTCAGCTGGAACGGATGCTCTCCAGCCTGAGTAGCCATCGACCCATCGGGGTTTTCCGGCACGGATTCAAAGGTCTCCACACCAAAAGGGGTTGAGGCCGCGCCAACTGTCAGCGTACCGCTAGTCGACACACTCGGCGCTCCACCACCGGAGACACTGACTTTGTCGGCGAATTTCGTCAACCCCGGTGACAAGCCTGCTTCAATCTTTACATAGATGCTGACTTCCAGCCGCTGATAGGGATGCAAAATTCCGCTAAAACCGCACACCACCACTTCCGTTCCCGAACATGCCGCTTCGCCATTGCGACCACGCAATCCCGCGACATAGAATGCCGCGGTTGCTTTGACACCAGCGGGCAATATATCCGTTACTGTCACTGGTGAACTTTCACCGTCTATTTCTCCATCACCCAGGTTGGTCGCTGACACGACAACAGTTCCTTCCCCTCCCGGGGCCAACACCGTTGGCCTCGAGCCCGCGTTCACATGCCACCAAGGCTCGTTTGCTGCAGCCGCCGATATCATAGGAGTAACCCCAATAATCGCTACCACAGAGATAGCGGGGATTAGCGCCCTCAAACCCAATTTAGTCACCACGCACCTCATCGCCCACCTCTCCGCTTGTACTTAGCTTCCCTACTCTGAGCCTGCCTCTTTTTTCTTCTGTTTCTCACCATGACGCATTTGCCATGACGCAACTTCCTCCCTCTAGCACACCTAGTAACTATCAACGATGGCCATGCGATATTTCCCGAACCCGAGAACGTCGCGCTTCCGGAGGCTCCGAAGATCAACGGCTGCGGCGGTGGCGCTATTTTACATGTATCCGTCGTTGCACACGCCGGTGGTGACACTGTTTCCGGCGAACACGGCGCCAAGCTACTGCATACATGTGCATCATACATGTCAAAAGCCGTATCCTTGTCTTCTGAAACCAGTTGTGAGGAGGTTAGAAAGAACACGTCATTGCCACTCGCGCTAGCGTCTATGAACGCCGATTCTTCGCCGGACGACCCCGATGAGATCAACCCGACGCAACCATCCATGAGTTCACTAAAGGTGCTACTTGATTCTGTGCATCCACCGACGCCACGAGGCTCATACTCATACACATCCATCAGCCCATTCGTATCCTGTGGCACCAACCCATCCGCGCTGTTAAAGAGGATCCTACCGCTATCCGACAAGTACCGTGGCTGATAGCGGGCAACCGCTGCCCTCATTGCCGCCCACCCCGGGATGTCCCCAGATAGCCATCGCCCACTACTGGTTTTCCAGTTATTCTGCTCATCTACCAGTAGTCCTTCCCCTCCGTTTGCTTCAGGGGAATCCAGTACCCCAACTGGCCGTTCCCCGGTCGCATTGCACGATACACACACTAGAGTATTAGACCGAACATCGTAGAGAAAGACCTCCTCATCGGCTGCGCCGCTATTTGTATTAATATTGTCGTAGCCCGTCAAAGACTTTTCCGACATAAATGCCATATATTCGCCATTTGGCGAAACCCTCGAAGTCGCCGCCTCGAGATCCCCCGCTATACCTCGGGGCGCTCCCCAGTCCGGGCCGTCTTCTCCTGAGAGAACGGCAATTAGCACCGGTGCTTCCCATTCTCCCTTTTCTTTGTTGTACTGCAACGCGTAGAGATTAAATCCACCAGCTTCAGCCTCTTCGTGCTGGCTATTTGGCAATTTGGTCAATTGACCCTTTGCGACAAAGTATAGGTGGAAGCTATCCTCACTACCGCCAACGACCACACCCTGTACGTCCGCGTGTCCGTTGGGATCTTCCGTCAGATCACTCAACCGACACTGTAGTTTTTCGCTTACTTCAATCATTTCGCACTCGTAAAGGTCTGGTTCGCCCGCGGTCGCTGTCGAGTGTTCAGTCAACCGTGCTTCGTCGGTAAAAAAGACTTTCGACCCGTCACTACTCGCAAACTGAAATTGCGCTCCCGGTTCGCCAATAACACCACCTTGAACCGCATCTAGCTGAATAGTCTGCCCATTAGGCGTATCGCGCATATAGAGACCTTTATTAGCTGACCATACGACACGTGAGCCGTCGTTAGATATGGCTCCCCTAGCGTTATACGATTCGGTCTGGCCAAGAAACGCCCCGGATTCCTGTTTGTGTTCGGGTAGAATACTGATTAGCTGCAGCTGGCCACTGCTCCACTCATAGAGGCCCCCTCCTTCAGCTAGATTGCCTTCCGGAGTCTTGGCCACCAAAGGCACACCGGAGTGGATCACGATATGACGCAGGTCGGAAGTGGCACCCTCGAATTCGATATGCCCGCCAAATACGGTGCCCATTGGTACGTTTGCGTATCCTGGCTTGGCGGTTACCAAAGGCTCATAGCCACCTTCGGCCTTGGCATTGTTATATATGCTCTGCTCAGCCGATTCGGGTGACAGCGTGGCATTGGCACGGATATAGATAGTCTTTTCTGACGTTCCTGGCGACAATAGTGCTGCTCCAGTCGCTTCTTCGCCGGTGGACCCAGACCCAAAGGGTTCCACCAGGCCTATAGACAGTTCCGGTGAAAAAAACTTGTACTCCTGCCCAGTATTGATCGCGATGCCAGTCGTTACTTCATGGGGCGTAGCGATGTCTCGTGAAGACCAACCGCCGCCTATATTCCGAGACGAGAGGACCTGCGTTTCATTCGCGTTACCTGCAGGGTTAGCTTCCATCGAACCGATCGAAAGATAGGTTACCGCACCGCCATCTTCAGCTGCCTGCAGAACCTCCCCATGTTCCTGGAACGGTGTGATATATGCGCCATCCTTTATCGCCGGAGACACAAGTTCCCATTTCCGGTCGTCCGGCAGCGTCAGCTCGCTACCGACAGGCTGCGTTGTAAAGGTCTTATCGATCCCTTCCACAGTGTTCGCGGGAGCCAAGCTTGTGGCCACCAGGTGGAAATGATATGTAGCCTTCGGAACTAGCCCCTGGATGTGTGCGTGGACTTCAAATTCATTTGCATGTTCCCCCGGAGCATTTATGCCGTAAGCGACGCTCGTGCCATATTCAAATCTATATATCGCTTCTTCTGCTTCGGAATTAATGATTGCATGAAGAGTGACGCTACTGGATGAAACGTCCGATATCCACTCCTTACCAACTGAGAGAGCCAGTGCTGTCGGGCATTGTGCCACCAACATCCCGCCCGCCGACGCACATACCACGAACACCAACCAAAACCGCGAGCGCCGAGGGCCACACCTCAACGACAGGCCACGACCCATAACCAAGGCTTTTCTTTTCACTGCCCTCTCATCTCCTCCACAGTTGATTTGGTGGAACGTGAGACGACTAGTCGTCTCACGTTCCACGGCGAAACTAGCTCGGACTGAGACTTCTCTTATGCTTTGATTTCATAACTTTCGAAGCCAAAGATTAAGATCGATCCGCTTATCGCTGACTTTAGGAATTTTTTGCTTATAGTCGATTCTGTAAGAAGTTCATTTTCGGCGCCGCCTTCAAATTTTGTTACTTTTGGTTCCCCTTTATTGGTGCCTTTTTCATAGTCTAGTAAAGCAAAACTAAATATATCTATTAATATATTTATTGTAGGTACTCTCCCTATGATCGAACCCTTGACTGTTATTTTTATCGCTTCTTCACCTCTGACACATTCAAATGTAGCAAAGTTACCGCCACCTACTGGTTTTAGTAACAAGCCGACTTCTCTAGGTGTTGTGGTTTTGTTGACGTAACCAAGTTCCCCTTCAAGAGTATTCGTTTTGATTTCTTCTTCGGCCGCCCCAGTGGATTTGCATTTATAGGTTTTTGCAAGAATTGTCGATGTACACCCGTGGAAAGCAATTTTAACTTCTGTAACTTTTTTGGACCCACTCGTACCTTCAATTTCCCCTGTGCCGGATGTGGTTTTGCAATTTACTTCTTCGCCATTTGACGTTTCAAGTTTTCCTGCCTGGCTTGTGTATGAGAATTTTTTGGACCCTTCGAATCTAAATTCGGGTTCTGCCGCCGAGGCCACGGCCGAGGTCACCGCACTCATCACGAACGCGGCTACCAGGCAGAGCCCCATGATCTTTATCAACTTCATTTGATACACTCCTTCGTGTCGTTCTAGGCCTCGGGGCGCCGATTGAGATGATGTGTGGCGTTCCGGGGCCGCATTGTCTCTGACCCTGCTCCCGAACTCCGGCACGCAGAGTCATGCTTTCGGCCTCTTGGCCCAGACGACGCGTCGCCGCGACGACCGGTCCGGTGGGGCCGTGGGGACCCACCCAGGTACAGCTCGGGCGGGCCTGCCGGAGAAGATCGTTTGACTTGATGTTGCGTGTTTCCATTGCTGTGGACTCGCTGTGCAATGCCCCATCAGGGCGTTGAAAAGCCAGTGCCGTGGCGCTCCGCCTGCGTCGGCGAAGCGCCATGGCGCCCGGCACTTCCAATTTGCTTTTCTTTTACTCCCTTTTGAAGGTGCCGTCGCCCGGCGCTTGCCTTCATGCGGCAGGCGCCCAGTGCCCGGCACTATCGATTTTCCTGTGCTCCCTTTGTTACAGGTACCGTAGCCCGGCGCTTGCCTTCATGCGGCAGGCGCCCAGTGCCCGGCTCGATCGACTTCAACTGTGCTGCGGTGGAACTTGTTGGTCTTTGCTTCCTTGCGTCGCCTCTCGGTGACGCGTTGAGAGGACCTACGTGCTGCCTCCAACGGCACCCCATCGACCTCGTACAAAGTCAATCTTGGTACCGCAATGACTACTATACCACATGTCAGGACGGATTTGGAAGCCCTTTCGCCTTCTTTGGCCGCGTGGCCGTGGGCGAGGCCAGTTGAAAGGACCGGCTGGGGTGCCGGCGAGGTGCGGGCCGGCGTCCCCTATGGCCGGTCCGAATGCGTGCGAGAGGACGGTCAGGCTTCGGATCCTCCGCGGGCGCCGCGAGATGCGCGCCCGAGAGCCTATGCAAGGTCGCGCTACTTCTTCCCGTGCTTACCGCCCTTTCTTTTCTTGAGGCCGTGTTTGGGCTTCTTTGGGCAGCCGGTGACCTTGATCTTCGTGCTCTGGTGGATCACCAGGCCGTTCTGGCCCACCATTTCGGTCGGCATCGTCAGCGCGCCCTTGCAGAGGCTGCCGTCGGCCGTGAAGGCCGGGTACTGGCGCTCAGGGAACGTCAGTTCGAAGCTCGTGAAGGGGACATCCGGGGCCGTCGAGAACGTCCCCGTCGTGATCCCTGCTTTGCTGATGAACGTTTCCCCGTGTACCTGTACGGTCACGCCGTTCTCGCCGGTCAGCACGATGATCAGTTCCGGGTACCTGGCGCCGCCGTGCGAGACGAAGTAGGCCGTGCCGGTCAGACCGCCGGGCAGCACCGGCGTTGAGACCTTCGCCGTGGCGACCTGCGAGGCGGCCGGGCAGTTGGCCGGGTTGGCCGCGAACACCGTTTCCAAGCAGGCCTTCTGCAGTGTTTTCAGCGGGGTCGGCAGCCGTTTGGGCAGCGACACCTTGACCTTGCGCACGTTGGCCTCTTCCCCCAGGCCCGCCTTGTTGGGCAGCGAGAGGCTCACGTGCAGGCTGGCGCCCTCCACGCGCGAGGTCTTCGCCGAGGTTGAGACCTTGAACGTCGGCTTGAACGCCAGGCTTCGGCAGGAGCCGACCTGGAAGCGGCTCGAGATCGGCGAGCTTGCGCCCGCGCCCGCCAACCCCGGCGGCTGCGCCCCCCATGCGGTCCCCAAGAACGACGAGGGTTCGCAGTTGGTCGGGTTGAACATGAAGCCCTGCTTGTCGATCACCGAGTTGATCAGCCGCAGGTCGGTCGGAACGCCGTCGACGACCTGCGGCAGCGGCGCGGTCGTGACCACGATCTGCGCCGTCAGGGGGTCGATCTCGACCTTCGCGCGGGTGATGATAGTGCCGAGGTTGAACGGTCCGGCGATCACGTGCGTGACGATCGACAGCCCAAACGGCGCACCTTCGTAGGGCCCCGTCAGGTAGATCGGCGATTCCGGCTCGCCCGGCTGCGGGATCACAAGCGGGTACGGTCCCGGGCCCGAGGCCACCGTCGCGCTTCCGATCTGCGAGGCGGAGGCGCATTCGCCCTTCGATGCCTGCGGTTCGGGGCATTGCGTCACCGCGCCGATTATCCCAGTGAGGCCGGGTGGCGCCTTGAACTGGAGCTTTTCGATGCGCTGCTGGCCGTCTCCGCGTTGCAGCAACAGCGAGAAGTTCGTGAAGCCGCCGGCCTCGTCGGTCGTTGAGCCGGCAATCAGCGAGGGGCTGAAGGGCAGGGACGAAGGCAGGCACGCGCCGCCCTCTGGACCGCCCACGATATACAAGCTGCTGGACGGAAACAGGTCTGCGTCGAACGGAGTCGTCCACGGAGTAAAGTCGGATGTGGCTGTGTATGTACCGCAAGCGACCGGGGTGGCAAGCGCGGCGTTGGCCCCCGCATTGAATGACAGTTCGAAAGTAGTAAACGGCAGCCCCGGCGTTTCCGTGAGCGTCGTCGTGAGCTGGCCGGTCGATTCGTTCAGCTGCACGTTCGCGACGAGCTTCAGGTTGATTCCGTCGCCGGAGAGCGCAATCAGCAGCTGCAGCGTCGGGGGAGTGGATTGCAGGTTAGGTGGTTCACCGAGCCCGCCATCCGATTGCGCCAGAACATACACGCCACCCTGCAGCTCGGTTTCGAGCTCCCCTTCCAGCAGGGGGCTCTTGACTTTGGCTGTCCCAACCTGCGACGCAAGCGGGCACACCGGAGCACCTTCTTCGTGCAGTTTTGCCTGCGCCTGGGTACACGCCTGTAGGCCTGCGGCTTGGCCGGGGTTGATCACGAGACCTTCAGGCAGCGTCACGGTCGTGTTCTTGTCCGTGGCTTCCACCCGCCTTTCAGGCACCCGGAGTGCTTCCTCGGGAAACGTCACGCTTACGCCAAGACCGGCGGGGGTGTCAGCTTCGCCTGTGTCCAGCGCCGTCGCGATCGATGGGTCAAAAGACAGCCCCGAGCAACCGGCAAAGCCGATCGGTTCGTCCAGTGTGTTGTGTGACAGGACGCTGTCCTGAGCACGGGCACCAATGTCTTCCCAGCTGCCCAGGCCACGGATCGTGAATGCCTGCGGCCCTTCGCAAGCAGTCGGAAGCGTCAAAAACGGCCTTGGCGACGCCGAGGACGGGCAGCCTTCGCTACGGCACCGCTTCTGTTCGGCCGATTCTCCGCCTGCATCCCGGGCCGCATCATGGCTAGCTTCCGGCGGGACGCCCCACAACCTGAGAATATTGCCATCAAGGTTGGCACCCTCGGCGATGTCGTCGATGTGTGTGACAAGGTCATAGTCACCGTAGCCGCGCGGGCTGGCATCGATGAACACCGTCTTGCCGAAGATGATCGCCGCGAATTGGGCGACCACGCCGGGCGGAGGGACCATGTTATACACCGCCAGCGCTCCTCCCCCTTCCGGGCCACCACCCCCCTTTTCGGCGGCAAACAGAGGAGCATCTTCACCGATCTGGGTTTCGGGAGAGCATTCGTCGGCACTTAGCTGCTGACGGGTGCACCGGGGCGTCGCGTTCGGTTCTCCAAAGAAACCAGGCGGTAGTTCGACTTCCAAATTGCGTTGTTCGCCGCCCGCTATTTTGTTGTCTGCAAGTTCGTTATAGCCGACGGCAGCCGTCATCTCATATGGGTGGGAACCCGCAAGCGTGTCGACCGTCCCATCCGCGTTTGAGAACCATACATCCCAACCAGCAAACCCATATTCCGGTTCATTAGAGCTCAAAGTTATCACGTTCGTAAAATCGCTTGCGTCCATGGCGCCACCGCCAGCTACGTTTACCTCGTTGACAAACCTCCCTTCGGGCGCGCTAGCTTCGACTTCCACTTCGAGCCCAATCCGCTCGAAGGTGCTGAATTTCTGGCCCTCGCCGAGCGGCAGTCCATCAAGATACGCCGGGTTACTCACGCACGTGACCACCCGTGTCCCCATCCCGTCGCAATTCCATCGTGCACCACCAAATTCTTCAATTTCTCTTGTTTCTGACGCTACCCTGTGCTCAAACATACCGCCCGCGTCGATCGCACGGATCCCTTGTGGCAGTGTGTCGGTCAGCGTGACTGGACCGCTACTGTGCTTTGCCCCGGCGTTCATCAGCTCGATTTGGATAGTGCCAGCGCCATCTCGATGCAGGTTCGTCGGGTAAGCCTGCGCAAACGCATCCCATCCCGTCCCTGCAGTTGCCGCCAGCACAGATGGCGCAGTAAAGCAGGCCATTGCGTACATGAGCACCATCGCTGTCAGGACTCGCGTCATCGCCTCGCCTTCTTCGAATCTCGCTTCGCCTTCCTCAGCCTCGTTGCTTTCCTCTTCTTCTTGTTCTTTACACACTTTGCGTGCTTCCTAACGAATCCCTTTTCACATCGTGTGGTGGCAACCAACTGAGGAAAGTCCCCGATGCCATTGAATGTCACTGTCGCCGGCGTCGCAAAGATGGGTGGCGATGGCGGCACGCCCCGTCCAGTTGCACCTGTCGCCACCGACTGCACGCCCCCTACACGTGCGTCGTATAGCACGTCGTCATCACCCCGATCGGCCATAGCGAGCTGCCCGCGGGAAACGAAGAACACGTCGTCGCCGCTGGAACTTGCATCTATGAGGTACGAGTTATCGCTACTCTGGCCGCCAGAGAGCAGGTAAACGCAATTCCTTGTCTCGTGGCAGCTTCCGGCGCCGTCCCGCTCCCACTCATACACGTCGAGAAGACCATTCTCGTCTTGGGGTACGAGCGGCTCGATCGAATCAAAAAAAACGCGATCGCCGTTGTCGGCGATCACCCGCGGCTGATAGTCAGCGAGACTATTGGTGGTCGGCAGGAAAGACCCCCAGACTCCATCGCCCGTCGCGCGAAGTTCGGTCGGAATCGTTTCCGTGAATTCGGAGCTGATGTTGCCAACGGGCGGCTCCCCGCTCGGATTACATGACACGCATGTGAGCCCCGCTGCTGTATCATACACGAAGACCTCAGTTAGCGGAACCCCGTTTACCTTGTTGTCATAGCCGGTCAACGAGCGCCTTGACATGAATACCAGGCTGTGCCCGTTGGGAGTCACCTCGGCCGTACGATGCCCCGAATCAGCCTGCCAATCGCCCTCATGGACCACTCCGCCGTGTGAAAAATCGCCATCTTCGCCCGATAGTAGCGCTATGAACGCCGTCACGCCTTCGTGACGCACATACAAGTTGCATCCGCGGCTTGCCGGAAGCTGTCCATGCCCTTCTTCTTCTTCTTCCTTTTCGAGGTGTTCTTTTTCTATCTGGGTCAAGGTTCCCTTTTCTATCGCTTCTTCGTGACTTTCCTTTGCGGTCTCACAGATCCGATCTTGAGCGCCAAGAGCAAGCGCACCTCCTGCCACGAAGTAGACGTAGGAGCCATCCGAGCTTGTTCCCAACACCCCGCGCACATCGGCCTCCATACCGACTTCGGGTTTAGCAGGCAGCGACAGGTCGGTCAGCCGCTCGCGCGCAGGGGCGTCGAGGTTGTATTCGTACAGGTCCGGCTTTTCCCGTTCGGCCGTGGCATTAGGCGTCAATTTGTGTTCGTCGGTGAAGAAGACGCGTGAACCATCGCTACTTGCCGTCCAAAATCGTCCTCCGCCACTCGGCCCTGGTCCGCCCTCGGCCAGATCCACCTGCGCCGTGCACGCCTCTGTAGGTTCCGTGCATACGTCACCTTCCATTTCGCTTTCCGGCTGCGTGTCGTTCTCACGCACGTACAGTGCCTTGGGTCGCTCTTCATAGCGACCGCCGAGACCCACGTGGACCGGTTCTACAGACGACCAGTACACTCGCGAGCCTTCGTTCGAAATGGCGCCGCTTATCTCCGGAGACTGAAAGTTGTCGGTGGCAGGCCCCTGGCGACCAAATGTCGCATTCGGTTCGATTTGGCCCCCCGGCAGGACATTATCCAGGTACAACTGCCCTTCCACAGAGTCGTAAAGGTCGTTGCCCGCCCCACAGGCTGATGCGGCGGGTGTCGACGCAACCGCAGCGTTTGCTTCGAAGAGCAGATGACTAAATGCGGGCACTCCAGGTGTCCCGGCGTTCCCTCCGCCAAACAACAAGGCGCCGAACAGCTGGTTTTCCAACATGGCGCCAAACTCGGTCGTGCATGGAGATGTCGCAACCAACGGTTCAAAGGGCCCAAGCATCGGCTCGATGATTCCACTGGTGTTTGCTTGCCAGCCCAGCGAGCGCTTGTAGAGGTTGGCGTAGCCTTCCGGCGCATCGCCAGCCAACGATTCGTTGGCCTGAACGACCCCTGTTGAAAGATTTTCCGAAAATCCCACATATCTGTTTCCAAAAGTGGACGCGTTAAGGTTTTCCTGCACCCATCCGCCCCCTGGCGACCGCTTGGCCACATACTGGTTGCCACCACCAATTCCATCGTTTCCATTGCCGCCAAACGGCGACGGATCACCAATAAACGCCACCGCATCGCCATCGGTAGCTGCCTGGAATGGAAGATTGGTAAAGAGACCATGCCGGGCCAAACGATCGAGCGTTTCCTCCATTCCGTGAGGGACATAGACGTTCGATTCTTCACCCGCGCCAACCGCGCTCACTGCTTCATCCACGCGGCCGTCCGGCAATTCCGAGGTACTTGCCGCAAACGTGGTGAATACATGATCTTCTCCATAGCCACCTCCCAGCGAGTTATCACCAGCAATCCGAAAATGGTATTCGGTGTTGGCCGATAGCCCCGCGAGTTCGACAGTCGCCGAAACTCTCTGTGCGCCCCCACCGACGTCGATACACCCTTCAGCGGGCGTCCTAGCGCCGTATGCGGCGCTTGTACCGTATTCGATCCAATAGCAGCTCTGAAGTCCTCCGGAATCAACTTGAGCGTCCACCGTTGCAACTGTCGGGCCGACGCCTGAAACTTCCTCCGCCACAATCGCCGGACGTGCGACGGTCAGGCTAGCACCGCGCCTTTCGACGTCTGCCGCACTCACCACGATAAGATGGAAACCGCGTATGCTCGCGGGCGCCAGGTGCGACAATTCCGCGCTAACAGCGACCTCTTTCGTCCCCACGATGTTACTTGCTTCCGGTTTACAGGGCACCGTATTATAGGTGCCGTTTTCGATTCCGTATTCAAAATAACATTCTTTGAGTGGTTCGTTTTCGGGATTCACACTACCGTGCAGGACCAAACTGGTTTCCGTCACTTTTGATGGTGCTTCTGTCACCACCACAGGAACCGACACGTAACTAAAGCTTTGCACCTTATCAGCCTTAAGCTCACTTGCATACACCGTGGCATTCGCATTGACTGCCAGGCCCGATGATTCGGCGAAGCCGGAGAAGGAGCGAGGGACGTCGTCCGGGAACAGTTCCAGCGGTTCAGTAGTAAGTTTGCCAAGGGGGTCGTATCGCGCTATGCTTGCACCTTTATCCACAAACAGTTGGTTCGGCAACTGCTCGCTTGCTGAAGGGACAATTGCCAAGGCGTTAGCACCTTCTGCAAACGTCGAGACGATTTCGCCTTCAACCGTAAACTGTTCGATTTCCTTCTTAATCGCTCCGCCGGCAAATATGTCCTCGTTTGAATCCACTGCGATTGCGTGATTGTTGTGCGAAAAGCTTTGAGTCGAAAATTCCCGCTCAAAGCTACCTTTATCGCTGAACTCCAGTATGTAGGCACCTTCTTCTTCAAATCCCCCATAAACCCAGACGTTTCCAGATGAGTCGACCGCAACTCCACGCAAATTGTCGAATGGAAAAAATTCTTCTTCCGCTTTACAAGCTGGGGCCCCCACTCCTTCCATGTCTTTCCGTTCTTTGCAAGATGCACCGGTCAGCTGCCCCTCGTACATTCCTGTGGAGCTGAACTTATCGATCACTTTGTGGCCCGCGTCGATCACATATACGTCCTCGTACGACGCACTGCTTTCGTCGTTGTCAATCGCTATTCCTTCGGGAATATTGAAGCGGCCGGTATGAACTTCATAGGGAAGTCCGCCGCTGCCTGCACTTTGATTTTCGTTGGGGAGTAGACCGCCGCCGTTAAATTCGTTTTCAAACGCCCCGGTGGAGTTGAAGTACTCTACACGGTTATTGCCCTTGTCTACAACATAGACATCGCCAGTCGTGTCATTTACGGCGACCCCGACCGGTTCATCGAACTCGCCGGGATTCTGTCCCGGTTCGCCGATAGACACCGCGGGGTAATAGACCTTTTCGGCAAATGCGCAAGAACATGAAACTCCGGTTACCGCACCTAGTGCGACCAGAACAGTCAATATGAGCTTTTGAGCGGTCATCACTTGTGTTGTTGTGTTGCGACAACTCCCATTACTTCGCTGCTAGCGTGGGACCCCGGCAAGCCGGGGTCCCACATGGCGTTAGCTAAATATCATTTTTCTGCGACCCCGAATTTTTCGCCGCTTGTCAATAAGACTAAGACGGAGCCTGTTAAAGTGGCTGGGTTGCTAAAGGCCGTTAGCTGACTGGCAATTTCGACTAATTCTAGGGTAGTGCCTTTTAATGAGTAGATTGATTTTTCGTTGTCTGGAAATTTCACAATCGCCGATGCGGCTTCAGGGGTTGCTAGGGTGACCGGTTCGGTTGGTTCTCCCGTTGTTGGGTCGACGTATGCCGAGCCAAGCACCCGCCCCGTCACCGGGGTTTCTTTTACTGTGCAATGTTCTCCTTCAAAAATTAGTGTGACGAATTTTTCACCAGTTTCTGGTGTAAACTTCTCTAAGATCCTATTTCCCGGGGTATGTTCAACGTCGTTGTAAACCAATTCGTCCTTAATTTTTTCAGTGACAATTGGTTCTTTTACTTTACATTCTTTCCCGTTATTTACAACTGTGCAGTCTGAGAATTCGGCGACCTCTTTACTTGTTCCCGGTGCGCCGCCTACTAGAACTGCACCTTCTGCGACTTTGGCTAAATGGCATTCGACTTTTGATTTTACTTTAACTATTTCACCTTCGAGCACGATCGGGTTTTTGGTGCCTTCGTACGCTTTTACCGTAAATTGCTTTTCTTCGCCAGCTTTGAGCGTTTTCCCGTTGATGCGCCAAACCGGCCCTTCAGTAACGGCCTGTGCCGACGCGACGACAACTGCGCTGAGCGCAAACACGGCCAACAACGCCACCAACAGGCGGCCCGCTCGGCCTAATCGACTTGACTTCATTGTGGTATGCTCCTTTGTGTTGTCTCTGGCCCTGGGACGCCATTGCATGCGAGTAGCGGTGTCCTGGGGCCGGTATTTATCTCTGCTCCCAAACTCTGGCATACAGAGGATTGGTTTGGTCCGAGGTCCGCGTCGTCAAACTGCGACGGCACGGTCGTTTGGGACCTTGGGGACTCGCTCCGATATAGCACGGCGAGCCTGCCAGAAGTTTCTTTGGACGAATGACCCCCCTTCAGCCAGTCACCGCCCACGACCCATAGCCTTCTCCTTCTGACCCTTTCTTTCCGGTCAACACAACGGTCCAAAGCAAACCGGTTACACCGACTTCTTGGCCACCTTTCGGATCAAGGTAGAGTTCGGCGTCTTCTGCTTTTGCTAGCTGACCTACATATATGCACAGGTTTCCCGGGTCGGCCTTCGGAACGTTGGCATTGCCTCCTTGACACGCTCCAGTGCCGGTCGTATTTGCCGGGACAATATGGACATGGCATTCCGAACCGGTAGGACAGTCCGTGACCGATAGCGGCCCGGCGAGTGGAATCGGGAACGATATCGGCACGTGCCGGAATTCTCCTTCTTCTCCTTCTTCGTCGATCCTTGTGTAGAAGAAGCTCCAGTTTCCCGTCTCAGTCGCGCCAGCGGGAAGCACCCCTTTATCCGTCCACGGAGACCCTTCCTTGCCTTCTTTGCCGTTGCAGGCGTAGCCCTGCTTCGTGCCCGAACCTGCGGCTTCGAAATTGGACCCGCCTTCTTCGCAGTGTGAATTGGCGCCCGCTGCTTCTTCCGCGACCACCACGCTTTTGCCTTCTTTGCCTTTCGCACCATTACACACGTGAGCAGCTTTGCCGCCCACTTCAAACTTGCTCCCACCTTCTTTACATTCCCCGCCCACGGCGAGTTCGGACACAAGCACGCTTTCGCCGTTGCTCCCACGGGCTCCGTTCGCCCCGGCCTTCCCCGCAACGCCTTCTTTGCCTGGAGAACCTTCTCTGCCCGCAGCCCCAGCAGTTCCTTCCTTCCCCTTCAACTCTTTCAGTACCCTCGGGCTGATCTGCTTGGTCGAGGTGATCAGGTAGTGGGTCGCTGCAAGCGCCCCACCGCTCATCGCGAATACAAGCGCGAGCGTTGCAACGATATTCGCGTACGTCAAGCGGCTGCGTAGTGCTGAAGGCATCAACGTCTCCCCTTTGGAATAAATGTGCCGGCGTCCTGTGCTTGCCACCCCGCGGCAAACGCACAGTGCCCGCCACTATCGACTTTTCCCTGTGCTCCCTATGCTCTATCCCATCTTCGCTCCCACTTTATCCGTGCGGCCACTGCTAGACCTTGCGGATTTGTGAACGGCTTTCGTGCGCTAGAGCTATAGGTCATAGCGCGAGGCCATTTTCCCACTTACCTTGAAGCGTGTCAAGGGATGATATATGCAGAGCATTGCGGCCGTCGCACCCGAGATCCCTGGATCGTTAGACCAATGCTGAGGATTCCTGGTGTGCTGCCGCATGTTACTTTGCCTCCAATCTTGTCTTTACTGTGTCTGACTTGATTTATGGTCGCTGCCTGATTGTCGCCACCCGAGTAGCCAAAACGGTGCCATGACGCTCGCCGATAACGACAAGGCGCCATGGCGCCGGCACTCTCACCTTCGTTTTAGGGTAAAGGTGACTATCTCCGACGCCTCGCTCTGCTTGGCGAGACGTCGGACATCGACACATTCACCTGTCGTACTGCTCTGGGTCAAATTGAGTCGGCCTTGGCCTCCACCACTGAAACGATGGACGCGCCGTGCCCGACATTGGTCGTCTTCTACATGCTCCTTTCCGCGGCCCGGTGCCAGCCTTCGTGCGGCGGCGCCCAGTGCCCGGCTTGATCGACAGCCCGTGCTCGTTCTTCGAATACAGGGAGCTATGGCCCGCCCCTCTCCATGCAATGGCGAGAGGTCAGCGCCCAACTCTATCGACGTATGTTGTCGTGCTGCGGTCGAGGGTTGGTATGAATACCGGTTCCCCGACCCCACTAGCGGCGAACGCCGTGGTGTCGGCACAACCAAGCTCTTGCGGTACAGAGCACGACCTGGGCCGCCTCCGATACCGTAAGGCCTACTGTACCACATGTCGGGACGGATTTGTTTGCCCTTCGCACTGGTCGCTGATCGACCGCCCACGCAGTGTCTTCCTCATCCGGAGATTGGCTCAGATACTGAGGTTTGGCTACGCAGGCGAATGTCTCCGACTTGCCCCCGCCATGCCGCTCCGTGCTCCCGCCCCCCCGACGGGGACGCCGGAATGCGTTTCCCGGCGCCCCCTGTCGGCTTGTCCGAATGCGCGTGGAGAGGGGGTCACGGATCCGGATCTCCACGGACGCCTAGAGAGGGAGGGCGCCCGAGAAGCTCTTGCAAGCTGGGTCTTTCCATGCCCTTCTACTTCTTGTGCTTGCCGCCCTTCTTCTTGGGGCCGTGTGTGTGCTTCTTCGGGCAGCCGATGACCTTGATCTTGGTGTTCTGGTGGACGACCCCGCCGTTCTGGCCTTCCAGCGTGGTCGCGATCGCCGGGGAGCGTCCGCAGAAGCTGCCTTTCGCTTTCGCCGGGAGGTTGGCGGCGAAGATCGCGTGCGGGCCCTCCGGCAGCACGGTTTCAAACGAGGTCACCGGGGCGTCGGGAACCGTTTCGAAGGTGGAGTAGGCGATCCCCTTTTTGATGTCGGTTGCCCCGGTGAGGTCGATCGTGACGCCGTCGCCCTGGAGCACGAACACCACGTCCGGGTAGGCCGCGCCCCCGTGGGACACCAAATAGGCCGGGCCGCTCAGCGGCGCGCTCAGCACCGGCGTGACCGCTGTCCCAGTCCCGATCACCGACCCCGCCGGGCAACCCGAGGGGTTGGCCGCAAACTGGACTTCGGTGCACGCCCCCCGAAGCGTCGACAGCCTCGCCGGCAGCGCCTTCGGGAACGCCAGATGCACCCGATGGATGTTCGCTTCGCCGGGTTTTTGGGCGACCTTCACAACCAGGCTGGCCCCATCGACCCGGCTGGTCTTGGCCCGCGTTGAGGACTTGAACAACGGTTTGAAGGGCAAGTTGGCGCAGCCGGTGACCGCGAACGGGCTCGACACCGCCTCGCTCGCCCCCTGAGCCGCGGTCACGGTGCCGGTGACCGCTTTGGAGTCGCAGTCGGTCGGATTGAACGTAAAGCCCGGTCGGTTGACGTCCACGTCGATCGACCGCACCCGCACCGGCACGCCATCCACGACCGTCGGGAACGGGTTCGACACAATGCTCGCCCGGGCGGTGTTCGGGTCGATGCGAATCGACCCGCGGACCACCACGTCGCCGAGGTTGAACGGCCCCGCGACCGCCGGGATCACGACGGACTCGCCGAACGGCCCGTTGTTGTAGGGGCCAGTGAGGTAGATCTTGCCGGTCTCCTCCAGCGGCTCGGAGCCGGCGCCCGCCGTGACCGTCACCGTCCCCATCTGCGACGCTTCCGGGCACGTCCCGGCGTTCGCCTGCGCTTCCCCACACTCCGGGACGCCCGCAAGCTTCGCCAACAGGCCCTCGGGGAGCGTGGCATCGAGGCCAGAGAGGTCCTGTTCGCCATCCTGGCGGGTCAGCTGCAGCACGAACGGGCTGTATGCTCCAGCAACTGGATTGGTGGTGCCGGAGCTGAAGGCAGGTCTGAACGGCAGGGTTGCGGGACACGCTCCCCCGTGGCCATCCCAGTCGATGCCGAACGGCCCGGAGGCCTGAGAGACCACCTGACCAGCCCACGAGGTCAGCCTCGAATCGGCGGAGAAGGAGCCGCACGTCTGCGGGTTTGCGAGCGGCGCCCTTGGGCCACCGTGGAGGTGCAGCTTAAGTTCTTCGAAAGGCAGCTGCGGGTTTTCCGTAAACGACGCAGTCAGCTGGCCGGTACGCGGGTTAGCCTCGACGGTGCCGGGAAGCTTGACGATCACGCCATCGCCTGACAGTTCGAGATACAGCCCATACAGTTCGCCGTTGGTGGCGCTCGCTTCGGTGCAGGCCGACTGACCCGCGCCGCCGCACTTCGGCTGGGCGAGATAGACGTGGCCCTGCAGCGGCGCTGGCGATTCCCCGGATTTGCACGCCGCCTCGCCCGCTTCGCCGCACCTGTCCGGCAGCAACGGCGTGAAGACTTCAGCGGTGCCGAGTGTGGAGGCTCCAGGACAGTGCCCTGACGCCGTGTGGTAGAAGCCGTCATCGTAGGAGCTTTCGTCGCCACCGGGGTGCCCCGCTCCGAGTTCGGTCGCTTCCGCGTTCCCGAGGTCACGGCCTCCCGGGCCGATTTCGTCGCTGCCGATGTTGATCCCTTCGCGGCCGGTGGCCAAACAGCCAGTCAGACCCTCACCCGCCGGCGGGGAGATCGAGACACCTTCCGGCAGCGTGATCGTCGCATCGCGCAACGGCGGGGTTGCGGCTTCGGAAAACTTCGTCGTCTGCGGAATCTTCAGATCAACCGAGAACGCCGATGGCTCGTCGACCTGAGTGGTGCCTCCCTCAGCACTCGCGCTCGGAGCGAGACCGAGCGTTGGGGCGAAGTGGAGTACACCACAGCCAGTGAGCCCGGAGTATGCTGACGCCGACCCAGACACCGGATGCCCTTCGCTGCCGTAGGATTCCACTTCGGCCAGGCCCGAGAGTGCCGTCGCTCCAGCCGAGCAGTCCGCCGGATTGCTCAGGAACGCCGCGTCGGACCCGCTCCCATTCAGCGCCCCCGGCTCCCCGAAGAACGTGACGACCGTGTTCGACGTTTCCAGCAAGCTGGGTATGCTCGGCACGGTTATACGTGTGCGGTAGCCGGCGGCGGTGTGCACGACGCTCGCATACATTGCCACTGGGTTGTGCAGGAACGTGAAACCGAACTCCGCCGGATAGCCGCTCTCCGGCACCATGTTGTACACAGCCGAGCAGCACTGTGACGCACCCGGGTCCTGTGAGAACACGAATGCCCCGGTTTCGAAGCCGCCTCCAATGACGGCGAACAATCCGACTTGGCTGCCCTGCGGACATTTTTCTTCTTCTTCGAGCTCGACCTGCGTGCACTCCGGCGCGGCCCGCGGGTTGCCGACGAAGCCCAGCGGCAATTCGACGGACACGCTCTTCAGGTTTTCCACGGGCGCATAGGGCCTCGATTCCTCCCCCCTTGGGCTGAGGCTCGCAGGGACGCCAAGGCGGGTAGTCAAGTCCCACGGGTGACCTCCCGCGACCGGGGCGGGCGTTCCGTCTTCTTCCTCTGGTTCCACCATAAATTCACTCAGGCCAAAGGTGAACGCTGGTCCGTTGACCGCTGTCTTCTCGCTTGTCGAGGCGGTCGTGGGCGCGCCACCACCTTCAACCTGCACCTCGTTGGTCAGCGTGCCCGCCATGCTCGCCTTCGGCGCTGATACGACGATGCTGAGCGAGAGGGCATAGTGACCTGGGGCCACTGATACGGGGAAGGTTTCTCCTTCGAAGTTTTCTCGCTCGAGTTCACAGATCACCATCGTCTGCCCTGCCCCTCCCGGACGACAGTGCCACGCTTCTTCTTCTCCTTGTTCGTTGAAGACCGACTCACTTTCCGGACTCCTGAGCGTGGTGATTTCCGCAGGCAGCGTGTCCTTGATCTTGACTGCTTCGGTTGAGCTCGACGCCGCGTCTCCCGCATTTATCACGAGAAGCTGGTAGCGATCGCACTTGCCTTCGAGTTCGCACGCCAGCGCGTCGCCTGCTGCGAAGCCGCTGGGCGTGGCTACTGCGTGGACCGTCCAGGTGGCCTCCGCACCATTCGCCGACGCGGGCGCCGACGCGAGGAGGAGCGTCACAAGCAGCGACGCGGGCAACAGCAAGCAACTCAAGCAGCGGAACGCTGCACGCCCGCGATTTGCCAATCGTAGTGCCGATCGCATCACTTGCTCCTCCTGGTCGTCGCCTTCGTGCCCGAGCCGTAGCGCCTCTTCGCGGCAGCTTCACACGCGGCTCGCTTACGCGTCCGAGATCCGTGGCGACGGCGGCACGCCCTCAGACTCCCGGCCAGCCGCTCAGCCCTGCTCCGGGCAGCGGTCTTGCTGTGTGTAGGCGCCGATACGGAGCTCGGCGATGGCGATGGGGGAACCGGAGCTAGGTTGCTCCCCGCATTCGTCGAATCGCTTCGCGGTGGGCCAAAAACAGCCTGGGCATACGGTAGGCCCTGACACGCTTCGCCTTCGCAGCCCGCCGACGCGAGCGGCGCGGGAAAGCCGCCGTCGATCCGGGCGTCATAGGTGTCTCGCTGCATATCGGAATCCTGCGATAGCAGCGAGTCGGAGGTTTCGAAGAAGATGTCTTCACCCGACGCGTCCAGGCCGTCAAGACCAGCGTTCCGCGTGTTGGCGCCGTCTGATATGAGGTACACCTGCCCGTCGCCGATCGTGCCCGCGCTGCGATACGCATAGATGCTCTGAGCGTTCGCCTTGGCGGCTTGTTCGGCTTCCATGGTCAGTGCGCCGGCGCTGCTGAACACCACCGTCGAGCCGTCTTCGGAGACCGCCAGCGAGTTCGCGGCTTGCGTGGGAGCAACCTCTCCGGCATAGGACTGAATGGGGATCGACGAGGCGTGCGTGTTCGCTTCCGCTTCGTAGCCGGGGCGGCCAGCGGAGACCCGCACGAGCTCTTCGCTGGCCGCGTCGTACTCGAAGATCTGCGACTGTTCGCTCTCGTCGCCCGCCGTGAGGTCGGCAACGGTCTGGAACACCAGAAAACGGCCTTTCGGCGTCGTCTGCACGGGCGCCGCGAACGCGGTCCAGTCTCGGCTGTCGCGTTCCGAGGAGGGACACTGCTCGACACCCACCAAGACCGACCCGGATGCTTCCCTGCCCGAGCAAAGCGAGGCGATGAAAGCGACGTGCCCGGCCGGATATGTGGCGTCGCGCTCGAAGACGTACAGGTTGTCCTCGCCTTGGATAGGTTCGTGCCCTTCCGCGTTCGCGCCTTGAGTCAGCAGGCCTTCGGCGACGAAATAGACGTGCGAGCCATCCTCGGACACGCGCGCCACGCCCTGCACCTTGGGTTCCATAGATCCCGTCGAGACGCGAACGATGCGTCCCGTGCCTCGATTGCTTTCGGGATTGTCGAAGTCGTACTCGTATAGATTCATGCCCTTTGCTTCAGGGAGCAGTTCCTGTTCGGTGAGGAAGAACACCTTCGAGCCGTCTTCGGCAGCCCCGGCGAACTCCGCCGGCTCGCGGCCCAGGGCTTCCGTCGCCGGTGTACTGCAAACCGCGCACGCCTGCGCCGAGGGCTCGGAGATCGGCACGCTCTCCACCCGGTCGAGCCGCGCATACAGTTCATTGACTTCTGGCGCCTTCACGCGTTTGGGGCATACGCCGGGACCAGCGTCATACCCCACCGCCGTGAAGAACACCGCAGCTCCGTCTGCGGACATCGCGTTATAGACGTCCGTACCCCCCGCCGAGCCAAGGCTTGTTTCGCAGTCGCTGATCAGCCTTCCTTCCCTTTCGACCCCCACCAATTCGGGCTCGGACTGGCCGGTGCCGAAGTACTCATAGAGCGACCGGTTGGTGCCCCCGTTGTAGGTCTGGTCGCCTGGCCACAGCGGGCCGCTGCCTTCGATGTCGAAGAGAACGTGGGACAGATCGTCGGACGCGCCCGCATATTTGACCGCCCCGGTGAAGCCCTGATAGTCACCGCCAGGTTCACCGCTCGCCGCGCCCGGCGGCACCAGCGGACCTATCCGCGTCATCGCGCCATCCCGTTCGCGGACATACAGTTCTTCGGCAAAAATGGACTGCGACCAGGTGCGCAGCCCCCACAGTGTCCTCCCGAGATCAGAACTGGCGGTGAAAAGCTGCTGCCTGGGAAAGATTGAGGCCGGTGGGCTGATCGCCGAGGTGGTCCACCCCGAGGCCGTGCGCGCGAGTTCATAAAACGGCCCTCCGGGTCCGGAGCCACTATGCGAACCGGCGATCGACACACCGGTCGAGACACCCAACAGACGCGAGCCATCGCTCGACACCGCCGCCGGGTTGAGCACGGCAGCGTCCTTGAACACGGGTGTGACCAGCTCGTACGCGCGGCATTCGGGAAGATATCCACGAAAGCCAGGGAGCGCTTCGTTAAGACAGCCTTCCACGCTCGCGTCCCCCACGGCCAACGCGGACGGAATCAACGCAACCATCGACAACAGAACGCCAACGACGGGCGCCCAACATACCAGCCAATGTCTAGACTTCACCTGAACCCCTCTCTCCCAATAGATATTCCGCGGATGGGCCGGACCTTCTCCGACAACATCTGGCTGTACGCTTGATGATGGGCGTGGAGCCCGCGTCTCGCCTGGGCCAGGCCCCACGCACATTCATTTCAAGCCACTTTACTCACTTACGGTAACGCGCTGAACAGTTCGCCCGTCGATTCGCCTTTCGAGTTCGCCAATAATATTAATGCAGTACCGGTTAAAGTCGCCGGCTGGGTGGCAACTTTCAGACCGACGGCCGCTTCTTTTCCTTCTCCTTTCGTAATTAACCATACCTTTTTGATTGCTGTTGTTGGGAACCTGACGAGCCCCGTCGCTTCTTCTTTGGCTTCTTTGCCTAATTCTACCGGTTCTTCTTTTGAATTGAGCACTTCACCGGCCACTGACCCTTCGACCGCAACTTTGCCTTTAGCCGGGCTGCAATTTGCCCCTATGAAATTCAACGTTGCGAGCCGAGCGCCGCTCGCTGGTTTGAACTCTGTCAGCACCTGTTTTTTATTTTCAGCGTACACCAACTCTGACTTGAGATTTTCCGTCACGATCGGTTCTTCGATTGTGCAGCCTGAGCCGTCGCTCGTGACTACGCATTCTTTGAAGAATTCAACAACCTCGTCGTCGGTGCCCGGTTCCCCGGCTTTTGAGCCTAACAGCACTCCTTCCTTAAGCCTGATCCCGTGACAGGTGATTTCCTCGCCAGCACTGCTCTTTAGAGTAAAGTTGGCGGAGAATATTTTTGCCGATATGTCTCTGGTTTCGCCTTCGCCGAGCCTGGTGCCTGATCCCCCGCGGGACCAAAACGGCGCTTCTTCGGCCTGCGCCGCCGTAGCCCCAACCGCGCTCATAACGAACACGGCCACGAGGCACAACCCCATGATCTTAAACCTCATTTTAGCTCCTTCGATTGATGTTGAATACGTCGTTATCAACTGCGTCGTGTAGATACTCCATAGCTCCAATTGAATACAAGCAACCGGCGCCCCAGCGCCCGCTGTTCCCAGCTGACCACCAAGGCAACCGGCAACCATCGACTTCGTGTACTACCTTCTCGGGTAAAGGCCACCGTCCCGGGCGTTCGTCTGCTTGGCGAAATGCCCAGGTTACGGCGTCTTCGACTTCTTTTCACTACTGTTTTTGGGTAAACCTGTTTAGTGCCCCGCGCTCACCTGTTACAGCGAAACGCAAACGGGCGTGTTGCGTTATCGACTTCCCTGTGCGCCTTGTCTTAAAAGCGTCCGCGCCGTGACACCCACCTACCGTGGCGGGCTTCCAGCTCGGGCTTCATAGAAACGTCCTTGCGCTGCGGTTGAGGGTGGGTAATCCCAGTACCCGGACGCCGTCTTTTTACGGCAACGCCGTGGTGCCGGCACTATGTAATGCAGTGCCTAGTCATCGAACCATCAAGCGCATCTCTTGACGAGGTCAGATTTCGAAACCGCGCGAGTACTATACCACATGTCGGGACAGGTATGTAGATATGTTTTGCTGCCCTTCGTGCGATCTCCCGCAGCGCGCCGCTTCTAGCGGAAATGGCTCAGACAGCGGCTTTCGGCGCCAGCACCTGCCGCACGAGATGCAGCGCCACCGTGGTGGCGCGCTCGCGGACGTCCTGGCGGCCCCCCGGCAGCGTCACTGTGCGCGCGCGCGAGGCGTGGGGGGCGATCACGCTCATATACACCGTGCCCACCGGCTTCTTCTCGGTGCCGCCGCCCGGTCCCGCGACGCCGGTGACGCCCACCCCCACGTCCGCTTGCAGGCGCTCGCGGGCGCCCTCGGCGAGGGCGTGAGCCACCTCGGGGGAGACCGCTCCGTGGCGCTCGATCAGCTCGGCGGGCACTCCCGCCACGGCGACCTTGGCCTCGTTGGCGTACGCCACGATGCCCCCGCGCATGTACAGCGAGGAGCCCGGGATGTCGGTCAGGCGCGCCGCCAGCAAACCGCCCGTGCACGACTCCGCCGTGGCGATCGTGCGCGCCGGGGGACCTGCCTCCCCGCGCAGCAGCGCTGCCACCTGCTCGTCCACGGTGCTGCCGTCCTCGGAGAACAGCTGCTCCACGTGGCGCTCCCGCACCGCCGCCACCAGCTCGTCGTACGCCGGCTGCGCGTCGGGCTCGTAGCGTGTCACCACCTCCACCTCGCCCCGTTTCAGGCAGGTGGTCACCTCCAGGCGGTCGAGCTCCACGCCCTCGCGCCCGGCGGCCCGCAGCGTCTCGGCGATCTCCGACTCGGGGATCCCGAACAGCCGCAAGGTGCGGCGGCGGTAGACGGTGGCGCCCGTCAGCGCCTCGCGCAGCGCGCCCGCCGCGTGGAAGTCCTCGCGCGCGGCCGCCTCCCACATCGGCTGCAGCTCGCGCGGTGGCCCGGGCAGCACCACCACCGTGGGGCCTGTATTGCCTTCGGCCGGGGTCACCACCAGGCCCGGGGCGGTGCCCACCGGCTCGAGCACCGTCGCCCCCTCGGGGATCGTCGCCTGCTTGTGCGCTCCCTCGCGCATCGCCTCAACGCTCACGTTGCGCCAGCGCGCGCCCAGGCGCGCGACGATCGCTTCGATTCGCTCCTGCAGCGGCTCGTCCCACACCAGCTCGCGGCCCTGAAACTCCGCCACCACCTCCGCCGTCAGGTCGTCGGCCGTGGGGCCCAGGCCGCCGCTGGTCAGCACCACGTCGTAGCTCTGTGCCGCCATGAAGCGCAGCGCCGCCAGCAGGTCCTCGCGGCGGTCGCCGACGATCGCGATCTGCGCCAAATCCACGCCCAGCTCCTCCAGGCGGTCAGCCAGCCACGGGCCGTTGCGGTCGGCCACGCGGCCCGTCAGCACCTCGGTGCCGGTGACGACGATCCCCGCTCGCGCGCTCACCGTTTCACCCGCTCACCTGCATGTCGGCGCTTCCCTTTCCACCAGTGAGCGCATGCCCGTTCGGGTGATCGCGTAACCGATCGCGCCCGAGGACGCGGGCACGGTCACCGGCCTGCCGTTGACGATCAGCGTCACCGCATTGTTGCCCAGCGTCAGTTCGAAGCGGCGCGCGTGGTAGACGGGCTCGGGGCTTTCCGGGGTCAGAATCACCCCCGGGATCCGTTTGCGCCCACCGTCGCCGATCAGGCAGACGTACACTTCCGCGCTCGGCTGCAGCTTCAGCGAGGCCAGCGTCGCCGTCGTCGTTGTCGCCCCCACACCCCCGGCGCGCGCCGTGTGGTGGCGTTTGGCCTGCGCCCCCCGTGCGCTGCGCGCCGGGGCGCTCGGCGTTTTGTTGGTGGACCCGCCCCCGCCCGAGAGCAGCGCGTACACCAGCAGCACGATCACGATGCCCACGGCGCCCACCGCCGCCATGTACGCGCGCGAGGGGCCCGTGCGGGGCTGTGGAGCCCCCCCGCGCGCCGGGCCGCGGCGTGTCGCGCCGGAGCCGCCGGCGCGGGCGCGCGCACGGTGGCTGGGCGACACAGCGGTCTGTTGGATCGGCTCGATCCCGTCGCCGGAGTGCTCGTAGTGGAGCTTGTACTGCTCCACCAGCGCGCGCCCGTCGAGGCCCAGCGCGTTGCCGTACGTGCGCAGGAAGCTCTTCACGAACGTCGGCCCCGGCAGCAGATCCCACTCCTCGTTCTCCAGCGCGCGCAGATACTTGGCGCGGATCTTCGTCTGCGCCTCGATCTCCGACACGTCGATCCGCGCGCGCATCCTGGCCTCGCGCAGGCTTGCTCCGATCTCAGGCATCGGCTGTAGGCTAACCCACGCTATCCGGGACGGGGTAATGAGGGCCCGCCCTCACGGGCCCGCCCTCCCCCCGCCACTAGTTCACCGCCCGCTCCTCCAGGGCGGCCAGCACACGGGGCACGTCGGCCTCTGCGATCAGCACCTGCCGGGGCTTGGAGCCCTCGTAGCCGGAGATCACGCCGCGGCGCTCCAGCATGTCGATCATCCGGCCGGCGCGCGTGTAGCCCAGGCGCAGGCGCCGCTGTAGCATCGAGGTGGAGGCCGTCTGCATTTCTGCCACCAGCGCGATCGCCTCCTTCAGCAGCGGATCCTCGTCGGGGTCGAAGTCATCCGCCCCACCCTCCCCCTCCTTCTCGCTGGGCTCCACCTCCTCCAGCAGCTCCTCGCGCAGCTCCGGCTCGCCCTGCTTGCGCCAGAAGTCGGTCAGCTTCGCGATCTGCGGCTCGTCGATGTAGGCGCCCTGGATGCGCTGCAGACGCGAGCTGCCCACCGGGCTGAACAGCATGTCGCCCTGGCCCAGCAGCGACTCGGCGCCGTTCTGATCGAGGATCACGCGCGAGTCGGTCTGCGAGCTCACCGCAAACGCGATCCGCGACGGGACGTTGGCCTTGATCATGCCCGTGATCACATCCACGCGCGGGCTCTGCGTCGCCAGCACGAGGTGAATGCCGACCGCGCGCGCCTTCTGCGCGAGGCGGATGATCGAGTCCTCCACGTCGGCGGGCGCCACCATCATCAGGTCGGCGAGCTCGTCGATCACGCATAGGATGTACGGCAGCGGCGGTTCATCGCGCGCCGCGCGCGCCTTGTTGAGCTCCGGCAGGCTGCGCGTGCGCGCCAGCGACATCGTGCCGTAGCGCTGCTCCATCTCGCGGACCAGGTTCTGCAGCGCGTTGGCCGCCATCCGCGGGCTGGTGATCACAGGGGTGAGGAGGTGGGGAATGGACTCGTAATGGTTGAGCTCCACCTGCTTGGGATCCACCAGCACCAGGCGCAGCTCGTGCGGGCTGGCGCGCAGCAGCACGCTCGCCAGCATCGCGTTGATCGCGCCCGACTTGCCCGCGCCGGTGGTGCCCGCCACCAGCAGGTGCGGCATCTTCGCGAGGTCGGCGCCGATCGCCTTGCCCGCCACGTCCTTGCCCAGCCACACCGTCAGCGGCGACCAGTCCTTCGGCGGCTCCTGGTAGACGTCGCCGAGGCGCACGATCCGCCGGCGCGCGTTCGGCACCTCCACCCCCACCGCCTGCTTGCCGGGGATCGGCGCGAGGATGCGGATGTCGGTCGCCGCCAGCGCGTACGCGAGGTCGTCCTTCAGCTGCGTCACCTTCGCCACCTTCGTGCCGGGCGCCAGGCGCAGCTCGTAGCGGGTGATGTGCGGGCCGGCCACCGTGCCGATCACCTTCGCCTGCACGCCGAAGTGCCCGAGCGCCTCCACCAGGCTCGCGGCGGTGCGCTCCTGCCCGGCGGTGTCGGGGCGCACCTGCTCGGCGCTCGAGCGCGACAGCACTTTGCTGGAGTCAGGCACCCGCCACTCGAAGTTCGGGTCGTCGGTCACACGCTCGCGCAGGCGACCCTGGGGCGTGAGATCGTCGGGATCGGCCACGGCGACGCCGGTGATCTGCTCCTCCTCCCCCCCCTCCTCCTCCTCTTTTTCCTCCTCCGGTTCCTCGAACGCATCGAGATCGAGATCGTCCTCGTCGAGCGACGGCGCCTCCACGTGGGTCGCCCGCACCACCAGCTCCTGGGGCTCCGGCTCGGGAGGCAGCAATGACTCGATCGGAGAGCTCTCTTCGATCGGCTGCGACACCGCCCGCTGTGAGTCGCCGGTCGTTTGACGCTCGGCGCCCACGCGGGCTTTCAGCATCCGCGTGCTGTCCACCACGCCGCTGCCGGTCGCGCGCAGCACCGCCGCCAGCGAGGCGCCCGTCAGCAGGATCAGTCCCACCACGAACAGGAACACCACCAGGATGTCCACCCCCGCCTGCTGCACCAGCCGATGCCCCGCTTCGTACACCGCCTGCCCCGCCGCGCCGCCGTGCGCCTGCAGGTAGGCGGAGGACCAGTGCGAGGCCCGCGTGCCCTGTCCCGAGCTCACGCCCAGCGTCCCCGCCGCCAGCGCCAGCACGATCGCGCCGAACAGGCAGATGCTGCCGGTGCGCAGCGGGCGCATCGCCGGCAGCACCGGGCGCATCAGCATCGCCGCGCCGGCGCCCAGCAGCGCGATCGGCGCCAGCGCCTTCGCGCGCCCCACGCTCCAGCCGAGCGCCACCGCCAGCGCGTGCCCGAGGCGCCCGCCTTCGCCGTTGCCGTACAGCACCACGCCCATGAACACGCCCAGCGCGATCAGCGCGAGCGCCAGCACGTCGCGTTGGCGCTCGTCGAGCTGAGGCACGCGCGGCGGCCACCACGGCGGCGGCCAGGCAGAGTTGCGCTTTCGAGCACGTGAACGCCGCGCCGGCGCACGGCGCGAGCCCCGCTTGCGTGTGGGCGCCATACACGCGACTTCGACGCCGGCGCCCCAGACCCTGCTCAAAGCGCTTACTATCGCTTTAGTAGAGATCGCTTTAGTAGATCGACGCAGGGATATCCCATGAACGATTTCTCCCGTGCACCCAGAGTCCTCGTCGTCGAGGACGACGAGGACATCGCCCAGGCGCTGCAGCGCTCGCTGCGGATGGAGGGCTACGAGGTTCGCATCGCTTCGGATGGCGCCTCCGGCCTCGAACAGTCCCACACGTTCGTGCCCGACCTCGTGATCCTCGACCTGGGCCTGCCGAAGGTGGACGGCATCGACGTCGCCCGCGGCCTGCGCGAGCAGGACGACGTGCCGATCCTGATCCTCACCGCGCGCGACGCGTTGGAGTCGCGCGTGGAGGGCCTGGACGCGGGCGCCGACGACTATCTGGTCAAGCCGTTCGAGCGCCAGGAGCTGCTGGCGCGGATGCGCGCGCTGCTGCGCCGCCGCCCCCCCCGTGGCTCAGCCCCGCTGCGCGTGGGCGACCTCTCCCTCAACGCCGACACCCACGAGGTGGTGCGCGGCGAGCGTGGGATCGAGTTGACCCAGCGCGAGTTTGAACTGCTCGAGTACCTGATGCGCAACGAGCGGATCGTGATCTCCCGCCAGCGGCTGCTCGACGAGGTGTGGGGTTATGACCCCTTCTCGCAAACCAACACCATCGAGGTGTTCGTCTCCAACCTGCGCCGCAAGCTGGAGGCCGAAGGCGAGCCGCGTCTGTTGCACACCATTCGAGGAGCAGGTTACGTCCTTCGCGCGTGAGTACCCCCTGACGCGCCCGGCCCGGCGATGAGGCGCGCGGCGGCCAGCCTGCTCGCGCGGATCTCCGCGACCTTCGACGGCCTGCCGATCCGCACCCGTCTGGCGCTGGCCTCGGCGCTGCTGACGTTCGTGATCCTCTGCGGCTTCGCGCTGGTGGTCGGCTCGCTGACCGTGCACCGCATCCGCTCCGATTTCAACAACGAAGTCACCGCCTCCGCCGAAGAGCTCACCGGGCTGCTGCGGATCTCGGTGACCCGCACCAACCAGCTGGTGGTGACCCCCAACATCGACGAATACGCGGCGCCCCAGCACGCCGCGATCAGGGTGATCCTCTCCACCTCCGGGAGCGTGATCGAACACACCCCGCACGCGCCCGAACTCGATCGCCCCAACGGGCGGATCACCGGCCTCGAAGGGGGCGTGAACGTCGACGACTACCGCGTCGAATCGCGCGCCAAGCCGCTGTCGGTCGGCGGCTACGTGGTGATCCAGTACGCCCGCCCGCTTTCCGACGTGCAGCCGACGATCGCCCGCGTGGAGCTGCTGCTGGTGCTCGGCGCGCTCGCCGGCACCGGCCTGGCGCTGCTGGCCGGGGCGATGATCGCGCGCCGCGCGATGCAGCCGATCGCGACGCTCACCGCCACCGCGGCGGAGATCGCGCGCACGCGGGATTCCAGCGCCGCGATCCCCCAGCCCGAGGCCGACGACGAGGTGGCCGAGCTCGCCCGCACGCTGCAGGGGATGCTGCAGTCGCTCGACGACGCCCACGCCGAAACCGAGGCCACGCTCGCCCGCCAGCGCCGCTTCGTCGCCGACGCCTCGCACGAGCTGCGCACGCCGCTGACCAGCGTGCTCGCCAACCTCGAGCTGCTGGCGGAATCGTTGCGCGGCGAGGAGGGCGAAGCGGCGCGCTCCGCGCTGCGCTCCTCGCGGCGCATGCGCCGGCTTGTCGCCGACCTGCTGCTGCTCGCGCGCAGCGACGTCGGCCGCGCCGCGCCCCACCAGCCGGTCGATCTGGGGCAGGTGGTGCTCGACGCGGCCGCCGAGCTCGGCCCCCTCAGCGGCGAGCACGAACTCTCGATCGACGCCCACCCCGCGGTCGTCGAGGGCGACCACGACGAGCTGTTCCGGCTGGCGCTCAACCTGATCGAGAACGCGCTGCGCCACACCCCGCCCGGCACGGCGATCCGCGCCTCGACCCGGCTGGCGGGCGAGCCCACGACGTCCGGCGGGCAGGGCGAGGCGCTGCTCACGGTCGAGGACAACGGCCCGGGCGTTGCGCCCGAGCTGGCCCCCACCCTGTTCGAGCGCTTCGTGCGCGGCGCGGGCGACCGCGGCGGCTCGTTCGGCCTGGGTCTCGCGATCGTGCGGGCCGTCGCCCAATCGCATGGCGGCACGGTCGCGCTTGAGAGCGTCACGCCACACGGCGCTCGCTTCGTCGTGCGGCTGCCGCTGGCTCCGTCAGACCTCGACGACGACGGGAAGGACCATCGGGCGCCGCTTCAAGCGGTCATAGACTAGCTGCGCGAGGTCGTCGTGCAGCGTCTGCTGGATCAGGTCCACCTCGCGGATCTCCTCCTTGGCGGCGCGGTCAAGCGACTCCTCGACGGTGAGGCGGATCTCCTCGACCAGACGGCCGGCCTCGTCCAGGAACGGGACGCCGCGGAAGATCACCTCCGGGTCGGCCACCGAGTGGCCGTCCTGCTCGGCGATCGTGGCGACGACGATGAAGATGCCGTCGGCGGAGAGCATGCGACGGTCGCGCAGCGCCACGTCGGCCATGTCGCCGATCTCCACGCCGTCGACGAAGATCATGCCCGACTGCTCGTGCTCGCCGAAGCGCGCTCCGCGCTCGTCGATGTCCAGCGGCCGGCCGTTCTCGCCCTGGAAGATGTCATCCGGCGCGACCCCCACCGCTTCGGCCAGCTGGGCGTGCAGGCGCAGCCGCTTGAAGTCGCCGTGGAAGGGCATCACGTAACGCGGCTGCACGAGGTTGAGCATCAGCTTCACCTCCTCTGCGTAGCCGTGGCCGGAGGCGTGCACGGGTGCGTCGGCGGGCGTCACCACGTGGCAGCCGATGTGGTAGAGGCGGTCGATCGTCTCGTTCACCGCGCGCTCGTTGCCGGGCACCGGGGTGGCGGAGAAGATCACCGTGTCGCCGTCGCGCAGCTGCACCTGCGGGTGGTCGCGGTAGGCCATCCGCCGCAGCGCCGACAGCGGCTCGCCCTGGGAGCCGGTCGAGATGATCACGATCCGCTCGTCGGGGAAGTCTTCGATCTCGCGCACCCCGACCAGCATCCCCTCGGGCACCTCGATGTGCCCGAGCGTGCGGCCGATGCCGACGTTCTTGCGCATCGAGCGCCCCACCAGCGCGACCTTGCGCCCGAGCGCCTCGGCGGCGTCCACCACCTGCTGCACGCGGTGGATGTTGGAGGCGAAGCTCGTCACCACGATCCGGCCCTCGCAGCGCGCGAACGCCTCCTCCAGGTGGGGGCCGACGCCGGACTCCGAGGGCGAGAAGCCCTCGCGGTCGACGTTGGTGGAGTCCCCGCACAGCAGCAGCACCCCCTCGCGCCCCAGTTCCGCCAGGCGCGAGACGTCCGCGGGCGGGCCGTCGACGGGGGTCTGGTCGAACTTGTAGTCGCCGGTGATCAGCACCGTGCCGAGCTCCGTGCCGAGCGCCACGGCGCTGGAGTCGGGGATCGAGTGGGTCATGTGCACCATCTCCATCGAGAACGGCCCCAGCTCCAGCACCTCCCCGGGCGCCACGTCGTGCAGCTCGACCTCGCGCAGCTTGTGCTCTTCGAGCTTCGAGCGCGCCATCGCCATCGTCAGCGGCCCCCCGTAGACGGGCGGCAGGTCACCGCCGTTCTGGTGAGCCAGCTCGCGCAGCACCCACGGCAGCGCCCCGAGGTGGTCCTCGTGGCCGTGCGTGACGATGATCGCCTCGATCTCCCCCGCGCGCTCGCGCAGGTAGGAGAAGTCGGGCAGCACCAGGTCGATCCCCACCATCTCCGGGGTGGGGAAGCGCAGGCCGACGTCGATCACCACGATCCGACCGTCGTGCTCGACGACGGTCATGTTCTTGCCGATCTCGCCCAGGCCGCCGAGCGGCAGGACGCGCAGCGAGGCGCTCACGCGTGCTGCTGCGTGCGCGCAGCCTCGCCGGCCGGGGACGGTGCGGCCCCGCCGGGGTCGAGCAGTCCGTGGTGCTCCAGCATCGCCCGCACCTGCGCGAGCTCCTCGGCGGTGGCCGCCACCATGGGCAGGCGCACGCCGCCGACGTGGTGGCCCAGCAGGTTCAGCGCCGCCTTCGTGCAGGTGGGGCTGGAGGTGAGGAACAGCGTGCTGTACACGTCTTGCAGAGAGGCGTCGATCGCGGCGCGCTGCGCGGGCTCGTCCACCATGCGGCGCATCTGATCGCCGACGATGTGGCTGGCGACACAGACGCCGCCCGCGCCGCCGATATCGAGCGTGCGCGCGAACGAGGTGTCGTCGCCCGCGTACAACTGGAGGCCCTCGATCTGCTGCAACTCGTCCGCGTTGGCCTGCTTGACAGCCTCGATGTGCTCGATCTGCGCCAGCTCGGCGAGCAGCTCGGGGCCGATGTTGGTGGCGGTGCGGGAGGGGATGTTGTAGAGCATGATCGGCAGGTCGGTGGCGGCGGCCACCGCCTCGTAGTGGCGCTTGAGGCCCAGCGGGCTGGGACGGTTGTAATAGGGCGTCACCGAGATGATCGCGTCGGGGCCCAGCGCGCTGGCGCGTTCGGTCAGCAGCACCGCGTGGCGCGTGTCGTTGGTGCCGGCGCCCGCGACGATCGTCTTGCCCGCCGGGCGCTCGGCGATCGCCAGCTCGATCAGCGCCAGCTGCTCCTCGTCGGTGAGCGTGGCGGCCTCGCCGGTGGTGGCGGCCACCACGAAGCCGTCGGAGCCGTGCGCGGCGAGGTGGCGCATCAGCGCCACAAACGCCTCCTCATCGACGCGCAGCTGCGCGTCAAAGGGCGTCACGATCGCGGTCAGAATCGTTCCCAGGTTCGCCATCGTCGCCATTATCCCACGTCGCCCTGTTCTCCGAACAAGAGGCTGTCCAATCCCACGGTAAGCGGTTGCTCAAGGGTCGCGATCCGGCGGACCGCCAGCAGCACCCCCGGCATGAACGACTCGCGGTCGATCGAGTCGTGGCGGATCGTCAACGTCTGGCCAAGGTCGCCGAGGATCACCTCCTGGTGGGCGACCAGCCCGGGCAGGCGCACGGAGTGGATGGGAATCCCGCCCACCCCCATCCCGGGCTGGGTGGGTCCGGATCCGCCGGGATCAGATCCACCGCTCGCGGCCGCCATCAATCGCGCGGTGAGCGCCGCCGTGCCGCTGGGCGCGTCGAGCTTGCGGTCGTGGTGGAGCTCGATGATCTCCGCCTTCGCCATGTGGCGCGCGGCCTCGGCGGCGAAGCGCATCATCAGCACCGCGCCGATCGCGAAGTTGGGGGCGACCAGGACGTTGGGGCGAGCACGCTCGCCGCCATGGGCGCCCTCCCCCCCGGCGGCCGCCTCCCGCGCGGCCGCGCACGCCCGCTCCAGCTCGCCCAGATCGAAGCCGGTGGTGCCGATCACCGCATGCACCCCGGCGCGCAGGCACGCCACGGCGTTCTCAACAGCCGTCTCCGGGCGGGTGAAGTCGACGAGCACGTCAGTGTCGGGCAGCACCTCGGCGAGCGTCGTGCTGAGCAGCGGATCGGCACGGCCGGTGAGCCGCATGTCCTCGGCGCCCTCCACGGCCGCGCACACCGCGAGGCCCATGCGGCCCGCGGCGCCCGCCACCGCCACGCGGATCACGCGGTCACCTCCGCCACGCGCTCCTCGGTCGGCCCATAACCCCGCCCCTACTCACGCCGCCACTGCCTCCAGCGGCGCCAGCGCCGTGCGCAGGACCTGCTCGTCGGGGCCGATCGCCGCGACCGACAGCTCCGGGCCGCGAAACAGCTCGGCGGCGAGCTCGCGCAGATCGTCCATCGTGACCGCGTCGATCCGCGCGATCACCTCCTCCACCGAGAGGATCGGCAGCTCGCACAGCACCGAGCTACCGAGGCGGTTCATGCGCGCCGCGGTGGACTCCATCGCCAGCACCATGCGGCCCTTCGCGTTCTCGCGCGAGCGCTCGAGCTCCTGCGCATCAGCCGGATGGCGCACGAAACGATCGAGCTCGCCCGCGAGCACGGCCACCGCCTCCGTCAGATTCTCCGGGCGCGTGCCCACGTAGAGCCCAACCTCACCCGTGTGGGCGTAGAGGTTGGAGAAGGAGAAGACCGAGTAGGCGAGACCGCGGCGCTCGCGCACCTCCTGGAAGAGGCGCGAGGAGGCGCCGCCGCCGAGGATGTTGTCGAGCACGCGCAGCGCGAAGCGGCGCTCGTCCTCGCGCGCCATCCCGCGCCCGCCCAGGCAGAGGTGGTACTGCTCGGTGTCCTTGCGCAGGAAGCGCACGCGCCTCTGAAAGGAGGGCTCAGCGGCAGGCGGCGCGGGCGTGGCGGGCGTCTCGCCGCGTTCCCCTTCGGCCGCCCGCGCCAGCTCCACCAGCGCGTCGTGATCGACCGAGCCGGCCGCGGCGATCACCACTTCCGGGGGGGTGTAGTGCGCGGCGTGGAAGGCCTGCAGCTGCTCGCGCGTCACCGCGGCGACCACCTCGGCGCGGCCGATCACCGCGCGCCCCAGCGGGTGCTCGCCGAACACCGACTCGCCGAGCACGTCGAACACGCGGTCCTGGGGGTCGTCCTCGTACATCGCGATCTCTTCGAGCACCACCTCGCGCTCGGCCTCCAGCTCGCCCATGCGCGGGCGCCACACCATGTCGGCGATCACGTCGAAGGCGCGCTCCAGGTGACGGTCGAGCACGCGCGAGTACACGGAGGTGGCCTCCTTGTCGGTGCCGGCGTTGAGCTCGGCGCCCATCGCGTCGAAGATCTGGTCGATCTCCTCTGAGCCGTAGCGCGCGGAGCCGCGGAACAGCATGTGCTCGAGCAGGTGCGAAATGCCGGCCTCCGCTTCGTGCTCGTGCGCCGAGCCGGCGCCGATCCAGAAGCCGAGCGCGACCGAGCGCACCGCCGGCAGCGGCTCGCTCACCACCCGGACGCCGGAGTCCAGGGTGGTGACGCGGTGGCCGACCTCGTTCATGGCTTCACTTGAGACGGCATCCGGCGTGGCCGTCCGTGCGGCGAGAAGCGCTAATCGCGGTCGCGCCCGGAGCCGTGGCGGGGACGGCCGGAGCCGCGCGGGGCCGAATCGCTGCGGCCCCGGTCGCGGTCGCCGTCGCGGCCTCCGTCGCGGCCGTTGCGCGAGGGGCCCGACGAGCGGCCCCCACCACCCGAGGAGCGGCCGGGTGGGCGGGATCCAGATCCGCCTCCGGCTCCCACCGCGGCCAGCTCCTCGACGGTCTTGCCCGCGATCTCGGGGTCGTCGGCGAGGCGCAGGCCGATGCGCCCGCGCTCGCGGTCGACCTCGACCACGCGCACGTTGATCTCATCGCCTTTGTTGAGCACGTCCTCGACGGTGGAGATGCGCTCGCCCGGGGAGACGTTGGAGATGTGCAGCAGCCCGTCCGTCCCCTTCGCCAGCTCCACGAACGCGCCGAAGGTGGTGGTCTTGACGACCTTGCCGAGGAACTCGTCGCCGACCTCGACCTCCTTCATCATCGTGCGGATGCGCTCCAGCAGTTCGTCGGCGAGCTCGCCGTTGGCCGAGTAGATCAGCACCTGACCCTCGTCGTTGACGTCGATCTGCGATTCGTACTCCTCCGAGAGACCGCGAATCGTTTCCCCGCCCTTGCCGATCAGCAGACCGATCTGGGAGGGGTCGATCTGGATCGTCTGGATCCGCGGGGCGAACTGCGAGAGCTGCTCGCGCGGGGTCCCGATGACGTCGGCCATCTTGGCGAGGATGAACGTGCGGGCCTCTTTGGCCTGCGCCAGCGCGTCGCGCAGGATCTCGAACGTGACGCCGGTGATCTTGATGTCCATCTGCAGCGCGGTGATGCCGCGCTCGGTGCCGGCGACCTTGAAGTCCATGTCGCCGAGGTGGTCCTCGACGCCGGCGATGTCTGTCAAGACGATGTAGTCATCGCCCTCTTTGATCAGGCCCATGGCGATGCCCGCGACGGGGCGCTTGATCGGCACCCCGGCGTCCATCAGCGACAGCGAGGAGCCGCACACCGAGGCCATCGAGGAGGAGCCGTTGGACTCCAGGATGTCCGAGACGACGCGGATCGAGTAGGGGAACTCTTCGATCGAGGGCACCATCGGCGCGAGCGCGCGCTCGGCGAGCGCGCCGTGGCCGATGTCGCGGCGCTTGACGCCGCCCATGCGGCCCGCCTCCCCGACCGAGAAGGGCGGGAAGTTGTAGTGGTGCCAGTAGTACTTTTTGGATTCCAGGCCGAGCGTGTCGATGCGCATCTCCTCCTTGAGCGTGCCCATCGCCACGACGCTCAGCGCCTGCGTCTGCCCGCGCGTGAACAGCGCCGAGCCGTGCGTGCGCGGCGTGACGCCGACTTCGATCGAGATGTCGCGGATCTCGTTCTCCGAGCGCCCGTCGGGGCGCTTCTTGTGCACGGCGATGCGCTCGCGGATGATCGCCTTCTCGAGCTTGTCGAACGCGAGCTGCGCGGCCGCCCGACGCTCCTTGGCGCTCGTGAGCTGATCCTCGGAGGCACCATCGGGCGCGGCCGGGGCGTACTGCGCGAGGATCGCCGCCTCGACGGCCTTGGTGGCGTCCTGACGCTCGAGCTTGTCCTCGACCTGGGTGGCCGCGTCCAGAGCGCCGCCGTGGGAGCCGCGGATCTGCTCCAGCAGCGAGGTGTCGACACCGATCGTCGCGAAGGCTTTCTTGGCCTTGCCGACCCTTGCCTGAAGGTCGCGCTGGAGCGCGCACAGCTTCTTGATCTCCGCGTGGGCGATGTCCAGCGCGTCGAGGATCTCGGCCTCGGGGATCTCGTTGGCGCCGGCCTCGACCATCAGGATCGCCTCCTCGGTGCCCGCGACGATCAGGTCGAGGTCCGAGCTGATCTCGGCACCCGCCTGCATGGCCTCCTCGGAGGGGTTGACGACGAAGTTGCCGTCGATCTTGCCGATGCGCACCGCGCCGACGGGCGTCGGCAGGGGGATGTCGGAGATCATCAGCGCCGCGGAGGCGCCGTTCATCGCGAGGATGTCGTAGGGGTGCACGTGGTCGATCGACAGCGGGATCGCGACCAGCTGCGTGTCGTAGCGCCAGTCCTTGGGGAACAGCGGGCGGATCGGGCGGTCGATCATGCGCGCGGTCAGCGTGCCCTTCTCGCCGGGGCGCCCCTCGCGCTTGAAGAATGAGCCGGGGATTTTCCCGGCGGCGTACATGCGCTCCTCGACGTCCACCGTCAGCGGGAGGAAATCGACGTCGCGCAGGGAGCCGGCGACGGCTGTCGCGAGCACCATCGTGTCGCCCTGGCGGACGACCACTGCGCCGGAGGCCTGCTTGGCCATCCGGCCGGTCTCAAAGGAGATCTCGCTACCGGCTATCTCCACGGAGACCCGTGTAACGGCTGCATCACTGCTCATATTCTCTGCCTTCCTCGTCCGCCCTTCGGTCGGCGGCTCTGTCTTTTTATTCTCTGTTCCGAACAGAGAGCAGCTTAGCGGCTGGGCGCGCGGTTCGTCCGATGCCGCTACGGCGATCGGCCGCTCACGCGTTTTTCAGGCCGCCGAGAATCATGTGCACGCCGGGAAGGTCGGCGGGCGAGGGCGCCTGGTAGCTCCAGCGCACGACCCCGTCGGGGCCGACGATCACGAGCGCGCGCTGCGGGAAGCCGCCGTCGTGCAGCACGCCGAACGCGGTGCAGGCCGCCCCCTTGGGCTCGAAGTCCGAGAGCTGCGGAATGCTGACGCCCAGCTTTTCGCGGAACGCTTTCTGCGCCCACGTGCTGTCGCAGGAGACGCCGTAGATCGCCGCGCCGTCCGCGGTGATCTCGCCGAGCTGCTTCTCATACAGCTGCAGCTGGTCGGTGCAGACGGGGCTGAACGCGAACGGGTAGAACACCAGCACGGTGGTTTTGCCGCGCAGGTTTTTCTCGGTGAAGGGCTCGCCGCCTTCGGTGGCGAGGCTGAAGTTCGGAACCTCGGTGCCGGGGTCGAGGACGCTCATCCGCTGTGCTTACTTGCGCAGGCCCAGCTCTTTGATGAGCGCCCGGTAGCCCTCGAGATCGGTGCGCTGCAGGTAGTCGAGGAAGCGCCGGCGGCGCCCCACCAGCATCAGCAGGCCGCGGCGCGAGTGGTGGTCTTTCTTCTGCGCGCGCAGGTGCTCGGTGAGGTGGTTGATGCGCTCGGTCAGGAGCGCCACCTGCACCCTGGTGTTCCCGGTGTCGCGCTCGCTTGAGCCAAACTTGGCGGCGATCTCGCGCTTTCTCTCGGTGGTCAACGTCATCGGCGGGGGCACACGGTAGCAAAGAGCGTCTGGCGTGACGGCGGCGGCCCCCACGTCGGCACGCCGAGCCCGGGGCTGTTCACTGCCCGGCGAGAACTTCGCGCGTCTGCTGGACGTCGCGGCGCATCTGCTCGATCAGCGCCTCGACGGTGGCGAAGCGCCGCTCGCCGCGCAGGCGGCTGATGAAGTCGAGGCGCAGCTCTTGGCCATAGAGATCACCTTCGAAGTCGAGCAGGTAGGCCTCGATCAGCTCGCCGCGGCCGGTGGTGAAGGTTGGGCGCACCCCCACGTTGACGGCGGCCGGGTGACCGTTGGCGAGGCAGGCGTAGATGCCGTGGCCGGGGCACACGAGCGCCTCGTCGGGGATCAGGTTGGCGGTGGGGAAGTCGAGCGTGCGCCCGCGTTCATCGCCGCGCACCACTTCGCCGCGCAGCTGGAAGGGGGCGCCGAGGAAGTGCGTCGCCTGATCCACCTCACCCGCCAGCACGAGGCCGCGGATGTGGCTGGAGGAGACGATCTCGCCGTCCACCTCCAGCAGCGGGTGCACCGTCGTCTGGAAGCGCTCCTCAGCCGCCAGCAGTTGCGTGTCGCCCTGCGCGCGGTGGCCGAAGCGGAAGTTCTCGCCGACCGACACCCGCACCGCCCCGAGCGCCCCGACGAGCACCTCGTCGATGAACTCCCGCGCGCTGCGCGCGGCGAAGGCGGCGTCGAAGGGGATCACGATCAGCTCCCGCACGCCGAGCGCGGCGATCAGCTCGGCCTTGACGGCGAGCGGGGTGAGCAACTTGGGCGCGTGCTGGGGCGCGACCACCGACACCGGGTGGGGGTCGAACGTGAGCACGCTGTCGGCGCCGCGGATCACCTCGCGGTGGCCGAGGTGCACCCCGTCGAAGGTCCCGACCGCCACCTGGCGCTCGCTGGCCGAACGTCGATCGGTATGGAGGTTGGGAAGGCTGGTGATCTTCACCGGCGAAAGCCTATTGGAGGGGGCGCCGCGGGCTGGGGGTGGCGCGGGGTTTGTGTTTACTTTTCGGACCCCAACCCTTCATTTTGTGAAGTGGTGTTGGGGTTGGATGTCTTCGTTTGCGGACCCCAACCCTTCATTTTGTGAAGTGATGTTTGGGTTGGATGTCTTCGTTTGCGGACCCCAACCCTTCATTTTGTAAAGGGTTGGGGACTTTTTTGAAGGCATCTCCACCAAGCCCCCCCGGTCATCGGAGCGTGGCCAGTGCCTGCTCGACCGTGAGCGGATCCGGCGGCTCCCACGGCTGGCCCCGTCTAGGCGGCGTCACCGCATCCTCCACCTTGAAGGGTCCGATCGCGGTGCGGCGCAGCTCCACGCAGTAGGCGTCGCCAAGATCGGCGATCAGCGAGCGTATGTACGTGCCGGAGGAGCACTCGATCAGGAACGCGGCGCGTGGGTGGGCGGAATCCCCTTCCCGCCACAGCTGCTGGAAGCGGTGGACGGTGACCAGACGCTCGGGCATCTCGAACTGCTCCCCGCGCCGTGCGCGCTTGTAGGCGCGCTCGCCTTTGATCTTCACCGCCGAATGCATTGGGGGGCGTTGACGGATCTCGCCCGTCGGCAGTGGCGGCTGGCCGATCTCCGATCGGTCGGTGGGAAGCCGCCCGGTATACGTGATCTCCCCCTCCGGATCGCCTGTGCTGGACACGGCCCCGAGCTGGGCGACCGTCTCATAGCGCTTGGGCAGCCCCATCAGCTGCTGCTGGATGCGCGTGGCGCGCCCGACCAGCACCAGCAGCAGGCCGGTGGCGAAGGGATCGAGCGTGCCGGCGTGGCCGGTCTTGACCCCGCCCAGCGCGCGGCGCACGGCGGCGACCACGTCGTGCGAGGTGATCCCCACCGGCTTGTCGATCAAAAAGACGCCGTCCATCCGCGCATCATCGCGCAGCGTGCGGGACGTGGCGGTCCCGATCGGTCGCCCGCGGAAGCCGGCTGAACCCCGCCGGGCCGTAATGGCGAGCGCGGGGCTACGCCAGGGCTACGCCGGGGGCTACGCCGGCGTCGGCGCGACCGATCGTCCTGGATCGGCCAGCAGCTGGGCGGCGATCTGGCGGCGCAGGAACTCGATCAGCTCCTCGGGCGCGAGCGTGGTGGAGAAGCCGGCGGCGCGGCGGTGCCCCCCGCCCCCCTGCGCGCGCGCGATCGCCGAGACGTCGACGTCGTCGTCGACGGCGCGCAGCGACACCTTGTGCTGGCCGCAGCGCTCGGGCGCGGTCAGCTCGCGCACGAGCGCGGCGACCTTGGTGCCGCGCACGGCGCGCAGGTGGTCGACGATCCCCTCGGAGTAGCTCTCCTCGGCCTCCGCGCGACGGAAGTCCTCGGCGCTCAGCACGGCGATCGTCAGCTCGCCGGAGTCGAAGCGGCGAACCTGGCTGAGCCCGAGCGCGAGCAGTGTCAGCTTCGGGTAGGGCATCTCCTCGTAGAGGCGGCGGTAGATGGCCTGCACGTCGACCCCGGCTTGGATCAGCTCGGCCGCCATCTGGTGGGCGCGCGGCCCGGTGTTCTCGTACATGAAGCGCCCGGTGTCGGTCACCAGCCCGACGTACAGCGCCTGGGCAACCTCCGGCGCGGGGCTGACGTCGAGCCCGTGCATCAGATCCCAGATGATCTCCGCCGTGCAGGAGGCGTCGGGCACCACGTGATCGACGGTGCCGAAGCGGGTGTTGTCGTGGTGGTGGTCGATATTCAGCAGGTGCGCCCCCTCGCGCAGCGCGTCGGCGGAGTTGCGGTCGATGTTGCCGCAGTCCAGCAGCACCACGGTGCGCCGGGCGATGTCGGCGGGCGGTGACTGGATGGAGTCGGCGAGGTCGAAGAAGCGGTATTCCAAGGGCAGCGGCAGCTCCCCAGCGGGGATGAACATCAGCGAGTCCTTGCCGAGCGCGGTAAGCAGCCCCTGCATCCCGAGCAGCGAGCCGATCGCGTCGCCGTCCATGTTTTCATGCGTGGCGAGCACGAAGGAGGAGTCCTCGCGGATGCGCTGCAGTACGAGCGCGCGCGTGTCGGCGGGGGCGGGCACGGTCACTGCGCCGTTGTCACTCATCGCCGCCGGCCCCTGGTTCATCGGCAATCGCCCCGGGCTCATCGCCGGCCCACGGATCACCGGCGCCAGCCGCCAGCTCATCGCCGCCGGCCCCCGGCTCGTCCAACAGCTCCTCCAGGCGCATGGCGCGATCGGTGGTGTCGTCGTAGAGGAAGTCGAGCGTGGGCGTGCGCTTCAGCCGCAGCTGGGAGGCGACGCGCCGCTGCATGTAGCCGTGCGCGCTGCGCAGCCCCGCGAGCGTGGCATCGCGGTCGGGCTGGTCCCCGAGCACGCTCACGTATACGCGGGCATGGCTCAAATCGGCGCTGGTCCTTACATCTGTCACGGTCACGAATCCCACTCGTGGGTCCTTCAACTCGCCTGCCACCACCTCTCCGATCACCTGCCTGATCGCCTCATCGACGCGGCGCATGCGGCCACTGGTCATCCTACTCTCCGAGCCCGTCGCGTTTGCAAGCGCTGCGTTAGGACAGCTCGCGCTCTACCTGACGCGTCTCGTATGTCTCGAGAATGTCGCCCTCGCGCAGGTCCTGGAAGTTGGCGAGCACGATGCCGCACTCGAAGCCGGCGGCGACCTCGCGCGCGTCCTCGTTGAAGCGCCGCAGGCTGGCGATGGTGGTGTCCTGGATCACGGTGCCCTCGCGCACGACCCGTACCCGCGCGCCGCGCGTGACCTTGCCCTCGGTGACGTGCGAGCCGGCGATGGTGCCGATGCGCGAGGCGCGGAACAGCTGGCGCACCTCCGCCTGGCCGAGCACGGTCTCGACCTCCTCGGGCTCCAGCAGCCCCTGCATGGCGGCGCGCAGCTCCTCGATGGCGCGGTAGATGACCGCGTAGGAGCGGATCTCCACGCCCTCGCGCTCGGCTATCTGGCGGGCGTCGCCGACGGGGCGCACGTTGAAGGCGAGGATCAGCCCCTCGGAGGCGGCGGCGAGCATCACGTCGGACTCGTTGATGCCGCCGACGCCGCGGTGGATGATGTTGACCTTCACCTCCTCCTGCGGGAGCTTGGCGATCTCGTCCTCGATCGCCTCAAGCGACCCGGCGACGTCGGCCTTGATCACGAGGCCGAGCTCCTTGACGGTGCCCTCGCGGGCGAGCTTGAAGACGTCCTCCAGCGAGACTTTGCGTCCGGAGCGCCGCGCCAAAGCCTCGGTCTTCAGGCGGTTGGCGCGTACCCCCGCGAGCTGGCGGGCGCGCCGCTCGTTCTCGACCGCCCGGACGGCCTCGCCGGCCTCGGGGACGCCGTCGAAGCCGAGCACCTCGACCGGCTCGCCCGGCTCGGCGCGCTTGGTGCGCGCGCCGGTAAAGTCGTGCATGGCGCGCACCCGTCCGAAGTGGGCGCCCGCCACCAGCGCGTCGCCAACGTGCAGCGTGCCGCGCTGGATCAGGATGCTGACGACCGGGCCGCGTCCGGGGTCGAGCTTTGACTCGATCACGGTGCCGGACGCCTCGGCGCCGCGGTTGGCGCGCAGCTCCTCCAGATCGGTGACCACCTGGATGGTGTCGAGCAGCTCGTCGAGACCCTGGCGGGTCTTGGCGGAGACGTCGACGAACTCGGTCTCCCCGCCCCAGTCGGAGGGCTGCAGGCCGTGCTGGGCCATTTCGGTGCGCACGCGATCGGGCTGCGCGCCCTCCTTGTCGACCTTGTTGACGGCGACCACGATCGGCACGTCGGCGGCACGGGCGTGGTCGATGGCCTCCTCGGTCTGCGGCTTGACGCCGTCGTCGGCGGCGACCACAATCACGGCGAGGTCGGTGACACGCGCGCCGCGGGCGCGCATCGCGGTGAACGCCTCGTGGCCGGGGGTGTCGAGGAAGGTGATCTGTTTGCCGGCGTGGCGCACCTGGTAGGCGCCGATGTGCTGGGTGATGCCGCCGGCCTCGCCCGCGGCGACCTCCGTCTTACGGACCGCATCCAGCAGCGATGTCTTGCCGTGGTCGACGTGGCCCATCACGGTCACCACCGGCGGGCGCTCGACGAGATCCTCCTCGGCGTCCTCGAATACCGGCTCCGCTTCGACGTCGTCGGCGGCGTGGACGATCTCGATCTCCTTGCCGAGCTCCTCGGCGACCACCTGGATGGCCTCGTCGGAGAGCGTCTGCGTGAGCGTGGCCATCTCCCCCAGGCTCATCAGCTTCTTGATCACTTCCGGCACCGGCACGCCGAGATACTCGGCGACGTCCTTGACGGTGGCGCCGGAGTTGATGCGCACGAGGTTGGCGTCGCGGATCGCGGCGGTGTTGTCGATCGGCGCGATCGTCTCGTCGTAGGTGCCGCGCCGGCGGCGACCGCGGCGCGGACGGCGCTGGGGCTGGTTGGCGGGGCCGGCCTGCTGGCGGCGGGAGGCCTGCGAGTCGATCACCACGCGGCGGCGCCCGGGCTGGGCGGCCCCCGCGGGGGCGCGCTCTCCCGTGCGCGAGTCGCGCGTGGGGCGCACCCGCTCGGCGGGAGGGACGGAAGAGGAAGGAGGAGGGGGGGCGGGGGCCGCGGGCGCCTGCTCGGAAGCAGGTGGCGGGGGGGCGATCGGAGTGGCGGGCTGGGGCGTTTGTGTTGCCGGTGCCGGCGGGGGGGCGATCGGAGTCACGGCCTGGGGCGCCTGTGCCGATGTAGCAGTTGGCGGCGTATGTGTGATGGTTGCATCTGCGGGCGCACTGGTCGGCGACCCGTTGGCGTTCAAGGCACGCAGCGCGAGCGACTCGTCGATCGACGAGGATGCGGTCTTGACCTCGACGCCGGCGGCGCGGAGTTTTTCGAGCAGCGCCTTGCTCTCGATCCCCCGCTCCTTTGCGATCTCGTGTACGCGCTTCTTGCTCATCGAGTCGATTCTACGGGCTCACGCTCGAGCGTCACGGGACAGCGCAGCGCGCGGGCGATGCCGCGGCGACGTTCGGCTAGTTGCAGGCATTCCGGGTTGGGCGTCGTCTCGGCAACGCCTGCCTTGCAAAGATAGGCGCCGCGCCCGGGCAGCGTGGCGGCGGGATCGATCACCGCGCGCCGCGAACGCCGGGTAGGCGGGTGGACGGGCGGGGTCTCATCCCGGGCGACGACGATGCGCAACAGCTCCGACTTCGGCGCGATCCGTCCACAGCCGACGCAGCGGCGCCGGGGCACGTTGCCCGCTATGACGCCTGCTCCTCGGCAGCCGCCTCGGCGGAGGCCTCTGCCACAGGCACGCTTTCGGCGGGCGCCTCCACCGCCGGCGCCTGCTCGGCGGCGACCGCGCCGCCGCCGTTGGCGCTGAGCTCGCTGACGCTGTCGCCGCTGACGTGGGCCAGCGCCTGGTGGGCCTCCAGGCCGCAGTAGCGCGAGCCGGGCAGCGAGGCGTTGGGGCAGCGTTTGCCGTTGGAGAGGATCGCCGAGCAGCGCCCGGAGACTTCCTCCTCCTCGTAGCCGTGCTCGGCCTCCTCGGCGGCGAACTCGGTCTCCGAGCGGATGTCCACGCGCCAGCCGGTGAGACGCGCGGCGAGGCGCGCGTTTTGCCCCTCGCGGCCGATCGCCAGCGAGAGCTGGTCGTCGGGGACGATCACCGTGGCCTGCTTGGCGTCGTCGTCGACCAGCACCTCGCGCACACGCGCGGGAGACAGTGCCTTGGCGACGAAGCGGGCGGGCTCTTCGTTGAAGGGGATGATGTCGATCTTCTCGCCGCGCAGCTCGGAGACGACCATCCGCACGCGTGAGCCGCGCGGGCCGACGCAGGCGCCGACCGGGTCGACGCCGTCGGCGTGGGAGATCACGGCGATCTTCGAGCGGTAGCCGGGCTCGCGCGCGACGTTGGCGATTTCCACGAGGCCGTCGGCGATCTCGGGGACCTCCAGCTCGAACAGCTTCTTGATCAGCTCGGGGTCGCGCCGCGAGACGATGATGGAGGGGCCCTTGGTGGAGGCCGAGACCTCCTTGATCACGGCCTTGATCCGCTGCGAGTGGTCGTAGCGCTCGCCGTCGACCTGCTCGGACTTGGGCAAGAGCGCCTCGACGCGCTCGCGCAGCTGTACGAGCGTGTAGCGGGAGTCGGACTGCTGCACGATGCCGGTGATCAGCTCGCCGACGCGGTCGCGGTACTCCTCGAACATCATGTCGCGCTCGGCCTCGCGGATGCGCTGCAGGATCACCTGCTTGGCGGTCTGCGCCGCGATCCGCCCGAAGTCGTCGGGCGTGACGTCCTGTTCGCCGATCTCATCGCGATACTGCTCGAACTTGGCGGGGTCGATTTCCGGCTCCTCCGGTTCGCGCAGCTCGCCCGTCTCGGGGTCGACGGTGGTGCCCTCGTCGATCGTCTCCACGATCAGGTGGGCCTCCAGGCGTTCGGGGATGATCAGTTCGATCACCCGGAAGTCGGCCGTTTCGCGGTCCATTTCCACGCGCGCGTACTTAGCGGAGCCGGGCTGCTTCTTGTAGGCGGAGAGCAGCGCGTCCTCCAGCGCGATCATCAGCTTCTCCGGCTCGATGCCCTTCTCGCGGGCGAGCGCGTGCATTGCTTCGAGGATTTCGCGTGACATGGCTGTTACTCCTCCACCAGGTTGGAACGGCGGATCTGCGCGTATGGGATGCTCACCAACGCGCCGTCGGCGGCGATCGTGATCTCCGTGTCGGAGGCCCCAACCAGCTCGCCGGTGTAGCTGCGCCGGTTCAATGAGGAGGGCTGGCTGGAGGCCGCGGGCTGATCGCCTCGCGTACGCACACGCGCACGGCGGCCGACGAAGTGGCGGAAGTGCTCGGGCTTGGTGAGCGGGCGCTCGATGCCGGGCGAGGAGACCTCCAGCGTGTAGCGCTCGCGCAGTGCGGCGAGCGCCGCGGTGACGCGCTCGCAGAGCGCGAGCGTGACGCCGTCAGGGTGGTCGATGTAGACGCGCAACGTGCCGCCGCCGAGGAGCTCGGCGAGCAGTACCTCGACATCCGGCTCGCGCGCGGCGAGCAACCCTTCTATTTCGCTCTGCAATGTGGTGGTCATAAAGCCCTCCAGAAATGAAAAAAAGCGGGCGATCCGCCCACTTTCGGTACGACTGCCGGCGTCCGCTGGCCGAAACGGGGATGCTCGCCGAAGGCGAGTGTCCCCCGGCTTCGGTCGGCACGAAAGCTGTGGGTCGAGCATAGCATCGGCATCTAGGAGCCGTGCACCGCCCGGCGCGAACGCTCCCTGTATACGCGGTAGTCGCTGCGCTCGGGTCGCAGCGAGCAGGCGAGCGCGAGCGGGTGGCGGGCCTCCTCGTGGCGCCCCAGCTGTTGCATCGCGCGGCCCAGGCAGAAGAGCGCGTAGTCGTTGGTGGGCGCCCGCGCGGCAATCGCGCGAAACTCCGCGGCGGCGTCCTCGTAGCGCTGGGCGTGAAACAGCGCGCGGCCGAGCGCCTCGCGGATCGAGGCCTTGTCGGGCTCCAGCTTGCGCGCGCGCGTCAGCGGCACGATCGCGGCCTGGTGATCGCCGTGATCGAGCAGCTCGCAGCCGCTGCGATAGAGGTCGTAGACGCTGTCCATACCCCCACTCACTGTAGAAAGCATCGCATCGGCGCGCCGCTCTTGCAAGACGAGCGCGAGCACGCCATCGGATGCCACCGTACCCCGCGGAGCAGACCCTGCGGGGGTGACTACCTGGATGCTTCGGGCGACTCCACGCGCAGGCGCTCCACTGCGTCGAGGATCGCCTCGGCAACCTCGGTCTTGGCGGCGCGCGGGACGTGCTGCTCCCCTAAGGCGGTGAGGATGGTCACCTCGTTGTCGTCGGCCCCAATCCCGATGTCGGAGCGGGAGATATCGTTGACGACGACCGCGTCGAGCCCCTTATCGCGTAGCTTGCCGCGCCCGTACTCGATCGCGCCGTTGCCGTGCTCGGCGGCGAACCCCACGAGCGTCTGGCCGGGGCGCCGCCCGGACGCCAACCCCTTGAGAACGTCAGGGGTGGCTTCGAGCTCCAGGCGCAGGTGCTCGCGGCCGGCCTTCTTGAGCTTGCCGACCACCGGTGCCCCCGGCTGTGCCCCGGGCTGTGTGGGCCGGAAGTCCGCGACGGCGGCCGCCATCAGCAGCACGTCGCAGGCGGGGAACTCCCGCGCACACGCCTCGGCCAGCTCCGCGGCGGTGGCCACCTCGCACCAGGCCACGCCCGCGGGGCGGGCCAGCGCAACGTTGGCGGCGAGCACCGTCACCTCTGCCCCGCGCGCACGGGCAGCCTCGGCCAGCGCCAGCCCCATGCGCCCGGAGGAGCCGTTGCCGATGAAGCGCACGCTGTCGATCGGCTCGCGGGTGCCGCCGGCGGTGACGAGCACGCGCAGGCCGCGCCAGGCGCTGGCGGGTGCGGTCCCCGCCTCGGCAAGCAGCGTCTCGCAGCGCGCCAGCAGCCGCGCGGGATCGGGTAGGCGGCCGACTCCCTCCTCGCCCTGCGACGCGAGGCGCCCGGCGTCGGGCTCGATCACGTGCACGCCGCGGGCGCGTAGGGTGTCGAGGTTGGCGCGCACCGCAGGGTGCTGGTACATGTGGTTGTTCATCGCGGGCACCACCACCACCGGGCAGGTGGCGGCGAGCGCGGCGCTGCTCAGCAGGTTGTCGGCGAGGCCGCCGGCGAGCTTGGCGAGCGTGTTGGCGGAGGCGGGGGCGATCAGATAGAGGTCCGCGTTGCGCACCAGCTCCAGATGGCTGATCGGCTGGTGGGCGGGGATCTGGCCGAACGAGGGATGTTCGCCGGAGGCGAGTGTCTCCCCGCTTCGGCCGGGGAAGGCCCCGCGCGCGGGGTCGTGCTCGAACTCGCTGACGAGCACCGGCGCGCCGCTGAGCGCCGCGAACGAGGCGCGTCCCACGAAGCGACAGGAGGTGCGCGTCTGCACCACCCGCACCGCGTGGCCGGCGCCGGTGGCGAGGCGCACGAACTCCAGCGCCTTGTAGGCGGCGATCCCGCCGCTCACCCCGAGCAGGATTCTGGACATACCTGGGTTTTAGAGGGGTATATGCGAGTCGACAACCGCTGGTCGCAGCATTGCGGTGCTAGGGCGTTCGCTGGGCAAGCCAGGCAAGGACGCAGTGAGCGAAGTGTGCTCAAGCACACGAGCGATCGAGGACGCAGCATGGCGCCGCCCAGCGGGCGTCCTAGCGGTAGTGGTACTTGATCTTGCCCTGCGCGACCTCCTCGAGGGCGATCGTCAGGTAGTTCTTGGAGGTGGTTTCGATCATCGGCGGCGGGAACTCATCGAAGGTGCCCTCGCCGAGGTTGTGGTAGTAGCTGTTGATCTGACGCGCGCGCTTGGCGGCGACGAGGACGGAGGCGTAGTTGGAGTCGACGTTCTCCAGCAGATGGTCGATGCGGGGGGAGATCAAGGTGATGGTGCCCTTTCGTGGTGGGGGCTCAATTGTAGAGGGTCAGCCGTCCAGCGCCCCGGCGACGATCGCGACGAGCTGCTCCAGCCCGTCCTCCAGGCGCAGTAAGTCGGGAGGGGGGCAGGCCCCCCTCCCGGCCATCCCCTCAACTCAGCGCTGCACTGACGATCGCCGTCAGCTGCTCCAGCGCGTCCTCCAGGCGGTCGTTGACCACCACGTGGGCGAACTCCGACTGTGCGGTGAGCTCTCGCTCGGCGACCCGCAGGCGCCGCTCCACCTCCTCGGGGCCGTCCGCTCCGCGGCCGATCAGGCGCGTGCGCAGCGCGTCGAGCGAGGGCGGCGCGATGAACACCTGCAGCGCCTCGGGCAGCGCGGCGCGTACCTGGCGGGCGCCCTGCACCTCGATCTCCAACACGATCGGCACCCCCGCGCGCACGCGCCCGTCGAGCTCCTCGCGCAGCGTGCCGTAGCGCCGTCCGGCGTAGTCGGCGTGCTCGACAAACCCTCCCGTCTGCGCCCGCCGCTCGAACTCCTCGGGGGTGAGGAAGTGGTAGTCGACGCCGTCGCGCTCGCCCGGACGCGCTGGACGCGTGGTGGCGGAGACCGACAGCTGCAGCTGCTCCAGGCGCTCCATCAGACCGCGAATCAGTGTCCCCTTGCCGACGCCGGAGGGGCCGGTGATGACGAAGACACGCGCCACTGGCCTAGCGGCCGCGTAGGAGCGAGACCAGCTCCGAGCGTTGGCGGTCGGAGAGCCCGCCGATCGTCTTGCTGGGGGCGATGCGGCAGTGGGCGAGGATCTTGTTGACCTTCACGCGTCCATACTTCGGGACGGCGAGCATCATGTCGAACACCTTCGCGGTTTCGATGTACTCCGGTGGTTCCAGCAGGAGGGTGTGGATCGACAGCCGCCCCGACTTCAGCTCGCGCTTGAGCCGTGCGCGCTCGGTGCGAATTCTGTTGGCTTTGGCGAGCGCGTCCATGCGCTGATCGAAGGAGCGCTCGGGGGCCGCCGAATGCTTTGAGGGCGTCGTGCCCGTCGCCGTCATCATTGGCGGCGAGTCTACACGCCACCGCACGGCGATGATGGCGCGGTACCCCAATTCGCCTAAAGCTCGACTTGAGGTTTAGGTATGTGGAGGGTAGTGGATGGTGGGACCCCGTGTTTGCAGGGATTTTGCCGGCGTTTCCGCCGGGACCATGCGGCGCCCACGGCAGGTCTCGGCGGGCGCGCGCGAGCGGACCGGCAGGGCACCGGCGCGGCCGCTCAAAGGGTCCCCGCGCGGCCGCCGACCAGCTGCTGAATCGAGTCGGCACCTTCGGCGCGCACCCATTGCGCGAGCGCGCGGTTGACGTGCGACGGCCACAGCGGACCGCCGTAGACGAAGCCGGTGTACGCCTGCAGGAGCGTGGCCCCGGCGAGGATCCGCTCCCGGGCATCCTCTGGCGTGGAGATGCCGCCGACGGAGATCAGCACCAGCCGATCGCCGACCCGCCCGCGCAGCAGGCGCAGAACCTCCACGGCGCGCGCGCGCAGCGGCGGCCCGGAGACTCCCCCGCCCTCGACGCCGGCCAGCGCCGACGGGTCGGAGAGGAGGGTGCGGTCTTCGCTGGTGTTGACCGCCACGATCCCGTCGAGCTGAAGCTCCAGCGCGAGGTTGGCGATCGCGAGCAACTGCGAGTCGGTGAGGTCGGGGCCGACCTTGACGAGCAGCGGCACCTCCACCGCCAGCTCCCGGAGCTCGCGCTGGATCTCGCGCAGCAGCGGCGCCAGCAGCTCGACCGCCTGCATCTCTCTGAGCCCCGGGGTGTTGGGCGAGCTGACATTGACCACCAGGTAGTCGCAGACGGGGGCGAGCGCGCGCACACCGGCGTCGTAGTCGTCGGCGGCACGCGCGAGCGCCACATCCATGCTCTTGCCGACGTTGGCCCCCACGACGACGCGGCCGCCGCGGCGGCTCCGCAGGCGCGCGGCGACCGCCGAGCAGCCCGGGTTGGGAAAACCCATCCGGTTGAGCAGCGCGCGATCGCCGAGCACCCGGAAGACGCGCGGCGGCGGGTTGCCGGGCTGCGGGTGGGCGGTGACGGTGCCGACCTCGACGAAGCCGAAGCCGAGCAGGCCGAGACCTTCGAAGCAGCCGGCCTCCTTGTCGAGGCCGGCCGCCACCCCGAGCGGGCTGGGGAAGCTGAGGCCCATGGCCTCGACGCGGAGCGCCGGGTCGCGAGCGGCGAGCAGCCGCGCCAGCAGGGCGGCACAGCCGGGGATCCGGCAGGCCGCGCGCAGTGTGGCGGCTGCCAGCCGATGCGCTTGCTCGGGCGCCAGCCGCGCCAGCACAAGATCGAACAGCGCGGCGTACAGCCTCACGCCACCCTGGCGGCGGGGGCTCACCGCGCCGCGGCGGCGTGGTCCGGGGAGTCGCCGGCGGGCGCTGCGCCCTGCGTATCCCCCCCGCCCTGGCCGGCGGGATCGGCGACCGGCTCGCGCCCTCGGTGGAGCTCCTGCAGACACAGCACCGGCGGCGGGCCGGACTGCCGTGCGGAGGAGATCGCGCGCGCGGCGGACACGCCGGCGGCGAGCGTGGTGAGACAGGGGACGCCGCGGGTGACCGCGGCGCGGCGGATCTGCCAACCGTCGGTGCGCGCGCCCGAACCGGTGGGGGTGTTGACGACCAGGTCCACGTCGCCGCGCTCGATCCAGTCGAGCACATGCGGCGAGCCCTCCGAGACCTTGTTGAGCGCCTGCGCCGGGATCCCCATGCGTGCGATCGCCTCCGCGGTGCCGCGCGTGGCGAGGATCCGGAAGCCGTTCTCGTGCAGACGCTCGGCGATCGCGAACGCGCCCGCCTTGTCGGCATCGGTGACCGAGATGAAGACGGTGCCGTGCAGCGGTAGTGGGCAGCCGGCGGCGGCCTGCGCCTTGGCGAACGCGGTGGGGAAGTCGCGCGCGATCCCCATCACCTCCCCGGTGGAGCGCATCTCCGGGCCCAGCACCGCGTCGGAGCCCTCGAAGCGGTCGAACGGCAGCACCGCCTCCTTCACCGAGACGTGGTCGCCGAAGCCCAGTCCTTCACGTTCGCGCGGCAGGTGCAACGCCGCGATCGTCTCGCCCAGCATCACGCGGCAGGCCAACTTTGCCAGCGGCAGGCCGACCGCCTTGGAGACGAACGGCACCGTGCGCGAGGCGCGGGGGTTGGCCTCCAACACATACAGCTGACCGTCCACGACGGCGTACTGCACGTTCAGCAGCCCCACCACGCCGATCGCCAGCGCCAGCTCGCGCGTGGCGGCGCGGATCTGATCGAGCATCTCGCCCCCCAGCGAGTGTGGCGGCAGCACGCAGGCGGAGTCCCCGGAGTGCACGCCGGCCTCCTCGACGTGCTGCATAATCCCGCCGACCCAGGTCTCCCGCCCGTCGCACAGCGCGTCGACGTCCACCTCGATCGCGTTCTCCAGGAAGCGGTCGAGGAAGATCCTGCCCGTGTCCTCCCCCACCTCGCGGCGCAGATAGTCGGCGAGACCCTCGCGCGAGTAGACGATCTCCATCGCGCGGCCGCCCAGCACGTAGCTGGGGCGCACCAGCAGCGGGTAGCCGACCTCCTCCCCACACTGCAGCGCCTCCTCGACCGAGCAGGCGGTGGCGTACGGCGGCGCCTGGTAGCCGAGGCGCCCGAGCAGCTCGCCGAAGCGGCTGCGATCCTCGGCGAGGTCGATCGCCTCCACGCTCGTGCCCAGCAGCGGCACGCCGGCGGCGTGCAGGCCGGCGGCGAGCTTCAGCGGCGTCTGGCCGCCGAACTGCACGATCACGCCCTCCGGCTGCTCCACCTCGACCACGCCCAGCACGTCCTCCAGCGTGAGCGGCTCGAAGTAGAGACGGTCGGAGGTGTCGTAGTCGGTGGAGACGGTCTCGGGGTTGCAGTTGATCATCACCGCATCGCGCCCCGACTGGCGCACGGTCATTGCGGCGTGCACGCAGCAGTAGTCGAACTCGATCCCCTGGCCAATGCGGTTGGGGCCGGCGCCGAGAATCACCACCGAGGGGCGCTCGCCGCGGCGGACCTCGTGGGCGGGCAGCCGGCGCACCTCTTCCGCGCGCGCAGCATCGGCGCTCCCGGGCGGACCGGATGCCGAGGCGGCGCCTCCCGCGGGCGGCCGCTCCCACGCCGAGTAGTAGTAGGGGGTCTGCGCGGGGAACTCCGCCGCGCAGGTGTCCACCGCCTTGAAGGTGCGCTCACCCGCAAACGGAGCGTCGGGGTCCTGTGCCAGCGCGCGCAGCTCGCGCAGAAACCACATGTCGATCGCCGTGCGCTCGTGCACCTGCTCGTGTGCCACGCCACGACGGAACAGCTCGAGGATCGCCTCGAAACGCTCGGGGGAGGGGACGCTCAGGCCCTCCAGCAGCTGCTCGTCGGTGAGCGCGCCGAAGCGCGGTGGCTTGTCGAGCTCGCGCGAGCGCAGCGCCTTCGCAAACGCCTGACCGAACGTGCGCCCGATCGCCATCGCCTCCCCCACCGACTTCATGTGCGTGGAGAGCGTGGACTCCGCACCCGGGAACTTCTCGAAGGCGAAGCGCGGCCACTTCACCACCACGTAGTCGATCGTCGGCTCAAAGCAGGCGGGGGTGAGCTTGGTGATGTCGTTGGGAATCTCCTCCAGCAGGTACCCCACCGCCAGGCGCGCGGCGATCTTCGCGATCGGGAAGCCGGTGGCCTTGGAGGCCAGCGCCGAGGAGCGCGACACGCGCGGGTTCATCTCGATCACCAGCACCTCCTCGGTCTCGGGGTTGACCGCGAACTGCACGTTGGAGCCCCCCGTCTCCACGCCCACCGCGCGGATCACCGCCAGCGACTGGTCGCGCAGGCGCTGGTAGAGGCGGTCGGGCAGCGTCTGCTGGGGAGCCACCGTCACCGAGTCGCCCGTGTGCACGCCCATCGGGTCGACGTTCTCGATCGAGCAGACGATCACCACGTTGTCGGCGCGGTCGCGCATCACCTCCAGCTCGAACTCCCCCCACCCCAGCACCGACTGGTCGAGCAGCACCTGCCCGATCGGCGAGGCCTCCAGGCCCCGCGCGACGATCGTCCGGAACTCCTCCGGCGTGCGCGCGATCCCACCGCCGCGCCCCCCCAGCGTGTAGGCGGGGCGCACGATGCACGGCAGGCCGATGTCCGGCAGCGCGTCCAGCGCCTGCGCGAGGCCGCGCTTGACGTCCACCTTGCGCTGGCCGGAACGGGGATGCTCGCCGGAGGCGAGTGTCTCCCGGCTCCGGTCCTCATCCCAGCCCGTGGCGATCGCGCTGGCGGGCATCCGCAGCCCCGCCTGCGCCATCGCCACCCCGAACAGCTGGCGGTCCTCGGCGCAGGCGATCGCCTCGTAGTTGGCGCCGATCAGCTCCACCCCGTGGCGCTCCAGCGTGCCGTCGTCGTGCAGCGCCTTGGCGAGGTTCAGCGCGGTCTGCCCGCCGAGCGTCGGCAGCAGCGCGTCGGGACGCTCGCGCTCGATCACCTGCGCCGCCGGCCCCGGCAGTAGCGGCTCGATGTACGTCGCGTCCGCCAGCTCCGGGTCGGTCATGATCGTCGCCGGGTTGGAGTTCATCAACACGACCTCATACCCCTCCTCGCGCAGCACCTTGCACGCCTGCACGCCGGAGTAGTCAAACTCCGCGGCCTGCCCGATCACGATCGGGCCGGAGCCCAGGATCAGGATCTTGTGGATGTCGTTACGCCGCGGCAATGCGCTCGAGGAATCGGTCGAACAGGTACATGCTGTCGTGCGGGCCCGGACCCGCCTCGGGGTGATACTGCACCGAGCCGCCCGGCACGTCCAGCAGCTCCAAGCCCTCGACCGTGCGGTCGTAGAGGTTGACGTGCGAGAGCTGCGCCGCGCCGAAGTCGGTCTGCCAGCGCACCGGCTTGTTGCCCTCGATCGTGCCCTGCCCGCTCGGGCCAACCACCGCGAAGCCGTGGTTCTGGGAGGTGATCTCCACGCGCCCGGTGTGCAGGTCCTTCACCGGATGGTTGGCGCCGCGGTGGCCGAACGGCAGCTTGAAAGTCTGCAGGCCCAGCGCCCTGCACAGCAGCTGGTGGCCGAGGCAGATGCCCCACACCGGCTTGCGCCCGATCAGCTGGCGGACGGTGTCGGTTATGTACCCCAGCGCCGCCGGGTCGCCGGGACCGTTGGCCAGCAGGATCGCGTCCGCGTCGCTGCCCAGCAGCTCCGCCGCCGGCGTCGCGCACGGGTACAGCGACACGCGCGCGCCGCGCTTGACGAGGTTGCGCACGATCGAGCCCTTGATGCCGGTGTCGATCACCGCGATTAGCGGGCCGTCGCCGTCGCCGTGGTGGCTCACCTCGGTGGGGCTCACCACCGCGGCGAGATCCTGTCCGTCCATCGCCGGCTCTTTTGCGATCAGCGCGCGGGCCTCGTCGGGCGCGATGCTCGCGGGGAAGATCCCGCCGCGCATCGAGCCCTGCTCGCGGATGTGGCGCACCAGCGCGCGCGTGTCCACGCCGGTGATCCCCTGCACGCCGCAGTCCTGGAGCCACCGCAGCCAGCCCCGCTCGGCGCTCGGCGCGTCCTCGTTGTCGCACGCCTCGCGCATGATCGCCCCGCGCGCCCACGCGCGTTCTGACTCCATCGCCTCGCCGCTCACCCCGTAGTTGCCGATGTGCGGGTAGGTGAAGGTGATCAGCTGACCCGCGAACGAGGGGTCGCTCATCGACTCCTGGTAGCCCGACATCCCGGTCGTGAACACGACCTCGCCGACCGTGTGGCCGTCCGCCGCGCACGCCTCGCCATCGAAGCGGGCGCCGTCCTCCAGCAGCACGTATGCGCTCGGGTCGCTCATAGGATCAGCCTCTGCACTTCCTTAAACTCCGGCGTGCCCGCGCGCTCCAGCAACTCGAACAGCGCCGCCTCCACGGTGGTGATCACTGCGCCAGCACGCTCCATCCGCTCAAGGCCCCGCTCGTAGTCGAGCGTGTGGCGCGAGCCCACCGCGTCCGCCGGTACGTGCACGTCGATGCCGCGCCCCAGCAGGTCGTGGACCGTCTGCGAGACGCACACGTGGGTCTCGATCCCGCATACCACTGCCTGCATGCGCCCGTTCGGGCCGATCCCCGAACGATCGAAACCCTCGGCGCGCGCAGCGGAGAACACGATCTTCTCGATCACCGGCTCCCCCTCCAGCCCGAGCTCCGGGGCGCTGTGGCCGAGCCCCTTCGTGTACTGCTCGCTCACGAGCGCGTGCAGCCCGAGAATGCGCGCCCCCCGCACGAGCTTGGCGCACGAGCTCGCCACGCCGTCGAAACATGCGTAGCCGCGGAACGCCTCCTGGACGTCCACCACCACCAGCGCAGCGCGCTCGCGCGAGAGCAGGCTCACACCGCCACCGCCCGGTTCGCTCCGGGTGTGCGCGTGTCTGTGCCGTTCACCGGTGCGCGATACGCCACCGCGCCGACGGCCACCGTCAGCAGCACCTTCCCGCGCAGGCGCCTTCCGGCGAAGCAGCAGCTCGCGGAGCGGCTCTGCCAGCCGTGCTCCCCCGCCAGCCACTCGGCGTCGAGATCGATCAGCACGATGTTCGCCTCCGCGCCCCGCGCGATCGTCGGGACCGGGAGCCCGAACAGCGCGGCGCCGGCGGTCATCCGTTCGAGCAGCACTCCCAGGCTCATGACTCCCGGCAGCACCAGCTCGGTGTAGAGCGCGGCGAACGCGGTCTCCAACCCCGTCGTCCCCATCGGGGCACCTGTGAACGACAGCGCCTTCTCCGCCTGAGCGTGCGGCGCGTGGTCGGTGGCGACGCAGTCGATCGTGCCTGTTCGCAGCGCCTCAACCAGGGCTTTGCGGTCCGCCTCGCTCGCCAGCGGGGGGTTCATCTTTGCGCGCGTGTCCAGACCACGACCGCTCCCCTCCACCCCACCACGGTCAACTTCAACCACACCGCCCTGTTCCCGGATCCCGCGCACCGCCTGGTCTGTCAGCAGCAGGTGATGCGGGGTCACCTCCGCGCTCACCGCCGCGCCGCCTGCCTTCGCCGCCGCCAGCGCCTGCACCGAGGCGATGCAGCTGAGATGCTGGAAGTGCACGCGCGCGCCCTCGCTGCCGGCCAGCACCGCGTCGCGCGCAACCATGCTCGCCTCGCTGGAGCAGGGGATGCCGGGGATACCCAGCTGCGCGCTGAGCGCCCCCTCGTGCATCGCCCCCCCGCGCGAGAGCGAGCGGTCCTCCTCGTGCAGCGCGATCGTCCCGCCGCACTCGCGCTGGTGCTGGAGCGCTTCGCGAAGCACCCCCGCGTTGGCCACTGGGTGCCCGTCATCGGTGAAACCGAGCGCACCCTGCTCCCGCAGCGCATCCATCTCCGTCAGCCGCTCGCCGTCGAGGCCGCACGTCAGCGCTCCAAGGTTGCCAACCGGCACGTGCGCCTTGGCGGCGGCCGTTTCGCGCACCAAGCGCAGCCGCTGCGAGGAGTCGATCGGCGGATCGGTGTTGGGCATCGCAATCACCGCTCCATATCCGCCCGCGGCGGCGGCTCGCGTGCCGCTCTCGATGTCCTCCTTGTGCTCCTGCCCAGGGCTGCGCAGGTGCACGTGCGGGTCGAAGAACGCCGACGTCGCGTACAGGCGGCCGTGGCCGTCCACGACCTCCGCACCGTCGGCCGTGAGCGTTCCCGGCGCCCCCAGCTGTGCGACCGCGCCGCCGCGCACCAGCAGGTCGTGACGGGCGTCGATGCCCGCGCGCGGATCGAAGACGTGGACATCCCGCAGCAGCAGCTCGGCGGGGGCGGTGGGGCGACGAACGAGCGCGGGCGAGCTCACTCCGCCCAGGTGATCCGCTCGGTCAGCTCCCGAGGTCCGAGCTCGATCAGCGAGCTTCGCTCAGTCTGCCGGTACTCACCGTCCCGGAGCTCCATCCAGTGCACCCGGCGCTCCGGAGGGTCGACGATCACGAGCTCGTCGACGTCGTGCGCCGCATAGAACGGGAGCTTGTCCCACGCCTCATCGTCCGGCGAGAGGATCTCGAGCGCCAGCGCCATGGTCGGGTGCCACTGCGCGGCCGCTCCAGGGCGATGCAGCGCGAGGTCCGGCACACGGAAGTCGTTCTTCTCTCCGAGCCCGACGCCGCCGGTTATCTCCAGCCCGGCGGCGTCCGCGTGTGGACCGAGCAGACGGATCAGAAGGGCCAGCAGGCGCGCGTGCCAGTGCGATGGCGGCGGGTTCATGTGCAGCACACCCTCCCACACCTCATCGCGGCGGTCGATGTCCAGCCGTTCGCGGCGCTCGCGCAGCTGCTGGAGCTCGACCGGCTCGGGGTCGCGCACAATGGTCGCCATGCTCGGAAGCGTAGCGCGGCGACGCTCACCGGCTCCTCGCCGACGCCAACGCCTGGGCCTCATCCACTCGCGCTGCGTTCTCGTCGGCGGGCGCCGCGCGATTCGACCACCGCTCAAGCCGCGCCGGCCCGCGCTCGGGGAAGGGGATCTCGACCGTATCGAAATCCCGCGCCACCGCGGCCTCGGGGAACACCGCGCGCGCCTCCTCACTCACCTCGCGGCCCGCGTAGCGGGTGGAGAGGTGGGTCAGCAGCAGCATCCTCGCCTGCGCGCCGCGCGCCAGCTCGGCCGCCTGGCGCGCCGTGCTGTGGCCGGTTTCGGCCGCGCGCGCGGCCTCCTCCTCGGTGAACGTGGCCTCGTGCACCAGCACGTCCGCCTGGTACGCCGCGATCGCCAGCGCCTCGCACGGGGCGGTATCGCCGGAGAGCACCACCTTGCGGCCCTCGCGCGCGGGCCCCACCACCTGCTCGGGCGCCACCCCATTCACGGTCTCTCCGCGCACCAGCCTGCCAAAGTCCGGCCCTGGCTTCACGCCCAAGCGCTCCGCCAGCGCCGGGTCCAGTTCACCCGGACGGGTGTCCTCCACGATCACGTAGCCCACCGCGCCCGCGCGGGTGTGGTTGACCGGCACCGCCGCCACCCTGTAGCCGTCGCGCTCAACCGCCTCCGCGGGCTGTAGCTCCACCACGCTCAGCTCGTACGGCAGTCGCCGCCCGTAGATGAAGCGGGTGTCGGCCATCAGCTGCTTGAGCCCCACCGGCCCATACACGCTCAGCGGCTGCTCGCGGTCGCGCAGCGCGAAGGACTTCAGCATCCCCGGCAGCCCCAGCCAGTGGTCGGCGTGGAAGTGGGTGATGAACACGCACTCCACATCCGCCAGCCCCACCGAGCGCAGCAGCTGACGCTGGGTGCCCTCGCCGCAGTCAAACAGCAGCCGCTCGCCCCCGCGGCGCACCAGCACCGCGGGCAGCCCCCGGCGCGCGCTCGGCACCGAGCCCCCGGTTCCCGCGAAGAACAGCGAAAGGTCCATGTTGGCAACGGTAGCGGGGGGTGGCGATGGGAGGGTGGCGCGGGCGGGACGAGCGGTCGCGAGAGCCGACCGGATGGCGCCGCGGCCCGACTGTCCATCCCGAGAGTCGGGGAGGGCCGATGAATCTCCGCAAATAGCGTGTCGCCCGCGGATCGCCCACCGGTATCAGCCGCCTCCGTATGTATCGTTTTGCAGGATGAAAGGGCTTTCGCATCCCGCACAGTCGCTGGGCGCCACGCTCACGCCGGCGGCAACGCCGACGGCTTCGGCTGAGAGAGCCACAACCGAAAGGAGACGCGGCTATTCGCCTCGACTATCTGCGCTGCCGGGCACCACCCGGCAGGTAATGGACCGCCGGTTCTCGCGAGCAGGGAGCACTCCCTGGAGATCCGCGGCCTGCCCGGCACAAGACGCTCGCGGACGCTCCGCGAGCCGCGGTGGCATCGAGCCACCCCATTCGCCATCCGGCGAAGCACGCTCGGCGGCAACGACAGGGCGGCGGCACAAAACCGCCCTTGCCGCCATCCGACACGCATGTTCTGCGCCCTCTGGCGAGACATGCACCGCGACGACGACGCGGGGCGGCGCATACCCGTCCCCTCCGGCATCAGACGAGGCACGCAAGCGCGTCCGTCTGCGCGATTAGGCGCCCCAGGCGCACACCACCACAACGATCTGGAGGCTAGATGGTGATATCCATCAACTTCTTCGTCCCGGCCCAGCCGGAACTTTCCAGCCTAATCCTGGCGATTTGCATAACCGCAATGATCTGGCTGCCCTCGATCACCAGAAAACCGGTGATCACGATCCTCGACCCGGCAACGCTCGAATGGATCGGCAAGGTACTGCCGCAGCCAGCACTGCGGCCTCTGCCGTAAGCCGCCCCGTCCAAGCGCCTCAGAGGGGCCCCGCGCAGGCGGGGCCCCTCTGCTATTGATTGAGGCGTTTAGCGCCCGTAGCTCAGTGGATAGAGCGCTCGCCTCCGGAGCGAGAGGTCGCAAGTTCGAATCTTGCCGGGCGCGTAGCTCGATCCCGCGCAACGGTGCGGGATTGGCCTGTTAGGCGGCTCTCCGTCCGGTCGTCTCCGAAGCCTCTTGATCGCGCCGTTTGCCCATATTCGCCCAAACGCCGCCCTCGACCAGCGCCCGCATCTGCGCCTTCTCCTCCTCGCCGCGGCGCATCGACTGGCGGTAAACCCTGAGCGCGAGCGCCGGGTCGGTGTGGCCCATTTCGTCCATGACCGTTCCGGGGTCCTCGCCAAGCGCGTACAGCAGCGAGCAGAACGTGCGGCGCAGCGAATGCGGCGTGAGCTTTTCCGGGAGCGGCGGCAGATCCGCGCGCTCCAGATTCGCGTTCGCGCGCTTGACAGTCGCGCGGAGCACGCGAGAGCGAAAGTTGTCATCGCTCATGCGCCCGCCGCGGCCAGTGGCAAACACGTAGGCGTCCTGGTCGATCGACCCGCGCGCCGCGCGGAGCGTCAGCAGCTCGTCCCTGAGCGCGCCCCGGATCTTCACCACCCGGTCTCTTCCCGCGTCGGTCTTGGAGCCCGTGTGCAGCCATCCGGCCGCGAGGTCCACGTCACGCCAGCGCAGAGCGCACAGCTCGTTGATCCGCAGGCCGGCGAACACGAGCACAGCGAGCATCGCGCGCCGCTTGATGTGGCGGCGGTTGGACGCCGCGCCGCGGTCCAGCTCGCCGGCCGCGTCCAGTAGCGCCGCGATCTGCCCAGCGGCGCTCAGGTACGAGCGCACGGGCTCGCGCTCCTTGACGCGGAGGTCTTTGTCCTTGGCGGGGTTGTGGTTGGAGGCCCGGGAGAACTGCTCTGGCAAGGAAGCCGCGCCGCCCGACTGTTGGTAGCTTGGCTGGCGCGGCCCGGGAGTCTCGCTCCGAACGCAAGCAGCAGCTGGTCGCGCTCGACCGTGTAGGCCATCTCGGTTCGCCGGGCGATAGATCGCCTCCATACCGAGGTGATGCGCACTTCGATGCCTGCACGTTCTCGCCGTCGAGGATCACAACGCCTGCGGCCGCGAGCTGTTCGACGGCGGTGTTGCTGGCCAGCGGGTCGATGTGGCGGTGGGATTTCCCCCATTTCGGTAGAAGGACTGCAGCGTTTGTGGGTCAGCACCGGCAGGCAGCTCGTGCCCCCCTTCGTTCGCTGAATCCGTCCGGTCCCCTTGATCTACTAAAGATGGTGGTGTGTCCCCATGCGATGGTGCTCCATATGCCAAGAGGACGACAACCCGGAACAGCGTTGTGCGCGAAGTCATCGGAATAGTCACTCTCGGACTCACAGCGATCACAACCGTCGCTGTCGTCGTTCGTGGCCGCGACGATCCTCGCTATCGGCGACTACTACCCGCGGTGGCGGTTACAGGCGCTGGTGGGTGTGTTCTGATCGCCTCCTATCTTTGGTTGCTCGAACTGGGCAAATGCCAGAATAGAAACCAGGTTGTTTGTGTCGTCAACGCGAACCAGGGCTTCCTCACCTTGCTTGCGCTGCTGCTCGCCGCGGCTGGCGTATGGGCAACACTGATAACGAGCGAGACAGTGCGCTACCGGGCTACTGTCCGGGAGGCGGAACACGGCCGTGAGGGCGTGAGGGCGGCGATGCAAGAGCTGCATCACAACTTGATACATGTGGCGCTAGCGTTCGACAGTGACGGCAAGATTCGTAGGCTCCCAATGAGTCTGTCACTGGATGCAACCCGAGCGCTCAGCGACCCGGTTTGCCATGGGAGCGTCGATAGGAGCTTGGTTGCGCTCCTTGATCCAATGAATCGTAATTTTCAGCGTCTAATGGCCTTCGAGCAGGAATGGCGGAGTGCAAAAACTGGCGCTCCCCATCAAGCGCTACATGAGCGCCTGGAGGGCGAGCCAAGCTTTTTCACCGGCTTTGTTAACAACACGATTAGGTTCGCTATATGTGCATGGCTATCTCACCCTGACTGGTGCCGTGATTATCTAGGCGACGGTTTCCAAGACATCCCAGCGCTAGTTGAAGCTACGGGAGGTCAAGCCTATTGGATGGCGTGGCGTACTTCCACGATCCGGGAGGAGGACAGCGCCGACATTCGAAATAACAATCTTGTTGTCGCGACGTGGTTAGACGACGATCCGGTTGGTGTGCCAACGTTCGCGTTCGGGCCGCGCTTTATCGACCGCGCCAAGAGTCACCGACGCCACAGCTAGCCCCGAGTCTGTGTCAACGGTCGCGTCCCGCTTCGCCCGGCGGGGTTGTTGAGTGGGACCATCGCTCGGCAAGATACCGAGGAGCACAACTGGGACGCATCCCTGCAACTGGCATGTGTGCCTGTGCTCCGTCAGTCGGGTCGGGCCTATTGATGCCCGGTCACGATGCAAACGAAAGACGTCACCGAGGGGACGCGCAAGTGGCCGGCTGAGGGCGCGCGAGACCTACGGGTACCCCGAACGACGGGAATTGTGGCGGCCGGGTGGCCGCCGGTACGTGCAGCGGAGGCGTCGGCTTCGCCTCCGTGTCCGCGCTGACGCGCGGGTGGCTGCCCCCTCCGGTCGTGTCCGCGGCGCGAGCGAGCGCCAGCGTGCTCGATCCGAGACGCTGCGTATGCTCGCTCGATGGCTTCGGCGAAGCGATCCGTATCGACCGGCGAGAGATGGCAGGTCGCCGTGTACGAGACAGCCGGCGGGAAGCGCCCGGCGCTCGATTACCTCGGCGGGGCCGAGGTCCCGGATCAGCCGCGACGCGAGTTGCTGCTGACCGTCTTCGCGGTCGTGCAGATGGGGCCTTTGGAGTTCCCGACCGGCACCAAGCGGTGGCGGCTGATGCATAAGCCGGCCAAGAGGGGCGACGTGGACATGAGCGGCATCTTCGAGGCGCGCGACGAGCACAACCGTGTCCTCTACCGTCTGTTCTGCCTGCTCGACCGCAAGGCGCTCTCCCGCGGCCCGGCGGTTGTGCTGCTCGGCGGCGGCACCAAGCCTGACCGCACCGAGATGCCTCAACGCGTATACAGGATGATCGACCGCTGCCGGGAGGACTATCTGGCGACCCGCCGCGTCGCCGAGCTCAGGACCTGGCCGGAGTGGTGGCCGCAGCCGCGCAGTTGAGCACGGTGCCCTCTTGCGTAGCTTTCATGCTACGCTAAGGGAAACCCGTAAGGAGACGACGATGAAGCAGACCGATCAGAGTGCCGTCTTCGCCGACTTCCTCGGCAAGACCTACGCAACCGAGGAAGAGCGCGCGTCCTTCGAGCGCGACCTCGCGAAGCTCGTCGCGTCGGCCAAGCTTCTCAAGCAGTTGGAGGACATCCGCGCGGCCAAGCAGATGACCAAGGCCGAGGTGGCGCGACGCCTCGGCGTCAAGCGACCCGTCGTCTCCCGACTGCTCGCCGGCAAGGGCACCGTTCCCAACCTCGGGACCATCGCCGACGTCGCCGAGGCTCTCGACGTATACATCGACGTGCGCATCAAGTCCCAGCCCCGCAGCGGCAAACGCCACGCCGCCATCGAGGTCCACGAAGCCGCGGCTTGAGCGATCCGGCGCGCTCCCACCTCACGCGGGGGTCCGCAGACATGGTGCCCAATCGGATGGGCACATACGCCCAAAGCCCCGGAAATCGCCCGTAAAACGGCGCCATTCGGCCATTCGCCCATTCGCGCCCGCTGCGGCACCGGCGCGAATCCCTAGCGTTCAAGCGGTAAACACCCAAGATCGCCCTTCGCCCCCGACGCCTCCGGAGCGAGAGGTCGCAAGTTCGAATCTTGCCGGGCGCGTGCTTCGAGGGCCAACAGCCACCTCCGACAAAATCAGTAGGGCTCGGGCGGAGCGAGGCTCGCGTCGGTTTCCGCCAAATGTGTGAGCTTCGCCAGGATCCCCATGGCGTCCGGGACGACCCTCATCGGGTTCAAGCCGCTCTTCCGCGAGTCAATCGTGAATTGCCGCACCTCAGGAGGCAGGACAGTGCCGCCGAGCCGCTCATAGATCACGATTGCCGCCTCCACACGCACGAGTCCGCCAGTAACTCGAGTCCATGTACCGGCAGCCATTCCCAGTCGACGGAGGCAGCGCGGCGATGTCCGCACGCGCGAGGTCCGCAACCTCTCCGACGAGTTCTACGATCCGTCCGAATTGCTCAAGCCGCGCGAGCGCGAGTTCGGCATCAAAGGCCCGCGTGCGCTGGGCCATCTCCTGTTCGTGGGCTTCGCCCTGCTCTTTGCGCGCCTCTCGCTTGCCTAACCGTTGCAGCCGCAAGAAGCACCGTTACAAGCGCTGCACTGGCCGCCACGACGGTCGCGGCTTCGCCGGCCATGATGCCCGCAATCACCATGACCAAGCACGGTAGTGTCGGCGGGAAGACCCATCCTCATCGGCGGGAATAATCCGATCGTGTGGCCAGTTGCTCCAGCCCGTCTGCTCGGCGCGGGCCTTCACGCTCACTCACTAAATTCGACCACCACGTGTCTCAACCGACTTGACGGGCTGCGCGCGAGGCGTGACTGAGATGCCGGACTACAACGTCAAGGTCGCAGTCCGGAGCGGCGAAGTCTACCTTCGGGTCGATCACGCCTTACCGGCGCCGGGTACCCTCACCTCTTCTTGCGGTCCTCATCGTCGGCTGCGCCGGCACTCGCCGATCCGGGGCGCTGGCCGACCGGGCTGGCGTGGAGCATCACTGACCGACTGCGCAACGGCGGCGACGAGAAGGGTCGCGTGCTTGCGGTCTGGCAGGAGATGCCCGGACATCACCCGATCCCGCTGTCGGTCCTGGCCTGGCATGCGCACGGCACTGGTCCGCTGTATGTGCTCGACGCAGGCCACAGCAATGTGCTCAATCCCGAGGTCGGTCTCGAGTTGATTGCGCTGCTGCTCGACGCCCTCTTGGAGGTCGCCGTGCACCCGAAGGCACCAGTTGCATTGGGGTGGCAGCGTCGGCTTCGCTGGTCACAGGCCGCACTCAAACATGCACCCCATCGCGAGCGTCCCCACTATCGCCGAGAGAACCTACAACGCGCTCTGATGTTGGGCTTCAGCAAGCATCAACCACCCCCGACAGCGGCCGCTTGGACGAGGGGCGTATGGCTGGGCGAACGCGCGTTCTAATGTATCTCCGCATCGCGACGGGCGTTCCCGGCGGACTCCTCTTTACCGACCACCGACGCCAACTCGGCGTCCAGCTCGTCGTTGCTCAACTCGACCCGATCGGTGCTCGCGATCCGTTCGATCCGACGCGCGGCCTCGGTACCGATGCCGTGTGCAAGTGCGGTGCGCAGGTCATCCAACGAAGGCAGATCGACCGGCCCGTCGGGCCTGGGCGGCGCCACGAGGGCGAGTCCGGCGAGAAGGTCCTGCAGAGCCTCGCGGCCGTTGCGGCGCAGTGCCTGCGCCGGCGAGGCGCCGCGCAGGCGCGGGTCCGGCGCACTCACCCAGTCGCCGACGTCGAGGTCGTTGGCCACGTAGCGCCGAGCCGCCCTACACAGGATGAGCAACAGTTCAGCGGCATCGAGCAACTCCACCCGCGGGCGCGCAGGTGTCCTCGCCGCGCTCCACATACGCACGGTGTCGCGCGAAGTCCCGAGCGCCAACGCCAACTGCGTCGCCGACCTGAAGTAGTTGCGAAGCTCGCCCACGACGCGTTTGGCCCGCGCACTGCGGTCCGTCCGTGCGCGACGACGCGAGCCACCGGCCACAGCGGGAACCGATCCCAATGTCTTATGCGCGCTCATCATCCATCCTACTCTCGTCAAACCAATGGTAAATGTAGCACAAAATACGGCATATTCCAGGCATCGTTCTACGTCGCTCCCTTGCGTGGGACGGCCACCGGGAAAGCCCGACAGTCGTCCGAACTCAAAGCGATCTAGTATCATATCTAGAAAGAGATACCGTTGTAGGTATCGACGCCACTTAGAAAGCAGGCAAGGGGTTCATGCCCGAGCGCGATTTCCTGGACAAGATGATCGACAAGCGCACGGCGCGCAACCCCGAGTTCCCGCGGTTGCTCGACGCGGCTCGCCGGCGTCGCGAGTTGCTGCGTGCGCTGGCCACCCAGCGCGAGGAGCAGCGGCGCTCGCAGACCGCCGTCGCCGCGGCGATGGAGACTTCGCAGTCATTCGTCGCGCGCCTGGAGACCACCGCAGCCGACGCGAAGATATCGACCGTTGATCGCTACGCGGAGAGCCTCGGCTATGTGTTGCAGTACCACCTGATCCCTGCGGCTCAGGCGGACAGCGCCCCGTCGGTCGTGGTACACGCACCCTGCGGTGTGCGCTGACAAAACCCAGGGCGCCCGTACCGCGCCCTTCGCTCAGGGTTGCGTGAGGGAACGGTAGTAGACCGGGCGATCGCCGTAGTGCGCTTTGAACGCGGCCATGGCTGCCTCGTGCGCCGCATCCCTACTTGAGGCCGCCATAGCAACCGTAAGCACAAGTCGATGATACGCGTCCGACCCGACGAAAATCCTTGGAGGAGAGCTTGCCCCGCCGGCTACAGGCGAGCAAGCCAATCTTGGAGGTCGAAACGGAGACGGAGGCCGCGGCGCCAGCTTCAGACGACTTGGCGGAGGCGGACCACGGCGTTGATCGCGCCATGCGCTCGTTTGACTCGCACCGCAAGCCCGCGATATCTGGAAGGAACATCCACCGGCCCGGTCGCTCCAACATCGAGGAACCAGGCGTCTCGCCGCCCCGGGTCACGCCGCACAGCAACCGAGGAAAACCTGGCCTGCGCACGATGCGCCCGGTAGAAGTCCAGACGGACCTGCTCGCGTTCGCCCGGACCGATGTAGATCCGGCTGCTCACACGCTTCATGGTAGCCGTCTTATCGACGCCGATGTGGTGCATCCCAACGCTTCGCATGCGGCGTCATTCGCCCGTTCGCCCCCGCAGCGACAGCCGGGCGAATCCCCAGCATTTAACCGGCGAAACGCCCAATATCGCCCCTCGGCCCCCGACGCCTCCGGAGCGAGAGGTCGCAAGTTCGCCCGACGAGGTATCTGACCCGTTGGACTTAGCAGCTCGTCGAGCGACTTCGGCTCGAAGTAGCTGGAGTGCGTGAGCTTGATCGTCTCCAGCGAGTCGGCACTGAGGAGCACCACATCGAGATCCCGACGCCCTCGCGCCGTCTGCTCGGCCTCCTGGTAGGCATCCTGTGCAGCCTCATAGTCCGTACCGAACTCGACGACGGTCGTCTCGTTGCGCGCCACGTCGCGCGCCACGAGGAAATGCTTGATGTCGTCGTCTGGGCTCATCTAGATCATGTCGGGGGTGGTGTGCGAATCGTCAATGATGGCAGGCTCCTCAAGCCCTTACGCAACTCGTCGGGCGAAAGCTCGGCTCTATCGAAGCCAGCGATCAACCCGGCCATCGCCACGAAGATGCCGTCGAGATGCTCATTGCCTGCACCAAACTTGAGGTCTAGACCAACCTGTCTCTGCCGCAGGCTTGGGAGCACCGCGCGAACGCCGCCGATGTCCTGCATCTGCGTGACGTTGCCCCGCTCGCGGCCCAGCTTTCCGATCAACGTGTCGAGCCGCTTCAAACGCTGCGCAACCTCGATACGACCCGTCACGCGCGCATCGCCGCGCTCGACGTGGTAGCGAAGGTTAGCGGCGACCGTCGACAGCGGACGGGCGTGCAAGCGGCGCCACCACGTCAGAGCCTCCCACGCCTCATCCAGCTTCTGCTCATCGGACTCAGCGACCGCACGCTCGGCTCCATCCCGCTCCATCCGCTCACGTAGAGCGAGCAGCAACGCGCCCGCACGATTGACCTGGCCCTTCGTGAACCGCGCCGCTGCCGAGGAAGACACTGAGCGAGGCGCAGCCACGACAGAGTGGTGCCGATTCAACGCCCGGGCCGCGACAGTGCGACAGCCGCGACCCAATTCGGTGCCGTCGTCCCATCCTCCGGTTTTTGCCACTCAGGCGGCAGGGGCAGCATCGGATACATCTCATCGCGCACCTCATTGAGGGCACCGGGATCGATCAGCCGCTGACCGTGCACGGTATCCGCCCGCAGGCGACCCTCGCGAATCCAGCGACGCACGGTTCCCGGGCTCCTCCCAACACGCTGCGCAGCCTCTACGACGGTGATCATCGTGTTCATGCTACGCCTCCCACATGACGCGTTCTTGGCCGAGACCAGCCTGGCTGGAACCCGTGCCAGAATCCTCCATGTGCGGCGCGCGAATCCCCAGCGTTCAAGCAGGGAACGCCCAATATCACCCCCCGGCCCCCGCCGCCGCCGGAGCGGATTCCTAGATTGATGCTGTATAATGATGCACATGCCACGCACCACCGTTGATATCGACCAGCGTGCGTTTGATGCGGCGCAGAGCGAGCTGGGCACACGAGGTCTGAGCGCAACGGTTAACGCCGCGCTGCGCGAGGTCGCAAGACGTCGCGTGCTCGCCGGTTTCGATGTGCTTCGTGACATCGACGGCACACCCGCGGAGGTCGAGGCCAACCGTCGGGAGAGGCACTCTGAAGCGGGAGATTGAGGCCGAGCCCGTTCGGCTCGAAGCTCCGGCGCTGCTGGACACCGGCGTCTGGACATGGGCGCGAGACCGGCGCTTCCCGCAGCTCGCATCTTGGTTCAACGCCCAGGTGGCCACCGGTCGGGTGCTGGTATGCGACCTCGTGATCCTGGAGCTCATCCGATTGGCTCCCAATGAGACTCGTGCTCGCGAGGTGGCCAACCGACTCGGCGCATTCCAGTCGGTCCCCATGCCCACAACCATTTGGAGCCGCGCCCGCCAGTTACAAATTTCGCTCGCCGCCGGGGGCGCACATCGTCGAGTTCCCCCCGTCGACCTGCTGATTGGCTGCGCCGCGGAGGCAGCGGAGGTCCCGCTTATTCACTACGACCGCGACTACGAGCGCATCGCCAGCGTCAGCGGCCTGGATCACCGCTGGCTGCTGCCCGATGGGGCGCTCGCCTGAGGCTCGGCCCTGCCGCCAGCCTATCCGTGCTTCCACGTGGCGCTGTAGGTCTCCGTGTAAGCCGGGCAGATCTTTTTGACCGTCAGGCTGGGAATCCCCACGGTGCCTCGCACCGTGTTGGCGGAGAACGTGCCGGTGATTTTGCCCTGCTTGGAGGGGACGCTCGCTACCGGGCCTTTGAAGCTGGTGGTGATCGAGAAGCGGCCGTTCTTGATCGCGATCCTGCTCGCCGCCACCGTGTAGCCGGGCCCGCCGCCCTGCCCGCACTTGCCGTCGTAGCCGATCGCGGTCGTGAAGCCCTGGATCGAGGTGCCGCCCTTTGCCACCTTGAAAGTGACCGGGGATTTCTCGGAGCTCGTCCCCGCGTATGACCCGGGCTTGGGGGCCCTCTTCGCCGCCAGCGCCACCGCGGCGAGGGCGAGCGACAGGATCAGCGCGACCGTCATCGCCCCGCGCGCTCGGCGCCAGTCGCGCGCTCGACCCAACCCTGTGCCCATCCTGGATGCCCGCATGTGCTCGACCCTTTCGTTCCTGGCCACCGTCCGCCCGGGGGCCTCGCCCTGGCAGACTAAGGGCTGTGTCAAAGACTGTCAACTCGGACGGACACACGCCCGCTGGACCCGCAACCGACCCGAAACGGATCTTCCGGGACGCTCGCCGCGATCCTCAACTGGCGGTGCTCGAGGGGTTGCACGCGCTCAAGCACGCGCTGCGCTTCGGCGCCGAGGTGCTGCACACCGCCGTCGTGTCACCGGCGCGGCTGGGTGAGCTGGCGGACGCGCTGGCGCCCGACGTGCGCGAGCGGATCCTCGCCGACGCCGTGACCGTGCCCGCCGAGGTGTTCTCCACGCTTGCGCCGCTGGCGCCCGCGACCGGCGTGATCGCGATCGCGCGGCGGCCCGCCGCCGATGTCCGGGAGATGCTCGCCGCCACACGACCCCAGCCGGTCGTGTTGCTGGAGAACACCAGCGACCTGGGCAACATCGGCGCCTGCGTGCGTGTGGCGGCCGCCGCCGACATCGCCGGGGTGCTCACGACCGGCATCCACGACCCCTGGGATCCCGCTGCCCTGCGGGGTAGCGCCGGCCTGCACTTCGCCGTGCCGGTCGCCCGCCTCGCAGAGGACGCGCTGGAGTGGGTGAGCGCCAGTGGCGGCGGCCAGGCAGCGGGCGGCAGGCCGCTGATCGCGCTGGACCCCGACGGCGAGCCGCTGCGCCCCGACCGGCTGCCGCCGCGGGCGATCCTGGCGTTCGGGGCGGAGCGTCAGGGGCTCTCGCGGGAGCTGCTCGACCGCGCCGACGGATGCGTGCGCCTGCCGATGCGCCCGGGCGTCTCCAGCCTCAACCTCGCCACCTCGGTAGCCGCCGTGCTCTACAGCTGGCGGCTTACGGAACCGGATTGAGGCGCCGGTCCGCCGAGGCCAGTGTGCGCTCGACGGTGGCCACCGTCCTGCGGGTAGGCTCGTGAGCGTAGGCTGAGAGCCCGTTACCCCGATGATTCCGCTCGCCGTCGCAATCCACCTCGAGGACGTCATCCAGATCGTGCCCACGGCGCTGGTCTGCCTGCTCTACGCGCGGCGTGTGCACACGCTGGCTGGCAGCGGCCACCCGGTGCCCGGCTGGCGCCAGGGGTGCTTCTACGCGGGCTGCTTCACGATCGCCGCCGCCCTCGTCGGGCTGGGCAAGGCCAGCGATGAACTGCTGTTCGCGCACATGATCGAGCACCTTTTGATCGGCGAAATCGCGGCGCTGTTGATCGTGCTCGGGCTCACCGGGCCGCTGCTGGCGCCGATCCTGAAAATCGGCTTCTTCGACCGGCTGCGCGTGCTTGCCAACCCGCTGATCGCCTTTCCGCTGTGGGCCATCGACCTTTACGTTTGGCATCTGCCCGGGCCCTACCAGGGGGCGCTTGAACACCTCGGGGTGCATGTGCTTGAGCACACCATGTTCCTGGCTTTCGGGATCAACATGTGGATGTGCCTGTTCGGGCCGCTGCCGATGCCTGCCTGGTTTGGCAACCTTGGCAAGCTGCTCTACATCGTTGCCGTGCGGCTCACCGGGGCTGCGCTTGGCAACATTTTTCTCTGGTCGGGGACCGTGTTCTACCCGTTCTATCTACAGGGCGATTCTCGGCATCATCTCTCTCCGCTTGCCGATCAGAACCTTGCCGGGGCGGTCATGATGATTGAGGGCAGCCTCTTGACGATCGGCCTCTTCTGCTGGTTGTTTTTGCTTACTGCTCGGGAGGCTGAGGAGCGTCAGGAGCTGCTTGACTTTGCCTCTGCTCATGGGCTTTCGGTTAGTGGGCAGCGGGTTGCCCGGGCGGTTTCTGCTGGGCGCGGGGCCGAGTTGCGGCGGCGGCTTGAGAGTCGGGTGGACTCTGGCGATGGCTCGCCGGTTCGAGCGGTGGCTCGTGATCCTTGACGGGGGAGGGGGAGGGCTGGCCCTCCCCCTCCCCCGTCGCCCCCACCCCCTCCCTTTTTGGGTTGGGTTTTGGGGTCCTTTGACTATGATCTTCGCTATGTGCGTTGGTTGCGCTATGGCTGCGGCTTCGGCCGCGAGTGGGTTTCGGACCTGGCTGCAGACGCACCATTTGGGGTGGCTTACGCCTCGTCGGATGCGGGCGCTTACTGTTGGGGCCATGTGCGCTGCCGGGCTGGTATCCACGGTTGGGGTTAGTGGGTCTTCGCTTCCCACGGCTCCCGCCTCGGCGGCGCATCACGCCGCGGCTCGATCGCGCTGAGCTCCCGCCGGCCTCGCAGGGGGGCGCTTTGGGGCGGTTGATCGGCGCTCAGCCGCCGGCTACGGCCGGGAGGATTGTCAGTTCGGCGCCGTCTGCTACTGGGGTTTGGAGGCCGTCCAGGAAGCGGATGTCCTCGCCGCTCAGGTACACGTTTACGAAGCGGCGCAGGCCTCCGTCCTCGTCGGAGATTCGGGTGCGCAGCTCGCTGAAGCGCTCGAACAGGCTGTCCAGCACCTCCTGCACGGTCGCGCCCTCGAGTTGGGCCTCGCTTGCTCCTTCGGCGGCGGTGCGCAGCTGGGTGGGGATCTTCACGGTTACTGGCATCGGCTCAGCCCCTTGCGGCGGCGCCCACCAGCGCACCGGCGCGGGCCGGTGCGCCGCTGCCTGCCGGCGCCACGCCGGCCTGTGCGGCTGTCCTCTGCACCACGCTCTCGACCTGGGTCTCAAACTGCTCCACGCTTGGCTCGATGGTGTGGGTCTCGAAGGTGCCGCGCACCGCGTCCAGCGTCTTCAGGCCCTCGCCGGTGATCACCAGCACCACGCGCTCGTCCGGGTCGATCTCGCCGCGCTCGGCCAGCTTCGCCAGCACCGCCGTGGTCACCCCGCCCGCGGTCTCGGTGAAGATGCCGGTGGTTTGGGCCAGCAGCGCGATGCCCTGCCTGATCTCCTCGTCGCTGACCGCGTCGATCGAGCCGCCGCTGCGGCGCGCCTCCTCCAGCGCGTAGGGGCCGTCCGCCGGGTTGCCGATCGCCAGCGACTTGGCGATCGTGTTGGGCTTCACCGGGCGGCATACATCGTGGCCGGCCGCATATGCGCTTGCCACCGGGTCGCAGCCCTCGGCCTGCGCGCCGCTCATGCGCGGCAGCTCGCCGCTCACGAGACCCAGCTCGCGCCACTCGGCGAAACCTTTGGCGATCTTCGTGAACAACGAGCCCGAGGCGATCGGCACCACACAGCGGTCGGGCAGCTCCCAGCCCAGCTGCTCGGCGATCTCGTACGCCAGTGTCTTGGATCCCTCGGCGTAGTAGGGGCGCAGGTTGATGTTCACGAACGCCCACTCGCGCTCAGCCGAGAGCTCGGTGCAGAGACGGTTGACGTCGTCGTAGTTGCCTTTGACCGCCACCAGGCGGGTCCCGTAGACGCCGGTGGCGAGCACCTTCTGCTCCTCCAGGTCGGCGGGGATGAAGACGTAGGACTCAAGACCCAGCGCGGCGCCGTGGGCGGCCACGGAGTTGGCGAGATTGCCGGTGGAGGCACAGGCGATCGTCTGGTAGCCCAGCTCCCGCGCGCGCGCAGCCGCCACCGACACCACGCGGTCCTTGAAGGAGTGCGTGGGGTTGGCGGCGTCGTTCTTGACCCACACCTCTCTCAACCCCAGCCGCTGCGCGAGGCGGTCGGCGCGGATCAGCGGCGTGCAGCCAGCCGGCAGCCCCACGCGCGAAGCCAGCCGCCCCGATGGCCCCGGTGGTCCGCCGGCCAGGGGCAGGAAGTCGGCGTAGCGCCAGATGTTCTGCGGCCCCCCCTGGATGCGGCGGCGCAGCTCGCCCACGCCGCCCTCGTTCAGGCGGCTGTGGTCGTAGGCCACCTCCAGCGGGCCGAAGCACCGCTCGCACACGTACAGCGCCTCCAGCGGGTACTCCGCCTGGCACTCTCGACACTTCAGGTTGCTGGCAGCCATCTGGCCTCCTTCATCGTCTTCGCCGTTGTCCCGTGTGGCGAAAAACGTGAAGCCCGCCACACATCTGTCTGGAATTGGCACCTTCCGCGTTGGGACGCGGTGGTTGCCGGGGCTTCGTCGGGCCAGTCCCTCCACCCCTCTTGATGTGTACTGCTGTGGGCAGTATATCGAACGCGCGGCGGCAAAGGATTAGTCCTGCCCGCCGCTGGTAACGCTATTGCGCAAACGGTGTACGCAGGTGCGATGTCCACCACTCCCACTCCACCCGCCGCCCGCCGCCAACCCCCGCGGGAGCTCGGCCCAGAGCATCCCGAGCAGCGAGCGCCCGCGGACGGTGAGGACGCCTTCGACCTCGGAGCGTCGCTGCCCAAGAAGCGCATGCTGATCGTCGTCAACCCCTACGCCTCAACGGTCTCCGACAGCCTGCGCCACCTGGTCGTCGACGCGCTGCGCAGCCGCTTCGAGGTGGACGCCCGCGACACCGAGTCCCGCGGCCACGCCACCGAGCTCTGCCGCGAGGCCGCCCACGAGGGCTACGACGTGGTGGTGGCGTTCGGCGGGGACGGCACCGTCAACGAGGCCGCCAACGGCCTGCTGGGCTCCTCCACCCCGCTCACCTGCCTGCCCGGCGGCTCGGCCAACGTGTTCGGCAAGATGCTCGGCATCCCCGGCTCGCTGGTCGAGGCCACCGAGCACCTGCTGGGGATGGCCGACGACTGGCGCATCCACAAGGTCGACCTCGGCATGGTCAACGGCCGCTGCTTCACCTTCGCCTCGGGGCTGGGCCTCGACGCCTCGGTGGTGCAGCGCGTGGACGCCAACCCGCGGCGCAAGGCGCGCTGGGGCCCCTGGTTCTTCACGTGGGTCGCCGTCAGCACCTTCGCCCGGCGTTATCTGCTGCGCCCGCCGCGCCTCACCACCCACCTCGCCGGCGAGGAGCATCACGGGGTCACGGCGGTCATCCAGAACGGCTCCCCCTTCACCTACTTCCGCAACCGCCCGATCGAGATCGCCGAGGACGTGCAGCTTGACTCCGGCACGCTTGCCACGTGCGTCCTGCACCGCGCCCGGCCGATCGACATGCCGTTCATCGCCTGGCGCGCCTTCTCGCGGCGCGCGCGCCTCACGCGCCACCGCCAGATCACCGCGCTCGCGCCGGCCACCGAGCTGACCGTCCGTAGCGCCGACGGCGAGCCGCTGCCGCTGCAGGTCGACGGCGACTACCTCGGCGAGGTGGCCGAGGCGCGTTACTCGATCATGCCGCGCGCGCTCAACGTCGTCGCCTGAGGGCGTACCCCAGCGCAGCGCAAGAGTAGGAGACACACCAAGCGGCGCCGCCTGAGTTGCGCTCCAATGCGCGTCATGCCTCGATTCCTGAGCCGCATGCGCAAGGCCCTCCCCTACCTGCTCAGCGAGCGCGCCGAAGCATTCCAGAACCACCTCGACGAGCGGGCTGCCTACGACAGCCAGCCACTCAGCATGGGCCGCGCCTCCTATGGCAGACCGCGCGTCGTGACCGACCCCAACCACACACGCGTGCGCGTGGGGGCGTTCGTGTCGATCGGCGTCGACGTGGTGCTGCTCGACGGCGGCCACCACCGCACCGATTGGGTCACCACCTTCCCGCTGCGCGCCGCGCTGGATCTGCCCGGCAAATACCAGGACGGACATCCGCGCAGCGGCGGCGACATAGTGATCGGCAACGACGTCTGGATCGGCCGCGGCGCGCGCGTGCTCTCCGGCGTCACGATCGGCGACGGGGCGGTGATCGGCGGCTACAGCGTGGTCGCCAAGGACGTGCGGCCCTATGCGATCGTGGTGGGCAACCCCGCCCGCGAGGTGCGCCGGCGCTTCTCCGAGGAGCAGATCGACGCGCTGCTGGCGATCGCGTGGTGGGAGTGGCCGATGGCGAAGATCCTCGAATGCGTACCCGAGCTCAGCGACCCCGACATCGACCGCTTCATCGCGCGTCACCGCACGCACGAGGCGCCTGTCGCCACCCCGCCGGCCAGGGGATGACACGAGGTGCCAGCCACCCACGCCCGGGACTGGCGTGATGCGGTGGGCTACCCCGCGGGGCCGGGGGTGACGCGATACGCGTCGAACACCGACTCGGTGTTGCGCAGGCGGTTGATCGCGCCCTTCAGCGAGTGGGTGTCGGCGACCTCCACCACGAAGCGGTTCTTGACCATCGGCGGGTTGGAGAGGCAGCGCGCTTCGACGATGTTGGCGCCCGCCTCCGAGAACACGCGCGAAAGGTCCTCCAGCAGCCGGTGACGGTCCCACGCGTCGATCTGGATTTCCACGACAAACCCGCTTGACTGATCGCCCTCCCAGTACACCTCGGTGAAGCGTTCGGGGTTCTTGCGCAGCACCGTCGCGTTGGGGCAGTCCTCGCGGTGAATCGTGATGCCGCGTCCGAGCGAGATGTAGCCCACGATCTCATCGCCGGGCACCGGCCGGCAGCACTTGGCCAGGCGCAGCATCACATCCTCCACGCCCTCCACCCTGATCCCATACTGGCCGCAGGAGCGCGTGGGCCGCCGGGCGGAGCGCCCCACCTTGAGCAGGTCGCTGGCGGCGGTGGCCCCGCCGTCGGCCGCCTCGCCGCGCTTGAGGCGCTGCATCACCTTGTTGACCACGATCTTCGGCGACACCTTCGCGCCGCCCAGCGCCATGTAGAAGTCATCCGCCTTGCGGTAGCCCATTTCGCGGATCACGTCCGCCAGCAGCGCCGAGCCAGTGATCCGCTGCGCCGGCAAACCCTGGCGCTTGAGGTGCTCCTGCAACAGCTCGCGCCCGGTGTGCTCGGTGTCCTGGCGGGACTCCGCTTTGAACCACGCCCTGATCTTGTTGCGCGCGCGCGTGGTCTTCACCATCGCCAGCCAGTCGCGCGAGGGCCCGCGCTCGCGCTTGGTGGTGAGGATCTCCACGATGTCGCCGCTGCGCATCTCGTAGTGCAGCGGCACGATCTTGCCGTTCACGCGCGCCCCCACACAGCGGTGGCCGATCTCGGTGTGCACCTCATAAGCGAAGTCCAGCGGCGTGGCGCCCGCCGCCAGCGACTTCACCTCGCCCTTGGGCGTGAACACGTACACCTCGTCTTCAAACAGATCGATCTTCAGGCTCTCCATGAACTCCTTGGGATCGGACATGTCCTGCTGCCAGTCCAGCATCGAGCGCAGCCACTTGACCTTGGAGTCGTCCTCCAGCACGCCGGAGCGCTCGCGCTTCTCGCCGCGCTGCTTGTACATCCAGTGCGCCGCCACCCCAAACTCCGCCATCTCGTGCATCTCCGCCGTGCGGATCTGGATCTCCAGCGGCCGCCCCTCCGGCCCGATCACCGTGGTGTGCAGCGACTGATACATGTTGAACTTGGGCATCGCGATGAAGTCCTTGAAGCGCCCCGGCAGCGGCTTCCACAGCGAGTGGATCACCCCCACCGCGCCGTAGCAGTCCTTCACGGAGTCCACGATCACGCGCATCGCGGTGAGGTCGTAGATCTCGTTGAACTCGCGTCCCTTCTTGGTCATCTTCGCGTAGATCGAGTAGAAGTGCTTGGCGCGCCCGGCGATCTGCGCCTCGATGCCGAGCTTGTGCAGCTCGCTGGTGAGGTACTCGCCGGCCTCGCTCACGTAGTTCTCGCGCTCCTCGCGCTGCTGGGCCACCAAACCCTTGATCTCCTGGTACTTGCGGGGGTGAAGCGTCGCGAACGCGAGGTCCTCCAGCTCCCACTTGATCGCGTGGATGCCGAGGCGGTGCGCGATCGGGGCGTAGATCTCAAGCGTCTCCTTGGCCTTGTCGATCTGCTTCTGCTTGGGCATCGCGTCGATCGTGCGCATGTTGTGCAGCCGGTCGGCGAGCTTGATCAGGATCACCCGCACGTCGGTGGCCATCGCCACCATCATCTTGCGGTAGTTCTCCGCCTGCGCCTCATCGCGCGAGTGGAAGGTGATGCCGGTCAGCTTGGTGACGCCGTCCACGACGTTGGCGACGTCCGCGCCGAAACGCTCGCGCACCTCCTCGATCGAGGCCGACGTGTCCTCCACGGTGTCGTGCAGCAGCGCCGCGCACAGCGTGTCGGTATCCAGGCGCATGCCCGCGCAGATGCGCGCCACGCCCACCGGGTGCACGATGAAGTCCTCGCCGGACTTGCGCCGCTGCGCGGCGTGGTGCTCGCAGGCGAACACGAACGCCGCTTCCACGCGCGCGCGGTCGATCTGGATCGTCGTGTCGGCGGCGTGCTCGGAGACGATCGCGAACAGGTCGCCGAGCAGGCGGCGCTCCAGCTCGCCCAGCTGCTGGCCGATCGCCGGCGATCGCTCCGGCGCCTTTACTACGGGGCTCTCCCGACCCGGGTGTGTCTGCTCGGTCGCCATTCCTTTAAGGGTAGGGCCTTTGTCGAGGGGTTGGTGCGGGCAAGCTGCGATCGCGGCGCATCAGGATCGAGCGAACAGCACCAGCTCACCCTCCTCCTCGGGAGCCACCTCGGCGTGAGCCGGCAGCTGGGCCTCCCGGGCGTGTCGCAGCACCAGGCGCGGTTCGCTCACGCCACGCCACTCGTTGACCTCGAGCGTGAACGTGGCGTCGGCCGGAAGACCGTCGCGCACCGGCAGGCTGGCGCCGGCGCCGAACGCCACCGCGCGGGCGCGCGCTCCGTCGGCGAGCACGCTGAAGCGCACATGCCTGCCTTCCCCCATCGGCCGGCGCTCGGCAAAGCGCGCGCCGCGCACCAGCAGCGACACCGATGGATTGGCACAGCCAAACGGCGCCAGCGCCTGCAGCTCCTCAGCCAGCGCCATTCCCAGCTCGCCCCCCTGCACGATCGCATCGACGCGCTCGCTGGGCACGAGCCCTCCCGCGCCGAGGACGCGCTCGGCGTGGGCCGCAAACGCCGAGCCAAACCCTTCCAGGCGCTCGCGCTCGATCTCCAGGCCCGCCGCCGCGCGATGGCCGCCGTGGCGTACCAGGTGCCCCGCGCATTCGTTCAACGCCCCCAGCAGGTCGAAGCCCGCGATGCTGCGCCCCGACCCGCGCCCGGATTCCCCATCGAGCGCCACCAGCACGAACGGGCGGTGGTGGCGCTCGGCCAGGCGCGAGGCCACAATCCCGATCACTCCGGGATGCCAGTCCTCGCCGGCCAGCACGTACGCGGCGCGCTCCCCCAGCGCCGCCACCTGGCGCTCGGCGTCGAACAGGATGCGCGTCTCGGTGTGACGGCGCTCGTGGTTGGCGCGATCGAGCTCCGCCGCGATCTCCCCCGCGCGCTCGGGGTCCTCGGTGAGGACCAGCTCCAGACCGGCATCGGCGCGGTGCATCCGTCCCACCGCGTTCAGCCGGGGCGCCAGCGCGAACGCCACAATGCGCTCATCGGGCCGATCGGCGCTGGCGCGCGCGACCGCCAGCAGCGCGCGCAGGCCCGGCTTGGTGGTCGCCGCCAGCGCGCGCAGGCCGCGGCGCACCAGCGCGCGGTTCTCGCCCTGCAGCGCCACCACGTCGGCGATCGTCGCGAGCGCCACAAGGTCGAGGTCCTCGTGCGGGCGATAGCGATGCTCGCCGCCTGGGAGCAAAGATCGGCCAGCCCCCTCCCACAGGCCGAGCGCCAGCTTGTGCGCCACGGCGGTCGCGCACAGGTCGGGGCAGGGGTAGCCGCACACGGAGGGATGCACGATCGGCGCCCGTGGCAGCGCGCCGTCGGCGCGCGGCGAGTGGTGGTCGCTGATCACGACCTCCATCCCCAGCGCCCGCGCCATGTCCACCTCCTCGACCGCGGTGATGCCGCAGTCGGCGGTGATCAACAGGCGCGTGCCGCGCACCGCCAGTCGCCTGATCGTGTGCGCGTTCAGCCCATACCCGTCGCTGGCCCGGTCGGGTAGATACCAGTCCACGTCGGCTCCCAGCGCCCGCAGGACGCGCACCAGCACCGCGGTGGAGCAGATCCCGTCGACGTCATAGTCGCCGTGCACGGTGATCCGCGCGCCGGCGCGCACGTGATCGAGGATCGTCGTGAGCGCCTCGCCGATGCCCTCGAACGCCGCCGGCGGGTGCTCCTCGTCGGCGGCCAGGAAGGCCCGTGCACGCTCGGGGTCCTCCAGCCCGCGCCGCACCAGCACCTGCGCGAGCGCCCCGCTCACCCCCAGCTGCCGTTCGAGCGCCTGCACCCGGGGCTGCGGGCAGGGGGCGATCTCAAAGCGGCTGCTTGGCACCATCCCCGCTCACCCTACGGGTGGGTCTGGACGGAACTACAGGGGTGTCACCGGGGCGTGGTGAGCGCCGCCCGGATGCCCTCGCGGCGGATGCCCTCCCAGTAGACCGCGGCCATGCCGATCAGCGAGCCCGGCACCGCGAACAGCACCACCGCGATGTCGGTCTGCTTTTTCCCGGGGATCGCGAGGCCGGAGACTTTGATGCTGTAGATCAACGTGCTGATCACGACCGCGCCGATCAGCGAGCCGATCAGCGCGCCGACGATCCCGCCCCAGAAGCGGTCGGGCAGCCAGATCGTGAAGTGCCAGATCGCGAGGCCCATCATCACCCAGCCGAGCATCCCCATCAGCGACTCCTCCCGTGACGTTTGTTGCGCGGCCGTTTCGGGCGTTTGGTCTGGTCCTTGAGCACCAGGTCCTCGGGAGCCAGATCCGCGGCCGGCTCCGGCGGGGGAGATTGGGTGCCCTCCCCCCCAGCGGGTTTGGCAGGCGAGGCTTTGGGAGTGCGGGTCCTCGCCGGCATCGTGCCGGTGCCCGCCGAACGACCCCTTCCTGTGCGCCCTCCGCGCCCGTTGGCCGGCTCCCGCTCGATGTCGAGATCGCGCACCATCTCCTCGAACTCCTCCTGGGAGACCTGCTCGCCCGGCTCCTCCGCCGCGACCAGCAGGCCGCCCTTGCGCTGGCGGCGGCGCTGTTTGGCGGGCTCCACGTCGATCGGCGAGCCGTCCAGCGCTGTCGCGTACGGGGGCACCTGGCCGAAGTCGCGCACCAGCCGCGCGCGACGGTTGCGGTAGGAGCCCTCGCGTTCCTTCCAGTGGGTCAGCACCGGCGAGGCGATGAAGATCGAGGAGTAGGCGCCGGAGGCGATCCCCACCATCAGCGCGAAGGCGAAGTTCTTCAGCGTTTCCCCACCGAACAGCAGCAGCGCCAGCACCGGCAGCAGCGTGCAGAAGCTGGTGGCCAGCGACCGGGTGAGCACCTCCGACATCGAGCGGTTGACGATCTGCGAGAACGCGGCGCGCGGCATCCGCGGCACGTTCTCGCGCACGCGGTCGAACACGATGATCGTGTCGTACAGCGAGTAGCCGAGGATCGTCAACAGCGCGGCGACCGTCGCGCTGGTCACTTCGCGGCCGGTGAGCGCATACACCCCTGCGGTGATCAACAGGTCGTGCATCAAGGCGATCAGCACGGGCACCGCGTACTTCCACTCGAAGCGCAGCGCGATGTATACGGAGATCACGATCAGCGACGCGATGATCGCGATCAGGGCCGCGCGGGCAACCGTCTGCCCAAAGGTTGGCCCGATCGAGTTGTCGGAGACGTTGCGCAGCGGGCTGATCTTGCCGAGCGATTCCTCGACCGCGGCCACCTGCGCCGGCTTGAGCTGCTTGACCGAGATCTGATAGCCGCTGCCGCCGACGCTCTTGTCGCCGGTGAGCTTCTGAATCTGGGCGTTGGGCAGGTTGTGTTCGCGCAGCACCGTGCGGATCTGTTCCTGGGAGATCGGCTGGGTGAAGCCCGTCAGGATGCGGGTGCCGGAGGTGAAATCGATGCCGAAGTTGATCCCTTTGCCCCCGATCGCCAGCGCGCCGATCAGCAGGATCGTGCCCGATAGCGAGAAAAACCACTTGGAGGCGCCCATGAAGTCGAAGCGCAGCGCGCGCTTGGCGCGGGCGGCGCCGAGCAGCGCGGGGTGCCCGATCAGCCGCGAGCGGCCCATCGAACCGAGCGCCGCCTGCGTGGCGAGCACGGCGGTGAACAGCGACAGCAGCGTGCCGATGCCGAGCGTGAAGGCGAAGCCCTGCACTTCGGCGGTGGCGAGCGCGAACAGGATGAAGGCGGTCATGAACGTCACCACGTTGGCGTCGACGATCGCCGCGAAGCCGCGTTTGTAGCCGGCGGCGATGCCGGCGGGGATCGAGCGCCCGGAGCGGATCTCCTCCTTGATGCGCTCGAAGATCACGATGTTGGCGTCGGCGGCGATGCCGATCGTGAGGATCAGGCCGGCGATGCCGGGCAGCGTCAGGACGATCGGGATGGCCTTGATCAGCGCGAAGTAGTAGATGCCGTAGATCGCCAGGCCCGCGATCGCGATGATCCCGAGCACGCGGTAGAACATCAGCAGGAAGATGCACACCACCAGGAGGCCCACCGCCATCGCGAGCAGGCCCTGGTTGAGCGCCGTTTTGCCGAGCGTCGCGGAGACCTGCGAGTGGGAGATCTGTTCCAGCTTGATCGGCAGCGCGCCCGACTGCAGCTCGTCGGCGAGGTTCTGCGCGGAGGTCAGCGTGAAGCCGCCGGTGATCTCCGAGCCGTTGGAGGCGTCGATGCCGTTGGGGTAGACCGTGTAGTCGATCGAGGGGGCGGTGATCACCTGTTCGTCGAGCACGATCGCGAAGTGCTGCAGCGCGTTGTTCTTGGTGATGCCCGGCAGCTGCGCGTTTTCGCCGCGCTTGGCGATTTCCTTGGTGACCCGTTCGAACACTCCCTTGCCGTGCGAGTCGAAGCCGAAGGTCACATCCGGCAGCCCCGAGCCGCCGCCTTCGTTCTGGTAGCTCTGCTGCGGGTTGTTGATGCTGCCGCCTTCCAGCACCGGGTTGTCGTTGAGCACATAGAAGCTGTTCGGTTCGGCCTTGACGACTTTGTTCTTGAATTCTTCGGGGCGGGCCTGCACAAGCACGGTGCCGGGGTTGACGTGCACCGCCTTGGCCTTGGCGCCAGCCGGCGGTTTGTAACCGTCGGCGTACAGCTCGGCCTGCGTGTCGGCGGGGCCGCAGATCGGCTTGCCGCCGGCGCACAGCACCTTTTTGAGCTTGGTGTCGATCAGGTACCACGAGCCGTAGATGCAGCCGCCCACCTGCGCGGGGGTGCAGCCCTTCTGCAGGGTGGTGGCGTTGGGGTAGAGGAAGGGCTTGCGTTTGGCGGCCAGCTGGATCGCTTCAAACTCGGGCAGACCGCAGCGCACCCCGGCCGGTTCGGGCCCGCAGGTGACGGCGGGGTTGGTCGGTTCCGGTTTACCGGAGGGCCCGATCACGTTGGGCTCCCAGTCGTAGAACAGCAGCTGGGCGGTCTTGCCGACCTGGTCTTCGGCGCGCTTGACGTTGGTCACATCGGGCAGCGAGACGTCGATTTCGTTGGCGCCGTACAGCTGGATTTCCGGCTGCGCCACGCCCAGCTGGTCGACGCGCTTGCGCATGATCGTGATCGCGCGGTTGAGCGATTCGCTGTTGACCTTCGCGTGCGCGGTGGGGATGCCCTTGTAGATGAACGACACCCCGCCCTTCAGGTCGAGCCCGAGGCGGGTGGGCTTGGTGGCGATGATGACCGCCGACACCGCCAGCAGGAAGGCGACGAGCAGCAGCACCAGCGTGTTGCGTCGGCGATCGGTCATTGGGAGCCGTAGGCTGGCCGCCCCACCGCATCTGAGCACGGGTGAGATGGCAGCATGGTCGAGAGCCTATGCGCGTGAGGGTACGAGGATGCGGTCGACGGCGGGGCGGTCATTCGGATCAAGACTACTTGTCCGGGGTAAGGACGAGCAAAAGACCGCCCTCGTCGTCGTAGGCGGGGAACATGTCGGCGCGCGCGGTGGCGGGCAGATCGCGGTCGCCGCTGACGCGCACCGGCTTGCCCAGGGCACGCACCCCCCACTCCAGCACCGTGCCGACCGGGTCGTCGCCGTTTGAGAACTCCAACCCCAGCGCCTGCGCCACCGGGCGGCCGATCACCGCTTCCTCCTCCAGGCCGGTGAGCGCGAAGGAGTTCTTGCCGCAGCCAATCACGCGGCCCTCGCGGTCGCACACGAAGAACGCGGCGTCCGGCGCGGGGTAGTAGTCGTCGAGCAGTTCAAACAGGAAGGCGAAGCCGCACTTCGCGCAGCCCTTCGGTTGGCGGGTGAAGCCGAGGTTGCGGTCCAGCTCGCTGGAGCGGTGGCCGCAGTTGGGGCAGATGAAAGGGTGCGACACAGTCCCTCAAAGAGTAGGGGAGGCGCCGCGCGGAGGTCTCGATCCTAGAAAAGGGCCGGATCGCCGCCCTCGGCTGGTGTCTCCAGCCCGAGATGAGCGAACGCCGCCGGCGTGGCGGCGCGCCCGCGCGGGGTGCGCTGCAGCAGGCCCTCGCGCAGCAGGTGGGGCTCGTAGACATCCTCGATCGTGTCGCGCTCCTCGCCGACCGCCACCGCGAGCGTGGAGAGGCCCACGGGGCCGCCCGCGAACTTCACGCAGATCGCGCGCAGGATCTCCCGGTCGAGACGGTCCAGGCCGCGCTCATCGACCTCCAGCAGCTCCAGCGCGGCGCGGGCCGCGGCGGCGCTCAGGACGCCCTCCATACGCACCTCCGCGTAATCGCGCACGCGCCGCAGCAGGCGGTTGGCGACCCGCGGCGTGCCGCGGCTGCGCGCGGCGATCGCCTCGGCGCCGCCCTCCTCCAGCGGGATTTCGAGGATGCCAGCGGAGCGCTGCACGATCGCCGTGAGCTCACTGGTGGTGTAGGGCTCAAGGCGCGCCTGGATGCCGAAGCGGTCGCGCAGCGGCGTGGTGAGCAGGCCGGTGCGCGTGGTGGCCCCGATCAACGTGAAGGGCGGCAGGTCGAGCGTCACCACGCGCGCCCCCGCGCCCTGGCCGACGGTGATCGGCAGGCGGCGATCCTCCATCGCCGGGTAGAACGTCTCCTCCAGCGTGCGCGGCAGACGATGGATCTCATCGACGAAAAACACGCTGCGCGGCTCCAGGGCGGTGAGAAACGCTGCGATGTCTCCCTTTCGCTCCAGCGCCGGGCCGGCGGTCTGCACAAACGGCGCCCCGAGTTCGCTGGCGACGATCTGCGCGAGCGAGGTCTTGCCGAGACCGGGGGGCCCGGCGAGCAGCAGATGGTCGAGCGCCTCCCCGCGCGCGACGGCCGCCTCGATCGCCACCGTCAGCTGCTCGCACAGCGCGCGCTGGCCGACGAACTCGCGCAGCCGGCGGGGGCGCAGCGAGCGCTCGATCTCCTCTTCGAGCTCGTCGTGCTCGTCCAGGTGGGGGGTTTGGATGCGGGTCATCGGCTGCTCACCCCGCGCGCGCGGTGCGCAGCGCCTGGGCGATCAGCTCCTCGGCGCTGTCGCCCGTCGCCTCGCACAGCAGCTCCTCGGCCTCGCCGTGGCTGTAGCCGAGCTCCAGCAGCCCGTCGCGGGCGAGCGTGCGGGGGCTCTCCACGCGGCGAGCCGTGATCGCGCCGGCGCCGGCGGGTGCGCCCACCTCGATGTCCGCGCTCACCCCCACCTTCTCGCGCAGCTCGACGATGATCCGCTCCGCGGTGCGCTTGCCGATCCCCGGCACCGCCTGCAGGCGCGCCGCGTCGCCCGCGGCCAGCGCCGCCACCAGCTCGCGCGGGGGGCCCGCTGAGAGCACCGCCAGCGCGACCTTGGGGCCGACAGCCTGCACGGAGAGCAGCATCAGGAAGAGGTCGCGCTCCTGCTCGGAGTGAAAGCCGTACAGCGAAAGCGCGTCGTCGCGCACGATCAGGTGCGTGTGCAGCGTGGTTTCGCCGCCGACGGCGGGTACGTGGCGCAGAGTCTCGGCGGAGACGGACGCCCGGTGGCCGATCCCCCCGCAGAGGATCACCACGTGGTCGGCGCGACGCACGGCGACCTCGCCTCGCAGCAACGCGATCACACACACCTCCCGGTGTGTGTGATGGGGAGGCTGGACGGCAGCGCGATCATGCTGAGACCGCCTCAGCCACGGCATGCGCCAGCGGCGCGGCGTTGAGATGGCAGAGGGCCACCGCCAGCGCATCGGAGGCGTGGTCGGGCGTGGGCAGCTCGGGGAGCGACAGCAGCGTCTGCACCATCCGCGCCACCTGGCTCTTGTCCGCGCGGCCGTTACCGCAGACCGAGGACTTCACGCGCTGGGGGGTGTAGGAGAAGCACGGCACCCCCCGCTCCCCGGCGGCGAGCATCGTCACTCCGCGGGCATGCCCGACCGCGAAGGCGGTTTGCACGTTCTGCCCGAAGTACAGCTGCTCCAGCGCCATCGCCGTGGGGCGGTGCTCGTCGATCAGCTCCAGCACGCGCCCGTGCATGCTCGCCAGGCGCGACTCCAGGGCTGCCCCGGCGGGCGTGTCGATCACACCCCCATCGAGCGCGGCCATCCGACGCCCGCGGCGGGCGACGACGCCGTAGCCGGCGTTGGCGAGACCAGGGTCGATGCCGAGGACGATCATGAGGAGTGATTCTGCGCGTGTGATCGGACGCCTGCCCGAACTCGCCACGGCGCGGCGCCCGAGGCCCACAGGTCGTTGAGCGCTACAGCGTCCTTATAGGTGTCCATGCACTCCCAGAAGCCCTCGTGGCGGTAGGCGCGAAGCTGGTCGGCAACGGCCAACCGCTGTAAGGGCTCGCGCTCCAGCACCGAGTTCTCGTGGAGATAGGCGAACGCGGCGGGGCGCAGGCAGAGGAAGCCGCCGTTGATCCAGTGCTCGGAGCGGGGCTTCTCGCGGAAGCCGAGCACGCGACCGTCCTCGCCGTCGAGCTCGGCGACGCCGAACTGCAGCTCGGGGCGCACCACGGTGATCGTGGCGAGCGCTCCGTGTGCCTCGTGGAAGGCCAGCAGCCGCGCCAGGTCGATGTCGGCGAGGCCGTCGGCGTAGGTGGCGCAGAAGGTGGGCTCGCCCGCCAGCAACTCCTCCAGGCGCTTGATCCGCCCGCCCGTGGGGGTGTCCAGGCCGGTGTCCACACACTGCACCTCCACCCCCTCCGGCCATCCCCACGCAGCGACGAAGCGCTCGATCAGCTCGCCGCGATAGCCCGTGGCGAGCAGGAAGCGGCGGAAGCCCTGGGCGGCGTACAGCTCGATCACGTGCTGCACGATCGGCCGCCCCCCGATCTCGATCAGCGGCTTGGGGATCTCGCGGGTGCGCTCGCGCAGGCGGGTGCCGCGCCCTCCACAGAGGATCGCGACGGGGGGTCTATCCAAGAGCTCGGGCGAGCATGTCGGCCGGCACATCGAAGTTGGCGTGCACCGCGGAGACGTCGTCGTTCTCTTCCAGGCCGTCGATCAACTTCATCAGCTTGACGACCTGGCCTTCGTGCTCGATCGGGACGAGGCTGGAGGGCCGGTGGGTGAGCTCGGCGCTCTCCAGCTCCACACCCGCCTCCTCCAAAGCGCGGCGCACGGCGGTGAAGTCGGCGAGCGGCGTGATTACTTCGAAGACGTCCTCGTCCTCGGAGATGTCCTCCGCGCCGGCCTCCACCGCCACCAGCAGGTCGTCCTCGGTGTAGCGCGAGGCCTCCACCACGATCACGCCCTTCTTCTCGAACAGGTACGCCACCGAGCCGGGCTCGCCGAGCGAGCCGCCGTATTTGGTGAACAGGTTGCGCACGTCGGGGCCGGTGCGGTTGCGGTTGTCGGTGACGGTCTCGACCAGCAGCGCCACCCCGGCGGGGCCGTAGCCCTCGTAGATCACGGTCTCCAGCGCCTCACCGTCGCCGCCCTCGCCGGTGCCCTTGGCGATCGCGCGCTCGATGTTGTCCTTCGGCATCGACGCCGCTTTAGCCTTGCGAATCGCGTTCTCCAGCGCCGCGTTTGAATCGGGGTCCCCCCCGCCCTCGCGCGCGGCGACGGTCACGGCGCGCGCCAGCTTCGTGAACGCCGCCCCCCGGCGGGAGTCGACGATCGCCTTCTTGTGCTTGATGCTCGACCACTTGGAGTGTCCTGACATGGCAGGGAGGATACTTCGGCGCTCACGCCGGGAGCCCCCTCGCCGACCGTCGTTTCGGTGGAGCGCCGCATCTAGCGCATAGGATTGGGGCAGATGGCGACCCCACCACCCGAGATCTTCAAGGCGTACGACATCCGCGGCCTGTACGGCCAGCAGCTCGACGGCGAGATCGCCGAGTCGATCGGCCGCGCGTTCGCGCGGGTGCTGGCGCAGCTGGAGGGCAAGCCGGTGGGCGAGCTGCGCGTGGGGCTGGGACGCGACATGCGACTCACCGCCACGGAGCTCACGGCGCGCTACAGGGAGGGCCTCCTGGCCGAGGGCGTGCAGGTGCTCGACGCCGGGCAGGTGGGCACCGAGATGCTCTACTACCTCGTTGGCTCGCGCGCGCTGGACGGTGGGCTGATGTGCACCGCCTCGCACAACCCCAAGGCGTACACCGGCTGCAAGCTGGTGCGCGAGGGCGCGCTGGCGCTGTCGGGCGACAGCGGCATCCAGGACATCCGCCGGCTGATCGAGGCGGGGCTCGACGGGGACGGAAGCCCACACCCCGCCCGCCGCGGCACGGTCGAGGAGGTGGACGTCTACGCCGAGTTCCAGCAGGCGGCGCTGAGCTTCATCGATCCCGAGACGATCCGCTCGGCTGGCCGAAACGGGGATGCGAGCCACGGGCGAGTGTCTCCCGGCTTCGGCCGCGGCGGGGATGGGAGCGGCGCGAGCGTCTCCCGCGCCGGCCGTCCCCTGAAGGTGGTGGTGGACGGCGGCAACGGGATGGCCGGCCCGATGGTGGGCCCGCTGCTGGAGGGGCTGGGGCTGGAGCTGATCGAGACCTACTGGACCCCCGACGGCAACTTCCCCGACCACGAGCCCAACCCGCTGCTGCCGGAGAACCGGCAGTTTGCGATCGACAGGGTGCTGGCCACCGGCGCCGACCTCGGGATCGCCTGGGACGGAGACGCCGACCGCTGCTTCTTCATCGACGACACGGGCTGTTTTGTGGATGGCGACTTCCTCACCGCGCTGCTGGCGGAGTCGCTGCTCCAGAAGAAACCGGACCCCGCCCACCCCGAGGCGATCCTCTACGACGTGCGCGCCTCCCGCGCGGTGCCCGACACGGTGCGGCGCGCCGGCGGCACACCGTATGTCAACCGCGTGGGGCACGCCTTCTTCAAGACGCGGATGCGCGCGGAGGGCTCGCTGTTCGGCGGCGAGGTGTCGGGGCACTACTACTTCCGCGACTTCTACTGCGCCGACTCCGGCACGCTGCCGGCGCTGCTGATCCTCGAGCAGCTCTCGCGCACCGGCCGGCGCCTGTCCGAGCTGCTACAGCCCTACCGCGAGCGCTACTTCATCTCCGGGGAGATCAACTCCGAGGTGGCAGACCAGCAGGCGAAGATGGAGGAGATCGCGGCGCGCTACGCCGACGCCGAGCAGTCCCACCTCGACGGGATCTCGGTGGACTACGAGGATTGGCACTTCAACGTGCGCCCCTCCAACACCGAGCCGCTGTTGCGCCTCTGTTTGGAGTCGCTGCGCTCCCATGAGGACATGGAGCGCCGCCGCGACGAGGTGCTGGCGCTGATCCGCTCATGAGCCCCGCGCCCGCAACCGCCCGGGAGCAGGCCGACGAGGCCGCCGCACTGGAGCGCGCCGCGGCGGAGGGGATTCATCGCCTGGCAATTCCCACGCCCTTCGCGGTGGGCCGCGTCAACGCCTACCTGATCGAGGACGACCCGCTCACACTGGTGGACTCCGGGCCCAACTCCGCCAAGGCGCTGGACGAGCTCGAACGGGCGCTGGCCGCGCGCGGGCACGCGATCGAGGATCTGCAGCTGCTGGTGCTCACCCACCAGCACATCGACCACATCGGCCTCGCCGCGATCCTGGCGCGGCGCTCGGGAGCGCAGGTGGCCGCCCTGCAGGGACTGGACCGGCGCCTGCGCGACTTCCGCAGCGAGTCAGAGCTGGATGACCGCTTCGCGGCGCGCATCATGCTGCGCCACGGTGTGCCCACCGACGTGGTCACGGCGCTGCGCGCCGTCTCCGCCAGCTTCCGCGCGTGGGGCTGCACGGTGGAGGTCGATCGCCCGCTGGCCGCCGGCGAGGAGCTGAAGCTGCGCGACCGCACGCTGCGCGTGCTGCACCGCCCCGGCCACAGCCCGTCGGACACGGTCTTCCACGACGAGCGCCGCTCGCTGCTGATCGCCGGCGACCACCTGCTGGCAAACATCTCCTCCAACCCGCTGATCGCGCGGCCGCTGGAGGTCGAGGGCGACTACGACGGGCCGCGCCCGCACGCTCTGCTGACCTATTTGGACTCCCTGCAGCAGACGCGCGCGATGGGGCTCGACCTGGTGCTCGGCGGACACGGCCCCCCGATCGTCGAGCACGTGGCGCTGATCGACGAGCGTATGCGCCTGCACGAGCGGCGCGCCACGAGGATCCACGGCCTGATCGCCGAGCGGCCCCGCACCGCGTATGAGGTCGCCCACGCGCTGTGGGGCAACGTCGCCGTCACGCAGGCCTACCTGACGATCTCCGAGGTGCTCGGCCACGTCGACCTGCTGCTGGAAGACGGGCGTGCGGTGGAACAGGTCAAGGACGGGATCGCGCGGTTCGCAGCGGGGTAGCGACCCCTGCTTGTCTGCCGCCGCCCGGAGCTCCAGCCGGTGCGGGCGCACGACCGGCACCCAGAAACGACAACGTGCGCTAAAGTCCTTGACAGTTGGCCGATCGGCCGTACAGGATCGGCGAGGTGACGGGCGGAGGCAAAGCGAGGGCAGCAATGGGGTCGCACACGACCGGGAGGCGCTTCCGGGAAGGGAGAGGGCTGTGGAGATCGCCACCGCCAACCCGCACCTGAACGTGTTCGACCCCTACCGCGACCTCGGCCCCAGCCACGAGGACCAGTTGACACGCGCGGCGATGATCGTGCTGCGGCTGGTGCCGCTGGCGCGCGAGACGCTGCTGCGCGCGATCGGCGAGCCCTCCCAGAGCGAGCTGCCGGACTGCGCGGTGGACATGCAGGCGACGCACATCGTCGACGCCTCCGAGGAGAGCGCGGCCGGCGGGGAGGTTAAACGCGAGCGGCTGGTGAGCGTGTTCCTCACGCCCGACACCGAACCGGCGGAGAGCGACGGCGAGGTGAAGGACACCAGCCGCGGGCAGCGCTTCGACGGCGTGCTGCGTTTCGACCCCGAGCTGGTGGTGCTGCTGGAGAGCAAGGTGTGCACGCGCTGGGCGCGGCGCAACGGGCACCGCGTCGGCGAGCTGAACCTCGGCAGCGCGCGCTTCACGCAACGGCGCACCTGCGTGCTGCGCTGGCACGACCTGCTGGAGTCGTGGTGGCGGCTGGTGGAGCTGGGCGTGCTGTCCCCCGCCGAGCGCGCCCTGGTGGGAGATCTACTCACCTACGCCCACCAGGACTTCGGCCACCTGCTGCCGTTCGGCTCGCTGCGCCGCGTCGGCGCCGACCCGGTGCGGCGCAAGTGGCGGCTGCGCTCGCTGCTGCGCGAAGCGACGGGGCTGCAGCCGGAGCGCGTCGGCCTCGCGCACGTGCGCCTGGACTCCGCGCTGGGGGTGATCTCGATGCAGCGCGCCGCGCTGGACCTCGACGGCGATGAGTTGATCCTGCACTTCTGGCCGGGCGAGCTCAAGCGCCAGGCCGAGCATCTCTACGGCGCCGGCCACGCCGAACGCCTCGCCGAGCTCGCGCAGGGCGAGACCGGGGGTGGGGATCGCAACGGTAAGGGAGGAGGAGGAGGAGGAGGAGGAGGATGGCACGTGGAGCCCCAACCGCAACTGGGCTTCCGCAACGCCCCCGCGCGCACCCGCGTGTACCTCACCTCGCGTCTTGACGCCGCCACCTACATCCGCCGCTGGCAGGGCGAGGATTGGCAGCAGGTGGGCGCCCACGGCCCCGACACGATCCTCCCCGAGCTGTGGCCGTGGCTGTTGCGCCGCCGCCACGCTTCAGCGCGCGACAAAGCGCGCTTGGAACCCTTCCTGCGCACGCTGGGGCGCCGCGCCGCCCACCTGCGCCCTTCCATCCACGTGTCGCGCTCGTGGCCGTTCGAGCAGGCGGTGGCGCTCGACGACGAGGGGCTGCTGGCGGGCGAGATCCACGACGCGATCAACCGCGTACTGGACCTGCTGGAAGAGCCGCTGATCATCCTGCCCAGCGAGCAGGAGGCACAGATCGGCGAAGGCCGGACGAGCCCAGCCGCCCTGCTTCAGTGAGCGCGCGACGCGCGCACCTGATCCACAAACAGCCGGTGCAACCGCTGGTCGGGCGTGAGCTCGGCGTGGAAGGCGACGGCCATACGGTTGCCTTCGCGCGCCGCCACCGCGTGGCCGTCCACCTCCGCGAGGATCTCCACATGGGGGCCGTGCTCGGCGATCCACGGGGCGCGGATGAACACCCCATGCAGCGGAGGGCCGTCGATCCCGCGCATCGGCACAGGCGCCTCGAAACTGTTGAGCTGGCGGCCGAACGCGTTGCGTTGCGCGCGCATGTCCATCAGCCCCAGGTGGTCGCGGTCGAGCATGATCAGCCCGGCGCACGATCCGAGGACCGGAATCCCGCCCACCCCCCGACCGTCGGGCGCCGGCGCCAGCAGCTCCCGCAGCGGAGCGGCCAGGCCCTCCCGTTCGATGCCGAGCGTCATCGTGGTGGACTCCCCGCCGGGTATCACGAGGCCGTCGATGCCCTCCAGGTCGGCGGGCGTACGCACCTCGCGCACCTCCGCGCCCAACGCACGCAGCATGCGCGCGTGCGCCGCGAAGCCGCCCTGCAGCGCGAGGACGCCGATCAGCGGGGGACCTACCAACCGCGCTGCGCTAGAAGCTGCTCATCCCCAAGCTTGGAGCTCTCCAGGCTGACCATCGCTGTGCCGAGCCCGCGCGAGGCGCCCGCCACCCGCGCGGGGTTCTGCCAGTGCGTGGTGGCCTCCACGATCGCGCGCGCCCGGGCGGGGGGATCCTCGGACTTGAAGATCCCCGAGCCCACAAACACGCCCTCGGCGCCGAGCGCCATCATCAGCGCGGCGTCGGCAGGGGTGGCGATCCCGCCCGCGCAGAACAGCACCACCGGCAGACGCCCATCGGCGGCGACCCGGCGCACGAGATCCAGCGGCGCCGCGTGCTGCTTGGCGGCGCTCGCCAGCTCGCTCTCCCGCAGCGCGCCCAGACGGCGAATCTCGCCCGTGATCATGCGCATGTGGCGCACCGCCTCGACGATGTCCCCGGTGCCGGCCTCGCCCTTGGAGCGGATCATCGCGGCGCCCTCGCCGATCCGCCGCAGCGCCTCGCCGAGGTTGGTGGCGCCGCACACGAACGGCACCTTGAAGGCCCACTTGTCGATGTGGTTGGCCTCGTCGGCGGGGGTCAGCACCTCCGACTCGTCGACGTAATCCACCTCCAGCGCTTCCAGCACCTGCGCCTCGACGAAATGCCCGATGCGCGCCTTGGCCATCACCGGGATGCTCACCGCCTCCTGGATGCCGGCGATCATCTCCGGGTCGCTCATCCGCGCCACGCCGCCGTCGCGGCGGATGTCGGCGGGCACGCGCTCCAGCGCCATCACCGCGGCGGCGCCGGCGTCCTCGGCCACCTTCGCCTGCTCGGGGGTCACCACGTCCATGATGACCCCGCCCTTCAGCATCTCCGCCAGGCCGGCCTTCACCGTGAATGTCGCCTCGTCGCGCATGGGTTGCAGTCTATCCGGGTCGTTCTTGCTGTTCCGGTTGGCGCATGCGCCGGCATCGGCGGCGAGCCGCACATGTGACTAATAAAGCGGTTCCGGTTGGCGCATGCGCCAACCGGCGGGGCAGCACATGTGCTGCCCCGAGGAACGGCCACATGTGGCCGTTCCAGGGAGGGCCGCATGCGGCCCTCCCCCACCCGCCGCATGCGGCGGGTGGACAACTACTTCAGCCGGAAGGCCTTGATGCGATCCTCATACTGCGCGGAATCGCGCGCATACACGCCGTAGGCCAGCGCTTGGATGAGGCTGAGCAGCGCCGCGTGCGAGCGTACGTAGGCGGGGCTGTTGGAGGAGTAGTACAGCTTGATCTGCCCCAGCTTGGCGACCTCCGAGAGCGTCGCATCGGTGATCGCCGCCGTGCGCGCCTTGCGGTGGCGCGCCAGCTTCATCGCGCGCAGCACCAGCGGATGCGGGCGCCCGGCGGAGAGCCCGATCACGAGCGTGCCCTCGTCGATGCGCCCGAGGCGGCTGAGCGCCTCCTGGGAGGGACTGGCGACGACCTCCACGCGCAGATCCAGCAGCATCAGCAGGTGGCGCAGGTAGCTGGCGAAGAACGCCATCTGGTCGGTGCCCGCCACCAGCACCTTCTCGGCGCTGACGATCGCGTCGATCAGCTCCTCCACGTCGCCGCGCGAGACCTTGCGGGCGGTCTCCTCCACGTTCAGGTGGTCGGCCGCCAGCGCCGCCTCGAACTCGTTCTGGTCGAGCGAAAACAGCGGCGCCGAATTGCCATTGGCGGATTGATGACCCTGATTGGATCCCCGCGGGGCGGGTGGGGTGGGTGGGCCCGAATGCTGGCGCCGGTACTCGTCCCGCGCGGCTGCCTGCAGCTCCGGGAAGCCCTCAAACCCCAGGGCCTGCGAGAAGCGCACCACCGTGGAGCTCGAGGTGTTGGCGCGGCGCGCCAGCTCCTCGGCGGTCTGGAAGGCCGCCTCGTCGAGGTGGTCGACGATGTATTGCGCCACGTCCTTCTGCGAGCGCGAGCACTCATCGAAGCGCGTCTGGATGTACTTGGAGAGGCTCTGGTGCTCGCCGGGAAGGCCCGCCGGGGGCTCCTGCACTGTTGGGGTGGATGCCGTTCGTCTCATCGGCCCCGTTGTTCGACGCCCCCCGCTCGGACTCCTCCCGCGCGGCGCGCGATCTTTCAGCGCAGCGTCTGCGCCAGCTCCACGAAGTACTCAAGCGCACCCGGGTTGGCCAGCGAGTCCACGCTCGCCGCTTCGGTGGGCGCGGCGCCCATCAAAATCCGCTTCACCGGCACCTCCAGCGTCTTGCCCGAGAGCGTGCGCGGCACCTCCGCGATCTGCATCACCTCGTCGGGGACATGCCGCGGCGAGCAATCCGCGCGGATCCGTCGCTTGATTGCCGCTTGCAGCTCGTCGTCCAGCGCCACCCCGGGGCGCAGCACCACAAACAGCCACATCTCCAGCTCCGCGGAGCCGGACTCGGTGGATGGGCGGGTGTCGGTCTTGGCGGGGATGTCCACCACCAGCGCATCCACCACCTCCTCCACCGCGCTCGCCGCGCGGTAGATCTCGCTCGTGCCCATCCTCACTCCCTGGCGGTTGATGGTGGCGTCCGAGCGGCCATAGATCACCGCGCCTCCCCGCGGGGTGATTCTGATCCAGTCGCCGTGGCGCCAGATGCCGGGGAACATCGAGAAGTAGCTCTCGCGGTAGCGCGGCCCCACCCGACTCTCCGGCTCCCCCGGCGGCAGCTCGGGGTCGTGGACCGGTGGGTCGCCCCAGAAATACAGTGGCATCGACGGCAGCGGCGCGGTCAGCACCAGCTCCCCCACCTCGTCCACCACGCTGCGCCCCTGCTCGTCCCACGCCTCCACCGCACACCCCAGCACCCGACATTGCAGCTCCCCTTCGTACACCGGCAGCAGCGGGCAGCCGCCCACGAACGCCGTGCACACATCGGTGCCCCCGCTCGTGGAGAACAGCCACACGTCGGGCTTCACCTCCCGGTACACCCACGCGAAGCTCTCCGGCGCCAGCGGCGAGCCGGTCGAGCCGATGCTGCGCAGCGCGCTCAGATCGTATTCGCTCGCCGGCTTCACGCCAGCCTTCTCACACGCGCTCAGCAGGCCCGCGCTGACGCCCATGCAGGTCATCTCGGTGCGCTGCGCCAGCGCCCACATCGCGCCCATGTCCGGGTGTCCCGCGCTGCCGTCGTACAGCACGATCGCCGCCTCCGTGAACAGGCAGCCGATCAGGAAGTTCCACATCATCCAGCCGGTGGTCGTAAACCAGAACATGCGGTCGCCCTTGTGCAGGTCGAGGTGCAGATGGCTCTTCTTCAGCTGCTCCACCAGAATCCCGCCGTGGCTGTGCACGATCGCCTTCGGCAGGCCGGTGGTGCCCGAGGAGTACAACACCCACAGGGGGTGGTCGAAGGGCACCTGCTCGAAGATCGGCTCGTTGGCCGAGCCTCGATCGGCTTCCCCACGCTCGCACAGCTCTCCCCACGTGAGCGCCCCCGGCCAGGTCGCCGGGATGGCTGTTTGATCGGGATCTCGCCCACCCGCGCTCTCGAACAGGTAGGGCACCAGCACCGTGTGGCGCACGGTGGGCAGCTCTGCGAGGATCTCCCCCACCACCTCCTTGCGGTCGAAGTCCTTGCCGCCGTGGCGATACCCGTCGACCGCCAACACCACCTTCGGCGCGATCTGCGCGAAGCGGTCGATCACGCTGCGCGCGCCAAACTCCGGGGCCGCGCTCGACCACACCGCGCCGATGCTGGCGGTTGCCAGGAACGCGATCAGCGTCTCGGGGATGTTGGGCATGTAGGCCACCACGCGATCGCCCCGCTCCACGCCCAGCGCGCGCAGCCCGCCAGCCACCGCCGCCACCCGCGCGGAGAGCTCGCCCCAGGTCAGCTCCGCCAGTGGACGCAGCTCGGAGGCGTGCAGCACCGCGATTTGGTTGGGGTCTCGCCCACCCTGCCCACCCGCGCCCGTGCGCGCGCCGGGCGATCCCCGATCGGCCGAACGCTGGCCGAAACGGGGATTCGGGCCAAAGGCCCGTGTCTCCCGGCTCCGGTCGAAACGGGGATTCGGGCCAAAGGCCCGTGTCTCCCGGCTTCGGTCGAAACGGGGATTCGGGCCGAAGGCCCGTGTCTCCCGGCTCCGGCCGTACAGCATGTTCTCGGCGTAGTTGAGCTCCGCGCCCGCAAACCAGCGCGCGCCCGGCATCGTGCGGGCGTCCAGCACCCGTTCGTAGGGGCGCGAGCTGCGCACCCCGAAGTACTCCCAGATGCTCTCCCAGAAGCGCTCCAGCTCCCGCACCGACCACTGCCGCAGCTGCTCGTACTCCGTGAACGTCCTGCCCTCGCGCTCGCCCACCCAGCGCATGAAGCCGGTCAGCCACGCGCGCTCTTGCTCCTGTGGTGTGGGCTCCCACAGCGGCGTCTCCCGGTCAAGACCCATCGCGGCTCTCCCCTCTCCGAACTCCCCTCCCAACCATTGCGGCCCCCACTCTTTCAACTCATGGGCAATGATTCGTATAAGCTGAAAACTCAGTATGCCAGTCCGCGCCCGGCCGTGTCGTTCGGTGGGCAGGCGCGTTCCCACCACGCCCGACCCCTATCCTCCCGCCGGTGGATGCCCTCGCCCTGCGCGCGCAATTCCCGGTGCTGGCGCGCGCCGCCTACCTGAACGCCGGCACCGACGGTCCGCTGCCCGCCGCCGCCATGCGCGCCGGCGCGCGGGAGCTCGCGCGCGAGGCCGAGGAGGGCCGCACGCACAGCCACTTCGAACGCCGCACCGAGCTCGGCGACGCACTGCGCGGCGCCTACGCCTCGCTGCTGGGCTGCGCCACCGAGGACCTCTCGCTTACAACCTGCACCAGCGAGGGGCTGTCGCTGGTGATCGAGGGTCTGCGGCTGGGCCCCGGCGATGAGATTCTCACCAGCCAGGAGGAGCACCCGGGGCTGCTCGGCGCGCTGAGCGCCGCCCGCGAGCTGCGCGGGGTGGCCATCCGCGCCGCGCCGTGGCCGGAGGTTGCCGACGCCGTCGGGTCGCGCACCCGGCTGATCGCCTGCTCGCACGTGAGCTGGATGACCGGCTCGCTGGCCCCCGCGGCGCTCGCGCAAACAGGCGTGCCGGTGCTGCTGGACGGCGCCCAGGGCGTCGGGGCGATCCCCACCGACGTGCGCGCGCTGGGCTGCGCCGCCTACGCCGGCCCCGGCCAGAAGTGGCTGTGCGGGCCGGACGGCACCGGCATGCTCTACACCACGCCCGAGCTGCGCCGGCGGCTGGCTGTGACGCGCCGCGGCTACGCCAATCTCGCCGACCCCAACGCCGGCGTGGAGGCCTCCCTGCACGAGGACGCCCGGCGCCTCGACACGCTGTCGCTGAACGCCGAGACCGTCGCCTGCGCGTTGGCGGCCTTTGACGTGCTGGAGGGCTTCGGGTGGAGCGCGCTGCAGGAGCGCGCGCGGCTGCTGGCCTCCCAGTTCGCCGAGCAGCTGGCCGCGCACGGCCGCGAGGTGGTGGGCGGCGGCGCCCACAGCACGCTGGTCTCCTTCGCCAGCCCCGACCCGCTCGCCGAGCGCGAACGCCTCGCCGAGCGGGAGGTGCGCCTGCGTGACATCCCCGACCGTCCCTGGCTGCGCGCCTCGGTGGGGGCCTGGAACGACGAGGGGGATCTGCAGCGGCTGCTGGATGGGCTGGCTGGCTCTTAGCGCCTTCTTAGTTCTTAATGCTCTTTTAGCACCGTTTCCGCTTTGCTTGCGTCCCGCGCCAACCGCTCCCCACGCACCCTTACCATCCCGCCACCATGAGCGCCTCACCAGACACCGCCAGCCAGCAGAGCCCGATCCCGGCGGCGGCCAACATCGCGGCGCCCGCCCCGGCGGCGGCGGGGCGCACGTGGCCGACGCTGCGCGCGCCCAGCATGCGCGCCGTGCTGGGCTGGGCGGCGCTGGCGCCCGTGCTGGCGCTCGCCGCCGTGCTGAACACCGAGCGCCTCTCCCAGAACGGCTACGCCAACGTCTTCTACGCCGCCGGCGTGCGGTCGATGCTGGACTCCCTGCACAACTTCCTATACGCCTCCTTCGATCCGGGGGGGCTGGTCACCATCGACAAGCCCCCGCTCTCCCTGTGGGTGCAGGTGGTGAGCGCCAAGCTGTTCGGGTTCTCCCACCTCAGCCTGCTGCTCCCCGAGGCGATCATCGGGGTGCTGGGGGTGGCCGCGCTCTACGGCGCCCTGCGCCGACCGCTCGGGACGCTGGCGGCGCTCGGCGGCGCGCTGGCGCTGGCCGTGTTCCCCTCCTACGTGGCGGTCTCCCGCGACAACGGCGTGGACCCCTTCCTGATCCTGCTGCTGATCCTCGCCTGCGGTGGCGCCCTGCGCGCAATCCGCACGGGCGGCTGGCCGTCGCTGCTGGCATCCGCCGCGCTGGTGGGGCTGGCGTTCAACGCCAAGACGCTCGCCGCCTACCTGGTGGTCCCCGGGATCGCCGTGGGCTACCTGCTGTGCGCTCCAGCGCCCCTGCCCCGCCGTCTGCTGAAGCTGCTCGCCGCTGGCGTCGTGCTGGCCGCCGTGTCCCTTTCGTGGATCGCCCTCGTGGAACTCACCCCCGCCTCCCAGCGCCCCTACGTGGGGGGCTCCACCAACAACACCGAGAGCAACCTCACCCTCGGCTACAACGGGCTGGGGCGCGTCGAAGGTCAGATCGGGGGGCCCAACCAGATCTTCCTGCACCTCGGCGCGGTGGCGCCGTTCCCGCACAGCATTCACACCGTCCTCACCGCCAAACGCACCGCCGCGCCCAAGCACGTCCCCAACCCGATCCTCCCCGACGGCCACTACACCAACCCCACCCCCTTCGGCGGCCCCGAAGGGCCGCTGCGCGTCTTCCACACCGGCCTCGGCGGCCAGGGCGGGTGGATGCTGCCGTTCGCGCTGTTCGGGCTGATCGCGCTCGCCCTCTGCGTCCTGTGGCTGCCGCGGGGAGAGCACGCCGCCGCCCCGCGCCACGCGGATGCTGCGGCGCCCCGCGCGGAAGACGCTCCCACTCCGGCCGGCCCACACCCCGCGGATGAGGTGGGCAGGGGCGCGCGCGTCAGCCGCTGGTGGGGCCGCGTCCGGCGCGATCCGCTGGCCGGAGTGCTGTGCGTGTTCGGCGGCTGGTTCCTCGTCGAGGCCCTCATCATGGACTTCTCCAAGGGCATCATCCACCCCTACTACATCTCCGCCCTGGCTCCCGGCACCGCCGCGATGATCGCCGGTGGCGCGCTGGCGTTCGCCCGCTTCGGCCGCGCCCGCGACCCGCGCGTGCTGCTGCTCCCGCTCGCCGTGGCCGCCACAATCGCCGTCCAGCTGGTGCTGCTGCACCGCGAACACTACGCCCACTGGCTGCCCCCGCTGCTGATCGCCGGCGCCGCCGTGGGCGTGCTGGCGCTGCTGGCCGTGCGCCGCCTCGCCGCCGCCGCGATGGCGCTGGTGTTGGGCGTACTGCTGATCGCCCCCACCGCCTTCTCCACCACCACCTGGTCGGTTCCCGTCGAGGGCACCTTCCCCGCCGCCGGGCCGCGCGTGGCTGGCAGCCTCGGTCCCTACGGGATCACCCACCACGACGTGCGCGTGTATCGCGACCTGATGCGCTACATCGACGCGCGCCACCCCACCGGGAAGTGGGAAGTGCTCACCGTCTCCTCCAACACCGCCGCCTCGATCATCCTGCTCGGCTGGCGCGCGGGCGCGGTCGGCGGCTACAGCGGCACCGACCCGGCGCTCGACGGCCCCCACCTGGCCCGTCTGGTGGCCCACCGCGAAGCGCGTTATGTGGTGCTCGGCGGGGCCTACTCATCGCGCGGGGGCAACCGCGCCACCAAAGCCGTGATTCGCGCTTGCCGCTACATCCCCTCGCAGCTGTGGCTGGGCGCCCCCCGCTACTCGATCTACAGCCTCTCGCTGTACGACTGCGCCGGTGCCGAGCGCCGGCTGGCGTCGGCCTGAGTTAGGCCACAACCGACAGCTTTCGACCGAACGCGCGCGCAAACAGCTCGCTCTCTCTGCCCGCCGCCCAGCGGGGCACGGCCGCGCCGCCGTCCGCCAACAACTTCAGCTGCACCGCGCCGTTCTCGGCGCTTAGCACCGTGTCTTTCACCAGCTGGTCGCGGGAGCGCTCGAGATCCTCGGCGAGGCGCAGCAGCACCGCGCAACGGTCCAGCGTGGCCGCGTCGCCCGCGCCAAACAGCCGCGCCAGCGGCCCCGGGTCGGGCATGCCCTTGCGGTGGTAGCGCGCCGCCTGCGCGATGATCGCCGCCTCCGTCGGAGAGTACCCGGGCAGGCCCGCGCTGAGAATCAGGTAGCGGGAGTGCTTGTGGTGGTCGTCGTAGTCCACCGACATCCCAATGTCGTGCAGCATGCACGCCGCCCACAGCAGCTCCCGCTCGCGCCTGCCGCTCTCCGATTGCTCGCCCTCATGCAGGCCCATGCGCGCCAGCTGGTCGAACATGCCGAGCGCCAGCGCCGCCACGTGCTGGGTGTGGGGACGATCCACGCGGTAGCGCGCCGCGAGGTTCAGCACCGAGGCTCGGCGCACGTCCGCAAACAGCGGCGGCTGCTCCCCGTGGGCGGGGTCGCCAAGAGGGTGGCGCAGCCGGTCGAAGGCCGGCTGGCCGGGCCCCTCTTTTTTGGATAGGTGGCGCTCGAAAAACACCCCCTCGCGCAAGCCCGCCTCGGTCGCCTCCAGCGCCTCGAAGCCGCCCGCCTGCAGCGCGCCCTCCACCACCACCGCGCCCGCCAAAATCAGATCGGCCCGCGCCGGCTTCACCCCCGGCACGCCCGCCCGCTCGGAAGGCGTCAGGGCCGCCAGCCGCGCGATGATCTCCGCCAGCGCCTCGCGCGTCACGGTCATACCCTGCACGCCGTTGCTGGGCAGCCCCTCCGCGCGTTGTGCCACCGCGGCGAGGCCGCGCACGGTCCCGCCGATCCCCACGATGCGCCTGCCCGCCTTCGCCAGCCAGGGCGCGCTCTGCAGCTCCCGCGCCACGTGCTCGCGCAGCGCCTCGATCTGGCGCGGCTTGGCGGGCCCGCCATTGGGCAGGAAGCGCTCGGTCATCCGCACCGCCCCCACCCGCCACGAGCCCGACTCGCGCGCCAGCCGGTTCTTCACCCTCACCAGCTGCATCGAGCCGCCGCCCAGATCCAGCATGCAGCCGTCGCTCAACGTGGTGGAGTTGACCGCCGCCAGGTATCCATAACGGGCCTCCTGCTCGCGGCTGAGCACGCGGATCGGCAGCTTCGTGCGTTTCTGCGCCTTCGCCAGGAATGCCGGCCCGTTCTCGGCGTCGCGGATGGCGCTGGTGGCGACGGCATCCACCGCGCCGTCCCCAGTCAAGCCCGCCGCCTCGCAGAAGTGGGCGAACACGTCCAGCGTCGCCAGCGCGCGACGCATCGGCTCCTCCCCCAGCCGGCCCGTCGCCGCCATCCCTTCGCCGATCCGCACCACCTGGTAGATCTCGTCGCTGCGCTGCCACCACCCCTGTGTGGCGGTGAACACCACCAGCCGGAAGGAGTTGGAGCCCAGGTCGATCACCGCGAGGCGCTCGCATGACTTCATCCACTGAGCGTATTCCCCGCGGCGGCGGGCTCCGCCGGGTGCTCGTCATTGTGGGGGCCGCAAGCCGCGGGTGCCGGTCTGCTGGCTTCGGCCCCAGGCTGCGGAGCCGGTCAGCTGGCATCGGCCTCAAGCCGCGGACGCCGGTCAGCTGGCTTCGGCCGCCAGCGCGCAGCCGTCATCGGCGACCAGCGCTTGCACCGCGTTGCGCTCGTCGGAGAAGACCTGGATGTGAGCCACCAGCCCGTCCTTGAACTTCAGGACCCAAGTGGTGGGCGCGTCCGCGAACGCTCCACTCTTGCCGCGCCCGCTCACCAGCCCGATCGCCACCACCGCCTGGCCGGCGGCGCGAATCTGCTTGAGACGAATCGTCAACTCCTCCCAGTGCGTCTCCACATCGGCGGCGTAGCGGCGCAGGCCGTCGTGGCCGCGGTAGGGCTCGCCGGCCTGCGTCACCGTCGCGGTCACCGGCTGGAAGACCAACTCTGGATGCAGCCACGCGAGCATGTTGGAGAGGTCACGGCGGCTGAACGCCTCAAAGAGGCCCGCCACGATCTCCTCCTTCCTCAGAAACGAAGCCCCCTCAAGGCTTTCCGAGGCCCCGTCAAGGCTGTGCCACCGCGCACCCGCGGGTCTGGTCTGAAGCGCTTCCATATCAGCGTCGATCTCGCAAAGCTCCACACTGCCGCATACGCATCACACCGCCCCCGGGTTATCGTCAGCTCCACCGGAATCTGAATTCCGTCCCAGTTTTACCCGCGTATTGCACTGGTCAAACGACGGCCCGTCGTCTCCTGCGCTATCGGCCATATTTCTACGACCACCAGCCGCCCACTCCCATGCGCAGTACGCCGAGCACCACGCGGTGATCGCGATTGACCGCACGAGGGTGCTTGTGGGCGAACGTGGAGAAGTGGGGATGGATCAGTTGATGCGGTGATGCGCTAGCATCATTCTGTGCGGACGACCTTGAACATCGACGAGGACGTGGTCGCGGTGGCGCGGCAGCTCGCCGTTGGGGAGCACCGCTCGCTGGGCTCCGTTATCTCCGAGCTTGCTCGTCGAGGGCTGACCCCCGCTCGGGTTGAGGCTGACGACGGACTGCCGGTCATCCGGGTGCCGGCGGGTACGCCGCCAATTACGCCGGAGATGGTGCGGCGAGCGCTCGACGAGGATTGAGCTTTCCCGGTGGCGCTGCTGGACGTCAACGCGCTTGTCGCGCTGGCTTGGGACTCGCACGTTCACCATGTGGCGATGCGCGCATGGTTCACTGCGAACGGCCGCGCGGGATGGGCGACGTGTCCGATCACAGAGAGCGGCTTCGTGCGAGTGTCGTCCAACCCGATCGTGCTGCCAAGCGCGATCGGCGTCGCCGCGGCAAGAGAGGTGCTGTCGGCATTGCGCGCGCACTCCAACCATCGCTTCCTGGCCGATGACGTCTCAATGCGCGACAGCGACGTGCCGTCGATCGCTGGCTATCGGCAGGTGACCGACGCGCACCTACTGACACTTGCCCGGCGCCGCGGGGTGCGTCTGGTCACGTTCGACGCGAGCATCCTCACCCTGGGTGACGGAAATGACGTCGAGGTATTGACCACACTTTGAAGGAGCCGACGGCCGGGGACCGCGGGGCCGGTAGACAAGTGTCTATATTATGGGCCCGGCCGGGACATCCTCTACTTTCAGCCTGCAGCGGTGTAGAACGTCCATCGGCAAGACTCGAACCTGTCTGCATTCCTGTGTAGGGTTTACATCGCTTGGGTAGAAGTAGCGGAGAGGCCGAGTTGTGGCTCGACACCCCGACCTCGCGGCCCAGGCGGAGCGCAACCGGGAAGGGCTCGAACGTCGCCGCAGGGCGCTCGCGTTCGCCGTTCGTGGGCCGCTCCTGCTCGTCATCGTCTACGGTCTGGTGTCGCTGCTCTGATAGCGACTAGAATGAGGCGTATGGAGAAGCAGCCAACAGCACCTCTGCCCCCGCCCTCCGGCATCCCTCCGGTCCAGATCCCCACCGGGCCGTCGCTGAACGGGCTGCGGGGACTATTCCACCGTAACGGTGGATCGCGCACCGCCTCCCCCGCACCTTCTCCGGCTCCTACGCCGACAACACGAGACTGACTCATTTCAAGTGGCCGCGCCGTTGCTCGGCGCTCGGGCTGGGGAGACACTGCGCTGAAAGGCGCTCTACGGGGTGCATGGTCCGTCGAGCAGGCACACCGGCCTGTCCCCTTGCGCGTGGGCAACACCGGGACGGATCTGAGACCTCGTGTTGCCCATTCTGTTGCCCACCCCGCCATTTCGCCGAGACCCCAAGCGCACAAAATAGCTCCACCACAAGCAATTGGGCAATGGGCCTAACCGGAGTTCTATCGAACCACGATCTACAGGGGTCCTTGGCCCGGTTGACCAAGAAGCTCGCTGCCGTGCGGACGAATGGGGAGCCTCGACGGCCGGTTGTGGCCTGTCGGCAGCGGCCTCGCCGACCAGGTTGGGTGTTGAAGGCCGTCGTCCGGGTGCTGGCCGATCGAGAGGAGCCGATGCGAGCCAAGGACATCCATGCGGCCGTTGAGGCGTCCCTGGGGACGCCGGTGGCGTGGTCGTCGGTCAAGGCTGCCCTGGCTACCAACGTCTCGGGTGCTTCGCCCCGCTTCGTGCGAGTAGCAAGGGGGCGGTACGTGCTGGCATAGGGCTCGTCGGCCGGGCCGGGGGCGCCCGCAGGTGCGCCCGTCTGCGGCACCCGTCCGCGCCGCGTCTCATGATGGCGCCGTGCCCCGCGTCAGCTTCTTCTACGGCATCGTGATCACGATGTATTTCTACGACCACCAGCCGCCCCACTTCCATGCGCAGTACGCCGAGCACCACGCGGTGATCGCGATTGACGGCACGAGGGTCCTCGTGGGCGCACTGCCGGGCCGCGCGCTCAAGCTTGTGGCGGAGTGGGTAGCCCTCCACCGTGAGGAGCTCGAGGCCGACTGGGAGCGTGTACACGGTGGAACTGTTCCCGAGCCGATCGACCCGTTGCCGTAAGATGGAGCGATGGTGTTCGTAACCGTTACATCGGTAGAGGTGCTTGGCCACTACCGGCTCCGACTCGGCTTCAGCGACGGCAGTCGGCGCGACGTCGATCTCACCGGAGAGCTGCACGGCCCGATCTTCGAGCCGCTGGGCGATCCGGACTTCTTCGCGCAGGTGCGGGTGGACGACGAGCTCGGGACTGTCGTCTGGCCCAACGGCGCTGATCTCGATCCACTCGTGTTGCACGGGGACTTCGAGCCGGCCTCCCGCCTCGTCCACCACTGATCGCAGACGACGATCTCGGCCACCTGCCTGCTGCGACGGTAGGCGTCAGCCAGCCTGTGCTGGCGCAACCATGCGCTGACGGTGGCGCCAGCGATCGGGATCGGCTGATTGAGCGCTGTCTGCGGTCAGGCGGCGGCCCGCCGTCAGACGGGGCGCGCGTCGTCCGTTGCCACCTTCGCTTGTCGCTGTGGCCCACCTGGGCCGAAGAGAAGTACGTGGAGATCGGCGTCAGATGCAGGTCCGTGGCCGAGTTGTACCCGCGTCGCCTGGACCCGTGACCGCCGATCATTCCGACGTGTCAGCGTTGCTCCCAACAGGACGCCGCCGAAGCCGACAGCGAGGGCGATCAGCGCGGCGACGACGTCCATACGGCGAGTCTACGGTCAAGACCGGAAGCGCTGGCACACGATCACCCGCCAGCGCGATCTGGCCAGTGCCGAGATCGACTGTGCGCTGAAGAATGGTTCGATTAGCGCTGCCTTCCCCCTCAGAAAGAAATGGGCCCGGCAGGACTCGAACCTGCGACCTAGCGATTATGAGTCGCCAGCTCTAACCAGCTGAGCTACGGGCCCGCCCCGCGCGGGCGCCCGCGCGGTGGGGCAGACGCTACCAGCGATAACGAGTGCGACAGACCCTCCGCGCGGGGTCGCAACGCGAAGGCGGCTCGCGAATGGTTGTATTGCGCATATCGACAACCACCACGAGGGAAGGCGCGGAGATGGCTGAGCGAGCGGCGATCGTCACAGGGGCTTCGAGCGGGATCGGGCTGGCGATCGCGCGGGTGCTGGGCGAGGAAGGGTATGGGGTCACGATGGCCGCACGGCGCGCGGAGAAGCTCGAGGGCGCGGTGGCGGAGCTGGCCGGCGCCGGCTTCGACGTGCACGGGGTGGCGGCGAATGTCTCCCACGAGGAGGAGATCCAGAAGGTGGTGGCGGCCCACCGCGAGCGGTATGGGCGCCTGGATGTGCTGGTCAACAACGCGGGGGTCGGGATCGGCGCGTCGGTCGCGGAGATCCAAACCAAGCACCTCGATATGCAGCTGGACATCAACCTGCGCTCGATCGTGATCTTCTACCGCGAATGCGTGGAGTTGCTGCGGGCGGCGGGCGCCGAGCATCGCAACGCGTTGGTGGTCAACACCTCCTCGATCTCCGGCAAGCGCGCGGAGGCTTGGCTGTCGGTGTACTCGGCCTCCAAGCACGGCGTGGTGGGCTGGACCGAAGCGATGAACAAGGAGCTGGGCGCCGACGGGATCAAGTCCACCGCGCTGTGCCCCGCGTTTGTGGATACCCCGATGACCGATTTCATCAAGGGGCAGGTGAAGCCCGAGGAGATGATCCGCTCCGAGGACATCGCCGAGGCGGTGCGCTTCATGCTGCGGGTCTCCCCCGCGTGCGTGGTGCCCGAGATGATGTTTGTGCGCCCGGGCGACGCGCTGTAGGCGAGCCCCACCACTTCAGTTGTGCGCCCGGGCGACGCGCTGTAGGCGAGCCCCACCACTTCAGTTGTGCGCCCGGGCGACGCGCTGTCGGGCGAGCCACCACCACTTCACAAAATGAAGGGTTGGGGTCCGAAAAGAACAACATGAACCCCCTCCACGCCACTCCGGCTCCGGGTTCCCGCGAGGCACATCGCAGACCCACGCCGCTGCCTGCTACATCGAAACCCGCACGCGGCGGCGACCCGGCAAGCGCGGGGCGCGCAGGCGCCGCGCGAGGATCTCACCGCCACCCGGCTCCAGCGCAAGCACCGCCTCCACGCGGGCCCGCTCCCGATCGGCGCGCTCGCGCCGTGCGCGCAGCGCAGCGTGCTGGTCGATGGCCTGCGCGAGATCCACGCGCTCCTCGTCCAACAGGCTGCCGCGCAGCAGCGCAACCAGCGTGGCGAGCTCGTGCGGGGTGGCGTCACGCCGGCGGCGGGCACGCGTGAAGCGGTCCCAGGAGCGCGCGAAGGAGATGAAGTTGGTGCGCCCCCCGCGGCGGTGGGCGGCGAGCATCGGACACACTCCCCCATCGCCGTCGGTGTAGGCGCCGACAATGATGCGCGGGCTGCGCAGCACCCCATCCAGCATCGCTTCGCGCGTGCCCACCGGCAGGCATTCGACCGCGAGGCGCAGCTCGCGGACGGTGCGGGTGTGGCGAGGGCGGGCGATTGACATAGGCTGTGAGGCGCCGGCGGCCGCGAGAAGGTTGCCGACGGGCGCGCCCAGCGTAGGGCAAAGGGTCGCGCGCGGCAACGAATCCCCTCCCCCTGAAAGGAAACTTGCGCATGAAGCTCGGCGTTCACATCGGCTACTGGGGGCTCGGCCTCACCTCGCAGGACCAGCTGCGCATCGTGCAGGAGGCGGAGCGGCTGGGCTATGACTCGGTGTGGGCGGCGGAGGCGTACGGCTCGGACACCGCCACCGTGCTGGCGTGGCTGGCGGGGCAGACCTCGAAGATCCGCCTGGGCGCGGGGATCTTCCAGATGCCGGGGCGCTCGCCTGCGATGACCGCGATGACCGCCGCCACGATCGACCAGCTCTCCGGCGGGCGCATGATCCTTGGGATCGGCTCCTCCGGCCCGCAGGTGGCGGAGGGCTGGCATGGGCAGCGCTTCGCCAAGCAGCTGCAGCGCACGCGCGAGTATGTGGCGGTGGTGCGGATGGCGCTGGCGCGCGAACGCGTGGAGTTCCACGGCGAGACGCTCCAGCTGCCGCTCCCCGACGGCCCCGGCAAGGCGCTGAAGCTGACGATCAGCCCCGTGCAGGAGCGCATCCCGATCTACCTCGCGGCGATCGGCCCGAAGAACACGGCGCTGGCCGGCGAGATAGCCGACGGCTGGATCCCCACGCTGTTCTCCCCCGAGCACGTCTCCGAGCTGCGCCCCCTGCTGGAGGAGGGCGCCGCACGCGCCGGCCGAACGCTGGATGGTTTCGACATTGCGCCAACGGTCAACGCGTTCGTCACCGACGACCTGGAGGCCGCGCGCAACGCCACGCGCCCGTTCATCGCGCTGTACGTGGGCGGGATGGGCTCGCGCAAGCAGAACTTCTACAACAACCTCGTCCAGCGCTACGGCTTCGAGGCGGAGGCCAAAACGATCCAGGACCTCTACCTGGAAGGCAAGCGCGAGGAGGCGATGGCGGCGATCCCCGAGAAGCTGATCGACGCCGTCTCCCTCTGCGGCCCCCCCGACGTGGTACGCGAGCGCCTCGCCGTCTTCCGCGACGCCGGCGTCGGCACGCTCGGGATCACCCCGCTGGCGTTCACCGCCGAGGAGCGTCTCACGCAGCTGCGACTGGTGGCAGAGCTGGCCGCCGGATAGCACATGCGGATCCTCCTTGGCGCCTTCGGGGACCCCGGCCACGCCTTCCCGACGATCGCGCTCGGGCGCGCGCTGGCGGCGCGCGGGCACGAGGTGACGCTGCAGACGTGGGAGCGCTGGCGCGCGCACGTTGAGGCGGAGGGTGTGCGCTTCGCAGCCGCCCCCGAGTACCACGTGTTCCCCAACGGGGGGGTGGGCTCACCGCCCCTCGACTTCTATGAGGCCGTGGTGCACGCCACTCGCGACACGCTTCCGCTCGTGCGAGACCTCCGACCGGAGGTGGTGGTGGCCGACATCCTCACGCTCGCCCCCGCGCTCGCCGCCGAGCTCCAGGAGGTTCCCTGCGCGACGCTCATCCCCCACGTGCACCCCCACCCACCGGCGGGCGCCCCGATCTACTCGATCGGCGCGCGCCTGCCCCGCACCGCGCTCGGCCGCGCCTTCTGGCAGCGCGCCACGCGGCCGGTGGAGCATGGGCTGGAGCACGGCCGGCGGGACCTCAACGCCGTACGGGAGCGCCTCAACCTGCCGCCACTCAGCCACGTCCACGGCGGCATCAGCCGGCAACTGGCGCTGGTGGGAACCTTCCCCCAGTTGGAGTACCCCCGCGCCGCCGGCGAGTGGGGTCCGAATACCCACGTGGTGGGCCCGCTGATCTGGGAGCCCCCCACGGCGGATATCAAGCTTCCCCCCGGTGAGGACCCGCTCGTGCTGATCGCTCCCTCCACCGCCCAGGACCCCGAGCACCGCCTGCTCGCAGCGGCGCTGCGCGGCCTCGCCGACGCCCCACTGCGAGTGCTCGCCACCTGGAACAGACGTCTCCCATCCACGCCGCTGCCGGTGCCCCCGAACGCGCGCGTGGTGGAGTGGCTCTCCTACGCGCGCACCATGCCCCACTGCGATGTGGTCGTCTGCCACGCCGGCCACGGCACCCTCGCTCGCGCTCTTGCCTGCGGCTGCGCGGTCGTCGCCTGCCCGGCGATGGGCGACATGAGCGAGAACGCCGCTCGCCTCGACTGGGCCGGCGCGGGAGTGCGCCTCCCCCGCCGCTTCATCTCACCCCGGCCTCTGCGTCTCGCCGTGGAGCGCGCGCTCGATGATCCGGCGATCCGCACACGTGCGCGCGAGCTGGCCGCATGGTGGGAGGCACACGATCCGGCAGACACCGCGGCCGGGCTGGTGGAGCGCCTACCCAACCACCTCTCCTCCCCCCCTTGGGGATCCGGCCGGCCCGCGGGCCGGCCGGAGTGGGTTTGAGGCTCTGGGGGTGGGACTCGAACCCACAACCCTTCGGTTAACAGCCGAATGCTCTGCCGATTGAGCTACCCCAGATCGGATCGTTCGAGCCCTAACTTTACGCTACCCCCCGGTCTCCGCGAGCGCCCGCTCATAGGCCTGCTCGAACGCGCGCTTGACCTCCGCGCGGCGCCTTGCCAGATCGCTGACCTCGCCGCTGCCCTGGGCGCGCGCGGCGCGGATGCGACGGTCCAGGCGCGCCAGCTCCAGCTGCATTAGCTGGGACTCCAGCATCCCCGGCCGGGGGGACTCCCGGCCGGCCTGCACCACCAGCTCGGCCAGCAGCGCCGCCAGCTCGGGGTCCTCCTCCGGTAGACCGGCGCCGGGGTTGGAGAGATGCCCGCGCAGGTGCTGTGCGGCGCGGCGCAGCACGTCGCTGGTGAAGAACTCCGCCGGGTCCAGCTCGGCGAGAGCCTGCGCGCCCGGGTCGGGCTCGACGATGCACTGGGCGAGAAACGCCCGCTCGGTGCTCTCGCCACGCGATACCACCGCGGCGCGCGCGGGGCGTGTTCGGACACTGCTCTGCTCGGCCGCTCCCGCCGCCGTGGTGGGGACGGCGCCCCTGGCCGCCAGCGCCTGCTCGGCGAGGCTCTCCGGCAGGTCCAGACGCTCGGAGACCATCCGCGTGAGCTCCATCCGCTGCGCGCTGGGCGCCAGCGTCGCGAACACCGGGCGCAACTCGTCCAGCATCTTGTCGCGGCCCTCCGGACTGCCGTGGTCGCCGTTGTCGAGCACACGACCGACGCGGAACCGCACAAACGGGACGGACGCCTCGATCGCGCGCTCGACGGCCGCGGCGCCCTCGCGCTGCAGGAGCTCGGCCGGGTCGGCACCCGCCGGCAGCGCGACCACGCGCAACTCCAGTTTGCGCCTGGACGCGAGCGTCGCCGCGCGCAGCATCGCCTCCTGGCCGGCGCTGTCGGCGTCGAGCGCCAGCAGCATCGTGGGGGCCATCCGCACCAGCCCCCCCACCTGCTCGGGCGTCAGCGCGGTGCCCATCAGCCCCACCGCGCCGCGCATCCCCGCCTGGTGCAATGCGATCACGTCGGTGTAGCCCTCGCAGAGGATCGTCTGCCCCGCGCGCGCTGCGTGCGCGCGGGCGAGGTTGGCGCCATACAGGTGCGCACCCTTGTGGTAGATGGTGTTGTCGGAGGTGTTCAGGTACTTCGGGCGCTGCTCCTCGCGCAACGCGCGAGCGCCGAAGCCGAGCACGCGCCCGCGCAGGTCGGCGAGCGGGAACATGATCCGCGCGCGAAACCGGTCGTACGGCCGCCCGTTCTCCTGCGAGCGCTGCGCCAGCCCGCTCGCATAGAGCTCGGCCTCCGTGAAGCCCCCGCGCAGCGAGCCGCTCAGCACGCGGTCCCAGGCGCTGGGCGCGTACCCGACGTGGAACTCGCGCAGCACCTCCTCCCGCAGCCCCCTGCCCAACAGGTACTCGCGCGCGCGCGCCGCCTCCTCGCTCTCCCATAGGTAGCGCTCGTAGTAGGCGCTGGTGCGGGCGAGCAGCTCCAGCAGGCGCTCGCGCCCGCGCCGGCGCCTGGCCTCGCCCGGGTCCTCCCGTTCGCGCTCCAGCTCGACACCGCACCGGTCGGCCAGCAGCTCCAGCGCCCCGTTGAAATCGACGCTCTCGGTCTCCTGCACGAACGTGAACACGTCGCCCGCCGCCTGACAGCCGAAGCAGTAGTAGAGCTTCTGCGCGGGGTCGATGTCGAACGACGGGCTGCGCTCGTCGTGGAAGGGGCACAGCCCGGTAAAACTGTTGGCGCCGGCGCGGCGCAGGTCGGTGCGCGCGGACACCAGCTCCACGAAATCGACCGCGTCGCGCACGCGATCTCGGGACTCTCGGGTGTAAAGCGCCATCGCCGCAACGCTAGCGCGCAAACGCGCGCGGCACTTGCAGGTCCGTATACGCCCTGATGCAGTACCGATCGGTCATCCCGGCAACGTAGTCGGTGACTCGCTCGGCCAGGCGCGAATCCCCGTCTGGCAGGCCGGGAGGCTGGGTGGGCAGCAGCTCGGGGTGCTCGACGTAGTGCTCAAACAGCGTCCTCACCACGCCGGCAATGCGCTCGCGCTCGGCGCGCACCTCCGGGCCGAGGTAGACGCGCTCGAACATGAACTCGCGCAGCTGCCACATCGCGCGGGCGGCCTCCTCGCCCTGGACGATCTCCCCCGCGCGCTCGGAGCGCTCGACCATGTCGTGCACCAGCGCGTCGATCCGCGCCGAACCCGAGCGCCCCAACGTCGCGATCGGCTCCGCCGGGAGGTCGCGCTCGTGCAGCAGGCCGGCCCGCACGGCGTCGTCGATGTCGTGGTTGATGTAGGCCACACGATCCATCACGCGCACAATCCGCCCCTCCAGCGTGACCGGCTCCGGCGCGCGGCTGGAGTGGCAGACGATCCCGTCGCGCACCTGCTCGGTGAGGTTGAGGCCCTCGCCGTCGCGCTCCAGGCGCTCCACCACCCGCAGCGAATGCTCGTAGTGGCGAAACCCCCCGCCGAAGCGCTCGCGCAGGCACGCGTCCAGCACCTCCTCGCCGATGTGGCCGAACGGGGGGTGCCCGAGGTCGTGGCCCATCCCAATCGCCTCCACCAGATCCTCGTTGAGCCGCAGCGCGCGCGCCACCGCGCGCGAGATCCCCGTCACCTCCAGCGTGTGCGTGAGCCGCGTGCGATAGTGGTCACCCATCGGCGCCACAAACACCTGCGTCTTATGCTTCAGGCGACGAAAAGCCTTGCAGTGCACGATCCGGTCGCGGTCGCGCTGAAAGGGGGTGCGCAGCGAGCAGTCCTCCTCCTCCCGCGCGCGCCGCGCCGGGTAGGAGCGCGCCGCACGGGGCGCCAGCGTCAACTCCTCAAGCTCTGCCCGGCGCGCCGCAAACGCCGCCGCCACCGTGCCCGCGTCCGACACCACACTCATGTTCCCGATTGTGGCACCTCAGTGCGAATGCCCAGCGGCCGGCATCAGCCGCAGGTGGGCGTGGTGCTCGAGCGTCTCGGAGATCGCGCGCTCCACCTGACCGAGCGCGCTCTCGGTTGCCTCGGGCGTCTCGGCGAGAGCGCGCCCCAGCGCTTCGGCCATGAAGCCGTGCGCATCCCCCCCCAGCGGAAACGACCCCGCCTCGCAGGCGCCGCACACCACTCCGCCCGCGGCGCCGGAGAAGCCGACGAGGTGCTCGCGCTCCCCGCACTGGGCGCACGCCCCCAGCTGGGGGGCGAGTCCGGCGGCGTGCAACAGCTTCAAACGGAACTGCAGCGCCCCCGCGCGGGTGGCATCCTCCGCCCGCGCGTCGAGCAGCGCGAGCTGGCGGCACAGAAGATTGAAAACGCCCGGATGGGGCTCGGATGTCTCGAACAGCCGTCCCACCGCATCGCACGCGCGCGCGGCGGCGTCCAGCGCGCCCGCGTCCTCACGCAGGCGGGGATGGCCGTCGATCGTGTGGGCGCCGGTGACCGTGAGCAGCTCGCCGCGTCCCTCGTGCAGCTCCAAACGCAGGCGGAAGAAGGGCTCCAACCGCCCACCGAAGCGGCTGCGCGCACGCCGCACTCCCTTGGCGATTGCGCTTACCCGCCCGCGGTGGGGGGTGTAGACATGCAGGATCCGATCGGCCTCCCCGTAGCGGAGCGAGCGCAGCACCACAGCCTCGGTCTTCAGCGGTCCGGGCATCGCCGGCGAGTGTAGGCGCCGCCTCGGCCAGCACCAGCGGCGGGCGGGTCTCGATGCACCAAGCGGACGACATCGAGACCCGCCACGCATTTCTCTAATTTGCGTGATATACATTCCGACTGAAGTAACGGTCCAGATCTGCGCCATATGGCAACGATCATGTCCACCGGCCCTGTGTACGCTCGGGCAGGGCAGCAGCCGGTGGAAGCTGGACAGCGACAGCCAATCGTGCAGGGACGCTCGAATGCTGTTGGGAGAAATGGGATTAGGAGGAATGCAATGTCAGGCATGGACGTCCTGCCCGGGTCGACGCTGCCCGCCCGGCGCTCCACGGACCGATTTGGCAAGAGCGACGCGAAACCCGCGGTGAGCGACTCGGTGGACATCTCCGAGGAATGGCGGCGTCGCCCCCGCCCGGACCGTCCCCGGCCCGCGATCACGATCGCACTGATCGGCGGGCAGCGCCTGCTGCGCGACGCCACCGCCAGCCTGCTCACAGCCCAAGACGGGCTGCAGGTGCTCGGCGCGTACCCCTCCGTGGGGGAGTATCTGGCCGCCACCCGGGGGCGCCCGCCCGCGGTGCTGATGCTCGACTGCGACAGCGGCCAGCCGGGCGATTGCGGTGCTGCCATGGAAGAACTGGGCCCAGCTTCGGCGCGCTCGCGGATTGTGCTGCTCTGCCGCACCGCCTGCGAGGAGGTGGTGAGGAACGCGATCGAGCATCGGGCCAGCGGGGTGCTGCTCAAGAGCTACTCCACCGAGGACATCCTCGCCGCGCTCGCCTACACCGCCACCGGGCGCACCGTCCTGCCAGCCGGCTGGCAGCAGCTGCTCCCCAACCAGCCAACCAACAGAGCCCAGCTGAGCCCCCGTCACCGCCAGATACTTGCCCTGATCGCGGCCGGTCGCCGCAATGAGGAGATCGCGCTCGACCTCGCACTCAGCCCCAACACGATCAAGTTTCACATTCGTGCCCTGTATTCGCGGCTGGGGGTGCGCAATCGCGTCGAGGCCGCCAACCTCCACGCGCAGATGACCAGTGGCGGCGCCTGAGCCGCGGGTCGCGATCGTCGGCGGCGCCGAAACGCTCGTCGCCGAGGCGCTCGCTTGGATGCTGATGAAAGGCGGCTGCAAAGTGGTGGGCGTCTATCCGAACTGGCGCGCGCTGAGCGTCGCGATGCGCACCGGCAGGCTGCGCCCGCAGGCCGCGATCGTTTACACCGACGACTACCCCACCGGCCCCGAGGCGGTTGCCGAGATCAAGCTCGCGCACCCCGAGCTGAAGATCCTGCTGCTGTGCGAGTTCGCCACCCCGAGCGTGGTTCGCTGCGCGATCGAGGAGCGCGCCGAGGGCGTGGTGCTCACATCCGACACCGTCGAGGAGACGATCCTCGCACTGCGCAACGTGCTGGAGGGCCGCGCGGTGATGCCCGCGGGCTGGCAGTCGGCCTCCCTGCGAGCGGACGACCCGCTCGCCACGCTGAGCGCGCGCGAGCGCGAGATCCTCGCGCTGCTGGCCTCGGGAATGAGCAACAAGCAGATCGCCAGCCACCTCACGATCTCCGCCAACACCGTCAAGTTTCACCTGCGCACGATCTACTCCAAGCTGGGCGTGCACAACCGCGTGCAGGCGATGCAAACCCTCGGGCAAGGGCCTTTGACGGCCCCCGAAGGTGAGCGCACAATTGAGCCCGACAGCCTTTGGGGTAGTGCTCCGCCCACCCATACGAGCGGGGTAAAAAACTACCCCACATGATGATTGTGCGAAGTGCGGAATGCCCATAGCATCCGCGTCGATGGAATACCCCGCGTGGGCCCATCGTAAACACATTCACACCTCGTGCCAGATGGACGGCACCCCACCCCACTCAAGGAGGAGGCCGCACACAATGCGACCACAAATCAAACGGAAAAAGATCGCGGGACTCGTTTCCGCGGCAGGAGCGGCGGTGCTGGCCCTTGGCACGCTCACGGCCGGCGCCGCCGCCGCTCCGCCCGGAACGTTCACGACCACATCCGATGGCCCGCAGAGCGCCAACGTCCCGTACGTGGCGTGGGTCGGCGAGCACGTGCGCCTGGTGGCGTGCGACCCGGCCATCAACACCAGCGAAGACGAAGGCCAGCTCGCCAACTTCCGGTTGGAGGACTGGTCGGGCAAGCCGGAAGCGGCTGAGATCCCCGAACTGGAATCGGGCACGCAGGCGTTCTTTGCGCCCAGCGAAGGAAGCCCGCAGGCCGCAAGCGGCGATGGCTGCGTGAAGGTCGACTACAAGTCGCTGAGTCCCGGTCTGTCGCGGATCAGGGCGGTTGTCACCAACGACGAAGCGAAGATCGTCTACTCGCACCAGTTCATCGTGATCTGGCTGACGGCCAACAAGCCGACACTGACCGAGCTCCCCTACGGTGGCGACCCCTCGGGCAATGGCGAATTCTCGCCGTCGCCGTTCTCCGAACCGGAATCCAACGCTGACAAGGGTCTCGTTCAGGTCAAGGAGACGGGCAGCTTCCCGGTCGAAGAAGGCTCGCTGCTACACAACGTCCTTCCGGGCGGAACAGGCAGCGAACCAGGCAAGGACCTCTACACGCTGCCGAGCGACTGGGCGACCCTCGCCGGCGCGCTGGCCAGCAGCTCCGAAGAACTGGAACCGCCGGGCACCAATCCGGGTCTGTGGGACATCCACGGAAGCCCGGAAAATGGCCCGAACTCAGGCGTGGTGGGGCCATTCGATTCAGAGGTCCCCGAAACGCTCCTCAGTAACGGCATCCTCAACGTCGACGACGCCCCGATGCCGGCGATCCGCGTCGACGTTAATATCGCGGCGAACGAAGGCGGCTCCAGCCTGGGCGGCGTGGGTCAGATCTCGGGCGCGACCAAGTCCGACATCTACTCGGACAACCCGTACTACAGCGCCTACATCCCGGCCACCGAACGTCCGGTGCCGGAGGCGTCAGGCGTCGATGGTCCCAAACACGGGGGCGACTTCCCCGGGTTCCTCAACGAAGAAGGCCCATACACGTTCTGGACCTCGGTGAACCACAGCGGCGAACGCTCCCCGGAATCGACGGGATGCCTGCAGCGCACCAACCGCGAGGGCTCAAGCTACTACCAGACTCCGGGTGGCTCGTTGAACGAGACGTTCTACACGGATGAGCGTGGCGAAGTGCTCGCGACGTACACCCCGGGCGATGGGTTCTTCCTAAACCACTTCCCGACACTCGAAAACGCCGGGGAAGAAGAAACCGGCAAGATCATCAAGAACGCCGACGGCGGCTGTGACCTGAAGAACCTCTACAAAGTGGTCATCGGCGAATCGTCGATCACCGCGACGGCTAAGTATCCCTACCAGCCGGTGGACTTCGGGGCGCAGACCTCCAACACGGTGGTCAAGACGGTCCATTCACTGTGGCAGAAGGAATTCTACGCGTTCCCCAAGGGCCCCGGCCCGAACGAACAGAACGTGCGGGTTGTGGTTGCCAAGGCGCAGGACATCGACGGTCGTCCGATCGTCGGCGAGCTGGTGTGCTTCGGCGCACAGCAGGAGGCCAAGCTGTTCCCGTTCAGCAATCCCACCAATGGGAATCACCTGGCAGATCCTGAAGAACTGCTGGGCAAGGGCACGAACGTGTACCTCGGTGGCAGCTATGTGCCGTTCCCAGAGAACATTGGGACCGACAACCTCTGCGAGTTCACCAATGACGAAGGTCTCGCCGGGATCGACGTCGACAACAGCACCGCATCCTCGGTCGATGTGACCGCGCGCTATGAAGGCGAGAAGATCATCCGTGATCACACCGTCAGCTTCGCGGGCAACATCGGCTCCGAAGAACAGCGCAAAGCAGAAGAAAAAGCCGCGGAAGAAAAAGCGGCTGCGGAAGCGAAAGCAAAAGCCGAAAAAGAAGCCGAACAGAAAGCGGCAGAAGAAGCCGCCAAAGCAAAAGGCGAAAAAGAAGTCAAGGCAGAAGAAGAACGCGTCGCCAGAGAAAACGCCGCTGAAAAAGCCCGGATCGAACGGGAAGAGGCGGCCGAAAAGCGCCAGGGCGAAAAAGAACTGGCGAAAGAAGAATTCGAAAAACGAACCGCTGAAGAAATCACCAAAAACAACGAAAAACGCGCCGCCGAAGAAGCCGCTGAAAAGACAAGGCGTGAAAAAGAAGCGGCGGAAGAAAATGCACGGCGCGAAGCAGAAGTGAAAGCCCACCAGGAAGAAGTGGCGAAACTGGCCAAGCCGCTGGTGACCCCGCTCGCGGGCTCGCTCGCCGGCAGTGGCAAGGGCAAGGCGCACACCGCCACCAAGAGGAAGAAGAAAGTCAGGAAGATCAAGAAGCACAAGAAGTAGGAGATCGCGCCAAGCGATTGCCGAGGGCCCGCCCAGTGCGGGCCCTCGGTGTTTGTTGGCCCGGCGCTTGCTATACTTTATGAAGTAATGAGCCGTATCACCGTATACACAACTGAGCCGTGCGCTCACTGCGCCCGCGTGAAGGGCCTGTTGAAGTCCCGTGGGTGGGAGTTCTCGGAGGTCAACCTCACAAAGGACCCCGAGGGCCGCGTGGAGCTTGCCGCCAAAACGGGGATGATGACCTTCCCCCAGGTGACGCTCGACGGCCAGCTTGTCGGGGGCTTCAACGAGACGCGGGCGGCCGTCGAGAGCGGCCGGCTGGAGGAGCTGCTCGCCGCTTGAGCTCGCGCGCAAGCGCAGAGCGGCCAGCTCCCCGCGGGCGCGGTTGGCAGCGCTCGCAGACATACGTGCCGCGCCCACCGACCACCATCTTCACGATCGTGGCGCCACAGCGCGGGCAGGGAAGGCCCTCACGGCGGTGAACGAGGAAGCGATCCTGGAAAGAGCCGCGCACCCCATCGACGTGGCGGAAGTCGTCGATCGTGGCTCCCCGCGCGTCGATCCCATCGTTGAGTACGTCGATCACGGCCTCCCGCAGACGGGAGTACTGGACGGGCGAGAGCCGCCCGGCGGGGCGCAACGGGTGGATCCCGGCCCGGAAAAGCGCCTCGTCGGCGTAGATGTTGCCGACACCCGCGATACGGCGCTGGTCGAGCAGAAATGCCTTCGCCGGGGCCGCCCGTCCGCGCGCAAGCGCCCGCAGGTGCGCGGCGGTGAAGCGCTCATCCAACGGCTCCAGCCCCAGCCGCTCGGTGAAGAAGCGCTCCATCGCCTCCCGTCCCAGCAGCAGCTCGCCGGTACCGAAGCGGCGCGGATCGACGATCACCAGGCTTCGGCGCTGTGGCTCGGGCGGGCCGGTGGATCGGGACGAGCGAGCGGATCGTGGCGCGCCAGTGCCCGTCCCCGGTACGCGGCGCGGCGCGCCCAACTCGATGCGCACACGCACATACGCCGGCTCCGGCTGGGGCTCGCATAGGACGGCGCCGGTCATGCGCAGATGCTGTGCGAGGAACACCTCATCCCGCAGACACCAGAGGAGGTACTTGCCGCGTCTGTCGAGCCGCTCGATGCGCCGCCCCGCAAGCGCATCGGCCAGTTCCTCGGGCGCCAGCGGACGCGACCAGCGCGGGTCGAAAATCTCCACGCGCAGCAAACGCCGGCCCTCGACAAGTGGGGCGAGTTGGCGGCGGATGGTCTCGACCTCCGGGAGCTCGGGCAAGGTGCCAGCTTAGGGCTCTTATGCGCATCGACCCCTACCGGCACCCGCACCGCGCCGGCGCCTGCCTACCGCTGTGCGCGCGGGTGGGCGCTGAAGTAGACGCCCTTCAGGCGCTCCGCGGAGAGATGGGTGTAGATCTGGGTGGTGGCGAGATCGGCGTGGCCGAGCATGTCCTGCACCGAGCGCAGGTCGCAGCCGCCGGCCAGCAGATGCGTGGCGAAGGTGTGACGCAGCGTGTGAGGACTCATACGCTCGGCGAGCCCCGCGGAACGGGCGTGTGACTGCACGATCTTGTAAAGGCCCTGGCGTGTGAGCGGCCGGCCGCGGTGGTTGAGGAACAGCGCGTGAGTGCTCACCCCACCCGCGTGCGGTGACGGGGGCCGGCGGGTCCCGGATCCCGTGTTGGCACGGGGCGGGCGGGTCTCCGCACTCCCGCCGGCCAGAACTGGCCGCCCCCGCTCGCACCACGCGCCCAGCGCGGCGACGGCGGCGCTCCCCACGGGGACGATCCGCTCCTTGGAGCCCTTGCCGCGCGCGCGCAGCATCCCCTCCTCGAGATCCACGTCGCCGAGCTCCAAGGCGATCGTCTCCGAGGCGCGCAGCCCGCACGCATACATCACCTCCAGCAGCGCCCGGTCGCGTAGCGCGAGCGGCTCCATCCCCGTGGGCTGGCCCAGCAACGAGGAGACCTCCTCGCGTGTCAGCACCAACGGCAGCTTCTGTAGGCGCGGAGGCCCGCGCAGCTCGGCGGTCGGATCATGCTCCAGCAACCCCTCGCGGCGCAGATGCCTGTAGAAAGAGCGCAGGCAGGCGGCCTTGCGCTGCAGCGTGGCGGGCGCCACCGCCGGGCGCTCCTCGGTGCCGTCGGCGAGCTCGGAGAGGAACGCGGCGAGGTCGCGATGACCGGCGTCGAGCGGACTCAAATCGCGACGGCGCAGAAACTCCGCGAACTGCAGCAGATCGATACGGTAGGCCTCCAAAGTGTTGCGGGAGAGCCCGCGCTCAAGCTCCAGATAGGCGAGGAAGTCGAGCGCGAGGCTCTCGGTGCTCGCGCTGGCCGTGGGGGTGCTCACGGTTTGGGCATTTCGCCCTCGGTGGAGCTACTCCTGCTGGTGTCACCCGGCTTCGGCCAAAACGCGGACCGATCAGGGAGACACTCGCTCCGCTTGCATCCCCGAATCGGCCAGCGCCGCGGGCGCGCGTCACCCGGCTTCGGTTGCGGCAACTGCCCCCGGCAGAGCCAGCGCGATCTCGAGCGTCGCCTCCAGCGCCGCGGCGCTGACCCGCTCGCCGGGCTCGTGGTTGCGCTCGGTGCCGTTGGCGAGGTTGACCACCGGCAGGCCGGCCGCAATCAGCGCGTTGGCGTCGGAGGCGCCGCCGCTTGAGATCCGCACGGGCTCATGCCCGCACTCGCGCAACGCGCGCTCGGCGGCGCGCACCGCCGGCGAGGATGGAGGGGTGCGGTAGCCGGTGAAGGTGCGCTCCACCGTCACGTCCACGTCGCATTCGCACTCCGGGAGATTGGCGGCCTCGTGCACGCAGTCCAGCAGCTCCGCGATGATCTCCTCTCCGCGCTCGTCTCGCTGGGCGCGGACCTCGGCGAGGATCGAACAGCGCTCGGGGATCACGTTGATCGCCGAGCCGCCCACGATCGTGCCGACGTTGGCGGTCGTGTGGGCGTCGATCCGGCCGAGGCGCATGTCGGCGACAGCGCGCGCGGCGGCGAGAATCGCGCTGCGGCCCTGCTCGGGGCGCACGCCGGCGTGGGCGGCGGCACCGCGGAAGGTCGCCTGCAGGCGGTGGTGGGTCGGCGCGGAGAGCACCAGCTCGCCCACCGGGGAGGCGTGGTCGAAGACGTATCCCAAGCGGCTGCTCAGGCTGGTTCGGTCAAACGCGCGGGCGCCCGCGAGCATCCGCTCCTCGCCCACCGTGAACAGCAGCTCGATATCCACCGCAGCGCCCTCCCGGCAAATGCGGCGGGCGAGCGTGAGGAGCACGGCAACCGCGGCCTTGTTGTCGGCGCCAAGGATCCCCTCATTGGCGTTCTCCCAAAAGCCATCGCGCAAAACGGGTTCCACGGGCGCCTGTGGCGGCACGGTATCCATGTGTGCGCACAGCAGCACGCCCCCCCGCTCGCCGGCGGCAACCCCCATCGAGGCCGGGGCATCGATCCGCGCCAGCAGGTTGCCGCAATCCGAGCCTGCCACCGCCCCAGCGCCATCCTCGTGCACCTCGATCCCGAGCTTGCGCAGCTCCACGGCGATCCGCTCCGCGCAGGCGCGCTCGTGGCCTGAGGGACTCTCGATGCGACACAGCTCGGCGAAGATGTCGTGCAGGTAGCGGCGCTCCAGCTCGTCGGGCGGGGTGTGATGGGCCGTGGCGCTCACCGGCTCCTCAGGCAGGCCGTGATGGGCCAGAGCCTCCAGCGGCGTCCGGCAGGCCACCCGCGCCAGCCGTCGCGCTCACCGCTTCTCTGCGAGCTGCCGCGGTCCACCACCGCGCTCGCCCGCCTGCTCAAGCGCGGCGGCGAAGAACTCGCGGAACAGCGGCGCGGGGCGCTCGGGGCGAGACTTGAACTCGGGGTGAAACTGCGAGGCGAGGAAGAAAGGATGCCCACCCTCCCCGCCGGGCAGCTCGATCGTCTCAACCAGGCGCTCGTCGGGGGAGGTGCCGCAGATGCCGAGCCCCGCGTTCTGCAGCTGGCGGCGCAGCAGGTTGTTGACCTCATAGCGGTGGCGGTGGCGCTCGTAAACGACCGCCTCCCCATAGATCGCCCGCACGCGGGAGCCCTCGTGCAACTTGATCGGGTCGGCCCCCAACCGCATCGTGCCGCCCAGGTCGGCGATCTCCTTCTGCTCGGGCAGCAGGTCGATCACGGGGAACGGCGTCTCGAGGTCGAACTCGGTCGAGTTGGCGCCCTCCATGCCCGCCACGTTGCGGGCAAACTCGGCGACCGCCACCTGCATGCCCAGACAGATCCCCAGGTAGGGGATCCGCTGCTCGCGCGCGATCCGAGCGGCGGCGATCTTGCCCTCGATCCCGCGCCCGCCGAACCCACCCGGGATCAGGATGCCGTCGACTTCGCTCAACAGCTCGCGGGCGCGCTCGCGCTCCTCACGGTCATGAGCGCCGGTGCCCTCCAGCCGTTCGGAGTCCACCCACTCGATCCGCAGCCGCGCATCCTGCAGCGCGGCGGCGTGGCGCAGCGCCTCGGAGACCGACAGGTAGGCGTCCTCCAACTGCACATACTTGCCGACGATCGCAATCCGCACCGCGTCGATCGCGTCCGGATCCACGGGCGCATCCGGCTCCCCACCCCGCTCCCCCCTTCGACCGGCCCGCTCGGCGCGCTCGATCGGCTCCTTCCAGCTGGAGAGATCGGGCTCGGGGGCCTCGACGCCGAAGTGCTCCAGGATGCAGTCGTCCACGCCCTGCTCGCGGAAGGTGAGCGGAACCTTGTAAATGTTGTCCACGTCGCACGCGCTCACAATCGCTTCGGGTGGCAGGCTGGCAAACAGCGCGATCTTCTTGCGGATCTCCTGCGACAGCGAGCCCTCCGAGCGGCACATCAGCATGTCCGGCGCGATCCCAATGCGGCGCAGCTCGTTGACGGAGTGCTGGGTGGGCTTGGTCTTCAGCTCGCCCGCGTGGCCGATGAACGGGACGAGCGTGAGATGGATGAACATGCAGCGCCGCCGCCCCACATCCACCGGGAACTGGCGGATCGCCTCCAGGAACGGCAGCGACTCGATGTCCCCGACGGTGCCGCCCACCTCGGTGATCACGAAGTCCACATCGCTCGACTGCGCGATCAGCGCGATCCGCTGCTTGATCTCGTCAGTGATGTGCGGCACCACCTGGACGGTGCCCCCAAGATAGTCACCGCGGCGCTCGCGGCGAATCACCGTGTCGTAGATGCCACCCGCGGTGACGTTGGAGGCGCGCGAGGTGTTGGCGTCGGTGAAGCGCTCGTAGTGGCCGAGGTCCAGATCGGTCTCGGCGCCATCCTCGGTGACAAACACCTCCCCGTGCTGGTAGGGGGACATCGTGCCCGGGTCGACGTTGATGTAGGGGTCGAACTTCGCAGCCCCACGGTCAGCCCCCGCGCGACCAGCAGCCGCCCGATCGACGCCGCGGCGATGCCCTTCCCCAGCGAGGAAACCACGCCACCGGTGATGAAAATGAACCGGGTCTTGGCCGGCGGGTCGGCGTGGCGGTCGGGCGCGGGGCGGTTCATGTACTCCCGCAAGAGTCTAGCCCCCGGCCCCCCGGAACTTCGGGCGCCCCGCCAGCGCCGTGCGCGCACACACGCTCACGCCGCCTTGCGCAGCTCGCGCGCGTGGCGGCGCGCGGACGGATCCCGCTCGGGGGCGCCCAGCATCCGCACCAGCTCGCTCAGTACCTCGGGCTCGTCCAACCGCTGCACGCGCGTGCGGGTGCTACCGGCGGCGGTGTCCTTGACGACCGTGAAGTGGCGCGCCGCCAACGAGGCGATCTGCGGCAGATGGGTGATGCACACCACCTGGCGGACGCCCGCCAGCTCGCGCAGCCGCTCCCCGACCGCGCGTGCGGTGTGGCCGCCGATGCCGGCGTCCACCTCGTCGAACACCAGCGTCGCCTGCGAGCCGCTGTTGGCGACCGTCATCAACGCCAGCATCACGCGCGAGAGCTCCCCGCCGCTGGCGATCTCGCGCAGCGGCGCGGCGGGAACGCCGGGATTGGGGGCGATCGTCAACTCGACCGCATCGCCGCCGGCGGGCCCGGCCTCGCGCGGGGAGAGCTCCACCGTGAAGGTCGCGTCGGGCATCGCCAGCGCGGCGAGCTGCTCGCGCACCGCCGCTCCCAGGCGCGGCGCGGCGGCTTCGCGCGCGGTGCGCAGCTCCCCCGCGCAGGTATCCAGCTCGGCCCGGGCGCTCTGCAGGCGCCCGCCGACCTCCTCCAGCGCCACCGCGGCCCCCAGCAATTGCTCGCGGCGCTCGCGCGCGCGCTCCGCGTGCTCCAGCACCGCAGCCACGGTGGGGCCGTGCTTGCGCAGCAGGCGCTCCAACCCCGCGAGGCGCTCTTCGACCGCCTGCAGCCGGGGCGCGGCATCGCCGCCAGCCACCGCTCGCCCCGAGTGCTCGTCGGCCCACTCTTCTCCGTCGGACTCGCCTTGGCGCCCGCCCGCGATGCCCGCGGTCTCCCCCGCGTCCGCCGCCTCGACCTCGCCCAGCAGCCGCTCGCCGTAGTCGCGCAACTCGCCCGCGAGATCGCCCGCCTCGATCGCCAGCGCGCGGGCGCGCTCGGCGAGCGCGTCGAGCGCGGGATCCACGCCCGCGACGGCCTCCAGGCACGCGGCAGCCGCCGCGCTCAGCGCCATCGCCCCCGCTGCGTCGGAGCCCCCGTCGTAGCCCTGCCCGCCCGCGAGCGCCGCCGCGGCCCCGCCGGCGCCGGCGAGCAGCGCGTCGAGTTGGCGCCACCGCTCGCGCTCGGCGCGCAGCCGCTCCAGATCGCCCTCCCGCGGGGCCAGCGTGTCGATCTCGGCGAGCTCGTGCTCCAGCAGGTCGAGCTCTCGCTCGCGCGCCCCATCCAGCTCGCGCAGACTCTCCAATTGCTCGCTCAGCTCGCGCACCTCGCGATATGCCGCGGCACACGCGGCGCGTCGCGTGGCCTGCTCGGGGCCGCAGAAGCCGTCCAGGATTTCCAGCTGCGCGGCGGCGAGCGTGAGCTTGCGGTGCTCGTGCTGGCCGTAGAAGGAGAGCAGCGCCTCCCCGATCCTGCGCAGGTCGCCGGCCGCCACCGTCCTGCCGTTCACGTACGCGCGGGTGCGCCCGTCGGCACCTACGCGCCGCGCCAGCACCAGCTCCTCGGCGTCCTCTGCCAGCAGCTCCCAGTGCTCGCCGTCGCCCTCGCCAAAACGGGGATGCCCGCCGACAGCGAGTGTTCCCCGGCTTCGATCCGCCGGCAGCGCCGGGGAGGGCGGCGCGAACGTACCCTCCACATACGCCTCCGCCGCGCCGGGCCGCACGATACCTGCCCGCGCGCGCCCTCCGAGCAGCAGATCGAGCGCATGCGCCAGCACGGTCTTGCCGGCGCCGGTCTCGCCCGTCAGCACGTTCAGCCCCGGCGCCAACTCCAGCTCGGCCCGCTCGATCAGCAGCAGATTCTCCACACGGAGCTCCAGTAGCACGCATGCAGGTCTATCAGCGGGCACCGACGGATTGCTTCCTCGGATCGTGAAGCACGGTTCGTCGTGGGGCATGGAGGCCCCACCCCCAGCAGCGATCTTGCCCCCGGTGCGGCGCGCGGACGCTCCCCATGCACCACTCCCATCGCCCCACCCGGCGGGCATTCGCGTGAGGCCAACCCATACACTTACGTTGATCGGGTAGTGGTTGCCCCTCCCCCCGCACACGGCATGGTCGCCCGCGAGATCGATGACATCGAGCTTCCCCTGCGGGGCTCGATCGAGCTCCTGGTGGGGGACGCCCTGCGCGAGCGCTTGGAGGAGGAGGTCAACCGCGCCGCCCGCCACGGCACCGCGCTCAGCTGCCTGCTTCTGGACATCGCCGATCTGCCCGCGCTGCGCCATGCGCACGGCGAGCTGCTGGTGGAGCGGGTGCTCGCCTACGTGGAGCTGGCTCTGCGCCGCGAGCTGCGCCGCTTCGACCGGGTGGGACGCCCCTCGGAGGGGGAGCTGCTCGTCGTGCTCCCCGGCGCCGACTCCCCGCACGCGGAGGTCGTCGCGCGGCGGATGCTGGATCGCCTGCGCTCCATCAAGCTGGAATCCTCCGGCGCCCGCCGCTCGCTCGGGGTCGCGGTCGGGCTCGCGCCCTGGCGCGCGGGGATGAGCGCGGGGGCTCTGCTCGGCGCCGCGCGCGTCGCGGCGCACCTCGGGCGCTCCGCGAACGGCCGGGCGCACATCGCCGACGGGTAGGCCGTGCACTGCGCCTGCCACCCATGCGACGGCAGTCCCACGGCGGTAGCGGATACGACCCCCCAAGCGGATAGGTTTCCCTGATGCTCTCCGGCTCCGAGCTGTGGCTTCTGCGCCTGATGGCCGATCGCGGCCTCGCGCTGCTCGACGCCTCCTCGCTGCTGATGGTGATCGAGGAACGCGCCGAGCTGCGCGTCGCCGCCACCGCCGGCACTGGCACGCCGCGACTGCGGGTGGTGCCCGTCGAGGGCTCCGCTCTTGGCGCCCTCTACCGCGCCGGGCAGCCTTTGGCGCTCGACCGCCCGCGCGGACAGGACGCTGCGTGGCTGCACGAACTTGGCCTGGAGGCCCGCGCCGCCCTGGTCGAGCCGCTGAGCATGGAGGGCCACGGCGGGGGCCTCGTGATCGCGCTGCGCGCCGGCGGCGGCTTCCGCGGCCCCGACCGTCAGGCTTTGGCCGCCTTCGCCGCCAGCGTCGCACAGCGCCTGGCGGCCGAGCGCTCGGTCGAGATCGAGCGTCTGCGCTACGGCATGGAGGCGCGCGAGCGCGAGCGCACCCGCTGGGCGCGCGAGATTCACGACGAGACCGTGCAGGGCCTGGGCGCGCTGCGCCTCAAACTCGCCGACGCGCGCGACCGCCACGACGCGGCGGCGCTCAGCGCGGCGGTCGCGGAGGCGCTCGAGGGTCTCGGGGTGGAGATCGACGGGCTGCGCCACCTGATCACCGAGCTGCGCCCCGCCGCGCTCGACGATCTCGGGCTGGTGCCCGCGCTGGAAGCGCTCGCCCGCCGCGCGCACGCCATCGACGGCCTGGAGGTGCGTACGGAGATCGCGCTCGACCTCGCCGACGAGCGGCTCGACGCGGAGCTCGAGAGCACGATCTACCGCGTCGTGCAGGAGGCGCTCACCAACGTCTCCCGCCACGCGCAAGCTTCGCGCGCGGTGGTCAGCGTCGGGTTGAACGGCGACGGCTCCACGGTCCGTGTGTCGGTCGCAGACGATGGCCGCGGCCTGCCCGCCGGCGGCGCCGGCCTCGGCCCGCGCGGCGACGGCCTGGAGGGCGGCTTCGGCATGTCCGGTATGCGCGAGCGCGCCGAGCTGGTCGGCGGCGAGCTGGAGTTCGGGTCGGGCGGCTGCGGCGACGGTGGCCAAGGCGCCACGGTGCGACTCATGGTGCCCCTCGCCGGCCGATCTCCGATCGGTCGCCCTGCCGCGGTGTGACGGTGCCCCTCGCTGGCCGATTTCCGATCGGTCGCCTCGCCGCGGTGTGACGGTGCCCCTCGCTGGCCGATTTCCGATCGGTCGCCCTTCCGCGGTGGGACCGTGGGCGTCGCGTGCGCAACACCCACGATGGAAAGCGAGCGTCCCGCCACCGGCGCAATGGGAGATGGGCCAAGCAGGGGCTGCTCGATGTCATTCAAAACGCACCCCAACCCTTTACAAAATGAAGTGTTGGAGGCCAAAAATTGGTTTTATCGCACCCCTGAGCCTTGGGGGAAAACCATTTCAATTGGTCCCCTACCACTTCACAAAATGAAGGGTTGGCGTCCCAAAAGTACACGCATAACACCTCCCACCACTTCATAAAATGAAGGGTTAGGGTCCAAAAACAAAGCCCACCCCACCGCCGGGCTCCCCGCCCCGACCCGCATAGCCAGCGGGCACGAGCGGCTAATCCACCAGCCCCAGCCGCCGCGCGTATGCGGTGATCTCCGCCCGCGAGGAGAAGCCCAGCTTCTCGATCGCGCGCGCGCGATAGGTCTTGACGGTGCGCTCCGCCACGTGCAACTGCTCGGCGATCTGCGGGTTGGTGTGGCCCATCGCGATCAGCCGCACCACCTCGCGCTCGCGCTCGGACAGCGCCGCGCCCTCCTGCGCCGTCTCCCCGCCGGTCGCCATCAGCGCGCCCAGCCGCGGATGCAGGTAATTGCCGCCGGCCACCGCCAGGCGGAACGCCTGCAGCAGCTCCGCCGGCTCGGCCTCCTTGAGCACATAGCTGCGCGCCCCCGCCCGCAGCGCCTGGCGGGCGTACTCGGGGTCCTCGCGCATCGTCAAGATCGCCACCGCCAGCGGCGGGTGGGCCACAAAGCACTGCGGCAGCGCCGCGAGGCTCGACCCGCCGGGCATCGTCAGATCGAGCGTCAGCAGGTCGGGTTTGTGGGCGCGCACTTCGCGGATCGTCGCCGGCACGTCGGCGGCCTCCGCCACCACCACAAACTCCTGCGACTCGCGCTCCAGCACCGTGCGGATCCCGTCGCGCACCACCGCATGGTCGTCGGCGATGATCACCTCGATCGGGCGGTCCACGCCCGGTGCGCCTGCTTGCATAGCGCACACCGTAGCGGTCGCCGAGGCGGCAACGGGCTCCGCCCGAGCGCTCCCCGACCCGCCCACGCGGCTGAGTCTGCACCCCTGGGACGACATCGATCGGCACCTTTGGGACGACACGATCAGCACCATCCGGACGGCAGACAAATGCCCGCGCAGGCCGCATCATGTCGTGTGCAGTGACCTATTCAAACGGCACCCACCAATCTGGACCGCCAGCGAGCGAGATGTTGGGCGCCACACGCACACCGAGAGGTGAGACGATGCGCAGCACTTCCACAGCACAAGCAAAATTGGGTGAGCGGCGATGACCCTGGTGGGCGTCGCGCTCGTATGGCTGGCGATCGCCGCCGTGGCGTTCGTGACGCTGTCGGCGCTCGCGCGCCTGTCGGCCAGCCGCAACATCGAAGCGGAGCTGGGGATCGTCGGCGAGGCCGAACTGATCGACACCAGCTACATGACCATCTGAACCCAGTGATGAGATGAGCCCCGCAACCCTCAGCGCCAAACAGCACTCGCGCATCCTGGTGGCGGGTGCCGACCCAGCACAGCGCGCGGCAGTGCTGCACGACCTCAGCGAGTCGCTTCCGGCCGGCGCCCAGCTCGGCGAGGCGGGGGCGGTGTCGGAAGTCCTGGCGCGGGCCCCCACCAGCAGCGTGGTGATGCTCGCGGGAGACCTTGGGGAGGTCTCCGCGGAATCGCTGATGCGGATGCTCGGCAGCCGCCACCCCAGCCTCCCCGTCGTGGCGCTCCAACTCCCGGGCGATCGCGGGCCGGCCGCCGGCGGCCGCGAGGCCACGCTGGGCTGGTGAGCCGCGGTGGGGCAGCCCGCCCTGCACGAAATCCGCCATCTCGTCCAGAGGAATCTCTCCCCTCCGACTCAGCCGCTAGCGTGGCGGCGTGTCGATGCTGCCCACCTCGCCTCCACTGCGGAGGATCCTGGCCGCCTACACGGTCAACAAGCTGGGCACCTGGTTTGGCACGGTCGCGCTGTCGCTGGCGATCTACGACCACACCCACAGTGCCGCGGCGGTCACCGCGCTGTTCGTCGCGCGCTACCTGCCGGCGCTGGCAGTGCCGGCGCTGGTGGCCCGCGTGGAGGCCTCCACCCGCAGGCGCGTCCTCAGCGCGCTGTACGCGTTCGAGGCGCTCTGCGCCGTGCTGCTGGCGGCGCTGGTGTGGCACTTTCTGCTGGGAGCAATCCTAGTGCTGGTGGCCATCGATGGGGCGGTCGAACTGACGGCCAGCTCGCTGCTGCGCGCGCAGGCGGCGCGCGTCGGCGCGGAGGAGGGCGCCGAGCAGGGCATCTACGACGCCAACGCGGCGCTCAACGTGGCGCTGTCGGCGTCGGTTGTGATCGGGCCCACGCTCGGCGCGCTTTCCGTGCGAGCTTTTGGGGGGCCCGTCACGCTGCTGATCGACGCCGGCTCGTTCCTGGTCTGCGGGGCGCTGGTGACGGGCCTCTACGTGTATGTGGAGGAGCGCGCCGGCGCCTCGGTGCGCAGACGCCTGGCGTCGGCCTGGGAGTACGTGAGCGAAGTGTCCGCGCTGCGCGCGCTGCTGCTCACCCAAGCCACCGCGCTCGTCTTCTTCGAGACCGCCGCGCCGGTGGAGGTGTTCTACGCGAAGGGCACCTTACGCGCGGGCGACGTCGGCTACGGGGCGCTGCTGGCGGTGTGGGGCGTGGGCCAGCTGGCCGGCAGCCTCCTCTTCGCGCGCGGCACCCGACGCAATTTGGGAGCAATGCTGACGCTCGGCACGCTCGCCGTCGGCCTGGCCTACCTCGGCTTCGCCGCGGCGCCCACGCTGGCGCTGGCGGCGCTCGCCGCGCTGCTCGGCGGCGTCGGCAACGGCGTGCAATGGGCCTCGCTGCTGGGCACCGTGCAGCTGCTCACACCCGAGCGGCTGCGCGGGCGGCTGATGGGCGGGGTCGAATCGATCGGCGCCCTCTGCCCCCTGATCGGGCTGCCGCTCAGCGGGCTGGTGATGGCGCTCAGCTCGCCCCGCATCGCGTTCTTCCTCTTCGGCTCGATCATCGCCGCCACCACGCTGGGATTCGCGCGGCTGTGGGCCACCGGCATGATCCGCATCGCCGCCACGGGTGGGCCAGCCGCGCGGGGCGACGCACTCTCCCCCGCCGCGGCCTTCGACTCGCCATCGCCGGCTCAACTCGACTCACCGCCTCCCACCAGCGTGCTCGCCTCCCCGCCGGGAGGGCCTGTCCGTACCACCTACTCGGGAACTCGCGGGATATGACCGACCGTCGTTAAGTGCCACCTCATATCGGCCGTTAAGGACGACAAGGACCGACAGATGCCCGCATCCAAGATAACCACACGGCTGTTCTGCGCGGCGGAGGCGCTTCTGCTCGCGGGCGCAGTCGCGGTTGCCGTGCTGAGCTCCCGCGCGGAAGATTGGCAGCCGATCCAGCTGGTGGTTCTGCTGATGGCACTGGCTCTGGGGGGGCAACGGCTGAGCATAGTTTTGCGCGGGCAGCAGATCACAGCTGCCTTTATCGCGCTAGTACTGGCGATGACGCTGCTGGGTCCAGCCCCGGCTGTGCTCTTTGGCCTTGCGGCGATGATCTTGACTTCGGCAACCCGGCGACTGCCGCTTACGTCCTGGCTTACCAACCTCGCAACGTTTGCCGTCTTCCCAGTTGTCGGCGGCCTGCTGGCACGAGCTCTGATCGGCAATGTCCATCACGACATCCAGCACACCACGCAGGGCATGACCTTTTTCGCGCTGGGAGTGGTAGCAGTGTTCGTCGTGACTGACAGCATGAACTTCCTCATGATCGCTCTCGATAACTGGATCTTGGAGGGCCGCAAGCTGCTCGATCAGGTCCGTGACATCCTGGTCCCAATTCTTCCTGGACAGGTCGCCGCAGCGGCACTTGCGGCTGTCCTGGCGGTGGCGTATGCGAATCTGGGCTTCCCGGTGCTGCTGTCCTCGGTGCTGGTGATCCTGATCTTCCAATACCTCGCGATGGCCCTGCTGCGCTCCGAGGACCGGGCAGACCAACTGGAGGCGCGTTCGATGCACCTGGCCTCCCTGCAACTCGGCGTGCTGACCACGCTGGTCGAGACACTGGCGCTACGCGATCGCGTGACCGCACGCCACGCCGCCGCGGTTGCTCGTTACGCGCGCGCCCTGTCGAAAGAGGCCGGTTGCAGCGAGGCCGACCAGGACATCGCGCACACGGCGGGACTGCTGCACGACATCGGCAAGTTCGCGCTGCCCGACCGGATCCTGGGCGCGGAGATCCTCTCCGACGAGGATTGGGCGCTGATTCGCCGCCACCCGCAGGACGGCGCCACGCTGGTGGGGCGCCTCGACGGCTATGGGCCGGTGGCGGACGCGATCCTCTACCACCACGAGCACATCGACGGCAGCGGCTATCCGGCCGGGCTGATCGGCAACGAGATCCCCTTGCTCTCAAGGATCCTCGCGATCTGCAGCGCCTACGACACGATGACATCGCGCGACTCCTACCGCTCGGCGAAGACTCCGCAAGACGCGATGACCGAGCTGCGGCGGATGGCGGGACGCCAGTTCGACGGGGAACTCGTGAGCAGCTTCATCGCGATGCTCGAGCGCGACGGGCCAGGGAAGTTCGCCCGCGAGAACGAGGCCGACTTCGAGTCCGAGCTGGCCTTCGAGCGCCGCGCCCGCGCGATCGCCCAGCCCACGGCTAGATAACCCACGCGCTTTGTGTCCGTGCGGGCTCGCTGGGCATGCGCTCCACAACGGGGGGTCCCACAACAAACGAGCGCCGCTGAAAAGCGGCGCTCGTAAGAAGCTAACTTACTTGGCTAAGCCAAGGGATTCTTACTTGTTGAAACCCATGCTCGTCCTCCTTAGCTCGGGGCCTAGGGCCACGTAAAATGGGGGGGCTCTGCGGCCCCCGGTCCCAACCTCTCCAGGACAACCGCAACCTATCTATATGAGTAGGTTTGCCTAGGATAGTACCAAGATTGGACGAATTGTCCAGCTTCGCCCAGGTATTCACTGCATTGTGCAGTATTTATTGCAAATGCAGGGGCTTTAGAGCCGCCCACGACAGTCGTTTCGGCGGGAAGGTCGGGCAAACGTCCACAAAGGTGCGCGACGCTCAACTTCCGGAGACCAGCTGCCGAAACTCGATCCAGAGAGGCGCACCGGAGCGACATCCGGAGTGCCCTGGCCCAGCTTCGGGGTCAACCGCCTTCGACATCGAGAGGACACACAGATGCCCTTCGCCCCACTCACCTCCCCACACGGCGACCGCCAGCTGGTGTTCACCAGCTCGCAGGCAGCGCGCTACCTGGGCGTCTCGCTCGCCACGATCCGCCGCTGGGCGGACGCGGGGCACCTCGACTGCTACCGCACGCCCGGTGGGCAGCGGCGCTTCTCGCGCGAGCAGCTCGACAGCTTCGTGGGTTCGCTGGAGCGAACCGGCGAGCAGGCCGCCTCCGCGGTCAGTCGCGCGGCCTGACGGTCAGCCGCGCGGCCTGACGCTCAGCCGCGCGCGGCCCGACGCCCAGCCCCGGCCCATCCCGCTGCACGCTCCAGCCGCGCTTGGCCGGCGCTCCCGCCGCCCCACCTCAGCGCGCCAGCCGTCCGAACTTCTCGCGCAGGCGGCGATAGAAGGAGGAGCCGGGAAGCTGCGCGATCGTGCCGACGCCGTCGGCGAAGCGCGCGCGGATGTGCTCGCCGGGGCCCAGCTCGCACACGGGCCGCCCGTCGACCGAGACGTCCAACGCCTCGCGTGAGCGGTTGTGGATGGTGATCGGGTCGGTGGGCGCCGCCACCAGCGCGCGCGCAGTGAGCGAGTGGGGCGCGATGAAGGACACCACAAACCCCTTCACCCCCCACGCCATCACGGGGCCGGCGTTGGCGAGGTTGTAGCCGGTGGAGCCGGCGGGCGTGGCCAGCACCAACCCGTCGCAACGCACCGAGCCGACCTCCTCGCCGTCGAGCGCGTAGGCCAGCTCCGCCACGCGCTCGCCCACGCGACGGTGGATCGCCACGTCGTTGATCGCGGTCTCCTCGCCGCAGGGCGTCTCCAGCACGATCCCCGGAAGCCGCAACAGCTCGAAGCGGCCGCTGAGCGCGCGCGCGACGCCATCCTCGATCTCCTCTGGCTCGACGGTGGCGAGGAAGCCGATCTCGCCGAAGTTGATCGCAAACACCGGCACCGAGCTGCCGGCGTAGAGATGCAGGGCGCGCAGGATCGTGCCGTCTCCGCCGAGCACGATGCAGAGCTGCTCCCGCTCGCCGATCGCGGCGTCCACCTCGACCCCGGGTTCCGCGCGCAGGCCGTGCTTGACGGTCTCCTCCGGATCGAAGCGCAGCGTTGCGCCCGCGGCGCGAGCCCGCTCGATCAGCGCGTCCAGCGCCGCATGGGTTTCCTCGACCCGCCGGTGGGTGAGCACGGCGACGTTGAAAGGCTCCCCGTCCGCATGGTCGGGTATTTGGGGATGAGGATGGGGACGGGCGCCCTCCTGGCGCGGGCTGGTTGATGCGTGATCACCCGCGCTCACAGCTCCTCCCCCCACGCCATGCGCTCGATCTCCTCCGCGCTCTGAGCGCGGCCGCGGCGACCGGGCTCGGCCAGCCAGACGAAGGTCTCGCGGTTGCCCTTCGGGCCGGGCAGGCCGGAGGAGCGGAATCCCAGCACCGCGGGCGCGGCGGCTGGACTCTCGACGCCGGCGAGCGCCAGTCCCACCGCGACCAGCGCGTCGCGCCGCGCCGCGGGGTCGCGCACGACGCCCCCTTTGCCGACGTGCTCGCGCGGCGCCTCAAACTGGGGCTTGATCAGCGCCAGCACGTCGTAGGGGGCGGCGAGGCAGCCGAGCACGGCGGGCAGCACCTTGGTGAGGGAGATGAACGAGACGTCCACCACCGCGAGGTTGGGCACGACGGGAAGCATCGCAGGCTGCAGCGCACGAGCGTTGGTGCGCTCCAGCACGTGCACTCGCGGATCGCCGCGCAGGCGGTGGTGGAGCTCTCCATAACCCACGTCCACCGCGATCACCTCAGCGGCGCCGCGCTGCAACAGGCAGTCGCTGAAGCCACCCGTGGACGCGCCCACATCGAGCGCCACACGACCCGCCACCGCGATCTCGGTGCGCTCCAGCGCGTTCTGCAGCTTGATCCCGCCGCGCGACACATACCGCGGACGCTCTGCCACGCTCACCACCACGTCCGCGGCCACCATCTCCCCCGGCTTCTCCGCGCGTCTGCCCCCCGCGCCGACGCGCACCTCGCCCGCCATCACCGAGGCCGCAGCGCGGCTGCGCGAGTCGAACAGCCCGCGCTCCGCCAGAAGGGTGTCCAACCGCTGCTTGCTCATCGCCCGAACGGTACCCATTCCGCCACCCCGCAAAGCGCTGGTGGCAAGCAGGCGGTTAAATGAAACGGCCCGCCTGGGAAAGCGGGCCGTTTCGAGGGAGGAGGGATGCTGCTGTACTTCGGGTCTAAAAGCATGATGCCCGCTGGCAGCCGCGTTGTGTGTGAGAGTGCGCACACATGTTCGACTTCTGCGCAAGCGACAAACCGCACGTATGTTCGACGGGTCGCGCTGGCGGCCGCATCGCGTCAGCTGGCAGACGGCGCCACCGGGTGATGGAGGCTCACCGTGAAGCCGTCCGGCGGTGAGATGTAGTAGCCGTCCCCGCGCTCGTCCACGACGAGGCTCGGACTGGCTTTGGCACGCCAACGCAACACCGGCCACCACATGCGCCGACTGACGCGCGCGAGGAGATCCATTCGCGGCGAGCACGCAACCTCAGTCCGGTCGGGCAGTACGATCACAAACGTTCGCTCTTCCCTCACCGCATCGAGTATCGACGGCAGCGAAGAGATGTCGGCGTCCATGAACATGGTGCCGTTTGGGTAGCGCGGGTTCTCCGAGAGCACCTCGGCCACCAGAGCGTCTGTCGTACCCGCCAAGCTCATGACCCGCCTCGTCGGTGCCATCCTTCAAAGATCGAGCCATGATGCTCGATCATGTGCTGAATGGCATTTGCCAACTGTTCGTTTGTCGCCAAGCCAGCCCCCGCTGGAAAACGTTCGGGACCCAGCTTGGTCTTGCCATTGTACCGATGCATGTGGCAGATACCCATGTGGTTGTCGATCATGTAGATCGCCCGCCAACGGGGGCCCAAGCCCGATATGCGGCACTCCAAGATGACGGCATAGTGCACGATCGGCCGCCCGCCAGTCCGGACAAAGACTCGCATGTCGGCGCCCGGCAGCTCTTGGATCCAGTACCGATCGAGGTTCACGATAGCTCCGGCATCTGTCCCTCCGGTGAGGGTCGTAGACTGCGCAGACAAATGTCTGCACCCAAGCACGGGAGGGTATCAAACCAACGGGTTCACAACTACCGCGTTGGCAACCGTCTGGCGCCCGGCGTCGAGCGAGGACCTGAGAGCTACCTCGACCAGGACCCGATCTCGGCTCGGACCGCATTTGGTCTGCGTCTACGCCAGGTGCGCACGGAACGCGGCCTATCTCAGGAAGAGCTGGCGTACAGGACCAACCTGCATACGACGGCGGTCGGTCGTTTCGAGCGCGGCGTCCGCGAGCCCCGACTAACGACGATCCTGCGCCTCGCCCGTGGCTTGGGAGTACCGCCCGGCGCGCTGCTGGACGATCTGCGCTGGCCAGAGAATGAGGAGTAGCTCGGAGGACCTACCTCGGACAGCCTCAAACAACCCTGGAGTCCCGCGGACCTTCCCTACGCCCCCACCACCGCAGAGTCGCGGTCGAGGATCGCCGCCGCCACGCGCTCGACGATCTTGGCGGCGGTGAAGCCGACCTCCTCGTGCAGCAGCGCCGGCTTGCCGTGCGTCACGTAGCGGTCGGGCAGGCCCACGCGAAGGATCCGGGGGGTGAGCCCCATCTCGCTGAGGGTCTCCCACACCGCGCTGCCGAAGCCGCCCGCCAGCACGCCCTCCTCGATCGTTACCAGCAGCTCGTGCTCGGCCGCCAGCTGCGCCATCAGACCCGCGTCGATCGGCTTGGCGAAACGCGCGTCGGCCACCGTCGCGCCGATACCGTGCCCCTCCAACAGACTGGCCGCCTCCAGCGCCTTGCCGACGCCGCTGCCGTAGCCCACCAGCGCCACGCGGCGGGGTGGGCGGGCTTCGATCTTCGCCTCGCGCAGAATCTCCCCAGTGCCGATCGCGATGGCGCGCGGCTGCTCGGGCAGCGGCACGCCCACGCCCTCGCCGCGCGGGTAGCGTAGTGCGATCGGCCCGTCGTGGAGCAGCGCAGTGCGCAGCATGTGCACCAGCATCGCCTCATCGCGCGGAGCCATCAGCACGATGTTGGGCAGGCAGCGTAGGTAGGCGATGTCGAACACGCCGTGGTGGGTGGGGCCGTCGTCGCCGACCAGACCGGCGCGGTCCATCGCGAACACCACGTTGAGCTTCTGCAAGCACACGTCGTGCACGATCTGGTCGTAGGCGCGCTGCAGGAACGTGGAGTAGATCGCCGCCACCGGCTTGACTCCCTCCAGCGCGAGCCCCGCCGCGAACAGGATCGCCTGCTGCTCGGCGATGCCCACGTCGAAGTAGCGCTCCGGCAGCGCCTTCTGCAGGATGTTGAGGCCGGTGCCAGAGTTCATCGCGGCGGTGATCCCCACCACGCGCGGGTCGCGTTCGCATTCCCTCACCAACGCCTCGCCGAAGACGTGCGTGTATTGCGGCCTCGCCACTCCCGTGGCCTGCGCGGTCTTCCCGTCCGCCGCCGCGGTGGAACTCGCGCTCGCGCCCCGCGGCGCCGCGGGCGGCGGTGTCGGGGAGCCGTTGAGGATTGACTTGGGCTTGGCCGCATGCCACTTCTCCATCCCCTCCAGGCCCCCGTCCTCCGCCGGGGCGAAGCCCTTGCCCTTGACCGTGGCGATGTGCACCACCACCGGGCGTTCGGCCGCCAGCGCCTCGCGCAGCGCCTCGCGCAGCGCGCGCACGTCGTGGCCGTCGATCACGCCCATGTATGCCCAGTCGAGCTCCTCCCACCACAGCCCGGGGGCCCAGAACGCCTTCAGCGACTCCTTCAGCTGCGGGCCCAGCTTCTCGAAGGCCGCGCCCACGGCGCCCGGCAGGCGCGCGAGGCCTCCCTCGACGCCCTCGCGGGCATGCCACAGCTTGGGGTGCAGGCGCACCCGGTTGAAGTAGCGCGACAGCGCCCCCACGTTGGGGGAGATGGACATCCCGTTGTCGTTCAGCACCACCACCAGCGGCGTGCCCAAACCCCCCGCCTGACTGATCGCCTCGAAGGCCACGCCACCGGTCATCGCGCCGTCACCGATCACCGCCACCACCTTGCCCTGATCGCCCAAATCGAGCTGGCGCATCCCCTCCTTGATCCCCACCCCATACCCCACCGAGGTGGAGGCATGGCCGGCGCCCATGATGTCGTGGGGGGACTCCTCGCGTGAGCAGAACGGCGCAAGGCCCCCGTATTGGCGGATCGTGTGCAGCCGATCGCGCCGGCCGGTGAGGACCTTGTGCGGGTAGGCCTGATGCCCGACGTCCCACAGGATCTTGTCGCGCGGGGAGTCAAGCAGCGAGTGCAGCGCCACCGCCAGCTCGCAGGTGCCGAGGTTGGCCCCGAAGTGCCCCCCGATCTCCCCCACCGTGTCGATGATGTACTCGCGCACCTCCTGCGCCAGGCGTTGCAGCTCCTCCTCGGAGAGGCCGTGCAGATCCTGTGGGCCTTCGACCGAGCTCAGCAGAGTGGATCGGGCACCCGTGCCCCCGCGCGAGCCCGCGGCATCCTTGGTGGCCCCGACCGCCTCACCCGCGGGCCTGACGCCGTTGTTGCTGTCTGGTGGCCGGTCGCTCATGAGGTGCGGGTGTAGATGAAGTCGGTGATCCGCTCGAGCTCGCCGGTGTCGCGTGGCTGTGCGGGGTCGGTGCCGGCGTGCGCCGCCTCGGCCAGCGCCTCCCGCGCCGTGCGGTGGGACTCGGCGGCCAGTGCCTTCGCTTGGTCGATTCCGAACTCGCTCACGTAGGTGCGCTTGCCGTGACGCTCATCGCTTCCCCGGGGCTTGCCGAGCGCATCCTCGGTCCCGGTCACATCGAGTATGTCATCGACGATCTGGAACAGCACGCCCAACTCAGCCGCGAAGCGGTTGAACGCCATTGTCGCAGGTCCGTCGACTCCGCCCAACGTCAGCACGCACAGCACCGCCGCCCCGATCAGCCGGCCGGTCTTCAGCTCGTGCAGGCGCCGCAGGCCGGCTGGCCCCGGCGGCGCGGTGGCGCGCACATCCGCATACTGCCCCCCCACCATCCCCCCCGCGCCAGTCGCCGCGGCCAGCTCCGCCGCGGCCGCCAGCACGCGCTCGGGCGCCGCGCGCTGGTGGGTCAAAAAATGGCGGAACGCCTCCGCGTACAGCCCGTCCCCGGCGAGGATCGCGATGTCCTCGCCGAAGGCCACGTGGCAGGTGGGTTGGCCGCGGCGCAGCCCGTCGTCGTCCATCGCGGGTAGGTCGTCGTGGATCAGCGAGTAGGTGTGGATCAGCTCGACCGCTCCCGCCAGCGGCAGCACCTCGCGGCGCTCCAGCCTCACCGCCTGCGCGGTGGCGAGTGCGAGCACGGGGCGGATCCGCTTGCCGCCTGCCAGCAGCGAGTAGCGCATCGCCTCGTCCAGGCCCGCCGTGAGGTGCTCCTCGGAGAAGCGCATCCGCTCCAGGTAGCGCTCCACCTCGACCCGCAGATGTTCGGGGTAGGCGACCTCGGGGGCGGCGCCGGAGGGCACTACAGCAGCGAGTCCTGGCCGGGGGGTGGCGCGAGCACCTCGGCGCGCGCACGGCGCTCCAGCTCCGCCCCCGCGCGGTTGGCCAGCGCCGCGCACTCGTCCACCAGCGTGGCCGCCGCGTCTGTGGACAGCTCGCCGGAGCGCAACTGCTCCGCGGCGCGTTCCAGGCGCCCGATCAGCTCATCGAGGGAGTCGGCCGTGTCGTTCATGAGATCGGGGCATTCTCCCGTACTTCGCGCAGCACCGCCCCCAGCACCCCGTTGACGAACGCGGGGGCATCCGCGCCGCAGAACGTCTTTGCGCCCCGCACCGCCTCCTCGATCGCCCCCTCCGGCGGGATCGGCGTCTCGCCCGGGGTGGCGTCGGGGTGCAGGATCTCGATCAGCGCCACGCGCAGGATGCTGCGCTCCAGCGGCTGGATGCGCTGCACCGACCAGCCGTGCGCGTGGCGGTCGATCACCTCGTCGAGTTCCGGCGCCCGGTCGGCGGCCGCGTGCGCGAGCGCGCGCGTCATCAGCGACGCACCCCGCGGGAGCGTGTCGGCGAGCGGAAGCCCGGTGAGGTCGTGCTGGTAGAGCGCGAACACCGCCCCACGGCGCTGCTCGGAGCGGCGCACTCAAGCCCTCTTGAGGCCGAGCTGGGGCCCAGCCGGATGGAGCGAGAGTCGGGCCACGCAGAGTCCAGACATCGCTGGGTGTGACTCAGGCGCGCGAGACATATTCGCCCGAGCGCGTGTCCACTCGCACCCGCTCCCCCACGTTGACGAACAGGGGGACCTGGATCGTGGCGCCGGTCTCGAGCGTCGCCGGCTTGGTGCCGCCCCCCGAGGCGGTGTCGCCGCGCAGGCCGGGCTCGGTCTCGGCGACCTCCAGGTCGACGGCGCTGGGGAGCTGCACATCGGAGGGCTGCTCGTCGATGAACAGCACATCGACCTCATTGGAGGGCTTGATCCAGCGCAGCGCCTCCGCGAAGCTGCTCTCGGGCACCGCCAGCTGATCGTAGGACTCGGTGTCCATGAAGTGCGCGTCGGTGCCGTCGGCGTAGAGGAACTGCATTTTGCGCGCCTCGGTGCGCACCGGGCGGAACTTCTCCCCCGCCCTGAAGGTGCGGTCGATCACCGCGCCGTCGGAGGCCCGGCGCAGCTTCGTGCGCACGAACGCCCCGCCCTTGCCCGGCTTGACGTGCTGGAACTCCACGATCTTGAAGACCGTGCCCTCCACCTCGATGTGATTTCCGTTCTTGAACTGGTTGGTAGATACTATGGTAGTAGCCTTTCAGGAGCGGGTCGATTCCAGCTCGCCTCTCATAGGGTGTTAGCGGGCATCTTAGAAGTCAAACACCTCACGGCGCGGGCCCCGGGCGCCATGCGGCCCGCACAACCACAACGCTTGGAGAGCATATGAGTCAGATCAACCATCAGGTACGCCTCGCGGCACGCCCCACCGGCTTGCCGCAGGCCTCCGATTGGAGCATTACCGAGGAGCCGGTGCCGACGCCGGGCGCCGGGGAGTTTGTGGTTGGGATCTCCCACATCTCGCTGGACCCGGCGATGCGCGGCTGGATGAACGCGGGAGCGTCCTACATCGATCCGGTGGAGATCGGAGCGGTGATGCGCGCGGGCGCCGTCGGACGGGTGATCGCCAGCGAGCACCCCGGCTTCGCGATCGACGAGCACGTGTATGGCGCTTTTGGAGTACAGGAGTACGCCCTGTCGGATGGCATGGGAGTGATGAAGGTGGATCCCTCGCTGGCTCCCCTCCCCACCTACCTGGGCACGCTTGGCCTGACCGGCCTGACCGCCTATTTCGGGCTGCTCGACGTGGGCAAGGTCAGCGAGGGCGACACGGTCGTCGTCTCCGGCGCCGCCGGCGCGGTGGGCAGCGTCGCGGGGCAGATCGCCAAGCTCAAGGGCGCCCATGTGATCGGCGTCGCGGGCGGCGAGCAGAAGTGTCGCTGGATCGTCGAGGACCTCGGCTTCGACGCGGCGATCGACTACAAGAAGCAGGACGTGCGGGCCGAGTTGCGCACGGCGGCGCCCAAGGGAGTGGACGTCTACTTCGACAACGTGGGCGGGGAGATCCTCGACGCGGCGCTCACACGTCTGGCGCGCGGCGCGCGCATCGTGATCTGCGGGGCGGTCTCCCAGTACAACGCAACCGACGGCATGCGCGGGCCGGCGAACTACATGGCGCTGCTGGTGGCGCGAGCGTCGATGACGGGCATGGTGGTATTCGACTACGCCGCGCGCTACGGCGAGGCGGCCGCCGCGATCGCGGGGTGGATGCGCGAAGGCCGGCTGATCTCACGCGAGGACGTGGTGGAGGGCGACGTGAGCGCCTTCCCCGACACCCTGCTTAAGCTGTTCCGCGGTGAGAACATCGGCAAGCTTGTGCTGCACATCGGGTCGGAGTGATGGCCAACCTGGGCGGTAGCGCAAGCAGCGAGATCGATGCGCCGCTGGAGGAGGTGTGGGCGGTTGTCGAGGACGTGCTCACGGCGCCCGACTGGCAGGGCGGCCTGGACGCGATGACCGCGCTGGAGCACGACGCCGACGGACGCCCGTCGCTCGTGGAAACCGAGAACGACGTCAAGGTCAGGCGCATCAAGGCGCGGGTGCGCTTCCGCTACGAGGGACCGCGGCGCCTGGCGTGGACCCAGGAGCAGGGCGACATGAAGTCGGTGGAGGGCTCCTGGGAGCTGGAGGATCTCGGCGGGGGGCGCACCCGAGCGACGTTCACCCTCGACGCCGATCCGGGCCGCATGCTGGGGTTGCTGATCCGCGGGCCGGTGGAGGCCGCGACGCGCGCGATCTTCGTGAACGGGCGTCCCGGCGAGTTGAAGCGGCGCGTGGAGGGCGCCGGGTAGGACCAAACACGCCCACCCGGAGCGGCTAGCGTCACCGGCCTACGCTGGCCCCCGGGCGGCTGGCGTCACACGCTGGCCCCCGGGCGGCAGGCGCCACCCGCTGAGAGTGCCGGCGCCGAGCGGCTGGCGAGGTCCACTGACAGCATGTAACTACTGAGCACAACCGGCATTCGGTACCGATGAGACTGGCGCGCGCCCCGCCTACCGTCGGAGTGTGATCGCTCTCGCTGGTTTGTCAATTCGTAAGCCTTGGGCGATGCTCGCGGCGAGCCTCGTGGTGGCCGTGGCGCTCGGCGCGATCGGCCTCGGGATCTCCCACTCGCTGTCGCCGTCGATCGTGGTGGTGCCCGGGACGGAGAGCTCGCGCGCGCAATCTCTGGCCAATGCCCAGTTCGGCCCGACGCAGCTGGTGCCGATCCTGCTAAAAGGCCCCGCCGCTCAGCTCAACATTGAGGGTCCGCGACTGGTGCGCGCGCTGATCAAACGCCCCCACACGCGGGCGCTGAGCGCGTGGGACGCGGGCGCGGCCTCCGAGGGACTGCGCCCGAGCGCCACCGCGGGCATGATTGTGGTGTCGGTGGACCGCCCCGAAAAGGACGTGGTCAACACCGAGCAGCCGCAGATCGAAGCGCTGGTGGCACGCGAGGTGAGGGCGCCCCTGCACGCCAGCGTCACCGGCCAGCCGTCGATCGACCGGGCGCTGAAGAACGAAGCGCTGGCGAGCACGCGCCGCTCGGAGCTGATCGCGCTGGGCATCCTCTTCCTACTGCTGCTGGTGGGCCTGCGCGCGCCGCTGGCGGCGGTGACGGTGACAGCAATCGGCGCGGCCGTGGTGCTGTCGACCTTCGGGCTGATGGCGCTGCTCGGCCGCGCGATCGAAATAGACCCGATCGCGGTGGCGCTGGCGTCGATGACGGGGCTGGCGTTGAGCGTGGGCTACTCGCTGCTGATCCTCGACCGCTTCCATCAGGAGCGCCAGGAGGAGGATGGGGATGGGGATGGGGATGGGGCTCCGCTCCAGAGGAGCTCCGCCGGGCGGGGCACGCATCGCGATACACAGGTAGCCGCGGGCACCGAGGGCATCCCGGCGCCCGTACGCGACGCCTCGGCGACCGCGCGCCTGGCGACCGAGGCCGTCGCGGGAACCGGGCGCGCCATCCTGTTCGCGGGCACGGGCCTGATCCTCGCGCTGCTGCTGGCAACGGCGATCGCGCCGACCAAGATCCTCACGTCGGTGGGCATCGGCGTGCTGCTGTGCAGCGCCCTGGCGGTGGGCGCCGCTGTGGTGGTGATGCCCGCCGCGCTGGTGCTGTGCGACCGGCGCATCGCAATCGGCTGGATGGCCCCAAAGAGCCTCACCCGCGACTGGGACCGGCTGGTCGGCGCCGGCACGTGGGTTCGCCGGCGGGCCGTCTTGGCCGGTGCGCTGGCCACCGCGGTACTGGTGGCGCTGGCGGTGCCGGTGTTCTCACTGCAGACCGGCCCGCCCGGGGTGAGCGAGCTGCCACCGGGCAACGGTGCGAGGCAGTCCTTTGAAGAGGTCGCGCGGGTGATGGGCCCGGGGTGGCCGACCCCGTACAACATGATCGTCGTCAATCCTGCCGGCCCGCTCACCACGGCGGCGACGCTCGCGAAGCTGGACACCCTGCAGGAACAGATCGCCCGCGACCCCGCGGTGGCCTCGGTCGCCGGCCCGGGGGCGCTGAGCGCTCAGACCAAGGCGCTCGGCAAGCTGCCAAAGTCGCTGAACGAATCGGGCAAGCTGCTGAGCGGCGGCAGGAGCGACCTCGGCAAGCTGGTCGCCGGACTGGGTCTGGCGGGCAGCGGCGCGCAACAGCTGCAGAGCGGCCTGCGCAGCGCCACCTCGGGCGCGGGCCAGCTGCACAGCGGCTCCGGCGTTGCGCAGACGGGGTCGACGAAGCTGCACGCGGGGCTGGCGAGCGCGCGGAGCGGCTCGGCGAAGCTCTCTGGCGGCCTGAGCCAGGCGCTGGCGGGCGCGAACGCGCTGAAGCGGGGCGCCAGCCAGGCGCTGGCGGGGTCGGTGGAAATCTCAAGCGGCCTCTCCTCGGTGGGCGTCCCGGCGGCGGCGGGGGTGCCCGCCACGAAGAAGCTGGCGGGGTTGACGGCGAGCACATACGAAGCGCTGGGCGGCGCGCAGTCGCAGTCGCAGAGCGCGGCCAGCGAGCTGGCGGGCGCGACGGCGGCGCTGCAGAGCATGACCAGCGGCAGGGAAGACCCCAAGTACAACGAAGCGTTGGCGGCGCTGAACCGCGCCGCGGGCGCCGTGGGCGGCGTGTCGAGCGGCCTGGCCTCCGCAGCACCCGGCGCCAAGGAAGCCGCTGGGATCTCCTCCAGTGTGGCCACGCAGGGAGCCTTCCTGGCGAGCGCCCTGGAGGAACTGCACACGGGCGCCAGCAAGCTGCAGGCTGGGCTGTTGAAGCTGCAGCGCGGCAACGCGCAGCTGGCGGCGGGCGTGGGCAAGCTGGCGGGCGGCGGGGGCGAACTGACCAGCGGCCTCACGCAGCTGCGTAACGGCGCGGGCGCCCTGGAAGCGGGCCTGGGCCAGCTCACGAGCGGCGCGGGCCAGCTCGAAAGCGGCCTCGCCGGCGGCGTCTCCCCCACCGGCCAGCTGGTCAACGGCCTCGGCGTGATGCAGGCGGGCGTGGCGAAGTTCCGCGGCCAGCTGCCCTCGCCGAAGGATCTCGAAGAACTGCACGCGCAGTCGCCGGGCCTGTTCAACTCCGGCTATTTCCTGCTGGCGGCGATCGCCGGGGCGCAGCCGTCCGCCAGCAACGCCGCGGGCTTCGCGGTCAACGTCAACCGCGGCGGCGGCGCCGGGCAGATCGTGGTCGTCTCGCGCTATCCCGCGAGTGCCGCGCAGACGGCCGCCCTGGGCGAACGCCTCGAACGCCAGGCCACCCGCTTCGCGGCGAGCAGCCACCTGCAGGTGGCGCTCGGCGGACCCGCGGGCAACCTGGAGAACTACACCAGCGCCACCAACTCGCGCCTGCCGTTGGTGATCCTCGCACTGGCGCTGGCCGTGGCGCTGGCGCTCGGTGTGGCGCTGCGCGCGGTGGCACTGCCGATCGTGGCGGTCGCCTTCAATCTGCTCACGGCCGCCGCCACATTCGGTGTGATGAGCCTGCTGTTCAGCGGCCCCAACCCGCCCCTCGGCGGCCCCGGCTACATCGACCCGATGTCGATCGTGGGCATCTTCACGATCGTGTTCGGCGTGTCGCTGATCTACCTGGTGGTGCTGCTGGCGCGCACCCGCGAGGAGCTGGTGGCGGGCGCGAGCGTTGACGGCGCGCTGGATGTGGCGCTGCGCAAGACCGCCGCGGCCAGCACCGGCTCGGGCGTGTTGATGATCGCCGCGCTGATCCCCTTCGCCACCACCGACCTGCTGACCGTGCGCGAGCTGGGCGTGGGCCTGGCGGTGGCGGTGGCGATCGACGTGTTCATCGTCCGGCCGGTGCTGCTGCCGGCCGCGGTCGAGCTGCTGGGCCAGTGGAGCTGGTGGCCCACGCGCACCGGAGAACAGGGGGCGCCAAAGCCCCCGAAGCAGCGCACGAAGTGGCATCTGCCGCAGTTCCCCGAGACGTGGCGCCATCCCCGGTCGCGTCCAACCCCGCACCCCTGAGGAGGAGTGACCCACATGAGACAGTTTAAGATCGCAGCCCTTGCAACCACAGCCCTGGCGATGCTCGCAGTGGCGGCGGTGGCGGTGGCGAGCAGCCAGTTCACGCAGACCGCCAAGGTCACGCTGACGGCCACCAAGGAAGGCAGGACCACCGGCTTCAAGGCCGCTCTACAGTCGGCCGACCCGGGTGAACCGGGCGGCAAGCCGCAGGCGCTGAAGACGCTCACGCTGACGCTCCCCACCGCGACGAAGTTCAACTTCAAAAGCAAAGCGCTGACGCTCTGTACCGCCGGCGACACCGAAATCAAGGGCACAGGCGGCGCGGTGTGCCCGGCCAAGAGCAAGATCGGCAGCGGCAGCGCGGAAGCCAACGGCGCGCCGGCAATTCCGCAGATCCCCGAGAACGCCACCGCGTACGCGGGCAAGGGCAACATCATCTTCCTGCTCGCACCCAAGGGTCCCGCGGGAGCGCCGCTGGTGCTGCACGGCGTGGTGTCCAAGAACAAGGTAACGACCGAAGTGCCCCCGATCTCCTTCGGTGGCGTCACGATCGTGATCACCGCGCTGAACCTGACGGTGAACAAGCTGGGCAGCGGCAAGACCGCGTTCATCACCGCCGGCAAGTGCGCGAGCGGCAAGTTCACGGTGAAGTCCAATTTCCTCTACTCCACGGGCGCGACGAAGACGCTGTCGAGCTCCTCGGAATGCAGCAAGTGAGAGTGAGGTCATGACCGCCACCACCGCGCCGTTGCCTCCCGTGCTGGAGCGCATCACCAGCGCCAGCACCCTGGGGCGCATGGTCCTCGCCGCCCAGCAGCGCGGCGAGGACGTCGCGCTGCGCTACCCCACGCCCGCGGGCGAGCAGACGATCACCTATGGCCAGCTCGGCGAGCGCAGCCGCGAGCTGGCCCGAGGATTGATCGCACTCGGGATCGATGGCGGGGACGTGGTGTCGATCCTCTGCTCGACGCGGGCGCAGTGGACCCTGTGCGAGCTGGGGGCGGTGTGCGCCGGTGCGGTGGTGGCCCCGATCTATCACACCAACTCGCCCGAGGAGTGCCGCCACGTGCTGGCGGACTCCGAAGCGCGGCTGGTGTTCTGCGAGGACGCGGCGCAGGTGGCAAAGATCGCGCAGGTGCGCGAGCAACTGCCAAAGCTGGAGCACGTGATCGTGATCGACGGCCACGCCGAGGGGGCGCATCCGCTCAACCCTGCCGAGGGAGCGCGCCCGCTCAGCACTGCCGAGGGAGCGCTCACGCTCAGCGTCGTGAGAGGCCGGGCCGAGGAGGTGGACCCGCAGGTCGTGGACGAACGGGTGCAGGCGGTCGCGCCCGAGGACGTCGCCACGCTCGTGTACACGTCGGGCACCACGGGCCCGCCGAAGGGGTGCATGCTCACGCACGCCAACTTCCTCGCCGCGACGGCGATGTACACCGGCCAGCTGGAACTGGACGACGTGCAGCCGGTGATCTACATGTTCCTGCCGCTCGCGCACGTGCTGGCGCGCCTCGCGCAGGTCGTGGTGCTCGACGTCGGGGGCACGCTGGTGTACTGGTCGGGCGACTCCAAGAAGATCCTCGAGGAGGTCCGCGCCAGCGCGCCGACCCACTTCGTGGCGGTGCCGCGTATCTACGAGAAGCTCCACACCGGCGTGGTGGGCGCTGTGCAGAGCAGCAGCCCACCGACGCGTCTGGCGTTCGCGTGGGCGCTCGAGGTGGGCGCGCGGGCGCGCCGCGCCCAGCGCACGGGCCGGGCGCTCGGCACCCTCGACAGGGCGCGCCTGCGATTGGCCGACCGTCTGGCGCTGGGAAAGGTGAAGGCGCTGTTCGGCGAGCGCCTGCGGCTGGCGCTGGTTGGTGCCGCGCCGATCGACCACGAGCTGCTGGAGTTCTTTGACGCCTGCGGCGTCACGGTGCTGGAGGGGTACGGCATGACCGAGAGCTGCGCCACCGCCACGCTCAACCCGGCGACGGCCCCCCGCTTCGGCACGGTCGGCACGGCGCTGCCCGACAGCGAGGTGATGGTGGCCGAGGATGGTGAGATCAGGATGCGCGGCCCGCACGTGTTCGCCGGCTACCACCGCGACCCGGCGGCCACCGCCGCGACGTTCGCCGACGGGTGGCTGTGCAGCGGCGACCTCGGCGAGCTCTCCGCCGACGGCTACCTGAGCGTGACGGGGCGCAAGAAGGATCTGATCATCACCTCCTCCGGCAAGAACGTCACGCCGGTGAACATCGAGAACGCGCTGCGCGAGACGCGCTGGATCTCCGAGGCGGTGGTGTACGGCGACCGCAGGCCCTACCTCGTGGGCATGCTCACGCTCGACCCCGACGAGGCGCCGAAGCTCGCCGCGCAGCTGGGGGTGAGCCCCGAGCCCCGCGCGATGGCCGCCGACGAGCATGTGCATGAGGCGATCCGGGCCGACGTGGAGGCCGCCAACGCACGTTTCGCCCGGATCGAGCAGATCAAGCGCTTCGCGATTCTCGACCACGATCTCACGCAGCCGGCGGGCGAGCTGACCCCGACATTGAAGGTGAAGCGAGCGTTGGTGTACGAGCGCTATGCCGACCTCTTCGAGAAGTTGTACGACGGGGAATCGTGGTGAGCCAGCCAACGCCAACACGACACCTCCAGGGCCACGCCGTGACGCCAACGCCGGAGCGCCCCGACGCCGCGCCAACGCCGGAGCGCCCCACCGACGCCGCGCCAACGCCGGAGCGCCCCACCGACGCCGCGCCAACGCCGGAGCGCCCCACCGACGCCGCGCCAACGCCGGAGCGCCCCACCAAAGCGGCGCCGACGCCGGCCGCTGCCATCGAGCGCCGGCGCCTGCCGAGCGCGGACGCGGCGTGGCTGCACATGGACAGGCCCACCAATCTGATGGTGATCAACTCGGTGATGCTGTTCGACGAGCGCCTGGACGAGCGACGGCTGCGCGAGACCATCCAGCGACGCCTCGTGGAGGTCTACCCGCGCTTTCGCGAGCGCGTGGTGGAGAGCCAGCTGCCGTTGCGCGGGCCCTCCTTCGAGGATGACCCCCACTTCGATCTCGACCACCACCTGCACCGGCGCGGCCTGCCCGAGCCGGGCGACGAGGCGGCGCTGCGCGAGCTGGTGGGAGACCTGATCGCCACACCCCTCGACCACGCAAAGCCGCTGTGGGACATGTACCTGATCGAGCGCCCGGGCGCTCGGCACGCATTGGTGGTACGCATGCACCACTGCATCGCCGACGGGATCGCGCTGGCACGCGTGCTGCTCTCCCTGACCGACACGGCCCCCGAGGGCGATGGATTCACGGCCCTCCGCGCACCCCGCGAGCAGGCCCGAGCGCAGGGAGTGCGCGGCGCGGCACAGAGCGCGGTGCGAGCGCCCGCTGCGGCCGTCACCGCCGTGGCAGCACCGGCGAGGGCGGCGATCGGAGCAACCTGGCGGGTCGCCTCCGGGATGGTGCACGAGGGGATCGAGACGCTGTCACACCCGGGCCACGCGCGCGAGCTCGCGGATCACGCGGCGACTGACACACAGACGCTCGCCGATCGAGCGGCGGCCGACGCGCAGACGCTCGCAAAGCTGCTGTTGAGCCCCGCCGACGCGGACACCACGCTGCGCGGCGAGCTGGGCGTGCGCAGGAGCGTGGCGTGGACGCGGCCGCTGGAGCTGGCGGAGGTGAAGGCCACCGCGCACGCGCAGGGCGCGACCGTAAATGATGTGCTGCTGGCGTCGGTGAGCGGCGCGCTGCGTCGCCATCTGCGCGCGTGCGGCGAGCAGCCCCGCGAGATCAGGACGCTCGTGCCGTTCAACCTGCGGGCGCTGGACGTGCCGCTCCCCCGCGAGCTGGGCAACCGCTTCGGGCTGGTGTACCTGGCGCTGCCCGTCGACCTTGCCGGCGGGCGTGCCCGTTTGGATGAGGTCAAACGCCGGATGGACGCGATCAAGCGCTCGCCCGAGGGCGCGATCACCTACACGATCCTGCAGGCCGTCGGCCTCACGCCACCGCTCCTGGAGAGCCGCATCGTGGACATCTTCACCGCCAAGGCCAGCGCGGTGATGACCAACGTCCCGGGCCCGCGCGAGGTGGTGTACCTGGCGGGCACACCGGTACGGACGGTGCTCGTGTGGGCGCCCACGTCGGGGAGCGTGGGCATGAGCGTGAGCATCTTCAGCTACCGGGGAGAGGTAACGATCGGGCTGCTGGTGGACCCCGGCCTGGTACCCGACCCGCAGCGGATTATGCGCCACTCAGAACAGGAGCTCGCCGCGCTGTCGAGGCTGAAGCCACGAGACGACGGTGGAGCTGGCTCGCGACGAGTATCGTCATCTGCACCGGCGTGATCGGCGATCGAGCAAGACCCGATCGAGCAAGACCCGATCGGGTAACACCCCGATGGGGTGGAGATCCGTACAGATGAGGTGATGCCATGGCGACGCATTTGGTGGGAACACGCCAACAGTGGAAGGCAGCGCGCGAGCAGCTGGCAGAGCGCGAAGCGCAGCTGGCGGAGCTTGGCCGCGAGATCGCCGAGCAGCGCCAGTCGCTGCCGTGGGTGCCTGTCGAGAAGGAGTACCGCTTCGAAACCGACGCGGGGCCAAAGACGCTCGCCGAGCTGTTTGACGGGCGCTCGCAGTTGTTGATCTACAACCTCATGTTTGGGCCGTCGTACACCGGCGCGTGCCCCGGCTGCACCAGTCTCGCCGACCATTTTGACGCCGGCTTGATCCACCTCAACCATCGCGACGTCACGATGATCGCCGTGTCGCGCGCGCCCCTTGAGAAGCTCCAGGCGTACAAGCGGCGCATGGGCTGGGAGTTTCCGTGGGTCTCCTCCCACGGAAGCGACTATCCCTACGACTTCGGCTTCGCCCTCACGCGCGAGCAGCAGTCGACAGGCGAGTTCGCAAAGCTGCTGGAGGAGCCGCCCGACTTCCTGCAGAGATGGGCCGTGGACGTCGGCACCGACCTTCCGACCGGGCTGATCGAGGGTCCCGGCTGGATCGTGTTCGCGCTCCGGGACGGCGTGGTGCACCACACGTTCTCACGCCACGCGCCCGACGGCCCGCTGCTGGCGCCCTACTACTACCAGCTACTCGACCAGGTGCCAAAGGGCCGCGGCGAGGAGTACAGCATGCGCCGCCGCGACGAATACGAGTAGCTCTCCCCTGGCGTGATCGACCTGCACTGTCACATCCTGCCCCAGCTGGACGACGGCGCGCTCGACCTCGATGACAGCCTGGCGATGGCCCGCCAAGGCCGGGATGGGGGCATCGCGATCGTATGCGCGACGCCGCATATACGTCACGATCACAAAGTGCGTGTCGAGGAGATCGCCGAGCGCGTGCAGTCGCTGCAGGTACACCTGGATGAGCAGCGCATCGACGTTCGGGTCTGCCCAGGAGGGGAGCTGGCGCAGACCGAGGCGGACCGCCTCACCGACGCCCAGCTGCGGTTGGTGGCGCTCGGCGGGGCAGGTGGATGGGTGCTGCTGGAGCCGGCCCCCGGCCCGCTTGGCGCCGGTTTGGAGGAGTGTGTCAAAAGGCTGGCCGCGCGGGGGTTTCAGACAGTTATCGCTCACCCCGAGCGGCACGCCGGCAGCGACTTCCAGATGCGCCTGGAGCGACTGGCGGGCGACGGGTGTTTGATTCAGTGGACAGCCGAGTTCCTCGCCGGCGCCGCTGCGGGGGATCTCGTGCTGGCGCTGGCAGAACAGGGCCTGGTGCACCTGCTGGGCAGCGACGCGCACTCCTCACACGCGGGGCGCCCGTTGCGGCTGTCTGGGGGCTTCGCGCGCCTCGCGACGGTGTGCGCGCCAGGTTGGATCGCATGGATGGTGGATCAGGCCCCGCGAGCGATTCTGCGCGGCGAGGCGCCCGTCACTCCCCCGTCGTGGTGAGTGGCTGCAGGACGACGCCGTCCACGAGTCGCTGCACAACCTCGCGGGAGGCACTGCCCAGCCCGTGGCGCAGGAAGTTGGCCGCGCCCGCGGCGGCACCGACCACGAGCGCGCGCTCAAAGCCCTCTCCGCGGGCCCAGGTGGCGGCGAGCGCGCCCATCATCGCGTCGCCGCAGCCCTCGCGGAAGCCGCGCGTAAGGACCGGCGGCGTCAGTTGCCATGCCCGCTCGCCCGCCAGCACCAGCGCGGGCAGCTCGCCCCGCGTCACGATCACCGCCTTGGCGCCCGCCTCGCACAACCGCTGTGCCGCGGCGCGCAGCTGCGCGGGCTGGGACACCGGGCCGCTCACATACTCAGCGAGCTCCCAGTCGTTGAGCTTCACCAAATCGGGCCCGCCACGCAATGCGCTGTCCAGGCGCGGTGTGGAGAGATCGACCAGCGTGCGACACCCGCTCGCACGCACGTCGGCGATCAGATCCCCATATACCTCCAATGGCAGTGCTTCGGCGGGCATCGGGTTGGTGAGCACCAGCCAACCGGCGGCGATGGCCTCCGCACAGGTGATCGAAAAGAGCTCGTCGAGCTCGTGCCGAGACGGCGGGTCACTGAGCGTGCAACTGAGCAACTGGCGCTCACCGGAGCGACGATCGGTCACATAGCAGCCGCTCGCGGCCGCGGTGGCGACCAGGCGCCGCTGCCCGCCCAGACGCTCCAGCAGCCCGCCGAGCAGCGCGCCGCTCTCCCCGCCCAGAAACCCGCACAGCAGCGGCTCCACGCCCAGGCAGGCAGCCATGCGCGCCACCCACACGCCCTGGCCGCCAGCGTGGAAGTGAACCTGCTCGCGTCCAGCTCCCTCCCGCTCAAGCGTGACCGTGAGCAGCGGGTGGGGCGCAAAGACGGCCACGCGTTGACGGGGCTTCTCCAAGCTGTCCACGACTCTCAACGGGCCGCGGAGCCACGGGCCGCGGACCCGTGCTCGCGCTCCCGTCGCAACCGACGCACCTCCTCCAGCAGGCCGCGGTTCTCGACGCGCAGCGCAGCCGATTGACGGCGCGCACTGGCGAGCTCCTCGGCGAAGATCGGGAGGATGCCGCGAAGGTGCTGCAGACGGTTGAGCAGATGCTCGCGATCGATCGTCTCGGCCGCCGCGCGCGCCCCGCCACGCGGCCCGTTGCCGGCCCCCAAGCCGGGCGGGCCCTGCCGCGAGGACCGCGCGATCTCCGTTACGGATCCCGTGGATCCTCCTGGCCGGTTGCTCATCGAGGGACATTCTTGCGGCCCCCGCGAGCTGGTTCATCCGCGTTTTCTGGCAAAGCCGCTCAGTGGTCCTTACGGAAGACCTGAGCACACCATCGTCGCGAGGCTGCCCCGCTGCGCGGGGACTCCGGTGCGTCGCCACGGGGGCCGTGGCCGGCATTACTCGAATGGGCGATACTGGGCTCGAAATCGTCTCCGGCGGTCAGGTAGGGCGAGAAGGCCCGGATTCATTGGGTTTGGGGGCTTTCAGATCACCTCAGCTTCGCTCAAATTGCTACCAGGATTGCTACCAAGCCCGAGTGCGCCGTGGCGCTTGCGCTGTCGCCGGGTTCGTCTATCGTGGGAGCACGAGGTCGGCCCGCTCAGACGGCTCCGGTCTCGATCACGCCCCGGGGTAATACCCGGGGCAGTTTGTTTCCGGGTCTATATCCGCAGCCCAGCGTGGTGGCGGTAGAATACGAGCATGACCACGCGCGTCCAAGCGGCTGAGAACGCACTCGCCTCCGTTCGCGCCGAGGGTCTTGATCCGGGTGTCGCCGAGGCGCTGCTCGGTCGCTGGGGACGCGGAGAACTGAGCGACGCGCAGCTGGACGACGCGGCGCATCGAATCAGCGTCGGCGAGCCGCTGGGCGAGCTGCTCGCGCCAGTACGCGCGTAGTCTCGACGCCGGAACTCTCGATACGTTCCGGCGGTGGCCGCCGATCCATACGTCTATCCCGGAACCGACGTGCTGCGCAACCTTCTGGACTTGCGCGACGCGGCTGACCTTGGCGAGCGAGAGGCGGCGCTCAGCGCTATCCGCATAGCGCAGCTCGAACGGCGTTTCATCTCAGGCAAGTTCGACCTCGCCCACTTGCAGGCGACCCACCGCTACATCTTCGGCGACATCTACCCCTGGGCCGGCGAGCTGCGCACGGTACGCATCACCAAGGGCGGCGACCTGTTCGCGCTGCCTGAGCACATCGGCCCCTACCTGACGACGCTGTTCGCAGACCTCGCCCACGAGGACCGTCTCCACAGCTTGGGCCGCGAGCAGTTCTTGGAACGCCTGACGCACTATTACGCCGAGATCAACGCCGTCCATCCGTTCCGCGAGGGCAACGGGCGTGCCCAACGCGCTTTTCTCGGCCAGATCGCCAAGGTCGCCGGCCACCCGATCGCGTGGGTCCACCTTGATGCCGAGCGCAACGTACACGCGGCCCGCGAGAGCCACCGCGGCAACAACTCACCACTCCGCGAAATGCTCGGCGAGCTCCTGGAAATCACCCCAGCGCCGTGAGCCGATCCTCACGAGCGGCTTGGAGTCCATGTCACGCTGCCCGCTCCGCGAGAGGCTGGCCGCGGCGTCCTCTGCCCCGAAGGCGGCTGCGACGAACGCTGCCTCGTGCGCGCTGGGCGCGTAGTCGGCGTAGCGCTGCGTCGTCTCGATGTCGCGGTGCCCCATCCACTCCTGCAGGGTCCGCATCGGTACGCCCGTCGCGGCCATGCGCGTTCCGAACGTGTGGCGTAGATCGTGGAAACGGTGCGACTGCTCAAGCTGCGCAGCTTTGAGCGCACGGCGGAAGCGGCGGAGGATCGCTGCCTTGTCGAGCGGCCCACCCGCGTGAGGGTCGGCGAACACAAGGTCATCCCCGGTCGCATCCACCGCCGCGCGGCTGAGCCGGTCCAGCTCCCCGGCAACCTCGTCAGCAAGCGGGACGCTGCGCGTCGAGCGGCGCGACTTCGGTGTGCCGAACTCACCCAGCACATAGTTCTGGCGCACCCTGACCCGCCCGACGGTCCAGTCCACGTCGCGCCAACGAAGCGCTACAAGCTCGCCCTGTCGCAGCCCCGTCATCGCCGCCGTGAGGTACAGCGCACGGTCGATCGCCCGGTAGGGACCATCGACCGCGGCGTCTGCGAGCGCCCGAACCTCGCGCGGTTCCAGAAACCTGATCTCGACGTTCTCGGGCTTGCCGGGCAGCTCGACGTGGCGGACGACGTTGACGGGCAGCCATCCCTTGCGCTCGGCGAAGCCAAGCAGCGCGGAGAGGCACCCGATGTAGTTGCGAATCGACTTCGCGCCTACCCCGCGCCCATAGCGACGATCGCCCTTGGTTCTCGGCCCCGGCCTCTCCCCCTTCTCCATCATCCTCATCAGGTCCTGAACGTCCTGGGCGGTGATCCGGCGCAGATCCCGCTCGGCGAAGAACGGTTCGAGCCATACGCGCAGAACGGACTCCACGGCCGTCGTGGTCGCCCTCTTGCGATTCTGGCGCTCCAGACTTGCGAGGTAGCGGCACCCCAGCTCTCCGATCGTGAGCGCATCGCCCGCAACCACCCGAACAGGCCGGGTCTCCGCAATCAGCCGGCGCAGCTCCGCCTCCGCCTGGCGGCGTGTCAGGCCATCCCGGGAACCCTCGGCGCGCATGTGTCCGATGCGGCGCTTGACCTGCCGCCCGCCATCCGCGCGCCAGTGCCCGTACCACACGCCACCCCGCGCGTAGAGCGAGCCCGCGCCATAGGGACGCCGGGTGGTCTTCCTCGCCGTCGCCATCAGTCGTTGCCTCCCTCGTCACACGCGAACATTGGCCCCCCAAGCTAGCGCGCGCGTCGGCCGTTCGACGTGATCACCGGCTCAGACGTCAAGGTGCTCGCCGACTCCCGCACGCCAATGTCCTTGCTGCGAGCGTGCCGTGCGCGACGCCGCACCCCGCGCCCGCCACGGACCCCTCATCCGTGCTCGCCACCACTCTTCAAGCTCGTCGACGCTGAACCGCACGTAGCGCCCGAGGCGCACGTGCGGAATCCGATCCGCGCGGGCCTCTGCCAGCACCCACGATGCCGGCACGGACAGCAGCCGTCCAGCCTCCGTGGCGTCCAGGAGAGACCCGGCGACGGGCACAAAGGTGTTCGCGGATGAGTTGGTGGTGGCCATCGTTATCTATGACCACAACCGCCCGCGACCGGCCAACAACTTCGACACCTTCACAGAGCGCTCCCCGAGCGCACGTGCTTCCACACGGCCGACCCGTTGCCACGTGGACTCCGCGCAACTCTCTCGCCATCGTCCTCCGCAAGTCGCCCGACGACGCCTGACTCGCGCTCGCTGCGCCGCTTCAACAGCCTGCACAGACCAGATGCACGCCCAAGCGAGGGCTGTGCGAGCGCTGTGCAATTTGTTGGCCGGTCCGGGGCAGTTGGGGTCTGTGGAGGGTGTGATGACCGCAGCCAGCATCGGCGCTGCCAAGTCGGCGGGTACGCTCGCTACCTGGAAGCAAAGACAACTCGGCCGGAGCGCGGGGACTACGACCTCAGCCCCGAGGGTGAGCCCACGCAGGCCCCAGGCCGGTGGCTCGCCTCGCCGGACACACTCGCGCGGCTCGGCATCGAGGGCGCCACCGTAGAGGGCCGCGAGTTCATCGCGCTCATGGAAGGCCGCCGTGCCGCGACGTTCGAGCAGGGCGAGCTGCGGGCCGTTCTCTTGGGGCAGTCCGTCGGTGAACTCGCGCCCACGGACGCGCTTGCGCTATCCCGGCGAATGATCGCCGAGCGGCGCATCCTGCCATCGGAGGGCGGCCTGATGACAACGCTCGCCCTGCGCGCCCAAGAGCAGGCGATCGAGCAGCGCTTCACCAGGCTCGCCGACCCAGCCGGCCGCGACGTAGGCCAGCACGCACGATCATTCGCCGCCGATCGCGTCGCAGAGCGGATCGGCGGACGCCTCTCCGACGAGCAGGCCCACGCCCCTCCAGATCATCACCGGCCCGGAGCGTGCAGCAATCCTCGTCGGCCCCGCGGGCGCCGGGAAGGGGGTCGTGATCGACGCCGCAGCGCGCGCCGAGCAGATGACCGGCCACCGCACGTTCGGTATCGCCGTGTCCGGCTCGACCGCGCAACGACTCGGCCAAGACAGTCCGGCACTAGCCGGGCAGACGCTCACGCTCGACGCGCTCGTCGCCCGCGTGGACCGCGGGCAGTTGCAGATCGGCGAGGCGACGACGATCTACTTCGATGAGGCGGGGGTGGGCGACACCGATCGCTTCGACCGGCTCACAGAGGCCGTGGCCGAGCGGGGAGCGAAGCTCGTAGCGATCAGCGAGGTCGCGCTGATCTCCGACGCCTCCAATAAGGAGATTCACCGTCTGAACGCCCGCGCGCAGCATTACCGCGCCGAGCGCGGCGAACTCGGCGATCTCGAGGTACAGGTGCCCGGCGTCCACTACGGTATCCGCGCAGGCGACCGCATAGCCATGATCGACCAGCACCACGAGCCCGGCGTCGAGCGGATCGAGAACGGCGCCCGCGGCGAAGTGCTCGACATCAACGACGCCGGGGAAGTCCTCGTGCAGTTCGACATGACCGGCCAGTGGCGAACGCCCTCAGGCGATGACCTTGCGCGGCTGCGGCTCGGGTACGCGCAGCACATCCACCGTGCGCAGGGCGCCACCGTCACTCGCACGCTCGTCGTTACCGGCGGCTGGCAGACGAGCAAGGAGCCCGCCTACGTCGAGGCGTCCCGCGCCCGCCAGGGCACCGACTCGTACGTCGCCCGCCAAGACCTCGGCACCGAAGGCCACGACACCGACCGCATCAAACGGCTCGCACAGAGCATGAGCCGAAGCGACGCGCAGACGCCATCGCTGGCCTACCCCGAGTACGGACCCGGCTTCCAGCGGACGATCGCGCCTAGCCGAAGCCAGCTGGGGATCGCCCGCGCCATCTACCGTATCGCCCAGCCACAACCGACACGCGAACCACCGGCCACAAGGTTCCGGTAGCCAGCGCCCTCCTGCAAAAGGAGCCAGCAGTTTATGTCCACCATGTCCTCTCGGAACCTTCCGTCACCCACGTGCGCTCATCAGCTTTTCGCCCTGCCGCCAAGCGATCGGTAGAGCTTCAGAGCCCAGTTCGCTGTTGCCTGTCGCGGGCGTCGGGTTGGCGGTGTAGCTCAAGGTAGGCACGACATAAATGTGCGTTGCTTCGGTTTCGCCGCCAGCAGTGCCAGTTTCTCCTGCGGTCGCACCGCTTGCACCGTTTTGCTCCGAGGTGCTGAACCACAGCGACTTTCCGTCCGGCGTGACCTCGGCCCACTTCAGGGTTTGCTGCGTTTTTGGGGTGAGAGGCGTCGCTTTCGAAGGGGTCTTACCTTGACCTACCAGCTTCGCAAGCGAGAATCGCGTGTCGGTTCCGTTCAATTCCTGGCACACATACGCGCTGGTCGACACAAACCCGACAATCACCTGACAATTTTGATTTACATCGAACGAGCTGAGCCCTTTGCAACCGGATGCTTCGGCGAACGGTTCGATGCTGCCACGATCGTTTTTTTCACACTCTGGATCTAGTCCGGGCCCAGTCACGAGTGTCCCGACCACGATTTCGTTGCTGGTTAGGCCGTATGCCTCGGCATTTGGCTGCATGAAGACGACTTTGCCTGCGAGCGATTGCTGCCAGGGTTGTTCCTCCGGTTCGCCTGCGGGAGAAAAGCCGTTCAGCACGTTCGCGCTGTTGTCGCGCATCCGTGGCTGCTTGACGGTGATCGAAGCCGACCACATCTCGTTGTTAGTCGTCCACCACAGGTCTCCCGTGGCCCAGTTGAACCGCGGGTCTTGGTCAACCACCGGTTCGTCACTGAAGCCCCGCTTTTCGCTCCCCGCCACGTTTACAAATGCGCCGCCTCCGTTGGGCACGTATCCGGCAACGAGATTGCCCGCCGCGTTGCGTTCAGTCGCAGCCATGTATGCCAAATTGGCAGACACTGGACACCGCTCTTTTTCCGCCTTCGCAAAGTTTGCGAGGGGGCTGCTCGTTATCGCTCCGTTTTCATATCGCAGGCCCACAACCTTCGAGGAGCTACCAGTCTGGGATTCTTCGCACGCGAGCAGTTCTAGGGCACCAGATGATGCGGTGGTGACGGGCGTCGTTTTCTGCGACTTCTGAGATTCAGGCGGCGGACCACAGTGCTTCAGCGTGTATTCATTGATCCGCTGTTCGGCGCCGCTTGAGGCTAGAGCGGTTGCGAACAGGGAACCGATCGAACCAGCCGGATTGGAGGCTGCGCTGCCGATCTGTCCCGTCGCGCCTTCGAGATCCTTTGCAAGTACTTCTAGCTGCGGGGCGATTTCCTTAGGTGCCCGCAGTGCAAGCTGATGCATGAAGCTCGCAGCTTCGGGCAGATCGGCGAACACGCCAGCCAAGCCCGCTATGGGATCGCTCGCATCTTTCTGACTTGCGCGGATGAACCGTTCCCGCAACGCAGCGCCTTCTCCATAGAAGTACGAGCAATAAGCGCTAGCACTCCGGGCTACTCCAGCTGAGCCGGATCCCGCCGTCGATGACGAGCCGGCGCCGCATCCTGCCACGATGCTCGTTGCAGCCAGGAGCACCACGGCCACGGCAGCCGCTAGAGCGCCTTTTTTGCGCACGTTCCTCCGCCCCCAGTGTAGTTCCGCATCTTGGACGCGGATCATAGGGAATCGCCTACACAGCGGCGTCGCCCAGCCAGATGCAGCCCGCAAAACACGAGCCGCCGTGCTACTTCGCGGACCGGCATCGGGGGCTTTGAGAGCATTTCGGCGGCAGCGTCCGTCCTGTCAGCGTCGGAGCATTGCTACCAATTTGCTACCAAGCCCAGCATAAAAGGGCAGATATCACTTGCCTAAAGCCAAATTAGGTGATGGGCGATACTGGGCTCGAACCAGTGACCTCCGCCTTGTCGA
>CAWHWZ010000003.1:0-534697 GCA_963833205.1 uncultured Solirubrobacterales bacterium | reverse complement strand
TGTACCAATACGCAGCGCCATCTACGGCAACAGCTGCAGCCCCCCGGCGTGCGCGGGGCGCAGCATGGCGAAGTGTCGGTGGTCGAGTGTGGCGAGCCGGGTCTCGCCGAGTCGCTCCACGAGTGCGAGGACGCTGGCGTCGACCACTCCCAGCGAGTGCTCGCGGTATTGCGTCTGGAGCTCGCGGCAGCGGGTGAGGTCGGCCGGTGTGGGGGTCTCGGCTCGGTAGGCGCCCGCCAGCAGGTCATCGAGGAAGGTGATCCAGGCATTGGCGCCGAGGCGCTGGTGGCACCAGTAGTCGAGCTCGGCGAGTACGAGGATCGGGATGACGCGGTCCTCTTGGGTTTCGCCGATCAGGGTGGCGCAGCGGTGGTGGTCGGGGTCGGCCGCGTCGAGCGCGGCGAGCAGCGGCCCGGTGTCGAGCACCAGGGCCATCTACGACGGTGGCTGTGCGATCGGCTGCGCGGTCACCTCGGCGGCGGAGCGGCCGTCTGTGGATCGCGCGATCCCAAGGCGGGGGCGACGCGCGGCGTGCAGGGCGCTGGCCTTCTCGTCGATCGCCTCGGCGAGCACTGCGGTCAGTGCGACGCCGCGCCGGCGGGCCTCGGCCTCGAGTGTGTCGAGCGATGTGCGCCTGGCGGCGACGGTCGTGCGCCTTACCGCCGAAGTGGAGGCATCATTCATGATGCGTGATTCTAGCATCGGGCGGCTGTAAGTCGGGGAGCAGGATTTTTGGCGAAGTAGGGCCGCTTGTTTGCGTATCGATTGTCAAAGTAGGGATCCTAAATTGGTTTTGATGCCTCGACGGCCCTCAGCTGGAGGCGAAGTCGCGGTCGAGGATGGCGGCGAGATCGGTCCAGTTCGCGGGCTCTGGGTACAACTCCAGCCAGCGCAGGATGCCGCGGGCGATCAGCTCAAACTCGCTGTGATCGATGCCGTAGATGAGGATCGCACCGGCATGTGAGCGCTGCGCCTCCGCCCATTCGCGCAGAATCGTGGGGAAGTCGCGGATGTCCTGGGTCGCGAGGATGCGCTCTTCCTGGGATGCGAGCGCGAGCACGTCCTCGTCTTCGAGGCCCTCGAGTGCTGGCTCCTGGTCGAGCGCGCGCACGTCATGTCCCTCTGCTTGCAGTCGGTGCCCGACCCTGGGCCCGGAGACGTGCGCGTCGAGCAGGAGCCGCACCGGCGCGGCTAACGCGAGGATGCGCTGTGCAGGAACGGGTAGAGCTCGAGAAGTTCCTCGAGAGGCCGATGATTTTCCTCGATCAGCGGCTCGATCTCCTCGGGGAAGTGCTCTGTGTAGGCGCGCGCGGTGCGCAGGCGCCGGACATTGAGAAGCGGGTGATTTGCCAGCAACGACTCCTCATCGCCATCGTAAGAGCGCAGCATCTCCACGATCTCCCAGACGTCGAGGCCGCTGCCGATCACCCAGGCGCGGCGGGGCCTGCCTCGGAACGCGATGCCGGGGTGCATCCGCGCCTTCGCGGCCTCCTCGGCGAGTTCCTCCACGACGACGCTGCGCGAGCGCCCCGAGCGGCGAACCTCGTCGCTGACAAGCAGATTCGCCTGCGCGCCGAGGCGGATCGAGAAGGGTTGTGTCTTGGCGGGATTGGCAGCCACCACTACATCGTAGCGGATGTAGTGACCAGCGCCAGGCTTGATTACCAGCTCCGAGCGATCAGACCAGGGTGACCAGGTCTGATATGGTGCGGGGGTGTCCGAGATCGTCACCGTCACCGAGGCCAAAACACAGCTTTCGCGGCTGATCGAGCGCGTCGGCGCCGGCGAGGAGATCGTGATTCGCCGGGGGCGCAAGCCTGTGGCGAAGCTGACCCGCTATGAGGAGCCTGCCGCCCGCCGTCAGATGGGCGATCTCAAAGGGAAGATCTGGATGCGCGATGACTTCGACGAGCCGGATGAGGAAATCGAGCGTCTGTTCGGTATGCGGGATTGACGGGGCTATTGCTTGACACGCACGCGCTGCTGTGGAGCGTCGGCGATGAGGAGCTGCTGTCGCCTGCCGCGCACGAGGCGGTGAGCGCCGGCGCGGTGCCGGCATATGTCAGTGCTGCGAGCATCTGGGAGATTGCGATCAAGCGAGCCTCGGGCAAGCTCGCTGCTCCGGAGAACCTCCTGGAGGAGGTCGCCGCGGCGAGATTCATCGAACTGGTGGTCACTTTCGAGCATGCGCTTCGCGCCGGCGCGCTGCCTGCCCACCACCGCCGTTACGCGGACCGCGGGCTCATCCATGCCGCCCGACTCCCCTCGGGGGTGCGCCGCCTGCGACGCGCCGACGTCGAGGCACTCACGGCGACCGCCGGCGCACACGATCCGATGCTGGCAGAGCCGAGCGGCCCAGATGTGACGATCGCGACGCTGGCCGCCGAGCAGGGCATCGAGCCGCTCCAGAGCTCCACCGCACTGGCGGACCCCGACATCTGGCCCTCCGACGCGGAGGTCGACTTGTTCAACGCCACCGTTCGCGCCGAGCGTGACCGCGACCGCTGAGGCGATCGTGCTCGACACGGACGTCGTGTCGAGGCTAATGCGCGCGCGCTGCGGCAATAGCCGTAGCGCGTCCGCTGCCGCTCTACACGCGCACTGTGCTCTCGTGCACACCGAGGCTCCGCGCGGCCTCGCGCAGGGTCACATAGGTAGACTTGGTAGCCATGCGCTAGATGGTAGTGTACCCGCCGACGGCCAAGGCGAAGAAGCAGGTCCGTGAGCGGCTCGGCTCCGGCCGCGACGAGCGCCGCGTCCACCAAATTACAGCGCGCTCTACGGCAATAGCTGATCCCAGCCCTGCGAGCGTTTGCGCAACGTCGCGCGGATCGTCCGCCGGTGCCATGGCATTTTGTATGGTAGAGGTCGATCGTGACCCGGCCCCCGGGCAGTTCGTCCTCACGGGTTCTTCGAACTTCCTAACGGTGCCCACGATCTCGGAGTCGCTGGCGGAGCGGCCGGCCGTGGACCGGGCGATCCCACGGCGCGGCCGACGCGCGGCGAAGTCGCGGTCGAGGACGGCGGCGAGGTCGGTCCAGCTCGCGGGCTCTGGGTACAGCTCCAGCCAGCGCAGGATGCCGCGGGCGAGCAGCTCGACCTCGCTGGGACGTGGTTATACTGCCTGGTATGACTCATAAGGTGGGACCCAAGGGGCAGGTCGTTCTGCCGAAGCCCTTGCGGAGCGAGCTGGGGATTCAACCGGGCGACGAGGTTCTCTTCGAGCGGGAGGGGGGAGGCATCCGCGTGTGGAAGGCGCCCGCGGCGGACGACCTGTGGGGTTCGCTGCCGGCGGCGGAGATCGATCCGCTGCGGACGCTGATGGAGGAGAAACGACGCGAGCGCGAACGTGAGGATCGCGGGCGACTGGAGCTCGGGCGCTGAAGGGGGTCCTCGACGCGTGGGTCGTGATGGCCGTGCTCAGAGGCGAGCCGGCGGCGGAGCGAGCGCGTGCGCTGATGGGCGCGGGGATGGTGATGTCCTCGATCAACCTGGGCGAGGTGTACTACGCACTCGTGAGGTCTCACGGTGCGGCGGTCGCCGACGATCGGACCGCGGCGGTGCGGCGCGCGATCCATGTGGAGGCGCCGGACTGGCAGCTCGTTGTGGCCGCGGCTCGTTTGAAGGCCGCCGGGGGGATATCCTACGCCGACGCCTTCTGTGTGGCGAGCGCCGAACGCCACCGGCTCCCGTTGTACACGGGCGACCCAGAGATCCTTGCGCTTGAGTCGCCGGTGGAGCGGATCGACCTCCGGGCGTCAGACCAGGGTGAGGAGCCTGCCGCCCGCCGTCAGATGGGCGATCTCAAAGGGAAGATCTGGATCCGCGGTCGCCCCGAGTAGCACCCGGGCTACATTTGGGATCATGGCGCGTGAGATCACCCAGCGGCAGTTGCGCAACGAGAGCGGGGAGATCATGCGAGAGCTGGACCGGGGCGAATCGTTCATCGTGACCCGCAACGGCACTCCAGTGGGTGAGCTGCGGCCGATCCTCCGCCGCCAGTTCGTTCCGGCGGAGGTGGCGATCGCGGCGTTCTCCGGTGTGGGCCACATCGACTACAAGCAGTTCCGCGAGGATGTCGATCGCTTCGTGGATCAGGACCCGACGCCGAGGGCCTGGGATAAGACGCAGTGACCGCGTAGCGGCCTCGTGCCAAGCCGGTTGAGGCAACGATGCGGGCTCCGTAAGTTGGCGACCAGAACACAAAGGTCGCCGTCATGGGGTGCCCGAAGGCCAAGAAGACCACCCACAAGCGCAAGCACAAGGCCAAGGCGAAGCGGAACGCGAAGAAGGCCAGCCACCACGGGACTACGCAAGGAAGGGGCGCACGCGGCGGGAGGAGCTAATAGGATCGTGGTCGTGAGGCAGGGATGGGTCCACCACGCCGCCGAGACGCGGACGAAGAGACACGGGCGCATGGGTGTCCTGTTGCTCGCCGCCGTCCTCGCAGCGGTGGGCCTCGCCGCGTGCGGGAGCGGCAGCCCCACCTCCACGACCGTGACCGTGAGCGCCTCGGCTCCGGCCGCGACGAGCGCCACGCCCACCACAGCTCCGGCGACCACGCCCAGCACCCCGACGGCGAGCACCAAGCCGGCCGAAAGCGCGGCACGTAGCCCCTCCCCCTCCCCCTCCCCTTCCTCCTCCAGCGGGTCGGGCGGCGGCGCGGCCGGCTTCCGGGCGAGGAGCGGGGACAACAGCATTCCCAACTACGGCAGCGAAGCGCCCCCCACCGAACGGGAACGCGCCACCACGGCGCTCGCCGCCTTCCTGCGGGCCCGCGCAGGCGGCGAATGGCCGCGGGCCTGCACCTACCTGGCGGCCACGACCCGCACCCAAATCGAACGGCTGCTCGGGGCCGCCAAGGGGAAAGCGCAGGCCGGCGGCTGCGGGCGGATCCTTGCCGCGCTCTCCAAAGGCCCCGCCGCGGCCCACGCCGACTCCCTCACCCTCACCGGCGGCGTGGTCGCGCTGAGGATCAAGGGCAAGAGCGCCTTCGCCCTCTTCCACGGGCCGAAAGGCAGCAAGTATGTGATGCCGATGACCAGCGAAGGTGGCGCCTGGAAGATGAGCCAGCTCGCGCCGCTCCCCTACCCGCTCGGGTCGGCGGGCGCCGCGCCCTGAGCTTACCGACCAGGCCGGCTCTGCATCCCCAAACGGTATACTAATTGCATGTCACAGATCGCGGTGCGCTTGACGGAGCATGAGCTGCGCCTGCTGGACGAGGCGGTCGCGGACGGGGGGTTCGACTCACGCGCGGACGCGGTGCGCGCGGCGATTGGGCTGCTGGAGGCCCAGCTGCGGGAGGCGCGGATCGCGGAGTCCTACCGGGTGGCGTACACCGCGACGGCGCTCACCTCCGAGGAGGCGCAGATGCTCGACGCGGCGGCGGCGCTGGCGGGCCACGCGCTGGCGTGATCGCGCGGGGAGACGTGTGGGACGCCGACCTCGGGCCGATCGTGCGACCGGTCGTGGTGGCCACGCGCGAGACGGCGATCCCGGTGCTGAGTCGTCTGACGTGCGTGGTGGTGACCAGCACGGTGCGCGGACACCTGGCGGAGGTGGAGCTCTCGGCGGCGCACGGCGTGCACGAGCCGAGCGTGGCGAACTGCGACTGGGTCATCAACCTCGCCAAGGATCGCCTGGTCCGTCGCCGCGGCGCGCTCGACCCGTTCACGCTGCGCCGGCTCAACGCCGCGCTCGTGCTCGCGCTGGGACTCGACGCGTAAGCCGTCCGCGCCGTAGGATCCCCTGCCCGCGGGCGGGACTGCCGCGATCCCCCTCTCAGCCTTCTCCCAGCCGTTCCAGGTCCGCAAGGTCCTGGAGGCGACCCGCTGCGCGCTTCATCGTGCGCAGGTGTTTGAGGCCGCAGACCCGTACGGGTACGCCTTCGACGCTGCCCGGGAGTGCTTCTCGGTCGAGCTCGGCGTACAGGTTCTCGGCCTCGATCCCACTGGCCCACTGAAAGAGATCCAAGGCGCCCAGGTCTGTTACCAGGCAGAAGTTGCCTCCCTGCATCAAATCGTCGACGCGTGTTGCCGACATCGGCAGCTCGGCTGGCTTGAAGTCGCTTACTTCGGCCTCGACCACGTTGGCGCCTACGAGGGCCGCAACCAGCCGTTCGAGGTTCTCGCGCGTGGGGTTTGGAACGATGTCCAGGTCCTTCGACGGTCGCACGTGGCCGTGAGCGCTGACGGCGAGCCCGCCGATAATGATGTGCTCGACACCGTGATCGTGCAGGTGCTTCAGCAGCGGGACCGGGTCAAGCGCGGGGCGCATCCCTGAAGGCGTCGGCGAAGCGGTTGGCGAACCGGGTCAGTTTGACTGCCTCTTCGAGGTTGGCGCTGACGCCACGTGCGCGGTCGCGTTCGACCCTGATCTGTGCGACCCGCTCATTGCGCGCCACCTCCTCCGGCGTCCACGGCCCCCGCGGCCTTGCCTTCGGCTTCGCCTCCATGCTCGCCATTGTAGATCGACGCGCCCCTCTACTCTTCGCGGATGAGCGGCGGCGGTGAACGAGGGGTGGTGGCGGCCGGCCATCCGCTGACCGCGCAGGCGGGGGCGCGCGTGCTGCGCGAAGGGGGCAACGCGGTGGACGCCGCGGTGGCGGCGATGCTGACCTCGTTCGTGGCCGAGCCGCTCCTGACGGGTCTCGGCGCGGGCGGCTACCTGCTGGTGGCAGGCCCCGGCTGGGAGCCGGCGCTGCTGGACTTCTTCGTGGAGGCCCCCCCGCGCGCGGGCGACGGCTCGGCGGCGGAGCTGCTGGCGATCGACGTCTCGTTTGGGGACGCCATGCAGGTGTTCCACATCGGGCCGGCCTCCTGCGGCGTGTATGGCACGCCGGCGGGGGTGTGCGAGGCGATCGCGCGCTGGGGCACCGCGCCGCTGGAGGAGCTCGCCGCGCCCGCCGCGCGTCTGGCGCGGGAGGGGGTGGCGCTCAACCACGGGCAGGCCTACGTGGCGGAGATCCTCGCGCAGCTGCTGCTCTCCACGCCCGAGTGCGCCGCCCTGTGGGCGCCCGCCGGCCATGTGCTGCGCGAGGGGGAGGTGCTGCGCAACCCCGAGCTCGCCGACGCCCTGGAGCGCCTTGGGCGCGACGGCCCCGCGCCCTTCTACACCGGCGACATCGCCGCCGCCGTGAGCGGCTGGCTGGCAGAGCGCGGCGGGTCGGTCACCGATGCCGCCCTCGCGGCCTACCGCGCGCAGCCGCGCGAGCCGGTGCGGATGGCCTACCGCGACCGCCTGCTGCTCACCAACCCGCCTCCCTCCGCGGGGGGCACGCTGCTGGCGTACGCGCTCGCCCTGCTCGACCGCCGCCCCGGACCGCCCACGCTCGCCCAGGTCCTCGCCGCGATGGCCGCCGCCCAGGCCGAGCGCACCCCGGAGTTCGTCGAGGGTCTCGCTGCGGACGGCTTCCTGGAGCGCTTTCTTTCGAGCCGCCTGGGCGCCACCACCCACATCTCCGTGCTCGACAGCGAGGGCAGGGCGTGCAGCGTGACCTGCACCAACGGCGAGGGCTCCGGCGTGGTGGTGCCCGGCACCGGCATCCACGTCAACAACATCATGGGCGAGCAGGACCTCAACCCGCTCGGCTTCCACCGCCACCCGGCGGGCCGGCGGATGCCGAGCATGATGGCCCCCTCCGTGGTGATGGACGCCGCGGGCGAGGTCGAGCTGGTGCTGGGCAGCGCCGGCTCCAACCGTATCCGCTCGGCGCTGCTGCAAACGATCGTCGGGGTCGTCGACCATGGCATGAGCGCCGCGGAGGCGGTGAGCGCGCCGCGCGTGCACTACGAGCAGGGCGCCGTGTACGCCGAGCCGGGGATCCCCCTGGGGGAGCTGGCCGCGCAGGGCGGGGAGGTGGTGGCCTTCCACGACCTCAACCTCTTCTTCGGCGGCGTCCAGGCCGTCCAGCGCCGCGATGGGGAGCTGCTCGGCGCCGGCGACCCTCGCCGGGGCGGTGTGGCGGTGTGGGCGTGAAGAAAAAAAAGGGGGAGGGGGAGGGGGGGTTGTGTGGCGCGAGGAGCGCGCTTGCGACCGTGCTCTGCCGTGGTGGTGGCGTTCGCCGGGGTGGGAGTGTGGGCATGAGGAGCGCTCTTGCAGTGGTACTCCTCACCGTGGTGGCGCTCACCGGGGCGGGCCTGCTGGCGGGCTGCGGCGAGAGCGTGGAACTCCCCGACCTGTTCGTGGTGACGCGTACGGGAGGGGGAGAAAAGCTGACGATATTGATCAACGAAGGCGGCGCGGTGCGTTGCTATAGGAATTCCGCCCACCCCAATCCTGCCCACCCGGGTCCCACCCACCAGCTGAGCGACCCCCAGCTGATCCAGGCGCGGGGCGTCACCGAAGAACTGCAAACCCCCTCCGCCAAACACCTGTCGCTGCCTCCGCGCCCGGGGTCGGTGTTCCGCTACAAAGTGCGCGACGCCGAAGGCACGCTGCGCTTCGCCGACAACTCCGCCGGGCAGCCCTCCGCCCTGCACCACCTGCAGTACCTCGTGCTGGAAGTGGCTCAGCGGGTGTGTGGGGTGTCAGGGTGAGATTCTCCAGCAACAGTGCTTCTGAAAGATGGCTTAGAAAACTCATAGAAAGTCGGCCGGTGGGCTTTGGTCGAGTCCCCGCGGGGCCGCGCGTCGTCTTCGGCCCTACCCGAACCGCACCTTCCCGTTGGAGCGCGCGTGCGCCTGGGCGCGCTCCACCAGCTCCATCCGTTTGATCGCGGCGCGGAACAGCATCGTCAGCAGTCGCAGGCGCGCGTTCTCGGAGCGCAGCTCCAGCAGCTCCTGCTTGGCGTCGGCGCCAAACTCCACGGTGGCGGCCATGCGGTAGGCGTTGAGCGCCGCGATCTCCTCCTCGGAGAGCGCGTTGTCGGTGGCCTGCTCCACCAGCTCGGCATACAGCTGGCGGGTGGCGCTCACCACCTCGAGGTCGGCCGGCTCGTCGTGCTCGTCGAGGAACTCCACCACCCCCGCGGGGTAGGGCAGGTCGTCCTGGCGCTCCACCAGGCGAAACGGACGGGTGCCGCGGGCGAGGATGTTCATGCGCCCGTCCTCCAAGCGCTCCAGCACCGTCTCGACGGTGCACGCGCAGCCGACCGGCTTGAGCTCATCCTCGGCCATCCACAGGATCCCAAACTCGCGCTGGTCCTCCAAACACTCCTCGATCATCGTGCGGTAGCGATCCTCGAAGATGTGCAGCGGCACGTTCTCGGTCGGCAATGCCACGATGCCAAGCGGAAACAGCGGGAAGTCGCGGTGCAGGTCCTCCGGCATAGACAGAGTCTAAGGGGGTGAACCGTCAGCTGCCTGCGAACCTCAGGGGGTCTCAGTCCCCTTGCGCGCGGCGAACCTCATGGGGTGTCAGGCTCCCTTGCGCGCGGAGAGCATCAGGGGGTGTCAGCCTTCCTTGCGCGCGGAGAGCATCAGGGGGTGTCAGCCTTCCTTGCGCGCCGAGATCATCAGGTTGTAGAAGATCGCCGCCGGCAGCCGCGGCTCCAGGAGGCGGCGGTCGAGCTCCTGCAGCACGAGGTAGCCTCGGTAGGCGTACTGGCGCCACGCCCACGGCACGTCGGCCGGCTCGGCGGTGGCCTCCAGGGTGCGGTTGGTCCAGCCAAACCAGTTGGCCAGCAGCTCCTCGCCGCTCACCCGCACCTGCTGCAGGCCGGCGCCGCGGGCCAGCTCGCGCAGTTCGCCGGGCACGAAGGCGTGCACGTCCACCACGCTCTCCAGCGCCTCATCGGACGCGCCTGCGGACCCGTTGTCCGCCCACCCCGCCGGACGCGCGCGCAGCGCCGCCCGCCACAGCGGCGCCACCGTGCCGGCGAAGCGCTTAGGCACGCTCGCGAGGCGATCGCCGGCGCGCGAGGGCTCGCCGGCGAACAGCAGCGTGCCGCCGGGCGCCAGCACGCGCGCGAGCTCCCCAAAGGCGGTGGGGAGATCGGGGATGTGATGTAGCACGGCGTGCCCCAGCACCAGATCGAAGCTTCCGTCCTTGAACGGCAGGCGCTCGGCGTCGGCGCTCACGGTCTTCACTTTCAGCCCCAGTCGCTTGGCGTTGGCGTCGAGCGTGGCCAGCATCCCGGGGGAGATGTCGGTGCAGGTGGCCTTCCCGATCAGCCCGGCGCGCATCATGTTGAGCGTGAAGTACCCCGTCCCCGAGCCGATCTCAAGCGAGCGCTCGTACATCGGAGGTGTTGGGTGGGCGGGCATCCGATCTGCGGGCAGCTGATCTACCCGGAGCGCCTTGCGCACCTTCGCGGTGACCTGCTCCAGGCCGATGTCGCCGAAGTCGATCCCCCACTTCGCGTCGTAGTGGCTGGCGGCCACGTCGTGGTAGCGCGTGTTGACGTCGCGGATCTCCTCGGCTGTGAGCGGGGGCGTCATGAGCGCGATCCGATCGGTTGCGCGTGTTTGCCGCGAGCGCCGGGCGCGGGCGAGGGAGATCGGTGGATGGGGGAGTGTGTATTCATTTTTTGAGACCCCAACCCTTCATTTTGTGAAGCGTGGGGTGGGGTTGGCTGGGGATGGCAGTCACGGCGGGGACCATATACTCGCGCCCGGTGTCGGCGTCTTCATACGTGCAGCGCAACCAGCCCGACGGCGTGCCTCCGCTGGCGCTGACCGGCGAGCGCACGCTGCCCGACGTGCCGGAGGAGAACTACTGGTATCGCCGCCATCTGGTGGTCTACCAGTGGATCGCCGCGCGCGTGGGGGGCCTGCGCGTGATCGACATGGCGTGCGGCGAGGGGTATGGCTCGGACGTGCTGGCCTGCAGCGCCGCGAGCGTCGTCGGGGTGGACGCCAACCCGCAGGCCCACGAGCACGCGCGCATGCGCTACCGGCGCGCCAACCTGCGCTTTGAGCGCGATCTGATCGAAACCTTCTCGGCTCCCGCCGACGCCGTGGTGTTCCTGCAGACGATCGAGCACCTGCAGGACCCGGGGTCGGCGCTCGAGCACTACCGCGAGCTGGTGGGCGACGGCGGCGTGGTGTACCTCTCCACGCCCAACGTGCTCACGCTCGCGCCGAAGGGGGCGCCGCGCTCGGACAACCCGTGGCACGTGCACGAGTACCGCGCGCTCGAGTTTGAGCGGCTGTGCCGCCAGCACTTTGCCTCGGTGGCGCTGTTTGGCCTCTTCCACGCCCGCAAGCTGCGCGCGCACGAGCTCGCCCTGCGGCTGGGCTGGGACAGCGTGCACCCGCGCCTCGGCCTCACCGAGCGCTTCTACGGCTGGTTTACCCCGGCGATCTCCACGGCCGACTTCGCGCTGCGACCCCGCGGCCAGGCAGATCTCGATAAGGCGCTCGACTTCGTGGCGGTGTGCCGGGCGTGAGCTATCCCGCCGCTGGTGGCACGCCTTCGTGAGCGACTCCCACCAAAGACTTGCGGGAGCGGGAGGCGAGCTGGCGATCGTCCTGCACACCCACATGCCCTACGTGGAGGGCTTCGGGACGTGGCCGTTCGGGGAGGAGTGGCTGTGGGAGGCGCTCGCCACCTGCTACCTGCCGCTGCTGGAGTTGCTGGAGGGCGGGGCGCCGCTGACGATCTCGCTCACGCCGGTGTTGTGTGACCAGCTCGAAGCCCCGGGCGTGGGCGAGCGCTTCGCGCGGTTTGTAAGCGAGACCCGCCGCTACACCCACGCGGAGGATGCCGGCGGGCTGCGCGCGGGGGGCCATGAGACCCTGGCGCGCGAGGTGGAGCGCTCCTGGGGGGACTACGAGCGAGCGCTTGCGAGCTTCGAGCGCCGCGGCGGGGAGATTGTGAGCGCGTTCGCCTCCTACGCGCAGTGGACCTCCGCGGCGACTCACGCGGTGCTCCCGCTGCTGGCGAGCGAGGCGGGGCTGGCGCTGCAGGTGCGCGGCGGCGTGGACTCCCACCGCGCCCGCTTCGGCGCGGGGACGTGGCGGGGAGGCTTCTGGCTGCCGGAGTGCGCGCACACCGGATACCTGGAGCCCGCGCTGGCGGATGCGGGGGTGCACGCCGTATGCGTGGAGCTGACCAGTCGCTTCGGTCTCGGGGCGCCCGCCCACCTGCGTCCTCTGGTGGGGGCGTCGGGGGTGGTGCTGGTACCGATCGACCGCGCCACGATCGCGCGCGTGTGGAGCGATCAGGGCTACCCCGCGCACGGCCGCTACCGCGACTACCACCATCACACGATCCACCACCACAACCCGTGGGCCAACGATGGCGAGGCTTACGACCACGAGCAGGCGCTGCGCCTCGCGCGCGCGCACGCGAAGGACTTCGTGGCGGGCGTCTGCGAGCGGTTGGAGCGCGACGGGCGCGGTTTGCCCGGCGGCGGCCTGGTGGTGTGTGCGCTCGACACCGAGCTGCTCGGCCACTGGTGGTATGAGGGCCTCGCATGGCTGGCGGCGGTGGTGGAGGAGTGCGCCCGCCAGGGTCTCCCGCTGGTACGCCTCGACGACGCGCTGGAGCGCCACCAGCCGGCGCCGCTAGAGACCTTGCCGCGCGCCCATGACAGCGATGGCCAGCGTGTGACCCATGACAGCGATGGCCAGCGTGTGACTGGTCCGAGCGGCACGTCGGCTTGGGAGGCGGCGGAGTGGGCGACCAGCACCTGGGGCGCGGGCGGCGACCTCTCGACCTGGTCGGGCCCGGCGGTGGCGGAGATCGCGTTTGCCACTCGCGCGGCGGAGCTTCAGGTCCTGCGCGCCGGCCGCCGCGCGGGCGCCGCCGCGGTGCGCGAGCTGCTGGCGCTGCAGTCCAGCGACTGGGCCTTCATGGTCGCCCGCGGCCTCGCTGCGCCCTACGCGCGCGAGCGCTTCGAGGCTCACCGCCAGGGCGTCGAGCGTGCGCTGGCGGCAGGTGCGGACGCCGACCCCGGCGCGCTGCGCAATCTCGCGGTGTATGCCGATCGCCCCGCGCTGCTGGCCTGCTGATCACTCCCAGCGCAGCGTCTGAGGCGCCTCGCGCATGCGGATCACGCGCGCGGGGACGCCGCCGACGATGGCGTTGGCGGGGACCTCCTTGGTGACCACCGCGCTGGTGCCGATCACGCTGTTGTCGCCCACCGTCACCCCGCGCAGGACGCAGGCGCCGTAGCCGATCCACACGTTGTGCCCCACGCGCACGTCGCGCTTGTAGATGCCCTGCAGGCGGATCGGGCGCTCCACCTCGACCATGCCGTGGTCGAAGTCGATCAGCATCACGCGGTCGGCGACGATGCACTCGCGCCCGATCGAGACGTGCTGGAAGGCGGAGATCGTGCACTCCTGCCCCATCACCGTCTTCGCGCCGATCCGCACCTCGCCCTCGTGCACGCGCAGCTTCGAGCCGTGCCCCACCCACGCCCAACGGCCGATGTGCAGCTTGGCGTGGCGGCCGATCTCAAACTGCACGCCGGGGCAGATGAAGCAGATGCCGTCCGTCTGCAGGCGCCCTCGCCAGCGCAGCTTCAGCCACAGCCACCTGGCTATCAGCATCGCGTAGTGGCGATTGACCATGTTGTTCTTGCGCATCCACCGCCACGTGCGCAGGCAATCCCGGGTCCGTGTCACGAGCGGGCATCCTAGATACTTCGTTCTATGTCCTCCACCCTTGCCCAGCGCCTGCTTGCCGGCGATCGCCGCGCGCTGGCACGAGGGATCTCGCTGGTTGAGGACAACCGCGCCGAGGGATGGCAACTGGTGCGGGAGATCTACCCCCACACCGGCAATGCCGCCGTGGTCGGCTTCACCGGGCCTCCCGGCGTGGGCAAGTCGACGCTGATCGGGGCGCTCACCCGCGTGCGCCGCGAGGCGGGCCGCACAGTGGGGGTGCTCTCGATCGACCCCTCCTCGCCCTTCACCCACGGCGCGCTGCTCGGCGATCGCATCCGCCTCGGCGAGCACTTCCTGGACCCGGGCGTGTTCATCCGCTCGATGGCCAACCGCGGCGCGCTGGGAGGCCTCTCGGAGGCGGCGCTGCAGGCCGCGCTGCTGCTCGACGCGGCCGGTCGCGAGGACGTGTTCGTGGAGACCGTGGGGGTGGGGCAGGCGGAGGTGGACATCATCGACCACGCCGACACCGTGGTGCTGGTGCTGATGCCCGGCTCGGGCGACTCGATCCAGGCGCTGAAGGCGGGGGTGATGGAGATCCCTGACGTGATCGTGATCAACAAGGCCGACCACCCGCTCACCGACACGATGGTGCGCGAGATCCGCGGGGTGCTCTCGCTCGCCAACCTCGATCGCGACGGCGAGGAGGCCGGCCGGAGCCGGGGGACGCTCGCCTCTGGCGAGCATCCCCGTTCCAGCCAGCGCTGGCGGGTGCCGATCGTCAGGACCGAGGCCGCGCACGGGCGCGGCGTCGAGGAGCTGGTCGCGCGCCTGGAGGAGCATCGCGCGCACATCCTCGCCGCCGGCCAGCTCGCCGAGCGCCGCCGGCGCAACCTGCGCGGAGAGGTGCTGGCGCTGGCGAGCGCCCGCGTGCGCCGGCGCCTGGAGGCCCGCCTGCGCGGGGATGCCGAGCTGGAGCGCCTGCTGGAGGAGGTGGTGGAGCGCCGCCTGGACCCGGCGAGCGCGGCGGCGGCGCTGCTCGACCGGGCCGGCGTGGACGTGGAGGATCTGGAATCGGCCGACGCGTCCTGAAATCCCGGCCGGCAAACTTTCCGCCGACGGAAACGTAGGCATCATTTTATTTGAAAGGTTCTTAAGTTCGCTGCACTTGGGAGTGGTTTGGTGTAACGTTGTGGGGGCAATCGAGTGGTGGTCGGTGGGACGACCGGGAGACGCACGAATGTCCGCAAATAGCTTGATAGCTGTCGATGAGGAGTCCGCCAACGGCGCGGGAGTTCCCGGAGACCGAACGTGGATGCGGGGCTCCTCGCCGCTGAAGGGCGCGATCCTCGGCCTCGTGCTGGAGCGCCCCGGGCACGGCTACGATCTCGGCGCTCGTCTGCGCGCTCGTCTCGGCCCCTCGTGGGCGATCGACCCCAAGCGGCTCTACCGGATGCTCGACCAGCTCGAGCGGGCCGGGCTGATCTCCGGCGAGGTGGAGATCGATCCCGAGAATCCGCGCCAGCAGCGCACCGTTTACAGCGCCACCGAGCTGGCGCCCGAAGCGCTGCGGATGTGGCTGGAAACGCTCGCCCCGCGCGAGCCCACGCGCGTGGAGATCCAGGCGAAGGTGGCGGCCGCGCGCGAACAGGACGCGCCGCAGTTGCGCCAGGCGCTGCGCCAGTATGAGCGCGAGTGCATGGAACTGCTCAAAGGCTCCGAAGTAGCGCTGCCGGAGCGCTCGTGGATGGGGCTGGTGATGGACATCGTGCGCGAGGCTTCCGTCGCCCAGCTGAACGCCGAGGTCAGATGGGCCCAGCGGGCGCGCCAGCGGATCGATGAATATGCCGCCCGCGCCGGGTAGCACCGTAGGCGCCACGCCGCTGCTGCGCTTCGAGCGGGTCAGCAAGGCCTACCCCGATGGCCGCCGTCAGATTTCGGTGCTCAAACAGGTCTCCTTCGAGGTCCATCGCGGCGAGCGGGTCGGCATCCTCGGCCCGCGACGCACGGGCAAGTCCACGCTGCTGCGGCTGGCCGCCGGCATCGTGTCCCCCGACGGGGGAGGGATCGACTTCGAGGGTTACAACCTGGCGAAGATGCCGACGCTGTTACGCGAGCGTCTGCTGCGCGACCGGATTGGGTTGCTGGCGAGCGAAGACTGGCATCCCGCACGGGGCGAGCGGGTCGTGGATCTGGTGGCGCTGCCGCTGGTGAGCGATGGGGCCTCGATGAGCGAGGCGCGCGGCAGGGCGCGCAAGAAGCTGGCCTGGGCGGGCGCCTCCGACTGCGCCGACGACCTCGCGGCGCCGCTCGGCGTGGGCGAGCGCATGCGGGTGATGCTGGCGCGGGCGCTTGTGCGCCAGCCGCATCTGCTGCTGGTCGACGAGCCCGCGGTGGTGCCCAGCCTGGAAGAGCGCAAAGCGCTGTATGAGCTGCTGCGCGCGGGGGCGCGCGAGCACAATGCCGCGCTGGTTGTCGCCTCCGAGGATCCCGAAGCCGGGCAGGGAACCGATCTGCTGATGTCGATCGGCGGCGGCGAACTGGTGCAGGTTGGCGGCGAGCCGGGGAACGTCGTGCGATTGCAGCCGCGGCGCTCGCCCCATCCATCAGAGGGATTGGAGCGCTCGGGGTCGTGAATCCGAGCGCGGGCCTGGAGCTGCGCGAGCTCGTCAAGCACTATGCCAGCGACGCCGAGGTTGTGCGCGCGGTGGATGGAGTCTCATTGACGGTCGCCCCCGGTGAGCTGGTGGCGCTGTACGGGCCCAGCGGCTCGGGTAAGACCACGCTGCTGCTGCTGACCGCGGGCCTGATGGTGCCCGACAGCGGCAGCGTGTGGTTTGGCCAGCGCGATGTGAGCGGCCTGCCGGCCGCCGAGGGTGCTCGCTTCCGCCGCCGCGAGGTGGGCTTCGTGTTCCAGTCCTTCCACCTGATGGCGGGCGCCACGGCGCTCGACAATGCCGCGCTGAAGCTGCTGGGGGATGGGTGGACGCTGCGCGACGCGCGTCGCGTCACGCGCCCGTGGCTGGAGCGCGTGGGGTTGCGCGACCGTGCGCAACACACGCCCGACCGGCTTTCGATGGGCGAGCGTCAGCGGGTGGCGATCGCGCGGGCGCTCGCGGGGGAGCCGCGCCTGCTGCTCGCCGACGAGCCCACCGGCAGCCTCGACTCCAAGCGTGGCCGGGAGGTGCTGCAGCTGCTGCGCGAGCTCTGTCGCGAGCGCAACATCCCCGGTCTGCTCGTCACCCACGACCCCCAAGCCCGGGCGTTTGCGGATCGGGTGCACACGCTCCGCGACGGCCACCTCAGCGAGGGCCTCGACGCGGAGCTGGCGATGAGCCTCGCGTGAGTATGTGCCTGCGCAGCCGCCGCCGGCGATGAGCCCTCTGTGATGAGTGCCCCCAAGCTGAATCTGGCGATCCCTGGCCTGCGCTCCCTGCGTCTGCGATGAGTGCCCCCAAGCTGAACTTGACGATCCTCGGCCTGCGCCCGAGCATGCTGTTTCGCTTCTACGGCTGGCGCCTGCGCCGCCACACCGCGCAGGAGCTGCTGGCCGGCGGCGGGATCGCCGTGGGCGTGGCGCTGGTGTTCGGCGTGCTGGTTTCCAACAACAGCCTGATAGGCTCCGCGGGAGATTTGCTGCACGGGTTGGTTGGTTCGGCGCGCCTGCAGTTGGCGGCACGCTCCAGCGACGGGTTTGACGAGGGGCTGGTCGAAACGGTTCGCCAGCTACCCGGCGTGGGGGTCGCGGCTGGGCTCCTGCGAGAGGACGCGATCGTCGTCGGCCCCCGGGGTCGCGAGTCGATTCAGCTGATCGGCGTGGATCCAAACATCGTCAGGCTGGGTGTGTTGAGCAGCCAGGAAGCCAGCCCCACAGCGCTGCAGCTCACGCGCGGAGTGGGGCTGCCGTCCGAGATGGCGAGCGCGATCGGGGTGCGTCGAGGAGACACGCTGAAGCTGCTGGCGGCCGGCCAGTCGCACCCCACCTCGGTCCGCGTGGTGCTCGCCGGGGGTCCGGCCGGCGTGGCCACCTACGGTACGGTGGCGATCACCCTGCTGCCGCTCGCCCAGGAGCTAACCGACCGGCCGGGACGCGTGACCGAAGTGCTGGTGCGGCCGCTGCCGGGCGCGGATCGGCTGGTGGCCGGCGAGCTGCGGCGCATCGCCGCCGGTCGCCTGAACGTCGAGCCGGCCAACAACGAACTGCGTCTGCTGGCCACCGCCTCCAAGCCAACCAACCAGTCCACCACGCTGTTTGCCGCGATCGGCGCGATGGTTGGCTTCCTGCTCGCCGTCAACGCGATGCTGCTCACCGTCCCCGAGCGCCGGCGCTTCATCGCCGACATGCGCATGCAGGGCTTCGACTCGGCGCAGATGCTGCTGATTCTCGGTTTTCAGGCGCTGCTGCTCGGCCTGATTGCATCGCTCGTGGGGATCGGGTTGGGCGAGGTGCTTTCGCGGACCCTGTTCCACAAAGTACCCGTCTATCTCGCGGTCGCGTTTCCGATCAGCGCCCACCAGATCGTGCATCTGGGCACGGTCCTGCTGGCGCTGGGGGCCGGGATGCTCGCCACGCTGCTCGCGGCGCTGCCGCCGCTGTTTGACCTACGCGCGCAGCGGCCCACCGACGCCGTGTTTCGCGAAGGGCGCGGGGATATCGGCATCAGCAGACCGGTGGCCATGTGGCTGGGGATCTTCGGTCTTGCGGTGATCGTCGGCGTGGCAGTGCTCGTGTTGGTGGCTCCCCAGCTGACCGTCGTCGGCGGGATGGCGTTGGCGCTGGCGGCGATCGCTCTGATTCCGGCGATCTTCGCCGTCGTGATCCGCCTGCTGGCGCGCGTGGGCGAGCGGATCCCGGGTGGCATGCTGGTGATCGCGGTGACCGAGCTGCGCTCCACGGCCACGCGCTCGATCGCGCTCGCGGGGGTGGCGGCGCTGGCGGTGTATGGCAGTGTCGCGATCGGCGGTGCCAGGCAGGATCTTCTGCGCGGCCTCGACAATGCCTTTGGGCAGTATCTCGACACCGCCGACATCTGGGTGACCAGCGGCGGCAACGATCTCACCACCAACGACTTCCCCGCCGGCGGTGCGCCGGCCGCGCTCTTGAAGGCGCCGGGCGTCGCCGCCGTGCGCTCCTACCAGGGTGCGTTCCTGGACGTCGGCCCGCGGCGCCTGTGGATCGTCGCCCGGCCCTCCACCGACCCCACAATGATCCCCGCAAGTCAGATCTTGCACGGCGATCTCGCCCATGCCACGGCGCTTTTGCGGCAGGGGGGATGGGCCGCGATCTCAGAAGAGTTTGCCTCCAGCCTCGGTTTGCGGGTGGGAAGCGTCTTCACATTGCCCACGCCATCGGGTGGTGCACGCTTTGGCGTGGCGGCGATCACCACCAACCTCGGGTGGCCGTCTGGTTCGGTGATTCTCAATTCCAGCGACTACCGCCGTGCGTGGCAGACCGCCGACCCCTCAGCGCTGGAGGTCGCGCTGGAGCCGGGCGTGACTCCCGCCGAAGGCAGGCGCGAAGTTGTGCGGGCGCTCCGTGACCACCCTGGCCTGGGCGTGCAGACGCTGGGCGAACGCGAACATCAATACGACCAGAATGCACGCCAAGGTTTGCAGAACCTGGGCGCGATCGCCACGCTGCTGCTGATCGCGGCCGCGCTGTCGGTCGCTTCGGCGCTCGGCGCGGCGATCTGGCAGCGGCGTGCCAGGCTTGCGTCGTTGCGGATCCAGGGCTTCGACTATCGCCAACTCTGGCGCGCGCTGCTGCTGGAGAGCCTGATCCTGTTGAGCATCGGCGGTCTCGATGGCGCCGTGCTCGGGGTGTATGGGCACGCGCTGGCCAGTCGCTGGCTGCAGCTCACCACCGGTTTCCCGGCGCCCTTCTCGCTAGGTGGTATGCAGATTCTGAGCACTTTCCTGTTGGTTGCCGCGATGGCCCTTGCCGTCATCGCGATTCCTGGCTGGCGTGCCGCGCGGGTGCCGGCCAACGTGGGGCTGCAGGAGTAGGAAACTTCTCAGCTAGTTTGACCGGCCCCAAAGGTTCGTTTTAGGCCCGCCGACCGGGCTTGCGCGGCTTGCGTGGACAGATGTTGCGTGGTGTCGTCTTCCCGAGGCGCCAAGCTGTGCGAATGGAAGGAGGCAGAGGAGCAGGCGCGGCGCTCGCCGCGGAGTTTGTCGGCGCGGCGCAACGCTACTGGTTGAGAGTCTTTCCACGCGTCTGTCGTGAAGTCAGCCAGTGGCGCGGCAGAGCCAGAGCGATCCCCGATCCGGCGCTGCGCCAAACCGCGCTTGAGAACTTGCAAACGGAGCGTTTGAATCTCGACGGCGCGGCGGCCTTCGCGGCGTTTGCGCCCGCGGTGCGCCGCCCCGCCGTGGTGCGCGCTCAGGTGGCGTTTCAAGCGGCCTACGACTACGTTGACACGCTCGCCGAGCAGGACAATCCCGATCCGGTACGCAACGGCGATCGGCTCCACCATGCCCTGCTGGCCGCGCTCGACCCCGCGCTGGAGCGGATCGACTACTACGCCCATCATGCCTGCCGGGACGATGCCGGCTATCTGGATAGCATCGTGGACAGCTGCCGCGTCACGCTGAACACGCTGCCATCGTTCGCGGCGGTGGCGGCTGCCGCGCGCAGTGCCGCGGCGCGAATCGTGGCCTACCAAAGCTTCAACCAGGCTGAGTGCCGCGGTGGCCACGTGGCGCTGGAGCGCTGGGCGCGGGAGCGCCAACTCCCCGGTAGCGACCTGCACTGGTGGGAGATCGCGGCCTCGGCTGGCTCGTCGCTGGGAGTCTTCGTGCTGATTGCCGCCGCGGCCGAGCAGTCGGTGCGCGCGGAGGATGCAGCCGCGATCGATGCTGCCTACTTCCCCTGGATCGGGTCGCTGCATACGCTGCTGGACAGCCTCGTGGACAGACGCGATGACGCGGTGGCAGGTCAATGCAGTCTGCTGGATTACTACGCCTCGCCTCAAGATGCGGCGAGCGGTCTGGCGCGGCTGGCGGTTGAGTCGCTGCGTCAAACCACGGCCCTCCCGGGCGGGTGTCGTCATTCTCTGGTGCTTGCCGGTATGGCCAGTCACTACCTCTCTTCGCGTGAGGCCGGGCTGCCGGAGGCGCTGTTGGCAACCCGTTCCGTGCTGGGCGCGATCGGCGGGCTTGCCGCTCCCGCGATGCTCGTGATGGGCGTCCGTCGGGCGGCCGAGCACGGATAACCGCCGCCGCGGACCCCCGAATCAGAAACAGTAAAAAGTGATTTCGTATAATGCGTGAGCAGGCCGTCGCGAGAGGCGTTAATTACTCGCAACGCGACCATTCTTGTTGCGACTTTTCCTCCGCCGGTGTGTTAGTCATGATGTGATGGTCCTGCTCGTGGGGCCGTTGCAGGTTCCACGTAAGTAGATCAATCCGCATCGCCACATCCCGTCATTACTCAAGACGCAATCCGCATCGCCACATCCCGTCATTACTCAAGACGCAATCCGCATCGCCACATCCCTCGTATCAAGTCGCCAACCCAGCAAAGTCGCCAACCCAACAATCATCCCAAACCGACAATCGTTTATTTCCAAGTCTTCAGTTATGTCAAAGCCACTTGATCCCGAGCACCCCGGCAGGTTCTCCTCCTCACTGGTCGCCGGCCTGGCGATGCTCACATGCTTCACCGCCGAGCACCCCGTTCGTGGGATCGCCGACATGGCTGAGGAACTCGATTTGGGCCGCTCCACCACGCATCGCTATGCGACCACGCTGGTGACGCTCGGCTACCTCGAGCAGGGGCCCTCGCGCAAGTACCGGCTCTCCTCGCGCGTATCGGACTTCGGGCTCTCGTTGCTTGACTCAATGGTGGTTCGTCGGGTCGCGCGTGAGCATCTGCGTGAGCTGCGCGCGCGAACCGGCCGCACCGCAAGCCTGGGGGTCCTGGGGGGCACCGAGGTTGCTTACATCGACCGCTGGCAGGGGTCTCGTCAAGGGCAGTACGCGGTCGATGCAGGCATCGGGCTGGGCACGCGGTTGCCCATCCACTGCACCGCCGCGGGTAAGGCGCTCCTGGCGCGCTTGCCCGAGGCGGAGCAGCGGAGCCTGATCTCCCAGCTGCGCCTGGTACGGCGCGGACCCAAGACGATCACCACCAAGACGGCGTTGCGCGCCGAGCTCGAGCGGATCGCTGCCGAGCAGGGGGTGGCGATCGAGGATGAGGAGTTGCTCGCGGGCCGGCGGGCCGTCGCCGCCACGGTGCTGGACAAGGACGGTCAGGCGGTCGCGGCGGTCGAGCTGGCGGTGCCCGTGCAGGCCTGCAGCCGCGAGGAGTTGCTGGCCCAGTTCGGTCCCAGAGTCACGGCCACCGCTCAGCGGATCGCGGCCGCGCTGACATGAGCACCCCCAACTACCTCGTCCGGCGACTGCGTCAGGCGCGCTGGCACCGTGTGGATGACGAGCTGTCGCGGCGAGCGGTCGGCTGCCGCGTTCGTCGCGCACCCTCGCCCTGCCAGCTGGCCGGCGCACCGCTGCGACTCACGCCGATCAGGCTCCGGGAGCCCACGGGGTTGCTCAAGCCCCGAGCGCCCGCGCGATCACCATCTGCTGTACCTCGTCGGTGCCCTCCCCGATCGTGAGGATCTTCGCGTCTCGGTAGAAGCGGCACACGGGGTACTCCTCGATGAAGCCATACCCGCCGTGGATCTGCACCGCCTCCTCGGCGCAGCGCACCGCAAGGCGGCCCGTCTTGAGCTTTGCCTGGGCGGCGGTCAGCGTGAAGTTGCGGCCCGCGTCCTTCTCGCGCGCCGCCTTGTGCACCAGCAGGCGGGCGGCCGCGATCTCGGTTGACATGTCCGCGAGCTTGCCCTGAATGGCCTGAAACTTGGCGATCGGCTTGCCGAAGGCGCGACGCTCTTTGGCGTAAGCCAGCGCCTGGTCGAGCGCTCCCTGCGCGAGACCCACGCCCATCGCCGCCACGCCGATGCGCCCGATGTCGAGCACGTGCAGGAACTGCCTGAAGCCCTGCCCGCGGGGCCCCAGCAGGTGGGTCTCGGGCACGCGGCAGTCGGTGAAGCTCAGCGGCCGCGTGTCGGAGGCGTTCCAGCCCATCTTGCGATACGGCTCGCCCTGCTCGTAGCCGGGGGTGCCGTTGGGGACGATGATGTTGGAGATCTCCTTGCCCGCGCTTGGGTTGCCGGTCCCCGGGCGCCCGGAAGCGGTCCCGGGGTGAGTGGGCTCGATTCCGGGGTTGGTGGGATCGACTTCGGGGTGGCTGGGGTCGGCTGCATCGCTGGTGACCGCGGTGATGCACACCACGCCCGAGATCTCCGTTCCGGCGTTGGTGATGAACTGCTTGGTCCCATCGACAACCCATTCCCCGTCGCGCAGCTGCGCGCGCGTGCGGGTGTTGCCCGCGTCCGACCCCGCCTCCGGCTCGGTCAGCCCGAACGCTCCCAGCTTCTCCCCGCAACAGAGCGGTGGCAGCCACTCGCGCTTCTGCTCCTCGCTGCCAAACAGGTAGATCGGCTGGGTGCCCAGTGAGGTGTGCGCGCAGAGCGTGATCGCCACGGAGGAGTCCACGCGGGCCAACTCCTCCACGGCGAGCGCGTACGCCAGCGAGTCCCCGCCGCCACCCCCATACTCCTCGGGGAAGGGGATCCCCATCAGGTTGAGCTTCCCCAACTTGGCGACGATCTCGTAGGGAAACGCCTTCGTGCGGTCGAGCTCCTCCGCCACCGGCGCGACCTCGCCCTCGGCGAATTCCCGCACGGTCCTGCGGATCAGCTCATGGTCGGGGGAGAGGTCGAAGTCCACGATCGGCGGTGGTCGGGAGGGAGGTGAGGTCCGTGCGTCTTTCTTTGCATCTGGGCGCCGCGTCAGGTATACGAGCGCGCCAGCTCCACCAGTAGGCGCACACCGTAGCCCGAAGCGCCCTTGGGCGCATAGGCGCGGCCGAGATCCCACGCCGATCCGGCGATGTCGAGGTGCGCCCACGGGGTCTCGCCGACGAAGTTCGAGAGGAAGGCGGCGCCCACGATCGTGCCGGCCTTGCGCCCTTCCGGGGCGTTGTCGAGGTCGCCGTAGGTGCCCTTGATCAGCTCGTCATACTCCTCGTGCAGCGGCAGTCGCCACACGATCTCCCCCGTCCGCTCGCCGGCCGCCGCGATCCGCTGCGCGAACTCGTCGTCGTTGCCCATCAGGCCCGCGTGAGTCGAGCCGAGCGCGATAATCACCGCGCCGGTGAGGGTCGCCAGGTCGACCACCCGTTCGGCCCCCAGCGACACCGCGTGGTGCAGACAGTCGGCCAGCACCAGCCGGCCCTCGGCGTCGGTGTTGTTGACCTCGATCGTTTTCCCGTTCGCCGCCGTCACGATGTCCCCGGGCTTCACCGAGCGCCCGCTCGGCAGGTTCTCGGTCGCCCCCACCACCCCCACCAGCCTCACCGGGAGCTTCAGCCGGGCGATTGCCGCGACCGCCTCCACAACGGCGGCACCGCCCGACATGTCGAACTTCATCTCCGCCATTTTCGCGCCCGGCTTCAGCGAGATGCCGCCGCTGTCAAACGTCACCGCCTTGCCCACCATCCCCAGCAGTGGGCCGCGTGTCGTGGATGGCGGATTGGACGGCCCGCCCACCGTGGGCGGGCCGTCGTAGCGCAGCACGATCAGCGCCGGCTCCTGCTCGGATCCCTGTGCCACCGCGGCGAACGCGCCCATGCCCCGCGCGATGATCTCCTCGCGCCCCTCCGTCTCCACCGTGAGCCCCTCAATCTCCTGTGCCAGCAAGCGCGCGTGCTCGGCCAGCGCCGTTGGGGTGAGGTCGTTGGCGGGCCGGTTCTGCAGGTTCCGCGCCGCGTTGACCGCCGCCGCCACGATCGCCGCCTCGGCGACCGTTCGCTGCAGATCCTGCGCGGAGGACCCGTCTGTCTCGCTCGCCTGCCCATCTGCCGGGGGGTCATGCTCGGCTGCGTGAGAGACGTCATCTACCGGGGGGGCGTTTCCAGCCGCATGAGAGACGATCAGCGCCCGCAGATGCTTCGGCGCGGCGTCATCGCTCTCGGGTGAGGCCGAGCGGTGGCGATCGAAGCGATAGTCCGCCAGCGCCGTGCCCTCGACCAGCGCCGCGCACACCGCGGCGTCGCCACTTGGCGCCTGCCAGCACAGCGTGCGGGTCGCGAGCTCCAATGCCCGCGTGTGTGCGCCCGCCGCCGCCGCCCGGGCGCGCTCTGGGGTGAAGTCCTTACGCTTGCCCAAGCCCACCAGCAGCCACCGCCTGCCGTCGGCGTGGGCGACCGCGAGCGCCTTTGGCGTCCCGCGCGCCTCGCCCGTGGCGATCAGCTGCGCTGCCCCGTCGGGGAGCCCGCTGGGGGCCTCCTCACCGTCGAAGATGCCCACCGCGACGGTGTCCGCGTCGGTGCTGGCGCCGGGCTGGGTGGTTGCCGAGACCTCCATGATCCGCCAACCTTATCCACCTCGACTAGCATGGCGCATGCCCGCTTGCCCCAACAACCTAAGGAGAACCCAGTTTCATGGCTAAGACAGTGATCCTCGGTGCCGCACGCACGCCGATCGGCAAGATGGGCGGAGGTCTTTCGACGCTGGACGCCACCGAGCTCGGGGCGATCGCGATCGAGGCCGCGCTGGAGCGCGCCGGGGTCGAGCCCGAGCAGGTCGAGCATGTGGTGATGGGTCAGGTGCTGCAGGCCGGCCAGGGGCAGATCCCCTCGCGCCAGGCGCAGATCAAAGCCGGCATCCCCAAGGAGGTCTCCTCGGAGACGATCAACAAGGTCTGCGCCTCCGGGCTGCGTGCGACGGTGATGCTCGACCAGGCGATCCGCGCCGGCGACGTGCAGGTCGGCGTGGGCGGCGGCATGGAGTCGATGTCGCGGGCGCCCTACCTGCTGCCCGGGGCACGCTTCGGCTTTCGCATGGGCGACGTTAAGGCGCTTGATGCGATGGTCCACGACGGCCTCACCAACCCCTTCTCCGGCAAGCAGATGTTCGTCGAGGCGACCGCCGTCGCCGACGAGCTCGAGATCACCCGCGCCGACCTCGACCGCTGGGCGCTGCGCTCGCACGAGCTCGCGCTGCGGGCGATCGACGAGGGGCGCCTGTCCGAGGAGATTGTGTCGGTCACGGTGAAAGGCAAGAAGGGCGACACCACGGTGGAGATCGACGAGGGTCCCCGCCGGGACACATCGCTTGAGAAGCTCGCCGCATTGCCGGGTCTGGTCGGCAAGGAGGGTTCGCACACGGCGGGCAACTCTCCCGGAGTCAACGACGCCGCCGGCGCCTTGGTGGTCGCCTCCGAGGAGTGGGCCGCCGCCAACGGCAGGGAGGTCCTCGGCGAGATCGTCACCCACGCACAGAGCGGCGACGACTTCGCCTATCTCGCCCGCACCCCCGCCTCGGCCGCGACCAAGGCGCTGCAGAAGGCCGGCTTGAGCGCCACCGACATCGACGTGTGGGAGATCAACGAGGCCTTCGCCTCGGTCACGCTCAACTCGATCAGGATGCTCGGCATCGACGAGGAGCGCGTCAACGTCAACGGCGGCGCGGTCGCGCTCGGCCACCCGATCGGCGCCTCCGGGGCGCGCATCATCGGCTCGCTCGTGCTCGAGCTGCGCCGCCGCGGCGGCGGTCTCGGCTGCGCTGCGATCTGCTCCGGGGGCGGGCAGGGTGACGCGTTGATCGTCCGCGTCTGACCTCGACGCATGGACGCGCCCCCGCCGGAGCAAGTCGGATCGTGGCGGGACACGATGTCCCGCCCCCGGGAGCCCGGGAGAGAAGAGCGGCGCGCGGATGCGCACCAAATAGACCCCTCCAGTGCGCGCGGCGCCGCCTTCTTCGACCTCGATCGCACGCTGATGGCCGGATCCTCCGGCATCTTCTTCGCGCGCGCCGCATACGAGGCGGGGATGATCACGCGCGGACGGCTGCTCGGCGATCTGTGGCAGAACCTCCGCTTCCGCCTGCGCGGCTCCACCGACGACTGGGCCGATCAGGTGCGCCGGCGGGTCGGCGAGATGCTCGCCGGGGTGGCCGTGCGCGATCTGCAGCGCATGTCCCCGCGCGTGCTCGCCGGGGTGCTGCCGCGGCTGTACCCGCAGATGCTCGAGCGCGCCTACGCCCATCAGGACGCGGGGCGGCCGGTGTACATCGTCACCGCCGCCTCCCAGGAGATGGCCGACCTGCTCGCCCACGTGCTGGTCTTCGACGGAGGCGTCGGTTCGCGCCTGGAGGTGCGCGACGGCCTCTACACCGGCCGTGCCGCCGGGCCCTTCAACTACCGCGATGGCAAGGTCCTCTCGCTGCGCGAGCTCGCCGCGCGGGAGACGATCGACCTCGCCGCCTCCTTCGCCTACTCCGACTCGGAGTCCGACCTGCCGATGCTGCGCGCCGTCGGGCACCCGGTGGTCGTCAACCCCGACCCCGAGCTCTCCCGCATCGCCGTCGAGGAGGGTTGGGAGATCCTGCGCCTCGACCGCCTCGGGCGGCGTTTGAAGATCGCGGTGGCGCTCTCCGCGGGGGTCTCGCTCGCCGGTCTCGGCCGCGTCGTGCGGGGGCGTGCAGGCGAGCGTGAGCGGGCGCCGGCATAATCCCCGCAGACGCGCCTTCGATTGACGGCCCACCCCTCCTCCTCCTCCTCTCCCCACCTCCCTTCCCCCCACCTCCCTGTTTCTCCTTCACTGCACGACGCCACCGACACTGACGCCGCGCGATCCCACCATGTCCTCCTCCACCCCCACCCACGGCAAGATCCGCGTCGTCGTCGCCAAGCCCGGCCTCGACGGCCACGACCGCGGCGCCAAGATCATCGCGCGCGCGCTGCGTGACGCCGGCATGGAGGTGATCTACACCGGCCTGCACCAGACGCCCGAGCAGATCGTCGAGACCGTGATCCAGGAGGACGCCGACGCCGTCGGGCTCTCGATCCTCTCCGGAGCCCACATGACGCTGGTGCCGCGCGTGGTGGCGCTGCTGCGCGAGCAGGGCGTCGACGATGTGCTGGTAACGGTTGGCGGCACGATCCCCGCGGAAGACATCCCCGAGCTCAAGCGTTTGGGGGTAGCGGAGGTGTTTACGCCCGGCGCGCCCACGCAAGCGATCGTGGACTTCATCCGCGCGGGGGTTGCGGAGGATTGAGATAGGTGGCCTCGCCTCAGCTGGGCCGGCGCCTCTACGACAGCCACCGCGCGACGGGCCCATAATTGATTGACTCGTCAGTCAACCGCTGGAAGCGGTAGCATTTGCGAGGGTGGCGCAGGCGGCCGGAGGCCGCCGAGCCGGGCCCATCATTTTTCGGACAACCGTCCAGATACCCATTAGGAGATCGACCGAATGAAGATTTGCGTCCTTGTCAAGGAGGTCCCGGACGCCGCCGTCGAGAAGCGCATCGACCCCTCGACGGGGCGCATGGACCGCAGCGGGGAGAAGAACCTCAACCCCTACGACACCCACGCCATCGAGGCCGCCATGCAGATCCGCGAGGGCGGCGCGGCGCCGGTGGAGGAGATCGTCGCCGTCACAATGGGGCCGGAGAGCGCCGTGCGCGCTCTGCACAAGGCCGTCTCGCTCGGCGCCGACCGCTCCGTGCACCTCACCGACGCCGCGGTCGCCGGCTCCGATGTCGCCGCCACCGGTTACGCGCTGGCGCAGACTCTGCAGCGTGAGAGCCCCGACCTGGTGCTGCTCGGCCAGCAGTCCGACGACGGCGAGTGCTACACGATCGGCGCCGTCGTCGCCGAGCACCTGGGGATGCCCTCGCTCACGCAGGTGATCAAGATGGACGTCGCCGACGGCGCTTTGCGCTGCGAGCGCCAGGCCGAGTACGGCTACGACACCGTGCAGGTCGGCCTGCCCGCGGTGATTTCCGTGGGCGATGCGATCAACGAGCCGCGCTACCCGTCGCTGAAGGCGATCATGGGCGCCAAGAAGAAGCCTCTGGACACGGTTGGTATCGGCGACGTCGGCATCGATGCGTCGAAGGTCGGCGGCGAGCATTCGGCCGCCCAATGGGTCGCCGCCAAGGCTCCGCCCGCGAAGGCCGCCGGCGAGATCATCGAGGACGAAGACACCGGTGAGACGGTCGAAAAGATCGTCGCCTGGCTCGACGAGAGGAAGCTGATCTGATGAGCACCCGGGAGATGTTCTCTTTTAAATCGCCCCCAACCACTTCACAAAATGAAGGGTTGGGGCTCGAAAAGTTTATGTGCAACATCCCGCGGCGCTCGGCGGAAAGGAACTGAAATGGCAAACATCCTGGTCTACGCGCTGCACTACGAAGGCGCAATCAACAAGAACTCGCTCGGTGCCGTCTCCGAGGGCGCGAAGCTCGCCGCGGAGCTCGGCGGCGAGGCGCACGCGATCCTGCTCGGCGAGAACGTCCCGCAGGAGCTGGCGGCCACGCTCGGCAAATACGGCGCCAAGAAGGTGCTCGTCGCCGAGGGCCCCGAGGGGCTCGCGCAGCCGCTGGTTGACGCCATGGCCGCGGCAATCTCAGGCGGCGACTACTCCTACGCGCTGTTCGGCGGCGGCCTGCTCGGCTTCGAGATCGGCGCCGGCCTCGCCGCGCGCCTCGGCGCCGGCGTCGCGATGGAGGTCACCGGGGTGCGCGCCGAAGGCGGCGAGCTGATCGCCGAGCGCCCCATCCTCGGCGACTCCGCGATCTCCGAGATCAAATACCGCTCCCCCGTCGGGATCATCATCGGCCGCCTCAACGCGTTCGAGATCAACGACGCCAGCGGCGCCGATGCCCCGGTGGAGCAGCTCTCCTTCGAGCTGTCGGCTCACGCCTCGCAGGCCAAGATGCTGGTCCGCGGCGAACAGCGCGGCGCCGACGTCGACATCGAGGGCGCCTCGATCCTCGTCGCCGGCGGACGCGGCCTCGGCAAGGCCGAGGGCTTCCAGCTCTGCGAAGATCTCGCCGCGGCATTCGGCGGCAACACCGCCGTCGCCGCCACCCGCGCGGTGGTCGACGCCGGCTGGTACCCCTACGCCGCGCAGATCGGCCAGACCGGCAAGACGGTCGCGCCAAAACTCTACCTCGCCGCCGGCATCTCCGGAGCGATCCAGCACAAGGTCGGGATGCAGTCCTCGGAGAACATCGTCGCCATCAACAAGGACTCCAACGCGCCGATCTTCGAGTTCTCCGACCTCGGCATCGTCGGCGATCTCAACAAGATCCTGCCGAAGCTCACCGACGCGGTGAAGGCGAAGAAGGCTGGTTGAGGACGGGCGGGTGAGGGTGCTCCGGCGCGAACGACAAGGAGCGTGATCAGCGATGTCTCATAATGGTTCCAGCAACGGGCGTGTCGTCCCCGCGGCCTACCCGCCGCCGGTGGACTCCCAGAAGGAATTCGTCAAGCGCGGCCTCGACCCCGAGGACGAGCTGATCGAGGTGGGCGTGGCGATCGTCGGCGGCGGCACCGCCGGCCTCGCCTGCGCCAACCGCCTGTTGCAACTGCTCGGCGACGATCCGGAGACGATGGAGCGCCTCGGCGAAGTACCGGTCGCGGTGATCGAGAAGGCCAAGACCTGCGGCGGGCACAACCTCTCCGGCGCGGTGATGCGCCCCGGGCCGCTGCAGGAGCTCTTCCCGGAGCTCACCCGCGAGCAGTGGCGCCAGGAGGGCTTCGCCTTCGGCGAGGTCAAGAAGGAGTCGGTGTACATGCTCACCGGCCCGAAGTCCAAGCTCCCAGTCCCGATCCCGGCGGTGCCCAACTTCAAGAACCACGGCAACGAGGTGATCTCGGTCTCCGCGCTGGCGCGCTACCAGCAGCGCATGGCGGAGGAAGCCGGCGCGTACATCCTCACCGAGACCGCCGCCACGCAGCTGATCGTCGAGGACGGCCGCGTCGTCGGCGTGCGCTCCGGCGACAAGGGCCGCGGCAAGGACGGCGAGCCGCTCGGCAACTTCGAGCCCGGAACCGACATCAAGGCTCGGGCGACCGTGCTCGCGGAGGGCTGTTGGGGTCACCTCACGGGCGCCGCGATCAAAGAGTTCGACCTCGCCAAGGGCCGCGAGCCGCAGGTCTGGGAGCTCGGCGTCAAGGAGGTGTGGAAGGTCAAGAAGCCACTGGACCGGGTGATCCACACATTCGTGCAGCCGTGGCCGCTGAAGGTCGCGGCCAAGTACGGCCAGCTCGGCGGCACCTGGCTGTACCCGATGAAGGACGAGAAGACGGGCGAGGACCTCGTCTCGATCGGGTTTGTCGTCGACCTCAACTACCGCGACGCCACAACCTCGGCGCACGACCTGCTGCAGACGTTCAAGACACATCCGCTTGTCAAGGGCATCCTCGAGGGTGGCGAGCGCATCGCCTGGGGCGCGAAGGCGCTTCCCGGCGGCGGCTACTGGTCGATGCCGAAGCTCTCGATGCCCGGCGCGGTGCTGGTCGGCGACGCCGGCGGGATGGTGGATACGGCGGCGCTGAAGGGCGTCCACCACTGCATCAGGTCGGGAGTGCTGGCGGCCGAGTCGATTTACGCGGCGCTCAAGCGCGGTAGCAGCGACCTGTCCAATTACGAGGAGATGGTCGAGAAATCCACGATCGGCACCGAGCTCTATCAGGTGCGCAACACCAGGCAGGCATTCCAGAAGGGCTTCCTCCTCGGCAGCCTGCTGGCGGGCCCGTCGATCATGTCGAAAGGCAAGGTTCCGCCAGGCCGGCAGGCATGGCACCCCGACGACGCCGAGCCGATGTTTGTCGGCAACACCAAGGACTCCTACCCCAAGCCCGACGGCAAATACACCTTCGACAAGCTCTCCTCGGTGTTCATCACCGGCAACGCCACCCGCGACGACGCCCCCAACCACATCCGTGTGCAGAAGCACGTCCCCCGCGAGGTGGCCGAGACCTGGCGCTGGATGTGTCCGGCAGGCGTCTACGAGATCCCGGACGACGCGCCAGAGCACGGGATGGTGGACGTGATCGTCAACTACACCAACTGCGTGCAGTGCGGAGCGATCACCGCCAAGGGCGGGCGTCTCACCACCCCTGAGGGTGGAGACGGGCCTTTGTACCAGATTCTTTAGGTTGGCGAAACCAACACGGTATGTGAGTGTTAGGGGAGAGCGTGTTCTTTTCGACCCTGACGACAGTGGCGTTGATGGCGGCGCTCCCCGGGGCGGGCGCGCCGACGCCCGCGCCGACCCTCAGCGCGGGCGTCGAACAGTGCGTGACCGCGGCCACCCAGGCCGGCCGCTCGGTGACGTTCACGGGGCAGATGGAAACAGTCGCGGGCGCCCACAAGATGGCGATCGAGATCGTCGTGCAGGAGCACACCCTCGAAGAAGAAGGCTTCCACACGCTCACCACGGCGGGCCTCGGCTCCTGGCAGCGCTCCGAAGTCGGGGTCAAGATCTACAAGGTGCGCCAAGCGGTCACCGACCTCCCCGCCCCTGCCGTCTTCCGCGCGATCGTGCGCTACCGGTGGCTGAACGAAAAGGGCCAGATCATCCGGCGCGACGAGCGGCGCACCCCGATCTGCAAGCAGCCCGGCGAACGCTCCAAATCCTGAGCGACGCGCATCGCTACAATGCTCTGAGCATGAAGACCTCGATCCACCCCACCTACATAACGGCCCACGTGCGCTGCACCTGCGGCAACGAGTTCACGACGCGCGCCACGCGCGAGGAGCTGCACGTCGAGGTGTGCTCCAACTGCCATCCCTTCTACACCGGCCGCCAGAAGCTGGTGGACACGGGCGGGCGCGTCGAGCGCTTCCAGCGCCGGGTGGCGAAGGCCCGCGTGCGCCAGGCGCAGACCGCCACCGCCACGCCGGGCCAGAAACAGCCGGAGTAGCCGATGGCCACGGCCGTTGCTCCAGAGCAGACGGCGGCCGGGCGGGTGGAGCCTGATCCTGACGGTCAGCTGGTTGCCCAGCGCGATGCGCCGCTCGGCGGTCAGGCGGTGCTCGAGGGCGTGATGATGCGCGGGGTCTCCAACTGGGCGGTGGCCGTTCGCAAGCCGTATCTACCACCCGCCTTGCTCAGTGAGGCCGCGGCCGGCGAAAACGGCGGGGCCGGGAACGGCCAGGTTGATGTGGCGGCGAGCGAAAACGGCCGTGGGCCGACGGCCGACGAGCCCCTCGGCGAGATCGAGGTAACCAGCTTCCCGCTGAGCTCGCCGCTGCGCCGCCACCGCATCCTGCGCCTGCCGATCGTGCGCGGCGTGGTCGCGCTGGGTGAGTCGCTGGCGATCGGCTTTCGCGCACTGGGCGTCTCCGCCAACGCGCAGCTGCCCCCCGGCGAGGGCGCCGGCGAGGGTGAGAACGGCGAGGAGGGCGGCGAGACCCAGGAGATCCCCGCCGCGGTGTGGGCGGGAACCGTGGTTGTGGCGATGGTGTTTGCGATCGGCCTCTTCTTCCTGGTGCCGGTCGGGATCACCAGCCTGATCAAGCCCCAGCTCGGCAACTCCTCGGTGCTGTTCTGGCTGATCGAGGGGTTGGTGCGCACGGCGATCTTCCTCGGCTACATGCTGCTGCTTTCGCGCCTGCGCGACCTGCGCCGCGTGTTCGAGTACCACGGCGCCGAGCACAAGACGATCTCCTGTTACGAGGCCGAACTGGAGCTGACGCCGACCAACGCGCAGCGCTTCTCGCGCCTGCACCCCCGTTGCGGCACGAGCTTCCTACTGGTGGTGATGATCGTGGCGATCTTCGTCTTCGCCCCGATCGGTCTGCCCGCCTGGTACTGGCTGGTGCTCACCCGCATCCTCGGTGTGCCGATCATCGCCGGCATCTCCTTCGAGATCATCAAGTTCGCCGGTCGCAACCGCCGCCGCCGCTGGGTACAGGTGCTGATGTGGCCGGGCTTGAAGCTGCAGCTGCTCACCACGCGAGAGCCCGACCTGCACCAGTTGGCGGTCGCGATCGCGGCGCTGGAGGCGGTGCTGGCGCACGAGACCCCCGGCGAGCTCAGCGCCGCGGATCTCGTCGGGGTCGAGGTGGTGGCGTAGGGCGGTCCCCGCGCCGCGCTTGCCTCCTCCGCCCCACGCTCGCACGCTGGTCACCCGGCGTGCCCCCATAGACTGAGTCGTGATGATCGAAGACTTGGTCGAGCAGATCGAGACGCGCTTCGCCGAGCTGGGTGCGCAGCTGACCGACCCCGCCGTGATCGGGGACCGCGAGCGCTACGCGCAGGCGGGCCGCGCCTACAGCCAGCTGGAGCCCGCGGCGAAACTGGCGGCGGAGTGGCGCCGCGCGCAGGACGACGCGGCGGGGGCGCAGGAGCTGCTGAGCGAGGACGGCGAGGACGCGGAGGTGCGCGAGCTGCTCACCGGCGCACGCGAGCGCGGGGAGCGCCTCGAAGAGGAGATCCGCCTGGCGATGGTCGAGGAGGACCCCAACGACGCGAAGAACGTGATTGTCGAAATCCAGGGCGGCGCCGGCGGTGATGAGGCGGGCCTGTGGGCGGGCGACCTCTACCGGATGCTCAGCCGCTACGCGGAGCGCCGCGGCCTGCAGGTGGAACCGCTGGAGGTGGGTGACGGCAAGTACACGTTTGCGATCAAATGCGAGGGATCCGCGGCCCGCTTCTCAGGCGCCCACCCACCCGGCGCTGGCGCCTACTCGGTGTTCAAGTTCGAGGGCGGCACCCACCGCGTGCAGCGCGTGCCCGCGACCGAGTCCCAGGGCCGCATCCACACCTCCACAGCGACCGTGGCGGTGCTGCCCGAGGCCGAGGAGGTGGAGGTGCAGATCGACCCGGGCGACCTGCAGATCGACGTCTACCGCTCGACCGGCCCGGGCGGCCAGTCGGTCAACACCACCGACTCGGCCGTACGTATCACGCACAAGCCGTCGGGCATAGTGGTGGCGATGCAGGACGAGAAGTCCCAGCTGCAAAACCGCGAGAAGGCGCTGCGTGTGCTGCGCGCGCGCCTGTACGAGCGGGCGCTCGCCGAGCAGCAGGCCGAGCTGGCGGCCGACCGCCGCGCGCAGGTTGGCACGGGCGACCGCGCGGAGAAGATCCGCACCTACAACTACGGTGAGCGGCGCGTCACCGACCACCGCATCAAGCTCACCACGCACAATCTCGACGCGGTGCTGGAGGGTGAGCTGGACGAGCTCACGCAGGCGTTGCAGTCCGACGAGAAGCGCCGCGGGCTGGAGGCGCAGACGGCGGGGAAGCGATGAGCGGTGCCTACTTCCGCCGCGCTCCCCCGCGGCAAGCGGTGACCGCGAGGGATGCGCTGGAGGGGGCGATCACGGCCTTCACCGCGGCCGGCGTGGAAACCCCGCGCCTGGACGCCGAAGTGCTGCTCGCCCATATCCTCGGGGTGGACCGCGCGCGCTTGCTCACCGACGACTCGCTCACCGTGGCCGGACCCGACGTGCGGCCCTACCAGGAGGCGGTGCGCCGCCGCTCAGTGCAGCGCGAACCGGTCGCCTACATCACCGGCGTGCGCGGCTTCCGCCGCCTGGAGCTGGAGGTGGATCCCCGCGCGTTGATCCCGCGCCCGGAGACCGAGCTGCTGGTCGAGGTCGGCCTCGGGCTGGCGCACGGCGTAGGCGTGCTCGACGTGGGCACCGGCAGCGGCGCGGTGGCGCTGGCGCTCAAGGACGAGCGCCCCGACCTGCGGGTGACGGGCAGCGATGCCAGCGCTCAAGCTCTGGAGCTGGCGCGCGCCAACAGCATGAAGTTGGGACTGAAGGTGGCGTGGATGCACGCCGACCTGCTCGAGGGAATGCCCGACGAGTACGACGCGCTGCTGTGCAACCCGCCTTACGTAGCGGAGCCCGAGCGCGCCACGCTCTCCCCGGAGATCCTCCGCCACGAGCCCCCCGAGGCGCTGTTCGCCGGCGCCGACGGCCTCGACGCGATCCGCGCGCTGCTCGCTCAGCTGGCCCCGCGCGAGCGGGTGCGCCTGGCGGCGATCGAGGTCGGGGCCGGGCAGGCGCCGGACGTGCGAGAGTTGATGCGCGGGGCCGGCTTTCCCATCGTGCGCTTCGAGCGGGATCTTGGGGGTGTCGAGCGCGTGGTGGTGGGTGAGCGGGGCTGACGCCAAGCGCCTGCGGGAGTGCATCGCCGGAGGTGGCGTGGCGGTCTTTCCGACGGACACCGTGTATGGCCTCGCCTGCGATCCGCTCAACCGCGATGCGGTGAGGCGCCTGTACGAGCTGAAGGACCGACCCCCGGAACGTCCGGCGGCGGTGATGTTCTTCTCGCTGGCGCCCGTGCTCGCGGCGCTTCCGGAGCTCGGGACACGAGAGCGTGCAGCTTTGGAGGCGCTTTTGCCTGGGCCGCTGACAGTGCTGCTGCCCAACCGCGAGGATCGCTATCCGCTGGCAGGCGGAGAGGACACGCTCGGCCTGCGCGTGCCGCTGCTCCCCAAGCCGCTCGCCGCGCTGCGCGCTGTGGACGTCCCGGTGATGCAGTCCAGCGCCAACCTCTCCGGCGGCCCCGAGGCGCGGCGCCTGGCGAACATTCCACCGGCGCTGCTGGACGGCGCCGACCTCGTGCTGGATGGCGGCGAGCTGCCGGGAGTGGCCTCCACCGTCCTCGACCTGCGCGAGTACGAGCCCCACGGCCGTTGGCGCATTGTGCGCGAAGGGCCGGTCGGGTCGGCCGAGCTGGAGCGGGCGCTTGGCGGCGGGTGAAGCGCTGATGACGTCCGCGCCTGCGATGCTTTCCCGCGAGCATGAGCGCTCATGAGCTCGACGCGCTGTACGCCTTCCTCGCCGCCGCGGTCGCGACGGCGCTGCTGACGCCGCTCACGATGCGGCTCGCCCTCGCCGTGGGGGCGATCGACACCCCGCGCGAGCGCGGGCTCGCCGAGCGGCCCACGCCGCTGCTCGGCGGCCTGGCGATCTTCGCCGGGACACTGCTCGCGGGGCTGATCTGGCTGCCCGACGAACGGATCTGGCACGGGATGCTGATCGCCGCCGCCTTCATCACGCTGGTGGGGGCGCTCGACGACCGCTTCGAGCTGCCGCCCCCGGTGAAGCTCGCCGGGCAGGTGATCGCCGCATTGATCGTCGTGCACTACGGGATCGTCGTCGAACTGATCACGCTGCCGTTCGTCGGCGCGCTGCACTTCCCCAACGCCGGCGGCGCCATCACCGTGGTGGGGCTGGTGGCGCTGATGAACGTCGTCAACTTCTCCGACGGGGTCGACGGCCTCGCCGCGGGGGTCTGCGCGATCGTCGCCCTCGCGCTCGCGGTGATCGCCTTCGACCTCGAACGGTGGCCATCTGGGGTGCTGGCCGCGTTGATCGCCGGCGCCTCGCTGGGCTTCCTGCTCTACAACTTCCCCCCGGCGTCGAGCTTCATGGGCGACTGCGGCGCCAACCTGCTCGGCCTGCTGATGGGCTGTCTCACGGTCGAGGGGGCGGTCAAGACCGAGGTGGTGCTCTCCTTCGTACTTCCCCTGATTCTCCTCGCCGTGCCGTTTCTCGACACAACCTTCGTGGTTCTGAAGCGTTTGAAGTACCGTCGCCCCATCTATGCCTCCGACAGCGAGCACTTCCACCACCGCATGGCCCGCATCGGCTTCTCCCGCCGGCGCACCATCGCCTACCTCTATGGGTGGACGCTGCTGCTGGCCGGCTTCGCGCTGGCGCTGCGCTTCGTCCCCTACAGCGACCACAAAGGCCACCTCTATCTCGGCTGGACGCTCGTGATGATCGCGCTCGCCCTGTTCGTCGCGCTGGCCAGCGTGTACCTCGTGTATGTGCTGGAGATCCTCAAGTTCCGCCGCCTCGACGCGATCCGCCTGCGCCGGCTGCGCCCCGAAGCCTCGCCCGCGCAGATCGAGCAGGACGTCACACAGGACTTCGAGACCGGCGAGTTCCAGACGATCGCCTCGTGATGCGCTTGCGAGTCACCCCGGGCGTATTGGCGCTGGTGTGTGCGCTGGCTCTACCGGTCGGCGTGTTGGCCGTGTCCGCCGGCGCCGGGGCTGAGCCCGGTGGCGCTAAGGCTTCGTCCACTGGCACGCCAGCGCTGGTGGTCGGCGTCGGCGAGCAGCACCCCGCGATGTTCACCGACGCCCGCTTCCACGCGCTGGGCCTGCGCTATGCGCGCATCTCGATCGGCTGGAACGCGCTCACCAGCCGCTCGCAGAGCCGGGCGCTGGCCACCTGGTTGCGCGCCGCCCACGCCGACGGGGTGCACCCGCTGATCTCCTTCGAACACTCCCTGATCCCCCATCGCAGCCGCCAGCTGCCGAGCGCCGCGCAGTTCGCTCACCAGTTCCGCACGCTGCACGCACGCTACCCGTGGGTGAGCGACTTCGCGGTTTGGAACGAGGCCAACTACTGCGGGCAGCCCACCTGCCACAGCCCCGGCCTCGTGGCGGCCTACTACCGGCAGATGCGAGCGATCTGCCCCTCCTGCAACGTGCTCGCCTCCGAGCTGCTCGACGTGCCCGGGATGGTTGCCTGGGTCAGCCGCGTGCGCCACGCGCTCGGCTTCGAACCGGGGATCTGGGGTCTGCACAACTACATCGGCGCCAACCGCCTCTCCACCGCCTCCACCAGGGCGCTGCTGGGCGCCACCCACGCGCAGATCTGGTTCACGGAGACCGGTGGCGTGGTGGCTCGCCACAACCACTCCGCCCACGACTTTCCCGAATCGGCCGCCCACGCCGGGCAGGTGACCCGCTTCGTCTTCAACCGCCTGGCCTCGCTCTCGCCACGGATCGCGCGGGTCTACCTCTACCAGTGGAGCGCCGGTGTCAACCGCCGCGAACCGTGGGATTCCGGTCTGATCGGCCCCCACGGCTCCCCCCGCCCCGCCTTCTGGGTGCTGGTGCAGGAGCTGCACACGCTGGGGCAGCTTCCCGCTACGCCTGCTGCAACGGCGCTGCTGACCTCCGCCGACCTCGCACTGTAAGCTCTAGCGGCGCGTTACACGCCGGCTGCTGGGAGCCGAGGCGATATGGGACATTCCGATGAGCACACCAACCATGGCGGGCCCCGCCGTGTCCTGATCCTCTCAGCCGACGTCGGCGAGGGGCACGCTGCGGCTGCCCGCGCGTTGGCGCAGCAGATCGAAAACTCCCCCGAGCCCACCGAGGTCACGGTGATCGACGGCCTCGCCGCGATGGGGCGGGTGCTGCGCCAGGTGGTCCAGGACGGCTACCGCGTGCAGCTGCGCTTCCTGCCGTGGAGCTACTCGCTGGTCTACTGGCTGCTGGAGCATGTGCCCCCCGTCCGCTGGCTGACGCGCTGGCAGTTGCGCCTGTTCGGCGCCCGCCCGCTGGCGCGCCGCATCGCCGAGTACGACCCCGATGTGATCGTCTCCACCTACCCGGCCGTCACCGTCGTGCTCGCGCGCCTGCGCCGTACAGGCATGGTGGGCTGCTCCACGGTCGCCACGATCACCGACCTCACCGGCCTCTTCTTCTGGGCGCAGCCCGGGATTGACATGCATCTGGTGATGTACGGCGAGTCGATGCCCTCCGTGGAGCGCATCGCGGGGGAGGGCAGCGCGCGCTTGGTGGCACCGCTGATCTCCGCCGAGTTCCTGCAGCCCCGCTGCCCGCTGGAGTCCCGGCGTGCGCTGGGGCTGCCGGAGGAGGGCCGCATGGTGGTCGTTTCCGGTGGCGGCTGGGGTGTCGGCGACGTCGAGGGCGCCGTGCGCGAGCTCTGCCGGGTGGGGGAGGTGTCCAGCATCGTCTGTCTTGCCGGCCGCAACGAGCAACTGCATCGGCGCCTCAGCACCACCTTCGCGCGCGAGCCGCGCGTGCACGTGTATGGCTTCACCGACGCCATGCCCCAGCTGCTGGCGGCCGCCGACGCGCTCGTGCACTCGACCGGGGGCGTCACCTGCCTGGAGGCGAAGGCCACCGGGACACCTGTCGTCTCCTACGGGCTGCCGGTCGGCCATGCTCGGCTCAACACGCGAGCGATGGCCGACCTTCAGCTGCTGCGCTTGGCCAACGACACCGGCGAGCTGCGCCAGCACGTGCAGGCCAGTTTCGCGGAGGAGGAGCCAGCGTCGCAACAGATCGACTCTTTGCCGGTCCCGGGTGCGCACCCACACGCCGTCGATGTCGTGTTGAAGGCTCCGCGTCGCGTGAGCCCGATCCCTCTCTGGCGGCTGCGCCTGGCTGCGTTCTGCGCACAGCTCGTGGTGCTGCTGGGTATCGGCATGTGGACGATGTCCACCGACGAGGTCGGCGCGCTCGCGGACGCGATCCTGCACGTGCACCCGCTCGTACACGTGCCCACCAACCGCCCCGACGCCGGGGTGATCGTGCGCACCCCAGCGGGCGACGTCACGCGCGTTGCGCGCCAGTTGGCCGCGCACGGGATCCACGTCTCCTTCGCCGACGGGGGCGTGCACGCCCCCACCACGATCGCCGCGCTGCACGCGCTCGGCGACGAACTGCTGCCAGAACTGCCACCGGGCACCAGCTTCCTGCGCTGGATGCGCACCGGTGGCACCCTGCATGCGCAGGCGCGCGCGCTCGGACTGCACCGCCACTTCTACTTCCTGCAACCCGCCAGCGGCCTCACCGTGGGCCAGGTGTTGCTCGCGCGCACCACCAATGCCACGCCGGTCAAGGGCACGCGGCGGCTCAGCGCGACGCGGACGCTGCCTCAATCGCCGGCGCGTCGCGGCGACGTGCTGGTGGTGAGTGTCACGGGATCGCCCGCCTCCGTGGCGGGTGTCGAGCGCATCGTTGCGAGACTCGCCTCAGAGGGGCTCTCCGCTGTGTCGCTCGACGCGCTCACCGGCTCGCGCTGATTCTCAGAGGGTGTCATCAGCGCCAGCAGCAGCGGCGAGCGGGCCAGCACCGCCGCGCCGGCGACAACCAGCGCCAGTGAAAGCGCCAGCGGCACCCCGCCGCCGGGTGTTGCGCTGAAGCTCTCGTTGAAGAGAATCGGGGCCAGTGCGATCGGCACCGCCGTCTGGATCACGAACACGACCGGGGCGACCTGGATCGCCGGGCGCGACTGCAGCGAGCTCATCTCGCTGAGCGTCGCGATCGCCGAGGCGCCCCCGGTCGCCAGGCCCCACGCGATTGCCGCCCCGATGTAGGCGTGTGCGAGGTCATCGGAGGCCAGCTTGGTGGCCACCCCGCTCCAGCCGAACGCCAGTCCCGCTCCCAGCATCGTCACGAACGGCAGCGAGCGGCCGAGGCGCAGCATCAGATACGGCAGCAGGCTCGCCAGCCCAAGCGCCCCCAGCACGACCGCCAGCGTGGTCCAGTGCGCGTGGGTGGTGGTGCGCGCCGGCGCGCACAGCCCCGCGCCCACCACGCCCAGTACGATCGCGCCCACCGCCAGGTGCTCGCGACGTCCGGCGCGCTCGCCCAGCATCCGCTCGCCCATCACCATCAGCACCGGCAGCCCCAACGCCAGCGCCGGCTGCACCACCACCAGCGGCGCCAGGCTGAGCGCCAGCAGCTGCAGCGGCCATCCCAGCATCGAGAGCCCCGTGCCGCCGAGCCAGCGCACGCGCCGCAGCAGGCGCAGCGCCAGTGCCGGGCGCAGCTGCTCGCTGCGGGGCGCCTCGCGGGCCTCCATCGCCTGAAAGGAAAACCCTAGGCTGTACAGGGTTGCGGCTCCGACAGCCGCTGCAATGCCAAGGATCAGTTCGAGCATGACCGACCCCGATGATCGCAGTCTTCTTGCCCCACTGGCCGGCGCGGCGGCCGGCGCGGTCGCGCTCGGCTGCACGGCCGCCTATGCGCTGCCCGCGCTCGCCGGTGCCCGCGCGCGCTTGGTTAGCGATAGCGCGGGCACTCATTCGGGTGGGCCCGCGCGGCGTGCTTTGGGGTACGCCGGGACAGCGCTGGGCGGGTGGCTGGGAATCGAGGATCGCACCACCAGTGGCGAGGGCTACGCGTTGACCTTCGACGACGGCCCCCACCCGGAGGGCACGCCGGCGGCGCTGGAGATCCTCGCCCGCGAAGGCGTGCGGGCGACCTTCTTCCTGGTCGGCGAGCAGGTCCTGCGCAACCCCGCGCTCGCCGCCGAGATCGTCGCGGCCGGCCACGGGATCGGGCTGCACTGCCACCGCCACCGCAACCTGCTGCGCCTGACGCCGCGCCAGGTGCGCGAGGACATCCTGCGGGCGCTCGGCGTCATCGAGGAGACCACCTGCCGTTCGCCGGTGCTCTACCGCCCCCCCTACGGCGTATCCAACGCCGCGGCGCTGGTGTTGGCCCGCGGCCGTGGCTGGCGCACACTGCTGTGGAGCCATTGGGGCCGTGACTGGGAGGCGCGCGCCACGCCGGAATCGATCGCCGCGCTACTCACCGGCGGCGTCGCTCCCGGCGCGGTTCTGTTGCTGCATGACGCCGACGATTACTCCGCGCCGGGCTCCTGGCGGCGCACCGTCGCGGCGCTGCCGCGGGTGCTCGACACGCTCGCCGAACGGGGCCTCCAGCCGGTGGCGCCCTAAAATCGCCCAATGGCCGCGGGCATGGAGATTGAGACGGCTGGCGGTGAGGTCGCGCTGCCGGCTGGCGTGCATGCCCCCACGCGGCGCGTGTCCGGCGTGACTCTGCCGCGGGCTCTACCGGCGCGGCGCAGCCCCCTGTGGGTCGAGGCGCTGGTGATCGTCTGGCTCTGCTGGGTGTATGACGCCATCAACAACCTCGCGCCCGTGCGCCTGCACGCCGCGCTTGCGCACGGTTGGGGCGTGTTGCATCTGGAGCGCACGCTGAGCCTCGACCCGGAAGTCGCGCTCAACCGCTGGCTCACCGGCCACCACACGCTCGGCCTGCTGCTATCCGACTACTACGACAACGCCCACTTCATCGTCACGCTGGGGCTGCTCGGCTGGCTGTGGTACCGGCGTGCCGACATCTACCGGCCGCTGCGCAACATGCTGGTGGCGATCAACGTGATCGGGTTTGTTGTCTTCTGGCTCTATCCGACCGCCCCTCCGCGGCTGCTGGCTGGCAGCGGCTTCAGCGATGTGGTGGCTTCCACGCACGCGCTCGGCGGCTGGCACACCGGCCCGCTGTCGGTGGTCGCCAACCAGTTTGCGGCGCTGCCCTCGCTGCACATGGCGTGGGCGGTGTGGTGTTCGCTGGCGATGTGGTCGATGTCCACCACTAAGAACGACGGGCTCAGCTCGACGGGGCGGCTATGGGTCCGCTGCCTGGCGATCCTCTACCCGTGCATCACCTGTCTGGCGGTGCTCGCCACGGGCAACCACTATCTGTTGGACGTGCTCGCGGGCGTGGCAACCACGGCGCTGGCCGTCGTGCTCGTGCGTATCCTCGAAGCGGCGTGGCGCTTGCGCACGGCGCCGCGGCCGGCGCGGGCGCCGGCATGAGCCGCATGTCACAAACTTGTTACTAAGTCGCGGATAAGGTAGACTCCGCGCGGCTGCCACAGACGGTCAGAGGAGAGTCAGGGGGAAGTCCGCGATGAGCGGACGTGCTTGGCTCTTTCGTCTGTAGGGTGCCAGCCAACTTCTCATGCCCAATCACGAGCCAGAACCAATGGCCCCTGCCCTGAGCCATGCCGGCGCAAGCCCGGTCATCACCCGATCTCCGCTACAGCTGCTGCAGTACCTCGACGTGGCGCTCGTGGTGCTCGCCACGCCGGTGGCGCTGGCGCTCGGCGCGCCCGCCTTCGGCCTGCTGATCGCGGCGGGGGCGTGGCTGCTGCAACGTGTGCTCGGGCACGCCGACCGGCGCTGGATCGCTCGTCGCGCGCAGGTGTCGGGGTCCCGGCTCGGACTCGACATCGCCGAGGCGTTTGGGCGGATCTGGCTGCTCGCGGGGGCGATCGTCGTTGCGGGCGCCGTCGGCGGGCGCGCCGACGGGCTGGCGGCGGCCTTGACGATCTTCGCGGCGTACTCGGTAGCCTTTGCCACGCGTCTGTTCGGCGGACGAGAGGGCTTCGAGCGATGAGCGCGGTCGCACAGGCTCCGCCGATCGCGCCGGGGACCAGGACCCCGTCCGCCCCGCCGTCCGAGAAGCAAGGGATGAGCCAGGGGCGGAAGGTCCTCTACGGGGTGCTCGCCCTGTGGCTCGGCGGGATCGTCCTATTCGTGATCCTGTTCGGCGCCACGGCGCACAAGGCCCCGGCCGTCGCCAGCGGCGCCTTCTCGCCGACCGACGAGTTCAAACTCGACACTTGGTTTCAGGTCGGGCCGATCGCGTTCAACAAGGCCATCCTCTACCTGCTGCTCACGGTCGGGATCACGCTCGGGGTGATGTTCTACGTCGCCCGGCGTCTGCAGCAGCGCCCCGGGCGCCTGCAGGTCGCGGTGGAGATGTACTACGACTTCATGCGCCGCATCTCCCAGGAAAACCTGAACCCGGAGATGGAAGGGAGGTACTTCCCGCTGATCGCCACGATCTTCGTGTTCATCCTCGTCTCCAACCTGATCGGCTACATCCCGCTGCCGGTCGACTCGGGCGAGAGCTTCAACGTGTTCGGGGCGCACATCCCGTCGCTGCAGATCTACGCGGCGGACACCAACGTCGCCTTCCCGCTGATCCTCGCGTTGAGCGTGTTCGTCCTCTTCACCTACGAGGGGGTGAGGCACCACGGGCCGGTTGGCTATGTGAAAAGCCTGATGCCGGGCGGCGTCAAAGGGCCGATCATCCTGCTCATCTACCCGATCGAGATCCTCTCCAACTTCCTGCGGCTGATCTCGCTGACGGTGCGGCTGTGGGCCAACCTGCTCGCCGGCCACATGCTGATTGCGTTCATGGGCGGGGAGCTCGGAGTGCTCGTCGGCCTGCAGGTCGTGTCGTGGTTTCTGCTGCCCTTCGGGGTCATCATCTTCCTGTTCGAGGCCGTGCTGATCGCCGGTCTGCAGGCCTTCATCTTTTCCATCCTGACCGCCATCTATCTCGGTGGCGCGGTCTCGAGCCACTAACAAACAAGGGAGCTGTCGAGTAATGGAGTTTCTCCACTTTTTCGGTGTGTTGCACCCACTGATCCTGGCCGTGGAACCGATCATCAAGCAGAGCCAGGACGCCGGTCGGGCGATCGCGCTCGGCGTCGGTGCCGGCGGCGGCGCGGCCGGTGCAGGCGCCGGCATCGGTGCGGTGTTCAACGCCTCGATCCAGGCCAAGACCCGCCAGCCCGAGCTGCGCGCCGAGGTCGAGCGCGACCAGTGGCTCGGCTTCGCGCTCACCGAGGCGTGCTTCTTCTACGGTCTCGTCGGCGGGTTCATCGCCTTCTTCCTGTAGGCCACGATGCATCTCACCGCCAACCTCCCAATCGCCAGCGGATCGTTCCTGATCAGCCCCAATGTAGGGCTGATGGTCTGGACGATCGTGGTGTTCGCCATCTCGCTGTACATCTTGCGCAAATGGGTTTTCCCTTTGATAAGCCAAGCTCTCGACGCGCGCGTGCAGAAGATCGAGGGCGACATCGACGCGGCCGAGCACACTCGCACCGAGGCCGAGGAGGTGCTCGCCGAATACCGCGAGCGGCTGAAGGAGGCGCGGGCCCAGTCCGAAGAGATCGTCCAGCGCGCGCGCCAGACGGCCGAGGCGCACGAGGCCGAGGGCAAGGTGCGCGGCCAGGAGCAGATAGCCGATGCGGCCAAGCGTGCCGAGCGCGAAATCGAGCTCGCCAAGAAACGGGCGCTCGACGATATCCGCCGCGAGGTCGCCGATCTGACGATCATGGCCACCGAGAAGGTCACGCGCAAGTCGCTCACCGACGCCGACCAGAAGCGTCTGGTGGAGGAGGCGCTCGGCGAATTGGACTTTTCGAGCATCGCCGGGAGCCAGAACTGAGATGGAGGAGCTGGCCCAGGTATACGCCCGCTCGCTGTTCGAGGTGGCCCGCGAACAGGGCAAGCTGGACGTGCTGCGCGAGCAGCTCGGACAGCTGGCGGACGCGCTGCGCGAGAACCGGGAACTGGCGGTGTTCTTCTTCTCGCCCTACTTCTCCACCAAGGAGAAGCAGGCGGCGCTCGGCAAGCTGCTGGACGGGGCAGACCCGGTGCTGCTGAATTTCCTCAACCTGCTGATCGAAAACCACCGAATGCCGGTGATCTTCCACATCCGCCGCCAGTACGAGCGGCGGTGGGACGAGGAGAACAAGACGCTGCCGGTCGAGATCACCAGTGCGATCGCGCTCGACTCGGCTACGACCGAGAGCCTCGGCAAGACGATCGGCGAACGCGCCGGTCGCAAGGTGCAGCTCGCCGCGCGCGTGGATCCTGACATTCTTGGTGGGATTGTGATCCGGGTTGGCAACTCGATTCTTGATGCTTCTATCCGCTCCCGGCTGGAGCAGTTGCGTAGGCAGGTTGCCTACGGGTCCTCTTAGCAGGGGGAGGGGGAGGGCTGGTCCTCCCCCTCCCCCTGCACCCCCACCCCCTCCCTTTTGAAAAGAGCTAAGGAAAAGACGAAATGCAGATCAATCCGGATGAGATCACCAGTATTTTGAAGAGCCGCATCGCCGGCCTCGACACCGGCGCGGCGGAGCTGACCGAGGTTGGCACCGTACTGTCGGTGGCCGACGGCATCGCGCGCCTGCACGGCCTGGAGAACTGCATGTCCTTCGAGATGCTGGAGCTTCCGCACGGTGTTACTGGGCTGGCGCTCAACCTCGAGTCCGACAACGTGGGCGCGGTGCTGTTTGGGGAGTGGGAGCACATCTCCGAGGGCGACACCGTCAAGCGCACGGGCAAGCTGCTCGACATCCCGGTCGGCGACGCGCTGCTCGGGCGGATCGTCGACCCGCTGGGTCGCCCGCTGGACGGCAAGGGCGATATCCCGATCACCGAGACCCGCCCGGCCGAGTTCAAGGCGCCCGGCGTGGTGCAGCGCCAGCCGGTGAAGGAACCGATGCAGACCGGCCTGAAGGCGATCGACGCGATGATCCCGATCGGCCGCGGCCAGCGCGAGCTGATCATCGGCGACCGTCAGACCGGCAAGACGGCGATCGCGATCGACGCGATCATCAACAACAAGGACACCGGCGTGGTGTCGGTGTACGTGGCGATCGGCCAGCGCATGTCCACCGTGGTGGCGCTGGCGCAGACGCTCGACGAACACAACGCGCTGGAGAACACGATCATCGTTGCCGCTCCCGCCGACGAGGCGGCGCCGATCAAGTTCATGGCGCCCTACGCCGGCTGCGCGATGGCCGAGCACTTCCTCTACTCGGGGCGCCACGCGCTGTGCGTGTACGACGATTTGACCAAGCATGCTTACGCCTACCGGCAGATGTCGCTGCTGCTGCGCCGCCCGCCCGGCCGCGAGGCCTACCCGGGCGATGTCTTCTACCTGCACTCGCGCCTGCTGGAGCGCGCGGTGAAGCTCAACAACGACCTCGGCGGCGGCTCGCTGACGGCGCTGCCGATCATCGAGACCCAGGCGGGGGATGTCTCCGCGTACATTCCCACCAACGTGATCTCGATCACCGACGGGCAGATTTTCCTGGAGTCCAAACTCTTCAACTCCGGCGTGCGCCCCGCGATCAACGTCGGGATCTCCGTCTCGCGCGTGGGCGGCAATGCGCAGATCGGGCCAATGAAGAAGGTCGCCGGGAGGATCAAGCTGGAGCTCTCCCAGTACCGCGACCTGGAGGCCTTCGCCCAGTTCGGCTCCGACCTCGACGCCGATACGCAGCGCACGCTGGCCCGTGGCGAGCGGTTGGTGAGCACGCTCAACCAGCACGAGCGCGCTCCGCTGCCGGTGGAGGACCAGACGCTCCAGATCTACGCCGCCACCGCCGGCTTCCTCGATCGCCTGAACGTCGAGCGGGTGGGCGAGTTTCTCGCCGAGCTGACCGAACGGATGCACTCCGAGCACTCCGACATCCGCGCGAAGATCGCCGGCGGCGACTGGTCGCAGGAGACGCAGGATGCGGTCCACGACGCGGTGCAGGCATTCGCCCGGGACTTCGGCTACGACCTCGACGAGGAGGGCCAGCCGCTGGATGAGGACGCGCCGATCCGCACACAGGATGCGCCCGAGGCTGACACCGCGCGGGAGGAGGCGAAGGCGGCGGCTTAGCGCCGCCGCTCGAAATCGTCATGGCCTCTCAGCGCGACGTCAAGAACAGGATCTCCTCGGTGAAGAACATCCAGAAGATCACGCGGGCGATGGAGATGGTGGCCGCCGCTCGCCTGCGTCGCGCCGAGCAGCGGATTACGGCGCTGCGCCCCTATGCGGAGGCGCTCGGGCGGATGACTCGCACCGCCGCGCGCGCCGCGGGCGCCACCGAGATCGCGCGGGTGCCGCTGCTGCGTGAGCCCGGGGGTGGCGTTGCGGGGGGCGGCGGTGCAGGGGGCGGTGGCGCAGGGGGCGGTGGCGCAGGGGGCGGTGGCGCAGGGGGCGGTGGCGCAGGGGGCGGTGGCGCAGGGGTCGGTGGCGCAGGGGGCGGTGGCGCAGGGGTCGGTGGCGCAGGGGGCGGTGGCGCGGCGGAGGGTGGCGGTGGCGTGACTGGTGCCGGCAGCGGCACCGTCGGACTGCTGCTGATCACCGGCGACCGCGGGCTGGCGGGCGGTTTCAACTCGCAGGTGATCCGCGCCGGCGTGCGCCTGCACAGCGAGCTATCTGGCGAAGGGCTGCGCAGCGCGTGGTACGCGACCGGGCGGCGCGGGGTCTCCTCGCTGGCGTTTCGCGGGTACGAGCTGAGCGGCAGCTACACCGGCTTCTCCGATCGCCCCGCCTTCGCCGACGCAAGCGCGGTGGGGGCCGATGTGATCGACGCGTATGTGAGCGGCCGGCTCGATCGTGTCGAGCTGATCTTCAACTCCTACGTCTCCCCGCTCACGCAGGTCGTCACGCGCGAGACGCTGCTGCCACTGTCGCTCGCGGCGGCCGCCGGGGCGGAGTCCGAGCCGGAGGAGGGCAACGGTGGCCCGCGCGCGCTGGTCGAGTACGAGCCCGACCCCGAGCAGGTGCTCGCGCAGCTGCTGCCCGACTACATCGAGACCTCGATCTACCGGGCGCTGGTGGAGTCGGCCGCGGGCTTCTTCGGCGCGCAGATGACCGCCATGCGCAGCGCCTCCGACAACGCGGGCGAGATCATCACCGATCTGACGCTGCAGATGAACCGCGCCCGGCAGGCCGAGATCACACAGGAGATCATGGAGGTGGTCGCGGGGGCGGAGGGTCTAGCCTGAGGAACCGCCAAGGGCGATCGGGCGGGGGCGCAATGCCTTTAAAAAAGCCCTAGAACACTTTACAAAGTGAAGTGTTGGAGCGCCGAAAAAAGAACAACAACCAGAGACTTCGATAGATACCGAGGAGAATTCAGAGACCATGGAGGCCAGCATCGCCACAGAGTCAACACCAGCCGCGCAGGGCGCCGCCAACGGCAACGGCGCCAAGCGCAACGTAGGGCGCATCGACGAGATCCAGGGCGTCGTGATCGAGGCCGTCTTCCCCGACCGCCTGCCCGAGATCAACCACGCGATCACCGTCGCGCGCCCGGCCGCGGCTGCTCGCGAGGAGGAGGAGGACATCGCGGCCTCGCGGGAGGATGTGCTGGTGTGCGAGGTGCAGCAGCACCTCGGCGATGACCGCATCCGCGCCGTGGCGATGGACACCACCGACGGCCTGGCGCGCGGCGTCGAGGTGGTGGACACCGGCGGCCCGATCACCGTCCCCGTGGGACAGGCGACGCTGGGGCGCATCTTCAACCTGCTCGGCGACCCGATCGACCTCGGTGCGGAGCTGCCGGCCGACGTCGAGCGCCGCGGCATCCACCAGGACGCGCCGCGCGTGGAGGACCTCACACCGACGACCGAGATGTTCGAGACCGGGATCAAGGTCGTCGACCTGCTGGCCCCCTACGCCAAGGGCGGCAAGGTGGGTCTGTTCGGCGGCGCCGGCGTGGGCAAGACGGTGCTGATCCAGGAGCTGATCCACAACCTCGCCAAGGAACACGGCGGCCTGTCGGCCTTCTGCGGCGTGGGCGAGCGCTCGCGCGAGGGCAACGACCTGTGGCTGGAGATGAAGGAGTCGGGCGTGCTCGACAAGACGATGCTGGTGTTCGGCCAGATGAACGAGCCGCCCGGCGCCCGCATGCGCGTCGCCTTGTCCGGTTTGACCATGGCGGAATACTTCCGCGACCAGGGCCAGGACGTGCTTCTGTTCATCGACAACATCTTCCGCTTCGTGCAGGCCGGCTCCGAGGTGAGCGCGCTGCTGGGGCGGATGCCCTCCCAGGTGGGCTACCAGCCGACGCTTGAGACCGAGATGGGACAGCTGCAGGAGCGCATCACCTCAACGCGCGAGGGGTCGGTCACCTCCGTGCAGGCGATCTACGTCCCCGCCGACGACCTCACCGACCCGGCGCCGGCCTCCGTGTTCGCGCACCTCAACGCCACCACGGTGCTCTCGCGGGCGATCTCCGAGAAAGGCATCTACCCGGCGGTGGACCCGCTGGACTCCACCTCGACGATCCTCAAGGCCGACATCCTCGGCGAGGAGCATTTCCGCGTGGCCAACCGCGTCAAGGAGATCCTGCAGCGCTACAAGGAGCTGCAGGACATCATTGCGATCCTCGGCATCGACGAGCTTTCCGACGAGGACAAGCTCACCGTTCAGCGCGCCCGGCGCATCGAGCGGTTCCTCTCGCAGCCGTTCTTCGTCGCCGAAGAGTTCACCGGCACCCCGGGTGCGTACGTGCCGATCGCCGAGACGATCAGGGGCTTCGATGAGATCATCGAGGGCAAGCACGACGAGGTCCCCGAGTCGGCATTCTTCCTCAAGGGCACAATCGACGAGGTCGTCGCGGCGGCGAAGAAATAATGGCTCACACGAAGTTTCAAGCCGAAGTGCTCACCCCCGAGGGGCCGGTGTTCAGTGAGGAGATCGAGATGCTCTCGACGGTCACCGGCACCGGCTCGATCGGGCTTCTGGCCAACCACCAGCCCGTGCTGGCGGCGCTGAAGCCGACCGAGCTGCGGCTGTACCGCTCCGACTCGGAGATCGTGCGCTTCAAGCAGTCCGCCGGCTACCTCCAGTTCGCCGAGAACCGCGCGCTCGTGCTGGTCGAGGAGGCCACCCCGGTCGATGGTGGCTGACGGGTCAACGCCATGACCCAAGAGCGCGAGCCAGTCGGCGTCATCGGCACCGGCTACGTCGGCCTGGTCAGCGCCGCCGGCTTCGCCGAGCTGGGCAGCGAGGTGTGGTGCGTCGACATCGACGCCGAGAAGATCGAGCGGTTGCGCCGGGGCGAGGTGCCGATCTACGAGCCCGGTCTCGAGCAGCTGTTGAAGAGGCACGCCGCGCGCCTGCACTTCACCACCGAGCTCGCGCCCGCGCTCGAGCACGCGCGGCTGCTGTTCGTCGCCGTCGGAACCCCCCCGACCTACTCGGGGGACGCCGATCTCTCATCGGTGCACGCGGTGGTCGAGGCGATTCCCGCCTCCGACCGCCACGCGCTGGTGATGAAGTCCACGGTGCCCTCTGGCACCGGCGCCTCGATCCAGCGCGTCTTCGGGGAGCGGGGCAAGGCGGGGCTGCGCTACGTCTCCTGTCCGGAGTTCCTCAAGGAGGGCTCGGCGGTGGACGACTTCCTGCGCCCCGATCGGGTGGTCGTCGGCGACATCGGCGACTGGGCCGGCGACGCCGTGGTGGAGCTCTACCGGCCGCTGCTCGCCGCCGATTATGGCGGTGCCGGCGAGGGCGAGCTGGTGCGCACCGACATCGCCTCCGCGGAGATGGTGAAGCTGGCCTCCAACGCCTTCCTGGCGACCAAGATCTCGTTCATCAACGAGATCGCCAACGTCTGCGAGGAGACCGGCGCCGACGTGGTCGAGGTGGCCCGCGGCATGGGTCTCGACGCGCGTATCGGGCCGAAGTTCCTGCAGGCCGGGATCGGCTATGGCGGCAGCTGCTTCCCCAAGGACGTGGAGGCGCTCAAACAGCTCGCCGGCAACTCCGGCTACCACTTCCAGCTGCTCACCGCCGTGATCGAGGTCAACGAGCTGCAGAAGCGTCGCGTGATCGGCAAGCTGCACAAGCACCTCGGCAGTCTTGTCGGCAAGCACATCGCGCTGCTGGGCCTCGCGTTCAAGCCCAACACTGACGACATGCGCGAGGCCTCCTCGCTGGTGCTCGCCGCGCGGCTCGCCGCCGACGGAGCGACGGTCACGGCGTTCGATCCGGTCGCCGAGCACGAGGCGCGCAAGCTGCTCGGGGGGCTGCAGCTCGCGGACTGCGCGATCGACGCCTTGCAGGGGGCCGACGCGGCTGTGCTGGTCACCGAGTGGCCGCAGTGCACCGACCTCGATTGGCGGGAGGTGGCAGGGGCGATGCGAGGCAACGTCGTGATCGACGGCCGCAACGCGCTGGACGACGCCGCCGTGCGCGCCGCAGGGCTGTTCTACGAGGGGGTCGGCCGACCATCGGACCCGCCGACCGGGCGCCGGCGCGAGGACCGCTCCTAAATGCAGGCGGTGATTCTCGTCGGCGGCGAGGGCACCCGCCTGCGCCCGCTCACCTCCACGGTGCCCAAGCCGGTGGTGCCGCTGGTGGACCGCCCGTTCATCGCCTTCATGATCGAATGGCTGCGCCGCCACGGGATCGAGGACGTGATCATGTCCTGCGGCTTCCTCGCCACCTCCGTGCGCAATGTGCTGGGGGACGGCTCCGCGTTCGGGATCCGCCTGCGCTTCGTCGAGGAGCCCGACCCGCGCGGCACCGCCGGCGCGCTGAAGTTCGCCGAGTCGATGCTCGACGAGCGCTTCCTGATGCTCAACGGCGACGTGCTCACCGACATCGACCTCACCGCGCAGATCGCCCAGCACGAGCGCACCGGCGCGCGCGCCACGCTGGCGCTGGTGCCGGTCGAGGATCCCACCGCGTATGGGCTGGTGCGGCTCACCCCCGAGCACGCGGTGGAGGAGTTCGTCGAGAAGCCCTCCTCCGACCAGCTGGAAGGCGCCACCGGCGCCTGGATGGCGGGCCAGGTCACAGCGGATCGTCCGCTGCATGCCCACACCAACCTGATCAGCGCCGGCGCCTACGTGCTGGAGCGCGACGTGCTCGAGCTGGTGCCCACCGACCGCAATGTGTCGATCGAGCGCGAAGTATGGCCGCGGCTGATCGGCAACGGCCTCTACGGCTTCCCCTCGGAGAGCTACTGGCTGGACATCGGCACCCCCGAGCGCTATCTGAAGGGCACCTTCGACATCATCGAGGGCAACGTCCACACCGCGGTGCGGGAGCGTCTCGGCAGCGATTTCATGGCGCTCGCGCGGGACGTGCGGGTGGAGGGGCGCGCGATCCCCCCCGCGGTGCTGGAGTCCGGCGTGCAGGTGGCCGCCAACGCCCATGTCGGCAGTCTGGTGGTGCTCGGTCAAGGCGTCACCGTCGGCGCCGGTTCGGTCGTCGAGCGCGCGGTGATCATGAACGGCACGGAGATCGGTCCGGGCTGCACGCTGCGCGACTGCATCGTCGCCGCCGGCTGCCGCGTCGGCGAGGGCACCCAGATCACCGACGGCGCCGTCCTGGGCGAGGGGGTCACGATCGGGGCGCACAACACGGTGTCCCGAGGAGCGCGTATCTTCCCGGGCGTGACTCTGCCCGATGGAGCGTTGAGGTTCTCGTGAGCGCGCTGGCGCCGGGTCGATGTGCGATTGCCCACCATCACCGGGTCAAGCCTGAGAGGATATGCCGGTGACCGAGAATGTGATGGCGGTGCTCTCCCGCGAGGCGATCGCCGCGGTGGACAGCTCCGGACAGCTGAGCGACGTGCTCACGCTGCCCGAGCACCTGCGCGACGCGCTGTGGCGGGTGGAGTCGGCGATCATGAACGAGTGGGACACACCCGGCGGGCTGGTGGTGGCCGGCATGGGCGGATCGGGGATCGGAGGCGCGCTCGCGGCCGCGGCACTGGGCGACCACGCTTCGCGGCCGATTCTCGTCACGCGCGCCTATGGGCTGCCCCCATGGACCACGCCCGATACCACGGTGCTGTGCGCCAGCTACTCCGGCGACACCGAGGAGACGCTGGCCTGCTACGAGTCCGCGGGCGCGCTCGGCGCCCAGCGCGTGGTGGTCACCACCGGCGGTCGTCTGGCGGAGCTGGCGCGCGCCGATAAGGTGCCGGTGATCCCGCTCCCCGGCGGCTTCCAACCGCGCGCCGCGGTCGCCTACATGACGGTCGCCTCGCTGGAGGTGGCCGCCCTGTGCGGAGCCGGCCCGCGCCTCACCTCGGAGATCGATGTGGCGGCCGCCCACGCCGAGCAGCTGGTCGCCGAGTGGGGCCCCGACGCGCCGGAGGGGTCGCTGGCGAAGACGATCGCGCGCGGCCTCCTGGGCACCACGCCGGTGATCGCGGGAGCCGGGCTGACCAACCCGATCGCCTACCGCTGGAAGACACAGATCAACGAGAACGCCAAGCAGCCCAGCTTCGCAAGCGAACTGCCCGAGCTCGACCACAACGAGATCGTTGGGTGGGAGGGTACGCGCGAATTGGACCCGCCCGCCCGCTTCTCGGCCATCTTCCTCGATGACTCCGACGCCCATCCGCGCGTGAAGGAGCGGATGGACCTCACCGAGCGCCTGATCGCCGACAACGCCGCCGCCAGTTTCCGTGTGGAGACACGCGGGCAGACGGCGATCGAGCGGGTCTTCTCGCTGGTGCTGCTCGGCGATCTCGTCTCGATCTATCTGGCCACGCTGCGCGGGGTCGATCCCGGGCCGGTCAAGATCCTGGACGAGCTGAAGTCGGCGCTGGCCGAGCGCTGAGCCGCCCCTGTCCAGCCAGGAGCGTGTGATACCGTCCTGGGCGGCCGAGGAGCGCTGCGACGGGCTGTAATCCCGCCACGCTCGGCATCTCTCTGCAGCAAGGGCGCTCACCTGACCGGACAGGAGGACTCGTCATGTCAGCAGTGACTCCCACAGCAGCGCCAAGCACCGACTTCAAGGTCGCCGACCTCTCCCTGGCGGAGCTGGGACGCAAGGAAATCACGCTCGCCGAGCACGAGATGCCGGGCCTGATGGCCACTCGCGCCGAGTACATGGACGCCCAGCCGCTGCGCGGCGCGCGGATCACCGGCTCGCTGCACATGACCGTGCAGACCGCCGTGCTGATCGAGACGCTTACCGCGCTGGGGGCGGAGGTGCGGTGGTGCAGCTGCAACATCTTCTCCACGCAGGACGCCGCCGCCGCGGCGGTCGCGGTAGGACCTGACGGCACGCCCGAGGAGCCGCGCGGTGTTCCGGTGTACGCCTGGAAGGGCGAGACGCTGGAGGAGTACTGGTGGTGCACCGAACAGGCCCTGCGCTGGCCGGGCGAGGACGGAACGAGTGGCCCCAACATGATTCTCGACGATGGCGGCGACGCCACGCTGCTGGTGCACAAGGGCACCGAGTACGAGGCCGCCGGCGCCGTCCCGGAGGTGGATGAAGATGGGATGGACGAAGATGGGCTGATCCACTCCGAGGAGTTCCAGGTGGTGCTGGCGCTGCTGCGGCGCTCGCTCGGCGAGGATCCCCAGCGCTGGACGCGGATCGGGGAGGGCATCAAAGGCGTCACCGAGGAGACGACCACCGGCGTGCACCGGCTGTACGAGATGACCGAGCTGGGCACCCTGATGTTCCCCGCGATCAACGTCAACGACTCGGTGACCAAGTCGAAGTTCGACAACCTCTACGGCTGCCGCCACTCGCTGGTGGACGGGATAAACCGCGCCACCGACGTGATGATCGCCGGCAAGCTGGCCGTGATCTGCGGCTTCGGCGACGTCGGCAAGGGCTGCGCGGAATCGCTGCGCGGCCAGGGCGCGCGCGTGGTGGTCACCGAGATCGACCCGATCTGCGCATTGCAGGCGGCGATGCAGGGGTACACGATCCGTACCCTGGAGGAAGTGGTGGGGGAGGGCGACATCTTCGTCACCTGCACCGGCAACCGCGACATCATCCGCGCCGAGCACATGGCGCGGATGAAGCACCAGGCGATCGTCGGCAACATCGGGCACTTCGACAACGAGATCGACATCGCCGGCCTCACCAAGGTGGCGGGCGTCGAGCGGATCAACATCAAGCCGCAGGTGGACGAGTGGCGCTTCCCCGATGGCCACGCCATCATCCTGCTCTCCGAGGGGCGCCTGCTGAACCTCGGCAACGCCACCGGCCACCCCAGCTTCGTGATGAGCAACTCCTTCACCAACCAGACGATCGCCCAGATCGAGCTGTTCACCAAGAACGACGACTACGAGCGGCGCGTGTACGTGCTGCCCAAGCACCTCGACGAGAAGGTCGCGCGCCTGCACCTCGACGCGCTCGGGGTTCGCCTCACGCGGCTCAGCGCCGATCAGGCCGCCTACATCGGCGTGCCCGTCGAGGGCCCCTACAAGCCCGATCACTATCGCTATTAGCCGTAGGCGGTGAGGTCGTGGTCGACGGGGCTGGGGGTGTCGAGGGCGAATCCGGTGTGAGTGCTCCCAAACACCTCGACGACCTGCTGGTCGCCTCGATCCAGGACGTGCAGAGCTCGATCGGGGCCAACGACAGCAAGGCCTCGGCGGCGCTGATCGTTCATGGCCTGGTCTTCACCGGCCTGATCCAGCTGCTGGTCAGCCTCGGTGGCGTCTACCGCGGCGCCAGCGACGCGCAGCGGGTGATCGCCCTGATTTTCCTGTTCCTCGTGCTGATCACGTTCCTGGTCTCGATCTATTTCATCATGCGCGCGCTGCTGCCCTACCACCCGGAAAAGCTCGAACGCAAGCTGGGAGATCGTTCTCGGAGCGTGTTCTTTCCGCTGCGCTTCCTCGACGAGCGGGATCCGTACGCCTCCTACACCGGGCGCTTGCGCGAGCTCCACGGCGAAGACGGAATCTGGCATGAGCTTGCGGCCGAGCGTTTGAAGCTGGCGGATGTGCTCAGGTACGAGTCCAACAACACGCGGCGGGGCTACCAGTTCCTACGCTTCGAGCTGGCGTTTGCGGCGTCGTTCCTGATCGTGCTCGCCACCGCCGTGCTCTAGATCGCCCTCGAGCACCCGGGCGGCGCTCGTGGAGATCGCGCCCACATCCAGCACGCCGTCGTCGCCGAGCGCTCGATCGAGCGGCTCCCTGCTGGCCAGGAAGAGCTCGATCAGCTCGTCGCGAAGCGCGGGCGCGAGATAGGTGTCGCCGTCCTCGGGGTTGCGCGACTGGCAGAAGCTGACCCGCAGCCCAATCGACTCGGCGAGCTGCCCCCACAGCGGCGCCAGCGCGCGCAGCCGGGCTGGGCTGAGCGCGCCCGACGGGGGATCTTCCGCGGCGATCACCACTCGCCGAATACCCGCGGTGATGATGCAGGCGGTGCACATCGGACACGGCTCCAGCGTCGTATAGAGAATGGTTTCCGTCGCTGCGTGGGGGACTCTGCCGATGCGCAGCGACCCTTCCCTGAGGAGCTCCGCCAGATCGGCGCCGGCGAGCTCGCGGGCGCCCAGCCGCTGTGCCAGGCGGATCGCGTTCATCTCGGCGTGTCCGCTCGGGTCGCGCAAGCCAAACAGGGTGTTGATGCCGACGGTCACCACTTCAAGCCCTTGGCAGCGGATCACCAGCGCGGCGGAGATCGCATAGTTCCCACCTTCGCGTGCTGTCTGTGCCCGATCGCGCAGCAGCGTGAAGTAGTCCTGCGCGGTGAAGGTGCTCTCAGGACTGAGCGCTCTATGCACAGCTACAGCCTAGCCGCCGGCCACGTCGACTCAGAGGCTCCGGCCACGTCGACTCAGAGGCGCCCGCCGATCCGATAGCTTGCCCACCGTATGCGAGCCATGGTTCTCGCGGCGGGGCTTGGCACCCGCCTGCGCCCGCTGACGTACGAGATCAACAAGCCGATGGTGCCGGTGCTGGACCGCCCGGTGATGGCGCACATCGTCGATCTGCTCGACCGGCACGGGTTTGATGAGACGATCGCCAACCTGCACCACTTCCCGCAGACGATCCGCGACTACTTTGGCGAGCGCCTCACCTACCGCGTCGAGGAGGAGCTGCTGGGCACCGCCGGCGGGGTGCGGGGATGCGCGGAGTTCTTCGGCGAGGAGCCGTTCCTGGTGATCTCCGGCGACGCGCTCACCGACATCGACCTGCGGGCGTTCGCCGCCCGCCACCGCGAGGCGGGCGGCGTGGCGACGCTGGCGGTGAAGAAGGTGGCCGATACGCGCGAGTACGGCGTGGTGCTGCACGACCGCGCGGGGCGGATCACGGGCTTCCAGGAGAAGCCAGCGCCCGAGGAGGCGCTGTCGGATCTCGGCAACTGCGGCATCTACATCTTCGCGCCGCGCATCTTCGACTACTTCCCCGACCGCCCGTTTGTGGACTGGGCGCAGGACGTGTTCCCGGCGCTGCTGGCCAACGACGTGCCGTTCCACATCCACGAGGTGCACGACTACTGGAACGACGTGGGCTCGCTGGCGGAGCTGCGCCAGGGCACCTTCGACGCGTTGCGCGGCCAGCTGCACCTGGAGATGGACGGCGAGGAGGTTGCCCCCGGGGTGATCGTCGCCGGAGGGGAGCCACTGCCGGCGGACGCCGAGGTCGAAGGGCCTGTCTGGATCGGACGCGACGTGCGGATCGGCGCTGGGGCGCGGCTGACCGGCCCACTCGTGCTGGGCGACGGTGCGCTAGTGGGAGACGGCGCACAGCTGCGCGAGAGCATCCTCTTCCCCGGTACCGAGATCGCCCCGGGCGCGATCCTGATCGGCGCGATCGCCGGGCACGCGGGCATCCTCAAGAGCCTGCGGCCACGTCAGAAATAAAGAGAGCCCGCCTAAGCGGGCTCTCAAAGTGCTGCCGCTTTGAACCGTCAGCACTCTGGCCTCGGTCCATCTCAGCGGGCGCACCCATCGCAGTTATGTCACTCTACCAGATGCCCCCGCCGGGATTCGAACCCGGGACCTTGACCCTGCGATGGGCACGCTCTATCCACTGAGCTACGGGGGCAGCCGCTCCCAAAGGAGCCAGCCGACCTTACGCAGCGCTTGGGTCGGTACGCTCGGGCAGATCCGCAAAAAGCCGATGGACAACCGCCGTCAAGGGGCGTAGCATCGATAGAGACAGTCTCCCCGTCCGATTAGGAGGCAAGACATGCAGATCGAGATCAAGGGCCGCAACGTTCCCGTCCCCGACGATTTGCGCAGGCACGCCGAACGCCGTCTGACGAAGGTCTCACGGCAGGTCTCAAAATTCGCGCGCCTGGAGATCGAGCTGCTGCGCGAGCGCAACCCGCGGGTCGCCGACAGTCAAGTGGCCGAGGCCACGCTCTATCTGAAGGGCACTACGCTGCGCGCCCGCGACGCTTCGCCGCAGATGCTGCACTCGCTGAACCTTGTGGTGGACGAGCTTGCCCGCCAGGTTAAGCGCCACCGCGTGATGCGCCGTCGCCGGCGCAAGACGCGCGCGGCGCTGGCCGCACACACGCTGGCTGTCGCTCCCGAGCTTCCGGGGAGCCAGTGATGAAGAAAGAGGGGCCCGGCTCGGCGGCCCGATGGCCGCCTGCGCCACCCTCTTAGTCGCTACTCTGGGGGCGTGTCCATCCTGGATCGCGCCCTCAACGTAGGCGAGGCGAAGAAGCGCAAGGAATTCGAGAAGCGCGTTGCTCTGATCGGGGCGTTCGAGGCCGAGCTCGAACACGACAGCGATGCGGAGCTGCGCGAGCGGATGGACGCGCTGCGCGAGCGCGCCACGAACGGGGAGGAGCTCGACGAGCTGCTGCCGGAGTGCTTCGCGATCGTGCGCGAGACCGGCAAGCGCAGGATGGGGATGCGCCACTTCGACGTGCAGCTGATCGGCGCGATGGCGCTGCACGAGGGCTGCATCGCGGAGATGAAGACCGGCGAGGGCAAGACGCTCACGGCCACGCTGGCGGTGGCGCTCAACGCGCTCCCCGGCAGGGGCGTGCATCTGGTCACCGTCAACGACTACCTGGCCCGCCGCGACGCCGAATGGATGAGCCCGATCTACGAGGCGCTTGGGCTGACGGTGGGGGTGTTGCAGAACATGCAGCCCTACGACGAGAAGCACCGCGCGTACGCCTGCGACGTGGTGTACGGCACCAACTCGGAGTTCGGCTTCGACTACCTGCGCGACAACATGGCGAAGGATCTTGGCGAAAAGGTGCAGCGCGGGCACCCCTTCGCGATTGTGGACGAGGTGGACAACATCCTGATCGACGAGGCGCGCACGCCGCTGATCATCTCCGGCGCCCCCGAACAGGCGGCCGACCTGTACGTGAAGTTCGCCCGCCTCGCCCCCCGCCTTACCCCGGGCAAGGCCCCCGAAGGGATGGATCCCCGCACCAAGAAGGAATTCATCGCCGACTTCGACTACGAATTCGACGAGAAGCACAAGACGGTGTCGGTCACCGAGCAGGGCGTCGCCAAGGCCGAGCGCTTCCTCGGCATCGACCATCTGTACCGTGCCGAGAACGGCCATCTGGTCAACCACCTCAACCAGGCGCTGCGCGCGCAGTCGCTGTACAAGCGCGACGTGGACTACCAGGTGGTGGACGGCGAGGTGAAGATCATCGACGAGTTCACCGGGCGCACGCTGGAGGGCCGGCGCTGGTCGGAGGGCCTGCACCAGGCGATCGAGGCGAAGGAGGGGGCGCGTATCCAGGAGGAGAACCAGACGCTGGCCACGATCACCTACCAGAATTTCTTCCGCCTCTACGACAAGCTGGCGGGGATGACCGGCACGGCGCTGACGGAGGCGACGGAGTTCATGAAGATCTACGAGCTGCCCGTCGTGCAGATCCCCACCAACGCGCCGATGGTGCGCGATGACCGTAACGATCAGGTTTACAAGACCAAGGAGGGCAAGTGGAGCGCGGTTGTCAGGGAGATCGCCGCGCGCCACGACAACGGCCAGCCGGTGCTGGTGGGCACGATCTCAGTCGAGGTGTCCGAGCTGCTGAGCGAGCGCCTGAAGCGGCGCGGGGTCCCGCACACGGTGCTGAACGCCAAGCCCGAGCACGTCGCGCGCGAGGCCGACATCGTCGCCGAGGCGGGGCAGCCGGGCGCGGTGACGATCGCCACCAACATGGCGGGCCGCGGCGTGGACATCAAGCTGGGCGGCAACCCCGAGCACCTCTCCCAGCAGCAGCTTGCCCGCGAAGGGGTGAAGCCGCCCCGCGAGGGCGCCGAGCGCGACGAGGATGCCGCGGCCACCTACGAGCGGCGCATGGCCGACGTGCTGCCGTCGCTGGAGCGCGAGGTGCAGGAAAAACGCGAGCGCGTGATGGCGGCCGGGGGCCTGTTCATCTGTGGCACCGAGCGCCACGAGTCGCGGCGCATCGACAACCAGCTGCGCGGGCGCGCCGGGCGCCAGGGCGACCCGGGCGAGACCCGCTTCTTCCTCTCCGCCGAGGACGATCTGGTGCGGCTGTTCGCCGGCGATCGCATCTATCGCATCCTCGACAAACTGGGCGGCGTGGACGCGGAGGGCAACGAGGAACCGATCGAGGCGGGGATGCTCTCCAAGCAGATCGAAAAAGCGCAGCGCAAGGTGGAGGAGCAGAACTTCCTGATCCGCAAGCGCGTGCTGGAATACGACGACGTGATGAACGAGCAGCGGCGCGTGATCTACGCCTACCGCGACGACGTGCTGGAGGGGCGGGCGATGGGCGAGCAGGCGCGCACCGAAATCGCCGGCGTGATCGAGCGCACGATCGAGCAGTACACCGAGGGCGACTACCTGGAGGACTGGGACATCGACGGCATGTTTGGCGCGCTGTCGCAGTTTTTCCCGCTGGACGTCGACCCGCGGGAGATGACCCCCGAGGCGATCGACCGCGCGCATCTCGGCGAACGCCTGGTGGAGCAGGCGATGGAGCGCTACAACGCGCGCGAGCAGGAGCTCGGGGAGGAGCTGATGGGCCAGCTGGAGCGCTATCTGCTGCTGCAGATCATCGACGAACGCTGGCGCGAGCACCTGTTCGACGTGGACTACCTGCGCGAGGGCATCCACCTGCGCGGCTTCGTCCAGATCGATCCCCTGGTGGCGTACAAGAACGAGGCGTACACCCTCTTCGGCGACCTCATCAACAGCATCTGGGCCGACTACGCCCGTCTGATCTTCAACGTCCAGGTTCAGGTTCAGGGCGAGAACGGCGGAGGGGGAGGGGGGGGTGGTGCCGCGGTGCCGGCGTTTGCCGCGGCGGGCAACTCCACGCGGCCCGCCCGGGTCTCCTACTCGGGCGGCAGCGCCGCGATGGGCGCGAGCGCGATCGCCGCCGCGGCCGCCAACGCCGGCGCGATCGGCGCGCAGTCGTACGCCACCAACGGCGGTGGCGAGGAGCAGGAGCTGGTGCCGGTGGTGGAGCAGCGCGTGGTGGACTCCGAGCACGCGGTGGGGCGCAACGATCCCTGCTGGTGTGGGAGCGGCAAGAAGTTCAAGAAGTGCCACGGCTCCTGAGATGTCATCCCCGGGTTTGAAGCCGCGGGGGCGCGGGTAAGCACCGGGAAGGCGCGACTGCAGGGGTGGCCGGGACCTACAGAGGCCAAGCCAGGTCTCTTCGTGCTCTCTGTCCAATGTCCGTGCCAGCCGCGGGCGCCGAGGAGAGATGTCTGCCCGCATACCGACAGGTACCGGTGCCGGGGCGCCTGACCTTGAAAGAAGAGCGCCCCGGCGCCGACCAATCAAAACGCTCCCCGGCCGAGGCCGGGTAGAGCAGTGTAATCATACCCGACCGTTACGCTGCGAGCGGGCTTCGCAATAGCGCGGGATGGGTTGCGTTCACGGGCGTGGCCGCGAAAAGCGACGGATAGCCGCATTTCGCGTCGGCTCTTCGGGATCTCCAGTTCAACAACGGCGGTAAAGACCGGACGCGACCTCGGTCGTGCTCGTGGACGCGGGCATGGCCTGGCTGATTGACCAGCAGAGGATGCCAGCTCCTAGGATCGACCTGACGTTTAGCTCACTGTCAGAGTGGGAAACATCCCGATAAGACGATGAGCTCATGGGTATATCTGATTTGTCGGTAGGACTTCCGCAGAGTGAAGTGGAGGTCGTTGGGCCGACGCATCTGGCGTCGGAGCGTCCCTGACCCTGAACGAAGAGGCGCTCCGGGGTTACCAATCAAAACCCAAGAGCAAAGGAGCGGTTCAGTAATGAAGCGTATCAGGATCGTGGGGCTCTGCCTCACAGCCATGTTTGTGCTCGGCGCGGTCGTGTCGGCATCCGCGTCGGCGCATGAATACATCGTTTCGGGAGGCAGTCTGCCGCAGAGCGTCGAAGGTACGAGTGGCGTATCCATCCTCGAAGGCGAAGTGCTAGGCACCAAAATCACGATCGAATGTAAAAAAGATAAATTCACCGGATCGATCGGCACTGGTGGCACATCCGAAGGCGAAGTTGTGTTTGAAGAATGTAAAGTTGTAGGCCAGGGCACCTGTGGTGTCCCGAACATCAAATTCAAATTCAAAGATCTGCTGGTAGGCCCCGAACCGGGGGTCGAAGACGAATTCAAACCGGTCTCCGGCACGGAATTCGTCACAATCGAAATCACCACATGCACGCTCAAAGGCAAATACAAAGTGGAAGGTACACAGGTCTGTAAACTGCCTAGTGGGGAAACGCTGATGAAAGAACATGAAATTGCGTGTGAAACATCAGGCAGTCACCTGACGCTGGGCGGGAAAACTGCCGTATTCAAAAGCACCGAGAAAGTTCATCTGGTCTCGGGCCTGGAATACAGGGCCAAATAGGCAGTGGAGCATTAGCTGAGACGGAATTACGGGTCTGAGCCGGTCGTACGCATCGGCTCGGACCCGATTAGCCGATCGGGACGGTGCGGTGGTGGGGCTCGTGGTAGTAGACGCCTAAACGGCTACTCGCTGCCCACTACGGAAACGGCTATCTGGCGCGGACCCGATCTTTGGGTTTAGCGAAAGAGGGCGCCGGGTAATCTGAGGTGGGTAGCTGACCGAAGATGAGAGTGACACGAGGAGAGATGGTTGCATGGCGAGGAAGGTCGTAACGGGCTGTTGGGGTCGGCAGGCAGTGTTTGTATCGCTCGCGACCGTGGCGCTCTGGTTGTCGCAAACGCCCTTCCTGGGGGGCGGGGTGTCGCTGGCCGAGTCATCCCAGGGAGAATGCCCCAACGAACAGGTTCGCGTGCAAGAGCTTTATGCGGCGCGGCTCCCCGACTGTCGCGCCTACGAGCAGGTCTCCCCTACCGACAAGAACGGCACCGATGCAGTCGGGAATCCGGGATTCGTGCAGAGCGCGCCGTCGGGTGACAAGGTGACCTTCAATTCTATTGCGCCCTTTCCGGGCACCCCCAGTCCGGGAGAATATCCCACGTACGTAGCCTCTCGCGATGACGCGGGCTGGTCAACCGAAGGCGTGCTGCCTCAGTTCAATCCCGCGGTCAACCTGACCGGCGTGGTCGGTCTGACCGAGGATCTGTCGAAGGCGATCTTCTTCGCCTATCCGAGCTTCCCGGCGCCGGCTCCAGAAGCACAGCCAGGACAGATGAACGTTTACGTGCGCGACAACATAAATCACTCCTATCGTTTGTTGGCTGCCACGCCCGGCCTTGGGGGCGCTCACTTCGCTGGTGCAACGGCGAATGACTCCCATATACTCTTTGAGTCCCGCGAACGACTTCTTCCCCAGGCGGCGCCGGAAGCGATCAACCTGTACGAGTGGGATGAAGGGACGTTGACGCTGGCAGGCGCCTTGGAAGGCGGCGACGCGCCGGTTGAAGGAGCGGTGGCCGGCCCCGGCGGCAGTGCGGTGGAGGCCGAAGTCGGGGAAGTGGGCGGAGCGAGCAGCAGGTTCTATACGGAGCACACGATCTCCGAAGATGGTTCGCGCATCTATTTCAGCGACATCGGAACAGGTCAGATCTATATGCGAGAGCCGATCGCCGAACGCACGGTCCCGGTCTCGAGCGGCCCGGCCTATTGGCGCGATGCGACCCCAGATGGAGCGTGGGCCGACTACACCGAAAGCGGAGAACTCTATCGATTCAGCGCCGCCAACGACTCGTCCGAACTACTGACACATCCAAGCAGTGGCAGCGCCGGCGTGCTGGGAACACTGGGAATGAGCCGGGAAGGCGCATATATCTACTTCGTCGCCACCGCGGTGCTCGCCGGCGCGAGCGGGGCTGGAGAACCGCTCGCAGGCTCGGCCAACCTGTATCTGTGGCACGAAAGTTCATCGACTCATGAAGGCGTCGTCACGTTCGTCGCGCGGCTGAGCAACTTCAACGACAGCGCCGACTGGCGTGACTCCTTCTCCAGCGAATTGGCGGGGCCGGACGAAGGTTGGAAGGGCGCGCGCGTGACGCCGGACGGCACGGTTGCCCTGTTCAGCTCCAGCGAACCGCTGACAAAATACGACAACGCCGGCCAAAACGAGCTGTTTCGTTATTCGGCGCCCGAAGGCGAACTCATATGTGTGTCGTGCAATCCGAATGCGCCCGCGGCCATCAGCAGCGCGTTCCTAGCCCACCAGACCCAGGGGGCTGCCTCGCTCGAAGGCCGCAATCCGTTTTTGACACACAATCTGTCGGACGATGGAAGCCGGATATTCTTCCAGACCGCCGAAGCGCTCATACCAGCCGATACGAACGGCGAGATGGACGTATATGAGTGGGAGGAGGAAGGCGCGGAAAGCTGTCCACAGGAAAGTGGAGGCTGCGTCTTCCTCATATCGACGGGGCAGAGCACAGATCAGTCATACTTCGGCGACGCCAGCGCCGATGGCAGCGATGTGTTCTTCTTCACCCGCCAGCCGCTGGTAAGTCAGGATCAGGATGTCAGCGTCGATGTCTATGATGCGCTGGTCGACGGCGGCTTCACCGTCCAAAATCCCGCGAGTTCTCCGCTGGCTTGTGCGGGCGAAGAATGCCGGGGAGCGCCCAGCGAAGCCACGGTCCTTGCGCTGCCCTCCAGCGCGGCGTTTACCGCCAGCGGCAACCTCCCGCCGATGGTCGTGTTGCCGGCCGTGATACCCAAGGCCAAGCCACCGCTGACTCATGCCCAAATGCTGGCCAAGGCGCTGAAAGCATGCAGGGCAAAGCCACGTCACAAGCGACATGCCTGCGAAGTTCGGGCGAGAAGGAGCTATGGCCGGCGGCCACCAGCCAGGATGAGGGCAAGGAGGCGACGGCGATGATGAGGGGGACAGAGGAGGCGCCAGCGATGATTGGGAGCGATGCGGGGCGCCGCGAGCCTTGGTCCCCCGGTGGGTGGGTCCCGGGCATCGTCGTCGCGGTTGGGGTTTCGGTGGCGATGTGGGTGGCGCTGCAGCCGAGCACGGCTGTGGCCGATTTTGGGATCGAGAGCTTTGAAAGTCAGCTTCTCGCAAACGAATCGGGGCCGCCCGCGGTTCGGGCAGGGTCGCACCCATACGCGATGACCACGACGATCGTCTTCAACAACCACGAAACCGAAGAAGGTCCCATCCCGGATGGCAACCCACGAGACATCGAAGTCAACCTTCCGAAGGGTGTGATCGTGGACCCAACCGCCACGCCCGCGAAGTGCGCCGAGGCCCAACTGGAGAGCAATGCAGGATGTCCAAACTCCACGGCGATCGGCGTGGCGATCGTGAATGTGAATTTCCTGGGGGCGAAGCAAGCCAAGGCGGCCGTGTACAACATGGTGCCCCCCGCCAATGTGCCCGCGGAGCTTGGGATGAACGTGGAAGACCTCGACTCTGTGGTTCACATCGTGGGCGGAGTGCGCACGGGCGGCGACTATGGCATTTCGGCCGAAGTCTCGAGCATCACTCAGCGCCTTCCCGTTTACGGCACCAAGCTGACACTGTGGGGCGATCCGTCGAGCGCGAGTCACGATGCCGAACGCGGGGCCTGCTTCAATCGTTCCAACGCCGTCATCGAAAATGAAAAGGAAGAACTGGAAACGGGCGCGCTCGCAAGCGGCCTTTGCGCCGTCGAGCGCACTGGCAAAGCGCTACTGACGTTGCCATCCGAATGCGCGGGGGCTTCCGTGGCAACGATGCGTGCCGACTCATGGCAGGAACCGGGTCTCTGGACCCCGCTACAGCAATCCTCGCCGGCGATGCCCGAAATCGAAGGGTGCGCTCGCCTGGACTTCAGCCCCACCCTTACCGTGCGGCCCTCCCCAAGTTCCGTGCCGGCCGATTCGCCGTCTGGCTTGAACGTTGCGCTCAAAATACCCCAGCAGGAGAGCACGGAAGCACTGGCGGAGGCAAATTTGATGAGCGCGGTCGTGACGTTGCCAGAGGGATTCTCGGTGTCTGCGGCGGCGGCGGCCGGTTTGGCCGCCTGCACCCCGGAAGAGATCGGCCTGAACAACGCCAATCCTCCGACATGCCCGGAAGCGTCGAAGCTCGGGTCGGTGGAAGTCCTCACCCCGTTGCTCGAACATCCGCTCGGAGGCGCGGTCTATCTCGCGCAGCAGGGGGATGGCGGTGCGGCTCAGGGATCGAACCCTTTCAACTCCCTTATCGCGCTCTACCTCGTTGCGGAAGGCAGCGGCGTGCTCGTCAAGCTTCCGGGCCACGTCGAACTGGGGGGGCAAGAGCCAAGCGTCGGCTTGCAGCCTGGACAGGTGCGGGCCACCTTTGGCGAAGACCCGCTCACGGGGCAGTTCCTCCCCGAGCTTCCGTTCGGCGAACTGAAGATGAGCTTCTTTGGCGGCCCGCGAGGAGCCCTGTCGACTCCCTCGCAGTGTGGCGGCTACACCACGACCTCACGGCTCACCCCATACGGCGGCTCCACGCCTGCGACGTTGACGAGCGAATTCGTTGTTGGCTCGGGCTGTGGCGGCGGCTTCGAACCGTCGTTTACCGCCGGCACGAGCATCAACCAGGCGGGCGGCTTCAGCCCGTTCTCGGTGGTCTTTTCCCGCAAGGACGGCGAACAGAACCTTGCGGGAATCACGGTGCACATGCCACCGGGTCTGCTGGGGAAGATCGCGAACGTGCCGCAGTGCCCGGAACCGCAGGCACAGGCCGGGAGCTGCCCGGAATCCTCAAAGATCGGTGACGTCTCGGTGGCCGCGGGAGCTGGCCCAGAGCCGTACTGGATCACCCGCGGGCGGGCCTACTTTACCGGGCCCTACGACGGCGCGCCGTATGGGCTGTCGATCGTCGTGCCAACCGAAGCCGGACCGTTCAACCTTGGGCCCGAAGTGGTGCGCGCGGCGATCTTCGTCGATCCCAATAGCGCTGCGCTGACGATCGTCTCCACGCCGCTGCCGACGATCAAGGACGGCGTCCCCTTCCAGATCAAAGAGGTGGTGGTGGACGCCAATCGCAAAGATTTCGTGTTCAACCCAACCAGCTGTGAACAGCTGCACGTCGAAGCCACGATCGGCGGCGCCCCGCCGCTTGGCAGCACCGAGGCGCCGCGCAGCGCCCAGGTGTCGAGCCCGCTCGCGGTTGCCGGCTGCCGGAATCTGCCTTTCAACCCGTCCTTCTCCGCGTCAACGCAGGCGCTTGCGCACCGATTGACCGGCGCGTCGTTGACCGTAAAGGTCGCTCAGAAGGCGGGCGAAGCCAATATCCGGCAGGTCGATCTACAGTTGCCGACGAAGCTTCCCGCACGTCTCGCGACGTTGCGCAAAGCGTGCACCGAAGTTCAGTTCGCGGCGAACCCAGCGGGGTGCCCCCCGGAATCGGTGATCGGTGAGGGGAGCGCTGTCACGCCTGTGCTGAGCGTTCCGCTGACAGGCCCGGCGTACATCGTCTCTCACGGTGGAGCGGCCTATCCGGACGTGGTTTTCGTGCTGCAGGGAGCCGGTGTGAGGATCGACCTGACGGGCGGCACGCAGATCAAGAAAGACTTCACTTTCTCGAGGTTCGAAACGGTGCCGGATGCGCCGATCAGCTCTTTCGAAGCGAGCCTCCCCGAGGGCCCGCATTCCGCGCTCACGTCCAACCTGCCTGGCGATGCACATGAAGACTTCTGTGGGCAGAACCTCACGATGCCGACCACGATCACCGCCCAAAATGGCGCTCGGGTGGTGCAGGCGACGAAGGTTGGGGTGACAGGTTGTCTCCAGCACAAAACAAGCCGGCACAAGGCAAAGAAGCGCACTACCAAGAAGCGCACTACCAAGCCAAGGAAGAGGCACAAAGCCAAGCAGCCCAAACGCCGGTAGGGCGAAGGCGTGGCTGGATGGCGTTGGAAATTGTCCCTACGTTAGAGAGAGAGAATCCATGCTTATCCACATTGAACGCCTCCGTGGCGCCGGTCGCCGGCTTTCCGTCGCGGCGGTAATGCTGGTGGCGGCGTTGTCCGTCGTGCCGGCGGCATCGGCGGTAGAACATCATCCAACCGGGCTCTACGCACCATTCTCCGATTGTCCACTGGGCGATTCGGCGGTGGAAGAGTGTGTGCTCGCGAACACTACGAGCGGCGAATTCACGATCGGCAACAAAACGGTGCCGATCACGAAAACGATCACGCTGCAGGGCGGAACCATCGAAAACCAGGAAACAGGGGCGCTCACGTTCGTGGGCGCAGAAGATGGGAGTACGCTGTCGAAGACAGAACTTCCAGTTCCGGGCGGGCTGCTGGGAGTGGTAGCGCCCGAAGCTCTGCCCGAAGGTGTCCGGCAGCTGTTCGACGAAATCATTGAAAAGGGGCCCACCGGAGTGACGGCGACCGCCGAACTGGCCGCTCCGGCGAATTCGATCTTCGTGAGCACCCAGAACCTGGCGTTCGGGACCGGAACGGCGCTGTCGCTGCCGTTGAAGATCAAATTGAGCAATCCGTTTCTGGGAGAAGACTGCTACATCGGCTCCGACGCCAACCCGGTGACGATTGAATTCACCACCGGAACCACCAATCCACCCGCACCCAATAAACCGATCACGGGCAAACCGGGTGATCTGACACTCGAGGAAGAAGGAGCGATCGCGATCATCGAACACAACTCGCTCGTGAATAACTCGTTCGGAGCGCCCAGGGCCGAAGGTTGCGGTGGGCTGCTGGCGCTCGCAGTCGACCCGGCGGTCGACGCGGAGGTCGGTCTGCCCTCTACCGAAGGCCACAACACGGCGATCCTCAACGGCCAGATCGCGGAGGCAATCGCATCGTTTGTGACGGCGAGCGAATAGGAGGTTGACGTACGCCCGTCCGATCCCGGGGTTGGCGCGTAGATGGCGCCCCGGGTTCGGCCGAGGTCGCTGGCGTTGTCGTGCGGGCGCGGCGCCCCCGGGGTCGGCGAGGTCGCTGGCGTTGGTGCAGGCGATGCCCCCCGGTTCGGCCGAGGTCGCTGATAGCGTTGAGGCATGCCCACCACCGCCTCTTCCTCGGAGTCCGTCCCCCTGCGCCTTGCTGCCATCCGCGATCAGCTTAAGCTGCTCGCGGATTATCTTTGACCCGGCTGGGCTGAGCGAGCGCGCGAGTGCGCTCGAGCGGGAGATGGAAGCGTCGGGCTTCTGGGATGACTCCGAGCGCGCCGGGAAGGTGTCGGCCGAGCACGCGCGGGTGGCGCGGCGGCTGGAGATGTTCCGTGCGCTGGAGCGCGACGTCGCGGATCTCGAGGGCCTGGCGGAGCTCGCCCAGGAGGACGAGTCGCTGGCGGGCGAGGTCGAGGATCACATCGCCTCTGCGGAGGCGCGGCTGGCGGCGCTGGAGGAGCAGCGTCTGTTCTCCGGCCCCTACGACTCCGGCGACGCGCTGGTGAGCGTCAACGCCGGGGCGGGGGGCACTGATGCGCAGGATTGGGCGGAGATGGTGCTGCGCATGGAGATGCGCTGGGCCGAGTCGCGCGGCTTTCGGGTCGAGCTGCTGGAGGCCGGCGCCGGGGAGGAAGCGGGGATCAAGTCCGCCACGTTCCGCGCCGTGGGGGAGAACGCCTATGGGCTGTTCGGCGCCGAGCGCGGGGTGCACCGGCTTGTGCGCCTCTCGCCGTTTGACTCCGCGCACCGCCGCCAAACCAGCTTCGCTGGGGTGGAGGTTGCCCCGGTCGTGGAGGAGTCCGGGGAGATCGAGATCGTCGACGACGACCTGCAGGTCGACACCTACCGGGCCTCCGGCGCCGGCGGCCAGCACGTCAACAAGACCGACTCCGCGGTGCGCATCACGCACCGGCCGAGCGGGATCGTGGTGCAGTGCCAGAACGAGCGCTCCCAGTCCTCCAACCGCGCCACCGCGATGGCGATGCTGCGAGCCAAGTTGCTCGAACGCCAGGAGCGCGAACGCCAGGCGGAGATCGCCCGCGAGAAGGGGGAGGCCCAGGACGTCAACTTCGGCTCGCAGATCCGCTCCTACGTGCTGCATCCCTACACGCTGGTCAAGGACCACCGCACCGGACACGAGATGGGCGATGTGCAGCGCGTGCTCGACGGCGACCTTGACGGGTTCGTGCGCGCCTATCTGCTCAAGGCCGCTTCGGCGGGTTAGTTGGGGTTCGTGCGCCTATCTGCTCAAGGCCCGCGTCGGCGGGGTGGTTGGGGGTCGGGTATGTATGTACTTTTCGGGCTCCAACCCTTCATTTTGTGAAGTAGGGGGCACATTTTTATGCATTACTTTCGGCCCCCAACCCTTCATTTTGTGAAGTGGTATGTGTGCGCTGTGCGTACACCCCTCCCCCTCCCCCTCCCCCCATCTCACTGCGATGGACAAGGCTGAGCTCACCGCGCTCGTGCGCCGCGCCCTCGAGGAGGACGTGGGGCCCGGCGACATAACCACGAGCGCCACCGTGGCCGCCGACGCGCGCGCGCGGGCGACGATCACACAGAAGGCGCCGGGGGCGATCTATGGGATGGACGCCGTCGAGGCTGTATTCGCGCTGGTCGATCCCGGAGAACCGGCCGACCCCGGAGCGCGCTGCGAGCGGCTGGTCGACGAGGGGGTGTGGCGGGAGCCGGGGGGAGCGGCGCCCTACGCCGACGGCCAAGCGCCCGCCTTGCCGGTGCTCCGCGTGGAGGGACGCGCGCGTGCGTTGCTCACAGGAGAGCGAACGGCCCTCAACTTCCTCGGCCACCTTTCCGGGGTGGCGACGATGGCCGCGCGCGCGGCGCGCGCGGTGGAGGGGACCGGCGCGCGGGTGCTCGACACGCGCAAGACCACCCCGGGGCTGCGAGCGTTGGAGAAGGCGGCGGTGGCGGCTGGTGGAGCGCACAACCACCGCGTGGGGCTGTACGACGCGATCCTGATCAAGGAGAACCACATCGCCGCCGCGGGTGGGATCGCGCGGGCGGTGGCGCTCGCTCGCGCGGCCGCCCCCGAGCTCGCGGCCACGCTGGAGGTGGAGGTGCGCAACCCCGAGGAGATCCAGCAGGCGCTCGCCGCGGGCGCGCCGCGTCTGCTGCTGGACAACATGGACCTCGCGCAACTGCGCGCCGCGGTGGCGCAGGTCGCCGGGCGCGCGCAGCTGGAGGCCAGCGGCGGGATGACGCTGCAGACGCTTCGGGAGCGCGCGGAGACCGGGGTAGACTGGGTCTCGATGGGCGCCCTCACCCACTCGGCGCCGGCGCTCGACCTCTCGATGATCCTGGAGGCGCTGCCATGAACCTCCCCATGATCCCCACGCAGGCGCCCAGCCCGACGCTCGCCCCCGCGGAGATAGCCGAGTTGCAGAGCGAGGTGCGCGCGCTGGCGGCCGAGCGCGGCGCGGTGATTCTCGCCCACAACTACCAGGTGCCCGAGGTGCAGGACGTCGCCGACTACGTCGGTGACTCGCTCGGTCTCTCGCGCAAGGCGGCGGCTGCCGAGGGCGAGGTGATCGCCTTCTGCGGCGTGCACTTCATGGCGGAGACCGCCTCCATCCTCTGTCCCGAGAAGACCGTGCTGATCCCCGACCTCGACGCGGGCTGCTCGCTGGCGGCCTCGATCGACGCCGAGCAGCTGGCTCAGTGGCGGGCCGAGTACCCGCGAGGCGTCGTTGTGATGTACGTCAACACCACCGCCGAGGTGAAGGCGCTCACCGACTACTGCTGCACCTCCGCCAACGCCGTGCAGGTGGTGCACCACATCTACGACGCCCACGGCCCCGACACCGAGATCCTGTTCGGCCCCGACATGTGGCTGGGGGCCTACGTCGAGCGGGAGCTCGGCAAACGCATGCACGTGTGGGACGGCGAGTGCCACGTGCACGCCGGCATTCGCCCCACCGACATCGCCGCCACGCGCGCCGCGCACCCCGGGGCGGACTTCCTGATCCACCCCGAGTGCGGCTGCACCACCTCGGTGATGGAGTTCCTGGCCGCCGGCGACATCGCCGCGGAGGGCGTGCACATGCTCTCCACCGGCGGCATGCTGAAGTACGCCGAGCAGGCCGAGCACCGGGCGGCGGCCGGGGCCATCGAGGGCGCGGGCGTCGAGCGGTGGGTGGACGGCGAGGGCGCCACCACCACGCCGGATGGCGATGGCGCCGCGGGCGAGCGCGGCGGGGGCGAGCGTCACGAGGTGGTGGTGGCCACCGAGACGGGGATGCTCTACCCGCTGCGGATGGCCGCGCCCGACATCGACTTCATCCCCGCCAACGCCGAGGCCAGCTGCGTATACATGAAGATGATCACGCTCCCCAAGCTGCGCGACGCGCTCAGGGACATGCGCTACGAGGTGCGAGTGCCGCCCGAGATCGCCGAGCGGGCGCGGGTGCCGATCGACCGGATGGTGGCGATCGGGTAAAGCGATGTGGGCGTATCCGTCAACCTTTTTCATTTAACGTTGACGTTTATGCTAACATCTGTGTGTGCGTACCAAAGAATTAGACCTTGCGGCGACACTCATCGCGCAGATCGGCTCGAAGAGTGGACTCAGTCAGGCGGAGCTTGCGCGGCGTGCGGGGCTTGATCGCTCGGTCCTGAACGCATACGCACATGGCCGTCGGCAGCCGTCGGTGGCGGCTTTGGGGCGCATAGCGCGTGGGGCGGGCCTCGAACTCGACCTCGTCTCGGCGGCCAACGACGCCGCGGCCGAGCACGCCGGCCGGGTTCTGTCGATGGTGCTCGACCTCGCCGGGTCGCTGCCCTTCAAGGGGAAGGGCGAGCTGCAGTATCCGCCGCTGATCCGGCTTCGCGACGCGGGCCCACGGGATAGGGCCCAGTGAGCGAGCTCGGCGATCAGCTGCTCGCCGTTCACAACGGCCTTGGCGCCGCCGGCATCCCGCATGCGATCGGCGGCGCGATCGCCCTTGGCTACTGCGTCCTCGAGCCGCGCGGCACACGCGATGTGGACGTGAACGTCTTCGTTTCCCCCCAGCGCGCGCGGGAAGTATTCGCGGCAATGCCGACGGGAGTCGAGCTCAGCGGCGCGCAGCTCGAGCAAGCCGAACGCGATGGCCAGGTGCGGTTGCGTTGGGGGCTCACGCCGGTCGACCTCTTCCTCAGCGTGCTGCCCTTCCACGACCGTGTCGAGGCGCACGTCAGGCAAGTGCCGTTCGAGGGCCAAACTATCCCCGTGCTCGACTGCACCGGGTTGGCGGTCTTCAAGGCGATGTTTGATCGCCCACGCGACTGGATCGACATCGAAGCGATGGTTGAGGCGCGATCGCTGAGCATAGACGAGGCGATCAAATGGATCCGTGAGATGGTCGGGGACGATCCTCGGATCGAGAAGCTGACCGCGATGCAGGCAAACGGTCGCTCTCAAGGGGAGCCGCCCCCAATGCGTCTAAACGCCGGCGGTTCGACGAACGAAGCCTAAAACTCATCCGCCGCGTGCGGCCCCACGCAGGCCACCGCCAGATTCTCGGTGATGCCCTCGGCGACCTCGCGGACCTCCTCGAAGGTGACGGCGTCCAGCGCGGCGATCGCCGCGTCGGGGTCGATCTGCTCGCCGAACACGATCGACTGGCTGGCGGCGTAGCGGGCCACCGCGTTGGTGTTCTCGAACGCCAGCACCAGCCGGCCGGCGGCGTAGGCGCGGGCGCGTGCCACCTCCTCCTCGGTGGGGCCGTCCGCGCGCAGCTCCTCCACGATCTCGCGCATCCGGGTGTACGCCTCGATGCACTTGCTGGAGTCCAGTCCCGACCCCAGTTGCAAAATCGGCACGTCGGCGAAGGAGTGCTCGATCGCGTACACCGAGTAGCACAGGCCCCGTTTCTCGCGGATCTCGTCAAACAGCCGCGAGCCCATCGAGCCCCCGAGCAGCGTCGAGTAGATCGCCAGCGCCGCGCGCCGCCGGCGATCGCTGACGTCCACCGCCGGGCGGTAGATCATGCGCAGGTGCGACTGGTTGGTGTCGCGCTGTTCCACCATCGTCTGCGGCGCAAACGCCGGCGCCGGCACGTACCGCTCGGGCTCGCCAAGCACCGGGAAGCGGGCGAACTGTTCGTGCAGCTCCTCCTCGGCTGGCAGATGGTCGAGGTTGCCGACCAGGAAGGCACCGCCGTGGGCCCCCGCCCAGCGGCGCTCGCGGAAGGCGACGATCGCTGCGCGCGTGAAGCCGCGCAGATTCTCCTCCCTCCCCAGCACCGTGCGCCCCAGCGGGTGCTCGCCGAAGGCAGCCCTGTCGATCAGGTACTCCGCCACGGTTGAGGGCTGGTCGTAGGCGCGGTTGATCTCCTGGATCACCACGCCGCGCTCGCGGTCCAGCTCCTCGGAGTCGATCCGCGGGCGGCCCACGAAGTCGCTCAGCAGGTCGATCGCCGCCGGCGCGCTCTCGGCGCGCACAGTGATGTGGAAGGCCACCAGGTCGTGGCTGGTGTACGCGTTCAGCACGCCCCCCAACCGCTCGGCGGTCTCGTTGACGTCGGTGTACGTGGGGTACTTCTCGCCGCCCTTGAACACCAGGTGCTCCAGGAAGTGCGCCATCCCGTTCTCCTCGGGGCGCTCGGTGCGCGCGCCGGCGTCGAACGCCACCAGCGCGGTCAGCGCGCGCGTGCCCGGCACCTCCACACGGTGGACGGGAAGCCCGTTGGTGGGGACCGTGGTGGTTGCGATGCGCGCCATCGCCCTACCTTATTCGACCAGCGCGGCCCACCGGGGGTGCGACCTCGTAGGCTGAGGGGCTGTGACTCCCCGCCGAAGACAGCCCCTGGCCTTTCTGGCGGCGCTCGCCGCGGTGGTGGTGCTGTTGCTGGCGCTGGTGGCGGCCGGCATCTGGTGGGGTGGGCACCCCGAAGACCTGCCCGGGTTCATGCAGCGCGTGTTCGTCGCCAATCGCGGCACGCGCGTGGTGGACGAAGCGCTGGGGAGGATCCACCGCGAGTACTACCGCCCGATCGGCGAAAAGCAGCTTTCCAACGCCTCCATCGCGGGCGCCGTGGCCAGCCTCAACGACCCCTTCTCGCACTACCTCACCGCCAAGGAACTGAGCGAATTCGACCACCCCGGCAGCTTCAGCGGCATCGGCGTGGAGGTCAACCCCGACCCCGGGGGGCTGCGGATCGTGCAGGTCTTCAACTCCTCCCCCGCCGCGCGCGCCGGGCTGAAGCCGGAAGACCTGATCGTCGCGGTCAACGGCCGCACGCTTGCCGGCCTGCCGGAGGATGCGGCCACCAGCCTCGTCAAAGGGCCACCTGACACCAACGTAAAGCTGCGTATCGAAGAACCCTACCCCTCCCCCTCCCCCTCCGCGGAAGGCGCGAACGCGGGAGGGCATCCCCGCACCCGCACCCGCACCGTCACCGTCACGCGCGCCACCATCTCCCAGCCGGTGGTGGCCTCGATCACGCGCACCGTCCACGGCATCCCCCTTGGCGTGGTGGCGCTCGCCGAGTTCAGCGCCGGCGCCCACGCGGAAGTGCTGGAAGCCGTCGAGCACGAGTTGCGCCAGCAGCACGCGCGGGGGTTGGTGCTCGACCTGCGCTCCAACCCCGGCGGCCTGGTGGAAGAGGCGCAGCTGATCGCCTCCTTCTTCCTGCCCCGCGGGGCGGTGGTGCTCACCACACGGGGTCGCCGGCAGCCCACCCAGGTGCTGCGCGCGGAGGGGGGCGCGATCCCCGCGAAGGTCCCGATGGTGGTGCTGGTGGACCGCAACACCGCCTCCGCGGCGGAGATCCTGACGGGGGCGCTGCAAGACCACCACCGCGCCACGGTGGTGGGGACGCACACATTCGGCAAGGGCGTCTTCCAGGAGGAGCAGTCGCTCGCCAACGGCGGCGCTTTGGACATCACCGTCGGCGAGTACTTCACTCCCAACGGCCACAACCTCGGCGGCGGCGGGGTGCGCGAGGGCGCGGGGATCACCCCCGAAGTGAAGGTGCCCCCAAAGCTTGTGGACACACCCCACGGCCTCGCGGTGGCGCTCCAAACGCTTGCCGCCAAAGCGAAGTGACGCCGCCCCAACCCCGAGGAGGCCGGGGCGGCAAGAGGGGCGGCCGGGATGGGCAACAGGGCCGAGACGGTGGGGCCGCCGGCAGGGGGGCTGGCAGTGGCCAGAGCGGTAAGGGCGCGCGCGGCGGTCGCGGGCCGGGCGGAGCGCGCGTGGTGTGGCCGCCGCAGCAGCGCGACAGCGCGCGGGAGGCGATCGAGCAGCTGATGCGCGAACGGGGCCTTGCGCGCCGCTTCGAGGAGGGTGTGGAGCGCGCCGCGCGGGCCGCGCGCGAGCGTCCGAGGATCGCGGTGGGGGGCGCGGCGCGACGTGATTTACGCCAGCTGGCGACGTTCACGATCGACCCGATCACCGCCCGCGACTTCGACGACGCCATCTCCGCCCAGCGTCAAGAGGACGGCGCGATCACGGTGTGGGTGCACATCGCCGACGTGAGTGCCTACGTGCGCGAGGGCTCGCCGGTGGACGTGGAGGCGCGGGAGCGCGCCACCAGCGTGTACGTGCCCGGCGCGGTCGAGCCGATGCTGCCCGAGGCGCTCTCCAACGACGCCTGCTCGCTGCTGCCCGGACACGACCGCGCGGCGGTGACGGTGGAGCTGCAGCTGCACGGCGCCGAGGTGAGGCGCACCGCCTTCTACCGCTCCTGCATCCGCTCCGACGAGCGCCTGCACTACGAGCGCGTGGACGCCATCTTCGCCGGGCGCGAGGCGGCGCGCGAGCCGTGGGCGCAGCCGCTGACCGCGGCAAGGGAGGCGTCGGCGGCGCTCGCGCAGGCACGTTTGCGCCACGGCGGGGCGCTCACGCTGGAGTCGGAGGAGCCCGAGTTCGTGTTCGACCAGCAGGGCGAAGTGGGCGAGATCAGAGGGCGCGTGCAAACCGAGTCGCACCGTTTGATCGAGCACCTGATGATCGCCGCCAACGAGGCCGTCGCGCAGGAGCTGCAGCGCCGGCAGGTGCCGTGCCTGTATCGCGTGCACGAGCCTCCACGGGCGGCCAGCGTGGAGCGCCTGATCGAGCAGCTGGCGTCGCTGGGGGTGGCCACGCCGGCCGTGCCCGCGCAGATGTCCCCGACGCAGGCGGCGGAGCTGGTGGGCGAGGCGTCCCGTTTGGTGGAGGCCCACATCCAGCGCACGATCGCCCGCGCGCGCGGCGGCGACGCGGCGGCGGCGCCCACGGGCGGCAGGCAGGCGCTGACCGGGCTGGTGCTGCGCTCGCTGCAGCAGGCCCACTACACCCCCCGCAACCTCGGCCACGCCGGGCTGGGGTCGGCGTGCTACTGCCACTTCACCTCGCCCATCCGCCGCTACCCCGACCTGGTGTGCCACCGGGCGCTGCTATCCACCCTCGGCGGCCCCGAGCGCGCGCCGCGCGCGGAGGCCATGACGGAGCTGGGGGAATGGACCTCCCAGCGCGAGCGCGAAGCGATGCAGCTGGAGCGCGACGGCGACGACGTGGCGCGCTGCTTCGCGCTGGAGCACCAACTGCTGGCGAGCGGCTGGGAGCAGACCTTCCCGGGCGAGGTGGTCGGCCTCATCGGAGCGGGCGCGTTCATCGCGTTCGGGCGCTCCGTTGAGGAGGATCTGAGCGGGGGTGGCCACCGCTACGAGGGGATGCTGCCGGTGAGACGCCTCGCCACCACGATGGCTCGGCGCGAGGGGGAGGGGGGCAACGGGCATGCGCGCAATGGGAGAAAAGGGGGAGCGCGCGATTGGTGGGAGCTGAACGAGCAGGGCACCATCCTGCGAGGTGAGCGCTCTGGCATGACGCTGCGCCTGGGGGATCCAATCGTGGTGCGCGTCGGGCGGGTGGATCCGCGGCGCGGCAGAGTGGACCTCGACCTGGCGCCACCGGAGGATGGGGAGGAGGAGGGCGGCGGTCCGCCAAAGCGAGCCTCGCCCGCGCCGCGCGCGTCCAAGCGAGCATCGCCCGCGCCACGCCCGCCAAAGCGAGCCTCGCGCGGGCGGTAGGCTCGGAGGACGATGGCAAAGACAGGAGCGGGCAAGCGCAAGGTGGGGGCGGGGGACGTGGCGAGCAACCGCTACGCCTCCCACCGCTACCACCTGCTGGAGCGATTGGAGTGCGGGATCGAGCTGCGCGGCACCGAGGTGAAGGCGCTGCGCGACTCCGGGGCGCAGCTGAAAGAGGGGTATGTGGCGATCCACGACGGGCAGCTGTGGCTGCACAGCGTGCACATCCCCCCCTACGCCCCCGCCGCGCGCGAGAACCACGAGCCCGAGCGCGACCGCCGCTTGCTGGCCCACCGCAACGAGATCGAACGGCTGGCGGTGAAGGTGAGCGAGCGCGGCCTCACGCTGGTGCCCACCAGGATCTACTTCAAGGATGGCCGCGCCAAGGTGGAGATCGCGCTGGCGAAGGGCAAGGACCTCTACGACAAGCGCGAGGCGATCAAGGAGCGGGAGATGAAGCGGGACATGGAACGCGTCACACGAGCGCGTCGCTGACACCTTCTGCCTCGGGGAGGAGCCAGCACGGGTCTCCGGGCTGGACGGAGGGAGGGTCGGAGGCTACAGCCGGCCGAAGGAGTGCCCGGCGCTGGAGAGGATATGCGTCTCGGACATCCCCACCAGCAGCGCGACGATCAAACCGATGTAGACGGCGCCCACCAGCAGGCGGTGGCGGGGCGCCACGCGGTAGTAGGCAGCCTGCTCCAGCGAGCGGGTGCCACGCAGCTTCCAGCGTCGCCACGTCTCCATGCCGCCGAACAGGATGATGATGAAGAGGATGGGGTTGGGGAAGACAAACACCATCGCCACCAGCGCCCCGAAGCCGAGGAACCACATCCACGGCGCCATCGCCGCCATCGCGCGGCCGCCGTCCAGCGGTACGACCGGCAGCAGGTTGAAGAGGTTGATGAAGAAGCCCACGTACGCCAGCGCCAGCAGCAGGTCGGAGTGCAGCAGCGCGCCCGCCACCGCCACCACCAGCGCACCGAGGCTGCCGAGGATCGGGCCAGCCAGCCCGACGCGCGCCTCCGCGAGCGCGTTGTCGCCGAGCGACTTGGAGGTGATGAGGGCGCCGAGGAAGGGGATGAACATCGGCGCGCTCGCCTTGATTCCCTCGCGGCGCAGCGCGATCACGTGGCCCATCTCGTGGATGAACAGCAGCACCACGAAGCCGGCGGCAAACTCCCAGCCCCAGAAGAGCGAGTAGGCGGCGACCGACACCAGCGCGGTGGCGCCGGTGGTGAGGAGCTTCAGATTGGGCAGCGCCACCAACAGCGCCTTGAGCGCGGCGCCAAACTTGGCGAGCAGCGCCACCAGCCCCGCGAAGGCGCTGCCGAGGCGCTTGCGCAGGCCCTTGCGCTGCTGCCCGAACGGTCGGCCGTCCACAGTGGCGGTGCTCGCCGGGGTGGCGGTGCTCGCCGGGGTGGCGGTGCTCGCCGGGGTGGCGGCGGGCGCCAGGGGAACGCCGTTCAGCGTGGTGGCGCTGTGCGACGGGTAGGTCGCGGACACGACTGGGATCTCATCCATGGCATCTCCATTGTCGCAGGCGCGCTAAGGGCCGGGTAAGAGCTTGCTCGCTGGTGTCCCAGCCGCCGCGGTGTTGTGTGTGGAGGGTCTCCCGTCGCCGCCGCGGCGCTGTGTTGAAGGGTCTGCCGCCGGCGCCACGGTGCTGTGCTGGAGGGTCTCCCGCCGCCGCGAAGGAGGCCATTCAGGGTTTTTCCCGGAGGATGCGGGAAGAGTTATGAAAAGCTCTTGCATTCTTCGCGGGGCGGGCGTATCTTGGATTCAGACGCGGAACCGAGCCGCCAAAGAGCGAGGCCAACGAGGTGTGAGGCCGCGCCACCCAAGCCGGAGGGCCGCAAGGTCAGCCGAGGCGGGTTCCTCGAAAGGCGGCCCGGAACCGCGTCGCTTGCGTTAAGCCGAACACTCCCACCAGAGTCGCCGCTGGCTGTGCGGCATTTTCTTCTGTCGAGCCCCTGACCAAGGGGGCTGCCAGCGCTACACTGAGCGGGCAAGAACATCCCTGGGGACGACAGGCTTCGACGCGGTCGGTTCGTGGGGGTGGTGGCGAGCCGAGGTTCCGGGAGGCCTCGTAAATCACCCGGAAAACCATAAGTGCGGACTCACACGAGTACGCCCTCGCGGCCTGATTAGAAACCAGGCCTGAGGTCTCGGCCCCCGTTGGCCTGCGGCGGGGATCGCCGGGATCAGACAGCAGGCTCACCCGGCAAGGCCCGCTCTCGCCGAACCGGGGAAATCTTCAGAGGGCTGGTCCCCAGCAACCCCGCCGGCGAGGCGAGCAGGGGATGAGATCAGAGCGCCGGCTACGCTCGTAGAAGCCGCCTTTTCACGCGACTGCGGACGCGGGTTCGACTCCCGCCGTCTCCACTTTTCCTGACGTTGCGCAAACCCCGGCCGTAGTGGCGCGGTCGGGCGTGATGACGCGGTAGGTGGGCTGGATGTCGTGGCGGCCGTTGACGCGCAGTTCGGCGATGAGGATGCGTAGGAGCGCCTTGGCTTGCTCTGGCTCGCCGTCGGCGATGACGGCTTCGAGTGCGGTGGCGGTTGCCGCGAGGTCGGCCGGCGTGGGCGCGTGTGCGTCGTCGGGGTCGTTGTCGGCGAGCTCGGCTTGCTGGGCGTGGAGGTCTTCGAGGCGGGCGTGCAGGCGGGCGACGCGCTGCTCGCAGCGCTCGGGGGAGAGGCGGCCTTGCTCGAAGGCCTCGAAGTAGCGCTCGGTTGCGCGTTCTGTGCGTGTGATCTCGTTGGTGATTGCGTGGCGTTGCTCATCGAGCGCAGGCTGCTCCCGCTGCGCCTGCTCACGGGCGGCGGCGAGGGCGTTGTTGATGAACGGGCCATCGCGGTAGATGCCGGTGAGCTGGTGAAGGACGGCAGTCTCCAGCTTCTCGCGCGGGATGCGCTCGCCGCGACAGGCCTTGGGGCCGTACTTCTGGCGGGCGGTGCAGGCGTAGTAGTGGTAGGTGCCGCCTTTGCCATGTGCTGACATGCCGATGTAGGCGCGGCCGCAGTGGCCGCAGCGGATCACGCCGGAGAGCAGGAAGTCGGAGCGGTTGCCGCGTCGGCGCGAGGCGTCGGTGCTGCGTTCGGCGAGGATTATCTGTGCTTGCTGGAAGGTGTCGGGGTCGATCAGTGGTTCGTGCTCGGAAGCGAAGTCCTGGCCGCGCCAGCGGATGCGTCCGAGATAGGTCGGGTTGGTGAGGACGCGATGGACGGCCGGGTGGCCCCAGCCGGCGGAAGGTGCGGGCGTGTGCTCGGCGCGTAGCTGGTGGGCGATGGCGATGGTGCCGAGCCGGTCCTCGCCGTACAGCCTGAAGATGCGCCGGACGACGGGCGCGGTGATCGGATCGGGCACGAGCTGGCCGTCATGCAGGGCGTATCCGAAGGGTGGGCGTCCGCTGTACCAGCGGCCTTCCTTGGCGCGGCGTTCGATGCCGGCGGTGATGCGGTCAACGATCGTGGCGTGCTCGAACTCGGCGAACACGCCGAGCATCTGAAGCATCATCCGCCCGGCGGGTGAGCCGGTGTCGAACGGCTCGGTCGCCGAGCGCAGGATCACGCCGAGCCCGTCCAACTCCTCGGCGATGCTGGCGAGCTGGCGAACCTTGCGCGACAGGCGGTCGATGCGGTAGACGAGCAACTGGTCGATGCGGCCCTGGCGCGCGAGATCGAGCGCGGCCTGTAGGCCGGGCCGGTCGAGCTTTGTGCCGGTCGAGCGGTCGTCGTGGCGGGCGACGATTCGCCAGTCTTCCTGCACCTTGCAGAACGCCTCCAGCCGTTCGTGTTGGGAGGCGAGCGAGGTTGGCTGGTTCTCCTCGTCGGTGGAGATGCGGGTGTAGAGGCAGATGCGCGTCATGGGATGGCCTCCCGCTCGTCGTCGTGGCTATGGGGCTGGTCGATCAGATCAGATCCGCCAGTGGGCTTCAAGTCCTTGCCGTTGTGGCCGTCCGGGCGGCTGTGCAGCGGGGAGAGTCGATCCCAGAAGCCGGGCTGCTCGTGGTGCCAGCGGCGTCCGAGCGCGCACGCCAGATCGGCCGGTCCCAGGGCATGGCTGACGGGCAGCGCGTCGAGGGTGACCGGGGGTTGGGTGGGGTCGGCGATCGACTCCCAAACCGTGCCCAGCGGCCCTGCGTCGTGCAGCGCGGTCGTGGTCGTGGCGAGCATTGGCCAGCGACCGTCGAGGTTGACCAGGAAGCTGTCCTGGCGGTGGCGTTCTCGCTTGGGCTCAAGCGCTTCGTAGGCGCGTCGCAACGTCTCGATCCGGCCCTGGCCGGGCACGACGAACAGCACGCTGCACATCTGCGTCTCGTCACGCAGCTTGGCCTCGGCGACCCGGTAGTGCTCGATCTTCTCCGCGAGCCGCGCCTGTGTCTCGGTGGCGCGGTCCCACTCAAGGAAGCACTCAATCGGCCCGGCAGGGACATCGAGGATGAGGCTCGCGTCGGGTCGCACGAGCCGGCGCTCATCGAGCCGTTCGGCGGCGCGGCGGGTGGATTCCCAGGCGGTCACGCCGATGCATGTGTCGGGGAGGGTCGCGGCGATCAGCTCGCAGACGAACTGGTTGGTCTCCAGGCGGTGCGCGAGCTGGCGGTGCGAGCCCCAGTCATCCCGGCGTGACCAGCCAAGTTGCTTGGGCTCGATGCCCATGCTCGCAGCGACGAGGATCGCGCCAGCCTCATCGAGCAGCCAGTGCGCCTGTGGCTTGCCGGCTCCGAACGGGCCTGGCGGGTAGAAGCGATCGAGCACGCGGTGGCGGTAGAGGAACAGCAGGCGATCCTGGCAGCGACGCCTGGAGGAGAAGAACAGCAGTTGCAACTGACAGGTGCTCAGCACCTGATGGTCGTACAGGCAGAGGGCGATCTCGCGGTCACGCCACGTCAGATGCCGCGCAAGCTCGAACACGCGATCCGCGCCCACGCGCGTCCCGCGTCGTGCGAAGCCTGGTCTTGCAGAATCTCTCCCGGACCTCATTTGTCGGGGTTCGCTAACTGGCCGGATCATGTGTGCCTGTGAGCCTTTCCCGGCATCTCGGGGTTTGAGGTCGCGCCACCGAAAGCGCCGGGGTAAGCGCCGCCCAAAACGCCGCCGGAAACGCCGGGCGCGCGGCGGCCGGCGGCGTCGATCAGGAGCTGACCGAGCAGCGCGACCGCCTCGCGCTCCTGCTCGGGAGAGAGCACGACCAGCCGCGGCGTCCACACGCAAACGCTGCGGCGATCCTCGTTACGAGTTGGTTGTGGTGCCCGCTTGCACGGGCGGCGAATGTCTTGACTCAGAGCGTTGGTGCCGGCGGAAGACCCTGCGATGGGAACTCCGAAAAGCTCCCTCTACATAGGAAAGGTCATTTTGACCCCCCAAATGGGTCATCCCACGATGAAGATTTAGGAAATCTTTAAGACTGCGATGGTCAGACAGCCGGATCGTTGGGCATCCGGTAGGGAGCAAAGCGACGATTGCTCGGAGGGGCGGCCGTCTCCAGTCCCTCGCCTTCCGGCGCTGCGAACACGACCGGAAGCGCGCTGAAAAGCGGCTCGGAGATGAGCCGCAGATGATGGTAGACGTAGTGCAGGTTCGCGGGATTGTCGTGCAGGATCACGCCAACGGCGATCTGACGGCGCTGGATTCCGCGCCGGAACTTGAGCAGGTCGGTCCAGACCTCCCAGCGCTCCATCTCGATTGCCACGCCGATCTGCGCGCCGCCGTCAAGCTCGAACGACTTCCACAGGTCGTAGCGGTCGTTGATCGGCAAATCGTCGTATTGCGGCTCGAAGGGCGGCACCCGCACCTCTGGACTCCAACTCGACGGGGCCAGCCGCTGCTTGATCTCCTGTGGTCTGTACGGAGGTTTGGGCGCGTACTCCGCGCAATGCGCGATAACCGCCTGCTCGATCTCGGCCAGAGCGCCGACCCGTCGCAGAATGTCGGCTGCGCCAGCCTGATCCTCAACCCGCAAACAGTACCGTCCCGATTCTGCGTTCATTTCCGAGTAGCATATTCGCCGCGTTGGGGGACCGGACCCCGGAAGTCCCCATTGCTTGACCGTGAGGGCCAGCGTCCTCGAACGAAGCACCCAATGATGACCAACTGCTCAAGTCCAACAGTCGGAGCACCGTGATGGTTTACAGGACGATCCTCGCCATGCTGCTGGCAGTGGTGATGCTTGTGTTCCCAGGCTCGGCCCTGGCGTCGAGGGAGTACGTCCTGAAGCACCCCGGGCGTGAACACTGCAGAGTGCACTACGTCAAGAGGTCAAGGACGGTGCGCAGAAAGACCCACGGACGCCCAGCACGAGTACGGTTGACGGTCTGCGTATATGTGCGTCCAACCCCCCGCCCACCAACCCAGGCCGCGCCCGTGTCCACGCCAACAATGCCCTCGTCTACGCCGATGCCTACCCCTACCCCTGCAACCCCCACGCCCAAAGCGGAACCGTTTACCACCACGACGAGCTTGACGGCCAGCTTCATCGAAGAAAGCTGCAAATACAAAGGCAACAACGAATTCGAATTCTGCAAGTGGACTATGGTCTACGACACCACCAATAGTCAGGGTGAACACGCCCAAGCGCCCGGACCGGTTCTGCAGGTCCGCATCCCGCCGTCCGAAGTAGAGGAAACAATCGACATCCCCTCCGAATCCACGATCCAAGTGGTCTGGTTCATAAACACGTCACACGAATGCGTGCTCTATGTGTCCTCAGGGGGTCACGAACTGGCCGGCGGGGTTTGCGAAAAACCTAATCCTCGCGCCGTGTTCACGGCGTCCTACGCGCAGCCCGCCAGTGGATGGCTTGCTTCGACCTCGGAACAAGTCACTCTCCGATAGTCACCGCGTCGCCCCGCTCGCGGCGGATACCGCCTATGCGTGTGGTCGCTGATTGAGCAGGGCCGCCATATCGGTGTGCGCGGCCAACCACTGTCCGCAGGCCGGGTTGATGGCGTTCGCCACGTCGATCATCTCTGCAAGCCGGCGCTCCAAATCCTGACCCAGCAGCGAGTCGTGGTGGGCAATGCGGTTACGCCACAGGTGCAGACTGGTGAGCGGTTCAAGAATCCCGCGCCGCAGGCCCGCGCCGGGAAAAGCGTGGCGAAGGCGCGTCCGCCACAGGTGCTCGTAGCGGCGCGCGAAAAGGCCCTTCCAGAAGGAGAACGGCAGCCCTGCGATGATCCTTGGATGCTCGCGTGGATACCCCTCGCGCTCCAAGCGGGCGAGCACATCGCGCACCTTCGCGATCCCGTAGGCGCTGAGCGTCTCGGGATCGAGTAGCCAACTCTGCTCGATCGGCGTCTGGGGCTGGCCGGTTCCCAGCTGGCCGTCGATCGCGTTGCGCAGCGCGACCTCGAAGTGGTGCAGCGTGGTCAGGCTGGCGCCGGAGATGCGAGCGTGCCAGAGGTAGAGGTCGAAGGCGAGCGCTGGGTCGCCGGCGGCGCGCTCCAAGAACGGCGCGAAGCGCTCTGCGGATATCCACGCTCGGGTCTTGTCGGCATCCATGAGCGCTGCTACTCTGACAGGCGAACGCCCCAGTACGCCTCTCTCCCTCGGGATGACGCGGCTGGGGCTCTTTGCGTCGTCGGCCGCCCATACACGCACGTCGCCAGCGGCCACATCCACTGGCCCCGGAGCTGCGCGATGCTCGCCTGGCCGTTGGGCGTTCTACCGCACGCTCAGCGCCTCCGCCCGCACGACCACGGGGTTTGCGCAACGTACGGTCCTCTCCATCGGTCCTCGTTTCCGCCGCAAATCGTTAGTTTTGCGGCGGGGACGGGGGGAATGATTGCGAATCGGCAGTTTCGTCGTCCTCGGCGAGCACGTCGCCCGGGCGCGACGATCCCGGGGGTGGCAAGGCAGCGGTACCACCAATCGTGTGCGGCGTGGCCGCTCATCGGCTTCTCGGGGTGGGATGGGGTTGCAGTGCATCCCGGTCGCAGGACCTGGCCGCCGATCTTCATCTACAGCCAGTCTGGTACAATATCTGGTACCAGATGAAAGGAGACGGCGGTGGCGATTACAGCTAGCGAGGCGCGGCGCGCGTTGTTCCCGTTGATAGAGCGGGTCAACGATGATCGTGCGCCGATCGAGATCACGTCCAAGCGCGGCAACGCCGTGCTCATGTCGGCTGACGATTTCGCCGCTTGGCAAGAGACCGCCTATCTCTTCCGTTCGCCGGCGAACGCACGTCGTCTGCTCGATGCCGCTGAGGCGGCAGGGCGCGGCGAGATCGCCGAGCATCAGCTCGACCCGGCGTGAGGCTGGTCTTCACTCCGCAGGGCTGGGAGGACTACACCTACTGGCAGCGGACAGACCGCGCGCTGGTCAAGCGCATCAACCGGCTCCTCGGTGATGCGCTGCGAGACCCAACGGATGGGATCGGCAAGCCGGAGGCGCTCAAGTACGGGATAGCCGGCGCCTGGTCGCGGCGCATCAACGAGGAGCACCGGCTCGTCTACAAGGTGATCGGCGAGGATCTCGTGGTGCTGCAGGCTCGCTACCACTACGAGAAGTGATCGACTCGAGTGTGAGGCCGCTACGCCGCTCGGGCTGCACCCTCGGCGGCTTCGCCTGTCTCACGCCGGGAGCATTGCCGGAGCACCAGCGCTGGTCGCTTGCATATCTCGCCGCGACAAAGGATCAGACGGTAGCCGCCGCGAAGTTGATCGGATCATGACCGGCGAAAGCGACTCGCAACGCCGCAAGCATTTGAGCGCGGCTGAGGCCGAACGGGCCGACCAGGTCGTGCAACTAGCTGGCTCAGCCTACCGCCCGCTCATCGGGCACTGCTCGAAGCGATTGGCGCCTCGCAATGGCAGGTGGTCGATCAACCGTTGGGTGCCGCAGTAGATGGGTTCTTTCGCTCCGCTGGACACGCAGCGCTCGTCCCCTCCGCCCAAAGCAAGCTAGATCGCGCACTTGGAGTCTGGCTGCAGGAGCTTCGGATCATTCTTGTCGACACTGGTCACGCAAAGCTCGCCGGTCTGGATGGGCGAACATACGAGGCATTCATCGCACGAACAGCGTGGCACGAGTGGGGACATGCACTGAGTGTCGTACGCTGCTCGCAGGAGGACATCGCCGCCGGACCCAGGCTGCTCGATCTAGCTCCTATCGGCATTCGGGATGGCGTCCGGGGCGCCGGCTATCGTTCGAATGACTACACGCACGAGCTGGTCGCTGAGACGTACGCGTTGCTGATGGCGCGGCGCCAGCGGAAAGCATCTGGCAAGCCATCATGGCTGGACGACGAGATCTACAACCTCGTAAAGAGAGTGACCGGATGGAGCAACTAGCCCCTCCCGTTGGATACATGCTTGGCGAGGACCAGCAAGTTCAAGATGTCCTAGATGTGGAAGCAGAACTGCTCCGCAGCGAGGGTATCGATCCTGCCTGGCCCGGCTTCGACGAGACCGGAACGGTCTGATCACCCTGAAAGGGGGCTACTCATCGGTGGCCTCCCGCCAGAGCCCGCCGCAAAGCCTCGACCCGCGCTCGACGGTTTAGTCTTGGCCCGCTAGCGTCCACTTTTCCTGACGTTGCGCAAACCTCGGCCGTGTGGGTGCGGTCGGGCGCGATGACGCGGTATGTGGGCTGGATGTCGTGTCGGCCGTTGACGCGCAGCTCGGCGATGAGGATGCGAAGGAGGGCCTTGGCTTGCTCGGGCTCGCCATCTGCGATGACGGATTCGAGTTGGCTGGCGGTCGCGGCGAGGTCGGCCGGTGTCGGCGCGTGTGCGGCCTCGTCGGCGCCGTCTCGGAGCGGCGGCTTGCACTGGCCCCGGCGCGCCATTCCCACCGTCGTCAGTAAGCTCGGCTTGTTGGGCGTGGAGGTCATCGAGGCGGCCGTTCAGGCGCGTTATGCGCTGCTCGCAGCGCTCAGGGGAGAGCCGGCCTTGCTCGAAGGCCTTGAAGTAGCGCTCGGTCGAGCGTTCGATGCTTGCGATCTCGGCGTCGATCGCGCGGCGGCGTTCATCGAGCACGGGTCGCTCTTTCTCCGCCTCCTTGTGGACGGCGGCGAGGGTGTCGTGGATGAGCCGGCTGTCGCGGTAGATGTCGGCGAGTTGACGCAGGACGGCGGTCTCGAGCTTCTCGCGTGGGACGCGCTCACCTTGGCAGGCTTTGGGGCCGTACTTTTGGCGGGCGGTGCAGGCGTAGTAGTGGTAGGTGCCGCCTTTGCCGCGTGCGGACATGCCGATGTAGGCGCGTCCGCAGTGTCCGCAGCGAATGACGCCGGAGAGTAGGAGTCCGAGCGGTTGCCGCGTCGGCGTGAGGCGTCGGTGCCACGCTCGGCGAGGATCGCCTGTGCTTGCTGGAAGGTGTCCGGGTCGACCAGTGGTTCGTGCTCGGAGGCGAAGTCCTGGTTGCGCCAGCGGATGCGCCCGAGATAGGTCGGGTTGGTGAGGACGCGGTGGACGGCCGGGTGTCCCCAGCCGGCCGTGGGTGCGGGCGCATGTTCGGCGCGTAACTGGTGGGCGATGGCGATTGTGCCGAGCCGGTCGTGTGTGTAGAGCGCGAAGATGCGCCGCACGATCGGTGCTGTGATCGGGTCGGGCACGAGCTGGCCGTCGTGGAGGGTGTATCCGAATGGTGGGCGGCCGCTGTACCAGCGGCCTTCCTTGGCGCGTCGTTCGATTCCTGCGGTGATGCGATCGACGATCGTGGCGTGCTCGAACTCGGCGAACACGCCAAGCATCTGAAGCATCATCCGTCCGGCGGGTGAGCCGGTGTCGAATGGCTCGGTCGCCGAGCGCAGGATCACGCCGAGCCCGTCAAGCTCCTCGGCGATGCTGGCGAGCTGGCGAACCTTGCGGCTGAGGCGGTCGATCCTGTAGACGAGCAACTGGTCGATTCGGCCCTGACGGGCGAGGTCGAGCGCAGCTTGCAGGCCGGGCCGGTCGAGCTTCGTGCCAGTCGAGCGGTCGTCGTGGCGAGCGACGATTCGCCAGTCGTCCTGCACCTTGCAGAACGCCTCCAGCCGTTCGTGCTGGGAGGGCGAGCGAGGTTGGCTGGTTCTCCTCGTCGGTGGAGATGCGGGTGTAGAGGCAGATGCGCGTCATGGGATGGCCTCCCGCTCGTAGTCGTCGTGTCTGTGGGGCTGGTCGATCAGATCAGATCCGCCAGCGGGCTTCAAGGCCTTGCCGTTGTGGCCGTCCTGGCGGCAGTGCAGCGGGGAGAGCCGATCCCAGAAGTCGGGCTGCTCGTGGCGCCAGCGGCGCCCGAGCGCGCACGTCGGATCGGCCGGTCCCAGAGCATGGCTGACGGGCAGCGCGTCGAGCGCGACTGGGGGCTGGGTTGGGTCGGCGATCGACTCCCAAACCCTGCCCAGCGGTCCTGCGTCGTGCAGCGCGGTCGTGGTCGTGGCGAGCATCGGCCAGCGACCGTCGAGGTTGACCAGAGAGCTGTCCTGGCGGTGGCGTTCTCGCTTGGGCTCAAGCGCCTGGTAGGCGCAGCGCAGCGTCTCGATCCGGCCGTGGCCGGGCACGACGAATAGCACGCTGCACATCTGCGTCTCGTCGTGCAGCTTGGCCTCGGCGATTTGGTAGCGCTCGATCTTCTGGGCGAGTCGCGCCTGCGTCTCGGTGGCACGGTCCCACTCAAGGAAGCACTCGATCGGGCCGGAGGGGGTATCGAGGATGAGGCTCGCGTCGGACGAAGACGCCCGGATCGACGACGACGCGGATCACACGTCGCCGCGCCGCTCCCGGCGCGAAGCGGCAAGCTCCTCAAAGGCCACTCGTTCAGCCTCATCCTCGCTGAGCCCGGCGGCGGCCTGTGTTGCGTCAACCATGCGTCGCAGCAGGTAGGCATTGACCGCTCGCTCGATGACCGCGCCATCGGCGAGGCCGGCGACGGGCTCGCCGAGTTGCTCGCGCGCCTGTTCGACGATTGAGGCGTCGAGGGAGACGGTGACCTTGTCCGTGGAAGCCATGGCCACACCGTAGCGCTTGTGTCGGTGGACACGTGCGATCTCGTAAGCCGTGGTTACTGCTTCAGAGCAATTCTAATCCTGGCTTTGCGGCGAGCGGCGATCCAACCACTCCGATTCAGGGCTGGAGCCCCAGCAACGTTCGGCGATCTCCTCGCGTAGTCGCCGATCGAGTTGGCCGGGCAGCGGCTTGTGGAGGCTGCCGGGTCGTCGGCGCGTGTGATCCTGTTTGGGTCGGCTGCACGCGGGGAGCTCACGCGCGACAGCGATCTGGACTTCCTGGTTATTGAGCGTGATGTCGAGAATCGTGTCGCCGAGGCTGTTCGCCTGCGCGACGCTATCGGCCGCATCGGGCGGCCAGTCGACGTAATCGTGATGGACGAGGATCTGGCGGCCCGGCGGGCAAAGGTGCGCGGGACGATGGTCCATCACGCCCTGCGGGAGGGCCGAGTCGTTGCCCGATCCGGCTCCTGAGCAACGTCCGACTTCTGAGCAGCGCGAGTACGCCGAGCTGCTCCTCGAGCGCGCGAAAAGTGATCTCGGCGCACTGCGCGTGCTCATGGGCGGACGAGGGGATGCTCGACGATGTCGTCGGATTCCACCGGCGTGGGTTTAGCTGAGTAGCATTTTTATGCCATAATCATCGCATGTCTCGGGTCAGGGTCAGCACTACCGTCGATGAGGGGCTCCTGCGGGAGGCTCGCGATGCTCTCTCGCCGGTGACCGATGCTGCCCTTCTCGACAGGGCGCTAGGGGCGCTTCTGGATCTTCATCGGGCTGCTGAGATCGACCTGACCTACACGGCATACGACGAGCATCCGCTAGACGAAGCCGATGCATGGGGTGATCTCGCGTCGTTTCGTGAGGCAGCTTCGGCATCGTGAGCACACAGCCCCTTCCGTCGAGAGGGGAGGTTTGGTGGTGCGAGCTGCCGGAGATCGGACGCAGGCCGGTGGTCGTGCTTTCGCGCGATGCAGCGATCCCGAGGCTGAGACGCACGCTCATCGCTCCTTGCACGACCACGATCCGTGATCTTGCGAGCGAGGTCGTGGTTGAGCCAGGGGAGGATCCCGTGCCTCGTAGATCGGCGATCAACCTGGATTCGGTGGAGAGCGTCTCGCTCGCAGTCCTGGTTGAGCGCCTCGGCCGGCTGAGTGACGATCGGATGCGAGAGGTGTGCGCCGCGCTGGAGGTCGCCGTCGACTGTCGCGACTAGCTGCTGCGGCACACACCGAGGAGAGCTTGCCGCAGTGCCTCAACCCGTTGCCGACGGTTTGGTCTTCGTCCACCAGAGTCCATTTCGACAGAGTTTAGGTTCGTTGTGTAAACCCCCGAACTGCGCCTGAAGATTCTCCCGGTTGGACCTTTGGCTCCCCTGAGGCCGGTCGTGCCCGTGGTGGTGGGGTCCAGTTGTGGACGCAGTCCGAAGCAGCCGCGATACTGCTCCTCATGGAACCCCGAGGTGCTTATACCGCCGAGCGTGCCGCAGCGCTGTCCGGCGTGCCGAAGTCGACCGTCCATTACTGGTCCAGGCAGGGCATCCTCATCCCAAGCGTTTCGCCGGAGCGCGTGAAGCTGTGGTCCTACGGTGACCTGATGGCGCTGCGCACCATCTACTGGCTACCGACGGCAGACCAAGAAGGATCTCACCGGACGCGAGGTGCCCAGGACCGCGATGAAAGCCGTCCGGGGGCGCGCACTGCGCGAGATCGCGGCCCTCAAGCTCGATTGGGGCGAGGACGGAGTGCCGCTCGTCGCGGTAGACCGCTCGGGAGGCATCGTGATCGAGTACGACGGCCGGGCGCAACGTCCGGAGGGCCAGAGCATCCTCGATGCGGACATGCTCGACCTGCTGGCGCCCTTCGCCTCACGCGAGGGGCTGCGCGGTCCTGATCTGAGCGTCCCCCGCCCGCGGTTGCGGATCGTGCCGGGCAAGCTTGGTGGCTCGCCCCATGTTGCCCACACCCGTCTGGAGTCGCAGGCGCTCGGTGCTCTTGCGGAGGGCGGGCTTGCTCAGGAGAAGATCTACCGGCTGTACCCGGACATCGAGGGGCGGCGATCGAGGACGCTCTCGATCTTGAGCGGCAGCTCGCAGAGAACCTGCAACCCGCGCTCGCAGCATGAGGGGGCGGGAACATGCCGCGCCTCTTCGCTCTCGATAGGAACTTCCCCCAGCCGATCGTCGGCATTCTGTCCAACTTCCAAGGCCGATGCGACGCTTGTCCCACTCGACCGGATCGACACCCGCCTATCGACGCTCGACGACTGGGAGTTGCTGTTGGCTCTGCATCATCACGCAGATCCCTGGGATGGCCTCATCACAACGGATAGCAGCGCTCCAGCCTGCTTCGGCGACGACCTCGCGGGAGCAGCAGGATGCCGAACCGAATCTCACCCAGGATGATCGGATCGACAGCGACCTCGGGCTCGTTGCGTTCAAGCCACTCGACAACACGCTCGTTCGGGGCAGGCTTGGTCGCCTCCGAGAGGACGTTCGCATCAACCAAAAAGCGCGCCATACGATCCAGCTAGAGCGAGTCGGTTGGCTCCGACTCAATCTCCACGAACCAACCGTCCTCCGGACACGACCGCAGCCAGTCAACCAAGCCGCGGTTCGGCGGCGGCGTCAGCCGGGTGAGCCGGTACTCATCAGGGCCAACTCGGTCGACCTCGAACTCCGCCCCCGCCTCGATGCCATCGGCGGCACGAAGCTCCGCCGGGAGAACGATCTGGCCCTTGGTGGAGATGGTGGTACGCATATGCGTAACGTAAGATAGAATCTTACTCGCTCGCTGTCGAGATGTACTGCTGCGCAGTCTCGCTGAGCGAGAGTCGGCTCGTCGGGGCCACTGAACGGCAAGCATGTTACGCGAGCTGCGATTCAGAGACGAGATGCCGGCTCGAAGTCCCCGTGAAGAACCAGCGGATCGAGGGCCGCTCCACCATCTTGACGAAGGTCGAACCAGCCCGCGACACCGTCGCCCTCACGACCAGCGTCAAAGGGTAGAAGCCGACAATTATTCGATTGGCACGCCCGTCGGCTCGGCGGGATCTGCTGGATAGCCGAATAAGCTCATTGCATGGTGTCCACCAAAGTGCGCGCGACCTTCGCGACAGGCTTCTTGGTGAGCCTTGTTACAACGGGTAGTACTGAGCGTCTTCGTGGCTGATGGCCAGGCGATCGGCAGACGAGGAGCGAGCTTGGCAGGAGGTCCGTCGGATCGTCCTCGAGCGCGATGACTGGAAATGCGCGGAGTGTGCCCCGAAGCCGCCTGACGGTCAGCTGCACGTCCATCATCTGATACCGCGGGCCGCCGGTGGAGCCGACAGTCCGAGCAACTGCATCACCCTCTGCGAAGCTTGCCACTCGAGACGTCATCTGAATCTTCAGGTGTCGCTGGCAAGGCGCACGATTGAACGATGGGCGTTGGCGCTGGCTCACTTTCTGGACCGTGGTCGCGAGCTTCCGCACGAGACGCGTGCGCTCAACGCCGGATTGCAGTTGTTCGGCGTGACGCGCTTTCGCGACGGGCAGATGGACGCGGTTCTTGGAGCGTTGCGCGGCGAATCGCTGCTCGTCATCCGCCCAACGGGAGGCGGCAAGAGCCTGTGCTTCCAGTTGCCTGCGATTCTCAAGGGCCAGCCGACGACGTTTGTGCTCTCGCCGTTGAAGACGCTGATGGTCGACCAGACGGACGGCTTGCACAGCCGCAAGCTGCCGGCCACATTCATCAACTCCGACATCGGATACCGTGAGAAGCAGGCGCGCTACGAGCTGCTCGAGCAAGGCGCGTGGGCGCTGATCTACATGGCGCCCGAGCGCTTTGGCGACAAAGTCAAGCCGCAGGAGGTAGCTTGGCTGAGCAGTCATCGGCCGTCGTATCTCGTGGTCGACGAGGCGCATCTGGTCGACCGCTGGGGCGCTGACTTCAGGGTCGACTACAGCCGGATCGGGGCGATCAGGCAGATGCTTGGTGATCCACCCGTGATTGCATGCACGGCAACTGCTGGCGTTGAGACTCAGCGGCGCATCCTCGACTCGCTCGGCATCGAAGACGCTCGCGTGCTCGTATCCGGCGTCAACCGCCCGAATATCGCTCTTGCCCGTATATGTGAGGAGGATCCGCACCGTCGTGGGCAGATCGTCGCCGCTCTGCTGGCAAAGATCTCAGGTCGCGCGATGATATTCGTGCCGACTAAGAAACTGTCCGAGAACGTGTCAGGCGTGAAGTAGGCGGTGGCGGCGTCGGTACCAGAGCAGGCCGCTGGCGAGTTGGATGAGACCGAGATAGTTGGTGGGGTTCTTGTCGTAGCGGATCAGCAGCGCGCGGCATTTCTGTAGCCACGCGATCGTGCGCTCGACGACCCATCGACGGGCGGGGTGGGTCTTCTTGCCCCAGCCGTCCTTCTTCTCCTCGCCGATGCGGCGGATGTGCGGCACGTACCGGCCTTGTGTGCACGCGGCCTCACCGGTCGGGTTGTCATATCCCTTGTCCAGGCAGAGGTTCTGCACGACCTCCTTGGGGTCGGGACGGGGGATCACGACTGCGTTGATCGTCGCGGCCAAGAGCTTGGTGTCGTGCACGTTCGCGCCGTCGATGACGGCTGCGAGCGGCCCGCCTTCCTGGTCGACGAGGACGCTCTTCTTGGTGCCCATCTTGGCTCTATCAGTAGGGTTCGGGCCACGCTTGGCGCCCTCAAACCGTGACTTGCCCATCACGCCGTCGGCTGCCTGCCACTCCCAGCGCACAGCCCCGAGTTCCTCGCACTCCCTGACCAGATACGCCCAGATCTCCTCCAGGAACCCGTCGGCGGCGAACCGTTGAAACCAGCCGTGAACGGTCGAGGGAGCACCGAAGCGCTCCGGCATATGACGCCACTGGCAGCCTGAGCGTAGGCGGTGGATGATCCCGTCGAGCACGAGCCGCAGATCGGCCCTGGGACGGCCTGTGCGTGCGGGCGGATAGAAGCAGTCGAGCATCGGCTCGATCTCTTCCCAGAGGTCATCCGGGAGCTCCCAGATCGTCGGCAGCGGGCGAGCAGGGGTAGTCTCAACGGCTGGCAAGGCACGCTCCTTTTAGCGAGGGTTGACGTGCCTTGCCGCTTCAATCAAGCTCTACATAATCCTGCCCCAGCCGACTTCTCGGACAGACTCTAAGAAGGAGGGCGAGAAGGTTCAGGCCGTGATGAGTGCGGCAGGCTGCCAGCTTCCACTCTTTCACAGCAAGCTCGACAAGCTCGAGCGCGACAGCATTCAAGCGCGCTTCAGTGGTCGACACGAGCCGCCGTTGCAAGCGATCATCACGACGAGCGCGTTCTCAATGGGCGTCGACATCCCTGACGTGCGCCTCGTTGTGCACTGGCAGCACCCCGCGTCGGTTGAGGACTACCTGCAGGAGTTTGGACGCGCGGGACGCGACGGCAAGCCTGCCCTTGCGCTGCTGTTCACCGCCGGCAAGCGGGACATCGGGTTGCTGAAATACATGGCCGACAAGAGCGCCGAAGAGGCCCAATCCAAGGGCTGGCGCAGCCCAGAGGAGGTTCAGGCCACCCTCGACGGACGTGTGCGCCGCATTCGGGAAATGCAGGCGCTAAGCGAAGCCAATCGGTGTTTTCGGTCGGCCTTGCTAGTAGGACTTCGGTAGGTCGTTATGGCGGCAGCCTGCGCTGGCAGACCGGGCAGCGGTCGTGCCAGCAGGCCAGCGCGGTCTGCAGGTCGCGCTGGGCTTGGTAGAGGCTGATCAGGCTGCCGCCGTCTGAGGGGGGGCAGTGTTGGGGTCGCCGCGGGCGAGGCGGCAGCAGGTGAGGAACGCGTGCGCGACGGTGACGCAGGTGAGGTGGTGGTGCAAGCCGCAGAACGTTCGACCCTCATAGTGGTCGAGGCCGAGGCATTGCTTGAGCTCGCGGTAGTCGTGCTCGACGCGCCAGCGCAGCTTCGCCAAGTGGACCAGCGTCACGATCGGCGTATCGGCGGGGAGATTGGAGAGCCAGTACTTGACCGGCTCGTCCTTGCCGGCGGGCCACTCCGCCAGCAGCCACCGCTCGGGCAGCACCCCGTAATCGTCGCATTGAGCGTCGTTGGCGGGGCGAACGCGCAGCGCGATGAACTGGCTTGAGAGCGGGCCACGGTCACCCTCGCGCCAGCCAACCCCCAGGGCCTGCTCACGGCCGGCGGCCAGTACCAGGTCGCGCAGGCTGACGGGCTTCTCGGTGTAGCGTGGGCGCGGCGGACGACCGCGACCCTGATACTCAGGCGTAACGGGAACCGCGTCGCCCGGCTGGGCGGAGGTCACGCCCTTGACCTGCACCACGTACTCGAGCTCGCGCTCCTCCAACCCGACTCGGAACGCGGTGGTGTCTCCATAGCCGCCGTCGGCCTGCACCACCCGTCGCTTGAGCCCCCACTCCAACAGCTGATCGATGATCTCCAACGCGAGCTGCCACTTCGGGACATGCCGCACCTCGTCAGGGATCCGCGCCCGGCGACGTCGCTGCGCATCCTCATCCCACGATTTCGGCAAGAACAGCCGCCACCCCAGCGGGCATGACGCCTGATCGCAAGCGGCGTTGACCGACACCAGCACCTGACAGTTCGCGGTCTTACCCAACGCTCCGCAGTACTGGTGCGCCACACCCGGCGAGAACCTGCCGTCCTTCGGCAGCCCCGTGTCATCCACGATCCACCCCTCGGGCTCGATCTCCCCGGTCATCCGCCACGCAAGCCGCCGCCGGACGGGCTCATCTTCCCACGGCGAGTCGGTGATGAACTGCTGCAACCCCTCCTCGTCACCATCAGGCAGCCTGGCCGCCATCGGCTGGATCGACTTACGCCGCCCCTCCAACAACAGCCCGCGCACGTACTGCTCGCCCTTCGCTCGCTGATCGCACCGCACCAGCGGCCGGTACATCTCCGCCGCGAACTCGATCAAAGCCGCCCGCTGCGCGTCCAGATCAGCCGCCCTGACCCCGTACTCCCGCGTCCGCAAACTCGCCACGCCACACAAGTTCCCTGCAACCGCACAAACTCCTGCAAGCACCTACCGAAGTCCTACTAGAAGTTTTGGAAGGCCCTCGTCGTCGCCAGCGACGTTCGTTGGCGCGCTGGCTGCTTGATCTCGTCTTTTCCAATCGTGTGCGCATCGAGCAGGCTGGTGCGTGTTGTGATTATTGCCACCCTGAGCTGGCCCGGCGTATTCAGATCGGTCGCTATAGACCGGGCGACGAGCTCTCCCGGTGGTGGGTCATGCTCTGGCGCAAACTCTGGAAACCGGCGAAGGTCGAGGCCTAAACCCCTGTGCGGCCGCACCAGTTGCTCGGTCGTCAGTCAGCCTCAACCGACGCGACTTCGATGCCGCAAATGTGGTGCTCGTCGATCCGACGGCAGGCAGCTGATACTTGCTTTGAACCGGCGTTGCTCCCGCGCCCCTGTTCCCGGCGGGAACGTGGCAAGGCCCCACCCTTTGGGGCCTTGCTCACAGATGTTGCTACGACACTAGATGCGGGGGCGCGGGTCTTCGTACGGTCCGCCTCCTACTGTGCGTCGTGCGGAGGCCGTGTAGATCAGCGATAGCACGAGGCCGACGACGCCGGCGATGATGAGGATCAGACCGATCACCGGACGCGACACGCCCGAGACGTGAAACGTGACGGCGTAGCGGAGGATCGCGCCGACGGCGATGAGGAAGATCGATGTGCCGATGGACATAGCTACAGCCTGCTGCCCCTGCGATAGCCGAACCCGCCGCCCGTGAGGAAGACCACGATGGCTACCAGCAGCAGCAGCCAAAGCAACGGGCTTACGCCGATCCCGCCCGCGACGGCTGCGATTACCAGGACGATCAAAAGCAACTCTATGAGGCCCATGGGTCCCTCCTTGCATTGACGTTGTGTGCGTGCTCTGCGTGAGCACTGTTGGCCTACTACCCAAACGCGGTGGGGCGAATCTCCGCTGCGATGAAAAACGCACTTGAACTGGAGAAAAGACATCAATAGTGATTGATTATCGAATAAATCCTGGATAACACATCATAAACGATTAGTTTGCGTAGTTATGCTATGCTCTGCATCGGATTTGATGTCGTGTACGTGCTGAAGCCAATAACACATCACAATCGATGTATCTAGATGAGCTCAAGACCGATGCCGCCGTCCTCGCCGAGCTGGGTCGGCGGTTGACGCGTCATCGCCTGGAGCGCAACTTGACTCAAGCCGCGCTGGCCGCTGAGGCGGGGATCGGGCAGGCGACCGTGCAGCGCGCTGAGCGGGGCGAGTCGGTGCAGATGACCTCGATGGTCAAGCTGCTACGCACGCTGGACCTACTCGGGGGCCTCGATGCTGCCATCCCCGAGTCCATCGACCTCCCGATCGCCCAGCTGGAACGTGAGCAACGCAGGATCCGACGGCGCGCCAGCGGTCGCGGCCGTAGACGCGCCAGCGGTCGGAGCGAGCCGCCCGCCAGTGACCGCCATGGTTTGCCCGCCAGTGATCGCGACGATATGCCCGCCAGTGGCCGCGATGGTTTGCCCGCCAGTGATCGCGACGATATGCCCGCCAGTGGCCGCGATGGTTTGCCCGCCAGTGATCGCGACGATATGCCCGCCAGTGGCCGCGATCATCCACCCACCGAGCCCTCCGCCCAGCCGTGGAGGTGGGGCGACGAGCCGGGTGGCGCCGCCGGATGACAGTCGCGGCGGTGACGCTCTGGGGGACGAGGATCGCGGGGGTGTCGATTGCGGCGGGTGCGCGCTATGCCACGTTCCAGTACGACCCGGCGTTCGTGCGCAGCGGCATCCAGATCGCCCCCGTTCACATGCCGCTGCGAACGCAGCCTTACAGCTTTCCCGGTCTGCCGGCCGACGCGTTCAGCGGTCTGCCTGGATTGCTGGCCGATTCCCTACCCGACCGCTGGGGAACGGCGCTGGTTAACGCTTGGTTGGCTTCGCAGGGGCGAGATCAGGCAAGCTTCGACGTGGTTCAACGGCTCTGCTACGTGGGCACGCATGGTGTGGGTGCGTTGGAGTTCCAGCCAGCCCACCAGCCAGACGTCCCCGGCGGTGCCGATCTTCAGGTCGATGCGCTGGTGCGTCTCGCCAGCGAGGTGCTTGCCGAGCGCGCGGAGTTTGTGGCCGAGCTGAGCGCCAACCCCCAGGAGGAGGCAATCAAGGCGATTCTTGCCGTCGGCAGCTCCGCTGGTGGCGCACGCCCGAAGGCGTTCATCGCCTACAACGACGCCACCGGCCAGGTCCGCTCCGGGCAGGTGCAGGTCGGCGAGGGCTTTCGGCACTGGCTGCTGAAGTTCGATGGGGTCTCACGTTCCGGCGACCACGGTCTCGCCGATCCCCAGGGCTGGGGCGCGGTGGAGTACGCCTATTCGAAAATGGCGCGGGCGGCGGGAATCGAGATGAGCGAGTGCCGGCTATTGGAGGAGAGCGGCCGCCGCCACTTCATGACTCGCCGATTCGATCGCCCCGACGGTGGGGGCAAGCTGCACATGCAGACGGTGGGGGCACTGGAGCACGCCAGCTACAACCAGCCGGGGGCTTACAGCTACGAGCAGCTGTTGCTGCTGATCCGCCGACTGGGGCTCGGGACGCCTGTCGTCGAGCAGCAGTTCCGGCGCATGGTGTTCAACGTGGTGGCACGCAATCAGGACGACCACGTCAAGAACATCGCTTTCCTAATGGACCGTGGGGGCGCGTGGTCGCTGGCTCCTGCCTACGACGTGATCTGGGCCTGGAAGCCCGGCAACCTCTGGCTGGACAGTCACCAAATGTCGATCAACGGCAAGCGCGACGGGTTCACCGTCGCCGACCTGCGCACAGTCGGTCGTGTGGCCGGCCTCAAGCGCGGCCGTGCCGAGGCCATCCTCGCGGAAGTCGGTGGCGTTGTCGCGAGCTGGCGTGAGGTCGCAGACGAAGTTGGAGTCGACGAGCGGATGGCCGAGCAGATCGCACGCTCACACCGGCTGAGGCTGCCGGCGCTCTGATTGGCGCTGCCGGGAGGCGCTCGTGGTCGCTGTGGCCGGCCGGCAGCAGCGGCGACTCTCAGCCAAGGGGCGCGGTGGCCCCAAGATTGGTCAATGCGAGCGCCATGAGCCCAACCCAGGTGTCAACAAGCGTTTCATCGTTCACCTGGGTTGGGACGCCAAGCACATCGCGCAACAGACGGGAGGAGAGGAGCGACCCCAGCCCAACGGCGGCGATTGCCGTCGCCTCCTCCTTCGGGATCGGGCGCGCTCCGCGTTCGGCGACCCAGGCGGCGAAGCCCTCGAATGTGGAGCTCACCAGCTGGTCGACGGCCGTTTTCAGCAGCTGCGGGCGGTTGCGCGCTTCGGAGGCGAGGATGCGCAGCAGCTCCGACTCGCTGTCCAGCTCGGCGAGGAGGTAGCGGGCGATCAGCGTCAGTTCGGCTTTGAGATCGCCGACTGGGGTGAGCACACGGCGGATCTCGCGGAGCGCGTCCAGACGCCCGAGCTGGCGCGCGATCCCAGCCGCGAGCACGGCTTCCTTGCTCTCGAAGTGGTGGTAGAGCCCGCCGGCGCCGGGCGTGAGTCCGGCCGCGGCCTCGATCTTGGCGATGCTGGTGGCCGTGTAGCCATGCTGGCTGAACAGGCGCATCGCGTGATCGATGATGCGGTCGCGGGTGGTGCTTGACATGGTCTCGACCTAAGTATACACTTAGTTGAGGTAAGTGTAGTCTGAGAAGGAGACGTGTTGTGTCCGATGCAGGGTTGCCCCCAGATGCTGCCGACGCGATGCCGAAGGGCGATGGCATCGGGCGTGGTCGCCTGCGACGCACCGTCCCGCTGGTGGGCCTGACCGCTCGCACGGCGGGCGAGGCGGTGATTGTGGGCTTGCGCAGCAAGCTCACAGGTGCCAGCAGCACCGAGTTTCACGTCCGCTCCGCGGAGCGTTACGCGGAGCTGCTCGGCCGCTCCAAGGGCGCCCTGATGAAGGCCGGCCAGATGCTGTCGTTCACCTCGCTTGGCCCCGCGGTGGGGGAGGAGTTTCAGGCGACCTACCGAGCGGCATTGACGCGACTGAGCAACGATGCGCCGCCGATGGCGCCAGAGCTCGCACGGGAAGTGCTCGAGCGCGAGCTGGCCCGCTCCACCGAGAGCGCGTTTGCCGAGTTCGACTGGGAACCGCTGGCGGCGGCTTCGATCGGCCAGGTGCACGCCGCCCGGCTGCACGACGGTCGCGATGTGGCGGTGAAGATCCAATATCCAGGGGTGGCTGCCGCCATTCACGCCGATCTCAAGAACACCGAGCTGCTCGCGACCTTCCTGAAATTGATGACCGGTCTGTCGGCCAGGAAACTCAGCTTCGATATGCGGGGGGCGGCGCAGGAGATCGGCGAGCGCATCACGGAGGAGCTCGATTATCGGCTGGAGGCGGCGCATCAGCGTGAGTTTGCCGAGATCTACCGAGAACACCCATATATCCATGTACCGGAGGTGGTTGGTGAGCTCTGTTCGGATCGGGTGCTGACCCAGGAGCGCGTGTGGGGCAAACCCTGGAGGGAGGCGCTGGCCGCGCCCCAAGAGCTGCGCGACAGTTGGGCGGAGGCAATTCACCGCTTTGCCTACGGCACCTACCACCACTACTACCTGTTCAACGCCGACCCGCACCCTGGCAACTACCTCTTTCACGACGACGGGAGTGTGAGCTTCCTCGATTTCGGCTGCGTCAAGAGACTGCAACGCGAGGAGGTCGAGTCGCTGAACCTGCTCATGCGCGAATGTCTGCGAGGTGATGTGGAGGGGACGTGGCGCGTCAGTGTGGAAGGCGGCTTCTTCGAGCCCTCGGGCCCCTTGACCGCGGAGGAAGGATTCGCGTATTGGCGAGAACCAATCATGATGTACTGGGCGGAGCAGCCGTTCACCATCACCCCGGCGTATGTGGAAAGGCTGATCGAACTCCGCTACTCGCCGACGGGGCCCTTGGCGAACGCATTTCGCCATCTGTCGGCGCCGGTGGCCTACACGATCATGAGCCGGCTCGATATCGGGGTGATATCGCTGATCGCCCAGCTTCGTGGCACGGCTGACTGGGCGGCGATCGCCGCCCAGTACTTCGAGGGCGCGGATCCTGCCACGCCGATGAGCAGGGCCGACCACGCATATCGTGAGCAGCGGCGGGCGGCGGGCAGCAATGCCTGACTGGGAGGCGTGGCCGTTCCCGACCGAGGATCCCTACTCGGCCTACCACGCCGCGCGTGAGCAGGCGCCCGTGCAGTGGGATGAGCGGCTTGGCGCCCATCTCGTGCTCTCGCACGAGCACGCGGCGGCCGTGTTGCGCGGACCCGAGTGGAGCTCCGACCCACGCAACAGCCCGGCATTGCTGGCCTCCTTCGGTGGGCCGGGGCCTGGCTCTGAGCTGTGGAGCAAGTCGTTGCTGATGAGCGACCCGCCGACTCACACGCGGCTGCGGAGCGCCGTCAACCGCTTCTTCACCCCCCACGCGGTACAGCGGATCCGCGAGCGCGTGGCGGCGATCGTCGACAGCGCCTTTGCGCCGCTCGCCGACGGCGAGGGGATCGAGCTGATGGGCGAGCTGGCCTACCCGATTCCGCTCGCGGTGATCGCGGAGCTGTTCGACGTGGGCCTGGAGGGCGCGGAAGTGATTCGCGCCGAGACCCCAACCTTGGCGCGGATGCTCGAGCTGGACCCCACGCCCGCGGAGCGCGAGGCGATCGGCACCGCGGCGATGACGGTGATGCTGTTTCTCGTGCCGATCGTCGCGCAGCGAGAACGAGATCCAGGTGAGGACCTGTTGAGTGCGCTGATTCATCCCCCCGATGGCGGCGTGGCGCTCGAGACCGATGAGATCATCACAATGTGCCTGCTGCTGCTTGCCGCCGGCCATGAGACGACCTCGAACCTGATCGGCAACGGGACACTCGCGCTGTTCGAGAACCTTGACCAGCTCGACTGGCTGGCCCAGCATCCCGACCTCTGCCCCCAGGCGGTCAACGAGCTCCTGCGCTACGACAGCCCTGCCCAGGTGGCCGCTCGCGTCGCGCTCGAAGATCTCGTGCTTGGCGGAGTTCAAGTGCGTAAGGGACAACAGGCGCTGGTCGTGCTGGGCGCCGCCAACCGCGATCCCGCGCGCCACCCCGATCCAGATCGCCTGGATCTGGGCCGCACCGGCCCGCCCCACCTGGCTTTCGGCAACGGCCCCCACTTCTGCGTCGGCGCCGGCCTTGCCCGGCTGGAGGCGCAGGAGACTTTCAACCGCCTCGCGCAATCCCCATTGAGGCCGGCAATCGGCGGCTGGTCGCATAGCCGGGAGCGCTCCCGCACCTTCCGGCGGCTGCAAAGTCTGCGCATTGCAACTACGCTCAGCGTGCGGTGATCGCAGCCTCGCGTCGGCGCGCCTCGGCGAACGTCACCAGTCGCCCGCGATCCTCGTCCCACAGCTTGAGCGCGACGGCTCGCAGAGCGTCCCAGATGCGGAGCGTGGGCACCTCGTGGAAGATTGAGTTCTCCTCGTGGGCTCGGCGCAGGTTGTAGTTGGGGATGCGCGCATTCAGGTGGTGGACATGGTGGTAGCCGATGTTGCCCGTGCAGAAGCGAAGCGGCGCCGGCAGCTTCAGATATGAGCTGCCCCGCAGCGCGGCCTCCTGGTAGCTCCACTCTTCGCCGCTCTCCCAGTAAGCATCCTCAAACTGGTGCTGGACGTAGAACAGCCAGATGCCGATCGAGCCGGCCAGCAGCGCCGGCGGCCCGCACACCAGCAGGTAGTCGCGCCAGCCGATCAGCACACACAGCAGCCCCACGATCGCGGCGAGCGCCACGTCGGTGGCGAGCACGCTGCGACGCATGCGCGGGCGGGCGCCCCGAGCGACGATCCGCGGGCCGATGATCATCGCGACGATGGGCCCTAGGCCGAACATGATGAGCGGGTTGCGCAGCAGGCGGTAGCCCAGCCGGCCACGCCATGGCAGCGCGCGATATTCCGCGACGGTCAGCGTGCGGACGTCCCCAGTGCCGCGCCGATCGAGGTCGCCAGAGCTGGCGTGGTGAACCGCATGGTCGTGGCGCCAGCGGACGAACGGCGAGTACAGCAATAGGCCAGTGGCGATGCCCAGCCAGGCGTTGGCGCGGCGCGAGCGCAGAAACGACCCGTGTGTGCAGTCGTGAAAGACGATGAATGTGCGCACCAAGCAGATCGCCGTTGGGACGATCAGAGCCAGCGCCAGCAGATGGGACACTCCGAGCAGCAGATACATCGCGACCGACAGGCCGAGATACGGCGCGACCGACGTTGCCAGGCACAGCAGGGCCCGTGGGCGGTTGGCGGTGGCGTAGGGCGACAGCAGCTCACGCCACACGCGGGGGTCGGTCTCCCGCGCCTGGCCCGCGGTATGGTCGGCCGACGCTGCCGGGTGGGCCAGGACAGTCACAAGGCCCACGGTACTGCATACGGACCCAGGAAAACTACGGATATCTGACAGTGATGAGGCAGCGGCGGTCTCAAGCCCGTGCTCCCGCCTGTGGGTCCAGACGCGACATGCTCACCGCCACGTTCAGTTGCGAGGTGGCACCGCCGAGGTAGAGCCCCTTCACCGGAGGCACGTCCGCGTAGAAGCGCCCGTGCCCGATCTTTACGTGGGTCTCACCCGCGAAGCGACGGTTGGTGGGGTCGGCTCCGACCCACACCGGCTCGCCGTGGCCTTTCTCTCCCGGCAGCAGCACCTCCAACCAGGCGTGCGTGTCAACCTCCACCGAGTCGCTGCTGCCGTCCGCCGGTGCCGCCCACAGGTAGCCCGACACATAGCGTGCCGCGATCCCGCGCCGGCGCAGCAATACCAGCGAGAGGTGCACGAAGTCCTGGCACACGCCCGCGCCGGCCCGCAGCAGGTCCTCGACGCTGGAGCCCACGTAGGTGACGCCCGGTCGGTACTCGAAGCGGTCGGGCACCAGCTGGCAGAGCCGCTGCACCACCTGCAACGGGCTGGCGGCAGCGAGCTGCCGGTCGAGCTCGGCGAGCCCATCGATCGCCGGCTGGTCTTGCCACGGCAGCGCAAACTCGCCCGCTGCGTCCAGATAGGAGCCGCTCTGCAGGCTCTCCCACGAGCCGCTGGGCGGGGGCGCGGGCTCTGATGTCACCACGCGCGCGCGCACATCGATCGTCAGCCGGTTGTGGTCGGTGGGGATGCCGAACTCCAGCACCTCGGTGCCGAAGTAGTCGAGGTGGCGGCTGACACGGGCCTCGGGGTCGATGCGCGTGTGAAACTCGTCGCAGCGCTGCGAGGACGTGGTCGCCGGGCGCACCCGCAGTGCGTTGAGGTTGTCGGTGACCGAGCCGCCGTAGCGGTACTCGGTCAGGTAGCGGATCGCGAAGTGCACTACCGCCGCTCCCCCGCGGGGGCGGCCCCGGCGAAGTAGCGCTCGGCCACGTCCTGATCGAGGCGGGCCAGCTCCTGCTGGGTGCGCTCGCAGATCCCGTTCAGCTCCGCCCCTTCGGGCAGGGCGCGGCGCTGGAAGTCCAGATCGGCGGCCAAACGACTGACGCGCAGCACCGGCTTTGAGTTGCGCGGCCCCGCGTCGGCGGCGGTGAACACCTCGTGCAGCGTGTCCACGCATGCCGCCACGCTGTCGGGGTAGGCGCGCTCGAACAGCAGAAAGCGCGCGACAGGCTGGGCATTGGGCGGCGCGGTTACGGCGCGCAGATAGGCGTGAAAGCCCCCCACAGCCTGCAGCAAGATAAGCGCGTGCCCGCCGCCGGTGGTGGCCTCGCCCGGGGGTAGCGCGATCCGCAGCATCCGCAGCACCATGTCCGCGACCTCGATCATGCCGCCCGCGTCGAGGAAGCACTTGGCTTCGTCGCGCAGCATCGAGCGGTCGGCCACGCCCCAGATCAGCGCCATGCGCTGCTTGACGTACTGCGAGGCGAGGTAGGGGCCGGCGGGCGCAGCGGTCTCGAATCCCGCCCGGGCGGGTGGGCTCCAATCCGTCCCGCCGCGCAACCCGAGCGCGGTCGTGTTGATCGCCTCCCACATCTCCGCGCTGATCACGTCGCGCACCGTGCGCGCCCCCTCGCGGGCGCGCTCCACGCTCGCCACCATCGACCCCGGTCGCCGCGCGTCGAGCGTCAGGCCGCCGAGCGCCCTGTGCCCGTTCCCACCAGCCCCGCTGTCGGGTTCCGTGTCGCCGAGCATCGCCAGCAACCCATGCGAGCCGAAGCTGACGCCCGGCACGCGGTCGGAGGCACCCTGCAGCTCGGCCTGGAACACCGCCTCCACCGCGCGCGCGGTGAACTCGGCGCGCGCCAGGTTGCGCCCCAGCCAGTACAGCTCGTGGGCGATCCGCGCCAGCATCGGCTCACACCTCACCCGGCTGGCGGTGGGCTCGCGCGGCGGCGCGGGCCGCGTCGTGGCGGCCGGGCCGCTCGTCCGCGGGGCCGTGTGGGGGAGGGGGGGAGGGGGAGGGGTACGTGCTGCGATCCTGCTGCTGCTGTTGCTGCTGGCCGGTCCACTCGCCGTAGCGCAGATCCGGCAGCGCCGGCGGCAGCGTGTCGGCGATCGTCGGGCCCGCGCGGTCGGCGTCGTCGCCGTCCTGCAGCACCCACGTGTCCTTCGAGCCGCCCCCGCGCGAGGAGTTGACGATCATCGACCCCTCCTCCAGCGCCACGCGCGTGAGGCCGCCGGGGACGATGTCGATGCGCTCGCCGAACACCGCGAACGGCCGCAGGTCCACGTGGCGGGGTTGCAACCCGCCCTCCTCGTCCACCGTGGGGACGGTGGAGAGGCGCACGAGGTCCTGCGCGATCCAGCGGTCGGGGTGGCCGCGGATCACCCCCCGCATGCGCTCCAGCTCCCGCTCCTCGGCGTGCGGGCCGATCAGCACGCCCCTGCCGCCCGACTCGCCGGTGGGCTTCACCACGAGCTGCTCCAGGCGGCCCAGCACGTGCTCCAGCACTTCCGGATCCGACAGCAGGTAGGTGCGGACGTTCTCGAGGATCGGCTCCTCCGCCAGGTAGAAGCGGATCATCTCCGGCACGAAGCAGTAGATCGCCTTGTCGTCCGCCACGCCGGTGCCGAACGCGTTGGCGATCGCCACGCTGCCCGCGCGGTAGGCCCGCACCAGCCCGGGCACCCCCAGCAGCGAGTCGGGCCGGAACTCCAGCGGATCGACGAAGTCGTCGTCCAGGCGCCGGTACACCGCGTGCACACGCTCCAGGCCGCGGGTGGTGCGCATGTACAGCACGTCGTCGCGCACCACCAGGTCCGATGCCTCCACCAGCTCGACGCCCATCTGCCGCGCGAGGAAGGCGTGCTCGAAGTAGGCGGGGTTGGCGGGGCCGGGGGTCCACACCACCACGGTCGCCTCGCTCTCCGCCGAGGGCGCCACGGCGCGCAGCGCCCCCAGCAGCAGCTGCGGGTAGTGGTCGACCGGGCGCACGCGATAGGAGGCGAACAGCTCGGGCACCAGCTGCGCCATCGCGGCGCGGTTCTCCAGCACGTAGGAGATGCCCGAGGGGATCCTCACGTTGTCCTCGATCACCTTCCACGAGCCGTCGCTGTGGCGCACCAGGTCGCAGCCCGCCACGTGCGTGTACACGCCGCCCGGGGGCCTGATCCCGTGCACGGCGCGCGCGAAGTGCGGGCAGCCCGCCACCAGCCGCCACGGCACGAGGCCCTCGCGCACGATCTCGCGGGCGTGGTAGACGTCATCCACGAAGTGGTTGAGCGCGCGAATGCGCTGCGCCAGGCCGCGCTTGATCTCGCGCCACTCCTCACCGCTCAGCACGCGCGGCACGAGATCCAGCGGAAACGGCCGTTCCTTGCGCGGGTGGTTGGGGCCCGGGCGGGTGGGGCCGAATCTGGTGGGGCTCGATTCCTCGCCGCCCTCGCCGCCGGTCTCGAATGTAATCCCCTGCTGCATAAACACCGCGTCGCGACGCCTACCCGCCTCCAGCAGCCCCTCCGGCCCGAGGCGCTCCAGCTCGCGCACCAGGGCGGCCGCCGCCGGACGCGGCGTCCCGTCGAGCTCGAACAGCTCGTCCAGGAACGGCGCGCGCGGGCGGTAGCCGGGGATGGTGGGCGTGCTCAGCGCTGAACTCACCGCGGAATTCTCCCGCGCCCCGCGCGCCTGGACCTTCGACGGATGGAGCAAACGAGGGGGTGGCGCCTGCTCACCTGTCGCAACGACGTTTGTTTGCGTCGGCCGGGCGGGTTTCGGTAAGGCTGGGCACGGCCTGTCCCCAATGCGTCATACCCGGCTCGCGGGGTTGCGCTGCAAACTTTTTTGAACCCAACCATTTGAGATTGAGTCTCATTCTTATTTGGTTAGGGTTCAAAAAGAGAACACAGCACCCCTCCCCTTCCCCTCCCCTCCCGTATACCTCGCGCGCGGCGTCCGTGAAGTCGCCAATATCGCTCAAGCGCAGGGCCGTTGCGGCCGATGCGTCCGCGATGCCAGAGCTCTCCGTAGAAGCCTCCAAGCGCCGATCCTCCGGCCCCGCCGGCACGCGCGAGCGTGAGCGGCGCGCCGAGGCGTTGCGTCGCCAACGCGCCGACGAGCGCGTGCAGAAGCTCGCCGGCGCGGGCGAGGTGGCCTACCTGCGCGCGCAGCTGCGGGTCGCCTCTCAGCTCGCCGCGCGGCTGGCCGCCACGCAGGAGGTCGAGGAGATGGCCCGTCTGGTGGTGGACGAGCTGCACTGCACGTTCGCCTTCTACCTCGCCGCGATCCAGCGTTTCGACAGCGACGGGATGCTGCGGCTGATCGCCGGCGCCGGGCCGCTCGCGGAGGTGATGACCGAGTTCCTGTTGGTCGAGCAGCCCGTTCACGAGGGTGTCAACGGGCGCGTCGCTCGCTCCGGCAGCACCGCGCTCGTGCATGACACCGGCATGGATCCCGACTACATCGCGCGCGATCCCACCACCGATCCACGCTCGGAGCTGAGCGCCCCGATCTTCGTCGACGGCAGCGTGTGGGGGGTGCTCAACATCGAGGCGGTCGCCCCCTCCGCCTTCGGCCAAGCCGACGCGGTGCTCGTGGAGGCCGTCGCCGCCGCCCTCGGCGCCGCTGTCCACCGCGCCGGGCTGGTGGCCGACCTCGAGCGCACCTTCACCACCACGCTGGCGGCGCTCACCTCCACGGTGGAAGCCAAGGACGACTACACCGCCTGCCACGGCGAGGATGTCGCCGATCTCGCCGAGCGCGTCGCGCTGCGCATGGGACTCGCTCGTGCGCAGGCGCGCGACGTGCGCTACGCGGCGATGCTGCACGACATCGGTAAGGTGGCCGTTCCCTCCGAGATCCTGTTGAAGCCCGGCCCGCTCACCGACGAGGAGTGGGTGGTGATGCGCAGCCACGCCGCCGTCGGCGGCGACCTGGTCGGTCGTATCGACGCCTTCGCCCACCTCGCCCCCGCCGTGCGCGCCTCCCACGAGCGCTGGGATGGGGGCGGCTACCCCGATGGTCTCGCCGGCGAGGAGATCCCGCTGGCGGCGCGCATCATCGCCGCCTGCGACACCTACGACGCGATCGTCACCGTGCGCCCCTACCGCCCCGCGCGCACGCCCGCGGAGGCGGGGGAGGAGCTGTGCCGGGTGGCGGGCACACAGCTCGACGAATGGGCGGTTGGCGCGCTGCTGGCTGAGATCAGTATCCGTTCCTAACCACGTTCGCCAGCGGTTCTCCGCGTAGGTGGCGGCGCACCTGTTCGCCGACCAGCCTGAACGCGCGCCGATCCGCGGCGAGTGTATCCCCGGCGAGGTGGGGGGTGATCAGCACCCCCGGCGCGTCCCACATCGGATCCCCGGGCGGCAGCGGTTCCGGGTCGGTCACGTCCAGCGCGGCCCTGATGCGTCCGGCGCCCAGCAGCTGTCGCAGCGCCTGCATGTCGAGGACCGGCCCGCGCGCGGCGTTCACAAGCAGCGCCCCGGGGCGCAGCCGCGCGAGCAGCTCGGCGTCCAGCAGCCCCGTGGTGTCGGGCGTGAGCGGCAGCAGCACCACCACGACGTCGGCGAGCGCCAACAGCCCGCCGAGGTCCTCGACCGCGTGCACCCCCGCCCGGGCGCGCCGCGCCACACGGATCAGCTCGACGTCAAACGGCTCCAGCCTGCGCTCCGTCGCCGCGCCGATCGCGCCATATCCGAGGATCAACACGGTGGCGCCCGCCAGCTCGTGCGATCGCTGCCACTCCCAGCGATGCGCGCACTGGGTGTCGCGCAGCTCGGGCAGGCGCTTGGTCGAGGCGAGGATCACCGCCACCACCCACTCCGCCACCGCCGCGTCGCGAGTGCCGGCGGCGTCGCACAGCGTCACGCCGGCGGGGAGGATCGGCAGCAGCCAGTCCACGCCCGCCGACAGCGTCTGGATCACGCGCAGTGCCTTCATCTCGGGCAGCAGCTTGGGGATCCGTGTGTCGCGCGCGCCGGGCACCAGCAGCTCCGCATCAAGCGCCTCGCGCGGCAGCTCGCCCTCGCGGGGGATGACGTTGAGCACCACGCCCTCGGGCAGCTCGCCGATGGCCTCGCTGCCCGGACGATCCGGAATCCACAGATTCACCTAGCGTGGAGTGTATGGGGTCTTGCCCGCGCCTCCTTACCCAATGGCCTGGATGGAAGATCTATCCAGCAGCTGGTCATTATATCGCCATCGAGTGGGGTATTTATGATCTGCGCAAGCAGCGCAAAGCGGCCGGCGGGGCGTAAATGGATCGCTTCGCTACGGTGTCCCCGTGGGCGCGAGCAACACCACCAGCGAGCGGGCACCACGCCAGATCGCGCTGCTGCGCGGCGTGAACGTGGGGGGCAACAACAGGGTGCCGATGGCCCATCTGCGCGAGCTGCTGGGGGAGCTCGGCTATGGGGACGTGCGCACCCACCTGCAGAGTGGCAACGCGGTGTTCACCGCTCCCGGCACAACCCCCGAGCAGGTGGCACGGGAGATCGAAGGCGCGCTCGAGCACTCGCTCGGGCTGGGCATACGCGTGCTGGTGCGCACCGCCGAGGAGCTCCAGCGGGTGGTGAGCGCCAACCCGCTGCCCGACGCGGTGGCCGAGCCGTCGCGGCTGCTGGTCACCTTCCTTTCCGCACCACCCGACCCCGAGCGGTTGCGGGAGCTCGACCCGGTCGATTTCGAGCCCGACCTGTTCGGGTTTGGGGAGCGCGAGATCTACGTGTGGTGCCCCGAGGGGGTGCGCACGATCAGGCTCAGCTACGCCTTCTTCGAGAAGCGCTTCGGCGTGGTGGCAACCGCGCGCAACTGGAACACCGTCACCAAGCTGTTGGCGCTGGCGCGGGAGGAGTAGGGGGCGTGTGCCCAGCGGGGGAGAGCGTGGCGGGTTGCGATCGGCGGCTCACTCGTAGCCCCAGCTCAGTGTGATCTCCTGCGTGGGGAAGCCGAGCTTAAAGACCAGCCGGTCGCCTTTACGGTAGGGGAGCACCTGCGGCTCGTTCGGTTTGATCGGGGTGAACAGTTTGATCTGGTCCCACAGCCAGGCTTTGGCTTCGGGCTGACCCTGATACGAGAAGTTGATCCACAAATTGCCTTCTCCGGGCAGCGCGAGCGACGAGTACCCCGCGGGCACGCCGGTCTGAAGAGTGGTGACGTTCGCGGGCTGCGCGGGGACAGCTTTCAGGGTGAATACCTCGATGACCTCGGCAAATGCCTCCGCCTCCGGTACGGACATGGGTCCTCCGATCCACGCTCAGGCGATCCGGATACGACGATCGCACAAGTTCAATTTGACTGGACTCTATCAAGCATATGGCTTTGTGGGGAAACGCCGGAAGCGGCCGACTTGGTGGGGGCGCCGAAAGCGGCCGATTTGTGGGGAAGCGCCGGAAGCGGCTTATCGGTGTCGCACGACCTGTGGAAGACTTCGGCCCATGCAAGCACGCGCGCCGCGAGTGGCGGTGGTGGGACACGTCGAGTGGGTGCGCTTCGCGCGCGTGTCCCACATTCCCCGCGCCGGCGAGGTGGCGCACGCGCACGATCTCTTCGAGGAGCCCGCCGGTGGCGGCGCGGTCGCCGCCGTGCAACTGGCGCGGCTGGCGGGCGAAGCCACGCTCCTCACCGCCCTCGGCGATGACGGGCACGGCCGCCGTTCGGCGGCACGCCTGGGCGAGTTGGGCGTGCGCGTGTGCGCGGCTCCGCGCGAAAATCCCACCAGGAGCGCGGTTACGCTGGTGGACGACTCCGGGGAGCGTACGATCACCACCTTCGGGGCTCGCCTGGAGCCGGTCGGGGAAGACACGCGGATTCCGTGGCCCGCGCTGGCGGAGATGGACGCCGTGTACTTCACCGCCGGCGACGTGGCTGCGCTGCGCGCGGCGCGCGCAGCGCGGGTGCTGGTGGCCAGCCCGCGCGCCCTTCACGCGCTCGGGCACGGCGTCCCGTTGGATGTGCTGGTGCTGAGCGGCGAGGACGCGATCGAGCGCGAGGAGGCCGTCCGCGCGCAGGCTGACGCCGAGCTGCTCGTGTTCACCGAGGGCGCGCGCGGCGGCTCCTACCGCGAACGCTCCGGTGGGGCGGGCAGGTGGAATGCGGTTGCGCCGCCCGGCGCGCCGGTTGACTCCTACGGCTGCGGGGACTCCTTCGCCGCGGGGCTCACCTACGGCTTGGGTGCGGGTCTTGCGGTGCCCGACGCGCTCGCCCTGGCGGCGCGCTGTGGCGCTGTGTGCCTCACCGGCCGGGGACCTTATGAGCGACAGCTGACCGACCCGAGCTGAGGCCTACGTGACAGGCGGCCACTCGATCTGCTCGGCCAGCTCGCGCGGGCCGAGGTCGATCAGCCCACTGTGCTCCACCGGCCGGTACTCGCCGTCGGTCAGTGCCAGCCAGTCGATCGAGCGCTTGGCGGGGTCGACGATCAGCACCTCGTCCACGTCGTGGTCGGCGTAGAAGGGGAGCTTGTCCCACGACTCGTCGTGGGGGGACACGATCTCGATCACGAGCGCTGCCGTGCCCAACCAGATTCCGCCGGCGCCGGGGCGGTGCAGGCCTCCATCTGGTACGCGGAAGTCTTTTTCGGACTCGCCAAGGTTGAACTTCCCCATCGCGGGTGTGAGCTGCGCGTCGCGGGCCGGTCGGTCGAGCGCAACGGACAGCTGATGCGTGACGTTTGCGTGAGCGAAGCTCGGAGCGGGAACCATGTGCAGCACACCGTCCCACACCTCGTCGAGGCGGTCCAGCCCCGAGCGGCGCCGGCGTGCGAGCAGCTCATTGAGCCCCGACGTGTCAGGATCCAGCACCAGTGCGCGCATTCGTCACATCGTAGCGCTCAGACGGCCGTCTCGTTTCGCCACGAAGTTGGCGCGAACGGGTTCATCGCCCGACCTGCCCAGGGTGTGACCCTGTGAGCTGGTGCCCTCGGGCTGGCGGAGGTCACCGCTCCGGCGGACGGGCACTCACCGCCCCGGACGGTGTGAGATCCACACGTACACCGTGTTCACCGTCGCCCCTTCGCGGAAGCTGACGTCGAACGCCAGCGGCGCGTGCTTCACTGGCGGACGGGGGACGTCGCTGAGGTAGATCGCTTCGCGGTAGGGGCGTTTGTAGAGCTCATACCATGTGCCCAGTCGCAGGAAGGAGCCGGGGGCCATTACGCGCGTTCCGCGCGCCGTGAGGAAGTAGCGCAGCGACGGTTTGATCGGTTCGGTGGGGCCGTCCAACAGGCCCTCCAGCACCACATTGCCGCCGCGCGGCACCAGCCGTGCGAGGCGCGCGTCGATCGCTTTAATCGGTTGGTAGAGGGTCGCGTGTTCGTCTGAAGTGGCTTGCGCGGCGACCGCGTTGCCCACGGTCGCGGCGGCGCCGATCCCCACGATCGTGAGGAGTACCGAGCCGAGCGCGGCGAGGCGGCCGGCCGGAAGACGGCTGGCGGGAAGAGGGCCGGCGGTGGGGTGCCCGGCGGGGAGAGGGCTGGCGGGGTGGGGCATACCGCGTGCGGCTCTGCGCACCGCCCACCCGAGCACCAGCAGCAGCACCCACGCGAGCGCCAGCCACACGATCATGCCCGCCTGCGAGCCCCACCACATGGTGTAGCCGAGCGTTGCAGACAGTCGCCGCGGGGTGGGCGTGGACGCGGCTACCGCCGCGAGCGCGGGGCACAGCACGAGCGCGCTCAGCGCCAGCGTCGCCACGTCACGGCGGCGGCGCACCAGTGCCAGCGCCGTCACCAGCACGAGCGCGGCGAGCATCGCGATCGTGGAGTTCGTCGCGAGCGCAGATGGCTTGGAGCGGACTTCGTGCTTACGCTGCCAGCGGCTCTTTGGGGTCTGCAACCACCAGGGCACGATTCCCACCGCGTGCACCACCGCGTGCCAGCCCACCTCGTCACCGAGCGTGGCCTTCTGCTTGGTCGCGCTTTCGGCCACCAGCGTGAGGTTGCCGGGGTGTTCGGTGAGCTGACCGTCGATCGTCGCGCTCCAGCACAACACAGCCACCAGCGCGGTCGCGGAGCTCCACACGAGCAAAGTGCGCCGTCGTGGGCCGGGAGCTCCGCGACGCCGCCTCCCGATCCCCCCCACTGTGAGGCCGCCGAGTCCGACTGCCAGCAGCCCGAGCGTGGGGGGTAGGTAGGTGAGATGGGTCTGCACCACGAAGCTTGCCACCAGCACGGTGAGCGGCAGCAGTCGGTAGTCCCCGCAGGCCAGCGACCAGCAGAGGAAGATCAGCAGCGTGAAGGGGAACAGCCCGGCGGAGGGGTTCCACACGTCGTGGAAGGTCTCTGCCGCCAGCGACTGGCACATCAACGCGATCGCCACCGCGCTCATCACCATCAGCACGCGGCCCCCGCGCCGGCGGGCCAGCGCCACGCAGCCGACGATGCACAGCGTGTTGAGCGCGCCGATCGTCACCGTCATGCCGACGTCGCTGCCGTTGTAGGCGGTGGGGGCGAGCAGCCAGAACAGCATCGGCCCGAGGCTGTGGGTCACGCGCCCCGTCACTTCCCCGGCGAGCGAGTACTGGCCGACGAGCGGCATGTGCGAGGTGAGGACGTCGTGGGCGCGGGTGGCGATGATCCCGCGGTCGGCCACCGGCACCCAACCGGCTTGCACGGCCTCGACGGTGGCGCTGATCACGGGGATCGCGGCGGCCAGTCCGGCGGCGAGCGTGAGCAGGCCGTTCCCCAGTTTGGCGGCGGCGCCGGGCAGCGAGGCGCGCAGCCAGGTGGTGAGGCGTCTCGGCGTGGCCCGCAGGCAGGCGGTGAGGGGTCTCGGCGCGGCCCGCAGCCAGGTGGTGAGGCGTCTCGGCGTGGCCCGCAGGCAGGCGGTGAGGCGTCTCGGCGTGGCTCCCAACCACCGCGCCGTGCGTTGACGGCGCGCCGGCGGATGGGCTGGTGGGGGTGGGGGAATGTCTTTCTTTTCGTCCCCCAACACTTCATTTTGTAAAGGGTTGGGGGCTGAAAAATACATATACACACCGAGGTCGCCCGCCGCATCACTCCCGCGGCATGTGTGGGGCGAGCTCGTGGCGGGCGATCGAGCGCTTGTGGACCTCGTCGGGGCCGTCGGCGAGGCGCAGCGTGCGCAGGTGCGCGTACATCCAGGCGAGCGGGAAGTCGTCGCTGACGCCGCCGCCGCCGTGCACCTGGATCGCGCGGTCGATCACCTTCAGGGCGATGTTGGGCGCCGCGATCTTGATCGCGGCGATCTCGGTGCGCGCCTGACGGTTGCCGACGGTGTCCATCAGCCAGGCGGCCTTCAGCGTGAGCAGGCGCGCCATCTCGATCTCGATCCGCGACTCGGCGATCCAATCCTGGATGTTGGCGCGCGCCGCCAGCGGCTCGCCGAAGGTCACGCGCGCCACCGCGCGGGCACACATCGCCTCCAGCGCCCGCTCGGCGGCACCCAGCGAGCGCATGCAGTGGTGGATGCGCCCCGGCCCCAGGCGCGCCTGGGCGATCATGAAGCCCTCGCCCTCGCCGGCGATCAAATTGGCGGCTGGCACGCGCACGTCCTCGAACAGGATTTCGGCATGGCCCTCGTGGTCGAGGTAGCCAAACACCGGCAGCCCCCGCACCACCCGCACCCCGGGTGTGTCCAGCGGCACCAGCACCATGCTCTGCTGGGAGTGGCGCGGACCGTCGGTGCGCGTCTTGCCCATCACGATCATGACCCTGCAGTGGGGGTGCAGCACCCCGGAGATCCACCACTTGCGCCCGTTGAGCACGTACTGATCGCCCTCGCGCTCGATCCGCAGCGCGATGTTGGTCGCGTCCGAGGAGGCCACGTCGGGCTCGGTCATCGCGAACGCCGAGCGGATTTCCCCCGCCAGCAGCGGGTGCAGCCACCGTTCGCGCTGCTCCTCGGTGGCGAACAGGTGCAGCACCTCCATGTTGCCGGTGTCGGGCGCCGCACAGTTGCATGCCTCCGAGGCGATGTGGCTGCGCCCAAGGATCTCAGCGAGCGGGGCGTAGTCGCCGTTGGAGAGCCCGGCGCCGTGCTCGGGGTCGGGTAGGAACATGTTCCACAGCCCGCGCTCGCGAGCGCGGGCCTTGAGCTCCTCCATGATCGGCGGCTGGCTGTGGATTCCGTCCGCCCCACCCGCGCCACCGGACTCGCGCAACTGGCGCTCATACACGGGCTCGGCTGGGAGGATGTGCTCCTCCATGAAGGCGCCGAGACGCTCTTTGAAGTCGAGGCAGCGGGCGCTGGGCTGGAAGTCCATCGATCTCCTCCTGACGGGAATGGAACCTGAATGAAACCACCAGACCGTCCCCGGGTCCCGCGACGGTCAAATCTAAGCCTTTACTTTAGCTTAAGACTTGTCATTAGTGGCGCGGGAGTTCGGATTGTGGGGACTAGCGTCGCACAAGCAGGATTTTCAACGGTGACTAAAAAACAGGACGAGAGGCGGTATCCGTTCGCTCGAACTTGAAGCCATCGGCTGTGATGGGTAGAGTTGTACTGAGAATCGCCACGTTCTCCGAGTCGCGAGGCTCCGGGGATCTCGATGTCGCCGGGCCGTCAATGGTTCGGAGCTACCCGGATCGAGGCGACCTGTCTACATCAACGTACAGAGGAGAGAGAAGCTGATGATGCGCATGGCATCCCCCCGCAGGGCGCTGCTCGGCCTTGCCGTCGCAGGCGTCGGAGTACTGGCCATCTCGCCAGCCGTCGCCTTCGCGACCCCTGAAGTCACGCTGAAAGCCGTGCCGGTCCCACTCAAGGGCGTTCCGGGTAGCGGGGACATCCTTGGCGCTCCCGCGGCGGTCGAATTCGAATTCACGATCCGGGGCAACGAAGTGACCGGCGACGCCCCCTCCCAGCTGCGCGGCGTCAACGTGTTCGCGCCCTCCGGCGTGAAGCTGCACAGCGCCGGGTTCACAACCTGCACGCTGAGCACGCTCGAACTGAAGGGCCCCGAAGGCTGCTCCAAGAAGTCGCAGGCCAGTGCCCTCGGGTCCGTCGAAGCGTCGGACACGATCGCCGGCGAAGCGATCAAAGAGAAAGGGACCGTGCAGGCCTTCTTCGCGCCCAAAGGCGAACTGATCTTCTACGCCAACGCCCCCTCGCCGATCTCGGCGCAGGTCTACGTCGGCGGGACGATCCACCCCGCGAGCCCGCCCTACGCGTACGAGTTCGAGTCCGAAATCCCACTCGTCGAATCGGTGCCCGGCGCGGCGGCCGTGTCCACCGAAGCGGTCGACCTCAAGGTCGGCGCGTCGTACAAGAAGCACGGCAAGACCGTTTCCTACATCACCCTCCCCAACAAGTGCCCGAAGGGCGGCTTCCCGCTGAAGGCCGAAGTCAAATTCGAGAGCGGCGAAACCGTTGAAAAGCTATACAAGGCCCCCTGCCCGAAAAAGAAAAAGAAGTAGCAGTAGGTCTACGGGGAAGACGTGGCGAACAGGTAGACCGCAAGCGATGAGCGCCCGCCCAGCTGGGCGGGCGCTCGACGGAGCGGCGGCGAGCGGAGTGGCCCCCTACGGGCGGGGGTGCCCACTCGCCGTATGGACAAGGAGATTGGGGCAGCTGTGAGGAAGCGGGCTGTTGGGGCGAGTAGGAGCGGAGCGGCAGCGGCGATCGCCGGCGGCGTGGGCGTGGCCGTGGCGATCCTCGCCGTGCTGCTCGCCACGGCGGCCGGTGGCTCGGGCGGCGACTACACCGTGCGCGCGATCTTCGACGACTCCGGCAACCTCGTCAACAGCGAGAACGTCAAGATCGACGGCGTCAAGGTCGGCATCGTGGGGACCGTCACGCCCACTCCCAACGGCAAGGCGGCCGTCACGCTGAACATTGAAAACCCGGGCTTCCAGAACTTTCGCGCCGACGCCAGCTGCACGATCGAACCGCAGGCGTTGATCGGCGAGAAGTACGTCAACTGCCTGCCCACCCAGGCGCGCGCGGAAGGGGCGCCGCTGCCGCCGCCGCTGCACAAGATCCCGGCCGGGCGGGAAGGCGCGGGCCAGTATCTGCTGCCGGTAACCAACACCTCCAGCCCGGTTGGCGTGGACCTGCTCAACGACATCGGCCACCTGCCCGAGAACCAGCGTCTGTCGATCATCATCAACGAACTCGGCACCGGCCTTGCCACGCGCGGCAGCGACCTCAACGCGGTCCTGCACCGCTCCAACCCGGCGCTGCGGGAACTGGAAAAGGTGCTCGGCATCCTCGCCTCGGAGAACAAGGTGCTCGGCAACCTCGCCGAAGAAGGCGCCCGGGCGCTGGCGCCGATCGCACGCGAACGCCACGCGGTCTCCGAATTCTTCGCTCAGAACAACACCGTCTCGCAGGCAGCCGTACGCCACCGCGCCGAGCTCGCCACCAACCTGCATGAATTCCCGACCTTTCTGCGCGTGCTGCGCCCCTACATCAAACACCTCGAAGCGTTTGCCGAACAGGCGATCCCGACCTTCACCGACCTCGGCGTCGCGGCGCCGGGCATCAACCGCACGTTCCAGAGCATCGGGCCGTTCACCGCCAGCACGACGCAGTTCTTCAAAAGCCTCGGAGCTTCCTCGGGCAAGATCAGCAAAGCGCTCGTTGGCATCCAGCCGCTGCTCACACGGGTCGAGTCGCTGGGCAGCGCGAACAAGCCGTTCGCGAAGAGCCTCTCCGAACTCTTCTCCAGCCTGCGCGCGACCGGTGGGGTGGAGCGCCTGCTCGACTTCATCTTCATGGGCGCGGGCTCGATCAACGGCTACGACTCGCTCGGTCATTTCGCCCGCGCGGTCGCGGTCGCGAAGACCTGCGTTGGCTACAAAGTCACGCTCGTTGCCGAATGCCGCTCGAATTTCATCCCCGGTGCAAGCACGGCGGGCGCTGGTGCTCAAGCGGCTGGCACAAGCGCCCAGACAGCGAGCGCCAAGGCGAGCGACACGACGCTTGCGATGGCGCGCGTGGAAGCGATGCTCAAGGGCGCCACCCTGTCGCAGGCGATGGCCGAGTACCCCAGCTCCGAAGCGTCCGCAAACCCTGCTGGCGAGGGCACCGGCGCCAGTGTCCCCACCGCCGTCGCCCAGCCGGTCGGTGGAGCAAGCGCCGGCACCACCTACTACACGCCACCCGGCGAAAGCGCTGAAGCTGGCGGGCTGCTGCTCAACTACCTGCTCGGCAACTGATCGCGATGACCTCACCACGCCACAGCCACCGCTTCTCAGCTCTCGCTGTCGCGTTCGCGCTGATACCGCTCGTCGTGGGCGCTGCTGTGGCGAGGGGCGAAACCGCCTCCAATCCCGGCGTGACCACCACCACGACGAGCACCACGACCACGACCGTACCGGCCCCCGAAGCGCCAGTGGGCGTGCACGGGCAGGTGAGCGAACCGGCCGCGGAAACCGAAACCGCGCCGGCCCCGGAAACGGGATCGACCGCCACGGAAACGACTCCCACATCCACCGTGCCCGAAGTGCAGAGCCAGAGACCCCAGACGCAGAGTGCTGCAGGCCTCGTCAAAGGTCACTCCGAAGAACCCGCGGGCGGTCACGCCCACCGCAAAACCGGGCCGAGCGGGGCGGCCGGCAAGGGCAAGTCGACCACCGGGAAGAGCTCCGCCGGGAAGCCCGCAAACGCGCCGGCGCCGCCGCCCTCGACGCTCACCCCGCCGGCGTGGGCGGGTTTCGGATCGCTCGGCACGGCGATTGGGGGGATCCCCGACTTCTTCATCGAAAGCTTCCGCGTCCCCCCATTCCTGCTGCCGATCTACCAGGCCGCCGGCACTGCCTACGACATCCCGTGGCAGGTATTGGCGGCGATCAACGAGGTCGAGACCGACTACGGACGCGACCTCAACCTCTCAAGCGCCGGCGCGGAGGGCTGGATGCAGTTCCTGCCCTCCTCCTGGGCGCAGTACGGCGTGGACGCCACTGGGGCCGGCTACGAGGATCCCTACAACCCCGCCGATGCGATCTTCGCCGCCGCGCGCTACCTCGCGGCGGCTGGCGGAGCGCGACACATCCGCGCCGCCGTGTACGCCTACAACCATTCCGCCGCCTATGTCGAAGCCGTGATGCTGCGCGCGCAACTGCTCGGCGGCACGCCCCCGGAACTGCTGAGCGCGATCACCGGCCTGACCGAATCGCGCTTCCCCGTCCACGCCGAAGCGCACTTCAGCGACGGCTTTCCCGCTGCTCCCGAAGGATCTGGTCCCGGCCGCACGGGCGCGAGCTCACTGCTGGCGGGGACCGTCATCTACGCGCAGGTCGGGGCGCCCGTGATCGCGGTGCAGGACGGCGAAGTGACCGCCGTCGGTGACTCGCCGACGCTGGGCCGCTACGTCTCGCTGCGCGACGCCTACGGCAACACCTACACCTACGCGGAGCTGGGCGGCGTTGCCCAGCTCTACCCGGTGCTGGAACCGCGGGTGGACACGGCCGTCAGCGCGAGGATCGCCCATCCCGCCATCGGCGCCACCGGCGCCGGTCCTCAGCCCAGCACGCCGGCGAGCGCCGGCGTACAGTCACACTCACCGCTCTCGCGGGCGGCGGTCACCACCGGCCTGGCGATGGGGGCGGCGAGCGCGCTTGAAACGCCACCCGCGCCGCAACCCGCCTCACCCCCTCCGGTGCTCCCAGCCGCACCCGGGACCGGCGCGGCGGTCGCGACGCCGCATACCTTCCGCGCGGGGCCCAACGAGGTCTACCTGGATTCGCTGCGCCCCGGCGTCCAGGTGCTGGCCGGCACCGTGCTCGGGCACATCGGTGCGGCCGGCGAAGGCGCGGGCGCGGCGCCATCTCCCACGGTGGGGCAGGGTACGGCGGCGACGCCAGCTCCCGCGGCGGAGCCAGCCGCGACCGCGGCCGAGGGGCACATGCTCTTCCAGGTCCGCCCCGCGGGCGCGGGGGCGCCGCTGATCGATCCGAAGCCGATCCTCGACGGCTGGGTGCGCTTGGAAGAGACTTCGGTATTCAGAGCCAAGGGCGAGAACCCCTTCCTGGCGACCTCGCCGACCGTCGGGCAGGTGCTGCTGGCGTCCAAGCCGCAGCTGGAGCAGCTGCTGCTACGCGACCCCGGCGTCCATCTGCCGAGGTGCGAGCGCGGCGCGGTGCGTGCCGGCGAGGTCGACCGGCGCGTGCTGGCGGCGCTTGAGTTCCTCTCGGTGTCCGGCTTGAGCCCGACGGTGTCCGCGGCGGGCTGCGGACACGCGAGCGGCGCTCGCGGCGCGCACAACTCGATCGGCGCCATGGGTGACGCGGTGGACATCTCCGCGATCGACGGCACCTCGATCGCCGGGCACGAAGGGCAGGGCTCGGTCACCGACATCGCGGTGCGCCGCCTGCTGCGGCTACAGGGCACGATGAAGCCGGCGCGGATCGTCAGCGCGATCAGCTATCCGGGCGCCGACAACACGCTGACGCTGCCCGGCAACCGCGGCTTGATCCACGTGGTGTTTGCCTCGCCGCGCTCGGCGGGCACCCCGCGTGGCGTGCGTGTCGCAGCCGTCGCCGGCTCGCCGCTCACGCCCAGCCAGTGGCTGCAGCTGGTTGCCCAGCTCGGGGAGATTCCGGAGCCGAGCGTCTCCAGCAAGCCCTCCGCCGCGGCGATCCCAGATCCCGGCGCCGGCACCGCTTCCGCTGGCAACAGCCCAAGCGTCGGCGCCCCGGCACACCCGGGTGCGGGCTCCTCCCCCAACAGCGCGGGGGGTGAATGAGAATGGCGACGACCACGCCTCCCCCTCCTCCCGTGCGCGGCCCCCTACCTCCGGGTGGAGGGGCTCCGGAGCCCCCACGGCCGACCTCCCCACCCCCGCGAAGCGTGGGTCGCTGGGTGGCGGCGGGTGCGCTTGCGGTGGTGGTGGCAGCGGTCGCCTACATCGTGTTCGCCGGCGGCGGCGGTGCCAACTACAAGTTCGAACTGGAAAACGCCAGCCAGCTCGTGCTCGGCGACCAGGTGCAGGTCGGCGGCGTGCCGGTGGGGAGCGTCACCGCGATCACACTCACCCACAACTACAAAGCGCTGGTCACGATCCACGTCGAAGGCTCGTTGGTGCCGTTGCACCGAGGCACGACCGCACAGGTGCGGGTGCCCTCGCTGACCACCGTCGCCGGGCGCTATGTGTTGCTCTCCCCGGGCCCCAACAACGCGCCGGAGCTGCCCGCCGGTGCGATCCTGCCGCACGGCTCCGCCCAGGGCACCACCGACCTCGACCAGCTGTTCGACACGCTCAACCCGCGCACGCGCAAAGGACTGCAGGGGTTCATCGTGGGCCAGGCCGAACAGTTCGGCGGTGTCAGCGAAGCGCTCGGCGAGGACACCGAATACTTTGGTCCCTTCCTTTCCTCCGCCAGCCATATCTTCGCCGAGCTCGCCAGAGACCAGCACACCTTCGCCAACTTCCTCGTGTACTCCGCCAAGGCGCTCACCACGCTTGCCGCCCACCGCGAAGAAGTCACGAACCTGGTGAGCAACGGCGATCGCGCGACTGAAGCGCTGGGCGCCGAACAGGCCAGCTTGCAGCAGGGTGTCGCGCAGCTGCCGGCCACGTTGCGCCAGGGCAACCGGGCGTTTGCGCAGCTGCCATCCATGTTCTCCGCGTTGCGCAAACTGGCCGCGGTGGCGGGCCCCGACACCAAGACGCTCGCGCCGGTGCTCGAAAAGCTGGAGCCGCTGGTGAGGGAAGCGGGGCCGGTGCTGAACAACCTCGACGTCGCGCTCAGCAAGCCGGGACCGAGCAACGACCTGACCGACACCGCGCTCGCGCTCCCCACCCTCGCCCGGGAGCTCGCCAGCGGCTCGCCCAGCGACGTCAAAGCGCTGCAGGAAGCGGTGCCCGTGACCTCGTTCTTCGGGCCCTACGCTCCCGACCTGGAGGGCTTCGTGCGCACCTTTGGCACGACCGCCGGCTACTACGACGCAAACGGCCAGTATGCGCGCCTCAGCCCTGTGTTCAACAACTTCAAAGTTGGCCCCAACAACACATTGACGCCGACCACGGCGCAGGAAGGCCTACAGGGTCTTCACACCCGCGAACTGCGCCGCTGCCCCGGTGCCGGCGCGACGCCCTCGCCGGCCGATGGTTCGGCCCCCTTCACCGACGAAGGCAAGCTCGGCTGCGACCCCAGCCAGGTCCCGTGATGAACCCTCGCCGTCGCAACTCCCTCGCCGCGAGCCCACTGCTGATCGGGGCGCTCACAGTACTTATCGCCGCCGTGGCGGTGTACGTTTCCTATGGCGCCACCCAAGGGCTGCCGTTCACGCCGACGTACGACATCAAGGCCGAACTGCCCGAAGCATCAGGCCTTGAAAAGGGTAATCAGGTGCGGCTGTACGGCCGGCGCATCGGGATCGTCAGCGGCGTTGTTCCCCACCAGAATCCAAGTACCGGCAAGATCACCACGATCGCCAGCCTAAAGCTTGAAAAGCACGCGGGGCCGCTACCCGCCGACACCACGATGGAGGTCGAATCGGTGTCGGCGGTTGGCCTGAAGTATCTGGAACTGAAGCGCGGGCACTCCCCGCGTACGATCCCGGCGGGTGCGACGATCCCCGTCTCGCACGCCCGCGAACCGGTGGTGATCCAGGACCTTTTCAACATGTTCGACAAGCAGACGCGAATCGCGATCCAGCAGAACACCAACGCTTTCGGCGACGGCTACGCCGGACGCGGCATTGGCATCAACAACACGATCCACACACTGCGTCCGCTCGTCGAACACGGCGTGCCGGTGCTGCACAATCTCGCCTCGCCCCAGACCGGCCTCGGCCAGCTATTCGTCGCGCTCGACAAAGCCGCCCAGCAGGTCTCGCCGGTGGCCGAGACGCAGGCGTCGCTGTTCCGGGAGCTCGACATCTTCTTCACCGCCTTCGCCGCCGCCTCGCCCTCGCTGGAACGTACAATTGAAGGGGGCCCGGAGGCGTTTCACCAGGCGATCCATTCGCTGCAGTACCAGCAGCCGTTCTTTGCGACTTTGACAAAGTTCACACGTTTGCTGCGCCCAAGTGCGAAGATTCTGGCGAAGGTCGCGGCGCCGCTTGGCCACGCCTTCGCGGTGGGCGCCGTCAACGTGCGCGCCGCCGCGGCCCTCAACGCGCAGTTGGCCAGCTCACTGCAGGCGCTCGAACTGTTCTCCAAAAACCCGTTGGTGCTGCTGGGCTTCGAAGAACTCACCCGCACGTCCGAACTCGGCACGCCGCTGTTCGCGGGCCTGGCTCCGGCACAAACCAATTGCAACTACATCACGCTGGCGTTCCGCAATCTCGCCAACCTCCTCTCCGAGAGCATCGGCAACGGCACGCTGGCGCGCGTGGTGCCAATCCTCAGCCCCTCGGGTGCCAACAACGAGGGGCTGCCAGCCTCCGCGCCCGCCAACGGGACCTCGAACGACGAAAACGTCACCACGCACACGAAAATCGAAGACAACCACCTGCACTACAACCCCTATCCCTACGTTGGCGGCCCCGGCCAGCCGCGGGAGTGCGAAGCGGGCAACATGCAGTTCATCCCCGGACAGACGGTGATCGGTAACACCTCGACCACGCTCGGCACGGGCCACGAAAACACCAAGCGCAGCGAAAGCCTGTACGGGGAAAAGTATCCCGCCTCCCAGCTGAAGGACTTCCCCAAGGAAAGCTCCGGCACGGGCACGGGCACGGGACAGAGCAAGAGCGGCTCGAACGCGAGTAACAGCAAGGGGAAGCAGTCATGAGTAACACGCGCTGGTGGCGCCGGCGGCAGGAGACAGCGGTCTCGGAGCTGCAGAAACGCTCCAACCCGGTGCGTACCGGGGCCATCTTCCTGGTTGTCCTGATCGTGGCTGTGTACTTTGGCTTCACCAAACACATCCCGTTCAAACACGGCTATCGCCTCAACGCGGTGTTCAGCTCGTCGGTCAACGTACGGCCCAACTCGCCGGTGCGGATCGCGGGTGTCACCGTCGGCACAGTGACTTCGACGCATCTGGAGAGCAGTCATGCGGCGGTGGTGACGATGCAGATCGAAGGTAAGGGGCTGCCGATCCACTCCGACGCGACACTGAAGATCCGCCCGAAGATCTTCCTCGAAGGCAACTGGTTTGTCGAATTGCAGCCCGGCAGCCCCTCCGCTCCGGACCTGTCGTCGGGCGCCACGATCCCGGTGACCCAGACGTCCGAGCCGGTGCAGCTGGACCAGTTGCTCGACGCGCTCAACACCAGCACGCGTGCCAATCTGCAGACCACCCTCGTCGAACTCGGCGCCGCGTGGACCGCCCAGCCGACGCCCGCGGAGAACGCCGAACAGGACCCCGAAGTGCGTGGCCTGAACTCGGCGCACGCAATCAAAAAAGCCATCCGACGCGGACCGCAAGCGCTGCGCGAAATCACGATCGTCAACCAGGCGCTGGGCGGAACCGAACCCCACGACCTCTCCAAGCTGTTTGCGAGCCTCGAAAAAGTCAGTGCCGAACTCGATGTGCACGAGCAGGCGCTCGGCGAACTGGTCGGTCACTTCAACACCTTCCTGCACATCTTTGCCGCGCAGGGATCGAGCGTGCGCGCGGCGGTGGCCGAACTGCCGAGTGCGCTGCGCGGCCTCGAACACGGCTTCGTCGAACTGCAGGGCGCCGCGCCGTCGATCAGGACCTTCGCGCTGGATCTGATTCCCGGCGTGGAACAGATCCCCGCCACCAACGCCGCCATTCTCCCGTGGATCGAACAGTTCCGGGCCGTCTTGAAACCGAACGAGCTCGGTGGCGTCGCCACGGCGCTGCGCACCGCGGCCCCCGAGATCGCCTCCATCACCTCCGAGCAGGTGGCCTTCCAGCCACAGCTCACCAACTTCAGCAAGTGCCTGAGCAAAGTGCTCTATCCCGCGGGCTCCACCAAGTTGCAGGATGGCGCCAACACCACGGGGTCCACCGCCGAACGGGAATTCTGGTATGCGATGGCGGGCGTGGCGGGCCTCAGCCAGAACTTCGACGGCAACGGCGCCAACCCGCGCTTCATCGCGGGCGGCGCCGGCACCACGCTGCTCTCGCCGCCGGCTACCGTCGTGAAGGCGGGCGCGCCGACGAACGGGAGCACGCTGATCGCCCAGACGCGACTTGCTCCCGAAGGCACGAGCCCGCGTTTTACCGGCAACGAGCCACCGTACAAGCCGCTGGTGCCCTGCTACACGCAGAAGCCGCCCGAATTCAATGGCCCGCTTTCGCACGGCCCGGCCGATGGAGGTGGCGGATGACGCCCGAGGTACAGGAGGGCGGACGCGGGATTCGCGATCAGATCGAGCGCTACCGCACAGCGTTCATCGCGGTCGTGACGATGATTTTGATCGCGGCGGGTACCGCCGGCTACATCCTCGCCCACGAGCGCCTCGCGGTGCCCGCGTGGGTACCGATCCTCGGCCATGAAGCGTTTGTGCTGAAGGGCGAATTCTCAACCGCCCAGGCGGTCACGCCCGGCCAGGGTCAGTCGGTCACGATCGCGGGCGCGAAAATCGGCGAAATCTCAACCGTGGATCTGCACAACGGCAGAGCGCTGGTGACCATGAACCTGACGCCCAAGTACGCCCGCTACATCTACCGCAACGCGACGGCGCTGCTGCGCCCCAAGACCGGCCTGAAGGACGAGACGGTCGAGATCTCACCCGGCAACCCCGCCTCGGGGCGCGTGCCCGGTGGGTACACGATTCCGGTTGCGCAGACCTCTCCGGACGGCAATCTCGAAGAATTCCTCTCATCGTTTGACGCCGAAACGCGTGCACTTTTGCAGGAGCTGCTCGCGGGGGCCGGTCAGGGCCTGAACGGCAACGCCGCCAATCTGTCGGCCACGTTGAAGCGCTTCGCCCCGATCGCCCGCGAGTTCCAGGAAATCGGCAGCGAAGTCTCCAAGCGCCAGGATTACGTCGAACACGGGATCCACAACTTCCGCCTGCTGCTGGAAGCGGTGGGCAGCAAGGACACGAAGCTCGCCCAGGCGGTTGAGTCCTCCAATGCGCTGTACGCCACCTTCTCACAGGAGGACCGCCAGGTGCAGGAAACGCTGCACGAGCTGCCCGGCGTGCTCAAACAGGCCAACCACGGCTTCGGCAAGCTCGCCACCGCGGTCCGGGTAACCGGCCATACGCTGCACTCGCTGGAGCCTTTCGCCACCGAGCTCGCGCCGGCACAGAAGCAATTGCGGACGTCGTTCACGACGATCACGCCGATCCTCAAGAACCAGGTGCGCCCGCTGTTGCGCCAGATTCTGCCGGTGCTTCAACAGGTGGAGCCCTCGTTGAAGGACTTCTCGCAGTCCGGTCCGCAGCTGACGACGGCGTTCACCGTGATCAACGAACTCTTCAACGAGCTTGCCTACAACCCCGGGCCCAGTCAGGGCAATTTCCTGTTCTACCTCGATTGGGCCAACCACGACCTCAACAGCGTGGTCGCGCAGGGCGACGCGCACGGGGCGGAGGGCCAGGCGCTGCTGTACTTCAACTGTGCGCAGATATATCCGGTCAATATCCTGCAGGCCGCGGCGGGTGCCGACCCGACCGCGAATCTGATCCTCGGCCTGCTCAACCCGCCGACCACGGCGGAGTGCAAGTCGGCGCTGGCGCCCAGTTCGGCAAGCGCCAAAGCCGCGAGCCTGCGCACCGGGGTCAGCCCCGATGCGCTGATGGCCGATCGCGTCTTCGGCCAGGGCCCCGACGCCACCGCGGTCGCGCCGACTGCGGGTCTGGGAGGGGGTCACTGATGCAGAAGCGCGCGCCGACGCTCGCCAACATCCTCGTGATCGTCCTGTTCGCGCTGAGCTGCTTCGGACTGCTGCTGTTCCTGTGGGACTCCTTCGGCGGCCCGGTACCGCTGAAGCCAAAGGGTTATCGCTTCACGGTCTCGCTCTCACGCACGCTGGCGCTGGCCGAAGAGTCCGACGTGCGCATCGCCGGCGTGGACGTCGGCCACGTGGTGAGCCTGGCGACGCAGGCCAACGGGACGACCGACGTGAGCATCGAAATGGACCATCAGTACGCCCCGATCTCCTCCGCCGATCGCCTGATGCTGCGCCAGAAGACGCTGCTGGGGGAGACCTACCTCGAACTGTTCCCGCCGGGTACTCCCGGCGGACAGGGCGGTGGCGGAGGGCAGGATCAGCCGCGGGGGAATGGGGCGCCGGGTCGCCGGGATGTGGCCGCGCAGACGGCCCACCCAATTCCCGACGGCGGGAGGCTGGCATCCACCCAGGTCGACCCGGCCGTGACCCTCGACGACATCCTCTCCGCGCTCGACCCCCAGGTGCGGACCGCTTTCAAAGTCTGGCAGCAGTCGCTGGCGGCTGGCGTCAACGGGCGTGGTGAACAGATCAACAGGGACTTCGCCGAAATCGAGCCGCTGATCGAAGAAACCAATAAGGTGGTCACAATCCTGGCCTCCCAGGAAGGCGCTCTGCGCGCGGTCGTGCACAACACGGGGGCGTTGTTCGACGCGCTCACCGAACGCGACAACCAGCTCCGCGGGTTCATCGTCAATGGCGAGCGCACCTTCCACGCGCTCGGTGCGAGCAGCGCCCAGTGGGCCGACGCCTTCCGTGAGCTGCCTGCCTTCGAGCACGGCGCGACGGCGACGCTGCGCGCGGGCGACAACCTCGCCACCGTGGCGAACCCGGTGATCGAAGAAGCGTACGTCTGGGAGCGCGCGCTGACGCCGCTGCTGGAAGGCGTGCAGGCGTTTACCCCCGACCTCAACAGCCTGCTCACCAACCTAGGTCCGTTCACAAGCGCCTCCAAGACGGGCCTGCCCGCATTCGAACGCGTGTTCAACCAGCTCACCCCAGTGCTCACCAACGTCACCCCGCCACTGCGCAACTTCGAGCCCTTCCTGAAGTACACGGGCGAGTACGTGCCGGAGCTGCAGGCGCTGTTCGCCAACGCCACTGCCGCGACTCAGGCGCACGACAAAAACGCGGACGTCGCCAACAACCAGATCCAGCACTACCTGCGCGCCCTGCAGACGGTCCACCCTGAAAGCCTCGCGGTCTACAGCCAACGCAACGGCACCAACCGCGCCAACCCCTACTTCCAGCCCGAAGGCTTCCGACTACTCGGCAAGGGCGGGCTGCAGGTCTTCAGTACGGCGGCGTGCGCCGACTCGGCGCCGTCGGTCAACCCGGAAAGCGCCAACGCGACGGTGCCCAAGAGCATCCTCGAACAGTTGATCGCCGATCACGTCCTCAACGGCCCCAACAGCACGACCAATGAAGTCGGCGCGCCCGCCTGCACCCAGCAGCCGCCCTTCACATGGGAAGGCGCCACCAGCCAGTTCCCGCACGTTACGAGCGCGAAATAGGCTCCTTCGCAAACGCGGCCACGATCGCGCGATGGTGGCCGAGGTAGGGGAGCATCGCGAAGTAGGCGAGGTCGCCGCGCAGGCGCGGCAGTTCCCCGATGCGGTCCTCCAGCGCCCGGCGGTGCAGGATCGAGGCGATCCCGCCCACCATCGCCTCTGAGGTGTAAGGGGGCAGGAGGTCGGGGTTGGCGCAATGGAAGCGACCCTCCTCCAGCAGCGGCGGGAAGAGTCGCAACAGCGCATGGTGGCGCTCGCCGGCGGCGGGACACGCGCAGAGGCTCTCGACCAGCACCACGCGCGCGCCATCCGGGTCCTCCGCGAGCGCGCTCAACAGGGCGTCGAGGCCCTCGCGGACCCGCTCGGGCCACGGCGTGGTGCGCTCCACGCGCTCGCGCACCCCGCACTCGATTCGCGCGATCAGGGCATCGAGCGCCTCCAGGAAGCACTCTTCCTTGTCCGCGAAATGCTCGTCGAACACCGCCGGCGCCACCTTTGCCGTCTGCAGCACCCGCTCCACTGTGGTGCGGTCGTAGCCGCGGTAGGAGGCGGTGGCGATCATCGCGTCGAGTATGCGCACCCGAGGGTCGCGGGCTTGGCGCGTGGCGCAGAGGCTGGAGCCGCCAGGTTGTTGCCGGGCGCCGGAGTGGCTGCTGTGCAACATCTCTCCTCCCTCCCTGACCGGCGAAGGAGCGGGTGGAGCAGCGCGGGCCAACCGCTAGAGCGATCGCGGGCCGCGTTTTCCAGGCGCTGAATCCCGGACTGTGGGTTTCCCTCTCCTACTCTCCTTAAGAGAGTAGACCCGCGGGGCTGCCGTTGTCAAGGGCAAGTTACATTTGTCAAGGGAGCCCGATCAGGCGATGCCGCTGATCGGCGATCGGCGTGCGGTCAGGCGATGCCGCTGATCGGCGATCGGCGTGCGGTCAGGCGATGCCGCTGATCGGCGATCGGCGTGCGATCGGCTCGCCTTCGCCCGCCGGCCCTCGGTCGGCGTGCTCCGCGGGCGCACTTAGGAAGCACAGCCGGTAGCGCCCCACCACGATCTCATCGCCGTCTTGGAGCATCCGCCACTCGATCCGCTCGCCGTTGACGAATACGCCGTTGAGGCTGCGATCGTCGAGCACCCTCACGCCGTCGGGCTGGCGTACCAGCAGGGCGTGCCGGCGGGAAACGGTGGGGTCGTCGAAGCGCACGTCCGCCGCCAGGCTGCGTCCCACCCGCGTCCACTCCTGGGTTAGCGCCACCAACACGGTGTCGCCATCCTCCTCGTAGGCCAGATACTCGCCGGGATGCTCGATCCGCTCCTTCGCCTGCGCCAACCAAGCGAGCTCGCCGTCGACTTCGCCCTCGCCGGAGCGATGGGCTGCCGTTCCCGCGGCGAGGTCCGGCGCACCGCTCTGCGCCATGCGCCCCACGCTGAATAGCGAGGCGCGGACAAAGTGGGCGCCTCCGCAGCCGGGGCAGTCGCGCAACGTGTCGGAGGCGGCCAGAGTAAGTACATAGCCGCAGCGCTGACAACGAAAGGATCCCGCTCCCGCCATCGTGCCCGAGGTCAGTGACTCCACCATCTCACAGCTCCTCTTCTCCTGTTGGGATACGTCCCGGCGCTCGTCTGCCGGCAGACCCTGGGAGGAATCATAACCGTACTTTCCTCGCTGGGGTCTAAAAGGCTTGTAATTTTCTGGAGACTCGTCGAAAGAGCCTGGGGTCGGCTGGTTGACAGCGAGTTGGGATTTGGGGCAGCTGGGTCTTTCTACCCTGCCGCCAGCGCCTCCAAACGGGTGGCTGTCGCCGAAGAGACGGCGCTGGCCGCGGAGTGGCTGGCCGCTGGGCGCGGGGGTGCCGAGTGCCCCCGCGCGAGGCTGGCCCACGGGTGGCAGGAGATGGCTGGCGTGTGGCGAATCTCGTGGCATGGCCGCCGCCACCGTCACCGACATCGAGCAATTCGAGCGTGTTTTGTTGCGCCGCGGGGTGGGCGTGCTGACATCTGACCGCAATTGCTGCGCCGACTGCGGGCGCACCCCGCTGGTTGGCGAGCGCGTGCACCTCTTCGAGGAGCGCGGCGGGGGCGTGGTGTGCGAGCTGTGCCGGCCGCTGCGTCGCGGCTATCCGGCGGCCACCGAGACGGTGCGCCACTCGCCGCACGGCAACTGCGTGCGCCTGATGGCCCGCGCCGCGTAGCTGCCGCGTAGCTTTCGTCCGGCCTGATGGCCCGCGCGTAGCCGCCTTGTAGCTTTCGTCCGGATTGATGGCCCGCGCCGCGTAGCCGCCGCGTAGCTTTCGTCCGGATTGGGCCGATAAACTGCCGGGCGCGATGGATCCCCTGACCGTCTCGATCTTGATCGACGCCCCCCGCGAGCGGGTGTTTGCCTACTTGCAGGACATCGCCAACCACCCCGAGTTCACCGACCACTACCTGCGCGACTGGCATCTCACGCGCGAGAACTCCGTCGGCCGGGGCGCGGGAGCGCGCTTTCGGGTGGCGGCCCCTGGCAACCGCTTCAGCTGGGGCGATGTGACCTTCGCTGAGGTGGAGGCTCCGCACCGCATCGTCGAGGTGGGCCGCGGCGGCAAGACCAACCGCATCCGCACTCTTGGGGTGTACGAGCTGGCGCCGGGCGCCGGCAACACCACGCGCGTGCGGTTTACGCTGGAGACCCAGCCCGCCACGCTGTCCGACCGCCTGATGGAGTCCATGGGGGCGCGCGGGTGGTTGCGACGCAAGAACATGAAGGCGATGCGCCGCCTGCGCTCGATCATCGAGAGCGGCGAGGGGCGCGGCCAGCGCGTCACGGTCGCCGGCGGGTAAACTGCCGCGTCGCATGCACCTCCCGCCACGCAACGCGCTGCTCAGGGCTCCCGCCAGAAGGGAGGGCGGTTCTGGGCTGGTGTGGGTCCTCGCCCTGTTTGCCGTGCTGGCTGCGCTGGCGCTGGGGGCCTGCGGGGAATCGCACACGCGGGTCACGACCGGCACCTACGCGGGCGGCGGCGGCAAGAACGCGCCCTACCTCGACGTGGGGCCGCTCGTCTACCAGGTGCAGATCTCGCGTCAGCTGAACCCCTACAACACCGAAGACTCCTCCTACCTGCTCGGGCTGACGCCGGCGCAGCGCAGGCTGAACCCCGGCGAAGAGTGGTTTGGGGTGTTTATGCAGGTGTACAACGAAAGCACCGTCCCGCATCCCGCCGCCACCGACTTCACGGTGGCCGACACCCAGGGCAACGTCTACCGCCCGCTGATCCCCGGCCCCGCCAACCTGTTTGCCTACCGCGGCGGGATCGTGCCCGCCAACAGCCAGATCCCCGCCCTCAACACCGTTGCCGCCAGCGGTCCCACGCAGGGTGAGCTGCTGCTTTACAAGATCAAAGTGGAATCGCTGGACAACCGGCCGTTCGCGTTCAAGATCGTCGATCCGCGCGACCCCACGCAGACGGCCTCGGCGGAATTGGACGTCTAAAAAAAGAAAGTGTGCGCAATGGCGCACGTCTTCTGAAAAGAGTACATACAACCCAGCACCCAGCCGGCGGAGTCGCTGGACCTCCGGCCTACAAGGCAGTTGGACCTCCGGCAAGAAGGTAGTTCAGCCGCCGGTCCCGGCCCGCAGCGCCGCTTCGATCACCTGCCGAGCGACCGGCGCCGCGGTGGCTCCCCCGGCGCCGTCGCGCACCATCAGCACCCCGACCGCGATCTTTGGGTGGCGCGCCGGGGCGAACGCCGCAAACCACGCGTCGGTGTTCTTCGGGCTGTTCTGTTCGGCCGCGCAGCTGTTGGCTTCTGAGGGGTGTTCGGAGGATGGATGTTCTTCGCCTGTGGCGGGCTTCTGTTCGGGGCGGCTACCACAGGAGCTGGGGGTGCCGAGTTCGGCTGTGCCGGTCTTGCCGGCCACTTCCACCCCCGGGATCGCCGCCGAGGTGCCGGTGCCGAAGCGCACCACGTCGAGCATCATGCCCCGCACCGTGCGCGCCGTGGCGGCGCTGATTGCGCGTGTGCTGGTGGAGCTGGCATCGCCGGACGCCGACCCGCCGACGGCGCTGCCTGCGCGGCTGGCGCCTGCCTGCCCGCCGGCGCCCGGTGTGATGACGAGACTGGGGGTCGGGCGGCGCCCGCCGTCGGCGATCGTGGCCGCCACAGTCGCCATCTCCAGCGCGGTGGCCTGCACCTGGTCTTGGCCGATCGCGGTGGAGCCGAGCGCCAGTTCGCCCTGGATCTGGCTGGCGGGTGGGATGGTGCTCTGCGCGGCGCCTTCGATCCCGGGCGGATGGTTGAAGCCATACCGTTCGGCCATCGCCACCAACCGTGCGGCCCCCAGCTTCACACCCAGCGGAGAGAACACGGAGTTGCAGGAGACGGCGAACGCCTCCACCAGCGAGCCGCCGCATTCCTCCCCGTTGGCGTTGTGCAGCAACACCCCGTCCAGCTTGGCAGCGGTGGCGTAGGGGAAAGTACTGGTGGGGCGCGCGATCCCCGCTTCCAACACGCCGCTGAGAGTGATCATCTTGAACGTGGACCCCGGCGGTTGCAGTGCGTCCAGCCCGATCCCCGCCACCCCCAGTACCTGGCCGCTGGCGGGTTGGATCGCGATCACCCCGCCATACTGGCCGCCCAGCGCCGTCACCGCCGCGGCTTGCAGTGCGGGGGAGATCGTGGTGCGCACGGCGCTCCCGGCGTGGGCGTCGGCGCGGGCCAGCACCCTGCCGCCGCTCGTGGACCCCGCGCCCCCAACCTCGCCGTTCGTGGTTTCCGCGCTGGACGCCGCGGCGCTCGTGGACCCCGCGCTCCGCACCGCGAGCAGTTCGCCCCCGGGGGTACCGCGCAGGCGCGTGTCGGCCGCCAGCTCCAGCCCGCTCACGCCCACGATCGCGTCGGACGGCACCCCTTCGGACTCCAGCGTTTGCAGGCGGCTGGCGGGGATCGGCCCCACTTCGCCGACGATCGCGCTGGCCGAGGCGCCCAGCGGCGAGCTACGCGTCCCCGCTGCGGTGGCAGGTCCGTCCGCCAGCACCGAGCCGTCGCGCGCCAGCAGCGCGGCGCGTGGGGGCAGCGTGGTGCGCCTGCTCAGCAGCTCCCCTTCGCGCAGGCCGGGGAAGGCGAGCGAGCGCGACCATCGCACGCGCGCTTCCCCTTCGCGGGGGCCCGCCACGATCGGCAGCGCGAAGCGCTCCGAGAGCGTGCCGAACAGGCGCGTGCGCACCCGCACCGGCACTGCCTCGACGCCGTCTGCACCGCCGCCCTCGACACCGCTTGCGCCGCTGCGCGGTGCCCCTACCACCCGCTGGCCCTCGGCGGTGGCTGTCATCGAAGCTTCCCTGTAGAGCTGCGCGAATTCGCTCGGCGACACCGCCCGTTGCGAGGCGGGGGCCAGCTGGCTGTACATGCTGGCGTAGTCGCCTCTCGCCCACGCCGCCGCGAAGCGCGCCGCCACACCCGGCGCGGGCGAGGGGGAGGAGTGTGCGGCTCCCACGATGGCTCCCACCACGAACGCCACCGCCGCCAGCGCGATCAGCGGCCGCACTCGCCGCCCGCGATTGGAGACCGATGTGGCGTTCAACGCCGGTCTCTGGTGCGGATTCCCACGACGCAGAAGGTAGAACATGGGAATGACGACGCTTGACTGGCTGATTCTGCTGTTCGTGCTGACGCTCGGTCTGTTCGGCCTGCGTCAGGGCTTCATCGTGGGCGTGCTGTCGTTCGGCGGGTTTGCGGTGGGCGCTTTCATCGGCACTCGCCTTGGCCCGTTGCTGCTGCCGCAGGGCTCGGCCTCGCCCTATGCTCCGGCGTTCGGTCTCGTCGGGGCGCTGCTGGCGGGGGCGATCCTCGCCAGCAGCCTGGAGGGGGTGGGCTGGCGGCTGCGCCGCACCACGCTGCTGGTGCCGGGTGTGGGATTGCTGGACCGCACGCTGGGCGCACTGCTCAGCGCCGCCGTCGGCCTCGGGGTGGTGTGGATCGTCGCCGCCGTGGCCGCGCAGATCCCGACGGCCACGCAGCTGCGCGCCGACATTCAGCGCTCGGCGATCCTCGGCGAGCTCAACACGCTGCTGCCCCCCTCCGGCCCGATCCTCAACGCGCTCGCGCGCCTGGACCCGATCCCCTCGCTGCCCGGCCCGTTGCCGGCGCTCACCGCGCCTCCGCCCAGGGTTGCCCACGACCCCGCGGTGCGCGCCGCCTCGCGCAGCGTGGTGCGTGTGCTGGGCACCGCCTGCGGCCTGGCGATCGAGGGCTCGGGGTGGGTGGTGAGGCCCGAAGTGGTGCTCACCAACGCGCACGTGGTGGCGGGCGAGAGCGAAACCACGGTCGAGATCGAAGGCCGATCGCCCGGGCTGGCGGCGCGGGCGATCGCGTTTGACCCGACCAACGACCTGGCGGTGTTGCGTGTGCCAGGCCTTGACCTGCCCACCCTGAGCCTTGCCTCCAGCCCAGCCGCCGGCACCGCCGGGGCGATCCTCGGGTATCCCGAAAACGGGCCGTTTGACGTGCAGTCGGGGCGTATCGGGTCAACCCAGCAGGTGCTTACCCAGAACGCCTACGGCGAAGGGTCGGTGTCGCGCCTGCTCACCCCGCTGCGCGGCCTGGTGCGCCCCGGCAACTCCGGCGGGCCGGTGGTGGACGATGCGGGGCAGGTGCTCACCACCGTCTTCGCCGGCACCACGGGTGGCGGGCCGCCCGGCGGGTATGGCGTCGCCAACGCGACCGTGGCGCGCGAGCTGGAACAGGCTGGCGGGCCGGTTGGCACCGGGCGCTGCGACCCCAATTGAGCCACCCGCTACTCTGAGCCCCCATGTCGAAGACCCTTGTAATCGCCGAGAAGCCCTCAGTGGGGCGCGACTTGGCGCGCGTGCTGCCCGGCACCTTCAAGAAGGAAGAGGGTTGGCTGGAGGCCGAGGAGTACGTGGTGACGTGGGCCGTGGGCCACCTCGTGCAGCTCGCCGAACCCGACGAGTACGACGCCAAATACAAGCGCTGGCGGATCGAGGATCTGCCGATCGTGCCCGAGCGGTTCAAGCTGGTGGTGCGCGACGAGCGCTCGCGCAAGCAGATGTCGGTGGTCACCCGCCAGCTCTCGCGGGAGGACGTGGGCGAGGTGATCAACGCCTGCGACGCCGGTCGCGAGGGCGAGCTGATCTTCGCCTACATCTACGAGAAGGCCGGCTCGACGCTGCCGGTGCGGCGGTTGTGGCTGAACTCGATGACCAACTCCGCGATGAAAGCGGCGTTCGCCTCGCTGCGCCCCGCGGCGGAGCTGGCGCTGTTGGAGCAGGCCGCGCGTTCGCGCTCGGAGTCGGACTGGATCGTGGGCATGAACGCCACACGCGCCGCCACCATCCGCCTGCGCACCTCTTTCGACGGGGCGGTGTCGCTGGGGCGCGTGCAGACGCCGACGCTGGCGATCGTCACTCGCCGCGAGGAGGAGATCAAAGCGTTCGTGCCCGAGCCGTACTGGCTGGTGGACGCGATCTTCGCCGCCCCTCCGCTGGAGGGGGAGGGCAAGGAGGAGGAGGGGGGGGTTGAGGACGTGGGGTCTGGCCAGGACGGCGAGGCTGGCCTCCCCGGCGAGCGTGTGTATAACGGCCGCTTCCACGCCGGGGCCAAACCGCGGCTGGCGACCGAGGAGGAAGCGGTCGCGATCGTCGAGGCGTGCGAGGGCAAGCAGGCGACGATCACCAAGATCGACGTCAAAGAGCAGCGCGAGCGCGCCCCGATGCTGTACGACCTCACCTCGCTGCAGCGCGACGCCAACACGCGTTTCGGCTTCTCTGCGCGGCGGACGCTGGGGGCCGCCCAGCGGCTGTATGAGGAGCACAAGGCGCTCACCTACCCGCGCACCAACTCGCGCTACCTGACCAAAGACATGATCCCCGAGATCAAGCCCACCGCCGAGCTGTTGGGTGCCAACAAGGAGTACGCGGCCGGCGCCGCCTACGTCACCTCGCTGGACGTGCTGCCGCTGGGGCGCGTGGTCAACGACGCCAAGGTGACCGACCACCACGCGATCATCCCCACCCGCACCGAGCACAAAGTGGATCGCATGTCCGACGATGACCGCCGCGTGTACGACCTCGCGGTGCGCCGCTTCCTCGCCGTCTTTCATCCCGAGGCGGTGTTTGAGAACACTCGCGTGGAGACGACGATCCCCGCCGCTGGCGGCGAGCGCGCCGGCAAGTACGTGTTCCGCACCCGCGGCAAGCTGCTGATCGTGCCGGGCTGGCGCGGCGTCTACGGGCAGGGCGTGGTTGGCGGCGAGCAGCGCAGCGGCGACGAGGACGAGGGCACCGACCAGATGCTTCCGCGACTGATCGAGGGCGAGCATGTAAAGACGCGCGAGATTAAGAGCCTCGCCAAGGAGACCAAGCCCCCGCGCCGCTACTCTGACGCCTCGCTGCTGGGTGCGATGGAGACCGCCGGCAAGTTGGTTGACGACGACGAGTTGCGCGAGGCGATGAAGGAGTCGGGGATCGGCACCCCCGCCACGCGCGCGGCGATCATCGAGCGGCTGATCACGGTCGGCTACATCGAGCGCGACGGGCGCTCGCTGGTGGCTACCGAGAAGGGTCTCAACGTGGTGCGCCTGCTCGGCCGCCACCCCCTCACATCACCCGAATTGACCGGCCGGTGGGAGCATCGTTTGGACGCGATCGAGCGGGGCGAGGACTCGCGCGAGCACTTCATGAAGGACATCGCCGGCTTCGCCGGGGAGACGGTGAAGATGCTGGACGAGGCGCTCAAGGACGTCCGCATCCCCAAAGCCAACCTCGGCCCCTGCCCGATCTGTGGGCACCCGATCCTCGAAAACCGCAAGGGCTACTCCTGCTGGGCGCGCAACGACCCCGGCTGCGGTTTTGTGATCTGGAAGTCCAAAGCGGGCAAGACGCTGCCGCTGGCGGTGGCCCGCGAGCTGATTCGCACTGGCTACACCGCCCGTCCCGTCAGCGGCTTCAAGGGGCGCTCCGGGCGCTCCTTCCGCTCCCATCTTGCGCTCCAGCAGACGCCCGACGGCAAATGGCGCGTGGAGTTCAACGAGGCTTGGGCGAAGGCTGGGGCCAAGCCGCCCGACCACGAGACGGTGGCTGGCGAGGCCGGCGCGGAGGCGCCCGAGCAGGAGGCGGTGGCGGCGGAGGCAGTGGCGGCGGTGGCCGAGAGCTGATTGGTCGGGGCGGAGGCAGTGGCCGTGGCCGCCGAGAGCTGATTGGTCGGGGCGGAGGCAGTGGCCGTGGCCGCCGAGAGCTGAGCGGTTGCCGCGTTTGTGGCGTCGGGCGGGTGCGCCACCATGGGCGGCCATGCCGATCACGCTGATCACCGGACCCGCCAACGCCGGGAAGGCTGGCGTGGTGATGGACGCCCTGCGTGCCCTCCGCGCGCGGGGAGAGCGGCCACTGTTGGTTGTGCCCACCCGTGCCGACGTGGAGCGCTATCGGCAGGAGCTCGCAGGGCAGGAGCTGGAAGGGCAGGAGCTCGAACGGCACAAGCTGGACCGTCCGGAGCGGGCGGTGGATGGGCGTGCCGAGGTGGTCCGCGTGGAGCGCTTCGACGGCCTGCTGGACGAGGTGCTGCGCCGCGCCGGCTCATCTGGGCGCCGGTTGGGTCGGCTGTCCCGCGAACGGGCACTCGCCGGGGTGCTGCGAGGCGTTGGTGGCCAGTCACCCACCGCGGGCGTGGTGCGTGCGCTGGCGGCGCTGGTGGGCGAACTGGAGGTGGAGCGGGTGACGCCCGCGCGCCTGGGTAGGGCGCTCGATGCGTGGGCCGCCGTGGATTCCACACACGCGCAGCACGCACGCGAATTGGGGGCGCTGTTCGAGGAGTATTGCCGTGGCCTGGAAAAGCTTCGACCCGCTCGCGTCAGCCCGGAGCGGCAGGCCGCATGCGCACTCGACGTGCTGCGTCGCACCCCCGCGCGGTGGGGTACCAGACCGGTGCTGCTGTACGGCTTCGATGACTTCACGCGATTGCAGCTCGACGCGATTGAAACATTGGGCGCCGTGGTGGGGGCGCCGGTGACGGTCTCGCTCGCCTATGAGCCCGGCCGCGCGGCGTTCGCCAGCCGCGGTGACACTTTCCAGCGCCTGCTGCCGCTTGCCGCCGAGCATCTCCGTCTGGCGCCCCGTGCCGAGCACTACGCACCAAGCGCCCGCGTGGCGCTGCATCACCTGGAGCGCCACATCTTCGAGCCAGACGTCCCCGCGCCGGCGCCGGCGGGCGAGGCGCTGCGGCTGCTGGAGGGAGGTGGGGAACGGGCTGAGCTGGAGCTGGTGGCGGAGGAGATCCAAGGGCTTCTGGAGAGCGGCGTACAGCCTGCTGAAATTGCCGTCGCGCACCGCTCTCCGGAGACGATCGCGGAGCTGCTGGAGGAGGTCTTTGGCGCCCACCGGATCCCGATCGCGTTGCGGCGGCGGCTGTCGTTCGCCCGCACCGCCACCGGTCGCGCGCTGCTCGGTGTGCTGAAAGCGTCCTTCCCCGATACGACCGATGACGGCGGCTTGGGTGACCTGCTGGCGTGGCTGCGCGCGCCGGGGGTGCCGGGCAGCCAGGAGCTGGTGGACGAGCTGGAGTGGCGGGCGCGGCGCGCGGGAGCCAACAGTGCGGCCCGGGCGCGCGCGCTGTGGGAGGCCGAGCATTGGCCGCTGGAGACGCTCGAGGAGCTGCAGGAGGCGACGGGGCGGGGTCCTGCGGCGCTGATCGAGCGTACGGCCGCGGAGCTGGAGCGGCTGGGCTACGCCTCGCGGTCGCCGACCGAGGCGCGCGCGCTGGCGGTCGCAGGAGAGGCTCTGAAGGAGATGCGCGAACTGGCCCGCTCCGCGCCCGCGCTGGCTCCGGATGCACCCGAGTTGATCGCGCTGCTGCGCGGACTGGAGCTGGTTGTGGGTGAGGACACGGGAGAGGAACCCCGGGGGATGCCCGAGGCGGTGGCGGTGCTCGATCCGCTCGCTCTACGCGCGCGCCGAGTGCGCGCGCTGTTCCTATGCGGCCTGCAGGAAGGCGTCTTTCCCGCGCCCGCGCGAGGAGAGCCCTACCTCTCCGAGGAGGAGCGCCGCGGGTTGGCGCAAGCGTCGGGATTGCTGGCCGATCCCCGATCGGTGGGACGGCCGGGGGACGCGCTGGAGGCCGAGCGCTACCTCCTGTATGCCGCCATCTCGCGCCCGTGGGAGTTGTTGGTGTTGAGCTGGCATACAGCAGATGACGATGGGCTGCCGACGGCTCGCTCGCTGTTTGTGGACGACGTGTGCGACCTCTTCGGTGGAGAGCTCCACCAGACGCGCAGCCGGCGGGCGCTGGGCGAGGTCTCTCCGCCTGCCCTCACGGGGTCTGGGGCGCCTTCGCCTGCGCTCACGGGGCGTGGGGCGCCTCCGTCTGCGCTCACAGGGCCTGGGGCGCTCACGGGGCCTGGGGCGCCTCCGTCTGCGCTCACGGGGCCTGGGGCGCCTCCGTCTGCGCTCACGGGGCCTGGGGCGCCTCCGTTTGCGCTTACCGAGTCTGGGGCGCCGCGGGGGGAGATCCGGCCCCTGCGCGATCCACGTGTGTTGGCGGATCTGGGCGAGCGGATGTGGTCGGCGTCGGGCCTGCAATCGTGGACGGGCTGCCCGGTGCAGTGGTTTGTGGAGCGCATGTTGCGCGCGCGCGACCTGGAGCCCGAGGCTGAGCCGCTGGCGCGCGGGGGTCTCGCGCACGCGGCGCTGCGTCAGACGCTCGAGCGCCTGCGTGGGGATACCGGCTCGGCCCGTCTCACCGCCGAGCGACTGCCGCGCGCGCGCGAACTGCTGCGCGCCGCGTTGCGGGAGCACGAGTGGGAGCATCCGCTCTCCACCATCCCCGAGCGCGTCCCCGGGGTGCGTCGGCGTTTGGAGGCCGACCTGGAGCGCTACCTGGAGCACGCAGCGGAATGTGGCGATCGCGCCGAGGAAGGCCAGCTCGATCTGGCACAGGAAGGCTCCCCCAGCCAGCTGGAGCCGACCTATCTGGAGCTGCCGTTCGGCTTTCCCGAGCGCGTGTCCGAGATGCCGGGCGGGTTCTCCGGCACGTCTGGGGGATTCACGCTCGACCCCGGCGGCGGGAAGCCGGTGAGGGAGGGGCGTGCGGGAGGGCTGCCCCCATTGGACCTTGGCGAAGGGGTGCTGGTGCGGGGCTTCATCGACCGCGTGGACCTCGCGCCGGGAGGGGAGGCGGTGGTGTACGACTACAAGAGCAGCTCCCCCGCTACGCCCGACAGGTGGCTCGGCGAGCGCAACTTCCAAATCGCCCTTTACATGCGCGCCGTGGAGCGGCTGTTGGGCGTTCCCGTCGCGGGCGGCTTCTACCAGCCGCTCTCCGGCCGCGACCTGCGCGCGCGGGGTGTGCTCGGCGAGGGAGAGGGAGTGGCGCTGGAGTGCGTGCGGGGCGACGCGCGGCCGGCGTCGGAGGTGCGGGAGCTGGTGGATGGGATCATCGCCGCCGCTCGGACTGCCGCCGCCCAGGCGCGAGCGGGAGAGCTGCAGGCACGGCCCGCCACCTGCGGTTTTGGGGGCAGCGGCTGCATGTACCCCTCGATCTGCCGGTGCGACCGTTGAGGGCTGACGTCCCCACCGCTGCCGATGCGTCATCTGCCGCGACGAGAGTCCTCGGCGCCGGGGGCGTCGCCGCCGAGCGCCTTGCCACCGAAGGCCTCGCCACCGAAGGCCTCGCCACCCCGACTCTCACCGCCGAGCAGGAGCAGGCGGCGGCGCGCCGCAGTGGTCCGTTGCTGCTCGCCGCCGGGGCCGGCAGCGGGAAGACCTCGGTGCTGGTCGAGCGCTTCGTGCGTGCCGTGCGCGAGGACGGCCTCGCCCCGGGGCGGATCCTGGCGATCACCTTCACCGAGCGGGCGGCCGCCGAGCTGCGCGAGCGGGTGCGCGCACGCCTGCTGGAACTGGGCGAGCGCGAGGCCGCCCGAGACACCGAGGGCGCCGCGATCGGCACCTTCCACGGCTTCTGCGCAAGGCTGCTGCGCGTCCACGCCCTTACGGCGGGCCTCGATCCCGAGTTCGCGATTCTCGACGAGATGGGCGCGGGGCGGCTGCGCCAACTCGCCTTTCGTCGCGCGCTCGCCGTGCTACTGGCTGACCAGCGCCGGAAGACCACAGCCGTCGAGGTGCTCGCCGCCTACGGCGCCGACCGGGTGCAGCGGATGGTGCTGGGCGTGTACTTCGAGCAGCGCAGCCGCGGGGCCGTCCTGCCGGCGCTGCCTGCATTGCCGCCGTCGGGGCGTATGCGGCCCGCCCCGTCCCAGAGGCAGCCCGCGCTGTTCGAGGTGGAGCCGCTGCCGTCGGAGGGACAGCCGATCACCGACGAGCTGGAGCTTGAGGCGATCCGCACATGTTTGCTGCTGGGGGAGCTCCTGGTGGAGTTTGGGCGTGGCTATTCCGAGCTTAAGCGAGCGCGCGCGGCGCTCGATTTCGACGACCTCGAGCTGCGCGCGCGCGATCTGCTTGGGCGCCGCGACGGGGTGCGCCGCGCGTGGTCGGAGCGCATCGAGCTGTTGATGGTGGACGAGTTTCAGGACACCAACCGTCGCCAGCTGGCGCTGCTGGAACTGCTGGAGCGTGACAACCTCTTCACGGTTGGCGACGAGCTGCAATCGATCTACGGCTTCCGTCACGCTGAGGTGGAGATCTTCCGCGAGCGCGCTCGCAAGCTGCGGACGGGGGAGGCCGTGATCGCGTTGGCCCACAACTTTCGCGCTCGCCCCCCGCTGATCGCCGCGATCAACGGCGTGTTTGGCGAGCGCTTCGGGGATGCCTACACGCCGCTGATCGCCGCGCGCGAGGAAGGCGATGGGGAGGCCCCGATTATCGAGTTGCTGCTCACCGACAAGCAGGGCTGGTCGGAGTCGCCCCACGCTGGCACGATCGCGGGGGCGCTGCCGCCGGCGCCTCTCTGGCGCCAGGCCGAAGCGCGCCTGCTGGCTCAGCGCGTTGCCGAGCTCATCGCCGCGGGGCAGGCGGCGGCTGGGGATGTGGCGGTGCTGGTACGCGCTGCGAGCGATCTGCCCGTATATGAGCGGGCGCTGGAGGAGTGCGGACTGCGTACGCTGGCGGCCGTCGGCAGCTTCTGGGGACATCAGCAGGTCGGCGACCTGCTGGCGTGGCTGCGGGCGCTTGCCAACCCCCTGGATGAGCTCGCGCTCTACTCCGTGCTTGGCTCCCCTTTGGTGGGGCTCTCCAGCGATGGCCTCGCGCTGGTGGCGTTGCGGGCCCGGGCGGAGGGGGCCGGGGCGGAGGGGGCTGGGGCGGAAGGGGCCGGGGCGTGGGCGACGATCGCGCGGGCGGCGGGACTGGCCGTGGGTGTGGGAGGCGGGGGCATGGGCGAGGCGGACGGCACGGAAACGGTCTCAGACGGCGATCTCCTCTCCCACCTCTCCGTCCCGGACCGCGAACGTTTGCGGCGCTTTGTCGAGCATTTCGCTACCGAGCGGAGTGCAGCGCCGATGCGGGACGCCGCCGAACTGCTGCTGCGTGCGATCACTTTCAGCGGCTACGAACGGCATGTGCTCACACTCCCCTGGGGCGAGCGACGGCTGGCGAACATCCACAAGCTTCTGCGCCTCGCCCGCCGCTTTGAGGCCGCCGAGGGACGCGACCTGCGGGGGTTTCTCGACCACGTGGCCCAGCGCCGCGCGCACGCCGAAGGCGCCGAGCCCCACGCCCCCACCGGCTCCAAGCCCGACGCGGTGCGCCTGATGACGATTCACGCCGCCAAGGGTCTGGAGTTCCCGGTGGTGTGCCTTGCCGACCTCGGTCGCGTCGGCAATGACACCCCCCCCGACCTGCTGGTGGAGGGCGAGCGCGTCGGTCTGCGCCTCGCGCGCCTCGACGGGTCCGCGGCGGTGGCAAGCCTGCGCTACGAGGAGTTGCGCGAGGAGCGAGGCCGGGCCGAGTCGGCTGAGGAGGAGCGGATTCTCTACGTCGCGATGACCCGCGCCCGCGAGCGGCTGCTGCTGAGCGGATCCTGCGACTTCAAGCGGTGGTCGAGCGGGTCGGGGACCGGCGGACCGGGAGGGGGCGGCGCGGGAGCGGGCGGGCCGGGAGCGGGCGGGCCGCCAATCAATTGGCTGGCGCCCGCGCTTGTGCCCGAGCTGCCGGCGCTGGCCCTCACCCTCGAGCGTCCCGTCGCGGATCTCCCCGTCGCCGGGGGGGAGGGTGTGGTGGCTCGCTGCTGGCTTAACCGCTCCGTGCGCGTGGCTATGCTCGTGGAATGAGGCCGACACCCTCCGTGCGCGGTCAGGGGTTGGCGGTCGACCAACTCGCAGCCGCCGATGGTACGCGCGCCAGCGCCTCCGACGCCGAGCTGTTTGCGCGGGTGCGCCAACACGGCGACGGGCATGCCCGCGACTTCCTGATCGAACGCTACCTCCCGCTCGTCCGTCGCCTCGCCCGCCGCTATCAGCACGGCGAGGAGCCGCTGGAGGATCTCGTGCAGGTGGGGTCGCTGGGCCTCATCAAGGCGATCGACCGCTTCGACGTGGAGCGCGAGGTGGTCTTCTCCAGCTACGCCGTCCCCACCATCCTGGGGGAGCTCAAGCGCCACTTCCGCGACCGCACCTGGTCGGTGCGCGTCCCCCGCGACCTGCAGGAGCTGGCGTTGCGCGTCGACCGTGTGGTCACGCGCCTCTCTGTTGGAAAGCGCCGCTCGCCCTCGGTGAGCGAGATCGCACGCGCCGTCGAGGCCTCGGAGGAGCAGGTGCTCGACGCGCTGGAGGCCGCCGCCGCCTACCGCGCAACCTCGCTCGATGCGCCGCGTGCGGCGATCGGGGGGGAGGAGGCGGGGGAAAGCATCGCAGACACGCTCGGCGTGGAGGAGAGTGGCTTCCACCGGGCCGAGGAGCACGCCATCCTTGAGCCGCTGTTGGCGCGTATCACCCCCCGCGAGCGCCTCGTGCTGCAGCTGCGCTTCGCCGAGGATCTCACGCAGGCCGAGATCGGCGAACGTATCGGCGTCTCGCAGATGCAGGTCTCCCGCCTCATCCGCCAAGCGCTCATGCGTATGCGCGCCGGAGCGGACGGCGCGTAGGGATGTGCGCCGGAGTGGACGGGGCGTAGCAGCGGCACCCGCAAGTGGACGGGATCGATGGCGTGGGGTCGTGCATTACTTCTCAGCCCCCAACCCTTCATTTTGTGAAGCGAGTGGCACGGTTGGATGCTTTGTTTTTGGCCCCCAACCCTTCATTTTGTGAAGCGAGTGGCACGGTTGGATGCTTTGTTTTTGGCCCCCAACCCTTCATTTTGTAAAGGGTTGGGGGCCAAAAAAACATTTGCTCATCCCCTGGCATCGGCTGCCCAGCACGTGGCTGCCAGCACGTGAGGCCCGAGGACCCCTGCCGCAGGATTGCGTACGGCGCTTGACATCCGCCGCTCAGTGGTAACACTGTGGGGATGGCCCGTTCGATGTGGAAAGGAACGCTGACCTTCGGCCTGGTGAGCGTGCCTGTCAAGCTGTACACCGCCGTGAGCGAGCGCAGCGTGCGCTTCCACCAGCTGCACGCCACCGATCATGCGCGCATCGTACAAAAGCGCTTCTGCGCCGCCGAGGAGGAGGAGGTCCCCTTCAGCGAGATCGTCAAGGGCTATGAGATAGCCCCGGGCCGCCATGTGGTGATCGAGGCCGAGGAGTTCGCCTCGCTCGAACCGGCGTTCACGCGCACGATCGAGATCGAGGATTTCGTGCAGATGGATGAAATCGACCCGATCCTGTTCGATCGCCCTTACTACCTCGTGCCCAATCGCGGGGGCGCCCGCTCCTATCGGCTGCTGTTGCAGGCGATGCGCGACACCGACAAGGTCGCGATCGGACGCGTTGTGCTGCGCTCTCGTCAGCAGTTGGTCGCAATTCACCCGCGCGAGGACGCGCTGGTGATGACCACGATGAACTTCGGCGACGAAGTGGTGCCCACCGCCGAACTGCACGAGCTCCATGAAGACCACGTGGAGCTCAGCGACAACGAGCTGGAGATCGCCCACCGGCTGGTGGATTCCATCGCCCGGCAGTTCGACGCGGCCAACTACCGCGACACCTACCGCGAGGCGCTGCTCGATCTGATCGACCGCAAGGCTAGCGGCGAGCAGGTGGTGCTCGAGCCGCCCGCGCGCGACCAGCCGCTCGAAGCTCCCGACCTGATGAGCGCGCTGGAGGCCAGCATCGAACAGGTGCGCGCCCGTCGCGCGCGCGAAGCGGAGGTCCTCGACGTGAACGGCGCGCCTGCCCCCAAGCGCGCCAAGGCCCCCGCGAAAAGCAAGACGAAAAAGCAGCCCCAGAGCAGCACGAAGCAGCCCCAGCGTCGCTAAGAACTATGGCCCCAGCGCAGCACGAAGCAGCCCAGCGTTGCTAAGAACTATGGCCCCAGCGCAGCGCGAAGCAGCGCCAGCGTCGCTAAGAACTATGGCCCCAGCGCAGCACGAAGCAGCCCAGCGTTGCTAAGAATTATGGCCCCAGCGCAGCACGAAGCAGCCCAGCGTCGCTAAGAATTATGGCCCCAGCGCAGCGCGAAGCAGCCCAGCGTCGCTAAAACAACAGCCCCAGAACGAGCTCCTCGCCAACACCGTCCGGGGCGGGCTCGATGCGCAGCTCGTCGGTCATGCGCTCCAGCACGCTGCCCACCCCCGGCAGCATCGCTTCTTGCACCAGTCTGCCCGCGGCCTGCTCGGCGAGCTCGCCGACGCGCAACTCGAACTGCCTGCCTCGCGCGCTCACCGCGAAGGCGAGATGACCGTCCATGGTGTGCGCGGGGGCGTGGGCGCTGAGCGCGTCGCAGATCAGTATCACGTCGTCCAGGCGATCCATCGGGCAGTTGGCCCGCGCGAGCACGATCGACACCACCCTGCACAGCACCGGCCCCACCAGCGGGCCCTTGGCCAGGCGCAACGAGGCCGAACTCTCATACGGCGGCTCCTCGCGCTCCAGCTGCACGCCGTCGTGCGGGAGATACGGCGGCTCCTCGCGCTCCAGTTGCGCGCCGTCGTGCGGGACGTGCTCGGGGCTGTACAGCTCCTCGCTCACCGCGCCCCCGGGGCGTCGGCCGCGCCGAAAATGGCCGCAGAGGGCGGGTCCTCGCAATAGTGGGCGGGCCGGGTGAGGGAGAACGTCATGCGCACCTCGGTGCGTTCCTGCTCATCGCGGCCCAACTGCACGCTCTCGGTGAGCGAGGCGATCAGCGGCAATCCGAGTCCGAGGCCGGGGCTGTCCGGACGCGGGCCGATGCCGGCGCCCTCGTCTCTCACCACCACGGTCAGCTCGTCGCCCAGCAGCGACGCAAACACCTCCATCGGCCCCTCGCTGCCGTCCGGGTAGGCGTGGACGACCACATTCGTGCACGCCTCCGTCACGGCCAGGCGGATGTCCGAAAGGGTTTGCGCGTCGAGCGCATATGCGTCCTCCAGCGCCCCGAAGGCATGGCGCACGATCGCGATATTCTCCGCACGAGCTGGGAGGGCGATCTGCATATCCGGGGTCATCGTGTGTTTGCGTCTCCCAGTGTGGCGCGGGCGCGGATCCTTGTCTTGGGTGATGGTGCCCTGCCGGCGCGGTTTTCACACATCGAGTAGCTCTCCGCCGCGGCCCCACGCCGCGCTTGAAGTCGTCGATGGACGCTGTCGTTGATGAGGATACGCAAGCGGGCGGGCGGACGTTTGGGGGCTGGACGCACGACCGGTTTGCGAGCCTCCCCATCCTCAACGAACCCGTGATCCACTGCTACGCTTCAGCCTCCGCCTCAGGTGCCCTCACCGCCTGCACGGGCAGAGGCCCGTCCGTGCGGGAGGCACGGCCCTCCCAGGAGCACTTTCATGACTTCGCACACCAAGCAGCCCCCCACGGCCGTTGGCCTCTACGACCCCCGCTTCGAGCACGACGCGTGCGGGGTGGGCATGGTGGCGCGCCTGGACAACGTGCCCTCCCACGAGGTGATCGCGCAGGCGATCGAGGCCCTGGAGAACCTCGAGCACCGCGGCGCCTCCGGCGCCGACCCCACCACGGGCGATGGCGCGGGGATTCTCATGCAGATGCCCGACGAGCTGCTGCGGGCAGTGGTCGGCTTCGACCTGCCGCCGTTTGGCCGCTACGGGGTGCTGATGTGCTTCCTGCCGGTCGAGGAGGACGAGCGTGAGCGCTTGCGCGAGCTGCTGGAGCGCACCACTGAAGCCGAGGGGCAGCGCGTGCTCGGCTGGCGCGAGGTGCCGGTGGACACCGCTCACATGGGCCGCACGGCCGGCGCCTGCCGTCCGGCGATCTGGCAGCTGTTCGTGGGGGCGGGCGATCTGCCGGCCGCCACACCCCCGTTGGCCTCCGCGACAGGGTCCGAGGCACCTCGCGCTGGGGGGTTGTCGGCTGGTGGAGAGCCCGCCGAGGGGGAGGGCGGCCAGCGCGATCGGGATTTCGACCAAGACGCCTTCGAGCGCAAGCTGTACGTGATTCGGCGCGTCTGCGAGCTTGCCGGCGAAGACGGCCTGTACGTGACGTCGAGCTCCTCGCGCACGATCAACTACAAGGGCATGTTGATCTCCAATCAGCTCGCCGGCTTCTACCCGGACCTGTGCGACCCGCGCGCCAAGAGCGCGATGGCGCTGGTGCACTCGCGCTTCTCCACCAACACCTTCCCCAGCTGGGAGCTGGCGCACCCCTACCGCGTGATCTGCCACAACGGCGAGATCAACACGGTGATGGGCAACGTCAGCTGGATGCGCGCCCGCGAGTCGGAGCTGCAGAGCGAACTGTTCGGGGAGGACCTGCACAAGATCCTGCCGGTCGTCAAGGCCGGCGACTCGGACTCGGCGACCTTCGACCGCGTGCTCGAGCTGCTGATGCTCGCCGGGCGCTCGCTGCCGCACGCGGTGATGATGATGATCCCCGAGGCCTACCGCGAACGCGAGGATCTACCACAGGAGCTGAAGAGCTTCTACGCCTTCCACTCCTGCCTGATGGAGCCTTGGGACGGGCCTGCGTCGGTGGCGTTCACCGACGGGCGCGTGATCGGCGCCACGCTCGACCGCAACGGCCTGCGGCCGGGGCGCTGGGTGGAGACCGTCGACGGCCTCGTCGTGCTGGGCTCCGAGATCGGTCTGCTCGACATCCCACCCGAGCGCGTCAAGCGCCTCGGGCGTCTGCAACCCGGCAAGCTGTTCCTCGTGGATCTCGAGCGGGGCCGCATCGTCGAGGACGGCGAGGTCAAGCACGAAATCTCCACCCGCCGGCCTTACGGCGAGTGGTTTGTGCGCAACTCGGTGCACTTCGACGATCTCCCCCCCTCGGAGGCGGTGACGATCTCCGACCAGCCGCTGCACGCCCGCCAGCGCGCGTTCGGCTACTCCCAGGAGGATTTACGGGTGCTGCTCACGCCGATGGCCCGCGACGGGGCGGAGCCGGTCGGATCGATGGGCAACGACCTCTCCCTGGCGGTGCTCTCCGACCAGGCGCCGCCGCTGTTCTCCTACTTCAAGCAGCTGTTCGCGCAGGTCACCAACCCGCCGATCGACCCGATCCGCGAGGAGATCGTGATGAGCCTCGCGACCAGCCTCGGCACCGAGCGCAACCTGTTCGACGAGACCCCCGAGCACGCCCACAAGCTGATTTTGCGCCAACCGATCCTGCTCAACCGGGAGCTTGAGACCCTGCGTCACGTCGCCCACGGGGAGTTCTCCGCGCGCACCCTCGACATCACCTGGCCGATCGCCGAGGGTCCGGCTGGCATGGAGCGGGCGCTGGAGCGCCTCTGCGCACACTCGCAGGAGGCGATCGCCGAGGGTGTCAACATCCTGATCCTCTCCGACCGCTCGCTCGGGCCGCTGCGCGCGCCGATCCCCTCGCTGCTGGCGGTGTCCACCGTGCACCACCATCTCGTGCGCGAGGGCACACGCCTGCGCGCCGGGATCGTGCTGGAGTCGGGCGAGCCCCGCGAGGTGCACCACTTCGCCACGCTGATCGGCTACGGCGTGAGCGCGATCAACCCCTACCTGATGCTGGAGACGCTCGACGAGCTGGCCTACCGCGGGTTGATCGAGCGCCCGGCGAACGGGTCGGCCGCGACCACGCTCACCTCCGAGGAGGCCTCGCAGAACGTGGTCAAGGCGATCGGCAAAGGGCTGTTGAAGACGATCTCCAAGATGGGTATCTCCACGATCCAGTCCTACCGCAGCGCGCAGATCTTCGAGGCCGTCGGCCTTTCGCGCGAGCTGATCGACCGCCACTTCACCGGCACCGCCTCGCGGATCGGCGGCGTTGGGCTGCAGGAGCTGGCGATGGAGGCGCTGGAGCGCCACGCGCGCGCCTATCCGGCGCCGCACGACGACCTGCTGCCGGTGGGTGGGGTGTATGCGTGGCGGCGCGACGGCGAGCACCACATCTGGAACCCGGAGACAATCGCGCTCGTGCAGCACGCCGTGCGCGCCGGCGACGACAGCCAGGTGCGCGCCGCGCTCGCCGGAGACACGCAGGCGCACGAGTCGGTGCGGGAGAGCCCGGCGTACGCCAAGTACCGCGAGTACGCGCGCGCGGTCAACGAGGATGCGGCGCGGCGGGCGACGCTGCGGGGCTTGCTGAAGCTGCGCAGCGAAGCGGAGGCTCACGCCGGAGACGGCGCTTCGCGCGCGGGCGGGCAGGGGGCTGGGGAGCAAGGATCATCGCCGGGGGCGGCCGGCCGGGGATTGAGTGGGGGAGGAGGGGGAGGGATTCCCCTTGAGGACGTGGAGCCCGCGAAGGAGATCGTGCGCCGCTTCTGCACCGGCGCGATGAGTCTCGGCTCGATCTCGCGCGAGGCGCACGAGACGCTGGCGATCGCGATGAACCGCCTCGGCGGGCGCTCCAACACGGGCGAGGGCGGCGAGGACCCGGTGCGCTTCCTGCCCGACCCCAACGGCGACCGGCGGCGCTCGGCGATCAAGCAGGTGGCCTCTGGGCGCTTCGGGGTGACGATCAACTACCTCGTCAACGCCGACGAGCTGCAGATCAAGATGGCGCAGGGCGCCAAGCCCGGCGAGGGCGGTCAGCTGCCCGGCCACAAGGTGGACAAGTACATCGGCTCGATTCGCCACACCACCCCCGGCGTCGGGCTGATCTCGCCGCCGCCCCACCACGACATCTACTCGATCGAGGACCTCAAGCAGCTGATCTACGACCTGCGCTGCTCCAACCCCCAGGCGCAGGTGTCGGTCAAGCTGGTCTCCGAGGTCGGCGTCGGCACCGTCGCGGCGGGCGTCTCCAAGGCCAACGCCGACCGCGTGCTGATCGCCGGGCACGACGGCGGCACCGGCGCCTCCCCGCTCTCCTCGATCCAGGCCGCGGGCGTGCCGTGGGAGATCGGCCTGGCCGAGACTCAGCAGACGCTGCTGCTCAACGAGCTGCGCTCGCGGATCGTGGTGCAGACCGACGGCCAGCTGAAGACCGGCCGCGACGTGCTGATCGCGGCGCTGCTGGGCGCCGATGAGATGGGTTTCTCCACCGCGCCGCTGATCGCCACCGGCTGCATCATGATGCGCGCCTGCCACCTCAACACCTGCCCGGTGGGGATCGCCACCCAGGACCCCGAGCTGCGCAAGCGCTTCCAGGGGACGCCCGAGCAGGTGGTCAACTTCTTCTTCTACGTCGCCGAGGAAGTGCGCGAGCTGCTTGCCGCGCTGGGGCTGCGCTCACTCGATGAGGCGATCGGCCGCGTGGACCTACTCGAGGCGCGCCCCGCGATCGAGCACTGGAAGGCGCGTGGCGTGGACCTCACCCATATCCTCACCCACGTGGAGCTGGACGATCAGAACTCCGCCCACCCATCGCCGCGCCGACGCGTGCAGCCGCCCCCGCCGGTGCTGGAGGACGCGCTCGACTGGAAGCTCGTGGAGCGCGCCGGGCCGGCGATCGAACGCGGCGAGCGGGTCTCCGTGCAGCTGCCGATCCGCAACGTCAACCGCTGCGTGGGCGGGATCCTCTCCAGCCACATCGCGCGTGCGCACGGCGCGGAGGGGCTCACGGCCGACTCGATCGTGGTCGACTTCGAGGGCTCGGCCGGCCAGAGCTTCGGCGGCTGGCTGGCGCCGGGCGTGACGTTCACGCTGCACGGAGACGCCAACGACTACGCGGGCAAGGGCCTCTCAGGCGGGGTGGTGGCGGTGCGCCCGCGCGAGGGTATGAACGGGGAGTTCGTCGCCGAGCGCAATGTGATCGTCGGCAACACCGTGCTCTACGGCGCCACCTCCGGCAGGGCCTTCTTCCGCGGGCTGGCGGGGGAGCGTTTCGCCGTGCGCAACTCCGGCGCGTGGACGGTGGTGGAGGGTGTGGGCGACCACGGTTGCGAGTACATGACCGGCGGCCGCGTGGTGGTGCTGGGCCCCACGGGGCGCAACTTCGCGGCCGGCATGAGCGGCGGGATTGCGTACGTCCTCGACGAGCAGGGTGTTTTCTTCAAGCGCTGCAACATGGGCATGGTGGACTTCGAGGCGCTTTCCTCCACGGACGCGATCGAGCTGCGCGCGATGATCGCCGAGCACGAGCAGCGCACCGATTCCCCGGTGGCACGGCGTGTGCTGGGCGAATGGGAGGAGCTGCTGGCGCGGGGGGCGTTCGTGAAGGTGATGCCTCGCGACTATAAGCGGGTGCTGGCGGAGCTGGCCGAGGAAGAGGAGCAGGCCGAGGGAGTGGCGGCGGCCTGATGGGCGGACCCGCAACCCCCATGTCGAGGAGTCGCGGCCGCGTGGCGGTCGGTCCTGCACACCCAATGGCGGCTGGGTCGGCTGCAAGCTGATGGGCAAGCTGGGCGGCTTCCTGCAGATCGAGCGTCGCGGCGTGCCCTACCGCGACGCGCACGAGCGCGCGCGCGACTACGGGGAGTTCATGGTGGTGCGCCCCGAGGGGGAGCTGCGCGAGCAGGGCGCCCGCTGCATGGACTGCGGGGTGCCCTTCTGTCACAACGGTTGCCCGTTGGGCAACCTGATCCCCGACTGGAACGACCTCGTCTACCGCGACCGCTGGCGCGAGGCGATCGCGCAGCTGCACGCCACCAACAACTTTCCCGACTTCACCGGTCGCCTGTGCCCGGCGCCGTGTGAGGCGGCGTGCGTGCTGGAGATTCGCGAGGGGGACGCGGTGACGATCAAACAGATCGAGCACGCCATCGTCGAGCGCGCGTTTGCGGAGGGCTGGATCAAAGCCGAGCCGCCCTCGCCGCGGCGTCTCACCGGCCAGCGCGTCGCCGTCGTCGGCAGCGGCCCCGCCGGCATGGCGGCCGCCCAGCAGCTGCGACGCGCGGGGCACGACGTGACGCTGTTCGAGCGCGACGAGGCTGCCGGCGGTTTGGTGCGCTTCGGGGTGCCCGACTTCAAGATCGAGAAGCGCGTCGTGGAGCGGCGCGTGCAACAGCTCGTGGACGAGGGCGTGGAGCTGCGCTGCGGCGTGGACGTCGGGCGCGACCTCACCGTGGGGGAGCTGCGCTCAAGTTTCGACGCGGTGGTGCTCGCCACCGGCTCGCGTGTCCCTCGCGACCTGCCCGTCCCGGGTCGCGAGCTAGGGGGGGTTCACTTCGCGATGGACTACCTCTACCAGCGCAACCGCTGGGTGGCCCACCAGCTGGCGGCCGCCGCGGCAGGCTCCTCCGACGGCGGCGCGCCCGCGGGCGACGCGATCACCGCCGCCGGCAAGCACGTGGTGGTGATCGGCGGTGGCGACACCGGCGCCGACTGCGTCGGCAACGCGCTGCGCGAGGGCGCCGTATCGATTGTGCAGCTGGAGCTCCTCCCCGAGCCCCCGGCGCACCGCCCCGACGACCGCACCCCGTGGCCGCAGTGGCCGCTGAAGTACCGCCTCTCCTACGCGATGGAGGAGGCGCGCGAGGAGGGGGTGGGCGAGCAGGACTACGCGGTAACCACCACGCGCTTCAGTGGTGATGCGGAGGGCGGTGTGGCCGCTCTGCACGTCGCCCAGGCCCAGCCCGCGCCGCCGTTCGCACCCGTGGAGGGGACAGAGCGCGAGCTGCCCGCCCAGCTGGTGTTGCTCGCGATGGGCTTCCTACACCCCGAACAGGAGCTGCTGGACCAGCTCGGCGTCGAGAAGGACCCGCGCGGCAACGTGAAGGCAGTCACGCCCTACACCACCTCGGTGGAGGGTGTCTTCGCCGCCGGCGACGCGCGCCGCGGGCAGTCGCTGATCGTGTGGGCGATCAATGAGGGTCGCCAGTGCGCCCGCATGGTGGACCGCTACCTTGCTGGCAAGCTGGCCGAAACGGGGATGCTCGCTGGAGGCCGGCATTCTCCGGCTTCGGTTGGCGGGGCCGGTGCAACGGGTGTGCTCCCCGAAGACGGCGCCCTCCCGGGCAGCGCCGACGCTGACGAAGGTCCCGAGGGCCCGCCCTCGCACGTCAGCGGTGGGGTCAGCGTCGAGTAGTGGTCGGGGACCCGCGCTAGGCTGGGGCGGTTGTGAGCGAACATCCTCAGCGCGGAGCTCAACCGCCAGGCGTGCACAATGGCAACGCCTCCCGCGGTGCGCCCCGCGTGTGTGTCATCGGCGCGGGCTCTTCGGGGATCACGGCCGTCAAGGCGCTCGCCGATCGAGGCATCCCCTTCGACTGCTTCGAGAGCTCCGACAAGGTCGGCGGTAACTGGGTGTTTGGCAACCGCAACGGGATGTCCTCGTCGTACTCGACGCTGCACATCAACACCTCGCGCGAGCGGATGGAGTACGCCGACTTCCCGATGCCTACAGACTATCCCGACTTCCCCCGGCACGACCAGATCGCGCGCTACTTCGACGACTACGTCGAGCACTTCGGGCTGCGCGAGCGGATCACGTTCAACACCTCCGTCGAGCACGCCCGCCCGCTCTCCGAGGGCGGCTGGGAGGTGACGATTGCACCCGGCCGCCCCTCTGAAGGCGGCGGCGAGGCCGGTGGGGGTGAGCCCGGCGGTGGCAACGGCGCAGGCGGGGCGGGAGGCGGTCTCGAAACCCGCCGCTACGACGCACTGTTGGTCGCCAACGGCCACCACTGGAATCCGCGCTGGCCGGAACCGCCGATTCCGGGGAGCTTCGACGGGGAGCAGATTCACGCGCACGACTACAAACAGCCCAGCCAGCTCGCCGGCCGGCGCGTGGTGGTGGTGGGAATGGGCAACTCCGCGATGGATATTGCCGTGGATGCCTCCTACCACGCGCTCTCCACCACGCTGGTCGCCCGCCGCGGAGTGCACGTGGTGCCCAAGTACATTCTCGGCCGGCCGCTCGACGCGGGGGTGCGGCCGAGTCGCATGCCGTTCCCGTGGCTGTTGCGCGGGATGCAGCTCCTCACAAGGGTGACGGTGGGGCCGATGGATCGCTACGGGCTGCCGCGGCCCACCCACCGCCTCGGGCAGGCGCACCCCACCGTCTCCTCGCGCATCCTCGACCGCCTCGCCCACGGCGCGATCGCGGTGAAGCCCGAGATCGCGCACCTGGCTGGCGATAAGGTGCGCTACGCGGACGGCAGCGAGGAGCGGGCCGACCTGATCGTGTACTGCACCGGCTACAAGATCACCTTCCCGTTTCTCGACGAGCAGCTGATCGCCGCGCCCGAAAATCGCCTGGTGCTGTACAAGCGGGTCTTCTCGCCCGAACATCCGGGCCTGTATTTCGTCGGCTTCGTCCAGCCGTGGGGAGCGATAATGCCGATCGCCGAGGTGCAGGGCCGGCTGGTGGCGGAGCATTTGATGGGCGACTACGCGCTGCCATCGCCGGCGCAGATGCGCCGGGATATGGAGGCAATGATGCGCCGCCAGAGCCGCCGCTACCAGGCCTCCAAGCGCCACACTATCCAGGTGGACTTCTCCAACTACGTGGTGGAGCTGGACGACGAGCGCCGCGCGGGCTTGGCGCGAGCGCGCGCGCAAAGCTTCGCTGCCGCGGCGTGACGCTGGCTGGACAGCACCTCACGCGCTGCCCGCCACCTTCCCCGACGCGCGCGGACCACCACCCCCTCCCCGGGGCGGGCGGAGCCGGCGATCGGGCTGGACAGCATCACTGACCACCCGCCCCCTCCCCGGGACAGGCGGAGAGGGTGATAGGGCTGGACAGCCCTAAACTGCCTGGTATGCCGAGGTTTTGCCGCCACAACCGCTTCGTTGAGCGCTGCCCGATCTGCCGCGAGACGGTATTGAATCCCGCCCACCCCGCGCCGACCGAGGGGAAGGGTCGACGCTCACGTAGGCGCACCGCCGACGGGCGCGCCAACGCCACCGGCACTCGCCGTGCCTCGCCGCAGGGCCGTCGCCGCGCGGGGCTGAATGTAATCCACGAACAGCGCGCCGAGGACGATGGCTACCGCTCGCCGCTGGCGACCGGCCTGCGTTCATCCGCTGACGCGGAGCGCCTGGCGCAGGAAATCGCGTTCGCGGAGGGGCGGCTGCTGGCGCTCAGGACCGCACCGCCCGACCTGTACGGGGAGATGCGCGAACAGGAGGATCCGGAGCAGGCGCTGTGGATGTGTTTCCTCAGCGCCTACCTCTCACCGCTGGAGGGAGACGACCCGTTCGCGGGGATCCGGCAGGCGCTTCAGGCCGACTGGCGCACCGGCGTGCTGCCGGTGCTCGATGAGATACCGCTCGGCCCCCGCACCTCCCACGACCCGGCCAGGGGCGACGCCACACTGCGCGCCTACTTGCAGTGGGCCGAGCACGCCGGCTCTCAGGAGCTGGGATTCAGGGGCGACCCGGCCTGGGCTCCGGCGAGGCGCTTCGAGCGGATCCTCGAACGGCTCACCCTGCCCGGGCTGGGCCGGATGGGTCGCTACGAGCTGCTGGTCACGGCGGGTCGTATCGGGCTGTGCGAGGTGCGCGCCGAGACCCTGGGCTTCACCAACGCCCCCGGTGCGGCCCACGGCGATCTCACCACGCTGGGCGCCAAGCGCGTGTTTGGGATCGGCGATCAGATGCACCTGGAGCACCGCGCGCACGAGTTGGCGAAAGCGATGACGATGCCGATGGAAGCGTTCGACCTGGCGCTCGCCAACTGGGGGGTTGGGGAGCGCGCGACGTTGGGTGTGGCGCCCGAGGTGCTCGACCAGCATTCGCTGGAGCGCGCGCGCGAGGCGTTGGATCTGTGAGCGCGAGTGGCCCGTCGGCGTGGGCGGAGCGACCGCACGAGGTGTTGGGCCGGTGAGCGCGAAAATGCCGTCCACACCGGCGCTTACAGTCTGCGTCGATGCCGCTCTGCTTCATCGAGCCTCAAGACGCGATCCGGGTGATCGCCGAGTCGATCGGCCGCGAGGCGCGCCGACAGCTCGTCGGCGAGGTGGTGCGCGCCTGGGTCGATGACATCCCCGACCAGGAGCTCTCGGTGCACTACGCCAAAACGATCGCCGACCTCGACGACGAGGACCTGCAACTGCTGGCGGCGTGGCATGCCTCGCTGGAGGTGGGGCAGCCGATCGCAAACACCGCCTTCCTGCAGGGTGTCTTCCACAGCCTCGGCGACAATCGCCGCGAGGCGCTGAAGATCGCGGCGGGCTTCCGCGGCGAGGAGGCGCTCCAGGAGGGGGTGGCCGAGGATCAGGCACTGGATGCGGTGCTCCCCCGCCTCTCCCGCGCACGCGCCGAGGCACTCGCCAACGAGTGCATCCAGCTGTACATGTGGGACCGCTTAGGCTGCGATAACTAGCTCCTTGCGTCGCTAGGCCAGCGGCGCCCTGGAGGCGTTGTCTGGCATCGACTTGCGATGCTGTGTGCATGCGCGCTCCCGTGGACACGATCCTCGCCCCCGCGTTCCTGGCGCACCTGCGCTGGGTGAACGTGAAGTCGCTGCGCATGGACCGCCAGCAGGGAAAACCGGTGCTGATCGAGTTCTGGGATTTCTGCCGACCCAACTCGATGCGTACCCGCCCCTACATAAATGTCTGGCAGGAGCGCTACGAGCCCGACGGGCTGGTGGTGGTGGGGATCCATTCACCCGGCTTCGCGCCGGCCCGCGAGCGCGGCGCCGTCGAAGCGGCCGTGAAGCGCCTCGATATCACCCACCCGGTGCTGCTCGACCCCAACCTGGAGATGTGGCGGGAGTACGAGAACGAGGGGTGGCCGGCGCGCTACCTGTTCGATGGCAGGGGGCTGCTGTTCGACTACCACTACGGCGAGGGCGCCTACGAAGAGACCGAGCTGGCGATCCAGGAGCTGCTGGGGGTGCGGCGCGAGCCGCTCGCGCCGCTGCGCCCCGAGGATGCGCCCGACGCGCGCCTGGAGGCGCAGAGCGAGGATCGCGAGGGCGCCTACAGCGGCCCCTACGAGGCGGGCGGCGTGTGGGGGGTACTGGAAGGGGAGGGGGTTGTGCGCGTCAACGGCGCCGAGCTGGCGGTCACCCATCCGGGGGCCCACCCGCTGATCGAGCATGCGCACCACACCGCTGGGGTGCTTGAGCTGGAGGTGGGTCCCGGCGTGGAGTGCCTGGCGACCTGCTTCACGCCGGGGCTGGCATGAGTTCCGCGTGCGTGCGCGACGCCAACAGGCGCCGCAACACGGGCGGGCCGTCGTCCTCGACCAGCACGCAGCTGCCCGGCCAGTATGGGCTCTGTCCGGGGGTGGGCGTGAGGAAGTAGGCGTCGTAGGTCCAACACCCGGTGTTGATCAGTCGCGCGCCGCCGGTACCGCGCCACTCGGCGAGGTTGTCGCCGGGCAGCGGCCCGGCGCGGTGGGTGTGGCCGAACACCACATGCGCGGGGCGGGCGGGGCCCCAATCAAGGCGCGCAGTCACCTCGCCCATCGCGCGTAGGCCGGCGCGGCGCAGCTCGCCGCTGGAAAGGTCGGCGTTGAAGGGGCCGAGCCCGGCCCGGTTGAGCGCGGCCACGCCGAGTGGGAACGCGCCGGCGAGCGCGCGGTTGCGCAGCGTGCGGGCAAGCTCCCGGCTGCGTGTGCGAGCCACATCCCGGTTGCCATCGCGATGCCACCCGTCGTGATCGCGATCGTTTGGTGCGCGCCCATTGGTGGCCGCCGAGCTGGAGGCTGGCTGCGGAGTGCCACTCAGCGCACGCCACGCGCGTACAGTCGTGCCGCCGTTGAGGGTGTCCCCGGTGGGAGCTTGGCGGGCGACCGCGTCGATCCAGGCGAACACCGGCACCGTCACCGCCTCGTAGTCGTCGGGCCCGACGAAGGCGGAGGCGGGGCGGCGCATGAGGCGGCCCATCGCACCGATCCCCAGGCGCTCCAGAGTGGGAATCGTGAGGTGGCAGTCGAGGTAGTGGCCGTGGGTGGCGTAAACGTCGGGGCGCACCCACAGGCCGGGGTAGGCCACCGTGAGCCGCGCGGGGGCCGACCACTCGGCGAGCAGCGCCATCATCGAGGAGGCGGCGCTCGCCTCGATCCGCTGCTCGACGCCGAGCGGGGCCGGCGTCGGAAGCTCGCTGCGATGCTCCAACCACGGCTCGATCAGGGCGTGGTCGTGGTTGCCGGCCACGGCCACGATCTCGCGGGCGGGCGGGGCTCCCATCACCTGGCCGAGCGCCTCGAAGAAAGGGCGTGCAGCGGCCAGCGCCTCGCGGCGGGGGCCATGACGCAGCTCCAGCAGGTCGCCGAGCAGCACCACGCGATCGACGTCCGCCAGAGCCTCCAGCAGCTGCGCGCGCAGCTCCGGACGCCGCAACAGGTCCACGCCCGTCGCGCTTCCGAGGTGGAGGTCCGAGATGATCAGGGTACGCATCGCACTGACGGTCGCCCGCCCGCCCGCCCGCGGTCGGGCGGGATGGGAAGTGGCTGGTGCGCGAGCGTCACGCGGGGGAGGGGCAACGCCCTACGAAGCCCCGCCCGCGGCGACGGCGTCGCGGATCGGCTTGGGGAGCATGAAGCGGACATCCTCACGCACCACGTGGAATTCGGAGATGTCCTCGTCGCGCACCCCCCGCGCGCGGAACAGGTCGAGCAGGTCCTGCACCAGCTCATCGGGGGCGCTGGCGCCCGAGGAGACCCCGACCACGCGCCGGCCTCGCAGCCACTCCTCGCGCACCTCGCCACCGTTGTCGATCAGGTGGGCGTCGGTGCCGCAGTCGCGCGCCACCTCCACGAGGCGCACGGAGTTGGAGGAGTTGCGCGAGCCGATCACCAGCACCAGATCGCACTCGCCTGCCATCTGCTTGACCGCCGCCTGACGGTTGGTGGTGGCGTAGCAGATGTCATCGGTGCGGGGACCGGCGATGGTCGGGAAGCGCTCGCGCAGGCGTGCCACGATCGCGGCGGTCTCGTCGATCGAGAGCGTGGTTTGGGTGATGTAGGCGACTCGCTCGGGATCCTCTACCTGGAGCTCCTCGACGTCGTGCTCGTTCTCCACCAGCACGATCCGCTCGGGCGCCTCGCCCATCGTGCCTTCCACCTCCTCGTGATCGGCGTGGCCGACCAGCACGATCGTGTAGCCCTGCTCGGCGAAGCGCCGCGCCTCGACGTGCACCTTCGTCACCAGCGGGCAGGTCGCGTCGATCGTCTGCAGGTGGCGAGCCTGCGCGTTGGCGCGCACGGAGGGCGCCACGCCGTGCGCGGAGAACACCGTGACGGCCCCCTCGGGCACCTCGGTCTCCTGGTCGACGAAGATCGCGCCCCGTGCGCGCAGCTGCGCCACGACGTGCTTGTTGTGGACGATCTCCTTGCGCACATACACCGGCGGCCCGTGCAGCTCCAGGGCGCGTTCCACTGTCTGAACGGCGCGATCCACGCCCGCGCAGTACCCGCGCGGGGCCGCCAGCAGGATCTTCTCGATGGTGTTGGCCACATCCCCAATTGTAAGGCGACCTGCTCGCGGGAGCGGACGTACGGCCGCCGCGGCTCGCCGGGGCGCGGTTTGCGGCGGCAAGGGGTTCCGAATATGCGCGTGGCGGGTACCCTAAGCAGCTAACCATGCCCCAGCGTCATCTTGATCGGCTCACTGCGGTGGACGCCTCCTTCCTGCACCAGGAGGGGCCGAGCTCGCACATGCACGTGGGCGGGCTCACGCTGCTGGAGGGGCCGCCCCCACCGCTGGAGGAGTTTCTCGAACAGATCCGCAAGCGGCTGCATCTGGTGCCGCGCTACCGCCACAAGCTGGCGCACACGCACACGGCGCTCGACTCCGGCCGGCCCGTGTGGGTGGATGATCCGAGCTTCAACCTCGAGTACCACGTGCGCCACACCGCGCTGCCGGCGCCGGGGGATTGGGAGCAGCTGTGTGGCCTCACCGCGCGCATCTTCTCCCAGCAGCTCGACCGCTCAAAGCCGCTGTGGGAGATGTGGCTGATCGAGGGGCTCAGCCCCAACCTGGCAGGCACCAACCAGCCGGGGTCCGGGCGGGGAGGTACCCGCGGTGAGGGTTTTGCGCTGATCTCCAAGACCCACCACTCGCTGATCGATGGGATCGCCGGGGTGGACCTGGCGACGGTGCTGTTCGACCTCTCGCCCGAGCCCCCACCGGAGCGCCACACCGGCAAAGCGTGGCGACCTCACCGCGAACCGGGCACGCTGGAGTTGCTGGCGGCGGGCGCGAAGGGGGCGCTGCGCGCGGGTGTGGAGTTGGCGGCGGGCGCCGCCGACGCGCTGGCGCACCCCGACCGTGCACTGGCGAGCGCGCGCGAGGCGGCGGAGGGCGTGGGGGAGATCGTGTGGGCGGTGCTCAATCCCGCGCCGGCGACGCCGCTGAACGTGGATATCGGGCCGCATCGGCGCTTCGTCGGGGTGGGCTCCGCGCTGGAGGACTTCAAGGTTGTCAAGAACGCGTTCGGGTGCACCGTCAACGATGTCGTGCTGGCGGTGGTGGCGGGCGCGCTGCGCGACTTCATGATCGCGCGGGGGGTGCGCACCGAGGGTCTGGAGCTGCGCGCGCTGGTGCCGGTGTCGGTGCGCGCCGAAGACGAGCATCAGCAGCTGGGCAACCGCATCGTGGCGATGCGCGGCCCCCTGCCCGTCTACATCCCCGACCCGGTGCAGCGGCTGCTGTTCGTCAAACGCGAGATGGACGGCTTGAAGGAGTCAAAGCAGGCGCTCGGCGCGGAGGTGATCGCGGGCGTGCAGAACTTCGCGCCGCCCACGATCCTCGCGCAGGCCTCGCGCCTGAACTTCTCCACGCGCCTGTTCAACCTGATCGTCACCAACGTCCCCGGCCCGCAGTTCCCGCTGTATGTGCTGGGCCGCAAGATGCTGGAGGCCTACCCGGTGGCGTTCCTGCCCCAGAACCACGCGCTGGCGATCGCGATCATGTCGTACAACGGCCAGATGAACTTCGGCCTGCTGGGCGACCTCGACGCGATGGATGACCTCGAGCAGTTCGGGGAGAGCATCGCCGCGCAGCTCGCCACACTGGTGTCGCTGGCGCGCGACGTCGCCGCTTTGCCGGCCTAAAAACCGAGCGCGAACTTGGCGTCTTCGCTCATCCGCTCGGGCGACCATGGCGGGACAAACACCATCTCGCACTCGACCGATTTCACGCCTTCGAGCTCGCCGACGAACTCTTCCATCTGTTCTGTCACCTGCGGGCCGATCGGGCAGGCGGGGGTGGTGAGCGTGAACGTGATGTGCACGTCCCCGGCGTTTACCTCCACGCCGTAGACCAAGCCCAGCTCGACGAAGTCGAGGCCGAGCTCGGGGTCGATCACGTTGGAGAGTGCGTCCATCACGTCCTCCAGCTCGACGGTGACGGTCTCCTCAGCCAATTGAACCGACCATCTCCAGCTGGATCAGCCGGTTGAGCTCGACCGCGTACTCCATCGGCAGCTCCTTGGTGACCGGCTCGATGAAGCCGTTGACGATCATCGCCGCGGCCTCGTCCTCGGTGAAGCCGCGCGATCCCATGTAGAACAGCTGATCGTCGGAGATTCGACCGACGGTGGCCTCGTGGGCGACGGCGACGTTGGGGTTCTGGATCTGGATGTCCGGCCACGTGTCAGAGCGGGAGATGCCGTCCATCATCAGCCCGTCGCACTGCACGCGCGCTTTGGAGCCGGCGGAGTGGGGGCCCATGCGCACCAGGCCGCGGTAGCCCATGATCCCACCGTCCTTGGAGATCGACTTGGCGAGGATGTTGGAGGTGGTGTTGGGCGCGAGGTGCACGACCTTGGCGCCGGTGTCCTTGTGCACGCCGCCGGAGGCCACGCCGACGTTGAGGTGGTCGGCGCGCGCGCCCTCGCCCATCAGGTAGGAGCCGGGGTAGAGCATCACGTACTTGGCGCCCATCGAGCCGCCGACCCACTCGACGGTGCCGCCGGCGTCGACGACGGCGCGCTTGGTGTTGAGGTTGTAGACGTCCTTGCTCCAGTTCTGCACCGTGGTGTAGCGGGCCTTGGCGCCCTCGTGCACGAAGATCTCAACGACTGCGGAGTGCATCGAGTTGACGCTGTAGGTCTGCGCGGTGCAGCCCTCGATGTAGTTGACCTCCGAGCCCTCGTCGGCGACGATGAGGGTGTGCTCGAAGGTGCCCTCACCGGCGCCCTCCATGCGGAAGTAGGACTGCAGCGGCAGGTCGCACTTGACGCCCTTGGGGATGTAGCAGAAGGCCCCACCCGACCACACGGCGCCGTGGAGCGCGGAGAACTTGTTGTCCTGGGCGGGGACACATTTGTTCATGAAGTATTTCTGCACCAGCTCGGGGTACTCGGTGATGGCGGTGTCCATCGAGCAGAACAGGATTCCCTGCTTGGAGTACACCTCCTTGAGCCCCTCATACACGGGCTCTTGGCGCCACACCCCCACGACGCCGGCGAGGTGCTCGCGCTCGGCCTGGGGGATGCCGAGGTCCTCGTAGGTCTGCTTCATCTCCGCGGGCACGTCGTCCCAGGAGTCATAGCGCCCGGCGGTGGGCGGCGAGTAGAGCACGAGGTCATCGAGGTGCAGCCCCGACAGGTCGATGCTCCACGTGGGCATCGGCTTGCGTTCGAAGATCTCCAGCGCTTTGATCCGTTTCTCGGCCATCCAGTCGGGCTCGCCCTTGATCTTGGAGAGCTCCTGCACAACCTCCCGCGAGATTCCCTGACGCGCGCGCAGCTGCCCCTGCTCGTCCTCGACGATCGGTGAGGGCTTGGCGATCCTGACTGTGTCCGTGGCGGCCATCGGTGCTCCTTTGCTTGAATCCCGTGCTCTGTGGTAGGGATTCTATCGGGTTGGGCGGGGGCCGTAGCCCAACGAGCGTCGATCTGGGGGATCGTTTGCGTCCGGGGGTGCGTTTGCGCACGGGGCCACTCGCTCGGTGGGCGGTAGTCTACTTGAACGTACTCTAAACAGTTTAGAGTACGAGTAGATCATGCAAGCTCCGCTTGGCGATGCCGCACCAGCTCACAATCCCGTTCGCGCGGTGCGCAGCGGCTCTATAGCTACTCTAAACTACTCTCAACATGTTAGAGTAGATGCATGTCCACCGTGGCCGTGGAGCAGGCGCTGAAAGCGCCGGTGAAAGAGCGCGGAGAGCGGCTGCTGGAAATCCCGGAGGACCAGTGGTTTGATCGCAAGTCGCGGCGGATCGCCGCCCGGGACCTGGCCAACGACCTGATCGGCATGGCTAACGCTGACGGGGGAACGATTGTGGTGGGTCTGTGGAAGGGTGCGGTGGAGGGAGGCGATGGGGACGCTAAGCGACGCAATGCGCAGATGCAGGCGGCGATCGATTTCGCCCAGCCACCGATCGCCGTCAAGCACCGATTGGTGCCGTGCGGGAATGCCGACGGACAGCGCGACCACCTGCTGGTGCTGGATGTCTCCACGGGCGATCTCGTGCACACCAACTCCAAAGACGAGGTGTTTTTGCGCGTGGGGGACGAGACGCGGCGTCTTAGCTTCCACCAGCGCCAGGAGCTGGTGTTCGACAAGGGGCAGGCCAACTACGAGGCACGGCCGTTGAAGGGAGTGGGCCTGGAGGCGCTTGACCGGCGGCTGCTCGACCAGTACGCCTCCGCGGTGGGCCACCCCGATCCCCTACGGCTGCTTCGCGCACGAGGTCTGGCCGGGCGCGGCGGCGGGCTTACGATTGCCGGCCTGCTGCTGTTCGCGCGTGAGCCGCAGGCGATCCTCCCGGAGGCGTTCGTGCGCGTCCTGCGCTACCGCGGGCGAGAGCGGGGGACGGGTGCCGCGCAGCAGCTTCTCGAGGATGTCCGTATCGATGGCCCCGTCCCGCATCAGCTCCGAGCGGCGCAGCGCGTCATCGAACGCCGTCAACCGCGACGCAGAGCGCTGATTGTCGGATCGGGACGTTTCGGCGACGTCCCGCTGATCCCCGAGGACGCCTGGCTGGAGGGGTTGGTGAACGCGGTGGTTCACCGCTCCTACAGCCTTGCCGGCGATCACATCCGAGTGGAGATATTCGACGACCGGATCGAGGTTTCGAGCCCCGGCCGCTTCCCGGGCCTGGTGGATCTCAGCGACCCGTTGCGCAGCACACGCTTTGCGCGCAATCCGCGCATCGCTCGCGTCTGCTCCGATTTGCGCTTCGGGCAGGAGCTGGGGGAGGGGATACGCCGCATCTTCGAGGAGATGCGCGCGGCGGGCCTCGTTGACCCGGTCTATCGGCAGACGTCCGGCAGCGTTCTGTTGACGCTGTCGACCGAGTCTGCCAACCGGGCGCTCGACGCGCGTCTGCCCGGCGACGCGCGCGCGATCACCGCTGCGCTCAGAGCGGCGGGGCGGCTTAGCACCGGCGAGGTGGCGGAGGAGCTGGGGCTCTCACGCCCAGCGACGACGAAGCGGTTGGCTGCGTTGCGCCGCGAGGGATTGATCGAGTGGGTGGGCAAGAGCGCCAAGGACCCTCGCGCGTACTGGCGGCTACCGCCAACCTGACCCGCGGCGGTGGCTGCATGATCCTGTGCTTGGTGAGCTGGTCTCACGGTCTACTTGAAAGTACTCTAAACTCTTTAGAGTAAGTGTAAGTAGCCCAGCCTGGTGTGCTGCTCGTGCGAGATTGGCTTCCCCAACCGTCGGCGGGGACGTCAGAGTTGGCTCATACGGGCCAGTCGTGATCGCCGCTGACCGCGCCGCGCACGACCTTGAGGTTGAGCAGCGCGCACTTGCGCCGCGTCGCCGACACCGGGATGCCGAGCAGGTCGAGCATCCAGTCGGCGCCCAGGCGGCCGACCTCCTCCAGCTCCATCCCCTTCAGCTCCTCGGAGGCGATCGATGCGGCCGCCTGGGAGATCGCGCAGCCGTGGCCGTCGAAGCGCAGATCGTCGATGCGGCCGTCCTTGACACGGATCTGCACGCTGAGCTCGTCCCCGCACAGCGGGTTGTGCGCTTCGGCCTCCAGGTCGTGGGGCTCCAGCGCGCCGAAGTTGCGGGGGCGCTTGTAGTGGTCGAGGATGTAGTCGCGGTAGAGGTCGTCCATCAGCGCGTGGTTCCCTCCCCAGCATTTGGAAGACCTCGCCGCATGCGGCGAGGTCGGCAGGGCCGCATGCGGCCCTGCCTGGAACGGCCACATGTGGCCGTTCCTCGGGACCGCACATGTGCGGTCCCGCCGGTCGGCGCATGCGCCGACCGGAACAGCAATTCGTGGCCCCTCACAGTCCGAACACCTCGCGTCCCGCCAGCAGCGCGTCCAGCAGCGTGTCGATCTCCGCCGGGGTGTTGTAGACCCCCACGCTCGCCCGGGCGGTCGCCGCCACGCGCAGGCAGCGCATCAGCGGCTGCGCGCAGTGGTGGCCGGCGCGGATGCACACGCCGGCGCGGTCGGCCAGCTCGGCGATGTCGTGGGGGTGCATGCCCTCGATCGTGAACGACGCGATGCCGCCCCGCTCCTCCGCGCGCGGGGGGCCGGCCACGCGCAGGCCGGGCACTTCCGCCAGGCGCGTGAGCAGGTGTGCGGTCAGCGCTTCCTCGTGCCCGCGCACGCGCTCCATCCCCAGCGCGCGCAGGTACTCGACCGCCACGCCCAGCCCCACCGCCTCGGCGATCGGCGGGGTGCCGGCCTCGAACTTGTACGGCAGCTCGTTCCAGGTCGCGCCGTCGAGCTCCACCGAGGCGATCATGTCGCCGCCCGTCAGGAAGGGGGGCATCTCCTCCAGCAGCTCGGCGCGGCCGTGCAGCACGCCGATCCCGGTCGGGCCCATCGCCTTGTGGCCGGTCCACGCGTAGAAATCGGCTCCCACCGCCCGCACGTCCACCGGCATGTGTGGCACCGCCTGCGCGCCGTCCACCAGCGACACCGCGCCGGCGGCGCGTATCCGCGCGGTCATGTCCGCCACGGGGTTGATCGTCCCCAGCACGTTGGAGACGTGGGTGAACGCCACCAGCTTCACGTCGCCCCGTTCGAGCTCTGCGTCGAGCTGGGCGGGGTCGAGCTGGCCGCGCTCGTCCACCTCCAGGTAGCGCAGCTGCGCGCCGCGCTCTTTGCACAGCTGCTGCCACGGCACGATGTTGGCGTGGTGCTCCATCTGCGTGATCAGCACCGCGTCGCCCGGGTGGGTGGGGCTCGGGTGGGTGGGGTGGGTGGGGCGGGTGGGGCGGGTGGGACCCAAATCACTGCGGCCCCACGCGTACGCGACGAGGTTGATCGCCTCGGTGACGTTCTTCGTGAAGATCGTCGTCTTGGCCTCGGCGCCTGTGAAGGCGGCAACCCGCGCGCGCGCCTGCTCATAGGCGGCGTCGGCCTCCTGCGCGAGCGCGTACACGCCACGGTGCACGTTGGCGTTGCGCGCGCGCAGGTGCTCGGCGAGCGCGTCGATCACCACCCGCGGCTTCTGCGCGGTGGAGGCCGAGTCGAGGTAAACAAGCGGGTGCCCGTCGAACTCGCGCGCAAGGATCGGGAAGTCCCCGCGCACCTCGAGGTCCGCGATTGTGGGGTCGATGCTTGTCGTGCTCATCTGTGAATACCTACCTGGGAGGTAGGGTATCAGGATCGGCCGGCTTCCACATCGTCGCGTTCGAGGTGAAGGCCGCTCGCACCTCTGGGCGCCTCCATCGTGAGGCGCTGATGGTGGTAGCGTCCCCTGGGGACTTGACATCAGGTTGCAGGTCTGTTACAACTTAGTCCGTCGTCGCTTTCACGGTGCGTGAAAAGCGGAAGGGAACATAGGGCCTGGCAGGGGTCAACCGTCCCGACGGTTGACTTCAAAGCGCTTCGCAGGGGAAGTTGGTTGGGAGAGGGGCCGGGTCGCAACCGATGAGGGAGAGTCGAATCAGCGTGGTTTCGAGAGGGAGAAACGTGACGGGAACGCCTGTCGCCCTGTTTGGGGGCAATGCTAGATGCGCCAGCTTGGCGCTGTCGCATCTCTCTCTCTCTCTCTCTCTCTTGTCGTCTCGGATTTCGGTCTGAGCGCCGCCTGAGCCGGCCCGTTCGGGGCCGGAGGGCATACCCCCCGCGGGGTGGGTTTCACACGCGCGCGCGTGTGACTGAGGGTGTGCTGTGATGGCGGCCCGTTCGCGGAGCGCCGCGCCATCCGTCGCCGGGCATCGGCGTGTGCGGCATGGCGACAATCGCGCCGCTCACGGCGAGCGCGCCATGGTGAGTTTGCCGGGTGTGCGGGTCGCGCAACTGCAGCGGGCGCGGTTGCTGGCGGCAGCGGTGACGGCGTTTGACGAGCTTGGCTATGGGGCCGCCACGGTCGCGGATGTAACCAGACGCGCCCGTGTTTCGCGGCGTACCTTTTACGAGCAGTTCGCCAACTGCGACGAGTGCCTGGCCGGCGTGCTGGACGACGCGGTGGCGTCGGTCGAGCGCGAGCTCGCCGCAACGGTGTCGGCGGGGCGCCCGTGGCAGGAGCGGGTCCGTGCGGGTCTGTGGACGATCCTCGCATTTCTGGATCGAGATCCGGCGCTGGCGAGGGTGTGCGTGCTCCAGGCCGCGCGGGGCGGTGCGTTGCTGGTCGAGCGCCGCGGCCGCGCGCTGAGGCGGCTGGTGACAATCGTGGATGAGGGCCGCGTGGAGCGGGCGCGGGGTGTGAATCCGTCGCCGTTGACGGGGGAGGGCGTCGTCGGCGCGGTGCTGGCGATCGTGCAGGCGCGAATCGCCGTCCGCGACACTCGCCCGCTCACCAGCCTGCTGGGGGAGTTGATGGAGATGATCGTGCTGCCCTACCGCGGCGCGGCGGCGGCGCGGCGGGAGCTGAGCCGCCCGGCGCCGAGCATGCGCGACAGTGCCCGATACGAGGAGCGGGTCGCCGACCCGTCGGCCCCGGTTGGTGAGGATCTCCTGCAGGGTGTGCGGATGCGCCTCACCTACCGCACCGCGCGCGTGCTGGAAGGTGTGGGAGCGCATCCCGGTGCGAGCAACCGTCAGGTCGCCGACCACGCCGGGATCGGCGACCCCGGCCAGGTCTCAAAGCTCCTGCGCCGCTTGGAGGGTCTCGGGCTGCTGGAAAACCGCGGTGGCGGGCGCGTCCAGGGCGAGCCCAACGAGTGGCGGCTGACCGGCAAGGGCGCGCTGGTCGCCGATGGTATCCGCTTGTACACACCCCAGCCGAGGAAGGCGACCTAAACGAATGAGAACAGCTGTTTCACACCGAACCTGCGCCGCGTGGTGGTTCACGGCGTGCCTGGGCGTGTTGCTGGGCTTCGCGACGGTCTCGCTCACGCCCGCCACGGCACTGACGGTGCATGTGTACAAGTCGTCCTTCGGGGAACCCGGCTCGGGCCCGGGGCAGCTCGAAGAACCCGCCGGCGTCGCCGTGAACGATTCGACGTCGCTGTCACGCGCGGCTGGTGACGTGTATGTGGTGGACAGCAGGAACAATCGTGTCGAGCGGTTCAGCGCCACAGGTGAATATCTCGGCGAGTTCGACGGCAGTGGCACATATGTTGTGGAAGGCAAAACCGAAACAGGTGCCGCGGCGGCCACGGGCGCGTTCTCCGATCCGACGCAGATCGCGGTCGATGATTCGAACAGCCCGCTCGACCCATCCGCCGAAGACGTGTACGTGATCGACAAGGGGCACGCGGTCGTCGACAAGTTCACCGCCACCGGCGAATATCTCGGCCAGATCGACGGTAGCGAAACGGCGCTTGGCCGCTTTGACGTCGACGAAGAACACTATGAAGATCGGCGTCTCTTCCAAATCGCCGTCGACCCGAAGGGGACGCTGTGGGTCGGAATACACGAGACTGGCTTCGCCGGAAATATACCGACGCTATTCGATTTCAATGACGAAACTTTCAATGGGCTGGTCTCAGAAAGAACGATCACGAACAGGTCTGGCGCGACCGAGCTTGGAACGTTTGGGGTGGATGGCGAAGACGACTTCTATACCCCGGACAGTTTCTCGCTAGAAAACAATATATCCGCATATGGGTATAACAAGTTTGGTAAGGGTGGCGAACTGTTGCAGGAACAGTTTGGGAGCCTCCTGTATCCTCTGCTGGAATCTAAAGGCGTGATTCCGAGGGTGGCGGTGGTGGATGCGGCGCATCGGGAGGTGTATTTGGGTATCTCGATGAAGGTGGAAGCGTTTGGTCTTGCGGGCGAACCGATCGAGAGCGATGAGAGCACCGCGCCGCTTCCGAGTTTTGGCTCGGGGGAGATCTCGGACGCCGAAAATTATCCGAGCCTGGGCTTGGCCGTCAACGAAAGCACCGGTTGGGTCTATGCGACCAATCAGAGTACGCACAAGGTGGCGATCTTCGAAGCGATCGCGCTGCCGAGTGTGACGTTGGCGGCGCCGAGCGGTCAGGGTACGCGCGGGGCGACCCTGAATGGTACCGTCAATCCCGAAGGCAGGGAAGTAACCTCGTGTGTGTTTGAATACGACACGCGCGCGTATGGCAAGGGCGAAGGTCCGCACGGGTCGAGTGTGCCCTGCTCGCCGGCGGCCGCGGAACTTGGTGATGGTACGAGTCCTGCGCCGGTGAGCGCGAGCCTTTCGGGGTTGACGCCGGAGAGTGCCTACTACTACCGGCTGGTGGTGAGCGACGCTGGCGGTACCGTCCGCACGCCGGGCGCGGAGTTGTTCACCGGTCCCAGGTTGAGTGATGAATATGCCGTGAATGCGACTTCGACGGGCGTGTCGCTGGGTGCGACCGTAGACCCGGATGGTGCGGACACACACTACTACTTCGAATACGGCGCCACCGCGGGCTATGGCTCGTATGCTCCGGCGGCGCCCCCGGGTGGCGATCTCGGCGCGGCGTCCGGCGCGCAGCAGATCTTGCTGCACCCTGCGGGGCTGACGCCGGGCACGAGCTATCACTACCGGCTGGTGGCGGTTCAGGACGGGGAAGCCTTCACGGGGCCCGATCGTGGCTTCTCGACCGAGATGGCGGGCGTGCCCAGCACGATCGCCGACGGCCGGCATTGGGAACTCGTCTCGCCGGCGAGCAAGGGCGGCGCGCTGTTTGAACCAAACGAACAGGGGGGCGATGTGCAGGCTGCTGGGGACGGAAGTGGCCTCACCTATCTGGTGGTCGGGCCTCCGAGTTTGCGCGCTGCCGGCGCCTACAAGTTCTCGCAATTGCTCTCCCGTCGAGGACCGTCGGGCTGGAGCACCAGCGATCTCACGCTGCCGCGCGAACTACCCGAAAACGGGGCGCCCGGGTCGCAGATCGGCAACGCCGAGTTGGAATACGATCTCTTTTCGCCCGATCTCTCGCAGGCGGCGGTCGAGCCGCCGTCGGCCGGGACGCCGTCGCTGTCCTCGCAGGTCAGCGAACGGACGGTATATCTGCTGGACACGCGTGCCGGGCAGTTCACGCCGCTGGTCGGAGCATTCGATACACCCGAAGGGACTACGTTGGAAGAACCCTCGCGGGCCGTGGATGTCGTGCCGGCCGAATGGCAGGTGCACATCACGGCCGCGACGCCCGATCTCGCGCACGTCGTTGTCGAGAGCCCGAAAGCGCTGACCCCGGAAGCGATCGACGACGAATCCACGCAACACCACAACGGCTCGCCTCAGCGCAACCTGTATGAGTGGGGCGACGGCGAATTGCGGCTCGTGAACATACTGCCGAACGAAGCAATCGCCTATGGGCATGGTCTGCGGGTTGCGCTCGCCGGCGGGTTCTATACAGGGATCGACACGCCGGAAAGCGGTCCGGCGCGTAACGTGTCGGTGGACGGCCGGCGGATCGCGTGGACGTGGGGCGAGACTCCGTATATACCCGGCGGTACTGACGAAGGTTTCGGGGGGCTGTACGTGCGTGACATGGTCGAAGGACGTACGGTGCGGGTCGGTGGCGCCTCGGCGTTGTATCAGACGATGAACGCCGACGGGTCGAAGATCTTTTACGTAGAAGGCGGCGATCTGCACGTGTTCGAGTTCGAATCCGGCACGGATGTCGATCTTACGGCAGGGCATGGGCCCGAACCGGACGCCGGGGTGCAGAAGTACGGTCTCTCGGACGTCAGCGAAGACGGGTCATATGTGTATTTCGTCGCGACGGGTGTGCTGAGCGAAGCGGGCAACGGTGCGGGAGCGAAAGCCGTGGCGGGAGCGGACAACCTCTATCTCCTGCACGACACTCCCGGGGGTTGGACGACGACGTTCATCGCGCAACTCTCCCCGGAGGACCGGCCCAGCTGGGAATCTGGCGGCTTTAGCTCGGAGGCGGTCGCGCTTGGCGGGGTCGCCTCGCGGGTGTCGCCGAATGGGCGCCACCTGGTGTTCATGTCGGATCGCAGCCTGACCGGTTACGACAACGTCGATGCGGTGAGCGGCCAACCGGATGAGGAGATGTACGAGTACGACGCCTTGACGGGCCATCTTGTCTGTGCCTCGTGCAACCCGACGGGCGTGCGCCCGCATGGCATCCTTGATTACCAGGGGGCGGACCTGCTCGTGGATCGTCGTGGCGTGTGGGACGAAAAGAGAACGCGGCGGGATAACCCGCACAGCGCGCATTGGCTTGCGGCGAATGTGCCGGGCTGGGATGAAGACGGGTTCATGCCGACGGAGTATCAGCCGCGGTATCTGTCTGACAGTGGCCGGCTGTTCTTCGACAGTTCGGATTCGCTGGTTGCGGGCGACACGAACGGGTTGGAGGATGTGTATGAGTTCGAGCCGCGGGGTGTCGGTGGCTGCACACAGTCGACCTCTTCGAGCCGCTGGGTGTTCGTGCGGGGAGTCGCCGGTAGCGAAGTCGATGGGTGTGTGGGTTTGATCTCTTCGGGTACGTCGGGGTCGGAATCGGCATTCTATGACGCCAGCGAAAACGGCGATGACGTTTTCTTCGACACGACCTCGCGTCTTTCTCCGGCTGACTATGACACCGCGTATGACATCTATGACGCGCACGTGTGCACGAGCGCCGTGCCTTGTGTGAGTGAACCGGCCACCCCGCCGCCGTGCACGAGTGGCGATGCGTGCAAGCCGTCGCCGACCCCGCAACCGGAATTCTATGGTGCGCCGGCGAGCCAGACCTTCCACGGGATCGGGAACCCGACCCAGCCGGCACCGGCCGGGGCGGGTGCTCCTGGCAAAAAGCGAGCTGTGAGGAAAAAGAAAGCGGTGGTGAAAGGATGCGCCGGGAAGTCGAGGCGACACGGGCGACTGGTCTGCAAACACGGGGTGAGGCGCGCGGAGCATCTGCGTGCCACCGGCCGGTTCGTTGGACGGGAGGCGGGACGATGACCAGGCGTCTTGCGGTTGGTCTGGCGGTGTTGGCGGCTTGGGTTGTGGTGTTGTGGTGGTGTGTGGGTGTGGCCGGTGCGGCGGTGCCGTGGTGGCATGTGAACACGATCTCTTCGCCCGCGAGCCGGGCGGGGGGCGACAGTCTGTTGACGGTCGAAGTGAGCAACCTCGGGGACGCGGCGGTCGATGGGGCGCGCTCGCCGGTCACGATTACGGACACGCTGCCCACGGGTGTCGTGCCGCACTCGGCCGAAGGGTCGGGTGGCGGCAGTTTCCCGGTCGGCATCGACGGGGTGGAAACGGTGATTCATTGCGCGGTGGCGGGGCAGACGGTGAGCTGCTCCTATGCCGGCCCGCTGCTCTCCTACGAACGTCTGCTGGTGTTGATCGCGGTTGGCGTGGTGCCCGGTGCCGGCACGGGTGTGAGCGAAGTCGCGGTGTCGGGCGGCGGCGCGGCGCCGGTGGCGGCGCGGGATACGCTCGCGTTGGGAGAAAGCCCGTCGCCATTTGGTGTCGAACACTATGAGATGACGGCCGAAGAAGAGGGCGGTGCGATCGATACGCAGGCCGGCTCACACCCGTTTCAGCTGACTACGACCCTGACGTTGAACACGAAGGCCGTACCGGTTGAAAAGTCGGTGGGTAGGTTCGCCCAGGAAGTGCAGCCGGTCGCGCTGCCGAAGGATTTGCGGTTCAATGTGCCGGCGGGGTTGGTGGGTAACCCGACGGCGATCCCGCGGTGCAGGCTGTCGGTGTTCCTGAACTCGGAACTGGGGCGGTGCCCGAACGACACGGCGATCGGGGTCGCGACGGCGATCTTCAGCGAGGAGCAAAATCGGGCGGTGGACGCCCCACAGGCGCTCGCGAGCGCGCTTTATAACTTGGAACCGGCGACGGGTGAGCCGGCGCGTTTCGGGTTTGACACCCCGATCGGCCCGGTCGTGCTGGACGCCGCGATCCGCACGGGAGGGGATTACGGGGTGGTCATCACGGTGCCGAACATCACCGATGCGCTCGCCGTGATCGGCAGCCAGGTCACGTTTTGGGGTGCTCCGGGCGACGCGCGGCACGACACGGCCCGGGGAACCTGCCTGGACCAGTTCGGGGGCTCCTTCCCGAATCTCACGAGCTTCGAAGAAGCATGCCCGCTGCAGGAAACGCTGCAGCCGTTTTTGATCATGCCGACGTCCTGTGAAGCGCCTTTGGTTACGAGCGTGGAAGGCGACCCGTGGCCCGAGCCGGGTGCGTATTCGGCGCCGCGGAGTTACACGTTCGGCAACGCGCTTGGTGAACCGTTTGCGGAGGACGGGTGCAACCGGTTGACGTTTGAACCGTCGATCGGCCTGGCGCCGGACGGGACGCAGGCGGCGACGCCGACGGGGTTGAGCGTGGACGTGCACGTGGATCAGCAGGCGAGCTTGAACCCGAGTGGGCTGGCGGAGTCAGCCGTGAAGAATACGACGGTGGCGCTGCCTGCGGGTGTGGTGCTCGACCCCTCGGGCGCGGATGGTCTGCGGGCCTGCCCGCTGTTGAGCGGGGTGAACCCCGGGCAGGAAGAGCAGGAAGAAAAGGGGCTGGTGTCCGGGATCAACCTCGACACCCCGCAGCCGGCCGACTGTCCGGAAGCGTCGAAGGTCGGGACGCTTGAAATCCGTACGCCGTTGTTGCCGGACCCGTTGGTCGGGGCGGCGTATCTGGCCGAGCAGCAGGCGAATCCGTTTGGGAGTGTGGTCGCGTTGTATCTGGTGGCGCGGGATCCGGTGTCGGGGGTGCTGATCAAGATCGCCGGGAAGGTCTCCGCGTGCGAAGCTGCCGGGGAAGTCCTTGAAGGTGTTGTGTGTCAGGCGCCCGGCCAGCTGATCTCGACGTTCAGGGAAACGCCGGAGTTGCCGTTTGAAGATTTGACGCTGCATTTCTTCGGCGGCTCGCGGGCGCCGTTGGCGACGCCGGGCGGGTGTGGGTCGTATGCGACGACGGCGTCGATCGCGCCGTGGTCGGGGGAACCGGCCGCGGAACTGGTCTCGCCGCCGTTTGTGATCTCCAGCGGCCCGGCTGGGATCCCGTGCCTGCCGACGCCGGCGCCGTTCACGCCGAGCTTGGCGGGCGGCTCGACGAATGTGCAGGCCGGTGCGTTCACGTCGTTTACGACGACGATGAGCCGCGAAGACGGCCAGCAGACGTTGCAGGCGCTCACGCTGCACATGCCCGCGGGGCTCTCCGGTGAGCTGCCCGGCGTCGAACTGTGCCCGGAACTCCAGGCCGACGAAGGGCTGTGCGGCCCGAGCAGCCTGATCGGGGAAACCACAGTGAGCGTCGGGGTCGGCGGCACACCGTTCACGGTCAAGGGCGGCAGGGTCTATTTGACCGGCCCCTATAGGGGCGCACCGTTCGGCCTGTCGATCGTCAACCCGGCGAAGGCGGGCCCGTTCGACCTGAAGAACACAACCGCGCACCATCCGGCGTGCGACTGCCTGGTGGTACGCGCAAAGGTCGAAGTCAACCCGAGCACGGCGGCGTTGACCGTCACGAGTGACGACGAAGGCCCATACAAGATCCCCACGATCATCGAAGGCGTCCCGCTGCAGATCAAGCACGTCAACGTCACGATCAACCGGCCCAACTTCACGTTCAACCCAACCAACTGCGAACCGATGAGCATCACCGGCAGCATCCAGAGCACCGAAGGCGCCTCGAGCCCCGTAGCGATCCCATTCCAGGCGACCAACTGCGCCGCGCTTGGGTTCAACCCGAAATTCCAGGTCGCCACCGAGGGAAAGACCAGCCGCACCCAGGGGACCGACCTGAACGTGAAGCTGACCTACCCCAACACGCCGTTCGGGTCGCAGGCCAACATCAAACAGGTCAAGGTCGAACTGCCAAAGCAGCTGCCCTCGCGGCTGCCGACGCTGCAGAAAGCATGCACCGCCGCACAGTTCAACCAGAACCCCGCCAGGTGCCCCGCGACCTCGATCGTCGGGCACGCCAAGGCGATCAGCCCCCTGGTCCCCGTCCCGCTGGAAGGCCCCGCCTACTTCGTCTCAAACGGCGGTGAAGCGTGGCCGAACCTGATCATCGTCCTGCAGGGCTACGGGGTACGGATCGACCTCGTCGGTGACACCCTGATCAGCAAGGCTGGTGTCACCAGCAGCACATTCAAGACGGTGCCCGACGCGCCAGTCGGCAGCTTCGAACTGACGCTCCCCGCCGGTGAATACTCCGCGCTCACGGCCAACGGTGCGGATCTCTGCGGCAAGACGCTCACGATGCCGACCGAAATCGACGCGCAGAACGGCGCCGTCTTCCACCAAAACACCAAGATCGCGACCACCGGCTGCCCCAAGCACAAGATAACCAAACACACAAAGAGCAAGCACAAAAAGCGCAAGGGCAAGAAGCACGGCCGGCGGGCCCGCAAGGCAACAGTCCGCGAACACCACGCCCGCTACCCGCGGCGAGCCCGGCACGCGAGCAGGGCCTCCGGATGGCAGTGAGCCGGGGCAAAAGCAAACCGATTGTCTTTATTACGGAAAGGATCAAAGTTGCGATCGAGACTTGTTAAGCATCTGAATCCCGCGACGGTCATCGCGCTTCTCGCGCTGGTCTTCGCGATGACGGGCGGCGCCTACGCCGTCTCCAACGGCGGACACGGCGACACCACCAACGGCGCCAACGCCAGCGTCGCGGGCGGCGCCGGCGCCGGCTCCACACACCCCACAGCCACAGGGTCAGCGGCGTCCGTCCACGCCGTTGCAGCCAAGAAAACCAAGAAACCGGCCGGTAAGCCCGGTCCGCGCGGCCCACAGGGACCCGCCGGACCCGCCGGCGCGCAGGGGCCGGCCGGCCCCGCCGGCCCACAGGGCCCAGCCGGACCCAAAGGCGAAAACGGCACCAACGGCACCAACGGCCAGAACGGCAGCGACGGCGTCAGCGTCACCAGCAAAACCCTGAAAAAAGGCGAAGGCGGCTGCCCCGAAGGCGGCACGGAACTCATCGCCGCCGACGGCAAAAAAACCACCGCATGCAACGGCAAAACCGGGTCACCATGGGCCGCCGGCGGCACACTCCCGGCCGGCTCGAGCGAGAAGGGCGAGTGGTCGGTCACACTCACCGAAAACTACGAGAGCACCGTCGAAGGGTACGGGTCGATCTCGTTCGGCGTCCCGCTGGCCAGCGCACCGGCGACCGTGTACGTCACCGAAACCGAAAAAAGCCACGCCCCCGAATGCCCCGGCACCGCCGAAGAACCAGAAGCCGCCGAAGGCGACCTCTGCATCTACGCAGCACCGCAAACCGAACACTTCGCGACCTTCACGCTCGGCACCTTCGGAGAAGCCGAAGCGGGCAAGGACGGCGCCTATATCGTCTTCAGCGCCGGCGAAATCTCCGGAAAACCCGACAAGGGACACGTCATGCACGGCACCTGGGCGGTCACCGGCTGACCGTCCGTCCCGACCCCAGCCGAGGCGCCTCGCGTAAAGGCACGAGCCCGCGCGAGGCGCCTTCTATGAGCCGCCAGCGTTCCCCGACCAGCCGTCGCCAGCTTTGAACTCACAACGCCAACCGAATTCCTCGCGCAAAATGGCGCCCAACTACGCCAAACCACCAAAATCGCGGTCTTACCTGCTGGCCGCGTAAGCCTCGATATCCTCCCGCGCCGCGGCGAGCTTGGCGGCGATCTTGCCCCGCACCACCTCTTCAAGCCCCGCGTCCTCCAGCTGAGAGATGAGCGGCTCGAAGAACCCTTCGACGATCACCCGCACCGCGCTGGTGCGGTCGAGACCCCGTGACTGCATGTAGAAGATGACGTCCTCGTCGAGCTCCCCCACGGTCCCCCCGTGCGAGGCGGAGACGTCGTCGGCGGACACGAGCACCGAGGGGATCGCATCCAGGCGCGCGCGGGGGGAGAGCATCATCGTGTGGATCTGCAGGTAGGTGTGGGTACGCTGCGCGCCGGGGTCGATCTGGATCAGCCCCTCGAAGCTGGCTCGGCTCTCGCCTGCCGCGGCGCCGCGCCAGTGCACGTCTCCCCCGGAGGGACCGGTCTCGTGCAGGTCGACGGCGAACACGTCGAGCAGCTCCTGCAGCTGGGAGAAGAAGATCCCGCGGAAAGCCATGTCGCCCCCCGGCTCGCTGACGGCCAGCTCGAGGTGGTGGCGCACGACGTGGCCGCCCAGCAGCGCGGGCAGCCAGTGGCAGTAGGCGTCGCGCCCGACGCGCACGAAGCGGGTGGAGGCGTCGAACACTTCCGGGCCGCCGCCGGATCCGGTCCCGCCGGCCGGGTTGGGCGAGCCCCAATCCTGCACCTGCGCGAGGCGGCAGCGCGCGCCCTCCTCCAGGTACAGCTCGAAAGCCCCAGCGTGCAGCGATTGACCGCCGCCCCCGGGGGTGTCCGGTCCCGCGAAGTCGGCGAGGTCGTACTCGTGCACGCGGAACTGGGAAGCACGCTCGCCGACGATCAGCGTGCGCCCGTACTGCGCGACGCCCGGACCGTCGATGACGTAGACGATCTCGAATGGCGCCTCAATGACAATGCCCGCAGGTACGTGCAGGAAGGCCCCGCCAGTCCAGAACGCGGCGTTGGCGGCCTCCAGCTTGTGCCGGTCGTAGGTCAGCCGCCGCGAGTACCACTTCGCAAACAGCTCCGAGTGCTCCCGCGCCGCATCTTCCAGCGAGCAGAGGATCACCCCCCGTTCAGCCAGCGCCGGATCGAGCTCCACGCTGACGACGCTGCCGTCACGCTGCACGATCCGTCCGGCGCGCGGTTGGTTGGGGAGCGTGCGGAGAACAACATCGGGCACGCCCTCGGCGTGGTGGCGGACCTCCAACCCATCGAGATTGAGCCCCTCGAAGGAGGTGGTCCAGAACCCCGAGCGCCGCCACACGGGCAGCTCCTGCGACTCATACACCGCCAGCGCCGCTTCGCGCAGTTGCTCCAGTGTGCGGCCGTCGCCCGCTCCGGCGCCGTGCAGCGCGTGGTAGAGCGTGGACTCGCGGTGGCGCCCCGGCTTGACGGCGACGCCGCCCGTGCCATCCCCCTCAGGCGCCATTGGCGCCGGCCCCCGCCCCGGCCGTGGCGGCGGGCTCGCCGAACTCCCGGCGGATCTCGTCGTACCCCTCGCGCTCCAAGCGCTCCACCAGCTCCACGCCGCCCTCCAGCACGATCCGCCCGTCGAGCATGATGTGCACGAACTGGGGCTTGATGTAGTGCAGGATGCGCTGGTAGTGGGTGATGATCAGCGCGCCGAGGCCCTGCTCGGAATGGAGCTTCTCGACGCCCTCAGCCACGGTGCGCAGCGCGTCGATGTCGAGCCCCGAGTCGGTCTCGTCGAGGATCGCCACGTCCGGTTTGAGCATCGCCATCTGCAATATCTCCGCGCGCTTCTTCTCGCCGCCGGAGAAGCCGTCGTTGAGGTGGCGCGAGGTGAACGAGCGGTCCACGTCCAGCAGGTCGATCGCGTGCTGAAGCTCGGTGCGGAACTCCTTGACGTTGATCGGCTCCTCGCGTTTGGCGTTGATCGCCATCCGCAGGAAGTTGGCCACCGACACTCCGGGGATTGCGACCGGATACTGGAAGGCGAGGAACAGCCCCGCCTTCGCGCGCTCGTGCGGCTCGGCCTCGGTGATCTCCTCGCCCTTGAACACGATCGACCCCTCCGTGATCTCGTAGGAGGGGTGCCCCAGCAGGGTGTTGGCGAGCGTCGACTTGCCCGACCCGTTGGGGCCCATCAGCGCGTGCACCTCGCCGCGGTCGATGCTCAGGTCGACGCCTTTGAGGATCTCGCGCTCCTCGATGCGCACGTGCAGGTTCTGTATCTCCAGGTCAGCCATATTCTCCTTCGGTTCAGGCGATTGTCGGCAATGGCTCACCGGCGACGGGCGCCGGCAACAGATCGGCGAGCGTGGTGTTCATCAGCGTGCTCACGATCGAGAAGCGCACGCGTGTCCACAGCAGCTTGGTGGGGCACACGTGGTCCGGATCCTGCTCGCGCGAGCACACGATGCTCCCGTCCGCGCTCTGGGAGATGCACTCGATCGGCGCGATCGACCCCTCCAGCGCCTCCACCACCTCAGCCATCGTGATCTCTTTGGGCGCCCGCGCCAGCATGTACCCGCCCCGCGAGCCCCTGCGGCTCTCGATCAGCCCCGCCTTGCGCAGCCTCGCCACCAGGTGCTCGAGGTAGGCCAGCGGCAGCTCGTCGTGCTCGGCGATCTCCGCCAGCGGCACCACGGGTTCCTCCCCATCGGGGCTCGCCTGCGCGCGCTGCGCGAGGGCAACCATCACGCGCACGCCATACTCCGCCTTGGTTGAGAACATCATCTTGGTGCCTTTGGGGGGAGGTCGGGAAGGGGGCCTGCCCCCTTCCCGCTCAGATCACTCATCGCTCGAATACCTACCTGGCCGGTAGGATATCAGGCGCTTATTCCCGCTCCAGCCTGCGCACGTCGTGCGCGAGCGCTTCCGGGGTCAGTTCTTCGACCGGGAACTCCACGCGCGGCGCGCCCTGCCTGTCGAGCAGCAGCACAAACGCACCGCGTTCGTACGCTACCCCCCCGGCGCTCGCCGGCAGCGCCGCGTAGGCGCGCCATACCGGGTGCAGCCGCGCGGCGCTGCCGGTGAGGTACTCCATGCGCCCCGTCAGCGATGCGGCGCGCAGGAATGCCCGAACGCGCGCCCGCGTGTCCGCGGCGGGGTCGAGGCTGATCGCAAGCGCCGGCGTCCCCGGGGGTAGTTCGTCCAACGCGCCGCGGATTTGCTGGGCGATCAATGGCGCTGTGGTCTTCGAGCGGGTGTACAGGAAAGTGAGGATTGCCACCCGTCCCTTGAGGTCGCTCAGCGAGACGCGCCGCCCGTCCTGGTCGGTGAGCGTGAACTCGCGTGGGTGCAAGCTTCCCGGCAGCAGTGCCCCCTCATACCCGGTTGCCGAGGAGGTGCTCGTCGCGGCTGCTCCGGCTGTCGCCCCCGGGCCGGCGCTCGACCCACCGGCGGAGCATCCGGACAGGGAGGCGAGCGCGAGCGCTGCGGCGAGGAGAACAAGCTGGAGGCGCATGGGATCCTGGAATGTAAGACGAACGTAGGAGTGCCGCGCCCACCCCTCACGGGCGAGGTTGTGTAATCCATTGTGCGGTATCGTTTTCAACCCCTGGCAGACCGGGCTCACGGAAGAGGTGCTCCACCGATGTGCGTCGCAAGCTGCCCTGGCATCGCTGCGTTTACGCGGGGGGTGCTGGGCAATCTGACTATCCCGGATTCGCTCCGATGAGAGCTTCTCCCGACGGCGCTGGCGCTGCTCCTGGAGATGCAGACCAGCAGGGCGCGGTGATCCTGCGAGGCGGACCGATCCTCACGATGGACGATGCCCGTCCGGTTGGGGAAGCGCTTGCGATCCGCGGCTCCACGATCCTCGGCGTGGGCTCCCTCACGGAGGTCAAACGCCACTACACCCCCGGCACCGAGATCATCGACCTCGCCGGCCACGCGGTGCTGCCGGGGTTTGTGGAGCCTCACGTGCGCGTGCTGGAGAGTGCGCTCACGGCCGCCGGCATCGACATGGATGCGGCGGCGGGGCTGTGCGAGGAGGAGCCCGAACGGATCGCCGCGCTCGGCGCCCGCGCGTTGCGTGAGCTGGCGATGCGGGGTTGCACCACGGTGTACGACGCCGGCATCGGGCAGTTGGCGGGCGCGGCCGAGCATCGGCTGCTGGGCGCGCTTGCGCATGCCGCCGACGCTCCCGTGCGCGTGCGCGGCGCGTTCACGCCCGAGCTCGCCACCGCGCTCGGCGCCGCGCCTGGCGCCGGCGATGAGCGCTACGACGTGGTCGGGATCTCCTACCGCGCGGATGGCCCGATCGAGGACTTCGCGGCAGCGCTTGGCGAGCCCTATCTAAATGGTCACGGCGGCGGCGTGCTCGCCCACGAGGGGGGCGAGTTGTGCGAGGCGATGCGGGCGTGGCACCGAGCCGGGTGGCAACTGGTGGTGCACTCCGATGGCGATCGCGCCACCGAGCAGGTGCTCCGCTGTTTCGAGGCGATCCTCGCGGAGGTCCCTGCCGCTGGAGCTCCTGCCGCGGGGGTTTCTGGTGTGGGGGGTGCTGGTGTGGGGGGTGCTGGCGTGGGGGTCCCCGCCGCGAGAGGACCTCACCACCGCATCGCGCACTTCACGGTCGTCAGCGACGAGCAGATCGCCAGAGCCGCGGCGCTCGGCCTGTCGGTCAGCCACGCGATCAACCAGGTCTACTACTTAGGGGAACGCCTGCGCGATCAGGTGCTAGGCCCGGAGCGTGCCGCGCACATCCACTCGCTGCGGCGCGACCTCGAGCACGGCGTCCTCAGCTCCTGTCACAGCGAGATTCCCGCTGCGTCGATCGACCCCTGCCTGGCGCTGCGCACTGCCACCACGCGTTTGATGCGCGATAGCGACGATGTGCTCGGGCCCTTCCAACAGCTCACGCTCGAGGAGGCGCTGTGCATGCTCACCGTCAACCCCGCGCGCCAGGTGTTGCTCGGCGAGCGCGTCGGCGTGCTGCGCCCCGGGATGCTCGCCGACCTGGTCGTGCTTGACCGCGACCCCCGCCAGGTGGCGCCCGAACGGCTGCACGAGCTGCGGGTGATCGAGACCTGGCTGGGGGGCCGCCGGCAGCGGTGGGGGTAGAGGATGGCGCAGCCGGCCGAAAGGCCGGTGAGCTCCACCTGAGGCGCTATACTTTCTGAAGTCCATGAAATCCGACCGCCGTTCGGGAGTTTTCAGATGAGCGTTTCCTCGGCGGAGCTGCTCCGCCAGATCAAGAGCCGCATCGATGAGGTCGACCCCTCCGAGGTCAAGGAGCTGATCGGCGAGGGCGTCACGATCGTTGACGTGCGCGGCAGCGAAGAGTTCGCCACCGGCCACCTCCCGGGCGCCAGGAGCATTCCCCGCGGCCACCTGGAGTCGCGGATCGAGAGCGCCGTGCCCGACCGTACCGCCGAGGTGATCCTCTACTGCGCCTCCGGCATCCGCTCGGCGTACGCGGCGCGCACGATGATCGAGGACATGGGCTACGAACACGTGCGCTCGATGACCGGCGGGATCACCCTATGGAAGGACCGCGGCTACGAGGTCGAGATCCCGCGCGCGCTCACCGCCGAGCAGCGCGAGCGCTATTCGCGCCACCTGCTGATCCCGGAGATCGGCACGGAGGGCCAGCAGCGGCTGCTCGACGCGAGGGTGCTGCTGCTGGGCGCCGGCGGGCTGGGCTCCCCGACCGCGCTCTACCTCGCCGCCGCCGGCGTCGGCACGCTGGGCATCGTCGACGACGACGACGTCGACCTCTCCAACCTCCAGCGCCAGGTGATCCACTCCACGCAGCGGATCGGCATCCCCAAGGTGGATTCGGCCGAGGAGACGATCCACGGTCTCAACCCCGACGTGGAGGTCATCAAGTTCCCGGTGCGGCTGGACGCCTCCAACATCATGGAGATCATCCAGGGGTGGGACGTGATCGTGGACGGGGTCGACAACTTCCCCACCCGCTATCTGCTCAACGACGCCACCGTGCGCCTGCGGATCCCCGTGGTCTCCGCCTCGATCCTCGGCTTCGACGGGCAGTTGTCGATCTTCAAGCCCTACGACGGCCCCTGCTACCGCTGCCTGTTCCGCGAGCCCCCGCCGGCGGAGCTCGCGCCCTCCTGCGGCGCCAACGGCGTGCTCGGCGTGCTGCCCGGCACGATGGGCCTGCTGCAGGCCACCGAGGTGGTCAAGCTGATCCTCGACATCGGCGACCCCGCGATCGGGCGCCTCCTGCTCTACGACGCGCTGGGGGCGACGCTCACCGAGGTCAAAGTCCACCGCGACCCGGAGTGCCCCATCTGCTCGCGCGACCCCGATGAGATCCGCGACGAGGAGATGGGCGTGTTCCCCGACTACGAGGCATTCTGCGCCGCCGCAGGGTAGTCTGCGCGTCCGAGATGGCCACGATCAAGATTCCCCCGGTACTGCGTGCCTCGGTTGGCGGCGAGAAGGAGGTCTCCGCCTCCGGTGAGAACGTCGGCGAGGTGCTGCGCGACCTCGCCGCCACCCACCCCGCCACGCAGAGCCAGCTGTTCTCCGCCGACGGCGAGCTCAACCGCTACGTCAACGTCTATCTCAACGACGAGGACGTGCGGGTGCTCGATGGGTTGGACACCGTGGTCGGCGGCGCCGACACGCTGGTGATCCTGCCGGCGATGGCCGGCGGCTGCTAGCTCCTTCATCGGCGCGTCTTTTCCGCCGCAGTCGTGCCTAGTCTTGGTGTCCAGCTTGGGCTCATTGCCTAAGCCTTGGCCGAGTTTCCAACGATTGGGTGGCTGGTTTGTTTAGAGCATGTGACGATGTCTGCGCGACGGCACCTGGCGTGAGCCGTATGCGTGCGGGCCTGTTCGCGAGTGTCTTTGTGTTGGCGTTTGTCGGTGGCGGCTTCGCCCCCTTATCCGCGCTGGCGTCGGCGCATGGTCCAAGGTATTCGCTGAAGATCGCCGAGGGCGTGACCACCCTGCCGGAATACGAACACCCGGATTGGGTTAGTGCAGGGATCGAAAACTCAAAGGCGGAAGTTGTCTTGGAGGTGATCCATGGAGGGGTGGTCGCTGGCCAGGACTCGGGCAAGAATGGGGAAGGCGCGTGGGTCTCCCCGGGACCGCTGGTGGGTGACGAAGTCCTCTTCGAATCTCCCGGTGGCACGCCGATCGCGAGGTTCACATACGACGGGCTGCCGACAATCGATCCAACCGTGTGCGCGGGCTCGACGAACTTCTCAGGCCAGAACAGCTCGGGAGACGTGGTCGAAGGGTTCTACGTCAAGAACGTCCTTGAAACTCCGTACCACGAGTCTACGAGACCGGCCCAGAAGGCCTTTGGCGAAGCCCAGGTCAAAAGTCTGTCTGGCACGGCGTTCGGCGGGGATTTCCTCAAACCGCTCGAAATTGGCGAGGACGTGGGGGCCATCGAGTCTCTCAAAACTGCACTGGCTGGCGAAGCGACGTACACCTACACGAGCGAAACCGAGCGTCCCGTCGGTGGGTGCCCGCCACCGCCTCCTCCTCCTTATGTCCCGCCACCACCGCCGGTGCTCCAGGGCTCGATTCTCAAGCTTCCGCACGCCAACATCCGCAAGTTGCTGAAATCGGGCTTGACCGACCAGGTGACGATCAACCAGGCCGGCACGATCACACAGGACCTCTACGAAGTGGGGGGCACGGTGCCTGCATATGCGTCGGCGCACAGGAAGGGACACAGCCATAAGCGCAAGCCCCCGGCTCTGCTGCTGGCTCGCGGGTCCGCGTCGGCGGCAGCCGCGGGCACGGTCAGTGTGCACCTGCGGGTTACCGCCAAGGGCCGGCACGCCCTCAGCCACAGCCACAAGGTGCGGGCGGTGCTGGTCACAACGCTGAAAGCCAGCTCCGGCGCCAAGCTGAACCTCCAAACGCGCACGGTCACACTCGATCGTTAGAACGCGCAAAGGGGTGGGCGTGCCGGGCAGGCTCGCGCGCATTTTCTTCGGGCGCCTGCTCAGATTGGCGCCGACTCTCGCGCTGAGCACCGTCGCCTGGCTGCAGCCGCCGGCGGTGCTGCCGATCCCCTCGGCCAACGGCCCGGAAGGGCCGCCCAGGCCATATGGCGCCGAACCGCCGCCCGGCGTCTCAGCGCCGCCGACCAGCCCACGCTTTGCACGCGCGCAGAACCGTGCGCTGCTCTACGGCCCCTTCCCGCGCGGCGGGCTCGCCAGGGGCATCTCCGACGCGACGCTAATCATGAGCCCCGACGCGGCAGTGCGCCGCCAAGCGCTGACCCGCATCCGTGCCACCGGCGCGAGCGTGGTTCGGATCCCGGTTGAATGGCGCTACATCGTCAGCGCCCACCCGCCCGCGGGGTTCGACGCGAGCGATCCCGCGAGCCCTACGTACGACTTCACCAAGGTGGACGCCGCCGTGCGCTCGACGGCCGCCGCCGGGCTGACGCCGCTGTTGGTTGTGACCAGTGCACCGGATTTCGCCGAGGCCCCCCACCGCTGGCCATACGCCTACCCAGGCAGCTGGGCGCCCAACCCGGTTGCGTTTGGGGAATTCGCCACAGCCGTGGTGCGCCGCTACAACGGCTCCCTCCCCGACCCGCTGCAGCCCGGCCGCGCACTCCCGCGTGTGCGGCTGCTGGAAGCGTGGAACGAGCCCAACCTGGCTCGCTACCTCGAGCCGCAGTGGGTGGCCGCGGGCGGGCGCTGGCGCGCCTTCTCGCCGCTGCTCTATCGACAGCTGCTGAACGCCTTCTACGCCGCCGTCAAGGCGGTCGAGCCGACCGACACCGTGATCGCCACCGGCGTGGCGCCCAATGGCGAACCGGCCGGCGTGGGGCGGATGACCCCGGTGCGGTTCCTGCGCGGGATGCTGTGCCTGGAAGCGTACGACCACGCGGCCTGCCCCGACCCCCCGCACTTCGACGTGCTCGCCTTCCACCCGCTCTCCTTTGAAAGCCCCGACCGCCCGGCGGCGTCCTCGCAGGACGTGGCGATAGCCGACATCGCCAAGGTGACCGGCCTCCTCGCGCGTGCCGAACGCGCCCACACCGCGCTGCCGCGGATGCACAAGCCGGTGTGGGTGACCGAGCTCAACTGGGAAAGCGCCCCCCAAACCGCGCACGGCGTGCCGCCCCGCCTGCAGGCGCTGTGGATCTCGCGTGCGCTGCACCGGCTGTGGGTTGCGGGCGTGAGCTTCGCCGAGTGGCAATTCCTGATCGACCCCTACCCGGGTGTGCCGCTGGCGACTTCGACCGGGGGCGTCGTCTACGTCCCGCGGCCGGCGGGCCTTTACAGCGCGGGGGTGGTGGACGGGCGCTCCGCGCCGGCGGACGCCCGTCCCAAGCCGTTCCTGCGGGGCTTCACGCTCCCGTTCGACCCGCTGCGCGTGGACCGCCGGCACGTGCGGATCTGGGCGCTGACGATGCGCCCAGGCCAGTCGGTCCTGCTCCAGCGCCACGCGCGGGGTGGCCGGTGGCGGACGATCGCCCGTCTGCGCGCGCGCGGCTCGGTCGTGATCAATGCGTTGATCCCGCTTCGCGGCGCCGTCATGCTGCGGGTGCTCAGCGAGGGGCTGATCAGCGCTTCGGCGCCGGTGCCACGGGGTCAGAGTCGCATGTAGATCTCAGCCCTCGACGACGTTGTGCACCTGGGCAACCATCGGTTTGCCCGGGTCGACGCCGAGCCCGGACATGATCGGCAGAAGGGTGGCCCCGAACGCGTCGAATGCCGCCTCCGACTCCCAAATGTCGAACACATGGATGTTGCCGTCTGTCTCGAGGGCGACATGGTAGGAGCGCCCCGCGGGCGCTCCCGCGCCGGCCGCCTCGAGCTGCGTGATCGCTTCGTCGTACTTCTGCTGGGTGAAACCGGCGGGTGTGAAGTAGAGCCCAAGCGCCATTTCGATCCCATTCCTTTCCGCGCGGCTTTGCGCGGTTGCTTGTAGAAGCTGCACGGCGACTGTACCGCTCCGGCGAGGCACCCTCGCGGAATCGGCGTGCTCGCGAGCGACCGCGGACGCGGGTTCGCGTTCCCGTGAGCAGGCGCTCGACGTGCTACGCTGTGCCACATAGTGGATGTATCGGTCCGTGAGCTCCGTAACCACACCGCGCGGGTGGTCGCCGCCGTTGAGGGCGGTGAGCCGGTCGTGCTCACTGTGCACGGCAGGCCTGTGGCAGACATCGTTCCCCGGCGGGCGCGCAATGAGCGACGTCCGAGCGAGCTGCTGGTAGCCGATCTGGCCGCGATAGCTCAGCTTGCCTCCAAGCTCGACGTAGCCTCTGAGGCGAGCGACTTCGACGTCGGGCTCACGACAGACGACATGGTCGCGTGAGCGGCTACCTCGCCGACACGAGCGTCTTTGTTGCCGCCGAGCAGCAGCGCCCACTCGGAAATCCGCCTGACGGGGACGCGCGGATCTCGGTCGCCACACTGACCGAGTTGATCGTCGGAACCCATCGTGCATCCACCGGGCCGTTGAGGACGCTACGCGAAGCCACGCTTGCCCGTGCGCGCACATTTGTAGCGCTGTCCTATGACGAGAACGTCGCGGAGCGGCTTGGCGAGTTGCTTGTGAGGGCGCGGGCTGCCGGGCGGCGTGCGGGGGCGATGGACGCGATCATCGCTGCGACCGCGGTCGCCCACGATCTCTCCGTGTGGACTCAAGATGGGGACTTCGACGTGCTCGCTGAGCTGTTGCCGGCGCTTCGCGTGCATCGAGGCTGATCTGAGCCCCGACGGGGGGAACATCGCGCGGGTTCGCCTGCCGTCTTACGCGCTGACGCCAGTCCACCCGCGTCCCTACGCGCTGACGCGAGTCCACCGCGTCCTACGCGCTGGCAGGCGTTCTCTCCCCGTCCCGCGCAAGCTCACCAGCGGCGGGCACGAAGCTCATCGCCCGCTCGGCCAACGCGGTGATCGTGAGCGATGGGTTGACCCCAACGTTGGCGGGGATCACGGAGCCGTCGCACACCAGCAGGTTCTCGTAGCCAAACACGCGCTGGCGGGCGTCGATCACGCCCCGCTCGGGATCGGGCGCGATCACCGCGCCGCCGAGGATGTGCGCGGTGGTGGGAACGTTGAAGAGGGCCTCCATCACCGAGCTCTGGGCGATCCCGCCAGTGCGCTTGGCGATCCATTCCGCCGCCTGGTTGGCGACCGGGATGAAGGTGGGGTTGGGGCGCTCGGGGTCCTGTTCGGTGCGCAGCCACAGCGTGCCAAACGGGCCTTTGCGGGGGCGCAGCGCGATCGCGTTGTCGAGCGTTTGCATCACCAGCAGGATGATCGTGCGCCGCGACCAGCGCTTGGCCAGGAGCACCTTGGCGAAGCGCAGGGGATGTAGCAGGATCTGCCCGAGCAGCTTCAGCGGGCGTGTCAGGCGGGTGCCGTCACCCACCAGCAGGGTGTAGAACATCCGCATCGAGTCCCCGTCCTCGCCGTAGCTGACGGTCTCGATGTGGGTGTTGGGATCGGGGTAGATGCTGGAGGTGATCGCCACGCGCCTGGTGAAGTTGGCGGCCTGCTCCTCGGGGACCGTCACGGTGAGGATCGCCTCGCTGTTGGTGCGCACCAGCTCCCCCAGCCGAGGGGAGACGCGAGGCAGCGAGCCGCCCGTGCGACAGCGCTGCAGCAGCGTGTTGGTGCCCAACGGCCCCGCGGCCAGCACCACGCCGCGCGCGCGCTGCACGCGCCGCTCCTTGCGCACCCACGCGCCCGAGCGCACGCTTTCGACCACATACCCCTCGCTGCCGTCACCGGCGCCGAGCGGGCGGACGTCGATCACAGTGCGTTCGGGCATCACCTCCGCGCCGCGGCGCTCGGCGAGATAGAGGTAGTTCTTGACCAGCGTGTTCTTGGCGCCGTGGGGGCAGCCCACCATGCAGCGCCCACACAGCCGGCAGGCCGTCCGCTCCGGCCCCTCGCCGTCGAAGAAGGGGTCGGGCACGGTGCTGCCAGCCTGGCCGTCTTCGCCAAAGAAGATCCCGACTGGCGTCTTTTTGTAGGTGTCGGAGACGCCGAGATGCTCGCCCAGCTCGCGCAGCAGCTGATCGGCGGGGTCGTCGTGGGGGTTCTGCACGACCCCCAGCATCCGCTGCGCTTCGGCGTAGTGGGGGGCCAGCTCGCGCTCCCAGTCGGCCATCTCCGCCCATTGACGGTCCGCGAAGAACTGGGTGGGGGGGACGTACAGGGTGTTGGCATAGCCAAGGCTGCCCCCGCCCACGCCGCAACCGGAGACCACGGCGACGTCGCGGAACAGCGTGAGGCGGAAGATGCCCTTCATCCCCAGGTGCGGGCGCCAGCTGTAGCGGCGCACATCGGCGGTGTTCTTCGGGAATTCGTGGTCGGCGAAGCGCCGCCCGCACTCCAGCACCCCCACGCGGTGGCCCTTTTCGGAGAGGCGCAGCGCGCTGACGCTGCCGCCGAAGCCCGAGCCGATCACCAGCCAGTCGTAGTCGTAGTCGTAGTCGCGCCCCATCCCGGCGACATCCTACTGGCCGATCGGCCAGGATGGCAAGCTCGGCCCGACATTGTGGGGCGCCACCGGCGAGCACCGCTATATTCCGTGAAGTAATGGCTGCGGAGGGTCTGCGCAACAAGCCCTGTGGGGGTCGCTACGGCGACGTCGTGCAGTCGATCGGCAACACGCCGCTGATCGAGCTGCCCCGTCTCTCCCCAAAGCCGGGGGTTCGGATCTGGGCGAAGCTGGAGTCGCGCAACCCCACCGGCTCGGTGAAGGACCGCGTGGCGCGGGCGTTGATCGAAGACGCCGAGGCCCGGGGCGCGCTGAGCCCGGGTCAGACGATCCTCGAGCCGACCTCCGGCAACACGGGGATCTCACTGGCGATGATCTGCTCGCGCAAGGGCTACCGCCTGAAGGTCGTGATGCCCGAGAACGTGACCCCCGAGCGCACGCAGCTGCTGAAGATGTACGGCGCGCAGATCGTCTACTCGGAGGGCTCCAAGGGCTCCAACGGCGCGGTCGAGAAGGCGCTCGAGATGGCGCAGGCCGACTCCTCCTATTACATGCCCTATCAGTACGGCAATCCCGCCAACCCGAACGCCCACTACAACGGCACCGCTCTGGAGATCCTCGAGGAGCTCGACGAGGTCGCCGCGTTCGTGGCGGGTCTCGGCACCGGCGGCACACTGATGGGCAACGGCAGGCGCCTGAAGGAGACCTTCGGCGACGCCGTGAAGATCGTGGCGGCCGAGCCGATGCAGGGCGAGCCGGTGCAGGGGCTGCGCTCACTCGATGACGGCTTCATCCCGCCGATCATCGATCTCTCGCTGCTGGACCGCAAGATCTTCGTCACCAACCGCGACGCCATCCTCTGGACGCGCAAGCTGCTCGACGAGGAGAGTGTCTTCGCGGGCGTCTCCAGCGGTGCAATCGCACGCGTGGCGGTGCGGATCGCGGGCGAGCTGGACGAGGGCAACGTCGTGTTCATCGTCGCCGACGACGGCTGGAAGTACCTCTCCAGCGGCATCTACACGCTGCCGGTCGATGAGATCGAGAACCTCGACTCCACCGTGTGGTGGTAGCCGCCCACACGGGGTGGCGGCTGATCGACGTCGGCGCTCGCCTCACCACCACCGCCCACGATCCCCGCTCGCGAAGATGGTTATAGCTCCCGCCCTCTTGGACGACGTGATCGCGCACGCGCGTGAGGAGTACGACGCCGAGTGCTGCGGGATGATCGCCTACGGGTCGGGAGATCCGGGTGACGTGTCGCGGGCGATGCGGGTTCATCGAGCGAAGAACGTCCATGCCGCCGACGGAGGATCAGCCCGCAAGCGCTTCGAGATCGACGGCAGGGACGTCCTGCGGGCGATCAACGAGTTCGACGATGCCGGCTGGGAGCTGGGCGCGATCTACCACTCGCACACCCACACCGCCCCCTACCCCTCGCAGACCGACATCAACTTCGCCCGCAACTGGCCGGGCGTGGAGTGGTTGATCGTGGGGCTCGCCGGGGACGAGCCGGAGGTCCGCTGCTACCTGATCGAGGAGGGCGAGGTCAGGGAGGTACCGATCGAGGTGCGGTGATGGCGGATGAGTCCCTCCTCTGCCCATCCTGCGCGGGCACCTACCCCCCGAGCGAGCGCTTCTGCGCGCGCTGTGGAATGCCGCTGGTGTACCCCGACGGCGCCAAGGAGGCCACGATCCCCGAGCCCCATCCGTTGGGCGAGCTGTGGCAGCGGGCGCGGCGAATCAAGCCGCAGTACTCCGAGGGCGACCTGACACGCGTGGTGGGTGCCCGCAACCAGGTCGAGGCCGACTTCATCCAGAACCTACTGCTCGAGGAGGGCATCCCCTCGATGCAGCGCCGCGCGCGTGGCTTTGACGTGCCGGACTTCCTGGCGGCCGGCCCGCGCGAGATCCTCGTCCCCGCTTCGGGCGCCGTCGCCGCGCGCGAAGTGCTGCTGCAGAGCGAGTTGCTGCCCACCGCTCAGGCGGCGCTCCCCTGGGGCCCCACCGCGTGGCGGGTGCTTGCGTTCCTGCTAGCCGGCCTCGCGCTACTGGCGATTCTTGCCTACTTTCACCCCTAAAAACAGCACATCACGCACCGCCACGTTCGCCAAAGCTGGGCCGCGCGGCAGGGGTTAGGGCGAAGGCGCGTGCTACGCCAACACAGGCTGAGGGGCGCCGACCTCGCGGGTGATCGTCTCGATTTCCTCGGACGCGCGCTCGAACTCGTCGTCGGAGAGCACCGGGGTGCCCTCAAAAGGCAGGTCGCGCTGGAGCTCCAGCCACGAGTGGCAGCCCAGGTACTCCTCACGGACCTTCACCGTGACCGGTCTGGGGATGCGGTAGGTGCGCAGCAGCAGCACGTGCAGCGGATGGCGGGGCTTCCAGGCGAGGCGCTTGGCGGCGTAGTCGCTGCGCCACACGTAGAAGGGGGAGAGCGCGTCCACGCAGCGGGGGTCGGTGATCGTGAAGTGACCGGCCACTTCCGCCCACGCGCGGATGCGCACGCGGTCGGGCTGATGCAGGCCGCCATCGGCTGCGAGCGCCTGGAGCGTTGGCTCGCCCTCGCTCCACACGCCCTCCTCGAGGGCACGGCGCAGCTCGGGCTGGTGGGACTCGCGCACCAGGTCGTTGCGTTGATGGTCGAAGGTGGGGTAGAGGAAGAAGCGCTCGTGCTCCAGCTGGAAGTGCCTTTCGGACTCCCGGATGCCGCCCTTACGCAGCGTGACAAGTTGCTCGCCTTCGGCGAGCGCGCGGACGGTGACCGCCCATTCCTTCAAAGCAATTGGCATGGCGAATGTGAGGGGACGAGGTTCTCTGGGAGGATGATTCCGACTTGATGCCTGCCGCGACGGTGCTCCGAGTGAGGGCAGCCATCTTGCGACCTGACCCTCTTAAGATACGAAATCCTAGCGGAAATCCCAAATCACCTGGAAATCTCGGCCTTTTTGCGGGATTTTTCTGAGCTGGGAGTCATCGGCGCGTCGTTTGGGCCGGCCCGTCGCCGCCTCCGCCGGGCGTTTCGATGCGCAGCCGCTGCCCCGCACGCAGCACCCCCGTGACCTTCCCCGGCAGCTCGTGGTCGTCGAGTAGGTTGCGTCCGCGCGCTCCCGGCTGCCCGCCGTTTGCGCCGGAGGGAGGGTGGCGGCGGCGCTCGGTGATCAGCGAGAAAGTCATCTCCCGCAGCGCCTCGATCTCGCGCACCACCCCATCGCCGCCGCGGTAGGCGCCCGCTCCGCCGGAGCCGCGCCGCAGGGCGTAGTGGGTGACACGCAGCGGCAGCTCGCGCTCGAGCGCCTCCACGGGGGTGTTGAGCGTGTTGCTCATCGCCACGTGCACCCCGGAAGGCCCGTCGGCGTCGGGACAGGCGCCCTGGCCGCCGCCCACCGTCTCGTAGTAGCTGAAGCGCTCGTCGCCCAGCGTGAGGTTGTTCATCGTGCCCTGTCCCAGCGCCCGCCCGAAGGCGCCCAGCACCAGATCGGCCACGCGCGAGGAGGTCTCCACGTTGCCGGCCGCCACCGCGGGCGCCTCGCCATCCCCGCCGCCGCCCCTCTCCCCATCGGTGCCGGGCCGCCCCGGACGGGGCACGGTGGCGGGAACCGCGCTGGGAGTGGCCGCGACAGAGGGATGAGGCAGCGCATTCAGCAGGCAGCCCTCCGGAACGCGGATCTCCACCGGCCGGTAGGCCCCGGCGGACGGCGGGATGTCGGGGTCGGTGAGCACGCGCACCGCGAAGTAGCACGCCGACTGGGTGACGGCCAGCGGGCAGTTGAGGTTGCCGGCGTGCTGGGCGGCGCTGCCGGCGAAGTCAAGCAGCAGCCGCTCGCCCGCCACGGTGGCGCGCAGGCGCAGCACGAGGTCGCCCTCGATCGCCTCCAGCACGTCCTCAGCCACGTGCACCCCGCCGGGGAGCGCCGCCAGGCAGGCGCGGGTGCGCCGCTCGGCGTAGTCCAGCACCGCGTCGCACCCCTCGCGCAGCCGCTCCACCCCGACGCGCCGGGCGAGCTCACGCAGACGCTGCGCGCCGATGCGGTTGGCGGCCAGCTGAGCGCGCAGGTCGGCGCGGCGCTCCCGGGGCTGGCGCATGCGCGCGATCAGCCGCTCGATCTCCTCCGGTGTGGCGGGGCGTGGCGAGATCACCACGCCCTCCTCCGCCAGCGTGCGCGAGTCGGCGGGCATCGACCCGGGTATGCGCCCGCCCACGTCGGCGTGGTGGGCGCGGCAGGCGGCAAACCCGATCAAGGTGTCATCTGCATGGATGGGGGTGATGAGCGTGATGTCGGGCAGGTGGGTGCCCCCGGCGAAGGGGTCGTTGAGCACCCACGGGCGGCCCGCCGAGTGGTCCTCGCCGAGCACGGCGGCGACGGCGGCCGGCATCGAGCCGAGGTGCACGGGAATGTGCTCGGCCTGCATCACCATCTGCCCGCGCGCGTCAAACAGCGCGGTGGAGCAGTCGCGGCGCTCCTTGATGTTGGGCGAGCGCGCCGAGCGGATCAGCGCGGCGCCCATCTCCTCGCAGGCGGAGCGCAGCGCGCCTGTGAGCACCTGCAGCTCGATCGGGTCAAGGCTCACGAGTGGGCTCGCTCGTCACGCAGATGCACGGTGCCGTAATCATCCACCTCCCCCCGCCAGCCGTCGGGGACGTACAGGGTGGAGCCCGGCAGCGGACACACCGTCGGCCCCTCGATCGTGGTGCCCGGTGCCGGCTCGCCCTCGACGGTCGCCAGTCGCAGGTGCGGGGCGGCGCCCCACGCCGACGCTCGGATCGTCACCAGCTCCACCTCCACGCCGTCGTCGCGGTAGCCATAGCGCCGCTCGTGGGCTTGGGCAAACGCCTCGCCCAGCGCATCCGGGCCGGGCGGCGCCCCGTCGTGCGCACGCGCGTCCTCCTCCTCGACCGCCAGCTCGAACGACTGCCCGCGGTAGCGCAGCTCGTAGCGCACCGCCACGCGCGCGGGCGCCTCCCCGAGATCCGCGCACGCCCTTGCCACCAGCGTTTCGCGCTCCCCCGCCAGGCGCTCGGCGTGGAGGGTTGCCCCCGCGAACATCACCGTGCGCGCCGCGTCGCGTCGGGGGGCCGCCGCGGCGAGACCCAGCGCGCACAGCACTCCCGAGGCGCGCGGGCAGAGGATCCGCCGCATCCCCAGCTCGCGCGCCAGCGCCGCCGCGTGCAGCGGGCCGGCGCCGCCGAACGGCATCAGCGCGAAGCCACGGGGGTCGATCCCGCGCTCCACCGTGATCGCCCGTAGCGCCCCCAGCATCTCCGCCTCGGCCACGCGCACGATCCCCTCCGCGCAGCGCGGGGTTGAGATGTCGAGCGTGACGGCCAGGGCGCCCACCGCGCGCTCGGCGGCGTCGCGATCCAGCCGCCAGCCCTCCCCCAGCTGAGCGTCCGCGGGGAGGCGCCCCAGCAGCAGATTGGCGTCGGTCACGGTCGGGTGCTTCCCACCGCGCCCATAGCATGCCGGGCCCGGGTCGGCTCCGGCGGATTGCGGCCCCACGCGCAGCGCCCCACCCGGATCGCGCCACGCGATCGAGCCCCCGCCAGCGCCCACGGTGTGGATGTCGAGCATCGCCAGCGCCAGCGGCCTGCCCGCCACAACCCCCTCCGCGGTCTCCGCCACACGGCCGTCCGCGATCAGGCACACATCGCAGGAGGTGCCCCCCATGTCGAAGCACAACACGTTGCGCTCCCCCGCCAGCTCCGCCAGCGCGAGCGCTCCGCGTACCCCACCGGCAGGGCCCGACAGCGCGGTCAGCGCCGCATGCCCGGCGGCACCCTCCGCGTCGATGAGGCCGCCGGAGGATTGCATCACCGCCGGCCGTGTCAACCCCAGCGCGTCGGCCTGCCCGCCCAGGCGGCGCAGATAAGCACCCAACAGTGGCGACAGCGCCGCGTCCACCTCCGTGGTCGCGGCACGCTCGTACTCGCGGAACGTGCCCACCAGCTCGTGCGACAGCGACACGTGCACGGTCGGCAGGCGCGCGGCCAACAGCCTGCCCAGCAGGCGCTCGTGCTCGGGGTGGGCATAGGAGTGCAGCAGCACCACCGCCACCGCTTCGACGCCCGCCCGCGCCAGCCGCTCGACCAGCCGCTCGGCCGCAATCGGGTCCAGCGCCCGCAGCGGCCCGTCGGGGGTCATGCGCTCGGGTGCCTCAAAGCGCAGCTCCGCTGGGGCCAGCGGAGCGGGGGCGGTCGCGCACAGCCGGTACAGGTGCGCCCGCGCCTGGCGTCCCAGCTCGACGATGTCGGCGAAACCCTCGGTGGCGATCAGCGCCGTGCGCGCGGGTGGGCGGGTCTCCGAGATTTCCAGCAGCGCGTTGGTCGCCACCGTCATTCCGTGGGCGAAGCGCTCCACTTCACGCGGTTGCGCTCCCGCGCGCGCCAGCACCGCGCGAATCGCCTCGATCACCCCGCCCGACTGCTCCTCGGGCGTGGTGGGGACCTTGGCGGTGTACATCGCTCCCCCCTCCACCACCAGCACCGCATCGGTGAAGGTCCCGCCGACATCCACTCCCAGCAGCATCCACACAGCCTACGTACGGCACCGCATCGGTGAAAGTCCCGCCGACATCCACTCCCAGCGGCATCCACACAGCCTACGTACGGCACCGCGTCGGTGAAGGTCCCGCCGACATCCACTCCCAGCGGCATCCACACAGCCTACGTACGGCACCGCGTCGGTGAAGGTCCCGCCGACATCCACTCCCAGCGGCATCCACCACCCATACGTACGTGGGGCATGGATGCCCCACGCCCCACCCGCCCTCATCCTCGCACCGGCGCGCGCGGACGATCCCAAAAATCGCTCAGGCCGCCAGCTGCTCCCGGTTCTCGGTGTCCGCCAGGTGCTGGTGCGAAGGGCAGTACCCGTTGTGGGGCAGCGGTGTGCGCTGGCAGGCGGCGCCCTTGCGGGTCGTCGCGCGGCACTGCAGCGGCTCGTCGCTCACCGACGCGTGTGCGGCCTGTGGGTTCTCCGCCAAGTAGCGTTGCGCCAGGCCCACATAGTGGACGACCACGCGGTGCACGCGCGCCTGCTGGCTCATTGGGAAGTGCATGCGGATGTCCCAAAACAGGGTCCTCGCCGGCCGCGCGAAGTAGTGGCGGTCGGTTGCCAACCGCTCCATCGCCGCCTCGCACGCGCGCAGCACCTGCTCGTGGTTGCTCTTACCCGCCGCCGCCGCGGCGGGACTGGATCCCGACCGGGCGGGTGGGTACCCCATCTCCGCGATGTAGGTGGCCAGCTCCCTGTATATCGCTCGACTGAACTGATACATGGCGCCCCCTGCCTCCTTCTCTCTCCGTATCGACCAAGGCTCTTCCGTGCGACCCTCGCCGCGCAACTCCGCCGATCTCATGGACTCCCATGTCGCCTGAGACCTTTCACCCTGATTCAACACGGCTCCCACCGTAATAGACCGAAGATCTTCATAAATCTTCATGTCTCTTTAGGAATCGGTGAGTATCTGCCACTCACATAAAGCTGAGGAGAAGGGCAGCTAAAGGCTGGTTAATACGTCACTCCCATGTCTCCCATGTGAGCCTCCCCGCGGCGTCGACCGCGATGTGGCGGTGCTCCAGCTCCGGGTCGGCTTGAGGGTACTCGACGCGCCGGTGCGCTCCACGGCTCTCGCGGCGCTCCAGCGCGCACGCCGCCACCGTGCGCGCCAGCGGGTGCGGATCCTCCGCCAGGCGCGCCAATCCCTCGGCGGAGCGCTCGATGCCGGCGTCCCGCCACAGTGCCTCGCGGGTGGCGGCGCTCACGGTCGGGGGCGCCTGCTGGCGCGTCAACGCCTCCAGCTCCTGCGGGCTTGCGCTTCCGGTAGCCGCCGCGGGGGGCTCGTCCAGGGCGCCGTGGGCCGCGCGGCGGCCAAACACGAAGCACTCGCTCAGCGAGTTGGAAGCCAGCCGATTGGCTCCGTGCAGACCGGTGCATGAGGTCTCCCCGACGGCATACAGCCCGGCGACCGTGGAGCGCGCGTGCAGGTCGGTCACGATCCCGCCCATCGTGTAGTGCGCTGCCGGGGCCACCGGCACCAGCTCCCGCGTCGGGTCCAACCCCGCCTCGCGCAGCGCACCCACCACGTTGGGAAACAGCGCGGGGTCGATCGCACGCATGTCTAGGCCCACCGACTCCGCGCCAGTCTCCCGCATCCGCGCCCAGATCGCGCGCGCCACCTCGTCGCGTGGCGCCAGCTCGTCGACGAAGCGCTCCCCAGTGGCGTCGTGCAGCGTCGCTCCCTCGCCCCTGATCGCCTCGGTGATCAGAAAAGCCTCGCGTCCCCCCACCCCCTTGACGGCGGTGGGGTGGAACTGCACAAACTCCACATCCGCCAGCTTCGCGCCCAGCGCGCTCGCCAGCAGCAGTCCCACCCCCTGCGAGCCCGGGGGGTTGGTTGTGCGTGCCCACAGCGCCGCCGCGCCGCCCGTGCTCAGCACCACGGCGCGTGCGGCGATCGTGCGCCCGTCCTCGCACACCAGTCCGCCGCAGCGGCTCTCAGCCGGGTCCTGCGCGTCGCGCGGCTCGCGGGAATCCCTCCCGCCGGCGCCGCCCATCTCGCCGGGTGTCGTGACCGGCGGGGGGCTGCCTCCCCGCGGCCACAATGCCCGTGCGCGCACGTTCTCCAGCACGGCGATCCGCGGCTCCTCCACCGCCAGCGCCGACAGCGCGCGCAACAAACGCCTGCCGGTCGCGCTGCCGCCGGCGTGCACCACCCGGCGCACCGAATGCCCTCCCTCCAGGCCCAGCGCCAGGCGCCCGAAGCGATCGGCGTCGAAGCGCACCCCCAGCGCCTGCAGGTCGGCCACGCACTCGGGCGCCTCCCTGACCAGCACCTCCGCCGCCGCTCTGCGCATCGCGCCCCGTCCCGCGCGCTCGGTGTCCCGCAGGTGCAGCTCCGCGCTGTCGTCCTCCGCCAGCGCCGCCGCCAGCCCACCCTGCGCCCAGTAGCTGGCGGTCTGCGCCAGCGCGGCCGCCGACACCAGCGCCACCCGCGCGCCCTCCCGCGCCGCGCATAGCGCCGCATACAGGCCGGCCGCGCCGGCGCCCACCACCGCGACGTCCACTTCCAGGTCCACGCCCCCCCGCGTCGCCTGCACGCTAGTAGTGGGCTCTAACCGTGTCGGCGTTCATAAGCCTGGATCACCTTTTCCAGTGGGTTTTTGGCTTTTTTCGTCGTCGCTTTTGCTCCGCCGCCCGACCCCGCCGCGCCTGTGCCCGCCGCGCCTGGCGCCGAGGTGCCGGTCGCCGTGGTGCCAGTCGTCGCATTCGTGCCCGTCGCGCCAGGCGTGGCTGTGCTGGTGCCCGCGGGGGTGGTCGTCGTGGCCCCCGCCCCCGGCACGGTGGTCCCCGGCGCGCCCCCGGTGCTCGCACCGGCCGGCGTGGTGCCCGTGGTGCTCGCTCCCGGCACGCCGGTGGTGGGGCTGGTGGTACCCGCGGTTGCGCCGGGCGTCACGGGGACCACCGCCGCCGGCGTCGTCACCGTCCGCGTCACCGCCACCGTGCCTCCCTGACCGCTCGAGCCCGCCAGCGACACCAGCGCCGCGGTCAGCGCTCCCAGCGACAGCACAATCACCGCCACCAAACCGATCACCGGCGCTCGCCACCGGGGGGTCGCCGCGAGGCGCGTGCGTGCCGCCGCGCCGCAGCGCAGGCACCAATCCTGCTCGGCTCCCAGCGGCGCCCCGCACAGTGGGCAGCGTTCCTCCACCGGCTCCTGCGGGGCGCTGCCGGGCGGGGGAGGCGTCGCGACGCTCACCCCGCCTCGTCCCGCGGGCGAATGATCTCCGTGGGGCGGTCCTCTTGTTTGGTGGGCGGCTGGGGCGTCGGAGCACGCGGCGCCGGTGCGCGCGGGGGAGTCTCCGTTACCGGGCGCGCCGGCACCGGCGGGCTGGTGGCGATCGGTGGCATGGTTGATGGGGCCTTTGGTGGGGTGCCCACAGTCGCCGGAGGGGTGCCCACAGTCGCCGGAGGGGTGCCCACAGTCGCCGGAGGGGTGCCCACAGTCGCCGGAGGGGTGCCCACAGCTCCCGCAGCCTGCCCGGTACCCGCGCTAAGCGGTAGCTGGCCGGGTGTGACGGTGGACGCGGCGGCCACGGAGGCCGCGGCCAGCGGTGGGGGAGCGCCGGCGGCCACCGCGGGAGCTCCCGCGATCGGGCTCTCCGCGGGGCGGCCCATCGGCATTCCGCACATCGGGCAAAAACGGTCCTCGCTGCCGTGGATCGCTGCGCATCGCGGGCACGCTCCGATGCCGGCCTCGCGCAGCACCGTCACGGTACGGCGCTCTTCGAGCGCCGTCTCCAGCGCGCGCAGCTCCGTGTCGAAGTTCGCCAACACCCCCAGCTTCGCCGCCACCAGCTCGTCGTTGCGCTGACTCAGACGCTGCATCTCGAACACCAGTCCCCCGAGATCGCGGTAGGCCAGCTCCCGCGCCTTGCGCAAAAACCGCACCCGCCTGCGCATGCGCCCACGTTCGCGGAAACCCGGCGGACGTGGTTGGGGGGGCGGCAACTCCATCCCGGCGGGAGGCTCCACCGCGTTGGGCGACTCCGGCGCGGCGGGCTCTGGCGCCGCCGGCGGTGGAGCGGCAACAGTGGCTTGGCCCGCTGGGCTCGTGGCGTGAGCGTCCATCGACATTCCATCCTACCCATCGGGCTACCCGTCTTACCCGGCGCCTCGCTCCAGCAGCTCCCGCCAGGCGTCCGCCAGGCGCGCCGCCATCCGCGTTGCGGAGTACGGCTCGGCGTGCTCGCGGCCCGCGATCCGAGGGTCCGAGTGGAGCAGATGGGCGGACAGCGCGGTTCGCCAACGCTCCAGCTCGTAGGGTGCGCACAACGCTCCCGCCACACCGGCCAGCGCCCGCGGGTGTACCCCTACGGGGGTGGCCAGCACCGGTACGTCGCACGCCAGCGCCTCCAGCACCGCCAGCCCAAAGCCCTCCGCATCCGAGGGCACCACCACCGCGTTGGCCGCGTTCACCCACAGCGGCACCTGCTCCGGGTCAACGCCGCCAAGGGTGTGCAGAGGGACCTCGCGAGCGAGCGCCAGTGCGCGATCGTGGCGCTTGCCAGGGCGTGCTGGATCGGCGGGGAACAACAGACAGGGGGTGTGCGGATCCAGGCCGAGCTCGGTGCGGGCCACGGCGCGGGGGATCGCTCGGAAGCGCTCCATATCCACGCCGCACGGCAGCACCACCGCGCGTCCTCGCGCCGAGCGCCCCGGCAGCTCGTGCGCCAGCTCCGGGGTGGGGGCGGCCAGGAGATCCATCAGCGGCAGCGCCGCACGTGTGGCCAGGCGCGTGCGGGGATGACGCACGTCGGTGCCGTGCACGGTCAGCCCCCGCACCGCCGCGCGCGCCGCGAGTGCCGGCCACGCGGTGAGGCCGAAGTGGGCGTGCACCACGTCGAGGCGCCCGGTGGGCTGCCGTCGCGCGCCGTGATCGCGGTGCAGCCGGCGCGCGGCTTCGATGAGCGCGGCGCCACCGGGGGGGAACTCGTACAGCTCGACCTCCACGCCGGGCAGCTGGCGCAGGGCATCCACCTGATCGCGCACGAAGCGACCCCGCTCGGGGTGGCGGGTGTCGGGAAGCATGTTGGACACAACCAGCGCCCGCACGACCAGCGACGGTAGCGCGCGGCGCGGTCTGGCGGCGTGGGGGCTGGCGGTGCATAGGCTGGCAGTGCGCAGGCGGTAGCGCTCTGGGATGATGACCTGCGTGGTCAACCTCTCGGCAGGCAATCGCGCGCGTCCCGTGGGGGTGTTCGACTCCGGCGTTGGCGGCCTCACAGTGCTGCACGAGCTGCTGGTGGCGCTTCCGCGGGAGGACTTCGTCTACCTCGGTGACACCGCCCGCTTTCCCTACGGCGAACGCAGCCGCGAGGAGCTTGAGCGCTTCTCGGTGGAGATTGCCGAGGAGCTGTTGAGCCGCCGTGTGAAGCTGCTGGTGGTCGCCTGCAACTCGGCCACCGCCGCGGCGTTGGGGGCGCTCCAGCGGCGGATGATGGACACGACCCTGGGCGTGGACGTGCTCGGGGTGGTGCGCCCCGAGGCGGTGCAGGCGGTGGCCGCGACCCGCACCGGGCGGATCGGCCTGTTGGCGACGCCCACCACCGTCGCCAGTCGCGCCTACGAGCACGCGGTGCAGGCGGTGGATCCGCACGTCACGCTCACCGCGGTGCCGTGCCCGACGCTCGCGCCGATCATCCAGGCTGGCGAGCAGTTCGACGAGCGCGTCGTGCAGAGCGTGCGCGAGGCGTGCGCCCCGTTGAAGCTCGCGGAGGTGGACACCGTGATTTTGGGCTGCACCCACTACCCGCTGATCGCGCCGATGCTGCAGCGGATGCTCGGGCCGGCCGTGACGCTGATCATCTCCGGGGCGGCGCTTGCGCGCCAGGTCGAGCACGCGCTCTCCACCCGCGACCTGCTCAATCCGCGTGCCGGGGAGGGCGACTACAGCTTCCTCTGCACCGGCGACGTGGAGGCGTTCAGGGAGCACGGCACGCGCTTCCTGCAGATGCCGCTCGGCCCGGTCGAGCAGGTGCGGCTGGCGGCGGTCGAGGCGATCGCGTGAGTGGCGTGCGCAGTTACGTTTGCGCGCCCAGCGGTCCGCATCCGGAGGCGGCGGCGTGAAACCCGCCCGCAGCTACGACCGCGCGCCCGATGGCCTGCGCCCGGTGACGATCGAGCCGGGCTTTATGCGCACCGCCACCGGCTCGGCGCTGATCTCGATCGGGGAGACGCGCGTGATCTGCACCGCCTCCGCGCAGGAGAACGTGCCGCGCTGGATGGCCGGCAAGGGCCGCGGGTGGGTGACGGCCGAGTACGGGATGCTGCCCGCCTCCACGGGCGAGCGCAAGCAGCGCGACGCCACCCGCGGGCGCCTGGACGGGCGCTCGGTTGAGATCCAGCGGTTGATCGGACGCGCGCTGCGCGGGGTGATCGACTTCAAGGCGCTGGGGGAACGCACGATCTACCTCGACTGCGACGTGCTGCAGGCCGACGGTGGCACGCGCTGCGCCTCGATCACTGGCGCCTACGTGGCGCTCTCGCTGGCCTGCGCCCGTCTGGCTGAGCGGGAGGCGTTCGAGCGCCCCCCGCTGACAGGCTCGGTGGCGGCGGTCTCCTGCGGGATGGTCGATGGGGTCGCGTTGCTGGACCTCGACTACTCCGAGGACTCCACCGCGGAGGTGGACGCCAACGTGGTGATGACCGGCGAGGGCGACCTCCTGGAGGTGCAGGCCACCGCCGAGCGCACCCCGCTTTCGCGCGCCTCCCTCGACGAGCTGCTGGCGCTGGCGGCAGGCGGGATCGAACAGCTGCGCGCCGCGCAGGAGCGGGCGATCGCGCCGTCGTGAGGCTGCTGCTGGCAACCCACAACGAGCACAAGCGCCGGGAGCTCGGGCGTCTGCTGCCGAGCTACGACATCGCGCTGCTGCCCGACGCGGTGGTGCTGCCCCCAGAGGACGGGGAGACGTTCGCCGAGAACGCGCTCGGCAAGGCCCGCGCCGCGGCGGCGGCCACCGGCGAGGTGGCGATCGCCGACGACTCCGGGATCGAAGCGGCGGCGCTTGGCGGTGCCCCCGGGGTGCGCTCGGCGCGCTACGCCGGCGAGCACGCCACCGACCAGCAGAATCTCGACAAGCTGCTGCGCGAGGCGCCCGCGGGCAGCGCGCTGGCGTACGTGTGCGCGCTCGCCTACGTGGATCCTGCCCCGGGGGTGGAGCGGTTGTTCGAGGAGCGCTGCACCGGTCGCCTCGCCGCCGAGCCGCGGGGGGCAGGAGGCTTCGGCTACGACCCCGCGTTTCTGCCCGACGACGGGGATGAGGGCCCATCCGCTCTGACGATGGCGGAGCTCACCGCCGAGCAGAAGGACGCGATCAGCCACCGTGGCCGCGCCGCGCGGGCGCTTGCGGAGTGGCTCAGAACAGATTGATCGCCGCCGACGCCCCCACCGCCACCGACAGCACGGCGTAGCCCGTGTAGCCGGCGAGCAGCAGCAACGCGGCCGTCAGCAGGGCGATCAGCACAGTCACGATCCAGGCGACGTGGGGGAGGTCCATCGGCGAGGGTATTCTCGCACGGAGATGGGCACAGGCTTTGGCGACATCCTGGCGGCGCGCGTGGAGGAGCGCGAATCGCAGATCGTGCTCGGCCTCGACCCCGACCCCGAGGCGCTGTGGCCAGAGGCGCACGACGCCGCGGCCAGCCCGGGCGCGGAGCAGCTGCCCACGTCGCGCGCCGATCGCGCCGCGCCCACCTCGCGCGCCGAGCGCTCGCCGACGTGGCGCACGGCGGTGGCCACCCGCGTGCACTGTTGCGCGCTGATCGACGCCACGGGTCCGGCGTGCGTGGCGGTGAAGCCCCAGCTGGCCTGCTTCGAGCGGCTGGGGGCGCCCGGGTGGGATGCGCTGGAAGCCGTGATCGAGCACGCCCACCAGCGCGGCCTGCTGGTGATCGCGGACGGCAAGCGCGGCGATATTGCGCTCAGCGCGCGCGCCTATGCGCAGGCGCTGTTCGAGCGCCTGCGGGTTGACCTGGCGACGGTCAACCCGCTGCTGGGCAGGGATGCGATCGAGCCGTTCGTTACGGGAGCCCGCGCGGCGGGGGCCGGTGTACTGCTGCTGGTGCGCACCTCCAATCCCGGTGCCGCCGACGTGCAGGATCTCGAGCTTGCGTCGGGGGGGCCAGTGTGGGAGCGCCTGGCGGCGATGGTCGCCGAGTTTGGAGCGGCTGGGGTCGGTGAGGCGGGCCTCAGCGACGTCGGCGCGGTGGTCGGCGCCACGCAGCCGCGGCACCTCGAGCGGGCGCGCGAGCTGATGCCTCACGCGGTGCTGCTGCTGCCGGGTGTGGGCGCGCAGGGGGGCCGCGTGGAGGATCTTGCCGCGGCCTTCGCCCCTGGCCGAGCGGGCGGTTTGATCACCGCTTCGCGCAGCATCGTCGGTGCGCATCTCGCCACCGGCGGCGACCCCGCGGAAGCGGCGCGCGCCGAGGCGGAGCGTTTGCGTGCGGCGGCGTGGCAGTTGGGGTAGTGTGAACCTGGGATGATCATCACGGTCACGCTCAACGCGGCGATCGACAAGTCGCTCTCGGTACCCAACTTCCGTCTCGGGCGCCGCCACCGCACCGTCGAGCAGCGCACGATGGCGGGCGGCAAGGGGGTCAACATCGCCCGCGCGCTGAAGGCGCTGGGGCAGCCGGTGATCGCGACGGGGATGGCGGGCGGCCCCACGGGGACGCACATCGTGGAGCAGCTCACCGAGGAGGCGATCCTCAACGACTTCGTGCGCATCCGCGAGGAGTCGCGCACCAACACCTCGGTGCTCGACCCCACCAGCGGCGAGCAGACCGAGATCAACGAGCGCGGCCCGCGCGTGAGCGAGCGCGAGGTGGAGCTGTTTCGCGACAAGCTCCTCTACCTCGCGCGCGGCGCGGCGATCGTGGTGTTTGCCGGCTCGATTCCCCGAGGCGTCGAGCCCGACGTGTACGCGGGCCTGATCCGCGAGCTGCAGCGCACTGGGGTCACCACCATGATCGACGCCGACGGCGACCCCCTGCGCCACGCGGTGCGCGCCGAGCCGGACGTGGTGTCGCCCAACGTGCTGGAGGCCGAGGAGCTCGTCGGCCACGAGTTCGCCGACGAGCAGGAGCGCTCGCTGGCGGTCGGCGAGCTGGTCGCGCTGGGCGCGCGCGAGGCGATCATGACGCTGCCCGACGGCTGCTTCGCGCAGGTGCAGATCGATGGCCACCCCACGCTGCTGCGCGCCCGCATCGATCTGCGCGAGCCGGTGGCCAAACGCGGCTCCGGCGACGCCTTCCTCGCGGGCTATGTGGCGGCGCGCTACGAAGGTAAGCCGCCCGCCGAGTGCCTGCGCTTCGGCGTGGCCTGCGGCGCGGAGTCCACCGGGCGCCTCGGCGCCGGCCTGATCGAGCGCCGCGAGGTGCACCGGCTGGAGCACGAGGTGGAGCTGCAACCGGTGGAGCTGCCGGCTACGGCGCAGGGGTGAGCCGCGAGGGGCTGGCGGCCATCAAGGGTGGAGCCGCGAGCCCGAGATGAGGCGGCCGCGAAGGGCTGAGTCGCGTCAGCCATAGAAGCGTGAGATGACCAGCAGCTGGCTGAAGAGGTTGTGGGCGATCAGCAGCACCACGATCGCCGCGCCTACCGCCGGCCCCCAACGGCGTCCGGCGCCGCGCGCGGCCAGTGTCAGCGCAAGGCCCCACAGGGCCAGCATCGGCAGCAAGTAGCGCGGCTCGCGGTACTCGCCGGGGTTGCCGTCCAGGTAATCGTTGGCGCCCACCACGATCAGCACGCCGAGGCTCATCGTGATGTAGACAGCGACCTCGCTCAGGCGGCTGTGCAGGCTTCGGCGATGTACGACTAGCGTGCGTGTTGCGAGCACGGCGATCAGCGCGGCGGGTACCAGCGCGGCGTTATAAACCCAGCTGGGGAACGTGGTGTCGACCCAACCATAGAGGCCCACGAGCCCGTCGAACCAGAACGCGCGGGTGGTCAACAGCCCGCCGAAGTAGGGATGCATGCCGGGCAGGCGTGGGAAGTAGAACTGCCATATGTAGCTGGCCTCCGCGACGATCGAGTGTTTGCCGATGAGCGCGATCCCGTTACCCACCGAGCCGAACCCGGCCCGGCCGGAGAGCAGGTTGATGAGGATGTACAGCACGATCGGGCTCGCCGCGACGCCGCCGGCGAGCGCGAGCAGGCGGTAGGCGGCGTGCCGCGATGTGCGCGCCTCGCGCAGGCAGAGGACGAGCAGACCGAGGATCGCGCCTGGAAGTAGCCCGATGAAGTTGAGCTTGGTCATGAAGCCGATGGCGATCACGGCGCCGAGCGCGATGGCGAGCCGCGGAGTGAGCCCGCGGCGAAAGCCGCGCGCGAGGCAGTAGAAGAGCGCGGCGGAGATCGCGAACAGCAGCGCGTCGGGGTTGACCACGCCTGACATGAATCCGAGCAGTGGCATCACCGCCACACCGACGCCGCCCACGGTCCACGCCCACGGCTCGCCTGGGAGCGCCTCGCGTAGGAACAGGAAGACAAACAGCGCGGTGAGGCCGCCCATCAGGGCGGAGAGCAGCCGCATCAGGGCGAGGCGGTCGAGCACGGTGCCGCTGGAGGCGAGGCTGTAGGGGATCGTCTGGAGGGCGTAGTAAAGCGGTGGCTCGGCCGTGGCGACTCCGGCATTGGAGTTCCCCGTGCGCGGGTAGCCGCGGGCGAGGTCGCGTTCCAGCTTGCGCTGTTCTGCGGGAGTGGAGATCGTGCCGATCTGGGGGTTCAGGCTGACCTGCTCGAGGTGCAGGTCTTCGAGTGCCATTCCCTCGGCAGGCGTGAATTCTTCGGCGTTGGAGGAGGGCAGGCTGCCAGTTTCGGCGAGATGCTGCACGTAGGCGAAATGGGCGGGCTCGTCGGGCGACTCGAAGGGGGAGTGAGCACCGACCAGCACGCCGCGTTCAGGCAGGCGATCAGGGCGCAGAGCCAGGCGGTGGCCGGTATCCGCCGGAGTCTGTCTCGCAGACCTGTGCGTCCCTGCGCGTGTGCCGCGGCGGTGAAAACGTTGCGACTGCGAGCAACCGGCGCGCGCTTGGCACGTTGCCTTGCGCCGGCAGCGGGGCTGCGCGGTGCATCGGCGGCGGGGCTGCGCCTGCTCACCGCAGTCCCCTGGCGACGACTGCAGTCGAAAGCGCAACGACGGTGGCTGCCAGGATCGCCGCGAGGGCTACGCCGAAGGCGCCGCCGGCGGCGTGACCGAGGCCCATGCGTCGCACAACCGCAGCGGCGAGCGACCACCACGAATGCGCTCCACGTCGCAAGTATTCGACGCGGAGCCTCCCGGGGAGAGCTTCGCCCTGGGAGGACACCGCCTCAGCCCGTGGTGTGTGTTGGCCGTTGATCTGCACGGGTCCGCTGATGGAGCTGAGCGCGAAGCAGAGCTTCAGATGCGAGTAGGCGTGCGGCAGCGGCTTGAGCGGGACAGTGGCGACCCCGCCCACCCATCCGGGGGCCTCCGTGCCGGACGTGACCGCGCGTGTGACTGAGAGCAGCCTGACCGTCACCCGCGGACCGACGACGGCGAACATGCTGAGACGGACGGCGGCAGTGTCGCGGGGCAGCGTTTCAGCGGCCTGGCAGCCTTCGGCGTTGCTGGTCCCGTTTGTCCGTGACAGCCTGACCGCGTCGGGGACCGAGTTGGTCCCGGCAAGCGTCAGCGGTGAGCGCGACATGGTGATGCCCACGGCGAGCGCGGTGAGCGCCAGGCCGGCCCAGAGCACGATTCCAACGCGCGTCATACGCCTCGAGTAGGTGTGCTCGACACTCGTGTCGGTGGGTGGATGGGTGCGCATTGGTGTGTGGCGCGCTGTAACCGAGCTTTCAAGAGATGGAAGCCTCCACACTCTCGTAGATGACGTGGAGTCCGTCAACTGCGGGCGCCGGCGCAACGCGGCCGATACGGCACGGCGAGGTGGGCGTGAAGGTGAATCCCGCCGCAAATGGGCAATTTTTCAAGGGACGCTGGGCCCTTGGCCGAGGTGCTTGAGTCGGAGACATTTGCCGGATGGAGCGTCATGCCTCGCCGGAAAGTGGAGTGAGAGACACTGGCGAACAGGCGTCAAGCATTGGGGGAGAAGCTTGAGTGGGGCTCGCGCCAAGGATCCGCAGTCGAGTGTTGTTCCCTCCTGTCTGCGCCTCAAGTCAAAAGGGCTGAACACGAGGATGGAGCTCGGGCAACGGGCATGTTGCAGTTAAGTACCAATATGTCATTAATACAGCGCAAATAGGGAGTCTCGTGGATTTGTTTTCCACTTCCTGCCTATCTTTCCACGCCAAAAATAGGTCAAATGCAGGGGGAATCGATGTCCTGAGGGGCGACTACCGAAGTATGTTGGCCGGATGCCTTGACAAGCCGTGGGTCGGACCCTACTGTTGAGATCGTCCAGAGCGGGGGTCAGCGAGAACAGGGGCCTCTGTGAAAGGGCTCATAAAGGCATAGGGGACCAAGCCACGCGGCGGATACGCCACGGTGGATACGCCAGTTTGGTAAAGGTCCAGGCGATCGCTCCGACGGTCGTCGGAGCAGAAAGGTCTAAAGCATTATGACGTCTAGATTCAAGGTACTGATGGTATCTTTCAGCGCGCTGCTTGCGCTGGGTGCGATCGGAGTTGGGATGGCTCAGGCGGCTTCGCCTATCCAGCCTCAGTATACGTCATCAAGAAACGGTGTAATTGGCGAAACGATCAAATCCAACGTTACGATTGAAGACGTATCTGCCCGAACCAGGTTGTGGTCTACCGAATTGAGCCTGGTGATTAGATGTGAAAAAGACAGCAGTGAAGGTTTCCTTGAACCAAATGGCAGGGACAGCGGCACCGTCAGCTACACCGAATGCAAAGTCTTTGGAGTCAAAGAAAATGCGGTGGCGCAGATAGAAGAAGGCGAAGAATTGAAATGTACGGTGGCGGAACCAATCAAAACGGCGTCTCTCTCGTCCCGCTTGGTGTGGGCAAAAGGGAGCCCAGTGTTATTAGTCTTATATCAGCCAAAAGCAGGTATAGGTACTGCATTCGTCACGATCAAACTCACCGGCGCCTCATGTCTGCCGAAAGGTGAATATGAAGTAAAGGGAGCGCTGCTCGGATTGGCGCCTAGGTTCAACGAAGAATGGATTGAGGGGCCTGTGCTCTTCAATACCGTGAACGCAAATAAAAAAGTAGTGCAGCAGGCCAAAGAATTCGAAGTTAAGAAGTCTTACCGGCTGGAGCGACACTGGAAAAAGAAACAGGAGTAGAACTGACGCTTGGGGGCAAACCATCCGCCCTTGAAGGCGTAGACCAGACAGAACGGACCAGGGAAGGAGCAACACCAAAACGAGGGCTGTGGGGTATTCACGAATAGCCGTCAGGTCAAATCGATAGCAGCATGGATTGCGTGACGGTCCAATGCGGGTGGGGTCGTGTCTGGTGGCGCGGCCCCATCCTGCGGCTATTGGGCGGTTGACGTGGCGCAATGATTCGGTGTGGCACGGATGAATCAATGGCCGACACGACAAGGCGGTGGATTATGGGCTTTGCGCGATGGGTAGATGGGCGAGTTGGGGTAATCGTCGTGGCGGTTGCGCTCCCGGCGTCAGTGGTGGCGGGCTGCGGCGGATCGTCGGGGCCGGGTGCCGGCGGTGGCAAGTTGCAGCGCGCCTCGCCTTCGACCAGCCCGGCCGGCGTGAGTGCGCCGCCGGTGCGGACGAGCACGGCATCGAAGTCACTCCCAGTGTCGATCGATGTCACGATCCCTGTTCTGCTCAAAAGCCCATTGCTTGGCATCCCGGAACGTTACACGTGCTATGGGGCGGATGTCTCGCTTCCGGTACGGTGGAGCAGCATTCCGCGGGGTGCCACAGAACTCGCGCTATTTGTCATCGGCCTTCGACCGGTTCACGGCGAATTCCACTTCTCCTGGGCGGTCACGGGCCTCAGGCCGTCGCATCACGGGATCTCCTCGGGGAGGCTCCCTCAAGGCACGGTCGTCGGTCGCAACAGCTTCGGTGGTGTGGGCTATTCGCTATGCCCGCCCAAAGGCAGGCGGGAAACCTACCTCGTGAAGATACTCGCCCTGCCACGTTCACTTGATGCCGCGCCTGGCTTCAATGCCAACACGCTGTATCACCGGGCCGAAGCGATGGCCAGCGCCGTCGGATTCGCCGCCGTGGCCTTCACGGGCAGGTAGTCATCTCTTCGCGGGCGAATAGTCGTTAGGCCAAGTCGGTGGCCGTACGGACTGCGTGACGGTCCACCCCGCCTGGCCCGCAACGGGCAGGTAATCATCGCCGTGAGGGCTTCTTCCTCGTCTCTGATCGAGACCCGTATCTCCTATGGGCCGATGCTTTGCATGAGGCCCGCTTCCTGCGAGTTTTCTTGGCTTCGCAGGACTTCAATGCATTTGCAAGCTTTTGGGCATTCGTGAATCCCTTTGGGGTACCGGTGCCCGCGCCCGCTTCGGGCGGGAACGCTATGGCTGGAACGCTGAGCAGCGACGGGGCGGGCGGCAGCGTCAGCGAATAGGACGTGCCGGGCGTGGTAAACTCGACCGACTGGCCCTGGCTCGTGCCATTCGCATTCGTCGCTGACAGCCTGTAGTGGTAGGTCGTGAGCGGAGCAAGGTTCGCAAGCGCGAGCGTCACCTCCTGCGGTTCCGTGCCCGTGCCCTCCACGCCCCGGAGATGTCGGTGGTGTATTCGACGACGCCTTCGCCATTGGTGGTCGTGCCGATTTCGAAGACGTAGCTGGAGGCGTATTCCTTGTGTTGACGCTGCCCGTCAGCGTCGCTTCGTCTGCGTCACGCCGCTGGCAGGACCCGTGCTACCACCGGCGGGCTCACGCTGACCGTGGTGAACGTCTCGTCTTCGCTGGCGGTTGTGCCGGTGCCCGGTTCTCCCGGCGAGTTGGTGCTCACCACACGGTAGTGGTAGATCGTGCCCGGCGTAAGCCCCTCCAACACCTGCTGGAGAGTGTGGTAGGCGTCGTCTGAACCGACGGGCGCCGGTTCGCCGGGTGCGGTGGTGCCTTCGCTGTAAGGATCTTCGCTTTCGGAACGGTAATCAGCCGCCGCCACGTACTGGATAGGTAGGTGGTCGCGCTGTTCTCCGGGTCGATCGTCGCGTTCAACTGCGCCGAGTGCGCGCCGATGCTGGAGGCGGACTGTCGATCAGTGCGGCTTCAGCGCGAGCGTCTTGAACGACCCGCTTTCCCCGTACGTCGTGAACGTCTTGCTTTCGAGTTCCCGCGTCGCGGCGAGCCGGCAGTCGTAGATCCTGTTCGGTTCGAGACTCGCCAGCGGTTCGTTGTCCGTTTCTGCGCCGGCGCCCCCGGAGACCTTGACTTTGCTTTCTACCGTAGGCTTCGCTGGTGCCATACTGGAAGCGTAGCTCACGGTCGGCGCGCCCTGCAGCGACGCGTGCAACGTCGCCGCTTCGCTCGTCTCGCCGCTGGCCGTGCAGCCGGTCAGGCCCGCGACCGCCGACGGCGTCGTGAACGATTCGGGCGAGGATTCGCCGCTCCCGTGCTTGTTGCTCGCCAGCAGGCGGAAGCTGTACTGCGTCTGCGGGAGCAGCCCGGCGATCGTCCCTTCGACCGGGCCTTCGGCGGCGATCGTTCCACTGGGCCCATGCGTGAACGTCGTCGCATTGGTTCCTTGTATTCGAACGTCCAGCTGGCTTCTTCGCCCGCCTGCGGGTTCACGTTGCAGAGCAGCCTCACGCTGGTCGGCAGCAGTTCGGCCGGCGCCCCGCATGACACTTCGGGCCCCTTGCCCTTGCTTGCCTTTGCGAAGGTGTGTATTTCGTTTTTGCGGGTCGGTGACGTAGATGTCGCCGTTGTGTTCGTTGTAGGCGATGCCGGTCGATTCGTCGAGTTCTCCGCCGCCGAATTCTTCGATCTTGGCGCTGGTGAGTTGTAGCGGGTGACGTGGTATTCGGTTTCGCTTTTTTCGTTCTTGCCGTCGAGCACGAACACTTCGCCGCTGGCTGGGCTCGACCGCGACGCTGCTGTACGCGGCTGTGTCCAGCGTGGAGTGTTCGCCTTCGGCGTTTATGGAGAACCCAAACTCGCCGGGCACCTTGGGCGAGGCGGAGCGAGGTTGTAGACGCTCTCGAAATCGGTCTGCAAGAATCCATAGCCGGATTCCAGCTTGACCACTCCCACTTGACTCGATACCGGGCAGGTTTCCGTCGCCAGCTGGGCTTCGGTGCAACGCTTGACCCCGAGCAGGTTACCGTCACGCCGGCGGCAGAGTCGCTTCGAGATCCTTCGCATCGCCGTCGGATCGGCCCCGGGAATCCGGGTTTGCCGGCGGAGTGGTGGTTGAAGATCACCGTCGTGGTCAGCGAGCCGGGGTGCGAGCCGGCCTGGTCGCGGGACTGCCACCTTCTTTCTGAGGCGTGATTTCGAGACGTTCGACACCGAACGAGGCGGCGTGGACCGTCCCGGGCGGGGCGGCGAGCGCAAGAGCTGGGAGTGTGACGGCGATGACCGCGAAGCGACGAAACATCACTTCCTCCTCCCGTGCGAGCGTCTGGTCGCGTGCGAGCGCTTTGGCTTCCTCTGCCGTTTTCGCGTCTTATCCTTCTTCTTCTTCTTCTTCTTCTTGACCGTTTTGGATGGAGCTTTCGCCTTGCTCACAGGGACCGGCTCCGTAACAGACATGAGGTTGCCCGGACCCGAGAAGACCTGGCTCACATGGTGCCCCCGGCGGCGGTTCGGCGTTTGCGATGCGCGGCATTCTTCGCCGAGACACGGCGCCACGGGAGCCGTTGTAGTTTGAGCCGCGAGTCCGCCGCCGATACGGGCGTCGTAGACGTCCACGTTTTCATCGGTGTCCTGGCCCACCAGCGACTGGCGGGTGAAGAACAGCACGTTGTTGCCGTTCGGACCACCGGCGCCGGCGAAGAACGATGGATCGGCGCTCTGCCCCGTGGAGATCAGATACAGGCAGCCGCCCTGCCCGGTGGCGCAGCTTCCGGCTCCTTCGCGCTCCCACTCGTATACGTTGAGCTGTCCATTGTCATCCTGGGGCACTAGCGCTTCTTCGCTGTCGAAGAAGACACGGGCGCCGTCTTCGGAGAGGTTGGTGGGCGGCTCGTTTGGTGGAAGATAAACTCCTCCCACGAAGCTCACCTTGTTTCCGGCGAACAGCAGCGCGCTGCTTCTGGCGGCGCCCCACTCGTGTTGCACGAGACGCACACGGTCGTGTGGTTGGCGGCGCTGTAGAGGTAGATCTCGTCACAGGCGCCGGCCTTGTGTTCCAGTCCTTCGGCGGTGGCGTCAAGACATTCCGGGCCGGTGTTGTCATAGCCGGTCACGCTCTTCTTGGAGACGAACACCAGGGTCCGGCCGTCTGCGCTGACCTGCGCGGTTCGCGCTCCTTCCGCCGCGGCGAGCGGTTCCCGGATGTCGCTGGATTCGCTGACGACTCCGCCCGCCGCCCAATCTTCCCCTTCGCCCCGGGAGGTAACGAGCGAGATCGCGCCGTCGTGCCAGAGATAGATGTTGCCGGCGCCCGGCTTGGCGCCGCTCGCCAGCGCGCTGGTCGCGGCGAAGTAGACGTATTCCCCTTCCCCGCCGATTCCCAGCACGCCCTGGACGTTCGCGGCTTCGCCGGTCAGCGCTTCGCTGTGTTCGCCCTGCGCGTCGAAGCGCCACAGCGCACCCTTTTCGGTGTAGAAGGCCCGTGAGCCGTCGGGTGTGGCGGCCCGCCACTGCGCGGGCCCCTGCGACACTGCGACCGTCCGTGGCAGATCTGCCCGCGGTTCGCGCAGATAGAGGTGTTCGGTGCCCAGATCGGTGAAGTAGACGCGTGCGCCGTTCTGGGAGATCGCGCCCTGCGTGTAGAAGTTGTGCTGGTGCAGGCCGTCCACGAAGATCGAGAAGACGCCTGTGAGTGGCCGCAGCTGCCCAAGCCACCCCGCGGCGCCGCCGCCGGAGGGAGGTTCTTCCCCCCCGGGCAGGATGTCGAGGAGGCTCGCTTTCCCTTCGCGCCATTCGTAGAGGTCGCTCGTTCCAGGCGCCACCAGGGTTTCGTAGAAGATGCGCGAGCCTGATTCGGCCGTGTCGATCGGGACGGGTTCCCCGTAGGGTTCCTTCATGAAGACGCGGTAGGAGCCGGTGCGGTTGTCGTGCAGGTAGATGTCGTCTTCACCTTCGACCCCGCCCGGTGCGAGGGGAGGTTCGCTGTGCGTGTTGAGGAGCGAGTAGGAGAGATCCGGCGTGACCCCGAACACGGTCTGTGGGGAGGCCGCCGGCTCAGACGGGGGCGCCAGACCTTGAGTCGACCAGCCGCCCGGGCCGCGCATGCTCACATACTGGTATGTGAGAACCTCGGATCCTTCGTTCACGGGGAAGGGCGAGAGCGAGGTGAAGCTCAGCGCTTCGCCGGAGGGGGCGACAATGACATCCTGGTACTCGCCGAACACGTCCGAGCCGTTCTTGTCGACCGGCGAGACCTGCTCGTAGGCCCGGCAGTCGGGCAGCGCGGCGGCGTAGGGCTCCTGAAGGTGGATCCGTTCGTTGGGGCACCCTTCCGCGCCCGCCACGTCCGCGAGCGATCCGGCCCCGGACGCGACCAGCGCGAACGCCATGCCGATCAACAGCAGCCGCTGAACACAGGTTCTAGCAACCATTCCCTACCACATACCTCTCCCGTACTCACTTGTGATCAGCTCTCACGAGTGTTCCGACCCCGGATCCCATCCCAAGAGCACAAACTATTGCCCGCCCAATGCAACCGCAATCTATCATGGACACGGTGACGTTGCAAGTCGAACCGGGGCAACCTATTGCATCTGGTGTTGTTAGCCGCAATGTGATTAGCGGTATGCCCGCAGGTCAGAGCTAGGGATTGAATGCTGAATGGGCGTGTCTTGGCCGCCCGGCTTGAGCGCGACGAGGGGCGTGTCTCAGGGCTGAAATGCGCGGCGGAGGGCGCTCGGCTCGAGTGCGACGAGAGATGCGTTTGGCCGCGAGATGCTTACTGGTTGGCCTGTGGCTTGGCCGCGACGCGTAGACGTGTCTCAACCAGGCGGCGCGACCACCACCCTGCTCAGCCCCCCGCGACGTCGCGGCGCAGAAACACCAGATAGGCGGCGAACAGCGCCGGCACGGCATACAGCGCGCACACCCAGGCTGAGTGCCAGATCGGCGCCCAGTCGGTCGGGGTGCGCAGCAGGCCGTGCCAGTTCTCGTACTGTTCGGTGAGCAGGTAGGGCTTGATCCCTTCCAGGCCGGGGATCTGGCCGACGATGAACAGCAGGATCGTGAACCCCACCGCGCCAACGACAGAGGCGGCGCTGTTGCGGGTGGCGGTGGACAGCAGCACGCCGATGGACACCACGCTCAGCAGCGGGATCAGGTAGACGGCGTTGGCGGCGAACACCAGCAGCAGCCCTTCGGGCGCGGACACCACGCTGCCGGAGAACGTGACGACATGGTTGAAGCCCCACGAGGCCACGCCGGCGACGGTCGCCACGGCGGCCGAGAGGAACACGGCGAGCGCCCCGTAGGTCATCGCCGCGAGCGCCTTGGCGGCGAACACCTGCCCGCGATTGACCGAGCGCGTGAGGATCGTCTTCAGCGTGCCGTTGCCGTCCTCCGCGGCGACGATGTCGCCGGCAACCAGCGAGGCGATCAGCGGCAGCATGAACACCGACAGGAACAGCAGCATCAGCACGGGGGTGGCGAGGCCCGACTGGGTGATGTGCGAGGCGAAGATGTTGCCCTGGTCGTGGCCGTGGTCGGTGCGCAGGTTCTGGGCGATCACGAAGATGATCGGCAGGATCGCCGCGAGCCCGAGGCCGAGGTAGGTGCGCTTCTGCGAGATCAGCTTGCGCAGCTCCCAGCGGTAGGCGGTCAGCGTGGAGGGCCGCCTAACATGCAGCGCGCCAGGGGGAGCCAGCGCCGGGGTGGCCTCAAGCGTGCTCATGCGCCTGCTCCGGTGTGAGGTGTCCGTTGCCGACTGGGAGCGCGTTGCCAGCATCCGCCCCGTTGCCCTCGGTGAGCCGGAAGAAGAGGTCCTCGAGCGTCGCCAGCTCCGGGGTCAGCGCGAGGATGCCGACCCCGGCCGCGCCGAGTGCGATCGAGAGGGCGCCCACGTCGGCCTCCTGTGCCTGGAAGGAGAGGCCGTGCTCCTCCCCGCCGCCGTGCTCGGGCGGGTGGGCACTGGTGGCGTGCTCGACCCCGGGCTGGGTGCGCAGCACCGCAAGCGCGCGAGCATCATCGGTGGAGCGTAGGCGGTAGCCGGCCCCGCCCTGGCGGCGCAGGTCGGCAAGGGCGCCCTCGTACACCACGCGTCCGCGATCAACGATCGCTACGCGGTCGCACAGTTCCTGCACCTCCGGCAGCTGGTGGCTGGAGAGCAGCACGGTGATCCCCTGGTCGGCGAGGCGTCGGATCAGCGCGCGCATGTCGCGCATCCCCGCCGGGTCCAGGCCGGTGGCGGGCTCGTCGAGGATCAACAGACGGGGGCGGCGCAGCAGCGCGGCGGCGATCCCGAGGCGCTGGCGCATCCCGTGGGAGTAGCCGCCCACGCGGTGCTCTGCTCGGGGGCTGAGCTCGACGACATCGAGTACCTCGGGGATCCGCTCCCGCGCGCCGCCGCCGTCGAGCGCCGCGAGCAGTTCGAGGTTCTTGCGGGCGCTCAGATAGGGGTAGAACTTCGGCGCCTCCACAAACCCCGCGACGCCCTCCAGCGCCCGCGCGCCTTCGCGGATCGGGTTGCGCCCGAACAGCTCCACGGTGCCCTCTGTCGGCATGATCAGGCCGAGCGCCATGCGCAGCGTCGTGGTCTTGCCCGCGCCGTTGGGCCCCAGGAACCCGTACACATCGCCGGCGTGGACATTCAGGTCGATGTGGTCGACCGCCAGCACCTCCTTGTAGCGCTTGACGAGACCGCGCGCCTCGACCGGCTGCGCCTCGCCCACGACTACAGGCCCTTGGCCACCGCTTCGACGGCGGCCGGGGGGACAGCGCCGGCGAGGAGATAGCGCACGCCGGAGCGCTCGAAGGTCAGCAGCGTGCCGAGCTCGGTCGGCAGCTCGCTGGCGACGGTGCCGTTGATCTTGACCTGCTGCAGCCCTTCAGGCAGCGGCGAGGACTGCGAGGAGGAGCCGGCCTTGGCCTTGGCTTCAAGCACGGCGATCGTCGAGGGGCCGCTGCCGTGGGTGGTGACGTTGGGGTGTTCGTGTTCTTCGCCCTGCGCGGAGCTGTCCTGATGTTCGCCGGGCTTGGGCAGCACCACTTCTTCGACCTTGGCGTTGGCGGGCGGCGTGAATTCAAACACCGACGCCGCGACGGGGCCGTAGGAGATTTCCGTGGCGGCCAGTTCGAGCACCGGCGAGGCGCTCTCGGTGGAGTAGACCGCCGCGCGCAGCGGGACGCCGTGCACGGCGTCCCAGGAGAGCTCGGCGCCGGCCAGCAGGCTGCCGCCTTCCTTGGGAGACACGCGCACGGTGTAGGCGGCCTGGCCGGCGATATCGGTGGGCGTGGCGCCGGAGACGTCGGCGTGCTGTTCGAGGTGCGCGATCGCTTCTTCGATCTTGGCCACGCCGGGGATTTCGTGGTGGGCCGCGGCTTCTGCGCCGGCGCTGGATGAGCCCGAGCTGGCGGACCAGCCCGCTTCGCCTTCGCCTTCCCGCGGCGGCGTATAGCGGTAGAGCGTGTTGGAGGAGGCGTCGTACATCGACAGGGTGTGCCCGTCGTAGTACACCTGGGTGTCTCCCTTTTCGGACTGTAGCTCCAGGCGCACGCGGCCGTCCTTGGAGATCCACAGTCGCCCGGAGGCGCCGGAGAGCAGCGGGCTGGAGGTCAGTTGGCTGGCTTCGCCGCCGCCGCTGGCGAGACTGGCGCCTTCGAGCAGGTGGTTGGTGAGCTGGATCTGGGCGCTCACGCCTTCGACGGGCGGGGCGGTGAGCGCGTCATGGACCGCGTCAGGCAGCGGCTTGGGCGCTGGAGTGGGCCCCACGCCAAGCGCGGTGGCGAGCGCAGTCGCGCCGATGCCGACGCCGACCAGCACAGCACACAACAGCAGCAGGCGGGAGAGCGGTAGGCGGCGTAGGAAGTAGCTCATGAGCTGATGCCTTGGGGCAGATCGAATCGCGTACGGAGAGCGGTATCGGCTACCAACGAAGAGGCTAGCGCGATAGATCAAGAGATCCTGAAGGAGTTGATGGGGAAGCTCTCATCTTTAGTGGCCGCTTGTGGGCACGCACTCCGACGCCGCCAACCTATATCGTGCCGGCCGGCATGTCGCTCCCGCTTGCAATCGCCGCGCTACCGCTGCTCGTCACCGTCGGCATCCTCGCGCTTGGCTTCGGCGTGTTTCTGCTGGCGATGCGCCGCCCCAGCGGGGCCGCCGACGGCCCGGCGCCGGGAGAATCGAAGGCCGCCCAGCGGGGCCTGACCGCGGGCCTCGTGCTGGTGTGCGCCTTCGGCCTGGTGGTGCCCGGCCTGGTGTTGGCGTTCAACAGCGCGCACAAGGCCAGCGTGGGCGTCGGCGGCGTGCACCTGGACGCCCAGCAGCAGAAAGGCCGGGAACTGTTCTCGCACTCCTGCAACCTCTGCCACACGCTGGCGGGCGCCGCCGCGGTGGGGCGCACCGGCCCCAACCTCGACGTATTGATCCCGACGGTGGGGGCGACGCTGCCGGAAAAGGCGCAATACGCCGCGCGCAAGGCGTACATCATGAGCGCGATCCGCGAAGGGCGCGCGCGCGGCAAAGGCCAGATGCCGAAGCTGCTGTTCCAGGGCGCCGAAGCCGAAGACGTGGCCGCCTTCGTGGCGGCGATCGCCGGCCACTGACCGCGATCATCCCACGGCATTCGTGCCGTCCGAACGCGCTGTCAGCATCAGGCGCATGGTCGAAAGGACCATGCGTCATCGGCGCAGGCCCCGCCGTACACCGGCGGAGTGGGTGGGCCCACATCCCGATCGGATCGCCGGGTGGGCGGTGGTGATGGGCTTCGCGCTAGTGCTGGCGGCGCTGCTGAGCGCGCACGGGTAGGCCGCCTCGTCGCTTTGGCCATCCGTCGATACCCGCCGCGCCGACCATCGACTAAGGTCCGGCGGGTATGGCAGCGCAGCCAGACATGTCGAACTCCAGCGGGGCCGGCATCGCCATGCCGAAGACCGCGGCGGACGTGAGCGCGTTTGTGGAGGAGCGGGACATCCGCTTCATCCGCTTCTGGTTCACCGACATCCTCGGCCAGTTGAAGTCGTTCTCGATCAACGCCGCCGAGCTGCAGGACGCGTTTGAGGCGGGGATGGGCTTCGACGGCAGCTCGATCACCGGCTTCAACGCGATCGAGGAGTCGGACATGATCGCGCTGCCCGACCCCACCACGTTCGCGGTGCTGCCGTGGCGTCCGGAGGAGCAGGGGGTGGGGAGGATGTTCTGCGACATCGTCACCCCCGAGCGCACGCCCTACGAGGGCGACCCCCGCCACGTGCTGCGCCGCGCGGTGGAGCGCGCGAAGGGGATGGGCTTCGACACCTTCAACGTGGGGCCGGAGCTGGAGTACTTCCTGTTCAAAGACTCCCGCACCACCGAGCCGCTGGACCGCGGCGGCTACTTCGACCTGACCACGCTGGACGCCGGCAGCGACGTGCGCCGCGAGACGGTGCTGGCGCTGGAGCAGCTGGGGATCCACGTGGAGTACACCCACCACGAGGTGGGCCCCTCCCAGCATGAGATCGACATGCGCTACGCCGACGCGCTGAAGATGGCGGACGACTGCATGACCTACAGAATCACCGTGAAGGAGTACGCGATGAAGTACGGCTGGCATGCCACGTTCATGCCGAAGCCGCTGTTTGGCGAGAACGGGTCGGGGATGCACACCCACCAGTCGCTGTTCACGGAGGGCAGAAACGCCTTCTTCGACGCCGATGACCCCTACTTTCTCTCCGACGTGGGCAAGGCGTTCATCGCCGGCCAGCTGCGCCACGCGCGCGAGATCTGCTCGATCTTCGCGCAGTGGGTCAACTCCTACAAGCGCCTGGTGCCCGGCTTCGAGGCGCCCACATACGTGGCGTGGTCGCGGCGCAACCGCTCGGCGCTGGTGCGCGTCCCCCTCTACCATCCCGGCAGCGAGCGCGCCACGCGCATGGAGCTGCGCTGTCCCGACCCGGCGTGCAACCCCTATTTGACCTTCGCGGTGCTGTTGCAGGCCGGTTTGGAGGGGATCGAGAAGGGGTACGAGCTGCCGGAGCCGATGGAGCAAAACCTCTACCACCTCTCCGGCTCCGAGCGCGGGCGCCTCGGCGTGGAGCAGCTGCCGGAGACGCTCGGCGACGCGATCGAGCTAACCGCCCAATCGGAGCTGGTGCTGCGCACGCTGGGCGAGCACATGTTCAACCGCTACGTGGAGATCAAGCGCCAGGAGTGGGAGGACTACCGGGTGCAGGTGTCGCAGTGGGAGCTGGACCGCTACCTGTCGATCCTGTAGGCGGGAGGGGGAGGGCCTCCGCCGCTAAAGCGGCTGCGGCGGGCGGGGTAGTGGTCGCGCTCCCGGCGCTGTTGGCTGGCGACGGTGTTCAGGCTGGTGGCGTCTGCTGGGAGTCCGCGGATGCTGTACGGGCGGGGGGTACGGCGCACGCGAGCCCAGCGGCCGGCGACAGGTGCAGCTCCAGCGCTTGCAGCAGGTGCCCGAACGATGAGGGGTGCTGGGGGGCGATTTCGTGCAGCAGGCTCAGCACTCCGAGCGCATGGCGTTCGTATGACTCCTCGCCCGTGATCTGCGCCAAGCGCAGCAGCCCAAGCGCGGCGGCGGAGGCGCCGGAGGGGATCGGAGAGTCGTCGAGCTCCTTGCGGCGCGCGATCAGCCGCTCGCCGTCGGCGGGCGTCGAGAAGAAGCCGCCGCGCTCGGGGTCGGCGAAGCGCTCGATCGTCTGCTGGGCCAGCGCGCGTGCCTCCGTCAGCCAGCGCTCCTCGCAGGTCGCTTCAAAGAGCACGATCAGCGCCTCCAGCAGGAAGGCGTGGTCCTCCAGGTAGCCGCCGATGTGTGCGCGGCCCTCGGAGTAGGTGCGCAGCAGTCGCCCCTCGCTGTCGCGCAAATCGCGCAGGATGAACTCGGCGCACCGCACGGCGGCGTCGAGGTAGCGTGGCTCGTCGAGCACCGACCCCGCGTCGGCGAGCGCGGCGATCATCAGCGCGTTCCAGCTGGTCAGGCGCTTGTCGTCGAGGCCCGGCCGCGTACGTTCTTCGCGGGCCTCCAGCAGCCGAGTGCGGATGCGCTCTCGCGTGGCGGCGCCCAGCTGGCCGGTTGCGTCTGGCTGGCCGGTTGCGTCTGGCCGACCCGTTGCGTCTGGCCGACCCGTCGCGTCTGGTTGGTGAGTCGCCTCGGGTTGGCCTTTCCCGCCGGGCCATCTGCCTGCGCTCCGATCCGTGAGCACGTTGAGTCCGGGCTCGGGGTTGTGCGGGTCCACGAAGTTGCCCTCCTCGCTGACCCCCAGCCAAGCGATCGCGGCGTCCGCGTCCTCGCCGAGAACGTCCCTCAGCTCTCCCACGCGCCACACGTAGAAGCGGCCCTCCACGCCCTCGGAGTCGGCGTCGAGCGCCGAGTAGAACCCGCCCTCCTCCCCGCGCATCTCGCGCAATGTCCAGTCGAGGATCGCGCGGGTCACGCGAGCGTACCCCTCCCCCTCCTCCTCCTTTCCCACGAGCCGATACCCGTGCAGGTAGGCGCGCGCCAGCAGGGCGTTGTCGTACAGCATCTTCTCGAAGTGCGGCACCGTCCAGGAGGCGTCCACCGAGTAGCGGTGAAAACCTCCGCCCAGCTGGTCGTGGATGCCCCCGCCCGCCATCGCGCGCAGCGTCGCCAGCGACATCTCGCGCTCGCCGTGGCGCAGCAGGAACTCGACCACGGGGGTCTGCGGGAACTTCGGGGCGCCTCCAAACCCGCCGTTGACGGGGTCGAAGGATCCCCGCAGCGTTGCCACCGCCGCGTCCAGTGCCCCGGCGTCGAAGGGCTCCGTGGAGGGCTCCATCCGCGCCCCGCGGGAGAGCTGCTCGCGGATCCGCTCGCCCCCCGCGCGGATCTCCGCCGCGTTCTCGCGCCACGTCTCCGCGATCGCCTGCAGCACTTCCGTCCATGCCGGCATCCCGTGGCGGGGCTCCGGCGGGAAGTAGGTGCCGCCGTAGAACGGCAGCTGCTCTGGCGTGAGGAAAACGTTCAGCGGCCAGCCCCCGTGGCCGGTCATCCCCTGGACGGCCTCCATGTAGAGGGCGTCCACGTCCGGGCGCTCCTCGCGGTCCACCTTCACGCACACGTACTCCTCGTTCATCAGCGCCGCCACGCGGGGGTCTTCGAAGGACTCGTGCTCCATCACGTGGCACCAGTGGCAGGAGGAGTAGCCGATCGACACCAGCAGCGGCACGTCGCGCTCGCGCGCCGCCGCCAGCGCCTCGGCTCCCCATGGCAGCCAGTCCACGGGGTTCTCCGCGTGCTGGCGCAGATAGGGCGAGGTCTCCCGCGCGAGCGCGTTGGGCATCGGCTCAGGGTAGTTGCTCGGTCCGTCTTGCACGGGTGCCGCCGGGGCGCCCGCGGCGGTGGGGCCGGGGCGAGCGGGGTGCGGCGGTGGGGGTGTTGGATGAACTTTTCAGACCCCAACCCTTCATTTTGTGAAGTAGGTGAGCGGGGGTGGATCCTTTGTTTTGGGACCCCAACCCTTCATTTTGTGAAGTGTTATGGGCGTGTTTTGGGTGATGCACGCACCAGTGGCGCCAGCGGGAAGTGCAGCGAGCGCGGCAGTCCGCCCGCGCCCAATTCGAGGGTGGCCGCCCGCACTCGTGAGAGCTGGGCCCTGGCGGTGCTCACGACGAAGTGCTGTCCGGCGAGGATGCCGCTGGCGCGCTGGTTGGCGGCGATCGTGACCGTGCCGTGCGTGGCGGCCGCGCCGCTGACGTGGATCGTGATGCCCTGCAGCTTGCCGCTTTTGGCGGGCAGCGTGCCGCTGAGCGCCACCCCGGGCACGAACGTGAAGTTGTGCAGGCTCACCGCGGAAACACTCAGTTTGGCGTAGCCGCCGTGCAGCCCGCCGAAGCTCGACCCATTCGGCAGCTTCTGCTCGACCTGCAACGTCGCTCCGATCACCTGGCGCTCCAGGTCCACGATCGTGTCCAGCACCGCGGTGAGAGTGCGTCCGCGGTTGCCGCCCAGCCCGGGGACTGGCTGCACGCGGGACAGCTTGGTGGGCGTGATCGGGGTGGGGCTGAAAATGTCAGGTTCGTGCTTGCACGGCTGCACCGCGGAGCCCGCGAAGAAGGCTTCCACGGCGGCCTGCGCGCAGCCGCTGAAGTCGCTGCCAATCACCGAGTGGCCGGTGTATGGCACCACCAGCAGCTGGGCGTCGGGGATCTCCGCGGCGACGCGCCGCGCGTTGGCGGTGGGGGTGCGCAGGTCCTGCGCGCCTGACAGCAGCAGCGTGGGCACGTTGGGCAATGGACCGCCGCCGGGCGGGGCGGGGGAGGCGTAGGGCCAGTTGAGGCACACCGGGATCAGGCTGTCCGCCCACACGGTGGCGGCGTCGAACGGGTACAGGTCGCTGCCCGGCAGCGCATGCAGCGCCCCGCGCGCTTCGGCTTCGCGGGTGGCGGGCGCCGCGGAGCGCTGCCACGGGAACGGCTTCTCCTCGCAGGAGGTGGCGAGGAACAGGGCGTTGTCTTCTTCTTCGCTTGCTTCCCGTTCGGCGCGCCCACCCCGCGGTTGCAGCGGCACGTTGGGGATCAGACCTTCGGAGAGCGCCTTCAGGCGCAGTAGCGGGTCGGGGTTGCTGTGCAACGCTGACTGCACGGCGGCCGGCAATAGCGCGCGCAGCGCCGGGTTGAGGTCGCCGGCGAGGAGAATGTTGAAGAGGTCGGCCTCCCCCAGCGTGGCGGCGTGGCGGTGGCCGGTGCCGTCGTACACCGAGCCGCCGAGCGCGTGCTTGCGCAGCCGCGCCGCCAGCGTGGCGAGGTCGCCGAGCGGGTTGGAGGTGACGTGCGCGCACGCCCCTTCCGAGCACAGTTCTTCCAACACGCCCCGCAGCGCCTGAATCGAGGAGAGCGAGAATGGTTCGGGGCCTTCGGGCAGCACCACGGAGTCCAGCACCAGCGCTTCCACGTGTTCGGGGTAGCGTTCGGCGTACTCCAGCGCCACCTTGGTGCCGTAGGAGGTGCCGTACAGCACCAGCTTTTCGTAGCCCATCGCCGCCCGGATTTGCTCGATGTCCTGTACCGATTCCTCGCTGGTGAACCCTCCGCGGGCGGGGCCCAGCTGCAGCGCGCACCGTTCGGCGAACTGCCCTTCGCTGCGCGCGCTTTCCAGCGCGGGCGAGCTGTGGCAGTTGAGCGGATCCGAGCGTCCGGTGCCGCGCTGGTCGTAGACGATCAAATCGCGGGTGCGCAGTGCGGGCGCGAGCGCTTTGGCGACGAAGCTCGCCAGCGGGTCGGCCGCCTGCCCCGGCCCGCCGGCGAGCGCCAGCACGGCGCTTTGACTGGGAGCCCCACCCACCCCGCCGGCCTGCAGGCGCTCCACGCTGAGGTTGATCGTGCCCGGCGCGGCGCCCGCGCGGTCCAGCGGCACGGTGATGGTGGTGCAGGCGAGGCTGGCTTCGTGGGGACAGGGGGTGAAGCTGAGGCTAGTCCCAGGGGAGGCGGCTGAGGAGGCCGGCCAGCCGGCGAGCGTCGTCGCGGACAGCAGAGCCGCGAAAACCGAGATCGAGGCCGCTCTGCGCATCGGTACCGACAATAGCGGCAGATGCGGTGGGCCCGGTGGGCAGAAGGTGCACGCGCCTGCCGCCCAGCTCGCCCACCAGCGCCCTGTGGGCCCCAAGGTGCAGCGTGCCGTGATCGGCGGTGGCGCCGCCCACGCGCAGCGTGACGCTTTCAGCCTTGATCGCCCCGGAGAGCGTGACGCCGGGAACGTAGGAGTAGCCGTGGAGACGCACATCGCCGTTGGCCAGCCGCGCCCAGCCGGCGCGCAACCCGCCGGTGCTCAGGGAGGGCCCGAGATTTGACTGCCCGCCCGCCCCGCCGCTGGTTTCCAGCAGCTGGAGCAGCAGTTGGCGAGAGAAGTCGGCGAGCGTCAGCGCCACCGCGCGCAGCGTCCGTCCGGCCCGCCCGTGGTAGCCGCGGGCGGGCGCCACTTCGGACAGCCGCGTGGGGGACAGCGGCGCGAGGCTCTCGAAGAACGGTGGCGGCCTGTTGGGGCAGGCGGCGATCGGCCGCGTGCCCACGCTCCCCGTGAACATCGCGCGCAGCGCCTTGCGCGCGCAGTTGGTGGTCTCATCCTCCAGCACCGCGTGTCCGGTGTTGGGCACCACCAGCAGGTGCGCGTCGGGAATCTGCTTCGCCACCGCGCGCGCGTTGGCGGTGGGGGTGCGCAGGTCGTCGGCGCCGCTGAAAATCAATGCCGGGACGTTGGGCATCGTTTCCGCCGTGGTCGGCGGCGCGGGGGTCGCGAACGGCCAGTAGGCGCATGCGCCCAGCTCGTCGAACGCCAGCATGTTGGCCGCCGTGAAGGGGGCGGTGGCGCTGGCCGGCAGGCCGTCCACCGCGGCGGTGGCCTGCGCCAGGCGCTGGTGCGGGCTCGCCGAGCGGCTCCAGGGAAAGGCCTCCTCTTCGCAGGTGGTGGTGTAGTAGAGCGGCGCGTCGATCCCTTCTTCGCTTTCTTCGCGTTCGCCACCGTACGCGCCGGATGCACGCGCGATCAGCCGCGCCAGCGGAGCGGTGTAGCCGTGCGCGGCGGCGGCACGGATCGCGGCGGGGAATTCGGCGCGCAAAATCGGGTTGAAGTCGCCCGCCAGCAGGATCCCCAGCAGCTCGTTGGAGCTGAGCGGGATTGTGATGGCGTGGCCGTGGCTGTTGACCCAGCGCCCGCTCAGCGCGCCGCTGCGCATGCGCGCCACCACCCGCGCGAGGTCGCCCACGGGGTTGGGGGTGATCTGGGCGCACTGGCGCTCGGCGCACAGCTGGCGCAAAATGCGGGGCACCGCGGCGAACGTGGCGCGGTCGAGCGGGTCGGGGCCGGCCGGCGGCACCACCGAGTCCAGCACCAGCGCTTCCACGTGCTGGGGGTACTGCTGGGCGTACTCCTCCGCCACCTTGGTGCCGTAGGAGGTGCCCCACAGCACCAGCTTTTCGTAGCCCAGCGCGCTGCGCAGCGCCTCGATGTCGGCCACGCTGTCGAGGCTGGTGTAGAAGGCCCGTTCGGGGCCGATCTGTTCGGCGCAGGCGCTCAGCAGCTGGTGGCCGGTGCGATAGATGCCGGGCTGTTCGAAGCCGTGGCAGGACAGCGGGTGCGAGTAGCCGGTGCCGCGCTGGTCAAACACGATCAGATCGCGCGTATCCAGGATCGGGCCCAGCAGTTCGGTGAAGTCTTCGGCGAACGGGATCGCCGACTGCCCCGGGCCGCCCGCCAACGCGATCACCGCCGAGTGCGCGTCGCCCACGGGCGCCAGCCGGCGGCGAATCGCCAGCGTGAGGTTCCCGGGCACCAGCCCGCTGGGGTCCAGCGGCACGGTGAGGTGCGCGCAAGCCAGCTGGGCGCTTTCCTTGCACGGGAGGAATGGGATCCCGCCCGCCCCGCTCGCCCCCTGGGCGCCGCTGGCCCCCGCGGAGGCGGGCAGCGCTGTCGCCGCCGTGCAGGCGGCGACGATCGCAGCGGCCAGGAACGCGACGGGCAGCTTCCTGGCGGCGGATGGTCGCATCAATTGGAATCTATCCGATCGGACAGGGCGGTGCGTCGGTTCTGTGGGGGGTAAGTGGGTGGGTGGAGGGCCGTTGCGGTATGGAGGCGTTGTAGGGTCAGCCTATGCGCGCCTCGCTCCCTGACCCCCACCAGCGGGCGGAGCCCGTTGGGGGCATTACGTGAGCGAGCTCCGCCGCACCGTCACAGCCCCGGGGGCGCCCGCCGCGATCGGTCCCTACAGCCACGCGGTGCGCGCCGGGGAGCTGCTGTTCTGCTCCGGGCAGATCCCGCTCGACCCGGCCAGCGGCGAGCTGGTGGGGGTGAGCGCCGGTGAGCAGGCGCGCCGCTGTTTGGAGAACCTGCGCGCGGTGTGCGCGGCGGCGGGCGCCGTGTTGGAGCAGGCGGTGCGGGTCACGATCTACATGACCAACCTGGGCCAGTTCGCCGAAGTGAACGACGTGTGCGCCGAATTCTTCCCGGACGACCCCCCGGCGCGGGTGACCGTGGGGGTGGCAGCGCTGCCACGCGGGGCGCAGGTGGAGATCGACGCCGTGGTGGCGCTGGGGTCGGACGCCGTGGTGGCGCTGGGGTCGGACGCCGTGGTGGCGCTGGGGTCGGGGGCGGCGCGGGGCGGCGAGCCGGGGGAGGTGTCGAGCGGGCAGCCCGCGTCGGTGGCGCCACCCGCGCCGGTGACCCCGCCCGCGCCAGTGACCCCGCCCGCGCCAGCCACATCAGCTTCGCTGCCCGCGCCAGCCACATCAGCTTCGCTGCCCGCGCCAGCCACATCAGCTTCGCTGCCCGCGCCAGCCACGTCGGCCCTGCCAACCGAGTCGACCCCAGTGCTCCCGCCCTCCAACCCAGGGCAGGTCTACCACCTGGAGTTGCGCCACTTCCCGCGTAACCTCTGCCGTTTCAACCTGGGCGCCGCGGAGCTGCAAGCGACGGTGCTCGAGCCGTGGGCCGCCGACCGGCCGTTCGAGCTGGGGGACCTCAGGTGGGATCCGCGCCAGGCGCGGCTCACGGTGCTCGAAGGTCCGCGCATCCCGCCCGATCAGCTCACGATGGGCCGGGGCTGGCGCGCCGCGCAGCGCCACGGCCGGGATGTAACCGCGCAGTTGTTGGCGGCCGTAACGGCGGCGCGCGGGGACTGAGGTCCGCTCGCGGCATGGGCGGCCAGGCCAGCGCAGAACCCACCGCTACACTTCCTTCCCGGCTTGGTGGGCGTAGCTCAGCTGGTAGAGCTCCGGGTTGTGGTCCCGGCGGCCGCGGGTTCGAATCCCGTCGCTCACCCTCAAAGTACCTGCAAATAGGCACCTTTTCAAGAGTCCACTAAACGGAATTTTGCTCTGGGGTCCAATTTGGGGGCCAAATTTTCAATTTCTGCGCTGATGGCGGTTGTGGGGCTGCGCGCAATGCGACGTGCTGGTCTCTCGTCTGAGGCTGCTATGCAAGGACCAGAGCGGCATTGCGTCCTTGGCGCCGACGTGTTGAGGGCTGCGTAGGTGCTTGGATCTCGCCAATGGTGTCCGGCAAACTTTGGGTTGGATCCCGGCGGTCGCGGGTTCGCTTCCCTTCGTTCAACCCAAGGCCATTCGCTCCGGGCCCGACGCTCATCCATAGGACAGCAGGACGACGTTCTGTCCGTCCGCTATGTGTTCAATGACACGTTCCCATGTAGCTCTGCATGAGCCCGCCGTTCGGCTCGCTAGCCTCCAAAGGGCATGGTTCCGGCACTATTGAGCACTCGTTCGCCGCTTTTGGGTCGCCACGCCCTGATTGGCTGCTCGACCGGCTACATGGAGCACGATCGCGAGAACTGGCCTCGACTCGTCGAACGGGCGGCGGCGATATTGAGCCTCGCGGTTGAGCTGTCTGCCATTTCAGAGCCCGAGCTTCCAGGCTTGCTGCGGTACCTACAGCAAGCTCCCCAGCTCCCGTTTCGCTACGTCAGTGTGCACGCACCCTCGAAGGCCCGGGAGCTCCATGAGCGAGAGCTGGTTGGGGTGCTTGCGCGTTTGCCTCTCTGGATTGACTCGATCGTGATGCATCCGGACACGATCGGAGACCCTGTCTGCTATGAGCCGCTGGGTAGGAGGCTCGTGCTTGAGAACATGGACGACCGCAAGAATGGCGGTCGCTCCGCGGACGAGCTCGACGCGTTTTTCGAGGCGTTGCCCGAGGCGGGGCTTTGCTTTGACATCGCCCACGCGAAGTCGGTCGATGAGACGATGGCCGAGGGCGAGGCAATCCTGAAGCAGTACGCCAACCGGCTGCGCCATGTCCACGTGAGTTCGCTTGATGCGGCTTGCCATCACGTGTCGCTTACCGCCGACGATGAGGATCTCTTCTGGTCGTTGCTGGAGAGTTGTCGCGACGTGCCATGGATTCTCGAGGCGCCTCCGCCGACCTCATAGACGACCCGCGGGGGCAGTGCGAGCTGCTCGCGGAGCGCGGCGGCATATCGGTGCCTCACATCGCCGAGGCGCGCGAGCACACTCGCGAGAGGCTCGCAGGGCTGCTCAGCACTTTCAGGGGTGAGGATCTCGCTGAGGGCCTTTCGGTGTGTGTTCGGGTCCTGGGCCGGCGAGGAGCTGACCCCGGGCAGCGATGACGACTGGGCCGTCCTGGCCGCCGAGCCTTTCGCGGTTGACGACGGCGACGTGGTCTCGGCGATGGCGATCGCTCAGCGCCATCTGGGCACAGGCGATCGGGCGCCCGGGACGCAGGGCGTCTTTGGGGTGCCGTTTGACCTCGCGAGCCTCGTTGACAACATCGGGCTGGACGCGGATACCAACACTAATCTCACCCGCCGCATGCTCCTGCTCTTGGAGTCCCGCGAGGTCGTCGGCGCGGTGCACGAGCATGCTTGGCGAACGGTGCTCGATCGCTACCTGAACTACGGCGTCAAGGATTTCCGTCCACCCCGGTTCTTGCTGAACGACCTCACGCGCTACTGGCGCACGATCTGCGTCGACTTCGAGGGCAAGCACCGGGATACACAGGGCAACGACCCCAAGTGGGTATCGCGCAACGCCAAGCTGAGAACCTCGCGCAAGCTGCTCTTCGCGGGCGGCCTCATCCCAATCATCCTCTGCCATCTCCACGAGCGCACCGCAATGAGATCATTCCTCGAGCGGTGGCTGAAGGCGCCACCACTGGACCGCCTTGCGGCTGCTTTTCTGTGGGCCGACGCAGAGTCGGAGGGCGCCAGAGCACTGCGTGCGTACGACCGCTGGCTGGCCATCCAGCTCGATCCAACAGCCCGAGATGAACTCAAAGCGCTGCGTCACGACACCCGCCGGCAATCGCCGCTATTCAGCGAGATCACCGAGATCGGCCGGCAGTTTGAGCGCGCGGTGCTCGCATTACTATTCGAGACGCGCCTCGCCGCCCTCTCCCAGCAATACGTCGTCTTCTAACAAAGGTAATCGCGTGTGAGCGGCCTAAAACGTCAAAAGCACCGGTACCGAAAGCATCGCGGCGGTCGCTCGCGCTCCCGCTTCGCCCGGCGAACGCACACGCGACGAATGATCCCTCGGGCAGTGCTGCTCGTCGTCCAAGGGAGGAACATGCCGGGGGGTTGATCAGACACCCGCTTTTCGCACGCGAGGCAGCAGTGTGGCTTGTCCGAGGCGCTCGCATGGGATTGATGCGGCTCGGCCGATCGGCTGGCCAATCCGGACTGTGATCGGCCTCCAGAGAACTCGGGGCGATTCACGTCGAGCCTTCTACGACCCGTATACCAATGCGCCAGCCACCCAACCATCACGGGACGATCACGAGCGCGACAGCTGTCGAGAGTCGATGCACATAGCCAGCGTACGACGACGGCCCGACCAGCAAGGGGCGTCGACTGCGTCAGCTAATCTTGCCGAGTGACTGAGGAGGCAGGAGCAGGCGAGGAGCTTGCCATTTTCGACATCGAGGTCAACAACGGCCAGCTTCGAATTCCTGTCGCCGACGACGACGCAGGAACTGACCCAGAACGGGCTCTTGCAGCACCTCCGCCCGCGACGGGCGATGAGCCACCACGTATCCGCAAGGTCTGGATGCGCAACTTCAAGGGATTCGAGAGCTTCGAGGCCACCCTCGGATCCTTCAATGTCCTTGCTGGCGCGAACAACTCAGGCAAGTCGACCCTCCTCCAAGGCATAGACCTCCTGTACTCACTGCTCAAGCTTCATCGTGAGGGAGAGCAACTCGCAGCTAGCGGTCGCCTTCTGCCCCCATCGATTCTTCCCGTCGCCACCGTACGTGACCTCTACCACAAGCAGATCTCGCGTAGAGCGAACGCATACGTCTTGGCGACGGTTGGGGCCGAATTCGCGGACGACAGTGCCGTTGAGTTCGGGATTCGATACCTGTTTGGCAACCCAAACAGCAAGGTAAGCCAGGACCACGGCATGGAAGGGGCGCGCCTCCTTGCGCTGTTATCCAAGCCCGCCGTTTGGGTGCCGAGTGCCGTCGGTATCGTCAGGGATGAGGAGTACCGGACTCCCGCGCGACGAGTCTCGCTCATCAATGATGGTCGCCACCACGAGGTGCTCAGAAACCTCCTGCTCGATCTGCGGCAGCGAGACGTCGCGCGATTCGCCACGCTTCAGACCGTGCTTCACGACCGGTTCGGTGCCAATTTGGGCGACCTCGAATTCGACGAGATCCGAGACCAGTTTGTCCGCGCCGACTACACCAACGATGGTGGTACTCGTCACGATCTCTATTCAGCGGGCGCGGGATTTGTCCAAGTCACGCAGCTGCTCGCGTTCATTCTCGGCAAACAGGCCGGGATAGTGCTTCTGGATGAGCCAGACGCGCACCTCCACAGCAGCCTTCAGCGCGTTGTCGTCGAGGTACTGGACGACATTTCCAGACGGGAAGGCTTCCAAGTCATACTCGCGACCCACTCGAAGGAGATCATCAACTTCGTCGATCCGACGCGCCTGATTCTTGTCGAAAGTGGCAGTGATCACGCTGCCCCCGTGTCTGACGAGGTAACGCCGATGGCAATTATGCGCTCCCTCGGCGCCATTGACAACGTCGACGCATACGCCTTGGTGAAGAACCGGCGCTGTCTGTTTGTCGAGGGATCGGGGGACGTTTCGATTCTCGGCCGGTTTGCGGCTACCTTGGGGATACGAGCGCTCACGGGCGACGACCGCGTAGTGACCGTGCCTGTTGGAGGCGCAGACCGATTCGAGCACGTCAAGCAGCTGGATGTCTTTGAAGCGATGCTTGGCAACCCTGTCGGATCGCTTGAGCTTCGTGATCGGGACGGAATGACCGACGAGCATCGAGAGAAAGCGACACAGGAGGCCGCGCGGCCTCTGTTGATATGGGAGCGTGACTCGATCGAGAGCTATCTGATTGAGGCGACCGTGATTCAGCGCGTAATCTCGGAAATCGCCACGGAACGCGCGTTGACAGTCGCGCTGAACGTCGATGACGTCGCGCGGATCATCGACGAGAGCTGTGATGAGCTTAAGACGGCCGCGCAGGATCGGCTTGGCCAGCGATACACAGAAGACGTCTGGCGCCACGAGGCGGAGCGAGTCACAGTGCCGCAAGCGAACGAGGCGGCGAGAGCCATGCTTGAGAGCAATTGGGCGACGCTTGAGGGGCGGCTGCGCGTGGTGTCTGGCAAGCAGATCCTTGGCGTGATCCGGCGAGAGGTGCAAAATCAGTTCGGTGTGAACTTCGGCAACGAGAGGCTCGCCGAGGCATTCGTGTCGGAGGAGGTGCCAACCGAGATCTCGGATGCTCTGCATCAGGTAGTCGAGTTGCGGATGCCCGACGCAGGCGCTCCCCCTGCCGCCTGAGTGTGCCGGCCAACCAGCGACGTACATCGCCGGGCAAAGCCTCACCAGGGGCGGGGGTCGGCCAGCTGCTAGCCTCGCGCCTGCTTTTGGCGGCTCTAGTGAGCGTCCTGGGGCCCGCCCACGGAACCTGGCATCGCCTCGCGTGGCAAAGCGCCGGTGATGTCTCGGCCAGCTGACGCCTCCTAGTTTGGGCGCTTTCGTCTTCGGTACGAGCGCTGTGCTTGAGCGCGGGCGCACTCGCTCGTGCAGTACTTCACCCCGGTTCGTCGGTGTTGTCCGTGGAGTGCGCGGCCTTCCTGCCTGACGAACAAGCGTCCGCAAGTCTCGTTTTGGCAGGTCTTGTACGCGGCGTCCTCGCAGGCGTGGTTGTAAAGCTCTAAGGCCATGAGGCTGATCAGGGGAACATTGGAGAAATAAGGATCGCCCCCGCGTGTCTCACCGTCGTGCGCGATGTCGATCCGGACAAACTGTGGGTAGAAGGCGCTGAGCAGTCCGTGCGTCCAATCGTCCGCTCGCTCGGCGGCATTATCGGGTGAGGCGGGTCCGCCATAGAACTTCGGCAGAAACTCCCAAGGTTCCGACGGAGCCACGTCAGCGCGCTGCCAGCGCCACGCTCGGAGCACGTCGCGGATGAGGCTCGCGCCTAGCCGGAACTCGGTCATGGTCTCCTCTATCACCACGATGTCCGGGCCGGCCTCCTCGGCCGCGACCTCCACTGATCCACGCAGCTCGCGGTACCGATCACCGAGCCCATCCGCAATCTCGAAGAGGCTCGGAGTGCCCATGAGGTTCTTGTACTCGTTGTCTTCGATCTGCTCGCCGGAGACGGGGTCCTGCCTCCATCTGACGCCGAGCGGACCCCAGCGTTCGATGAATGCGCGAATAGCGCTGTCGTCGGCAAGGTCAAGGGCAGCGAGTTCGAGGTAGCTCTCGCCGAGCGCAGGATATGACCCAAAGATCCCGATGTGACTTCGCGAGCTGAACGTATTGCCAGGTGCCCAGATGCCGCCGCGCGAACCGAACGCCCAGCCGTGGACTGGGTACGTGCGGTGTTGCAGATCGGGCAGCGCAAGGGGAACGCCGGGCCAGGGCGTGATACGTAATCGTGTGTTGTCGTCCCACGTCATTCGTAATACGTTCCTCCGCATCATCGTACAACGTAGATCGGAGGCGCAGTGGCTCGAAAACTAGACAGCTTCCCAGCGGCCACCGGATCCCGATATCCATGGGACGAGTGGCTTGACGGGGGCGTATGGGAGCTAGTTCGCGAGGCGGACTATGCATCCAAGACCGCGACGTTCCGCGCGAACGTCCAACTCCAGGCCAAGAAGCGTGGCGGCCGGGCGAGAAGCAAAGCCGTGGTGGTCGACGGCCGTGAGGCAGTCATTATCCAGTTCGAGCGGGCGTAGCCGTGAGGCTTCAAATGTGCCGCGGACCGTGAGCGCCGCTCCGCGTCCAGCCATCGGTGACGAGCGCGAGGCCAGTCCTGTGTCACGACTCTTTTGCCACGCTTCCGACCCATTCCGCGCCAGACCCGCTTTCGGTGTCGGACGCGTCTCTTGGATCCCGCCAGCGCACCCCCTTTGCACGGAAAGCAGGCACCCTCCGCGTAGCCAGCGAGACGCCCGAGTTGGACGAGGGGCGGGCGGATTGGGGGGTGGGCGGGAGCGCTTGCGACGCTCCCGCTGCTTGATGTGTTGTGGTCTTTCAGAGACGCAGGCCGGCGGTCGCGGACATCATCGGAGCCCGTCTTGTGCGGACGGCAGCGATGATCTCCTCGGTGTCGATGCCCTGAAGGTAGACCGATGTGGTCCCGAGGTTTGCATGGCCGAGTTGGCGTTGGATGATGTTCAACGGTACGCCCTCCCGGGCGAGCTCGACCGCATGAGCATGACGTAGCTGGTGTGGCGCGAACCGGCGTCGCACCCCTGCCTGGTTAGCGAGCCGACGAAGCTCGACGCGCACGGCAGCACTTGACCAGGGACGCCCGCGGGTTGGACCGTCGATGACGCAGAACAGTGGCCCGACAGGCAGATCACGACGGGAGGTGAGCCAGGGGTGTAGTTGCTCCCAACCCCAGGCGTCCATACCGATCTCGCGGCGGCGGCCGCCCTTACCGTTGCGCACGAGCAGCGACCCACGCCGCGGGTCAAGGTCGGGCTCGGTGAGCGCGAGCGCCTCCTGGATGCGAAGCCCGCCACGCCAGAGTACGACGATCAACGCGCGCAGTCGCCAGCCGTGGCGATTGTCGTCGGCCTGGCGCATCACGGCGATGATCTCCTCGACGGTCGGTGGGTCAGCCGGATAGCGCATCCCCTTGTTGCGGGGCGGACGGCCTGCGTGAAAACCGGGCAGGGTCGCCGGTGAGCGACGCCGCCCAGCGGAATCGAGAACAGCAGAAACAGTCATGGGATCCTCCTCGGGGATCGAACAGCAACAGTTCTCGCTGCTCTGCCAGCCTGCCGGGCAGCTCCCAACATGCGTCGCCAGCCAGTTCTCATCGTGCTCAGGCGCTACCCTGGGGTCGTGAAACATTCTGTTCTGAGCACAACCCCGACCGCCGAGACCCCTGCACTGAGCGACGAGGAGCGCCTCGAACGGCGCAGGCGATTTATCGAGCGAGTGTTCAGCCCGGATGGGCTTGATCGGGACACGCTTGAGCACATCGAGCAGCTGACGGACAACGAGTCGTAAGCGACCTGCGGTGGACGCCGTCGAGTTGCTGGAAGGCGACGTGCCGTTCATCGTCGACACGTCGGCCTGGTGGCGGTTCTCGTCTCTTCCCAGCGAACTCGTCGACAAGGCGATCGTCGACGATCGTCTGTGGATCACCCCGATCGTACGAATGGAGATCCTCTACTCCTCCCGTACCAGTGCCGAGTACATCGCGTTCGAGATGGAACTCGACGGGTTCCGCATCCTGCGCAACGATCGCGCCGTCGCCGACGCCGCAATGAGCGCGATCGGCGAGCTGGCTGCGCACAGCGACGGGTACCACCGCGTGCCGCTGACTGACGCCCTGATCGCCGCGGCGGCTGCCGAGCACGGCGGCGTTGCGGTGCTCCATCGCGACACGCACTTCGACAAGCTCGCCGAAGTTCTCGCATTCGAGAACGTCGAGCTTCCAGGATCCTGACCAGCTCTACATCGCCCGGAGCCTACACGAGGCCACCAGCCCATCTTGCGAAACGCCTCGGCATCGTCCCAAGCATCCGTCTCGTCTTGGTCCGACCACATGCCTGCTTTTGGCGACTTTGAGTGCGCCGAGCGAGGCTCGGCAACGGTCGCTTTGTCCCACCAAAGGGTAGAGTTTCTCCTCAGTTATCGAGGTATGGAAGCCCTCATTAGATCATCGTGAGCTGACGGAGAGAAGTTAGGCTACGCCCAAGATGAGCCGGATCCCGCGTTCAGCATCCTTGATGAGTGACGGATACTTCTCAAAGAGCTCCCGCATGGCCACGATGGCGACGTCGATCGCTTGGTCCTTCCTCTCGTCGAGATGGTCCTTGGGCTTAACCTCTCCTCCGTGCGTCACTTTGCTACGTAGGCTGTAGACCTTGCAAAGATCCGAGCGGAGCTCAGCTCGCGCGAATGGATCTGGCTCGAGCAAGATCGCGAGTGCGGTAGTGATACGAAAGACCATCTCTGATGTGCCACCGGTGCCGAATAGGTTCTCCCAGGCAATCACAGCATCGATGAGAGCATCCTCTGCGTTTCGGGATCGCTCGGTGACTGCGGAGAGCGTTCGGCGAACCGCTACGGCTATCGATGGGTCATAGCGCGCGGCGACGCGACTCGCCCAAGCTGCTAGGTCGGCCGTCTGCTCCTGGGTCAATGGTGGTGGGGATGCGGGTTCTCCCATCGAAGCCGGTTCGGCAGGCTGTCCCACAAATCCGCGACCGAACTCAAGTGGCGACAGAGTCCATTGCCATACCCAGCGAGTGGGAGTCTCCCGGCCGAGGGCGAGTAGCGCGGCGAGCTCGAAGAGGTGGGCGTTTGCGGCGACCGCCGTGTACTCCTTGCTGATCTTGAGCCTGTCAGGCCCCCTGGGCTGACCCAGCTTCCACCGGAGCGGGATTGTCGTCGCCAGGATTGCGGAGGGCGCACGATTGCCAAATGGCCATTGGCTGCGCTCGAACGACGAGGCAGCACGCAACGTACCCCAGGGCATCTCAAGTGTCCCATTGTCAGCGAGCTCGATTCCGTGGAGAGCCGTGAGAACGACGGCCTGGTCGGCTTCTCCGGATATCAGCCGGCGAACGCGGTCGACCACTCGACCAAGCTCCTCCAACAGTGGTTGAACGGTGTCTATTGGTTCCTGCTTTGCGCGCACATAGCTCGCGGCGGTCTGTACGAACACGTCCGGAAGTTGTGCTTTGAGAAGGGCCCACCCGCGGCCGGTGTCCTGTGCGATGAAGGTTCCGTATATGGTGTCATCGCCAATCAATGGTTCAAGGGTCGGGTCTTGACTGATCGCCTCCACTGCATCGGCGTATGCCGTATCCCGCTGCTCAAAGGGACTACCAAGCGCAGCAGGATTAGGTAGAGACTGGAGCCCAACCTGAACATCGGGCGCGTAGACCGCCGGAAACATCAGAGCCGCGACCCTGGCCAGCGCCGCTACGACAGGGTCATCGGACATCGCTGGAGCATACCTTTACGGGTGGATTGCCTAGCTCGTATCGCTCGCCTCGGCATCCGCTCCAAACCCCCAAGCAGTTCACCGTCGCGAAGGTCGCTACTGCTTTGGTCTACCAAGGAGGCATGTCGATTGCCTATGACGAGACGCTCGCAACGGACGAGAAGGAGGGCCGCATGGTCATGGAGCGTGTGTTGTCTGGAGTTCGTCCATCAGTTTCATCAGGTTGCGCTTGGGTCGGTGGGCGGTGCGGACTGTGGTTACATAGGCGTCGAAGTCCTCGGGCCGGTCGCACTCGGCGAACAATGGACGGATCGTCTGGTCGATCAATCGCACCGCCTCGGCGTAGGAGCGCTTGTCTTTGCCGACGATTGTGCGCTCGACGTGGCCGCGGTAGACGGTGAGCGCGTCCTCCGGGTGCTCGACTCGGCGCTGGTCGGCCAGCTCCAGCCACAGCGTGTCCGTGCAGCCGCCTTCGCTCGCGGCCCGCCATGCGGCCTCGGGGTCGTCCTCCCAGAGGAATACGCGCACCAACTCGGAGTTGCGATCACGCAACGACCAGTGGGGGGTATTGGCGTCGTGCGAGGGCTTGGGGTTTTTGAGCAGTGCGAGGGCCGCCGTGCGGCGCTCGGTCCACTCGTCGAGTGCCTGGGCGTCGGTCGCCAGCTCGCGGTAAGTATCGAGGGCTGGCCGCGAGACGAACGCTACCCACGACTGCTCGAGCGCGTCGGTAGTCCGGCGACGACGCCGGTACTCCTCGATCAGGAACGCGCGTACGCGCGGGTCGGGTCTGTCGGGGAACTCGGCCATGCCCCGCTCGGCCCACGCGAGTGCCGCGTCGTCGTCGCCGTAGGAGCGGCACAGCTCGGCGATCTGCAGGAAGCTGTACGCGCTCGCCAAATCGCGTTCCCGCACGGCGATCTGATCCGCGAGACCGCCAGAGATCTCCGCGAGCGTCTCCATGATCCGCGTGATCCGAAAGCGCGAGCCGTAACGCCCACTGGAGTCCTCGCCGGGAGCGAGCCCGGGCACCTTCGCCCAGTGTGCTTGGGCGAGCTCTCGGTAGCGCTCAAGGCCCGCATCACCCAGCACCTCGGCGTAGCGCAGCGCTGCCCGATCAAAGACATCCCAATGGCCCTCCAGCTCGCGCGCGAACAGCCGCTCCGCCAGCGCCGCCGGGTCCAGTGGCGCACGACGGCACGCGTCCAGGTGCAGCTCCTCCAGACGGGCAGCTACATCGCTCATCTGGCCATCGGAGTCGTCGATCTGCTCAAGCGCCTGCTCGAAGGCCGTGAGCGCGTACTCCGCCAGCTCGACGACCTCACCGGCTTGGCCCCGCGCGAGCAGCTCATCGAGCGTGTCGATCGTCTCTTCGATGCCGCGTACATAGCCCCACACTTCCCGGTAGTGCACGAACCCGTGGTAGGCGAACGCCTGGTCGATCAACGCGCGTAGCGAAACCACGTCGACCGACGCGCCCTGCTGCGGCCGCGTCGTCATCAACAGCAACCGCCGCGCGAGCCGCTCATCCTCGTGGGCGTGCTCCACCAGCAGCTCTACAAGCGAATCCGGCGGGAGCGTCTGAAGATAAGCGCGCACGTCATCGAGCGTTGGCGCCGACAGACCCTGATCGTCCAGCCAGCTCAGCGCGACCGCCACGCAGTGCTTGCAGAACGCTCCGTCGGTCCCGACCGGGCAGGAGCAGGAGAACCGCAGGCCATCCTCCCCAGCGCGCAGCTTTACGGTGTAGTCTGCGGCTCCCTGCACCGTCGCGCTGACACGCTCCGCGCCCGCCCGCAGCGGGCCGACCCGACCCTCCTGGAAGTACCCCACTCCCCGTCCAAACGAGCGGGGCGAGGCGAGACGCTCGATGACCGCTTCGTTCAGGACGCTCGACAGCCGATCCGACATGCAGATCGTGAGACTACGCTGCGCGCGACCCTCACGCTGCGGCTACCGGGGCGTGGCGGCACACTGTAGTACCGTGGCTGGGGTCCAATTTGGGGTCCAAATTGAGACGAACTCGGAGGCACTCAGAAGCACTCAGAGCCAGTAAACACGGGCCATGTAGCCTGAGAAGCACGGGGACCCACAGGTTGTGGTCCCGGCGGCCGCGGGTTCGAATCCCGTCGCTCACCCTCACGGAATACCTGGGAAATCACCTATTTCGGCCTCAACGACTCGGCGCTGAGAAAACTTTGTCCCGAGATTTTGTCCCGAAATGGTCTGCGGATGTGCTTCTCGGATCGTTCAATGTCGGGTGAAGTCGGGCTACCGGGTCGCCTGGGGCTGGCCAGCTCTGAGGGCACTGCGAGCCGCCAAACAGCGCCTGGATGTCTAACAGCCAGCCGTCTCGGAAGTTCTCAGGCGATCTCCGACGATTGACCGGGGGTGGGAACTGCGATGAAGAACTCTGCCGCTCTGCGCACCGAACGCGTCCGAGTCGCCGGCCGGCACAAGCCTGCATCTGGGACGAATGCGGGCGCGCGATCCGAGCACCGACTGGAACACCGATAGACGCTCGCATGCGTCCGGTGGAGCGGAAGCGCCGATATTGCGGCGCCTCAGCGCCGGTCGTCGTCAAGGGGAGAGCCCGAGGCCAGCTTCCTTTGGTCTCGGGAGTTGGTCCGGCTGGCTTGTCGCGGTCAGTTCGCGAATGGCAGCGTGAAGCAGATCCGTGTGCCCGTGTGCTCGTCGGCCAGCCAGATCCTGCCGCCGTGGGCCTCCACGATCGTGCGCGCGATGGCTAGGCCGAGGCCGTTTCCCGAGGTGGTCCGTGCTGCCTCGTTGCCGCCGCGGTAGAAGGGCTCGAAGATGCGTGGCTGGTCGGCTGGGGCGATTCCCTCACCGGTGTCTGACACTTCGATCTCGGCTGAGTCGTCTCGTTGGTGGGCGCGCACGAGGACGCTGCCGTCGGGAGGGGTGTGGCGGATTGCGTTGGTGAGCAGGTTGGCCAGCACGCGCCCGAGCTGTTCGGGGTTGGCCTGCGCTGGGCGTAGGTCGCTGGCGATCTCAGTGCGCACGGCGACCTGGCGCGTCTCTGCCTCCAGCCGGATGGCCTCCAGCATCTCCGCGACGATCCCCGCGAGCGGCACCGCCTGGGTCGTCCATGCGAAGTCGCCGGCGTTGAGTCGGGAGAACTCGAAGAGGTCGTCCACGAGCGTGCTCAAGGCGCGGACGTTTGCGCCCATGCTCGTTACGTATTTGCGGGCTGTTGCGGGGTCCACGAGGTCGTCGTTGAGTGCCTGCGCCAGTAGTTGAAGCGATGTCAGGGGCGTGCGTAGATCGTGCGAGACCGCGGCGATTACCTGGCGGCGGGTGGCGTCCGCCTCGTCGCGTGAGCGTTCCTCGCTGCGCAGGGTCTCGATCATTGTGTTGGCGGCGTGGGCCAGGTCGCTGAGCTCCTTGCCGGAGCGCGCTTCCACGTGCACTTCGCGCTCGCCCTGGCCGACGGAGTGCAGGCCGTGCGAGACCGAGCCGACATCGGCCACCACGTCGCGTAGGAGGATCTGCGCCGCGCGCGCGGCGATGACGGCCGCGAAGAGCAGGATGCCCGCCGTAGTCCAGGCGTCGTCGGGCGAGACGAACATCACGGCCGCTGCGATCATCAGCGCTGCCAGGAGCTGACCGAGGGCGAGCCCGATACCCAGCTGGAAGCGGTGGCTGAGCGTGCTCATCCGCAGTCGTCGGGCGTCTGCGGCGTGGGCGAGCAGGAGCGCGACGAGGCCCACTGGAAGGAGGATGGCGCTCGTGAGTGCCACTGCGTGAGCGCCCCCGATGAGGGCCATGACGGCGCAAGTTGCCGCGAGGGCCCCCAGGAGCGTGAGCAGGGACCGTCTCATCGCCTGAAGCGGTAGCCCACGCCCCACACGGTCTGGATGAGGTCGGGGTCGTCGGGGTCGCGCTCGATCTTGGCTCGCAGGCGACGGATGTGCACGGTGACGGTTGAGCTGTCGTTGCAGGAGAACTGCCACACGCTCTCCATCAGCTGCGAGCGCGAGAAGACGATTCCCGGGTGGCTTGCCATGAACCAGAGCAGATCGAACTCGCGCGGGGTCAGCGCCGCCTCGCGCCCATCGAGAAGTACTGTGCGCTCGCCGGGGTCGATTCGCAGGCCGTCGAGCTGCAGCGGCCGCTCGCCGGTCGGTTCGTTGGGGCCACGGCGCAGCACGGCCTGCACTCGGGCAACGAGCTCGCCCGGTGAGAACGGCTTGACGACGTAGTCGTCTGCGCCGCGCCGCAGTCCCGTGATTCGGTCTGACTCCTCGCCCTTGGCGGTGAGCAGGATCACCGCGGGTCGCCCGCGCTCGTCCGTGTGCAGGCGGCGCATCACCTCCAGACCATCGAAGCCGGGGAGCATGATGTCGAGGATCACGAGGTCGGGTGAGTGCTTGGCGTTCATCGCTACCGCCTCGGGGCCGTCCAGCGCGACGCCTGTCTGAAAGCCCGCACGCTGCAGGTAGCGCGCCACGATCTCGCCGATCGTTGGCTCGTCGTCGACGACCAGGACGTACGGCCCTGGTGGGTCCGGGCTGGCGCGCATGGCAGTGGTGATCATGGCAGCGGCTGCGCTCAACCGAAGGTGAACGAGTACACGGAAACCCCGGGCGAGGCCTGCACGCTCAGCACATGACGCTCCACGCGCGGCAGTTCCACGAGACGGTAGAGCCGCTGGAAGCCGATGCGCGCCGTCCCCGCGCGTACGTCGCCGCCGGACTCGGCCGCGGGGATCGGATGGCCGTCGAGCAGGATCCGCGCTGAGCCGCCGCCGTGCACGGCGCCCGCGACGAGGAACACCCTGCGAGCGAAGAAGTTCAGCTGCAGCCCGCTGCCGGCGACGGCTTCGGCTGCGTTTGCGCTGAGCCGCCAGGTGCCCTCGTAGCTGAGGTGTTCGGGCGCGGGCGCGATGGCGGATCCGAAGTCGTGCAGGCCCACGTGTAGTGCCCCGTTCTCGAAGCGCTCGGCCTTTTCAGCCCCGAGATAGGACTCGGAGGTGACTTCTGTCGCGGACGGCGCCTGGGCGTGCACCTTCGTCGCCTGGCCGAGACCTTCCGCGCCCGCTTCCACCAGGAGGCTGCGGATCGCCCGCTCCTTGGCCGCATATTCGCCCTCGCCGAAGTCGGCCAGGCGGATACGCCCGCGGGCATCGATCAGGTACTCAGCCGGCCAGTATTCGTTGTTGTAGGCGTTCCACGTGCTGTAGTTGTTGTCCTGGACAACGGGATAGCCGATGCCGTTCTGGTGGATCGCTTCCTGAACGTTCGAAGCCGAGTGCTCGAACGGGAACTCCGGTGTGTGCACACCCACGATCGTCAGACCCTTGCTCGCGTAACGCGCGTTCCACGCGTTCAGGTAGGGCAGCGTGCGGATGCAGTTGATGCAGCTGTAGGTCCAGAAGTCCACGAGCACAACTCGTCCGCGCAGCGCGCGCAGGCTCAGCGCCCCGCCGCCGGGCGTGTTGAACCACTTCTGCGTACCCACGAATTCGGGAGCGACGCCCAACACCGGCAGGCGCTCGCCAGCGTCGGCCTCCTTCAGGCCGCCCGCGCGGCGCGCTCTGTGCCCACGCAGCGCCGCCAGTTCCCCCGCCGCCGCACTGCCGGTTTCGAGGCCTTTGACGGGGGTGACCAGAAACGCCGGGAGGTCCGCCGCGATCGAGGTCTCAAAACGCGTGTCGTAGTTGCCGAGCATCAACAGCGCGATCACCACCATGATCGCGCCCATCGACATCTGAAAGCCGCCGCTGCGCCGCGCGAGGCGGCCCGTCAGGCGCCGGCCGCCGAGCATCAGGCCATAGAGGACCACGGCCGAGCCGACCCCGTACGCGAGCGCCACGGCAAGGCGCCCGGCGCTGAAGCTCTGTGACGCCGAGACCGTGATCACACCCGCGAGGATCGGCCCCGCACACGGCGCATACACAAAGCCGAGGCCCCCGCCCACGAGCATCCCCGACCAGAAGCCGCCGTCCCCGCCGCCACGCGGGGAACCGACACCCAGACGCGGGCCGATCGTGCTCAGCCGCGCCTCCAGGCGGTCTCCCAGCGCCGGCACGAGCAGCGCGATGCCGAAGCCGATCAGCGCGACGATCGACAGGGTGCGCAGCAGCTGGTCGGGGAGCCCAAGCGCCGAGATCAAGTAGACGAGCGCCACGGTTGCGACGGTGAAAGACAGCGCTAGCCCGGTAACCACCCCGAGCGGCCGGCGCCTGCCGCCCGTGACCCCCGCCGCGAGAGCGACGGGCAGCACCGGAAGCACACAGGGCGACACCGCGGTCGCCGCACCGGCGATGAACGCGAAGACGATCAGAAGGACCACGCACCGACTGTGCACCGCAGATATTGCGCATTCCTTACGACGACTCGCACCAGCGCGGTAAGAAACTCGTAATACCCATCCGGCACAGTCGCGGCGAGAACAGAGGCAATTGAACCCAACAGGAGGCACCCATGAAAACCAGCGCCAACCCCATCCGCCTACTCGCCGCGACCACCACCCTCATCGCGCTCGCAGGAGCACCGGCAAGCTCCCTCGCGTCCTCGAACCCTTCCATGCATCACATGAAGCCCTGCACCCACCACCAGGCGATGATGCACCACACCTCCCACTGCTCTACGCACCCCTCCATGAAGCACACGAAATAAGAGGACCGACCGTCCGCCCGGTCGGGGCGCGCTCCACACACGAGTGCGCCCCGGCGGGATGGCGGGCGATCACGGCGTTCGGCTCAGCTTGCCGCAGCCGTGCCGACGATCAGCGGGCGCACGAACGGCGGCGCCTTCTTGATGGTGCCGTGCTCGAGCTTCTCGAGCGAGAACCCCGCGGCGCGGATCGAGTCGAGCGTAGGCCGGTTGCAGTCGCAATGCACGATGAACCTGTTGACGCGGTTCACCCTGTCCTGCAGGCGAGCCAAACGCGGCTCCTCAGAGCGGACGTGCTCCATGAACAGCAGCCGGCCGCCCGGTCGCAGAACCCGTCGCAGCTCCCTGAGGGCTCGCGGCTGATCGTCGACAGAACACAGCACGAGCGTCGATACCGCAACGTCGAAGCTATCGTCCTCGAACGGCAGATCTTCGGCTGGCGCCCGACCTCAATCTCGCGCTGGGTCGGCCCCGAAGGACCCTCCCGCCGCCGCGGGACGCGATGACCGGCTACGGCCAGCGCCGCATCGACGCAGGCGGCGTCCAGCCGGCCCGCCGTGACTTCGCGGCGCAGCTCGCGTACCGCGTGCGCGGCGCGTGACGATCATGTGTCGCTTCGCGGGTTACTCTCTGCCCGGTGGGCGGAGAGTTGGGTCGTGAGCATGTTCGTCTTGCCGAGCTTGTCGGTGCACTCTCGCTCGGCGTTGACCTGGGGTTCGGCCAGCCGATGGAGCACGTTCTGCGCCAGTGTCTGATCGCGCTGCGACTGAGCGAGCGGCTCGGGCTCGATGACGAGGAGCGTGCGGTCGTCGATTACGTGGCGCTGCTGGTCAGTGTCGGCTGTCACTCCTCTGATGCGCACGAGCCCGCGGCTCAAGCTCTTAGAGCCTATCCGGATAACCAGGCAGGGTTCGGGGGTGTGCCGTCGTAGCTGGCCTGCATGGACAACAACCTTGCAGCACCTCAGATGTCGGGGCCTGTCGGCGATGATGCGCCGGTGGAGGGTTCAAAGCGCCGCACGATGGCGGGTGTGTTTCGGATCCCGGATGAGATGTGGCAGCGGATCGAGCCGCTGATCCCCGAGCACGTCAATACGCACAGGTTTGGTGGTGGGCGCCCGCGGGTGCCGGACCGGGTGATACTCGATGGGATCTTTTTTGTGTTGCGCACCGGCTGTCAGTGGCGTGCGCTGGACGCGACCGGGATCTGCTCGGGCTCCACCGCGCACGATCGCTTCCAGGAGTGGCAGCAGACGGGGTTCTTCGATGCGCTGTGGGAACAGGCGTTGCGTGACTACGACGAGGAGGTGGGGATCGACTGGAGCTGGCTCTCGATCGATGGATCGATGGGAAAAGCCCGTTGGGAGGCGGGAAGACAGGGCCGAACCCGACCGATCGCGGCAAGCTCGGTGTCAAGCGCAGCGTGATGACCGAGGCCGCGGGAATCCCAGTCGGCCTAGCGATCGAAGGCGCCAACCGCAACGACTGCAAGCTCGCCGAGGAGACCATTCAGAGTGTCCCCATCGATCGTCCCGGACCCACCGAGGAGCATCCCCAGGGCGTCTGCTTGGACAAGGCCTACGATCACGATTTCATCCGCGAGCTCCTTGAGGGTCTTGACTTCACGGCACATATCCGCAGTCGTGGCGAGGAGGCACTGGAACTACGAAAGGATCTCGGCCACCGAGCCCGTCGCTGGGTCGTGGAGCGCATCCATTCCTGGATCAACCGCTACCGCGCCCTGCTGATCCGCTGGTCAAAGAAGCCCGTCAACCACGACGCCCTGCTGAAGTTCTGCCTCGCCCTGATCACCTGGCAACAGATGGGCGTCATGGGGTTATCCGGATAGGCTCTTAGGGCCGCTGCGACCTGCGCCGTATCGTCCGAGGCCCGGGGCGCGCGCACGGCTCGGGTGTATGTTTAGCGCCTACCAAACGCGAGGAGGTTCCCATGTATGTCAGGGTAGTGCGGTTCACCAACGTGAATGCTGAGCGGATGGACGGGCTGCTGGCACGCATCAAAGAGTCCGGCGGACCACCTCCGGGCGTACCCATGACAAGCATGACGATGCTGTTTGACGAAGAGCAAGGCACGGCGGTGGTCCTCCAGCACTTTGCGACGGCGCAGGACATGAGCGCGGGCGCTCAGGCGTTCAGCGCGATGGACGCCTCGGAGACCCCAGGCACCCGCACCTCCGTGGACATGTGCGAGCTAAAGCTCGAGCTCGATGCCTGACGCGTCAGGCGAACCGCACCAGCCTCCAGCTCGAAGCGGACCGCGCATGCCGCGTTTGATCGACACCTGACTGGTCCAGATTGCTGCCTTCCCGCAAGCGAGCACGAGACAAGAGTCTGCGCTCGCCCCCGCTCCGGACGAGTTCGGAGCGTATCGTCCGGCGCTCGCAGGAGGCCTGCTTCCGCATCGGGGAGCAGAAGCACGGGTTCCACGCCAGTTCGCAGCTGGAGTTCGTCCAACTCGGGTGTCTCGCTGGCGATACGCTGGGCGCCTGCTTTTCGCGCGATGCGAGACCAGCCGGCGCTGGCTTAAGCGATACACCTGCCGCGGGGGGTGCAGGTTTCGCCGGTACGCGCGCCGATTGGTCGGGTCCTGTTGCAGGGCAGCCGCTGAGATCACGGCGCGGTAGGCCGGGGGGCCGATGGCGGCGCGCCCGCGGGTAGTCGCTAAGCGCGGACCGCGTACAGTTGCCAGGCGTCGGGAACGCCCTTCAGCATGTGAGTGCCGCGATCGCTGAACTCGATCCCAGACCCGGCCACCAGATCCTTCACGGTCCTGGATACAACCAGCTCGCGGGCACCGGCCTGCGCGCTGACACGGGCAGCGATGTGGACGGCGATGCCGCCTATGTCCTCCCCCATGACCTCGCACTCGCCAGTATGCAGACCGGCGCGAACGCTGATCCCCAAGGGCTCAGACGATTGCAGGATCGCCTGAGCGCAGTTGATCGCGCTGCCCGGGCCATCGAAGGTCGCCAGGAACCCATCGCCGGTCGACTTCACCTCGCGACCGTTGAAACGGGCGAGGTCGTCACGTACAGCGTACTGGTGTCGCTCGAGCACGTCCCGCCAGCGCTTGTCGCCCAGCTCCACGGCTGTTCGTGTGGAATCCACGATGTCGGTGAAGAGCACCGTCGCGAGCATGCGGTTGCTTACGGGTGCGGGGCGAGCTCCGGTGAGGAACTCCTGTATTTCACCGAGCCACTCGTCAGAGTTCTCGTACCAGAAGTGATGGTCGTCGCCCTCGAACTCGACCATCTGGGCGTTTGGCAGGTTTTCGGCCAGCCAGCGTCCATGGCGGACATTGACGAGACGGTCGCGTGTGCGGTGCAGGATAAGCGCGGGCGCGCGGACGCTCGGCACCACCGCACGAACGTCGGTATCGATGAACATCTGTCCCAGCGCAATCAACATCCCGGGGCTTACGGTGGAGCGTTCGAGCCGGCCGTAGTAGCGGCGCGACTCCACCTCTTCGGTCTGGCTCGGAGCCGCGACGTCGACCATCGATCCGTCGCCCCAGTTCGGCAGGATCAGCTCCGTCGCGGACTCGGCCAGAGCCTCGGTGGGTGTTCCCCATGGGTAGTCCTCAGCGTAGGTCGAGCGTGCCATCCCGCCCGTGCAGATCAGGGCTCGGACACGCTCAGGGTACGTGGCGGCGAACAGTAGACACATCGGAACGCCCTCGGAAAGCCCGGCGAGCGCGGCCCGCTCCGAGCCGGCGGCGTCCATCACAGCGCGCAGGTCGCCCATGCGCTGCTCGAGCGTTGGCGCATCGGCGACCGGATCGGAGAGGCCCGAGCCGCGACGGTCGAATGTGATGACTCGCGCGAACGATCCCAGGCCTTCGAGCAGCCGTGCCGCTGGCTCGTGCTCCCAGACCAGCTCGACATGGCTGGTGAAACCATAAACCAACACAAGATCGAGGTCGCCCTCGCCGAAGACCTGGTAGGCGATGTGGACCCCTCCGCTTTTCGCGTACTTGGTCTCTCCTCGCCCCCTCGATGTGCTGTAGGCCCGTATGAGTCCACCTCTTCTGTTCGGTGCCGCTCGACGACCAGCCAGGTCCGCCCCCGATCTTCGCCGATGAGGCTCGAAGTGTCTCACGTACTGAGCTCGTGATGGCCCGTACCGCGAAGCCTTTAGCCGCGAGCCATCGACTCGAACGCGCCGCTGCTTCATAGAATGCCGTCCGGCGCGATTCACGGGCGCTGAGACAGCACCCGGCGCAAGCGGGTGTGTGCGGACCTCTTTCGACGCGCTCGCAGCTCGTCCCAAGCATGCGTCTCGTCTTGGTCCGACGACATGCCTGCTCTTGCCGACGAGCGGGTGCGCCGCGACACGCGGGTTGAGACCCGCATTCGTGCTCGCGCAGGCATGGGTGGCCGATAAGCTTCGTGGCTCCCGCGCGCCTGTCTGCCACCGTCACTGCGCAGCGTCAGATCGGGCCGCAAATCACTGCTCCTCCGTGTGGATAGGTGACGGAGGCACCGCGCCCCATCATATGCAGACCTCTTCCTGACGGCGACGGGACCCGACGGACAGCCGGGTCAGAATCGATGGCCCCGTCGAAAGCTGGCGCGATCGCAGCCGGCTGCCCCGACGTCGAGTGCCTATCCAGCCGCGCTCGTGGTGGTAATCGTCAGGCGCCAGTCGACGAGCGGCAGGCCCGGGGACGCCTGCAAGATGTGGCCTGCGTCGCAATCCGAATGGAGGTCGCATAGGTTTCGACACTAAATGGCGACCTACGTGACCAGCCGCCTCTACGCCGACGCCTTGGCTGCGCGCCCACCCGGGACTGATGTGGACCATGCGGCGCGCGATCGCCTGCGCGTCGCGTATGGCCGGATGCGTGATCGTGCAGCGCTGATCGCCGCTGAGATCAACCGCTACTTGCGGGCTTCACGGTTCACGACGTCTCTCATCTCGATGCGCTCTGGGACCTCGCGTCTGAGCTCGGCGGCCCGGCTGTGCAGCTAAACCCAGTCGAAGCGTTCGTGTTTGGCGGCGCCGTATTGACCCACGATCTCGGCCTCGGTTTGGCGGCCTACCCAGGCGGCTTCGACGAGTTGCGGTCGCTTCCGGAGTGGAAGGATCTACTCGCCTTGGAGCTTGGTCACGTGCTCAGCCGCGCGCCGAGCGAAGGCGAGCTGGAGGCGGCCGGGCAGGAGATCCGTGACCATGTTACGCAGACGCTCCTGAGGGAGCGCCACGCGACACAAGCGCACGACCTTGGCCGCATCAGCTGGACGGACCCGGAGGGCCAGACCTACTGGCTGATCGAGGACGACGACCTCAGGTTGGCGCTCGGCGGTCTGATTGGTTTGATCGCGCACAGCCACTGGTGGAGCGTCGACGAGATCGCGACTCGTGTTCCTCCGCATTTCAACGCTCCGCCGGCCTTCGGTGATTGGCAATTGACTGCCAGCTCATCGCCTGCCTGCTCAGGGTGGCAGATGCCGCGCACCTTGATGCCCGTCGCGCACCGCCGCTCCTGCGAGCTATCCGGCGGCCGGACGCCCTGTCCGACGCGCATTGGTCCTTCCAGCAAAGGCTCCAAGTACCCCGGGTCGTGGGAGCGCAGGCGCTATTCACGGCAACGCCGTTCCCGCCCTCGCAGGCAAGTGCTTGGTGGCTCTGCTACGACATGCTCAAGCAGCTCGACCGCGAACTCCGCCGCGTGGAGGTGATCCGCATCGAAAAGTGGGCGAATGCCCCTGCAAGCGAGGATGGTGGCCGATATCGACGACCCAGGGCGCCTCGTCAGGTCAATTCCCGCGAATGGCTGGACGCCTGTGGATGCGAACGTAAAGGTCGGAGACGTCGCGTCGCTCATCACGAGGCTCGGCGGAAACCAGCTTTACGGCCGTCGCCCAAGAGCGCTGGCGGCGGTTCAACGGCCACGAGCTCGTCGGCGACGTGCTCGACGGTATGAAGTTCAAGGACGGAATCAAGGTCACCGACGACGAAACCACGACAACGGACGAGAAGGTCGCCGCCTGATGCTTCACCTCCTCATCCACAACTCTTGACAATTGCTCCCCGTGGACATGGCGCGGTGTGGACGCAAGCTGCCCACACCGCTTGGACAACGCTTCGCGTTGCCCACATGCCCACCGTCGCCGGGGCGCAGCTCGTCGCCGTACTCGAAGGTGGCGCAGCCGTTGGGAGCCCAGGTCATCTCCCACACCCCGGGATATCCCTGCATTCTCTTGACCCGTAGGCCCGGCTCGAACCGCCCGCGTCGCAGGCACGCGATGAACAGGTCAAGGGCGCTCTCCCAGGCGGCTGCCTGCTCGCGGGTCAGATTCTTGTAGTCGCGCAGGAACCGGGGCCGCGCCTGGTAGGTGGGCACTAATCGCTGCGGACGTCGTGCAGCGCCGCCTTGAAGGCGTCGGCGTCCTCGTAGACCATCCCAGGGTCGGTCTTTCCCTGGCGGTCTGCTTCCAGCTCGCCAGCGAGCCAGTCGGGAGTCCAGAACCACGTCTGGTCGGGATCGATCCGGCCGTCCGAGAGGCTGCGCAGCAGCACGGCGGCACCGTCGAGTGTGTTCTCGGGTAGGCTCAAAATAGGCGCTTGAAGGAGTTCCAAGGTTATGATGCGTACTGACGCTAACGCGGGCGAAAGCTCGATGAGTGCGCAAGAAAGCAATAGCCGAAAGAGGTGGAGGCGATGGCCAACGTTCTATGCGTCCTCTATGAGGATCCCATCGATGGTTTCCCCCCAAGGTACGCGCGCGAGGGCATCCCGCGGATCGATCGCTATCCCGACGGGCAGAGCACGCCGACGCCGCTGGGCGTCGACTTTACGCCGGGCGAACTGTTGGGGAGTGTCTCAGGAGAGCTTGGGTTGCGGCGATTTCTGCGGGAGCGCGGTCACGAGCTGATTGTCACCTCCGACAAGGATGGTGAGGGATCGGTCTTCGAACGCGAGTTGCCGGGCGCCGAGATCGTGATCTCCCAGCCGTTCTGGCCGGCCTACCTGACGGCGGAGCGGATCGCGCGGGCGCCGCTGCTGAAGCTTGCGGTGACGGCCGGGATCGGGTCCGACCACGTCGATCTGCAGGCCGCGATCGACCGCGAGATCACGGTGGCCGAGGTCACCTATTGCAACAGCATCAGCGTGGCCGAGCACGTGGTGATGATGATTCTTGGGCTGGTGCGCAACTACATCCCGTCCCATCAGTGGGTGTTGGACGGCGGCTGGAACATCGCGGACTGCGCCGCGCGCGAGTACGACCTCGAGGGTATGCAGGTCGGCACCGTGGCGGCGGGGCGTATCGGCACGGCGGTGCTGCGGCGGCTGAAGCCGTTCGACGTCGGCCTGCACTACACCGACCGCCACCGCCTCGCGCCGGAGGTCGAGCGGGCGCTCGGCGTGACGTTCCATCCGAGCGTCGAGTCGCTGGTGGAGGCGTGCGACGTGGTAACGATTAACGCGCCGCTGCACCCAGAGACCGAGAACCTCTTCGACGCGCAGCTGATCGGCAGGATGAGGCGCGGCGCCTACCTGATCAACACTGCGCGGGGGAAGATCTGTGATCGCGAGGCTGTCGCGCGTGCCTGCGCGAGTGGCCAGCTGGCCGGTTACGCGGGTGACGTGTGGTTTCCCCAGCCCGCCCCCAACGACCACCCCTGGCGCACGATGCCCCACCACGGGATGACGCCCCATACGTCCGGCACAAGCCTCTCTGCACAGGCCCGCTACGCCGCGGGGGTGCGCGAGATCCTGGAGTGCTGGTTTGAGGATCGGCCGATCCGCGAGGAGTACCTGATCGTTGATGGCGGCAAGCTGGCGGGCGCCGGCGCGCACTCCTACAGCCCGGGCGACGCCACCGGGGGAGCGGACGAGGCAGCTCGGTTCAAAGCCGGGTGAGCTTTACCGTGGGAGTAGTGCAGCGCTCCGCCGGCCAGTCTGCGCAAGGTGGCGTTGCTTGGATTTGACAGCGCGCGCACGATCCCGCGACGGCGTGCCAGCAGCTGTTGCTCGCTCAGATTGAGCGTACGTGCGATCTGCTCGGCGGGGATGCCGTGCGCGAACATGCCGAGCAGCGGCTGGTCGGGTGGCGCGAGGCCGGCGGTGAGCGCGGCGAGCTCGGATCGCGTGATGGCGGGCAGCGTGCGGCGTCCGTCGCGGGCTGCGTGGATGGCGTCGATCAGCTCGTGGGGTAGCGCCGACTTGGCGATGACCGCGTAGGCGCCGGCCACCATCGCCCCGGCGACGAGCGCGACTCCCGGGAAGGCGGAGTAGACGACGATGCGCGGGGCGATGGGGAGGGAGCCGATCCGGCAGGCAAGCTCCAGGCCGTTTTCGCCGGCCATGTGAAAGTCGACCACGGCGATCTCGGGGTGCAGCCGCCGTGCGGCGGCAAGCGCCTGGGTGTGGTCGTCAACTTTGGCGAGCACCTCGATGCCGGGCTCGTCGTCCAGCAGGTTGGTGAGCCCGCGCAGCATCACCGGGTGATCGTCGACCACCAGCGCGGTGAGCGGCTTGAGCGGGATCGCCGAGGAGACCGGGTGCAGTGGCGCGCGCCGCCGGGCGAGGGGGTGGTCCCTGGAGGGAGCTGTGAGCCCGGCGGCGCTGAGTGCCATGTCATTGAGGATGCCTTGCGCGTCGCTCGCCGGCTATGGGGTGTAAGCCCCATCATCTGGTTCGCGTCTCGGCGCGGCCGCGACGCGAGTTGACCTTACGGTTCGGGGAGGCCGCGGCGGGGAGGCCGCGGCGGGGAGGCCGCGGCGGGGAGGTGACTCAGGGCTCGACCAGGCCGCGACGGATCGCGTAGCGGGTGAGCTCCACACGGTCGCGCATACCGAGCTTCTCAAGCATGTTGGCGCGGTGACGCTCCACGGTCTTCTGGCTGATCGTGAGGGCGTCGGCGATCTGCCGGTTGGTGTGGCCCTCGGCGATCAGCTTGATCACCTGTAGCTCGCGTGGCGTCAGCGGGTCGGGATGCTCCATCGCGGGTCCGGCGAGGTAGTGGCGCACAATCTCGGTGATGGCGCTGGGGTAGAGGAACGGCTCGCCACGAACGGCGGCGCGGCAAGCGCGTACCACGTCGCGGTCGGCAAGCGACTTGAGCACATACCCGCTGGCGCCGGCCTGCAGCGCCTCGTAGAGGAACTGCTCGTTGTCGTGCATCGACAGCATCAGGATCTTCAGCGCGGGGCGCTGACGGTGGATCTCGCGCGCGGCCTGCAGCCCGGTCATGCGTGGCATCGAAATGTCGAGGAGGGCGAGGTGCAGGTCGTGGTGGGTGAGCGCCTTGCTCACGGCCTCCAGGCCGTCGCTGGCCTCGGCGCGGACAACCAGGTCGGGCTCGCTTTCAAGCACCAGCCGCAGCCCTTGGCGCACGACAGCGTGATCGTCGGCGAGCAGGATGTTGGTCTTCAGCTCGGTCATGTGTCCTGCGCGAGGAGCGGGACGTTGGCGGGGAGCGGAATGTCCAAATACACCTCGGTGCCGGCGTGAGGCGCGCTCGTGATGAGCAGTGTGGCGCCGACGAGCCCGGCGCGCTCGCGCATCCCGCGAATCCCGCCGCCCTCGCGGCGCCCGTCGCGCATGCCGCGACCGTCGTCGCGGACGCTCAGCGCGAGGTGCTGGGGGCGAAGCTGAAGCGTGATGCACACACTGGCGGCGCGCGAATGACGGATGGCATTGGTAAGCGCCTCCTGGGCGACGCGGTAGACCACGAGCTCGCGCTCGGGTGACTGAGGTGCAAGCTCGGTGGGGATGCGGCAGACGATGCGCAGTCCCGACTGCTCGCGCATCCGCCGCGCGAGCGCCAGCAGGCCCCCGGCGAGGCCGAGATCCTCCAGCGGCTCGGGGCGTAGGCGCTGGGCGATGCGGCGGACGTCGTCGATGCTGGCGCGGGTGGTCTCGAGCAACTGCTCGAGGCGTGGCGTGAGCTCCAGCGGCGCGTCGCGTGAGACGCGCGCCAACCCCAGCAGCACCCCGGTAAGCGTCTGGCCGACTTCGTCGTGCAGCTCCTGTGCGACCCGCAGCCGCTCCCTCTCCTGGGCGGAGAGCACCCGCCGCGTGCTCTCCAGGCGCTCGCTCTCGAGCTGGTCCAGCATCTCGTTGTAGGCCTGCGCGAGCTCTGCGGCCTCCGACGGGGTGTTGGGCACCTGCAGGCGCTCCCCGGACTGCAGCGGGTCCACGCGCCGCAGGAGCGCGGGTAGATGGGTAAGCGGCGCAAGTGCGTGGCGCAGCAGCAGCGCATTGGCGACGAGTGTCACGGTCAACGTGATGGCGAGGATGGTGGCGTCGTCGGCCGCGATGTGCGCAAACGGCTCGGGCAGCACAATCGCGACCGCTACGGCCATTGTGGTGACGACCGCGCCGTTGAGGGCCAGTACGCGCCAGAAAAGCGGCAGGTAGCGCCTGCCGGCCAGCGGCGGCGGTGTGTCGCAGCCAGTGGCGGCATCGGTGATCGCCGCGGCGGCGCTTGGCGCAAGGGCGGTGACGCCATCAGGGTCACCGCGGGCGTCGGTGCTCGCACCGGCGCAATCTGGGGCGGTGTGAGCGAGACCAGCCGGTTGTTCGTCCGCGGTCTGTATCCAGATCACGCTAGCGCCGATATGCACCCCCCAGCAAAGATGGGGCCTCGACCTCATGGTGGCCGAGCGCGGTCGGCCCCAACATGTCTAGCGTGACTGGACAAGGCTCGACCGGCCGGAAGCGGTACTCCCACCGCTGCGGCTGGGAGCGACCGAACGGCGGCCCCTCTCCCCACTCCGTGTGGGCGCCGTAGAGTCAAGAGCCAGTCACGCGGCACAGGCAGCGGGATGGATCCCGAGCCTGTGCCGTTGGGTGTGAGCGCATCGCTGTGGCTGTTCGCGATGCGGCCGCCGTTTGAGGCGCTCCTCAAACCCTGCGTATGCGCCACGACCCGTGTCTCACGCGACGGGCGGAGGCGTCCCGTCGATGCTGGCGGGGAACGCCGGATCCCACTCGCACACCTGGCAGGCGTGGCGGAAGGCTGAGCGCGCGAAGTCCAGCGCTACCGCGCGTGGGTGGGGGCTGGAGCGGAGATCCTCCCAGTCGAGGATGTACTCGCCGAGCGTGGCATCCCAGCGCGCGGCGGCGGGCGAGAGTGTGGCGGAGGCGAACCCCTCGGGCGCCGGGTGGGCGTAGGCGTAGAAGGCCGCCTTGGCGTAGCGCGCATCGCCGGGCCACCAGCCCACGGCGACCTCCTGGGCGTTCATGGCGTTGCGCATGATGAAGTCCTCTGACGGGGGGTCGGCGGGCTCGCCGGAGAAGAGGTTGACGGCGAGGTCGAACGAGCCCCACCACGCGTTGACCGGGGTGGAGCGTCCGCGATACGGAGCGCGGAACGCGGCGAGCACGAGCGCGGCTTGGGTGGCGGCGGCGAAGTAGGAGGCAACCTGGTGGGGGTCGTAGCGGCGGTGCTCGTCGTCCTCATCCAGCGGCACGCTCCAGGACACCTCCTGCGGGGTGGGGTCGATCCTGACCTGGCCCGCCAACTCGCGGATGGCGTGGAGCAGTTCGCGCGTGACCTCGCCCACCGGCCGGTGCGGGGTGAGTGGGACGCGGCGCACCTCGCCGCCGCTGTGCTCGGCCAGCGCCTCGTGGGTGCGCAGATCGAGCGTGACCACGATCGCTCCCGAGCCGTCGGGCGCCGGCAGCGGAGCCGTCTCCCAGCCGCGAGCGCTGAGGCGCAGCGCCGCGTGCTGGAGCTGCGGCTCGGGTGGGGCCAGCGCCACCGCCAGCTTGCCGAGAACCTGCGTGTGCGCGTGCAGCGTGTCGCAGGTGGCGCTCCACTCGTCGTAGCAAAACATTGACCACCCGTACGACATCGCTCTACGCTATCAACCGCGGGATGCTGGAGCCTCCCAAAGCGAACCGTGGGAGCGCGAGCTTGCTCAGCGAGTCACCCCGAGCGCCGGAGCTTGCTCAGCGAACCACCGAGCGCTGGGGCTTGCTCAGCAATCACCGACCGCGGAAGCTTCCTCAGCGGTCGGGTCGCCGCGGCCGGCGAGTTATCCAGCGCCCGCGCCGGGCGCCCAGCAGCCGCAGCGCTCGGCCGCGGCGGCGCTCCTCATCGCGCGCGAGCTCGCGATCTTCGCTGTAGCCGACTTCGAGGAACACCAGCAGCACGGCACCGGCCACGCCGGTGGCGATCAGCACGATCGTGAGCACCTGGCCGGTTACGCCGGGCACGAAGGCCGCGCACACGCCGCCCGCGAGGACGAGCGTCAGGGCGGATCCAAACGCGAGGAGGCGTGTGCGGGGGGTCATGGATCAAACGGTACCCCCAAGCGAGCCTCCCGTCCCAAGCGCCGAGTAGGTTCAACGCCAACCGAAAAATCAAGTGGCCCCAGCAAGCCGGCAGGTCGCGGGCGACATGGCAGACCAGGAGGTGAGTCCCATGCAGGGACGGGCGCAGGAACGGCAGCGCGGCGGCGATCTATGGATGGTGGAGCGGGCGATCGTGCTGCACACTCTCAGGGACGATCACCAGGAGCGCTGGGCCCGCGCGGAGCTGGCGCGGGAGATCTCAGACTTCCACCCGGCGGTGATCGACGAGGCGCTCGCGCATCTGGAGCGCGACGGCGTGCTGCACCGGGAAGAGAGCACGGTGTGGGCGACCCGCGCCGCGCGGAGGCTGGACGAGCTCGAATTGATCGGCATCTGAATGGCGGCTCACCTGGTGGCAAGGAGATGAGGCGTGAGAGGCGCTGGCGGATGGGCGCTGCGCGAGGCCTCAAACGCCCTTTTCGCCGCGGCGGTGCTCGACACCGCTGTCGTCGGCGATCAGGACGTCGTTTACGAGGCTCGGCGCGAACAGCCCGTGCTCAACGACGCCGGGGGTGGCGGACAGCCGAGCGGCGAGCCGAGCCGGGTCGGCGATCGCGCCGAGGTAGTCGGCGATCAGGTTGCCGTCTGGGCTGAGGGGCACTTTGCGCAGCCTCGCCGGCGCGATCGCAGCGAGCGTGGTGTGCGGGGCGAAGTGCAGAATCTCGACGGGCACCGGCGGCGTGAGCTCTGCGACGGCCTTCTCGGCGGAGGCGATCACGACGAAGCGCAGTGCCGCGGCGGCGACGATCTTCTCGCGCGTGTGCGCCGCACCCCCGCCCTTGATCAGCCAGCCGTGGGGATCGATCTGGTCGGCGCCGTCGATCGCGATGTCGAGCGCACCGAGCTCGTCGAGCTCCACGACGTCGAGGTCAAGTGCCCGGGCGGCGCGGGCGGTGGCGGGGGAGGTGGCGACGCAACGCAACCCCTCCAGCCGGCGTGCGGCGAGCGCCGGCAGCAGGTGCGCGACGGTCGATCCCGTTCCCAGCCCCACGCGCGAGCCCGGGAGCACCAGCTCGGCGGCGGCTTCGGCGACGGCGCGCTTGTGGCGCCAGGTGGCGCTGTGCTCGATGGCGATCAAGAGCCCGCGGCGAGCGCCCCGGCGTCGGGCTCGGCGGCGGAGGCCGAGGAGGCGCTCGCTGGAGGCGCGTCGCCGCGCAGGAAGCGCCAGACGGCGAGTGGGACGAGCAGCGTCATGATGAAGGCGCTGGACAGGCACCACTCGCAGTACTCGTGCAGCGAGAACGCCTCGCGCCCGGTGAGGTAGGCGGAGAAGCCGAAGCCGACCAGCACGAACGCCATCGTGGCGAAGCGCGTCGTTTCGCGCTGGGGCACCAGCAGCGAGCCGAGGATGGTCACGTAGCCGATCAACCCGATCAGCGCGACCGGCACGCCGGCGAGCGTCGAGTAGATCGAGGTCTGCACTTTCAGGCAGGTGTTGTGCGTTGTGCTGCACAGCGGCGGGACGCCTGAGTAGTGGACGTAGGTCAGGTAGCTGGCGACCCCCAGGCCGATCGTGGCGAGCACGATCATCGCGGTGCGCAGCGCGCGGTCGCTCATGGCCGACCCGCGGCGCGGGGGGTTGGGGGAGGGGGGAGGGGGAGGGAGGGCTGTGTCATCGCCGCACGCATTCCCCTATGCAAGCAGTTTGTTGATCGCCGCTTCGAAGCCCGAGGGTTCTTCGAGGTTGGGGTTTTCGAGCTTTTCCATGTGCTGCCCGCTCTTGCCGACGAGGAAGGACGGCGTGCCGGTGAAGCCTTCCGCGTTGGCGACCTGCGCGTCGTGCGTGACCTGTTCGACGTAGGCAGGGTTGTTGCGTGCGGCGCTCCAGTTGGGGAGATTGAGCCCCGGCACCTGCTGCGCCAGCCCTTGGAGGTATTTTTCGGTGACGTAGCCTGTTTTCTCCTGGCCCTGCTCGTGGTAGAAGAGCTCGATGAAATACCACGCGAGGTTCTGTTTGCCGGCGGCGTAGGCGGCGATCTGCTGATCGCGGAATGTTTCCTGTTCGGGCGTGGCGGTCTGCAATGAGTTGTATTCGATCTTCACCTTCCCAGCACGCACGTACTTTTTGATGATGCTGGGCAGCGCCCCGAGCGTGAACTGCCTGCAGATCGGGCACTCCAGGTCGCCGAAGTACTGCAGCGTCACGGGCGCGTTGGGGTTGCCCAGCACGTTGCCCGACTGGGGGATGCCCCCGATCGTCGAGTTGACCAGGGCGACCGTCGAGTTCTTCTTGCTGCCGGTGGCCAGCCCGCTGCCGCCGCTGCTCCCGCCGCCGCTGGTGGCGAGCACGATCACGACGATGATCACCACCACGACGCCGATCACGCCGCCGAGCTGGATCATGCGTTTGCGCTGCGCCGACTGGGCGGCGGCGGCCTCGATGGCTTTGCGTTCGGCGCGCGCCTGCTCGCGGCGCTCCTTGCGGGTGAGGTCGGGATCGGTGTCGGATGCGGGAGTCATGGGTCAACTTTTACCGGTTCTGGATCAAGTTTGCTTAAGGGCGTTCCACCGAGCGTTCCGGCGTGAGCCCCGACCCGGCAGGCGCCGCGCGGCGACGATCGCCACACTGTGGGGTTGGAAACACCGCGCCTCCGTAGCTCAGCTGGATAGAGCATCGGACTTCTAATCCGAGGGTCGCAGGTTCGAGTCCTGCCGGGGGCTTCGCAGAAAAGTTAGCATAGAAGCCGAATCTAGGCAGGATTCGGGAGATGTGGGGGGTGGCAGGCACAACTTCCTCCCGAAAGTTCCTCCCGAAAGAGGCCCGAAAACATTGGGGTTCTGCCCAGGAGCCCTCTGTTGGGGCAACGTGTCGGGAGAGGCGTTGCCCGGGACTTCATGTGCGGAGAGCGGTGGCCGCGGTGCAAGAGATACGACGCCCCCGGTCAGTACGCTCGGAAGCTCCATGCCTGACTTGCCCGCCCCATTGTCTGCCGACGCGACGGGATCTGCGACCCAGAGTTACGAGGAGTTCCTTGAGGGCATCAAGGGACGTATCCGGAGCGCTCAGGCGCGTGCGGCGAGGGCGATCAACGCTGAGCTGATCGGGGCGTACTGGCAGATCGGCAAGGAGATCGAGCGCCGCCAGGCCGAGGCCGGCCCAGAGCGGGGCCGGCGGACGCAGGGGGTGGTGCAGCGGCTGTCGGCCGATCTGCGGGCGGCTTTCCCTGGAGCCACCGGGTTCTCTCCCGCGAACCTCGCGCGTATGCGATCTTTTGCCATCGCTTGGCCGGAGGAGGCAGGTCTCGCACACGGTGTGCAAGACCTTCCGTGGGGGCACATCGTCGAGCTGGTTCAGAAGCTCGACGACCGTAGCACGAGGGACTGGTACGTCCAGCGTGCCGGTGCCTGGACCCGAGCGCAGCTACAGACCCATATCGCCACCCGCCTGCACGAGCGGGAAGGGGCGGCGATCACCAACTTCGAGCGGACGCTGGAGGCAGACGACGCCGAGGCGGTGCAGCGCATCGCGCGAGATCCCGTGGTCCTCGACTTCGTGCAACTCACTGACGGCGCGAAGGAGCGAGACCTGGAAGCGGCGCTGCTGGGGGACATCGAGCGCTTCATGCTGGTCTTGGGCGAGGGCTTCTACTTCGCGGGGCGCCAGAAGTCGCTTGAGATCGGTGGCGAGGAGTTCATCCTCGATCTCCTGTTCTTCCATCATCCGACCCGCCGCTTCGTGGTCATCGACCTGAAGCTCGGCCCCTTCAAGGCGGAGTTCGCGGGCAAGATGAACCTCTACGTCAACGCCGTCAACGCCCTCATCGCACACCCCGAGGATCGCGCCACCGTCGGCTTCATCCTCTGCGCCGGTCGCAACGAGGCGGTTGCCCACCTGACCCTGCAGGGAATCGCCACCCCAATCGCCGTGACTCGCTACACAGTCGGCGAGCGCGGCGTCCTGATGGCCGGCGAGGACGCCCAGATCACAGAGGGCCTCCAGGAGGAGATGGAGGGCCTGCGACGCGTGGAGCAGCAAGTCACCGAGTTCGCAGCCCGCCGCGCGCGCGAGCTGGCTGAGGACAACAAGGACGGGGGAGAGTAGATCCGAAGGGGATGCTGCGCGCTGCTTGCCGGCACCGACGGTCGAGCAGCGCCGAGCGGAACATCGTCTTGGCCATCTCCCGCCTGGGGTTGGCGGTGTGGGAGCATGTGAGCTGCCGGAAATGCCAGCGGATCGGATCGTTCTGGTTTCACGACGCCGGGGGGTTGTTTTCGCTAGGGTTCCCGGTCATGGCTGGTCGAGGCTTGGGGGTTGCGTGAGTACCGCTGCGAGCAGCGCGCTGAGGTCGTCTCCCTTAAAGGGTGCGGCTCTGTGCCTGCTGGTGCAGCAGCGGGGGTATGTGTACGACCTTGCCAATCAGCTTGAGCGGCGGCTCGGCCCGAGCTGGACGATCGACCGTAAAAGCCTCTACCGGATGCTGCAGTCGCTTGAGGGGCACAAACTGGTGTTCTCCGATCGCTCGGAGGGGACGAACTCGGAACGAATCATGTATGCCCCGACTGCTGCGGCGGAGCCGGTGGTGGCGGAGTGGATGGCGAGCGTCGGGTCGAGACTGGTCCTGAACGAGATGCAGGCGAAACTCGTGGTCGCGCGCCCTGAGGATCTGCCGCGGCTGTTGTGTGCGGTGGAGGAGTGCGAACGGCGCCTCTTCGCGATGCAGCGAGATATCGAGGTCAATCTCCCGCTTCGGCAATCCTTTGTCGGTGCGCTGATGCACTTGGCGCGCGAAGAGGATCTGCACGGCATCAAAGCCGGCCTGCTGTGGCTCGATCTTGTGCGCGGGAGGATCCTCGAGCTCCGCGGAGCGTAGCTTTGGTGAGGTTGCCATGGTGCCTCTTCTCTCGTTCTCGCAGGTAACGAAGCGCTATTTCGATGGGCACCGGGAGGTGGTGGTTCTCGACAGCGTCTCGTTTGAGATCGACCCGGGCGACTATGTTGGCGTGTGGGGTCCTCGGCGTGCTGGCAAGTCCACGCTGCTGAAGATTGCCTCCGGCATCGAGCCGGCGGATGAGGGGACGGTTCGGTTCGATGGGCAGGTTCTCACGACGATGTCCGGCAGGAAGCGCTCGCGGCTGATGCGTAATGGCGGGGTCGCGCTGGTTTCCTCGGAGTGGCGTGCGCAGGTCAACCGCCCCACGGTCGACATGGTTGCGACGGCTTGCATGGGGGACGGCACGCGGTTGAATGCGGCGAGGTGTCGTGCGCGGCGGGTGCTGGCTTTGGTTGGTGCTGGGGAGCAGGCTGACGTGCCGGCCGATCGGCTTGCTGTCGGGGAGCGCATCCGGGTGGGTCTCGCGATGGCGCTCGTACGCGAACCGCGCTTGTTGATCGTGGATGAGCCCGCGGTGCTGCCCAGCTCCTCAGAAAGCGAGGCGCTGTATGAGTTGCTGCGTTCGCTCGGTAACCGCTCGGATCTTGCTGTGGTGATCGCTTCCGAGGATCTTGCCGCGATCCACGGGGCGCGACGGATCATGTCGGTTTCTCACGGCGAGGTTCGCTCGATGGATGAGCCCGGGGTCGTCGTACCGTTTCCCAGCCGCTCGAAGACCGGGGGTGCCGCCGCCGAAGGCGGTGGTCAGGTGAAGGCGGGCGATTCGGGTCTGTGACGCTTGAGCTGCGCGATCTCGTCAAGCACTACTCGGCGGGCGGGGAGCTCGTGCGGGCCGTGGACGGCGTGTCGCTGAGTGTTGCTCCGGGCGAGCTGGTCGCGCTGTATGGGCCGAGCGGGTCGGGCAAGACGACGCTGCTGTTGATGGCGGCCTCGCTTTTGGCTCCGGACAGCGGGGATGTGCTGTTCAACGGCCAGAGTGTGTCGGGCCTCTCCGTAAAGGACAGCGCGCGCTATCGCCGCCGCGAGGTGGGCTTCGTGTTCCAGTCCTTTCATCTGCTGTCTGGCTCATCAGCTTTGAACAATGCCGCGCTGAAGCTGCTCTGCGACGGGTACACGCTCGGCGAGGCGAAGACGATGGTTCGCCCGTGGCTTGAGCGTGTCGGCCTGGGGCAGCGCATCGACCAGAAGGCCGCTCAGCTGTCGATGGGGGAGCGCCAGCGCGTCGCTATCGCACGGGCGCTCGCGGGCGACCCGCGGCTGCTGCTCGCCGATGAGCCGACGGGCAACCTCGATTCACAGCGCACCCGTGAGATCCTCGCGCTGCTGCGGGATATCTGTCACGAGCGTGGCATCCCGGGGGTGCTTGTAACACACGACCCTCGGGCGCAGGGCTTTGTCGACCGGGTGTACTCGCTGCGCGACGGGAACCTTGCTGACGGGTTGGACGCGGATCTGGAAAGCGCCCTGGCATGAAGCTCCGCCGGCCGGCTGTTCGCGCACCAAAGGTTCTCGGGCTCAGCGTCGGCGTTCCTTTGACCCTGTATGCTTGGCGGGTGCGCCAGCGGCCGGCGCAGGAGCTGCTCGCAGCCGCCGGTATCGCGGTGGGTGTCGCACTCGTCTTCGGGGTGCTCGTGGCGAACACGAGTATCACGGCCTCTGCGGGCCAGCTGATCAACCAGCTCATCGGCTCAGCGCGGCTGCAGCTCGCGGCACGCTCAGAAGCCGGTTTCAGCGAGCAGCTCGCTGCGCGTGCCGCGCAGCTGCCTGGGGTCGAAGTCGCCTCGCCGGTGCTGCGAGAGAACGCGACGATCACCGGGCCGAAAGGCAGCGAACAGGTCCAGCTCCTTGGCGTCGCCCCGAACCTGCTTGACCTGGGCGCCAAGGCGACCCGCAACCTCGGGGCGGGCGAGCTGCTGATCTCAGGCGGCCTCGGCTTCCCTGCGAGCGTGGCGGCTGCGGTCGGAGCACAGCCCGGGGGGAGTGTGGCGCTGCGCGTCGGTGGGAGGCTCCACACCGTGCGTGTGCGCGCGGCGCTCGGCAGCCAGACGATCGGAGCGGTCGCTGAAAGCCCCGTCGTGATCGCGCTGCTTCCGGTCGCTCAGATGCTCACTGGCAAACCCGGGCTCGTGACCAACGTGCTCGTCAAGCCACACGCGGGCGCTGAAGCGAGTGTTGCCGGCGAGTTGCGGGGGCTCGCGGCAGGTCGCACGGATGTCGTGCCGGCCAACGAGGAATTGCATGTGTTGAACACGGCCGCCAAGCCCAATGAGCAGTCAACGACGCTGTTTGCCGTGATCGCCGGCATGGTCGGGTTCCTGCTTGCTCTCAACGCGATACTGCTCACGATCCCCGAACGGCGCCGCTTCATCGCGGAGCTGCGCACGTTCGGCTATGACCCCGCGCAAATCATCCTGATTCTCACAGTGCAGGCGCTTGCGCTCGGCCTGATCGGGTCCGCCGCGGGAATCGCGCTCGGCTCCGTGCTCTCTCACACCCTGTTCGGCCAAGTCCCCAGCTACCTGACAGTTGCGTTCCCGATCGGCACCCAGAAGATCGTAAGCGCGAGGACCGTCCTGATAGCGACTGGATGTGGCGTCAGCGCCGCGCTGCTGGCATCGCTGCGGCCAGCGCTCGACCTGCGCCCCGGACGCGCGCTCGATGCCGTCATGCACGAGCAGGGCGAGGCGGGGCAGGGCATCACAAGGCGGATGACGGTCGCGCTCGCGATCGCGGGCGGTGCGCTCATCCTCCTCAGCACTGTGCTCGCGCTCGCCGTGCCGAGCCTGACGATCGTTGGTGGCATCCTCCTCGCGCTTGCCGCGGTTTGCCTGGTACCCCTCGCCTACGTGGCGGTACTGGCGGTGCTCAACCCGCTCGCTGAGCGCTCCCGGGGGATGCTCTCCCACGCCGTGGTCGAGCTGGAGGCGACCGCCACGCGCTCGATCGCGCTGGCAGCGATCGCGGCGCTCGCCGTCTATGGAAGCCTCGCGATTGGGGGCGCGAGACGTGACCTGACCCATGGACTTGAAACGGCGATCGCGCAGTACGAGGGCACGACCAGCATCTGGGTGACGACCGGCGAGAACGTGTTCAACACAACCAGCTTCCGCGCCGGCAGCACGCTCACCGCGATCGCTCGCGCCCCCGGCATCGCGTCCGTTCGCACCTATCAGGGTGGGCTACTCGACGTCGGTGGCCGGCGTCTACTGGTACGAGCTCACAATTCCAACGCGCCCGAGATGCTTCAGCCCAGTCAGGTGTTGCGGGGCAACTACGAACGCGCGACCGAACTGATCCGACGGGGTGGCTGGGCCTCAGTCTCCGAAGGCTTCGCCAACGAACGCCACCTGAGGGTGGGGTCATCCTTCGGGCTGCCGACACCGTCGGGAACACTGCGTCTCGGGGTGGCCGCGATCACCACGAACCTGGGATGGCCGCCGGGAGCAATCACGCTCTCGACAGCCGACTATCTCCAAGGCTGGCAGACGACCAACCCCGCCGCTCTTGAAGTCGATCTCAAGCCCGGTGTCACCCTCGCGAACGGCCGGCGAGTGGTGCAGGGCGCGATCGGCGGCGGCTCCGGCCTGGTGGTGCAGACGTTCCGTGAACGCGAAGCCGAGACCGACGCCAGCGCACGCCAGGGCTTGAGAAGCCTCGGCCAGATATCGACTCTGCTGCTGATCACGGGCGCGCTCGCGATCGCCGTGTCGCTCAGCGCCGCGATCTGGCAGCGCCGTGCCCGGCTTGCCGCGATGAAGACCTGGGGGTACGATCACCTCCAACTCTGGCGCTCGCTGCTTTTGGAGAGCGCGATCGTGCTCGCGGTCGGCTGCGTAAACGGCGCCGTCCTCGGCGTGTACGGGCACGCATTGGCCGACCGATGGCTGCGGTTGACAACCGACTTCCCCGCACCGTTCGCCGTCGGAGGCCCCCAGGTGCTTATCCCGTTGATCGCGGTCGCCGGCATCGCTCTCGCGGTGATCGCGCTTCCCGGGTTGGCCGCCGCGCAGGTGCCGCCGGACGTGAGCTTCCAGGAGTGAACATGGAATAAGGGGGACCTGCGGAATGCTGTATGCATGGCGGGAACTGCCGGCAACCGGGGGGCGGTGGGCGCTGCGTTCGTGGGCGCGGCGCGACGCTACTGGCTCAGCGTCCTTCCACTCACATGCCGTGAAGCCTGTAACTGGCGCCAGCGCGCAGGCGAAATACACGACCCGACACTGCGCCAGCTGGCATTCGACGCGCAGCGCACCAAGCGAGAAAACCTCGACGGGGTCGCCGCGTTCGCCGCGTTTGTACCCCCAGCCCACAGGGCGAACGTCGTGCGCGCCCTCACCGCTTACCAGGTGGCGTTCGACTACATCGACACCATCTCAGAGCAGCCGAACACAGACCCGATCGCCAACGGCCGACAGCTCAACCAGGCGCTCCACACCGCCCTCGAACCAGGCGCCATCCATCTCGACTATTACGCCCATCACCGTCGCCGCGAGGACGCGGGCTACCTCGACAGCCTGATCGCAGCCTGCCAAGCCGCGATCGGCACACTCCCCTCCCGCGCCGCGGTGGCCGGCCCGGCTCGACAAGCCGCCGCGCGCGTCGTCACATACCAGAGCCTCAACCACGGTGACCGCAACGGCTCACACAACGCCTTCACCCTCTGGGCGCAGGCGGAAACGACCCCGAACACAGGACTGCGATGGTGGGAGACCGGCGCCGCCGCCGGATCGCCACTCCCGGTGCTCGCACTGATCGCCGCCGCCGCCCATCCGAACGTTCGCCCGGAGGAGGTCGCCGCGATCGAGACCGTCTACTTCCCCTGGATCGCCTCCCTGAGCACCCTGCTGGACAGCCTCATCGACCACCAGGAAGATCGGGACAACGGTCAGCGCAACCTGATCGACTACTACTCCTCACCACAGGAAGCCGCGGCCCGGCTGCAGATGATCGCGACCCAGGCCCTGCGCCGGACCCGCACACTCGCAGGCGGACACCACACGATGATTCTCACCGCGATGGCGAGCTTCTTTCACTGCGCCTGCCCCGTGGCTTCGCCGACAAGCCATCTCGCCACCCAGGGAATCCTCGACGCGATGGGCGGCCTCGCAAAACCCAGCACGCTCATCCTGAAGGCCCGCGCCCACTCCACTCGGCTGACCAAGCCCGCCATGCGAATATTGGTGGCTAGGAAGAACCGCATACACGATCACTCGTAGAATGTCAAGGGATGACTAGGGGCAATGACACTAGTGTCTGCGCCTCTATTCAGCAGCGACCAACATAGGCAACATCCCCATGCGATGAGGGAGATGTTTGCCGGGCATCAAAGGAGGCCAGCACCTGGTGCGGGACGAAATCCCTGCTGCGGGCGTCCTATTCTCGCGATCACTCGATCACAACGTCGGTGGCGTCATGGCTGAGGACGTCGTGTACCTGCGGCTGACCGCGCGTCAACTGAACGAGGTGGTACGCAGAGCCGGCAGAGCAAAGGTAGCAAGCCTCGCCAGTGTCCTATCGGGGCTCGTGCCACTCACCGAGATGTCCTCGATCGCCTTCTGGGAAGCACGCTACGGACCAGAGTTGGCCAAAGGCCGCGTTTCGATGTCGGTGATCCGGGGACTGCTCGTGCTCGCCCACCTGATGACCAACGACGAGCCGGTGGGCGTCAAGGAAATGAACGAGCGGCTCGGAAACGTCGGCCCCAGCACGACCCACCGCTATCTCAACACCTTGCTTGTCCTCGACCTCGTCGAACAAGATCCCAAGACCCGCAAGTACAAACTTGCGTCGTAGGTGACTGAGTGTGATGTCAAAGCCACTTGATCCCGAGCCCCCCGGCAAGTTCTCCTCCTCACTGGTCGCGGGCCTGACGATGTTGACGTGCTTCACCGCCGAACACCCGGTGCGCGGCATCGCCAACATGGCTGACGAACTCGACCTGGGTCGCTCCACCTCCCACCGCTACGCAACCACGCTGGTGACGCTCGGCTATCTTGAGCAGAGTTCATCCCGCAAGTACCGGCTCTCCTCACGCGCTTCGGACGTCGGGCTCGCGGCGCTGGACTCGATGGTTCTTCGTGGCGTTGCTCGTGAGCATCTGCGGGAGCTCAGGGCCTGTACTGGGCACACCGTGAGCCTGGGGGTGCTCAGGGGCACCGAAATTGTCAACATCGACCGCTGGCAGGGGTCTCGCCAAGGGCAGTATGCGGTGGATGTGGGCAGCGGGCTGGGCACGCACCAGCCCGCCTACTGCACCGCCGCGGGTAAAGGCGCTCCTGGCGTGCCTGCCCGTGGCGGAGCAGCGGGAGCTGATAGCAAAGCTGCGTCTCACGCGCCGTGCTCCCAAAACGATCGTGACCAAAGTCGCTCTAGGTGCCGAGCTTGAACGGATTCTCGTGGAGGGCGTGGCGGTTGAGGACGAAGAGTTGTCTGCCGGCAGGCGCGCTCTCGCTGCCGTCGTGTTGGGCGTGGAGGGCCGGGCGGTCGGAGCCGTTGATCTGGCGGTTCCTGCAGGGGCCTACGCCCGCGAGGAGCTACTGGCGGAACTCGGCCCCAAAATCATCGCCACGGCACGGGACATTGGTTTGGACCAAGCGGGGCGAAATGGCGTGTGAGTTGCCTCCGCCCCCTCGGGGCATTGAATGTTCAAAGGAGTTCGGCTAGTGGGAAACGCCCCTTGCTTCATACCATCGAGGCGGATTAGGCTTCGCCGAATACTTGCAAAGCAAGATGTTTCTCAGTCGCTCGTACCGCGGTGAGCACTAGGCAATCAATCAAAGGAGAAGGAATGCGCGTCGCGCAATTGTCGGTATGGCTGAAGTGCCTGGTGTTTGCGCTCGTAGGGCTTGCATTATGCGCGGGGACGGCATCCGCTGAGGGATCCACTGCGTTGGGCGATACTGGTGGCTCGTCGCTTGAAAGCCCGTTGGTCGTTCCCGAAGCGGAGTTGTTGCTTGGCGGGGAAGCTGTGAGCAACGCGGAAGAAGCGCGGCGCGTGAGCCCCGAGGCGACCGCTGAGCGCGAAGCATCCCAGACCGAGTACGAGGGTCTGGATGCAGCTGAAACTTCGAAGCTTGCCGAACGTGTGTTCCCGGAAGTGATCACTCATCCTGACGGGGGTCTGCCGGCTCTGCCTGAAGGCGCGAGCGTCGTGGGCTTTCCGGCGGATAATGCTGCGCAGGTTGATCTTGGTGGGGGCAAGCATGGGTTGGTCGAATCGATGGGGCCTATCGCGGCGGAAACTGCGCCTGGTCAGCGAGTGGCGATGAACCTTGGCTTGGTCGAATCTAGTAGTGGTGTGTTTGAACCGCAGGCGCCGGCGGTGAAGGTGCGTATTCCGAGGGAGTTGCAGAGTGGGGTGAGTCTTGGGGAAACGGGTGTGTCGTTGGTGCCGGTGACTGAAGCTGGTGGGTCGGTTGGTGGTGTGGAAGGCCGGCTGGACGGGTCTGTGGTGTTTTATGGTGGGGTGGGTGTTGGGAGTGATGTGGATGAGGTGGTGAAGCCTGAGCCGGATGGGTTCAGCGAGGATGCGATTCTGCGGTCGGCTGCGAGCCCTGGGCGGCTTGTCTATCGGGTTGGCTTGCCTGAAGGCGCGAGATTGGTTGAGGCGGATGATGCGTCAGGGGCTGTGGATGTTGTGGATGCCGGTTCGGTAATCGCTGTGATTCTTGCTCCCGTAGCTCGAGATGCTGCTGGTGTCGCGGTGCCTGTATCGATGAAAGTGGAAGGTAGCTTCCTTGTTCTTAGTGTCGATAAGGGAACTGGTGCGTATGAGTTTCCTATCATGGTTGACCCCTCGGTCGAAGATCCGTATTTTGGAAAAACGTCGGGGCACAATACGAATTGGCATTTTGTTAATAGCGGCAGCCATTTTACCGGCGTCAACGCTAGTGAAGCATGGTACATTTTTGTCAAAGCATACCACGGAGAACACGAATGGGGTGCTGTGGAGTATACGGCACCGGGCGAAGCTCGTATAGTTCAGTTCAAGGAGTCCAGCGGTGAAGCCAAAGGAATGCCGGCCGCGCAGCATGTAGAAAATTATATGGAAATCTTTTCATCTAAAAGTGAAAATGAAGGTGGAAGGGTCGCGCTGCCAAACGAAGGTGGTTTTCCGAATCACACAATAACGACGAAAGGTTCTTCTGGTAATACGGCGGCGTTCTTTTCAACTGCGACTCATGTTGGGGAAAGCTCCGAAGAAGGCAGACTACAGATCGGGGCAGGAGGGACCTCGGAGGTTTCTGTTTTTCTGGAACAGGCGAAAGGGCCTGAAGTTAGTGTCGATACGACGCATGAAAATGTTGATGGCGGTAAGAAGAATGTTTTCTATGGAAGTAATAGCTGGATCGGGCCGAATTTGGGTGCATTTGAATTCCACGCCAAAGATCCTGGTGTAGGGATAAAAGAATATACAGTAGGAGTTGAAAAAGAAGAAAAAAAATGGTTCGAAAAAGCCTTCCTCTTTGCAACAGAATGCTCCGGGGTCGTATGTCCGAAAGAAATCAATAGGGGCTTTGCTTATCACAGCGAAATGCCAAACGGGGAAGATACGCTCAAAGTTAAAGCGTATAGCTTTGGCGGAAGTGCCGAAACTACAGAGACCCTCAAAGTGGATAATGAACCTCCGCATGGCCTCTCGTTGACCGAATTCCCGAGTAACCATGAAATATCTGATGGGCAGCGTGCCACTCTAAAAGCAAGTGCTACTGATGGGGTGGAAGGAACACCGAGCTCAGGGATAGCGTCGATTATGCTGGACGTTGACGGCCAGCCGATCAGTGGGCCCCAGGGTGGCTGCTCGAAAGGTCCATGCACCGGTCACGCAGAATGGACACTGAGTGCCGAAAACTATGCGGCCGGTGAACACACACTAACGCTGGTTGCGACAGACAGCGCCGGTAACGTGACCGAAGAACCGTACCATTTGACGGTTCACCATCCTGAAAATGTGGCCGCCGGCCCTGGCGCAGTGAATCCCGTGACGGGAGAGCTCAGTTTGGCCGCTACGGATGTGTCGATCAATGTACCTGACGGCGCGTTGACGGTGAGTCGCGGCTACCGCTCACGTCATCCAGCGCAGGGCACAGAAGGTCCTCTCGGGCCGCAGTGGAATCTGAGCTTGGGTGCCCAGCAGAGCCTTCTGCGGGTATCGGGCGGGATGATGTTGACTGGCGGAAGCGGCGAACAGGTCGTATTTGAGAGCAAAGGGGGAGGTGAATTTACCTCCCCGACAGGCGACGCCGGTTTGACACTGTTCGAAAAACCAGTGGAAGGCAAAACGGTGTTCACGCTGAGTAACAATGGGTCAGTGACTACGTTTGAACTCCCCACCGGAAGTAGTGGCAGTGTGTGGATGCCGTCGAGCACCGAAGGACCAAACGGTACCAACATGGCGCTCTATAAATTCAAGCTGGAAAACGGAGTGATCGAGCCGACCGAGGAGCTCGCACCCGTCCCAGCCGGTGTCTCTTGCGGGAAAGCGATCAGCGAACTCAAAGAAGGCTGCCGCGCGCTGAAGTTTGAATACGATGAAGGAGCGACGACAGCAAAAGGCGAAAAGGCCAGTGAATGGGGCGAATTCACCAAACATCTGTCGAAAGTCAAGTACATCGCGTGGAACTCCAGCAAAACAAAAACCGAAGCAGTAGTCGCGGAATACACCTATGACCTGAAAGGCCGGCTGCGTGCGGAGTGGAACCCTCAAATCACGCCCTCGCCGTTGAAGACGACCTACGGATACGACGACTCCCCGGAAGGGCACATCACGGCGGTCAGTACATCTGGTCACGAGCCAGAGCTGTTGGAGCAGGGAACTATCCCAGGCGACGCCAGCCCCGGCCGACTGCTGGCCGTAGCCGTACCGTCAGCAGGGACGGCGCTCGGCAACGGCGAAGCACCAGGCATCAAAGAAGTACCCACACTGTCGAGCACCACACCCGTGGTCGGCACGAAGATCAGCGTCAACCTGACCAGCGAAAAAACACCGGGGACATGGACGGCAAGCCCGCTGGCCTTCATCTACCAGTGGGATGACTGCAACAGCTCGGGCAAAGAATGCTCCCCAATCCCCGGCGCAGTCAACCAAGCCTACTATCCGGTCGCGAGCGACGAAGGACACAAGCTAGTCGCCAAGGCAACCGCGCTGAATGCGATAGGTGCAGTGACCGCCGAAACGGCGGCCACGTCGACCGTTGCGTCGGGCACACCCAATACGCCGCTTCCTGAACCTCCAGTGGTCGGCTCGGATGCCGTAACGACGCTTGAGTACCAGGTGCCAGTGTACGGTAGTGGCGCGCCCTACGAAATGAGCTCCACAGAACTAGCGAAATGGGGCCAGACCGATGATCCAAGCGAAGCAATGGCGATTTTCCCGCCAGAGAAGGTGATGGGCTGGCCCGCCAAGGAATACAAAAACACAGGCGAGACCGTCGACTACCTGGACGGCAAGGACCGCGCCGTGAACACTGCCCTGCCGACGGGCGGGATCTCCGTGGCCGAATACAACCTCTACAACGACGTCAGACGCACCCTCACACCCAACAACCGCCTGAAGGCTATCACTGAAGGGTGCAAAGCCACCGAAGAATGCAAGTCGGCCACCGAACTGACCTATGAAGAAAAAGGCACGGAACCAGGCACCGAGCTATTGGGCAGCGTTGGTCCGCAGCACACGGTCGAGCTTGCCTCGGGCAAAGGAGGCAAAGTCAACGAAGAAGCGTTGGCGCGCGAGCGCACCAACTATTACTACAACGAAGGCGCTCCCGAAGGCGGCCCCTACCATCTCGTAACGAAGACGATCGACTCCGCCGAAAACGCGAGCAAAGAAGAATTTGACAAGCGTACCACCGAAACGTCCTACAGCGGACAGGGTGGCCTTGGGTGGAAACTACGCAAGCCGACATCCGTGATAACTGACCCGAGCGGACTCGATCTCGTACACACCACGGAATACAACTCAAGTACCGGCGATGTCATCCAGACGGTCACACCTGCAGCGTCTGGAAAGGACGCGAAGGTGCCGCTGGCCTACTCGCTCATGTTCGGCTCCCCTGGGTATGAAGGCGGGCAGTTCGAAGGTCCCGAGCACGACGCTCTAGACAGCCACGGGAATCTCTGGGTGACGGACTACGGCCATAACCGCATTGAGGAGTTGTCTGCGGCAGGAAAATTCATGTTGGCGGTCGGATGGGGCGTGAAAGACGGGAAAGCAGAAGCAGAGACCTGTGCAACCCCGACCGAATGCAAAGCTGGAATCTCAGGATCGGGCAAAGGACAATTCAACGGACCGATCGGGATAGCGGTCAACCAGACCAACAACAACGTCTATGTTGCCGACTACAACAACGGCCGGATCGAGGAGCTCTCCTCAACCGGGACATGGCTCGCTTCCATCGGAAGCAAAGGCAGTACCGGAGGAGCCTTCAGCTCACCGCAGGGAGTCACAATTGACTCCAGCGGCAATCTCTGGGTCGCTGACTACGGCAACAACCGCATCCAAGAGCTATCGTCCTCGGGAACATTCCTGCTCGCGATTGGCTGGGGGGTAAAAGACGGGAAAGCAGAAGCAGAGGCCTGTACGACCGCGACCGAATGCAAAGCCGGAATCTCAGGCTCGGGCAACGGCCAGATGGCCAACCCCGCAGCCCTTACGTTCGCGGGCGGCAATGTCTATGTCGCCGACTACAGCAACAATCGAGTCGACGAGTTCTCTACCGCTGGCGCCTATATATCGAAGTTTGGCTCAAAAGGTACGGCGATGGGCAAGTTCGAAGGTCCACACGACATCGCTACAGAAGCCGCGAGCGGCGATCTCTACGTCGTGGACAAGGGCAACAATCGCGTCCAGAAGTTTACCCCGGCCGGGAGTTTTCTCGCTACCTTCGGATCTAACGGCTCTGGCAACGGACAACTCGAACACCCTGATGGAATGACGATTACGTCAGCGGGTGCTGTGTACGTCATCGACAGCCTCGCCGATCGCATTGAGGAATGGGTGCCTACCATCACAGGCAACGAAGGCGCCCACAACACCAAGACGATCTACTACACCACCGCCGCGAACTCAGAATACAAAGAATGCGGAGAACGCCCCGCAGTCGCAAACCTTCCATGCGAGACCGTGCCAGTCGCCCAACCCGGAACCAACGGGCTACCAGAACTGCCAACGACCAAATACACCTACAACATCTGGAGCGAGCCCCAAACGACAGTTGAAACAGTCGGGTCCACAACCCGCACCAAGACCGACACGTACGACGCCGCAGGGCGGCTCACGACGAGCGCGATCAGCTCCACGGTAGGTACCGCGCTCCCGACGGTGACCAACGAATACAACAGCGAAACGGGCGCTCTCGAAAAGCAATGCGCAAACGAAGGCAAACCCTGCACCGAAGGTAAACCCAAAACAATCACAAGCATCTATAACAAGCTCGGCCAGGTAGAAAGCTACACCGACGCCGCCGAAAACACAACAACTTATGAATACGAAAAAGAAAAGGGAGCCCGCCTAAAGACAATCAACGACAAAGAGGGCACAGAAGCCTCGGAATACAACGAAACATCCGGCCTGCTCGATGAACTTACCTACACAAACGGCGTTAGCACCAAAATGACGTTCAGTGCGACGTACGACGCCGAAGGGAACATGCTCACCGAAAGCTACCCCAACGGCATGATTGCGACCTATACCTACAACCAAGTCGGCAAGCCTACCGCGCTCGTCTACAAAAAGACCACTCACTGCACCGAAGAAGAAAAAGAAAAATGCAAGTGGTTCAAAGACACCATTATTCCATCGATTCACGGCCAATGGCTTGAACAAACAAGCACCCTCGCCCACCAAGCGTACACTTACGACAACACCGGCCGCTTGACCCAAGCCCAGAACACGCCCATCGGCAAAGACTGCACGACACGCATCTACGCCTACGACGAAGACACCAACCGCACAAGCCTCACAACCCGCGAATCCAGTACCGAAAAATGCGCAATCGAAGGCGGCAAAACCCAAGAACACACCTACGACACCGCCGACCGCCTCACCGACACCGGCATCGCCTACAACACCTTCGGCGACATCACCACACTACCCGCCAACGACGCCGAAGAAAGCGCGGCACACGCACTCACCAACACCTACTACACCGACAACCAAGTCGCCAGTCAGACACAAAACGAACAAACCATCGGCTACAACCTCGACCCCACCGGCCGCACCCTCGAAACCGTCTCCAGCGGCAAACCAAACAACTCAACCATCATCTCCCACTACCCCGGCCCCGCCAACACCCCCGCATGGACCGAAAACGCCCTCTCCCACGAATGGCGACGCAACATCACCGGCATCAATGGTAGCCTTGTCGCCATCCAGAACAACGGCGAAACCCCAGAACTCCAGCTCACCAACCTCCACGGCGACATCATCGCCAAAGCCTACCTGTCCGAAACCGCCACCGAACTAGCCGCCAAGGCCGACACCAGCGAGTTCGGCGTACCCACCGTCACCGCCCCAGCCAAATACGCCTGGCTCGGCGCCAGCGAGCTCCCCACCGAACTCCCCTCCGGCGTCATCACGATGGGCGTCCGCTCCTACGTACCCCAGATCGGACGCTTCCTCCAACCAGACCCAGTCCCCGGCGGCTCAGCCGACGCCTACAGCTACACCTTCGGCGACCCCGTCGACAGTACCGACCCCACCGGCGAGTACGTCGAATGCACCTACTGCACAGCTCACTTCGATCAGCTCAACAGAGAAGCGATCGAACGCGAAGAGGCTCGCGAAGCCGCCGCCAGGGCAGCAGCCGAAAAAGCCGCACTCGAAGCCGCCGAAGCCGCAGCCGCAGCAGCCGGCCCCCAATACGCCGAAGGAGAAGAATGGGAAGAATGGTGGGAAGAAGAAGGCGAATACGAATACATATCCAACGACCACGGCCCCAAGCCTCGCAACGAAAAAGCCCACGTTGAATCCGCGATCCTCGTCCAGCCACTGAGTGGCGAAGACGAACAAGGCGATCAGCTTCACGAAGTCAAGGGCGGACCTGGAATTTGTCAGGGTCACTGCAAAAGAGCGCATCAGATCTGGAGCCACGCCGGAGGTTCCGGACGGGTGGAAGCGGATTGTGTGAAGGGGGTAATAGGATATATGGCGCTGGGTACCCCGGCGGACGTAGTCAATCCTGCGGGAGATGTCGGTAGTTGCATTGTCGGCGTGCTTGTTGGGAAAATCTAGGATGATTTACGCGAGCAGATATTTCAAGTTCACACAACTATGGCAGTCGCCACACGACTCCCGCTCTCGGCTGGGCGACCGTTGCATCTACCATGATCGTATTGCCAGTACCCAAATCTATGGTGCGCACGATGCGACAAAGTTCACGACCGTTTGAGCGTGTTCGCGATATCTTGCTTTTTGCTCTAGTAGCGCTTGTGTTCGTTCTACTTGCGTACGTGGTCTTGGGTGCGGCTGGTGTAGGTGGTGCGTTGGTTGCGGTAGCGGTCAGGGTTGCTTACTTGGCCCGCGTGCGTCGCTCGTCCGAGCCGTAAAACTTGCAGCGCGCAGCGCGATCCGCCGCGTGGCCGAAAACGTAGGGAGCCAGGACGTATGTAGGCTACGTTCCGTTACAACGGCCAGGCGCCGTCGTGGCTTTCGCGGGTCGGAAGGCCGCAGACAGCAACTGAGCGTCGTCAGCCCGGCTCTTGTGGTGCAGGTAGCGCATCGTGGTCTTGATATCGGCGTGCCCCATCCACGCTTGGACTTGAACGATGCTGGCGACGTTGATCGCAAGCGAGCCGAAGGTATGACGAAGGTCGTGAAACCTCAACCGCCGCAGGCCGGCCGCGTCGAGCGTGGCGAGGTACCGCCGCCGCAAAGCGGAGCCGTCGACGTGGGTTCCCTCACGGCTGACAAACACCAGATCGCCTTTGTCCGTGTGCGCCTCGCGCGTTGTCAGATCGCGTAGCGCGTCGGCGATCTCTTCGACCATCGGCACCGTGCGTGACTTGCGCGACTTCGGCTTGCCGGCCCGTTTGGCGCTGTAGCCTTCGAAGACGCGGATCGATGACTGCTCGAAGTCGACGTCCTCCCACCGCAGCGCGAGCAGCTCGCTGCGGCGCAGCCCGCTGAGCGCCGCGGTCAGGTAAATCGCTGCGTCTTGGCGATCCTCGGCGGCCCGTAGAATGCGCTGGGTGTCGCTGATGGCCGGGCGTTTGGGATCGCGATGTGCGCCGTTGGCGGCGGCCGCGACGAGCTTGTGGATCTCCTCGGGCGAGTAGAAGTCGAAGCGCGCGGCGTCGTAAGACTCCCGCAGGCGGTCCACGTCGGCGGCGGCGTTGCGGGCGAGACGATGATGCTTGACGGCGTATTGAAGAATGCTGTGCAGCTGGGTGACGATCTTGTTGACCGTGCGGCGCGAGCGGACGCGACCGGGTGGTGCCGAGGAATGCTCATGGCCGTCAGACCCCACGTCGTCGCTGGCGTGAGCGGGAAGCGCCTCGTCGGCCAAGCGGTCGCGCCAGTTTTCGATGTCGTGGCTGGTGATCGCCTCTGGCCGTCTGGAGCCGAACTCGCTCAGCAGGTGCGCATCGAGGATCGAGCGGTAGTCGGCTCGGGTGCTGGCTGACCAGTCGCGCTCGAAGCACCCGCGCTCGTACCACTCCTCCGCGAGCGCCCTGAAAGTAAGGCCGGTGTGCTCCTGCTGGAGTTGTCCGCGTCGAGCATCGACCAGAATCGCGTCGAGCAGCGCCTGCGCGTCGCGCTCGCGCAGGAAGCCGGGTGCTGGCTGCCCCTTGGCGGTCCATGCCGGCCCGAGGCGCTTCTCGTGCTGCCCGTGCTGGTCGCGCCACTTCGCGCACCATGTCTTGCGGCGCTTGCCCTCGTACAGCCATACATGGCCGCTGATCGTGGCGTATGGGTCAAAGACGCGAGTCGCCATGGGGTTCCTTCGCTCGCTCGGATCGCCGGCGAGGGTTGCAGTGGGAGACAACGACAGGGCGATGGTGGTGTCCCCGCTGGATGTAGCAGACCCAGATTCTGAATGCGGTGTTGTGCAGGAGATGGAGGAACCGGCGTTGTTGGCCGGTGGCCCTCCGCGGCCGCTGCGCATAGTACCGCCGTCTTGACGGATTGACGCCACATCGGTAATATCAACGGCATGGCCAGACGCAAGACCACGTACTACATCGATGAGGGTGTCCTCACCGCGACGAAGATGACGGCCGCGGCGACGCAGCGCAGCGAGAGCCAACTCGTAGAGGACGCGCTTCGCACCTACGTGGTCGAGGAAGGACGGGGCGAGGCGGCACGCGAGGGTCTGCGTAAGCTGCTGGAGGAACTGCGCGCCCGCCCGGAGCTCGATGACCTGGACGACGAGCAGTCGATGGCGCTAGCGGTCGAGGAGACACGCGCGGTGCGGCACGCGCGCGCCGCGAGTCGACGAGGCCGTGCCGCCGGCTGACGCCGGCCCGCCGCGGGCGGTCGCCGACGTCAACGTCCTCGTCTCGGCGGCCCGCACGCCGAGTGGGCTCTGCGGGCGACTGGTCGAGTCGGCGATCGAAGGCCGCTGGCGGCCGGTGGTATCGGTGATGCTCTTCGAAGAGCTCGAGGACGTGCTCGCGCGACCCGCGTTCCGCGACGTGCTCGGCCAGGAAGCGACGGATCGCTTTCTTGCGGGGCTGCTCGCAATCGTGGAGTGGGTGGACGATCCCCAGGCGCCGGACTCAGTGACACGCGATCCCGACGACGACTACCTGCTCGCGCTCGCGCGCACCGCGCAGGTCGATGTGCTCGTGTCTGGCGATCGTGATCTCACCGCCACGATTGCGCTTCCACCCCAGCATGAGGAGGGTCGAGGATGCCGCTGAAGGTCGTAGGAGCCGGCGTGGGCCGCACCGGCACGAATTCGCTGAAGCTTGCTCTCGAGCGCCTGCTGGGGGCGCCCTGCCACCACATGTTGGAGATCCTCGAGGACGGGAGTCAGATCGCGGGTTGGACCGCGGCGATCGAGGGTCATCCGGGGGACTGGGAGAGACTGCTCGCCGGGTACTCCGCGCTCGTGGATTGGCCCGGCGCGTCCTTCTGGCAGGAGCTCTCCGCGGCGAACCCCGACGCGCTGGTGCTGCTGTCTGTGCGCGATTCCCGGTCCTGGTACCAGAGTGCCTCGAACACGATCTTCCGGGTGCTCACAGACCCGCCGGCCGAGCTGGCGCCGTGGATGAGCACGCTACGCAGGCTCTTGCGGGAGCGCTTCAGTGACCGCCTCCAGGACGAAGGCGCGATGATCGAGGCGTTCGAGCGCCACAATGAGGCCGTGCGCAAGACGATCGCGCCCGCCCGCCTGCTGGAGTGGTTCCCCGCAGACGGATGGGAGCCCATATGCGAGCGCCTCGGGCTCGCGGTGCCGGACGAGGACTTCCCGCATACGAACTCCACCGCCGAATTCACGGCTCGTGCGCCGGTGACACCCGAACAGTCCTGACCGGGCCGGCCGCGGTTCCCTGGTGCTCGCCGCTTCGCGGTACCGCCGGGCCGTTGCGAATCGCTCGAGGACTGTCTGTCGCGTCCCTACTCGCCTCACCAAGACAACACGAGTACTTGCGTCAGGTCTCTTGACATACATCGGGAATGTTGTAAACTACCCAGACAATTAAAGCTGGATCGACCACGGGGGAGACAGATTCTATGTCCGCTGTACCGGCGCCGTTGAGCGGAGATCGCGTTGAGAGGAAGAACGATCCAGTTGGTGTGCAGGAGGGCCGCGACGCTGCCATGCCCGTTGAAGCCGGGGTGGAGGCAGGCGCCGCGGGCCAGGTGAAGTGGCGTGACCCCAAGCGCTACGCGTGGCTGCTGGGCCTGATTGTGCCGACGCTGCCGTTCCTGGCGTATGGCCTGGTGGAGGCGACCGGACTGGGCATCTTCTGGTTCTACGGCCCGTTCCTGGTGTTTGTGATCTTTCCCGTGCTCGATCTGCTGGTCGGGATGGACGCCACCAACCCGCCCGACAGCGTGATCAAGTGGCTGGAACAGGATCGCTACTACCGCTGGTGCACGTACGCGTTCATCCCGATCCAGTACGCGGGACTGGTGTTGGCGTGCTGGCTGTGGGGGAGCGGCAAACTTTCGACCGTCGACGACATCGGCCTGATGATGACGGTGGGGATGGTGAGCGGGATCGCGATCAACACTGCGCACGAGCTCGGACACAAGCGCGCCAGCATGGAGCGGTGGTTGAGCAAGGTGGCGCTCGCGCAGAGCGGGTATGGGCACTTCTTCATCGAGCACAACCGCGGCCATCACGTGCGCGTGGCCACCCCCGAGGATCCGGCGAGCGCCCGCCTGGGGGAGAGCTTCTACGCGTTCCTGCCGCGCACCGTGGCCGGCAGCCTGCGCTCCGCGTGGGAGCTCGAGCGCACGCGCCTGGGTCGCGGAGGCCATTCGCCGTGGACGCCGCGCAACGACATCCTCAGCGCGTGGGCGATGACCGTCGTGCTGTTTGGCGCGCTCACCGCGATCTTCGGCGTTGTGGTGCTGCCCTTCCTGCTGGGGCAGGCGGTGCTCGGCTTCTGCCTGCTGGAGGTGGTCAACTACCTCGAGCATTACGGCCTGCGCCGGCAGCGGCGCGAGGACGGCCGCTACGAGCGCACTCGCCCGGAGCACAGCTGGAACAGCAACAGCGTGGCCTCCAACGTGCTGCTCTACCACCTGCAGCGCCACTCCGATCACCACGCCAACCCCCTGCGCCGCTATCAGGCGCTACGGCACTTCGAGGAGGCGCCGCAGCTGCCGACGGGGTATGCGGGGATGATCATTCTCGCCGCCGTCCCTCCGCTGTGGCAACGTGTGATGGATCCCCGGCTGCTGGCGCACTACGGAGGGGATGTCTCTCGCACCAACATCGCCCCGCGCCGGCGCGTGCGGGTGCTTGCCCGGTACGGTGGGGTGGGGTGAGCGCGCGCACGCCCTACGCGGTGGCCGCCCGTGAACTGCTGCGCGACACGCTGTTCGACGCGGCTCGCCACGAGCTGGAGCAGCGCGCCTGGAGCGAGGTGACGATGGCCGACGTGGCGGCCGCGGCGGGTGTCAGCCGCCAGACCCTCTACAAGGAGTTTGGCTCGCGCGATGAGTTCGCCCAGGCGTTCGTGCTGCGTGAGGCCGACGGTTTCATCGGCGCCCTGGAAGGCGCGCTGGACACGCATCTGGATGACCCGCGGATGGCGCTCACGGAGGCGTTTGGGCTGTTCCTAACGGCGGCCGCCGAGGATCCGCTGATCCGCGCCGCGATCCGGGGTGGAGGGGAGATGCTGCCGTTCGTCACCACCCACGGACAGACGCTGGTGGAGGGCGCCGCGGAGCGTCTGTGCTGGGCGATCGCCGCGCGCTGGCCGCAGGCGGGGGAGCACGACGTGGCGCTGCTGGCCGAGTGCCTGGTGCGTTTGGCGATCAGCTACGCCACGCTGCCGGTGGCCCCGGCGGGGATGACCGCCTCATCGATCGCCGAGCTGCTGGGGCCGTTCATCGACCACGCGCTGGCGCTTGACGGCGTCAGCCCCGCAGCTGTGCCCGCTTGACCTTGCCGCTGGCGGTCTTCGGCAGCTCGGCCGCAAACTCCACGATGCGCGGGTACTTATAGGGGGCGGTGAGGCGCTTCACGTGCGCTTGCAGCTCGCCCGCCAGCCGTGGCGATGGCAGGTGCCCGTCGCGCAGCACCACCACCGCGCGCACCACCGCGCCGCGCTCCTCGTCGGGCGCGGACACCGCGGCGGCCTCGGCCACCGCGGGGTGGGCGACGAGCGCCGACTCCACCTCGAACGGCCCGATGCGGTAGCCGGCGGAGACGATCACATCGTCGGTGCGCCCCTCGAAGTAGAGGTAGCCCTCCTCGTCTTCGGTGACTTTGTCGCCGGTCTGCCACGGCCTGCCATTGGCCCGGTCATCAGCGTGCCACTCGCCATCCACACCGCGCCGCACCTGCTCACCGAGGTAGCCGAGAAAGAACGTGGGCACGCTCGCGGGGTCGGCCACCAGCTCGCCCTCCACCACGTCCAGCCGCACCCCCGGCAGGGCGCGACCCATCGATCCCGGGCGGGGCTGCTCATCCACTGAAGCGGGGAGACACTCGCCGCTGGCTTGCATCCGCGCAGCCAACATCCCCGTGAGCTGCCCCGTCTCGGTCTGCCCGTACCCGTCGCGGATGTAGAGGCCGGTGGCCTCGTGCCAGGCGTGCAGCACCGCGGGGTTGAGCGCCTCCCCGGCGGCCACCATCCCGCGCAGGTCGGGCAGCGGCGTGAGCGTGGCGCGCTTGGCGATCACGCGGTACTCGGTGGGCGCCATGCACAGCACGTTGACGCGCTCCCTTGCCAGCAGCTCCAGGCGCTCGGCGGGGTCGAAGCGCGCGTCGTGCAGCAGCGCGGCGGCGCCCGACAGCCAGGGGGCGATGAAGACGTTGCGTGCCGACTTCGACCAGCCGGAGGCGGCGGTGCACCACACCAGCTCCCCGGCGCGCGCGCCCAGCCAGTGGGCGGCCTGCAGGCGCTGGCCGAGCAGGTAGCGCTGCCCGTGCAGCACCGCCTTGGGCTCGCCGGCGGTGCCGCTGGTGAACGTGACCAGGCAGGGGTCATCCTCCGCCAACTCCACTGCCGGTGCGCGCTCGCCTTCAAACAGGGAGGGGTCGGGCACGAGCACCACATCCACGTCGGGAGCGTCCCGCGGAGCGCTCTGCAGCGCAGCCTCCAGCTCGGCGCGATTGCGCTCGTCGGCGAGCACCAGCCGCGGCCGGGCGACGGCGAGGCGCAGACACAGGTCCTTGGCGCGCAGCTGCTCGGTGCAGGGCAGCACCACGGCGCCGAGGCGAAAGCAGGCCAGCATGCTCAGCACCCACTCGGGGCGGTTGCCGATCAACGTCATCACCACGTCACCGCGCCCCACGCCGCGGCGGGCCAGCGCGCCGGCCAGACGGGCGCTGCGATCGGAGACCTCGCCGAAGCTCCACTCGCGGCGACTGCCGTCGCGGGCCAGCTCCACCAGCGCCGGCTGGTCGGGGGGTAGGCGGTCGAGCACGTCCCTGGCGAAGTTCACGAGGCGCTCCAGTCTGCCAGGCTGGCTTGCGCCGGTATCCTCCATGTCCCCGCCGACCCCCTACCACCTGGAGCGCCCGAGACATGGCTGTAGCCCCCTCGCCGTACACCGAGAAGACCGACGAGCAGAAGGCGATCACCGAGATGGTGCGCCAGTTCGCCGACGAGCAGATCATCCCCAACGCCGAGCATTTCGACCACGAGGACTCCTTCCCGGAGCCGATCGTGGAGCAGATGAAGGAGCTGGGGCTGTTCGGGGTGACGATCCCCGAGGAGTACGGCGGGATGGGGCTGGACCTGACCACCTACGCGATGATCGTGGAGGAGCTCTCGCGCGGGTGGATCTCGATCTCGGGGGTGGTCAACACCCACTTCATCGGCAGCTACCTGCTGATGAAGTTCGGCAACGAGGAGCAGCGCCAGAAGTACCTGCCGCGGATGGCCACGGGGGAGATCCGGGCGGCCTTCTCGCTGTCGGAGCCCGAGCTCGGCAGCGACGTGCAGGCGATCAAAACCTCCGCCAAGAAGGGCGAGGACGGGCAGTACGAGATCAACGGCCAGAAGATGTGGGTAACCAACGGGTTGCGCTCCACGCTGGTGTTCACCCTCGTGAAGACCGACCCTGACGCCGAGCCGCGCCACCGTGGGATGACCTGCTTCATCTGTGAGAAAGAGCCCGGCGTGGGCGAGAACTCGGGCGAGTACGCCGGCCTGACGGTGCCGCCGAAGATCAAGAAGATGGGCTACAAGGGCGTGGAGTCCACCGAGCTGGTGTTCGACGGGTATCGCTGCCCGGCCGAGAACGTGCTGGGCGGTGAGCAGGCGGGTCTGAATAAGGGCTTCTCGCAGATGATGGACGCGCTGGAGGTCGGCCGCGTGAACGTGGCGGCGCGTGGCGTGGGGATCGCGCAGCGGGCGATGGAGCTGGCGCTGAAATACTCCCAGGAGCGCAAGACGTTCGGCAAGCCGATCGCCGAGCACCAGGCGATCCAGTTCAAGCTGGCCGACATGGCGACGCAGGTGGATGCGGCGCGCCTGCTGACGCTGCGCGCGGCGCGGCTGAAGGACGCGGGTGAGCGCTCGGACCTGGAGGCGGGGATGGCGAAGCTGTTTGCCTCCGAGGCGGGCCGCTTCTGCGTGGAGGAGTCGCTGCGGATCCACGGCGGGTACGGGTACTCCAAGGAGTACGAGATCGAGCGTCTCTACCGCGACGCCCCGCTGCTGCTGATCGGCGAGGGCACCTCGGAGATCCAGCGGATGGTGATCGGGCGCAAGCTGCTGCAGCGCCACAAGCTGTAACCGCCGGAGGAGTGCAATCGTGAAGATATTTGGTAGGCGTGTAGGCTATGGGCAGCGGGAGCGGCGGACAGGAGGAGATGTATGGCAGAAGACGCCAAGGGGTTGATCGAACTCGCGGTGCGCAGGTTCATCCGCGAGGTGCCGGCGCTGGAGCCGATCAAGCTGGTGGTCGGGGTGGAACTGCGAGGGCGCGGCGACGTGCAGCACTTCCGGCTGGAGATGCCCGAGATCAAGGTGACCAAGGGCCCGGCGGGCGATGCGCGCCTGCGCGTGGACATGCGCCGCGAGTTCTTCAACGTGATGGCGCGCGAAGCCAAAGTGGCGGACTGGATCGAGGCGTTCACGTACGGCCAGGCGAAGGCGTCGGGACCGGAGCAGTTCCTGAAGCTGATCGTCAACGTGGTGGAGCGCCAGCAGGAGCGCCAGCGCGTCCGCCGCGCCAGGAGCTAGGGGAGAGATGCGCAGTCCTTGTGGCGCCCCTCGCCGGAGGCTGCGGAGCGCGCTACCCGCTCAGTGGTAGGAGAGGATCTGATCGGCCAAAAACAGGATCGTGGCGATCAGGAAGATGGACATCACGATCAGGGAGAAATTCTCGTTCATGACGCTTCCATACAGTAGAGGATGCCGCGGTTGGAGGCTCACCTAGGCGAGCAACGCGCCGCCATCGTACAGCTTGATGATCCTCACGGCTGTATCCGAGCCCCACCCGCCCGCGGCGTCGAGGCAGAGGCGGCAGAGGACGCACTCGTCGAGGTTGCGCCGCGCCAATTCGAGGCGGCCGTCGTTGCCCTGGGCGAAGATGTCCACCGGGCAGGCCTCTGCCAGCTTACGGGCGAGCTCGCCGTCGGAGGCGGCGGCGTCGTCCACCTCGACCGCGATGAAGGTGCCGTCGGCTCTCATGCGGCGCTCCCCGCAGCCGATACCGCCGGTCCCGCGCCCGCTGACCCGGCGCCCGTCGCCCCGGCGGCGCGCTCGGCGATCTTGGACTGGATCAGCCCCGGGATCTCCTCGATCCGCTCTGCCACCGTGATGCCGGCGGCGGCCAGGCGGGCGATCTTCTCCGAGGCGGTGTCCTCCTTGCCTTCCACGATCGTGCCGGCGTGGCCGAAGCTCATGCCCGGCATCTCATCCATGAAGCGCCCCGCCATGAACGCCACCACGGGCAGGCGCGAGGAGTGCTCGGTGACCCAGCGCGCCAGCTCGGCCTCCATGCGTCCGCCGGGCTCGGTGTAGATCACGATCCCCCGCGTGTGCGGGTCGGCCTCGAACAGCGGCATCAGCTCCGCGTAGGTGGAGCCGATGATGGCGTCGCCGCCGATCGACACGGCGGTGGACTGCCCGAGGCCGGCGGCGGACAGCGTGGAGGACATCTCCGTGGTCATCCCGCCCGAGCGCGAGATCACGCCGATCGGCCCGGGTGTGTAGGCCTGCGCGGCGTTCTTCGCGGGGCCGCCGATGCCGCCCATCTTGATCACGTCGGGCACGATGATCCCGAGGCAGTTGGGGCCGATGATGCGCGCGCCGCGCAGCGTCGCCAGCTCGACCATCTGTGCGACATCGGCCCGGGGGATGCGCTCGGTGACGATCACAATCAGCTTGATCCCGTTCTCGATCGCCTCAAACACGGCGTCCTTCGTAAACGCCGGCGGCACCGTCACCACCGAGCCGTGGATCGGCGCGCCGTGGTGGGCGACGGCCTGCGCGACGGTGTCGAACACGGGCACGCCGTGAACCTCGCGGCCCAACCGCCCGGGGGTGACCCCGCCGACCACCTTCGCGCCGGCGCCGTAGTCCAGGCACTCGCGCGTCAGGTTGACCGCCTCGCGGCCGGTGATGCCCTGCACGATGAACGTGGTGTCGGCGTCGATCAAAATCGACATCAGGCCACCACTCCCTGGATCTTCTCGACAGCCCGTCGCGCCGCCTCGTTAAGCGACACCGAGCGGTCGGCGTAGTCGACGCCGTACTTCTGGAGGATCTTGAAGCCCTCCTCCTCCCACGCGCCGGGGATGCGGAAGATCGCGATCTTCTCAGCCGGGTCGTGGCCGAGCTCCAGGCACGCTTTGATCACGCCGCGCGCGACGATGTCCACGCGCGTGTTGGAAACGATCGACATCATCACCGCGATCTTGTCCACGCCCGGCTTGGAAAGCACCAGCTTGGCCAGCCCGCACGCCTTGGCGACCGAGGGATTGCCGCCGATCTCGCAGTAGTTGGCCGGGTGGCCGCCGTGCGCGCGCACCGCGTCAAACAGCGTCAGCGAGCCGCCGCCCGCGCCGATCACGAGGCCGAGGTTGCCGTCGAACTCGGTGACGTTGCCGGCCACGCCGCGGTGATCCTGCGCGTCGACTTCCTCGCCGGCGAGCTCGAAAGGGGTGGCCTCGCGCGCCTGGCGGGTCTCCTCCTCGCCCACGCCGAGTTCCGATAGCAGCCGCTTGTGGCGCCCCCGAGCCTCGTTCTCGATGTCCATGTGCGCGTCCAGCGCCACAAACGAGCCGTCGGCCAGCCGGCCGAGCGGGTTGATCTCGGCCAGCACCATGTCGTTGGCCACAAACAGCTTCGCCAGCCGCGTGAGGATCGGGACAAGCTTGTTCAGCGCCGAGCCGGTGACGCCGGTGCAGGCGATCACCTCCTTGGCCTGGAACTCGCTGAACGGCAGGATGTTGGAGAAGTGCCGGCGCCCCACCTTCTCGGGCTGCTCCTCGGCCACCTGCTCGATGTCGATGCCGCCCACGGGCGAGAAGATCATAACCGGCTGCTTGCGGATCCCATCCCACACCACCCCGGCGTAGTACTCCTGCTCGACCTCCGCCTTGGGATCGACCAGCACCCCGCGCGGCATGTGCCCGTTGATCTCCAGCGCCAGGATGTCGCGCGCATGGCCTTCGGCCTCCTCCGGCGTGTCGGCGAACTTGACCCCCCCGGCCTTCATCCGCCCTCCGGTGAGCACCTGCGACTTGATCACGGTGGGACCCCCGATCCGCCGCGCGATCTCGCCGGCCTCGGCGGGGTCGGTCGTGAAGCCGTAGTCGGTGACGGGGATGCCGGCGCGCTTGATGACCTCGCGCGCCTCGAACTCGAAGAACCTCATGCGGCGCGGAAGCCTACACGCTCAGCAGTCGGCGAGGGCTCGCAGCGCACCGCACAGCTCGGGGGCGCGGATGCCGAGCTCTCCAGCGCGCTCGGTGAGCGTCGAGCGCCGGATGCGCTGCAGGTTGTCGAATGACGCGATGCACTCGACCGCGAGACCCTCATCGGGACCAAGCGCGATCTCGGTTGAGATATAGCGTACGGTGCGCGTGATCGGTGCCACCACGATCCCCGTCAGTACCGGCACGGCCTCAGAGCGCGTCACCACAAGGACGGGACGCCGCGCGTCTTCGGTCTCAGCCCACCAAATCTCCCCCTGCCGGGGGAAGCTCACCAGGGTTCCTCTTCGATCAACGCACGCGTGGCGGCATCAAGGCCGGCGAGCTCTTCGTCGGTCTGGGGCTGACGTTCGTACCCCGCGACGATTTCGGCTCCTATCCGGGCCCTTCGCTGCTCATCCAGCAGCTTCTCAAGCGCGACGCGCACACCCTCCGAGCGACTGGCCACAAAGCCCTCGGCTACCAGATCGTCGAGATCGGCGACGAGTTTGTCGTCAAGACGAGTTACCACTTGTGCCATGCACAAAGCATAGCAAAGTGTATGTATCCAGTGAAATCATGACAAGAAGAGCCGTCCGCTACACGCCTGCCCCGGCCGGCTGCGGTGTATCGGCCTCCGCGAACCCGTACGCCGCTGCCAGCTCGGGATCCTTGCGGGCCAGCATTTCCGCGAGTTTTACCATCACCTGGCACTGCTTCCAGGTGGCGTCGTCCTGCATCTTGCCGTCGATCATGTGCACGCCGCGGCCGTCGGGGATCGCCTCGATCACCTTTTTGGCGAACGCCACCTCCTCGGGGTCCGGCGAGTAGACCTTCTTGGCGATGCCGATCTGCACGGGGTGCAGCGACCAGGCGCCGACGCAGCCGAGCAGGAAGGAGGCGCGGAACTGCGCTTCGCAGCCCTCCACGTCCTTGATGTCGCCGTAGGGGCCGTAGAAGGGGAGCGCGCCCACGGCGGTGCAGGCGTCGACCATGCGGGCGATCGAGTAGTGCCAGGGGTCCTGCTGGTAGCTGGGGCGGGGGGCGTCGGGGTTCTCGGGGTCGGGGTCGGCGATCGTGCGGTAACCGGGGTGCCCGCCGCCCACGCGGGTGGTCTTCATCCGCCGCGAGGCCGCGAGGTCGGCGGGGCCGAAGCTCATCCCCTGGATGCGGGGGGAGGCGGCGGCGATCTCCTCCAGGTTGGCCACCCCGAGGTGGGTCTCCAGCACGCAGTGCACGAGGATCGGGCGCGTGATGCCCGCTTTGGCCTCCAGCTGGGCCAGCAGGCGATCGACGTAATGGATGTCCCACGGGCCCTCCACCTTCGGCACCATCACCACCTCGATCTTCTCGCCGATCTCGCCGACGATCCGCGTGATGTCGTCGAGGAAGTAGGGGGAGGCCAGTTCGTTGACGCGCGTCCACAGCGCGGTGTCGCCGAGGTCCATCTCCCTGCCCACCTTGATCAGCCCCTCGCGGGCGGCCTCCTTGCGATCGAGCGGCACCGCGTCCTCGAGGTTGCCGAGCAGGATGTCCACCGTGGGGGCGATGTCGGGCACCTTCGCCACCATCTTCTCGTTGGAGAAGTCCAGGAAGTGGATCATCCGGGAGGGCTTGAAGGGGATCTCTCGCGCCGGCTCGGGCGCGTCGATCGCCAGGGGCTTGAAGAAGTCTCGAGGGTTTCGCATGCCGTTGATCATATTGGCCGCCGCCGTGCGCGATGATTTCCGCGGATATCCTCAAAAAAAACAGGAGAGTGCATACGTGAGTACAGCGATGACCAGCTTCGAGACCGACCAGGCCGCGCGCGAGGCGAGCGGCGCCCACCCCTACGGCCGCTACCTGGAGGAGTTCGAGGTCGGCGACGTCTACAAGCACTGGCCGGCGAAGACCGTCACCGAGGCCGACGACCACCTCTTCTGCCTGATCACCATGAACCACCACCCGCTGCACATCAACGATGTGTACGCCCACAAGTCTCAGCAGGGGCGCAACGTCGTGGTCGGCCCGCTCGTGTACTCGTTGGCGCTGGGGATGTCGGTCAGCGACGTGAGCGGCAAGGCGATCGCCAATCTCGCCACCGAAGAACTCAAGCACCCCGCTCCGGTGTTCCACGGCGACACGCTGTTCTGCGAGTCGGAGGTGCTGGAGAAGCGCGAGTCGCAGTCCAAGCCCGACCGCGGCACGGTCAAGGTGCACACCCGCGTGCTCAACCAGGATGGGGTGCTGGTGGCGGAGTTTAAGCGTCTGGTGCTCGTGCCCCGCCAGCCCGCGGCGCGATAGGCTCCCGTGATGGAAACCACAGCCATCCCAGACGCCCCCACCGAAAACAAGCGCCTGCTGGAGTGGGTCGAGGAGGTCGCCTCCCTCACCGAACCGCAGTCGATCCACTGGTGCGACGGATCCGCGGAGGAGTACAACGCCCTCTGCGAGCAGCTGGTGCAGGCGGGCACCTTCCGCCGCCTCTCCGACGCCAAGCGCCCAAGCTCCTACCTCGCCTTCTCCGACCCCGGCGACGTGGCGCGCGTGGAGGACCGCACCTTCATCTGCTCCGCCACCGAGGAGCAGGCGGGGCCCACCAACAACTGGTGCGACCCGGAGGAGATGCGCGAGGCGCTCGCCGAGCTGTTCGCCGGCTCGATGCGGGGCCGCACGCTGTACGTGGTGCCCTTCTCGATGGGGCCGCTGGGCTCGGACAAGAGCCACATCGGAGTGCAGCTGACCGACTCCGCCTATGTGGCGGTGAGCATGCGGATCATGACCCGCATGGGCCAGCGGGCGCTCGAGGTGCTCGGCGACGACGGGCGCTTCGTGCCCTGCCTGCACTCCGTCGGAATGCCGCTCGGCGAAGGCGACACCGATGTGCCGTGGCCGTGCAACGCCGAGAACAAGTACATCGTGCACTACCCCGAGACGCGCGAAATCTGGTCCTACGGCTCCGGCTACGGCGGCAACGCGCTGCTCGGCAAGAAGTGCTTCGCGCTGCGGATCGCCTCGGTGATGGCGCGCGACGAGGGCTGGATGGCCGAGCACATGCTGATCCTCAAGCTCACCTCGCCCGAGGGCGAGGTCAAGTACATCGCCGCCGCGTTCCCATCGGCCTGCGGCAAGACCAACCTCGCGATGCTGATTCCAACGCTCGAGGGTTGGACGGTGCAGACGATCGGCGATGACATCGCGTGGATGAAGTTCGGGGAGGATGGCCGCCTGTACGCGATCAACCCGGAGGCCGGCTTCTTCGGCGTTGCCCCGGGCACCGGCGAGCACACCAACCCCAACGCGATCGCGATGGTGGCGCACGACACGGTCTTCACCAACTGCGCGCTCACCGACGACGGCGACGTGTGGTGGGAGGGGATGACCCCCGACCCGCCCGCGCACCTCACCGACTGGCACGGCAACGAGTGGACGCCCGCCTCCGAGACGCCCGCCGCGCACCCCAACGCGCGCTTCACCGTCAAGGCCGACCAGACCCCGGCGATCGCGCCCGAGTGGGAGGACCCCGCCGGCGTGCCGATCGACGCGATGCTGTTCGGTGGGCGGCGCTCCACGGTGGTGCCGCTCGTGACCGAGGCGTTCGACTGGGAGCACGGCGTGTTCCTCGGCGCGACCATGAGCTCGGAGAAGACGGCGGCGGCGGCCGGCACGGTTGGCGAACTGCGCTTCGACCCGTTCGCGATGCTGCCGTTCTGCGGCTACAACATGGCCGACTACTTCGCGCACTGGCTCCAGATCGGTCGCGGGCGGGCGGGATCGGATCGCAAGCTGCCGAAGATCTTCTACGTCAACTGGTTTCGCAAGGACGAGAGCGGCCGCTTCCTGTGGCCGGGCTTCGGCGAGAACTCGCGCGTGCTCTCGTGGGTGTTCGCGCGCTGCGCCGGCCACGGCGCCGCCGCGCACACCCCGATCGGGATCGTCCCGCCGGTGGGGCCCGAGGGCATCGACACGCGCGGCGTGGACGTCTCCGAAGCGGACATCGCCGAGCTGTTGCGCGTGGACGTCGCGGAGTGGCGCGCGCAGCTGCCCCACCTCCACGAGCACTTCGGCAAGTTCGAGCGGCTCCCCGCGGAGCTGCACGCGCAGCTGAAGGCGCTCGAACAGCGCCTCGCCTAGTTTGCCTGGCATTTCGTCTCAACCGGCTGCGCTCGCCGGCCGATACAGGATGAGTGAGCTATCTGAAGCAGGTGCTGCCGCGCCCTGACACGCCGGCTTGGGTCAGGGGCGCGCTTGCCCTGCTCGCCTTCATGGTGCTCGCGCATCTCGCGCACAGTGTGCTGGTGCTCGGCTGGGGGGCTAGCGACAGGCTGTTCGACGACTGGCTGTACGACGCGGTGATGGTTGGCTGCGCGGCGGTCTGCCTCGCGCGCGGCTTGACGGTCGCCACGGCGAAGGTCGCGTGGCTGGCGCTGGGGCTCAGCCTCGCCTGCGACGCCGCCGGGGAAGTGATGTCCTCGATCAGCGAAACGCTGGCGCCCAATGTTCAGCGCGGGCTCTACCTCGGCTTCTATCTGGGCGCCTATGTGGCGATCGTGCTACTCGGGCGCCGGCGCTTCAGCCATCCGCGCGCCAGCCTGTGGCTCGACGGGCTCAGCGGCATGCTGGCGGTTGGCGCGCTCGGCTGTAGCGCGCTGTTCGCCCCGGTGCTGGCAGCGACACACGGCGGCTCCGTCGAAGCGGCGTTCAACCTCGCCTACCCGCTTGCCGACGTCCTGCTGGTGGCGGTGGTCGTGGGGATGTTGACCGTCGCCGGTTGGCAGGTGGACCGCACCTTCGCGCTGATCGCCGTGGGGTTTGCCGTGACGGCGGTCGCCGACGGCTTCTTCCTCTACATGGAAGCGCACGGTGGCTATACGGCGGGCACCCCGCTGGACACGCTGTGGCTGTTGGGAGCCCTGATCCTGGCGTGTGCGGCCTGGCAGCCGGACAGCGGACGGGTGCGCGATCGGTACACCCTGGTGGCTGTCGTGGCCGCGCCGGTGGTGGCTGGGGCGGTCGCGCTCGGGGTGCTGGTGGACGGGGGCGTGGAAGGGGCAGCGGGCGTGTCGATCTGGCTGGCCGTGGCGGCGCTCACGGCGGTCCTGCTGCGGCTGCTGCTCACCTCGGCCGAGAACATCCGTCTGATCGCCTCCATTAGCGAGCTGGCCAACCGCGACGCGCTCACCGGCCTCGGCAACCGCCGGGCGCTATTCGAGGACCTGCGGCTGGCCGTTACGCAGGCCACGGTGTCGCACCCGAGGCTATTCCTGCTGTTCGATCTCAACGGCTTCAAGCACTACAACGACACCTTCGGGCACCCGGCCGGGGATGCGCTGCTGCAGCGCCTTGCCAGCAGGCTCGATCAGCGTGCCGGTGCCGACGGGTTCACCTACCGGCTCGGCGGGGATGAGTTCTGCGCCTTGCTGGAGGTCACCGGCGACCCCGCGGAGCTCGCCGCCGACCTGGCCGGCGCGCTGCTGGAGCGCGGGGAGCACTTCACGATCGGGGCCTGCTACGGAGAGGTGCTGCTCGGGCGAGAGGCACACAGCGCAGAGGAGGCGCTGCGCATCGCCGATCAGCGTCTCTACGCGCAGAAGCTGCTCTCCTCCAGTCCGCCCGTCTCTAATCGTGCGAGTGAGCCTCGCCGTCGGTTGACGCGGGCGGGCGGGACTCCTCGGCCAGCGAGGTGATCGTTAGCAGGCCGCGCGCGGCCTGCTCAAGCACTTCGGTGGCCTCCTCCAGCGAGCGTGCGTACAGCTCGACCAGCAGGTGCACGATGATGCGGGCGTCGTCTTCGTGCTTGTGGAAGCGCACGTGCGTGAAGAACTCCCTCACCCCGTGGTCGCCGAAGGCGGCGTAGGAGAGGGCGTCGCCCGCCTCCGGACCAGAACAGGACTCAACGTCTTCGGCGTCCACCGTCACGGTGCACGAGGCGACCCAGGGGGTGCCCGCGATCATCCGTTCCCAGCGGTCCTCGATCGGCTCCACGCGACCGTTGCTGAAACCCAGGTGGGGCTGGTCGTGCATGCAGTCAAGGCACTGCACCACCGCCTCCTGCAGCTCATCCACCACTTCCGAGCGCTCGCCCGTGTCGGGGTCGATCTTATGGATGCCCTCGTAGTGGACCTGCACCTCCAGCTCCTGCGACCAGCAGCGGTAGCAGCGCAGCCAGCTGCGTGCGGTTGTCTCCGAGGCAGAGCTCTCCATGGGACCCATTGTATGCACGCGCCGGACCGGAGAACGAGGGGCCCAGCTCACCCAGCCTTCGACTGGGCTGGGATACCGTCTACCCAAACGTGAACGAGTAGCCGGTCACGCCCGGTTCGAATCGCAAAGTCAGCCGCCGCTGTTCGTCGCGCGGCAGCGAGACCAGCGTGTAGAGGCGTTCGCCGGTGACGGTCACGAGGCCGTTGTGGACGTCCGTACCGGCGTCGGCCGCGGGGATGCGCCGGCCGTCGAGCAGCACTTCGACGTGGCGCGGCACCTTGCCGGCGGAGCTCAGCACGAGGTAGACGTGTCGGCCCTCCACGTTGGCTTCGATGCCCGCGTGGGCGACCGCCACGGCGGGCTGTTCGGAGATGTTCCAGCTGCCGCTGTAAGCGAAGGCGTCCAGTTCGAGGTTGGGGTGCGTGCCCGCGCCGTAGTCGTGCAGGCCGCCGACGGGGCCGTTCACCCAGCCCTGCGCGCGGGCGGTGCCCAGGTAGGTCTCGGGCGAGGTTTCCCCGCTCGGCACGATCACGCCGGTCGGGTGGCCCCTGCCGCCGACGTGGTGTCCCGCTTCGGCGAGCAGCGCGCGGATCGCCGATTCGGTCTTGTCGTAGTCGCCCTCCCCGAACGCGACGTAGCGCACCTTGCCGTTGGCGTCGATCAGGTAGTCGGCTGGCCAGTACTCGTTGTTGTAGGCGTCCCAGGTGCCGTATTCGTTGTCCTGCACCACGGGGTATTTGATCCCGAATGTGGAGATCGCGCTCGCCACGTTGGCGGCGTCGTGCTCGAAGGAGAACTCGGGCGTCTCCACGCCGACGATCGTCAGGCCGTCCCGCCGGTAGGTGGCGTCCCACGCCTTCAGGTAGGGGAGCGTGCGGATGCAGTTGATGCAGGTGTACGTCCAGAAGTCGACCAGCACCACCCGCCCGCGCAGCCCCGCCAGCGTCAGCGGCTTGTTTGAATGCCCGCCCGCCCCAGTGTTGAACCAATCCTCGGTTTCTTTGAATTCCGGCGCGGTGGCGATCACGGGCAGCTTGCGCGCGTCCTTCAGCAGCGTCGCCTGGCTGGCGCCATGCACCGCGACCGGCGTGCCCACGCTGGCGGTGAAGCGGGACTTGCGCCCGGTGATCTCGTGCAGGCGGCTTTCGACGGCGTGCGATTTCTCAAGCGTTGCGGTGAGGTTGACTTCGGGGATGTGCTGGGCGATGTACTGGTCGAAGCGCACATCCTCGCCGGTGACGATCACGAGCGCCGTCGCCACCATGATCGCCCCCAGCGTGCGCTGCAGCGCGGGGCCGCGGCCGGCGGCGCGCACCCGTTCGAACAGCGAGCGCCCGCCGAGCGTCAGCGCGAGCAGCACCGCGGCGGAGCCGAGCGTGTAGGCGATCCCCACAGCCACGCTGCGCCCAGTGGCGGCGCCCACCGAGATCACCGCCGCGAGGATCGGTCCCGCGCAGGGGGTGTAGACGAAACCGAGCGCCGCCCCCACCAACAGGCCCGAGCGAAAGCCGTCCCCCCGAGTGATTTGAGCCCCGCCCACCCCGAACGCCGCCAGGCGCGACATCCGCGCCTCCAGGCGCTCGCCGAGGCGCGGCACCAGCAGGATCGCGCCGGCGCCCAGCAGCACGATCACGGCGACCGCGCGCAGCGGGTCCGACCCCAGGCCCACCCCGTCGGCGACCTTCGCGATCCCGACGATCGTGATCGCGAACGTCAGGCTCAGCCCGAGCACCACCCCCAGCGGCCGGCGCCGCCCGCCGGCGCCGCCGGAGGCCAGCAGCGCGGGCAGCACCGGCAGCACGCACGGGGAGAGCGCTGTCCCGGCGCCGGCAAGCAGGGCGAAGCCAAGTAGGAGGGCCATCCCTCCACAGTCTGACGAACGGGGATTGCGTTACGCGGCGATTCGCGCCCACCAAGCCGATGGGGCGCCCTCGCGGACGCTCCATCCGATGCCGCGATCACACGCCGGCTGCGCCGCGGCGACTACGTGATTCCAGCTCGCAGCGTGGCCTCGAAATCCGTGCCGGGGATCGGCCCCACGCACGGCGAGGTGGCGCCCGCCGCGCGGTAGCGGTCGAGGCCCGCACGCACCGCCGACTCGTCACCCACAGCCGTGAGCTGCGCCAGGAAACGCTCGGATATTGCGGCCTTCATCTGCTCCACTTCGCCCGCGGCGGCGTCGAACGCCTCGATCTCGGCGCCGAAGCCGGAGCGCTCCAGCATCGCGCGGTAGAAGGGCAGGCCGAAATAGGGCAGCAGGTCTCTGCGCATCGCCGCGTGGGGCGCCGCGGTGTCATCCACGCGCGCGGTGGGCACCGCCGGCACCACGTCGAAGCCCTCCAGCGGCTTGCCGGCCCGTTCGCGTCCCTTCGTCACCTCGGGGATCACCACGTCGCGGATGTAGTCGGGGCAGCACAGCCACAGCAGCACGCCGTCGGCCAGCTCGCCGGCGAGGCGCAGCATCGCGGGGGAGAGGGCGGCCACGTAGATCGGCAGCTGTGGGCGCGTGTCGAGGCCGTAGAGGTGAAAGCCGGTCTGCCACTTCTCGCCCGCCGGCGGGTCCTCGCCGCGCAGGATCGCGCGCACGATCGCCAGGTATTCGCGCATCTCGTGCGCGGGACGGTCGATGCTCTGCCCGTGCCAGCCCTCCACCACCGGGCGGTGCGAGACACCGAGCCCGAGCGTCAGCCGACCGCCGGAGATCTCGTCGATCGTGGCGGCCGTCTGCGCCATCGTGGCGGGCGTGCGCGTGTAGATCGGCACCACGCCCGTGCCCACCCTGATCCTGCTGGTGGCGGTGGCGTACGCGGTCAGCACCGTCAGCGACTCCCAGCCGGCGATGTGCGTCACGTACACCGACTCGTAGCCCAGCTCCTCGGCGAGCTTCACGCGCTCGACCGCGCCCTCGATCGTCTTGCCCGGCGAGATGAAGCAGCCCGTGCTCACGCGGGGGAGCATAACCGTCAGCGTCGGAGAAGCACGTACACCAGGGCGATCGCAAACCCGATCTGACCGAACGCCAGCGCCGTGCCGAGGTTGACGGCGCCGAGCGCCCCCGCCAGCGCGCTGGCGGCCACGAACGCTCCGAGCATCATTGCCAGATCGCGTGCCATCAGCCGGATATCTTGCCTTCCAGCGCCGCCGCGAGCGCCGCCTCGTCCAGCGTGGGGTCCTGCTCGGCCAGCCACCGCTCTGCCACGCGCCGTCCGCCGAGCGCGCGCAGGCCGCGCTCGCCGTGCTCCACGGCGAAGTCGGTGAGGGCGCCCGCACGCCGCGTGCGTAGGCGCCGCGCCGCGAGCTTGGTGGCGCCGTCGGCGGTGAGGAGCGACCAGCGCTGGTCGAGGAGGCCCAGCAGCTCGTCGACCCCGGTGGGCGGTGGGAGCGAGGAGACCGCGGCGACGGAGGTGGAGCGCCGGCCCAGCGAGCGCAGCGCGGCGCTCAGGTCGCGCCGGGCGCTGAGCGCCACCTGGCCGAGATCGGCCTTGGTGACCACCAGCACGTCGGGGATCTCCATGATCCCCGACTTCAGGAACTGCAGCACGTCGCCGCTGCCGGGCTGTACCACCACCACGACGGTGTCGGCGACCTCAGCCACCTCGGTCTCCGCCTGACCCACCCCCACCGTCTCCACCACCACCACGTCGAATGCCGCCGCCAGCGCCTGCGCCGCCGCGCGGGTTCCCCAGGCGAGACCGCCCAGTCGCTCGCCGGCGGCCGTGGAGCGGATGAGCACGCCGCGGTCGGACGGGTCGAACTCGATCCGCGCGCGGTCGCCCAGCAGCGAGCCGCCGGAGCGGCGCGAGGAGGGGTCCACCGCCAGCATCGCCACCGTGCGGCCCGCCTCTTCCCTGGCGGGGGCCGCCGGAGCGGGACCGGGGGTCCGCCACTCGTGCAGCAGCGCCGACAGCAGCGTCGACTTGCCCGCGCCCGGAGGGCCGGTGACGCCGATTATGTGTCCCCGCGCCTCGCCCCCGAGCGCCACGGGGGAGACTTCGCGCAGCAGCGCCTTCGCCTGTTCGCGGTCGGCGGCAGTGGTGCTCTCCAACAGGTTGAGCGTCGCCGGCGCGGCCGTGAGGTCGCCCCCGCGCAGCCGTGCCCCGAGTTGCGCGCCGTCCACTACACCGTGGCGACGACGCCGCCCCGCTCGCCCACCAGCTCCACAATGTCGCCGATGATGCGCGTCAGGTCGAAGTCCTTTGGCGTGTACACCGCCGCGACGCCCGCCCGCTTCAGCGCGGCCACATCCTGCTCGGGGATGATCCCGCCCACCACCACGGGCGCGGTGACGCCCGCCTCGCGCAGCGCGTCGATCACGGCGGGGATCAGCTCGCGGTGGGAGCCCGAGAGGATCGAGAGGCCGATCACGTGCACGCCCTCCTGCAGCGCCGATGCGGCTATCTGAGTGGGGGTGAGGCGGATCCCCTCATACACCACGTCCATGCCGGCGTCGCGCGCACGCACGGCGATCTGCTCGGCGCCGTTGGAGTGGCCATCCAGACCGGGCTTGCCCACCAGGATCTTCGGGCGGCGGCCGAGGCGCTCGGCGAGTACGGCGACCTGCTCTCGCACCCTCGCCAGCTCCCGCGCCGCTTCGCCGCCGTTCCCGACGGTGGCGCCGTCGGCGTCGGCGCCCGTTGCGTCGAGATCCTCCGCTGGGGCGCCGCTCGCCTCGCCCACGCCCGTCGGGGCGCGGTAGCTGCCGAACACCTCGCGCAGCGTCGCCGCCCACTCGCCGGTGGTGGCGCCCGCGCGCGCGGCGGCGATCGTCGGCTCCATCAGGTTCTCGTCGGGATCGCCGGCGGCGCTCGCCAGCTCCGCGAGGGCGGCTTCCACCGCGGACTGGTCGCGTTGCGCGCGCCAGCTGCGCAGCGCCTCGATCTGGTGGGCCTCCACGGCGGGGTCCACGACGAGGATGCTGGGGCGGGTGGGTCCTAATCCATCGGCGGTCAGCGGCGAATCCTCGCTCTCGGTGAAGCGGTTCTGGCCCACCACCGTCTGCTCGAGCGCCTCGATCCGGCGCAGGCGCTCGCGGTGGGAGTCCACCAAAGCGGCCTTCATGTAGGGGACGGCCTCCACCGCGCCGCCGTGCTCGGCCACCACCGCCATCTCCGCGCGCGCGCCCTCCAGCAGCTCCTCGACCAGGCCGTTCATCACCTTCGATCCCTCGAAGATGTCGGGGTACTCGAGGATGTCGGTCTCATACGCCAGTACCTGCTGGATGCGCAGCGACCACTGCTGATCCCACGGGCGCGGCAGGCCCAGCGCCTCATTCCACGCCGGCAGCTGGATCGCCCGCGCGCGCGCGTCGCGGCCGATCGTCACCGCCAGCGCCTCCAGCACGATCCGCTGCACGTTGTTCTCCGGCTGCGCCTCGGTCAGGCCCAGCGAGTTGACCTGCACGCCGTAGCGCAGGCGCAGCAGCTTCGGGTCGGTTACCCCGTAGCGCTCCCTGCCCAGCTCCTCCCACAGAATCCCCATCGCGCGCAGCTTCGCGTGCTCCTCGACGAAGCGCACGCCCGCGTTGACGAAGAACGAGATCCTGCCGAACACCTGCGCGATCCGCTCGGGGTCGCCGCCGATCCTCTCCCTGACGGAGTCCAGCACCGCGATCGCGTTGCTCATCGCGTAGGCGATCTCCTGCACCGGCGTGGCGCCGGCCTCCTGCAGGTGGTAGGAGCAGATGTTGATCGGGTTCCACTTCGGCACGTGCTCGACCGTGTAGGCGATCGTGTCGGCGATCAGCCGCATCGAGGGCGCCGGAGGGAACGCGTAGGTGCCGCGCGCCAGGAACTCCTTGATGATGTCGTTCTGGGTGGTGCCCTGCAGCCGCTCCCGCGGCACGCCCTGAGCCTCGGCGGCGACGATGTACAGCGCCAGCAGCCACGCCGCGGTGGCGTTGATCGTCATCGAGGTGTTCATCTCCCCCAGCGGGATGCCCTCCATCAGCGCTTCCATGTCGCCGCGGTGGACGACCGGCACGCCGACCTTGCCCACCTCGCCGCGCGCCAGCTCGTCGTCGGGGTCATACCCCGTCTGCGTCGGCAGGTCGAACGCCACCGACAGCCCCGTCTGGCCCTTCTCTAGGTTGCGCCTATACAGCTCGTTGGACGCCTTCGCCGTGGAGTGCCCCGCGTAGGTGCGCATCATCCACGGGCGGTCGCGCTCGGGCAGGCGGTGGGTCTGATCGTTGTCCATGCCTTGATTGTAAGGCCGCGCCCCGGGCTTTATGCTGCCGATCCATGACAGAGACCATTGAGCTACCGAGAACAGGCGGCCCGCACACGGGGATGGACGGCTCGTGGCGGGTGATCGTGCGCAACGACGACCACAACACCTTCGACCACGTCGCCCGCACGCTGGCGCGCTTCATCCCTGGCGTGACGTTGGAGCAGGGCCACCAATACGCCAACCAGATCCACAACAGCGGGCAGGCGGTTGTCTACAACGGCCACAAGGAGCCGGCCGAGCACTACTGGGAGCAGCTGAAGGGCGCGGGCCTCACGATGGCGCCGCTGGAGAAGTGCTGACCCTCGCTTGCGTCCCCCTACGTTCGTAATACCCGTGGGTATTACATGGTGGTAGGATATGCCAATGCGGGTAACCAGCAAGGGCCAGGTGACGATCCCTCGGGCAGTCCGCGAGCGGCTTGGCATCGAGCCGGGCAGCGAGGTCGACTTCCAGATCGACGATCACGGCGCGCGGCTGGTGCGCGGCCGCACCAGCGGGGGGAGAGAGCTGGTTGAGCGGATGGTTGGACGCGGAACGGTGGCGATGAGCACCGACGAGATCATGGCGCTCACTCGTGGCGAGGACTGAGTCCGCGCCTGGCGGCACGCTCGTCGACGCCAACGTCCTGCTCGACCTCTTCACCTGCGACCCGACGTGGATGGATTGGTCGAGCGCTGCATTGGCCGAGGCGTTCGATACGGGCGCGGTAATCGTCAACCCGATCATCTACGCCGAGGTCTCCGTTGGCTTCGAGCGAGTCGAGGATCTGGAGGACGCTCTGCCGGCGCAACTGCGGCGCGAGGCTTTGCCATGGCAGGCCGCCTTCTTGGCGGGGAAGTGCTTTCGCGAGTATCGACGGCGCGGCGGGGTGAGGCGCTCGCCGCTTCCGGACTTCTACATCGGGGCGCACGCCGCCGTGAGCGGACGGGCGTTGCTGACTCGCGACGCGACTCGCTACAGAGACCTATTGCCCGGGCTTGCGCTGATCAGCCCGTGAAGTTCTGGGCGGGCCGTCACAGGCGCGATGCAACATGCGCCTGACCTATACGTGGCGTACGTGGACGCCGTTGCCCGCGTGGCCGTTGCCCTCAGGCTCCGGGGGCTCAGGCGGTGGGGTGGCCCACTCCGTCTCTTCCGATACCGACCCCGCGGCGGTGAGGTCCCACCAGCCGTACAGCACCGGCACCTGGTACCAGGAGGAGTGGCGCGCGCGGAAGTCGATCATCTCGGGGCCTTCCCAGTAGCGCTCCCAGTCGGCGTGGCGCTCGAAGAGGGCCAGCTGCTGGTAGCGGTAGCGGTCATCGCGCGAGCGGTACACCGCGTAGGACTCCGCGCCGTAGCGCAGCGCCAGCGCCGCGGCCTGCTCCAGCGCGGCGCCAAAGCCCTCGGCGCGGAAGCCCGTGGCGTACCACGGGACGATTACGGTGCCATTGCCCTTGCCGGCCATCAGCCATCCACCTCCCCGGTGCCAGTGGCTTTGCTCGGCCCCATGGCGGGTCGCCCGCCGGCCATCAGCCTCCCACCTCCGCGTGGATTGCTCCCGGGCCATCGGCCGTCCTGCCCTGGCCCTCGGAGTCGGCGCCGACGAGGATCGAGATCTTGCCGAGGTGCTTGTTTTCGAGCATCAGCTGGTGCGCTTCGGCGACGCCATCGAAGCCGAGCGTGCGCCACAGCACGGGGCGGATCTGCCCGGAGTCGATCAGCTCGTTGGCCTTCGTGCACTCGTACGCGTTGGCGAAGTGGCTGCCGATGATCTCCTTCTGCTTCATCCACAGGTAGCGCACGTCGAAGTCGAGGTTGAAGCCGGTGGTGCCGGCGCAGATGACGACCTTGCCGAACGTCTTGACGGTGAACACCGAGGTCGGAAACGTCGCCTGACCCACGTGCTCGAAGACGATGTCGGGCGCGTCGCCGAGGATCCCCTTCACGCGCTTGGAGAATTCGCGGGAGACGCCGAAGCGGGCCTTCTCCTCCTCGGGGGACTCCCCGCCTTTGCGCATCATCCCCGCGAACTCCGCGCGGTCGATGTAGTCGGCGGCGCCGAGACGCTTCACCAAAGCGCCCTTCTCCGCGGAGGACACCACGCCGACGCAGTGCGCGCCGGCGGCGGCGCACAGCTGGGTGGCGAACACGCCGAGCCCGCCTGCCGCCCCCCAGATCAGCACCTTCTGGCCGGCCTGCAGGTTGCAGCGGGTGATCAACATGCGGTAGGCGGTGAAGTACACGAGGCCGTAGGAGGCGGCCTCCTCCCAGTTCAGCGACGCCGGCTTGGGCAGCAGCTGCTGGGCCTGCACTTTGGTGAACTGCGCAAACGAGCCCCACGTGGTCTCATAGCCCCAGATCTTCTGCGAGGGGGCGGCCATCGGGTCGAGGCCGTGCACCTCGGGGTCCTCGTAGGAGGCCTGGTTGCAGTGCACCACCACCTCGTCGCCGGGCTTCCAGCGGGTGACGCCGGGGCCGACCTTCCAGACGATGCCAGAGGCGTCCGAGCCGCCGATGTGGTGGCCGAACTCGGGGTGGTCGCCGTAGCGCCACACCCCCACCGGCTTGCCCAGCGCTGCCCACACGTTGTTGTAGTTGACGCCCGCCGCCATCACGCGCACGATCACCTCGAATGCGCCCGGCTCGGGGACCTCGATCTCCTCGAGCTGGAAGGCGTCCTTCGGTTCGCCCTGGCGCTCCTCGCGGATCACCCACGCGGCCATCGTCTTGGGCAGCTCGCCCGGCTCAGTGTCCACCTCGGAGATTTGCTTCAAGTCGATTGCCACGGGATCTGCGACCTCGCATGTCGGGAACAGAACGGAAGCCAATCCTACAACCGGGCGCCGCGGGGAGACGTGAGCGGGTCATTGGGGAGCGTCCGCGCGCGTGGTTGGGGGGCGCGGGGGTGGCTGGGGGCAGGCCCTCCATGGCCTGCCGCAGGGCGCTACGCTGCACAGGCGTGGATGAGCAGAATCCCCCCGAGGAGTCCCAGCAGGGCCCCAACATCATCATGCCCCCGGAGGAGTTCGCGGGCAAATGGGCCAACGCGGCCTCGATCGCGCGCACGCCGCACGAGTTCACGCTCGACTTCCTGCGCATCGGGCCCCAGGGGCAGCAGGGGATCGTCGTCTCGCGCGTCTCCTTCTCGCCGCTGCTCGCCAGCCAGCTGGTGGACCTTCTGAATGAGCAGTGGCAGGCCTACACTCAGGAATCGGGAGTTCCGACCGAAGACAATGGCGATGACTGAACGCAATCCCTTTGAGGATCCGCGCAGGAAGCTGGAGCGCACGAAAGTCAACCTGCGGGGACCCAACGTCACCAACACCTTCGACACCCCGCCGCGTCCCGACGCGCTGAAGGTGCTGAAGGCGGCGATTCGCAAGCACCTGCACGAGCGCCGGCCGGGCGACGGGCAGTCGAGCGCCTCCTGAGGGCGCCGCGGCTTCAGGGCGCGAAGGGCAGCTCCACCAGCTCGGCCGTGGCCGCATGCTCGCCGACGGCGAGCGTGTCGCCCGGGGAGGCCTCGCGGCGCACCAGCGCCAGGGCGATCGTTCCCAGCCGTGGGGATTCGACCACGCTGCTCAGATGCCCCACGGGGCGGTCCCCCAGCCTCACCTCCTCACCGGATACCGCCGCCGGCGCGGAATCGGAGGCCCCCAAAAATCGCAGCCCGCGCAGGTGGCGGTTGGGCTTGCCCCGGTAGTAAAGCCGCGCCACGGTCTCCTGGCCCACGTAGCAGCCCTTCGTGAAGCTCACCGCGCGCTCGTTGAGGCCGGCCTCCTGGGGGATCGTTCCCTCATCCATATCCACCCCATAACGGGGTCGGCCGCGCTCGACACGCACGATCTCCGCCGCCGCCTCGCCGACGGGGGTGGCGCCGGCATCGATGAGGGCCGCTTGCACCCTCTCGAGATCCGTGGCCTCGCACAGCACGTCGATGCCCTCGGCGGTCGCGATCGGGCGTATGGCCGCGCCGGCGATCTCCGCGAGTGTGTGGGCGTGCTCGACCTCGGTGTCGAATGTATTTTTTTCGGCTCCTACCAGACGCTCGACGCACGCCCGCGCGTCGGGGCCGATCAGCGAGAGCAGCCCGCTCTCCAGCGTGCGCTTGTGCAGCTCCACCTCGTAGCCGATCTTGTAGCGGCGGATCATGTCGAACAGCGCCTGCAATGCCACTCGCTCGGTGTCGAGCAACAGTTCGGTGGGTGGCCCGTCTGAATCGAGTCCCTCCGTCCCCGCTCCCCCGACCGCAAGGATCCGTAGGTCGCCGAGCATCTTGCCCTTGTTGGTTAGGAAGGCGGCGTAGCACCCCCCACCGGGGCGCAGATCGGCCAGCTCGTTGGTTACCTGTCCGTTGAGGAACTCCACGGCGCCCGAGCCAGTCAGCGCGAGCTTGCCGCGCTCGGAGCGGTCCACCAGCCCGCAGCCTTTGGCTAGCGCCTCGTACTCGGCCCGTATGTGCTGGGTGTCGGTGGCGGTCATGGGATCGAGGATAGGAGCCCGAGAGGGCATTGGGCCGTGCCGGAGCTCACGTAGGCCCCGGCCGCCCTGCCCGCTAGGCTTTCTCGGCGATGGCTCTCGCCGACACCTTCCAGCGGATCGTTGATTCGCTGCCCGACGACTGGACCGACCTGGAGCTCGATCTGCGGCTCGCGGATGAGTCGCGCTACGTCGAAGCGGCGGTGTACCTGGTGACGTGCAACGCCAGCCCCTACTCCAAACACGACTGGCACTGGCGCCTGCTGGTCGGCCATCGCTTCGGTCACGCGGCGGCGGCGCCCGCGGTGCACTGCGCGCTGGGGCTGCTCGACGACGCCGGCATTGAGGGCGAGTTGGCGGTGCGCGAGGTCAGGGAGGGGCGCGCGGAGGTCACGCAGATGTGGGGCCGCCCGCAGTCGGCACGCGAAGAGTTTCGCCGTCTGCGCGCGCAGTAGCCACGCCCGTCGGTCGGCTACCACCAAGCCATCGCGGTGGCGCCGGGCCGCGCGGTGGCTCAGCTCGCCGCCCCGACCTCGCCGCCACGGTGCAAACGCCGCGATCCGCGTGGGTCGAGCGGGACGATCGTTGCGTTGGGAACGCGATCGCCGAGTGACTCCGGGTCTTTGGTGCGCTGGAACAGCGCGATCCTGATCACCCCGCCGTGGCATACCACCAGCGCGGGCGCCTCGGCCCGCTTAATGTCGTGGAACGCCCCCGCCACGCGCACGCCCTGCTTGGCGAACGACTCGCCGCCGGGGAACGCGAAGGTGGGGTCGCCGCTGGCGAACCGCGCAAACCCATCGGGGTCCTCGGCCTGCACCTCGGCGAATGAGCGGTTGGTCCACTCGCCGGAGTCGGTCTCCATCAGGCGGGGATCCTCGCGTGGGTCGAGGCCGATACGTCGGGCGACGGTGTCGGCGGTTTCGCGGGCGCGCAGCAGCGGGCTGCACCACAGCACCGCAAACTCGTACGTGGCGGCCTGCTCCGCCAGTGCCCGCGCCTGGTCGCGGCCGGTCTCGTCGAGCGGCACCGCGCCCTGGCCTTGGAAGCGGCCCTCGGCGTTATAGGCGGTCTGGCCGTGGCGGGCGAGGTAGATGCGGGGTGGCTGGGCCACGCGCCCAGGATAGCCTCGTCGCCCCTAGCGGCGTCCTCGGTCGCTCGCGTACCGAAGCCGGGATACACTCGCCTGCGGCTCGCATCCCCGTTTCGGCCAGCACGCCACGCGGGGCGGGTGGGCTCTGATCCTTGCTAGGGACGACGAGGAGCCTCGACTTTATGAACTGGATGGCTCGGGCTTGGGTTCGGCCTTGCGCAGATACAGGAACTGGTAGAGCAGCGCCGCCACCGCCGCGCCGAGCACTGGCCCGACGTACCACACCCAGCCGTTCGACCAGTGGTTGCCCACCAGCTGCGGCCCAAACGCGCGCGAGGGGTTCATCGCGGCGCCGGTGAACGGTCCTCCGAAGAGCACGTCGATCGCGATCGTCAATCCAATCGCCAGCCCGGCCACCGCGTTGAACGGGCCGCGCGTGTCCACCGCCGCGCCGAACACGACGAACGCGAGGAAGAAGGTGAGGATCGCCTCCAGCAGAAAGCCAGAGCTCGCGTCGACCCCGTGACCAAGCGCGGGCACCCCGAGCTTCACCGCTTCGGTGGTCGCCCGCGGCAGCAACTCCTTGACGAGCAGTGCCGCCACCGCCGCACCGCCGAACTGCGCCACCCAGTAGACACCGGCCAGCGCGGGCTTGATCTTGCGGGTGATCAGGAAGCCGAATGTGATCGCCGGGTTGAAGTGCCCACCGGAGATGTGCCCGAGCGCGCACACCATCACGCCGATCGCCAGACCGTTGGCGATCGCCACGCCGATCAGGGTCGGATCGGCGATGACCCCAGAAGCGGCCGCCGCGCCGGCGCCGATGAAAGTGAGCGTGAAGGCACCGACCATCTCGGCTACAGCGCGACGCAGGGTCTCTTCGGACATGGCCATCAATCTACGGGCCGTCCCGGACGGCACATGTGCCGTCCGGGCCAGGCCGCATGCGGCCTGGCTTGAACCCGCACATGTGCGGGTTCACCGAGCGATGCATGCATCGCTCGGCTCGTCGGCGCATGCGCCGACGAGAACCGTCATAGACTTAGGCTCATGCGGCGGAGGGTCACCTACTCGCGCAACCTGACGCTGTCGCTCTCGCGCACGTGCCGGTGCTACTGCAAGTACTGCGCGTTCGCGACGCACACGGCGCACCTGTACGCGCCCGATGAGGTGCTGGCGATCATCGACGGCGCCGCGCGGCGGGGAGTCAAGGAGCTGCTGGTGCTCACCGGCGAGCGGCCCGAGATCAACCCCGAGGTGGCACGGCGGCTTGGGGAGTATGGGCACGCCGACTTCACCGCCTATGTGGTGTGGGCGTGCGAGCGAGCGCTGGAGCGGGGCATCCTTCCCCACACCAACCTGGGCGTCCTCGCCCACGGGGACCTGGCGCGGCTGCGCGAGGTGACGGCCTCGCAGGGGCTGATGCTGGAGTCGGTCTCCGAGCGGCTGATGGACACCGTGCACGCCGGCTCGCCCACCAAGCACCCGGCCCGGCGCCTGGAGACGATCCGCGCGGCGGGCCAGCTGCGAATCCCGTTTACCAGCGGCATCCTCGTCGGGATCGGCGAGAGTGAGCAGGAGCGCGTCGCTTCGCTCGAAGCGCTCGCGGCCGTGCACGCCGAGTACGGGCACATCCAGGAGGTGATCCTCCAGAACTTCGTCCCCCACCAGCGCTACTACGGTCAGGAGCCGGCGCGGATCGCCGATGCGGCGGCGCGCGAGTATTGGCGCACGGGCGTTGCCGATGACCGGCCCCATCTGCCGCTGCCCGAGTGGGCCTGTCCGGTGAGCATCGAGGACATGAAGCGGCTGATCGTGGAGGCGCGGCGGCTGATGCCGGATGTGGGCATTCAGGTTCCCCCCAACCTCGCCGACTGGTGGCCGGAGCTGGTGGCCGCCGGCGCCACCGACCTCGGCGGGCTGTCGGCCAACGGCGATCACATCTCTCCCGAGCACCCCTTCCCCTCGCCCCACAAGGTGCGCAAGGAGCTGCAAAAGGACGGCATCGCGCTCACTGAGCGGCTGTGCGTGTACTCGCGCTACATCGACCCCGAATGGATCTCGCGGGGTGTGATGGACACGATCAAGGTCAAGTACTGGAGCTTCATCCCGCGGCGGGGATCAGGAGGCCCCCCCACCCGCACCGACCCGGCCGCAAGCGGCGTCCCGCCGATCCGCCCCCATCTGGTGGCCGGGGCGATCGAACGCGCCCGTGACGGGCAAGCTCTCGCTCCGGAGGAGCTGACGGCGATGTTCGCGGAGACCAGGCCGGGAGCAATCGAGGAGCTGCGCGAGGCCGCGGACCAGCTGCGCTCGGAGCTCGCGGGGGAGACCGTGACGTTCGTCGTCAACCGCAACATCAACGTGTCGAATATCTGCACGGTGGGGTGCGCCTTCTGCGGCTTCGGCCAGGGCAAGCGCTCTCCCGACGCCTACCAGCACGACGAAGCGGAGTTCGCGCGCCGGGTGCGCGAGGCGGTGGAGTTCGGCGCCACGGAGCTGTGCATCCAGTCGGGCATCCACCCCGATTGGAGCCTCGACGATTACCTGGGGTGGCTGCGCTTCGCCAAGCGCACCGCGGCCGCGGAGGGATGCGACATCCACCTGCACGCCTACTCTCCGATGGAGATCGCGCACATGTGCGACATCTCCGGCTTGCCGCCGGCCGAGGTGTTTTTGCGCCTGCGCGACGCCGGTCTCGGCTCGACGCCGGGCACCGCCGCGGAGGTGCTGCACGACGGGGTGCGCGAACGAATCAGCCCCAACAAGCTGCCCGTGGCGCGGTGGGTGCAGATCATCGAAGCCTCGCACGCCGCGGGGCTGCGCTCCACGGCGACGGTGATGTTCGGGCACATCGAGGAGCCGTGGGAGCTGGCCGAGCACATGCGGGTGGTGCGCGAGCTGCAGGAGCGCACGGGCGGCATCACCGAGTTTGTGCCGCTCTCGTTCATCCCCTTCCAGACGTTGCTCGGCCGCACGCACGGCGTCGAGGAGATCTCGCGCGAGGAGAACCTCAAGCACACCGCCGTCTTCCGCTTGGCGCTCGGACGCAGCGTGCGCAGCGTGCAGGCCTCGTGGGTGAAGATGGGTCTGGATGCCGCGACCGAGTCGCTGCGCTGGGGCGTCAACGACCTGGGGGGGACCCTGATGGAGGAGTCGATCTCCCGGCTGGCCGGCTCCTACCACGGCACGCGCCTGGAGCCCGGGCAACTGATCGCCGCCGCGCACGCCGCTGGGCGGCCCGCGGCTGAGCGCACCACGCTGTACGGGATCCGCAGGCGCTACGAGCTGCCGGTGGCGGCGTAGCGGGCACCGCGCTCCTGCAGCTCCACGACCAGCGGCACTCCGGTGGCAAACCAGCTGCGGTGCAGCTCTTCGATCTTCGCGCGGGTGGGCAGGCCGCCACGGTGGAACGTGCACTCCACGTAGTCGAAGGGGGTGACGGTCTCGCAGTAGACAGCCCTCGCCCGCTCGATCTCCGCGGGGTCGTCCAGCTCACGCGCGCGCCCCGCGAAGCTGCCGCCGTGCATGCGCAGGTGCACCCGCGGTTCGGAGCGGATGTTCAGCAACCATCCGGCGGTGTGGTTTTCGGTGATCGCGGCGGCGCTGACGCGCAGCATGAGGATGTAGACCTTGTCGCCATCGCGCACCGGGTGAACGCATTTGCGCCGCCATTTGCCGGTCTTGCGACCTTTGGTGGTGAGCACGCCGAAGCTGCGGGGCGGTCGCACCGAGAGCGGGAACATCAACGCGCTGAGCATGCGACCGCCGCCGGTGGATTTCGTGAACAGGTTGCGCTTGCGCTCGACGCGCTCGATCAGCTCGACCTTCGCCTGCTCGCTGCTCATAACTCTGTCCGATCCTGTGTGAACTGGCCGTGGAAGCCGAAGGGAATGTGGTGGGGGGCCTGTGCCCGTGCCAGCTCGCTCAGGTCGGCGGCGTCCAGCAGGAGCAGGAATGAGGTGCCGGCGCGGGCGTCGAGCACGACCGAAAGCAGGACGCCATCGTCCTCGTTCTCGGCATCTGGGCGCGCCACGAACACGGGCTCTCCCGGGTAGCAGTCGGGCTGCGCCCAGGAAAGCCGCGAGCCGTCTGTGGTGTCCACCTTGGCGATCTGTTCCAGCCACCCGCCGCGGCCGGTGCCGTTGCCCCAAACGTAGCGGTAGGGGCGCTCGTTGCAGCGCCCGTAGTTGATGCGTGGGAGCTCGAGGTCGCCCTCCGCCAGGCGCCGCCGGCTCACGGAGCGATCGGTGAGACACAGGCGAAAACGGGTCAGCGCGGCCTGCGCTATCGGCTTGCCGGCGCGCAGGCGGTCGAGGTAGAGGTCCTCGATGACGCCGGCATCGGGGAAAACGCACATGTCGAGCACGACCTCGCCCTCCTCCTCGTAGGCGTTGACGTGGTGGAAGGCGAAGCAGGCATCGGTTTCGAAGCCCGCGACCGTACTGCCGTTGGCGCGGTCGATCAGCGTAAAGCGCGTGCCCAGCTCGGGCTTCCAGCGGTAGTTCTCGATGTAGGGGCGACCCGCCAGCGCCAGCGCCAGCGGGTTGACCACGAGCGGGAACTCGGCGAGCACGATCCAGCGCTCGGTCAGCCCGAAGGAGTGCATGTAGGAGGGGTGCTTCACGGGCAGCGAAGCGATTGCGCGGGCCTTGGTGTCGTGCGGCCCGACGAGGAAGAACCTGTAGCTGCTGCGAGCGCCGAGGTTGGCGGCGTAGTTGAGCATCGAGCCGCTCGCGCGATCCAGGTGCGGGTGGGCGGTCGTGAGCTGTCCCGGGACACGGTAGGGGCGCACGTCGGCCGCTTTCAGAGTGCGCGCGTCGAACTGGACCGGCAGCGGGGTCTCGGTCAGCGCGATGAAGCGCTCTCCCAACCTCGTCACGTTGATGTTGGCGTTGTCGGGGAGGAGGTCGTCAAGCGACCTCTGGGAGAACAGGGTGTGAACGCGCTTGAAGAGGGAGCGGCAGGGGTCGGTCGCGAACTCGCCGTAAACCATCTTCCCCTGCGCGCGCGCCGCCTTGTAGGAGCGGCTTTCGAGGAAGCGGCTGCCATAAGAGACGCGCCCGGCGTCGATTGTGAAGCGGTGCAGCATCGCGAGTCCGTCGAACCAGTGCCGCATCTGCTGAGCGCCATCTCCGGCGGCGGTGCCACCAATCTCGAACTTCGCGGGGCCGGTTCGCAGCAGCGAGCCCCGAAGCCAGGAGGGCAGCTCGCCGCTCAGCGGGAGCTCATCAACGACCACCTCCCGATCCTGGGTGGAGAACCCGAGCGCCGCGGCGCTGGAGCGGTCTGCGGGGGCGGTCGAGGGGGCGGGGGCGAGAGTCTCTGCGGACATGGTTCCTCCTGTATGGTCCGAACCGAACGATACGTACCGTAATATAGTCTGCGACGCATGTCAAGCATCCGTCTCACCGAGACCTCCTACATCGTGTTGGGCCTGCTCGAGAAGGCCGAGCCGGCCACCCCCTATGACCTCAAGCAGCTCGCGCAGATGAGCACGGCCAACTTCTGGAGCGTGCCCCACACACAGCTCTACAGCGAGTGCGGGCGGCTCGCCAAGGAGGGCTTGCTCTCAGAGAAACGGGAGCAGACCGGACGGCGGCGGCGGATCTATCGCCTCACCGACAGCGGGCGCGAGGTGCTGGAGCGCTGGCGATCGGAGCCGGCCCGCGACATCTATGAACTGCGCGACGTAGCCACGCTCAAGCTGTTCGTGGGCGCGGATCCGGCCAAGCTCGCCGCTGCCCAGGTCGAGGTGCACGAACAGCGGCTGCGAAGTTGCGAGGCGTTGCTTGCCAAGCTCGCCGACGCGCCGCGCGGGTGGCGGCTCACGCTCGAATGCGGCATCGGCCACGAGCGCGAGTTCGTCCGCTTCTGGTCGCAGCTGGTCGAGAGCGAGATGGCGTAAGCGATGGTGTCAGCGAAATAGATCCTCGTCTACGGGGCGCAACAGCGCGCCGGCCCCGGGGCCGTCCTGGGCGGTCACGAAGCGCTCCAGGCCGCCGAGGATCACGACGGGCTCGCGGGAGTCCTTGGCCCGCGCGAGGTCGGCGGTGGCGGCGATCGCGTCGGCCACCGCCAGCCAGGTGGCGCGCAGCTCGCGCCCGGTGCTGTCGGTGCGCCCGCGCCAGTCCTCGAGCGGCGTCAGGCCGGCGCAGCCGATCGCCACGTCGCACTGCCCGTGACGCCAGGCGCGGCCGAAGCTGTCGGTGATCAGCACGGCCGGGCGGGCGCCGGTCAGTTCCTGCAGCCGTGCGCGCAGCCGTCGCGCCGAGGCGTCCGGGTCGGAGGGCAGCACGATCACGGTTTCCGAGTCGGGGGCATTGGAGGCGTCCACGCCGGCGTTGGCGCAGACGAAGCCGTGGTGGGTGCGGCAAACCAGCACTCCACGCGTGGCGCGCAGCACCTCGCGGGACTGGTCGAGCACGACCTGCACCGCCCGGGCGTCCTTGCCCTGCCGATCCCCGGCCTGCCCACCGGCCGCCGCGTCGGCCTCGGCCGCCAGCGCCAGCGCCCGCGGGGACGGTATGACCCCGGCGAGCGCCACCACCGCGCCCTCGGCCTTCGAAACGACCTTGTGCGCGATCGCCACGATCTCGCCATCGCGCAGGGACCCTCCGGCGTCGAGCGCCTGCACGATCAACGCCGCCAGGTCGTCCCGGGCCCGTACCTCGGGGATGTTGCTCAGGCTGTGGGCGACAAGGTGGGCCACAACGGCGCCTCCAAGGCTGGGAGCCTCAGGGCCGGCTCCAGATGTGAGCCCTCACCACTGCAGCAGCATCAGCCCGACGGTCACGCCGGGGCCGATCGTCACCGCCAGGCCACGCTCGCCCGGTTGGGGCCGGTAGCGCTCGATGGTGTCCTTGAGCACGTAGAAAATCGAAGGTGTGCCCACGTTGCCGTGGTTGGCGAGCGCATCCCAGCTGGTCGCGGTCTGCTCGTCGGAGAGCTCCAGTGCGCTCTGGATGTTCTCGATGATCCGCCGTCCGCCCGGATGCACCATCCAGTGGTCGATCTCCTCGTGCTTGACGCCGTTGCGCCGCAGGAATTTCTCCGCCACCCCCGGCAGCCCCGCGCCGGCGAGGTCGGGCAGCTCGCGCACGAGGTGCAGGTAGGTGTCCCGCTCGGATAACGCGAGGCTCACGGCGTCGAGGGTGCCGCCGATCTGGTGGACCTGGGTGGCGAGGATCTGTGGCCCGCTCGCGTTGGGGTCCGCGGAGAGCAGCGCCGCGGCGCAGCCGTCGCCGAAGATCGAGGAGCCGACCGTCTTGGCGCGCGGATCGTCGGGGGTGGCACGCGTGAGGATGCTGCTCATGCTCTCGGCCCCCACCACCAGGCAGTCGCGTCCGGGGTGCTGCCCCAGCATCCCGGCGGCCATCCGCATCAGCGGCACCGCGCTCGCGCAGGCCACGCCGGTGATGTGGTACTTGTCGGTGGTGGGCTCCATCTCGTAGTGGTCCACCAGTCGGTGGGCGATCGTCGGCAGACCGAGCGAGTAGAGGCTCGAGCTGAGGACGGTGCCGATCTTCGTGGGCTCGATTCCCAGCGCGTCCACGGCGCGGAGCGAGTGGCGCAGCAGCCGCTGCTCGACCGTCGCCGCACGTCCCTGCAGGTCGCGCCCCAGGAAGTCGTCGTCCAGCTCGAGGTGGCGCCGCTTGACGCCGCAGCGGGAGAAGATGCCTTCGGCGAACTCGTCGCCGCGCAGGCCCAACCGGTCGAGGACCTGGTCCTGGGAGAGGACGTGCTCGCCATCGGAGACCGCCAGCCCGGCGATCCGCGGGCCGGTCTGGGGCCGCAGATCGCCTGCCCTGCTCGCCGTGGCAGGTTCGTCCGCCGGGCGTGCGACCGCCGCTGGGCGTAGGGTGCTGGTGTCGATGGCGCTCAAGTGCCTGCCGTGGTTTTTTTGTGGACGTTAGTGTTGTGTTACGCCGCGTTGGGAATCACAACACGACAAACAGAATATCGTGAGAACCGGCGTGCCACGCGGCAGTTGCGCTGTGCACGCCGCGATGCAGCGTCACCGAATACGACCGACGGGACCACCAAAGAAGGAGCGGATGAGTATATGAAGCTGATCGGAGCGGGTCTGCCCCGGACGGGCACCCTCACGCAGAAACTGGCGCTCGAGCAGCTCGGATTCGCCCCGTGCTACCACTGGGTCAACGTGCTTGCCGACCTCGACCAGGTCGAGCTGTGGAACCGCGCGATGGACGGCGAGGGCCCGTGGGAGGAGGTGTTCGGCGGCTTCGAGGCAACCACGGATTGGCCAGGCGGCTACTTCTACAAGGAGTTGATCGAGGTCTACCCGGACGCGAAGGTGCTGCTCAGCACGCGCAAGCCCGAGTCATGGGAGCCCAGCTTTCGCGAAACGATCGTCGGCCTCAGCTACGGCGAGGAGCTGATGCGCCTGCTCGCCAGCGCCCGGGGAGAGATAGACCCCCGCTGGCGGCGCTACCTCGACCTCGTCGAGCGCATCTTCTGGGGCCCCGAAGGCACGTTCGCCGATGGCTGGGCCGAGCCGGCGCAGCTGATCGAGCAGTTTGAGCGCCACAACGAGCAGGTCAAGCGCACGGTGCCGCCGGAGCGGCTGCTGGTGTGGCACGTGGGCGAAGGGTGGGAGCCGCTGTGCGAGTTCCTCGAAGTCGACGTCCCCGCCGAGCCGCTCCCGCACGAGAACGATCGCGAGACCTTCTTCGACCGGGTGATCGGCGGCGCGATCGGCGCGCTGCACGAGTGGTACGACAGCAAGGCCGTCGCCGCGGGCTGAGGCTCAATCCACCGAGCCGGCTGGGAGGATCCACTCGCACGGCTGTCCGGTCGCCGCCGCGATCAGGTCGAAGTCGGCGTCGTAGTGCAGGACCGTCAGGCCGCGAGCCTCGGCCGCGGCGGCGACGAGCAGGTCGGGCAGCTTGCGCCCGCGCTGGTGTTTGGACGCGAGCAGCCGCTGCGTCTGCCTTGCGCGACGAACGTGCTCGGCAGCGGTCTCGAGGAGCTCGAAGGCTTCGACGGCATCGGTCAGACGATCCCACTCCGCGGCGTTGCGGGCCGAGAAGCCGATCTCGAGATCGCTGATCCCCGCGCGAGCGAGCTCGCCCCTGTGCGCGCGGGGCTCGATCGCCTCGCGAACCGCCGGCTCGCGTAGCCTGGTGAGGACGCTGGTGTCCAGCAGATGCGTCAGCGCCATGCCTGCTCGCGAGGCAGCAGATCGGCGTGGGCGAGCGCGTCGAGACGCCTCTTTACCGCGTCCTCACGATCGCCGCCGGCCAGCCGCAGCGCGCGGTTGACCGTCTCCTTGATCGTGTCGGCGCCCAGCTGGATCCGTGCATTGCGCAGAGCCTGCTCGTCTATGTCCACCAAGTGCTTGGTCATCCCCAGGCAGTATATACCACCGGGTGGAGGTATATATTGCGGGTCGGGCACAGGCGTCGGTGGCCTCGTCGCAGGCGGTGCGGTATCGGGTGTCAAGTACATGACGACAACGTAAGCCGCGCTTGGGACGGTACGCTCGCTCGGTCCCTCGGAGAGCGGCGGGGCCGGGGTGGTTGTGCTGTTACTCCCAGAGCCGCTCCGGCAGCCCCGTGAGGTGGATCCCCGCGTGCGCCTTGTAGCGCACGTTGACGGCGATCAGCAGCGCTGTGAGCGACTCGGTGATGCGGGCCATCTCCAGGCGCCCGCAGTCCACGCAGCGCAGCCCCGCGATCCGCTCGATCAGCGCGGCGGCCTCGCGCTTGTCCGCGCGGGCGTCGCCGCAGAGCAGGACGTCCTCGGTGAGCTCGTGGTCGAGGTCGGCCAGCGAGGCCGCGGAGACGGTGTGCAGAGCGGAGACGACGCGCACGCCATCGGGCGCCATCTCCCGGGCCTGCTGAGCGGCGGAGCCCTGCCACACGCCGAGCATGCGCGTGGCCTTGCCGCTGTGGGCGGCGGCGAGCGGCACGGTGGCGTCGATCAGTAGCTGGCCGGGGCGCAATGCGCCCTTCAGGTTGGTGAGCATCTCCGACTGGTTGCGGAACGGCACGCTCAGGATCACCGTCTCCGCGCGGGACACCGCGTCGGCGTTCTCATAGCCGCTGAAGGAGCCGTCGGGGACCGCGGCCCGCGCTCGCTCCACGGTCTCGGCGGCGCGCTCGGCGCTGCGCGAGCCGATCGCGATCGGCACGCCGGCGCGGCCGAGACGGAGCGCCAGCCCGTAGCCGAGCGCGCCGGAGGCGCCGATGATGCAGACGGGGGCGGGAGCGGGCACGCCGCCACGATACTCACCCGCGGGCGGGGTCGGGCAACCGGACGTCTACCCGATGCTCACCCGCGAGCGTGTCCGCGAAGGCGAGCGTCTGCCCCGACGTTCACCCCGCGAGCGTATCGGCGAACGCAAGCGTCTGCTCGGCCACGCGCGCGCGGGCGGCGGGGTCGTCCATGCGGGTGTCGATATCAAGCCTCGCGAGGCCCTCCACCGGCTCGTCGGCGACGAGCCCGTCCAGCAGTTCGCCGTAGAAGTCGGCCACACCCCGTGCGCTGCACTCCAAAGCGGCGAACGCCATGAACGAGGCCGTGGGGCCCTTCAGCACCGCCCCGCCGACGATCGGGCTGACGGCGACCACGGGCGCGTCGGTTTCGGCGAGCGCCTCGCGGACACCGGGGATCGCGAGGATCGGGCCGATCGAGGCAAGTGGGTTGGAGGGGCCAATCACGATTGCGCGTGCCCGGGCGATCGCCTCCAGCGCCGCGGGACTCGGCGCGGCCTCCTCGGCGCCCCGGAACTCGAGGCCCTCCACCAGGCCCGTGGCTCCCATGCGGATCATGAAGTCCTGGAAGGAGCACCAGCCCTGTGTCGAGCGCACCCACGTGCGCACCGGGTCGTCGCTGGCGGGCAGCACCTGCGCATGCACGCCGATCGCCGCGTTCAGCCGCCCCAGCGCCGCGGTGGGGGAGAGGCCCTCGGCGAGCAGCCGCGCGCGCTCGGCGCACCATGCGAGGTCGCGGTCGCCGAGGTTGAACCACACGTCCCGCCCGAGCGCGCGCAGGCCGTCCATCACGTTGAACGTGTCGCCCTCCAGGCCCCACCCGCGCGCGTCGATCAGATCCGCCAGCCAGAAGGAGATCAGGTCGGGATCCGGCGAGACATAGGTACCGTAGATCTCGATGTCGTCGCCGGGGTTGGCCACCACCGCCAGCCGCTCGGCCCCCACCACGTCTTGCATCCCACGCGCGAGCTTCGCGCCGCCGGTGCCGCCGGCGAGGACGACGACCTCTACTTGGTGGGACATGCGAGAACCTTACGGGTTCGTCGTGCGCCGGCCTGTGGCTCGCTGGCCAGCCGCTCGCGCAACGCGGCGAGGTCCGCGCCGGTGTCGATGTCGAGCAGTAGCGAGGGCACCCGCTCGACCCGGTAGGCCACCCCGGCCTCCCGTGCGAGCCCGATGTGGCGCTCGCAGCTGTCCGGCCCAAAGCTCGGGGGGATCGTTCCCGGCGGGGTGAGCAGCAACCCGTTGGTGCCGGTGCCGTGGCGGTCGGGGACGATCACGACCTCGGCCGGCCCGGCTGGTGGGGCCTCCAGCAGCGCGGCGAGCTCGCCCGGGTCGAGCGCCGGGCAGTCGCCGGGGATGCACAGCGCCCGGGCGAAGCCCTCCGCCACGGCGCGCTCGATCCCCGCTGCCACGGCGGCGCTCTGACCCACCTCGTCGGTATCTGGCACGACGATCGCCCCGAGGTAGCGCGCCGCGGCGGCGACCGACTCCTCGCACGTCACCACAATCGTGCGCTCGAGCGCGGCGCAGTCGCGTAGCGCGCTCAGCACGTCCCCAACCATTGCCCGCGCGAGATCACGCCGCAACGGGTCGGCCACGCTCTGCCCGAGTCGGCGCTTGGCCTCCGAAAAGCGCTTGACGGGCAGGATCGCGGCGGTTCGCATCGTGGCTCAGGAGGGCTCGCGAGGTGTCGGCTTGCCGGCCGGCTCGAGCGAAACCACCGCGACGTCGGTGCGCGCGAAGTCTTCTCCCTTGAAGAGCAGGGCCTCTCCGGCGCTCGCCGACAGGGCGTAGGCGAAGCAGTCGCCGAAGTTGAGCGCGGCCGGGTGGCGGCCCTTGCCGAAGCGCCGCCATGCCGATCGTGCCAGCTCCACGTGGTCGGCGTCCACCGCGATGGTTTGTACCTCCGCGCGATGCAGCAGGAGATCGAGCTCTCGGCCGGCTACCTCTCCCCGTCGAGCCTCCGTGAGGAGTGCGCACTCCAGCAGGTTGCCGGCCGAGATCAGCCTACGTGGATCGCGCTCGATCGCCTGCGTGAACGCGCCGCGCTCGGGCTCGTCGAAGAGGATGGCGATGACCGCCGAGCTGTCGAGCACCATCAGCCTGGCAGGCCGTGCTCGTCGTAGCCAAGGATCTCATCGTCGGTGCGCGTGTCCAGCAGCGGCAGGGCAGCACAGCGCAGAGCGATCCGGTCGAGCTCATCGGCCAGATGTCGGGAGGGGTGACCCGCGCGCAGCCGATCCAGGCGTTCGGTCACCGCCACCTCCACCGCCTGGGTAATCGTCTCGCCTGTGGAGTGCGCGAGCTCGCGCACGAGGCTGTCGGTCTGAGGGTCCTTGATGTTCAATGGCATAGGAAGAATAAAGATAGCAGAGAAGATTCTTCCCAGGATGGGAGGGGCACGCGATCCGGGATTGGTGGGTACGCTTACCCGATCGATATGAGGCTGGAGGGCAAGATCGCACTGATAACCGGCGGCGCGTCGGGCATCGGCGCCGCCACCGCGCGGCGGCTGGCCGCCGAGGGTGCCCGGGTGGCCGTGGGGGACCTCAACGAGGAGGGGGCGAAGGCGCTCGCCGGTGAGCTCGACGGCGTGGGCTTGGCGATGGACGTGACCGACCTCGACTCGATCGCCGCGGCTGTGAAGGCCACCGAGGAGGAGTTGGGGCCGATCGACGTGCTCGTCAACAACGCCGGCACCGACCTGTTCTCGTTCTTCGTTAAGACCGACCCCGGGCTGTGGGACTTCGTGCTGGGCGTCAACCTGCGCGGCGTGATCGCGGTCACCCACGCGGTGCTCCCGGGCATGCAGGAGCGCCGGGCGGGGGCGATCGTCAACGTCTCCTCGGAGGCCGGCCGCGTGGGCTCGCAGGGTTCGGCGATCTACAGCGCCGCCAAGGCGGGAGTGATCGGCTTCACCAAGGCGATCGCGCGCGAGGCGGCACGCTACCGCGTACGTGTCAATGCCGTCGCCCCCGGCCCGATCGAGACGCCGCTGCTGAACGCCGCCCCGAAGGTGTACGGGGAGATCGGCGAGCGGCTGAAGCAGGGGATGGTCGACACCACGCAGCTGAAGCGCGCCGGCGAGCCGGAGGAGGTCGCGGCGGCGATCGCTTTCCTCGCCTGCGAGGACGCCTCGTACGTGACGGGACAGACGCTGGGCGTCTCGGGCGGGCTGTCGATGTGGTGATGCCCACGCCCCATGCGGCGTGGGCGCCAGGGCCGCATGCGGCCCTGGCCCGGACGGCGCATGCGCCGGCCGGCCGACCGAAGCCGGGGGACACGCGCCTGCGGCGCGCATCCCCGTTTCGGCCAGCGCATGCACTGCCCGGGATATAAAGGGGATTGGAAGATGGGGGACGCAGTCCGCATCAGAGAGGTCGGCCCGCGCGACGGCTTCCAGAACGAGCCCGAGGCGATCCCCACCGCGCGCAAGGTCGAGCTGATCGACGCGCTCGCGCGCACCGGCCTACGGCGCCTGGAGGTGACGAGCTTCGTGCGTGCGGACGTGATCCCGCAACTGGCCGACGCCGAGGAGGTGCTGGAGCGCGTAAGCATTCCCGACGGGGTCGCGGTGAGCGTGCTGATCCCCAACGAGCGGGGCTTGGAGCGCTCGTTGCGGCTGCGCGAGCGTCTTGGCGTCGGCGCTCCCACGGCGATCGCCGGCGAGCGTGGCGCACGAGCGCGGCCGGCGTTCGACGAGATCAACGTCTTCCTCTCCGCCTCCGAGACGCACAACCGCAAGAACGTCAACCGTTCGATCGCCGAGTCGCTGGCCGGTCTGGAGGTCGTGCTCGGCCGCGCGCGCGAGGAGGGCCTGCGCTGTGAGGGCGTGATCTCGACTTCGTTCGGCTGCCCCTACGAGGGCCATGTGCCACCTGAGCGCGTGCTCGGCATCGCGGCACGTCTGCGCGACGCCGGCGCGCAGGAGATCGGCTTCGGCGACACGACGGGGATGGCGAACCCCCGCCAGGTAGCGGAGTTTTTCGCGCTGGCGCAGGAGCGCCTCGGGCTGGGCGGCAACGGCGGCGGCAGCGCGAGCGTGGGGACGAGCGGCACGGGCGACGACGGCGTCGAGCTGACCGCGCATTTCCACAACACGCGCGGCGCCGGCCTCGCCAACGCGCTCGCCGCGCTACAGGCCGGGGTCACGAGCTTCGAGTCGAGCTTTGGCGAGCTCGGGGGCTGCCCGGTCCCTGCGGGTGCGACCGGAAACATCGCTACCGAGGACCTCGTCTCGATGCTGCACGAGATGGGCTACTCCACCGGCATCGACCTGCCCGCGCTGATCGCCTGCGCGCGACGGGCGCAGACGATCCTCGGCCGGACCCTGGGCAGCCACACGTTGGTGGCGGGGCCGGTCGAGTGGAACCCGCCTTCGAGCTAGGCCACTGCCTCCTGGGCCTCCGCGCCCGCCCGTGCGCTCTCGCGCATCGCGGCCGCGCAGTACTCCTGCACCGCGACCTCCATCTCAAGCGTCGCCGCGAGCGCCGGGCGGGCCGAGGCGTCGATCACGCGCTTGGCGCGGCCGACGGCCACGTGCGAGTTGGCGAGCAGCTCTTCGGTAAGCGCCTCGACGGCCTGTTCGAGCCGATCGGGCGCGACCACGCGGTTGACCAGGCCGATCCGCTCGGCCTCGGCGGCGTCGATCGTCCGCGCGGTCATGATCAGCTCCTTGGCGCGGCCGAGGCCGACCACCGCCGGCAGCCGGCTGGAGCCGCCGACGTCGGGGATGATCCCGAGCTTCACCTCCGGCAGGCTGAACCGGGAGTCCTCGGAGGCGATCCGCAGGTCGCACCCGAGCGCCACCTCCAATGCGCCGCCGACGCAGGTGTGGTGGATCTGGCAGATCACCGGCTTGGCCATCTCTTCGCAGAGGTTGGCGCACTCCAGGAAGGTCTCGCGGAAGGGGCGCAGCTTGCTGGGAGTCTCCGCGGAGGCTCCCAGCTCCACCAGGTCGACGCCGGCGGAGAACACCTTGCCCTCGCCGCGCAGCACCACGCAGTGCACCGACCCCTCGGCGGCGGCCTCGCGCAGCGCCTGCCCGAGCGCGCGCAGCAGCTCCTGGCTCATCGCGTTGCGCTTCTCCGGGCGGTTGAGGATCACGTGGCGAACCGCGCCGCGGTCTTCGGTGAGGACGATGCTCATGGTGGCTCCGTTCTATGGTCCCTTTTCGGCCTCCAACCACTTCATTTTGTGAAGGGTTGGGGTCCGATTTTTTTATATGCAACCTCGCGCTTGAAGCATGACGTACAGCCGGCGCGCCGCAAAGAGACCTCGTCGCGGGCGGCTGGCGGAACTGGTGCGAGGTGGTCGGTGGACGGCCGCGCACGCGACCCGCTCAGCTCAGGTCGAGCACCGGCGTGGGCGGCTCGATCGCCTCGTCGTGGCCCTCGCGTGGCACGATCGCGGTGCCGAGTGCGAAGAACTCGATCGTGTGGCTGCCCCAGCCGTGGCTGGTCTCGTTCAGTTTCACGCCGACGATCCCCTCTGCGGACAGCTCCTGCGCCTCGCTCTGCATCCGCTCCATCGCGAGCTCCCGCGCGTCGTACAGCGCCTGGGTGAAGTTGGGGAGCTCGACGTTGCGCCCGGTCTGGGCCATCGACTGCAGCATCCCGCGGTGGGCGACGTGGTAGACGCAGCTGCCCATTACCATCCCGACGGGGCGGTGCCCGGTGCGCAGCAGCGTCCAGAAGTCCTGTCCTGAAAGGTCGCTGGTGAAAGGGCGGCCGTTTGGTGCGCGGTGCATCTCGCCCGAGCGGTGCTTGACGGCGGTGCCGATCGCGATGAACTCGGCCATGTCCTGGCCCCACTCGTAGCGGCCGATGTCCAGGCGCACCCCGACGACGCCGTCCGCGCCAAGCTGGTCGGCCTCCTCCTCCATGCGCGTCATCGCCAGCTGCCGCGCACCATACATCGCCTCGGAGAGGACTTTCAGCTCCTGGCTTTTCTTCCAACCCGCCATCTGGATACCGATGTGGTAGATCGAGCTGCCCACCACAAGGCCGACGGGGTCGAAGCCGGCCTGCTTGATCAGCAGGAACTCGTTGACGCTGAGGTCGGAGGTGAACAGCCCCGCGCGGTTCTGCTGCAGGCGCGCGCGGCCGGCCTCGGGCACGCCCTCCAGTGAGGAGGGATCGTAGGTCTCTGTCTGCTGCTCGCTGTCGCTGCTCATTTCGTTTCGGCTCCCTGTTCAGGTCGTAAGGTCGATTGCCGGTTCGGGCGGATACGGCGCGACGCTCTCCTCGCCGCGGATCGCGGTGCCCATCGCGTGCAGGGTGATCAGCAGTCCGTGGCGCTCCTGATTGCCACCGCGAGCATAGGCGCCAAAGTTGCCGTAGGGTCCACGGCCACCGTACGCTCCAGAGAGGCCCACGCGGAAGCTCTCCCTCCCGGCGTGCTGGTTGATGCGCACCCCCACGATCCCCTCCGCGCCAGCGGCGGCGGCCTGGGTCGAAAGCTTGCCCAGGACGAGCTCGCGGGCTGCATAGAAGCCCTGGGTGAATTCGCTCAGCTCCTGGTTCTGGTAAGTCGTGATCCAACGCTGCATTTGCATACCTTGGGATGGCGAAACAAAGACCGACGCGGTCGCCATCACAAGTCCGGCCGGCATGTAGCCGGCCTGGTAGAGCTGCCAAAACTCTTGCCCCGAGAGATCGCTGAGTATTGGCTCGGCGCCGCTCCGCGGGTCGGGGAACCGCACAGCGGTGCCGCTCACCATGTAGTCGATTGCCCCTTGCGCCCAGTCGTGCGTTCCGCTCTTGATACTCACCCCCACCACCGCGTCGGCGCCCGCCTCGCGAGCCTCCTCGCGCATGCGGTTGAGCGCCAAACGCCGCGCGTGATCCCATGCCTGTGAGACGACGTCAAGCTCGCACATCACTTCTCCGCCCCATGCCGATTCTTCGGGTAGGTACTGGTAGCCCACCTGGTGCACCGAGGCGCCCAGCACCTGGCACACAACGCGCAGGCCCAGCTTCGAGGTGAGTGCGAACTCGCCCACCGACAGGGTGCTGGAGAACGGCAACATGCCGGCGCCGGTGGCCTGCATCCGGCGCTCCGCGGCCAGCGGGATGCTGCCCCGTTCGATGCGCTGCTGAGACTCCTGCTGCTCGTGCTCGCTTGCGGCCTCCTCCGCCGACCCGCTCACCGGGGCTCCGGTCTGACTGGATTCTGGATCGTTCCTGCGCTCGTCAACCTCCTCCGCCGGCTGCTCGTCCCCGCGCCCGGCCATCAGCCCAGCAGCCTCTGCAGCGCCGTACGCGCCTCGGCGCTGCGCTCGGCCTCGGCCCGCAGGTCGGCGGTCAGCGCCGTCACCCATGCTTCAGGGTCGAGCGGCTCGCGCTTGATCGAGATGCCTCCCACCTGGCGTTCGCGGAAGCCCTCCACGCGGTCGCTCTCCACCGTCAGCTGATAGCGGTTGCCGCCGAGCTCGACCCGCAGGAGGCGCACGTGCTTCTCCCCGCGCCCCAGCAGACCGCCGCCGCGGCGCTCGACGTGTGCGCGTCCCGGCAGCGTCTCCTCGAGCTTGCTCGCCAGCACCTCAACTGAGATCCGAAGATCGGTACCGTCCGCGCGCAGGCCGGCCGCGGAGAGGTCGAAGTCCTGGTCGGTGGGCATCGCGCAAAGGGTACTCTCGGTGGGCGCTCGCCGCGCAGCGCGGCTGGAAAGCTCGAAGCCCCGGTAGGCTCCCCTCTCGAAACGGGGAAATTTTCAAGTGGAGGTTGGCAATGGCGCAGCAGATCGAGAAAGTGGGCGTGCTCGGAGCGGGGCTGATGGGCCACGGCATCGCCCAGGTGGCCGCGCAGGCCGGCTACGAGGTGGTGCTGCGCGAGGTGGACGAGGCGACGCTCGCGAAGGGCGTGGGCAAGATCGAGAAGCAGTTGGCGCGTGCGGTCGAGAAGGGCAAGAGCACACAGGAGGAGGCCGACGCCGTCCGTGCCCGGATCAAGGGCACCGTGCACTACCGCGACCTCGCCGACTGCGATCTGGTGATCGAGGCGATCACCGAGAGCCTCCCGCTGAAGCTCGAGATGTGGCGGGAGATCGACGAGATTGTCAAGCCGCAGGCGGTGTTCGCCACCAATACATCCTCGCTGGCGGTGATCGACCAGGCGGCCGCGACCTCGCGCGCGGAGCGGTTTGTGGGGCTGCACTACTTCAACCCAGCGCAGGTCATGCAGCTGGTGGAGGTCGTGCGCTGCGTGACCACCTCCCGGGAGACGCTCGACACCGCCCTGGAGTTCATCGGCTCGGAGGGCAAGCTGGCGATCCCCACGCGCGACAAAGCCGGGTTCATCGTCAACCGCCTGCTGGTGCCCTACATAGTCGACGCGATCCGGGCGCTTGAAGAGCAGGTCGGCTCAGTGGTGGAGATCGACGCGGCGATGAAGGCCGGCGCCGGCCACCCGATGGGGCCGCTGCTGCTCGCCGACTTCATCGGCCTGGACACGCTTGGTGCGATCTGCGACGTACTGCTGGAGGAGTTCAGCGAACGGCGCTTCGCCTGTCCGCCGACGCTGCGCAAGATGCTCTCCGCCGGCTGGCTGGGGCGCAAGTCGGGAACCGGCTTCTACACCTACGCCGGCGCAGAGCCCGAGCCCAATCCGGCCTTGTAGGGGCTGCCGCCTCGCGTATCGTGCCTATGAGACCGAAGGCACGAGCGCAATAGAGCCTGGTGGCCAAGATCTTCCTAACAATGTTTTTGTTTATATAGGAACGCGATTTCGCCCCCGGCGGGCGTTGTGGGTTACATTCAAGGGATGAGCGACCTGTCGAAGCTGCGCGTCGCCGACGACGAGCGTGAGCAGCTGATTGATGAGCTACGCGAGCACGCCGGCGCGGGGCGGCTGACCTCCGAGGAGCTGGAGGACCGCGTCGGTGAGGCATACAAAGCCTCCACGCGCGCCGACCTCGACGCGCTGCGAGCTGACCTGCCGGTCAGCTCGACCTCGGTGAAGCGCGCGCTGGTCAAGCGCAAGTCGCATCTGCGCCGCCGCCTCGCGCAGGAGGCGGGCGGCTCGCTGAGCGTGTCGGCGTTGAGCGTCGGCATCTGGCTGGCCAGCGGCCCGCCGGCCGAGTTCTGGCCGGGGTGGGTGATCGGCTTTACGCTGCTGCCGGTGGTGCGCGACGCCTGGCGGCTGTTCGGGCCGGCCTCCGACCTCGAACTGGTCGAAGCCAGGCAGCAAGCGCGCCACGAACGCAACCTCGCGCGCGGGCGCCGTCGCCACCGGAAGAATGGGTGGCCCACCCACCCGCCGCGTCCGTGAGCGCCCTGAGCGGCGCGACTGAGCGTGCCCTGCGGGGAGGGCCTGAGCGCCATCACGAGAAGGCATCCGAGCAGGGCAAGCTGCCGGTGCGCGAGCGGGTGGCGCGGCTGCTCGACCCCGGCACGTTCGCCGAGGAGGCGCTGCTGGCCAACTGGCAGGGGGATGGCCTGGGGGCTGACGGGGTGGTGACGGGGCTCGGACGGATCGGCGGGCGGCCCGTCGCGCTGATGGCCAACGACCCGACCGTGAAGGCCGGCTCGTGGGGTCCGAAGACGGTCGAGAAGATTCTGCGCGTGCAGGAGCGCGCGCTGGAGCTGCGGGTGCCGATGGTGTACCTGGTGGACTCCGCCGGCGCGCGGATCACCGAGCAGGTGCAGATGTTCCCCGGGCGCCGCGGGGCGGGGCGGATCTTCCACAACCAGGTGAAGCTCTCCGGCCTGGTGCCGCAGGTTTGCGTGCTGTTCGGCCCCTCCGCCGCCGGCGGCGCCTACATCCCGGCGTTCTGCGACATCGTGATCATGCGCGACGGCAACGCCTCGATGTACCTCGGCTCGCCGCGGATGGCGCAGATGGTGATCGGCGAGGACGTCACGCTCGAGGAGATGGGCGGCGCGCGGATGCACACCGGCGTGAGCGGCTGCGGACACATGCTGGTCAAGAGCGATGAGGAGGGGATCGACGCCGCCAAGCGCTATCTCTCCTACCTGCCAGGCAACTGCGAGCAGGCCCCGCCCTCGCTCGACCCCGCCGGGTCTGCCACAAACTGCCCCCCCTCCTCCCCCCCCAACAGCGAGAGCGCGACCCGGCTCGCAGCCGCAACCCACGCCCCGTCATCCAACACCCCGATCGGGGAGTTGATCCCGGCCGACGAGAACAAGCCGTTCGACATGAAGCTGCTGCTTGACGCGCTGCTCGACGCCGACTCCTTCATGGAGATCCACGCGCGCTGGGCGAAGGAGCTGATCGTCGGCTTCGCGCGCCTGGAGGGCCTGCCTGTCGGGATCGTGGCCAACCAGCCGAAGGTGAAGGGGGGCGTGCTGTTCGTCGACTCCGCCGACAAGGCCGCCCGCTTCATCTGGACGTGCAACGCCTTCAACGTGCCGTTGCTGTTCCTCGCTGACGTGCCCGGCTTCATGATCGGCACCCAGGTCGAGCGCCAGGGGATCATCCGCCACGGCGCGAAGATGATCAGCGCGGTCAGCGAAGCCACCGTGCCGAAGATCTCGGTGGTCGTGCGCAAGGCGTATGGCGCCGGCCTGTACGCGATGGCGGGGCCGGCCTTCGACCCGGACTGCTGCCTCGCGCTGCCCAGTGCCTCGATCGCGGTGATGGGACCGCAGGCGGCGATCAACGCTGTCTACTACAACCAGCTGCAGGCGATCGCCGACGAGGAGGAGCGCGCGGCGGAGACCGAGCGGTTGCGCGCGGAGTACGCCGCCGACATCGACATCCTGCACCTCGCCTCGGAAATGGTCGTGGACGCGGTGATCGAGCCCGAGGACCTGCGCGGCGAGCTGATCCGCCGCTTCGCGCTGGCGGCCGAGCGCCGCCGCGAGTGGCCGGCGCGGCACAACCCGATCACGCCGGCTTAGAGGGTGGCGCAGCCGGCCGAGGCCGGCGAGCCGGGCCCCTCTTCTTCTGTCTAGGATGCACCAATGGACGCCGCCGACCTAGCCTTCGCCGGGATCGCCCGCCAGGCGGAGCTGATCGCCGCGGGGGAGATCTCCTCGCGTGAGCTCGTGCAGCTCTACCTCGACCGGATCGAGCGTTATGACAAGCGGCTGAACGCCTACAAGACGGTGTTCGCCGAACGCGCCCTGCTCGAAGCCGACCAGGCCGACGCGCGGCGCGGGGCCGGCGGGGAACGGCCGCTGCTGGGGGTGCCCGTCGCGATCAAGGACGACGCCGACGTCGCCGGCGAGGTCACCTCGTTCGGGACGCGCGCGGCCGAGCGGGTGGCGAGCGCCGATCAGGAGGTCGTGCGCCGCCTGCGCGAGGCCGGCGCGATCGTGCTCGGCAAGACCAACGTGCCGGAGCTCACGCTGTGGCCGTTCACCGAGACCCCCACGTTCGGTATTACCCGCAACCCCTGGAACCTCGAGCACACCCCGGGCGGCTCCTCGGGTGGTTCGGGTGCCGCCGTCGCCGCCGGCCTGGTCGGCGCGGCGCTCGGCTCCGACGGTCTCGGCTCGATTCGCATCCCCTCCAGTTTCTGCGGCCTGTTCGGAATCAAGCCCCAGCGCCACCGCATCTCGCTCGCCCCCCACACTGAGCAGCTGTACGGCTGGCACGGCCTTGCCGTGTACGGGCCGATCGCGCGCAACGTGCGCGACGCCGCGCTGTTCCTCGACCTCACCGCGCAGACGCCCCCCGTGCAGGGCAGCTTCGCGGAGGCCGCCGCGCGGGGTGGGCGGGCACTCGATCCCCTGCGGATCGCGTACTCCACCAAGCCGATCCTGCCGCAGCCGATCGACCCGCGCGTGCTGCGCGCCCACGAGCAGGCCGTCGAGCTGCTGCGCTCGCTCGGCCACGAGCTCATCGAGCGCGACCCCAACTACCCCCCGTGGCTGGGCCCCCATCTGATCGCGCGCTATCTGCGCGGCGCCTACGAGTCGGCCGTGGACATCGGCCACGTCGAGCGCATGGAGCGCCGCAGTCGCCACATCGTGCGCGGCGGCGAACTGGTGGGCGAGAAAGGCATCGCGCGGGCGCTCGCCTCCGAAGCGACGCTCAACGCGCGCGTGGGCCGGGTGCTCACCGACTGCGACGCGCTGCTGCTGCCCTGCACCGCGCGCCCCGCGCTGCGCATCGGCGAGTTCGAGGGGCGCGGGATGGTGGCCACGATGTTCGGCGGCACACGCCTGATCCCCTTCCTCGGCACCTGGAACGCCACCGGTCAGCCGGCCGTCTCGATCCCCGCGGGCTTCACCGAGGACGCCGACCACCTCCCGCTCGCCGTGCAGCTGGTCGGCCGGCCCGACGACGAGGCCACGCTGCTCTCGCTCGCCGGCCAGGTCGAGGCCGAGCGCCCGTGGGAGCAGCACCGCCCGCCCGAGTTCGCGTGAGCGACCATCCCACCGGGCTGTCACCAGCTGGGCACCAGCAGGCCGACGTGCCGCCCGCCGAGGAGCTGCTGGAGGTCGCGGTCGAGGCGGCGAGGTGTGGGGGCGCGCTGCTCACCGAGCGCGCACGACACGGCGCCGAGCGGCAGGTGAGCGCCAAGAGCACCCCCACCGATCTGGTGAGCGAGGCCGATCTCGCCTCCGAGCGGGCGATCCGCGAGCTGCTGGCCGCGCGGCGCCCCGACGACGGTTTCGTGGGGGAGGAGGGCGACCACGTCGAGGGCACCAGCGGGCTGAGCTGGGTGGTGGACCCGCTCGACGGCACCGTCAACTTCCTGTTCGGGCTCCCGCAGTGGTGCGTAAGCGTGGCCGTCCGCGATGCGCAGGGCACGATCCTCGCCGGTGCGATCCACGACCCCAGCCGCCGGCAGCTGTTCAGCGCGATGAGAGACGCCCGTGCCATGCCGACGACGGGGCTGCCGGGGGCGGTCGAGTTGGGAGGCGCCCGCGCCACGCTCGCGGGGCCGGAGGGGACGATCGAGCTGGGCGAGGCCCACGCGGTGCGCCCCCGCGCGAGCGACCTGGCGAGCGCGATGGTCGCGACCGGCTTCGCCTACGACGCGCGCGTGCGCGCCGCCCAAGGGCGGGTGCTTGCGGAGGTGATCCCGCGCGTGCGTGACATCCGCCGCTTCGGCAGCGCCGCGCTCGACCTGGCGTGGACCGCGGCCGGCCGCTACGACGCCTACTTCGAGCGCACCGTGAAGCCGTGGGACATCGCTGCCGGGACGCTGCTGTGCGAAGCGGTGGGGTTGCGGGTGCTCGAGCTGCCCGCGCACGAAGACCTCCCGTGGGGCATCCTCGTCGCGCCCCCGGCGCTGTGCGAGCCGCTGTTTGACCTGGTGGGGTAGTCGGGGGAGGGGGAGGAGGAGGGGGAGGGGTACGCTCGATGCGACCGAACGGCCCAAGGCTCAGTCACGCTCTGCAAAGATGTGCGGGGTGACCGCTGAGGCGAGTACCGCAACGACGCGCCAGCCAAGCCTGCCCCCCGGCACGCGGCTGCCGCGCCTCGCGCAGTCTGCCCTGTGGGCGGTCTACCCGGGGGCGCTCTCGCGTTACTGCAAGCGGCGCTTTGGCCCCACTTTCACGCTGCGCCCGCTGGGCATCGGCGACGTCGTGGTGCTGACCCAGCCAGAGGCGATCCGGGAGGTGTTCACGGGCGACCGCGAGGTGCTGCGCGCCGGTGAGGCCAACGCTGTGATGGGCCCGATCGTGGGCAAGCACTCGCTGCTCACGCTGGACGGCGAGCGCCATATCCGCCACCGGCGGCTGGTGAGCCCGCCGTTCCACGGCGAGGCAGTACGCACCTACGGCGAGCGGGTCGCGGAGATCGCGGCGGCTGAGGTCGATCGCTGGCCGGTGGGCACGGAGTTCCCGATCCGCCCGCGCATGCAGGCGATCACGCTGGAGGTGATCCTGCGCACCGTGATCGGCGTCAGCGACGAGCGGCGCCTTGAGCGGCTGCGCACGCTGCTGCGCAAGGTCACGCAGGTGGGCGTGGTGGAGATGTGGATTGTGTGGGCCTACCCTCACCTGATCGACCACCCTGCGGTGAAACGCCTCTCGACACTGCGACTGCTGCCCGAGGTGGACCGGCTGCTGTATGAGGAGATAGCCGCCCACCGCGCCGATCCGGACGGCCGCGAGGACGTGCTGGCGCTGCTGCTGGGTGCGCGCGACGAGCGGGGAGAGGGGTTCAGCGACGAGGAGCTGCGCGACCACTTGATCACGCTGCTGGTGGCCGGCCACGAGACCACGACGACGGCGCTGGCGTGGTGCTTCGAGCGACTGCTGCGCCACCCGGCGGCCTACCTGCACCTGCAGCGCGAGCTGGATGAGGGCGAGGAGGAGCGCTACCTGGAGGCGGTGCTCAACGAGACGCTGCGCGTGCGCCCGGTGATCGACGCCGTGTGGCGCAAGCTCTCCGCTGCGGTCGAGGTCGCCGGCTGGCTGCTGCCGGCGGGCGCCACGGTGATGCCCTCGATCGACATCGTGCAGCACTCCGACGCTTTTGCCGATGCCAGCGTCTTCCGCCCGGAGCGCTTCCTGGAGGGGAGCGCGGGTGGGCGGGCATCCCATCCCTACACGTTCATCCCGTTCGGCGGCGGCGCGCGCCGCTGTGTGGGGGCGAGCTTCGCGATGATGGAGATGCGCGCGATCGTGCGCACCGTGCTGGAGCGGGTATCGCTGCGCGCCCCGAGCTCAAAGAGCGAGCGAGTGAAGGTACACCACATCACGCTTGTGCCGGCTCGCGGTGGGCGCGTGATCGTCACCGGCCGGCGTCGGGCGGCACCATGCGCGGAGACGGCGCGCACAGACGCGCCGCGCACAGATGCGCCGCGCGCTGAAGCGCCTGAGACGCGCCGTCCCGCGCTCGCTTAGAAGCTGAGCGCCGCGCTTGGATGCTTTATTTTGAAGGCCAAACCCTTTACTTTGTGAAGTGGTCTGGTGCGGTTAGACGTTTTGTTTTGGGGCCCCAACCCTTCATTTTGTGAAGCGAGTGGCACGGTTTTCTAGCGGTGAGCCACGGCTGAGGTCGCGAGTGTCTTACCGGCCCCGTCGAGCGCGGCGAGGGCGAAGTAGGGCTGTGCGCTTGAGAGCGCGATCGCGCTCTCAAACCCGGCGCTCGGCGCGGTCGCGAGCGGCGCCAGCTGTGTGGGGCTGGGCCCGGCGAGCACCTGCCAGGCGCTCACGCCCGTGGCGCCGTTCCAGCTGGCGTAGGCGGTGAGCGTTTCCGCGCCGCTGCTGTGCAGCGCCAGCGCTGGGGGAGCCGAGGGGACGCCGCTCCACGGGTAGGTGTAGGCGCGGTAGGAGGCCCCCGGGGCGGCGATGCGCGCGTCGAACACCAGCTTGCCGGCGGGGCTGAATTCGCTCATGAAGGGCTGGGCGCCCCAGCCGACGAACGAGGAGCCGTTCGCCAGCAGCTGGTCGTTGCCCTGGCTGTTGGCCAGCAGCGCGGGCGTGTGCACAACCTGGGAGATCAACTGCACCGTGCGGTCGCTCCAGTCGATGCGCTCGTGGACGACGCGCGTCTGCGGATGCTCCTGCGGGGAGTCGCCGTTGTCGAACAGCGTCAAGGAGTGGTCGGGCTGCCAGCTGATGTCGTGCTGCCACGCGGTCCCCGTGCCGGGCGCCATCTTGAAGCTGGGGTAGCGCCCGCCGAGGCGCCACGAGATCTGGCCGGTGTTGTGGTCGATCTCATAGCCCGCCCACGTGTTGCGCGCCGAGATCAGGAAGTTGCCGTCGCCCCACGGGTCCAGCGAGATCGAGTTGACGTGGAAGTAGTCCCACGGGGTGGCGGGCGAGGCGGGGCGCGGCCAGTAGGAATCGCCGAGCGCCACGTGCCCGTAGGCGTGCCACTCGAACATCACCAGCCCGGTTTTGATGTCGATCTCCTGCACGATCGCGTCCTGCAGCGCGCCCCGTTCGGCGCCCCCGACGGAGGAGAGGTTGGCCTCGACGATCGAGTAGGCCGTGATGTAGGCAGCGCCCGACGGCGTGATTTGGATTTCGTGGAGGTCGGCCTGGTAGCCGTTGCCGGCATTCACCGAGGCGATCTGACGGTAGTTTTTGCCGTAGATCTCGTCGCTGCCGAAGCCCACGCCGAGCCCGATGTAGCCCTGCCACCACACCAGCACCGGTTCGCCGCGATAGCGCTCGACCTGGAGGTCCATCGCCGCTTTGCCCGCGGCAATCGGCTGGAACCAGACGAGCTGGCCGGCGCGGTTGAAGATCATCGGCCCCCGCTGGTAGCTGCCGTTGGCGGCGATGAACACGTCGTCCGCGGAGGCCGGTGGCGTGTTGGTGATGACCGACACCGTCGGCGGCTTCAGGTTCGGTACGGAGACGAAGCTCTGCACCGTCCCCGGCTTGGCTGGCGGGGTTGCGGTGGACATCGGCGCGAAGTGGTAGTGGTCGAGCTGCGCGACGGTGAAGCTGCTGCCAACGTGCTGCTGATGTCCGGCGGAGCCCACCAGCGCGCTCACGCTGACGCTCTCGCCTTCGCTGAATCCCCGTGCGGGGATGAAGCTCGCGCCGGGCGTGCTGTCGTAGCCGCGCAGCTGCCCGCTGTGGGTGCCGCTGCGCGAGCCCACCACCGAAACCTGGTGGATCTCGCCGGGGGGGACGCCGAGGAAGCTGATCTGCGTGTGCGGGGATGCGTCTGGGGTCCCGGGGAGGGGCGAGATCGTCACGGCGTGGGCGCTCGGCGCAATTACGCAAGCGGCCAGCAGCGCGACCACGCCGCTCCACCCCCGCGGGTATCGACTGACCTCTCCCATCGCTCGACGGTGATTATCCACCCCCGATCGGCCGGTGGGTCGCGGTTGGGGTTCGGGGAGTCGTGCTTGGGTTCGGGGAGTCGCGGTTGGGGCTCGGTCGGGAAGTTGTGCTTGGGGCTCGGCCGGAAGGTCGCGGTTGGGGATACTCTGTGCGACCGGCGCAAAATCGAGGTGGGAGGAGCACCCATGGAGTTTGAGACCATCGGCTACGAGGTGGCGGACGGCGTGCTGACGATCACGCTCAACCGGCCGGATCGCCTCAACGCGTTCACCGAACCGATGGGCGCGGAGCTGATCGCGGCGTTTGACCGCGCCGACGGCGACGACCAGGTGCGGGCGATCGTCGTCACCGGCGCCGGTCGCGGATTCTGCGCCGGTATGGACCTTGGTGAGGGCGGCGCCACTTTCGACTACGGTGAGCGCCCGGAGGGTGAGATCCCCCGCGACGGCGGCGGCCGGGTGGTGCTGCGGATCTTCGCGATGACCAAGCCGGTGATCGCGGCGATCAACGGGCCGGCGGTGGGCGTGGGGATCACGATGACGCTGCCGATGGACATCCGCCTGGCGGCCGAGGGGGCGCGCATCGGCTTCGTGTTCACGCGGCGGGGCATCGTGCCGGAGGCCTGCTCCAGCTGGTTTTTGCCGCGCCTGGTGGGGATCAGCCAGGCGATGGAGTGGGTCGCGAGCGGGCGCGTGTTTTCAGCCCGGGAGGCGCTCGCCGGCGGGCTGGTGCGCAGCGTGCACGCGGAGGGCGAGCTGCTCGACGTGGCGCGGGAGCTGGCGCGGGAGATCGCACAGAACACGGCGCCCGTGTCGGTGGCGCTGGCGCGGCAGCTGATGTGGAGCGGGCTGGGCGCCGCGCACCCGATGGAGGCCCATCGCGCCGACTCGCGCGCGATGTTTGCCCGTGGCCGCTCCCAGGACGCGCGCGAGGGCATCACCTCGTTCCTGGAGAAGCGCCCGCCGCGGTTCCCCGACCGGGTCAGCGACGGCCTGCCCGAGCTGTTTCCCGGGCGCGAGGAGCCGCGGTTCGCGTGAGCGGGGCGCAGTCAACGGCGGTGACGCTGCGCGACGAGCAAGCGCAGCTGGAGGCGACGTTCCTGCCGGGCGCGGGGATGCTGTGCAGTTCGCTGCGTCACCGTGGCGAGGAGCTGCTGGCGCAGAACCGGGGCGTGGAGGCGTACGTGGAGCGCGGCAAGACGATGGGCATCCCGCTGCTCTACCCGTGGGCCAACCGGCTGGCGGGCTTCGACTACGCGATCGCCGGGCGCAGTGTGACGGTGCCGCATGACGCCACCCGCGTGGCGCTGGACGACCGTGGCCTGCCGATCCACGGCGTGATCGGCGGGCGGATGGCGTGGGCGACGGTCAGAGCCCCCGGCCCGGAGGCGCCGAAGCCGACTGGCGCGCCGGGCTCCCCAGCGCAGGCCCCGACGGGCGCGCCCGGCGATCCGGACGCGCGGACGCTGACGGCATCGCTGAGCTGGAGCGTGTCGCGCGGCGAGCTGTTCGAGGTGTTCCCGTTCCGTCACGACCTTCGCTACGAGGCGCGCCTGGAGGGCGGACGCCTGGAGATCGGGGTGACGGTGACAGCGTGTGGCGAAGACACGGTTCCAGTGGCGTTTGGCTTTCACCCCTACCTCTGCCTCCCGGGCACCCCCCGCGGGCGCTGGCGGGTGGAGCTGCCGGCGATGCGCACGCTTGTGCTTGACAACCATCAGATCCCCACCGGTCCCGGGGAGGAGCTGACAAGCCAGCGGTTCGCACTCGCCGAGCGCGAGTTCGACGACGGCTTCGACGCCGTGTCCGCCCACGCTCGCTTCGCCGTCGAGGCCGGCGACCGGCGGCTCGAACTCACGCTAATCGAAGGCTACCCCTGCGCGCAGGTCTACGCCCCGCGAGCCGGCGAGTTCATCTGCTTTGAGCCGATGACCGCGCCCGCCAACGCGCTGCGCAGCGGCGCCGGTCTGCGCCTGCTTACCCCCGGCGAGAGCTGCCGCGCCCGGTTTGCGCTGAACTGCGTCGTCGTCGACTAGTCGAGGGACCGCCCCCGAGTCCATGTGTGAGCCCAAGCCGGCGGGCGAGCTCGCGCATCTCGTGCTGCTCGGCGGCGCCCACCAGCGTGATGCCGATGCCCTGGCGCCCGGCGCGTCCGGTGCGCCCGATCCGATGGACGTAGGTGTCGTGGTTATCCGGCGGGTCGAAGTTGATCACGTGCGAGATGCCGTCGACGTCGATGCCCCGGGCGGCGACGTCGGTGGCCACCAGCGTGTCGACCCGGCCCGATCTGAAGCTGGCCAGCGCCCGCTCACGCTGGCCCTGGGTCTTGTTGCCGTGGATCGCCAGCGCCTCCACACCGCTGGCGCCCAGCCGTTTGACGAGCCGGTCGGCGCCGCGCTTGGTGCGTACGAACACCAGCGCGCGGTCGCGCTCGCAGCCGAGCTCGTCCACTAGCGTCTGCAGTCGGGCGTTCTCGCGAATCGCGACGAAGCGGTGCTCGATGTCGGCCGTCTCGTAGCGGCCCGGCTCGCCGTGCTCGTGGGTGATCGGCCGCCTCGTGTAGCGCGCCGCCACGCGGCCGGCGATGCCGTCGAGGGTGGCCGAGAAGAACAGCGTCTGGCGCTCCGCCGGGCAGGCAGCGACGATGCGATCGATCGCTGGGCGGAAGCCCATGTCGAGCATCCGGTCGGCCTCGTCGAGCACGAGGATGCGGATCGCATCGAGCGTGAAGGCACGGCGCTGCAGCAGGTCCTCCAGGCGACCGGGCGTGGCGACCAGGATGTGGGACTTCGCTGCCAGGGCCGCCTGCTTGGCGAGGCCCACGCCGCCGTAGACGGCCGTGACACGCAGGCTGCATGCACGGACGATGTCGCCGAGCTCCTCGACGATCTGGCTGGCGAGCTCGCGGGTGGGCGCCAGCACGAGGGCGGCGGGGCGGGCGCGCACCTGTTCGCCGGCTCCGTGTTTGCCGGCTCCGATGCGCTCGGCCAGCGGAACCCCGAAGGCGAGCGTCTTGCCCGAGCCGGTGGGCGACTTGACGAGCACGTCGCGCCCGGCGAGGACGTCGGCGAGGACCAGCCGCTGGACGGGGAACGGCTCGTGGATCCCGCGACGCGCCAGCGCGGCCGTGACCGTGTTGGACACGCCGAGATCGGCGAAGGACTGCTGGGACATGAATGACTCCTTTGGCGGCGCTTGTGCCGCATACGGTTCGGAGGCGATGGCCTACCCGAACCGCACTCCTCAGCGGGACTCAAGCGAGCTGCCTCGCAGCCAAAAGGCTCGGCTGCTGCCGCCAAGCTAGCAGACGGGGGCCGCGGGACCGGGTGTTGCAGCGGAGAACCCATCCCGGTGAGTGACTCGGGTGCGCCGGCTCAAAGGCCCCACGCGCGCGCCGTTGCGGAGGGCGATCTGCCCGGCTCGCCGGAATGTGCGGATGGTTGCGCTAACCTGTAAATGCAGATTCACACTTACTCATGCCCGTGCGAACCAACTTCGTGCAGGTCTTCAGGAGCACCCACGTGCCAGGCCCCCAGCAGATCCGTCAACAGGAAAAGCACGAAGAAAAGCTCGAGGACATTCGCGAGCAGGTGGCCCAGGGCAAACTCGTGATCAGGCAGATGACCGCCGACGAGCGCAAGCGCTATCCGCCGCGCGAGGCCAGCAGCCGTCCGCGGGGCGGCTCCAAACGGCGCTGATGACGAGCTTCTTCCTACCGTCCTCGCGGCAAGGCGACGCCGCGGCGGAGCACTCGCGGCACGGCGACGTCGCGGTGGAGCGTGACTACAGCTCGTTGCGCGAGCAGGCGGAGGCGTGCACGGGATCCGTCTCGCGCGATCGCCGCATCCGCCAGATCGAATGCCGGCGCCAGGGCCTCGACCACCTGCTGTGCGTGGGCGAGCCCGATGCGATCGACGGCCGCACGGTCTCCGCGATACTCCAGCTCGGCCGCGACACCTACACCGTGCACCACGTGCCCAGCGAGCGCCATCGCTCCACCGTGCCGACGGTGCTGCAGCGGGGCGAGGTCTACTCGGTCGCTGATTTCGATTGAGGGTGACTGAGGGTCCGCTACTCGAAGCTCGTGCTCATCGTGTGGCGCTCAGCGCCGCGGGCGCGGTTCCGCAGACGCCCAGCGCGAAGTCTGAGCGATTCATGAAGTCACCCATTTGACGATGGCGCCCCAACAGGTTGGTCAGACGTCCACGCAGGCTCTCCGCGGCCATGAGGAGGACTCTACGGGCCGCGCCTCATTTCAGGCGCGGCCCGGGAGTGGGGCGGAGCGGCGGCTAACGTCCTCTGCGTCAAGCCAGCCGAAAGGGGATCAACCGATGCCGCGTCCGAACGTCTTTGAGGGGGACTTCCAGATGGACCGTCCCGAGATGGGTGTACGTGGGCGGATGGTCGCCCGTCCCGCGGGAGCGCGCGAACTGGGAGGGACGGTGTACGAGCTGGCGGCCGGCGCCAGCGGCTTCAACCTGCACGCGCACTACGGCAACGAGGAGCTGTTTGTGGTGCTGCGCGGCGCGCCCACACTGCGCACTGCCGACGGCGAGGAGCAGTTGGCGACCGGCGAGGTGGTGGCGTGTCCGCGCGGGCGCGAGGGCATGCACACGATCGCCAACCGCTCGCGGGAGCCCGCGCTGGTGTTGGCTGTATCCACCGCCAACACGCCCGATGTGGTCCTCTACGCCGAGAGCGATACTGTGGGTGTGGCCACCCGAAGCCCGTTTGCGCCCGTGCCAGAGGGCGGCGACGAGGGCATTATCGCGCTGTTCAAGAACGCCGACAACATGCGCGGACGGTGAGCCGGTTCGACCTTCCTTCTATGGTGGGCGAACTGCTCGACGCGCAAACCATCCGCCGATAGCCGCGCCGACGATCGCGGTCTAGCAGCGCCGCTGCCGGCTTGTGCGTCAGACTGCTCGCGCCCATCGGACGGCTCGCTTGCGGCACACAGGAGGCCGCCACATGGTGTAGCAATGCTGCTACACTTGCTCTTATGTCGGTCACTATTCCGCAGCGCGAGCTCCGCAACCAAATAGGCGACGTGCTCAGGCGCGCCGAAAGTGGGGAGCATTTCACGATCACTGTAGGCGGACGGCCAGTAGCCGAACTTGGGCCTCTGGCCAGCGTTCGTAAGCCAGCAACACCGGGTCGACTTGCGGCAATCCTCGCAGAGGCGCCGGCCGACACCGCGTGGGCCACGCAACTGCGCCAAATGCGTGAGGAAGACCTCGCTGTGGCTCAGGACACCTGGGCCACTTGACAGCGCTGATCGATACGAGCGTCCTGATCGAAGGCGTCACGCCTGAGATCAGCGAGTCATGGGTGGTGAGCGCCATCTCGGTCGGCGAGCTCGAGGCGGGCGTGCTGCTGGCGCCTGACGGCACTACACGGGCCCTGCGGCTACGGCTGCTGTCCGCCGTGCTCGCAGAGGCTCCTGTCGTCGATGTCGATCGCACGGTCTCCGCCCGCTACGGCGAGCTGCGCGCCGCTAGCGGAAGGCGACCGACGAATGATCTCTGGATCGCCGCGACCGCGCTCGCCCATGATTTCACGCTCATCACGGGCGACGAACGCCAAGCCGCTCTGCCACTTGTCCGTGTGACGCTTATCTCGCACGGTGCATAAGCGCGTAGCAAGCCATTCGACACAGTTTCGGCGACTGCCGGTTTGTTTGCCCCGAGCGCCTTTGGCGGCCGCGCGTAGGGGGATTGGCGCGTGATCTTCGATCGCTTGGATGCAGAGCGTGTCATGCTCGCACCTTCGCAATCGATGTTGCAAAGCGGCATTGTGCACCGTGCTGAACGAGGGGCGTCTCAGGAGGAGGGCTTACTCCAGGCTTCGACCTTGAACCCCCAATAGTCACCGTTTCCGGCGTCGATGTCGTGTTGACCACTAGTCATGGTCCGACCAGGAAGGAGATCATTGCTGCCATGATGCCGTATCTGTAGCAGGCGTGCATAGGTGATCGGGCGGTTTTCCGTCGAGTGTTCGGCTGCGTTGAGCCCAGCTCAGCTCGACTTGACAGCGTAGTTATAACTGGCGAGAGCTGGCCCTGCCCCATACGTTGCCTTGGTCGCTTTACTCAGGATGCCGAGTTGCAGAGCGTCGCTCATTGTACGTTGCAGTGTCTCGCCCTGCGGGTCAAGGCGTAGGGCTCGTGCGATGTCTGCGCGTTTCACTCGCGCGGATCGCGTCGTTAGCGGCTTCCGCAAGCAATTCGTCGCCGCGTGACCGCCGATCATTCCGACGTGTCAGCGTTTGTGCTCCCAACAGGACGCCGCCGAAGCCGACAGCGAGGGCGATCAACGCGGGGGTGACGTTCATACGGCGAGTCTACGGTCAAGATCGGAAGCGCCGGCACACGATCGCTCGCCAGCGCGATCTGGTCAGTGCCGAGATCGACTGTGCGCGAAGAATTTGGTTCGATTAGCGCCGCCTTCTTCCTCGGAAATGGACCTAATCGGAGTTCTATCGAACCACGAGCTACAGGGGTCGTTGGCCCGGTTGGCCGGGAAACTGGCCGCCGTGCGGGCCAGCGGCGGGCCTCGGCGGCAGGCCGTGGTCTACGGGCAGCGACCTCGCCGGCCGGGGCTGGGTGCTGAAGGCTGTCGTCCAAGTGCTGGCTGATCGAGAGGAGCCGATGCTAGCCAAGGACATCCATGCTGCGGTTGAGGCGTCGCTGGGGGCGACAGTGGCGTGGTCATCGGTCAAGGCTGCCTTGGCTGCCAACGTCTTGGGTGCTTCGCCTCGCTTCGTGCGGGTGGCGAGAGGCCGGCACGTGCTGGCGGGCTGACAGCGCGCCACTGAATCGGCCGAAGCGTCGACTGGACGTGGTTGGTCGTGGTGGGCCGCTGTTGATTGCCTATGTTGCTCGGGCTCGGAGTCTGGGGGTCCGGGGCTTGGCGTACCATCTTCTGCGTGTTGACTGTCGCTGAGGCTGCCGATCGGCTGGGTAGGAACCCCGAGACTGTCCGCCGGTGGATTCGGTCGGGGCGCCTGCCGGCGCGACGCGTCGGCGCCCGACACACGATCGATGACCGCGACCTGCGCGTGATCGAGGACGAGCTGCACCCGATGTCCGAGCTGCCCGAGGAGTGGCGCGTCGGGGATGACGGCACCCCGGCGCTCAATTGGGTCGCCGCGCTCCATCGCTCACGCATCGCCGTGAGACCCCGCGAACTCTGAGCGCTCGCGCCGCAGCCCGAACCGTGCGGCGAACCAAATGGTTCGATTAGCGAGGTTCAGGTCTTCGGAAATGGAGCTAGCCAGGACGCTTTCCAACCCTACAGGGGCGCTGAAGGTGTTCCTCGAAGGACCGCCGACGCCGCCTGCAAGACCCCGGACACGATCGCCGCGAGCGAGACGAAGCATCGCGGCGCGGCATCCTCGCGCAGGCCGCATCATCGAGGCGATCGTCCAAGTGCTTGCCGAGCGCCAAGAGCCGATGCAGGCCAAGGAGGTTCATTCAGCCGTTGAGGCGCTACTCGGGGGGTCGGTCCGCTGGTCCTCGGTCAAGGCCGCGCTGGCCGCCAACATCGCGGGTCCGTCGCCTCGATTCGTTCGGGTGGCGAGAGGTCGCTACCAGCTCATGCAGACGTGATCGAAGCCGTCGCCGGGCGGGCTACGCTGAGAAGCGATGACCACTACGCCCAAGCGCCATCACACCGTCTCTGCCGGGTACATCGGCCGGTTCGCCCACAACCACCGCGTCTCCGTGCACAAGGTCACGGGCGGCGTTTCCGAGATCGGCCCGAGGGCGGTCGGCTTCCAAAACGACTTTTGGGGGTCCGACGGGCTGGCGACCGAAGTCGAGCAGGCGTTCAACAAAGTCGAGAACCCGGTGCTTCGGATGCTTAGGAACCTGCCGGAGCGCTGGCCGCTCTCGACCGCAGATCGCGGAGCACTGGCGCAGTTCGTCGCCGTCCATGTCATTCGCACGCCAGCATTTGGCGCATTCGCACGTCAAGCTGGCGACCGTGCTCTCGAATCATCGGTCCGTGAAGTCGCCGCTCGGCACGACATCGACGAGAACGAACTTGCTGCTGCCGCTCAGGTGATGAAGGGCCAGCGCCACCACGTCCGCACGCTGCTCGGCCAGATTGGACGGATCGGCAGCATGTTCAGCAACATGCAGTGGAATCTCGTCCAGTTCGATCAGGACTGGCTCATCACGTCCGACCAGCCGGTCGTGATGCTGCCCTTGCAGGGTGGCGTGGTGTCGCCAGCCTCATCGATGCCGATTTCTGGCTTTCGTGACCTCATGGAAGTTTTCTTTACGATCGATCCGCGCCAAATGCTGCTGATGACGTGGGCCGAAGCGCCGGATTCGGCGCAGCCGCTGAGCGGTAGCTATCGCCAAGCGTGCAGTGTCAACTGCGCCGTTCGAGTGCAAGCCCTGACCGAATGGGTGTCGCGCCCAGGATCGACACCGCCATTTCATGCGCCACCGATCCTCGAACCGAGGATCTACCCAATATCGACTGAGCTGCTGCCAGGCTACACCGTGCAAGTTGCCGCCAACTCGCACAGGCGCGCAGCGGCCAATCAGCTCATGGCGAAAGTGATCGAGGAAAACGCACCGCGCGATCGCATGACGTGGGTCACGACACCATCTGATCTCGCTCGCTCGGCGGCGTAAGCGTAACGTCCAAGCCACTGCGCGGGCGTAGTCAAATGCGCGTAGAGCAGGACTAGGCGACCGAGCCGGCCGCGAAGCTATCTACTAGTTCCCCGAGTATCCGGTCGCTGATCTCGAAGAAGTCAAAGACCACAAATAGCGGCTGCACGATCTGCTTGACGTAGTCGGGTAGATTCGACTCAAGATCGCTCAGCGTCGCTGTAAACGATGCTTCTACCTCGTCCTCAGACGTGAGCCTGCCACCTCGGGTCATGCGGCTCCGATTGGCAGCAGCGATGGTCCGACCAGACAGGCCACCGTGGCCGATACGCACCGCGATCTCATCGGTGTCGCCGGCACTGAGTCGCCGATACAGACGCGCAAGCAAGAGCAGCGCCTCGGTGACCCTGTTGATTCGCGTATCCCACCAGAGCCTGTTGGGGGCTCGCTCATCCTCGAACAGGCTGAGCATGGTGTAGAACCGTCCGTCGCGGAACAGCTTCCAGTAGTCATAGGAGGTGCGGCTCATGCCATCGTTATTGACCACAATCTCGGCCACGATGCCGTCCGATGTGGGGCGCGGCCGGTACTCATCTCGATCCTCAAGCGTGATAGCGATAGGCCAGCCGAACGTATGAATCGAGGCGTCGCGTATCGAATCGAGTAGCTGGGGCTGACTCCAGCTACCGGGTGGCCGTATCTGAGCAACAACCTCCATGTAGCCGCGCCGTTCGATACCTGCGAGGCCGGTCAACCCGACGCTATGTAGCTCCTTCGACCAATCGGCATCCTCGGGAGGTTGGTCAGCGTCACGGCGACTGCTCTTGACTATGGCTGCTCGACGCTTGATGCGCTTGGCCAGCTCGGTGCGGAAGGCAGGCAAATCGTCGGGATGCCAGAGCAGCAAGTCGTACCCTTCAAGATCGAAATGGATCTTGGGGCCGTCATGCCGGAAGTTCGGGCTGCTGTGGTGGTGATCCTCTCGGACGGTCAGGATGAGATTCGCCTTCTTGCCCAGGCCCATTGCGTAGCCGATCTCTAGGTAGCAGTTCGGGCGTTCGTTGGTGACATCGGCGATGATGATTTGTGATCGCTCTATGAACTGAACAATCTCGCTCTTCAAGAGATCGCCAGCATTGTGCCGATCTACCCGCCGCGCGGCAAATCCGGCATCTTGGATCGCCGGGACGATGGCGGTATCGCAGACAGAGTCAAGCGGCGCATCGCCGATTTGCATGATGATGAAAGCCTCGTCCATATACCCATCATGCACCAAGCGGCGGTCCGAAAGCAATATCGCTAGGCATCCGGCGGAAGATACGGCTCCTGATCCACATATCGGACGTACCACGGCCCTTGCGGACCTTCAGGGCAGCCAAGGAGGATCGTCGCTTGAGCAAGCTGCTGGCGAGCGAAGTCGCTGTAGCGAAGCTCAAGATGCCAATAATCTGTCGTGTTGATCGGCACGCCCACTTGGTAATGGGCAGCCACGTCAATGCGCGTCGTCTCTCCCGCTGGAACCCTCTCTCTTTGCGCAACGGCGTAATTCACTGCTCCTAGCGACACGCCGCTGATGGCGATACTTGCAGGATCGATGATCGCAAGCCCCCGGCCGACATTTCGGAGGGGAACGCTGACGTAGGCCGCTCCGCCTTCAATCCTGACCGACACCGTACGCGGGTCGATCTCTACTCCCTCTCTCTGGCCGAATTTGATCTCAATAGTGGGCAGCACTTCGTGCTGTCGCTGACGGGCAATATTCGGATTAGGGCGAGCGCCCATGTCGGGAGAGACTGGCCCCGACGGTGGCACCTCGATCAGCAGCGGCCGATGCTGGGCGTCGAGTTGTCGCTGCATAAGGTCGATCTCTCGCTGTGCATCATCACGTGCTTGGGCAAGTTGGCGCTGCATAAGCTCTCGGTCGTCCCTGGCATCTTTGCGCGCTTGGTGCGTGCCGGCACGGGTCGCGCAGACAAGTGCCACTGTCGCCGATGCAAGAGCAAGCGTTATCAGCGCCAGTATGAGTGTCGCAGTTGCCGTCAGATCAGCTACCGGAAGAACAGTCAACGCTCCGACTTATACGCGATTCCAATGATCGGCTGCACGCCGAGCTTGCGCCGCGCCCTATCCGAGCAGCACGACGCTTTTAGCTCTGAGTCTCTACACCCTGATCCGCGTGTAGTGCAGCGCTGCCCTGGTCGGAAAGACCAGATCGTCGCGTGTCCGGTGGATCAGCCCGGATTTGTTGAGTCGATCGAGCGAGTCAAGTGCGGCGATCTCGTCTCCGCGCTCTCGGATGATCTCGGCGACCGACCACGGCCGCTGATCGTCCGGTCCAACGAGCAAGACGAGCACGCCCCAATCGTCGCGGTCGTCGTCTTCCCCTAGCGTGCGTTTAGGATTGGCCTGCATGGGAGTTAGAGCCTCCTGTGCCACGGCCCCCGGCTGGCTCCAACCGGCGCGGGGGCCACTTGTTGATTATGTTGGTGCGCCACACCGGCAGATAGCCCGGTGAGCGGGGCGACCCTATCAGGTCTTGCGGCCAGTGGTGAGCGCCTGCTTGACCTCGCCAACCTCGCCCTTGACCTGGCGCATGTCACGGCTCAGGGCATCGAGACGGGCCAGAACCGTCTCCTCAAAGGTCTTGCCCGTCGCGTACCGACCAGCGGCGCGCAGTAGCTCGGCGGGATCGGCTTCAAGCGCCTGGCCGATCCGCTCAATGACCTCATCGGGTGGCGGCCCTTGGGAGCCGAGCTCGATGCGGCTGAGGTTGGATGCCGACATCGGGACGCGCTCGGCGAGCTGGTTGAGCGTCATGCGGCGGTCACGACGGAGCTTGCGTACCAGCGCACCCAGCGCCAGAGCCCGGCTGGCCTCGGTCTTGCCTCTTGGACTTGTCATCACCGGAGGCTACGAGCCGGATGGTCGGGCTCCTTGCCGGTTCCCGTGATATAGGATATGGCCCGCTACTCCGGGAACCAAGCTGCGCGCATGGCTCTGCCCGGACCCCAACGAACAAAGGAACCCCGAACATGAGACGAAGCATCAACGTCGTGGCCGTGCTCTTGGTGTTGTCGTGCGCCGGGATCGTCGCCGCACCCTCCGCGCTCGCCAACATCGTCATTGGTCAGAGCATCGCGGGCGTCAAGCTCGGGGACAGCGAAGCCCAGGTGACGGCAGTGCTCGGGGCACCAGAACGCAAAGAAAGTGCCGGTCCTGCTTATCCAGGCGTGGTCAATATCTACTACCCAACCAGCGTCGGTCTGCATTTCACTATGACCAAGGGACGGGTCAGTGGAGCACTGATCTTCTCCAAGAAGCAAAAGACAAACAAGGGCGTCGGCATGGGTTCGTCACGGGCTCAGTTGAAAAGGGCCTATCCACAGGCCAAGTGTGCCGAAGGGCCGTATGGCCCGCAGTCGCTCTACTGCGCAGTCCTAGCTCACTTTCATGGTCGTAAGTCGTTCACCAGCTTTCTGTTTGGAACGGCGAAGGGTGACGTGACTGAGATCGAACTTGGCTACGGCGTCGGGCTGGCTCAGGAACTCAAAGAACAGAGCAAGAAATAGCGGAGGGCCACAGCGAGCGAGGGCGAGACGATGCGCGTCAATGCACGATGCAGAATGGGACGGCCGACAGTGGCAGGATTGGCTGCTCTGTCGGCCCTACTGTTGGCTGGCTGTGGGTCCAGTGGGTCTAGTTCGAGTGCGGGCAGTTTTACCGCGCCCACGGCATCGGTCAGCACCCCGACGCAATCTGATCCCACGACAGCACCGACTACCAGCTCGACACCGGCAGACGCCGCGCCTGTTGGAGCACCGTCGTTCGTAGTTCTCGGGGCAACTCAGGATGGTGACAAGGTGAAGGTCGAAGGAACATTTGGATCGCCCTTGCGTCCAAGTGAATCCGACGTAGATCAGACGGCGCTCAGTGAATGCACACCGCCTGCTCCTGATGGACGGGAGCTGGTGGTGCGGCTGGCTTTGAGCGTGACACTGGAATCGAGTTTGGCGGGGGAAGTAACACTTTCCACCACTCCCATTGTTGGGCCACTCGTCAGTTTTGTCATGGGCTTCAAGGAAGGAGCTCGTTGTGAGGGTGGAGAACCAAAGAATGTAGAAGCTAACTTTGGCCGTGTGCAGCCAGGGCAGTCAGTCAGCTTTACAATGTGGGTGATACTACCTGATGCCATCACACCCAATGATTCTCACCCGACAGAAAAGGCACTTGCTGCCGAGTCGTGGCTGATGGGCGTGCCCATGCCGTTGGTCAACGGCAAAGGCATAGGCACCCCGAGCCGGCTCAGTGGGCCAAGGGTTGTTCGGTGCCGTGGGAACGGTGACGGTGTGAACGAACCGGGCAATGAATACGTTGCCGTTGTGGGCGACACGCCCACAACTATGGTGCAGTCAGTGTGTCCGACGGAGTAGGTCGCCAGGGATCGCAATAATTGGAAACCGACAATCCTCCGGAGTCGTCGTACTATTTCAAGTCCAACACCACTTTTAGACCAAGGGCAAGTCTTGAGCTGGCCAACGCCAGTTCGGAGCTTTGACCAAAGTCTTGTCGATCGGCCTCCGGGGCAGCTTCGGTACTGTCTGGAACGGAGAAAGTAGTATCCCATAGCCAATTGTGCCATCGGGCAAAGAGTTCGGGCGCACGCTCCCCACTAGGGATTCTGGGGTGATAGTCAATGCTATACCCAAGCACGCTGCGTAGGTCTAGAAGATCTAGGTCTGTATATGGCAACAGCCGGGGAATCATTCGGCAAGCCGCTTCCACGTCGTAGCGTGCCTTCGGCTCGCCGAGTCCGCGTTGCAAAGGCAGCATTGGATAAGGCACCTCTCTTGAACTGACGCTGGTAGCCGTTTCGCATCGCATTTCGAGAGCAACGGCGTATCCAAGTGCCTGGCGTTCAATGGCCGGACTACGCGGATCTGAGCGGTTCCTGCTTAGAGTCAGATAACGCGCGGTGCCTTTTGCATTGCGCTGCATAAGTGTCCATATATCAAGGTGAGCCTTCGGCATCCTTGATTCCAGACCACGATTTACATCTTTACTTGCCATACTCTAACTCCACTTACTACTATATGAAACCACACTAGCTACATTTTGTCAAGTTCTATTTTCTTGCGGTCGATGAAGCCGACTATATGTTCCCTCAAGGATTTGCCTCCGTAAATGGGAGTCCACTCATCGAAAATATAACAAGAGGCGATGTTCTTGTACGCAAGATCACGCGCCATTTTATCGAACGGCAGCATCAACCCAATCTCAGCCGCCACAATGCTAAATATCTTGGCGCTCTTTGCCGCGATAATGCTTAGGTTGTGCGGTTGGTTTTCGGGTACGTCAACGCCCAACCTTTCTTCGAGCGCTCTGCGACCTTCGGGTTCACGATTATGATAATCAATCTCACCTTTGTACCAAGAAAGCCAGACCTCGGTATAGAGCGGGTCGTCGATTCTCATGTGACTAGATACGTCTAGTTGCAATTCTCCGAGTGCCTCGGCGTTGAGTTCGTGGATACCACTCGGCCCGCAGCTAGTGCACGTCTCATAGAGAAGTATGAGCTTGTCGCGGGTAGGCCCTGGTAGTGTGCTCAATGTCTCGGTGTCCTCGGCATGTTGCAGCATGTAATACACCCAAATCAGCTCTACATAACAGCAAAAGAGCCGCTGTGCGCAAAGTTCCCAGACAACGTAGGCGGTTGGATAGTGGTTTTGTCGCCCGAAGCTGTCTTCCCAAGGCAGGCCACGAGCGAAGTCGTCAATAAATAGTGCGACTAGTGCGCTGTAGTGCAGTTCTATAGCCTTCCATGCGAAGCCCTGAAAGACAGGAAAGGGAGGTTCATCCTCGAAGGCGCGACCTGGCTCGCTAATCCTCTGCGGCACAGCCTTTTCTGCACGTTGCTTTTTGAGCTGCGCCAGAATCAGGCGGCCGACTTCTTCGAGCAATCCTCGTCTTAGATTGTTTTGGACGTCCAGTTCTGTCGAGCCGAGCTTTGTGGCAGCTAGGTCGTAGCGATTTTTGAACCCTCCGAGTGGGGGAACATCGCCTTGGCGGTAGCCATCATCGGTATTAAGGTCAATCCAGAGTATTTCGGCGATAGCTTCCCGGTCGCCTATCGGCTCGACGCGACGAACTGCTGGCACCACGATATTGGCAATCAACGCGGGCAAGTCCTCGGCTTGATCGTCAGCCAACTCAACAGCAGCGTCCCAGAGGTACGGGATGCTCTTACCCCCTTGCTTGCGTGGCAACGACCGGCCGACACCGTTACGCGCGACCTTCGTGAGATCGTTTGCGAGCTGTTCTTCCGTGGGCAGATCGTTAGCAGTCATCTCGGAGATTTTCCCAGACCAGAGCCACGCCGGAAGATCGCTGTGGATTTGCTTTAGAAAGTCTTGTCGCGGTTTCCTGCGACCGGCGCAACGATGACGGCATGAAGACCAATCCCTGCGACGGCCACGCCTGCGACCACTGCTACATCTGCGACGGGCTGGGAATCTGCTGCGCATCTCTACTGCCCGCGCAGCGAGCGTTGCTTGCGGCGAGCGCCCCGGTCCAATGGGAGCGTCTGCGTGAGGCCATCGCCCAAGAGGCCGCGACGACCTCGACTCTGACCGGCCTCGTGCGCAGGGAGGCAGGCGCTCCCGCAGCAGCGTTGCCCGTGGCCGTTCGGCTGGGGCTGCTCCTGCCCGCTCCGGTCGATCCATTCTCCCCCGACTCGAAAAAGGAGGTCCATTATGCGGCAATCCCTCGCCGTACAGCTCGCTGACGAGGCAGGGCTGAGTCCGCGCCAGTTGGCTGCTGCTCGACGCTTGGAAGCCAGTCAAGCTCTGGAGGTCCATCGCTACAGCCTGGGTGCGCGTGCCCGTGCCGAGATCGACATGATCGACACCCAAGCCGTCGCTGACGCCTCTCGCACCGCGTTGGACGAGGAGGTCGGCTTGCTGGAGTACGGCCTTGGCCGTGCTGGTGGCTCGGCTGCCAAGGTCGAGCTGGTCGCCCGTCACGTCGAGCGTATGGCCGCCATCAACGATCGCCGCATCACGCGGCGCTTTGGAGGGTGAGGCCGATGCTGACTATATTCGCCGCCCTCTTGGTTGGCACCCTCGGAGGCACCGTAGCCGGTGGGTTCGCAGGGTGGTGGCTGTGTAGGCGACGCATCCCGTGCGTGCCTCCTGAAAACGATGCCATCGACCCCGCTGTAGACCATCAGATCAACGAGGCCGCGCATCGTTGGGCTGCTGCTCACGATCAAGCTGGAGCTGCGCCGCTGATCGCGCGCAAGCTACGGCTGGCCTACGTTTTGCAGCAACGGCGTGCTCGTCGGCGGAGGCGGGAAAAGTGGTGACGGCGCTGTTGTCAGTTTTCCTAGCCTACGCGATAGTGGCGGTTTTGGTGTTTGTGTGGCGGCGTTGGCAAGCTAGGACCACCGCAGTCGATCAGGCAGCCTATGCCACCGCCGTCAGGATGTACGGAATACGACGACGTATGGAAGTCGCTCAATTGAAGACGGAACTACGGCGAGACGCTGCCGAACTGCGGCGAGACTTGCAGCGTGATCTAGACGAGCAGGACACGCTATGACTACGCCTCCTTCCCGCTGGCGCGACTCTGCCGTGAACCTGGCCACAAGTGCCTTGATGGTTGCGGTGATGCTGTACGTGGCTGCCCGACTCATTCTGGCCGTTTTGCCCGTCCTGCTCATAGTCGGCGGCATTGTTTTGGTCGGCTTCGCTGGCTGGTCGTTCTACCAATTTAGGAAGTCGCGGTGGTGACAAATCCCCTTGAGGTCAGGGGCGACGTATCGGTGTTGTGGAATGGTGCAAAGTCATTGACTAAATCGCCCTTTTATTTTGTAATAGGCAGACTCCAGATATTGCCATAAGCAGTATCACGGTGCGGTTTTAGGTACGGGCTTGTCCCGTTAGCAGATGAATAGCCCCCAGCGGGTGTAGTTCTCTGCGTGCCAAAAACAGACCGCGAGGGGAGAGAAAGGAGGTTCACATATGAGCAGGACCTATCATAATGGAGAACGGAAAATCCGAGTCCGGGGCATTAGACGGCCGACCGACACACGCCGACTGGCAAGGGCGCTGATCGAGCTTGAGTACCAGCAAGCCCAGACAGAAACGGAGGCAAAAACAGAACACCGAAACAAACAAAAAAAGCCAAAACACCAACCAGCTACACGCCCTCATCAGGAGACTACTTAGTGAAGTCGGCGGACAAGCGGATTTGGTATCGCCTGCAATGGCCGCGCGAAGTCACGCCCGAGCAAGTCGTCCAAGTGTTTCGCTTGCTGGCGACGGCTGCCGGCACGCCGGCCGTGATCGAGGCCGTTGGTTCGCCTGGCATGGTCGAACATCGGTTGGCGTTGCCTGCTGGCCGAGCCGAGGCCGTGGTTGAGCAGCTTCGAGCCGCGATCCCCGGTCTGAGCGTCGAGGAAGTACCGACACGGCCACCAATGGACGTAAGCCATGCTGTTGAGCTGCGTTTGTCAACCAAGCGGCGGCCGCTCCGCAGCGATGACCTAGCGAGCGTCAACCGCGCCATATTGACGGCGCTGGCGCATCTGCACCGTGGCGAGCATCTGAGTATTCAATGGGTACTCGGACGATCGTTGGCTGCGACGGCTATACCGAATCACCTAGAGGGGTTGGGCCGTGAGTCATGGCTAGGTGCCCTGCTACTGGCACCGTTTGGCACCGCGCCGCAAGCCGATATCGAGGTGCGAAATGCTGTACGTGCCAAGCAAGCAGAGCCGGGCTGGCGAGCCGTTGGCCGCGTAAGCGTGAAGGCCAAGACAGTCAGCCGTGAACGGCAGTTGATCCGACAGGTAGTAGGTGCGCTTGGGAGCGCCGAAGCTCCCGGCGTTCGGTTTTGGGTCCGCAGAGCGAGCGTCAAGCGAGTAATTGGTGCGACGGCTGGCTGGCGTCTACCGCTGCGACTGAACGCCAATGAGCTTGCCGCCGTCTCGTCGTGGCCGATCGGGTTGACCGGCGAGCTGCCGGTGTCGATGATCGGCAGTCGCCTGATCGCTCCATCCGGGGCAATCCCCCGCAATGGTCGAGTCATTGGCACGGCGTCGTTTCCGGGGCGAGAGCGTCCCGTGGCACTGTCGCCTGTCGATTCGCTGCGCCATCTGCACCTGCTTGGTCCGACCGGCGTGGGGAAGTCCACGCTGTTGCTCAACCTCATAACCCAGGACATGCAGGCAGGCCGGGCGGTAGTAGTGATCGAGCCAAAGGGCGACCTGATTGCCGATGTACTCGAGCGCATCCCACCGGAGCGCGTCGGCGATGTTGTGCTGCTTGATCCGACCGATACCGAGCGCCCGGTTGGTCTGAATCCGCTGGCGCTTGGTGGTCGCTCCCCGGAGCTGGTCGCCGATCAGTTGCTTGGGCTGTTCCACTCGTTGTATGCGGCGCATTGGGGTCCACGGACGCACGACATATTCGGAGCATCGCTGCTGACGCTCGCTCGCTTGCCGGGCATGTCGCTGGCGGCCTTGCCGCTGCTGCTGACCGATGCTGGGTTCCGGCGTCAGGTTGTGCCTCGCGTCGCTGACCCGATCGGCTTGGAGCCGTTTTGGAGTGGCTATGAAGCCTGGAGTGAGCAGGAGCGCGCCACGGCCATAGCGCCGGTGATGAACAAGCTCCGTCCGTTGCTGCTGCGGCCCGAACTGCGGGCCATCGTCGGGCAGAGTCGCGGCAGCTTCGATCTGCGGCAAGTCTTCACGGGGCGCAAGATTCTGTTGGTCAATCTCAGCAAGGGACTTCTCGGGCCGGAGACATCGGCACTGCTGGGGAGTCTGGTCATCTCGCAGTTGTGGCAGGCCATCCTTGGCCGGGCCGCGATCTCACCGGAGCGCCGTCATCCGGTCTTTGTCTACGTCGATGAGTTTCAGGACTACTTGCACCTGCCGCTCGACTTCTCGGATGCCTTGGCGCAGGCTCGTGGCTTGGGCGCTTCGTTCCATCTGGCTCATCAGTACATGCACCAGCTCGACCCCGCCATGCGCTCGGCGGTGCTCGCCAACGCGCAGTCACGTATCGCGTTTCGGCTACCGAGCGAGGACGCGAGAATGATCGCGGCGGCCAGCTCCATCGACTCGGAGGACTTCGTGAGTCTCGGAGCCTTCCAGTGCTACGCCCAGCTCGTCGCGCAAGGTGCGATCCAGCCGTGGTGCAGTCTCGGCACCCTGCCGCCAAGCCAGCCACTCAGCGACCCGGCAACGGTACGGGCAAGGTCGCGGAGCGCCTACGGTGTCGATCGAGCCGTGGTTGAAGCCGAGCTGCACCAGCTCTTGTTCGGTCGCCGGGCGACTGATGGCAATGACCTTGCCCCACGGCGTCGAGACGATGGGAGCGCCAAATGAGAGGGCGACGTATCGCCCGTCGTATCGCGTCGATGAGTGCGCCTGAAAACTCCTGTAGTGACGCTGGGGGCAGCCGAACTTTGGCAACGAAAGTCTTTCACCTGTTGTTGCAGTTGTTCTTGGTGTGTGTCGGTACGGGCCATTGGCAGACGGCAGGGCGAGGGATGGCTGACGCGCAAGCTCTGCGTCAGGGGAGTTCAGCAGGGGTGTGGCCCTCTCCCAAGTCCTTGAATACCCGTCGGCTCGCGTTGCCACCAGCGCCCGTCCCAACACCTTTCAACACATCTACATTGGTAACGAAAGGGTGTAGAAATGAGGCTTGAGTCGTGAGCGGTGCTCCTACGCGCTCGTACATCTCGGCGAGGGGGGTCGCACGGCTTCGTGATCGGCTGTCGGTGCGGGACATGGCGATCATCGCTCAGGTAGCCGAGCTGCGACTGATGAGCGCTCGCCAGATTCAGGCGATCTACTTCCCAGGCAGCGAGCACGACAATGAACAGGCTGCGATCCGCGCCCGTCAGCGAGTGCTAGAACGCCTCTGCCGCGAGCGACTACTGATCCGTTTGGAGCGTCGGATTGGAGGGATACGGGCTGGATCGGCTGGTCTAGTGCTGGCACTCGGCCCGGCTGGTCAACGGGTGCTCGCGCAGAGTGGGACTCGTCGCCGGTCATACGAGCCGACGCTGCGGTTTGTCGATCACACGCTCGCCCTGTCTCAGCTCGTCGTAGACGTAACGGTGGCCGCTCGGCAAGGATTGCTCGACGTACTGGACTCTCAGGCTGAGCCGAGAAGCTGGCGGGAGTTCTCCGGGCCGGGTGGACGACGGCTGCTGCGACCTGATGCGTTCCTCGCGTTGGGTGTCGGTGACTACGAGCTGCGCTGGTTCATCGAGGTAGACCGCTCAAGTGAGAGCCTGCCAGTCGTTGTGCGCAAGTGTCGGCTGTATGCCGACTACTACCAATCCGGCAAGGAGCAGGCCGGTGGCGGCGTCTTTCCCCGCGTCTGCTGGATCGTGCCGGACGAGACGCGAGCGGATCGTCTGCGAGCTGCCATTGCTCGGGATCGTGCGCTGCCCGAACGACTGTTTGTAGTCACGACTTCGGCACAGGCCGTGACCGTGCTCGGCTCACTGGAACCAAGTTAACGATTAACATGAAAGGAGGTACGCCTATGACAGATATTTCACACACTGAATGTGGTACACTTAACAACAATATTGCGCTCAGATTCGAGCCGAAAGGGGGTCGCCTATGACAGAAGAGAATGAAGATAAGCACGCAGAGGGAGCATCGGCAGTCATCTATCTGCGCGTGTCCACCAAGGAACAGGCGGAGCGTGGTGGCGAAGCCGAGGGCTTCTCGATTCCGGCGCAGCGAGAGGCGTGCCGTCGCAAGGCCGCGGGTCTTGGTGCTGTGGTCGTTGAAGAGTTCGCAGATCGCGGCGAGTCGGCCAAGACTGCCGACCGGCCGGACCTAAATCGGATGTTGCAGTTCGTCGCGGCCAACCCGGTTCGCTACGTCATCGTTCATAAGGTCGATCGACTGGCCCGCAACCGGGCTGACGACGTGGCAATCAACATCGCGCTCCAGCAGGCCGGTGCCGAGCTGGTCAGTGTCAGCGAGAACATCGACCAAACGCCGTCAGGTCTGCTGCTGCACGGCATCATGTCCTCGATCGCCGAGTTCTATAGCCGCAACCTGGCAACCGAGATCATCAAGGGCTCGACGCAGAAGGCCAAGAACGGCGGCACGCCAAACCGTGCCCCACTCGGCTACCGCAACGTCCGGCGCATGGAGAACGGCTACGAGATCCGCACTGTCGAAGTCGATCCCGAGCGTGGGCCGCTCATGACGTGGGCGTTTGAGGCTTATGCGACTGGCGACTGGACGGTCCTTCGGTTGCAGGCTGAGCTGACCAAGCGAGGACTGACAACCGCTCCTGGTCCCCGGACACCAAGCAAACCCCTCAGCAGCAGCCAGCTCCATTCGTTGCTGCGCCACCCGTACTACATGGGCGTGGTGCGCTACCGGGGCGCGATCTACCCCGGCAAGCATCCCCGCCTGGTCGAGCCCGAGACGTGGCAGAAGGTCCAAGACCTGCTCTCGGCCAACTACCTGACCGGCGAGAAGCACCGCGAGCACCCGCACTACCTCAAGGGCTCCATCTGCTGCGGCCAATGCGGCTCCCGGCTGATCGTCAACCACGCCAAAGGCAGGCACGGCGGCATCTACCCCTACTTTGTCTGCATCGGACGACAGCAGGACAAGCACAGTTGCTCACAGCGGGCACTCCGTATCGAGCTGGTCGAGGAGGCCGTGGCCGACTACTACGCGACCGTGCAGCTCCCCGCCGACGAGCTGGAATCGCTGCGGGCGTTCCTGGGCGAAGAACTGACCAATCTACGCCTTGACGCCGAGCACGAACGCACAGCACAGGACCGACGAAAGGGCAAGCTCGAAGCCGAACGGCAGTCGCTACTCGACGCCCACTTGGCGGAAGCGGTCCCGCTCGACCTGCTCAAGAGCAAGCAGGACGGCATCACCGCCGAGCTGGCCGTCATCGAGAGTCGCCTCAAGGAGATCGCCGCCGACTTCAAGCGCTCGGAGGCCAACCTCAAGCGCGCACTGGCGCGAGTCGGTGACTGCGGGACGGCCTACCGCGAAGCCAACGACCATATACGCCGCCAGTTCAACCTGGCTATCTTCGAGCGGTTGCTGATCGGCGAGGACTACGCCGTGACTGGCGTACTCGCCAAGCCATTCGACACGCTTCTCGGCGGCGGGCTCAAGCAAGCCGCAGCCGAAAAAGCCGACGAGAACACGCGGGCAGCCGTCCGAGACGCCCTACGCCAGCGCCGAGAGGTCATTGAGGCCAGAAACGAGCAGCGCCCACAAGCGTTGCTCGTGGGCGCCGACTCGCCCGCGACCCCTTTCGAGGTCGCGGGTTGGAGTCAGAACATTATGGTGGAGCTAGCCGGGCTCGAACCGGCGACCTTCTGGCTGCCAGCCAGACGCTCTCCCAACTGAGCTATAGCCCCAGGGTCATGCGCTTCCTAGTTTATCCAGACTGGAGGCGGTTGGCGCGAGCCCGCGCTGCACCTGGCTGACGAGCGCTCGTGTGTGGCCGCTCTGCGCCAACGTTGTGACAGACCCGTAGGGCGCGATTGCGGGTTTGGCAGGAATCGTTGGAAATCCGTCCTTGCGGACAGGTACTTAATAGGTCACGATCCCGTGCGATGACTCGGCCACCGCGCAACATCGTGATTCTCGTCTACCCGGGCGTGCAGAGCTTGGATGTGACTGGGCCGCTGGAGGTGTTCAGTGGGGCGCAGCTGCTGTTGGATTCCGGACTCGGTGGTGCACCCGCCGCTGCGCAGGCAACATGTGGTGGTGGTATCGACGTCGGTGGCGCCATCGACCGCGGCTACCACACCACCGTCATCAGCTCCGACGGCGCCCCGGTGGAGACCTCCAGTGGGCTGACGATCGTCCCCCACGCAGATCTCCACCGCGCGCCCGCGAAGATCGACACGCTGCTGGTGGCGGGTGGGGCGGGGGCGGATCGGGCGAGCGGGGACCCGGCACTGATTGAGTGGATCGCCGCCGTCGCGCCCACCACGCGCCGCGTTGCCTCGGTGTGCACCGGCGCGTTCCTGCTGGCGGCGGCCGGCCTGCTGGACGGGCGGCGCGCAACCACCCACTGGGGGGCGGCGGACGAGCTGGCGCGGCGCCACCCGCTGATAAGTGTCGATCCCAAGCCGATCTTCGTGCGTGACGGTCCGGTGTGGACCTCGGCGGGCGTCACCGCCGGCATGGATCTGGCGCTGGCGATGGTGGAGGAGGATCTCGACCGCGACGCGGCGCTTACGATCGCCCGCCACCTCGTGCTGTTTTTGCGCCGGCCGGGCAACCAGTCGCAGTTCAGCGCCACGCTGGCTGTACGCGCACCTGCGCGCAATGGCTTGCGCGAGGTGCAGCGCTACGCGGTGGACAACCTGGCCGCCGATCTGTCGGTGGAGGCGCTTGCACAGCTCGCTCACATGAGCCCGCGCCACTTCGCGCGCAGCTTCCGCGCCGAGGTGGGGCTGACGCCTGCCCGCTACGTGGAGCGCCTGCGGCTGGAGGCGGCCCGGCGAGCACTGGAGGAGGGCGAGGAGCAGGTGGCGGCGGTTGCCCTCGCCTGCGGGTTCGGCACAGCCGAGACGATGCGCCGGTCGTTTCTGCGCGCGCTTGGGGTCGGTCCGGCCGAGTACCGCCGCCGTTTCCACACAACCACCGCCGCGCCCCAAGCGGCGGCCTGACAGCGAGGAGCCACCAAATGCAGATCGCCATCCTCATCTACGACCGACTCACCGCGCTGGACGCGGTGGGGCCCTACGAGGTGCTGAGCCGCCTGCCCGATGCAGAGCTGACGTTCGTCGCGCAGGAGGCGGGCCCGAAGCGGACCGACACCGGCCGCCTGGCGCTGCTGGCCGACGCCTCGCTGGAGGAGATTGACCACCCCGACATCGTGCTCGTGCCGGGTGGTCCCGGCCAGGCAGCGTTGATGGAGGACGGGCCGGTGCACGAGTGGCTGCGCGCCGTGCACGACACGTCCACCTGGACCACCTCGGTGTGCACCGGCTCGCTGATTCTCGCGGCCGCGGGACTGCTGGCGGGCAGGAAAGCCACCAGTCATTGGACGGCGCTGGAGGAGCTGGGCAGCCTCGGTGCGCTGCCAACCTCCGAGCGGGTGGTGTTCGACGGCAAGCTGGTCACCGCCGCCGGGGTGTCGGCAGGGATCGACATGGCGCTGGCGCTGGTGGAGCGCATCGCCGGCGAGCAGCTGGCGCAGGCGATCCAGCTGGGCATCGAGTATGACCCCCAGCCGCCGTTCGACGCCGGCTCGCCGCGGAAGGCGCCGGCGGCGATCGTCGAGGCGGTGCGCGCCCACGCTCGCTTTGAATCCGCGCCGGCGTAGCCCGCGGGCGGTGGTGCGAGCCGTGCAGTGGTCGTGGCGCGGATTACAAGAAGGCGCACTGCGTGAGGCCCGGCGGGCGGACTTCAACGGCCTGACGCGATTCCCCAGGCAGGAGTAGTCTCGAAGAACCCAACACGAGGAGGATGCAAGATGGCTGGAGAAGCGCTGTTCCTGGGTTGGGGTCCCGTTGTGAGGGGCCGCGAGCAGACGGCTTTCAAGGTCTTCCAGGAGACCATCGAATACTACGGCCGGCTGCAGCAGGAAGGAAAGATCGACAGCTTCGAACCGGTGCTGATCGCGCCGCACGGGGGCGACCTCGGCGGCTTTGTGCTGTTGCGCGGCGAGCGCGGCAAGCTGGATGAGATCCGTACCAGCGAAGAGTTCGAACGGGCCGTGGTGCGCGCCGCCACGGTGGTGGACAACGTGGGCGTGATCAACGCCTTCACCGGCCAGTCGCTCGGCGAAGCGATGGGCCGCTTCCAGTCGGTGTCGGAGGAACTGGTTTGAACGCCGACCCCTACCACTTCATTTTGTGAAGGGTTGGGGTCGATTTTTAAAGACACAACCCCCGCCCCCGGCTCGAAGCCGGGGGCACGCGGGGGCCCGAGGGAGCCGGGGGGGCACGGGCCCGAGGGAGCCGGGGGCATGGGGGCCCGAGGGAGCCGGGGGCATGGGGGCCCGAGGGAGCCGGGGGCATGGGGGCCCGAGGGAGCCGGGGGCATGGGGGCCTGAGTGTTCATAGGGTGCGCTCGCGCCGGCGGGCGCTCCCCCGCGTGGGTTCCGTAAGGGGCGCCCACAGCCGGGCGGCGACTCGCGCGAGCGTTCCGTCGGGGGGTGCTCGGTAACCTCCCCACGGAGATGAGCGAGCAACGCTATGACCCGCAGCAGATCGAGCCCCGCTGGCAGGCGGTGTGGGCGCGGGAGCGCACGTGGGAGGTGTCCAACGAGCCCGCGGCGGTGAACGGCGCGCCCGGGAACGGCAGCCACCACGTTCCGTCCGGCAACGGCGCTCACCACCCGCCGCCGGGGAACGGCGGGCACCCCTCGCATCCGAAGTCATACGTGTTGGAGATGCTGCCCTACCCCAGCGGCGAGCCCCACATCGGCCACCTGAAGGTGTACTCGGTGGGCGACGCCCTCGCGCATTTCCACCGCCGCCTCGGCCACCGCGTGCTGCACCCGATGGGCTACGACGCGTTCGGGCTGCCGGCGGAGAACCACGCGATCAACACCGGTGTCAAGCCGGCCGACTCGACCGCCGCCTCGATCGCCTCCTTCCAGCGCCAGTTCCGCGAATGGGGGATCTCGATCGACTGGTCGCGCGAGCTGGCCACGCACGAACCGAGCTACTACCGCTGGACGCAGTGGATCTTCCTGCAGCTGCTGCACGCTGGTCTTGCCTACCGCAAGGAGGCGGCGGTGAAGTGGTGCCCCAAAGACCAGACGGTGCTCGCCAACGAGCAGGTGGTGGACGGCCACTGCGAGCGCTGCGGCGCGGAGGTGGAGATCCGCCAGCTGGAGCAGTGGTTTCTGCGCATCACCGACTACGCCGAGCGGCTGCTGGGCGACCTCGACGGGATCGAGTGGCCGGAGCACGTGAAGACGATGCAGCGCAACTGGATCGGGCGCTCGGAGGGGGCGGAAGTGATGTTCCGCTGCGAGGACTCCGAACCTGCCCGGGTGGGCGGGACTCCGATCGACTACCCCGTCTTCACCACCCGCCCCGACACGCTGTTTGGCGCGACCTTCTTCGTGATGGCGCCCGAGCACCCCGACGTGTTGCGCCTCGCCGAAGGCACCGAGCACGAGCAGGCGGTGCGCGAGTACGTCAACCACGCGCTCACCGAGTCCAACGAGGACCGCGGCGCCGCTGAGAAGCCGAAGACGGGCGTGGCGCTGGGGCGTACCGTCACCAACCCGGTCAACGGCGAGCAGATACCGATGTACGTGGCCGACTACGTGCTGATGGAGTACGGCACCGGCGCGATCATGGCGGTGCCGGGACACGACGAGCGCGACCATGCCTTCGCGCGCGCGCAGGGGCTGCCGATCCGCCGGGTGATCGAAGGTACGCCCGCGGAGGGGGGCGACGAGCACGGCCTGCCGTACACCGGCGACGGCCCGCTGGTGAACTCCCACCCCGACTTCGACGGCATGGGCAACCGCGAGGCGCTGGCGGCGATCGTGCAATGGCTGGACCGCGAGGGCAAGGGTCACGCCTCGGTCAACTATCGCCTGCGCGACTGGCTGGTGTCCCGCCAGCGCTACTGGGGCTGCCCGATCCCCGTGGTGTACTGCGAGCGCTGCGGGATGGTGCCGGTGCCCGAGGAGCAGCTCCCGGTGGAGCTGCCAGACATCGAGGACTACGCCCCGCGCGGGCGCTCGCCGCTGGCGGCGGCCACCGAGTGGGTCAACACGCGCTGCCCCACATGCGAGGGGGAGGCCCGCCGCGAGACCGACACGATGGACACGTTCGTGGACTCCTCCTGGTACTTCCTGCGCTACTGCGACGCCGCCAACGACCAGGCCGCCTGGGACCCGGGCGTCCTGCGCAAATGGATGCCGGTCAACCAGTACATCGGCGGCGTGGAGCACGCGATTCTGCACCTGATGTACGCGCGCTTCTTCACCAAGGCGCTCGCCGACCTCGGCCACCTCGACTTCCAAGAGCCCTTCCAGGCGCTGTTCACGCAGGGGATGGTCACCAAGGACGGCGCCAAGATGAGCAAGTCCCGCGGCAACGTCGTCTCGCCCGCCGCCATCGTCGAGTGCTACGGCGCCGACACCGCCCGCTGCTACATCCTGTTCATCGCGCCCCCCGACCAGGACGCCGACTGGTCCGACGACGGCGTCGAGGGCGTGCACCGCTTCCTCAGCCGGCTGTGGCGACTGGCGGCGGAGGTGGGGGGATCTCCGCCGCATGCGGCGGAGTCGGCAGGGCCGCATGCGGCCCTGCCCCCGACGGCGCATGCGCCGTCGGGCCAGTTGGCGCATGCGCCAACTGGAACGGCATCAGAGGGGGACGATCTCGAGCTGCGGCGCAAGACGCACTGGGCGATCGACAAGGTCTCGACCGACCTGCGCCGCTTCGCGTTCAACACCGCGATCGCCGCGGTGATGGAGCTGCTGAACGAATGCTCGCGGCTGCGCCAGCGCGCGGGGGTGGACACCCTGCGCTTCGCGCTCTCCACCGCCGCCTCGCTGCTGTTCCCGTTCGCCCCGCACCTGGGCGCCGACGTCTACGAGCGCCTGACGGGGGAGCGCGTGTGGGAGCAGCCGTGGCCGCAGGCCGACCCCGCGCTGCTGGAGCGCGACGAGTATCAGCTGGTGTGCCAGGTCAACGGCAAGCTGCGCGACCGCGTGCTCGCTCCTACCGACGCCTCTCCCGAGCAGCTCAAGGAGCTATGCCGCGCCGCGCCCAACGTGCAGGCGCATCTCGACGGCAAGGAGATCGTCAAGGAGATCGTGGTGCCGGGCAAGCTCGTCAACCTGGTGTTGCGTTAGACGGCCGATGGGCAGCGGAGCCAGCGGCCGTGCGGGTCGTCATCGCCTGGGCATACACTCGGGCGCGTATGCCCGAACTGAAGCCCGCCTATCTGATCCACGGCGACGACCACGGCGCGGTCGCCGAGCGCCGCGCGGGGCTGCAAACACTCGCGTTGAAGCAGGGAGACGCGGGCAGCGTCGAAACGCTGGCCGGTGACGCCGCCACGCCCGCCGGGGTGGCACAGGCGCTGGCGGCGATGACGTTTGCGATCGGGCGGCGGGTGATCGTCGTCGACGGCGTGGAGCGCTGGAAGCAGGCGGAGGTCGAGCAGCACCTGCTGGCGGCCCTAAAGGAGATGCCGCCCGACACAACCGTCGCGCTGTTCGCGCGCGAGGAGGGGCGCACCAAGGCGCCCGCGGCGGTGCACGCCGCGGTGAAGGCGGCGAAGGGTCAGATCGTCGAGCAGGGCACCGTCAAGCCGTGGGAGCTGCCCAAGTGGGCGCGCGAACAGGCCGCCCGCCTCGGCTTGGCGCTCGACCAGGCGGCGGCGCGGGCGCTGGTCGCGCAGGTGGGGGAGCGCCAGCAACGGATCCTGCGCGAGCTGGAGAAGCTGGCGCTCGAACTCGCCTGCACGGCGGACGCCACAGACACGGCGGTCACCGCGGGCATGACGGCTGACACGGGCACAACGACCGCCAAACCCACTGGGTCCGTCAAGCCGATCCGCGTGAGCGCGCAGCTGATCGAGGAACGCGCCGCCCACTCCGCCGAGCGGCGCGTGTTCGTGCTCGCCGACTCGCTCGTCGGCGGCGACATGCGTGAGGCGACGCTCACCTACCTGCGCCTGCGCCGCCAGGGCGAGCGCCTCGGCGGGCTCGGCTACCTGATGGCCTCGCGCGTGCGTGAGGCGCTCGCGGTTGCAATGCGCTTACAGGCGGGGGAGTCGGCGGCCGAGGTGAAGCGCACCCTGCGAATGCCCTCACGCGCGGCGGAGCGCTTCGTCGCCGACGTCGCCCGCAGCGATCCCGAGCGGCTGCGCGCCGCGCTCGGCGTGCTCGCCGACCTCGAACTGGACACGCGCGGCGGGGCTGAGCTGCGCGCCGCACGCTCGCGGCTGTCGGGGCTGCACGAAGACACGCTCGCGTTGCGGGCGATCGCGGCGATCACCGGTTAGACGTCGCTCAGGACTTGCCGGCGAGCACGCGCGCCGCGCGGCTCTTCTTGCGGTCGCCGGTGTTGCGATGCAGCGCGCCGCGCTTGACCGCGGTGTCGATGCGGCTCATCAGCGCACGGTGCTCACTCTCGGCGGTCTGCGTGTCGCCGCCCTGCACCGCCGCCTCCAGGCGCCGGAAGAGAGTCTTGATCGTGGAGGTGTGGAGACGGTTCTCCAAACGCTCGCGCTCGGAGCGGAGGATCCGCTTCTTCTGAGAATGAATGTTTGCCATCGCGGGAGCGCCGTACTATAGCGGCCTTGTCCGCCACCGATGAGCCCCCCACCGAGTCGCTGAGCCCCGGGAGTGGGGCGGAGGGGCAAGCGGCCACGGTAGCGGGAGCAGCCGCCGGCCCCCGCGGCGGCGGGGAACGCGTGGCGCGCAACACCGCGATCTTCTCGATCCTCACGATGTTCTCGCGCGTGGCCGGCCTCGGCCGGGAAATCCTGGCGGCCAGCTTCTTCGGCACCTCTGGCCCCGCCTCGGCGTTCACGCTCGCCAACCTCGTCCCCAACCTCGTCGCCAACCTGTTCGCGCAGGCGGCGCTGTCGGCGGCGTTCGTGCCGGTGTTCACCGACCTGCTCCAGCAGGGCCGCCGGCGCGAGGCCTTCCGGCTGGCGTCCACGCTGTTCTGGATCATGCTGATCGCGCTCGCCGCGATCACGGCCTTCTTCGAGCTCGCCGCCGGGGTCATCATGCCGCTGTTCACCGGCCCCACGTTCGGCGCGGCGCTCGACACCCTCACCGTGGGGCTCTCGCAGGTGCTGTTCCCCGTGGTGCTGCTGCTCGGGCTGACCGGTTTGCTGGTGGGGATCCTGCAGTCCTACGAACACTTCACCATCCCCGCGCTCGCGCCCGCGGTGTGGAACATCGTGATCATCCTCGCGCTGGTGGCGCTGCGCCACGACTTCCACGGCGAAGACGAGATCTACGCCTACGCGATCGGCATCCTGATCGCCACTGCCGTGCAGTTCGCGATGGCGCTCGGGGCGCTCGCGCGGATCGACTTCCGCCTGCAGTTCTCGATCGACTGGCACGACCCGCGCATCCGCCAGGTGTTCATCCTGATGCTGCCCGTCACGATCGGCCTGGGGATCGTCAACCTCGACCAGTTCATCAACGCCGCCTTCGGCACGCTCGTCAGCAAGGAAGCGCCGCGCGCGATCGAAAACGCGTTCCGCGTGTACATGCTGCCGCAGGGGATCTTCAGCGTGGCGGTCGCCACCGTGCTGTTCCCCACGCTCAGCCGCATGGCCTCACGCCGCGACCCGGGCGCGATGCGCCGCGCGGTGGGGATCGGGATGCGCCAGATCAACCTGCTGTTGATCCCCGCTGCCGCGTTCATGATCGTGCTCACCACCCCGATCGTGCGGCTGCTCTACGAACGCGGCAACTTCGACGCCTCATCGACCCACCTCGTCTCGATCGCGCTGTTCTGGTTCGCCTTCTCGCTGCCCTTCGGGGGTTTGAATCTGCTGCTGACGCGCACCTTCTTCGCGGTGCAGCGCCCCTGGATCCCCACCGGGCTGGCGGCGCTCAACATGATCGTGGACATCATCGTCTCGCTCTCGCTCTACCGACCGCTGGGGATCGCGGGGCTGATCATCGGCACGGTGGCGGCCAACGTGGTGATGACCGCGCTGCAGGTGCGCCGGCTGCGGATCGGTTTCAACGGGCGCCTGGAAGGCGCACAAACGACGATGATCACCGTCCGCATCCTGCTCGCCTCAGCGTTGCTTGCCGGGGTTGCGTGGGTGGTGTGGTACGCGCTCCACGCCCTCCTCGGCGGCTCGCTGGCGGCGCAGATCGTGAGCGTCGGCGGCGCCGGTGTCGCGGGGGTGCTGGTGTACATGCGCGCGGTGCTTTTGATGCGCGTCCCCGAGGCCCACCAGGTCAGCCGCCTGATCCGCACCCAGCTTGGTCGGGCATGAGCAGGGGAGGGGAGGGGAGGGAGGGAGGGAGGGGAGGTGGAGATGTATTTTTTGGCCCCCAACCCTTCATTTTGTGAAGTGGTTGGGGGCCAAAAACAAACATCCAGCCGGCCCTGGGAAAAATGCGACCGGGCGGGCCGTAAGACCCGCCCGGCGGCACCCGGTCATAGATCGCCGCTGAACTACTACGTCCCAGGACTTGCGTGTCTTATTGCCTGGGCGGCATGACACTCTCGACCACCAGGACTGGCCGCCGGCCCGAAGGCTGGCGCGTTGCCCAGCTTGGGTCTTGCGACCCTGGCCGAGTAGGCAATCCGCCGGGCCTCCAAGGATAGGGCACATCCGGGGGCCTGCCAATCTAGAGTCTGTGGCGGGGGGAGGGCAGGCCCTCCCCCCGAGCCCCCTCCCATAGAACGTCAAGATGGATCAGACCTACATCCGCAACTTCTCGATCATCGCGCACATCGACCACGGCAAGTCCACGCTCGCGGATAGGATCCTCGAGCTGACGCACACCGTGGACCAGCGCGAGATGCGCGCGCAGGTGCTCGACTCGATGGACCTGGAGCGCGAGCGCGGCATCACGATCAAGGCCCAGGCGGTGCGGGTCTTCTACGAGAGCGCCTCCGGGCAGACCTACCAGCTGCACCTGATCGACACGCCCGGGCACGTGGACTTCACCTACGAGGTATCGCGCTCGCTGGCCGCCTGCGAGGGCGCGCTGCTGGTGGTGGACGCCTCCCAGGGCGTGGAGGCGCAGACCGTCGCCAACACTTATCTCGCGGTGGATGCCGGGCTGGAGCTGATTCCCTGCCTGAACAAGCTCGACCTCCCCGGCGCCGAGCCCGAGCGGGTGGCGGGCGAAGTGGCGGAGCTGATCGGCGAGCCACCGGACACGATTTTGCGCATCTCCGGCAAGACCGGCGCGGGCGTGGTGGAGGTGCTGGAGCAGCTGGTGGCGCGCGTGCCCCCGCCCTCCGGCGACCCCGAGGCACCGCCCCGGGCGCTGATCTTCGACTCCGAGTTCGACCAGTACCGAGGCGTGATCGCCTACATCCGCGTCGTCGACGGGGTGTTCCGCAAGGGTGCCCCAATCAGAGCGATGGCCAGCGGGCTGCACGCCGACATCGACGACATCGGCTGCTTCTCGCCACAGATGATGCCCACCGACCAGCTCGCCGCGGGCGAGGTCGGGTACCTGATCACGGGCGTCAAGGACGTCACGCAGCTGCGGGTGGGAGACACGCTCACCACGCGCGGGCGTGCCGGCGCTCTCCGCTCCGCGGGGGCCGGCGGGACATCCCCGGGCTCGGAGCGGACACGCGCGCCCGTGCACGCAAGCGCCGGCGAAGCCACCGAGGCGCTGCCTGGGTATCGCGAGGTGAAGCCGATGGTGTTCTGCGGCCTCTTCCCGATCGACTCCGACGCCTACGCCGACCTGCGCGACGCGCTGGAAAAGCTGACGCTCAACGACGCCGCGCTCTCGTGGGAGCCGGAGACCTCCGACGCGCTCGGCTTCGGCTTCCGCTGCGGCTTCCTGGGGCTGCTGCACATGGACATCGTCAAAGAGCGCCTGGAACGCGAGTACGACCTGGAACTGATGGCGACGATGCCCTCCGTAGAGTTCGACCTGACTCTGACCAACGGCGATGAGTTGGAGGTGCACAACCCCTCCGACATGCCCGACCCCGGCACGATCGCGGAGATCAGAGAGCCGTTCATCAAGGCGCAGATCATCGCCCCGCGCGAGCACGTGGGGGCGATCATGGAGCTCTGCCAGGAACGCCGCGGGGTGCACGCGGGGATGCACTATCTCTCGCCCGAGCGAGTGCAGCTCACCTACGACCTGCCGCTGGTCGAAATTGTCCTCGACTTCTTCGACCAGCTGAAGTCGCGCACGCGCGGGTATGCCTCGCTGGACTACGAGCTGGACGGGATGAAGCCCTCCAACCTCGTCAAGCTCGACGTGCTGCTCGCCGGCGACCCCGTGGACGCGCTCTCGATGGTGGTCCACCGCGACAAGTCCTATGACGTCGGCCGCGCGCTCACCGAGCGCCTGCGCAAGCGCATCCCCCGCCAGCAGTACGACGTGCCGATCCAGGCCGCCGTCGGCTCGCACATCATCGCCCGCGAGACCGTCAAGGCCTTCCGCAAGGACGTGATCGCGAAGTGCTACGGGGGCGACATAACGCGCAAGAAAAAGCTGTTGGAGAAGCAGAAGGAGGGCAAGAAACGGATGAAGCAGGTCGGCCGCGTGGAGGTGCCCCAGGAGGCCTTCCTCGCGGTGCTGGAGCTGGGTGAGGAGTCGAAGTGAGCGACCCTGCGCACCGGGGAGGGCCACTCACCGGCCCTGCGCGCCGGGGAGGGCCACTCACCGGCCCTGCGCGCCGGGGAGGGCCACTCACCGGCCCTGCGCGCCGGGGAGGGCCACTCACCGGCCCTGCGCGCCGGGGAGGGCAACCGCGGTGAGGCTGCTGTTCGTGTGCCTCGGCAACATCTGCCGCTCGCCCACCGCCGAGGGCGTGATGCGCGCGCTCGTGCGCGAAGCCGGCATGGACGGGCGGATCGAGCTCGATAGCGCTGGCACCGGAGGGTGGCACGTGGGAGAATCGCCAGACGCCCGTGCCACGGAGGCTGCCGGGCGGCGGGGCATCGCTCTGGAAGGATCCGCCAGGAAGGTGCGGCCCCGCGACTTCGAGGAGTTCGACCTGATCCTCGCCATGGACCACAGCAACCTGCGCGACCTGCAGCGGCTGGCGCCCGACGAGCAGGCCCGCCAGAAGGTAAGGCTGCTGCGCGAGTGGGGGCGGGCGGGATCCCAATCCGACGGCGACCTCGACGTGCCCGACCCCTACTACGGCGGGCCGGGCGGGTTCGACGAGGTGCTCGACCTGGTGCAGGCGTCCTGTGCCTCCCTGCTGGCTGAGCTGAGGGAGCGGGACATCGAGCGGTCCGCTCGCGGTCGATGAGCCGGAGGACCGGGCGAGCGTGAGTCTCCCGCCTGGCGCCTCCAATGCCCGGCGCGTGGGCGGCGGGGACATCAACGAGGCGTGGCATGTCACGCTCGCCGACGGGCGCGAGGCGTTCGTCAAGACGCGCTCCGACGCCGGCGCGGATGAGTACGCCACGGAGGCCCGCGGCCTGCAGTGGCTGGCCGAGCCGGGGGCGCTGCGCACGCCGCGGGTGCTGGAGGTTGCCGGGAATCACCTCGTGCTCGAATGGGTGCAGCCGGGTAGCCTGAGCGCCGACGGAGCCGAGGAGCTCGGCCGCGGCCTCGCGCTGACGCACGCCGCCGGTGCCCCGGCGTTCGGCGCCCCCCCGGTGGGAGCCGCCGGCGCGGCTTCGGCCGCCGGGCACCATCAACCGGACGGCGAAGGCCGCGCGGCGGCCTCGACCTTCGGCTCGCTGCGACTTCCCAACGACCCCACCCCCGACTGGCCGGCCTTCTACGCCCAGCGGCGCCTGCGCCCGCTGGTGGCGATCGCCCGTGAGCGCGGGGCCTTCTCGGAGCGGGGCGCACACGCGGTCGAGGCGGTGTGCGAGCGCCTGCCCTCGCTTGCCGGTCGGCCCGAGCCACCCGCGCGGCTGCACGGGGATCTGTGGAGCGGCAATGTGATGGCCGACGCGGACGGCCGCCCGTGGCTGATCGACCCCTCCGCCTACGGCGGCCACCGCGAGGTGGATCTCGCGATGCTACGGCTGTTCGGCGGGCGGGCGGGGTCGGAACGGCGCATCTTCGCGGCTTACGAGGAGGCAGCGCCGCTCGCGGCGGGCTGGGAGGAACGCGTGGAGCTGTGGCAGTTGCTGCCGCTGCTCGTGCACGCGGTGCTGTTCGGCGGCTCATACGTTGGCGCGGCCGAACGGGTCGCCCGCCGCTACGCCGGCTGAAGTCCCGCCCGTCAGGGAGTGTCGGAGTAAAGAGGTGTGCGCCCCGACACCTACAGCGAGCGCCGCCGGCTGTACCTGTTGGCGCGGGTGCTGGTCAAGCGTCACTACCGCCGGCCGCTGACGCTGAACGCGCTCGCACGTGCGCTCTCCTGCTCGCCCCGCCAGCTGCAGCGCGCGTACGCGCAGTTCGGTGACAGCACCTTCCAGGAGGACCTCACCGAGCGGCGGATGACCGCCGCGGCCCAACTGCTGGCCGAGCAGCCGCTGTCGGTGCGCGACGTGGCGCGGCTGGTGGGCTACAGCGGTGGCTCCCACTTCGCGCGCGCCTTCCACCGCCGCTATGGGCTCTCACCGGCGCGCTTTCGCGAGCGTGCGCGTCGCCGTGGGGTGGCGAGTCGTGGGTGAGACCCATATGATCGAAGCATGGTGGGCGAGGGCAACACACCCGCGCTCGATGAGGCGACCGCGCAGGGGCTGGCGGCGCAGTCGCGCAGGCTGCGCAACAGCATCGTCAGCCTGGTGGTGTTCTTCGCGATCGTCGCCGGTCTGCTGCTGGCCGTGCCGGGGCTCAGGTCGGCGGGAGAGAAGATCACCGACGCGCAGTGGGGCTGGGTGGCGGTGGGCGTGGGCCTGGAGGTGCTTTCGTGCATCTCCTACGTGGTGCTGTTCGGCTTGGTGTTCGGACGGATTGGCCGCCGCCTCAGCCGGCGCCTCTCGCTGGCGGAGCTGGCCGTCAACTCGGTGGTGTCGGCAAGCGGGCTGGGCGGGATCGCGCTGGGCGCCTGGGTGCTGAGCACCAAGGGGGTGTCGGTCGAGCGGATCGCCAAGCGCTCGGTGCTGCTGTTTGTGCTGACCAGCGCGGTGAACGTGTCCGCCGTGGTCGTGATCGGGGTACCAATGTGGCTGGGGTTGTTGCCGGGTTCGCGCAACGCGCTGCTGACGCTGCTGCCGGCGGCGGCGGCGCTGGCGACGATCATCGGCACGCTGGCGGCCGCGCGCTGGGCGCGCCGCGCGGCGCGCCGGCGCAGCGGCGAGCACGGCCGCGCGGTGGTGGCGCTGGTCGCGCTCGGCGGCGGGGTGGAGGACGCGGTGGGGCTGATCCGCGCCCACGACTGGCGCCTGCTGGGGGCGGTGGGGTACTGCGTGTGGGACATCGTCTGCCTGCAGGCCTGCCTCGCGGCGTTCGGCTCCACGCCGGCGTTCTGGGCGGTGGCGATGGCCTACTTGGTGGGGATGCTGGCCAACTCCGTCCCGATCCCAGGCGGCTTCTTCGCGGTTGAAGGGGGCATCGTGGGGATGCTGCTGCTGTTCGGCGTGCGCCCCGGCTCCACGGTGCTGGCGGCGGTGGTCACCTACCGCGCGATCTCGCTATGGGTGCCGGCGCTGATCGGGACGGTGGCGTTCCTCAGCCTCCGCGGGGAAATCGGCAAGCCGTTGCGCCCGCAGCCGTCGGGTACTTCATAACGGGCCCCCGCAGCCCGTCTGGTAGCGCCTCACGAGCCCCATCCCCCCTCCCCATCCCCTCTCGTTCAACTCCCCAGCCACCTCCTGCCTGGCGCAGAGGTCAGCCTTTGCCGAACAACGCCCGATCGATCTTCAGCGTGGCCGCCACCTTCTGGCAGGCGTGCCCCGGCAGGTCGAGCAACGCGGTTCGCACCGCTCCGGGCCGTGGCCCGGAGAGCCCGGGGCAGTACACGGGGGGCGGCAGCGATCCGGTGGCAGAGCCAGGCGCGTTGAGCGGACGCAGCTCATCGACCGCGCGCAGCGCTTCGGCGGGTTCGTCGGCGAAGATGTCGATCGCCACACGCCCGGTGTACAGCTCCACCGTGTCGCCGCCTTCGTAGATGACCGCGGGGACGCCCCGCAGGATCGTGTTGCGCTGGGCGCCCAGCGACGCGTTGGCGTGGCGCGTGTAGATCAGCGTGGTGATCCGCAGCGGCAGCACGCAGCCGTTGCCGCCCAGCGCGCTGGTCTTGCCGGGCAGGCAGTTGCCGTAGTACACGCTGTCGCCGATGCTGCTGGTGTAGTTCTGGCGGCCGTCGGCGGAGATCAGCCGGTAGGAGCCGAAGCGGGGGCCAACCCAGTAGACCCGGAAGAAGGGAAAGGTCTGGGCTTCAGCCAGCTCCCGCACGGTCAGCGGGGTGGGCTGGCTGCTGGCGCAGCCGCCAGCCAGCAGCGCGGCGGCGAGCACGATGGCGATGGGTACGCAAATGCGGGCGGTAATCACGCGACTTTCGGGTGGTTGGGTTGTTTGAGAGATAGATATCCCGCGGGACAGGCAGAGGTTCAACACTCGTGGGAGGCTGGGGTCCGGTGGGGTAGCGCACCGGACCCCGGTCGATCTTCCCATAGGGTGCCCGCAGATGGGGACGTACACGGCGACAGCGTCCAAGCCGAGGGTATCGAGTCTCAGGGCGCGCGCGCCGTGGGGCATTCTGACGGCCGCGGTGGGCGTGGCGGTGTGGCTGGTGGTGGATCCGCGCACACCCGATCTCGCGGGGCAGGTGTATCGCGCCAACCTGTTCGGAGAAGCGGGCTTTCTGGTGTGGGACAGTCGCTGGTACGGGGGCCACCAGATGCCGGGGTACAGCCTCGTGTTCCCGCCGCTTGGCGCGCTGCTGGGAGTGCGCGCCGTGGGTGCCACCGCGGTGCTGGCGTCGGCCGCGCTGTTCGAACGGATCGCCTTGCGCGCCTATGGTGCACGCGCAAGGTGGGGCGCGGTGTGGTTTGCCGTGGCGGCGCTGGGGGACGTGTGGAGCGGGCGGGTGACGTTTGCGCTGGGTGTGAGCTTCGCTCTGGGGGCGGTGCTGGCGCTGATGCACCGCCGACCCGTCGCGGCGGCGCTCCTCGCGGCGGTGTGCGCGGCCTGCAGCCCGGTCGCCGGCGTGCTGCTGGCGCTGGCGGGGCTCACGCACGCGCTCGGGGTGCGCTCGCCGCGCAGTCTGCTGGTGTTGGGGGCGCCGGCGGCCGTGGTGGTGGCGGCGTTGACGGGAATGTTCGGGGAGGGTGGCTGGGAGCCCTACCCGCTGCGCTCGTTCCTGGCCAGCGCGGCCGTGATCGCGGGGTTCCTGGTGGCTCTCCCCAAGCGCCAGCGCCTGCTGCGGCTGGGCGGGGTGGTGTACCTCGCGGCGTGTGTGGCGTGCGTGCTGGTGCACAGCCCGATGGGAGCCAACGTCGAGCGCTACGGGGTGCTGTTGGCGGGACCGCTGCTGCTGTGCGCGCTGATGGCGCCCGGTGGGCGCTTCTCGGCGACCGCGGTGGTGGCCCTGGCGGGCATCGCCGTGTGGACGGTGTGGGGCCCGGTGCGCGAAACGGCGGCGGTGGCGGGCAACCTCTCGACGCGCGCCTCCTACTACGCGCCGGTGGAGCGCTTCGTGGCGGCGCACGGTGCCAGCACGGTGAGGGTGGAGGTGCCGTTCACGCGCGGCCACTGGGAGGCGGCGTGGCTGGCGCGGACGGTGTCGCTGGCGAGGGGTTGGGAGAAGCAGCTGGACGAGCGCTACAACGGGGTGCTGCTCGGCAAAGATCTGACGGCGGCTGAGTACCGGCGGTGGTTGGGGGCGCAGGCGGTGCGTTATGTCGCCCTGCCGGATGCGCCGTTGGATCCCTCCAGCGCGGGGGAGGGGCGTCTGATCGAGGTGGGGCTGCCCTACCTGCGCGAGGTGGAGCGCACGCGGCACTGGCGGATTTACGAAGTGCGCCACCCCACCCCGATCGCGCGGGGGCCCGGCACGCTCCGCGCGATCGGCCACGATTGGTTCTCGCTGCGCGCCCATGCGGCGGGGCGCTTCCTGGTGAGGGTGCGCTACACCCGCTACTTCGAGGTCGCCGCGGGCGCCGCCTGCGTGGGGGAGGCGCCGGGTGGCTGGACGCAGGTGAGCGCATTGCGTGCCGGCGCGATCACAGTGGCCGCGCGCTTCTCGCTCTCCCGCGCGCTGGGGTCGGCGGGGCGCTCCTGCCGGTCCTAACCGGTGGGGGCGAGGTTGTACAGCGCGGAGTAGCCGGTGAGGTAGACGCGGTTGCCGTCGCTGATCACGGGATCGAAGGCGCCGGTATCCATCTGGAAGACCACGCGGCCGGTGGAGATCCCGAGACCGTAGGTGGTATGGGTGCCGAGGTCGGAGAAGTACACCACGTTGCCGAGGATCGTCGCCGAGCCGGAGATCTTGCCGCCGGTGTCGTGGCTCCAGTCGACGTGTCCGGTGCGGGCGTTGATCGCGTAGAAGTTGCCGTCGTAGGAGCCCAAATAGATCGTGGGCCCCAGTCCGGGCGCGTCGGTGACGGCGGGGGAGGCGTACACGTAGGCGCCGGTCTGGTAGGCCCAGTCGAGCGCCCCGGTGGAGGCGTCGTAGGCGTAGACGCGCCCGTCGGTGTTGCCGAGGAACACGCGTCCGTACACCACGGCGGCGGTGGAGTAGAAGGTGCCGCTGCCAAACAGCGCGCCTTCGGAGCCCGCCAGCCACAGTCGCCGCCCGGTGCGCTCGCTGATCGCCTGGACGTGTCCGGAGTAGTCCCCGAAGTAGAGCACCCCGTTGACCAGCGTGGGGCTGGCCTTGACGGCGCCGGCGGCGTGGTAGGTCCACACCGTGTGCCCGTTGCGCGCCTCCAGCGCGTACACGGTGCCGTCTTCGGAGCCGAAATACAGCCGGCCGCGGTTGAGCAGCGGTGAGGACTCGCTGCGTGAGGGCAGGTTGCGCGACCAGCGGATCGCGCCGTCGTTCACGTCGAGGGCGACGATCCGCCCTTCCTGGGATCCGCTGGCGCGCGCCAGCACCGCCGCATACACGGTGCTCCCCCCGACGGCGGGGGTGGAGGCGGAGAGCGCGCCCAAACCACGGCTCCAGAGGATCTTGCCGTCCCACTTGTCCACCGCGGTGAGCACGCCGTTGTCGGTGAGTTGGAAGATGCGGTTTTCCGAGAGCACCGGCGGGAACTCGCGCAGCGAGCTGCCGCCCACCGCCCACACGCGCTTGAAGGGAGGGTGCAGGCTGGCGGGGGCCGGGTAGTAGCGGGCGTGGTTGGCGGTGTACCCGTACAGCGGCCACGAAAACCGTTCGGGCCCGCGTTTGGGCAGCACGGGGTTGGGCTGGGGCACGAAGCGGGCGTGCGGGTGGTAGATGGAGCCGGTGCGGTTGTGCGCGTACACATAACCGCCCAGCGCCAAACCGGCGAGTAGGAGCAGGGCGGTGAGCGCGATCCAGCGGCGCTTCACGCGGCGAGCTTCGAGGACGGGGAGGCGGCGGCGTGCGTGGGGACGGCCGCGGGGGCGGCGTGCGCGGCGACGGCCGCGGGGGTGGCGTGCGCGGCGACGGCCGCGGCGTGCTCGGCGACGGCCGCGGGCTCAGCGAGCACCGGGTGGGGCTGGGTGGCAGCACCACCCTTCGGCAGCTTCGCGGCGCGGGCGAGGAGCCGCACGATCGCCACCACCGCCAGCCACGCCAGCGCGATCAGCAGCGGGATCAAAATCATGCCGGCCACCAGCGCGACGACGTCATGGTTGGCGCCGAGCGACCAGTTCCAAAGCAGATAGTCGCCCAGGGCCAGCACACCGACGACGGCCAGGGACCGTATGGGCCGTTGAGGCACGCCTAAACCCTAGCGGGGTGTCGGGACGGATGGGTGGTGGGCGCGTGGAGGGCTAGGCGCGAGGTGCGGCGTTTGGATTGCCGAAGCGGCGGACGGGAATCGAACCCGCATCATCGCCTTGGAAGGGCGAGGCTCTACCGTTGAGCTACCACCGCACGCGCGAACCCCGCCCGACGGGCGGTTCGCCGACGATGACAATTAGCACAAACCACGTCGCACTTTTCGATCTCCGCCAGCACCGCCTGCCAGCTGTGGTCGCGGAGCCCCTTGGAGATATTGAAGTCCTTGTGCCCAGGATGGTCGAACTTGAGAACGAGGGGATCCGTCTCGCCACAATCGACGCACGGCCGCTCGCGGAAGAAGTCCACAAGGAGCGCAGCGCGCTCGACAGCAATGGCACGCTTGCGGCGTAGCGCGTTCGCTACGTAGCGCTCGCGGTGTGCCGCGTAGTGCTCCTGCTTGTAGTCGGCTCGACAGGGGCGGCAGTAGTTGTCCCGCTGGCCGCGCTCCTTGCGTCGCCATGCGAACTCCGACGTAGGCTTGAGTTGTCCGCAGCGTCCGCACCGCCGCCCCGGTTCGAAAGACGAGCTCACGAACATATGTTCCCGTAGTGGTCGGACGGCAAGGCGACGGATCGCGGCAAGTCCGTAGAATCGTGAGTGACCACGGGGAGTGGCGCAGTCTGGTAGCGCACCCGGCTGGGGGCCGGGCGGTCGCAGGTTCAAATCCTGTCTCCCCGATCAGAAAATCCCCGCAAATTGGCTGGTTTTGGGAATTTGGCTAGGCGGCCAGTTTTGGGGTTGGGGTCTAATTTGGGGTCCAAAGTGCGCGATTTGGATTCTCGCGACCGTTGGCTTTGGCCGGGGGTTGCAGTGATCGGCTCCCAACGTGTCCGCCGTTGCTGGCTTTCCCGGCGTGAGATCGAGTTCGTGAAGATCACCGGGCGGCGTCGTCGAACCTGCGACCACCGGGTCGCTTGAGGGTGCATCTGCCGGTGTGCATCGACGCATCGACCAGGACCTGGGACTTGACGTGGGCTGGGTTTCGTGGACTCTCGACAGGGAAGCGTGACGATCGGTCATCATCCGCCGCTCTATCTACGCTCTTGATGATGAGCGAGACACCGTGGCACGCAACTACCTGAAGAGCGATATCAAGATCCTTTGGGGTCAATCCGGTGGCCGTTGTGCGTTCCCGGGTTGCCGCACGGTGCTCGTCGCGGACGCCACTCCGCATGATCCGAAGGCGACATTGGGCGCGGTCGCTCACATCGTGGCCGACAGCGACAGAGGGCCACGCGCCGATCCGTCGATGCCGTCAGACCTGCGACGGCGCGAGACGAATCTGATTCTGCTCTGCGGGACGCACCATGACGTGGTCGACGGTCAACCCAACTCGCATACGGTGGCAGAACTCCAAGCATGGAAGGCCGATCACGTGGAGTGGGTCCGTTCTCGCTTGACAGATGCCGTGGCTGCGGTTGATTTCGCGGAGCTTCAACGACTGACCGAGGTGCTTATCCTGCAGACGGCCCCGCGAGTCGCCGACGTCGCTCCACCGACGCCGCCGCCCGAGAAGCTCCGCAAGAACGATCTGACGGTGGCGGTGACTACCCGTCTTCAGATCGGCTCACTTCGGTTTCTAGACGTTGAGGATTTCGTAGCGCGCACGACGCAAAGCGATGATGGCTTTGGCGAGCGCCTAAGAGCCGGGTTTCGCGAGCACTACGAAGTCCTCATTAATAGTAGCGTGACGGGCGACGAGTTGTTCGAGGAACTCGTCGACTGGGCGGCTGCCGGGTCCACCGAGTTTGACGTTATGGCGGCAGCGCTCGCTGTAGTGACCTACCTGTTCACGATCTGCGATCTCTTCGAGCCATGATCCTGCCGACGAAGCACCTGCCATTGGAACGGACGTTGCTCGCGGCTGGAGCACAGACTTTGAGATGTCTGGATCGACCGCTTACTGTGTCGGGTTTGTGGGACCGTGTTCGTCAAGAGACGGCGTTTCCCTCGTTCGATCATTTGATGCTGACTTTGGATATTCTATTCGCGCTCGGAATGGTTGATCTGGAGGAAGGCAAGCTAACGCGGAGACGACCCAAGTGATCCTTGCGGTTCGTGCGAACAAGCCATCGTTTCGGACGGTGCAGTTCAAACCTGGCTTGAACCTGATCTACGCTGAGCGCACCAAGGAGTCCACTCGCAAGGACTCACGAAATGGTCTGGGTAAGAGCACGGTATTCGAGATTATCCACTTCTGTCTGGGTGGGCGAGCGACCAAGGGAAAGGGAATCCTTCGCGACGAGCTGGCGGACTGGGTGTTCTCTGTTGACATTCAATTCGGAAGTAGCGTGCTTACGCTGACCCGCAGTGTGGCAGAGCCAAGGAAGATTCAGCTACATGAGGTGGGCGCGGGCGCTGAGCCAGGAGTGGATATCGTCGCGGCGCCAGACGAGATTAGCTGGCGACTAGGGCGCTTGGCCTTCGGACTCACGGAGCAGGAGGAGTCGCTTAACTATGCACCGACCTTCCGCAGTTTGTTCTCCTATCTGGCACGGCGTGGGAGTGAGGCGTACCTCTCGCCGTTCTTTCATCATCGTCAGCAACAGGCATGGGATCAGCAGGTGAATGTCGCCTACCATTTGGACATTAACTGGGAAGATGCCAGGGAGGCCAAGCTCGTGGCAGACGATGGCAAGCTGGTCAAGGCGCTCAAGCAGGCGTCCAAGTCCAGCGTGTTGGCGAGCAGAGTGGGTACTCAGGGGGAACTTGAGGTGGAGCGAGTTCGACTTGCGACCATGATTGAGGCACAGCAGCGACGACTTGGGGAGTTTCGGGTTCACGAGGATTATCGTGCCATTGAGATTCGCGCCAACGAACTAACTGAGTCGATACACAGTCTCTCCAATGCGAATCAACAAGATCGTCGATTTCTCGACCTCTACCAACAGCAAATGTTAGAGGAGGTGGATCGTCTCGGGCCTGCCCAAGTCGCCGATGTCTACGCTGAGCTTGGCCTTGCGCTGCCTGATGGGGTGCGTCAGCGACTGGATCAAGTTGAGGCATTCCACACCGCTGTCGTCCAGAACCGCCGATCGTTCTTGGACGACGAGATTGACCGGCTAAAGAGCGCAGTTGGTAAGCGCGAAACTGAAATAGGTACGCTCGACGCCGAGCGTGCCGTCCAGATGCAAGTGCTCAGAACTCACGGCGCCCTGGATGAGTACCAAGAGCTGCAGGCGCGATTGACAGAATCACGTACACGGCTTGGAGATATTGAGGCGCGTATCGCTCGACTCCGAGAGCTCACCGATGCTTCCAGTCAGCTCACGATCCGCAAGCGGCAGGTGGAGCAGCGCGCACGGCTTCGTTTCGACGAGCTCGTTGCTCAGCGGGATCGCGCCATTTCGCTATTCAACCGCAATACCGAGGCGCTTTATCAGGCACCCGGTAACCTCATTATCGACATCGGCCCGTCGGGCTTCCGGTTCAACGTCGAGATCGAACGCGCCGATAGCGAGGGCGTTAGCAATATGAAGATCTTTTGCTTCGACCTAATGCTGTCGCAACTATGGGCCACGCGCCAGTCAAGGCTTGGTTTCCTCATGCACGACAGCACGCTGTTCGATCCGGTTGACGAACGACAGGTAGCATCTGCGCTTCTCCTCGCCAAGGGTGAAGCCGAGAAGCTCGGATTTCAATACATCTGCGCGATGAACTCAGATGCATACCCCCAAGATGAGCTTCCAGACGACTTCTCGAGCGACGAGCACATCGCCGTCTTGTTGACTGACACGACCGACGACGGGATGCTTCTCGGTCGTCGCTTCTGATCGCATGTCGCTGGGTGATCTGTGCTCAGCGCAGCCAGTGGCGGTACGCCTCGATCCACTCCGCGCCCTTGGGTGGCGGGGTTGGCAGAGGCAGGTCGAGGAGCGGGATCGACTGTCGGAGCGTCTCGCGCGAGCAGATCGCGACGATCTGGTCCTCGCCGTTCAAATCCACGCGCTCGACCGTGACCTCCACGCCCAGCACTTGTGTCTTGAAGGAACCTTCAGCTCGTCTTCGATAACGGTGAGCAGGCCGGTGACCTGCTCGCTTTCGTTGTAGCAATCGATGGTGGCCTCCTCGATCATCGCGTCGAGCTGCGCCTTGCCAATCGAAGCCATCGCGCAACGATATTCTCCGGGTCAGACGGCCTGGCCGTTTGTCAACGGCCATCGGTTTCTCCCGCGGGTGGCCGGCGGTTTCCCCCGGTCGCCGGCGCACATGCCCCGCAAACGTCCGGCGGTGATTCTACGCTGCGCAATGTGCTTTGGGACGGGGATTCGCCGCTCGAAAAGCTGATGGCGATCGAGGGCGCCGAGGAGCTCTGTCGCCAGCTGCTCGCTTCGCCGAGCGGCTGGGGGTCGAGCACCAACCATGTCGAGGCGGTTGAGTTGCTCGACAGGGTTCACGGCACCGGAAAGCTGTCCGGTTCGTTCGTTGCGTTGATGTTGTGCACGTGCCGGCGGTGGGATCGAGTCACGGCCAAGTTGATCGCCGCGATCGAGGACAGCGGCCTGCTCGGCGATGCCGACCTCGATGAGCTGGCGGAGTACTTCCTTGCCGATGAGTACGTGATCTCCTACCCGCTGGCGTGGGTCTCGCCGCAGTGGCTTGAGGTAGATCTCAGCGATGGAACGAGCCGGACCTATACGGTCGACGAGGACACGCTCGCCAAGCATCGTCCCTCCTTCGAGCCGCCGCTGCGCCGCTGGGGCGCGCAGCGCGCATTGCGGGCTGCCGTGGCGAGACTCGACGAGCTTTTGAAGTGCGCCGAAGCGTTCGAGTCGCGTCACCGCGATGCTCTCATTCATGGGTTGCTTGACGCCGCCGAGCTCCTTGACGAAGCTCGGCGGCGCCGCCTCATCGAGCGTGGTCTGCAGATGGCGCAGGCAAGCGTGCGGCGCACCGCGCTCGACCGGCTGTGCGAGCTCGACGGGTCTGAGACGGCGCTGCGGCGAGCGCACGCGGACACCAATGCGTCGGTGCGCAAATGGCGACCACAGGGATCGGAGAGCCAGACTCCGAGCCTATTCGGGACGTAAGCAAGAAGACAAAAGACCGAGCCGTCCGGCGACGCTGGAGTCGCGCGCCGAGGGGGAGGTTCAGTTTGCTCTGGCTCTTGCGAGCTTCTGGAGGGTGAGTGGTGGGCAGCGGATCTCGCCGGTGTGAAAGCGTCCGACGGGGCGGTGCAGGCAGACGGTGGCCCGTTCGTCGTCGAGCTCGACAACGGTGCCGTGGAGACCTTGGAGGTAGCGGGGGCTGATGGTGTGGTTGATGCGGACCTCGTCGCCGACGCACAACTCGGCCAGCGCGGTCGCGGAGCGGACGGTGTGCAGGAGATGGTGGCGGGCGTGGATGGCGTCGGCGAGAGCGGTGAGGTGCTCGTCAAGCTCGCCGTTTGCCACCGCGTCAAGCAGCGAGCGTGCGGGAGAGATCGACGCGGGTGGCGAGAGCGGGGGCTGCTTCTGCCCGGCTGGGAGTGGTGGCTGGTGGCCTCCGCGGGAGCGCTTGCCCATCCTGGCATGATCGCCTGGCGGGCGGACTGAATCGTTCAGGGGGGTTCGGCTGACGGGAGCCATGGGTTCGCGCCGGTCGTGGTTGGAGAATCCGGCCATGCCATCCGGAATGGAGCTGGACGTGGCGATTGCCGCAGAGGAGACGAGGCTCGCCGAGCTCGACCGGTTGAGCGAGGCCGCACGCGGGCGTCTTCTGGAGCTGCGTGTCGCACGCGAGCGGGCGGAGCGCAAGGTTGATGATGAGCGCACCAGCCCTGGGCCGGGCGCGGCGTGGTCCGCGGAGCGTAAGGTGGCGCTGTTCGCGAGCCTCTTTCGGGGGCGCGAGGATGTGTTTCCGCTGCGGTGGGAGAACAAGGGGAAGGGCCGCAGCGGGTGGGCGCCGCGTTGCTCGAATGAGTGGGTTCGAGGCATATGCTCGAAGCCGCGTGTGAGGTGCGGGGAGTGCTCAAGCCAGTCGTTTCTCGCGCCGGTGGACGCGGAGCTGCTCGCGCATCTACAGGGTCGGCAGGTAATGGGTGTCTATCCGCTCATGGCGGATGACACGTGCTGGCTGTTGGCGATCGATCTCGACGGAGTCTCCTGGCGTGGTGATGTCGCGGCGCTGCGCGAGACATGCGGTGAGCTGGGGGTGCTCCCGGCCGTCGAGCGCTCGCGGTCGGGGGATGGCGCGCACCTCTGGTTTTTCTTCAGCGCGCCGATCCCTGCCGTATTGGCGCGGCGCTTTGGGCTGATGCTCTTGACGGACGCGATGGGGCGTTGCTCGACGCTCGACATGGCCTCCTACGACCGTCTGTTCCCAAGCCAGGACACGCTGCCCAAGGGCGGCTTCGGAAACCTGATCGCGTTGCCCTTGCAACACGGCCCACGTCAGCAGGGCAACTCGCTGTTCGTGGATGAGCAGCTCGAGCCATATGAGGATCAGTGGTCGTACCTGGAGTCGCTGCCTCGCATCGCGCCGGACCGCCTGGAGGCTCTCGTTGCGCAGGCCGACATCGACGGTCGCGTGCTTGGAGTGGCCGGCGAGGATGTTGACCGTGAGGCGCCCTGGCGGCCACCTCGATCACTCTCCAGCAGGCTCGCTGCGACGGCGATGCCGGATGTCCTCAGCGCGACGCTTGCGCGGTGCCTGTACGTACGCACCGATGGGCTCCCCGCGGTCCTGGCGGATGCGATGCGCAGGCTCGCGACGTTCTCCAACCCGCTGTTCCTCGAACGCCAGCGGCTGCGGCTCTCAACAGGGCGCACACCACGCGTGATCGCATGCTTCGAGCAGCAGGGTCGATTCCTGGTGCTTCCCCGCGGCAGCCTCTTGCCACTGAAGCAGCTGCTCGACGACCTCGGTGTAAGGCTGGATCTGGCCGACGAGCGCATCGACGGGATCGAACTCGACGTCCGGTTCACCGGCAAGCTCACCGATGTCCAGGCCGATGCCGCGCGGGAAATGCTTGCCCACGAGCTCGGAGTGCTGTGTGCGCCTCCCGGGATCGGGAAGACCGTGATCGCAGCGCACCTGATCGCCGCCCGCCGCCGCTCGACGCTCGTGATCGTGCACAGCAAGCCGCTGCTGGAGCAGTGGATTCAGCGCCTGACCCAGTTTCTCGACGTAGACATCAAGCAGATCGGGGTAATCGGTGCCGGGAGGAGCAAGCCAACCGGTCGCCTGGACATCGCGACCGTCCAGAGTCTTGTTCGCGGTAAGAGCCTGCAGGAGCTGCTGGCCGGGTACGGGCACATCGTCGTCGACGAGTGCCACCACGTCCCCGCGGTCACGGCTGAGCGGGTGCTGCGATCCGCTGCCGCGCGTTGCGTGACCGGTCTGACAGCAACGCCTTATCGGCGCGACGGGCACCACCCGATCATCGCTATGCAATGCGGCCCAATCCGTCACGAAATCGAACGTCGCACGGAGCGCGCGGGGGAGGAGCTGCGCCTGTGCATTGTTCGCCGCGAGACGACCTTCGATCCGGCCGTGCTCCCGACCGATGCCGGCATCCAGGAGATCTACGGGGCACTCGCTGTGGACGAACGCCGCACCGACCTCATCGTGAAGGACACCCTCCAGCTGATTGTTGAGGGGCGCTCGCCAATCATTCTCACCGAGCGGCGCGAGCATCTACAGCGACTCGCCGCGCGCCTGCGCGATCGAGTACCGGTGCTGATCGAACTGCACGGCGAGATGCGTCCCCGTGCACGCCGCGCTGCGGTTGAGCAACTCGCCACCACCAGCGAGGACACGGCGCGGGTGGTGCTTGCCACGGGCCGCTACATCGGTGAGGGCTTCGACGATCCGCGCCTGGACACGCTGCTGCTCGCGATGCCGATCGCCTGGAAGGGCACCGTCGTGCAATACGCCGGGCGCCTGCACCGCGCGCACCGCGGCAAGCACGAAGCGCTCGTCTACGACTATGTAGACGCCGAGCTGCCCGTGCTGCGCCGCATGTTCGCCAAGCGCCTGAAGACCTACCACGCTCTCGGCTACACGCTCTCCGAGACGCCGGCTGGCTACAGCATCCAGAGCGACGAGGCGACCCTGGGGCCAAGCGGGTGATTCCGCCCGGAGATGGCGTGACGGCCTATAAGCACCACGCTTTCCATCCGCTGTGAGTCGTAGCTTGCATCTGATGGGAGCGCATTCGCGTAACGCCCCGTGTCCCTGTGGAAGTGGCCTGAAGTACAAGCGTTGCTGTCTTGAGGTCGCGAACCGTGAGCAGGAGACCGCGCGCTTCGAGAGCGCTGTCGGCGAGCGCATCTCGAAGTGGGCGGCGGCACAGTTTCCGGATGAGCTGAGCGCGGCATTGGGAAGCTTCGGCTGGGATTCCGGGGCCGGGTTGAACGACCGCGACCTGACGATCTTCGTCACGTGGTTCTGCTCGGATCGAGAGCTTGCCTGCGGGGAAACCCCAGCGGCGAGCTACGCCGCGCGCTCCGACATTGATGTGCGCGAACGGGATGTGGCTGCACGGATCGCCGCCGCGCGACTGCGCCTGCAGCGCGTGTGTAGCGTTGAGGCGGGCCGCTGGATCGAGCTCGAAGACGTGCTGAGCGGGGCAGTGACGTGCGTGCGCAGCGGAGACGTCTCGCGCGAGGCGACGCGTTGGGGCATCCTGCTCTGCCGCGTGATGGAAGATGACTTGATTTCCTCGCTGTGGGGTCCCGTGCAGTTCTACCGGCCCGACGAGGAGTCGGACCTGCTCGCCGAGTGTGAGCGTCTCGCCGGTGTACATCGCATGCCGATCGGCAGCGACTGCCTGTTCAGTGCGGCTGCGCTTGAGTTGATGCGCTTCGTGCCCGCCGGCCGCTGCGCTGCTCCGAGCCTCTTCACGGCTGAGGGCGACCCGCTCGTCGACGGCCGGACGAGCTGGCGAATCACAGAGCCCGCCATCGCACTGGAATTGTTGGACGACCCGCCGCAGCTGGCGTGGGTTGGTGAGAGCGAAGACGGGTCGGGGGAGGCGTTTCAGTGGACCGTCCCGCGGGAGCAGCTACGCATGTCGGAGACGTCGCTGCCGCCGGGTGCGCTGCGTTTTGAGAGCAGCCTCACCGAGCTGCCTGGGCGTGTCTGCCTGGCGACGTTCGAGCTGACCGACCAGGAGCTGCGCTGCACGGCGGTCTCCGAAGCCAGGCTCGACGCCGCGATCGAGCTGATCAGCCAGCGCCTCGGCGCGCTCGCGGTGCTGCGAGATCGGAGCATCCTGCCGATCGAAGCCGACCCTTCTTCGCCGGGACCCGACCACTCGCAGCAACGACGCAAGCCTCGGACCGCGCTGGCGGCAGCGGCGGATCGAGATGTCGAGCGTCAGCTTCTCAATGACTACTATCGCCGTTGGCTTGACGAACCGCTTCCCGCGCTTGAAGGCCGCTCGCCCGCGAGGCTTCGCGCCGCGTGAGCCCGTTTCTACACGAGCGCATCTACGCGGACGCAGTAGCCCTGTGAGGGGCGAGCGCGCCTTTCTGCCCCACGCGATCGTGGCCTCTGTCGAGTCTCAAATTCACTGCGAGCCAGCGGTCTACGTCCGTAACCCCGTGGGTGGGGGCGGCGGCTCATCGACGCGGCGCGGCGGAGAAAGCGCCGTGGCGCCGCGCACACCGCGGTTGTCGCGGAAGAGACATAGGATCTTGCCTTCGGGGCGGGCGGCGCTGGGTGCGAGCAATCCTGCCCAGCCTTCTTTTGAGAGCTGCTCGCCGATGCTTTGATAGGCGGGCCAGTTGCGACGGCCCGGCGCGGGCGTGCTGAGTCCGACGGCGGCGAGGCTCTCTCGTGTGGAGAGGTCGGCGACCTCGATGTCTACCTGCCAGGTCCACAGCTCGCGGGGCATCTGCGCGAGTGGAGGGATCATGCGCTCAGCCAGGTGGCGGTACCACTCGGCCCATGCGGTCGCCTCGCTGTCGGCGAGGTAGAGCGCGTCGACGACGTCGCCTCGTTGCCAGCGGTTGTCTGGCGGCGGTTCGCGGTCGGGCAGCGGCGCAGAGCCGGGGTAGGTGTGCTTGATCCAGCGTCCGCGCACGGCGAGCGCTGTGACGCTGAGCGGCACGTCAGCTTGCGCCCGGGTCCTCGATTCCGGAGATGAGTCGGGCGACTGCGCGGTAGTCGCCGGCGGCGATGCGGTCGATGGGCTTGTCGTCATCGAGCGCGGGGACGGGCTTGTTCAACCAGACCGGGATGTAGGTCGGTAGGATCACTCGTCCGAGGCGTTCGACGAGCGATGAGAGCTCGACCAGGCGCTCTGCGCGCGGGCCGCTTGGGGAGCTGCGACGTGCGAGCCATTCGCGTACGGTGCTCGGGGCCGCGCCGGTTGCGCGTGCGATCTCGCGGTCGGAGAGATGGCCGCTGTCGTGGACGTGGATTGCCTCTTCGGCGTATGCAAGGGTCATGTCGCCAAGCTTAGCATTCCGGCGCTATTTCGACAAGTTATCGGCATGTGGCGGGTCCGACTGCTGTCTACTCTCGTAGCTTCGCCTCGGAGTCGTCGTACGCCGTCGGTGCAACTTGGCCGATCGGACGGGGAACAATCCGGGGAACAAATTGAGCGAAAACGAGAGCAACTGAGCTACACTCGGGGCCAGTAATCACGGGGGTTTAGGACCCAGCCGCACGGTATCGCGCGGGCTGGGGGCCGGGCGGTCGCAGGTTCAAATCCTGTCTCCCCGATTTTCGGAGAACAGAACGTCGCTAATCGAACCACGTCGCTAGTTTGGTTGCTCTCGGGTCGCCCCGATTGCGATCAGCAACAGAGGCCGTGACTGTCAATGGGGACCGAATCCGCTCAACTCGATCTGCATGGGCTCCGGGCGCGGAGGGATGAGATCCTGGGGTACGCGACCCAGCACGGTGCGCGCAACGTTCGTGTGTTCGGCTCGATCGCGCGTGGGGAGCCCGGCGTGGGGAGCGACGTGGACCTCTTGGTCGAGATGGAGCCGGGGCGGAGCCTGATCGATCTCGTCGGTCTGTGGCAGGATCTCGAGGATCTGCTCGATACCCATGTCGATGTGCTCAGCGAGGGCGGCGTGAGCCCGTTTCTGCGTGAGCGCATCTACGCGGACGCCGTGCCCCTGTGAAGGACGAACGGACCTACCTGCTCCACGCGATCGCGGCGATCGACGCGATCCAGAGCTACACGGTCGGAGGCCGCGAGGCGTTTCTCGGGGATGGCAAGACCCAGGATGCGGTCATTCGCAACATCGAGATCATCGGCCAGGCCGTGAAGGGGATCTCGGACGACACACGTGCGCTGGATACGGCAGTGCCTTGGCGGCAGATCGCCGGGATGCGGGACAAGCTCATCCACGAATACTTCGGCGTCGATCTCGCGCTTGTCTGGGACGTGGTCGAGCGCGAACTGCCGGATTTGCGGCCGCGGTTGGAGGAGTTGAGTCAACGGTTGGCGCATGGGTAAGCCGCAGCAGATACGCGACCACATCGCGTACTTCCTGCAAGAAGCGGTGAAGGCGTATGAAATCGGTGGTGTATGCGACCGCCTCGGCATGCCTGTCGTCGAGGATGCGTGGACCTATAACTCCAAGCGCGTCTATGTTCAGAACCGGCTCGCGGGCGTGCCAGCGTCAGAGCTCCTGCAGATCGCTCAGCGCGTGGTCGAGGAGTTCGACGACCCCGAGCTTGAGCAGTTACTCGAAGACGGAGGTTTCCGTGGCGTCGACGGCAAGCTGAAGAACATCATCTTCGCCGCAGACGGTGCGAAGCCGAGGATCGTTATCAGCGACGCTCTGAACAACACGATCGACATAGTCGAGGGCGCCGAGCGCTGTCTCGTCTACGACCGCCCGCTGTCCCCGCGGGGGTTGACCTGGGGAGAGCTCGTCCACTGGTGGGCCTTGCTGCGCTCGATCTCCGACGAGCGCGACGGCGCCAGGTCGCTCTATATGCGTCTCTCACGATCGCTCGCGAGCCCGCCCGAGAAGCTGCTGTTCAAGACCTACTGCGAGCGCTACGCCGATGGCTTCTCGGATCTGCCCGCGCTGATCCCGCAGGTCTACCTCCACTACAGTCCCTACACCGCACGTGAGCTCGCGGCTATGAACGGCACCGAGCTTCAGCGTCAGCGGATGGACTTTCTGCTGCTGCCGGGCGAGCGGACGCGCGTCGTCATTGAGGTCGACGGCAAGCAGCACTACGCCGTCCGCCAGCAGCCCGCACGGCAGCCAGCTTCTCGGCCAAGCGGGCCAGCGACCCCTGAAGATCTTGGTTCGAATAGTGTCCAAGTAGGCCGACTACGAGAAGAGCCTGGCTAATTGGGTAAGCGTTCAGTGGGGTTGGGGGACATAGCTCTGTTTCGTCGAATCTCGTGGTGTGGAGTGCGCGGAGTCCCCGAGCTAAGCGCGCAGGAGTTTCTGGACGCCGACTCCAAGGGCAGCTACTTCAACCGTGAGATCAAGCCCAACTACGAGTGCCGGGAGATGTAGTTCCCGCGCCCGACGGCTGGAGGCCCGGAGGCCAGAGCAGTGGCACCGAGGTAACAAGAAGGATGTCGATCTCAGCGGCATCTGCGAGGCGCGTGACAAGCACTCCAACAAGCTCTACCGGCTGTCTTGCCTGATCGACCGGGACGCGCCGGCACATGGGCTGGAGCTGCCGTCGCTTGTGTTGCTCGGTGGTGTGATCAAGCCGACTCGGACAGAGGTGCCGCAGTCCGAGTACAGGCGGATCGATCGATATCGCAAGGACTACCGTGCAACTCACCGCGTTGCGCTCGGACGGGGCGGTGCTGCATGGTGGCGGGATCTCTTGCGCGACGTTTCATAGCTTCTATGCTACGATGGTTCTTCCCTGAGATGGGGTGTCGAAATGCATGAGTCCAAGGAAAGCGAAGCCTTCACCGAACTTCTGGCCAAGACCTTCCCAACCGCTGGGGAGCGTGCCGCTCACGAGCGCGAGGTCGCCAAGCTGGTCGCCTTCGCCGAGCTGCTGATCGCTCTCGACGCGGTGCGCGCGGGCAGCAAGATCTCCAAGGCCGAGCTTTCACGCCGGATCGGCGTGAAGCCCTCGGTCATCTCGCGGTTGCTGGACGGCAAGGGCCGCAACGTGCAGCTCGACACAGTCGCCGATGTCGCCGACGCGCTGGACGTCTACATCGAGATGCGCGTGCGCCCGCAGCCCAAGCGCAAGCAGGCCCGGCACGCCCCGATCGAGGTCCTTGCGGCCTGAGCGCACGTTCGCGGAGCCGCAGGCGCGGCCGACATCGGTAGCGTGGTTCTCGACATGAGTCCTGGGTCGGTCCAACTCGATCTTCGCGAGCTGCGTGCCCGGCGACATGAGATCCTTTGGTGCGCCGCCGAGCACGGCGCCCGCAACGTCCGGGTGTTCGGGTCGACGCCGCGCTGCGAAACCGGCGCGACGAGCGACGTCGATCTGCTGGTCGAGATGGAACCTAGCTGCAGTCTGCTCGACCTCGTCGGTCTATGGCAGGATCTCGAAGATATGCTCGGCACTCACGTCGATGTGCTCAGCGAAGGCGGCGTTAGACCATTTCTGCGTGAGCGCATCTACTCGGACGCCGTCGCCCTGTGAGGGACAAGCGCGCCTATCTGCTTCACGCGCTCGCAGCGATCCAGAGTTACTGGCCAGCTCACGAGGAAGGCCCGCAGGCGGTCCGTGAGCTGGCGCGGTTTCGCGAGGAGTTCGGGCTCACCGGTGCGCGCATCGGGCTCGCCGGTGGCGTCCTGCCGCGCGAAGCCACCGGCGCGGCCTGACGGGAACCCTCGCGGCCGTCAACGTCTGCAAAGTAGCTCGCCCGCGACCGCTTTCGCAGATCTATACGGCATAATGATCTGCAAAATAGCCCAAAACTGGTATAGTTTGCAGCATGGCCCGTCCGCTACAGCGCCTTTTCGACGTCGCCGAGGGGCAGTGGGGTCTTTGCACGCGACGGCAGGCTCAACAGGCCGGGGTCGTGGCAAGCTCGCTGGCGCGGCTTACCAACGACGGGCTGCTCGAGCGCGTCGCGCACGGTGTCTACAGGGTTCGCGGCGCAGCCGAGCCCGACCATCTCGCGCTGCGGGCGGCGTGGCTGCAGCTTGAGCCCGGCGTGCCGGCGTGGGCTCGGGTGCGCTCTCCTGACGTGGCGCTCGTTTCGCACGCCTCGGCGGCCGCTCTGTACGGCGTCGGCGATCTGCGCGCCGATGTGCATGAGTTCACGCTTCCCGTGCGCCGCCAGACCCGCCGGACCGATGTACGCCTGCACCGCGGCAGTGTGCCCGAGGGGCAGCGGCTGCTGCTGAAGGGCCTGCCCACGACTCGCGCCGGGCGGATGGTCGCCGATCTGCTGGACGATCACGTCGAGCCCGCGAGCGTGGCTCAGATCACCACGGAGGTGGTCCATCGAGTGTTCGACTATCCCGGGGCTATCGCCGAGATGATCGCGCCGTATGCGGTCCGCTTCGGCTTCCGCCGTGGCGACGGCGTCGCTCTGCTGGACCATCTCCTGACGCTGGCCAACTACCCGGATCGGGCCGAAATGGTTGCGCTGGCCATGGGCGATGGATAGATACGGCGACCCGACCGCGCTGCGCCGTGCGGTCGCCGACCGCCTCCGTCCGCTCGCGCGTGAGCGGGGCACCCAGCTCAGCAGCCTCCAGCGGCAGTTCGCCTACGACCGGCTGCTAACCCGGGTCTTCGGTCCCGAACCGGAACGGTGGGTGCTCAAGGGCGCGACCGCGATGCTCGCCCGGCTGGGCGGCGATGCTCGGCACACGCGAGACATCGATCTCTTCAGCCGCACCGGCGGCCTTGATGCGGCAGAGTGGGCTCTGCGCGCTGCCGCCGCGGCCGACCTCGAAGACTATTTCAGCTTCACGCTGAGCCCCGGACGGCAGATCGTGCAGGGTATGGGCGCCGTGCGCGTGGATATCGTCGCGTTTCTCGGGCCGACCGAGTTCGCACGGTTCCACGTCGATCTCGTCGCCGATCTCGCGATGACGGGCACTCCGGACACCGTCTTGCCGCTCGTGCCGCTGGAATTGCCCGGACTGGCGTTTGTGACCTACCGCGCGTACCCGATCGCCGACCATGTGGCCGACAAGCTTTGCGCCCTGCTTGAGATGCACAAGCGCGCCAGCGGATTGTCGGAGTCGAGCACGCGCTTTCGAGACCTGGTCGACCTGGCGATCTTCGCCCGCACAGTGGCCGTTGATGCCGCCGAGGTCGCCGTGGCGCTCTCCTCCGAGGCTGAGCGCCGCGGCCTGGTTCTGCCCGACCGCCTTACGGCGCCCACTGGGCGTGACTGGCCGAGCGGCTATGCCCGCGTTGCACGCGATGCGCCCCGGCTGCGCGAGCGCGACCTGCAGAGCGCCCTCGCGACCGTCGGGCTCTTCATCAACCCCTTGCTCGCGGGAACGGCGCGGGGACGATGGGATCCTCAGACGCTGCGATGGTGCGACCCTCGCTCGGCGCCTCCGTTGGCCACCGAACCCCTCTGATCCGACGATGTGGGATACGGTGGGCGCCGTGAATTCCGCACCGCGCATTCCGTCGGTCAGCGAACTGCTCTGGCCCACACTGCGGGCGGTACGCGAGATCGGTGACTCTGGAACGATCGAGGAGATCGTTGAAAAGGCGATTGAGCTGGAGAGATTCACCGAGGCGCAGCAGGCCGTCCTGCACGGCGAAGGACCCCGGACAAAGCTCGAGTATCGCCTTGCGTGGGCGCGCTCCTACCTGAAGGGTATGGGAGCGCTGGATAACAGCGAGCGAGGCGTGTGGAGCACGACCGAGGCGGGTCGATCTATGACTCCCGAGGATGTCGTGAGCCGACATGCTGCCTACGTCGCCACTCTCAGGGAAGCAAGGAAGGCCAAGCGGTTGGCCAGAGCCGAGCAGGAGGACGAACTCGACGAGGAGCCAGCCCGTCGCGATTGGAAGGAGCGCTTGCTGGAGGTACTATTCGAGGTGCCGCCCGACAGCTTCGAACGCCTTGCCCGGCGCCTGCTTCGCGAGGCTGGCTTCGTATCAGCCATGGTCACCGGCAAGTGGTGACGGCGGAATCGACGGGATCGGCGTCTACAGACTTTCGCTGGTGAGCTTCCCGGTCTTCTTCCAGTGCAAGCGCTACAAGGATAGTGTGGGGGCGAGTGCCGTCAGAGACTTCCGCGGCGCAATGAGCGGTCGCGGCGACAAGGGATTGTTGATCACGACGGGCTCCTTCACTGCCGACGCCAAGCAAGAGGCGACTCGCGACGGCGCTCCGCCCGTCGACCTCATTGACGGCGAGCGGCTATGCGATCTGCTGAAGGAACACAGGATGGGAGTGGATGTCCGGCTGGTCGAGGACGTCGAGGTATCGCCGGAGTTCTTCGCCGATCTCTGATGGCGACATGCGACCCACTGCTGGGGAACAATTTGGGGAACAAACTGAGCGAAACTCAGAAGCACCCAGCGACAGAAACCCCAGCAAACACCGGCTCCATCAACTGAGCGATATCCCATCAACCACGTCGCTAGTAGTGTGGAAACGCGACGGTGAAGTGCCCCACGATGGTCGTTCCGCTCGCCAGCGGCGTCGGCAGGCCTTGGGGATACGCCCATCTTGTTGGCTGTGCGACGACGCCCTCAACGCAACCAGGCCCAACCCCTGCGCACGGTTCTTTGTACGGTTCGCTTCGGCAGGGGTAGGCGCTTTCACAGGGCGGTGCGTGAGGAACTGCGTAAATCGCCCCCAGGTAGTCGCCGCCGGGACACCAATGCCCAGTGCGGGATTTTGCCGGCGTCACAGCGAGCGCCACCTCTCCACTTGACTGTGGGTAGCCGTAGTCGGTGCGCTGCATGTCGCTTGACGTCGCGCACGGCGGCGGCGAGGTCCGCGTGTACTTCTTGTAGGGCTTCAACACGATCACCGCGTAGTAATAGCCGCCTTCGGGAAGGCTCCGCGCGTGGAACCTGATGTGCACGTTCTGGCGAGCGGTAACCTTGTGCTGCACCCGCACGGATACCATTTCAGCAGCCACGGCCGCTCCCACGAAGCTCATGGCAGTCACGCTGGCGGTAAGTACTCCGAGTGCGCGGCGCATACCTATACGGAAGGTTAGCGGCACCACCGACTCGCCCCAACTTCACGCGCGGCGGCCGCCGGCCGCCGGCACCCCATGCCGCGGCCCCGCCGCTCGCGCTGTCAGGCGGGCGATTCACGGTCCGGCCGTTCCTGCCAGCGCCGCTCCATCGTGCGCAGCATCTGTGGGTATACCACCAGATACCGGAACGGCTTGATCGCGGCCATATAGGCGTTCCCCAACAAGCCGTTCGGCTTCACGTAGATCGCCATCTGGCCCCGGTAGCCCCCGTTCTCTTCGGCGACCCAGCCGAAGTGCAGAATGCCGTGCATCGTTTGGTTGGCGATCTCGGCGGCAAACTCGTCGTCGATCAGATAGAGCGAGGTGAATGGGAGGCCGTCGAATTTTGGCCCGGCCGCGGCCCGCAGGTCGTCCGGTAGCCGCTCGCGAAGCGTCGTCACCCTCGACCCGAGTCCATCGCCCGGGTCGTCCAGGCCGAACAGTTCACCGAGCTTCCACCGCAGCGACAACAGCGCGCGCGTGGCGCGGGACGCGGTCTTCGCCGGATCGGCCGCGGCGAACCCCTCGACGAGGATCGGGAACTCGTCGGCACGGCCGGGCGTCGGCAGCGCCCATACATCCTCAAGCCGAAAGTCGCCGGCGATCTCGTGGATCCGCCAGGGCCGGGAGGTGTGCGCAGTGTTCGGGAGTTTCATCTCGGGTCTCCAGTGTCTCACGCGATAGGTTGCCACCGCCCGGGCGGGGCGATGTGATTGAGCCACCTACCAGCGGGTAGCTGAGCGCCATGACAATGGATCCCACCAGTAGGGCGGCCTCGCATACGGTGTGCCAGAGCGCTGTGACAATCCAGTCGCAGGGTGCATAACTATCGGCCAGCCGGGTATGAAGCCCTTGACGCCAACGACAGCTCTTTGCCAAGCCACTCCTTGCGGGGCACAGCCGCGAGCGAGCATCAAGGGAGGACAAACGATGAGCTCAGTCGCGACATCCCCATCCCCATCCCCCAAACCCACGGCCCACGACCCGGAGGGCGACGACACCGACGAGCTGTTCGCATGCTGGCGCCAGCATGGCGACGAGGCCGCGCGCGAGGCGCTGGTGCGTCGCTACCTGCCGCTGGCCAACCGCTTGGCGCGGCGCTACCTGCGCTCCTCGGAGCCGTTGGAGGATCTGCAGCAGGTCGCGTCGCTGGGGCTGCTGAAGGCGCTCGACCGCTTCGACGCCTCCCGGAGCCGTCCCTTCCAGTCGTTTGCCGTGCCAACGATCCTGGGCGAGCTACGCCGCTACTTCCGCGACTCCGGCTGGTCGATGCACGTTCCCCGTGGTGCGCAGGAGCGCGCCCTGCAGGTGCGCGATGCCCAGGAGGCGTTCGCCAACAAGCACGGCCACGCGCCCACCGTCAACCAGCTCGCCGTGTACCTGGAGCTCGACGCCGAGCAGGTGATCGACGCGCTGATTGCGATTCAGGGCTACAGGACGCTGTCGCTGGACGCGCCCCGTCCCGGGGAGGAGGACGATGCGGCGCTGGGCTACGGCGACTCCATCGGCGAGGAGGACGAGCGCTACGAGCTCGTCGAGCTGGACGCAACGGTCACCGCGGTGCTCGACCGCATCACCCCGCGCGAGCGCCGCATCCTGCACATGCGCTTCGTCGAGGACCTCACCCAGACCGAGATCGCGGCTCGTGTGGGCATTTCGCAGATGCAGGTCTCGCGTCTGTTGCGCCGCTCGCTGGAGCAGCTGCGTGCCCTGACCGGCGAGTGGCAGGCAGCAGGTTGATTGCGAGGAGGCGAGATCTGCCTGCGCGCGGATATCGTCGTCAACCGCGTACGATCGAGAGGTTCGCCGTGCGCTTGGGCGGTTGCGCGATCCCAGCGAGCGCCCCACCAATCCCAGCGAGCGCCCCACCAATCCCAGCGGGCGCCCCACCAGTCCCAGCGAGCGCCCCACCAATCCCAGCGGGCGCCCCACCAGTCCCAGCGGGCGCCCCACCAGTCCCAGCGAGCGCTCCACCAATCCCAGCGGGCGCCCCAACACTGATGGCCGAGCGAGCCAACGTCCGTCTGCAACTGGCCAGCCGGCCGGAGAACGTGATGCTGGTGCGGGAGGTGCTGACTGGGGTGGCGGAGGCGCTCGCGCTCGACGGCAGCGATCTGATCGATATCCACACCGCCGTCACCGAGGCGTGCAACAACGTAGTCCAGCACGCCTATGCCGGCCACGAGGGGCCGCTCCAGGTGATCGTGGAGCTGGCGCCGGGCGTGGTCACGGTGGTGGTGCGCGATTGGGGGGTGGGCATCCCATCGCGCGGCGACAGCGCACACGAGGCCGGCGCCGGGATCGGCCTGACGGCCATCCACGCGCTCAGCCGCCGCCTCGATCTGCAGCGTCCGTTTGACGGCGGCACCGAGGTGTCGATGGAGTTTGCCACGCCGGGGGCGTGTCCGCCGCCGCCGGTCGGCGTGCCGGAGCTCGCGCTCCCTGCGATCGCCTCCACCGTGCCCGCCCCCGCGATCGCGCTCACTGTCGTGCCCGGCGTGCTGGCGCGCACCGTGCTGCCCCGTCTGATGTGCGGCCTCGCGGCACGCGCCCACTTCTCCACCGACCGGCTCTCCGACGTGCACCTCCTCGCCGATGCCCTCGGAGTGAGCGACAGTGTGGCTCCTCTGCAAGCCGTCGTCGGCGTCGAGCCGCGCGGGCTGGAGCTGCGCATCGGGCCGCTGCAGCCGGGGCGGGGACAGCGGCTGGTGGCGGATTCCTCGCTCGCCGGGGTGGGCTCGGTGATCGCGAAGCTGGTCGACCGCTGTCAGGTCGAGAGCGCGGGGTCCTACGAGGTGCTTGCATTGCGGCTGACGAATGAGCGCGGGGGCTGACGAATGAGCGCGGCGGTTAGACAACGGGCGGCACGGTCGCTGCAATACTTGTGGTCCGTGTGGGGCAGCGGTGTCGAGCACCGCCCGCAAGCCGGACCAAGCTATGCCGGGAGGATCAGACAAGGGTGAGCCGCTCAGCCGCGACGCCCCGCGACTGAGCGGGCTGACGAGGGATCTGCTGATCGAGGCCGGGGCGATCCTCGCCACTTCGCTGGACCCCGCGACGACGATGGGGCAGGTTGCGCGGCTGACGGTGCCGAGGCTGGCCGATCTCTGCGTGATCGACCTGCGCGACGAAGACGGCGCGATCATGGACGTGGCGGTTGTTGCCACCGAGGAGGGGATGGCACACGAGCTGGAGGAGCTGCGGGCCCGCTATCCGCTCGACCCATCCGGGGAGCATCCGGTGGCGCGGGTGATCCGCGGCGGCCAGCCGGTGCTGCTGGCGGAGATGACCGACGCGCTGTTGCGCTCGTTTTCACAGGGATCCGAGCACGCGCGATTCATGGTCGCCCATGGCTATCGCTCGGCGGTCGTCGCCCCGATGGTGGCACGCGGGCGCACGCTGGGGGCGCTGTCCACGTTGCGGCTGGGCGAAAGCGAGCGTTATGGAAGCGAGGAGCTGGATCTGGTCGGCGAGCTCGCTCGACGGGCGGCGCTGGCGATCGACAACGCCCAGCTGTACTCCGATCTGCAGCGTCTGGAGCGGCGCCTGGAGGCGGTGCTGGTCAACATCGCGGAGGCCATCACCGTGGTGGACAGCCGCGGGCGCACGGTGTTCGCCAATCAGGCCGCGGCCGACCTGCTGGGGTTCGCAACGCCCGGTGAGCTGACACGCGCGCGACCGGGGACGATCATGCCCCGGTTCATCGTGCAGGACGAGCAGGGTCGCGAGCTCGACCTGGAGAGCATGCCCGCGAGGCGGCTGTTCAGGGGCGAGCAGCCCGGGCCGCTGCTGGTGAGAAACATCGTCCGCGCCACCGGCGAGGAGCGCTGGCTGATCGTCCGCTCCTCGCCGATCCCCGACTCGCAGACCGGTGGCGTCGGCTACGTGGTCAACGTGTTCGAGAACATCACCGAGGTCAAGCGCGCCCAGCTCGAGGAGCGCTCCATCGCCCACACCCTGCAGCGGGCGCTGCTGCCGGAGTCGCTGCCCGAGGTGCCCCACGCCGAGATCGAGGCGCGGTATTGCGCGGCGGGCGAGCTGAACGAGGTCGGCGGCGACTTCTACGACGTGTTCGAGCACGACGAGGACAGCTGGATGCTCGTGATCGGCGACGTTTGCGGGAAGGGCTCCCGCGCGGCCGGTGTGACGGCGCTGGCGCGACACACCCTGCGCGCCGCGTCGATGGGCGGCCAGTCCTCCGCGGAGATGCTCCAGACCCTGCATCGGGCGCTGCGCCGCCAGCCCCCCGGCGCGGATCTGTGCACCGCCTGCCTGGTGATGGTGAGACCGGCGGCTGGGCGCCTGCGGTTGACCGTGACGCTGGCGGGGCACCCGCCCCCGCTGCTGATCGATGCGCGGGGAGACGCGCGCCCGATCGGCAGGCCCGGAACCCTGCTCGGCGTGCTCGACCGGATCGAGGTGGTGGAATGCGAGGAGCTGCTGCGGGCCGGCGAGACGCTGCTGCTCTACACCGACGGGATCCCCGAGGCCGGCCGCGCGAACGAGGTGCTGGGAGAGCGCGGATTGATCGAGCTGTGTCGCGGAGCGCCCCGGCTTGCCCTCACGGGGTTGCTCGAGCACATCGAGCGCGTGGCGCTGAAGCACGCGGAGGGCTCGCTGCGCGACGATCTCGCGCTGCTGGGCATGCGTATGAGCCGGCCCGCTGCGATAGCATGATTACTGGTGATTGTGGGGGAGCAGCTCAAGATCAAGGTGAGGCATGAGCGTGACAGGACCGTGCTGGCGCTTCATGGGGAACTCGACCTGCTCGCCGCTCCCCGACTGCAGAACGAGCTCGAAAGCGATGCGGTTGACGCGGCCGCCATCCTTGTGCTCGACCTCGATGACGTCCAGTTCATCGACTCCGCCGGTCTGCGTGCCGTCCTCGCTGCTCATGCGCGCAAGGTGGAGCGTGGCCAGCGGTTCGTGGTCACCCCCGGCTCCCCGCAGGTTCAGCGGCTTCTCAGCATCGCGGGCGTGAGCGGGTATCTGCATACGATCGCCTCCGCCGACGCGGCACTCGCTTAGCGCCGGCTCCGTGCGACTTTACATAGGCGCTTATTACCCTCACTGAGACCCCGTCCGTTGGGCTCTCACCCCGAGATCCCCACCCGCTTGCTGAAGGGGCTGTTGAACACGCCGCTGGAGTTGAGCACCGTGTGAACCGCCTGCCATTCCTGGTAGCGAGGGTACATCGCTTCCACCAAACCGTGGCTGCCGGTGAGCGTGTTCACCTGGCCCCAATGGGGACGCCCCTCCAGCGCGTGGAGCGCGCTTTCGTGCGCGGCCAGCAGCTCCATCCCCCCGACGGTGTGAGTGGCCATGATCAGCTCGATCATCATCGTGTCGCGCCCCTGCATCATCGCCATGTGGGCGTCGCTTGCCTTCACGAAGCGCAGCGAGATCGGCGAGCTGTGGTAGGCGTTGCCGAGGCGCCGGCGCCGGGCGGCGACCTCGACGATGCGCTCGACCGCCGCGAGGTGCAACCGGCGCTCGTCGATTGGGACGCCGATCTCGCACGAGTAGGCGGGCAGGTAGTTGGCCGCGCCGATGTTGAACACGCGGTAGCTGATGTTGACGTAGTCGTCGTTGACCAACGCTCTGAGCGCCTGCTTGAGCAGGAACGGGGAGATCTGCGGGCGCAGTCCGACGGCGAGGTTGATCAGCAGCGGGGTCAACGGGAAGCGCGCCGCCAGTTCCATCAGCAGGCTGCGGCTGCGGCGGTGGTCGTGGCGGTATTCGCAGGCAGGGATCGGGTTGCGCGTGGTGACGAGGCATTCGATCTCCCCATCCCCGTTGGGGTAAGGGCTGAAGATCAGCTCGTAGTGAGCGTTCTGTGCGAGCACCTCGCCGAGTTCCAGCTCCTCGCGCACCTGTGCCCAGGTGCTCATCGTGCGCACCTCGCGCAGGTAGAACAGCGGCCCCACCTCCAACATCACGGAGTGGATCAGCCCCATGCAGCCCATGCCGACGACGACGGCGTGGAACCAGTGGTCGTCCTGGTGGAGCTGGTGGTCGGGGTAGCGCGCCCGGTATGCCTGGGGATCGCTCGGCCCGTCGCTCGGCTCGACCCGGTGGACGGTGCCGCCGGCGGCGACGATGTCCAGCGAGCGCACCATGTCCGACAGCGGCCCGAAACGGATCCCCGAGCCGTGGGTGGCGGTGGAGATCACCCCCGCGACGGTCTGGCCGTCGAAGCCCCCCATGTTCGGCAGGGCCAGCTTCAGCCCCCGCAGGTGGGCGTTGAGCTCGGCGATCGTCATGCCCGCCTGCACCCGCACGAGGGTGCCGCCGCCGTGGTGCGCGCCGGTGGAGGGCGCGTCGGCGTCGCGCACCCCCGGGGGGCCTGCGCTGTCAGGTGTTCCTTCGCTCACCCTCGCAACGCCCGGCCGCAGCAGGTCCACCTCCAGATCCAGCGGCCTGTTCAGCCCGGTGGGACGGACGAGGAAGCCGTCGGTGAGCGCCACATCAGACCACGAGTGACCCGACCCCACCGCGCGCACGGTGCAGCCTTCGAGCTCCGCTTCGCCAACAATCGCTTGGAGCTCCCCGAGCGTCGTCGGCGTCAGGAGACGCAGCGGGTCGATCCCCTCGTTGCCGGTGTCGTTGCGCCAGCGCTTGCGCAGGGTGACGCGCTCGCGCAGGCCCATCGCACTCAGCTCCTCAGCTCGCCGATCAACTGCTCGACGCCGCGCTCGGCGAGGGCGGCGATCGTCTTCGAGGGATTCACTCCCAGCGCGGTCGGCACGATCGACCCGTCCAGCACGCGCAGTCCCTCGTAGCCGTAAACCCTGCCGGCGTCGTCCACCACACCCCGCAAGGGATCGTCGGCCATTGGGCAGCCGCCCAGCGGATGCACGGTGATGTAGCCGCTGAGTGGCCACGTGTCGAGCGCGAAGAACGGCTCGGCGCCCACCCCCTGGGCGAGTTCGTAGGTGACCTGCTTCATCGCCGCAAACAGCGTTTCGCTGCCCTGTCTGCTCCAGCGGATGTCGAAGCATTTCAAGAACGGCGTCAGTCGCATCTGTCCGTCGGCGGCGTCGCGGCCGATCATCAGGAACACCAGCGAGTCGTCGATCGGCCGCCCGGGAGGGGCCGGGCGCAGGTGGCGGTGGGTGATCTGCTGGTCGCTCAGCCCCAGCCGCGCCGCCAGGCGTTTGGCGCGCAGCAGCAGCGTGCGCCAGCCGTGGATCCGCTCCACGGCGCGCACGATCTCAAGCAGCCCGCCGAACTTCGAGGGCAGCCCCCCGTCGGCGAGCAGGAAGCCGTGCTCGTCGGTGTAGTCGAGCACGCTGGTCATCGACGGGCCGAAGTCGGTGCGGGGGCTGCCGACGTCCTCGGCACGCGGGTCGAAAGCCGCGCCGAGCGCGTCGCCGTTGCCCGAGAAATGGCTCCCCAGAGCGGGGGAGAGGGCTTGGAGACGCTTGCGGTTCTTCAACAGCAGCCGGGTGGTGCCGAGCGTCCCCGCGGCAAGCACCACCACCGGCGCTCGCACCGTGCCCCCGCCGCGACGCTCGAGGTCGCGGAAGTCCACCTGCCACAGCCCGCCGGCATCCTCGGGCGGTTGGAGCCGCTGCGCTTCGTGGAGCGGGTACACCTGTGCGCCGTATCGCTCGGCGCGCGCCACGTAGGTGATGTCGATCGTGTTCTTGGCGTGGATCGGGCAGCCGCTGTCACAGCGGCCCAGGTTCTCGCACAGCTTCTGGTGCACGCCACTGAACGGGTGCTCGCGGTCGCCTTCGAAGTTGACGGCCAGCGGCAGGCGCTCGGCCTGCTTGCCGACGCGCTCCCCGGCGGCGGCGAACGCGTTCATCTTGGGCAGTCCCGCGGGCGTCTGCATCGGCAGCAGCGCCTCCTCGGTGCGGTCGTAGTAGGGGTCGAGCGCGTCGCGGTCGATCGACCGTGGCCAGCCCGTCCGGAACACGTCTGCCGGCGCGCGCAGCTGCACGTTGGCGTACACGAGCGAGCCGCCACCCACTCCGGCGGCGGTCAGCACCGAGAGGTCGCGCATCAGCTTCAGGTCGAACAGCCCGTGCGGGTTGAGTGTGGGATGCCACAGCGCCGCCGGCGCCTGCGCGGGTGTCTCCGGGAAGTCGCTCGCCGCGAAGCGCCTCCCCCGCTCCAGCACGGCGACCCGGAGTCCCGCTTCGGCCAGCCGGCAGGCGGCGATTCCGCCGCCAAAGCCCGATCCGACCACGATCGCGTCGTAGGTCGCATCCATGCGCGCGAGCCTACACTACCTTCCAAAGATTCGCAAAGGAAAGGAGGCCGGATGTTTGAGGAGATCGAGGAGCGCTTTCGCGAGGTGCTCGCGCTCGCCCGGGCGCGGCATCGCGACGCGCCCGCCGGCGGGCCTGCGGCCGCCCCGGCGAGCGGGCGCGTGATCCGCGACGTGATGGACCCCGCCTTCCTCAAGCGCCAGCTCGACGGCATCCAGGCGGCCGGGGCGCAGCGACCGGAGGGCAGCAGGCTCTCGCGGGCAGCCTACGACGAGGCGTACAAAGAGCTGGAGGAAGCCAAAGCGGGCGCTCAGGCGACGCCCTTCATGCCTCGCACCCCCGCCAACAGCAACCTGCAGTCGGTGCTCACCACCTGCATCGAGTCGCGGCTGGAGAACCTGCTGAAAGCGCTCCCGGAGGGTCTCGACCGGCTGGCGCACGCGATCATCGGGGACATCGAGATCTTCCGCCAGTTCGGCCCCTGCGACCCGCTGTGGATGGAGACGAAGCTCGCCGAAGAGCTCGCCAAGATCGAAGGCCGACCCGCCTTCCCGGACGTCCCCGCCGGCCCGGTGGCGCTCGCCCCAAATGCGCGCGTGATCCTCGTCGGCGACTGGGCCACCGGTCTGCCCGGCGCGGTCACGGTGGCCGCGCAGATCCGCCAGCGCCTCGACGAAGGCAGAGGCCGCGAGCAGCACCTGATCCACCTGGGCGACACCTACTACTCGGGGTGGCAGGAGGAGTATGAAACGCGCTTCCTGCGCTACTGGCCGGTGGATCGCTCCGAGCAGGACGTGCTCAGCTGGTCGCTCAACGGCAACCACGACATGTACTCGGGCGGCCACGGCTACTTCGGCTACCTGCTGCACGACCCGCGCTTTCGCGGGCACTGGCTGGGGGGCCACCCCGAGCAGACGCCGTCCAGTCACTTCAGCCTGGAGAACGGCGACTGGCAGATCCTCGGGCTCGACAGCGCCTACGTCGACCACGGCCTCGCCGGCTCGCAGGCGGAGTGGGTGGCGAGCAAGCTTGGGGGTACGCGCAAAACGATGCTCCTCACCCACCATCAGCCGTTCAGCGCCTATGAAACGGTCACGCAGAAGCTGACCAAGAAGATCCAGCCGCTGTTCGACAAGGACAAACGGCTGGATGCGTGGTTCTGGGGCCATGAGCACCGCTGCACCGCGTACGGCCCCACCCCGGAACACCCCGATGGCCCGGTGCCGTGGCTGCGGTTCGGCTCGTGCGTGGGCAACGGCGGCGTGCCCCAGATCCTGCCCGACCCTCAGCTCGCTGGCGATGCGCGAAACGTCGAAGGCTACGTGCCGCTGAGCTGGGCCTACGATGGAGCGGAGACGGCCGACGGCAACAAATGGCTGCGCTTCGGCTTCGTCGTGCTCGACTTCGATGGGGCGCAGATCAAAGTGGAATACGTCGACGAGCACGGCAACCAGGTCCACCAACTTGTGTTGGCCTGACACACCAGGTCCTCCAGCTCGTGCTGGGCTGACACGCCAGTCCTCCAGCTCGTGCTGGGCTGACACGCCAGTCCTCCAGCTCGTGCTGGGCTGACACGTCAGTCCTCCAGCTCGTGCTGGGCTGACACGCCAGGTCCTCCAGCTCGTGCTGGGCTGACACGCCAGTCCTCCAGCTCGTGTTGGCCTGAGGTAACCGCGTCGGCCGGTGCTTGCGCCTGAGAAGGCGCGGGCGCGTGGGGGCGCCGTCGCGCGCTCGCTATCTTGTGGCGCTCGCCGATGGACTTTGCCCCGAACGACGAGCAGCGTGCGTTTCGCGAGGCCGTCGCCGCCTTTTCCCGCGACCGGCTGGTTGGCGACTACGCCGGCGCCGACCGCCGCGGGGCGTTCCGTGAGGGGCTGGTGGGCGAAATGGCGGAGCTCGGCCTGGTGGGACTGCGCATCCCGCAGGAGCACGGCGGCCAGGGCGCCGATGCGCTCAGTGCCGGGATCGCCGTGGAGGAGGTGGCGCGCGCGGATCTGAACGCCTCCTACCTCGTCTTCCTGCCGGCGCTGGTGGCGGAGGTGCTGGTTGGTGCCGCCGAGCAGCGCCAGCGCGAGCGGTGGCTGCCGGCGATCGCCGCGGGGGAGACGCTGCCGTGCTTCTGCCTGACTGAGCCCGAGCACGGCTCCGACGCGGCGCATCTGGGGCTGCGCGCCGAGCGCGACGGCGCGGGCTGGCGGCTCATGGGGGAGAAGACCTCGATCTCGCTCGGCATGGGCGCGCACACTGCGCTGGTGTTCGCGCGCACCGGCGGCGAGGGCGCGCGCGGAATCAGCGCGTTCTACGTGGAGCTCGACGAGCGCTTCCTGCAGCGCTCACCGTTCGAGGATCTCGGCGAGCGCGCGATCGGCCGGGCCTCGCTGGCATTCGACGGCCACCCCGTCGGCAAGGACTGTCTGGTCGGCCGCGAGGGCGAGGGGTTCGTGCGCTGTATGCAGGGCTTCGACTACTCGCGCGCTCTGATCGCGCTGATGTGCCTGGCCTGCGCCCAGCAGTCCCTCGACGAGGCGATCGCCTACACGCGCGAACGCCGCGCCTTCGGCCAGCCGATCTCCCGCCAGCAGGCCGTCGCCTTCCCACTGGTCGAGCTCGCGGCCCAGCTGCGTGGCGCGCGGCTGCTCTCCTACGAAGCGCTGTGGCGCAAGGACCAGGGGCTGCCCCACGCGCTGGAGGCCAACATGGTGAAGTGGTGGGGTCCAAAGCTGGCGGCCGAGGTCTGCCATCAGGCGCTGCTCGCCTTCGGTCACGCCGCCTACAGCGAGGAGCTGCCCCAGGCCCAACGGTTGCGTGACGTGATCGGTCTGGAGATCGGCGACGGCACCGCCCAGATCGCCAAGCTCGTGGCGGCGCGCCATCTCTTTGGGCGCGAGTTCGCCCCGTAAGCAAGTCCGAGGATGCGGTCGCCTGCGATATAGCGACCGAACGGTTGCTTGCATGATTTGCCACCGTTTAGTTTCATGATATATTTGCTACCAAACGGTGGCATAGGAGCTTTACATGAGAGCGCGCTCGATACGAGACTTCGCCGCCGCGGTGCGCGGCCGTCGCAGGGATCTTCGCTTGAGTCAGGCAGAGCTTGCCGCGCACGCGGACGTCTCGCGCAAGTGGATCTACGAGTTCGAGGCCGGCAAACCGAATGCCGAGATTGGTCTGATTCTGCGCGTGATGGATGCTCTCGGCCTCCAGCTCGAGTTGAGCCTCGACGAGAAGGCCCGGACCGCTGTCCCTGGTGGCAGAGTGGACCTGGATGCCTTGATCGACGAGCACCGAGCCCAATGACCGACACCCTGGCCGTCATCGTCGATGACACCGTTGCCGGCACGATCACCCGCCTGCAAGGTGCACGACTACGGTTCGACTACGACGACGCGTATCGCGGCATACCCACCGCGACTCCGCTCTCCGTGTCGATGCCGACATCGATCGGCAGTCACTCCGATGCCACCATCACGCCCTGGCTCTGGGGCCTGCTGCCCGACAATGAGGCCGTTCTGGCCCGATGGTCGCGCGAGTTCCACACCTCGGCCTCACCTTTCGCGTTGCTCTCGACCCCAGTCGGCCATGACTGCGCTGGTGCTGTCCGCTTCGCGTTGCCTGAGGACGTCGATGAGCTCATCGCGCAGCCAGGGACGATCACATGGCTGAGCCGGCAGGACGTTGCGCGGCGCCTGCGCGAGTTGCGGGAAGACACGACCTCATGGCTGGGGCGAGACTTCAGCGGCCAGTTCAGCCTCGCCGGAGCACAGGCCAAGACCGCGCTGCTGTTTCAAGATGGGCGCTGGGGACTCCCTTCGGGATCTGCCGCGACAAGCCACATCCTGAAGCCGGCCGTCACAGGTTTCGACGACCACGACCTCAACGAGCACCTCTGCCTGAACGCTGCGCGACGCGCCGGCCTGGTGGTGGCGCGGACTCGCGTCGAGCACTTCGAAGATGAGAGTGTCATGGTCGCGGAGCGCTACGACCGGCGCGTCGTGGACGGCAATCCAATTCGGATCCACCAGGAGGACATCTGTCAAGCCCTCGGCGTCCACCCGGAGCGCAAGTATCAGAGCCGAGGCGGCCCCGGGCCGGGGGACATCACGCGGCTGTTGCGTGACGTGATGCCGGCGCGCGCCGCCGGCGACGCAGTTTGGCGCTTCTTCGATGCACTCGTTTGGAATTGGCTGATCGTCGGAACCGACGCTCATGCCAAGAACTACTCGCTGCTGCTGTCCGCTGGGGACGTGCGCCTCGCGCCGTTATACGACATCGCATCCGCGCTGCCGTACGACACTCATCACCGCAAGCTGCGCTTCGCGATGAAGATCGGCGGCGACTATCGTGTGCTTCCGTATCAGAACACATGGCCGGCGGCGGCGCGAGAGCTGGGCCTCGACGCCGACGCGGCTCAGCAGCGACTGCTCGAACTTGCGCGTCGTGCCCCCGAGGCGTTCGCGGAGTCCGCCGCGGCCCCGGAGGTCGTTGCTCTTGGGCGCCCGCTGCCCGCGCGACTCGTGGACCTCGTCGCCGACCGGGTGAAGCGTTGTCTCGCTGTGCACGTGGTCTGATCCGGTTGTTGGGGAAATCGGGTGCTCACCCGAGCGCCCACAGGAGCATGTGGGCTGGAACGAGCGCGTAGTGGGTCGCGAAATGGAGATCGTCGCGGGTGGCGATCGCGACCGGCCGACCGGGGTGCGACTTGGCGACTCCGCTCGCGACGCGTAGGTCGATGTGGCGCTGGTACTTGACCTCGACGGCGTCCAGCTCGCGGCGCGGTCCTGCCACGAAGTCGATCTCTCCGGCTCGGGCGGTGCGCCAGACGTGCAGCCGGTCGGGCGAGATGAACGATTCGATCAAGCGCTCGGGCGGCTCGTAGCGGCGATAGAGCGCCAACCCGATCGCGTTCTCGATCAGCGCAGGAGTGTCGGCGATGAGGCCGGGCGTGTGATCGAGCGCGATCGTGTGTAGGAGTGGGTCGGCGAAGAACACCTTCTTCTCGTTGGAGAGGCTGTTCGTCTGCGAGCCGGCCCGCCATTGGTAGAGGATGAACAGGAAGTAGCCGCCCGCCAGCAGCTCGATGTAGTCGCGCAGCGTGTGATGGCTGGTGGCGCCGCGCCGGCGTCCGAGGGGCACATCCATCTCGCGCGCCATCCTGCTCCAGTCGGTTCGCGAACCGAGCGAGCGCAGCACCCGCTCCAGCAGCGCGCGGGCCGCGGGGATGCTGGCGCCCCGGCGTTGCACCTCCTTGACGAGCGAGTCATACAGCACCCGCTTGAGGGGCTCGGAGGGGTCGATGGCTCCGATCGCGGCCTCGGCGACGGCTGCCGGAAGGCCGCCGAATTTCAGGTACAGCGAGAGCGCGTTTACGAGTGCCGGCGCGTGCAGGCGGGTCTCGAGCAGCGCCTCCTGTCCGTCGGGGGTGTGGATATCGGCGATCGTCAAGGATGGCGAGGTGGGTATCGAGTCATCGATCGCGCGCGCGAACGCGGCGAAGGTCTGGGGCAGCACGAGATGGTCGCGGCCTGCGCCGCGCCGGCCCGGGAGCCGCTCGACGGCGCCCTGCTGCAGGTCGATGGCCGAGGAGCCCGTGCATACGACCACGTCATCGCCGATCGTTCCGTCGTCCCACAGCGCCTTGATCGCGGTCTGCCAGCGGGAGACGCCCGTGACCTCGTCCAGCAGCACGACGCTCGGCCCCGGGTGCTTCGCGAGCGCCTTGGCGCGTGCGATCGCCTCCGCCAGCTCGGCGTGCTCGCGGCCCTCGATCAGGTCCAGTGTCAGATACACGATCGAGCGAGCGTCGCGTCCCTCGTCCAGGGCACGCTCCACCAGCAGCTTGAGGTCGGTCGTCTTGCCGACCTGGCGCGGGCCGCGCAGCACATGGATCCCGGCCGTGGTCAGGTCGATCGTGCTCACGAGCGCTGCTGGCAGGCGCACCGGCGCTCCCGCGAGCAGCGCAAGCTGCCGGTCGTCCGCCGCCCAACCAGCTCGGCTCCACCAGGGATTCTGGGCCACGATCTGTTCGTCCGCGAGCGCCACCTGCACCATAAGATAGCACTTCTTCCAAAGTAGGCTATCTATCTTGGCAGTAGATCACCAAAATAAGCAGCATATTTTGGCTGATGTGCGGGTCTTTTCCCCTCTTTCGCTCGGGGTCGCGCTTGCGCCCGCCCCGCGGGCAACTCAACTACGCCGGCTCGGCTCCGGCGGACACGCACTGAGCGAAGACGGGGACCGTCGGCGGGTGGACCGACGGCCGCGCCAGCCCCGATCACGCCCGCGTGTGGTAGGAACCAGGTGCTACCATTTTGCCATGCCCGTGCGGAAGGTGTCCGTCAGTCTCGACGAGCAGGTCCTCGCGGCCGCCAAGCGGTCCGCCGAGCGTCGGGGCATGAGCCTGTCGGCCTGGTTGAACGATGTGTCCGAGCGGGCTTTGGAAACCGAGGTCAGTCTTGAGGACGGGTTGGCCGCGGTCGCGGAATGGGAAGCCGAAAATGGGCCGATCACCCCGCAGGAGTTGGCAGAGGCTGACGCGATCCTCAATGCCGCTGGGGTTGGCCGTCGGCGCGAGTCCCGCCGCGCCGCGTGAGCGGCGTCACCTACGACACAGGCGCGTTGATCGCCGCTGAACGCGACTCATCGAGGTCGATATGGCGGCTGCACAGGCGTCTGCTCGAGCAGGGGACGAATCCCACGCTTCCGACGGTCGTGTTGGGCCAGGCTTGGCGAGGCGGGCCCCAGGCGCGGCTGTCGCGACTCGTGCGTGGGTGTCACATCGAGCCGCTCACCGAGCAGCAGGCACGCGCGGCTGGGGCGGCGCTCGCGGCAAGCGGCGGAAGCGATCTGGTCGATGCGGCCGTAGCGGTCATCGCGCTTGCCCGTGAGGATCTGGTGGTGACCAGCGATCCCGACGATCTGCGTCGTATCGCGGCCGCAATTGGCCGCGACCTCGCTGTGTACGTCGTCTGATCCGGTCCTCGTCCCATAGGCTTGACATCTGCGCCGCGAAGCGTTACAGTCTGTTTACAAGCCGGTCCTCTGATGGTTGGGAGCCGGGTACATAGGGTCTGGGTGGGGTCATACCGCCTTGTGGTTGACGTCAAGAAGCGCTCGCAGGGTTTTGCAGTTATGGGAGAGGGTCTGGATCGGAGCGATGAGGGAGTTGTTTGAGCGTGGTTTCTAGAGGGAGATTCATGATGGGGATGTGCGCGTCGGCCCGTGGGGCTGATGCTAGATGCGCCAGCTTGGCGCTGTCGCATCTCTCTCTCTCTCTCTCTCTCTTCGGCTAGTGGGCTAGCCGAAGAGGTTCCTCGTCGGGCGCAAACGCGCCGCTTTTGCTTCGTCCCCGCGGGGGGTGGGCTTCGGCCGGCTTTGAGCGCGGCCGTGGGGGCCGCGGTTTCACCCGCGCGCGTGGAGAGTGGTCGCTGATGGCGGCGCCGGCGCGTGTTGGTGTGAAAACAGCGGTGCGTTCGCGGGCGGGCGAGCGGGCGCTGCCGGTGGAGCGGCGCGTGCGGCGCAGGTCGGGGAGCCCGGTGGCGCCGAAGGACGTGCCCCGGGTGCAGGTCGAGGAGATTCAGCGCTCGCGGCTGCTCAGCGCGGCGGCCGCGGTGATCGACGAGCTTGGCTATGAGCAGGCCTCGGTGCAGCGGATCGCCGCGCGGGGGCGGGTCTCGCGGCGGACGTTCTATGAGCTGTTCGGCAACCGCGAGGAGTGCCTGGTCGCGCTGCTGGACGAGGTCGCCGGGAGGGTCGAGCGTGAGCTTGCGGCGGCGGCCTTGGGGGGTCTTGCGTGGCGCGAGCGGGTGCGTGGAGGGCTGTGGACAATTCTCTCGTTTCTGGAAGCCGAGCCGGTGCTGGCGCGGATCTGCGTGGTGCAGGCGCTGCACGGGGGCCCCGAGGCGCTCGCGCGTCGCGAGCAGCTGCTGGCGCGTCTGGCGGCGGTGCTCGATGAGGGGCGCCGGGAGGGCCCGCGTGGCGAGGAGTGCACTTTGGTGACGGCGGAAGGTTTGGTGGGTGGGGCGTTTGGCGTGGTGTATGCGCGTTTGCGTGGTGGCGATCCCCGGCCGTTGACAGGGTTGCTCGATGAGCTGATGGGGATGATCGCCCTGCAGTACCTTGGGGCGAGGGCGGCGCGGCGCGAACAGCGGCGCCCCGCGCCCGCACCGCGCCCGATGCCGCCGGACGGGCCGGCCTCCGCACGCCTTGAGAACGACCCGCTGGACGAGGTGGACATGCGTCTCACCTACCGCACCGCACGGGTACTGGGATGCATCGCCGAGCTGAGTGAACGGAACTCTAGACCCAGCAACCGCGCCGTCGCCGAGCGCGCTGAAGTCACCGATCTTGGACAGATCTCAAAGCTCTTGCGGCGCCTGGAGCGCCTCGGTCTCGCGGTCAACACCGGCGGGGGCCATCAGAGCGGCGCGCCGAACGCGTGGCAGCTCACACCGCTCGGTGGGAAGGTCGCGCAGCGCCTCAGCGTTCTCACCTTCGACCGGGAGCAGGCCGCATGACGCGCAACATCCGACCGATTTACCGTTTCACAACACCAACCAAGGAGAACATGGTGAGTGCGCCACGAACGCAGAAGGAAGGGCATTGGTTGAAATGAAGGCTGGTGTGTTCCTGATGCTGTGTCGTGCAAGAGATGGAGGAGCCGGGCGGCTGTTTGTCCGGTGGCCCTCCGTGGTTGCTGTGCAGGCGGAGGCCACAAACCACCCGCAAACTGCTGCGGTAAAGAGCCGTGGTGGGAAGCGTTGCGGGAAAAGGTGCGCCATTGAGCGCGTCAGGTGTGACCCAATGAAGGCGAACGTAAGTAAACCGTGGATGACGTGTCGAAATCTCTTAGATGACATCAAAAGCGGGTCCGTCACTTTGGCCCGTGATGAGCCCGGTGGGTGCCTGTTTATTGACCAGGTGGTGTCCGGCATGTATGCGGCGCGAGCGTGGGTCAGGCTCTTGCATGGAACGTGGGAACCTGTCGTCCTACGAGACGATCAGCTAGTGGCTTTTGGCCTGCGGCTGGCTGTCTCAGGGAAGGTCTCAAGCGGAAGAAGCCGTGAGGGACGAATTCCTGTTGTGGGGCACAGGGGCGGATCGGCTCGTAGTAGTGATGAAGGTCCAGTAATGGGGCTGGAGCGAAGGGGCCGGGCTGTCCAGGCGAGGTCGTTGGTCAACCACGAAGTGTGTGGGATGAGCTGATGGTTGAGTCAAAGTCGAAGGCAAAGTCGTTTAGCATTGATAAGAGGGTGGTCTGGGATGCCTGGAAGCAAGTTCGGGCAAACCAGGGCGCTCCGGGTGTCGATGAGGAATCGGTAGCGGAGTTTGAGAGGGACCTTTCGGGGAACCTGTACAAGCTGTGGAACAGGATGTCCTCGGGGACGTATATGCCGCCTCCTGTGATGGCGGTGCAGATACCGAAGAAGCATGGGCGAGGGGTCAGGACTCTCGGCGTACCCACTGTCGCCGATCGCGTCGCGCAAAAGGTTGCAGCGCTGTACTTGGAACCGAAGGTGGAGCCTGTGTTTCACCCCGACTCCTATGGCTATCGACCGAAACGCTCGGCGCTTGACGCGGTGGGGGCCTGCCGGAAGCGGTGTTGGAAAATGGACTGGCTGATCGACTTGGATTACGCTTCCTTTTTCGACTCGATAGACCACGAGCACATGTTGAAGGCGGTAGTTGCCCACACGGATGAGCGGTGGGTCCTTCTCTATGTCGAGCGGTGGCTGAAAGCGCCGCTGGATGATGGGAGCGACACGTTGGTAGCGCGTGATCGTGGCACCCCGCAAGGGTCTGCGGTTTCCCCGGTGCTGGCAAACATCTACCTTCATCACGCGTTCGATATGTGGATGGCGCGGGAGTTCCCGGCTGTCCCGTTCGAGCGGTATGCGGATGATGCTGTTGTGCACTGCATTAGTGAGCGCCAGGCACGGTTCGTGCTCGGCGAGATCAAAGCGCGGATGGCGGATTGTCATTTGGAGCTGAATGACGGCAAGACGCGCGTTGTGTATTGCAAGGACTCAAACCGTAAGGGCTCTCACGAGCATGAGCGGTTCGATTTCCTTGGCTACACATTTCGTCCTAGACGAGCACGTAATGGGCGGGGTGAGCTGTTCACCAGCTTCATCCCAGCCGTCAGTGACGAAGCCGCGAAGGCGATACGTCGAACGATCCGGAGATGGAGGCTGCACTTATGGAACGGGAACCACCTAATAGTGCTCGCGCGAAAGGTCAATCCCATCGTGCGGGGCTGGGTCAACTACTACGGGCGATTCTACCCGACCATGTTGGCCAAAACTCTCAGATGCATCGACAAGTACCTGGTGCGCTGGGCAATGCGGAAGTACAAGCGACTGAAGGGCCGCCGCATGCGAGCGTGGGCATTCCTGGAAGGCGTGTTCACGCGCCAGCCGGAGCTCTTCGCCCACTGGCGAATCCTAAAAGCCAACGACCGGACGGTGGGAGCCGTATGACGGGAGACTGTCACGTACGGTTCTGCGAGAGCCGGGGGGCGCAATCCCCCCCGGCCACTCACCGATCCACAGAGCACACCGCGAGCACCGCTTCCACGTCGAAGACCGGGCGCTTCGCGACGCTGGGTGCCCTGCACCGTGCTCCAGGGACTGGTGCGCCCGCGCGCGGTCTGGCGGCCGCGCCGCTCCTCGCCCTCTGTGTTCTGTTGGTGCTCTGGGCCGGCGCCGCCCAAGCCGAACCTCCCAGGCTCCTCTCCGACGGCTTTTTCGCGTCTGAAGGCCCCGGTGTCGCGGTCGATCAGGCCAACGGCGACGTGTATGTGGCCGGCTTGCTCAGCCCGACATTCGAACAGCAGCACGTCTACAAGTACGACTCCTCGGGTGAGCCGATCTCTCCACCCTCTCCGTTCGGCGAAGCCGACTACTCCGGTGCGGCCGTGAACCCGACCAACGGCGATCTGTACGTGCTCGGCGAAGCAGGCTTCTTCGCGCCCACGACGCTCTATACATACGACCCCAGCACGGGCGCGTTGCTGTCGTCATTCGAAGTGCCCGCGTCACGCAATTTTAGCGGCGTTTTTACAGACGTACAGCTTGCGGCCGACTCGGCCGGCAACGTGTACGTGCCGAATTCCCCGAAAAACGAGGTGCTCGAGTACAGCCCAGCTGGCACGTTGTTGCAGACGTTCACGGGCTCCGGCGCCGGAGCGCTCAATCAACCGACCGCAGTCGCGATCGACTCCTCCGGCAACCTCTGGGTGGCCGACTCCGCCAACAACAGGATCGTGGAGCTGAATTCCAGCGATGCGCCTGTGGAAGTGAACGGCAAGCCCGTGGAAATCGAAAGCGAAGGCGTGTGGTCCGTGGCGCTCGACGGACATGGAGACGTGTTCGCGCTCGTCAACAACGGCGCGGACCCGTGCGGCAACCTGGTTTCGCCCTGTCCCCACCTCGTCGAGTACAGCTCGGAAGGCAGGCAGCTCGCCGATGTGGGGGCCGGCTCTTTCGGCACGCCCGAAAACCCTTTGTCGCGCTTCTACAGCATGGACGCGGTGAATGAAGCGAGCGGCCGTGTATACGTGACCGACAGCCTCAACGACACCGTCTGGATGTTCGAGCCTCCCACCGCGCCTGTGGTCGATAGGGAGCTCACCGCCGAAAACGGCACCTCCGAAGCGAAGCTCGGCGCGCTCGTCAACCCCGGCGGCATTCCGACAAGCTACCGCTTCGAATACGGCCCCACCAGCGCCTACGGCAGCTCGACGCCCTTCCCGGAAGGAAGCGTCGGTGAAAGATTCGAATCGCACGCGGTGTGGGCGGCAGCAAGCGGCCTTGCGGCCGGAACGACCTATCACTTCCGCGTAGTCGCGACCAACGAATTGGGAACCCTCTATGGGCCCGACCAAACCTTCACCACGCTGAGAGCCGAACAGGCGGCGTGTCCCAACGAACAGCTGCGCGGCGGCCTGTCGGCGAGGTTGCCCGACTGCCGCGCATACGAGCTCATGACGCCGCCGCCCACGAACTCGTCCCAGTTCGACTCTGGGAATGCGGCTGCATACGCGAGCACGGCCGCCACGGATGGCGAAGCGCTCACGCTCTTCAGCCGGGAACCGCAACCGGGGGCGCCCAACGCCGGCTACCACTATGTGACGACGCGTGACGCAGCCGGCTGGATTGCGGAAGACATCATGCCGATCGAATCCTACGATGGGGTGATCTGTCCGAGCTCCAAAGTCGTGTACACCTACTCGGATCAGCTCACCAAGGACGTGATCGAAAATGGTGGGGAGTCGCGCGCCTCGTCTGGGGACGCCTTGAGCTCGGAATCGTGCAACCCAGAAGGCCTTCGGGTCGTGAGCGGCGAACCGGTGGGCTATCAGAACCTGCTGGTGCGTGATAACGCGACCGGCACTTACCAACTTGTCAATGTCACACCGCCGGGGGTGACGCCCGCTGACGCGCACTTCCAGGCCGCCTCCGCCGATCTCAGCCACGTGATCTTCACGGAGACCTCGCCCCTGGCCGAAGGCGCGCGGTACGGCGTCGAAAACCTGTACGAATGGGATGAAGGCGCGCTGCGGCTGGTGAGCGTGCTGCCGGACGGCACGGCGGTCCCCGGATCGCTAGCGGTCAAAGCGCCGGAAGTCGCACATCCCGTAGAGCGCCCAGCTTCGCCCGAATATGAAGATTTGGTCTCCAGCGACGGCTCGCACGTCCTCTTCACCTCTGGTGGTGCCCTATATGACCGCGTCAACGGGCAGCGCACCGTCCAGGTCGACGAACAGCAAGGTGGGTCGGGCGCCAGCGGCGGCGGCTCCTTCAAGGCTGCCACCGCCGACGGTTCGAAGGTCTTCTTCCTCGACGAAAGCAAGCTCACGGCCGACTCGACCGCGGGCGCGGGCGAACCTGACCTGTACGAGTGCGCGCTGCCTGAAGGCGCGAGCAAATGCGAATTGAGCGACCTCACGGTCGCCAAGGCGGGCGAACACGCCGACGTGTTGCGCGTCACGCCGCTCGGCGGCCATGACAGCTCCTACGTCTACTTCGTCGCCGAGGGCGTGTTGGCGTCCAACACGAGGGAATTCACGAACAGCGAAGGCAAGACCGTCGTCGAAGGCGCGCAAGCCGGGAAGCAGAACCTGTATCTGTGGAACGGCGAAAAGACGACGTTCATCGCCACCACCGGCGTCGAGGCCCAGGGGTATTTGGCCTTCGAGCAGACCTCGCCCGATGGCAGGTGGCTTGCGTTCGAATCGGAAAAGAGCCTGACGGGTTATGGCAATGTCGAGCCGAGCGGTGCATCCGCCACGGCGCTCTTCTTGTACAGCGCTGCCACAGGGCAGCTCGTCTGCGCCTCCTGCAACCCTACGGGCGCACCTCCGCTCGAAGGAGTGCGGGGGTGGCCTGGTTCACGTGGCAGCGAAGACCGGAGTCGGCGTCTGCTGACGGACGCCGGCCAGATGTTCTTCGAAACGGCGGAAGCGCTCGCGCCATCGGACACAAACGGTCGGCTCGACGTCTACGAGTACGAGGGCGGCCTAGTGTATCTGATCTCGAGCGGCACGAGCTCCTCCGGATCGAACCTGGAGGGCGCGAGCGAAAGCGGCGATGACGTGTTCTTCAGGACGGCTCAGCAACTGGTGCCGCAGGACACCCAGGAAGGAATGATCGTCATCTACGACGCGCGCGTCGATGGAGGCTTCCCGTCTCCGTCCTCGCCGCCGCCTTGCACCACGGCCGATGCGTGTCGCGAAGCGCCCGCGCCGCAGCCGTCGATTTACGGGGCACCGCCGAGCCAGACGTTCTCCGGTGTGGGGAACCTCACGCCGCCTACCCCTGCGTCGGCGGTCAAACCAAGGGCGCTGACCCGCGCCCAGAAGCTCGCGGATGCGCTCAAAGCATGCAAGAAGGAGAAGTCCAAGCGGGCCAAGTGCGACAAGACCACGCGTAAAAAATACGCGACAGCGAAGAAGTCTGTCGCTAAGCGATCCAGCAACGACCGGAGGGCAAGCCGATGACCACCTTCAAAGCTCTCCCGAAGCTCCTCCCGGCGCTGTTCGCGGCCCTCGTGATCATGGCCACCGGTACGTCCCTGGCCCTCGCGGCCGGCGAAGCGCACCCGCTAGTGGGGGAATTCGGCTCGTTCTCGAATCCCAACGGGATCGCGGTCGACGAAGCAAGTGGCGACGTGTACGTGGCCGACATCGGCACCGACGCGGTGTACAAGTTCGACGCGAATGGCAACCCGCTCGACTTCGCCGCGCTCGGCGCAAACGCGCTGACGGGTACCGCCACGCCGGCCGGCTTGTTCTTGTTCCCTTTGCTGTACGGCAGCCCCGCGGCTATTGCGGTCGATAACGCTTGTCTACAGCACACCCCGGTACTCACCGGCAAGGCCTGCGAAGAGTTCGACCCTTCCGCCGGCGACCTGTATGTGATGGATGCCGGCCACGGCGTGATCGACAAGTTCAGCCCTGAAGGCAGGTACCTGAGCCAGATCACCGGCTTCGAACCAGCTACCGGCTCATCCGAGCACGACGAATTGCTGGGGCTGGGTATCGACGGAAGCGGCACCATGCACGTCGACCTGAGCACAGCAACCTCCAGCAAACTGCTGATCGACGAATTCGATGGCGCGGCAGCGAATCATCTCATCGCTCGCCAAGAATGGCTGGAATCGGACAATACTGAAGGCATAGGCTTGCCCAATGGCAATGAACCCCCGGTCCATGGCTTCGCTGTCTCCGTTACGGGCGATGACTACCCGATCTACGAACCGTCGTGCTCGTGTACGCTCAAGTTCGGGCAGAAGCTCTCCGGGCTTGGCCGCGTGGACAGCGGCGAAGCGGGCGACGTTGCGGTGGCTGTCGACCCCGCAACCAGCCACCTCTACGCAGACGATCAATCCTCCGTGGCCGAGTGGGACACGGGCGCGATGAACCGTAACAGCGTCCCAAACCACACCACAGGAGAAGAACATCAAGTCGCTGGTACGCTCGTCGCGCGTTTTGGCTCGCTGCAGCTCTCGGCCTCCGTGGCCCAGCAGGGCGGGATTGCCGTGAACGGCGCGAGCGGCCAGATCTACGTCTCAAACCCGGTCAACGGCAAGGTCTACGTCTATGGCAGCGATGCTCCCGCGGTCACAGCGAGCGCGGCGAGCGGCGTGACCAGGGAAGCGGCGGGCCTGAGCGGCACGGTCGATCCACGCGGCGTAGCCGTCAGCTCGTGTGAGTTCGAATACGGCCTCACCGACGAATTCGGCAACGGTCCCTACAATCACAGCGTGCCCTGCAAGCAGACGCCGGCCGAGATTGGAGCGGGAAGCGACCCGGTGGCCGTCTCCGCGCAGCTTGAAGGCCTCAAGCCCGGTGAACTCTACCATTTCCGCCTCGTCGCGACCAACGCCAACGGCCCGGGGGAGGCAAGCGGTATGCTCCCGACTCAGGGCGTCGGCTTCGGCATCAAGAGCTATGAAATCAACTTCCTCAACGAAGATGGCACGCCCGATACGCAGGCGGGCTCGCACCCGTACCAGTTCGTCGACTTCTTCGAACTGAACTCGCACTTCAAGCGCCTCGAATCGAACGCCGACTCACCGTACATTCGCCTGCCCGATGGCATCTTGCGGGATGTCACGGTCGATCTGCCGCCCGGCTTCATCGGCGACCCGAATGCGACCTCCCAGAGGTGCACCGGAGAAGAGCTGCGTGGAGAAAGTTCGGGTGGATGTCCGCACGAAGCGCTCGTGGGCGATCTATACCTGAAATGGTCGGAGGCACAGCCTCTCCAGGCGTATGGGCACGACGGAGAAGTCTTTGCCATGGTGCCCGTGCGCGGCGTGGCTTTGCAGATCGGCACCAATTTCTTTGAACCCCTACTGTATATCAACAACGGGGTGCTCGCCGGCGGAGACTACCCCACACAGGCGACGGTGACGGAGGCGCCGGGGGCGGCGCCCGTCCTCCAGAGCAGGCTGGTGGTCTCCGGCGTCGTGGGCGAAGGGGTCAACCGCAAGCCGTTCCTGACGCTGCCGACCGGCTGCCACGGCCCCCTGCGCTCGACGATCGCGGCCGACTCGTGGGAGGAACCGGGCCAGTGGGTGAAGGCGAGCACTGTCACGCGCAACGTCGTCACCGACACGCCCGTCGCGCTGACGGGCTGCTCGAAGCTGCAGTTCCCGCCGTCGATCACGGTTACGCCCGATACGACCGACGCGAGCACATCTTCGGGCTTGACCGTAGGCGTGCACGTCTCTCAGAAGGGAGCGCTGAACCCTGATGGTCTTGCGGAGTCGGCGCTGCGGGACACCACCGTTACGCTGCCTGAAGGCGTCGCGATCAACCCGGCGGGTGCGGACGGTCTCGAAGCGTGCTCGGCGGGCCTGGTGGGCTTTACGGGCTTCAACGAATTCAACTCGGAATATGAACCCGGTGTAAAGACGGCGACGTTCACGCCGGAAATGCCCGAACTGTTGCAGCCGGGCGCCAATTTCTGTCCGAACGGCTCGAAGATCGGGACGGTGAAGATCAAGACGCCGCTGCTTACGAATCCGCTTGAAGGCGCGGTGTATCTGGCGGCGCAGAACTCCAACCCGTTTGGGAGCCTCGTCGCGATGTATCTTGTCGCCGAAGACCCGGTGTCGGGCACGCTGGTCAAGCTCGCGGGCGAAGTGACACTGAACCCACAGACAGGGCAGATCGTCACGACGTTCAAGGACACGCCCGACCTGCCGTTTGAAAACCTCGAACTGCACTTCTTCGGGGGCGAACGTGCGCCGCTGAGCACACCGACGCATTGCGGGACGTACACCACGACCGCGGTCTTCACGCCTTGGGACGGCAACGGCCCGGTGAAGGCGGAATCGTCGTTCGACATCGAACACGGTCCTGGTGGGGGCCCCTGCCCGGGTGCGACCCTGCCGTTCAACCCGAGCGTGAACGCGGGTGCGACGAACATCCAGGCGGGTGCGTTCTCGCCGTTGACGGTGACGGTGAACCGCCGCGACGGCGAACAGAACCTGAAGTCCCTGGAAGCGAAACTACCGCCGGGCCTCTCGGGTGTGCTGACGGGTGTCGAACTGTGCCCCGAACCGCAGGCCAACGAAGGGTTGTGCGGGGAAGGCAGCAAGGTCGGCGAAGCGACGATCGGTGTCGGGGTCGGGAACGACCCGTTCACGGTCACCGGCGGGAAGTTCTATCTCACCGGCCCCTACAACGGCCATGGCAGCTGCACGGTCGGTGAAGTGGGTTGTGCGCCGTTCGGTCTGACGTTCGAGGTGCCTGCCAAGGCCGGCCCGTTCGACCTCGCGAACACGAAGAACAACCACCCGGCGTGCGACTGCGTCCTGGTGCGCGGCAAGATCGAATTGAACCCGCAGACCGCGGCGATCACGATCACGTCGAACCCGCCCGGCACACCGGATTCGATCCCGACGAGCATCGAAGGGATCCCCCTGGAAATCCAGCACGTCAACGCCACCACCACGCGGGGGAACTTCCAGTTCAACCCGACCAACTGCTCGAAGATGGCGCTCACCGGCACGGTGCAGCTGAACGAAGGCGGCTCGAGCACGATCTCGACGCCGTTCCAGGTCACCAACTGCGCGGCGTTGAAGTTCGAACCAAAATTCTCGGTCTCGACATCCGGGAAGACGAGCCGCACGGGCGGGGCGAGCCTGAGCGCGAAGCTGACCTACCCGAGCGTGCCGCAGGGCACCGACGCGGACATCGCGAAGGTCAAAGTCGAACTCCCCAAGCAGCTCCCCAGCCGCTTGAGCACACTACAGAAAGCGTGTACTGCGGCGCAGTTCGAAGCCAACCCCGCCGCGTGTCCCGCGGCGTCGAAGATCGGCTATGCGGTCGTGCATACTCCGTTGATCCCGGTCCCGTTGCAGGGCCCCGCGATCTTCGTCTCCCACGGCGGCGAAGGATGGCCGAGCCTCGTCCTCGTGCTCCAGGGATACGGCATCACGATCGACCTCACCGGCACCACCCTGATCAGCAAAGGGATCACCAGCACGACGTTCAAGACGGTCCCCGACCAGCCCTTCTCGAGCTTCGAACTTACGCTCCCGGAGGGCCCCGACAGCGCCCTCACGGCACTCGCGAACCTCTGCACCGCCAAGACCCTCACGATGCCCACCGAATTCATCGCGCAGAACGGGGCAGAGATCAAGCAGACCACCAAGATCGCGGTCACCGGCTGCCCGAAGACGAAGAAGACCACCCACAAGAAGAAGCACCACCACAAGACCAGGCACGGAAAGCATAGAAGGCGGTAGGTCCCCCGACGGTTGTACCGAAACCCGGCTGGGGTGCCGCCAGGTTTCGGTCCACATCCTCTACCGTGCCCAAGGGATGAGGCCAGCCCCACGCAGATCGGCACGCTGAGACGTGCGCAGCCGCACGACGATCCTGATCCTCGGCACGGCGCAGTTCGTGATGGTGCTGGACAGCACCGTCATGAACGTGTCGATCTCGCAGGTCGTGGCCGACCTGCACACGACCGTGTCGGGGGTGCAGCTGGCGATCACCGCCTACACGCTGGTGATGGCGGCGTTCATGCTCACCGGCGCCAAGCTCGGGGATATCTGGGGGCGCCGGCGGGCCTTCTCGATCGGCCTGGCCGTGTACGGGGTGGGGTCGCTGACCACCGCGCTCAGCCCCAATCTCGGCGTTCTGCTGGTCGGCTGGTCGCTGATCGAGGGGCTCGGGGCGGTGCTGGTGATCCCCGCGATCGCCTCGCTCACCGCGGCCAACTACAGCGGCCGCGAACGGGCGCTCGCGTACGGGCTGCTGGGGGGGATCGCGGGCGCCGGCGCGGCCGCCGGCCCGCTGATCGGAGGCTTCATCACCACGGAGTTCACGTGGCGGGTGGTGTTTGCCGCGGAGACCGTGATTGTGCTGGTGCTGCTCACGCTCGTGCGCCGGATTGGGGATCGGCCCGCGGAGGAGCCGGTCAAGCTCGACCTCGTCGGGGCAGGGCTGTCGGCGCTCGGCCTCGGTCTCACGGTCTTCTCGATCCTCAAGATCAGCACCTGGGGCCTGTTCAAACCGATCGGGGCGCTCACCGTCGGCGGCACTGAGATCACCCCGTTCGGCTTCTCCGTCGTCCCCTTCCTGATCCTCGCCGGCCTCGTGATCCTCGGCATCTTCGCCCGCTGGGAGCAGCGTGTGGCCCGCGCCGGGGGCACGCCGCTGCTGGCGCCCGACCTGCTGCGCATCCCGCAGCTGCGCGCCGGCCTCTCGACGCTCGTCTCGCAGTACCTGATCCTCGCCGGCACCTTCTTCGTGCTGCCGCTCTACCTGCAGCTGGTGCTCGGCTACAACGCGCTGGAAACGGGCGTGGCGATCCTGCCGATCTCGGTGACGATGATGCTCGCCGCCGTGCTCGGCCCGCGCCTGGCGACCCGCACCTCACCCCGCAAAGTCGTGCAGATTGGGCTCGGCTTCCTGTTCGTCTCGATCGGCTGTCTGATGGCCAGCATCTCCCCGTCGCTCTCCTCCGTCGCGTTCGCGCTCTCGCTGGCTGGGTTCGGCGTCGGGATCGGCCTGGCGTTCTCCCAGCTCGGCAACGTGGTGATGTCCTCGGTCGGGGAATCGCGCTCCAGCGAGGCCGGCGGCGTGCAGGGCGCCGCGCAGAACCTCGGCCAGTCGCTCGGCACCGCGCTGATCGGCGCCGTCCTGCTCACCGGCTTGACCACTGGCTTTCACGAGCGCGTGCTCGCCGATCCCGCGATTCCCTCGCAGGTGCAGCAGCAGGTGGTGAGCGGTACCGAGGATGGTCTGCCGATGGTCTCCCAGGCACAGTTCAAGGCTGAGGTCGAGCAGGCCGGGCTACCGCCCGCGCAGGCCACCAAGCTGGTCGGCTTCTACAACGACGCGCAGATCGAAGCGCTCAAGCGCTCCCTGCTGGTGGCCTGCGCGTTCGCGCTAATCGGGCTGTGGTTCGCCCGCTCGCTGCCCGGCGAGGCGCTCGTCGCGGCGGAGGATCCGGTGACCCCGACCCCATCCCCACAGCCGGCCGTGCAAGCATGAGCCGACCGCCACACCACCCCTGGCGGGCGAGGACAGATCACCTCGGCGACGGGGAGGCTTCAAGCGGATGACGAGCGCGGGTCCCACTGGAGCGAGCCCGTCCCCTGAGGCGGGGGGCTCTGGCGCGTCCGGTGGCGGTGGGGTCACCGGCGGCGCGGCCGCCACGCGGCGACACCCGCCGGGGTTCTGGCGCTCGCGGACGCTGGTGATTCTGGCCAGCATCCTGATCGTCTTCTCGATCATGGCGACCTGGATCCGCGCCCAGATCATCGACACCGAAGGCTGGACACAGACCAGCGTGCGGCTGTTGGAGAACGAAAAGGTCCGCGCGGTCGTCGCCAGCGATCTCTCCGAACGATTGCTCACCGTCGTGGACGTGCAGAACCTCGCCGCCGAAAAGCTGCCGAAGGTGTTGCAACCGCTGGCGCCGGCGCTCTCCACCGCCGCGGCGCAGGTCGTGCCCCAGGCGATCGAAAAGGCGCTCGAAGTCCCCGCGATCCAGGAACTGTGGGGACGCGCCAACCACATCACCCACGAACAGGTGTCGAAGATCCTCAGCGGTGGTAGTGGCGCGCTCTCGACGTCGGGCGGCGTGGTGAGCATCAACCTCGAACTGCTGGTCGACAAGATCGGCGAACGGCTGGGGGTGGGCAGCGAAGTCGGCGCCAAACTGCCTGCCAACAAGCGCAAGCTCGTGCTGCTGCGCTCCTCCCAGCTGAAGCTCGCGCAGGACGGCGTCAAAGCGATGAAAGGCCTCTCCTTCATCCTGCCGCTGCTGGTGATCCTGATGTATGTCGGCGCGCTCGCGCTCGCCGCCGGCTACCGCCGCCGGGTGCTGCTCGAGATCGGCGTGGGGATCCTTGCCGGCGCGCTCATCTCGCTCGTGCTGCGCCGCTGGATCGAGTCCTACGTGGTTAGCAGCCTCGTGCACAACGAAGGCTTGCGCCCGGCTATGCACGAAGTCATGGAGATCTTCACCGCCGGCTGGCGCAGCCGCGCGCTGTGGCTGCTGATCACCGGCGTCGTGGTGATCTTCGCCGCCTGGCTGGCCGGCCCGATGCGCTGGGCCAGGCATCTACGCGACCTGATCGCCGAGCCGCTCGAGCACCACCCGGCCTGGTTTGCAACGGGCGCGGGCGCGATCGTGCTGCTGATCGCCACGCTCGGCCCGGCGCGCACGCCGGGCCAGGCGCTGCCGCTGCTGATCCAGCTGGTGCTCGTCGTCCTCGGCGTGCTCGCGCTGCGTCGCCAGATCGAGCAGGAGCGGGGGCAGCCGACGGGGGGTTCGCCGCTTGCGCACCCATCACCGCCCGATGCGGGGTAGGATGCCCCGCCCCGCACGGCTTGGATGAGTCAACCGCCCGCGCGGACGATCCCCACCCCAGCCGAGTGCGGCTCGGCGAGCTCGATCCAACTCAACAGGGTACGTCTAGCGCAAGCTCAGCATTCGACCGGCGTGAATGCCTGCTTGTAGCTGGCGGCGAGCTTTTCGCCCGCGGTCAGCACGCTTGTCAACGCCTGCGGCAGCGTGAGGCTGGTCAGTTCGTGCGCGATGCCGCTCAGTTCCGATGACAGCTGGGCGTTGGCCTTTTCGGCCGCTTCCCGGCGCGAGCCGCTCAGCTGGCCCTCGGCTTCTTTGACCTTCCGCAGCCCCGCTTCGATCCCCTTGATGTCGCTCTGCACCGTGCTGGCGCTGGCGGTGGTGAGGGTCATGCTCTGCAGGCTCTGCACGCTGGTGCCGATTTCCTTCTTGCCTTCGCACACCGTCTTTTCGGCCTTCGCCTGCGCGGATTCGCCGCATCCGGTCGCGAATACGAGCGGCAACGCCAGGCCGAGGAGGGCAACGCGGTAGCGCACGCCATCACGCTAAGCGCGCCGCGGGTGAGCCACCCTCACTCCGGTGGGGTGAAAGCGGTTCGTTCTCGGGGGGTGAGGGCCGCTCACCCCGTGCCGCGTGAGGATCTGGCGGTCCGTCCCCGCCCAACCCGGAGGCCGCCCGCGGATGACCAACGACCTCGCGCGCTGGCAGTTCGCGACGACCAGCATCTACCACTTCCTGTTCGTCCCCGTGACGATCGGGCTGGCGTTCCTCGTCGCGATCCTGCAGACCGCGTGGCACCGGGGCGGCAACGAGGACTACCGGCGCCTGACGCGCTTCTTCGGGACGCTGCTGCTGATCAACGTGGCGGTGGGCGTCGTCACCGGCCTCGTGCAGGAGTTCGAGTTCGGGATGAACTGGTCCACCTACTCGCGCTACGTCGGCGACGTGTTCGGCGGGCCGCTGGCGATGGAGGGGCTGGCGGCCTTCTTCCTGGAGTCCACCTTCCTCGGGCTGTGGCTGTTCGGCTGGGGGCGTCTGCCCAAGCGCGTGCACCTCGCCTGCATCTGGCTGGTGGCGGCCGGGACGATGCTCTCGGCGATGTTCATCATGGTCGCCAACTCGTGGATGCAGCACCCCGTCGGCTACACCATGAACAGCCACGGCGAACCGCAGCTCAACAATGTGGCCGCGCTGTTCACCAACCCGACGTTTCTGTGGGGCTACGTGCACGTGATCCTCGCCTCGCTGATCACCGGCGCGCTCGTGATGCTCGCGGTTGCCGCCTGGCATCTGCGCCAACAGCGCGAGGTCGCCGCGTTTCACAAAGCGGCGCAGGTCTCGGTGGCGGTGCTGCTCCCCTCGATCCTGCTGACGATGTTCGTCGGCAGCGAGCTGGGCGTGGTCGAGACCAAGTACCAGCCGATGAAGATCGCCGCCGCCGAGGCGCAGTGGGAAAACTGCCAGCCCTGCTCGTTCTCGCTGTTTCAGATCGGCGGCGGCAACAACGACAAGACGCCCTCGCAAATCATCGAAATCCCCAAACTGCTGTCGGTCCTCGCCACCAACTCCCTCAGCGGCGGCGTGGAGGGCCTCAACCAGCTGCAGCGCGAATACGAAAAGAAATACGGGCCCGGCAACTACGTGCCCGACGTCTTCATCCAGTACTGGTCGATGCGAATCATGGCCTACCTCGCGACGCTGATCGTGCTGCTGGCGCTGTGGGGCGGCTGGCTGCTGCACCGCGGGCGCTTCGATCGCTCCAAGTGGTTCCTGCGCTTGTCGATCTGGGCCGTCCTCACCCCCTTCCTGATGAACACCGCCGGCTGGCTGCTCACCGAGAGCGGCCGGCAGCCCTGGATCGTTCAGGGCCTGATGAAGACCGCCACCGCCAACTCGCCGTCAGTGAGCGCCACCGACATCGGGATCAGCCTGGCGGCGTTCGTGCTGGTCTACATCGCGCTCGGCGCCGTCGAGGTCGTGCTGATGCTGCGCTACGTGCGCAAAGGCCTCGAACCGGAGGGCGCGGAGCCGCGCGCGCCCGCGATGCCCGACTCGACCCCGATCCCCGCGCTCACCTATTGAGGATCTGACGATGCAGCTGCACACGCTCTGGTTTGTGATCCTCGCCATCCTGTGGGTGGGGTTCTTCGTGCTGGAGGGCTTCGACTTCGGCGTCGGCGCGCTGCACGCGCTGCTCGGCCGCACCGACACCGAGCGGCGCGTGGCGATCAACACGATCGGCCCCTGGTGGGACGGCAACGAGGTATGGCTGATCGTCGCCGGCGCCGGCACCTTCGCGGCCTTCCCGGCGTGGTACGCGACGATGTTCTCCGCCCTCTACCTGGCGCTGCTGCTGGTGCTGCTGGCGCTGATGGCGCGCGGCGTGGCGTTTGAGTTCAGGGGCAAGAGCGACGATCCGCGCTGGCGCTCGGTCTGGACGTGGTGCCTGACGCTCGGCAGCCTGCTGATCCCGCTGCTGATCGGCGTCGGTCTCGGCGACCTGCTGCATGGCCTGCCGATCGACTCCAAGCACCAGTTCACCGGTAACTTCTTCGACCTGCTCACCCCCTACGGCCTGTGGACGGGTGCGACGCTGCTGGGGCTGTGCCTATTGCATGGCGCCACCTTCCTGAAGCTGCGCACCACGGGCGAGCTGCGCGAGCGCGCGGGCGCGGCCGCGCGGCCGCTGGGCTGGGCGGCGATCGCGCTGGTGGTGGGCTTCGTGATCTGGACGGTCTCGATCGCGGGCTCCACCGACGTACCCGGTCCCGTGCAGGTGCTGGCGGTGATCGCCGTGGTGTTCGCCGCGCGCCTTGCCAGCAGCAACCACGACGGCTGGGCCTTCACCGCCTCCGCGGTCGCGATCGCCGCGACGGTCGGCTCGATCTTCATCGACCTGTACCCGCGCGTGATGGTGTCCTCCACCAACGCCGCTTACAACCTGACTGTCAACAACGCCGCCTCCGGCCACTACGCGCTGGTTGTGATGTCGATCGTCACCGTGATCTTCCTGCCGCTCGTGCTGCTCTACCAGGGCTGGTCGTTCTACGTGTTCCGGGCGCGGGTCAGCGCTCCCGCGGGGCAGGCCGCGGGTGTGCCTGCAATCGGTTTGGCAGCGCCGCCGGCCGGTGAGCCGCAGACGTAGCGCGGCACTCTGATGCGCGGGCCATCGCCGATGCCCCGATAACATGTGGCAGCCACCATGAACGTGACGGAATCGCTGTCTTCGGAGGAACTGGCTGCGCTGGACGCCGCTTATCAGCGCTTTCCTGCGTTCATGGACTGGCCGGCCCACGCGCCGCGGCCCGATATGTGGGCGTCCGCTTTGGGGGCGCTGGAAAACGCGAAGGCGAATGCGTCTGAGGACGATTTCCGTAGTGCGTCGCAAACTGCGATACGTGCTGCCGCGTTCGACACCGGCGCCATAGAGCACCTGTACGAGACCAGTCGTGGATTGACGATCACGGTCGCCACTCAGGCTGCGGCGTGGGAAGCCTCCGTCAACCAGCAATCACCTAACGCCCTCGCCCTCTTCCAGGCGCAGCTTCGCGCCTACGAGCTCGTTCTCGACGTGGCAACTCAGTCGCTCCCGGTAGTCGAGGCGTGGATACGCCGCCTGCACGAGGAGCTTACCGCGCCACAAGAGACTTACTTGGTGCATACGCCTGTCGGGCCCCAAGAGCAGCCGCTGCCGCACGGTAAGTACAAGGAGCACCCAAACCACGTAAAGCTCCCCGACGGCGCAAGCCATTCCTACGCGCCGGTGCTGGATACGCCGGTTGAAATGGGGCGGCTGGTGAACGAACTGGCGACAGAGAAGTTCCAGGAGGCTGATCCCGTACTACAAGCTTCCTACGCGCATTATGCGCTGGTGGCAGTGCACCCATTTGCGGATGGAAATGGTCGCGTGGCCCGGGCGCTGGCTTCCGTTTACCTATATCGGGCCGCCAGCATTCCGCTGCTCATATTTGTCGATCAGCAGGGCGATTATCTCGTGAGCCTCGAAGCTGCCGACAAGGGCAAGCCCGAAGAGTTTGTGCATTTCATCGCCGCAACAGCTAGAAGCACAATGGCGCTTGTCACTGAGAGCGTGCGCACCGAGCTTGCGCCCAGCCTCGATGACAATGCGAAGGCGCTACGCCAAATGATAACTCCCCGAGCGAGTCTGTCGGAGAAGGAGCTTGACCAGATTGGCAACGAGCTGGCTGACGCGGCCGTTCGGCTCACCGAGGCGCGCATCGTGGGCCTTGAGCTTCCCGCGGGGGTAACTCTGGAGGCGAGGCGTCTGGGAGACCCGCCTCTTTCACTTCGTCTTGCCGGCGCCTCGGTACAGCCCGTTAGAGTTGACACTCAATCGGACTGCCGTATCAACATCCACACCGACGATCCGGAGCGCACCTTTCAAGTTGCCGAAGTTACAAATGGGTGGCAACCGCCAATCGACCTCGCCTTGCGAGATGTGTATCCAGCCCTGACGGTTGCTGGTGAGTTGCGACTGCGTGGTTTCGTGGAGCGATGGCTTACGTTTGAGAGTTCCAAGCTGCGTGACGCTGTCGCAACGAGATTGCAATAGCGACAGCTTCACGACCCCTCCGGCAGCTCCCCCTCGATCACCTGGTTCTGGAGTTTCCCCAGCCGCGTAGTCACCCAGTCGATCAGCACCTTCAGGCGCTGCCCGGGGACGCCTCCAAGGTAGTACATGTGGACCGTCAGATAGGTGAAGAACGCGGGCCGCCCCGACAGTTCCAGGCCGCGGATTTCGCACACCGCGCGTCCGCGGCCCACCACCGCGAGGGCGCCCTTGTCGAAGTAACGAAACGGCGTCGAGGCGCTGGGCGCGCCGGCGCGGATTGCCTTGGCGACGTGGCGGGCCTGCTGGATCGCGACCGTGGCCAGCCCGGGCAGCGGCTTGCCGTCGGGCGCGGTCAGCGAGGTGGCGTCGCCGATCATCGAGATCTCGCGGTGCCCGGGGACCGTCAGGTCGGGTTCGATCTGCACGCGCCCCGCGCGGTCGGTGCTCGCCCCGGTCGCCGCGGCCAGCGTGGCGGCGAACGGCACGGCCTGCACCCCGGCGGCCCAGATTACGGTGCGCGCTTCGATCCGCTCCGGCGCTGCCTCCCCGCCCTCGGAGGCTTGGTGGTGCTCGCCGCCGCTCGGTGCCCCGCCACGCCCGGGAGCGCCCATCGCCTCGATGCTCACCCCGCGCTCGTCGATCGCCGTGACGCGGGTGCGCTCGCGCACGCTTACGCCCAGCGAGGCGAGCGCCTTGGCGGTCTTGCGCGAGAGGCGCTCGCTGAAGGCCGAGACGACGCGCTCGCCCGCGTCGAGCAGAATCACGCGGGTGTCGCGGGGCTGGATCCGCGCGTAGTCGCGGTTCATCGTGTCTTTGGCGACAATTGCCAGCTCTCCGGCGACCTCCACGCCGGTGGGGCCGCCGCCGATCACCACGAACGTCATCAGCTCGCGGCGCTCCCGCTCGTCGTCGGTGCGCTCCGCGCGCTCGAACGCGCCGTAGATGCGGTTGCGCAGCTCGATCGCGTCGGCGAGCGTCTTCAGGCCGCATGTCACCTCGCTCCACGTATCGTTGCCGAAGTAGGAGGTGTGCGCTCCGCAGGCGACGATCAGGCTGTCGTAATGGAGGTGCTGGCCGCCGTCCAGCTCCAACTGGCGGCGCTCGGCGTCGAGACCGGTGGCGCTCCCCATCAGCACCGTCATGTTGGGGTGGCCGCGCAGCGCGGCGCGGATCGGCGAGGCGATCTCCCCGGTGGACAGCCCGCCGCAGGCGACCTGGTAGAGCAGCGGTTGGAAGAGGTGGTGGTGGACGCGATCGACGAGAGTCACCTCGACGTCGGCGTGGCGCAGCTCGCGCGCGGCGGCCAGCCCGCCGAAGCCGCCGCCGACGATCACCACCCGTCTCATCCCGAATCAGCCGCCACGATGACGTCGCGGGCGCCCATCACGAGATCTCCGCGATGCGCTCGGCGATGATGATGCGCGAGGCCGCCTCGATCAGCGCGAGGTGGGAGAACGCCTGGGGGAAGTTGCCGAGATGCCGGCCGGTCGAGGTGTCGAACTCCTCGGCGTACAACCCCAGCGGCGAGGCGACGCGCAGCAGCCGTTCCATCAGGTCGCGGGCGCGCTGCTCCTCGCCGACGATCGCCAGCGCCGACACCAGCCAGAAGGAGCAGATGAGGAAGCTGCCCTCCTTGCCCGAAAGGCCGTCGTCGGTCTCTTCGGTGCGGTAGCGCAACACGAAGCCGTCCTCGGTCAATTCTTCGGCGATCGCCAGCACGCTGGCGCGCAGACGCTCGTCGCCGGGCGCCAGGAAGCCGAAGATCGCGGCCAGCAGCGTGGAGGCGTCCAGCGCGTCGGTGTCGTAGTGCTGGCGCAGCACGCCGTCCTTGGTTAGCCCGCGGGCGAGGATGTCGGCGCGGATCTCATCGGCGGTAGCCCCCCAGGTCGCCTGGTGCTCGGAGTCGCCGCGCATCGCGGCGAGCTTGGCGGCGCGGTCCATCGCGACCCAGCACATGAGCTTGGAGGAGACGTAGTGCTGGGGCGCGCCGCGGGCCTCCCAGATGCCCTGGTCGGGCTCGCCCCAGACGCGGGTGGCGCATTCGGCCTGGGCCTCCACGATCGGCCACAGGCGGCGGGGCAGGCGCTGGGAGCGGCGGGAGTGCAGGAGGATCGAGTCGAGGGCGGCGCCGAAGACGTCGTTCTGGCGCTGGTCGAAGGCGCCGTTGCCGACGCGCACGGGGCTCGCGCCCGCGTATCCGGAGAGATCGTCGCGCGTGGTCTCGGTGAGATCGCGGCGGCCGTCGATCCCGTACATGATCTGGAGGCCCCCGTCCCCGTTGCACTCGAGGTCGGCGACGAACTGCATGAACTCCTCGGCCTCCCAGTCGAGGTTGAGGTAGTGGAGCGCCTGGAGGGTGAAGGTGGAGTCGCGCAGCCAGGTGTAGCGGTAGTCCCAGTTGCGCTCGCCGCCGGGGGTCTCGGGCAGCGAGGTGGTGAGCGCGGCGACGGTGGCGCCGGTGGGCATGTAGGTGAGCCCCTTGATCGCCAGGGCGGAGCGCTGGATCGGCTCGCGCCAGCGGTGGTCGGGGAGGCGCGCGCGGCTGAGCCACTCGCGCCAATAGCGCCCGGTGGTGGCGAGGCGGGCGTTGGCGTCGTCGACGTCGGTGGGCCCCTCCAGCTGCCCGGCCCAGGAGAGGGCGCAGAAGATCTGCTCGCCCTGCTTGAGGTTGTGGCGGGCGCGGACCCAGTCGCCCTCGACGCCGAGCGCCATGTCGGTGTGCAGGCGGATCGTCAGCCCAGCCCCGGAGGCGTCTGCCTGGCAGCAGTCCTCGGTGACCGACCACTGCGCGGGGGTGCGGCCGTAGTCGAAGACGGGTTCGCAGGTGAGCTCGACCTCGACTTCCCCCTCGAGGCAGAGCGCGACGCGCACGAGCAGGTGCTCGGCGTCTTCGTCGGTGGGGGGCCGGGTGTGGGGGGTGACGGTGTCGACGCCGCGGCGGGGCCCGAGGGTGAGGGCGTCGCGCACGACGAGCCATCCGCCGGGCGCGGTCCAGGTGGTCAGCAGGGTGTTGGTCCCGGGCTCATACACACGCGCGGTGGGCACGTTGATCCCAAACGGCCCAAACCGGAACGCCCCCGCCTCGCGGTCGAGCAGCGTGCCGAACACACTGGGAGCGTCAAAGCGGGGCACGCACAACCAGTCGATCGCCCCGTCGGGTGCAACCAGCGCGCCCGTGTGACAGTCCGAGAGGAAAGCGTAGTCGGCGATCGGCGGAAAGGGGGAGGGCGCCGCGGCGCTCTGGGGTGCGGTGTCGCCTTTGGGCGCCGCGGCGCTCTGGGGGGCGGTGTCGCCTTTGGGCGCCGCGGCGCTCTGGGGGGCGGTGTCGCTCACTTCGCCACCCACGGCCCGTGCCAGGCGCCGTATCCCGCCACCAGGCGATCCGCCTCTGCGGGTCCCCAGCTACCGGGCTTGTAGGGGTGCACCGGTGGAGGGGCGTTCAGCAGCGGTTCGAAGATCCGCCACGTCTCTTCGACCGAGTCCTGGCGGGTGAAGCGCGTGGAGTCGCCGTTCATCGCGTCCAGCAGCAGCACCTCGTAGGGGGTTGGCGCCTCGCCGCCCTCCTCGGCAAACTCCATGTCCAGGGTGATCGCCTGTGGCCCGCCGGCGTCGGCGCGGTGGGCGTCGAGGATCACCTGCGTGCCGGTGGAGGGGTCGAGCTTTACCACCAGCTGGTCGGGCTCGGGCCGGCGGTGGCCGTGTTCCATGAAGCCGAGGCGGGGGGGATGGCGGAACACCACGCGCAGCTCGGTCTGCGTGACCGGCAGCCTCTTGCCGGTGCGGATAAACCAGGGGACTCCCGACCAGCGCCAGTTGTCGATATCCAGGCGCATCGCCGCGTAGGTCTCGGTGGTGGAGTCCTTAGCGACGCCGTCGATCGCGCGGTAGCCTTCGTACTGCCCGCGCACGTAATGAGCGGGGTCGGCATCGGCGGTGGAGCGGAACACGGCGTACTTGGCGTCCTTGAAGGTGGCGGCGTCGTTGCCCGCCGGCGCCTCCATCGCGGCCACGGCCACCACCTGCATCAGGTGGTTGACCACCACGTCGCGCACCGCGCCGACGGGGTCGTAGAAGTGACCGCGGTCCTCCACGCCGAAGCTCTCGGCCATCGTGATCTGCACGCAGGCGATGTGGTTGCGGTTCCAGATCGGCTCGATCATCGTGTTGCCGAAGCGCAGATAGAGGAACTCGTCGGTGCCCATCTTGCCGAGGAAGTGGTCGATCCTGTACAGCTGGGACTCCTCGATCGACTGGTGAATTTCGGCGGCCAGCTCGCGCGCCGAGGCCAGATCGTGGCCGAAGGGCTTCTCCACCACCACGCGCCCCGTTTTGGTGAGGCCGGCGGCGGCGAGCTGTTTGATCACCGGTCCAAACAGGAAGGGGGGGATCTCCAGATAGAAGACTGGGCTGCTCACGTCGCCGAGGGTTTTGGCCAGAGCCTCATAGGTGGCGGCGTCGGTGAAGTCGCCGCTGAGGAACGACAGCCGCGCGGCGAAGCGCGCGAAGACGTCCTCGTCAACCGTTTCGCCGGTCCCCGCGATGCACTCGCGGGCGTGCTCGCGCAGGTGCTCGACGCTCCAGTCGTCGCCGGCCACACCGACGATCGGGCAGCTCAGCAATCCGCGCTTCTCCAGCCGGTAGAGCGAGTGGAAGGTCATCACCTTGGCGAGGTCGCCGGTGATGCCGAACACGACCAGCACATCGGCCGGCGGCGCCCCGCTGGATTTCTGTCCGCCCGCTGTGGTGCGTGTGTGAGTCTGTACCGCTGTACTCATGCTCGCTGGCCCCCTTCGATTGTGTCCTGGGCGTGATATTCGCGGAGCAGCTCCTCCTCGCGCTCGCGCTTGGGGAAGCGAAAGAAGACAAGCGTAGCGCCAAGCAGAATTGCGAGGATGCCGGCGAGATAGGCGTGGTCGGCGCCCTGCAGGAACGATTCCTTGGCGCCCGAGATGATCTGGGAGGAGTAGTGGGGGTAGCGCTGCGCGGTGTCGGCGGCGCTGGCAAACGACTTCTCGAGCTCCGATTGGACGCTGTTGGTGACGAGCGCTTTGTCAGGAGATGACGCCACGGCGGTGGCGACCGCGGCGGCGTAGCCGGCGGTGAGGATCGCGCCGAGGATCGACTGCATGATCGCCCCGCCGAGGTCGCGCTGCAGGTCGGCGGTGCCGGAGGCCATCCCCGCGCGCTTGACCGGCACCGAGCCGGTGAGCGAGTGCGAGGCGGGCGTGCCGGCGAACCCCACGCCCGCACCCACCAGCGCATAGGCGAGACCGACCTTCCAGTAGGCGATGTGGTCTTCCCACAGCAGCAGCATCGTGAGGAAGCCCAGCAGGCAGAAGGCGTAGCCGATCAGCAGCGCCACGCGGGCGCCGTGAGTGTTCACGAGCTTCGCCGAGCGCGGGGCGATCAGCACCATCAGCACGGCCGCCGGCATGATCGAGAGGCCGGCGTCGAGCGTGGAGTAGCCCAGCACGTTCTGCAGGAACTGCTGGCCGACGAACATCGCGCCCATCAGCGTGCCGAACACGATGATCCCGGCGCACGCCGCCACCCAGAAAACCCTCCGTTTGGCGACATTCAGGTCGTACAGCGGGTTCTTGACGCGGCGCTGGCGGATCACGAACCCAACGGCCGCCGCGAGCGCGATCACACCCAGCCCGATCGCCAAACTCCCCTTGCCGGGGACCGGCGCGAAGTTGATGCCGAGCACCAGCGCGGCGACCAGCAGCACCGAGAGGATCCCGCCGAGGTTGTCGACGGCGTCGGAGGTCTCGTTGACGTGGGCGGGGACCAGGCGCCACGCCATAAACAGGGCGATGAGGGCGAGCGGGAGCGTGATGAAGAACACCGAGCCCCAGTGAAACTGCAGGAGCAGCGCCCCGGAGAGCAGTGGGCCGAGCGAGGAGATAGCCCCGCCGATGCCCGACCACAACGCGATCGAGCGCGTACGCGCCGGCCCCGACCACAGCGCCGTGATCAGCGCGAGCGTCGTCGGGTACGCCATCCCGGCCGACAGTCCGCCGAGGATGCGGGCCGCCAGCAGCACGCCGATCGACGGCGCCAGCGCCGCCAGCAGCGACGCCGGGATCGACAGCCCCATGCCGAGCAACAGCATCAGCTTGCGCCCGTAGCGGTCACCCACCGCGCCGAGGTACAGCACCGAGGCGGCGAGGCCGAGCGAGTAGCCGACCGCGACGAGGTCCAGTTCGGTCTGCCCCGCTTCGAACGCCTTGCCGATGTCGGGCAGCGCCACGTTGGCGACCGCGAGGTTAAGGTTGGCGACGGCCGCCACCGCGATCAGCGCGGCGAGCACCAGCCCCGCGCGCTTGGGGGCCGTGGAGGCTTCGACCGGGGATGCCGTTGAGGCTTCGGCCGTGCTCGCCATATCGACGATCCTCCAGCCCCGCAGGGTGAGCGCAGGTCATCCCAGGGGGGTGATGAGCTTTCACCCGTCGCCCAGCAATCCTGACGACACAAACGTCTTCATTAGGAGGATCGCAAATGTCAAGCACCATTCCCGAGCCGGGCACCTCCGGTTCGCGCTATCAGCGCGAACCAGCCGGGCTGAGCGGCTGGATCGTGTTCGCCGGTGTGCTCATGATGATCGAGGGGTTCCTCGACGCGATGTGGGGCCTGGCGGCGGTGATCAACAACGAAGTCATCACGGTCGGCGGCCACGGCGTGGTCGTGTGGGACATCTCGGCGTGGGGCTGGGGTCACCTGATCCTGGGAACGCTGGTTGCCTGCACCGGCCTCGGCCTGCTGGCGGGGCAGACGTGGGCGCGGGTGTTCGGGATCATCTTCGTGTCGCTCAACCTGCTCGTGCAGTTCGGCACCTTCACGCTGTTTCCGCTGTGGTCGATCCTGATCATCGCGATCGACATAATCATTCTCTACCAGCTCACCGCGCGCTGGGAACCGGAGGTATAGGGCGATGATGCGTAGGCGCAGGCCGCTAATGCGAGGCGCGATGGTCGGCGGGATGGGCTACATGGCCGGCAAGGCAGGCGCCAACCGCGCCGCACAGGAGGCATCCCAGGAACAGCGGCTTGCCGGCGTTGAAGGTCAGCAGGCGGCCGCGAGCGCCCCGCCGCCGGCCGCGGCGCCGGCGGCGGGTGGGACGGTCGTCGAACAGCTCAAACAGCTCGGAGAACTGCGCGACAGCGGTGTGTTGACGCCAGAGGAGTTTGAGCGCGAGAAGCAGAAGATCCTTGCCGCGGGCTGAGAATCCTCGAGATGGCGGCTCCACAGACAACCGGAGGTGACGTAACGATGATGGGTCCAGTGCAACTGCTCGTCGTGGGCTTCGACAAGCCCGACTTCCAGGGCGAGGTGCTCGCCCACCTGCGGAGCCTCAGGGAGCACGACATCGTTCGTGTGATCGACGTGCTGGTGGTGAACAAGGACGCCGACGGCGTCGTCACCGCGGCGCAGATCAGCGACCTGTCGGAGGAGGAGGCGCAGGAGCTCGGCGCGGTCGTCAAGGCGCTGGTCGGCCTGGGCGAGATCGCGGGCGGCGACGCCGAGGGCGCGGCCAAACTGTGGTCACAGGAGGGCGGCGGTCTCAGCGAGGACGATCTGCTCGACGTGCTCGATGAGATTCCCCCCGACACCGCGGTCGCGATCGCGCTGCTGGAGCACCGTTGGGCGATCCCCCTGCGCGAGGCGATCGTGCGGGCCGGCGGCTTCCCGATCCTCGACACATGGGTGCACCCCCGCGACCTGGTCGAGGTCGGTCTGCTCGCCGCCGAGGAGGCTCAGCAGGCGCTCAGCTGACGCGCGGCGCCGGGATCGCCGGGGATCCCCGGCGCGAAAGAAGCGGCGGGGATCCCCAGGTTGCGCCAAGTCACCCCCCGCGGGTGAGGCCCATTCACCCAGATTCCGCGCAGGCTGCCCACAGCGATGTCCAGTCAAGCGTTTCTCAGTCCCGACGGCACGCCGACCGCCGAGCAGCCGCCCGGCTGGACGTGGTGGCTGCTGCTGGTGGTCGCGTTGTGCACGCTGGCCGTGGGCGTCCTGTTGCTGGTCGCTCCCCACCGCACGCTGAGCACGCTGGCGGCGATTCTCGGGATCTACCTGCTGGTGGTGGGCGTGATCTGGATCGGGGTGGGCATCGTGGTCAGAGAGGTTCGCGGCGTCGGCCTGTTGCGAGGGGTGCTCGCGTTGATCGCCGGTGCGATCGTGATCAGACACCCCTCGGACAGCATCACCGTGCTGGCGCTCGCGTTCGGGATCTTCCTGATGGTCGCCGGGGTGTTCGAGCTGGTCGCCGCGATCGAGACCAGCGAACGTCGGGGGTGGCGAGTGCTCGAGGGGCTGGTCGGTCTCGCGGCCGGCATTCTGATCGTCTCCTGGCCGCAGTTTGGCATCTACACATTCGCGCTCGTGCTTGGCATCTCGCTGATCGTGCGCGGCATCGTCGAGGCGTGGCTGGCGCTCGCGGGGATCATGCTCTCGCGCCACGAGCACCACGGAAGCTCGACGCTCTCACCGGCGTAGAGCGCCCCTCGCGATCCTCATCCCCGTTGGGTGACGACCGCTCATCCCCCGCGGTCCTACGTTGTCAAAGAGACCCGGCCAAGGAGAGACGCTCAGCGTGGTTGGCGTGAAACGCACGAGCTATGAGATCCACATCAAGGGGCGAGTGAGCGAACAGCTGCTCGGCGCCTTCGAGGGCATGGACGCCACGTTTCAGTCGGTGGAGACTGTTCTACGTGGCCCGGTACTCGACCAGGCCGCGCTGCACGGCCTGCTCGACCGCATCCAGGCGCTTGGCTTGGAGCTGGTCGAGGTGAGGCGCCTGCCCGAGGGCGAGGATCCGCAGTGAGGCTCTCATACCCGCTGCACGACGCGCGGGCGCTTGATTCCCGCGGGGAGCAATCCCAGCCGGCGCGCGCGCTCCACCGCGTCGGCGCGCCCGTTGGCTTCGAGCTTGCGGTAGATGCTGCGCAGATGGGTCTTGACAGTGTTCAGCGACACAAACACCTCGGCGCCGATCTCGGCATTGGTGAGCATCGTCGGCAGGTAGCGCAGGATCCGCTGCTCGCGCTCGGTCAGCGGCTCGGCCAGCGTGGTGGCGCTCGTCGGACCCTGGCCGACGCCGTCGAGCAGCACCTCCAGCAGCGCCGGATGGGCGGTGCCGGTCTGCGCTTGGAGCTCCAGCAGTTCGCGCACGGCCGGCCCGTTCAGCAGGAAGGCGTCGCGGAAGGGCTCGCGCTCGGCCAGCGCAAGCGCTCGATCGAGCGCCTCGGCGGCGGCTTGGGGCTCGCCGGCCGCACGATCCGCGAGCGCCTGCAGCAGCCACGCTTCGAGCAGTACCGCCGGATGTGGGTGCTTGCGCGCCTGCTCCGCGCGCGCCCGCGTGAGCGATGCGCGGGCCAGCTCGGGCTCGCCGTCGCGCAACTCGAAACTCGCTTGACGCACCAGCAGGGCCACGCTGTTGGGTGCAACTTCGAGCGCCCCCGCGAGGGTCGCGCGCGCCTGCTCGACCTCCCCCGCGGCCATCAGCACCCGCGGCTCGGCATCGTCGAGCAGGAGCCTCAAGAAGTCTGGCGCCGGCGCGCCGTCCGCCAGCTCCGAGCGGATCGCGCTCAGCGTCAGCGCGCCACGGGCGGCGGAGCGCTGCCCGGCGGCGGCAAGCGTGAGCGCGTGCAGCAGGCCGACCGCCAACCTCACGGGTGGCTCGGCGGTATCCGCGGCGGCGGCAGCCCTTGCAAGCAGTCCCTCGGCGCGCTCAAACTCGCCCCGCTGGTAGGCGCAGGTGGCCGCCGCCAGATGTGCGCAGGCTGTCGCGGGGCCCTCGCACCAGCCCCGCTGCTCGGCCAGCTCCACCGCGCGCGAGCTGCGCTCCTCGGCCTGTGTCAGCTCACCCCGCAGCACGTTCAAGATCGCCAGCTGCGCAAGGCCGTCGAGCGCGATCTGCTCGTGTCGGTGCTCGGTCGCGAGGGCGAGCGCCTCCTGCAGGTGGGCGATGGCCCGCTCGCGCTCGCCGCCGCTCCACAGCAGTGTGGCGCCGAGCTCGCAGAGCGCGAAGCTGCGCAGCGCCGTGCGGCAGTGGCGCGTGCAGTCGTGCGCGGCGGCGCTGAGCTCCTCTGCAAAGCGCTCGGCGTCACCGGGGTGCACGCGCAGGCGCGCATGGCGCAGCGCGACCGCGGCGATGATCGCCTCGGTCTGGCTGGCCTCCAACTCCCCGCTGGCCTCCCGCGCGATCGCCAGGTGGCGCTCGGCGTCCTGGAGGTCGCCGTCCTGCAGGCGGCTGCCCGCGACGGCTGCTGCCAGACGCGGATCGGAGGCGACGACCTCGGGTGGCAGCTGCGCCATCGGGCCGCGCATCGTCGCCGAGCCACCGTGCAGGAACAGCTCCAGCCAGTGTTCGGCGATCAGCCCGCCGGCCTGCTGGGAATCCTCGCCCGCCAGGGCATGGCGAATGGCGGGCATCGCCTGTCCCTGCTCCGCATACCAGCTCGCCGCACGACGGTGCAGCGAGGGGATCTGCTCCGGGTTGGAGTGGTGCAGATGAGCGCGCAGCAGCTCGCGAAACAGCGGGTGGTAGCGATACCAGCGGCCGTCGGCGGCGGTCGGCTGCACCGGTGCGCCCAGCCGCTCGAGCTCCACGAGTGGCAGGGTGCCGCCTTCGCCTCCGGTGAGGGCGTCGGCCAGCTCGGGGCTGACCGCGTCCACCAGGCAGGTGTGAAGCATGAACTCGCGGTTGTCCTCCGGCAGGCGGGCGAGCACCTCGGAGATCAGATAGTCCGCCACGGCCCTGTCGGTGCCCGCGAACTCCGCCAGGAAGCGCCCCGGCTCGGAGTGCCCACGCAGCGACAGCGCCGCCAGGCGCACCGCCGCCGGCCACCCCTCGGTGTGCGCCCACAGCGAGTCGATCTCAGTGTCGGAGAGTCCAAGCTCCAGCCGTGCGCACAGTTTGGCGGTCTCCTCGCGGTCGAACGCGAGCTTGGCGATCCGCAGCTCGGTGAGCGCGCCGCTGGCGCGCAGACGCTCGGTCGGCAGCAGCGGATCGGCGCGGCCGGCCAGCACGATGCGCAGCTGCTCGGGGGCGTGGCGGACGAGGAAGTCGATCGCGGCGCTCGCCCGGGGGCTGGTGAGCTCGTGAATCTCATCGAGCACCAGCACGATCGGCGAGCGCAGCTCGGCGAGACCGTTTACCAGCAGCGCGAGGAAGCGCTCGGCGCCGGCTCCCGCCGGAGCGACGAGGTCATCGAGAGCGCCAATGGCCTCGAGCGCTCCCGCGCCGCGCAGGGCGCTCAGGAGGTTCTCGAGCAGCCGATTGGCGTCGTTGTCCTCGCCGTCGAGCGACAGCCAGCAGACGGGCCCGGGCAGCTTGCGCGCCGCGATCCACGAGGAGAGCAGCACGGTCTTCCCGGACCCAGCCGGCGCCGAGAGCAGGACGATGCCTCCGCCGATACCCTCGTCGAGGGTGTCATACAGTCGCCCGCGCTCGATCAGGTGCCGCGTTGGCGGCGGGATCAGCAGCTTCGTGGCGACCGTCGGGATCGGCGCCGCGGGCGCGGCGGCTGGGATCGGTTTGACCGGGGAGGGTGTGGCGCCGGCATCGAACGGGGATCGTGCCCGGCGCACGGAACCCGGCGGTTGATCCGGCCGTTCAGACGATGGGCTTGACATCACGCTGGACCTCCTCATGCGGGTGTCCGATCGATGCGTTGCGCTTGGAATTCGCACGGGTCCATCCGGCGTGCCGAGCTTCGCTGAGAGCAAACCTTTGCAGCTCGCTCAATGCTCCTTATCCGTGAAGCACCGCAATCACGAACAGTATAAGGGTGCATACCAAAACTTTCCCATACTCAAGCCAGAGGGATAATTCTTGAGCTATGAAACAACCGCTCGCGAGTCGTATTGACCGCCGCCTGCTGCGCGAGAGCCGCGCCGCACGCGCGCAAATGTGGCTGGCGACGGGGCTGGGCGTGGCGATGGCCGCTGCGGTGGTCGCGCAGGCGGTGCTGCTGGCGCACGTGATCGCGAGCGCCGCCGTGCACCACACGACGCTTGAACGGCTCAGCGGTTCGCTGGCGGCGCTGGCGGCGGTGATCGTGGCCCGGGCGCTGCTCGCCGGCGCGTTCGAGACCTCGGGGCGGATCGGCGCGACGCACGTGATGTCCGAGCTGCGCGGCCGACTCGCCGAGCAACTGCTCGTCCGCTCTCCCGTCAGTCGCGTCGGTGATCGTACGGGCGAGCTGGCCGCGGCGGCGGTGCAGGGAGTGGACGCGCTGGAGGTCTACTTCGCCGGCTACCTTCCGCAGCTGGTGCTGGGCGCGACGGTGCCCCTGGCGATCCTGCTGTGGGTGGCGCCGGTGGACGCTGTCGCCGCCGGCGTGCTGGCGCTGACGATTCCGTTGCTAATCGTGTTCATGGTCCTGCTCGGCAGGGGCGCGCGGGCGCGCGCACGTTCGCGCTGGCGGGCGTTGGCGCTGCTGAGCGGACACTTCCTCGACGTCGTGCGCGGCCTCCCGACGCTGCGCGCATTCCGCCGCGAGGCAGCGCAGGCGCAGACGATCGAACGCGTCAGCGAGCGCTATCGCGCGGAGACGATGGGGACGCTGCGCGTCGCGTTCCTCTCCGCACTGGTGTTGGAGCTGTGCGCGATGATCGGCACCGCGCTGGTGGCGGTGACGATCGGGCTGCAGCTCGACGGCGGTCATCTCACACTGCAGGCGGGCCTCACCGTGCTGCTGCTGGCGCCCGAGCTGTACGGGCCGCTGCGCGCGGTGGGCCAGCAGTTTCACGCGAGCACCGACGGGATGGCGGCGGCGGAGCGGATTTTCGCGGTGCTGGACGCGCCACCGGCGCTCTCGGTGTCCATCCTCGTAGTGGAGCCCATAGCCACGGGGGCCTTAGCCACGGAGTCTCTCCTCGCGCAGTCGCCCGCCACCGTCGTGCCGGCGAGCGGTGGTGTCGGCGTGCCCGACCCATCGCGGGCGCCGCTGTGCTTCGAGATGGTGTCCTTCGCCTACCCCGATCGTCCCGAGTCGGTGCTGTGCCAATTGGATCTGGAGCTGCAGCCAGGCACCACCACGGCGCTGGTGGGCCCCAGCGGTACGGGCAAGAGCACGGTGGTGGCGCTTGCGCTGCGGCTGGCCGACCCGACCGCGGGGCGCGTCAGCTGCGGTGGGCGCGACCTGCGCGAGATCGCCCCGGAGGCGTGGCGCGCGCACGTTGCGTGGGTGCCGCAGCGCGCGCGCCTGTTCGACGGCACGATCGCACAAAACATCGCGCTCGCGGTCCCAAACGCCACACGTGAGCGGATCCTTGCGGCGGCGAGGGCGGCTGGATTGGAGGAGTTGTTGAGCCAGCTTCCCGACGGCCTACAGACACAGGTCGGCGAGGCCGGCCGTAGCCTCTCGGCCGGCCAAGCACAGCGTGTGGGGTTGGCGCGCGCGTTCCTGCGCGACGCGCCGCTGGTGGTGCTGGATGAGCCGACCGCGCACCTCGACGCCGACACCGCCTTCATGGTGGCGAGAGCGATTGAGCGGCTCGCCGAGGGTCGCACGACCTTGCTGATCGCCCACGACACCCGGTTGGCGGCGTACGCCGAGCACGCGGTGACTCTTCGAGCTGGCCGCGCGCTCGAGGCTGCGCTGGAGGTGAGCGCATGAGCGGCGGCTACACCAGTCTGGCCGCGGCGGCGCGCGCCGGGCGTGCGGAGCGCCGCCACGGCTACACCAGTCTGGCCGCGGCGGCGCGCGCCGGGCGTGCCGAGCGCCGCCGGCTGGGGTTGGCGATCGTGTTGGGCTTCGGCGCGGTGGTTGCCTCTGGTGGTTTGCTGGTCACCTCCGGCTATCTGATCTCGCGCGCCGCCCAGCGCCCGGAGGTGCTTGCGTTGAGCGTGGCGATCGTCGGCGTGCGCGCTTTCGCGCTCGCCCGTGCGCTGCTGCGCTACGGCGAGCGGCTGGCTTCGCACGACGCCGCGCTGCGGCTGTTGGGGCGCGTGCGCGCCAACTTCTACCGGCGCCTCGCGCCGCTGGTGCCGGGCGATCTTGGCGACCGATCGGGGGGCGGCCGGCGCGGCGGCGATCTGCTGTCGCGCTTCGTGGGGGACGTGGATGCGCTGCAGGATCTCTACCTGCGCGCGCTGGCGCCGCCGGCGGTGGCGGCGCTCACGATCTGCGCCGCCTCGCTCACCGCGTGGGTGATCCTGCCGGCTGCCGGCCCGGTGGTGTTCGTCTGTCTGCTGCTCGCCGCAACCGTGACACCCGCGCTCGCGGCGCTGCTCGCCGCGGCTGCCGGCCAGCGCCAGGCGCCGGCGCGCGCGGCGCTGACGGCGGAGCTGGTGGAGACGATCGAAGGTGCCGCCGAGCTCGCCGTTGCGGGGCGCGCACGTGAGCGGATTGCGCGGCTGCGTGCTGCCGACGGGCACCTCGGCGCGCTCGCCCGTCGTGACGGAATCGCGGCGGGAGCCGCGACCGCGCTCGGCTCGGCGGCGGCCGGCGCAAGTGTGGTGGCGGTGCTGTTGGTGGCAATCCCCGCGGTGCACGGCGGTGCGCTGGCGGGTGTGTTGGTGGCGGCGCTTGCACTGTTGGTGCTGGCGGCGTTTGAAGGGCTGGCGCCGCTGCCCCTCGCGGCGCGGCGTCTGCGCGCCTGCGCCGAGGCCGCTGGCCGCCTGGAGGAGCTGTGCGCGCGCGAGCCCTCGGTGCGCGATCCCGCGTTTCCGTGTGCCCTTCCCGGCGCCGGGGAGTTGGCGGTAGAGGGCCTCAGCGCACGCTATGGCGCGCGGGAGCCGTGGGTGTTGGAGCACGTCTGCCTGCGTCTGGAGCCGGGGTGTCGGGTGGCGCTGATGGGTCCCAGCGGCGCCGGTAAGAGCACGCTTGCGCACCTGCTGGTGCGCTTCCGCGACCCCGACGCCGGCAGCGTGCGGATCGGCGGTATCGATCTACGGGAACTGACCCAGGACGACGTCCGCCGTACGGTGGCATACGCGGCGCAGGACGCTCACCTGTTCAACACGACACTGCGCGAGAACGTGCTGCTCGCGCGGCGGGAGGCAAGCGAGGAGGAGCTGTGGGCGGCGCTTGAGGCGGCCGGTGCGGCCGCGTGGGTGCGCACTCTGCCCGACGGCCTTGACACGCTTGTCGGCGAGGACGGCGGCGCGCTCTCCGGCGGTCAGCGCCAGCGGATCGCGCTCGCGCGCGCGCTGCTGAGCGACGCGCGCTTCCTCGTGCTGGACGAGCCCACCGCGCACCTTGACGCCGCCACGGCGGAGTCGGTGATGCGCGCGATCGTCGCGGGTGTCGGCGAGCGAGGGGTGCTGGCGATCACGCACAGCGAGCTCGGGGTGGAGCTGTTCGACGAGGTCGTGGAGCTGCGCGATGGTATACTATACAAAGTAAAGTAATGGGTCCGTGTAGGCTTGACGCGACGGGCAGACCACGCGCGAAAGGATCAGCATGGCGGACATCGAGAACACGATCATCATCGGCAGCGGCCCCGCGGGGTATACCGCCGCGCTGTACACCGCGCGCGCCAACCTCGCGCCATTGGTGATCGAGGGGTTTGCCTGGGGCGGGCTGTTGCAGCAGACGACCGACGTCGAGAACTACCCCGGATTCCCCGAGGGGATGATGGGGCCGGAGCTGATGAGCAAGATGCGCGCGCAGGCCGAGCGCTTCGGGGCGCGGCTGGAGACAGACCAGGCCGAGCGCGTACTGCTGGCCGGTGGATCGGATTCCGCCCACCCCGGGGTGCACAGCGTGTGGGTGGGGGAGACCGAGCACCGCGCGCGCACCGTGATCCTCGCGATGGGCGCCGAGCACAAGCAGCTGGGGGTGCCCGGCGAGCAGGAGCTGGGCGGCAGGGGCGTGAGCTACTGCGCCACCTGCGACGCGGCCTTCTTCAAGGATGCGCCCGCGATGATCGTCGGCGGCGGGGACTCGGCGATGGAGGAGGCGATCTTCCTCTCGAAGTTTGCCTCCAAGGTCGCCGTCGTGCACCGCCGTCAGGAGTGGCGCGCCTCGAAGATCATGCTGGAGCGCGCCCGCGAGCGGGAGAACATCGAGTTCCTCACCCCCTACACGATCAAGGCGTTTCTCCCCGGCGAGAGCGGCGCGCTCGACCGCGCGCTGCTGCTGGACGCCGACAGCGGCGAGGAGCGCGAGCTCGAGATTCGCGGCGCGTTCATCGCGATCGGGCACGAGCCCCAGTCCGAGCTGGTGCGCGGGCAGGTGGAGGTGGACGAGAACGGGTACGTGGTCACCGAGGGCCGCTCCACCCGCACCAACCTGCCTGGCGTGTTCGCCGCTGGGGACCTGGTGGACCACACCTACCGCCAGGCGGTCACCGCCGCCGGGTCGGGCTGCCAGGCGGCGCTGGACGCCGAGTGGTATCTGCGCGACACCCCGGGGGTGCCCACGCCCGCGGGGATCCCGATCGGGGATCTCGCCGAAGAGGCCTGGGCGTCGCCCGCCTCGGTGCAGACGGCCGGCGGAGAGTAGCGGCTGGTGCAGGGCCGCCGCCCGCCGCCGGGCATACGGCCGGGGGAGAGCGGCTGGCTGGTAGGAGCGCCTACAACGCCGATCTGCGTAGCACAGGCGCCATGCGGTAGCGCTCCTCGCGGTACTCCTGCCACAGCGCGTCCAGTGTCGCCGTCACGTGCTCCAGGCCGATCGTGTCGGCCCACGCGAAGGGGCCGCTGGGGTAGTTCATGCCGAGGGTCATCCCGGCGTCGATGTCCTGCGCGCTGCCCACCCCCTCTCCCAGTGCGAACGCGCACTCGTTGATCACCTGACAGACGATTCGGGGGAGCACCCCGACGGCGGAGGGCTGCACGCGCGCGGTGGGCAGGCCGAGTCCCGCGAACGCCCGCTCCCCGGCCTCGCCGGTGATCTCGACGAGCGTGAGGGTGGCCTGCCCCACGAGAGGTGCCTGCCTTACCGCATTCCGCACACTGCCGCGCGCGGGGGAGGGGAGCGCGTAAAAGGGCTCGCCGTCCACGGTACCGCCAAGTCCTTCGACTGCGATTTGGGGCCCGGAGTCGCCGGGTGCAAGCTCGCGCAGAGCGTCGGCCACGGGACCGCTGCCGTGCACCCGGGCGTCCGCGACACGCGGGGGCGGGTCGGGATCGGCAGGGCGATGGGGGCCGTCGCCCGAGTAGTCGTAGTAGCCGCGACCAGTCTTGCGCCCGTGCAACCCGGCGGCCACGCGCTGGGCTTGGATCGGGGAGGGTCGCCAGCGGGGCTCGCCGAAGGAGAGCTCGTAGAAGGAGCGGGCGACGTCGAAGCCGGTGTCGACGCCGACGAGGTCGGAAAGCTCGAAGGGGCCCATGCGAAAGCCGCCGCCGAGGCGCACGATGCGGTCGATCGTCTCGACGTCTGCCACTCGCTCGCCCAGCAGCCGCAACGCCTCCAGGCCGAACGGGCGGTTGCAGCGGTTGACGAGAAACCCGGGGCCGTCGGTGGCGCGGATCACGGTCTTGCCCATCGCGCGCCCGGTCGCATCGGCCAGCGCCAGCGCGCCCTCGCTGGAGCGCAGACCGGCGATCACCTCGACCAGCGCCATCAGCGGCGCGGGGTTGAAGAAGTGCATCCCCACCACCCGCTCGGGGTGGGTGGCGCCGGCGGCGATCCCGGTGACGGGCAGCGAGGAGGTGTTGGTGGCCAGCACGCACTCGGCGCTGACGATCTCCGACAGCCGCCCGTAAAGCTCGCGCTTGAGCTCGGGGAGCTCCGGCGCGGCCTCGATCACCAGCTCGCACGGGGCAAACGCCTCCAGGCCAGTGACGACCTCCAGCCGCCCGGCGGCCGCGTGTGCCTCCTCAGCGGTGATGCGGCCTTTGGCGGCTTCCTTCTCGAGCCCCCCCCGCACGCGCTCGGCCCCCCGCTGCAACGCCTCGGGAATCGGGTCGTGCAGCAGCGTGCGCGCCCCGGCACGACAGGCGAGCTGGGCGATGCCGGCGCCCATCGTGCCCGCGCCCAGCACCCCGATGATGCGAGCGGGCTGCGCCTCGCCGCTCATCTCAGGAGGGCACCAGCGCATTGACACCGGTCATCGCGCGGCCGATGATCAGTTTCTGGATCTGCGAGGTGCCCTCGTAGAGGGTCGTGACGCGCGCGTCACGGAAGTAGCGCTCGACCGGATGGTCATCGACGTAGCCGGCGCCGCCGTGGATCTGGATCGCGAGGTTCGCGCACTCCAGCGAGGCCTCGGTCGCGTGGAGCTTGGCGATCGATGTCTCCAGCGTGTTCGGCCGGCCCTGGTCCTTCAGCCATCCCGCACGCCAGACCAGCATCCGCGAGGCGTCGGTCTTCAGGACCATGTCGGCGATCATCGCCTGCACGAGCTGGAAGGAGGCGATCGGTTTGCCGAACTGCTCGCGCTCCTGGCTGTAGGCGACTGACTCCTCGACGCATCCGCGGCAGATCCCGACGCAGCCGGCGGCGACCGAGTAGCGCCCGGAGTCGAGGTTAGACATCGCGATTTTGAAGCCGTCGCCGACCCTGCCGAGCATGTCCTCCTCCGCGACCTCGACATCTTCCAGCGAGATCGAGGCGGTGTCGGAGGCGTGCAGCCCCATCTTGTGCTCGATCGTCTGCGCGGTGTAGCCGGGCTGGTCGGTGTCGAGGAGGAAGCAGGCGATGCCCTTGTGCCCGAGCGCCGGGTCGGTCTGGGCGAAGATCATCGCGACCTTCGCGTAATTGCCCATCGAAATCCACATCTTCGCCCCGTTGAGCACCCAGCCGGAGTCGGTCTTGTGCGCGCGCGTCTTCTGGTTGGCCGCATCCGAGCCGGTGTCCGGCTCGGTCAGCCCGAAGCAGCCCAGCCACTCGCCCGAGCAGAGCTTCGGCAGGTACTTGCGCTTCTGCTCCTCAGTGCCGAACTTGACGATGCCAGAGCAGACGAGCGAGGTCTGGACCGAGATCACCGTGCGGATCGCGGAGTCGCCGCGGCCGATCTCCTCGACGACGAGGCCGTAGCTGAAGTAGTCGAGGCCCGCGCCGCCGTACTCGGTGGGGACGATCGCGCCGAGGTAGCCCTGCGCGGCGACCTTCTTGACGAGGTCTGTGTCGAAGTGGTGGTTGCGGGCGTTTTCGCGCGTGCGCTCGACGATCTCCCTGTCGGTGAACTCCCGTGCCGTGTCGCGGATCAGGCGCTGCTCGTCGGTCAAATCGAAGTCCATGTCGCTCCTGTCTTAGTCCGTTTGGGCCTCTAGCTGGGGCGGGGGGTCCACGGCTCGCTCAAGCGCCGCTCGATCTCCTCAACCAGCCCTTCGATGGGCATTCGCTTCTGCAGAAGGGTGTCGCGCTCGCGCAGCGTGACCGTGTGGTCCTCGACGCTCTGGTGGTCGATCGTCACGCCCCACGGAGTGCCGATCTCGTCCTGGCGGCGGTAGCGCTTGCCGATGGAGCCACCCTCGTCGTACTCGGCCTGCACCCTCTTGCGCAATTCGCGGTACACCTGCTGCGCCAACTCAGGCTGGCCGTCCTTCTTGACCAGTGGCAGAACCGCCACCTTCACAGGTGCCAGACGGGGATGCAGCTGAAGCACGGTCCGGGACTCGGCGATTGGCCCTTCGGTTCCGTGCTCATCCTTCGCCGTGCCGTGGACCTTCTCCTCGACGTAGGCGTCCACCATGAACGCCAGCGTGGCCCGGTCGGCGCCGGCGGCCGGCTCGATCACGTGCGGTACATAGCGCTCCCCGGTGGCCTGGTCGAAGTACTCAAGCTTCTCGCCGGAGAACTTGGCGTGCTGGGTCAGGTCGAAGTTCCCCCGGTTGGCGATCCCCTCCAGCTCCGACCAGCCGATGGGGAAGAGGTACTCGACATCGCTGGTGCCCGAGGAGTAGTGGGAGAGCTCGTCGGCATCGTGCGCGCGCAGGCGCAGGTGGTCGGGGCGCAGGCCGAGCTCGGTGTACCAGCGCATCCGCTCGGCCAGCCAATGCTCAAACCACCGCTGGGCCTCGGTGGGGGGGACGAAGAACTCCATCTCCATCTGCTCAAACTCGCGCGTGCGGAAAATGAAGTTGCCGGGGGTGATCTCGTTGCGGAAGGACTTGCCGATCTGGGCGATCCCGAAGGGGGGCTTCTTACGGGAGAACTGCAACACGTTCTTGAAGTTGATGAAGATTCCCTGGGCGGTCTCGGGGCGCAGGTAGGCGATGGAGCCCGACTCCTTGACCGGTCCGATCGTGGTCTCGAACATCAGGTTGAAGTCGCGCGCCTGGGTCAGGTCGCACTCCTCGGCCTCGCCCGGGTGCTTGGAGGGTTTGCGTCCGCACGCGAGGTCCCCGAGGTGGTCGGCGCGGAAGCGCTGCCCGCAGGTGCGGCAGTCCACCAGCGGATCGGTAAAGCCGGCGAGATGCCCGGAGGCCTCCCACACGCGCGGGTGCTGCAGGATCGCCGAGTCGAGCGCCACGATGTCGTCGCGCTCGGAGAGCATCGCGCGCCACCACTCGTTCTTGACGTTGCCCTTCAGCAGCACCCCGTAGTGGCCGAAGTCGTAGGTCGAGCCCACCCCTCCGTAGATCTCCGAGGAGGGGAAGATGAAGCCGCGGCGCTTGCACAGCGCCACGATCTTGTCCATGGTCACGATGTCTGTGGGCTCGGCCATCGGCGCCGGATGGTATTCGAGGGCCGGGGAGATATGGTCCCGCCTCAAAAAAACGTCCTTTGACATATCCCTCTTGACAAATCTCTCGTTTTGTGTTTTCATATGCGTGGATGGCAGGGATTGACCCGAGGGACAGGCAGGGGAGGGCCGGCAAAGGCTAGGCGTCTGGTTGCCGGAGCTTGCTCGAGCGCCGCTACCCATACCTCTCCGGTGGCGCTCGAGGAAGCCTCGGCACAGACCGAAGCTCAGTGCCGGTCTCCTCACTGGGCGCCGTGGCCACGATGGCCGCGGCGCCTATTTACTTTGAGGGGAGCTCGGCTGCCTGCCGGGGTGGGCCGGTCACCCGTGCACGTATGCTCGCCGCCGTGCGGGATAGTCTCAAGCGGTGGCGCGACTGCTGATCGTCGGGGGTGGCCGCCGTGGCCTGCGGCTCGCCGAAGAGGTGGGGATGGAAGGACACGTCGTGCGCATCGTCACCCGTCGCGAGGGTGCTCGCGCGCAGATCGAGGCGACCGGGGCGGAGTGCTGGATTGGCGATCCCAACCGCCTGGGGACGCTACGCGGCGTGCTGGAGGGAGTGACGGTTGCCTGCTGGCTCTTGGGCGGCGCCACTGGCACCGAGGAGCAGCTTCGGGCGCTGCACGGCGAGCGCCTGCGTGCGTTCCTGGAGAGCGCGATCGATTCCACAGTGCGCGGCCTCCTCTACGAGGCTGCTGGGTCATCGATGCCCGCCGGAGCTCTCGCCGAGGGTGAGCGGATCGCGCGGGAGATTGCCGAGCGCAACTCGATCCCCCTAATCATCCTCCACGCCGATCCTGCCGACATACCCAGTTGGCTGGAGCAGGCGCGCGGTGCGCTGTTCTTGCTGCTGACCCCCTAAAGCGGCACGACATCGGCGGGCAGGATCGTCTCGACATGCTCGTAGAGGTCGTCGAGGATCCGCGCGGTGGCCCCCCAGATGAGGTGCTCGGCGAGGATGTAGGCGTCGGTCTGGAAGGAGATTCCACGGCGTTCCATCTGCGTGCGTGTCCTGCTCTCGCGCAGGGCGCGTAGCGGCAGCTCCAGCACCGCGTCCACCTCGCGGGGAGAGGGACGCCAATGCTGCCCGGCCGGGATCAGCCCCACGAAGGGGTGGATCAGGTAGCCGGTCACGAACGTGGACACGGGGGGGAGCTCGCCCAGCACCCTCACCTCGGCGCGCGCCAAGCCGATCTCCTCCTCGGCCTCCCGCAGCGCCGTCTCGCGCAGGTCGCGATCCTCGGGGTCGCGCCGCCCGCCGGGGAAGGAGATCTCACCGGCGTGGCGGCGCAGATCGGCGCGGCGGCGGGTGAGCACCGCGTGGGGCTCGCCGTCCACGCCGAGGAACAGCGGCACCAGCACCGCCGCCGAAACCTGATCCGCGACGCCGGCCAGGGCGCTCAGGCGGTCGGTCGCGGTGGCCCGGAGGAGGTGTGCGGGTGGCGTGCCGGCGCTCATCAAACGCGCGGTCCGGACGCCGTCTGGAGGGGCGCGATCCGCTCGAGGCGTTCCTCGAACATGACCTCCCCGTCGAGCGTTCGGTGCACGGGGCACTTCGCCGCGATCACCCGCAATCGCTCCACCTGCTCGGAGGGGAGATCCTCGGGCAGACGCACCACCAGCTCAAACTGCGTGGGGCGGCCCCGGTCGGCGGGCGTGTACTGCACCGCCACCTCCACCTCCCCAATCTCCCAGCCCTTGCGGGCCGCGTACATCTCCAGTGTGATCGCCGTGCATGAGGCGAGGCTCGCCGCCAGCAGCTCCTGAGGGTCGGGACCGGCGTCGCCGCCCCCCGCCTCGAGGCCCTCGTCGATCGTGAGCTCGTGCCCGCGCACCCGCACGCTGTGCCTGAACATCCCATCGTTGCGCTTCGCTGTTGCCCTCATGGCTCTACGCCTTTCCGATCCGTTCGTCAACCTACCCGCCTCTCCACTACAGATGGTAGTTATGTAAGGGGCTTTTCCAAGGGTGTCGAATAGCGGTCAAAGGGGATTGAACAGCAACCCGGTCAACAGCTTGGGAAAGAAGAAGGTTGACTTCGGCGGCATGTTCTCGCCCGCGGCGGCAACGTCTCTGACCTGCGCCACCGGGGTGGGTCGCAGCAGAAAGGCGACGTCGTACTCGCCGCCCCGCACCAGCTCCACCGCCTCGCCGGCGCTGCGGGCGTAACGGAAGTCGTGCAGGTGGGAGATGTCCTCGTCGGAAAGCCCCAGCGCGCCCTTCAATAGCAGCGCCTCCAGCACACCCGTGTCCAGGCGCCGGTAGGCAGCGGAGAAACCGGGCAGCGCGGCGTCGGCGATCGCCTGGTTCTTCAGCGTCAGGCGCAACGGCCGCTGAGATTGAGCGTCGATGTAGCCGAGCTGCAGCGGGCGCTCACCCGGCGGCGGCTCGAGCTGCTGAAGCGGTACCTCGGTGAGCTCGAAGTTGCGCTCCAGCGCCTGCGCCAGCGCCTCGCGGCGCGCCGCGTCGAGGCCCCTGACGAGGCGGTGGGTGGGAAACACGGTGAGCCCGGGATCCTCCAGCGCCACCAGACACATCAACACGTAGCGGTGCTCGCCCTCTCCGCCGACCTCCTCCGCGTAGGCGCGCGCGGTCTCATAGCGATGGTGGCCGTCGGCGATCAGCAGCTCCGAGTCGCGCGCGGCAACCTGCACGGCGGCGATCACTGCCTCGTCGGCGACCCGCCACAGGCGGTGGACGGTGCCCTCCGCGTCGGTGGTCTCACCCCATGGGGGGAGGGCGGCGATGGGCTCCAGCGCCCGCCACGCCGCGCCGGCGGGGTCGGAGTAGAGCGAGAAGATCGGCGACATGTTGGCGCGTGTGGCGCGCGTCAGGCGCAGCCGGTCCTCCTTCGGGCCCGGGTGCGTGCGCTCGTGCGGGCGCACCCGCCCCGGCCCGTACTCCTCGATGCGGACCTTGCAGAAGAAGCCGCGCCGCGTCTGCGCCACGCCGTCCGGGCCGGTGTACTGCTGGGTGTGCGCCCAGATCGCGGGCTGCGAGTCGCGCGCCACCGCGCCCTGCAGCTGCCAGCTCTCGAACAGCTCGCCGGCTACCCGGTAGGGATCGGCTAGCTCGTTCTCGATGCGCTCCTGCCCGTCGGCGCCGCCCTTGCCCGCGGTGGGCGCCCGGGGGAGATCCACCGCTACCACGTTGAGTGGGGAGCGCGCGATCAGCGCGGCCCGCTGCGCGGCGTCGATCACGTCGTAGGGAGGGGCCACCACATCGCCGAGGGCCCCCACCACGGAGAGGTCGTAGTGCAGCGCACGCAGGGGTTGGACGTCAGCCATCGCGGGGCCGGACCCTACCGAAGCCGGGAGACACTCGCCTTCGACCGATTAGGGGGACACTCGCTGCGCTCGCATCCCCAAATCGGCCAGCATCCCCGTTTCGGCCAGCGAGCGGGAGCTGTTGGGTGTATTGGGTGGGGATGGCGTCGGGTGCCTTCGCAAGGTAGACATCCATCTGCGCGGAACCGGGGGTGAGCGGCAGTAGACTGGGGTGTCGCGTCGGGGCGTGGCGCAGCCTGGTAGCGCGCGGCCTTTGGGTGGCCGAGGTCCCCAGTTCGAATCTGGGCGCCCCGATTTAAGTCTCATCTCGACGGCCCCCAGAAACCCCCGTTTTGCGGGGTTTTTTGATGGAGGTTTGCTGGGGAAGGGTCCCCAGTTCAACTCGGCGGACAGGGGGCAAACGCCCGCATTTTGGTGTGTCACGAACGCTGAGGAGGAAGATATGTAGGAGCTTCTGTTCATAGGCGGTGCTGTGCAGGAGATGGAGGCTTGCTGGCCCTCCGGCGTCGGCCCTGCGGGGGCGGGCGTCAAACCACCCTGGAGCTGCGTTGGCTGAAGACCGTCGTGGTGAGCGTCTGGGGAGAAGGCGCGGCTTTGATCGCGTCAGGTGGGGATCGGGAAGGTGTTCCAGAAGCGCTCGGCTGGGGAGACCCGGTGGAGCGTGCGCTGTTGAGGCGTCGAAACGGTAATTAGGTGGCATCGAAACCGGGGGTCCAAACCACCGACTCTCACACGTGGTGGACCGAAAAACGGGGGCCGGCCAGTGCATTGCGCGACCAAGCATCGGGCAGAAGAGGTGCTTGAAGGGATCGTCATTCGGATGGAAGAGATGGGCCTGCGCCTGCATCCCACCAAGACGAGGGTCGTCTATTGCAAGGACGACAATCGTCGGGGTCAGCACGAGCACACCTCGTTCACCTTCCTCGGGTACGCCTTCCGGCCACGGGGGGGCGCGCAATGGCAGGACCGGGGTGCTCTTCACCTCGTTTCTACCGGCGATCAGCCCCGAGGCGCTGAAGGCCGCGGGCGCCCGGCTCCGCGCGTTGCGGATCCACCGGCGCACCAACCTGTCGCTCACTGAGTTGGCACGGTGGCTGAACCCCATCATCGCTGGCTGGATGAACTACTACGGCCGCTACTACCGGACGCGGCTGTATCCCCTCCTGCGGCGCGTCAGCACCTACATGAGGCGCTGGGCTGCGAAGAAGTACAAGCGACTGCGGGCCTATAAGCGGTTCAAGCGGTGGTGGGTCGGGCTGCTCGTACGAGAGCCTGACCTGTTCGCCCACTGGCAATGGGTCCGCTCAGCCTGACCGGCAGATGGGAAGAGCCCGGTGACGGGAGACTGTCACGCCGGGATCTGTGGGAGCCGGGGGCTGCAATGCCCCCGGCCACCCGAGCGGACGTTTGTGGGCCTGTAGGTGCTGTCGGCGGGCTTCTGGTGGTGCGTGTGTATTGCAGTTCTATTGCAGCGGCGGCGTGAATCTTTTGCAGAACCGGCGGCATTTTTGCGCCGATAATTGGTGGCTTATCGGCGTTTATCTGCCGAAATACCGTAGGTTTTCGGTGTTTATGCTAGGGTAGTGGGTGTGAACGAGGGTCAGTTGACGCGCGCTCTGGCGGCCGGGAACGCGTGGTGGCGCGACTCTGGGTGGGAGCGCAAGGACCGCGATCTGCGTGCCCTGGCGGCCACCACGCTCGACTATGATCCTTCGCCGCTGTCGGATGTCGTGCCCGACGGCCTGTATGTGCTGCGCGGCCCGCGCCGGGTGGGCAAGAGCTTGGAGATCAAGCGAGCGATCTCACGGTTGCTCCACAGTGGAGTGGAGCCTCGCAGCATCATCCATTTCGCGTGCGACGAGCTTGGCCGCGGGGATCTGCAGCGTCTGGTCAGCGGGGGGCGCGAGGTGCTCACGCGAGGGTTGGAGGGGGAGCGCTACTGGTTCCTGGACGAGATCACCAGCGTCCCAGCATGGCCCGAGGCGATCAAGTGGCTGCGCGACAACACAGCGTTCGGGGATGACTGCGTGGTCCTAACCGGGTCCTCGGCGCGTGACCTGGCCGACGCGCAAAAGCAGCTGGCTGGGCGGCTCGGGGGCGCGGGCCACTCGGATCGTCTGCTGCTGCCGATGGGCTTTCGCCGATTCGCGCAGGCAGTGGGGCTGGACGAGCTGCCTCGACCGGATTCGGTGAGGGCTCGCGACTTCATGTCCCCGGAGGTTGACGCCGCGTTCACTCAGTTGCTTCCCTGGCTGGATGTGTTGTTGTCCACCTGGGAGCTCTATCTGCGGGTGGGCGGCTTCCCTCGCGCTGTCGGCGACCAGCTGGCAAACGGGGATGTCCAGGAGGACTTCCTGCGCGCGCTGTGGGACGTGACGGCCGGCGAGGCGCTGCGCGGCGCCGGCACCAGCCCGGCCCAGGTGCAGGCGATGCTCGCGCGCCTCACCCGCAGCCTGGCCAGCCCGCTGGCGATCGAATCCCTGCGCAAGGACATCGGCGTGGAGAGCCACCACACCGCCAAGGCGCGGCTGCAGGATCTCGTCTTCGCCTATCTGGCGTGGCCCTGCCACCGGCGCGAGGGCAACACACCGAAGCTCTCGGCCCAGTCCAAGTACTACTTCATCGACCCCCTCCTGGCACGCCTCGCGTCGTTGCGCAGCCAGGGCGCGCTCGCTGAGGCCGACGCCTCGGTTCTCAGCGAGCAGCAGCTGGGCATCGAGCTGCTGCGCAACATCGAGCGCGAGCAGCCCGGCTCCTACGCGCACTTCAGCGACGTGATGTACCAGAAGACTTCCGGTAAGGAGGTCGACTTCTGTGGCCCCCGCATCGGCGGGCTGGGCTTCGAGGGAAAGTACATCGACGCCGGCTGGAAGCGCGAGGCGCTCACCGTCCGCGCAGCCCTCGGTCAGGGAGTGCTCGCCACACGCGGCCTGCTCGACACCAGCGGCGAGGTATGGGCAGTCCCCGCGCCCTTCATTGCCTGGATGCTCAACGACTGAGCGCTCGGCGCTCCCAGGCGGATAGGTTCCTACCGGAGCGGTTATGCCACGCTGGCCGACCCCGGCCGCCGGTGAGGGAGGTTTCCTACGCGTTGCTGGTAAGCGTCGATCGCGCGCCGTGTGCGTGCCAACGCCCGGTGCTCAGCGAGCTTTGAATATGTGCTGCAGACGAGGTAGCCGCCGTCGCGGTGGCCGGCGATGTGGGCGGTCGTCTGGATGTCCAGGCCGAGGCCGCCGTCGCTGGGTGGGTCGATCATCCATTGGATCGCGCGGTGCCTGAGCTCGTAGAACTCCAGGCCCGGCATCCGGGCGGCGGCACGCACCGAGTGCCAGTGAGCGGACCAGGTGCTGCGTCGCATGTAGCAGCCGCGTGGGGTGGGGAAGAGGATCTCATGGCTGAGCCTGGGCATGGTCTGCAGATGGCTGAGTAGCTTCGGGGTCATTGCGATATCTCGCGGCTCGTCGTCCTTGGGCCAGTCGGTGACGCCGCTTGCCAGGTCAAGCTGACGACGGACGTGGATGATCCCGGCGGTGTAGTCGATGTCGCTGTGGTTCAGGGCGAAGATCTCGCCGGGGCGCATGGCTGCCTCGCCAATCGCCAGGATGACGCCCTCAGGATCAGCCCGTAGCTGTCGGTGCGGCTCGCGCGGGCGCACCGGCACAGCCGCTCGTATTGCTCGTCGCTGATCACTTCGAAGTCGGGCCGGTCGATCCGGCGTGTTCGCTTGACCGCTCCCAGGCGAGTAAATGCGTTGCTGGTGATCAGATCGCGGTCGAGTGCGTGGTTGAAGAACTGGCGCGCCGATTGCTGGACGTGGCGACCGCGGGGTAGCGCCCAGCTCAGTGCCTCCTGGCGGCTGAAGCTGTCGAGCTGGCGGCCCCCGAAGTCTCGAACGAGCGGCTTGAGCCCGTCGCGCATCCGCCTGACGGAGCTCGGGCGGCGCCCGGTCTCCTTGTGCGCGCGCTGACCCTCTGGCCAGGTCATCGTGATTCGCCCGTTCGGGCGCACGACCGCGTCGGCGAACTCCATCACGGTCGGGACACGGCGATCCTCCGCGCGGTTGATCTCCTCGCGCAGCTCGATCAGCCGCTCGTGCTCGGCTTGCTTGTAGGCAGCAATCGAGGGGTGCGTGCCCACCCATCTCGTGTGGCCTTTGTATGAGACGAGCCCCACATAGCGCGGCTTGCGTCGTGTTCCTCGATTGTGCGGCATGGCGAGCCTCCTGGGTTGTCACGGTCCGTCTGCTCGCGAGCGTAGATTCCGGGACGAGCAGAAGTTGCGTACTGCCGACCCCTGGAGGTTTGCCATGACCGAGATTGGACGTAACGCGCCGTGCCCGTGTGGGAGCGGATTGAAGTACAAGCGGTGCTGCCTTCGCCGAGGGGATACGGCTGCGCTTGACGCTCTGGAGGCGGAGCGGGTTTGGGGGCGAATGCAGAGCTGGGCGCTCAAGTGCCTCGGGGATGAGCTGGGTGCGTCGCTGAAGGCGCACATGGATGGGCGCGGCGTCGGAGGCGAGGAGCGGCCGGCGAACGATGAGGATATGTCGCTTTCGCTCTGCTGGCTGTTGATCGACCGCGAGGTCGCGGCTGGCAACACGCCAGCGAGGTTGTACTCGCGGTTGCCCGATCTTTCAGCAGGCGAGCGCGAGATGGCGGCCCGGATCGCGGCGAGCCGTCTGAGTGTCTATCGGGTCGTGGCTGTCGAGCCGGGCGCCTGGATCGAGCTCGAGGGTGTGATCGGTGGCGGGGTCGTTCGCGTAGCGAGCCCGCGCGTTTCTCGTGAGGCCATTCAGTGGCACGTCCTTCTCTGCCGGGTCATGGAGGGCGGTCCGATGTGCTCGCTGTGGGGCGCCGCCGGCTTCTATGAGCCCGCTGAGGAGAGTGAGTTGGTGGGCGAGCTGCGACGCCTCGCCGACGAGCATCGCCTGGGAGCGGGCGGCGTTGGGCTGAAGGCCGCGCTGCACGTCGGCGCGGGCGAGTTGCTGTGCTTCATCCCGCCCAGTCGGTACGCGGAGCGCGTGCCGTACACGCTTGAGGGCGACCTGGTCGCCGTCGCGCAGGCGACTTGGTCTGTGCGCGACCCCGACGCTCTGTTCGCGGCGTTGCAGGCCACGCCAGAGCTCTCCTTCGACGGTGAGACCGAGTATGGGGGCGCCGTGACCTTTGACTGGCTGGCGTCTCGTCGTGAGCTGTTGGCCCGCCGGCGGGCGCCGCTGCCGGCGGGTGCTCTCTGCGTGGAAAGCGGCCCGGTCGCCGTGAGCGAGACCGGCGCGTTCGAGCTGAACGACCTCACCTCGCTGGGGACCTTCACGCTGTACGCCGATCGCCTCGAGTTCTTCGCGGCCTCCGAAGCTCGCCTGGACACCGCGATCGCTCTTGTCGCGCGTCGCCTGAAGCACGTCACGGGCGCTTGCGACCGGAGCTTGCGCTCATACGGCGAGGTCGTGAGCGGGAGTCGCGCTGAACGTGCCGCGGCACGGCCCGCAGCTCGATCCACGCGTGGACGCGCGGACGATGGTGTTGGCGGAGCTGACTCCGATGAGACGCTCCTTCCGGATGCGCGTATGCGGGAGTTGACCTACAGGCGCTGGATCGATGATCCCAATCAGCATCTCGGCGGACTCACTCCGCGGCAGGCTGCGGGCCGGCGGGAGTATCGCGATGAGCTGGATATGCAGCTGCGCGGCATCGAGCACAGCAGCGCACGCACGCGCGCCGATCGTCGTCCCGGGCCAGAGGTATCCTGGCTGCGCGGCGAGCTGCGCGTCGAAAACGAGCGCTTGGCCGCCTGATCATCACGCGGCTCGTTCTCTCCCGGAGTCCTGGAGCACACCCGACGTCCAGAACTGAACCGTAAACATTACGGGTGTGCGTCCGTCATTCAGCCCGGTCAGCCACGCAAACGCTGTGCGCGAGGACGTGCGAGGCGGCGCTGTCGATCAGCCGTGAGGCGGCGTCGGCGTCGAGGTGGGCGCTGGGTGCTTCCAGTAGGATCTCGGTGCCCTCCAGCATCCCTGGCCCGACGCGCGGTTCAACGCCAAAACCCAAGGGAAGAGCCCAGTGCGGTAGTCCCGCACGCTGGGATCTGCGCGGGGGGCCGCCAGCAACGGCGGTCCCTACCGCGATCGTTTTGCGGGGGTTTTTTTTGTTGGAAATCTATGGGGGAGGGGTCTCCATATAAATTTGCCGGTAGGGGTAGGAAAGCCCGCATTTCGCGGACGTTTGTGGGGCTGTGGGTGCTGTCGGTGGGCTTCTGGTGGTGCGTGTGTATTGCAGTTCTATTGCAGCGGCGGCTCGATTCTTTTGCAGAGCGGTTACGCCACACCGGCTGGTCCTGGCTGCTGGTATGGGGGGATTTGTAGACGCTGCTGGTAGGCGTCCATGGCGCCGGGTGCGGGCGAGGGCGCGGTGCTCGGCGAGCTTTGAATATGTGCTGCAGACGAGGTATCCGCCGTCGTGGCGGGCGGCGCTCTGGATGTCTACGCCGACGCCTCAACGCTTGCGCGGCGGCCACTCTCCGTGCAGACGGTGGTGGGCGAGCTTATAGACGTCCAAGCGGCGACCCTCGCGCGGGGTGTGGCCGAGGCGGCGGCTAGATACACCAGGCCCGGCACGCGGTTGAGCAGGAGCTCGATCTGGAAGACCATCCGCCAGTGGCCGCCGGGTTTTGGCAGGTAAACCTTGACGCAGCCGGGGAGCCGCGTGCCCGAGGGGTGATCGGGGTCGCAGTCGTAGCGCTCGGTGCGGGGGACACCGTCGCGTTCGTAGCGGGCGCGCGCCGCCGTGAGCACCTTTGCCGCCGCCGGGTGGCGCTTGAGGTCGTTGGCGAACAACTCGTCGTCGAAGTGGACGGGCGCACCGCCCCGTCCGCGCGCGGCCGGAGAGATGGTTCAGCCCTCTCCGTCGGCGGGGAGCGATGCGCCGTAGAGCCGCTCGAACTCTTCGATCTCGGGGGGCGTGGCCGGGCGCGAGCCGCGGCGGGCGTGGATGTCGGCGATCGTCACCCCCACAGGGTCCGGAGGAAGCTCGTCGAGCGCCCAGCTCACAAAGCGGTACAGCTCGTCCTCCTCGATCCGTAGGCGCTCGGCGATCTCGCGCGGGGAGCGGCCCTCGCCGACCTCGCGCAGGATCTCTTCCTCCTGCTCGCTCAAGGCCGGCAGCAGTTGGGCGGCCGATGGGAGGCTGCGCATATCGAACATCTCGCTCTTCAAGAATAGCTCCCACAGGGCACCGCGCCGGGCTTCCTGATGCGCGACCGCGAGCGAGCGGCAGCGCTGCATCCGAGAGCAGGCCGACCGGCTCGGAGTTGAGCGTCACCAGCAGTCGCACGCGCTGGTCGAGCGCTTCGCGGTCGTCCTCGATCACGAGGATCACGGGCAGTTCGCGCTCGAGCGTGGCGCTCACGATGGATCCTTCAACATTGCTTTGGCCTCCTCTGGCTTGGGGAATCGCAAGACGAACGTGACGCCCCCGCGATAGTTGGTGAGATCGATCGACGCGCGGTGGTCATCGAGGATGTGGCGGACAAGCCACAGACCGTAGCCCGAGCCGTCGCGCTTGGAAGTGACGCCCTCCTGAAAGATGCGGTGCTCGACCGGCAGCTCCGGCGTACCGGGGGGGGCATGCAGACGATGCGGAGTGATCCCGGTGGCATTGTCGCTGTAGCTGACGAGGACGTGGCGTGCGCGCTGCGCGGCCGGCGTGATCTGGAAGTCTATGCGCCGGCCGCCCTTCTTGCTCGTTTCTTTGTAGGCGTCGATCGAGTTCAGCAGCAGATTGAGGAACACCTGGCGCAACCACTGCGGACGGGCGTAGACCTTGGCGTCGGCCTGCGGCTGGCGCACGTCGGTGCGCTGTTCGTCCAAGCGACCCGCGACCGCCGTACACGCCTCCTGCCAGACCTCGCGCAGGCTCGTGCGTCGCCATTCGCTGGGCGCGAGCTTGGTCGGGGTGGCGGTGATCTCATTGAGCGCCGCGTTGAGTCGCCTCAGCGCGTTGCTCACATACTCCATGTCCGGATCCTCCTTGGGCTTGCCCAGGCGCGCCCACAAGGCATGCACACCAGTGTTGGCGATCGTGGTGTAGTTGAGCGCCTCGTGCTTGACTGAGCGCGCCACCTCGACCGCAGTAAGCGCCATCGCGGTTTCCACATACTCGCCCACGCGGATACCGAGCTTGCGCGAATTTCGGAAGTTGGTGATCGAGACGCCGACGGCGTTGGCAATGCTCTCGAAGCCGCGCAGCTCGACCTGCGAGTAGTGAAACTCGCAGCGTGCCGCGACGCTCAGCACGCCGAACACCTCGTTGCCGACCTTGACGGGAATCGCGACGAAGCTGCGCACGTCTTTGCTCCATGGCTGGGCGAGCAGCTTCGCGTGGCGCACCGGGTCGAGAGCCGCGACCGCGACCGTCTTCTTTTCGAGCAGCGCGTGCGCGAAGTCCTCGTGCTCGTCGATCTCCAAGTCCCATTTGCTGAGCTCCGGGTTCGCGTCGAAGCCGGCCAGGGCGATGCACCTGAGCTTGCCATCGCGGTGCTCTCGCAGCGCGACGTACTCCATCCGTGCCGCCCGCTTGATCAAGGTCGCGATCTTTTCGAAGAAGACCACATCGGGCTCGTTGACGTCGAGCGGCCGCTGCAACTCGGAGAGCAGGTTGAAGGCAAACTCGTTCTCGTAGGTCAGGCCGAGCAAGGAGGCGGCGGCCCGCAGATCCTCGCGCAGTGGCTCGTCGACCTGCGCGAGCGCCGGGCCGTCGAGGCGCAGCACGCCGATGCAGCTCGGACCGCGGAAGGCGTAGATCGCGATGCCCTCTCGCACGTCGCCGGCTCGTCGCTCGTCAGACTCTCCCGCAGCCAGGAAATGATCCAGCGACGAGATGCGCTCCGGGGGGAGCGCAACTTCCGCACCGGAAGCTCAACCGCGGCGGCCGAGACACCGGCAGCATCGCAGACACCGCCAGCATCATACACAGGTGCGCGAGAAGGGCGCGGCGCAATCCCATATAGCGGCACAGTCGTCACACCGGGACGCAGCGCTAACGAGCGCTGAACACCGACGGCGGGTAGGTAAGTGATCGACCCCTCGCCCGTCTCGCACGGGCCAACGACCCTCGACGTCGAGTTCGCCGACAGCCATGATCGCGCTGTATTGTCAGGGCTGACCGACTGCGAGACCCAGGAGCGGCAGTTCAAGACGCTGCTCGCGCGCCTACGGAGTGGCCTGGGCGTGTGCGAGCACCGATGCGGAGGGGCGTGCTGGCAGCGACCGTCGTCGCCCCTGCCCATGCTACAATCCCGTAAATGAACCCTAATGTAGCGAGGGCTGGTTCATCCACGGCATCGAGTCGCTCGCGTCGTGGGCGGGGAGCTGGCCGCTCCGTGGAGCGGCAGAATGAGCTTCGCTCTCGCGCTGCTGAGCATGGTGATGTTGGCTTGAGGCAGGGGCCACGGGCGCCCTCGGTGCAGGCGAGGCATGCGTTGGATTCCTTTGCGCGGTTGTATTCCTTCTTCGGGCGGGACGTGCTGTTGGCCGGTGCGCTTGGCTGGGATGAGGCGACCGTTGCGATGTGGCGGGGGCGCGGGGTTGTGCGTCCGCAGGTCAAGAAGGCGGCGCAGGTCGAGTTGCTGTTGGAGCTGTGCGAGGAGACCCGACCCTATCTACGTGGGGATCTTCAGGTTGGGGAGTGGGTGAGCACGGGGCTGCCGAACCTGCGTGGCTCAACGCCGGCGCAATGGCTCGTGGCGCACGGCCACCGTGGGCTGCGTGAGCTGACCTACGGTTTGGTCGATTGGATGCCACGACTGCCCGCCGGGGAGATCGAGTCCGTCCAGAAGGACGCTGCCGCGAAGGCGATCGCTGCTCACGAGCGCACTCCCGAGACGGCCGAGTTTTTGCGGATGCTCGGCGAGGATGGCTAGAAGCTTCGCTTGACTGCCCAGCGTCCTTTCCAGAACTTGGGTCTGGGGCGCAGTGGGACAAACTGCATGGCATTGGCGCGATTGCGGATCTCGGCGCGGTAGCGGTTGCGTTGCTGCGGGTCGGGCACTCGTTCGAGCGGCCGGTCACTCCAGCGCAGTTCATCGGGAGGCCGCGAGTTCCATGCCCGGCAGACCAAAGCGCTCCAAGGTCGAGTGCGGACCTTCGGGCCGTCAGGGCCGCCGCCGGCTGGGAAGGCACCCTCTATCTCGCAACTATATTATGTCTGACACAACTGATAAACTCCTAAACGCGAGCGTGCGGTTTGCGCGCGCTGCCACGCGTCATCGGGTATCGAAGGATCGCATCCGTCATGTCATCGCCAACTATCGCGTCCGATTCGAGGAGCCCCCACCCGCTGGGCGCGAGGGGGTGCCGGACACCCGGCTTGTCTTTCTTGAGACGACCCACAGGGGGAATCGCTGGAGGTTATGGCCATCCAGCTGCCCAGCGGCGGACTGCTCGTGATCCATGCGATGTCGCTACGCAACAAGTACAGACAGCGGTACGAGCAGGCCAAGCAATGAAGAAGATCAAGACCCTCGCCGGCACAGAACTTTCAGAGGAGGACATCGAGGCGCTGGCCGACGAGGCCGAACGCGGCTACGACCTCGATAAGGCGATCAGGGTCACGGTCGGAAGGCCCTCCCTCGGTACCGAGGGCGTCTCGCCGCGAGTGCAGGTGCGCGTTGATCCCCAGCTCGCCAACGCGCTAAAGGCGCGTGCCCGCGAGGAGCACCGCTCGGTCAGCGATATCGCCCGTACAGCCCTACGCGAGTATGTAGATCGCGCTGTTTGACAAGACTCCGACTGTAGGGCCGCCCACGAAACCGCCCACGGCCCCGAGAATCGCCAATGACCGGGCCAAGCGCCACCAATCGCCCCGATAGGCGGGCATCGAACCGGAGGCTGGCGGAACTTCCTCGATATATCTCGGATGCACAGTGTCCAAGCGAGAAGGAGAGCAGGCGACCACCGCGATCCGCGCTGTCGTGCGTGGTGAAGTGCAAGGCGTGGGGTTTCGCGACGCGACGGTGAGACTTGCGCGCGAACTCGGGGTGATGGGCTGGGTGCGCAACGGCGAGGATGGCACGGTGGAAGTCCACGCCGAGGGGCCGGCGCCCGCGGTCGAGCAACTGGTGGCCTTCCTGCGCGACGGCCCTCCGCTTGCACAAGTCGCCGAGGTGGCCACCGAGCGGGTCGCGATCGAGGGCCACGAGCAGTTCGCTGTACGCGGTGTCGCCGCCGGAGTGTTCGTCGTGCAGGAGCATCTGGCGCGAGCCCACCACTTCGACCTGCGCCTGGAGGTGGGCGGGGCGATGCGCTCGTGGGCGGTCCCCAAGGGGCCCTCGCTCGACCCGGCCGTGAAGCGCCTCGCCGTGCAGGTACCCGACCACGCGATGGCGCACAACGCCTTCGAGGGCGTGCTCGACGGGGGCCGCGTGATCGTGTGGGATCGTGGCGTCTACGAGCAGGGCGGGCGCGTTGGCTGGCCGCTGGCGCTCGATCGCGGCCACGCTGTGTTCGTGCTGCACGGCGAGAAGCTGCGCGGCGGCTTCGCGCTGCAACGCACCGGGGCGGGGCCGAAGGCGCAGTGGCTGCTGATCAAGCGCCGCGACGATCACGCGCACCCCGGGTCGGACGTGGTCACCGAACATCCCCGCTCGGTGCTCAGCGGGCGCACGCTCGATGAGCTCAGCGAATGATCACTGCTCGGCGTGGCTCACAGGCGCGGTGCGCCGCCGCTGCCCGCGGCCGTGCTCGCGCTGGCGATGGAGCGCGGCGTCGACGATCGCGCACACCTCCGACGGCCGTTCCACCACGCGCAGCACATCGAGATCCTCGGCGTTGATGCGGTGGTCGGCGAGCACGTGGGCGCGCAGCCACTCCAGCAGGCCGTCCCACTCGCCGTCGCTTGATCGAGAAGGACGGGCCCGGCTCGCCGGCCGATCGGAGATCGGCGGGATCTCCGATCGGCCAGCGGCGGCTGCGCCACCCTCCAAGAGAATCACGGGGAAATGGCGAATCGTGGCGGTCTGGATCAGCGTGAGCGCCTCGAACAGCTCGTCGAGCGTGCCATACCCGCCGGGGGCGATCACAAAGGCGCAGGCATAGCGGACGAACATCACCTTGCGGGCGAAGAAGTGGCGGAAGCGCAGTCCGATGTCCACGTAGGGGTTGAGCGCCTGCTCGTGGGGCAACTCGATGTTGCAGCCGACTGACAGTGCGCCGGCGTCGCGCGCGCCGCGGTTGGCGGCCTCCATCAGGCCACCGCCGCCGCCGGTGATGACGGCGTAGCCGGATCCTCCCAAACACTCGCCGACCTCGCGCACCAGCGCATAGTGGGGATGGTCGCGGGGGGTGCGCGCCGATCCGAACACGGTCACCGCGCGGCCGATCCCCGCCAATGCGTCGAAGCCGCCCGCCAGCTCGGCGGCGATGTCATGCACCCGCTCGGCGTCGGCGGCGCGCACGTCGGGGGGCTCGTCCTCCAGCCACAGCAGCAGCTCCTCATCGAAGGTGGGCCTGCGTACGCCGGGGCTCTCGGTGTCGGCGTTGGCGGATAGCTCGGCATCGGCGGGGCTCTCGGCGTCGGGTGGCACCGCCAAAGCCTGCCAGACAAAGATTTGCCGCGCCGGGAAGGATCGGCGCCCGCCGGCGTCCCCAGATCTGAGAGGTGCCGTAACGGCAGAGGCGGCCGGGGCGGTGTCGTCGTCTGGGAAGCGACCGAAAGGCTGGGTGAGATTGTGAGGATTGGCAGGCGCTACATGCCGTTGGCGGCCGCATTGGGGGTGGCCGTGGCGGTGCTTCCCACGGTCGCCAGCTCAGAAACTACTCCCGCGATCAACGCGGTCAACGAACCGGGTGGCCTGTACAGCGAAGAACACCATCGCTGGTCGCCCCCGCAGACGACGATCGCGGCGGGCGGCGCGGTGACGCTCAGCAACTCCGGCGAAATACCGCACGGCGTGCGGTGGGTCAGCGATCCCGTGAAGCCGGTGTGCGAAGAAGGCGCCGGAAAGGTGCCGGTCGGCACCGAACCCAGCGCGTCGGGCACCAAATGGAGCGGCAACTGCACGTTCTCCCAGCCCGGCACCTACACCTTCTACTGCACCGTGCACGGCCCCGAAATGACCGGCACGATCACCGTGCTCCCGAACGGAACGACCACCACCACCACGACCTCTACCGGCACGCCGACCACCACCGCCACAACTCCCACCGCCCCAGTCGAAAAACCCTCGGAACCGCCGCTCATCGGCGGCCCGTCGCTGCGCTCCAGCCAGCACGACGGCTCGGTCAAGGGCTCGCTGGTGGTCGCCAAGGCTGGCGCGGGCGATCGCCTGGAGATCGACCTGCTCGCCCCGCGGACGTCCGTGGCAAAGGCCCACCACACGCGGGTCACGGTCGGACGGCTTGTGCGCGAATCGGTCTCCGCGGGCAGGCTGGCGTTCACGGTGAAACTCAATGCGAAGGGGCGCAAAGCGCTGGCGCGTCACGGGCGGCTGGCGCTGAGCGTGCGGATCACACTCGCGCCGGCCTACGGCGAATCGCTCACCGTCACGCGCGCGGTGGTGGAGCACCGATGACATCCCGGTGGCGCTACCTGCTGCTGGCTGTGCTGGGAGTGGCCGTGATGGTGCCGGCGGCGGTTGCGGGCATTGAAGTCAACCCGTCGATCGAAGCGGTGAACGAAAAAGGCGGTGGTCTGTACAGCGAAGAACACCACCGTTGGTCTCCGTCGCAGAGGACCGTGGCGGTTGGTGGCACCGTGACGCTCAGCAACTCCAGCGAAATACCGCACGGCGTGCGATGGGTCAGCGATCCCGCGACGCCGGTCTGCGAAGAAGGCGCGGGCAAGGTGCCCGTGGGCACAACCGCCGCTTCCTCGGGCACCAAATGGAGCGGCAAGTGCACGTTCTCGCAGGCTGGCACCTACACCTTCTACTGCACCGTGCACGGCCCCGAAATGACCGGCACGATCACTGTCGAGATCCCCGAAGCGCCGCTCGCCACCACTGAAGCGGCGGGCGAAGTCGGCCAGACCGAAGCGACGCTCAACGGCACCGTCAACCCGGAAGGAAAAGCGACGGAATACTTCTTCGAATGGGGCACCACCGCCGGCTATGGGAACACCACGAGCAAGCTCCCGCTGGGCAGCGTCGACCATGCAGCCCACGCGGTGTCGGTCAAAGTGACGGGGTTGGCGCCCGGCGCCCCCTATCACTTCCGGCTGGTGGCCAAGAACGAAGCGGCCACCACCCCGGGCGCTGACCGGAGCTTCTTTACGGTTAGCGCATCCCCGCCCCCTCACGAAGAACAGCCGCCCCCACGTGAAGAACAGCCACCCCCGCATGAAGAACAGCCGGCCCCTCACGAACAGCCGCCGAGCACCCCAATTACCACCACCACGCAGTCTCCGGGCGCCACCACGCCCACGCCGAGCGTGACGCCGAACGCGGAAGCCTTGAACGCGCCGCTGGTTGCGCTGGGCTCCTCGGCGCGCTCGGCCCAGCACGGCGGCACTGTCACGGGCGCGCTGGAGGTCTCTGCGGCGGGAGCAGGGGGGCGTTTGGAGATCGACCTGCTCGCCAAAGGGTCGTCGCTGGGGAAAGGTGGGCGATCCGCGGCGGTTCGCGTTGGACGCCTGCTGCGCGGCTCGGTGTCCGCTGGGAGGGTGCCGTTCGCGGTGAAGCTGGACGCCGCCGCTCGGCGCGCGCTCAAACGCCTGCGGCGCCTCGCGGTGACCGTGAGGGTCACGCTCACCCCCGCCCACGGTCGGGCGAGGACGATCACATACGGTGTCCAGCTGCGCGGATAGCATGAGGCGTCGTGCCTCCTAACGTCGTCCGCCTATTCGCGCCCGTGGCTGCCCTGCTGGCGGCTGCCGTGGCGGCGGCCGGTTGCGGGAGCTCCGGCACTGTCAAACCGGCGAATGCCGCCGCGAACGCCGGCTATGACGCTCCGGCGCTGCTCTCGCCATCCCGTCAGGCGCCTGACTTCACGCTGCGCGACTCCACCGGCAAGCTGGTGAGCCTCTCGCAGTTTCGCGGCAGGGCGGTGCTGCTGACCTTCATCTACGACCACTGCCCCGACGTGTGCCCGCTGATCGTCGCCAACCTGCACACGGCGCTGCTCGAACTGGGGTCGCAGGCGAGCAAAGCGCAGGTCGTGGCGGTCTCAGTGGACCCCCGCGGCGACACTCCCGCGACCGTCAAGGCGTTTCTCGCCGCGCACGGGATGACCGGGCGGATGGAGTATCTGATCGGCTCCCTCAAGCAGCTCACCCCGGTGTGGCACAAATACGGCATCGCCGCCGAAGGCAGTCCCGACAGCCGCGAGGTGTCGCACACCGCGCTCGTCTACGGCGTCACCGGGAGCGGCAAGATGCTGGCGCTGTACCCCTCCAACTTCAAGCCGAAATGGATCGTCCACGACGTGCCGCTGCTCGCGGCCGGCTGATCTCGGGGTCGTTCTCCGCGGAGTAGGAGCTTCGACGTCGCCAAGCCTGCCGGCGAGCAGGCGTCTGGCGTACATTGAGGTGAGATGCGTTCGCTGCCCGCCGCCCACGTCAAGCGCCTGACGCTCGCGGCGTGCATCATCGGCTCGGGGATCGCGGTGCTCGACGGCACTGTCGTCAACGTGGCGCTGCCCACGATCCAGCGTGAGCTCGGGGGCGGTCTCGCCGGCCAGCAGTGGGTCTCCAACGCCTACCTGCTGACGCTCTCCTCGCTGATTTTGATCGGCGGCTCGCTGGGCGACCTGTACGGGGAGCGGCGGATCTTCGCGCTCGGCGTGGGCGGCTTCGGGCTGGCGTCGCTGCTGTGCGCACTGGCGCCCACGATCGGCTTCCTGATCGCCTTCCGCGCGCTGGAGGGGGTGGCTGGGGCGCTGCTGATCCCGAGCTCACTGGCGGTGATCGTCGCGACCTTCCCGGGTGGGGAAGGGGGCACCAAATCCGAGCGCGGCGCGGCGATCGGCACGTGGACCGCGTTTGGGGCGGTTGCCGCGGCGATCGGCCCCCTTGGCGGGGGTCTGCTGCTGGCGATCGGCTCGTGGCGCTGGATCTTCCTGATCAACCTCCCGTTCGTGGCGCTCTGTTTGGGGCTGATCCTCACTGCGATCCCGCGGGCGGCGCCGCGCGAGCACGGCCAGACGATCGACCTCACGGGGGCGCTGCTGTGCGCCCTTGGTCTCGCCGGGCCGGTGTTCGCGCTGATCGAGCAGCCGCGCCTGGGCTGGTCGAGCCCCGCGGTGGCGATCCCGCTGATCGCCGGCGCGCTGCTGTTTGGGGTGTTTCTCGTGTACGAGTCGCGCGCCCGCCACCCGATGCTCCCGCTCAACCTCTTCAGGCGGCGCAACTTCGCCGTCGGCAACATCGAGACGTTCGCGATGTACGCGGGACTGTCGGTGCTGTTCTTCTTCCTGGTGCTGTTCCTGCAGCAGGTCGCCGGCTACTCGCCGCTGCGCAGCGGCCTCGCGACGCTGCCCGTGACGATCGTGATGCTCCTGCTCTCCCGCCGCTTTGGGGCGCTCGCCGACCGCCACGGGCCACGGCTGTTCATGGGTGGGGGACCGCTGCTCGCGGGCGCCGGCCTGCTGCTGCTCCTGCGCGTCAACATCCACGTGGACTACCTCACCGAAGTGCTCCCCGCCCTGCTGCTGTTCGCGCTGGGACTGTCGCTCACCGTGGCGCCGTTGACCGCGGCGGTGCTGGCGGGCGTGGAGGAGCGCCAGGCGGGGATCGCCTCCGGGGTCAACAACGCGGTCGCCCGCGTCGCCGGGCTGATCGCGATCGCGGCGCTTGGAGCAGTCGTCGCCGTGCAGTTCTCCGCCACGCTCGATCGCGAACTGGCGGGGGTCAGGCTCTCCGCGTCCGCCGAAGCGGCGGTGGCGCAGGCCAAGCGCCTCACGCTCGGGCGCCCGTCGGTCGCCGGCCTGCCGCCACGCCAGGCCCATGCGGTCACCGAAGCCGCCAACGCCGCGTCGCTGGAGAGCTTCCGCGTGGGCATCGGCATCGCGGGCGGGCTGGTGCTGCTCGGCGGTGTGATCGGCGCCGTCGGGATCCAGAACCCGCGGCGCGCAGTGTACGCGCAGGAGTGCGGCGGCGGCCAGCTGGTCGGCGCTCCCTCCGATGCGGCGGGCATCCACGAGGGGCCGCTGGTCGTGGGGGAGGGCGCCGCGCTCTGAAAGGATTTGCGCGCGCGGGCGTCCATGTTGGTAACGACCCAATAAGGCGAAAGGGAGCCATACATGCTTGATTTGCAGCGGCAGCACAACCAGCGGGGCGGGCGGCGTCCCACGCGCCTGGCGATAGCGGCGGTGGCGACCGCGTTGGTGCTCGCGGCGTCGCTGGCGGCGATGGCGCTGGCGGCGAGCGCCCCGACGGTCAGCTCGCTGCCGAGCTCCAAGCTCAAACAGACGATCGTCGTCAACTCGCAGGGCCGCACGCTCTACTGGCTGAGCCCCGAGACCACGCACCACCTGCTGTGCAAGCCCAGCCAGTGCTTTGAATTCTGGCCGCCGCTCACGGTCAGCTCCGCTCATGCCTCGCTGAAGGCCGGCCCGGGCGTGCACGGCCGCCTGGGGATCGTGCATCGCAACGGCATCTTCCAGGTCACGCTGCGCGGTCTACTGCTGTACCGCTACTACGAAGACCACGCCAAGGGCCAGGCCAACGGGCAGGGCATCAAGAGCTTCGGCGGCACCTGGCACGCGGTGGGTGCCTCCTAAACAACCAGCCGGCCGACGGTGACGGGGCGTCAAGGAGACCCCCGTCACCGTCGATACACCCGGATGGCGTTGATTCGCGCGATTGCCCTCGTCGTGGTCGCCCTGGCCGTCGGGGTGCCCGCCGGCCCGGCCTCCGCGAAGAAGCTGACGGCCGCCAACTGGGACAGCTCCGAACAGCGCCTGGTGGTGCATGAGGCGGTGATGAGCGAACAGGGAGCCGGCGGCTTCGCCGGGGCCAGCCCGCTGAGCGCGGCAGCTGAGAGCTCGGCGCTGGCGGCGCTGGCCACGCGCGAGGGCGTTGCCCCGATCGCCTTCAACATCGGCCTGCCGCTAACCGTCGTGCGCTTCGACGCACTGCTGGTCGATCAGCTGGGGCTGGGCGAAGCCGCCGAACACGTTCAGCAGGCGGCCGCGGCGGCCGGTCTCACCACGCCCAGCTACTTCGGCAGCGAGGTGGTGGCCCGCTATCTGGGTATGCGCTACGACCACCCCGCCGGCGAAGACCGGCTGGAGCTGTACCCGTGGAGCCCGATCACGCGCGCCGAAGCCGCCCATTCGTTCGCGGTGGTGCTGGGCCTGGTGGGAGACGCGGCCAGCCAGGTGCCGAAGAACGAAGGTGAAGAGACCGCTGAAGGCGAAGAAACCACAACTGCCCCGTCGAGCACAATTCCCCCGTCGAGCACAACTCCCCCACCGCTCAGCTGGGCGATAACCGCCGCGCGCGAAGCGTTGATGAGCTTTGCGCTGCCCCATTACACCGCCGCGCAACGCGAGGTGCTGGACATCGCGGTGTCGAAGATCGGGATGCCATACGTGTGGGGCGGCACCACCGATAACACCGCCGACGGCCTGGAACACGGCGGCTATGACTGCTCGGGCTTCGCGTGGCGCGTCTACAAGGTCTCGGGCCTGCCGTGGGGCAGGCAGATCCGCGGGCGCACCGCCGCCGAACAGGCCGGCGAAATACCCAAGCGCCAGCGCATCCATTTGCGGGATGTGGCGCCCGGCGACCTGCTGTTCTTCGGCTCGGCCCACTTCAACTCCACCGCCACCGAGTCCAACGTGATCCACGAGGGGATCGCGTTGAGCAGCGAATGGGCGATCCACTCCTCCGCGCAGGGCGTGTACGTGCTGCCGCTCACCTCCGGGTGGCTGGCGGAAAGCTTCACCTGGGCGCGTCGCGTGTTGTAGGGGGAGGTGGGGGCGTCCGCGCGCCGGCTGGCTGGCGGCCGACGCGTTGGGGCGGGGCATCCCTGCCCCGCGATCGGGCCCCATTTCCCGGGCCGGCGTGCACACCGACTTGAGCGCCCCGCGCGGCGCTGTCATGCTGCGCGCATGAGCCTCTCGCCGGCGCCGCGTCCCGATCTCGCCACCCCGCGCCGCGTCTCCGAGGATGACGTGCCGGCACTGGCGCGGATGCTGGCACGGGCATTCCTCGACGACCCGGTGGCGATGTGGTCGTGCCGCCCCGACCGCCTGCGCCCCAGGGTGCTGGAACGCTTCAACGCGGCCCGCATGCGCCACCTGCTGGTTGACCGCGAGGTGTGGACGACACCGGAGCTCAACAGCGCCGCGTTGTGGGCGCCGCCGAAGCGCTGGCGCACCACGCCGCGCCAGGATCTGGCGCTCGCTCGGATCATGCTCCACCCACGGCTAATCGTCCGCGCCCCCCTGATCGCCGGCGGGCTGGTGGGACTCGAGCGCAAGCATCCGCACGTCCCGCCACACTGGTATCTGGCGGTGCTCGGCACCGATCCCTCCGCGCAGGGGCAGGGTCTCGGCTCGGCGGTGCTTGGCCCCGTGCTCGAACAGTGCGACGCCGACGGCGTCGGCGCCTACCTGGAGTCCTCCAAGGAGCGCAACATCGACTTCTACGCGCGCCACGGCTTCCGCGTCACCGCCGAGCTGCGCCTGCCGCGGGGACCGCGGATGTGGGCGATGTGGCGGGAGCCGCGGGCGTAAGGCCTGGCGGGCACTCGGCCCCCTCATGGATGGCGGGCGGGGCGGGATCGGCCCGCGGATGGCCAGATGCGGACGGGACCGGCCGATTCCGTAGAGTCTGGGTATGCGCGTCACCGCCAAGGCCGACTATGCCGTACGGGCGACCGTGGAGCTGGCGGACAGCAGTGCCGAAGCTCCCCGCAAGGTCGATGAGATCGCCCAGGCGCAGGGGATCCCGCTGTCGTTCCTGGAGAACATCCTCACGCAGTTGCGCTCCGCCGGGATCGTGCGCAGTCAGCGCGGCCCCGAGGGCGGCTACTGGCTGGCCCATCCCGCCACCGAGGTCACGCTGGCCGACGTGATCCGCGCGGTGGAAGGCCCGCTGGTGGGGGTGCGCGGCCAGCGCCCCGAGGAGGTCGCCTACAGCGGCTCCGCTGAGTCCCTCCAGCAGGTGTGGGTGGCGCTGCGCGCCAACCTGCGCAAGGTGCTGGAGCGCGTCACAGTCGCCGACGTGGCCGCGGGGAAGCTGCCCAAAGAGGTGATCGCCCTAACGCGCCAAGAGGATGCCTGGCTGACTCGCTGAGGGTTTGGCTCAATCGATGGCGGGGACTATGGAGCTTTGGCCAAAACGGCCCAAAAACGCCATTCTTCCGGTAGACTCCCTTGCTCTGCGTGGCGGCTTTGGTTGGTCCCCGCGTGCTCCGAGCGGCGTCCGGGATCGCCGCTCGCCCACCCACCCATCTTCCAAAAAAGAACAAAAGGAGCCCCTTTTCGATGTCAGCCACCTCCGTCGCCGACACCACCGAGGCCGCCGAGGCCGCGGTCGAGGCGATCACCAGCGCGGTCAACAAGGAGGCCACCTTCTCGCTGGCGCTCTCCCAGGACCAGAAGGATCTGCGCGACTGGGTGCACGGGTTCGCCGCTGACGTCATCCGTCCCGCCGCGCACGAATGGGACGAGAAGGAGCAGACCCCCTGGCCGATCATCCAGGAGGCCGCCAAGATCGGCCTCTACGGCTTTGAAGGGCTCGCCCAGTTCTTCGCCGATCCGACCGGCCTGACGCTGCCGATCGTCAACGAAGAGCTGTTCTGGGGCGACGCCGGCATCGGCATGTCGATCATGGGCACCGCGCTGGCGGTCGCCGCGATCTTCGGACAGGGCTCGGGCGAGCAGATAGGAGAGTGGATCCCCCGCTGCTTCGGCACCGAGGACGACATCAAGGTCGCCGCGTTCTGCGCCTCCGAGCCCAACGCGGGCTCCGACGTCTCCGGCGTGCGCACCCGCGCGAAGTTCGACGAGGCCGCCGGCGAGTGGGTCATCAACGGCCAGAAGGCGTGGGCCACCAACGGTGGCATCTCCGACGTGCACGTGATCATCGCCACCGTCGACCCCGAGCTGGGCTCCAAAGGTCACGCCGCGTTTGTGGTGCCGATGAGCGAAGCCAAGGGCATCTCGCAGGGCACCAAGGTCTCCAAGCACGGCCTGCGCGCCTCCCACACCGCCGACGTGTTCCTCGACGACTGCCGCGTCCCCGCCGGGTATGTGCTGGGCGGCAAGGAGAAGCTGGACGAGCGCATCGCCCGCGTGCGCGAGGGCAAGAAAGGCAAGTCGCAGGCAGCGATGCAGACCTTCGAGGCCTCGCGCCCCACCGTCGGCTCGCAGGCGCTCGGCATCGCCCGCGCGGCCTACGAGTACGCGCTCGACTACGCCAAGGAGCGCGAGCAGTTTGGCAAGAAGATCATCGAGAACCAGGCGATCGCCTTCACGCTGGCGCGCATGAAGATGGAGATCGACGCCGCCCGCCTGCTGGTGTGGCGTGCCTCCTGGATGGGACGCAACCAGGTCCCCTTCGAGAACGCCGAGGGCTCGATGTCAAAGCTCAAGTCCGGCGAGGTCGCCGTGTGGGTCACCGAGCGCGCGATCCAGATCCTCGGCGGCAACGGATACACCCGCGAGTTCCCCGTCGAGCGCTGGCACCGCGACGCCAAGATCTACGACATCTTCGAGGGCACCGCCGAGATCCAGCAGCTCGTGATCTCCCGGGCTATCTCGGGGATGCACATTCGGTAGCTCTGGCGCTGGCCGCGGGTATAGTCGCGGCCGGACGGTCGTGCATCCAATGGTGAGACGGCTTGCGAGTGCTCACCAGGCCTGCGAGGCCCCGCAGTGCGGGCACCCCACAGTGGTGCTGACCGGGGCCGCGAACACGAAGCCACACTCGCAGGCGTAGCAGGCCAGGTCGGTCGGGCCGCCGGACTCTCGCACGCGCTGGGCGGCGGTGTCGGGCAGAGGGGCAATATCGATTGCTGGCGCTGGGATGGGGAGCAGCGACCGATGACCACGGCGTGTGCGCTGCGCTCGACGCCGCTCGCCGATTGGATGTAGGAGGCTCCCTCTCACAGCTCTCTATCAGATAAGACCCATCGCATGTCTGAATGTTTCGCCCCCCACCACCGAATCCCTCGCTCGGGTGGGCCACCTGCGCCGGCGTGGCGGGGCAGGGTCTTCGGCCCGCCGTCGAATCGCCAGTCCGGCCCATCGGCTGCGCCGGCGACGTGGACGCCGACCCAGCGGCGAATCCCCGGCGTACGTTTGAGATACTGGGCGCGATGAATCCCGCCCGCAAGCGCACCGTGCGGCTGGTGGTGGCGCTCAGCGCCGCCGTGCTGCTGGCGAGCGCGCTGATCTATACGAGCTTCAACGCCGCCAGCCCCGCGCTCACGCCCACCCAGTTGCTGCGTGAGGCCCAGCCCGGGCGCAGCTATCAGCTCACCGGCACCGTCGTGAAGGGCTCGGTGCGCCATGAGGGCGGGGTGCTCGACTTCAGCGTCGCCGACCGCGCCGGTGGTGTCGAAGCGGTGCCGGTCGCCTACACCGGCATCGTCCCCGACCCCTTCAAAGAAGGTCGCGAGATCATCGTCACCGTGGAGAAAGACGGCGCTGGCTACACCGGCGAACAGAACTCGCTGATCACCAAGTGCCCCTCCAAGTACAGGGTCGCGCCGCCCTCCGAGAAGCAGAACGCCTGAGTGTCCCGCTCCGCGCACCCCACCACGGTCCGGACCGGTAGATCGCACCGGGGGGCACTCACGGACGCGCGGCAGGCGGGCGGCGAGGCCTGATGGCGCTGCTCGGACACGTCTGCCTGGTACTAGCGCTGATCGTGTGCGCCTACGGCATCGCCGTCTCGATCCACGGGGCGCGCAGCGGCCGGGAGGAGTTCACGCTGGCGGGCCGCCGCTCGGTGTATGCGCTCGCCGGCCTGCTCACCGTCGGGATGATCGTGCTGGAGATCGCGTTCGTGGGCGACAACTTCGCCTTCAACGCCGTCGCCGACACCTCCTCGCGGACCACACCGCTGCTCTACCGCCTGGCCGCGCTGTGGTCCTCTCAGGAAGGCTCGCTGCTGCTGTGGGCGTGGCTGCTGTCGCTGTGGTCCAGCCTCGTGCTGTTCCTTACGCGCCGGCGCCTGCGTGAGGTCGCCTCCTACGCGACCGCCATCCTGCTCGGCTTTGGCGGGTTTTTCGTCTCGCTGATGGTGTTCTACGCCAACCCCTTCACCACCACCAGCCCGGTACCGGCCGAAGGGGTGGGCCTGGACCCGCTGCTGCGCTTCCCCACGATGATGATCCACCCTCCGATGCTCTACTCGGGGTACACGCTCTGCACGGTGCCGTTCGCGTTCGCGATGGGCGCCCTGATCGCGCGCAGAGTGGATGGCGAGTGGATCGCGGTGGTGCGGCGCTTCGCGCTGGCCGCCTGGCTGTTCCTCGGCGTCGGGATCCTGCTCGGCGCCTCCTGGTCGTTCTCGGAGCTCGGCTGGGGGGGCTACTGGGGCTGGGACGCGGTCGAGAACGCCTCGCTGTTGCCGTGGCTGACCGGCACGGCGTTCCTGCACTCGCTGATGATCCAGGAGCGCCGGGGGATGCTGAAGGTGTGGAACGTCTCGCTCGCCCTCGCCACGGGGACGCTGGCGATCATGGGCACCTTCATGGTGCGCAGCGGGATCCTCGACTCGATCCACGCCTTCGGGGGCGCCACGCTGGGCGTGCCCTTCCTGGTGTTGATCGCCGTGCTGATCGCCGGCTCGATCTACATGGTCGTCTCCCGCCGCCAGGTGCTGAGCAGCACCCACCACCTGGACTCGCTGCTCTCGCGCGAGGCCATCTTCCTGTTCAACAACCTGGTGCTGGTCGGCCTCGCCTTCGTGATCTTCTGGGGCACCTGGTTTCCCAAGATCTCCGAAGCGCTCACCGGCCAGGCCGCCTCGGTGGGGCCGCCGTGGTTTGACCGCTACACCGTCCCGCTGGCGCTGATCCTCGTGCTGCTTTCGGGCATCGGGCCGGTGATCGCCTGGCGTCGCGCCACCCCGAGCGGGGTGCTGCGCAACCTCGCCGCGCCGCTCGCCGCGGCGCTGATCACGCTGGCGGCGCTGATCCTCGCCGGCGTCACGCAGAAGCCCATGGCGCTCCTGATGTTCTGCTGCGCCGCCTTCGTGCTCGGCAGCGTTGCGCAGGAGCTGTGGCGCGGAACCCGCGTGCGCAAGGGCGCCTCGGGCGAGGCGCCGCCAGTCGCGCTGCTGGCGCTGATCCGGCGCAACCGCCGCCGCTACGGCGGCTACATCGTGCACATCGGGATGGCCGTGCTGTTCGTCGGGGTGGCCGCCTCCTCCTCCTTCCAGCACGTCTCCCAGCTCCGCTCGTTCTCGCCCGGGCAGTCCACACGTGTGGGCGCCTACACGATCCACTACGTGCGACCCACCGCGGCCCTCACACCCCACGACGATCCCACCCACACTGGCTCCACGCTCAACGTCGGCGCCGTGCTGCGGGTCACCAAGGACGGACGTTATGTCACGACGCTGCGCCCCAGCGAGGACTTCTACGAATCCCAGGAAGAATCGCAGGGCTCGGTGGGGCACCTGATCGGGGGGCAGGCGGTCAGCAGCGTCGGCATCGACGCCTCCCTCACGCGCGACATCTGGAGCGCGATCCAGCCCGAAATCGAAACGCCGCGGCTGAAGCGGATCATCGAAGTGGCCAACAAAACGATCCCCTTCTCGCGCCCCGACGAGGGCCTGTTCGCGATCGACTTCCTCGCCCACGAATACCTCAAGCACCCGCCTCCGGCGCAGTTCCGGCTGCTCGTCTCGCCCTTGATTATGTGGATCTGGATCGGCGGTCTGATCGTTTTCTGTGGGGGCCTGCTCGCGCTCTCGCCCTCGCCCGGCGCTCTGCGCCGCCGCGTCGCCAGCGGCCTCCCTCGCGCTGCCCGCCCCGCGTTCGCCGGGGGCCCCGCGCCGCGGGATCTGCTTGCGCTGGAGCTGGCCCGCGAAGTCAAGTACCGCGAGCTGCGCGACCTGGAGCTAGACCTCGCCACCGGCAAGCTCTCGCGCGAGGATTACGAAGCCACCAACGTGACGCTGCGGGCGGAGGCGCTGGAGATCCTCAACCAGCTTGAGCCCGAGCCTGCCGGCGAGCCCGACCGAAGCCGGGAGACACGCGCCTCTGGCGCGAATCCCCGTTTCGGCCAGCTACCAGGGCTTCTTCAGCAGCAGGATGGTGTTTCCGACGAACAGGATCGCGAAGAAGACAGTCCAGCGGTTGAGGTTGCGCTCCACGAGTGAGCCGCCGCCCAGCGGACCCTGTCCGGTGCCGACCCCGAAGGCGCCGGAGAGCCCGGCGTCCTTCCCGGAGTGCATCAGCACCAGGAAGATCAGCACCACCGCGATAATCACCTGCGCAAACCCGAGGATTGCTTCCATCGGCGCAAGGATACCGATTGGAGCGCCCTACGTTCTTAAGGGCAGGGTACCGTCGCTGCGCTGTCGCTGGTGGAGCCGTCTTCGTAGCTGAATTCGGTGGCGAACGGGAAGCCGCCGGTGGGGCAGCGGGAGGGGAGCAGGGCGGTGTTGGGGTTGTGGTGCTTTTTGGCAGCCCTCCCGCCGATGGTCATGCTGAAGGAGACCGTCGAGGCGTTGGGCTCAAGGGGGATCGTGGGAATCGCGGGGACCGTCATCACCAGCTTTTCGCCGTACGGCGGGTTGTCCGGGAGTGCTGTGGCGGTGATCACCACGCGCTCTTCCAGCGGCGAGTAGCCCTGGCCCAGGATCTCGATCGTCGGGTTGGTGCCCCGCGGCGGGCCCACAAAGGCCGAGATGGCGGCTTCCTCGCTTTCCACCGAGGAGCCCACGTGCACGTCGGCCAGGGCGCGCCCCGTGCCGATCTGCGACCGCGCTGGGCAGCCGTGCGCGCCGCGTGCCTGCAGCTGCGCCCGCGTGCAGCTGCGGAGCTTCGGTACGTCGAGCGTCAACCCCGCCGGCAGGTGCACCACCGCTCTGCGCACCGGCGAGGGCACGCCCAGCTCCCCGCCGCCGAAGTGGACGGTGAACGTGAATGCCGCCTTCGCGCCCAGCTTGTCGGGCGAGAACGACGGCCGGATCGTCGCCGTCGTCGCTTCCGGTGGCGGCGCCGCCGGGCCGAAGTGGGGGGTGGACCCTGCATCTCCGGCCGCTGGCAGCGCGCCGCCGAGCGCCAGAAGTACGCCGATGGTCGGGATGAGGACTGTGCGACCGATCCCGATCGGGGCGCTCAGCACGGTGCGGGTCCTACTTGTGCGGGCAGGGGATCGTGCCCGTGATTGCGTTGGTGGTGCCGTCCTCGAAGGTGAGCTGGGTCTTGTAAGGGAAACCCTTCTTCGGGCACGTCTTGGGGACGATGATCCCCTTCACGTGCACCAGCTTGCGCTTGCCGCCCACCTTCTCGTAATAGGCCGCGTTGGGCGCACCGAGCGTGATGTAGATGCTCTTCGCCGTCGCGTTGGAGGCGCCGGGGAGCGATTCGATCGGTGGCACCTTGAACGTGAAGCCCAGCCCGTACGGCTTGGGCTCCTGGACCACCTGCGCTTTGAGCACCAGCTGCACCGACACCGGCGACACCGCGTTGAGGTAGGCGAGGATCACGAGGTGCCCATCTTCGTTGGGGCCGCGGTAGAAGTTGAGCGTGAACGGCTCTTCGTTGATCTGCCCGCCGATTTCGTATGCACCCACGCCGCCGCCGAAGCCGGCTTTGGAATCCTTTGGGCAGACGTTTGGTTCCAGCGTGTCTTCGAGCTTGACGGCGTTGCAGATGCCCACGCCCTTGGTGTTCACCGTGAGGCCCGCCGGCCCCATCACCGTCGCTTCGGCGATCGGCGAGGGCAGCGGCGTGCCGATCGAGCCGATCGTCGCCGTGCCATGGACGTTGGTGGGCGCGCCCAGCTTGTCGGGGGAGAAGCTCGCGGTCACTTCCAGCGTCTGCGACGCCCACGCCGCCGTGGCGGCGATCAGGCACGCGCACAGCGCCCCGATCGCGATGAGAGCTCTGACTTTGGACATGATCAGATTGCGCAGCATTTCATAAGCCTCTCGATCTCTTCAACCCGGGAACCCTCCGAACGGAGCGCGTCTTGCAACGGATCCTGCGTAGATGCGCGTCTGGGACTCTACCTCGACTCCGCCTGGCGGGTCTATACAGTGGCGCGGCCTTGGCTCTCACCATGGGGAATCTGCGCGCGATGCTCCGCCCCTGCCGTAGCCTTGCGTGCGAGGGAGATTACAAATCCTTTACCGCGAGGTGGTTGTCTGCCGATATGAACCCTTGCCAGGGTGGTCGGTCCGGTGATTTGCGGCCCCGCCTTGGCTTTGCGTATGCGAGATGACGACACCCGACGAGCAGCCACCCAGCCGATGATCGACGCCCGCAGGAGCCAGGGATGAGCGCCCCGCGCCGCTGGGCGCGCCGCGCCGTGCTCTCGATGCTGGCCGGCAGCGGCCTCGGCGCCGCCGGCTTCGGCGGACCCCTTGCGGGTGGGGCGCTCGGCGCCGAAACGCCGACGGGCGCCACCACGGCCGAAGAACAGGCGCCCGCGGTCACCGAAACGACTCCCCAGGCACCGGCCTCGGGGCAGGAAACGGGTGGCGGCGGCGCGTCCGAAGGGGCGGGCGGCGCCAATGAAGCGAACGAAGCCAGCGGGGCGGGCTCCAACACCACGTCCACCGCTGCCTCTCCCGCGCCGTCGAGCACCTCGACAGCTCCCTCCGCGGCCGCGCCGGCGGCAGGCGATGGTGGCGAAGCGGAAGGCCCCACCGTGGTTGTGCAGCACAGCCAGCAAACCACCCCCGGCCGGCGCCACGGCGCAAGCGTCACCGGCCCTGGCAGAGGCACCGCCGGTGGCGAAAGCAGCAGCGAAGGAGGCGGCCTCGGCCAGGGTGAAGGCGCCGCCAAGAGCGGTCCCACCACCGCCCCCCCTGGCGCTCCCAACGGAGTTGCTCCCGCGCCCCAGACGGCCGGCGAAGAAACGAGTGTGCTGGCGACACTGCTCACCGGCTCCACCGTGTCGGCGCAGGCCCTGGACTTCTACCGCATCCCCCTATTCCTGCTCCCTGTCTACCAGGCCGCCGCCTTCCAGTACGACGTGCCCTGGCAGGTGCTGGCGGGGATCAACGAAATCGAGACCAACTACGGCGCCGACCTGTCCGTCTCAAGCGCCGGCGCGCTGGGGTGGATGCAGTTCATGCCTGGCACCTGGCTGCAGTACGGGGTGGACGCCACCAACGCCGGCTACGCCGACCCGTACAACCCCGTGGACGCGATTTTCGCGGCCGCGCGCTACCTGCACGCGGCTGGAGCCTCCCACCACCTGCGCGCCGCGATCTTTTCCTACAACCACTCCCAGGAATACGTCGAATCGGTGCTGCTGCGCGCGCGTCTGATCGCCAGCTACCCGAGCGCGGTGATCGCCACGCTCACTGGCCTTGTCGATGGGCGTGCCCCCACGCTCGGCGCTCACCTGGCTCCAGGGGCGCCCGCCGCGTTGACGGGGCCCGGCGCCGGCGGCGAAGGTCCCACTTTGCCCGCGGCGGGTGTGGCGGCGGCGGGCGGCGCATCCAACGCCACCGCCGGCGCGGTGCCCGCCGGTCTGCCTCCAACGCCGGCAGTTGCCGGCTCGACGCCGGCCGCGGCGGGCTCGAAACCGGCCGCGACGGGCGCGACACCGGCGGTGGCCGGCTCGAAACCGGCGCCGTCGCCGCGGGTGGCCGCGGCCCGCGCGCAAGCCGCCGCCAACGCTCCCGCCAAGCCCTCCCAGCTGGTCGAGCTACTCGGTGCGCCCGGCGCGCCGGTGGTGGCCGCTGAGGATGGCCGTGTCGAGCATCTTGGGCGCTCTCACGCGCTCGGGCGCTACCTGGTGCTGCGCGACATCTACGGGGACGTCTTCACCTACGCCGGCCTCGGCAGTCTCGCCCCGCGCTACCGCCCCGAGGTCCCGTCGGTGAAGCACCGGATCGCGCCGTCGCAGGAACCCAAGCCCACCAATGCGGCGACCGCCGGGCACCAGTCGCCGCTGACCTTGAAGGTCAAGGCGCACGCCACCCAGGCGCTCGTGCAGGTGAGCGGGCGGGCGGATATCCCAAGCGAATCCGAAGGCGAAACGGCGCCCGCGGGGATGGGAAGGGTGCGGCTGTTCGCGCACCCCGAGAACCCGGTCGCGCGCGCGGCGGCGCACGCCGGGCGCACGGTGAGCGCGGGCGGGGGCTGGGCGGCGCTGAAGGTTGGGTCGATCGTCGCCAAGGGCACGGTGCTCGGCCACCTCGACACGCCTCCCGGCGCGACCGCCGGGCAGCTGCGCTTCGCGGTGCGCCCCGCGGGGGACAGTTCCACGATCAACCCCCAGCCGCTGCTTGAGAACTGGCGCCAGCTCGGCGCGGCGCTACACCCGAAGGGCTCCAAGAGCACCGACACGCTGCTGGGGGCGACCGCTGGCGACGCCCTGTCGATGTCCAAGGGCGAACTGGAGCGCGCGGTCCTCGCCGACGCTGGCATCCAGCTCGACGCGTGCGGCCGCCGTGACGTGGCGGGAGGCCGGGTGGACCGGCGCCTGCTTGCGACGCTCCTGTTCCTCTCGCGCAGCGGCATGCAGCCGACGGTGGGCGCGTTGCGCTGCCCCCTTGAGAGCTCCACCGTGGGCCTCAGCGTGGTCGCGGGGACCGGTGCCAGCGCCGGCGCGGCGCTGAGCTCGGCCGCTCGGCAGGCGGCGATCCACGGGGGCGGTATGGCGGTGGACATCACCGCCATCAACGACATCCCGATCGCCGGCCACCAGGGCCCGGGCTCGGTCACCGACGCCGCGATCCGTACGCTGCTGACGCTCCACAGCCAGTTTGCGCCTCACCAGATCGTGAGCCTGATGCGCTACCCCGAAGCGCCTTCCACCCAGGCGCTGCCCGCCGCCTGGAACCACATCCACATCGAGTTCCTGCCGCTGCGCGCCGCGATGCGGGCGCACGTCGCCGCGACCGGTGCGGGCGCCGCCTCGCCGCTGGCGGTGAACGGCAGCCTGAACGAGAGTCAGTGGAGTCAGCTGATCGGGCGCATCGCCGCGCTGGCGAAGCCGGTGGTCTCGGTTACGCCCAGCTCGGCGGCGATCCGCGACCCGCAGGCGGCGCCCACCAACCGCGGGCTCGGCGCCGGCGGCTCGGCGACCACCGGCGGCTGAAGGGCCTCGGCGGCCGCGGGCGGCTGATCGGCTCAACCGCCCGCGACGCCCGCTCTCTCAGCCGGTGGTGGTGGTGGCGCTCGCCCCCGGATGGGCGTGGCTGGGCTGCAGCGCATGCAGCAGCGTGCCGCGGCACTTCGCCGTCGCCGCTTTGAACTGGGGGCTGCCGGTGTTGATCCCTTTGGTGTTGAAGATGGGGCCTTTGCCCGAGGTGTTGGGTTCGCCGACGTTGATCCCCTGCTGACGCAGGCAGGCCGAGAAGCGCGCGAGCACGGTGTGGAAGCGAGGGTTGTTGAAGGGGTTGTGGAAGCCCTTGCCCTTGCCCTGTTTGCCCAGGCGGCTGTTATTGAAGCCCGTGCCGCAGCTCTGCAGCGCTTCGACAAACTGCGCGCGCGTCATACCTTTCGGCAGCTGGGCGCCGCCGAGGCCCCCGGTTGCGCCCTGGGGAATCGTGATGCCTTTTTTGGAGAGGCATGTCCGCACCGCGGCGAAGCGCGACGCGGTGGCGGCGGGAGTCGTGCCGGTGGTGGACCCGCCTGGCGTCGTGGTGGCGGTGGAGGAGGTTCCGGTCGGAGTGCCGCTCGGCGCACTCGTGCCGGTGGTGGTCGCGCCGGTGGTGGTGGCGGCCGCGTTGGCGGTGGTCTGGGTCGTGGTGGTAGTGGTGCTCGACGAGCCACCGCACGCCGCCAGCCCGAGCGCGGCGGCCACAAGCGTGGCGCTCAGCGCGATCAGCGACGTGAAGGTCGTTGGCCTACGGCGTGGGGTCCTGTGGTGGGACATGAAGCTCCTTTGTCGTTCCCGGGTCGCCCGCCCAACCATCGATCCGATCGGGCTCGCCGCTCCAGGACGGGCCAAGCGATGGATTCTGCTTGCTGCGGGTCACATGGATCCGAACACTTTGATCGATCCACCTAAAGCGTGGCACAAGGGAGGGTGCCCGGTCGGTGCACTAACGTATGCGAGTGCCTTGCCCGAGCAAGTGATGCACCTATCTATGCTGCTGCACAGTCCGCTGCTGGACCGCACGGGAGAGCGGTTGGGCAGGGTGGAGGACGTGATTGTGCGCCTCGCCGACGGCGGCTACCCGCCCGTTACTGGGCTGAAGGCGCGGATCGGCGGCCGCGAGCTGTTTGTGCCGGTGGACAAGATCGCCGTCCTGGAGGCGGGCGCGGCGCGGCTGTCAGGCCAGAAACTGAGCCTCGGGAAATTCGAGCGCCGCGAAGGCGAGGTGCTGCTGCGCCACGACGTGCTGGGTCGCAAGCTGGTCAATGTCGAGGCCGACCCGCCACGCCTGGTCAGCGCCCACGAGATCGAGCTGGCGTGCATCGAGGGCTGGTGGCGGGTCGTCGGCGTGGACCCCTCATTCCGCGCGCAGCTGCGTCGCGCGCTGCCGCGCTCGCTGCGGCGGCTGGTGGCCGACCGGCCGTTCCTGGACTGGACCGACATGGAGCCGTTCGTCGGCCACGTGCCCACCGCGCGCCTGCGCTTCTCTCACCGTAAGCTCGCCAACCTGCACCCGGCGGAGATCGCCGATCTGGTGGAGGCCGCCTCGCACGAGGAGGGGGAGGAGCTGATCGAGGCGGTCGGCCAGGACCGGGAGCTGGAGGCCGATGTCTTCGAGGAGCTCGACGAGCACCACCAGCTCGAGTTCATCGCCGAGCGCCCCGACGCGCAGGTGGCGGCGGTGATCGCGCGGATGGCGCCCGACGACGCGGCCGACCTGATCGGCGAGATCGACCAGGAGCGCCGCGGGCGGATCCTGGAGCTGCTGCCGCTGGCGGGACGCAGGCGGATCGAAACGCTGCTCGGCTACAACCCCGCCACGGCGGGCGGCATGATGAGCCCGGATTTCATCGCGCTCGCCGAGCATGCCACCGTGGGCGATGCGCTGGACGCGGTGCGCCGCTCCACGGTCGCGCCGGGGATGCTCACCACGGTCTACCTGCACGACGACGCCGGCACGTTGAGCGGCTCGGTGGCGATCGTGACGCTGCTGCGCGCCGTGCCCACCACCTCACTTGCGGAGGTTGCCGAGCATGAGCCGGAGTCGGTGCCAACCGACGCCGATCTGCCGGAGGTGGCGAGAACGATGACCGACTACAACCTCGCCATGCTCCCGGTCGTGGACGAGCGCCAGCGGGTGGTGGGGGTGGTCACCGTGGACGATGTGCTCGAGCAGACGCTGCCGGTGGGCTGGCGGCGGCGCTTCGGGTTGGTCAGCGACTGAAAGCGCACGCACAGTGATACCCTGAGCCCCGAACGGGCCAGACCATCACGCGCGGAAAGGAGGCTGGGATGGATCGAGAACAGCCGCGAAGTACCCAGCCGCAGGCGCGCATGTCGGGCTCCTCCGGGTTGGTGTAGCGGCCTCCTTCGGATCTCTGCACGGCTTGCGCTGATCGCGGGCGGACGTCGCGCCTTTCGGCGTCCGCAAAAGCCCTGCCGTGCGCACGGCAAGGCGTGCATGTGCAGGCAGTTGCCGAGTAGAGCAAGGAGGTGAGCAATGGCCGACAACCCGACGCTGGACGAGACGCAGCCGCAGCCGTCCCCCCAGCCGCAACCCCACCCCCAATCCCCCCCCCAACCACCCCCGTCCGAGGGCGTGCCTCCCGTCCTCGACGAGGCGCACATCGGCGACATCCGTGGGGCGCTCGGCACGATCCGGATGCACGACACCGGCGCGCGCCACGGCTGGCGCTCGCGCGCGATGGCGCTGCTGGCGATCATGGGCCCAGGGCTGATCGTGATGGTGGGCGACAACGACGCCGGCGGCGTCTCCACCTACGCGCAGGCCGGCCAGAACTACGGCACCAGCCTGCTGTGGGTGCTGCTGCTGCTGATCCCCGTGCTGATCGTCAACCAGGAGATGGTGATCCGCCTCGGCGCCGTCACCGGCGTGGGTCACGCGCGGCTGATCAACGAGCGCTTCGGACGCTTCTGGGGCTGGTTTTCGGTGGGGGACCTGTTCGTGCTCAACTTCCTCACGATCGTCACCGAGTTCATCGGGGTGAGTCTCGCGCTGGGGTATTTCGGGGTGAGCAAGTACCTCGCCGTGCCGGCCGCCGCGGCGACGCTGGTGGCGATCACCGCGACGGGGAGTTTCCGCAGCTGGGAGCGCTTCATGTACGTGTTTGTGATCGCCAACTTCCTGGTGATCCCGCTGCTGGTGCTCGTGCACCCCGACTTCGCCACGATCGCGCACGACACGGTGACGCCCTCGATCCAGGGGGGAGCCAGCTCGACGGCGGTGCTTCTGATCATCGCGATCGTCGGCACCACGGTCGCCCCGTGGCAGCTGTTCTTCCAGCAGTCCAACATCATCGACAAGCGGATCACCCCGCGCTGGATCAACTACGAGCGAGCCGACACCGTGATCGGGGCGTTCGTGGTGGTGATCGGCGCCGGCGCGCTCGTCTCGGTCGCGGCATTCGCGTTCGCGGGCACCCCGGCCGCCGGGCACTTCGGCAATGCCGGCACGGTGGCGGACGCGCTGCGCACCTACGTGGGGCCGGCGGCGGGAGCGTGCTTCGCGATCGTGCTGCTCAACGCCTCGCTGATCGGCGCGGCGGCGGTGACGCTCGCGACCTCCTACGCCTTCGGGGACGTGTTCGGCGCCAGCCACTCATTGCATCGGGGCATCCGCGACGCCAAGCTGTTCTACGCCACGTTCGCCCTGATGGTGGGCGCAGCGGCGGGGATCGTGCTGCTGCCGGGCGCCCCCTTGGGGTTGATTACGACCTCGGTGCAGGCGCTCGCGGGCGTGCTGCTGCCGAGTGCCACGGTGTTCCTGCTCTTGCTCTGCAACGACCGCGCGGTGCTTGGCCCGTGGGTCAACGCCCCGTGGCTGAACGCGCTGGCGGCCGTGATTATCGGCGTGCTGGTGGAGCTCTCCCTGGTGCTGGTCGCCAGCACGGCCTTCCCCCACGTGAACGTCACTCACCTCTTCGTCGACCTGTCGATCGCGCTCACGGTGGCGCTGGCCGCGATCGGAGCGTATGCGCTGTTGCGTCGGCGAACCCTCGCGGGGGTTCCGGCAGGTGCCGCCGCCGCGGGAACGGCCGGCCCTGGGCGCCGGAGGGGGGGGGAGGAGGAGGTGGCCGGCCTGTCAAAGGAGCGCCGCCACGCCTGGACGATGCCGCCGCTGGCGCTGCTTGAGCGGCCCGTGTGGTCGCCAGGGCGCCGCGCGGCGATGTTGCTGCTGCGCGGCTACCTCGTGGTTGCTGTCGCGTTGCTGGTCGTGAAGACCGTGCAACTGGGGGGCTGAACGGAACCAGAGACAGGGAGGCAGCTCGCGCGCAAACTGACTTATGTTTAGTCGATGCTGCCCTTCTGGCTGTCGATCGGTGCGCTCTCCGCCACTCAGGGTGCGCTGGTGGCCTTCCCTGGCACGATCTCGATCCCATGGGTGGAGCGCCGCCGCAGCCGTCTGTGGGCCGCGATCCCGCCGCTGTCGGTGATTCTGTTCGTGTTCGGCGCGCGCGCGGCGGAGCAGGCCAGCGCCCAGAGCCTCACCTACCTCGCGCTCGTGGCGGTGCCGGTGCTCGCCGCGATCGCGCTGGGCTGGTGGGGCCACGGCGTGCGACCGGCGCTCGCGCTGCTGGCGCCCGCACTGTTCGCGCTGGCGTGGGCCGATCGCGGCGGGCTGGCGGGGCAGGGGGCCGCGCTCGCGCTCTCCGCGCTCAGTTGCGCGGCGCTGGGGGTGCTGCTCGCCGCGGTCACACCGCCGCGGTGGCTGGCGGCGGGGATCGTGTTGATGGCGTGTGCCGACACGGCGCTGGTGGCCTCCGAACTGCTGCGGCACCCCAACGAAGCGCTCAACGCCGCGCACCCGCCGGTGGGCCTGCCGAAACTGCAGGCGGAGCTGTTCGGCTCGGCCGCGATGGGTTATGGAGACCTGTTCGTCGCCGGCCTGCTCGGTGGCCTGCTCGCCCGCGGGTGGCCAGCGCCACGTGAGGGCCGCACGGTGCGCGCGCAGCAGTTGCGGGTGGCTGCGCTGGTGGCGGGTCTCGCGCTGGCGTTCGACCTGCTGTTTTTCGCCGTCAACGAGCTTCCCGCCACTGTGCCGGTGGCGGTTGGGTTAGTGGTTGTGGTGCTTGCCTGCCGTCGTGCCGGGCGCTCCCGGCGCGACGTAACCGCGCGCGGGGTGCCCGTGTAGAAGTAGGTAGGCATGTCCGGTATGAAGCCGCAGGTGTACGTCGATGAGCGCCCCTCGGAGCGCTTCGAGCGCTACTACCAGTGGGCCGCCGCGCACCCCCCCGACTGGGTGTACACGCTCGCCCGCCTGCTGCTGACGCCGCTGTGCCTGGTGGTGTACCGCGCCCGCTGCGTCGATGCTCCCAACGTGCCCCGCTCGGGGCCGGCGATCATCGCCCCCAACCACTTCTCCGCGATGGACCACTTCTTCTGCGGCGTCTTCCTGCGCCGGCGTGTCAGCTTCATGGCCAAGTCGCAGCTGTTCAGCGGCGCGCTCAGCTGGATCCTGCGTCACGGCGGTGCCTTCCCGGTGCAACGTGGGCGCCACGACGAGCAGTCGATCGCCACCGCCCTGGCGATCCTCGCGCGCGGGGGGGTGGTGGTGATCTACCCGGAGGGCGGCCGTTCGCGCAGCGGGCAGATCAGCCAGCGCGCACGCCCAGGCGTGGGGCGCCTGGCGCTGGAGAGCGGCGCGCCGGTGGTGCCGGTGGCGATCCACGGCAGCGAGCGCGCGCGCAACTGGAAGCGCCTGGAGTTCCCGCGGATCACCGTGCGCTACGGCGAGCCGCTCTGTTTCGAGCGCGTGGCCGGCAGTACGCGCGAGGCCCAGCAGGCGGTCGCCGACGCGACGCTGCAGCGGGTGCGCGAGCTGCACGCCAGTCTCCAGTGTCCCGAGCGCCGACGCCCGCGCCCCACCGCGGTTGTGCACCGCTCGCGCTGAGGCGCCACCACCCCAGGCCGAGCTGCCACCACCCCAGTAGGCCAACCCCAGGCCGAGCTGCCACCACCCCAGAGCCGAGCCGCCACCCGTGGCCGGAGGTCGCGGGTGGTGTGCGAGAGGTGCACTTGGTAGGACAGCTCTCAAACCCCTCGGCATCGCTGGTGGCGGTGCTCGAGGCAGCGGGAGGCGCGCTGCGACGGCCTGCCGGGTTGCGGAAGCCGATCGCGTTGGAGCCAGCGTCCCGTCGGCTGGGCAACGGTGTGGTGCAGCGGGCGGTCGTCAAGGTATTGGCGGCCGCCGGTGGCTCGATGCGCTGCGCAGACGTGCATGAGGCGGTCGAACGTCTGCTCGGGGACCTGTCTCGAAGAACTCCGTGAGCTGGTCCCTGGCGGCTGATGCTCGGAGCAAAGAGCCACGATTCGAGCGCACCACGAGGGGCCGCTACCAGCTGAGACGATAGTCTCGCTGTACTGGCTGTCCGGCGTGGGACGCGCTACTGTGTGACCATGTTGCCCTCGATCGATTTCACGATCGCCTTCGATGAGCCCGACGAGGAAGGCTGGGTTGTCGCGCGTGTGCTGGAGGTCCCGGGAGCTCACAGCCAGGGCCGCACGCGAGAGGAGGCGCGGGAGAACGTGCTCGATGCGCTGCGCACAGTGCTCACGCCGGACGATGAGCTCTCAGGGCAACGCTCGGGCGAGGGCTTGGAGCATCTTCGGTTCGTCGCGGCGGCGTGAAGCGGCGCGATCTGGAGCGTCACCTGCGTGAGCATGGCTGCCGTGAGGTAGGCGGCTCAAAGCACGCCAAGTGGCGTGGGCCGAACGGCGAGGTCTCGGCCCTCCCGCGGCACAAGCAGATCGGGCCGGGTCTGACGCGAGCCATATGCGAACAGCTCGGAGTTTCGGTGCCGCCGAATCCGCGCTGACGGCTGTCGGGCGGGTAGGCCCGGACCGGTGCCAATGCGGGCGGAGGGACTCGAACCCCCAAGGGCTTGCGCCCACCGGCTCCTAAGGCCGGCGTGTCTACCAGTTCCACCACGCCCGCGCGGCGCTCCCCGGAGGGCCGCACCTTTACGGGGACCGCTGAAGATTGTATGGTCATCTTCGACGATGTCCACTCCCGCCGCCCGCCGCGCCGACGCCGGCATCCGTATCACCCACCCCAACCGCGACAAGCCAGTCGTGCAGGCCACACGCGCCGCGGTGATCGTGCTGCTGCTCGCCACCGCCGGGCTTGTGCTGCTGATCACAATTGCGGGCTTCGAAGCGCTGGAGGGCATTGGCCCGGTGATCGTGCAGTGCCTGTTCGTGGTGTGGTATCTGCTGCTGGCCTTCTACGCGGGGCGCTGGAACCGCGGCGTGCTGCCCGTCGCCTCAGTACTGGCCGTGCTGCTGGGCACCTTCGCGCTGATTGCCGCCCCCAGCTGGTTTGAGCGCGACTCCTCAGCCTTTGCGCAGCCCGCGCTCGAATCCAATCTGCTTGGTGTGCTGACGCTGCTGGTGATCCCCGTTCAGATCCTGCTGGTGGTGTTCGCGATGCGCGGCTTCTCACAGGGGTGGAACGTGGAGCTCGAACAGCGCGAACCCGGCGCCCCCCTGGGTGGCTACGGGGACGCCGCTGCACACCCCGCTTGAGCGCCCTATATTGAGATCTGGCGTGCGGCGGTGGCGGAACGGTAGACGCGGGGCCCTCAAAAGGCCCTGTCCGCAAGGGCGTGTGGGTTCGAATCCCACCCGCCGCACCTGACCCGTTGCCTGTTCCTGTCCCAACCCGTCCCGCGGGCTCCACTGACCGTCGGCGCGCTTGGCGTTTCTCGTGTTTGCGCAGTGGTCTTTGTGTGCGCGACTCAAGAGTATGGGCGCATGCGAAGTACCGGAGACCGTGATCTTGACGAACAATTGGAGAGGTTTGGCCAGAACATGCGAGAGGCCCGCAAGCAGGCGGGCCTCTCGCAGATCGATCTGAGCCTCAGGGCCAGCCTCGACCGCGCGGCCGTCAGCTTCCTGGAGCGCGCCGAGCGCGCACCCGACCTCTCGACGATCGTGCGCGTCGCCGATGCGGTCGGTGTCAAGCCCGCCGCGCTGCTCAACGGGGTCGGCCCCGACTCCGCCGTGCGCGGCCCGCGTTGTGGGGAGGAGTCCCTCACGCCCGCCGCCCGTTTCGGGGTCAACCTGCGCTGGGCGCGCGAACGGGCCGGCATCTCCCAGGAAGCGCTCGCCAACAACGCTCACGTCGACCGCGCGGCGATCAGCGTGTTCGAGCGCGGCAAGCGCAACCCCAATCTCCGCACGCTCCTGCGCCTCGCCCGCGCGCTCGACATCCCACCCGGGGTGCTGTTGCGAGGGGTGGGGGCCGTCGTCTCCGTGCGCGTACCGTAGTCGGGCGCTCCCGCGCCACCGTTGCGCGCTACGGCTTTGGATTGGGCGCGAGCGACTCGCGCTGGACGTACCACGCGGCCTGCACCGGGTTGAGGAAGTGCGGCGGCTCCTCGATTTGCAGACGATTGTCGTAGTTGGCGTTGTAGGGGTAGCCGGCGATGATCGTGCCGCCGCCGCCGAATACGCCCGTCATGCCGTTGCTGAAGAGTCCCGCGACCGCGCCGTAGATGTTCAGGTGTCCAAGGTTGGCGGCGCCGCAGTCGAAGTTGTCGACGATCACGGCGTGTTTGACTGCCAGCATCGCCGCGTACACGGTCGGGTCTTTGAGGTCTTTTACGTAGTTGTTTTCCGCCCCGTTGCAGTCGTAGTAGAAGCGTGGGCCGCGGTTTCCGACGACCGGGTGGTAGATGCGCACGAAGTTGTTGGCGATCAGCCCCAGCAGTGCGTTGGTCGTGGGCGTCCCTTCTTCGTTGACTGGGGTGGTGATGTTGCCATTGATGACAATGTCGTTTTCGGAGGCGATCGTCAGCGAGCTGGTGTAGTTGCCGTGCACATACACGTTGCCGCAGCCGCTGTCTTCGTTGTAGTTGGGCACCGGCCCGAACGGCGAATATGGTTTGGAGCAGCCACCCGCGACGTAGATCACGCCGTTGGGGGGAAAGGCCACTCCGGGCGTGGTTGTTTCTGAGCTGGTACCCACATGGGTCTTGACCGTCATGGTGCTGCCTTCCAGCGCGATTTCCGTCTTATCTTCGTAGAGGTAGGCCGGTTCGACGATGTGCTTCAGTTCTTCATCGCCCGGTGGCGGCTCGATCGAGGGAACTTCGCTTGGCAGGATGTGCGAGCCCGCGAAGGTGGGTTCCGCGGTGCCGCCGCAGGCCTCGCTGGAGTAACCCAGAGCGTCGTGGAAGCCCTCCGAGCGGAATTCAATCCGGTCGCTGGAGTTGCGACCGAAGACCGGTGTGCCGCAGATCCCGGCGTGATCCTCGGTGTGCATGGGGCCTTTGACCGATTCGCCGGTGATGAAGTAGTTGTCAAATTCACCGCACGGGGAGCCGGGACGTTCACCATAGAACTGTCCGCACTGCGTGTAGCGTGCGGGTTCCGATCCGGGCGGTTCGCCGTAGAGGCTGGGGTCACCGGTTTCGTACTTCGTATACCAGACGAAGCTCACGAAGTCGGCATTTTTGAACGTGGCCACAAGCGTACGTTCCGCGTTGCCGGAGTAGCCGGTTGACTCGATGCGGAAGGTGCCCGTGGCACCCGTCTGCTTCTCTTCGAGCATCGTTTCCACGAGGCGGTTGGGGTCGCATTTGTGATCGTTCAGCGGCGCCGATTCCGCGGGCAGCAGCTGGATCGCGTACTGCTCGTCGGTCGCTTCGCCGGTGATGGTGCTGGGAACGGTGGCGCGATGGGTGGTGTCTTCGACCTGGTTGAGCGCGGGGTTGGCGGGGCTTGGATTGGTGCAGTAGCTCAGGTAGTTGCCGTCCTGCGTGAGGTGGTCCTCGTAGTCCTCGATCCCAGCCTGGGCCGCGTAGTAGGCCTTCTTCTGGGCCGTGTCGGAAGCGGTCAGGTGGATTTCACCGCGGGCTAGGGTGAAGGTGGCGGCCAGCAGCAGGCCGGTGACGACCATCACGCCCATCGTGACGATCATCGTGATCCCCTCCTGGCTGCGCAGTGCGGCGAGGCGGCGGGGTCGCTGTGGGGTTGGCATGCTCATATCGCCGCGGTGCATGGTAGGTTGGCGCTGCCCGCCGCTTCCGAGGATGTTTCCAGACGGAACACCGCCGAGTCTTCCAGTGCGACGGGGCGATCGTTGCCGAAGGTCGTGTATTCATGGCCTTCGGGCGCCAATGTGAAGCTCATGGTGACCTTGGCGATGGTTTTCGACACCGTTTCTTCCGAAGCATTCATCTGGTTTGGGTCGAGCGTCCCGAGTGTGGCTTCGGTGTCGCCTTCTTTGTAGTAGCGGTAGTACCTGAAGATTGGAAGCGTTTCGCTTTTGCCCGACCCATTCACCGTGACCGACTGCTGCACGCCCGTTAGCAGCTTGTGTACGGAGGGTGTTGCAGCGGTGTTGAAGAGGTAGGCGTTTTTGCTCGTCGTCATCCCGGTGCTCGGCCACGACCTTTCGATGAGCGTGCCCTGCGCTTTGCCTGAGGCAGGTGTGTAGACGATTTCGTGCAATCTGACGGTGGGGAGGGCCGACACGGGTTCTCCGTTCGTGTTCAAAGGGCTGGTTTCGCTGATGAACTTGATGATGGAGCCGGTGCTGCCGGGCTGGACGGGTGGGGTGGATTGCGCGACGCAGGCGGAGTGCAGCTCCAGCATGATGTTCTCGAGCGTCGTGCGCCCTGTCCGGTTGACCTGCGCGCGAGCGTCCAGGCGGGCGACATCGCTGGTGGTGAACTCCAAGAACGAGAAGGCTGCCAGCAGCAGGATCGTGCCCAGCGCCATCGAGATCAGCAGTTCGATCAGCGTGAAACCCTCCTCGCCCCGTGGTGCAGCCGATTGGCAGGATCCCGTCGATCGTAGATCGACCGGCGCGTCGCTGCCGGGATACGCCCTCATCGGCCTCATGGGCAGGCTCCCGCTTTGGTTTCGCTGGGGGTTCCGCTTGGATTCGTGCCCAGATAGACGATAGCGCTGCCTTCGGCGCTGCCGCCGTTGGTCCAGGTCGTCGAGGAGGGGCCGGCGGCGGTGTTGTTTTCAAACGTTCCTTCCCACTCCCTGCCGGCGCTGCTCACGCAAATCGAGTATTTCCCGTACGGCAGGCCGGGGCGGGTGAGCGCGCCGCTTGAGGTGGTCGCCAGCGAGCGCGCGGCGTTACAGCCGGTGTCGGTGATGTATGCGGTCGCGTTCGCCACCGGCGTGCCTTCGGTGGGTGCGCCCGAGCCGGTTCCGCTCATCACCTTGATGCTCACCGGCGGCAGGGAAACGGTGGTAGCTCCGGTGGCGCCGGGTGGGACCACGACTTCGTTGGGTTTCAGGCCGAACTTGCTGGGCGAGTCCGCTTCGCAGGTACCCGCATACACGGTGTAGGGCGAGGAGGTGGCGTAGGGGTAGACGATTTTTTCAGAGGAGACAGTGGGTTTGTACGCCCCTACGCTCCCCACCGTCTTGTACGAGGACATGAAGCTGTTGAAGGCTACAAACGAGTCGCCTTCGGTGGGCGTGGACCCGCTGAGGAATCCGATTTCCAGCGTCCCCGCCCGCCCCAGGTCGTAGGACTCCTTGGTGGTGGTCTCGGCCACGAGGTACGGCGCGAGATAGGCGTTGTGCGTGGTGGTCGGGTCTTCGCGGGTGTTCTTGTACCAGTTGGGGTCCACGTAGCCGGCCTTGCTGACGTTGATTTCGTAGGAGCCCGGGGTCAGCGCCAGGATCGCGCAGCCGTCGGAGGAGGTTTCGAGCGTGTGCGCCGTTGTCGCGGGAGCTGGACCCGTGGCGCTCACCAGCGCCCCTTCCAGTGCGGTGCCGTCTTCGGTGACCTGCACGATCAGCGCGGCGCCGGGGGGAGGGCTGATGATGCTCGACTCCTCCACTGGCTTGGCGGCGCCCATCGCGGGCCAGGTGACCTTGGAGGTGGTCTGCAGGTAGTTGGCCTGCGGGGTGCTGGAGTTGCAGCTGGAGGTGGCCGAAGCGTCAGCGATGTATTCCGAGGTCGAGGTGACCGTGTATTTGGTCTTGCCCTCCGTCACGGTCTGTACGCGGTTCAACGCGGAGAGCTTCGTGACCGGTTCGCTGCGCAGTTCGTCCTCGGCCTGCTGGGCCAACGCGTCGGCCTGCGAGCGGGCGCGATCGTAGGCGGTGGCGCGGTTGGTGCTGTTCAGGCCAACCGTCGTGGCCACCACGACGAGCGCGATCAGCACGGCGCTGATCAGCACCTCGATCAGGGTGTCCCCCGCCTCGCCGGCCAAGCGGCGATAGAAGCTTGTATGGATCATCACAAATACCGTGCGCTCGTCTCTTGATCCCTCTCGGCAGAGCCCGTCGCCAGCTTGAGCCCCATGGGGCTGGGTCTAGACGGCTGATCTGGACGCGTGCGCACGCGTCCGAGTGCGTTGTGCGGTTGTGGGCTTTGACGTGCCGGGACGCGTGCACGTACCCGGTGGGCTTTCCGGGTGGCCTCTGCGCCTGGTTGGGTGGGCGTACGTAGCGACAGCCGCCCAGCGCCTACAATCCCTTTCCCCCGGGGGACTGGTGTAACGGTAACATGGGGGTCTCCAAAACCCTTGCTCGAGGTTCGATTCCTCGGTCCCCCGCTCAGTAAACAAGCCATATATAGGCCAAACGCTCCATTCGCGGGCCTTCTTGCCGAGGGTGATCTACCCCACTGAGGCCCGTCAAGACCCGCTGAGACGTGCAAAAAGTGCAACCAAAAGTGAACGGGGCGAGCCTGTGCTGACCCATCTCGGGCGTGGTCCAGCGCTGAAATGAGCTAGGGCTCAATGGGCCGTGTCGTACGGCGCGCTATGCCAATCCGACCGTTCGCTCATGCTCGCGCTAGGCCCAGCCGTCGTGGAACCGATGAGCGTCCGATACAACGGAGCGAGCTGTCCCGTGAGCTGGAGCGCGAACGCATCGGCGGCTGTCGGAGGCGCTCGAGCACGAGCGGTTCATCGGCGTCACCGGCGAGGCCGGCAAGACCCATATGCTAACCGCCGTCGCGCACGAGCAGGCGGGCGGGCTGCTGACGGCCACAAGACGCCTGCGGACTCAACGCGGCTGATCATATTGCGTCCCCGCCCGCAGCCTCGGCGGTTTCGCCTGGGGGCTCGCACACGGATCGGGACGCGCCCTGCCCGGGGTCGGCCTGGGCGCGTCGCGCGGCTTTTGCGGCCCTCCTCTCGGCTTTCTTCTGTGCCAGCTGGCGCGCGTGCTGCTCGATCGGCACGACGATCTCGGGACGCTCGCGGCCGAAGCGCTTGTGGTAGAGGTGCTCGATGAACTGCGGCAGCGGTTCCTTCCAGGGCTCCTGGTCGTGATTGTCGATCGAGCCGAGCTTCTTCGGGTTCATGCCGAGTTCCCGGGCCATCTGCACATGCGCGTGCGAGAGCCGGTGGCGTCTGCGCGCCTGCCCCCAGGCCTGGTGCTTCGGCGGGAGCGCCTTGCTCGTCTTCTTGCTCATCCTCCCAACGTCCCGTGCCGGCTTGCGTCCTGGTGCTCTCAGCCTTGCCAGTGGCGGTAGGCGTCGATCCACTCCGCGCCTTCGGGTGGCGGGGTCGGGAGTGGTAGATCGACGATCGGGATGGCCTGCCGCGCCCGGTCGCGGGTGCAGATCGCCACGATCTGGCCGGCGTCTGTCAAATCGACGCTCTCGACGGTGACGGGCACGCCCAGCACCTCCGTGGGGAACGGCACCGCGAGGTTGTCCTCGATCAGCGTGAACAGGCCCGTCGCCTGCTCGTCCTCGTTGTAGCAGTCGACGGTGGCCTCCTCGACCATCGCGTCGAGCTGCGCCTTGCTCAGCGAGCCCACCGCGAGAGGATATCCATCGGCCGGCGGGGGTCGGCCGCGGCGTCCAGCGGCGGCGACGATCAGTCCGCCAGGTCCGACACGCCCTCCTCGCCCGTGCACCAGACCTCGGACTCGCTCGGCACGTCGGAGTGTTCCCGGGTTGCTCTGGAGTCGGACCGCATGGACCTCGGGCTTCCATCGGCGCCTGACCCGCGCCCGTCGGAAACCTCACGAACCGGACGCACCCGCGTCTCCGCGGGAATGCAGCAGCACGCAAACCGTACAATGGCGGTGCTGTTCGTCGTCCAGAGCGGCACAGTCATCGTCTCGGTGTTGGGCTCCCGCTTGCGGCAGGGACGGGGTTGTCCCGAGCCCCCTGGTTGTGGCGAAACTCAAGGCTGCGTGCGCCGACCCGGATGGGTCCTGCTTCTGTGTTTCCGCGAGTATCGCGGCAGTCGATCTTCGGGCGCGCAGGGCGAGTGCAAACGCGGTGGGGCGCTCATGTGGTGCCGGTGATCGGCACCATCGAGACGTCGCCGATGCGGTCGCGCGCCGAAGCCGCTGTCGAACGACAGCGATTTCGTGTTAGGCTCGCGCGCATGTTCAGGGGATGGCGGTGCATCTTGATCGCTTTCGCGTCACTGATGATCGGCGTCGGCGCAGCGTCCGCACTGACGACGGTCACGGTCAAGCGCTGCGGCTACGCGGCCAAAGGCTTCTACGGCAAGGACGCGATCTATCCGTGGCACATGTCATGCGCGCGGGCCCGGACAATTCTTGCCGGCGCCATCAACCCACACGCCAGGCACATCAACCTGACCGCGGACGGGGCCGCCACCGGCGACGCCGCGCCGGTACTCATTGACGGCCGCTGGTGGGTGTGCGGCGGTCGTATGGGGTTCTACTTCTGCGGCTATCCCTACCGCCCGGCCTACGTCTCAGGGACCGGCGGCGGAACTACTTGGAAGGGTCCCTTCACAGAAGAGTCCGTCTACAACGCGTGCTCGGCCGGGGGCACCTGCGGTCCCCGAGATGTTGTCTATCTGCGGCACTGAGCGGCATTGCGCTGGCGACAGGTCGCCGAACACAGGACAGTCCACGAACCTGACCTGGGGAAATCCTGGTGGCTGGGCGACGCCCGGGCCCGGGGCGACCCGCTCGTGCTCGGCTACGTCAGGCTCAACTGGTCGCCGTCCTGCCGGACGCGTCGCGGTGAGGCGACCCGCCCGGCAGGCTGCCGGTTTCTGCGCTGGTTCACGGCTGGTTCACGACCGTCGCCCCCGGATGAGCGCTCGTGACGGCGAGCAGGGCGTCGTTGGTCGGGGTCGCGGGGAGGTACTCGTACGCCGAGAACACGACCTTCCCGCCGGGATGCGCGGCGGAGTCGAGCTCGAGCGGCCGGTAGTCGCTGCGGGCGACGTACGCGGTGCCGTTCAGCGACGTGTCACTCGACGAGTTCACGCTGAGCTTGTACGCCGGGGTCCCGTTGTACGTGGTCGGTGTCGCGGTGGCCTGGCCCGACTCGACCATCCGCTTCAGTTCGGCAGCCGGGTCGCCCCCCTTCGAGACCTCGAGCTGGTGGATCGCCGGCGGGAGCGGCGAGACCGTGACCGTGTTCGTCGACGCGTCGTAGGTCTCGTTCTGGGTGTCCGATTGGCTGGCCTCCTGCCCGAACTTGATCACGCGGTAGACGCCCGTCCCGCCGGTGCCCGTCCCGCCGATCTGCTCCCAGAGCTGGAACAGCATCGAGGAGCCATCGGGGAGCGTGACGGTGGCCGACTCGTGCAGGATCGAGCCAGGCGGGGCGGCGGTCAGCTCGGCACGGACGTGGCGGATGATCGCGGCGCTCGCCAGGCTCGGCCCGGAGGCACCGCCGGCGGTCAGGAGCACGGTCGCGGTGGTGGCGGCCGCCGCTGTGGCCGGCACGCTCAGCGCCAGCGCCCGGCGCTTCAAGCGGCCGGTGCGGGTGCCGCGGGCGAGGTCGCGCTCGATCGCGGCGTGAAGTTGGCTGCGATAGGTGTCGAGGGTGTCGGGGATATCGGTTCTCACTGGTTTCCTCCGGTTGCGGTGTCGGGGATATCGGTTCTCACTGGTTTCCTCCGGTTGCGATGTTCAGACGGCGTAGTGCGCGTGAGACCCGGAGGCGCGCGGCGACCTGGGTGCAGCTCAGCTCCGCCGCAATCTCGTTGTAGGGCCGTCGCTCGACGACGCGCAGGTCGAGCACGTGGCGGTCGGCCTCGGGCAGGTCGGCGATCGCCTTCAGCGCGGCCGCGGGCAGCGACAGCCGCTCCTCTACGAGCTCATAGCCCGCATCGGTCGCGAGCTCTCGCGGCAGCCCGAGCCGTGCCCTCGCCCTGTCCTCGATCCGCTGTTTGCGCAGCGAGTCACGCAGCAGGTTTTGCGCGATGCCCAGCAGCCACGGAAACGCGGAGCCCTCGGCACCGTCCCTGAACGAGCCGCGGGAGAGCCAGGCGCGGGCGAACGTCTCGGCGGTGAGATCGGCTGCGTGGTCGCCGACCCTCGACCGGGCCCAGTTGTAGATCGCCGCGGCATGCCGGTCGTAGACCACCGCAAATGCATCAGCGCGGCCTGCGCCGATCAGCTCTGCGTCTGGTGCGTTGGGGTAATTGGGTCCCACTGCTGATAAATCGCACTCGCGGCCTAAAGTGTGTCAACGGATTGAGCGGCTACCGTCTCGCCCTCATGTCCAAGCCGAGTGATTCGGCTGCCGCGGGACTGGATCAGCCCCGAGATCCTTCCCGCAGCCGTCACGGTGTTGGGCGCGCCGCGGCGCCACTTGAGTACCAAAAGCATCCGTTCGGCGGCGGCGTCGATCAATCACTATTTCATCGCGCTCAAGGCGGTAGCACCATCAGCGTGAATCTACTGCTAGGAGCGCGGACGCGCCCGTGCTCAGTGTCGTGGAGGTGGGACGCGGTGGCGGATCTGCCAATGACGACTGCGATAGGCATGCCGACGATGCGGCGCGAGTGGTGGTGCGCGTCGACGGAAAGCAGGCGCCCCCAGCGTAGCCAACGAGACGCCTGAGTTGGACGAGTGCCGGCGGTGTCGGTGTTCGTCTCGGCGCTCGCCAGGCGCTCGGCTCCAGGGAGGGCGGTCGTCCCCCCGCCCACGGCTGGTAGAGCGGTGGGATCTAGCGATCTTCGATGGGAGGAGGATTCCCATGACTGCCTCGACTGTTCTTGATTCTGCTGGACGTCGTCGCTCGCCCGCGACGATGCCCGGCTACCACGCTGGGCGACCGCCGCGCAACAAGGGGTTGCGATACCCGGCCGACCCACCCACGGTGCAGGAGATCATCGCGGTAATGCGCGAGGCTGGCACCGACCGCCACGGCGCTCGCCTGCGTGCCCTGATCATCGTGCTCTGGCGCGGTGGATTGCGCATTCAGGAGGCGCTCACGCTGAGCGAACGCGATCTCGACCCACAACGCGGCTCTGTGCTCGTACGGAACGGGAAGGGTGGTCGGCGCCGGGAGATCGGCATGGACGCCTGGGGCTGGGAGCAGATCCGGCCGTGGCTCGCCGCGCGCGTCGAGCTGCCAATCGGGCCGATGTTCTGCGTCATCGACGGGCCGACGCGCGGCAGGCCGTGGTCGAGCGCGGCGGTGCGCAGCGAGCTACGCCGTCTCGCCGCTCGGGCCGGGATACGGCGTCGATTTGCGCCGCACCAGCTACGCCATGCCCATGCGGTCGAGCTCGCGCGCGAGGGAGTGCCGCTGAACATCATCCAGCGCCAGCTCGGCCACGTCAACCTCGGCACGACCTCGATCTACCTCCAGGGGATCGATACCGAGGAGATCATCGCGGCCGTCAGCTCACGGCGAGCACCGATGATGCCCGCCAGCGCCGGGCTTCAGCTCTGAGCCACAGATCATCACTGAGGCAGGAGCGCCGACAGAGGCGCTCCTGCTTCGCCCTGCGGAGTCAGCAATGCGCGGAGCGTCGGCAAGACCGCCGCGGCTCGTTCGGAGTAGGAGCGGAGAGTGTCTGCTTTCGCCGTTGCTTCCACGCGAGAGCGGCGCTGTGATGTCGCGCATCCTTGGGAGCACTGCGCGTCGGCTCATCCTGGCGTGTTATCGGTGACGGCCTTCGCGCGTAGGCTGGCGAGTATCAGTAGGACTTCGGCGCGGCGTGCTCGTGTCGCGTGTGCCCCGAACGCGACCTGGGCCTGGAAGAGGCGCCCTGCCGTTCTGAAGCGGATCAGATAGGTGGGCACGGTCGAGCACTCGTAGTTAGCGAGGTCGCTTCGGTGGAGCGCGATACCGCCGCTTTGGGGTGGAAAGGACATGCCTTTGGGTTGCCCGAAGACGCCGCCTGCGGCCGTCGTGTATTCGAAGAGGAAGATCAGGGCGCCGCTGGCTGGCAGGGCGTTCTCGGCGCGGGTGGGTCCACATTCGCCGCCTCGGACAGCGGGGTAGGAGGTGAGGAGTAGGCGATCGTAGGGGTAAGCCAGGGAGGTGATTGGCGCTGTGAGGAGGTGCCAGCCGCGGGGATAGCTGACCGTGATGCCAGCGCCGACACCGTAGCTGGGCGTTGAGCCGCTCGATGGGTCGCGGGAGCTGCGGCGACCGCCGCCGGCGCCGCCCCCGGCCAGCAACCCCCAGAGGAGGACGCCAATCGCTACGACCGTAGCGAGAGCGCCGCCAAGTCGCCTCGTCCGGCGGTGGCGCTGGCGTCGTCGGGCCTCTTCGATCACGCCCTGGTCGGGTCCAGGCGTGTGCGCTGGTGACGTTAGGGGACGGGGGGCGTCGCGGGTCGCTGCCGGCGACATTGTCAGCGTACGCCCAGAATGATTGCGATCAGCTCTTCGCGCCTATAGCCCTGGTCGCGTGCGAAGGCAACCAGCTCGCGTGCACGGGCTGTCACGACACCGCGTTCTGGTGTCCCGGCGACTCGGATGCCGTGCCCGCGGCGAAACTCCAAGAGGCCTTCGTCGCGAAGGATGCGCAGCGCGCGCAGAACGGTGTTTGTGTTGACCTGCAGCACGGCTGCGATGTCTTTGGCTGGCGGCAGGCGTTCGCCTCGCTTGGCCTCACCGTCCGCGATCGAGCGGCGTATCTCAGCGGCGACCTGATCGTGCAGGAGCGTTGGGTCCGACCGGTCGATCTTGGCATCTAGCATGGTGCTGATCATAGTAGCACTAATGAGTTCTCTCGGCGGGATCTAAAAGCTGCTCCGCATTCCTCAACGCACCCTCCACTCGCCGCAAGGTTGGAATAGTCCACTCGCGACCTCACCCCAGTCATCGACGCCAACCTGCGAATGCCGGCTTTCGCGCAACCGCAATGCTGAACCAAGCATGCGTCCCACCAAGAACTGCGCTCGCGCCTGCATCGGACGAGCTCCGAGCACGCTGTCCTGGCACCAACTCGTGCTCGCTCGCGCCCGGGCGAAGCGGAAGCGACGATCTTGGCCTCGGGGCGGTGCTTGCCGAGTAGGCCCGCGAGTTCGTGGGAGGGCACGTAGAGGCGCACGAGGTTTTTCGGCGCGGTGACGGACGCGAACACGCGCCGATCGGCGGTTTCGCGGAGGCTCGTCATCGGTCGGAGCGGCGGCTTGCACTGGCCCCGGCGCGGCCATGCCCAATCGGGGCGGTTGGGGGTGGAGTTCGTAGAGCTTGCGGGGTTGCCCGGGGCCGGTCGTCGGTGCGTCGGCGCAGGGTCCCCGAGCCACCGCCGTTCTCGCAACTGGCAGAGAAATGCGCTGCGACCGACCTCCCATCAACGTCGTCACCGCCGCGATTGCGATGATGCGGCGCATGTCCTGCGATGCGAGCTCCCGCGCCGAATCTGGATCGGACCCGTCGTGAGCGAGATTCCCGAGGCGCTGCGGCGGCTGAACTTGCTGCTCGAAGCTACGTTCGTTGCCCACGAGACGATCTATGACCTATACTCCGATCTGGCGCAGGCCGATCGGGCGACGCTCACTACTCAGAGCTTGCTTGCCGAGTCGGCTCGCATCGTGCTGCACAGCGCCCCTACCGCGAGCGCGGCGGTCCGGCGACTCGCCAACCAGTGGCTCGAGCAGTCGCTGCTGGATCCAGACGCGGCCGAGAACACGGCATTCGAGCTTGAGACCGAGCTTGCCCACGCCGAGCCCGTATTGCGAGCGCTGCTCGACCGGGAGACCGCAATCGCCGCGCAGCTCAAAGCCTTGACAGCAGAGGAACGCTGACGCTCAGGAACTCGTGACGCGCTCGGCCGCAACCTGCTCGAATCGCGCCGCGAGCCTCAGGGCGCCGGCGCGATAGCCCTCGATGTCAGTTGCCGCAGCCTTCGCGCGCAGCTCGCGAGCACGATCGAGCAGCTGCTCAGACGTACGCGTCGTATTGGCGAGAAGCTCGTCCATGATCTCCGTCGCCCACCGCCCCTCCGGGGCGACACCAGCCCAATGATCGACTGAGGACATGGCCGGATTCTACCGCGCGTCTAATACGAACTCTAGGCGTCGCGCCGTTAGATACCTCCCTACGTGAGCGTCAGGTCCCCGGCGCCCGACGGATTCGCCTCAGGGGTATCCGTCGGGAAGCAGATCCATCCTCATCCCATCGGCACGATCAGGCATGGGGAAGCGAGTCGCGGACACGCCTTGGTTGTAGAGGTCTCCGGCGATAGCGCCGGCCTACTGCGGATGCGCCGTCGCTCCGCGGGCTAACGGATCAGGCTCCGCCGGCACGCGGGTGTGATTGCCGCTGAGGCGAGGCGGCGTTCCCGGTGCCAGAAAGTGCAACGAAAAGTGCAACTAAGGAGACGGCCTTTGGCCTGGTTGAGCCAGATACTGGGGTTTGCAGAGTGGTCTCCAAAACCCTTGCTCGAGGTTCGATTCCTCGGTCCCCCGCTTCATTCCAGGCCGCGAAGCAACACCGAGATAGATTTGCGCTTCATGTCCGTCTCGGCCCTCCACGACCCGCCGCCGGCGACCCGGCTGGCAGGTCGGCGCCCGAGCCGTCACGACTCGGCGAATGTTGTGCCCTCGCCGGAGCCCGTGGTTGGGTGTCGCCGCACGACGACGAAGGCCGCCACGGCTGCCGTCGCCACGATGGCGAGCGCGATGTAGGGGAATGCGCTGTAGGGCGCGGGCTGCCCGGGCTTGCACAGCTCGACGAACGGGAGGACGAGCGTCAGGGCTCCCATCACTGGGATGGCGAGGTGTCGGAGACCCGAGAACGACTGCCGGTGGCGGCGCCACATGAAGATCGGGAGGGCGAGTGTGGTCAGGAGGTAGACGAACAGGATCACGATGGTGCCCATCGTCGAGCACTCCGCATACAGGCCGACGGGGTTTGTCGATCCGGTGTCCGCCCCCACCAGGTGCGCCGCCCACCACACCGCGATGATCCCGAGCCCTCCGCATGCCATGACCAGCAGAGCGTTCACCGGCGTCTGCGCGGGCTGATGGAGGTGACCGAGCCGTGCCGGAAGCAGCCCGGAGCGGCCGCCGTCGAAGAGCATGCGGGCTTGGGAGTTCACGCCGGCGATGAGCGTGGCGAGCACGGAGACGATCCCAGCGAGCCAGGCCAGAAGGGCCGCCCCGCCGAGGTAGCGGTCGGCGACGGCCAGGAACGGGACTGACGAGCGGCCGATCGAGGAGACGTCGTAGCCAAAGCCTGTGACGGTGGCATATGCGAACAGGACGAACAGGGCGGCGCCGATCGCGATCGACACGAAGAGAGCTCTCGGGATGGTCCGTCGCGGATCGCGGCACTCCTCGGCCAGCGCCGGGCCGTTTTCCCAGCCGATGAACATGTACAGAGCAAGCGGGAAGCCCGCTGACAGGCCGGCCAGTCCACCCGGGAGATGAGCCCATGAGAACGGTATCCCCGAGAGCTGGGACCAGCGGTCGACGAGCGTGACCGCGCAGACCACGAGCATGACCGCCACCTGCGCAACGACGGCGATGCCCACCGCGGAGGTTGAGAGACGGACTCCACGCGCCGTCAGCCAGATCGCGCCGGCCGTCAGGACGAGGCTCAGCGGCTCCCAGGGCGGCTGCCACGATGTGTAGTGGCCGAGGGTCAGCGCCACCATGCCGCCGGACATCGTGAACACCCCCGCGATCGCCACCGTGAAGCCCACGGCGACCAGCAGCGCCGCGACGACGCCGGCCCTCGCTCCCAGCGAGGTCTCGACATAGGTGATGAAGCTTCCCGCCGAGGGCTCCGCCTTGGTGAATTCGGCCACGATGAACGCAAGCAGGGCGACGGCCAGAGCTCCCGCGAGAATCGTCAGCGGCGCGGCGACGCCAGCGGTGACAGCGATTACGCCGAAAGCGAAGTAGAAGTCGATCCCCGGCCCGATGTTTGCGACCGTGGAGGCCGTCACGTCGACCGTGCCCAGCTGCCCAGCCTTGAGATGGTCGGTGCTGGTTGAGCTTGGCTGCACCGGGAGGACCATATTCACCGAGCCCGGCCGCCGCCATCAGGGGACCGGCGTTGCTTCACCCGCCTGTGAACAGCGGCGTCAAGCGTGATCTGAGTCTGCGTTCTCTCGGTTGACAAGAAACGACAGGCGAGCTACGTTGAGTTGACATAACGGGCGGATCGCGGCGGTTGGCCGCAGCAGAATGAACTAACGACCGACTGCCCGGTGTCTGCTCGCGGTGGATCAACCCGCGCTCGAGGAGGCATGCGATGGCTGTCAGGTTCCGTTCCCACCCTCTTCGGCTCGGCCGGCGCCAGGTGGCGCTGCTGGGCGCCCTCTGCGCTGTGCTGGCCGCCGCCGCGCTGCTCGCCGGCTCCGCGGGGGCGCGTGGGCCTGTGGGGCCGCCGCGTCCGAGCTTCAGGCCGCCGGCGCCCACCTCCTACCTGGCTTTGGGCGACTCGCTGGCGTTTGGCTACTCGGCGGCGAGGTTCAACGAAAACCTCCCCGCGGAGAACCCCGCCGCCTTTGAAACCGGCTACGTCAACGACTTCGCCGACGTGCTCAAAGTGTTCGACCACAGCCTGCGGATCGTCAACGACGGCTGTCCCGGGGAGACCACGGCATCGCTCATCAACGGCCCCTGCGCCTACCAGCTCAAATTTCCGCTCCACCACCCCTACGCCGGCGGATCCTCCTCCTCGCAGCTCTCCGACGCGCTCGCCTACCTGGCGGCGCACCCGGGGAGCGTCAACCCAATCACGATCGACATCGGCGCCAACGACGCGTTGGGGCTGATCGAGGGCACCTGCAAACTGGAAGCGGCCTGCATCGCCGCCGGCGCGCCTGCCGTGTTCGCCAAAATCGGCGCCAACCTTGGCCTGATCCTCGGTGAGCTGCGCGCCGCCGCACCGCACGCGCAGATCATCGTGCTCGGCCTTTACAACCCCTTCGGGGAAACACTCGCCGGCGGCAACGGGCTCACTGCCGCTCTGAACGAAGTCGAGGCCAAAGTGGCGGCCGCGGTGGGGGCCCGCTTTGCCGACCCGCTGCCTTTCTTCAATCCGCCGGGGGCGCTTGAAGCGCCGACGATCTGCCTGCTCACCAACATGTGCACGCCGCTCGTGGACATCCACCCAACCGACCTTGGCTACAAGGTGCTTGGTGGGCTGGTGCTGCAGCAGTACGTGCTTGGCCTACGCCTCCATTGAAGCTCTCCTCACGCCGCCGCGCGCGCGGCTTGTAGCGGCCCGCGCGCGGCGGCGGCCTCTTCGAGGATTCGCAGCATCGCCGAGGCGGCGGGGATCATTCGCGTCCGCGAGCCAACCTGCCCCGGCAGCGCCGCGATCACGCCTCGTACGGGCGGGTGGGGGGAGAGGGCTCTGACCACGATGTCATCGCGGTGGGGGTCAAACAGCGCCAGCTCGGGGATCAGCGCCACCCCAACCCCGGCCGCCACCAGCCCCTGCACGGTCTGGTAGTCGTCGCTCTCAAACGCCACGTTCGGCTCGAACCCCGCCGCGTGGCAGCAGCGCACCACGTGGCGCGCGCAGGGGCTGGTCTGGGATGTCTGCACCCACGCCTCGCCCCGCAGTTCCTCCAGGCGCAGCGCACGCTTGCCGGCCAGCCGGTGGCCGCGGGGGAGCGCGAGGTACAGGGGGTCCTCCAGCAACTCCACCCGCTTGAAACCCTCGCTGTGGGTCCGCTCGAACTCAAACAGCAGCGCCAGGTCGAACTCCCCCGCGCGCAGGCGCGGGGCGATCTCCTGTGGCTCGCCCTCGGCGAGCGTCAGCTCCACCTCGGGGTAGGCGGCGCGGAACGCGGCGATCGCCACCGGCATCAGCGTGGCGCCGGCGCTCGGAAACGACGCCATCCGCAGCTGCCCTCCACGCAGACCCGCCAGCGCCGCCAGCTCCTCCTCGGCGGCCTCCAGACGGGCGAGGATCCCGTCGGTGTGCTCGACCAGCGTGCGCCCGGCGCCGGTCAGGCGCACCCCGCGGGGCAGGCGTTCCAGCAGCGTCAGGCCGGTCTGCGCCTCCAGCGCCGCGATCTGCTGAGACACCGCCGACTGGGTGTAGGAGAGCGACTGCGCCGCAGCCGAGAACGACCCGTGCTGGGCCACCTCCCGGAGGACTCGCAGACGGCCGACGTTAAGCATAAGCACAGCTTATCGCATCTATCACAACAATCACTGGTGCTGATGGCAGGAAGGTGTCACGCTGAGAGCGAAATGAAGGCTCAGCCGTCCACATCGATCCAACAACTTCCCACCACCCGCAACCACCAGAGGAGCATTGCCATGTCCACCACCAAAATCATCGTCTCTTACGACGGCACCAACAACGAGGACGACGCCATCGCCCTCGGACGCGTTTTCGCGCGCGCGGGCGCACAGGTTGCACTCGCGTACGTGCGTCACACCCAGGAGCCCGAGCCCGAGCGCGAGGAGCTCGCCGAGCAGGAGGCCGAGGCGCTGCTGGCGCGCGGCGTCGAGCTGCTCGGGATCCCCGACGCCGCCTGCCACGTGGTCGCCGACCGCTCCACCCCCGAGGGGCTGCGCGCGCTGGCCGAGCGCGAGGGCGCGGACGCGATCGTGTTCTGCTCGGACTCCCACACCGCGCCGCGGCATGTGAGCGTCGGTAACTCCGCTCAGCGCCTGCTGGACGGCGGACGTTTCGCGATCGCGATCGCCTCCGCCGGCCTCGCCGGCATCGAGGGCGAGCCGGTGCGGCGGATTGCCGTCACCGAGGATCCCACCGATCCCAGCGCTCAGGCCACCGCGCAGGGCCTTGCGCAGGCGCTCGGAGCGAGCGTGGCTCCCGCCGCCAGAGGCCACGACGCCGACCTGCTCGTGCTCGGCTCCCGTCCCGAGGCCGGCCACGGCCAGGTGGCGCTCAGCGCCGCCGCGCTCAACCTCGCCGAGGATGACGCCGGCGCGCTGCTGGTGGTACCCCGCGGTGTGACGCTGTCCTTCGGGGTGGCCGCGTCGGTAGGCGCGTAGAGCGCGCCGCCCAACGCCGGCAAGGCAGGCTGGCGCTTCCGATAGCACCGAGGTGGCCCTTCTCCGCGGCCCTGCCGGCAAGGCGGGTTGCAACGAGGAGGGCCACCGGCCTGCTGTGGCGAATGATGTGTCCATCGGCGCGGTCGCGCTGTTCGCGCCGCGTGGCTTGTCCTGAAACGTGGGCGATATAAATATCTCCAATCGCTCGATTCAAGACAATGCCACCTGGAACCGATGATGCCCTTCGAGATCCCATGTCGGCATCACCACGTCACAGCGACGATGCTCTGGGTTGGGTGCAGCGCATCCGCGCCGCGCTGGAGCACGACCGCTTCGTGCTCTACGAGCAGCCGCTGCTGGAGCTCTGCAGCGGTGCGGTGGCGCGCCACGAGATCCTGCTGCGGATGGTGGCCGAGGACGGCGAGCACATCGCCCCGATGTCGTTCCTCCCGACCGCCGAGCAGGCTGGGCTGGTGCAGGCGATCGACGCCTGGGTGATCCGCGGCGCGATCGACCTGATCGCCCGCCAGGCGCGCCGCGGCCAACGCCTGCAGCTGGATGTCAACATCTCCGGCGCCTCCGTCACCGATCCCGAGCTGCCCGCCCTGATCGAACGCGAGCTGGCGCTCGCCGAGATCGACCCCGCCTGTCTGATCTTCGAGATCACCGAGACCGCCGCGATCGAGGACATCGAGCTCGCGCAGCGGTTCGCCCAGCGCCTCGGCCAGCTCGGCTGCGGCTTCGCGCTGGACGACTTTGGCGCGGGTTTCGGCTCGTTCTTCTACCTCAAACACATTCCCTTCGACACGCTCAAGATCGACGGCGAGTTCATCCGTGGTCTGGTGCACTGCGAACGCGACCAAATCATGGTCAAGGCGATCGCTCGCGTCGCCCGCGACCTCGGCACCGAAACCGTCGCGGAGTTCGTCACCGACGACGCCACCCGCGAGCTGGTGCACAGCTACGGCGTCCACTACGCGCAGGGCTACGGCATCGGCCGCCCCCGTCCAATCACCGCCACCTGGCCCGCCGCGTTCGCCGACCGACCGGCGGCACCGCCGGCGAAGTCGGTGGTGGGCCAGCTCGCCGGCGGCTCCACCGTCAGCGGGTCCGCCCCCTGTGAGTCCGCCGCCGTCGAGTGCTCCAGCGCAGGCGCATATAGCGCGCCAGCGCCTGCATGAAGTCCACGCCGACGCCCACCAGGTGGCCGATCGGCCCGGTCCACCACCATCGCTCCACCCGCCGCAGCGCTCGCATCGAGCGGCACGGTATCGTGCCGGGCACGTTCGCCCGCTGGCACCCGGGGGCGAACGCCGCCGCCATGCCCAGCGCTCTCACGACGACCATCACCGAGCTGCCCGAATCGCGCGTGCGCGTGCAGGTGCGAGTTGGGCCCGACGAGCTCGAACGGCGGGTCGAGGAGAAGGCGCGCGAACTGGGGCGCAAGCTGAAGCTTCCCGGCTTCCGCCGTGGCAAGGTGCCCGCGCCGTTGGTGATCCAGCGCGTCGGGCGCGAGGCCGTGCTCGAGGAAGCCGTGCGCGACACGCTCTCCAGCTGGTATGTGGACGCTCTCGGGGACACGGGGATCGTCCCCGTCGGCGACCCCGACGTGGATCTCGGCGAGCTGCCCCCGCGCGGGGAGACCCTCGAGTTCTCCTTCGAGATCGGCGTACTCCCGCGCGCCACCCTCGGGGAGTACCGGGGACTGGAGGTAGGCCGCGCCGAGCCCGCGGTCGAGGAGGAGCGGTTGCAGCGCGAGCTGGATGGGCTGCGCGAGCGTCTGGCGCGCCTGGAGACGGTGCAGCGGCCCGCGGCCGAGGGCGACTTCGTCGTGATCGACTACGCCGGAGCACTCGTGGCGGAGTCGGGCGAGACGGAGCCGTTCTCGGGCGGCGAAGGGCGCGACCAGCTGGTGGAGCTGGGGTCGGGCAACCTGATCGAGGGCTTCGAACGGGAGCTGGCAGGCGCGTCGGCCGGCGAGAGCCGCACGCTCGCGCTCACCTTCCCCGTCGATTATGAGCGCGAGGATCTGGCCGGCCGCGACGTTTCCTTCGAGGTGACCGTAAAGGAGGTAAAGCGCAGGCAGCTCCCCGAGGTTGACGACGATCTGGCGATCGACAGCGGCTTCGACACGCTCGCGGATCTACGCGAGGACATCCGCGCGCGCCTGCTGGAGGCCGAGGAGCGGCGCATCGAGGAGGAGTTCCGTGCGGCGGCGCTCGACGCCGCCGTGGAGCACGCGCAGGTGCAGGTGCCGGGAGCGCTGATCGAGGCTCGGGGACGGGAGATGTGGGAGCGGGTTCTACACACGCTCTCTCATCGTGGGATCACGCGCGAGGCATACCTGCTGGCCGTTTCCCAAACGGCCACCGGTCGCGACGAGCAGGAGATCCTCGCGGAGAACGCGCCCGCCGCCGAGCGCGCGCTGCGCCGCGAGGCGGTGCTCACCGCGATCGTGGAGGCGGAGGGGATCGAGCCGAGCGAGGAGCAGTTGCTGGAGGCGTTGCGCCCCGCCGCCGAGCGTGAGCAGCTGCCAGTCGAGCAGGTGCTGGAGCGCCTGCGCGACGCCGGGCGCCTGGAGGAGATCCGCGAGGACCTAGCCGCGCGCCAGGCGATCGAGCTGATCGCCTCCACTGCCGTCCCGATCGCGCTGGAGCAGGCTCGCGCGCGCGAGCAGCTGTGGACGCCCGAGAAGGAGCGCTCCGAGCGCGCCCGCGAGGAGCAGGTGGTTGAGGCCCAGGAGCACGCGCTCGAGCAGGGGCAGGAGGTGGGGGGACTGTGGACACCGGATCGGTAGCCTTCACCGTCGCGCGGCCGCGCCGGCCCGCTAGCCTTCATAGAAGGATGTCCAGGTGGCCGGAGCGGGTACCGTGGATATCGACGTTGCCGGTGGAGGAATCCCGCAGGCAAAGCGAAATGAAGCGAGGACGATGAGCCCACTAGTGCCAATGGTCGTCGAGCAGACCTCCCGAGGGGAGCGCGCTTTCGACATCTACAGCCGCCTGCTCAACGAGCGGATCATCTTCCTGGGCACCCCCGTGGACGACCAGATCGCCAATCTGGTGGTCGCCCAGCTGCTGCATCTGGAGTCGGAGGACCCGGAGAAGGACGTGTCGGTGTACATCAACTCGCCCGGCGGCTCCGTGTACGCAGGCCTCGCGATCTACGACACGATGCAGTTCATCAAGCCCGACGTGCAGACGATCTGCGTGGGAATTGCGATGTCGATGGGCGCGCTGCTGCTGGCGGGCGGCGCCAAGGGCAAGCGCATGGCGCTGCCCAACGCCAAGATCCTGATCCACCAGGTCTCCTCCAGCTTCCAGGGTCAGGCCACCGACATCGAGATCCACGCCAAAGAGATCATCGACGTGCGCCACCGCCTCGATGAGATCATCGCCAAGCACACCGGCAAAGAGCTCGATCAGGTGCGCAACGACACCGAGCGCGACTACTTCATGAGCTCCGAGGAGGCCAAGGAGTACGGAATAATCGACCGCGTCATCTCCGAGCACTAGGTTCGAGCACGCGGCCGCCCGGGAAGAAAGATCGCAATGGCCCGCCCCACCGACTCCAACGAGCAACTCCTCTGCAGCTTCTGCGGCAAGTCTCAGCGGCAGGTCAAGAAGCTGATCGCCGGCCCCGGCGTGTACATCTGCGACGAGTGCATCGACCTTTGCAACGAGATCATCGACGAGGAGCTGGCGCCCACGCCGATGTTCGACCTCGAGAAACTCCCCACCCCGCGGGAGATCTACGAGGTGCTCGACGAGTATGTGATCGGCCAGGAGACCTCCAAGCGCACGCTGTCGGTCGCGGTCTACAACCACTACAAGCGCGTGCAGATGATGCAGAGCGGCGACTCCGACGTGGAGCTGCAGAAGTCCAACATCTTGCTGCTCGGCCCGACCGGCTGCGGCAAGACGCTGCTGGCGCAGACGCTGGCGCGGATCCTCAACGTGCCGTTTGCGATCGCCGACGCCACCGCGCTCACCGAGGCCGGGTATGTGGGCGAGGATGTGGAGAACATTTTGCTGAAGCTGATCCAGGCCGCCGACTACGACGTCAAGAAGGCCGAGACCGGGATCATCTACATCGACGAGGTCGACAAGATCGCGCGCAAGGCCGACAACCCGTCGATCACGCGCGATGTCTCCGGCGAGGGCGTCCAGCAGGCGTTGCTGAAGATCCTCGAGGGCACCGCTGCCTCGGTGCCGCCGCAGGGCGGGCGCAAGCATCCCCACCAGGAGTTCCTCACGATCGACACCACCAACGTGCTGTTCGTGTGCGGCGGCGCGTTTGCCAACCTCGACAAGGTGATCGAGAAGCGCATCGGGCACAAGGGCGTGGGCTTCGGCTCGGTGATCGACGCCCCCACCGACCGCGACACCGGCGAGGTGTTCGAGAAGTGCCTGCCCGAGGACCTGATCGAGTACGGGCTGATCCCCGAGTTCATCGGCCGCCTGCCGGTGATGAGCGCCGTGCACCAGCTCTCGCGGGAGGATCTCGTCTCGATCCTCGTCGAGCCGCGCAACGCGCTGGTGAAGCAGTTCCAGCGCTTCTTCTCCTTCGACGGCATCGAGCTGGTGTTTGCCGAGGACTCTTTGAAGGCGGTCGCCGAGCGGGCGCTGGAGCGCAACACCGGCGCGCGCGGGCTGCGCTCGATCATCGAGGAGATTTTGCTGGAGGTCCAGTTCGAGCTGCCCTCCCGGCGCGACGTCAAGAAGTGCGTGGTCACGCGCGAGACCGTCGAGCAGGGCCGCCCCCCGACGCTGGTCACCGAGGCCGCCCCCGAGCAGGCGCCCGCGGCCGCGGCCAAACCGCGCACGCGGCGTCTGCGCGAAGAGTCGGCGTAGGGCCAGTGCACGACGAGTTCCGCGTCCAGGTCCACGCGCAGGCGCCCGGCAAGGTGGTCGATGCGCTGAAGACCGTCCAAGTCGCCGACGATGCCCGCCACGAGTTGCCGCGGCTGGCGATCACGCACGAGGGCGACCACGTCTTCCTGTACGCCGACTCCAGCGACGCCGCGGAGCACGCGCGCGAGATGGTGGCGCAGGCGATGGCCCAGCACGCGATCACCGGGGAGGTGAGCGTCACGCGCTGGCATCCGCTGGAGGAGCGCTGGGAGGACGCCGCGGCGCCGCTGCCCGCCACCGAGGCCGATCGCGCCGCCGAGCACGCTCGCCTGGAGGAGCTCGAGACCGACGAGTCACTCCAGGCCGCCCACCCCGAGTGGGAGGTGCGCATCACGCTGCCCTCCCATCATGACGCGCGCTCCTTCGCCGAGCGCCTACGCGGCGAGGGGATCCCCACCAAGCAACTGTGGCGCCACCTGTTGGTCAGCGCCAACGACGAGGACGACGCCGCCGCGCTCGCCAAGCGCCTGCGCACCGAGGCGCCCGCGGGCAGCGAGATCACCGCCGAGGGCAACGGCCTGGAGTACTGGCAGCTGCTGCACCCCTACGCCTACCTTGGCGGAATCGCCAACTGAGAGCTTTTGTTCTGGCCAGCACATGTGCTGGCCAGCCCACCGGCGCATGCGCCGGTGGGGGACAGGCCGCATGCGGCCTGTCCCGGGGCAGTGCATGCACTGCCCCGTCAGTCGGTGCATGCACCGACTGGACAGCGCTATCCAAGGTGAATGCACTGTCCCGCGTACACTCACCCTCCCATGAGCGAGCGCTCCAACGATCTGGAGAGTCGAACCCGCTTCGAGCCAGCGGAGGTGGAGCCGCGGATCGCCGAGCGCTGGCTGGAGAGCGGGCTGTTTCACCCCATCCCCGAGGGCGAGGCGGGCGAGAACTACTCGATCGCCATCCCCCCGCCCAACGTCACCGGTTCGCTGCACATGGGCCACGCGCTCAACGGCTCAATCCAGGACGTCCTGATCCGCTACCACCGGATGAGTGGCCCGCCCACCCGGCGCACGAAGTGGATTCTCGGCACCGATCACGCCGGTATCGCCACGCAGGCGCAGGTCGAGAAGGCGCTGCGCGCGGAGGGCACCTCTCGCCAGGAGCTCGGGCGCGAGGAGTTTGTGCGCCGCGTGTGGGAGTGGCGCGAGCACTACGGGCACACCATCGTTGAGCAGTTCAAGCGCCTCGGCGCCTCCTGCGACTACTCCGAAGAGCGCTTCACGCTCGACGAGGCCTACCACCGCGCGGTGGTGGAGGTGTTCGTGGCGCTCTACCAGCAGGGCCTCATCTACCGCGACCGCTACATCGTCAACTGGGACCCCGGTTCGCGCTCGGCGATCTCCGACCTGGAGGTCGAGGAGCGCCGCGAGTGCGACACGCTCTACTCGATCCGTTACGACCTGGAGGGCGGCGGTAGCGTGACGATCGCCACCGTGCGCCCCGAGACGATGCTGGGCGACACCGCCGTGGCCGTACACCCCGAGGACGAGCGCTACCGGGATCTGGCCGGGCGCACCGCGATCCTGCCGCTCGTGGGGCGCCACCTGCCGGTGATCGCCGACGAGTACGTGCGGATGGAGTTCGGCACCGGCCAGCTGAAGGTCACCCCCGCCCACGACCCCAACGATTTTGAGATCGGTCGCCGCCACGAGCTCGACCAGGTGTCGGTGATCGCCGGGGACGGGCGCATGTCAGCCGAGGCCGGCGAGCGCTTCGCCGGGCTCACCGTGATGGAGGCCCGCGCGGCGGTGGTCGAGGCGTTGCGCGAGGAAGGCCGGATCGTGGGGGAGGAGTCCTACGAGCACGAAGTCCCCTACTCGCACCGCTCCGGAGAACGGATCGAGCCGCTGATCTCCCTGCAGTGGTTCATGCGCATGGACGAGCTCGCCGCGCCCGCCATCGACGCCGTGCGCGACGGCCGCGTGCGGATCGTGCCCGACAACCACCGCCGCGTGTACCTCGACTGGATGGCGAACATCCGCCCGTGGTGCATCTCCCGGCAGCTGTGGTGGGGGCACCGGCTGCCGGTGTACTACTGCGCCACCTGCGAGCACCTGCACGTCGCCGCCGTTGCCCCCGCGCACTGCGAAGCGTGCGGCGGGGAGCTGCGCCAGGAGGAGGACGTGCTCGACACCTGGTTCTCCTCGGCGCTGTGGCCGTTCGCCACGCTGGGCTGGCCCGAGCAGACCCCGCAGCTGCGCGCCTTCTACCCGACCGCGGTGCTCTCCACCGCGCGCGACATCCTCTTCCTATGGGTGGCGCGCATGATCATGATGGGCTTGCGCTTCACCGGTGAGGTGCCGTTCGCCGACGTCTACATCCACTCCGTCATCCAGGCGCCCGACGGGCGGCGCATGTCGAAGTCGCTCGGCACCGGCATCGACCCGCTCGATGAGATCGACCGCCACGGCGCCGACGCCGTGCGCTTCGGGCTGCTGGCCATGTCCTCCTCGCAGGACGTGCGCTACTCCGCCGAGAAGGTGCGCCAGGGGCAGGCGCTCGCCAACAAGCTGTTCAACGCCACGCGCTTCGTGCTGCTGCGGATCGCCGGCATGGATCAGGATCCCACCCACCCCGTGCAGCTCGGCGGGATCGAGCCGGCGCCGCCGGGGCGGGCGGGGCTCCGATCAATCGAGGACCGCTGGATTCTCTCGCGCCTGCAGGAGATCGTCGCCGACACCGCCGCGCGGATCGAGGACTACGACTTCTCCCACGCCGCCCTGGGACTCTACGACTTCGTGTACGCCGAGCTGTGCGACTGGTACCTGGAGATCGTCAAGCCGCGATTGGCCACCGGCGGTGCGGCGGCGCAGGGCGGCGGCGAGGATCGCGCGGCGCTCGCCGCGACGCTGCTGTACGTGCTGCGCACCACGGTGGCGCTCGCACACCCAGTGATCCCGTTCGTCACCGAGGAGCTGTGGTCGTATCTGGACGGCACGGGAGCCCTACTGGCCGGCGCTCCCTATCCGCGGGCCGACGCTTCGCTGATCGACCGCGACGTCGAGATCGAGCTGGAGCGCCTTGTCGAGGCCGTCACGCTCGTGCGCGGCTGGCGCGACTCCGTGAACGCCGCCCCGGGGGCGCTCGTGCGCGCGCGCATCGACGCCAACGGGTACGAGTCCACCGCCGCGATCCTCGCCAACCTCGCCCGGCTCGACCTCGGGGACAGTGACGGCGCCGGCGGCTCCGGTGTGCCGGCGGTGGCCTCAATCTCGGTGCCCTGCGGCACCATCGAGGTGCTCTCAGCGGAGGGGCTCGACCTGGCCGCCACCGAGCGCCGGCGCGCAGCCGCGCGAGCCAAGCTCGACGGTGAGATCGCCCGCGTCGAAGGCAAGCTCGCCAACGCCGGCTTCGTGCAGCGTGCCCCGGCGGAGGTGGTCGAGGGCGAGCGCGCCAAGCTGGCTCGCCTGCGCGAGGAATTGGGGTCCCTGTGAGCCAGCCCTGGAGCGGCGAGCGCGCCGAGCGTCACCTGCGCTCGCTGGAGCTGTTCGGCATGCGCTTCGGGCTGGACCGGATGCGGCGCATGATGACCGTGCTGGGCTCCCCGCAGCGGCGCTTTCGCCCGGTGCACGTGGTGGGCACCAACGGCAAGACATCCACCACGCGCATGATCGCGGCGATCCTCCAGCGCCACGGGCTGCGCACCGGCGTCTACTTATCCCCGCACCTGATCTCCTACTCAGAACGCGTGCAGGTGGCCGAGCGCGACATCTCCGGCTCCGCGTTCGCGGCGGCCGTCGCGCGCGCGGCGTGGGCGGCGGAGCGGGTCAACCGCACGCTCGCCGAGGACGACCACGTCACCCAGTTTGAGCTGCTCACTGCCGCCGCCTTCTGGGCGCTGGCCGAGCGCGACGTCGAGGTCGCGGTGGTGGAGGCCGGCCTCGGCGGCCGCTACGACGCCACCGCGGTGGTGGAGTCGCAGGTGACGGTGCTCACCAACGTCGGCCTCGAGCACACACGCTGGCTGGGGCCGACGGTACGCGACATCGCCACCGAGAAGCTCGCGGTGCTGCACCCCGGCGCGACGCTCGCGCTCGGCGCCGGCCTGCACCCCGAGGCGCTTGCCGTCGCCCATGCCGTCGCGGGGGAGCGGCGCGCGCGTATCGTGCAGGCGTCTTCGCGGGATCTCCCCGCGGCTGTGCCCGCGCCGATCTTCCAGCGACGCAACTTCGCCCTCGCCAGAGTCGCCGCGGAGGCCTATCTTGCGGATGCGGGGATCGCCGTGCGCGAGGCGGCGGTGCGCGAGGCGGCGCTCGCGGCGGACGTGCCGGGACGCCTGCAGGTGGTGTCCGACTCGCCGCTGACGGTGCTCGACGGGGCGCACAACCCCGACGCGGCGCGAGCCCTGGTGGAGTCGTTGCCGCAGCTGCTTGCGGGCCGTCGGCTGGCGCTCGTCATGGGTGTACTGGAGGACAAGGACGCCGCCAGCATGCTGGCGGCGCTGCTGGCACTGTGCGAGCGGGCATGGTTCACCGCCCCGCCCAGCAGCCGCGCGCTCTCCCCCGCCGCGCTGCAGTCGCTCGCCCGCCAGCAGGGCTTCGAGCAGACCGCCTGCCAGCCCCACCCGCGCCAGGCGCTGGCGCAGGCGCGGGAGTGGGCGCTCGCGCAACCACGCCAGACGGCGGTGCTGGCGACCGGCTCGGTCTACCTGGTGGGCGATCTGTTGGCGCAACTTGCCGAGAACCGGGCGGGCTCCCTTGACGCCGACGCGGCCGAGGCCGCACAGGAGCGCGCATGAACGACGACGGCCCGTCGGTGCTCGCGATGGTTGGCGCCGTGGCGCTGATCGTGGCGCTCGTGATCCTGCTGTTCTTCGCAGCCGGCTACCTCGTCGGCCGGCTGCTGCTTGGATGACATTTTGCGCGCAAATGCAGGCTTCTTCCGTCAGACTGTCTAAACTCGGCAGCCCCATGACCCAGCCGGGAAACTGAGCACGAGGGATCGATGCTGCCGCTCGCATACTTCGGAATCGAAAGCAACGCCTTCACCACCGCGATTGACCTCCTGATCGTGGTCGGGGCGGTCATCTATCTCTCGCTGATCTACTGGACCTACGCCGACGCGCGGCGGCGGATCGCCGATCCAATGCTGATCGGCTGCGCCACGGCCGCCTCGTTCTTCCCGTTCGTGGGCACGCTCGTGTACATCATCCTGCGCCCCCCCGAGTACCTGGAGGACGTGCAGGAGCGCGAACTGGAGATCCAGGCCGCCGAAGCGCGCCTCAATGGGATCGAGCGCTCGCTCTGCCCGCACTGCGACTATCCGATCGAGCGTGACTTCGTCCGCTGCCCCAGCTGTCTGCGCAAGCTCAAGGAGCGCTGCGTCAGCTGCTCCAAGCCGCTGGATCGCGCTTGGACGATCTGCCCCTACTGCGAGGCTGAGGTTCCGCCGGAGGCCCCTGCGCCTCGCCGTCGTACTCGCCGGCGGTCGGCCGCCGCCGACGCCTCTGCTGAGGGTGAGGAGCTGACGATGACCACCTCTGAGGAGCGTTCGACTACGGCCGTCGGTGAGGAGCGTTCGACGACAGCCGTCCCGGAGCCGGCTTCCCGGCGGCCGATCGGCGAACGGCCCGCGCGTGCTCCCGTTGCTCGCGCTCGCCCCAGCTCTGGGCCCAGCGAAGACCTCGTGTAGTCACCGCATCTCTCTGCGTCTTTAGAGATCGATCCTCGACCGAAAAGGAACTCATGGACCGTACTTTGATCCTTGTGAAGCCGGATGCCTTTGCTCGCTCGCTTACCGGCGAGATCATTGCTCGCTTTGAGCGCAAGGGGCTTCGCCTCGTTGCTTTGCGTCATATGACTGTTGAGCGGGAGCTTGCCGAACGGCACTACGCCGAGCATGCTTCGCGGCCGTTCTTTGGGGAGCTTGTGGAGTTCATCACCTCGGGGCCGCTTGTTGCGATGGTCCTTGAGGGGGTTGAGGCTGTTCGGGCTGCTCGGCAGGTTATTGGGGCCACCAATCCTCTTGAGGCTGCGCCTGGCTCTATTCGGGGGGATTTTGCTGTTGAGACTGGGCGCAACATGGTTCATGGGTCGGATTCCGCGGAGTCTGCTGCTCGTGAGGCCGCGCTTTTCTTTCCGGATCTTTCTTCTTGACTTTTGGAGGGAGGGGGGCCAGGCCCCCCTCCCTCCACCCTCCCCCCCTGTGGGAGGGGGTGGGCCCCCTCCCACGCCCTCCCCCCAAACGGCATCTTTGGTCCCGTACGCGCCAAGTTTGCTGGGCGGTTTAGCTTGTCCAAGCCAGAAACCGCGGGCTGAGTAGATGGAAGTGCGCCATCCGCCGAGTTTTCCTCGGGACGACCGTGAGGTTCCGGTCACAATGAGCCAGCTTTGCCCAAACCACCTGCATCCCTGATTCTCGCCTCCGCCTCGCCCCAGCGGCGGGCGATCCTGGACCGGCTGAGGGTAGCCTTCAAGGTGCGACCTGCCGATGTCGAGGAGCTCGAGGATGGAGATCCTGGGGAGGTGGCCGTGGAGAACGCGCTGCGTAAGAGCCTATCCGGATAACCCCATGACGCCCATCTGTTGCCAGGTGATCAGGGCGAGGCAGAACTTCAGCAGGGCGTCGTGGTTGACGGGCTTCTTTGACCAGCGGATCAGCAGGGCGCGGTAGCGGTTGATCCAGGAATGGATGCGCTCCACGACCCAGCGACGGGCTCGGTGGCCGAGATCCTTTCGTAGTTCCAGTGCCTCCTCGCCACGACTGCGGATATGTGCCGTGAAGTCAAGACCCTCAAGGAGCTCGCGGATGAAATCGTGATCGTAGGCCTTGTCCAAGCAGACGCCCTGGGGATGCTCCTCGGTGGGTCCGGGACGATCGATGGGGACACTCTGAATGGTCTCCTCGGCGAGCTTGCAGTCGTTGCGGTTGGCGCCTTCGATCGCTAGGCCGACTGGGATTCCCGCGGCCTCGGTCATCACGCTGCGCTTGACACCGAGCTTGCCGCGATCGGTCGGGTTCGGCCCTGTCTTCCCGCCTCCCAACGGGCTTTTCCCATCGATCCATCGATCGAGAGCCAGCTCCAGTCGATCCCCACCTCCTCGTCGTAGTCACGCAACGCCTGTTCCCACAGCGCATCGAAGAACCCCGTCTGCTGCCACTCCTGGAAGCGATCGTGCGCGGTGGAGCCCGAGCAGATCCCGGTCGCGTCCAGCGCACGCCACTGACAGCCGGTGCGCAACACAAAAAAGATCCCATCGAGTATCACCCGGTCCGGCACCCGCGGGCGCCCACCACCAAACCTGTGCGTATTGACGTGCTCGGGGATCAGCGGCTCGATCCGCTGCCACATCTCATCCGGGATCCGAAACACACCCGCCATCGTGCGGCGCTTTGAACCCTCCACCGGCGCATCATCGCCGACAGGCCCCGACATCTGAGGTGCTGCAAGGTTGTTGTCCATGCAGGCCAGCTACGACGGCACACCCCCGAACCCTGCCTGGTTATCCGGATAGGCTCTAAGGCGCGAGCTGTGGTGGAGGCAGATGCCCCGCTGGCGCCGGTGCTCGGGGTGGACACGGTCGTGGCTCTGGCGGGCAGGGTCTATGGCAAGCCCAAGGATGAGCGCCACGCCCGAGAGACGCTGCGCGCTCTGAGTGGCTCCACACATAAGGTCCTCAGCGGCATAGCCCTGATCGAGAACCGGCAGGAGCGCACGGCGCTGGCCGCCACCGAGGTGGTCTTCCGACCGCTCGACGAGGGGTTGATCGATTGGTACGTAGCCCTTGGCGAGTGGCGCGACCGGGCCGGCGGCTACGGAATCCAGGGCGCGGGGTCGGCGCTGGTGCGCGAGGTGCGGGGCGACTATGAGAATGTGGTCGGGCTGCCGGTGGCTACGCTGCTGGATCTGTGGCCTGGGCTGCTGTGCGCGGCGTGGGCCAGGGGCTGAGAGCCTCAGCCTCGGTACGATCCCTTCGCCATATAGAGTACAATCCCTTCGTCGTTATGAGTACGATCCCTATGCCGCACGAGAGCGACTCTTTGCCCGCGAATGAGCGAGGCCACCGCGGACGGATCGTCGAGCGGCTGGTCGAGGCGCGCCTGCGCACCCACGGGGCGGTGCTGCTCACGGGTCCGAAGGCGGTCGGCAAAACGACCACCGCGCGCTGCTTTGCGGCCTCGGAGGTGCGTCTCGACGAGGACCGCGCGGCGCTAACGGCAGCCCAGACGGACCCGCGTCTGGTGCTCGACGGCGAGCACCCCCGGCTGATCGACGAGTATCAGCTCGCTGCCGGGATTTGGAACGCCGTGCGGGGACGAGTGGATGACCTGGGCGGCAAGGGACTCTTCCTGCTCACCGGATCCGCCACCCCCGAGTACGAGGAGGTCAGCCACACAGGCGCGCGCAGGATCGCCGCCGTTCCGATGCGGACGATGACGCTGCTGGAGCGCGGTCTCTCCAGCGGCGCCGTCTCGTTGGGTGCGCTCCTCGACGGCCTTCCCACCGAGGCCGCACCACACAGGCTAGGCGTGCCTGAGGCAATCGAGGCGCTCGCGATCGGTGGCTGGCCCGACAACCTCACCCTCTCGCCGACCGACGCCCTCGAGGCGAACGTTGACCACCTCGACTTGATCGTCCACACCGACATCCATCGGGTCGACGGGGTCCGGCGCGATCCCGACGGCGTCCGGCGTCTGCTTGCCTCCTATGCCCGCAACGTCGCAACCGACGCGAGCCTGCGGAAGATCGCGCGCACCGCGGAGCGGCCGCTCGGCGAGACCACTCTGCATGACTACCAACGCGCGCTCGGACGGCTCTTTCTGATCGAGGACCAGCCGAGCTGGAGGCCACACCTGCGGTCGAGCGTCCGACTCGCGGCGACGCCGAAGCGTCATCTCGCCGATCCCTCGCTGGCGGTTGCGGCCCTCGGGGCCACGCCGCAGCGGCTGCTGGGTCCCGAGATCGAGCTCGCCGGCTTCCTCTTCGAGTCGCAGGCGATCCACGACCTGCGCGTCTACGCCCAGCCGCATCGGGCGGACGTCCGCTTCTACCGCGACAACAAGGGGCTGGAGATCGACGCGATCCTCGAGGCGCCCAACGGCCGCTGGCTCGCGGCGGAGGTCAAGCTGGGACACAACCGCGTGGACCAGGGTGCCCGCAGCCTGCTTGCCCTCAGGGACAAGCTCTCCCCCGCCACGGCCGCCGCGTGCGCCGCCCTGCTCGTCATCGTCGCGGACACTCCCACCTATACGCGGCCGGATGGTGTTTTGGTCACCTCGATCGCTTCGCTCGGTCCTTGAAATCTTGCGTGGGCACGCGACCGGGAGATGAACCCGCAGCCGCCGAAGACGTGATTTTCCCCTGCAAATAAGCTGGCAAGGGACGCGGAGCGCTGGAGGCTTCCGCTAGACTGCCCGCGGACGCGCGCTTGTCATCAGGCGGCGGAGGACGGCGGTGCAGGCAGGCCGCGTCCGGACGCGCACCACCGGCGAGGCGTCCTCTCCTCGATTCGATACATGGGCATCTTCAGCTACCTCACCGGGTTTGGCGGCCGCGACATGGCGGTCGATCTGGGCACGGCCAACACGCTTGTGTATGTGCGTGGGCGCGGGATCGTGCTCTCCGAGCCCTCCGTGGTGGCGATCGACTCGCGCACCGGCGAGGTGCACGCCGTCGGGATCGAGGCCAAGCGGATGCTTGGACGCACGCCCGGCACCATCCAGGCGATCCGGCCGCTGAAGGATGGGGTGATCGCGGACTTCGATGTGACCGAGGAGATGCTCCGGCACTTCATCCAGAAGGTCCACCAGAATCGCTTTGCGCATCCGCGCGTGGTGGTGTGCGTGCCTTCCGGTGTCACCGGGGTGGAGAAGCGTGCTGTCGAGGAGGCCTGCCTGTCGGCGGGCGCGCGCACCGCCTACCTGATCGAGGAGCCGATGGCGGCCGCGATTGGGGCCGGCCTGCCAGTGGGGGAGCCGACCGGCTCGATGGTGGTGGACATCGGCGGCGGCACCTCGGAGGTCGCGGTGATCTCGCTGGGGGGGATCGTCGTCTCGCAGTCGATCCGCGTCGGCGGGGATGAGATGGACGAGGCGATCATCAGCTACGCCAAGAAGGAGTACAAGCTGCTGATCGGCCAGCAAACTGCCGAGGAGCTGAAGCTCGAGATCGGCTCGGCGTCCGTGATGCCCGAGGAGCTGCAGGCCGAGATCCGCGGCCGCGACATGGTGTCGGGGCTGCCCAAGACCGTGGTGCTCACCAGTGAGGAGATCCGCCAGGCGCTCGAGGAACCGGTGGTGCAGATCGTGGACGCCGTCAAGGAGACGCTCGACCGCACCCCGCCGGAGCTGGCGTCGGACATCATGGACCGGGGGATCATGCTCGCTGGCGGAGGCTCGCTGCTGCAGGGCCTCGACGAGCGCCTGCGCGAGGAGACGCAGATGCCCGCGCACCTGGCCGAGTCGCCGCTGACCTGTGTGGCCGTCGGCTCGGGCCGCTCGCTTGAGGAGTTCGAGACGATCCACCGCGCCAACCGCAACAACTCCCACCGGCGGCGGCGCAGATGATCGAGGGTGGCACGTGAGGCGGGCGGTGTGCGTACGCTGTGACCTGAAAGCTCAGGAAGGTTTCCGCTCGTGCACGACAAGATTGCCCGGCGGCGGCGAGCGGTGCTCGTCGCCCTCGTGGCGCTTTCCCTGATACTGCTCACCGCCTACTTCGGCGAGTCCCCCAACGGGCGCCTGCACGGTGTGCAGCGCGGCTTCCTGACGGTCGTCTCACCGATCCAGGAGGGCGCCAACGCGGCGCTGAAGCCGGTGCGCAACCTGTTCGGGTGGTTTGGCAACGCGCTGCACGCCAAACACCAGCTCGCCGAAGTGCGCAAGCAGAACGCCCGCCTGCGTTCAGAGCTGATCGCCCGCACCGACGACGAACGCGCCTACAAGCGGTTTTTGCGCCTCTACAAGCTCGACGGCGGCCTACACCTCTCCGACTACCGCCCGGTGACCGCTGAAGTGATCGCGCAGCCCGCCAACCTGTGGTATGCGACGGTCAACATCGACAAAGGCAGCTCCACCGGGGTGCAGGTCAACGATCCGGTGATCGACGGCGAAGGGCTGATCGGGAAGGTCACCGCCACCGCACCCGACGGGGCGCAGGTGAGCCTCATCACCGACAGCGCGGTGGCGGTCGCGGCGATGATCAACGAAACGGGGGCGCCCGGCATGGTGTATCCGAAGGTGGGCGAACCCAACACGCTGGTGATCCAGTACCTGCCCGCCAACACCGCGGTGAGCGTCGGCAACTACGTGGTCACGTCGGGCACCATCTCCAGCAAAGGCTCCTCGCTGTTCCCACGCGGAATCCCGATCGGGCAGGTCAGCTCGGTCGGCGAAGAAGCGCCGTACAAGACCGTTGAAATCCATCCGCTCGCCAACCTGCGCGGGCTGGAAACGGTGCAGGTGCTCACCGCCACCCAGAGCTCGGCGGCGGCGAGGGTGGCGAGGGTGGCCGCGGAACTGCCCTCCGAACACTCCTCCGAAGCGCCCGGCGCCGGCGGCACCGGCCAGCTTGCCTCGGCGGGGGGCGGTGGCTGATGGGGAGCGTGCATTGATCGGGTCTTCCCAGCCCCAGCCGAGCGGCGCCGTAGCCGCTCGCGTGGCGGCGCTCGCGGTAGTGGCCGTGTTCCTGCAGACGGGGGTCGTCTCCGAGGTGCCGGTGTTTGGGGTCGCGATCGATCTGACGCCGCTGGTGGTCGCCTTCGTCGGCCTGCAGTGCGGTTCGCTGGCAGGTGCCGCCGCGGGGTTCGGGATCGGGCTGCTGGTGGACCTCACGCTGGTGCAGACGCTCGGCTTGACCTCGCTGATCTACACGGTTATCGGCTACGCCACCGGACGCCTGCGCGAGCTGCGCGACCCACATGCGGCGCTCACGCCGCTGCTGGTCGGCGCCGGCGCCGCCGCGGCCTCGATGGTCGGCTACTCGGTGATGGAGATCATGCTCGGCGTGGACGCCCCCGTCAGCTTCGAGCTGCTGCGCCAGATCGTGGTCGGCGTGCTGCTCGACACGATCGTGGCGCTGCCGGTGTGGGTGCTGGTGCACCGCTGGCTGCGGCCCACCCTGCCGGAAGATCCCCGGCGCCGACGGCGCCGCGCCTACACCACGGGGGGTCTGAGCCCCCTCTCCAAAGCATGAGCCCACTCGAGCGCGTCCGCGCCCCCGAGCCCCGCACGCCGCCGCCGGTCTCCTCGCAGCTCGGGCTGCGCGTGGCGATCTTGGGCGGCGTGGCGCTGGTGATGTTCGGGATCGTCTTCTTCCGCCTCTGGTACCTGCAGATTCTGACCGGCGAACAGTACGTGGAGAAGGCCGCCAAGAACACGCTGCGCGAACTGCCGATCGCGGCGCCGCGCGGGCAGATCGTCGACCGCGAAGGCAACGTGCTGGTCACCAGCAAACGCACCAACGCCGTGCAGATCGTCCCCTGGGAGCTGCCCCCGAAGGGGCCGCGTCGCCGGGCGCTCTATTGGCGGCTGGGCAAGTTGATCGAAATGAGTCCGCGGACGATCGTGGAAATCCAGACGAAGGGCGAAAAAGAAGTGCCGTACGCCCCCGTGACGATCAAGACCAACGCCGGCCGCGGCGCGCTCACGGTGCTGGGGGAGCGACAGAACGAGTACCCCGGCGTCACCCAGGAACAGGTCTCGGTGCGCGAATACCCCTACCACGACATGGCTGCGCAGGTGTTTGGCTACGTCAGCCTGATCAGCGAACAGGAGGAGCAGCCGCACAGCCCCCAGCACCCCAACTTCAAGGGCGTCAAGGCCGGCACGATCGTCGGCCAGCAGGGTCTGGAGTACGAGTACGACCGCTACCTGCGCGGCAGGGCCGGGGCCAAGCAGGTGGAGATCAACTCCGAAAATCAGGTGCAGCAGGCCGACCTGCCCGAGATCAAGCCGCACGCGGGCTACACGCTGCGGCTGACGCTCGACCTGGCGCTGCAGCGAGAGGGCGAAATCGCTCTGCGCAAGGGCATCGAACTTGCCCACGGCCTCGGCAATCCCGGCAACGGCGGCGCGTTCCTGGTGATGGAACCGCGCAGCGGGGGGATCCTCGCGATGGGCTCCTCTCCGAGCTTCGACCCCAACCGCTTCACCAAAGCTCTCTCCGAACACGAACTCGACGAAATCGAGCAGCTCGGCAAGGGCGCCAGGAGCGGCGAGCCCGAAGCGGCCCCGCTGGTCGATCGCGCGAGCGAAGGCGCCTACCCGACCGGCTCGACGTTCAAGCCGATCACCGCCATCGGCAGCCTCGAAGCGGGCGTGCTGGACCCCTACGCGGGGCTCGGCGCGGGCACCTGCATCTACGTCTCCACCGTGAAATTCTGCAACGCCAACCACGCCGAATACGGCGCCGCCAACCTCGTCGACGCGCTCAAGGTCTCCTCCGACACCTACTTCTTCACGGTCGGTGAGATGGACAACAGTCACGGCCCGGTGATCCAGAACATGGCACACCAGCTGGGGATCGGGCGCCCGACGGGGATCGATCTGCCCAGCGAACGCGAAGGCACGGTGCCCAGCCCGAAGTGGCTGGAAGAACAGAACGCGCTCGAAGCCAGATGCACGCGTGCCCGCCACGGCCACCCCTGCCACATCGTCGCCGAACCGGGCGCCACGTGGAGCGTCGGGCACAACATGGACCTGGCGGTCGGCCAGGGCGACCTGCAGACCGACCCATTGCAGATGGCGGTCGCCTACTCCACGCTCGCCAACGCCTACATGAACGGCGGCGAAGGGTGGGTGCCCACCCCGCACCTGGGGGCGGCGATCGAAAGCCCCAGCGGGGGCATCGTGCAGACTTTGAGCTTCCCGCCGCGGCGCAAGATCAAGCTCAACCCCACCAACCTCGGCCTGGTGATGGAAGGGATCCACGACGCCACCTCCGAGCAGGGCGGCACCTCGCAGGACGTGTGGTCGGGCTGGAACCAGGCCAAGTACCCGGTGTACGGCAAGACCGGCACCGCCGAACGCCCGCCCTTCGTCGAACAGGCGTGGTACATGTGCATCCTGCCCGACGCCGGCCGGCCGATCGTGATCGCGGTGACCGTCGAACAGGGTGGCTTCGGCGACCAGGCGGCCGCTCCGGTGGCGCGGCTGATCGCCTCGAAGTGGTTCAACCAGCCGCTGAAGCTGGTCAGCGGCTCGAGCGTGGACAAATGATCCGATGAGCCCGCTCAGCCCGATCACCGCTCCCGAGGCGGAGCGCCGCGCGCAGGCGGCCTCGCAGGAGCCCCGGCGAGGCCCGCGCCTGATGCTCGACCCGCTGCTGACGCTGGCGGTGCTCGGCCTGGGGATCTGCTCGGTCGTCGTGCTGGGGTGGGTCACCTCCGAAGCGGTGCCCGGCCAGCCGCACTACTACTCCGAGCGCCAGATCATCTACCTGCTCGTCGGCCTGGCGGCGATGGCGGCGCTGGCGCGGCTCGACTACGCGCGCCTGCGCCACTACAAAATTGCGATCTACGCCGCGCTGGTCCTCAGCATCCTGGCTGTGCTGGGCGCCGGGCACTCGGCCCGGGGCTCGGTCCGGGCGATCAGCTTCCCGTTGTTCTCCTTCCAGGGGTCGGAGCTCGGCAAGGTGCTGCTGATCCTGTCGCTCTCGGCGCTTGTAGTCGATCGCGCACGCCAGCTACAGGAACGCGAGACGACCGCGCGGGTGATGCTGGCGGCGCTGCTGCCGGCGATGCTCGTGATCGCCCAGCCGGATCTCGGCTCGGGCCTCGTCTACCTCGCGATCGCTCTCACGCTGCTGTTCGTCGCGGGCGTCCCCTGGAGTCACCTCGCGGGCCTTCTTGGGTTGGGCGCGGCGGCGATCGCACTCGTGCTGGTGGTCGCCCCGGCGGCCGGCGTGCAGGTGCTGAAGCCCTACGAGGTCGAACGCCTCACCAGCTTCCTCAACCCCTCCAGCAACCCCCAGAAAGAAGGCTACCAGCAGCTTGAGTCAAAGATCGCGATCGGCTCGGGTCAGCGCACCGGCAGCGGCGACGACAGCACCCAGATCAAGGGCAACTATGTGCCCGAGGACAGCACCGACTTCATCTTCGCGGCGGTCGGCGAGCGCTATGGCTTCGTCGGCGCGGCGCTCGTGCTCTCGCTGTACGCACTGCTGATCTGGCGCACGCTGCGCATTCTGACGCTGGCGAAGGATCTGTTCGGAGCGCTGGTTGCCGGGGGCGTGGTGGCTATGCTTATGTTTCAGGTGTTCGTCAACGTGGGCGTGGCTCTAGACATCATGCCCGTCACCGGCGTGACGCTGCCGCTCATGAGCTATGGCGGCTCGTCGGTGATCGCGACGCTGCTGGCCGTGGGCCTGCTGCAGTCGATCTACGTTCAGGCGCGCGCCACAGAGGCCTTGAAGGGCCGCGTATTGCGACCCTAAGCCGAGCAGGACAGACAATGCTCACCGAGAACCCCAGAACACACGCTTACGGACCGCCCGCACCGGGCGGCCTCCTCTGGGGCTCGGCCACAATCGATACCGAAAGACCGATCTACATTGAAAAAGCAAGTGCTTGTCAGCGTCGACCGCGCGGAGACGCGCGTCGCGCTCATGGAGGCGACCGGTGCGCCGGCCGCCGCAGGGACATCCTCCGGGCGACGACGCAAACGCGGAAGCGCCCCCCCGGGAGCCGACTACCGGATCGCTGAGCTCTACATCGAGCGCCGCGGCGCACGCTCGATCGTCGGCAACATCTACAAGGGCAAGGTCGACAACGTGCTGCCAGGTCTGGAGGCGGCGTTCGTGGACATCGGCCTGGAGAAGAACGGCTTCCTGCACGTCGATGAGATCGTGCTCCCCGGCGTAGAGGCGCCGCGGCGCGGGCGCGGCGGCGGACGCAAAATCTCAGAACTGCTGAAGCCCGGCCAGGAGGTCGTGGTGCAGGTGATCAAGGACCCCCTGAAGACAAAGGGGGCCCGCCTCTCGATGGAGCTGGCGATCGCCGGACGCTACATGGTCTACCAGCCGACCGGTGAGGGCGTCGGCGTCTCGCGGCGCCTGGAGGATAAGGAGCGCGAGCGGCTGCGCAAGCAGACCGCCAAACTCGACCTCGGCGGCGGCGGCGCGATCGTGCGCACCGCCGCGCACGGCGCCAAGCGCGAGGACTTCGAGCGGGAGCTGCTCTACCTGCACAAGCTGCACGAGGTGCTGGTCAAGCGCGTGCAGGACACCGTCGCGCCCGAGATGGTCTTCCAGGAGGCCGACCTCTCCGTGCGGGTGGTGCGCGACATCTTCTCCGAACACTTCGAGCGCGCGATCGTCGACGACGAACAGCAGCATCACCGCCTCGTGTCGTTCTTCACGCGCACCGCTCCCGAGCTGGTCGAGCGCGTCGAGCTGTGGCAGGAGGACCGGCCGCTGTTCGAGTCCTACGGGGTCGAGAAGGCGATCGAGGGGGTGCTCTCGCGCCGCGTGGACCTGCCCAGCGGCGGCTACCTGATGATCGACTACGCCGAGGCGCTCACCGTGATCGACGTCAACTCCGGCAGTTTCACCGGCCGCGGTCGCAGCGCCGGCCTGGAGGAGACGATCACGCGCACCAACCTGGAGGCCGCCGAGGCGGTCGTCGATCAGCTGCGCCTGCGTGACATCGGCGGGATCATCGTGATCGACTTCATCGACATGGCGCGCGCCAAGAACCGCGACGCCGTGATGAAGACGCTGCGCAAGTCCCTCGACGAGGACCGCACAAAGACGTTCACGGCGGAGATCTCCAAGCTCGGCCTGGTGGAGATGACCCGCCAGAACGTCACCGAGGGGGTGCGCGAGATCATCAGCCGCCCCTGCCCGGCCTGCGACGGGGACGGGGTGATCCGCTCGGAGGAGACGATCGCGATCGACTTCGAGCGCCGCCTGCGCGACATCGCCGCCGAGAACCCCGTCGCGGAGGCGTTCCTGGTGCAAATCAACCCCCGTGTTACCGCGCAGTTCACCGGTCAGCACTCGCGCGTGCTGCACGCCCTGGAGGAGCAGACCGGCCGCTCCTTCCACTTCGAAGGCTCCGAAGGGCTGGCGCTCGACCACTTCGCGATCACCTTCCAGGGCAGCCGCGAGGAGGTGGAGGAGCGCGCGCTGCCCTTCCACGCCGGCGACGAGGTGCTGGTGGAGATCGTTGAGCCGCACATGTACGACGTGGACGACGCGGTGGCGAAGATCGACGGCTACATCATCTCGATCGCCGGCGCCTCCCCGCACGTGGGGGAGAAGCGGATGGTGCGCATCGAGCAGGTGGGCCGCACCGCCGCCAGTGCGCTGCTGCTGGACGAGAACGGCGAGGTGGTGCGTCCGGTGCCGCGTCCGGTTGCGCCCCCCCGGCGCCGTGCCCCACGCAAACCGCGCGCCGCGGCAAAACCAAAGCCAGAACCGGTGCCAGTCGAGCTGGTCATGGAGGAGCCTTCGGCGAATGGGGTGTCCGAGCGCGCCGAGCCGCCTGCCGAGCACGTGGAGTCGCCCGCCGAGCCCTCCGAGGCGCCGGCCGAGGTCGGGCAGGAGGATGCCGTACAATCCAAACCTCGGCGCCGCGGCCGCAGGGGTGGACGGCGCCGTTCGGCTGCCAAAGCAGAGGCGAGCACGGAGTAGCGGACGGCGCTTGCGTCGAGAGCAAAAACCATAAGGGCGAGAACATGTACGCAATCGTGAAGACAGGCGGCAAGCAGTACCGCGTCGAGCGCGGCCAGTACCTGCTGGTCGAGCGCCTCCCCGAGGAGGTTGGCGCGAGCGTGGCGCTCAAGCCGTTGATGTATCGCTCTGAGGAGGCTGTCTTCGACAGCAAGGGCCTCGAGCAGGTGAGGGTCACCGCCAAGGTGCTCGCCCACGAGCGCGGCGAGAAGCTGCGCGTCGTCAAGTTCAAGCCCAAGCGCGGCTACAAACGGCGCACCGGCCACCGCCAGGAGCTGACGCGCATCGAGATCACCGAGATCGCGATAGGAGCCGCAAAGGCGGCGGCGCACAAGACGGCGAAGCCGGCGGCGGCTGCGCGGGCGCCGGAGCCGGCTGAGATTCCCAAGGAGGCGAGCGAGAATGGCGCATAAGAAGGGCCTAGGCTCCAGCCGCAACGGCCGCGACTCCAACGCCAAACGGCTAGGCGTGAAGACCTTCGCCGGGCAGACGGTCACCGGTGGGGAGATCATCGTGCGCCAGCGCGGCACCCGCTTCAAGCCGGGCGAGGGTGTGGGAATCGGCAAGGACGACACCCTGTACGCGCGCGCATCTGGCACCGTGCAGTTCACCGCCGGCCGCCGCGGCCGCGTGGTGAGCGTCGTCGCGGGCGAGCAGCCGTAGTTCCCCGCCCGCGCCGGCCACACGGCACGGTCCGCTTCGCGGCGCAGCCCCGCGCGCATGTCAGGATGCGGTGATGCTCCACGACCGCGCGCGCATCCACGTCCAGGCGGGCGCGGGGGGCGACGGCTGCGCCAGCTTCCGCCGCGAAGCGCACGTGCCGCGCGGCGGTCCCGACGGCGGCGACGGCGGGCGCGGGGGGGACGTGGTGCTGGTGTGCGACGACTCGCTGCGCGACCTGCAGAGCTTCACCCGCCGCGCCCACCACCGCGCCGCGCGCGGGGGACGCGGGGAAGGCGCGCTGCGCCACGGCGCCGACGGCGAGACGCTGCTGGTGCGCGTCCCACCGGGCACCGAGGCGATTGGGGAGGAGGGCGACCTGGAGGGTCGCCGCTGGGAGCTGCTGCGCCACGGCCAGCGCGCGCTGCTCGCGCGTGGGGGTGCGGGGGCGAGGGGCAACAAGCGCTTCGCCACTCCCACGCGCCAGGCGCCGCGCTTCGCCGAGCGCGGCATGCCGGGGGAGGAGGGGTGGCTGCAACTGCGACTGCGTCTGCTCGCCGACGTTGGCCTGGTGGGGCTGCCCAACGCCGGCAAGTCCTCGCTGCTGGCGCGTCTCACGCGCGCCGCGCCGAAGGTCGCCTCCTACCCGTTCACCACGCTTGAGCCGGTGCTGGGCGTGCTCGAATCCGACGAGCGCCAGCTGATCGTGGCCGACATCCCCGGCTTGATCGAGGGCGCCAGCGACGGTGCCGGGCTCGGGCACGAGTTCCTCGCGCACGTGGAGCGCACGCGCCTACTGGTGCACGTGCTCGACCTCGCTCCCGAGCTCTCCGCTGAGGAAGATGCCGACGCGGTGGCCAACCACGTCACGATCGAGCAGGAGCTGGCCGCGCACGACCCCCGCCTGGCGGCGCTGCCGCGCGTGCTGGCGCTCTCCAAGGCCGACCTCGTCCCACCAGAGCGCTCACGGGCGGCGGTCGCGGAGTGGTCGGAGCGCCTCGGCGGCGAGGTTTCGGTGCTCGCAACCTCAGCAGCCACCGGCGCGGGCCTCGCCGAGCTGGCCGGCACGCTGCTGCGGCTGGTGGCGGTCGGAGACTCGGCCGCCGCTGAGCGGCCAGCGGAGGGGAGGGCCGGCTCCCGGGCACTCGCCGGGCCCGAGCAGCTCGCCGAGCACATGGTCTTCCGCCCCGCCGAGCGCACCGGCTTCACAGTCCAGCGCGTCCGCGAGAGCGCCTTCGCGGTGAGCGGCCCAACGGTCGAGCGCCTGACTGCAGCGCTTTGACGTCGAGAACGACGACGCGATGTCCTACATCGAGGGCCGCCTGCGCCGCCTCGGGGTTCTGCGCGCGCTCCAGGACGCGGGCTTTCAGCCAGGCGACGAGCTGCAGATCGGGGGGGTCGTGTTGGAGTTGGACTCCGACGCAGGAGGTGCTCAGCGGGAGCGGTAGATGTCAGGCGATCAGGCTGGTGGACTGCTACATACGTGCTACCTTTGTCGCATGGCGGTCGAGGTGGCATCCAGAGAACTGCGCAACAACATGGCGGGCCTGCTGCGACGGGTGCAGGCGGGCGAGCAGGTGGTGGTGACCACCCGCGGGAAGCCGGTCGCGTCGCTGGTCCCGTTCGAGCCAGCGCGCCGGCGGTGGCTGCCACGCGAGGAGCTCACTCGACGTCTCGCTATCGCCCAGGCGGATCCCGGTTTGCGCGGGGATCTTCATCAGCTCGCGGGCGAAACCACCGATGAGCTTGGCCCGCTGGTGTGAGCGAGCAGCCCACCAGGGGCCTGCTTGACACCAGCGTCTTCATTGCCAGAGAGAGTGGGCGCCCGGCTCGAGGTGCAGCATCTACCAGGCGAGCTTGCCGTATCCGCCGTCACCGTCGCCGAGCTGCACGTCGGGGTGCTGGCGGCCTCCGACGTAGGCACCCGCGCCCGCAGGCTGGCGACGCTGGAGTCGATCGCCGATGTCGAGGTGCTTGTCGTCGATGAGGCGGTGGCGGCCTCCTGGGCGCTGCTGCGCGTGCACCTCGCCACAGCAGAGCGGCGGCTGAACGTCAACGACCTGTGGGTGGCCGCCACCGCGCTCGCCCACCGCATCCCGGTCGTGACCCAGGACGACGACTTCGGTCCCGTCGAGGGCGTCGGCGGGTTGGCGGTCGTGCGGGTTTAACGGGCTGCGCCGACCCATGGCGTGGCAGGCGTCGCGAAGAACAAGCATCTACGCTCCGAGCTTCATGCGAACCACCGTGATCAAGCTGGGCTCCTCGATCGTCGCGCGCGAGGACGGCGAGCTGCGCGAGGAGGTGCTGGGGCGGATCTGTGACGCCGTCGCCGCGCTGCACGCCGCCGGGGAGCGATGCGTGGTGGTCTCCTCGGGGGCGATCGCGCGCGGGGTGCGGGTGATGGGGTTGCCGGCCCGCCCGACGTTGATCCCCGAGCTGCAGGCCGCCTCGGCCGTCGGGCAGGGCAAGCTGTACCGCTCCTACGACGAGCTGCTGCGCGCGCGCGGGCTGACGTCGGGGCAGGTGCTGCTCACCGCCGAGGACCTTGGGGGGCGTGCGCAGTACCTCAACGCGCGTCGCACCTTGCGCACGCTGCTGGACTGGCGGGTGGTGCCGGTGATCAACGAGAACGACACCACCGCCACCGATGAGATCTCCTTCGGCGACAACGACTTCCTCGCGGCGCAGGTCGCCGTGCTGGTGGCCGCCGAGCTGCTGGTGCTGCTCACCGACATCGACGGTCTGCACAGCGCCGACCCGCGCAAACAGCCCGGCGCGCGGCTGATCGGCGAGGTGCGCGACCTGCGCGAGCTGGATGGCCTTGAGATCGGGGACTCCACCTCACCCCTGGGCTCGGGGGGGATGCGCTCGAAGGTGCTCGCCGCGGAGATCGCCGGCGCCGCGGGGATCCCCGCGGTGATCTGCAACGGCGTGCGCGCCGGCGCGCTGGAGGCCGCGCTCGCCGGCCGGCCCGAGGGCACGCGCTTTCACCCCGGCCCCGCCCGCCACAACTCCTTCAAGCTGTGGCTGCGCTACGCCAAGCCGGCCCGCGGCACGCTCGTGATCGACGCGGGCGCTGCGCGCGCACTGCGCGAGCAGGGCACCTCGCTGCTGCCGGTTGGCGTGGTCGAAGTCCGGGGCGAGTTCGACGCGGGCGACGCGGTCGAAATCGCCGAGCCCAGCGGCGCTGTGATCGCCAAGGGCCTCTGCAACTACTCGGCGCTTGAGCTGCGCCGCGCCAAGGGCCTGCAGTCCGAGGCCGTGCGCGAGATCCTGCCGCACGCCACCGACGAGGCCGTGCATCGGGATCAGTTGGTTTTGGCGTAGGTACCCTGTGTGAACTATGGCCACCGTCACCGTCACCTCTTCGATCCCCGGCCTCTGCGCCGCCGCGCGCCGCGCGGCCCGGAGGCTGGCGGCGCTGGACACGGCGGTCAAGGACGCCGCGCTGCTGGCGATCGCCGACGCGCTGATCGCGCGCACACCGGAGATCCTCGCCGCCAACGAGCTGGATATGGCCGCCGGGCGCGAGCAGGAGATCGGGGCGGCGCTGCTCGACCGTCTCGCGCTCGACCCCGCGCGGATCGCTCAGATCGCCGCCGGGTCCGCCGATCGCCGCCCTCCCCGATCCCGTCGGTGAGCTGATCGAGGGGCGGCGGTTGCCCAATGGCCTGGACGTGCGCAAGGTGCGGGTGCCGCTCGGCGTGGTGGCCGTCGTCTACGAGGCGCGGCCCAACGTCACGATCGACGCCGCCGCGCTGTGCCTGAAGGCGGGTAACGCGATCGTGCTGCGCGGCTCCTCGATCGCCGCTCACTCCAACGCCGTGCTCGCCGCGATCGCCTCCGAGGCGGCGATTGGTGCGGAGCTGCCCGAGGGGTGCGTCAGCCTCGTCGCGGGCGGCGGCCGCGAGGAGTTGGCCGAGCTGGCCACGCAGAACGACACGCTCGATCTGATCATCCCGCGCGGGGGGAGAGGCTGAAGGCGGCGCTCAAAGCCGTCGCCACGTGCCGGTGATCTACGCCGCCTCGGGCAACTGCCACGTGTATGTGGATGAGTCCGCGGAGGTGGATGAGGCCGTCGAGATCGTGCTCAACGCCAAGACGCAGCGCGCCGGGGGTGTGCAATGCGGCGGAGACGCTGCTGGTGCACGAGGGCGTCGCGGCGCGTTTCCTGCCGGCGATGCTTTCCGGGCTGGGCGATGCCGGCGTGCTGGTGCGTGGCGACGAGCGCACGCTCGGCCTGGTCGGTGGCGAGGGCGGCGCATCGCTGGTGGCCGGACCGGGAGGGAGGTCTGAGGAGAATGGCGCCGTGGCCGCCTCCGGTCTTGGGCGCGCGGCCGGGGTCACGGTCGAGCCCGCCACCGAGGAGGATTGGGCCACCGAGTATCTCGCGCTGACGCTCGCCGTGCGCGTGGTGGACTCGCTGGAGGAGGCGATCGAGCACATCGGCCGCTACGGGTCCGGCCACTCCGAGGCGATCCTTACCCGCGACACCGCCGCCGCGCGCGCTTTTCAGCGCGGGGTGGACGCCGCCTGCGTGTATGTCAACGCCTCCACCCGTTTCACCGACGGGGGCGAGTTTGGGATGGGCGCCGAGATCGGAAACTCCACGCAGAAGCTCCACGCGCGCGGGCCGATCGGGCTGCGTGAGCTGTGCACCTTCAAGTACCTCGTCGAGGGCGACGGGCACGTCCGGGTCTGACACCACCCCCGTGGCGCCCGCCGACACCGCCCCCGTGGCGCCCGCCGATGATACGCCGGTCCGCGCCGCCGGTGGCCTTGGCGTCTTCGGCGGCAGCTTCAACCCTCCGCATCGCGGCCATATCGAGCTTGCCCGCCACGCAAAAGAGGAGCTGGCTCTCGACCGCGTGCTGCTGGTGCCGGCGCGCATCTCGCCCGGGAAGCCCGTCGAGGAGGAGTCGAATCCCGCCCACGCGACGCATCGCCTGGAGATGTGCCGCCTCGCGGCGGCAGGTGTCGAGGGCGTCGAGGTGTGCGCTCTGGAGGTCGAGCGCGAGGGGCCGTCGTACACCGTGGATACTCTGAGGGATCTCCATGCATCCTTTCCCGCCGCCCAGCTCACGTTCATTCTTGGCGCCGACATCGCCCGGACCCTGCCTGGCTGGCATGAATCCCGTGCGCTTTTCACGCTCGCCCGCTTCGTCGTGGCGCAGCGCCCGGGCAGTGAGCCAGTGCCACCTGACCTGCCGCTCGGTGTGTCGAAAATGCCTGTGATCGACATCTCCTCCTCGTTGGTTCGCGAGCGTGTGGGTCGCGGCCTGCCGATCGAGGAGCTGGTTGGTGCGGCGGTTGCCGCTTACATCGCCGAGCACCGCCTCTACCGTGCTCCCATCGGAGTCGCACGCGCATGAGCCCCACCGCCCAGACACAGGCGCTCCCCTCCGCCGAGCTGGCGCGCGAGCTGGCCGGGTACGCGCTGGAGAAGAAGGCCCACGATCTGCTGGAGCTGGACATGCGCGGGCTGGTGGGCTACACCGACTTCTTTTTGATCTGCTCGGCAACACCGACCGCCGCGTCCACCATCCACGAGGGCCAGCGAACTCGGCACCTGCCGGCGGTGAAGGGGCGGGGCGCGCAGGGTGGTCGACGGACTATCTGGATGTGTGGTTGAGCAGCATCCACCCGCACGTGGAAATCGATTGCTCTGTATGGTTGGTCAGCGTCGGCGGGCGGCGGCGGAGCAGGCGTTGCCCGGCCACCGCGCGGGCGGCGGCCGGTGTGGTGGTTAGCGGTGATCGGCTGTGTTGTGCAGGCGCATGCATGTGTGGTGGCTTGTGCAGCAGCACCTGGCTCACCCGCTGTGGGCTCATTGTGAGTTACCTTGCTTGTGTAGGCGTTGGGAGGGGGGGGTGTGTTGGGTGAGGAGCTCTCACAGCCTGTCACTGGCTCTGCTGTACACAGCAGTGAGTTTATTCTTGTAGCATTGCAAGGCGGGCCCCCAGGGAAGGCGATGGCTGCTGCCTTGAAAGGGTTGCCAGGTGAGCGGGTGCTGCTGCTGGCTTTGAAGGAGGGGTCGGGGTGGAAGCTGCAGACGGTTGGGAGACCGAGATGTTGGTGGGTGCAAGGACAGGAGCCGGGTGAACCACTGATGCCGTTGGGCCCCAAAATGTTGCTGATTCACGGGTAGAGTTGCTCACCAGCCGGTTGTGCCTGCAGCATTGCGGGCGGCGCATGATCTCGTGGATCGTGGCGGTGAGGTACTCCTCGTCGTCCTGGAAGTCGCGGTCGAGCTCCCCGTACAGGCGCTCCAGCACGGCCGGCTCGCGCGCCAGCCGCTCGAACGCCCACGCCAGCTGCGACGCTGTGGTCCTCGTGGCCGGCGACCAGCGCGGTCATCAGCTCGTCGCGCAACTCCTCCGCGCTCATCGGCGAGCCGTCCTCGTGTTCGGCGGCCAGCAGCAGGGCGAGCACGTCCTCGCCGCTGCCCGGCGATACCGGCGTCGGCGTGCTCCTCGATCAGCGCGATCAGCTTCTCCCACGTGCTCCCCTTTCACGCCTCCAGGCGTCCCGGCGCCCCGAAGCGGCCCAGCGCGGGCGGCAGCGGCGGCAGCAGTGACAGCGGGCTCTCGGCGAACGCGCAGGATTTCGGTGAGCAGCTGGCGCAGCTCGTCCAGCTGTGAGCCCCGTTCCAGGCCGAACACGGCGCGCAGGATGATCTCCAAGGTCAGCCCGACAGGCGGGGGTGCACGGCCAGCGCCTCACCGCGCGGCCACGACGCGATCTCCTGCTCGGCCAGCTCGCTCATCAGCCCCGCCAGGCGCTGCATTCGCTCGCCGTGAAAGGCGGGCAGCATCAGCTTGCGCTGCTCCAGATGGGGCTCCTCGTCGAGCAGGATCACCGAGTTGCTGCCTACGATCGGTTCGAGGATCCGCGCCCCCTCGCCGGGATGCAGCACGTCGGGGGCAGCGAGGAACACTTCCTTGATCTCGTCGGGGTCCGAGATGATCACCAGCGGGGGCTGTCCGATCAGGCGGATAGTGAAACGGTGGCCGTAGCGTCTGCGCGCCCGCTCCAGGAAGGCGGTGGACGACTCCAGAAGCCGAGCGTCTGCAACGCTGTGGGCAGGCGGGGACCGGGGTGGAGCTCGCTCTCCATGGGTGCCACTCCCTTGAACTATAGGCCGGTTACGCCGAACGCATCCGCGTGGTCAGACCTCTCCCTGGGTCGCCGCCGAGGCCTGGGGCGCTTGTGGCGCCGCCCGATGTCACCCCGATCCCGGCCCGCCGGGGCCGGCGGCCGCCACCGCCTGGCGCTCCGCTGGCCTCTGCTCGCCCAGCACCAGCGGCGCCAGCACGCGGTTGGCGAGCAGCCCCAGGCAGCCGAGGTTGGCGAAGCCCGGCCCCTGGCTGAGCGCCGCCAGCCCCGGTATGTAGAGCCGCGGGCGCATCCCCTGCAAGCTCCAATGCCCGTCCGATCGCCACGTCCGCTTCGGGCGGACGCTCCCACACCGGGCCGGCCTGGCGCTCGATCTCCGCGCGCAGCGCGGAGAAGAGGCCGCGCAACTGCTCCAGCAGGTCAAACCCGGTGCAGTTGATCAGGTAGTCGTGCCGCGCGCTGGTGAGGCCCTCCGCCGAGGCGTAGTCGACGTACACCCCGTCGCCCTCCTCGCCGCTGCGCTCGGTGTGCGATCCCACGTGCACCACGCGGCCGGTGATGAAGCGGCAGCGATCGTCGTAGGCGATGCTGGCCAGCGTCCCCGGGTCGAACACGCCGCGG
>CAWHWZ010000002.1:0-302893 GCA_963833205.1 uncultured Solirubrobacterales bacterium | reverse complement strand
ATTGGTCGGCTGGTGGGGTGAGGTTGTTGACTGAGCCGGTGGTATGGCCGCGGGGTGAGCGCCCGCGGCGGGCGGGGGTGTCGTCGTTTGGGGTTAGTGGTACGAACGCGCATGTGATTTTGGAGGAGGCGCCGGCGTCGCTTGAGTGTGGGCGGTTCGCTGGTGGTGGCGAGGTTGCTGGGGGTGGCGAGGTTGCTGGTGGTGTGGAGGGTACGGATAGTGTGGAGGGCGGCGCGGGTGTGGAGGGTACGGATAGTGTGGAGGGTGGCGCGGGTGTGGGTTCGTTGCCGGTGGTGCCTTGGTTGTTGTCGGGGAAGGGTGAGGGAGCGTTGCGGGCGCAGGCGGGTCGTTTGTATGGGCGTGTGCAGGGTGATGCGGGGCTGGGGTTGCTCGATGTGGCGCATACGCTTGCGAGTGCTCGTGCGCAGTTGGAGTGTCGTGCGGTGGTGCTAGGTGGTGAGCGTGAGCGGTTGTTGGAGGGTTTGCGTGCGTGTTCGCGTGGTGTGCCCGGTGTGGGTGTGGTGCGGGGTGTGGCGCGGGGTGGTAGGCCGGTGTTTGTGTTTCCGGGGCAGGGTGCGCAGTGGGAGGGTATGGCGGTTGGGTTGTTGGGTTCGTCGGTGGTGTTTAGGGGTTTGTTGGGGGCGTGTGGGGATGTGCTTGAGGGGTTGGTGGGTTGGCGGGTTGAGGATGTGTTGCGGGGTGTGGGGGGTGCGCCTGGGTTGGAGCGGGTGGATGTGGTGCAGCCGGTGTCGTGGGCGGTGATGGTGGCGTTGGCGGGGTTGTGGCGTTCGTTTGGTGTGGAGCCGGGGGTGGTGGTTGGGCATTCGCAGGGGGAGATCGCGGCGGCGTGTGTGGCGGGTGGTTTGTCGCTTGGGGATGGGGCGCGGGTGGTGGTGTTGCGGAGTCGGTTGTTGGGTCGGGTGTTGGCTGGTCGTGGTGGGATGGTGAGTGTCGCGCTTGATGTGGAGGGGGTGCGGGAGCGTTTGGCGGGGTGGGGTGGGCGGCTGGGTGTGGCGGCGGTGAATGGTCCGTCGTCGGTGGTGGTGTCGGGTGAGGTGGGGGCGTTGGATGAGTTTTTGGGGGTGTGTGAGGGTGATGGTGTGTGGGCGCGGCGGGTGGCGGTTGATTATGCGTCGCATTCGGTGGTGGTTGAGGAGTTGCGGGAGGAGTTGGTTGGGGAGCTTGGGGGGATTGCGCCGGTGTCGTGTGGGGTGCCGTTTTTCTCGACGTGTGTGGGTGGGTTTGTGGATACGGCTGGGTTGGGTGGGGAGTATTGGTATCGGAGTTTGCGGGAGCGGGTGCGGTTCGAGGAGGCTGTTCGTGCGCTTGCTGGTGATGCGTGTGCGTTTGTCGAGGTGAGTCCGCACCCGGTGTTGATGGGTGCGGTCGGGGAAACGCTTGAGGATCTTGGTGTGCGGGAGCGGGTCGGGGTGTTGGGCTCGTTGCGTCGTGGTGAGGGTGGGATGGAGCGGTTTGTGCATTCGTTGGCGGACGCCTGGGTGTGGGGCGCCCCGGTGGATTGGGGGGTGTTGTTGGGTGGTCGTGGTGCGCGGCCGGTCGATCTTCCTTCTTATGCTTTTCAGCGCGAGCGTTATTGGTTGGAGGCTCCTGTTGGTGGGGGTGAGTTGCAGACTGTTGGGTTGCGCGGCGCGGGGCATCCGTTGCTTGGTGCTGCGGTAAAGCTCGCGGGTGAGCACGAGCAGTGGTTGTTCACTGGGCGCGTATCGATCGCTAGCCAGCCATGGGTAGCGGATCATGTGCTTTTGGAGACGGTGGTTGTGCCGGGTACTGCGTTTGTGGAGATGGCTTTTGCGGCTGGTGTTGAGGTTGGTTGTGGGATGGTTGAGGAGTTGACGTTGCAGGCGCCGCTTGTGTTGGAGGGTGCGGGGGTGTTTGAGTTGCAGTTGTTGGTTGGGGAGGCTGAGGAGTCGGGCCGGCGTGGGTTTGCGATTCATTCGTGTGCGCGGGGGGAGGTGGGTGGTGAGTTGGGGTCTGTTGAGTGGGTGTGTCATGCGCGTGGTGTGTTGGCGGGGGTGGGTGTGGGGGTGCCGGAGGAGGCGTTTGAGTTGTTGGCGGGGGAGAGTTGGCCGCCGGAGGGGGCGGAGCCGCTTGATGTGGAGGGGTTTTATGTTCGGTTGGGTGCTGCTGGTTTCGCGTATGGTCCGGCGTTTACGGGTATCCGGGCGGCGTGGAGGCGTGGTCGGGAGCTCTTTACTGAGGTGGCTCTGGCTGGGTCGCATATTGAGGAGGCGGCTCGGTTTGGGCTTCACCCCGCGTTGTTTGATGCTGCTTTGCAGGGGGGTGCGGTGGTTTTGTTGGAGGACGCGGGGGAGGGCGTGGGGGAGGGTGCTGGTGGGCGTACGGGGATTCCGTTTAGTTTGAGCGGTGTGTGTTGTTATGCCGGTGGGGTTTCGTCGTTGCGTGTGCGGGTGACGGTTGCTGAGGGGACGTTGGGTATGGTGGCGGTTGACGAGCGTGGGGTACCGGTTGTGTCGGTTGATTCGTTGGCTTTTCGGCCTATTGAGGGGCGGCAGCTAGCGGCTGCGGGTCGTCGGGCTGGTGATTGTTTGTTTGGCTTGGAGTGGGTGCGAGTTGAGCGGGGCTCGTTGGAGGGTGCGCATCGTTTGGTGGCGCTCGCTGGGCTTGATGCTCCGGGGGTCGCGGAGCGCTATGGGGATCTGGCTGGGTTGTGTGAGGCGATCGGGGCTGGGGCGCCGGTGCCGGATGTTGTGCTTGTGCCGTTGCCTGTTGGCTGTGGTGAGGGTGATGGGGAGTTGGTGGGGGTGGGGGACGCTGGGGGTGTGCGTGGTGGTGATCTTGGCGTTGAGGTGCGGGGGGCGTTGGCGGGCACGCTTGAGTTGCTTCGGGCTTGGTTTGGGGATGAGCGTTTGGCTGGGGCGCGTTTGGTGATTGTTAGCCGCGGTGTGGTGGCGGCTCGCGCGGGGGAGTTGCCGGCGTTTGTGGGGGCGGCTTGTTTGGGGCTTGTGGGGAGTGCGCAGTCGGAGTATCCCGGACGGTTGTTGTTGTGTGACGTGGATGGTGAGGAGGCGTCGTGGGCGGCGCTGGTTGGTGCTCTGTCTGCGGGGGAGCCGCGGCTGGCGTTGCGGGGTGGGCAGATTTATGTGCCTCGGCTGGTGCGGGTCTCGGCTGAGCAGGGGCGTTCTCTTGGTGGGGGCGAGGTCGCGGTGCTGGGTGGGGAGGGCACCGTTTTGGTGACGGGTGGTACCGGTGGGCTGGGGGGGCATCTGGCGCGTCATCTGGCTCGGGTGCATGGTGCGCGTCATCTGTTGTTGGTGGGGCGTCGCGGTGATCGCGCTGAGGGCGTTGGCGAGTTGGTGGAGGAGTTGCGCGGGCTGGGTTGTGAGGTGGAGGTGGTCGCGTGTGATGTTGCCGATCGTGAGCGGCTTGCTGAGGTGCTCGCTGCGATTCCGCCGGAGCGTCCGTTGCGTGGGGTGGTGCACGCGGCGGGTGTGCTTGACGATGGTGTGATCGCGACGCTGACGGCGGAGCAGATGGAGCGGGTGCTCGCGCCCAAGGTTGATGGCGCGTTGCATCTTGATGCGCTTACCCGCGATCTGGAGCTGGAGGAGTTCGTTTTGTTTTCATCGTTCGCTGGGGTTGTGGGGTCGGGGGGCCAGGGCAACTACGCGGCCGCGAACGCTTTTTTGGATGCGCTGGCGCAGCGTCGCTGTGCGGAAGGGCTGGTTGGGACGTCGCTTGCGTGGGGGCCGTGGCTGGAGGCGGGTGGGATGCTTGACGGGGTCGGGGCGCCGGATCGTGCCAGGCTGCTGCGCACGGGTGTGGCTGCGTTCTCGGCCGAGGAGGGGCTTGAGCTCTTTGATGCGGCGCGTGCGCTGGGCAGGCCGTTGGTGGTGGCGGTGGGGCTCAAGACCGCGGCGCTGCACGCGCAGGCGCGTGCGAGCTCGTTGCCGGCGTTGCTGTGGGATCTGGTTCCGGCGGCGTTGCGTAGTGGTGGTGGGGTTGGGAGTCTGCTTGAGCGTCGGCTGCGGGAGCTGCCCGAGGCTGATTGGGATGGCGCGATCTTGGCTCTGGTGCGTGAGCAGGTGGCGGCGGTGCGGGGTGATGTGGACGCGGGGGAGCTCGATTCTGAGCGTTCCTTCAGCGAGCTGGGCTTCGATTCGCTTGCCGCGGTCGATTTGCGTAACCAGCTCGCGCGGGTGACTGGGTTGAGGTTTCCCGCGACGCTGGTTTTCGATCATCCGACGCCGGCGGCCGTCGGGCGGTATGTGCGCTCGCTGGTGGGGGAGCGTGAGCTTGGGGGATCGGTGGCGCGTGGCCGGGCACGGGCTCGCCGGCGCTCGGAGGAGCCGATTGCGATTGTGGGGATGAGTTGTCGTTTTCCGGGTGGGGTGCGTTCGGCGGGGGAGTTGTGGGAGTTGGTGGCGGGTGGCCGGGACGCGATTGGGGGTTTCCCGGAGGATCGTGGGTGGGATTTGGAGCGTTTGTATGACCCCGACCCTGATCGTCCTGGCACGTGTTACACGCGTGAGGGGGGGTTCATCTACGACGTCGCTGATTTCGATGCGGGCTTCTTCGGTATCGGTCCGAATGAGGCGCTGGCGATGGATCCGCAGCAGCGGTTGTTGCTGGAAACGGCGTGGGAGGTGTTTGAGGATGCGTGCATCGACCCGGTGTCGTTGCGCGGCAGCGACACCGGGGTGTTTATCGGTGCTGGCTCTTCTAGTTACGCGTTGTCGGTGCCGGGGGAGCTTGAGAGTTTTCGCTTGACGGGCACGCTCTCCAGCGTGGTTTCGGGTCGGCTGGCGTATGTGTATGGGTTGGAGGGTCCGGCGATGACGGTCGATACGGCCTGCTCGGCGTCGCTGGTGGCGATGCACTTGGCGTGCGCGGCGCTGCGTCGCGGCGAGTGCGGGATGGCGCTCGCGGGTGGCGTGAGCGTGAGCGCTAACCCTGAGATCTATGTCGATTTCGCGCGGCAGCGGGGTTTGGCTGTGGATGGGCGTTGCAAGGCGTTCGCGGATGCTGCGGATGGGGTTGGGTTTTCTGATGGTGGTGGTTTGGTGTTGTTGGAGCGTTTGTCGGATGCTGAGCGGGCGGGTCGTCGGGTGCTTGCGGTGGTGCGTGGTAGTGCGACGAATCAGGATGGGGCGAGTAATGGGTTGTCGGCGCCGAATGGTCCTTCGCAGGAGCGTGTGATTTCTGCGGCGCTTGTGGATGCGGGTTTGGGTGTGGGGGATGTGGATGTGGTGGAGGGGCATGGGACGGGTACGACGCTTGGTGATCCGATTGAGGCGCAGGCGTTGTTGGCGACGTATGGGTGTGAGCGTGAGGGTGACCCGTTGTGGTTGGGGTCGGTGAAGTCGAATATTGGTCACACTGGGTGTGGTGCGGGGGTAGCGGGTGTGATCAAGATGGTGGGGGCGTTGCGTAATGGGTTGTTGCCGGCGACGTTGCATGTGGATGCGCCGTCTTCGCATGTGGATTGGTCGGCTGGTGGGGTGAGGTTGTTGACTGAGCCGGTGGTATGGCCGCGGGGTGAGCGCCCGCGGCGGGCGGGGGTGTCGTCGTTTGGGGTTAGTGGTACGAACGCGCATGTGATTTTGGAGGAGGCGCCGGCGTCGCTTGAGTGTGGGCGGTTCGCTGGTGGTGGCGAGGTTGCTGGGGGTGGCGAGGTTGCTGGTGGTGTGGAGGGTACGGATGGTGTGGAGGGCGGCGCGGGTGTGGAGGGTACGGATGGTGTGGAGGGCGGCGCGGGTGTGGGTTCGTTGCCGGTGGTGCCTTGGTTGTTGTCGGGGAAGGGTGAGGGAGCGTTGCGGGCGCAGGCGGGTCGTTTGTATGGGCGTGTGCAGGGTGATGCGGGGCTGGGGTTGCTCGATGTGGCGCATACGCTCGCGAGTGCTCGTGCGCAGTTGGAGTGTCGTGCGGTGGTGCTAGGTGGTGAGCGTGAGCGGTTGTTGGAGGGTTTGCGTGCGTGTTCGCGTGGTGTGCCCGCGGTGGGTGTGTTTGAGGGTGTGGTGCGGCAGGGGTTGACGGCGTTTATGTTCACGGGGCAGGGTGCTCAGCGTGTGGGGATGGGTGGTGAGTTGCGCGAGGTGTTCCCCGTTTTCAGGGATGCGTTGGGTGAGGTGTGTGGGATATTGGATGGGTATTCGGCGCGGCCGTTGCGGGAGGTGTTGTTCGCGGACGAGGGTTCGCCGGAGGCGGGGTTGTTGGATGGGACGGAGTTTGCGCAGGCGGGGCTGTTCGCGGTGGAGGTGGCGCTTTTCCGTTTGCTTGAGTCGTTTGGGGTGAAGCCAGATTTCTTGATCGGTCACTCGGTTGGGGAGCTTTCGGCGGCGTGCGTGGCTGGGGTGTTTTCGCTTGAGGATGCGTGTCGGCTGGTCGCGGCGCGGGGCCGGTTGATGGGTGCGCTTCCTGAGGGCGGGGGGATGCTGGCGGTGGAGGCGTCGGAGATGGAGGTGTGTGGAGAGCTTGAGGAGTTCGGTGAAGGTGTCGCGATAGCGGCTGTGAATGGTCCGCAGGGGGTAGTGGTGTCGGGTGAGTTGAGCGCGCTTGAGCAGTTGGGTGCGAGGTGGCGTGAGCGTGGTTTGAGAACGAAACGTTTGCGTGTCAGTCACGCTTTTCACTCGCCGTTGATGGAGCCGATGCTGGGAGAGTTGCGGGAGGTCGCTAGCGGGATCGAGCATCACCCAGCGCGGATCCCGATCATTTCGAACGTGACGGGGCGCCTGTTGGAGGGCGAAGCATGGGACGGCGGTGAGTACTGGGTGCGTCACGCGCGAAACGCGGTGCGGTTCGCCGATGGTGTCGCGACGCTCCAGGAGGCCGGTGTGAGGCGTTTCCTTGAGCTCGGCCCGGACGGGGTACTCTCAGCACTCGCGCGCGAGTGCCTTGACCAGGAGATCGAGGAACACGCACTACTAGGCGCAACGTTACGCGAAGGCCATCCGGAAACCGAGTCGTTGCAAGCGCTACTCGCGCGTGCGCACTGCACAGGCGCCCCGGTGGATTGGGGGGTGTTGTTGGGTGGTCGTGGTGCGCGGCCGGTCGATCTTCCTTCTTATGCTTTTCAGCGCGAGCGTTATTGGTTGGAGGCTCCTGTTGGTGGGGGTGAGTTGCAGACTGTTGGGTTGCGCGGCGCGGGGCATCCGTTGCTTGGTGCTGCGGTAAAGCTCGCGGGTGAGCACGAGCAGTGGTTGTTCACTGGGCGCGTATCGATCGCTAGCCAGCCATGGGTAGCGGATCATGTGCTTTTGGAGACGGTGGTTGTGCCGGGTACTGCGTTTGTGGAGATGGCTTTTGCGGCTGGTGTTGAGGTTGGTTGTGGGATGGTTGAGGAGTTGACGTTGCAGGCGCCGCTTGTGTTGGAGGGTGCGGGGGTGTTTGAGTTGCAGTTGTTGGTTGGGGAGGCTGAGGAGTCGGGCCGGCGTGGGTTTGCGATTCATTCGTGTGCGCGGGGGGAGGTGGGTGGTGAGTTGGGGTCTGTTGAGTGGGTGTGTCATGCGCGTGGTGTGTTGGCGGGGGTGGGTGTGGGGGTGCCGGAGGAGGCGTTTGAGTTGTTGGCGGGGGAGAGTTGGCCGCCGGAGGGGGCGGAGCCGCTTGATGTGGAGGGGTTTTATGTTCGGTTGGGTGCTGCTGGTTTCGCGTATGGTCCGGCGTTTACGGGTATCCGGGCGGCGTGGAGGCGTGGTCGGGAGCTCTTTACTGAGGTGGCTCTGGCTGGGTCGCATATTGAGGAGGCGGCTCGGTTTGGGCTTCACCCCGCGTTGTTTGATGCTGCTTTGCAGGGGGGTGCGGTGGTTTTGTTGGAGGACGCGGGGGAGGGCGTGGGGGAGGGTGCTGGTGGGCGTACGGGGATTCCGTTTAGTTTGAGCGGTGTGTGTTGTTATGCCGGTGGGGTTTCGTCGTTGCGTGTGCGGGTGACGGTTGCTGAGGGGACGTTGGGTATGGTGGCGGTTGACGAGCGTGGGGTACCGGTTGTGTCGGTTGATTCGTTGGCTTTTCGGCCTATTGAGGGGCGGCAGCTAGCGGCTGCGGGTCGTCGGGCTGGTGATTGTTTGTTTGGCTTGGAGTGGGTGCGAGTTGAGCGGGGCTCGTTGGAGGGTGCGCATCGTTTGGTGGCGCTCGCTGGGCTTGATGCTCCGGGGGTCGCGGAGCGCTATGGGGATCTGGCTGGGTTGTGTGAGGCGATCGGGGCTGGGGCGCCGGTGCCGGATGTTGTGCTTGTGCCGTTGCCTGTTGGCTGTGGTGAGGGTGATGGGGAGTTGGTGGGGGTGGGGGACGCTGGGGGTGTGCGTGGTGGTGATCTTGGCGTTGAGGTGCGGGGGGCGTTGGCGGGCACGCTTGAGTTGCTTCGGGCTTGGTTTGGGGATGAGCGTTTGGCTGGGGCGCGTTTGGTGATTGTTAGCCGCGGTGTGGTGGCGGCTCGCGCGGGGGAGTTGCCGGCGTTTGTGGGGGCGGCTTGTTTGGGGCTTGTGGGGAGTGCGCAGTCGGAGTATCCCGGACGGTTGTTGTTGTGTGACGTGGATGGTGAGGAGGCGTCGTGGGCGGCGCTGGTTGGTGCTCTGTCTGCGGGGGAGCCGCGGCTGGCGTTGCGGGGTGGGCAGATTTATGTGCCTCGGCTGGTGCGGGTCTCGGCTGAGCAGGGGCGTTCTCTTGGTGGGGGCGAGGTCGCGGTGCTGGGTGGGGAGGGCACCGTTTTGGTGACGGGTGGTACCGGTGGGCTGGGGGGGCATCTGGCGCGTCATCTGGCTCGGGTGCATGGTGCGCGTCATCTGTTGTTGGTGGGGCGTCGCGGTGATCGCGCTGAGGGCGTTGGCGAGTTGGTGGAGGAGTTGCGCGGGCTGGGTTGTGAGGTGGAGGTGGTCGCGTGTGATGTTGCCGATCGTGAGCGGCTTGCTGAGGTGCTCGCTGCGATTCCGCCGGAGCGTCCGTTGCGTGGGGTGGTGCACGCGGCGGGTGTGCTTGACGATGGTGTGATCGCGACGCTGACGGCGGAGCAGATGGAGCGGGTGCTCGCGCCCAAGGTTGATGGCGCGTTGCATCTTGATGCGCTTACCCGCGATCTGGAGCTGGAGGAGTTCGTTTTGTTTTCATCGTTCGCTGGGGTTGTGGGGTCGGGGGGCCAGGGCAACTACGCGGCCGCGAACGCTTTTTTGGATGCGCTGGCGCAGCGTCGCTGTGCGGAAGGGCTGGTTGGGACGTCGCTTGCGTGGGGGCCGTGGCTGGAGGCGGGTGGGATGCTTGACGGGGTCGGGGCGCCGGATCGTGCCAGGCTGCTGCGCACGGGTGTGGCTGCGTTCTCGGCCGAGGAGGGGCTTGAGCTCTTTGATGCGGCGCGTGCGCTGGGCAGGCCGTTGGTGGTGGCGGTGGGGCTCAAGACCGCGGCGCTGCACGCGCAGGCGCGTGCGAGCTCGTTGCCGGCGTTGCTGTGGGATCTGGTTCCGGCGGCGTTGCGTAGTGGTGGTGGGGTTGGGAGTCTGCTTGAGCGTCGGCTGCGGGAGCTGCCCGAGGCTGATTGGGATGGCGCGATCTTGGCTCTGGTGCGTGAGCAGGTGGCGGCGGTGCGGGGTGATGTGGACGCGGGGGAGCTCGATTCTGAGCGTTCCTTCAGCGAGCTGGGCTTCGATTCGCTTGCCGCGGTCGATTTGCGTAACCAGCTCGCGCGGGTGACTGGGTTGAGGTTTCCCGCGACGCTGGTTTTCGATCATCCGACGCCGGCGGCCGTCGGGCGGTATGTGCGCTCGCTGGTGGGGGAGCGTGAGCTTGGGGGATCGGTGGCGCGTGGCCGGGCACGGGCTCGCCGGCGCTCGGAGGAGCCGATTGCGATTGTGGGGATGAGTTGTCGTTTTCCGGGTGGGGTGCGTTCGGCGGGGGAGTTGTGGGAGTTGGTGGCGGGTGGCCGGGACGCGATTGGGGGTTTCCCGGAGGATCGTGGGTGGGATTTGGAGCGTTTGTATGACCCCGACCCTGATCGTCCTGGCACGTGTTACACGCGTGAGGGGGGGTTCATCTACGACGTCGCTGATTTCGATGCGGGCTTCTTCGGTATCGGTCCGAATGAGGCGCTGGCGATGGATCCGCAGCAGCGGTTGTTGCTGGAAACGGCGTGGGAGGTGTTTGAGGATGCGTGCATCGACCCGGTGTCGTTGCGCGGCAGCGACACCGGGGTGTTTATCGGTGCTGGCTCTTCTAGTTACGCGTTGTCGGTGCCGGGGGAGCTTGAGAGTTTTCGCTTGACGGGCACGCTCTCCAGCGTGGTTTCGGGTCGGCTGGCGTATGTGTATGGGTTGGAGGGTCCGGCGATGACGGTCGATACGGCCTGCTCGGCGTCGCTGGTGGCGATGCACTTGGCGTGCGCGGCGCTGCGTCGCGGCGAGTGCGGGATGGCGCTCGCGGGTGGCGTGAGCGTGAGCGCTAACCCTGAGATCTATGTCGATTTCGCGCGGCAGCGGGGTTTGGCTGTGGATGGGCGTTGCAAGGCGTTCGCGGATGCTGCGGATGGGGTTGGGTTTTCTGATGGTGGTGGTTTGGTGTTGTTGGAGCGTTTGTCGGATGCTGAGCGGGCGGGTCGTCGGGTGCTTGCGGTGGTGCGTGGTAGTGCGACGAATCAGGATGGGGCGAGTAATGGGTTGTCGGCGCCGAATGGTCCTTCGCAGGAGCGTGTGATTTCTGCGGCGCTTGTGGATGCGGGTTTGGGTGTGGGGGATGTGGATGTGGTGGAGGGGCATGGGACGGGTACGACGCTTGGTGATCCGATTGAGGCGCAGGCGTTGTTGGCGACGTATGGGTGTGAGCGTGAGGGTGACCCGTTGTGGTTGGGGTCGGTGAAGTCGAATATTGGTCACACTGGGTGTGGTGCGGGGGTAGCGGGTGTGATCAAGATGGTGGGGGCGTTGCGTAATGGGTTGTTGCCGGCGACGTTGCATGTGGATGCGCCGTCTTCGCATGTGGATTGGTCGGCTGGTGGGGTGAGGTTGTTGACTGAGCCGGTGGTATGGCCGCGGGGTGAGCGCCCGCGGCGGGCGGGGGTGTCGTCGTTTGGGGTTAGTGGTACGAACGCGCATGTGATTTTGGAGGAGGCGCCGGCGTCGCTTGAGTGTGGGCGGTTCGCTGGTGGTGGCGAGGTTGCTGGGGGTGGCGAGGTTGCTGGTGGTGTGGAGGGTACGGATGGTGTGGAGGGCGGCGCGGGTGTGGAGGGTACGGATGGTGTGGAGGGCGGCGCGGGTGTGGGTTCGTTGCCGGTGGTGCCTTGGTTGTTGTCGGGGAAGGGTGAGGGAGCGTTGCGGGCGCAGGCGGGTCGTTTGTATGGGCGTGTGCAGGGTGATGCGGGGCTGGGGTTGCTCGATGTGGCGCATACGCTCGCGAGTGCTCGTGCGCAGTTGGAGTGTCGTGCGGTGGTGCTAGGTGGTGAGCGTGAGCGGTTGTTGGAGGGTTTGCGTGCGTGTTCGCGTGGTGTGCCCGCGGTGGGTGTGTTTGAGGGTGTGGTGCGGCAGGGGTTGACGGCGTTTATGTTCACGGGGCAGGGTGCTCAGCGTGTGGGGATGGGTGGTGAGTTGCGCGAGGTGTTCCCCGTTTTCAGGGATGCGTTGGGTGAGGTGTGTGGGATATTGGATGGGTATTCGGCGCGGCCGTTGCGGGAGGTGTTGTTCGCGGACGAGGGTTCGCCGGAGGCGGGGTTGTTGGATGGGACGGAGTTTGCGCAGGCGGGGCTGTTCGCGGTGGAGGTGGCGCTTTTCCGTTTGCTTGAGTCGTTTGGGGTGAAGCCAGATTTCTTGATCGGTCACTCGGTTGGGGAGCTTTCGGCGGCGTGCGTGGCTGGGGTGTTTTCGCTTGAGGATGCGTGTCGGCTGGTCGCGGCGCGGGGCCGGTTGATGGGTGCGCTTCCTGAGGGCGGGGGGATGCTGGCGGTGGAGGCGTCGGAGATGGAGGTGTGTGGAGAGCTTGAGGAGTTCGGTGAAGGTGTCGCGATAGCGGCTGTGAATGGTCCGCAGGGGGTAGTGGTGTCGGGTGAGTTGAGCGCGCTTGAGCAGTTGGGTGCGAGGTGGCGTGAGCGTGGTTTGAGAACGAAACGTTTGCGTGTCAGTCACGCTTTTCACTCGCCGTTGATGGAGCCGATGCTGGGAGAGTTGCGGGAGGTCGCTAGCGGGATCGAGCATCACCCAGCGCGGATCCCGATCATTTCGAACGTGACGGGGCGCCTGTTGGAGGGCGAAGCATGGGACGGCGGTGAGTACTGGGTGCGTCACGCGCGAAACGCGGTGCGGTTCGCCGATGGTGTCGCGACGCTCCAGGAGGCCGGTGTGAGGCGTTTCCTTGAGCTCGGCCCGGACGGGGTACTCTCAGCACTCGCGCGCGAGTGCCTTGACCAGGAGATCGAGGAACACGCACTACTAGGCGCAACGTTACGCGAAGGCCATCCGGAAACCGAGTCGTTGCAAGCGCTACTCGCGCGTGCGCACTGCACAGGCGCCCCGGTGGATTGGGGGGTGTTGTTGGGTGGTCGTGGTGCGCGGCCGGTCGATCTTCCTTCTTATGCTTTTCAGCGCGAGCGTTATTGGTTGGAGGCTCCTGTTGGTGGGGGTGAGTTGCAGACTGTTGGGTTGCGCGGCGCGGGGCATCCGTTGCTTGGTGCTGCGGTAAAGCTCGCGGGTGAGCACGAGCAGTGGTTGTTCACTGGGCGCGTATCGATCGCTAGCCAGCCATGGGTAGCCGAACATGTGCTCATGGACGTCGCCGTTCTGCCCGGTACGGCGTATGTTGAGCTGGCACTCACGGTGGGGGCGGAGATCGGGTGTGAGACATTGCAGGAGCTGACACTCGAGGCGCCGCTTGTGCTGGGCGGCCAGGACGTGCAGCTGCAGTTGCAGGTCGAGCGGGCCGAGGAGGCGGGTGAGTGCACATTTGCGATCCACTCGCGCGTGGGGCAGGAGTCGGACGCAGATGGATATGACGAAGACGGGGGCTGGATCAGGCACGCGCGCGGGGTGCTGGCGCGGGGTGGCATTGCTGTACACACCCCGCTGATCGAGCGGCTGATGGAGGAGAGGTGGCCGCCTGCTGATGCCGAACCGGTGGACGTCGAGGGAATGATCTACGATCGCTTGAGCGCCGTCGGATTCGCCTACGGACCGGCTTTCACCTGCATTCGGGCGGCGTGGCGCCGGGGCGAGGAGTTCTTTGCCGAGGTGGCCCTGGACGAGCGCAATGCCGAGGAGGCGGTGCACTTCGGTATCCACCCCGCGCTGTTCGATGGGGCTGTGCATGGAGTCGCCGCGGGGGTGGACGAGATCGATACTTCGAGCGGAGGCGCCCGGATGTTGCTCGGCTGGAGTGGGGTGCGCCGCTACAAGACGGGCGCCTCTGCGCTGCGCGTGCATCTCGTCGGCCACCAGGGCACAGCCGTCAGCCTGGCCGCATTGGACGAGACCGGCGCGCCGGTGGTTTCGGTCGACTCGCTCTCCATGCGACCGGTCGATGCCAGGCAGCTGGCGCGGCTCGGCGGGCACACGCACGATGCGCTGCTGTGCTTGGAGTGGGCGGCGCTGGCGTCGCCCGGCGCAGCGCAGGTGCCGGCCCGAGTCGCGGTTATCGGCGATCTCGACGCCGGCCTCGACGCTCAGCGCTACCGGGATCTGGCTTCGCTCGGCGAGGCGATGGAGACGCACGATGCCCCACCGGAGACGGTGATAGCCCCGCTACCTGCCAATCCCGACGGCAATCTCGCGGTGGCGGCATACGCCCACAGCCGATGGGTGCTCGACCTGCTCCAGGCCTGGCTCGCCGATCAGCGCCTGAGCGCGGCGCGGCTTGTGCTGGTAACCCGCCGCGCGGTGTCCACAACCGCCGAGGAGCAGCCGGACCCGGCGGGCGCCGCGATCTGGGGTTTGGTGCGCAGTGCGCAGTCCGAGCACCCCGGCCAGTTTGTGCTGGTTGACGTCGACGGCGGCGAGGTCGCATGGAGCGCGCTGCCGACGCTTCTGGGCAGTGGCGAGCCCCAGCTGGCGCTGCGTGGGCAGACTGCGCTCATTCCGCGGCTGGCGCGGGTTTCGCTGTCGAACGAGTCGACCGCTACGACGACGCTCGATCTCGAGGGCACCGTTCTGATCACGGGAGGCACAGGCGGGCTCGGCGCCCAGCTCGCGCGCCATCTGGCGGCTGCGCGCGGCATCCGTCACCTGCTGCTCGCCAGTCGGCGGGGCGCGCAGGCGGAGGGTTGGACCGAGCTAGAGGCGGAGCTGACCGCGTGTGGCTGCGCGGTAGGTGTGGCGAGCTGCGACGTAACCGATCGCGGTGAGCTCGAAAGGCTGGTGGAGTCGATTCCAGAGGAGCATCCGCTCACCGCGGTGGTGCATGCGGCGGGCGTGCTCGACGACGGTTTGATCGAGTCGCTCGACGCCGCGCGGCTGGAGATGGTGATGCGTCCGAAGGTCGAAGCGGCGCTGCATCTACATGAGCTCACGCGCGCGCGTAACCTCGCCGCGTTCATCCTCTTCTCCTCGGCGGCGGGGATCGTGGGAGCGCCGGGCCAGGGAAACTACGCGAGTGCGAATGCGTTCATGGACGCGTTCGCGCAATGGCGCCGGGCGCAGGGGCTCGCGGCCATGTCGCTCGCATGGGGCCCGTGGGCGGCCGATGCGGGGATGACGCAGAGTCTCAGCGCGGCCGAGCGTGCCCGCCTGCGACGAGCCGGGACCGTCCCGCTGGCACGCGCGGAGGCACTCGAGCTGTTCGATATGGCCTGCGGTGTGAACGATCCGCTGCTGGTTCCCGTGCGGGTGGACCTGGCCGCCATGCGGGCGCAAGCTCGCGCGGGAGAGATCCCCGCGGTGCTGGGCGGGCTGGTGCGAATGCACCCGCGCGGTGCGAGCGAGGCTGCCGATTCGCTGGCGAAACGTCTCGCGCTGGTTCCCGAATCGGCATGGGAGGAGACCGTGCTCGACTTCGTACGCGAGCAGGTGAGCATCGTGCTCGGGCTCGCGTCCCGCGCGATGGTGGAGCCGCGCCTTGCATTCCAGGAGATCGGCTTCACTTCACTGGAGGCGATCGAGCTGCGCAATCGTCTCACGAAGTCGACGGGGCTGAGGCTCCCGGCGACGATGGTATTCGACTATCCCAGTCCGGCGGCGGTGGCCGACTACCTGCGCGGGCAGCTCGGCGAGAGCACCGCTGCGCAATCGCCGATCGATGGTGTGCTCGACAAACTCGAGACGCTGCTCACCACGATGGCCGGCGATGAGCACGCCCGAGCGCGCGCCCAGACGCGGCTGCGGTCGTTCAACGCGCGCTTGGAATCGTTCTTGGCGGACCTCGGAAGTTGGCAACCCGGCACCGTGCAGGAGTACGGGAACGGCGAATTGACCGACGCCACCGACGAGGAGATTTTTGAGCTGATCGACAGGGGGTTTGACACGGAATGAGCACCACGGCAATCATCTTTGCGCCGCCGCGCGCCACGCCAATCGCATGTGCATCCGGGAGCGACGCAGAGGTGGCGCGATGAGTGAGGAACAGAAGCTCCGCGAGTACCTGCGACGGGTGACGGGCGACCTGCGCACGGCGCATCGGCGGGTGCGCGAGCTCGAACAGCGCCGGCGCGAGCCGATTGCGATTGTGGGGATGAGTTGTCGCTACCCGTCGACCGTGAGCCTGCCAGAGGAGCTGTGGCAGGTGGTCAGCTCCGCCACCGATGCGATCTCGGGGCTGCCAACCAACCGCGACTGGGATCTGGAGGCTCTGTATCACCCCGACCCCGACCATCCCGGAACGGTGTGTACCACCGGTGGCGGCTTCCTGCGGGACATCGCCGGTTTCGATCCCGGCTTCTTCGGGATCGGTCCGCGCGAAGCGCTTGCGATCGACCCGCAGCAGCGGCTGATTTTGGAGCTCGCCTGGGAGGCGCTTGAAGATGCCGGCGTTGTCCCGACGTCGCTGGCTGGGAGCGCAACGGGTGTGTTCCTGGGTGCGATCCACCAGAATTACGGTCCCGGTAACCAATTCGCCGGGTCTGGTGCTGTCCGCGCCGGCGAGGTGGAGCCGCTCAGCGGTGTGACTCTGCTGGGCGGTCGCGTGTCGTACATGCTGGGGTTGGAGGGGCCCGCACTGTCGGTGGACACGGCGTGTTCCTCTTCGCTGGTGGCGCTGCACCTGGCGTGTCAGGCGTTGCGCCGCGGTGAGTGCTCGCTCGCGCTCGCGGGTGGCGTGACGGTGATGTCGCATCCCTCCCTGTTGGTGGGCTTTGGCCGTATGCGCGTGCTCTCCCCGGACGGGCGTTGCCGCTCGTTCGCCGCCAGCGCAGAGGGCACGGGCTTCGCCGACGGCGCCGGCCTGCTCGCGCTGGAGCGCCTCTCCGATGCACGCCGCCTCGGACACCGCGTTCTGGGGGTGGTGCGCGGCAGCGCCGTCAACCAAGATGGTGCCAGCAATGGTCTGACCGCCCCCAACGGGCCATCCCAGGAGCGCGTCATCGGCCAGGCGCTGGCAGACGCGGGGCTGTCCCCCAGCGACGTCGACGCGTTGGAGGCGCACGGCACCGGTACGCCGCTGGGCGACCCGATCGAGGCGCAGGCGCTGCTGGCAACCTACGGACAGAACCGCACCGATGGTCCCCTGTGGCTTGGCTCGATCAAGTCGAACATTGGGCATTGCTCGGCGGCTGCGGGGGTGGCGGGCGTGATCAAGATGGTGAAGGCGTTCGAGCACGAGTTGCTGCCGCCGACCCTGCATGTGGACGCGCCCACGCCACACGTGGACTGGTCGGCGGGCGAGGTAAGTCTGCTGACGGAGTCTCAGCCATGGTCAGTGGGCGAGCGTACCCGCCGTGCTGGGATCTCCTCATTCGGTGTGGGTGGCACGAACGCGCATGTGGTGATCGAGGAGCCGCCGGCGTTGGAGCGTGTTGGGGTTCCTCGGCGGGTTCGTGGGCGGGATGGCGGGGGTGGTGTGGGTGGTGTTCAGGTAGAGGCGTCCGGGGGAGCGCAGGCGCTTGGGGTGGATGGTGTGTCGGTGTTGGATGGTGTGTCGGTGGATGGTGGTGTTGTGAGTGATGGTGTGGTGGATGGTGGTGTTGTGAGTGATGGTGTGGTGGATGGTGGTGTTGTGAGTGATGGTGTGGTGGATGGTGGTGTTGTGAGTGATGGTGTGGTGGATGGTGGTGTTGTGAGTGATGGTGTGGTGGATGGTGGTGTTGTGAGTGGTGGTGTGTTGGGTGGTTGTGGTGTGGTGCCGTTGGTGGTGTCGGGTCGTGGTGTGGGTGGGTTGTGTGCTCAGGCGGGGCGTTTGCGGGAGTTTTTGGTTGGGGGTGGGGTGCGGGGTTTGGATGGGGTGCCGGTGGGTGGTGTGGGGCGCCCGGGGGTTGGTGTGGTGGATGTGGCGTGGTCGTTGGTGTCGGGGCGGGCGGTGTTTGAGGATCGTGCGGTGGTGTTGGGTGGGGATGTGGGGGGGTTGGTTGCGGGGTTGGGGGCGGTGGAGTGTGGTGATGGTGGTGTGGGTGTGGTGCGGGGTGTGGCGCGGGGTGGTAGGCCGGTGTTTGTGTTTCCGGGGCAGGGTGCGCAGTGGGAGGGTATGGCGGTTGGGTTGTTGGGTTCGTCGGTGGTGTTTAGGGGTTTGTTGGGGGCGTGTGGGGATGTGCTTGAGGGGTTGGTGGGTTGGCGGGTTGAGGATGTGTTGCGGGGTGTGGGGGGTGCGCCTGGGTTGGAGCGGGTGGATGTGGTGCAGCCGGTGTCGTGGGCGGTGATGGTGGCGTTGGCGGGGTTGTGGCGTTCGTTTGGTGTGGAGCCGGGGGTGGTGGTTGGGCATTCGCAGGGGGAGATCGCGGCGGCGTGTGTGGCGGGTGGTTTGTCGCTTGGGGATGGGGCGCGGGTGGTGGTGTTGCGGAGTCGGTTGTTGGGTCGGGTGTTGGCTGGTCGTGGTGGGATGGTGAGTGTCGCGCTTGATGTGGAGGGGGTGCGGGAGCGTTTGGCGGGGTGGGGTGGGCGGCTGGGTGTGGCGGCGGTGAATGGTCCGTCGTCGGTGGTGGTGTCGGGTGAGGTGGGGGCGTTGGATGAGTTTTTGGGGGTGTGTGAGGGTGATGGTGTGTGGGCGCGGCGGGTGGCGGTTGATTATGCGTCGCATTCGGTGGTGGTTGAGGAGTTGCGGGAGGAGTTGGTTGGGGAGCTTGGGGGGATTGCGCCGGTGTCGTGTGGGGTGCCGTTTTTCTCGACGTGTGTGGGTGGGTTTGTGGATACGGCTGGGTTGGGTGGGGAGTATTGGTATCGGAGTTTGCGGGAGCGGGTGCGGTTCGAGGAGGCTGTTCGTGCGCTTGCTGGTGATGCGTGTGCGTTTGTCGAGGTGAGTCCGCACCCGGTGTTGATGGGTGCGGTCGGGGAAACGCTTGAGGATCTTGGTGTGCGGGAGCGGGTCGGGGTGTTGGGCTCGTTGCGTCGTGGTGAGGGTGGGATGGAGCGGTTTGTGCATTCGTTGGCGGACGCCTGGGTGTGGGGCGCCCCGGTGGATTGGGGGGTGTTGTTCGAGGGCAGCGACCCGCAACGAGTTGACCTGCCGAGGTACGCGTTCCAGCGCGAGCGCTACTGGTTGAGTCCTGGTGTGGGTATGGGCGATGCGGGTGGTATGGGGTTGGGTGCGGCCGATCATCCGTTGCTGGGCGCCGCGGTACAGCTGGCTAGCGGCGAGGGGTGGCTGTTCACCGGGCGCCTCTCCCTACAGACACATCCCTGGCTCGCCGACCACGCGGTACTCGAGACCGTCGTTGTGCCCGGCACGGCGCTGCTCGAGCTGGCGATGACCGCGGGGCGGATCGCCGGGTGCGAGGTCGTGGAGGAGCTCACTTTCGAAGCCCCGCTGGTGCTTGCTCCCGGAGCGTCGGTGCAGGTGCAGGTCATCGTGGGAGCGCCCGACGAGCACGGCCGTCGCCAGGTGACGATCTATTCCCGGCCGCATATCGAGGCGGAGGAGATGGAGGAGGCGGACGGTGGCTGGGATCGGCACGCGAGCGGAACGCTGCTGGCGGGCGCCGCCGATCTGGAGGCCGCCGCCACAACGCTTGGGGAGGCAGGGGTGGCGAGCGATGCCGGCGTGGAGGCACAGGGGCCGTTGACGCGGTGGCCGCCGGCGGACGCCGCGGAGCTCGACGTCGAGCTGCTCTACGAGCGCCTGCACGGAGTGGGTTTTGGCTATGGTCCGCTGTTCCAGGGCGTCAGAGCGGCCTGGCGGCGCGAGGACGAGATCTACACCGAGGTGGCGTTCGGCGGGGCCACCGCGGATACCGAGCGGTTCGGCATCCACCCCGCGCTGTTTGACGCCGCGCTCCACGGTTTGTGCTTCCTCACCGTCGAGGACGGGGCCGAGGAGGATACGATGCCGTTGCCGTTTTCAATGGGCGGCGTGCGCGTTGCGCGCCGGGGTGCAAAGTCGCTGCGCGTGCGCCTGGCCCGCGCCGGGGATGGCGCGATGAGCGTCGCCGTGTGGGATGAGACCGGCGAGCCGGTGCTGACGGTGCGCTCGCTCACGTTTCGCTCGGTGCAGGCCGGCACGGTGGGCAAAGCGCGCCAGCGCGACCGGGGCGCGTTGCTCAACCCCGTGTGGGTCGAGGCGCCTCAGCTCTCGCCAACCGCGGAGTTCCCCCGCGCGGCGATGCTCGGCGACGTGGCGGTACCCGGTCTGGAAGGGAACCGCTATGCGGGAATGGTGGATCTCGCGGAGGCGGTCGAGCTGGGCGAGCCGGCTCCCGACGTGGTGTTCGTCGAGGCGCCCGTCACCGACGCCGATGGTGGCGAAGGCGGGCTGGCGCTGGCGGCCCACGGTGGCGCCCGCCAGACGTTGGCGCTGTTGCAGGCGTGGTTGGCGCAGTCGCGGCTCTTGGAGTCCCAGCTCGTGCTCGTGACCCGTGATGCGGTGGCGTTCGGGAATGGGGAGGCGCCCGATCTCACCGCCGCCACGATTTGGGGCCTGGTGCGCGCCGCGCAGTCCGAGCACCCCGAACGCCTGGCGCTCGTCGACCTTGACGTGCTTGCACCTGCGCAGGAGGAGGGAGCCGGGCAGCCGGCCTGGCTGGCGCTGCTGAGGGCCGACGAGCCGCAGCTGGCGCTGCGGGGGGGCAGAGTGTACGTCCCGCGACTGGAGAGGCTGCCATCGCCGTCGCAGGGGCCGCCCGCGTTGGACCCCGATGGCACGGTGCTGGTCACCGGCGGCACGGGAGGTTTGGGTGCCCTCGTCGCACGTCATCTTGCCGGCGAGCGCGGCGCTCGGCACCTGCTTCTGGCGAGTCGCACCGGTCTGGAGGCCGAGGGCGCCGGTGAGCTGCTGGCCGAGCTGCGGGCGCTCGGCTGCGACGCGCGTGTGGCTGCGTGCGACGTGACCGACCGCCGCGAGCTCGCCGCGATGATCGACTCGATTGCCGCCGAGCACCCGCTGCGCGCAGTGATTCACGCGGCTGGCGTGCTCGAAGACGGGTTGCTGGAGTCGCTCACCGACGAGCAGCTGGAGCGCGTGATGCAACCCAAGGTGGACGCGGCGCTGTACCTGCACGAGCTGACCGAGGGTCTGGAGCTGGCCGAGTTCGTGCTGTTCTCGTCCCTCGCCGGTCTGATCGGCGGTGCGGGCCAGGCCAACTACGCGGCCGCCAACGCCTTCCTGGATGCACTGGCGCAGTACCGCGGTGCGCGGGGGCTGGCCGGAAAATCGATCGCTTGGGGGCTGTGGGAGCAGCAGAGCGGCATGACCGGCGGTCTGGACAACCTCGATCGGGCACGGATGGCGCGCTTGGGAGCGAGTGCGCTGTCCGCCGAGAATGGGCTTGAGCTGCTGGATGCCTGCTGTGGCGCGGCCGAGCCGCTGCTGGTTGCCGCGCGGATGGACTTTGGCGCGCTACGCAAGCAGGCACGGGTGGGCATCCTCCCGACGTTGCTGCGCGGCCTGGTGCCGATGCCGCCGCGAGCTGGTGGCGGCGGGTCGCTCGCCCGGCGTCTGGCGGTAGTACCCGAGAGCGAGTGGGACACGGTGGTGCTCGATCTCGTGCGCGCTCAGGTCGCGGCGATCATCGGTTACAGCTCGGCCGCCGAGGTCGACGCCGAGCGAGCCTTCAAAGATCTCGGCCTCGATTCGCTCGGTGCCGTGGAGCTGCGCAACCGGTTGATGCAGGTGACCGGCCTGCGATTGCCCTCGACGCTGGTGTTCGATCGCCCCAACTGCACAGCGATCGCAACGCTCCTGCGCGAGCGCGTGGAGGTGGCGGGCGGCGCGCGGATGGCGCGCCGCGAGGTCCCCCTGCGGCGGGCGGGCAGCGAGGAGCCGATCGCGTTGGTGGGGATGGCCTGCCGCTACCCCGGCGGCGTGAGCACCGCGCGGGAGCTGTGGGATCTGCTCGCTGAGGGTCGCGACGCGGTGGGAGGATTCCCCACCGATCGCGGCTGGGATCTGGAGACCCTGTATGACCCTGATCCCGACCACCCGCGCACCAGTTACGTGCGCGAAGGCGGCTTCATCGAGAGCATCGGCGACTTCGATGCGGACTTCTTCGGCATCAGCCCGCGCGAGGCGCTCACGATGGACCCCCACCAACGACTGTTGTTGGAGGCCGCCTGGGAGGCGTTCGAGGACGCCGGTATCGCCCCCCTCTCGCTGCGTGGCAGCCAGGCTGGTGTGTACGTGGGCGTCACCACGTCGGGCTACGCGCTGAAGCTTCCGGAGAAGTTGGAGGGTCTGCAACTGACCGGCAGCTCGCTGAGCGTTGCCTCGGGTCGCCTGTCGTATACGTTCGGGCTGGAGGGTCCGGCGGTGTCGATGGACACGGCGTGCTCCTCCTCGCTGGTGGCGATGCATCTGGCCTGCCGCGCGCTGCGCGGCGGCGAGTGCACGCTGGCGCTGGCGGGCGGTGCGACGTTGATGGCGGGCCCGGGTATGTTCGTCGAGTTCAGCCGCCAGCGGGGGCTTGCGTTGGACGGGCGCTGCAAGGCGTTCGCGGCGCGTGCGGACGGCGTGGGTTGGGCGGAGGGGGTGGGGCTGGTTGTGCTCGAGCGGCTCTCCGACGCGCAGCGCCTGGGCCATCGCGTGCTGGCGCTGGTGCGCGGCAGCGCCGTCAACCAGGATGGAGCCAGCAACGGGTTGGCCGCGCCCAACGGTCCCTCCCAGGAACGCGTCATCCGGCAGGCGCTACTCGACGCCGGGCTCGCGGCGGGTGAGGTCGATGCGCTCGAGGCGCACGGCACCGGCACGCAGCTGGGCGACCCGATCGAGGCGCAGGCGGTGCTCGCGACCTACGGGCAGGAGCGGGATAACGGACCGCTGCGGATGGGCTCGATCAAGTCGAACATCGGCCACTCGATCGCCGCCAGCGGGGTGGCGGGGGTGATGAAGATGGTGCTGGCGATGCGCCACGGGCTGCTCCCCGCCACGCTGCACGTGGACCAGCCCTCGCGCGAGGTCGACTGGTCGGCGGGGGAGGTGCGACTGCTGAGGGAGCCCGAGCCGTGGCTTGCCGGCGAGCGCCCGCGACGTGCCGCGATCTCCTCGTTCGGGATCAGCGGCACCAACGCGCATCTGATCATCGAGGAGCCCCCACCGGCCGCCGCGGTGCTCGCGCCGGCCGGCGCACGCGATCCCGGTGCGCCGGTGTCCGATGTCTTGCCGTGGCTGGTGTCCGCTCGCAGCGAGGCGGCGCTGCGAGCGCAGGCGAAACGTCTACGCACGCATCTGGACGCGCACCCGGACCTCGAGCCGCTCGACGTGGCGTTTTCGCTGGCCACAGCGCGCGCACACCACGGGTGGCGCGCGGCGATCGTGGCGGGCGATCGCGAGCGGTTGCTGGCCGGCCTGTCGGCGCTATCGCGCGGGGAGCCCGCGGGTGGGGTCTTCGAAGGCAGGGTGGCGGGGGCCCGAACCGCGTTCATGTTCACCGGCCAAGGCGCCCAACGCCCGGGGATGGGCGCAGGGCTATACGAGGCCGTTCCGTTCTTCAGGCAAACGTTCGATGAGGTGTGCGCGGAGCTCGACCGCGGCCGGGAGGCGCTTGGCTCCGGCAGGCACGGTGATGAGGGGCAAGAGCCGCAACGGCCCCTACGGGAGATTATGTTTGCCCCAGCGGGCACACCGCTGGCGGCGTTGCTGGATGAGACCGAGCTGACGCAGGCGGCCCTGTTCGCGTTCGAGGTCACGCTGGCGCGTCTGCTGGAGGCCTGGGGCGTAAAGCCGGATCTGCTGATCGGCCACTCGGTGGGCGAGGTGGTCGCGGCGCATGTCGCCGGGGTGTTTTCGCTGGCCGACGCCTGCACGCTCGTCACCGCACGTGGGCGCCTGATGGGCGCGCTGCCGCAGGGCGGTGCGATGCTCGCCCTCGAAGCCTCCGAGGAGGAGGCTGTGCAGAGCATCGAGCGCCTCGGCTTGCGACTTGCGTTGGCCGCCGTCAACGGCCCGCGCGCCGCCGTCGTCTCGGGTGACGTCGACGCCATCGAGCAGCTCGCCGAGGAGTGGCGCGAGCAGGGGCGCCAGGTCAAGCGCCTACGCGTCAGTCATGCGTTCCATTCCCAGCACATGGACCCGATGCTTGCGGGCTTCCGCGAGGTGGTGGGCGCGCTGGAGCTCAATCCCCCCCGGATCCCGGTGGCTGGCAACCTGACCGGTGAGATCGTGGCGGACGAGGCGATCAGCACCCCGGAGTACTGGGTACGCCAGGTGCGCGAGCCGGTTCGCTTCGCGGATGGGGTGCGGGCGCTGGAGGGTGCGGGCGCCGGGCGTCTGCTGGAGGTCGGACCTGACGGTGTGCTGTGCGCGATGGGTCGCGAGTGCCTTGGCGCGGATGCCGAGGAGCGCGTCCAGTTCGTTCCCGCTCAGCGTGCTCGTGAGCCGGAGGTGGAGGCGCTGGTCAGGGCGCTCGCCGAAGTGCATACGAATGGGGCGCCGGTCGATTGGCGGGCGTTCTTTGCCGGCCATGCAGCCAAGCTGGTGGATCTGCCCAGCTACGCATTCCAGCGTCAGCGCTACTGGCTGGCCGCCAACGATGCGGGCGGCGAGGTGGGGGCGGCCGGTTTGGGAGCGGCCAACCACCCGCTGCTCGGCGCCGCCCTGCAGGTTGCCGGTGGCGAGGAGTGGCTGCTGACCGGACGGCTGTCGCTGGCGACGCACCCGTGGATTGGCGACCACCGGGTGCTGGACACGATCCTGCTGCCTGGTACCGCCTTCCTGGAGCTGCTGTTCGTCGCGGGGCGCCGGGTGGGAATGGAGTTGCTGGAGGAGGTGACGCTCCAGGCGCCGCTGGTGTTTTCGCAGGACGCGGCGGCGCAGGTCCAGGTAGCGATCGGTGAGCTCGACGAGGAGGGGCGGCGCACCGTGACCATCCATTCCCGCGTGGAGCGCTCCGTACAGGATCCCGAAGGAGACCAGACGCCGTGGACGCTCCACGCGAGCGGCGTGCTGGCCCCCACCGCGGAGATCGACCCGGCGGTTGGGCGCCTGCAGGCGCAGGCGTGGCCGCCGAGCGGCGCGGAGCCGGTCGAGATCGAGTACCTCTACGACCGGCTGGCGGAGCTTGGATTTGGCTACGGCCCGTCCTTCCAGGCGACGCGGGGGGCTTGGCGGCGCGGTGAGGAGCTGTTCGTAGAGGCGGCCTTGAGCGAGCAGCAGATGGTGGAGGCGGAGAGTTTCAGGGTCCACCCGGCCCTGTTCGACGCGACGTTGCACACGCTGTTCGGGCAGCCCGGCAGCCAGGGCGCCGGCCTCCCGTTCGCCTGGAGCGAGGTGCGTTTGTACCGGGACGGGGCCTCCTCGCTGCGAGCCTGCGTTGAGCTGAGCGGTCCCCAGACGGTGCGGATCACCGCGCTCGACGAGCTGGGCGCACCGCTGCTGTCGGTCGGCTCGATGCGTGGACGACCGGTCGACGCCGGACAGCTTGCGAGCGCCGGCGGGAGTCGTGGCGGGGACTCGCTGTTCGAGCACCGGTGGGTGCAGCTGGCCGAGCCCGAAGCCGCCGCGGAGGAGTTGGAGCGTTGTGCGGTGCTCGGCGAGGCTCGAGTGCCGGGCATCGAGGCCGAGCGCTACGCGGATCTCGGCGCGCTGCTGGATGCCATCGAGGCGGGGGAGCCGGCTCCCGCGGTGCTGTTTGTCGATGCGGTGGAATTGGCTGAGAGTCGGGAGGAGCGCGCGAGCGAGCTGGCAGCGGCCACGCGCGCTGTCACCGAGCGCGCCGTCGAGCTGTTCAGGGCTTGCCTGGCCGAGCCGGCGCTGGCGGATGCGCGGGTTGTGCTGCTGACACGATCGGCATTCGCGGTCACAGAGGGCGAGCAGCCCAACCTTGCCAGCGCTCCTCTGAGCGGCCTGATCGCGAGCGTCCAGCCCGAGCACCCCGGCCGCTTCCTGCTCGTTGACATCGACGGCGAGGAGGGCGAGCAAGCGCCGTGGCCGACGCTATTGGACGCTGAGGAGCCCAACCTGGCGGTGCGCTCTGGGAGGATCCACGCGCCGCGCCTGATCGCGGTGTCGCCCGTGGAGGAGGGCTCGACGCCCGTATTCGACCCTGCGGGCACCGTGCTCATCACTGGAGGCACCGGCGGCTTGGGGGCGCTGGTGGCGCGTCACCTGGTGGGGGCACACGATGCTCGACACCTGCTGCTGGTCAGCCGTCGTGGCATCGAGGCGCCCGGGGCGCGTGAGCTGGAGCGCGAGCTCTGCGAGCTCGGCGCCGAGGTCGATGTGGCGGCCTGCGACGTGGCCGATCGCCAGGCGCTGGGCGCGCTGATCGACGCGATCTCCTCCGCGCACCCGCTGACCGCGGTGGTGCACACCGCCGGAGTCCTCGATGACGGATTGCTGGAATCGCTCACGGCTGAGCAGGTGGAGCGCGTGATGCGTCCGAAGGTGGACGCGGCGCTGCATCTGCACGAGCTCACCGCGAGCATGGAGCTGGCCGCCTTCGTGCTGTTCTCGTCGGTCACCGCCACGATCGGCAGCCCGGGCCAGAGCAACTACGCGGCGGCCAACGCGTTTCTGGACGCACTGGCGTGTCACCGCCGCGGGCGCGGGTTGCCCGGCAGTGCGCTGGCGTGGGGCTTGTGGGCCGACACGAGCGGCATGGCGGGGCAGATCGGCGAGGCCGGCATGGCGCGGCTGGGCAGGCTTGGCATGGAGGCGCTCTCCAGCGAGCGGGGGCTGCAGCTGCTGGATGCGGCGCTTGCGATCGATCGGCCGCTGCTCGCGCCGGTGGCGCTTGACACCGCGGCGCTGCGCGCGCAGGCCCGGATGGGTGTGCTGCCCGCGCCGTTGCGCGGCGTGGTCGGCGAGCCCGCCAAGCGCGGGCGGGCGGCGAGGGGTTCGCTCGCGCGGCGGCTGGCAGGCGTCTCGGAGGCCGAGCGTGAGGGCGTGGTGCTCGACCTCGTGCGCGCCACGGTGGCGGCGGTGCTCGGCCACGACTCTCCGCACGCGATCGATCCCGGGCGCGCGTTTTCCGAGCTTGGCTTCGACTCGCTCTCGGCGGTGGAGTTGCGCAATCGTCTCCACCTGGCCACCGGGCTGCGGTTGCCGGCCACGCTCGTATTCGACCACCCCGAGCCCGCGGCGGTGGCGAGGTTGCTGCTCGAGCGGGTGGCGGGATCGCGCCGCCAGGCGACGGTGCTTGCGCATCGATCTTCCAATGGGAACGATCCGATTGCGATTGTTGGAATGAGCTGCCGTTATCCCGGCGGCGCGCGCAATCCAACCGAGCTGTGGGAGTTGGTCGCCTCAGGCGTCGATGCGGTGTCACCCTTCCCCGTGAATCGTGGTTGGGATGTGGAGCGGCTGTATGACCCCGATCCCAACCACTTGGGCACCTCGTATGCGCGCGAGGGGGGCTTCCTGCACGACGCCGCCGACTTCGATGCGCGCTTCTTCGGGATCTCCCCGCGCGAGGCGGTGGCGATGGACCCGCAGCAGCGACTTGTGTTGGAAGTTGCGTGGGAGGCGTTCGAAGACGCGGGGATCGCCCCCACATCGCTGCGCGGCACCGACACCGGGGTGTTTTGCGGCGTCATGTATCAGGACTACGGGTACGTGTTGAGCGGGAGCGTCAACCGCGAGGAGGCGGAGGGACACGTCTCGGTGGGCGTGGCCGGCAGCGTGGTATCCGGGAGGCTGTCGTACGTGTTCGGGTTGGAGGGCCCGGCGATGACGGTCGACACGGCGTGCTCGTCCTCGTTGGTCGCGCTGCACCTCGCCTCCCAGGCGGTGCTCGGGGGCGAGTGCTCGATGGCGCTGGCGGGTGGCGTTACGGTGCTCGCCAACCCCGCGTTGTTCGTCGACTTCAGCCGCCAGCGCGCGCTGGCGCCGGATGGGCGTTGCAAGTCCTTCGCGGCGACGGCCGACGGTGTGGGCTGGTCGGAGGGGGTGGGGCTGCTCGTGGTGGAGCGTCTCTCGGAGGCTCGTCGGCATGGTCACCGGGTGCTGGGCGTGGTACGGGGCAGCGCCGTCAACCAGGACGGCGCCAGCAACGGTCTCACCGCGCCCAACGGCCCCTCCCAGGAACGCGTCATCCGCCAGGCGCTGGCCAACGCGGGTCTCTCCACGGACGAGATCGATGTGGTGGAGGGCCACGGCACCGGCACGCCGCTGGGCGACCCGATCGAGGCGCAGGCGCTGCTGGCCACCTACGGCCAGGATCGCAACGCCGACCCGCTGTGGCTGGGGTCGATCAAGTCGAACATCGGCCACACCCAGGCGGCGGCGGGTGCGGCCGGCGTGATGAAGATGCTGCTGGCGATGCGCCACCAGCGGCTGCCGCGCACCCTGCACCTCGACGAGCCCTCCCCGCACGTCGACTGGTCGGCGGGCGAGGTGAGCCTGCTTAGCGAGTCGGTGTCGTGGCCGCGCGGCGAGCGGCCCCGCCGCGCGGGGGTGTCGTCGTTTGGGGTGAGCGGCACCAACGCGCATGTGATCCTTGAGGAGCCTCCCCAGCCGGCGCCGCCGGCCGACACGGCGCCCTCGCCGCCGAACGTGGCCGAGACGCCGGGCACGGTCCAGCCGCCGATAAGTGTGTGGCCGGTGTCGGCCAGAACCGAGCAGGCGCTGCGTGCGCAGGCCGAGCGGTTGCACGGGCACCTGCTGGAGCACGCGGCACTCAGTCCGGCGGACGTGGCGCTAACGCTGGCGAGCGGCCGTGCCCAGTTGGAGCTGCGCGCCGCGGTCGCTGGAGGCAGCCGCGAGGAGCTGCTCGCGGGGCTGGCGGCGCTGGCACACGAGGGGTCGGCCCCCGGTCTCTTCACTGGTAAGGCGGTGTCGGGGGGGATCGCGTTCATGTTCACCGGACAGGGCGCTCAGCGTTCCGGCATGGGCGCCCAGCTGTACGAGGCGTTCCCCAGCTTCGGTGTGGCGCTGGACGAGGTGTGCGCAGAGCTCGATCGCCATCTGGAGCGCCCGCTGCGAGACGTGATGTTCGCTGCCGACGGCGCGCCCGAGGCGGCATTGCTCGAGCGCACCGAGTACACACAGCCGGCGCTGTTCGCGCTCGAGCTGGCTCTATTTGCGCTGGTGCGCTCGCTCGGGGTAAAGCCCGATCTTCTGATTGGACACTCGATCGGCGAGCTGGTGGCGGCGCATGTGGCCGGCGTGATCTCCCTCGCCGACGCCGCTGCCCTGGTGGCTGCGCGCGGTCGGCTGATGGGCGCTCTGCCCGCGGGCGGGGCGATGTTCGCTACCGACGCCGCTGAGCGAGCTGTGGCGGGCGATCTGGAGGAGTATGCCGACCAACTGGCGATTGCCGCGGTGAACGGGCCACGGTCGGTGGTGGTTGCCGGCGACGCGCAGGCCGCCGAGCGCTGGGCGCGACGCTGGCGTGAGCGTGGGCACAAGACGAAGCGGCTGCGCGTCAGCCATGCCTTCCACTCGCACCTGATGGAGCCCATGCTCGACGATTTCCGCAGAGTCGCTGAGGGACTTCGCTTCGCGCCGGCGCGTATCCCGATCGTCAGCAACCTCACCGGCGAGCTGGCCACGGCTGAGATCGCCACGCCCGACTACTGGGTGCGTCACGTACGCGAGACGGTGCGCTTCGCCGACGGCGTCGACACGATGGCACGCGCCGGTGTGACTCGTTACCTGGAGTTGGGGCCCGACGGCGTGCTGTGCGCGTTGGTTGGTCAATGTCTCGATTCCGAGGACCAGGCCGACGTGCTGCTGTGCCCCACGTTGCGCGCGAGCGGCTCCGAGGCGAAAGCGTTTGGCGGCTTCCTCGCTCAGGCGCATGTGCATGGCGTACCGGTCGACTGGGCGGCGTGGTGCGCGGGCGCGCGGGCGGTCGAGCTGCCCACCTATGCGTTTCAGCGGGAGCGCTTCTGGGCTGAGGCGGATCCTGGCGTCGGTGATGTGGCCGGCGCCGGCCTGGTGGCCACCGGGCACCCGCTGCTTGGCGCGGGCGTGCAGCTGGCAGGTCGTGACGAGTGGCTGTGCACAAGCCGTCTTTCGCTGGCCACGCACCCTTGGGTGGGCGATCACACCGTGCTCGGCACTGTGCTGCTGCCGGGGACGGCGTTTGTGGAGCTTGCGCTTGCCGCCGGCAGGCAGGTGGGGTGCGAGCTGCTGGAGGAGCTCACTCTGGAGGCGCCCCTGGTGCTCAGTGACGATGCGGTCCAGCTCCAGGTCAACGTGGGCGAGCCGGACGAGGAGCTGCAGCAGCGTCCCATTAGCATCTACTCGCGCTCGCAGAGCCGTGCGATCGACGGCTTGGAAGCCGATACTCCCTGGATTCGCCACGCTAGTGGAGCGTTTGCGACGGGATCGACCGAGGAAAATGCAGCGCTCGAGCGCGCAGCCCAAGAGGAGTGGCCGCCGGCGGGCGCCACCCCGATCGAGATCGAGTTCCTCTATGACAGGCTGGCTGAGGCCGGCCTCGAGTACGGGCCCATTTTCCAGGGCGTGAAGGCGGCGTGGCGGCGCGACCGGGAGATCTTCGCCGAGGTGGCGTTGGAGGAACAGCATGCGAACGGTGCGAGGTTATTTGGCGTCCATCCGGCGCTGTTCGACGCCGCGTTGCACGCCGGGGTGGGGCTGGCCGAGGACCGGCGCGAGCGGTCGGGGACGCCACTGCCTTTCTCCTTCAGCGGCGTGCGCCTGCATGGCGAAGGCTCCTCCGCGCTACGGATCGTCACCGCGCCGGCGGGCACCGACGATGGGCTGAGCGTGATCGCGCTCGACAGCACCGGTGCACCGGTGCTGTCGGTCGAGTCGGTGGCCACCAGGTCGATCGAAACCAACGCGCTGGCGGGTGCGCGACTGGCGACACGCGATGCGCTGTTTGCGCTGGATTGGGCGGAGCTGCCCGCGTCGGCCGCGGAGGATCGCCCATCGTTGCGCCTGGCGCTGCTGGGCGAGCTGGAGGTAGAGGGGCTGGACGCCGAGCGCCACGTGGATCTGGAGGCGTTGGTGGAGGCACTCGGAGAGGGCGACTCGCCGCCCGACGTGGTGGTGGCGGTCCTTCCGGGGCCGAGCGATGTCGAGCGGGTCCCGCAGGCGGCGCACGACGGCGCGGCGGGTGCGCTCGCGCTACTGCGCGCCTGGCTGGCCGAGCGGCGGCTGGCTGACGCGCAGCTGGTGCTGGCGACGCGCGGCGCCGTGGCGGCGCTTGATGGTGAGGTGCCCGATCTGGCGATGGCCCCCATCTGGGGTCTGGTTCGCAGCGCTCAGGCCGAGCATCCCGATCGTTTCCTGCTCGTCGATCTCGATCCTGGCGGTGAGCCGGCCGACGAGCTTGCGTGGTCGGAGCTTTGCGGGTTGGAGGAGCCGCAACTGGCGCTGCGTGGGGGCAAGGTGCTCGCGCCACGACTGGTGCGAGAGGCATCAGCCGATACCCCCGCGGAGCCCTACGACCCGGCGGGCACGATCTTGATCACGGGTGGCACCGGTGGCTTGGGTGCGCTGCTGGCGCGGCATCTGGCCGGCGTGCACGGAGTGCCTCGGCTGCTGCTCACCAGCCGCAGGGGGTTGGAGGCCGAGGGCGCGAGCGAACTGGTGCGGGAGCTTGCACGGCTTGGCTGCGAGGCACGCGTGGTGAGCTGTGACGTGTCCGATCGTGAGCAGTGCGCGGCGTTGATCGAAGGGATCGCGCCAAAGCATCCGCTGAGCGCGGTGATTCATGCGGCGGGGGTGCTGGAGGATGGGTTGGTGAGCTCGCTGGATGTCGAGCAGCTGGAGCGTGTGATGCGCCCGAAGGTGGACGGTGCGTTTTATTTACACGAGCTGACCAAACATCTGGAGCTGTCCGAGTTCGTGCTGTTCTCCTCCGCCGCCGGGGCTATTGGGAGCCCGGGACAGTCCAACTATGCGGCTGGCAACGCGTTCCTGGACGCGCTCGCGCAGTACCGCCGCGCGCATGCGCTGGCGGGCCGATCGCTGGCGTGGGGTCTGTGGGAGCAGCCGGGCGGCATGGCTGGCGGGATCGACGGAGCGGGTTTGGCTCGCCTGGGACGCCTGGGCGTGCTGCCGCTCCAAAGCGAGCTGGGTCTCGAACTGTTCGACAAGACGCGCGCAATCGACCGTGCGTTGCTGGTACCGGCGCGCGTCGATGCGGTCGCGCTGCGCGCACAGGCGCGCGGAGGGATGCTCCCTGCGCTGCTGCGCGGCCTCGTGCGCATGCCCGTGCGCCGTGCGGGCGGCTCGCTGTTGCGACGGCTCGCCGGCCTGCCGCACGAGGAGCGGGAGTCGGCGGTGCTGGAGCTCGTGCGCAGCGAGGTCGCCGCGGTGCTGGGGCACGAGTCCGCGCGGGAGGTCGATCCGCAACTGACGTTCACCGACCTCGGCTTCGACTCGCTCGGCGCGGTTGAGTTGCGCAACCGCCTTACGCAGCTCACCGGGGTGCGACTGCCGGCAACGTTGGTATTCGACTACCCGACCACCACGGCCGTTGTGAGGCACCTGGTGTCCAAGCTGATAGGCGTCAAGTCGGGGGCCGCGGCGGTCGTTCGACGCGCTGCCCACATGGACGAGCCGGTTGCGATCGTGGGCATGAGCTGCCGCTATCCCGGCGGGGTGCACTCGCCTGAGGAGCTCTGGGAGATGCTCGCCGCCGGCCGGGACGCGGTAGCACCATTCCCCACCGATCGCGGCTGGGACCTCGAGCGGCTATACGATCCGGACCCCGACCACACGGGCACCAGCTATGTGCGCGAAGGAGGGTTCCTGGACGCGCCCGGCGAGTTCGATGCCGGCTTCTTCAGGATTGGGCCAAGCGAGGCGCTGGCGATGGATCCCCAGCAGCGGTTGCTGCTTGAAACCACCTGGGAGGCGCTCGAAGACTCCGGCATCGACCCCGATGCTCTGCGCGGCAGCGACACAGGCGTGTTTTGCGGTCTGATGTATCAGGACTACGGAGCCGGTGGCGGCAGCGGGCTGCCGGAAGAGATCGAGGGCTATCTTGCCACCGCCGCCGGTGGCAGCGTGGTCTCCGGTCGGGTGGCCTACACCTTTGGCCTGGAGGGACCGGCTGTAACAGTGGATACTGCCTGCTCTTCATCGCTCGTGGCGCTCCATCTGGCCTGCCAGTCGGTGCGTGCCGGCGAGTGCGAACTGGCCCTCGCGGGAGGAGTGACGGTTCTGTCCTCGCCGATGGTGTTCGTGGGCTTCAGCCGGCAGCGCGCGTTGGCGCCCGATGGGCGCTGCAAGTCGTTCGCTGGCGCTGCCGACGGCGTCGGCTGGTCAGAGGGTGTGGGCCTGCTCGTTGTCGAGCGTCTCTCCCGGGCGCTCCGGCTGGGTCACCGGGTGCTCGCCGTGGTACGCGGGAGCGCGATCAACCAGGATGGCGCGAGCAACGGCTTGACGGCGCCAAACGGTCCCTCGCAGGAGCGCGTGATCCGCCAGGCGCTCGCCAACGCGGGGCTGTCGACCGCCGAGCTGGATGTCGTGGAGGCTCACGGGACGGGCACGACGCTCGGCGACCCGATCGAGGCACAGGCGCTGCTCGCGACCTATGGGCAGGATCGCGACAACGGCCCGCTGTGGCTGGGGTCGGTGAAGTCGAACATCGGTCACACGCAAGCGGCGGCGGGCGTTGCGGGGGTGATCAAGATGGTGAAGGCGCTCGAGCATCAGCAGCTGCCCCGCACGTTGCACCTCGACGAGCCCTCTCCGCATGTGGACTGGTCGGCGGGCCAGGTCAGGCTTCTGGGCCAGGCGGAGCCTTGGCTTGCGGGTGGGCGCCCGCGCCGGGCGGCGGTCTCCTCGTTCGGGGTCAGCGGCACCAACGCACATGTGATTATCGAGGAGGCGCCCCCTCGGGAGGGGGCGGCCATCGGCCGAGCGTCGCTCAACGGTTCGGCCGGCGAGCCCGTCCACCAGGGGGTCGCCGACGCCGGCGCCGATGTTGCCGTGGCCGGCGAGCACGCCGCGGAGCGCGCGCCGGTGCTCGCGTTGGCTCTCTCGGCCAAGACCGAAGCGGCGTTGTGCGGCCAGGCGGCGCGCTTGCGCCAACATCTGCTGGAGCGTCCGGAGGTGCGCCTGGAGGACACGGCGATCTCCCTGGTGGTTGGCCGGCCCCGTTTTGAGCAGCGTGCGGCCGTGGTGGGTGACGATCGCGAGGAGCTGCTCGAGCGGCTGGGGGCGCTCGCCCGCGGCGAGAGTCGCGCGGGCGTGGTGCGGGGAGCCGCCGGCGCGGGCCGCACGGCGTTTCTGTTCAGCGGCCAAGGCGCGCAGCGGCCGGGCATGGGCAGCGGGCTGTATGGCGCGTTCGCCGTGTTCCGCGACGCGCTGGAGGAGGTGTGCGGGGAGCTCGACGGCAAAGTCGAGCTGGACGGTGTTGCCGGTGGGCTCAGGAGTGTGATGTTCGCGCCGGAGGGCTCGTCTGAGGCGGCGCTGCTCGATCTGACGCAATTCACGCAGGTAGCGCTGTTCGCGTTCGAGGTGGCGCTCTTCCGGCTGGTCGAGTCGTGGGGCTTGCGGCCCGATTACGTAAGTGGACACTCGATCGGTGAGCTGGTGGCGGCGTACGTCGCGGGCGTTTTCTCCCTGCCCGACGCGTGTGCTCTTGTCGCAGCCCGGGCGCAGCTGATGGGCCGGCTCCCCGAGGGCGGCGCGATGTTCGCGGTCGAAGCCTCCGAGGAGGAGGTACGCGCAACCCTCCAGGGTCACGAGGACAACCTCTCGATCGCGGCGGTGAATGGCCCGCGCGCGGTCGTGGTGTCCGGCGAAGAGCGCGCCGCGCTGGAGTGGGCGGCCGGCTGGAAGGAGCAGGGACGCAAGACCAAGCGATTGCGCGTGAGCCACGCCTTTCACTCGGCGTTGATGGAGCCGATGCTCGAAGGCCTTCGCGAGGTCGCCGAGGGCATCGCCTACTCCCCGCCGCAAATCGGCGTCGTCTCGAACCTCACCGGAGCGGTGGTCGGCGAGGAGCTCGCCGACCCCTCCTACTGGGTGCGTCACGTACGCGAGACGGTGCGCTTTGCGGATGAGATCCAGGCGCTGCGTGACGCCGAGGTAAGGCACTGGATCGAGCTTGGTCCCGATGGTGTGCTGTGTGCGTTGGTGAGTGCTTGCGTGAACGAGAGTGACGGCGAGTGCGCCCTGCTCGCGCCGGTGGTGCGTCCCGAACGCGAGGAACCGCATACCGCCGTGGAACTGCTGGCGCGTGCCGACTGCCACGGGCTGAACGTCGACTGGCAGGCGCTCTACGGCGACGGCCGTGCGCGACACGTCGATCTCCCAACCTATGCCTTCCAGCGCCAGCGCTACTGGTTGCAGCCGCGCGCCGACGCCGGAGATCTGACGGCGGCCGGCCTCGCCGTGACCGCGCACCCGCTGCTTGGGGCCGCGGTGCGGGTCGCCGGCGAGCGGGACGAGTGGCTGTTCACCGGACGGTTGGCGCTGAGCACCCACGCGTGGGTGGCCGATCACGCCGTGTTCGACACGGTGTTGCTGCCGGGCACGGCGTTTGTGGAGTTGGCGCTGGCGGCGGGACGCGAGGCTGGGTGCGAAGTGCTGGAGGAGCTGGCCCTGGAGGCGCCGCTGGTGTTCGGAGAGGAGGGCGGGGTGCAGATACAGGTCGCCCTCGCCGAGCCGGACGAGCTGGGGCGGCGGACGCTCACGGTGCACTCCCGCGTTGAGGATGCACTCGCCGACAGCGCTCAGGGCGAGGTGGACTGGACACGCCACGCCAGCGGCGTGCTCGCCCCGGCGCACCTCAGCGAAGAGCCGGCCGCGCACCTTGCCCAGCTGTCGGGCGCCTGGCCGCCGCCGGGCGCAGTGGAAGTCGAGACCGACGGGGCATATGAGCGCCTCGCCGGCATCGGACTCGATTATGGGCGCATGTTCCAGGGTTTGCGCAAGATGTGGCGGGGTGAGCGGGAGCTCTACGCCGAAGTTGCCCTCGATCGGGAGTTGGCTGTGGAGGCCGGCTCGTTCGGGGTGCACCCGGCGCTGCTTGACAGCGCCCTGCACGCATCAGCGCTCATGCTGCTCAATGACGCCTCCGACGCGGATGCCGACCAAGCGCAACCGCCCTCGGCGGGCAACGGCGCCGGCATCAGGCTGCCGTTTGCGTGGAGCTCGGTACGTTTGCGCGCGGCCGGCGCCTCGCGCCTGCGGATCTGCCTCGCGCCGGCGATGAGCGCTGAGGGGTCCTCGGCCGAGGGCGCGATCTCACTGTCGGCGGTGGACGAAACCGGCGAGCTGGTCGTGTCGGTCGGCTCGCTGGCCACACGCGAGGTGGCACCGGCTCAGTTCGCCGACCGCCGTGCCCGGAACGACTCGCTGTTCCGCGTCGAATGGACGCCGGTCGCGAACAGCACCGGCTTGGAGCGCCAGGCAGGAGAGCTGGCGCTGCTGAGCGGCGAGGGCTCGCAACTGGCGCGTGGGATCGCGACTGCCGCGGCCACGCCCGCGGTGTTCGGAGATCTGACGGCACTGCGCGACGCGCTGGACGGGGGGGCACAGCCCTTCGCGGTCCTCTTGGATCGTTGCGGCGAGAGCGTGCGCCCGGGCGAGGAGCTGCCCGAGCGGGCACTCGATACGGTGTGCGACGTCCTCGGTGTGGTGCAGGGGTGGCTTGCCGACGAGCGGCTGCGTGGACGACGACTCGTCGTTGTCACACGCGACGCGGTGGCCGCCCGCTCGGGCGACTGCGCAGACGGTCTGGCGGACGCGGGGGTTTGGGGCCTGTTGCGCTCCGCGCAGACCGAGCACCCGGGCACGATCGTGCTGATCGACGTCGACGGCCGCGAGGAGTCGTGGAGCGCGCTTGGTCGCGCGCTGGCGGCCGAGGAGCCGCAGGTGGCGGTGCGTGCCGGTGAGGTTTTGGTGCCGCGGCTGGTGCGCGCGAGCGCGACGGGTGGCGATGGTGACGGCGCATCGGTCGCGCTCGACCCGGAGCGCTCGGTGCTGATCACCGGCGGCACGGGTCTCCTGGGCGGGTTGCTGGCGCGCCATCTGGTTCTCGAGCACGGGGTGCGCAGCCTGCTGCTGGCGAGCCGCCGGGGACCGGGTGCCCCTGGCGCCGGCGAGCTGCAGGCCGAGCTCGAAGCGCTCGGTGCGCGCGTGTCGGTGGTGGCTTGCGACGTCGGCGAACGAGCGGCCGTCCAAGCGCTGCTGGAGGAGGTGCCCGAGGAGTGGCCGCTTGGTGCGGTCATCCACGCCGCGGGTGCGATCGACGACGGCGTCGTCGAGTCGCTGACCGCCGAGCGCGTGCGGCCGGTGCTGGCGTCGAAGTTGAGCGCCGCGTGGCACCTGCACGAGCTGACCGGTGACATGCAGCTGCAGGCATTCGTGCTGTTCTCCTCGGCCGCCGGCGCACTCGGCTCGCCGGGGCAGGGCAGCTACGCTGCGGCGAACGCGTTCCTCGACACCCTTGCCGCGTACCGGCGGGCACGGGGACAGGCGTGCGTCTCGCTGGCGTGGGGTCTGTGGGGAGCGGCCGGCGGGCTGGCCGGCGAATTGGATCAGGCCTCGCTGACGCGCATCGCGCGGGCCGGTGTGCGCCCGCTGTCCGCCGTGCGGGGGCTCGAGCTCTACGACGCCGCCTCGGCATTGGACGAGGCGCTACTGCTACCGATCGACCTCGACCTCGTGACGCTCCGCCGGCACGCCCAGGCGGGGTTGTTGCCGGTGCTGTTGCGTGGTCTGGTGCGTGTCCCGCTGGCACGAGCGGCCGAGCGCGGGTCGCTGGCACGCCGCCTGGCCGACGCGCCCCAAGCCGAGCACGAGAGTATCGTCACCGAACTGGTGCTCGCCGAGACGGCCGCTGTTCTGGGGCACTCAAGCGTGCGAGCGATCGACCCCGAGCTCAGCTTCCAGGAGCTTGGCTTCGACTCGCTCACGGCGGTGGAGCTGCGCAACCGTCTGAATGCGATCGCCGGGCTGCGTTTGGAGGCGACGCTCCTTTTCGACTATCCGCGGCCCGCGCAGGTTGTCGGCCACATCCTCGAACAGGTGAGTCAAAGCGGCGCGGCGCCGGGGGCGCTGATGGATGCCGAGCTCGACCGTCTGCAGGTCGGACTCTCGGCGATCGGCGAGGAGGAGGGGGAGCGCCAACGCGTCGCCCTGCGCCTGCAAGCGCTGCTCGAGGAGCTGCGGATGCCCACGGCGGCGGGTGGCGTGGAGGTCGCCGAGAGAATCCAGTCGGCCTCCGCCGAGGAGGTGCTCGACTTCATCGACCGCGAGCTGGAGACCTACTGATGGCGCTCGACACCCGACCTGCGTCGGACCGCGAGCTGGAGACCTACTGATGGCGCTCGACACCCGACCTGCGTCGGACCGCGAGCTGGAGACCTACTGATGGCGCTCGACACCCGACCTGCGTCGGACGGCGAGCTGGAGACCTACTGATGGCGCTCGACACCCGACCTGCGTCGGACGGCGAGCTGGAGACCTACTGATGGCGCTCGACACCCGACCTGCGTCGGACAACTGAAATGAGGATCTGTGATGGCTGAGGATCAGAGGTTGCTGGAGTATTTGAAGCGGGTCACCGTCGAGCTGCACGACGCTCGCCGGCGTTTGCGCGAGCACGAGAGTCGCACACAGATCGCGATCGTGGGCATGAGCTGCCGCTACCCCGGTGGGGTGCGCTCTCCAGAGGAGCTGTGGGAGCTGGTGGTCGATGGCCGCGACGGGATCGGCGGGTTTCCGACCAACCGCGGGTGGGACGAGGAGAATCTTTACAACGCCGATCGCGACCATCTTGGCACCTCCTATACGCGCGAGGGCGGGTTCCTCCATGACGCGGGCGAGTTCGACGCGAATTTCTTCGGGATCTCACCGGCTGAGGCGGTGATCACCGATCCTCAGCAGCGGCTGCTGCTGGAAGCCGCATGGGAGGCGTTCGAGGACGCGGGCATCGATCCAGGCGCTTTGCGCGGAACTCAGACAGGTGTGTTCGCGGGCTTGATGTACCACGATTACGGGTTCGGCCTGGGGGACAGCGCCAGTGGCGCGGAAGGCGGTTTGAGCGCGGGGCTGTCCGGGAGCGTGGCATCCGGGCGGGTGGCGTACACGTTTGGGCTTGAGGGACCGGCTGTGACCGTGGATACGGCCTGCTCTTCCTCGCTGGTGACGCTGCATCTGGCCTGCGCGGCGCTGCGCGCGGGGGAGTGCTCACTGGCGCTCGCCGGCGGCGTCACGGTGATGGCCTGGCCGGTCACGTTCGTCGGCCTCTCACGGACGGGTGCTCTGGCAGCCGACGGCAGGTGCAAGGCCTACGCCGACACGGCCGACGGCGCCGGTTTCTCCGAGGGTATGGGCCTGGTGCTGCTGGAGCGCTTGCCCGACGCGCTCCGCAATGGGCACCGGGTGCTGGCGCTCGTGCGCGGTAGCGCCGTCAACCAGGACGGCGCCAGCAACGGGCTGACAGCGCCGAGCGGCCCTGCCCAGCAGCGGGTGATCCGGCAGGCGCTCGCCAGCGCCGGACTCTCCGCCAAACAGATCGACGCGGTCGAGGGACATGGCACCGGAACGGTGCTCGGCGACCCGATGGAGGTGCAGGCGCTAGCGGCCACCTATGGCCGGGATCGACAGGAGGACCGTCCCCTGTGGCTGGGATCGGTGAAGTCCAACGTCGGTCACACGCAGGCGGCCGCGGGCGTCGCCGGTGTCATCAAGGTCGTCAAGGCGCTGGAGCACAACCTGCTCCCGCGCACCCTGTATGTGGATCGCCCTTCCACGAAGGTTGATTGGGAAGCCAGCCGGATCTCATTGCTGACCGAGGAGGTCGTGTGGGCGCCCAACGGGAGCCCACGTCGCGCGGGGGTGTCCTCGTTCGGGGTCAGCGGCACCAACGCTCATGCGATCATCGAGGAAGCTCCGCCGACCGAGGGCGAGGTGGTGTTCGGGCAGCGTGGTAGGACTTCCAGCGCGAAGCACCGCGCCGATGCCTCCAGCGGAGTGTTGCCCTCCGGCGGCGAGTCGCCGGAGGGCGAGCTCGACGGCCCCGACTCGGCCTCGAACGCCGGCCCGGACGGCGAGGGGCCGATCCTCGACGGCGAAAGCCCGATCCCGGAGGTCAGCGCGATCGCCGATCCCGTGGTGCAGGCGACCCCTCCCGGCTCCAACGGCGTGCTCCCATGGGTGCTCTCGGGCAAGGGCGAGGGAGGCCTGCGAGGACAGGCCGAGCGATTGGGGGAGTTCGCGTCGGCGAACCCGGACATCGATCTGGCGGGCATCGGCGTGTCGCTGGCCGGAAGGGCGCGGCTGAGCCATCGCGCCGTCGTGCTGGGCGAAAGCCGCGAGGAGTTGCTCGACGGCCTGGACGCGATCGTCGCCACGCGCGCCTCGGCCGGTGTCGTCGATGGCGTCTCCCGGTCCCGTGGCGAGGTCGTGTTCGTGTTTCCCGGTCACGGTTCCCAATGGGAGGGCATGGCGGTGGAGCTGCTGGATACCTCCCCGGTGTTCGCCGAGCAGATGGCCCGATGCGGCGAGGCGCTGGCCGGCTTGGTGGACTGGTCCTTGGAGGATGTGCTGCGCGGGGTGCAGGGCGCGCCGGGAGTCGATCAGCCGGAGGTGTTGCAGATTGTGCGCTTCGGGATGATGGTGTCGCTGGCGAGGCTGTGGGAAGCATGTGGGGTGCGGCCCGCCGCGGTGGTTGGGCATTCACAGGGGGAGATCGCCGCCGCGTATGTGGCGGGCGCCCTGTCGTTGCCGGAGGCATTGCGCGTGCTGGTGTTGCGCATCCGCGAGTTGGTCAAGCTCATCGGGCGCGGCGCGATGGCGTCGGTGGCCGCGGGGATCGCCGAGGTCGAGGGGCGGCTGGGGCGCTGGGAAGGCCGGGTGTCGGTGGCGGCGGTGAACGGGCCGGGGTCGGTTGTGCTCTCAGGCGACTCGGATGCGCTCGAGGAGCTCGTGGCGGAGTACGTCGCCGACGACGTGCGGGCACGCATGATCGAGGGAGCGGTTGCCCCGTCGCACTCGGAGCACGTCGAGCAGGTGCGCGAGGGGATCGTGGCCGGTTTGCGAGATCTGCGCCCCGGCTCGGGGGACGTGCCGTTCTACTCGACGGTGACGGGTGGCCTGTTCGACACGGCGGGCCTGGACGGGGAGTACTGGTACCGAAACACACGCGAGATGGTGCGCTTCGAGCAGGCTGCGCGCGCGCTGTTCGACACCGGCGTCGACGCGTTCGTGGAGATTGGCGCACACGCGGTCCTGGGCGTGCCGTTACAGGAAATACTCGACGACGCGCAGGGCGTGGGAGGCAGCGCGATCGTGGTGGGGTCGCTGCGCCGCGACGAAGGCGGGCTGCGGAGGTTCTGCTCCTCGCTGGCCGAGCTGTGGGTCGCCGGCACGTCGGTGGACTGGCACGCAGTGCTCGGAAATGCCGCCGGACCGGGGGTGCGCCTGCCCCCCTACGCGTTTCAGCGCGAGCGCTATTGGGTTGAACCCTCCTCGCTGACCGCCAGCGACCCCGCCGCTGCCGGTCAGGTGGCGGCCGGGCATCCGCTGCTGGTGTCGATCGTGGCGCTCGCCGACGGCGAGGCGATGGTGCTGACCGGGCGCCTGTCGCTTCGCACCCACCCGTGGCTCGCCGATCACGCCCCGCTCGGCCAGGCGCTGCTGCCGGCTACCGCTTTGCTCGAGCTGGCGCTGTGCGCCGGCTTGCAGGCGGGATGCACGGAGGTCGCCGAGCTGACGCTGCGAGAGCCGCTCGCGATACCCGAGGGCGAGGGGGTGCAGTTGCAGGTGTCGATCGCCGCCGCCGACGAGGCAGGGCGCCGAGCTATCGACATCTACGCACGCCCCGACGTGCGTGTCGAGGAGCTCCATGTGGGGGCGTGGGGGCACCATGCGAGTGGGGTGCTCGCGCCCGCCCGTCAAGCGCACGACCCCGCCGCCAACGCGCCGACGGAGCAGAGCTGGCCCCCGGCCGACGCGGTGCCGGTGGACATCGACGGGCTCTACGAAGCGCTTGCCGACGCAGGCCTCGACCACGACGCGGGAGCGCCGCTTCTGTGCGGGGTGTGGCGGCTCGGCGAGGAGACGCTCGCCGAGGTGCGACTGCCCGATGAGCTGGCGCCGGACGCCGGCCGCTTCAGCCTGCATCCGGCGCTACTCGAGCCGGCCCTGCACGCGCTGGCTGCGGTCGAGCTGGGCGACGCGGGCGATTCCGCGGGCGCCGGCCGGCGCCCGCGGGTGCCAGCGGCCTGGCGCGAGGTCGTCCTGCACGCCGCGGGGGCCGCGTCGCTGCGCGTGTCGCTCTCGCCTGCTGGGACCGATGTGGTGTCGCTGGTGGCTCACGACGACAGTGGCCTGCCGGTGCTCAGCGGGACGCTCGAGCTGCGCGAGGTATCGCTGGATCGGCTGGCGGCGGCACTGGCCATGAGAGGGCACCGGTCGCTGTTATCGCTCAACTGGCATGCGGTTGAACTGGCCGGGGGGGCGCCCGTGCGGTTGACGGTGCTCGGCTCTGCCGAGGCAAGCGGCTTGGCGGGTGCGCTGCAGGCGGCCGGCGTCGGGGTTGACGCCGTGGAGGGTGAGTTTTCCTCGCATGTGGGCGAGGCGGTGCTGCTCGATGTGGGGGCCGCCGGCCGCTCGATGGATGTTGCCGCCGACGCTCACGCGGTCGCCCAGCGGGTGCTTACCAGTGTCCAGTCATGGTTGGCAGAGGACCCCCCGGTGGAGCGGCGTGCGGCGATCGTGACCCACAAGGCAATCGCCACGCGCCCGGGCGAGGACGTCGAGGATCTCGCGGGTGCGGTGGTGTGGGGCCTGGTGCGCTCCGTACAGCTGGCGAGTTTTGGTCGGCCGATGATCATAGATACGGACGACACCGATGCCTCGCACCTCCGGCTGCCGGAGATCCTGGCGAGCCACGAGTGGCAGGTGGTGCTGCGTGACGGCGAGGTTTTCGTCCCGCGCTTGCGCATCGCCGAGCCGCCCCTTGAGCGGGTGGGAGCGGTGTTGGATCCGGCTCGCACCGTGCTCATCACCGGCGGCACCGGCGGGCTGGGGGCGCAGCTGGCCCGCCATGTGGTCGCCGAGCACGGGGTGCGCAGTGTCCTGCTGGCCAGTCGTCGCGGCCCCGCGGCCGCGGGCGCGGGGCCGCTGATGCAAGCGCTGGAATCGCTCGGTGCGCGGGTGTCGATTGTGGCCTGCGACGTTGGCGATCGGGAAGCCGTGCGCGAGCTGCTCGAGCATGTGCCCACGGAGCTGCCCCTGGGCGCAGTCGTACATGCCGCGGGCACGCTCGAGAACAGTGTGGTCGAGTCGTTGACCGCCGAGAGCCTCGACAGGGTGCTGCGCCCCAAGGTGGACGGGGCGTGGCACCTGCATCAGCTGACGGCCGACCTCGACCTCTCGGCGTTCGTGCTGTACTCATCCGCCTTCGGCCTGCTCGGCAACCCGGGAGCCGCCAACTATGCGGCGGCCAACACCTTCCTCGACGCGCTCGCGGCTCACCGGCGGACACACGGGCTGAGCGGCACGTCGATCGCTTGGGGCCTGTGGGAGCAGTCGCAGGACGCGCTGGCGCAGGAGCTCGGCGGCGGTCAGCTGGGTCGTATGGACCAGATGGGGTTCAAGGGGCTCGCCACCGACGAAGCCCTGCAGCTGTTCGACCTCTCCTGCGAGGGCGCCGATCCATTGCGGGTGGCTCTGCGATTGGACTTTGCGGCGCTGCGCCAGCAGGCCCGCGACGGCCTGACGGTGCCGATCATGAGCGATCTGACCCAAGCATCGGTGCGCCGGGCGTCCGACCGCTCTGGTGGAGCGCTCGCGGCGCGGCTGGCGGGTGCTCCGGAGCACGAGCACGAGGCGGTGGTGCTCGCCTTCCTGCGCGAGCAGGTCGCGGCTGCACTGGGTCTCCCCGCTCCCGAAAGCGTCGATGTCAACGCCACGTTCAAAGAGCTCGGCTTCGACTCGATGGGCGTGGTGTTCCTGCGCAATCGGCTGATCGCAACCACCGGACTGCAGTTTCCCGCCACGCTCGTCTTCAACTATCCGACGCCGGTGGCTTTGGCCGCCCATCTGCACAGTCAGCTGGCCGTTGGGAGCAGCGGCGGTGGGTCCCCCGAGGAGCGCGTGCGCCAGCTCGGCGAGGCGCTGCTGGCAGGTGGTTTGGAGCGCGATGAGCGCGCCCAGCTCGCTTCGCGTCTGCGCGGCATCGCGGACCAGCTGCAGCGCGAGGAGGCGGGGGAGGGCAAGCCCGACCTCCTTGCGCGGATCGAAGCCGCCGACGCCACCGAGCTGTTTGAGATGTATGAGAGCGAGTGGGCTTCAACCGAGACCGCGCGTGAGGCGTGAACCATGCGGCCGAGGCGACGCGCTAGTCCGAATACCGAGCCACGCAATGACCAGAAAGGCCGTGACCATGCCTGACGAGCGGATGAGTGAAACGCTGTCCACCGAGCCACATGCCGCGCCCGAGGAACAAAAGGCGGTGACCTATCTGCGGCGAGCGCTCCTCGACCTCAACGAGACTCGCCGGCGCCTGCACGACGCCGAGAGTCGCCTCACGGAGCCGATTGCCATCATCGGAATGGGTTGCCGCTACCCGGGGGGGGTGCGCTCGCCAGAGGACCTGTGGGAGTTGGTGGCGGCGGGGAGGGACGCGGTCTCCGAGCTGCCGTGCAATCGCGGCTGGGACCCCGAGGCGCTGGCGCCGGCCTCCCCCGATGATCCGACGGCGACCTACAAAGGCGGATTCATTGACGACGTGTGCGACTTCGATGCCGAGTTCTTCGGGATCGGCGAAGAGGAGGCGCGCTTGATGGACCCTCAGCAGCGCCTGCTGCTGGAAACGGCATGGGAGGCGTGTGAATACGCGGGGGTCGATATCGGTGCGCTGCGCGGAAGCGACACGGGGGTATTCACCGGCATCGGCATGATCACCTATGCGGCTTGGATGTTTGGGGCCGTATCGGAGACCGTGGATGGCTACTGCACGCTGGGGACCGCCGGGAGCATGATCTCCGGTCGGCTCGCGCATGTGCTGAAGCTCGAAGGACCCGCGATCACGGTCGACACGGCCTGCTCGGCCTCCTCGGTGTCCCTGCACCTCGCGTGCCAGGCCCTGCGTCAAGGTGACAGCTCAATGGCGCTGGCCGGAGGCGCGGCGATCATGGCCACGCCCTGGATGTACATCGCATCCAACCCGGAAATGAAAGGCATTGCGCTTGGGCGAGAGGCTCGATGCAGGTCGTTCGCGGATGCTGCCACCGTCAACAGCCTGGTGCTTGCAGAGGGCGCCGGCATGGTGTTGCTCGAGCGCCTCTCCGACGCACGGCGGCACGGGCGCGAGGTGCTGGGCGTAATCCGCGGCAGCGCATACAACCAGGATGGCGCGAGCAACGGCCTGACGGCGCCCAACGGCTTGGCGCACGAGCGCGTGATCCGGCGGGCGCTGCGCAACTCGGGACTCTCCCCCGATCAGGTTGACGCGGTGGAGGCACATGGCATCGGCACGATGCTCGGGGATCCGATCGAGGCGCAGGCGCTGATCGCCTGCTACGGCCGCGGTCGAGAGGCCGACCGGCCGTTGTGGATGGGGTCGATGAAGTCGAACCTGGGGCATACCCAGGCCGCGGGGGGCGTGGGGGGTGTGATCAAGATGATCATGGCCATGCGCCACGGGGTGCTTCCCAAGACGCTGCACGTCGATGCGCCCTCGCGCCTGATTGACTGGTCGAGCGGGGCGGTGTCGCTGCTGGTCGAGCCCGCGCCCTGGGTCAAGGGCGACCAGCCTCGCCGGGCGGCGGCCCATTCGTTTGGTATGAGCGGAACCAACGCGCACATCATCCTCGAGGAAGTGCCTCCGGGGGAAGCGCCCGCGCCCTCGCCAGAGCGGCGGGCGCGGCTGGAGGGAGCGAGCGGCACGCCCGTGCCCTGGCCGATTTCGGGCCGCGGCGAGGAGGGCCTACGACGGCAGGCACAGCGCTTGGCCCAGTTCCTTGCCGAGCGGCCCGAGCTGGATGTTGCCGACATCGGGCGTTCCCTTGCGGCGCGCCCTTCGTTGAGTCATCGTGTCGTGCTCGCCGGCGCGAACCGCTCGGAATTACTCGAGCGCTTGGAGCAGGTGTGCGAGAGCGGCCTGGCGGCCGGGGCGCCCGAGGGCTCGGCGGATCCCGGGTCCTATGGAGCTTTCGCGTCGCTGGCGCACGCGTGGGTCGCCGGCAGTGAGGTCGATTGGGAGCCGTTGTTCGCGGAGCTCGACGCACGACCGGTGCGGCTGCCCACGTATGCGTTTGCGCGTCGCCACCATTGGATTGACAGCTCCCCACTGTGGGCGGCCGACGGTCCGATGGTGGCGCAGGCACGAGCTGCAGAAGCGTCTCTGCTCACACTGGGCGCCGTTCCCGTCCCCGGCGCGGCTGGATAGGTGTGTGACATGGTCAGCTCTTCAGATAACCGACCTACGCCCAGCACAAACGGCCTGGCGGGTGCGTCGATCGACCCTGCGCAGCCCTCCGGCGCGCGCGAGATGTCTCGCGTGTTCGATCTCGGCGGGCGGCCGGCTCCCACTCGCTTGCGTTGGCTGTATGCACGGTTGGAGCGCTCGTGCGCATCGCTGCACCAGACGTTTAACGCGTGGGGGACGACGGCGGAGGAGCGCTCGTTGCCGTTTCCGTGCGACTCGTATGTGGGCAGCCCGCAGGGCACGCTCTACCGGGGGATCGAAGTGCTCGCCCCGCCGGAGATCGTTTACCGTTGGCTGTGTCAATTGCGCGTCGCGCCCTACGCATATGACTGGCTTGACAACTTCGGGCGGCAGAGCCCCCGTGAGCTGACCCCGGGGATCGAGCAGCTGGCTCCGGGGCAGGAGATCCTGGTCATGTTCAAGGTGCTCGAGTTCGAGCCGAATGAGCAGATCACAATCCAGGCTGCTCGTTTCGTGCAATTCTTCACGAACGTCGCCATGACCTACCGCATCGTGCCTCGGGGTGCGAATCGCTGCCGGATAGTCTCCAAGCTCACCGGCCACGACACGGGCACGTATCTCACGCGCTTGCGGGGCGACTATTTTCCGATCCCGGAGGTGCTGCTGATGCGAAAGCAGATGCTGACGATCAAGGGCCTCGCAGAGCGGCAGTTTCTGGAGGAGTTGATCGAGGGGCGTCGGTCAGTGACCAGGTGAACCCTGGGCGGATCAGTGCGTCAAGTCGTGGTGCAGCCGCCAAACGGCGAGCGAGAACGCCACGATCGCGAAGCATACCATCGCGCCAATTTGGGGAAGCACACTGACTAAATCGCCACCATTTTTCACCAACGTCAGCAGCGCTTCGTTGCCCCAAGCGTGAGGAGTGATGTGGGCGATGTCGAGCATGATTGGTGGGAAGAACACCAGCGGCACCATCGAGCCGCCAAGTGCCCCCAGCGCGACACCGACCAGGAGGGCGACGGCGAGCGCCTGCTGCTCGCTGGCGAGCGTTGAGCCGAGCAGCAGGGCGAAGCCGGCGGCGACCATGCAGAAGGTGACCGCCACCGCCGCAACGGCCAGCGCGTTACCCCATTCCACGCCAAACAGCAGCCACGAGAAGAGGATGATCGCAAGGGCCTGCATCACAGCCAGCGCGAAGCGCCCCAGCGCCTCGCCGAAGATCACCGTAGCGACGCTGGTGGGGGAGGCGAGCATGCGTCTCGCGATTCCCAGCCGTCGCGTCTCGATCAGGGCGGCCGAGCTGCCCAATGTCAGGAGGAAGATGAACAGCAGCAGCTGATTGGCCGCCCCGGCGGTGAAGCGCTGCAGCGATTTTGGGAACGGTTTGCCATTGGGTTCGACCGTCCGCACCGCCACGTAGGGCAGTTTGGAGGCGACGAGCAGCGCACGGTCGAATGCCGTGTTGAAGCGCATGCCGCGTTCGCGCTGGAGCAGGTCAGCGGCCGTTACCTCGTTGCTCTCTTCGGCCAAGGCAGCCTGGATCACCTGGCTGATCTGTTTGCCGTTCAAGCCTCGCTGGGCGTAGTAGCGAATCGGTACGGTCTTGCCAGACCGTAGCGCTTGGTCGTAATTCGTGGGAAGCGCCACACCCGCTTCAGCGTCCCCGTATTCCACCGCGCGGCGGAGCGCCTGTTCGTTTTCCAAGCGCCGCATGCTCACTCCCTGCTGATGACCGATTCTGCTGAGCAGCTGTTCGGCGAATCCGGTGTGTGGCGCCACCACGTCCACGTATGTCGTGGCCCCTCCACCGAACGCAGAGCCCAGGAGGAAGATCAGAGCCAGTGGGCTAACCACGAGGATGAACACGTTGTGCGGTGTGCGCGCCAGGCGCACGACGCTGGTGGCGAGAATCGCGAGCGGCTTCATCTCACGCCCTCACGAGATGCCCTACGCGCAGGATTGCGACGCCGCCCAACAACGCGGCGAACGCGAGGATCATCTCCACCATCGGCAGCACCGTGGCGGGACTGCCACCGTTGGCCACCACGCCGAGGCCGAGCAGAAACTGGGCGTGGGGTGTCAGTGAGCTGAGCGCTGCCAGCACCCCGCCCGCCTGCGCGAGCGGGAACAGCGCGCCACCGAGCGCTCCCAGCAGCGAAGCGGCGATGACCTGCCACTGCACAGCCTGTTCGGAGGTCCGCGCGAAGCTGGCGATGAAGGCGGTCATGGCGGTCGCGGCGATGACGCAGGCCAGGACCAGCAGCGCAACCCCGGGAAGGCCACCCCAATGGGCGCCCAGGATCAGCGTGGTGGCAATCGCCAGCGTCGCGGTGCTGAGGATTCCCAGCACGAGGCTCGTTATCAGCTTGCCGAAGATCACCGCACGCCGTGACACCGACGCGGCGAGCAGTCGGGCCAGCATGCCGCTGCTGCGTTCGTCGATGATGCTGGAGAAGCCAACTTGGACGGTGAGGAAAAGGAACAGGATCGCCATGCCGGCGGCCTCATGGGTCTTGGGGTCGAGTTCTTTGCTTGGCAGGCCTGCTTCATGCAGCTTCAACCGCTTGGGTATTTCTGAGGCGTGTTCGCCGAGGTGAACGAGTTCTCGGGGCGTCGCATGCTTGCGCTTGGCGCTGGCCACCGCCAGGTGAACGCCGTTGAGCTGGTTGGCGAACGTTGTGGCGACCGAGCCGACGACATATGTGCTGGCCTGTTTGAAAACCTGCCCGTTGCCGATGATTTCCAGCCGCGAGGAGGCTTCGTGGTCGGCCGCACGAGAGAACCCCTTCGGAATCACCAGCGTGGTGGTCACTTTGCCGCCGTCGACGAGCGCTCGCCCGGTCGAGGAACTGGCGGGATAAAGCTGGAGCAGCTTCTTCTGCTGCAGCGGATCGAGCACCTCCTTGGTGAAGTACAACGCCGCCGGTCCGTTGTCTTCGTTGACGATGCCAACCTTGAACTTGCTGGTGCTTCTGTTGGTGATGTTGGGTATGGTGAGACCCAGGATCGTGGCCATCACCAGCGGCAGCACGAGCGCTGAGACAATCGCTGTACGGTCGCGCACGCGCTGGCGCAGGTCCTTGCCGGCGATGAGGAACGCGGTCCGCATCTAGTCGCGCAAAGTGCGTCCAGTCAGGTGCAGGAACACTGCCTCCAGGTTCGCTTCCTGCACCTCGACCGCTGTGATCGAGATTGCCGTCTTCGCCATACGCTCTAGCAGTGCGGGGAGGAGCTTGCCGGCCCCCTCAACGAGGAATTCCAGTCCGCTGTCGCTCGGGAGCGCCCGCACCACACCACTCAGATCGCGTACCGCCCCGAGGGCGCTCTCCAGCTCGCCACCTGCTCTGATGATGATGCGGTCGTGCCGTCCGACGAGCGATACCAGCTCCCGGTGCGTTCCCTCCGCGATCAGCTTGCCGTGGTCGATGATGCCGATGCGATCGCAGATGCGCTCGGCCTCCTCCATGTAGTGCGTGGTGTAGAGGATGCCGATGCCTGAGTCGCGGAGCTGTTCGAGGCTCGCGAAGATTGCGCTGCGGCTCTGTGGATCCACGCCGACGGTGGGCTCGTCGAGGATCAGCAGCCGCGGCTCGTGCAGCAGCGCGAGCCCAACGTTGAGTCGACGCTGCATCCCGCCCGAGTACTCTTTTGTCAGGTCGTCGGCACGCTCGGTGAGGCCGATCAGCTCGAGCACCGCGTCGATGCGCGCCGCCGCCCGGCGTCCCCGCAGGTTGTACAGGCGGGCGAAGAAGCGCAGGTTCTCGCGAGCCGTCATATCGGGGTAGATGGCCAGCTCCTGGGGCACATAGCCGAGCTCCGCCTTGGCCGCCACGCTTTTGGTGGTCATCCGTTTTCCAGCGACCTGCACCTCGCCCCCGTTGGTGGCGAGCAGGCCGCAGATCATCGAGATCGTGGTGCTCTTGCCGGCCCCATTGGGCCCCAGCAGACCATAGTTTTCACCGGGAGCGATCTCGAGGCTGACGCCGTCGACGGCAACCAGATCGGCGAAGCGCTTGTGAAGATCCGAGCAGCGCAAAACCGGCGTCGAGGGAACGATCGCGGCGCTGTTCAGCCCCTGCTCTTGCGTGGCCGTAGGCAAGGCGCGGATAATCGCACACGCACTGCCGGGGCGCAAAAACGCTCGTCGCGGGGCCGCAAGGTGCTCGTCGGTGACCCCAGCCGCGCCTGGGATCGGCCCTCGGTATAGCCCGTCAGTAGGTTGTGTTGCATTTATCGGAATGATTCCCCGCGCCGGGCGACCGGCTCGCGCTGCCCGCCCGCAGCCGGTGGAGGGAGCCGGCGTGCTCTTGCCGGGGACGGGTCATGGTGGCGTCGGGGTGCTCTTGCCGGGGACGGGCCATGGTGGCGTCGGGGTGCTCTTACCGGGGACGGGTCATGGTGGCGTCGGGGTGCTCTTACCGGGGACGGGTCATGGTGGCGTCGGGGTGCTCTTATCGGGGACGGGCCATGGTGGCGTCGGGGTGCTCTCGCTGCGGGTGATCATGGTGGCGTAGTAAGATCGCCGGCCACGGGTGACGGTGGCAGGCCGTAGCCCCAATACATCGAGAGCGCCAACGCAAGCATGAGCCGACAACGAGGGCAGGACGCCAGCCTGCTCGCGATCAGCGACCTGCACGTCACCTACCCCGAGAACCGGCGCGTCGTGGAAACGCTGCGAGGGCGCTCGCCGGCAGACTGGCTGATCGTGTGCGGCGATGTCAGCGAGATGAGCGCCGATGTGGAGTGGGCTCTGGGTGTGCTGCGTGAACGCTTTACCACGGTCGTGTGGGTGCCCGGCAATCACGACCTGTGGACCACGCCCGCCGATCCGCTGCAACTACGGGGGGAGGCTCGCTACCAGCACCTTGTGGGTCTCTGCCGCGGTCTGGGTGTGTTGACTCCGGAGGATCCCTATCCCGTCTGGGATGGGTCGGGGGGCCCCGTCACGGTTGCGCCGCTGTTTCTGCTCTACGACTACTCCTTCGGCAGAAACGTGGCCCCCACCAAGGAGCAAGCGCTGGCGCGGGCGCACGCCGCGGGAGTGGTGTGCAGCGACGAGCTCGTGCTACACCCCGACCCGTATCCAAGCAGGGAGGCGTGGTGTATGGCGCGCACACGTGAGAGCGAAGCGCGCCTGGCGGCGCGTGCGCCAGAGCTGCCGACCGTGCTCGTCAACCACTTCCCGTTGACTTGCCATCCCACGCGCATTCTGCGCCACCCCGAGTTCGCCCAGTGGTGTGGCACGGTACGCACCGCCGACTGGCATGTGCGGTTCGGCGCCAAGGCGGTGGTGTATGGGCACCTGCACATCCCGCATGTGGCGTGGCATGACGGGGTGAGGTTCGCGGAGGTCTCGCTGGGCTACCCCCGCGAGCGCCAACGCTGGGGCGGAGCCGCCCGCGCCGCGCTTCACCCGGTGCTCGAGGGCGTGGAGGGACGTGCGTGATCGAGGAGATCCTGCCGGCCGCGGTCGCCGCTGTGGACACTCGCGAGGAGCTGCTCGACATCGAGCTTTTTCCCGAGGAGCGCGCTGCGCTGGGGCGCGCGGTCGAGAAGCGCCGCCACGAGTTCATCACCGCGCGAGCGTGCGCCCGGCGGGCACTGGCACAGCTCGACCTGCCCCCCCTCCCGATCGCCACCGGTGAGCGGGGACAGCCGCTGTGGCCGCGCGGGGTGGTGGGCAGCATCACCCACTGCGCCGGCTTTCGCGCGTGCGCCGTGGCGCGTGCAAGGGACCTGGTTGGTATCGGCATCGACGCGGAGCCGCACGCGCCGCTGCCCGACGGAGTGCTCCATCAGATCGCCGTTGCGCGGGAGCGCCCGCTGCTGGCCGAGTTGAGCCGGGCGGAGCCGTCGGTGCATTGGGATCGGCTGCTGTTCTGCGCGAAGGAGTCGGTGTACAAGGTGTGGTTTCCACTCGCCGCGTGTTGGTTGGGATTTGAGGATGCGGCCCTCACCTTCGATCGGCACAGCCGTACGTTCCGCGCGCAGCTCTTGAAGCCCTGGCCGCGCAACGGCGCCGGCGCTCGCGGGATCGGCGTCGAAGATGGGAGCGTGGCGCAAGCGGGCCTTGGTGGGGTGGCCCTTGAGACGGGCGATGTGGCCCTTGGCGAGGTGGCCCTTGAGACGGGCGATGTGGCCCTTGGCGAGGTGGCTGAGACGGGCGATGTGGCCCTTGGCGAGGTGGCCCTTGAGACGGGCGATGTGGCCCTTGGCGAGGTGGCTGAGACGGGCGATGTGGCCCTTGGCGAGGTGGCCCTTGAGACGGGCGATGTGGCCCTTCCGACGGTGTTGGAGGGGCGGTGGCTGGTGCGCGACGGGCTCGCGCTCACCGCGATCGCTCTTGCGCCCGCGCGATGACGCGCCGTCCTCGGGGGCGCCGATCGCGATCACGCCGCTGGCGCACATCGTCGATATGTTGCCCCCGATGAGCGCCCCCAGAGCTGGTTGCGTGTGTGTCGACGGACGCCTCTGCCCGCCCGGCGAGGCAACCGTTTCGGCGCTCGACGCCGGCTTCCTGCTGGGAGACGGCGTGTTCGAGTCGCTGCGCGCCACCGACGGCGTCCCCTACCTACTGGAGCGCCACCTGCAGCGGTTGTGCGCGGCGGCCGCCGCGTTCCAGTTCACCCACGCGCCCACCGCTGAGGCACTGGCCGAGCAGGTGCTGCGCACGGTGCGCCATGCCGCGCTGCCCCATGCGTATGTGCGGGTGACCGTCACCCGCGGCGTGGGGGGGGTGGGCCTCGCACCCCCTGCGGGGAGGCCCACGGTGGTGGTTGCGGCCCTTCCCACGCAACCGCTGGCGCCGGCGGAGTGTGGCATCGCCGTCGCCCCACTGGGGCGGCGGGCACGGCGGGGGGCGGCGAAGAGCACCAGCTGGCAGCCCGCCGTGCTGGCCAGACGCCAGGTTGAAGCGTCGGGCGCCGATGAGGGCATCTACCTCTCCACGCGCCGTCAGGTGTTGGAGGGTGTGGGCTCCAACGTATTCGCCGTCGTGGCGGGAGAGCTGCTGACGCCGCCCGTATCGGTGTGCCTGCCCGGAATCACGCGCGCCCGGGTGATCGAGCTGGCCCGCGAGCGCGGCATCGCCGTGCGGGAGGCACCGCTCGCACTCGACGCGCTGATGGAGGCGGATGAAGTGTTCCTCACCAACGCCGTCCAAGGCTTGCGGGCGGTGGCGTCGGTGTGTGGCACGGGGCGGGAGTGGACGGCGTGTGAGGGCATGTTCGCCGATCTGCATCGCCTGTACCGGCTCGATCGCGCGGCTGCACCGGAGCGGGTTGCGTGAGCGGCGTAGCGATCGCCTCCCCCACCGGCCCCTCCCGGGTTGGGGTGTGAGCGAGGCCACCCCACGCCGGCCCCCCGGGTTGGGGCGCGAGCGAGGCCACCCCACACCGCCCCTCCCGGGTTGGGGTGTGAGCGAGGCCACCCCACGCCGGCCCCCCGGGTTGGGGCGCGAGCGAGGCCACCCCACACCGCCCCTCCCGGGTTGGGGTGTGAGCGAGGCCACCGCACACCGGCACACGCTCTGCGAGGAGCAGCCGGCGCCGATCGATTGCTGGCGCGTGGCCAGAAGCCTTGGCGAGGAGCGCTTTCTGTTCCTGCTCGACAGCGCCGGTGGGCCGAATGAGCTGGGACACCACTCGATCCTCGCCTGGCGTCCCCGGTGGGAGCTGCTGGCCAAGGACGGCGCGGTGCGGGCGGGGCCGCCCGGTGCGGCGGTGGCGCTCGATGGGAAACCACTGGCGATCTTGGAGCGCACGTTGTCTGCCTTCTCAACGGCGTCCGGCGGCGGCTGGACCGGACCGCCGTCGGTGTTCGCGGGCGGTGCCGTCGGCTTTCTGTCCTACGAGCTGCTCCACGAGCTTGAGGACGTGCAGCGCAGCGCCGCCCCCGACCTCGGTGTCCCGGACTACCACCTGCTGTTTTGCGACCTGGCGGTGATCGCCGACGAGCGGGCTGGGCGCAGCTGGATCGTCGCCAACGGCTGGGGTGCCACCGAGGCGGAGTGCCGCGCGGAGTGTCGCAGAGGGCTCGCGGCCGCCCGTGCCGCGTGTGTGCTGGCGGCACGGGCGGAGCCTCCCACGCCGGCGCTCGCATCACCCGCCGGACGACGTCTCAAGGCCGGTGACCTCGAGCGGCACGGCCTCAGGGCGGTGACCGCTCCCGAGCGCTACCTGGAGCAGGTGCGCCGCGCCCGCCGGCACATCCTCGCCGGCGAGGTGTACGAGCTGTGCCTGACGCAGCGTTTCGACACCGAGTTCGAGGGCGATGGGTGTGACCTATACGCAGTGCTGCGTGCGCTCACGCCGGCGCCGATGGCTGCATACCTGCGTTATCCGGAGCTGGAGGTCCTGTCATGCTCGCCCGAGCGCTTCCTGCGTGCCGATCGCGACCGATGGGTGGAGACGCGGCCGATCAAGGGGACCCGTCCTCGCGGGCGGGATGCCGCTGAGGACGCCGCGCTCGTGGCCGAGTTGGCGGCTGCGGCCAAGGACAACGCCGAGAACGTGATGATCGTCGATCTCGCTCGTAACGACCTGGGTCGGGTGTGCGAGTACGGCACGGTCACCGTCCCCACGCTGTGTGCGGTGGAGCGCCACCCGTCCGTCCTGCAGCTGGTGTCGGTTGTCCGCGGCCGCCTGCGCGCGGACACCACACCGGTGCAGCTGCTGGCGGCGACCTTTCCGGGCGGATCGATGACGGGCGCGCCGAAGATCGCGGCGATGCGTCTGCTCAGTGCGATGGAGGACTCGCGGCGCGGTATCTACTCGGGTGCGATCGGCTACATCGACTACGCGGGTGCGCTTGACCTATCGATCCCGATCCGCACCATCGTCAAGCGCGGCTGCTCGCTCTCGCTGCACACAGGCGGCGCCGTCACCGCCGGCTCCACCCCCGCCGGCGAGTACCAGGAGACGCTCGACAAGGCCGGCGCACTGGTGTGGGCGATCGAGGCGGCGCGCGCCGCCGAACGCAGCGCGCGATCGGGACGCCTCTCACTCCCCGCGCCAGCGCGGCGCCCGTTTCTCGGCGAAAGCGCTCATTCCCTCGCGCAGATCGTGTGAGGTGAACGATGCGCGGCGCAACTCGATCAGCTCGGCCTCCTCGCTCTCCGTGAGCCTGGCCCGCGCTTGCAGCAGGCCGGCGATCACGCGCTTGTTGCCGCGCTGGGAGAGCGGCGCGTTGCCTGCCAGCTCCTGCCCCAGCGCCAGCACGCAGTCCTCCAGATCCGCCGGTGCTGCCACGCGGTTGACCAGCCCCCACGCCAGGGCTGTGGCGGCATCTATGTAGGATCCCAGCAGAAACAGCTCGCGGGTATGCGGGGCGCCGATCGCGTCGATGAAACGGCGCAGGCCAGTATGGGAGTAGACCAGCCCCAACTTGGCGGGGGGCATACCGAGTTTGATCGTATCCGCCGCCACCCGCAGGTCGCATCCCAGTGCCAGCTCCAGGCCACCGCCGATGGTGTGTCCGGGGAGCGCAGCGATTGTCGGGTAGGGGTACATCTCCAGTGCTTCTATCGCCTCGGTGAATGGATGCGCGACCAGGCGCTCGGCCTCTTCCTGAAAGCGGCCGTCGGTGATTGCGCCGATCTCGTATCCAGCCGAAAACATCCCGTGGGCTCCGGTCACGATCACGCACCGCGTCTGCTCCTGCGCCGCCAGCTCGCCGAGCACCATCGTGATCGCGTCGAGAATCGGGTGGTCGAGCGCGTTGCGCTTGGCGGGGTGGGAGATCGTCAGGCGCACAACGTGCTGGGCCGGTTGGTCCACCAGCAGCTTTCCCTCGGCCAACTCACGTGTAATGGCACTCACGGGCGGGCTACTCCAGCACGACCAGCGTGTCGCCCTCGTTGACCGCCTGGCCCTCCTCGCAGAGGATTTTCACGACGGTGCCGGCGTCCTCGGCCTCGACCGGCATCTCCATCTTCATCGACTCGAGGATCGCGACTGTGTCGCCCTCCTCGATCGTGTCGCCCACGGCACACTCGATTTTCCAAACGGTGCCGGTGATGTGGGCCTCGACCTCAGCCACGGAAACCTCCTTGGGATGTGGTTGGCATGGCGGGGACGATACCCGTACAGTCCGATGGGGTACCTGACGGGGCGCCTGCTCCCACGCCAGTCAAGCTGCGCCTGTGGCCGGACCGGCCGGGGCCTGCGAGTTCTTTCACCGCTGAGTTGCGCCGCAACGGCGCCCTTGCCACAATCGGCCGCGAGGCATGGGGAACGTTGAGGCATTCATCGGGAACGCCGCGGCACCGGCGTCAAGTGTCGAGTCGAGCATCGAGCGGTTGCTCGACGGCGAGCTGCCCTCCACCTACCGGGCCGCGTACCTCGCACGTGAGGACCAGGAGATCTTCGCGGGGGTGAGGGACAAGGATGTGCGCAGATCGCTGCGCATCGGCGAAGTCCCGCTACCAGAGCTGGCGCCGGACGAGGTGCTGGTGGCGGTGATGGCGAGCGCGATCAATTACAACACGGTGTGGTCGGCTATGTTCGAGCCGATCCCTACCTTCAGGTTCCTGGAGCGCCTGGGGCGTCGCGGAGGCTGGGATGCGCGCCACGACCTGCCCTACCACGTGGTGGGATCAGACGCCTCTGGCATCGTGTTGCGGATGGGCGCGGCGGTGCGGCGATGGTCGATCGGGGATCGCGTGGTTCTCTATCCTTGTGCGATCGATTGGCAGGACCCGGCCTCGCAGGCGGATGGGATGCTCGCTGAGGATCTACGCGCGTGGGGCTTCGAGACCAATTTCGGAGCGCTCGCGCACTTCACGGTCGTGAAAGCGAATCAACTGCTGCCCAAGCCCAGGCATCTGACGTGGGAGGAGGCGGCGTGCAACACGACGTGTGCGATGAGCGCGTATCGCATGCTGGTGAGCCCCCGGGCGACGCAGTTCAAGCAGGGCGACATCGTGCTGGTGTGGGGGGCGGCGGGGGGACTTGGCAGCTACGCGGTGCAGTTCGTGCGCAACGGCGGGGGGACCGCAATCGGGGTGGTGGGCTCTGAGGAGAAGGCAGACCTGCTGCGCCGGCTCGGGTGCGACCTCGTGCTGCGCCGCGACGAGCTTGAGCTCGATGGGCTGGGCGAAGTCGAAATGGGCAAGCGCGTGGGCGCGGAGATCCGTCGCCACCTTGGTGAGGATCCCCACATCGTCTTCGAGTACGTGGGACGCCGTACGTTTGGAGCATCGGTGTACCTCGTTCGCCGAGGTGGGGTGGTGGTCACGTGTGGATCGAGTACGGGCTACATACACGAATTCGACAACCGCCGCCTGTGGATGCGCCTCAAGCGGGTGGTGGGCAGCCATGCGGCGAACTTGCAAGAGGCGTGGGAGTCCAACCGGCTGATCGCCCAGGGGAAGATCGTGCCGGCGCTCTCGAAGGTCTATCCGCTGGAGCAGGTGGCGGAGGCAACGCGCGAAGTGCAGCTCAACCGCCACGTGGGAAAGGTTGGCGTGCTGTGCCTCGCTGAGCGTGAGGGGCTGGGGATCGAAGATCCCGAGTTGCGAGCCTCGGTCGGCGAGGAGCGGCTTAGGCTGTTCCGTGACCCCGTTTGAGTTGGACCCGCGCTCGGTGGCGCACGGAAGCGATCGCCCATCCGGACGCGGAATGTCCCCCGCCGGGGTAGGCTCACGCGAGGATGATCCTCGCGATCGACCAGGGCACGACTGGCTCCACCTGCATCGTCTTCGACGAGCGCGCTGAGCCGGTCGGGCGGGCCTACCGCGAGTTCGAACAGCACTTCCCCCAGCCGGGCTGGGTTGAGCACGACGCGGCGGAAATTTGGCAGGTTACGCAGGCGGTCGCGGGCGAGGCGCTCGCGGACGCTGGGGTGCGTGCGGGGGAGCTCGAGGCGGTGGGGATCGCCAACCAACGCGAGACGGTGTGCGTGTGGGATCCCGCGACGGGGGAGCCGCTGCACCGCGCGATCGTGTGGCAAGACCGGCGCACCGCGCAGCGCTGCTTGGAGTTGCGCGAGGCGGGACATGAGGCGCTGATCCGCGCGCGCACGGGCCTGGTGCTCGACCCCTACTTCTCGGCGACCAAGATCGAGTGGCTGCTGGAGCACGTGGAGGGGCTGCGCGAGCGCGCGCGCGAGGGGCGGGCGCTGTTTGGGACGGTCGATGCGTGGCTGATCTTCAAGCTCACGGGCGAGCATGCCACCGACCCCTCGAATGCCTCGCGCACGATGCTCTACGACATCGAGGCGGGCCGTTGGGATCCGGAGCTGTTGGCGCTGTTCGGGGTGCCCCCGCGGGCGCTGCCCGAGGTACGTACCAGCGCGGGCGCGCTCGGTGTGACGCGGCCGCAGGCGCTGCACGGCCACGTGGCCGCGGTGGCGGGCGTCGCCGGCGACCAGCAGGCGGCGCTGTTCGGGCAGGCCTGCACCGACCCGGGGATGGGCAAGAACACCTATGGCACCGGTTCGTTTGTGCTGCTGCACGCGGGTTTCGCCGCGCCTGCGCCCGCAGAGGGCCTGCTTGGCACGGTGGCGTGGGGGATCGGCGCCGCGCGCGCCTACGCGCTGGAGGCCTCGATCTTCGTCACCGGCGCGGCGGTGCAGTGGCTGCGCGACGGGCTTGGGATCATTGCCGACGCGGCCGAGAGCGAGGCGCTGGCGGCGTCGCTTCAGTCAAACGAGCAGGTCTACTTCGTGCCGGCGCTCACCGGCCTGGGCTCGCCCCATTGGGACCCGCACGCGCGCGGAACGATCGTCGGCCTCACGCGCGGCAGCACGCGCGCGCATCTGGCGCGTGCCACGCTCGAGGCGATCGCCTACCAGACCGTCGACGCGGTGCGCGCGATGGAGGCCGGCGCCGGCCAGCCGCTACGCGAGCTGCGCGCCGACGGTGGCGCCACCGCCAACCGCTGGCTGATGCAGTTCCAGGCCGACGTCCTCGGCGTGCCGGTGGTGGTGCCGGAGATCGCCGAGACCACCGCGCTCGGCGCGGCCTTTCTCGCGGGTGTCGGCGCGGGCCTGTGGAGCGTCAGCGACGTGCGCAACGGCTGGCGCGAGCGGGTGCGCTATGAGCCGCGGATGTCCGAGGACGAGCGGGCCTGCCTACTGGTTGGGTGGCATGGGGCGCTGGGACGCGCGCGGTCTCACCCCGGGGCCGATTGAGATCGGACGCGTAACCTTGCCGCCCCCGCGAGGTAGAGCAGTCAGACTGGTGGGGTGAGCAACAATGACAACCCGATCCGGCAAGGGGAGCGGAGAGCAGTGATGAGCGAGCTGGCGCCGATGCGCGAACAGGTGTATAGCGACCCGCGGCCGAAGGAGCACTTCGACCGCTTCCACGAGCGGGCGCGCACGCGCGAACCGGACTGGTGCTACGAGCTGACGCGCCTGCTCACCTCGCTGTACGCGTACGTCGGCCTGCGCACGCGGGCGATCGCCACCGACAACGTGCCGGGCAATGGCGCGGTGATCCTCGCGCCCAACCACTTCTCGTTCATGGACCACTTCCTGATGGGCTGTTACATCCGCCGCAAGGTGCGTTTCATGGCCAAGTCGCAGCTGTTCAAGCGCCCCATGCAGTTCATCTACACCCACGGCGGCGTCTTCCCGGTGCGTCGCGGGGCGCGCGACGAAGAGGTGTTCGTCACCGCCAACGCGATCCTCACGCGCGGGGGGGCGATCACGATGTACTGCGAGGGAGGGCGCTCGCGCGACGGGCGCCTCGCGCAGCAGGCAAAGCGCGGGATCGGGCGTTTGGCGCTCGAATCGGGCGCGCCGGTGGTGCCGATCGCGATCCACGGCTCCTCCAAGATCCGCAACTGGAAGCGCCTGCGGCTGCCCTCGATCACCGTGCAGTACGGGCCGGCGCTGCGTTGGGAGCAGGTGGCGGACCCCACGCCCGCGCAGCAGCAGGCCGTCGCCGACGAGGTGCTCGTCGAGATCAAGCGGCTGTACGCCGGACTCGAGCAGCACGGGCGCCGGGGCGCGCTGCAGCGGGTGCGCGAGCAGCGCCGCGCCGCCAAGGCGTCGGGGGCGTCGCGTACAGTGGGCCAGGTCAGCTGAGACCACGGGCTGCGGCGCCGGGATGGGGCCGTCGCGAGAACACACTGGGAGGAGGGCGCATGAACACCTCGATCGACGTCGGCGCAATCATCCGCCGCACGTTCCAGATCTACGTCGACCAGGCGCCTGTGCTGATGCCCGCGGCCGCCGTGGTATTCGTGATCAGCTCCCTGTTCGGCGTGCTGCTGATCGCCGCCTCGCCGGGACTGGCGTTCCTCGCCGCGATCGTCAGCCTCGTCGCGACCACGCTGTTCACCGGGATGGTGGTAGAGCTGGTCTCGGATGTGCAGGATGGCCGGCGCGACGCCAGCGCCGGGCAGCTGCTGCGGGCGGTGACGCCGGTGCTCGGCAAACTGATCCTGGTGGGGATCGTCGCCGGCATCGGCATCCTGATCGGCTTCATCCTGATCGTGATCCCCGGCCTGATCCTCGCCACGCTGTGGTCGGTGGCGGCCCCGGTGGTGGTGCTGGAGCGTCCCGACGGTCTGCGCGCGCTGGGGCGCAGCCGCGAACTGGTGCGCGGCAACGGCTGGAACGTGTTCGCGGTGATCCTGCTGCTGGTGATCCTCGTCGGCGTCGTCGGCGCGGGAATCGAGGTGGCCGGCGACGCCGCCGGCACCGCGGTGGGTCTCGTGGTGCGCGTGATCGTCGGCATCCTCACCGCCCCGATCTCCGCGCTCGCCGCCGCGGTGCTGTACTTCGACCTGCGCAACGCGCACGGGGGCGGGGCGGGCGGGACTCCCATCCAGGAGCCGGAGCTCCCGTCGTTCCAGTCCGGCGGGTTCCCGCCCGCGGTGCCCTGAGCGCCTCTCTCAGCTCATCATCCCCACGAACTGCCCGCCGGTGACGTTGAGGATCTGGCCGTGCACGTAGTTGGACCACGGGGAGCAGAGGAAGAAGATGCCTCCCGCCGCCTCCTCCGGGGTGCCGGGGCGCCCCAGCGGGATCAGCATCGAGGCCATCTGGCGCATCTGCTCGGGGATCCCCAGCTGCACTTTCTCGCCGCCAATCTCCATCGTGTTGTCCTCGACCTTGGCGGCCGTCAGGCGCGTGTCGATGAAGCCGAACGCGACCGCGTTGACGTTGACCTTGAACTGGCCCCACTCCTTGGCGAGCGTCTTGGTGAGACCGGTGACGCCGGCCTTGGCGGAGGAGTAGTTGGCCTGCCCGGCGTTGCCCATCGTGCCGGAGATCGAGGAGATGTTGACGATCTTGCGGAACACCTCATTGCCTTCCTCGCGCTCCTTCTTGGCGGGCTCGCGCAGGTGCGGCGCGGCGGCGCGGATCACGCGGAAGGGGACGACGAGGTGGATGTCGAGCATCGCCTGGTACTGCTCGTCGGACATCTTGTGGATCGGCGCGTCGATCGTGTAGCCGGCGTTGTTGACGATGATGTCGATCCTGCCGAATGCCTCCACCGCGCTCTGCACCAGCTGGTCGGGGACGCCGGGCTTGGTGAGGTCGCCGGCGAACACCGCCGTCTCGCCCGCGATCTCCTCAGCGGCCTGCTTGGCGACGTCGCCGTCGAGATCGTTGATGAGCACCTGCGCGCCGTTTGCGGCGAGCAGCTCTGCGGTGGCGCGTCCGATGCCGCGCGCCGAGCCTGTGACGATGGCGGCTTTGCCGTCGAGAACTCCCATGGTGTGTGTTGCTCCTTTCAGTGGTTCGGGTGCCGGAGGTTATCCGTCCCGAGCGCTTGGGGGAGCGCTGCGGCTAGGCGCGAGGCCTGGAGCGCCTGTGCCGGCGGTGCGCGTGATGCCTGCGCCGGTGGTGGTGGCGCCGATGGCGGTGGCGATGGTGCCCGCGATGTCTGTGCCCACCGCCGCCGGCCGATGTGCTCCTGGCGGATCCGTCGGCGGAGCGGCGCGAGGAGTGCCCGGCGGGGACGATCGTGCCGAAGTCCTGGGTGTACAGCGCGCCGGGTTGCCCTTCGGCGAGCGCGGCGGGCGCCCGCGGCTCGACCCCGACCCCCGTTTCGCGGTAGGCGCCGTCGAGGATGTTGGCGCGGTGCCCGGGCGAGGCCATCCAGGCGCTCACGATCGACTGCGGCGTGGCCAGCCACATCGTGCCCCAAGCGATGTTCTCGCCGACCATGTACTCGTCCTGGGCGTTGGGGATGTAGCCGCTTGCGCGCATCCGCTGCAGCGGCGTGGAGCCGTCGGGGGCGGTGTGGGAGAAGTAATCCTGTTCGGCCATGTTGCGGCTGTGCACCTGCGCGGCGCGCGCCAGCTTCGCGTTGGGCGCCAGGGCGCCCTCGCCGTGGTGTTCGCGTTCCTGATTGATCAGGCACAGCACCGCCGCGCGCACCTGTTCGACGTTGGCCGGCGTGGGGGTGAGGTTGGCGTTGGGGCAGGTGGTGGCGGCGAACGCCGGGGCCGCGAGGCCGAGCGCGCCCGCGGCGATCGCGCACAGAGAGGCTGTGAGCGCGGGCAGCGATGTGGGTCGGGCATGGGCCACGGCGATTGCATCGACGCCCGCGCGCGCGGGCGTGAGCCGGGGCGGGCAGGTTTGGACACCTTTGTGGGCGCCACGCGCCGGCTCGTGGGGTACTGCTCAGGCGACCCGCGGCAAACCACCTATCGGCAGGCCCCCACTGGTGGGATCGGCATGCAAGTGGGGTGCAGGCGGTCCACCGGGCTCCCGTGGATCGCCGCACCAGGCGGTGGGTGGCCTGCACGAGGAACGCTGATCGAAGACGTGTGCGGGGCGGAGAGCTACGATCAGGCGTACAGCGGCGGAGGCTTTTTCCGTCGACGCTCGCAGGCGATCAGCTTCGTGACCTCGCCCGCGTCGGCGGCTACCTCACCCTGTACGAGCGCTTCCGCGACATCGTCGATCGCGCGAAACGGCATCGAGCGGTCGACGGCTTCGACGGCCTCGACGAGCAGCTCTGTCTCCTCGGGCTCGAGCTTGCGGTGGCGCTTGGGGTGGAGTTTTTCCACGTAGCGCACTTGGGCGGCCACGGTGGGGTTGACGACGTCTTGGGCAAAGTCAAAGCGTCCCGGTCGGATTGCGGCCGAGTCCAGCTCCTCCAGGCGGACGTTGGTCGCCAGCACGAAGACATTCCACCGCGCGTCGCGCAGATCTTGAAGTCTCGGCAGCATGCCGGCCGTGATGAACGCCCCGATCGTGCGGGTGTCGGGAGCAGCGCTCTGGCTCGTGTCCTCACGGCTGGCGGAGACTGCCTGGGGAGCGCGCTCGGGGGGAGCGCTCTCAGCATTGGTCTGCTTCTTGGCCTCGGAGCTGGGGGTGTCACCGGAGTCTCGCTCCTTGCCCGAGTCGGACCCGTCGTCACCGGGAGCGCCAGGTCTCGGCCGAAAGAAATCCTCGCACTCGTCAAAGAGAATGACGACGCGCTTGAGGCGTTTGAGGTCGGTGAAGACGCGCGCGGCGGCCGCCTCGAAGCCCTCCAGCCCTCCGTCGCTCAGAAAGTCCGGTGGGGAGAGTGTGATCATCGGCCAGCGCAGGGCCTTGGCGATCTGCGTGACCATTGTGGTCTTGCGTGTGCCGGGCGTGCCGTAGAGAATCAGACCCGCCTTCTCCGGGCGCTCGGCTGGATCCTTCAAGATCGGATCGACGATTTTCCCGCGGAGCGCGGCCACCAGCTCGCCGTTGGGCGAGGGGTCTGAGACCTTGCCCAGGATCGTCCCCTCCGCCGGCCCGGGTATACGCAGCGTCCGCTGGAGGTCCGGCCAGGCAAGTTGGTTGCCCGTCGGCTCGGGATACTCGCAGCGATAGTTGCCGAGCACGCGTTCCTGGCGGCAGTCAAGCAGCACCTCTCGGTAGCGCAGCAGCAGCGTCAGCACGATCGCGGTCGCCCAGCCCTCGATCAAACCTGGCCACTTGGTGCGATCGTTGGCCCAGCCGCGGAAGTCGCCAACGCTCTGAAAGCTGGCGTGTGCGAGGCCGCACACGCGCTGCAGCGAGGGCAGCACGCGCTCGAGCAACTCGTGATCGCCGCGTCGAATCGCTGAAGCTGCCAGGAAGGTGAGCGTCAGGCCGACCTCGTAGGAGGCGACGTGCAACAGGCCCCGCTTGTCGTAGGCCACGACGCGCGATCCCACCCAGGCGCCGTCCTCTGTCTGATCGTCCACCACTACCTCCACGGCACGATGCAGCAGCTTCTCCCAGCTGGGAGTTCTGCAGCGCTCCAGGAGGGCCGCGGTGAACAGCAGTTCGGCGGGGTCGAACTCGGCCTCCACACCCGCGGAGTGATAGCCCAGGCACGCCAGCACATCGTGCTCCACGCGAGGTCCCAGCTTGTCGATCAGCTCGCGGATGTGTGGTGCCACGCTCGCCTGCTGCTCGTCGACCGTTGCGAACGCGTCGACCGCGCGCAGCGCATGGAGGGTGATGAAGTCGTGGGTGGGTCGATCGGTGTTGTGGATCTTGCCGCCCTTGTTGGTGTCCAGATGCGTGATGAGGCCCTGCTGCAGATCCCGTCCCGCTTGATGGACGCTCGCGACGTCGCATCCCGGCGGGCTGACACTCGGGACGTCGCGGCCCTGCCGGCTGACGCTTGCAAGTCGTTGTGTCATGGACAGCGCAAGCAGCAGATGACTGTCGGTGAAGTGATTTCGGTCGTTTTCGCTCGCCGAGCGGATCTGCTGCTGTCGCTGTGGGTCGGCGAGTCCTGTGACCCACGCGGCGAACGACGAGCGCAGCGCTCCCGACATCCGTTCGAGAAGTGCGCCGTCGGTACCGGCGGCGCGTTCCTGCAGGAAACGAACGTACTCGGCGAGGGCGAACACCGAGCGCGCAGAGGAGGTCGCGCTTGCCTTGTCGGACACGGTCAGGGTGCTGCGCAGGAAGCCTGCGTTTGCGGCGTCGTAGAACGTCAACAGGCTGTCGGCCGCCCGATCGATGAACAGCTCGAGTCGCTGGATCTCGACATCGAGACCGTCCATCTTGTGGATCATGTGCCAGGTGTGCTCAGCGGAGTCTTCACGCTGTGATAGTACTCGCGAAGCTCGACGATTTGCTCTGTTCTCGGATCGATTCTTATGATCATGACGCCACTCACCGCCACGGCGAGTTTCGCCTGCCCGAAGCGCGCCGTCCACTCCACGATCGCTTCGGTGTCGTCCGTCATCAGCGTGTGCAGCTCGATCCTCGGGCTGTGCTGAGTAAGAACCTTCTCGCGCCAGTAGCGCACGATCTCGCTACGACCTTGCAGGGGTGGCGCGAATGGATCGTGAGCGTACGTGGCCTCGGCGGCGAAGATCTCGCGGACGCGTTCTGTGTCCTGCAGGCGCCAAGCCTCGAAGTAGCGCAACGTGGCGCGCGTGACCGGTGAAGGCCTTGGATGCGAAAGCAGCATCCATCGCGTTCGCAGACTCCGGTTTTTCCTGGTGAGTCCGGGCAGAAGAGTCTCGACGTACCAATCGACGCTCAACTGGTCGGCCTCGCGAGACCAGGGCCAGTCGCTGATCGTGTGGTCGATGCTTCGCCACACATCGTCGTCCTCGCGCTCGACGATGAGCACTTCCCCTTGGGGCCGTCCGAGCAGGACGGATGCGAGCAGCGAATCCAGGTTGTTGCGATGTTCGGTGAGCACATGGCTCATCAAGATCAGCGGGTCGGGGGGAAGCTGGAGCACGCCGCGAAGATCGGCGTGCCGGATGTTGATTCTGGGACGCACGTTGGTGGGCAGCGACTTCAGCACGTGGGAGCTCAGCTCGTTGGCGAGCGAGAGGCAGCGTTTGCTGCGATCGACGAGATGCACATCGATGCTCTCGGGTGGGTCCGGCAGGCTGGCGATCCACGCGAGCGCGGCCCACGCGGCGGTGCCGGGGCCGGAGCCAAGGTCCACGATGTCCGAGCGATCACGGGGGGCGGCACGCTGCATCGCGTGGGCCATCTTCCAATAGTTCGGCAGTAGGAAGGAGACCGCGAAGGCCTCGGCGTAACGGTCGTAGTCGATCGCCGCGTCAGGCCTCTGAAACTGGGCCGCGAGTAGCTTGCGCTCGGCAACGTGATCGTCTCTCACGTACTGCCGCAGCGCATCCCTGAGCCCATTCCCCACGGCGATGAACGCCGGGGGCAGCGCGCTCTGGATCGACGGTGAGTCGCCAGTCAGCGCCGGGCCGTCGCTGCGCTTCGCGCGCAGCGGCAGGTGCACGGACGCATGCAATCGGGACCCCACAGTCAGTCCAAGGTAGCGGAGGAGCCGGAGGGCTGGGAGGCGAGTTCGACGAACGGCTCTTGATCAGAGCAGGGAGCGCCCGAGAATCTCCCTCATAATCTCGTCGCTGCCGCCGCCGATCGGGCCGAGCCGGGCGTCGCGGGCGGCGCGCTCGACCCACTGCTCGCGCATGTAGCCGGCGCCGCCGTGGATCTGCAGGCAGGCGTCCATCAGCTCGTAGGAGGCGCGCTGGGTGAGCAGCTTCGCCATCGTGACCTCCTTCAGCGGCTCCTCTCCGGCCACGAAGCGGCGCAGCGCGTCGTAGGTGACGCAGCGCGCGGTGTACGCCGAAGTGGCCAGCTCGGCGAGCTTGTGGCGGGTGACCTGGTGGCTGGACAGCGGCCGCCCGAAGACGATGCGATCGCGCGCAAACTGCGCCGTGCGCTCCCACGCCAGGCCCATCGCGGCGCTGGCGCCGAGCGCCATCGCCAGGCGCTCCCACTGGAAGTTGGCCATGATCAGCTTGAAACCCTCGTGCTCTGCTCCCAACAGGTTCTCCTCGGGGACAAACACGTCCTCGAAGGCGACCGTCGCCGTGTCGGAGGCGGCCCAGCCGAGCTTCTTGAGCTTGGATGAGCTGACGCCCTCGCCGCGTTCGACGATCAAAAACGAGATCCCGTGGTGGCCGCCTTCGGCGGTGGTCTTCACCGCCGTGACGAGAAAGTGCGCGCGCACGCCGTTGGTGATGTAGGTCTTCTCGCCATTGACCACCCAGCCGCCGTCCACCGGGGTGGCGAGGGTGCGAAGCGCGGCGACGTCAGAGCCGGCGCCGGGCTCGGTGATCGCCAGCGCGCCGATCTTCTCGCCGCGGATCGCGGGCACCAGGTAGCGCTGCTTCTGCTCCTCGGTGCCGAACTTCCAGATCGGGGGTGTGGCGATGTTGACGTGCGCACCGATCCCCGCGGCGGTGCCGCCCGAGCCGGTGCGCGTCAGCTCCTCGATCAGGATCGCGTCGTGCAGGTAATCGCCGCCCTGCCCGCCGTACTCCTCGGGGTACTTGAGGCCGAGAAAACCGTGCTCGGCGAGCTTTCCGAAGACCTCGTCGGGAAACCATTCCGCGCGCTCCCACTCCTGCGCGTGGGGCGCCAGCTCGCGCTCGACGAAGCGCCGGATCGACTCGCGCAGCTCCTCGTGCTCGTCGGTGAAGGGGGGATTTGGGGTCATTGGTCAGATGCTGTTCCAGACGGCGCATGCGCCGTCTGGCCGGAGGGCGCATGCGCCCTCCGGGACATGGCCGCATGCGGCCATGTCTTAATGGATCAAAGGATCAAAGGCCGTACGAGCGGCCAATGACCTCCAACATGACCTCATCCGTGCCCGCGCCGATCCGGTTCAGGCGCAGATCGCGCCACGCGCGCTCGATCCCGTACTCGCGCATGTAGCCGGCGCCGCCGTGGATCTGCAGGCACTCGTCCGCCACCTCGCAGGCGATCCGCGAGGCGTACAGCTTCGCCATCGAGATCTCGCGCACGGGGTAGTCGCCGTTGGTGTGGCGCCATGCCGTCATGTACACCATCTGGCGGGCCGTCTCGATCTTCGTCGCCATCTCCGCGAACTTGTGGCGGATCACCTGGAAGTTGCCGATCGGCCGGCCGAAGGCGGTGCGCTCTTTGGCGTACTCCAACGTGCGCTCGAAGCAGCGCTGCGCGCCCGCCACGCAGCCGGCGGCGCCGATCAGCCGCTCGCCCTGCAGCTCCCACATGATGTGGTAGAAGCCCCTGCCCACCTGGCCCAGCACGGCCGACTCGGGCACGCGCACGTCCTGGAAGGCCAGCAGCGCCGTGTCGGAGGCGTGCATCCCCATCTTCTCCAGCTTCTTCTCGCGGATCACCCCGGGGGAGTCCATCGGCACGAGGAACAGCGTGAAGCCGTCGTAGCCGGCGTCGGCGTCGGTCTTGGTCACCAGCACGATCACGTGCGCGCGGTGGCCGTTGGTGATGTAGGTCTTCGAGCCGTTGATCACGTATTCGTCGCCGTCTTTGACGGCGCGCGTCTTGATCCCTTTTACGTCGCTGCCCGCGTCGGGCTCGGTGATCCCCAAGCAGAGGATCTTCTGCCCCCTGATCGCCGGTTCGGCCCATTCGCGCTTCTGTTCGTCGGTGCCGAACGCGAGGATCGGGGGCATCGCCATGTCGGTCTGCACCGCCACCCCCATCGCCAGGCCGCCGCTGTTGGCGTAGCCGATCGTCTCGGCCAGCACCAGCGCGCTGTAGTAGTCCCCGCCCTGCCCGCCCCACTGCTCGGGCTTGTCGAGGCCGAGAAAGCCCAGCTCGCCCATGCGCGCCAACACGGAATCGGGGAATGTCGTCTCCTCCCATTCCTCGGCATGCGGCGCCAGCTCTTTGATCGCGAAGTTGCGGATCGACTCGCGCAGCTGTTCGTGCTCGTCGGTGAACAGGAAGTGCTTGCGCTTGGCTGCGAAGTCCGGCTTCTGTACGGGCTCGGCGGTGGCGGCCATCTCGGTGGGCTCCTTGTCGTCTTGCTGGGTCGTCGGGGTCGGTGCCGGCGCCGCCGGGCCGCGCGCGCGGGCCGGCTCTGCGCTTGTGCTTGCAGAAACTAGCGCTTCAGCCAGGGAAAGGGAAGCGGCTTGGACCTACCTGCTCCGGCCAGATCTTCCGGGCTCTCGGACGGCTGCCGGGTGGGGGGTGAGTGAGTGAGTGGTAGGGTGGTTAGGGGTCAAATCTCGAAAGTGGCTTCGCTTTGCGGACCGACTTAAGTCTCAAGCGGCGCCACCGATAAGACGGACGATGGCTTCAACACTCCCCACACACACGGCAAGCCGGCAACAGGATCACCACGAGGAGGCGGTCGTAGCGGTCGTAGATGCGGCAGAGCTGGATGCGGCTCAGAACGACCCGCGCGTGCGGTCGTTCCACGAGGAGGCTGACGCCTACCTCGCCGAGCTCGAGCGGCAGGGCCGCAACCGTTAGCCGACGGTCTGTAGCGGCAGCCACAGACGCTTGCTGGCATCGGCATGCAACAGCAGTACCTTGCCGTCGATATCCGCGCGCACGTCCTTGGCGATCCACGTCACGAGTGCGGCGGGCACCCGGACAGGGTCCACGCCGAGGCGGCGGTCCCGCTGGCTGAGGGTCACCTGCGCGGAGGCGAGAGAGTAGAAGCCCGCCACTCGATGCTCGGCGATCAGCAGTCGGGTGCGAGAGCTTTGATAGGAGTCAAGCGCCTGCGTTTTCAGCCAGGAACTCGCCACAACCGCCGCTGGGCGCTCCCCGGCATCGAATGCATCCAAAGCTGCTCGCAACTCACTCGATGCGTCGGCGTCCGCTGGGAGAGTGACCCAGGAAGGCTGTGGATCGGCGAGTGCCGCCGCGATGGACTCGGCCGTTGTGTCTCTTCGAGGTCTTGGTTGGTCATGTGTGGCCGGCGCCGCGTTGTCGGCGAGCCGATCATGGGACACACATCAGCGCCGTCCCGACGATCAGCGAGGCGCGGCTGAGGGCGCCCTAAACGCCGCCACAGCCACGAACACGGGCCTGGAAAAGGAACGCGGGTCGGCAGCGGCCGAGCGCTCCGTCCCAAGCCGTGCGTACCGTGCACACAATGAGCTACACGAGGTATTCAAGGGCGCTAGAATCGCGCAATGCCGACGGTCATCCTCGATCCGCTCCCGGTGGAGATCGATGAGCTGCTGTATCGCCGCAAACAGCTCGGCCTCGATCACGCCGACGAGATGTGGGACGGGGTGCTGCACGTGAACCCCGCGCCGCACGGTCGCCATGGTCGTGTGCTGCAGCAACTCGCTGAGATCTTCGGACCGCTGGCGCACGCCGCAGGTCTCATCCCGATCGCGGGTTTCAATCTTGGGGCTGAGGGCAACTACCGCGTGCCCGACGGCGGCATCCTTCGCCCTACGCCCGATCAGCTGTACTACTCCACCGCGGCGCTCGTCGTGGAGATCGTCTCTCCCTACGATGAGACGTGGGCCAAGCTGCCCTTCTACTCCGCCCACGACGTCGAGGAGGTCCTGATCGTCGATCCCAAGAAGTATGAGCTGCAATGGCTCGCGCTGCGCGGCGACCGCTACGAGCCGATCGAGCGCGGCGGACTGATCGAGCTCGGACCAAAGGAGTTGGCCGAACGGATCGAGTGGGAATAGGCCCGCGATCACCGTCGGGGCAAATCGTGGGGCGTCGGGCTCCCGCCGTCGGCGTTCACACAGTTGGTATAGGCTGCGGACCCCCGAGCTACCAGGAGGCAAGGCAGGTATGCAGAATCTCTGTGCGCTGTTTGCGGCCGCCTTTGCGGCGGCGCTCATTCTCATCGGCACGCCCAGCACGGCGCTCGCGGCCGAAACCACCGCGCCGGCGCAACCAGATGCGCCGCTGCCCGCCTCGCTGGTGGGGCTCGAGCAGAAGATGGCGCAGATCAGATTCAACAGCGCGCAGATCTCGGAGCGGTTCGCGATCGGTGAACTGGGCTCTCGTGCGGGTGGCGCCGAACTGGGCAGCGGCGTGGGCAAGTCCAAGAATTTTGTGAGCGTCGCCACCGGCGCGATTCGACTTTTGCCGCGCGCGTCGGTGCTCACCGACAAGCTGGAAGTACTCGAAGGCCCCGCCGGACACTCGCTGTCCGGCGGAGTCGACACCGAAACGCGGACGATCGGCAGCACCACCTACACGTACGAGCCTTCGGTGGCCGGCCTCGACGGGGGGCGCCCGTGGGTTCGGAGCAGGCCCAAGCCTCGGCCGAAGCCGCACGGCGCGCTCGCGCTGTTGGCCGCCGAGCTCGCCGCGCTGGCTCCGACGTTGACGACCACGCCGAGTGAACACGAGGGGTCGTTCACGAAGCTCATCGAAGATCTCGACGATGCCGCGAGCGTCACCGAAGGGGGTCCGCTCGTGGTCGATGGCCAGCAGGTGACCGAGTTCACCGCGACCATCTCGTTGAAGACGCTGCTCGCCGGCAAACTCACCCGCAAGGAGCTGCGGGCGATCGGGAAGCACCCGCGCCAAGCCAGCATCGAGCTGGAAGTGTTCATTGCTCCCAGTGGTCTGCCGGTGAGGACAACGGGCATCAGTCAGAACCGCACCGGTGGCATCGGTCTCCAGACGGACATCCTCGCGCTGGAAGTGCCGGTCGTGGTGCAGGTGCCGCCGGCGAACAAGACGATCAGCGGGGCGCGGCTGCGGAAGTTGGAGAGGCGGCACGCCAAGAAACGTACGGTCGTGCCGCGCGCAAAACCGTAGGACAGGTGTGGTCAGAAACCTGTGCCGCTAATCAGGGCCTGGTTGATTGCCCCCCCGGCCCGATCGCCTGCCGTGCGCAGTTCGTCGAGCAACGTGGGGATGTGAACGCCAATGCCGATCAGCTGAGCATCGGCCATCCGCTCCGCGACGCTCCCGACCTCGAGTCGCACAAGCTCGGGCTGGCCGGGTCGTTCGCTTGGATACACGAGCGCTGCTCGCGGAGGCGTCGCTGAACCTGGGTCTCGATAGGCGTAGGCATACATGAACGCCTGACTCAGGTCGGCTACCTCGATCTTTCTGGTCTCGCTGCCGCCACCGTACCGCTTGAGGTCCTCACGAGCGAGCAGACCCACGTCCCCACGCACGTAGATCAGCGGTGGCGGGTCCGACAGCTCGCGCAGGCGATCTGGGTAGGGCTCGTCGAAGAAGCTCAGAAGCCCGACGTCGGCGGTCGCGTAGTCCGCCAAGCTGGCCTGTGCCCGCTCAAACGCCTCGTCAAGCTGAGCGCCGTGGCGTTCAAGCAGCTGCTCCAACCGCGTGACCTGAAGCGTCGCTCGCAGGGCCGTCGCCGGACCGACTCGCGGCAGCGATTGCAGTGCCAGGAAACCGGCGGGGGAGCGGAAGTCGTTGGTCGCCAGCGTGGTCATCGAAGGCTCGTCATGCAAATTCTCCGCACCATGCGGTGCTTGCCGGAGGGCTCGATCGAGTGCACGATCATCTGTGAACTGTAGACCTCGGGGAAGACGATACGGGAGCCGAGAATGCCTGGCCGGCTGGCCAACGATCGAGCAGTGGGACGCTGTGGCCGGGTACGATGCCCAGCGTGTCCGAGCAGCCCTCCACCGACCAGTCGGCCGCAGGGCAGTCGCCGCCCATGGCCGACCCCTCGCAACCCCCCGTCCTTTATGACCTTGCGGGCGGCGTCGCCACGATCACGCTGAACGAGCCCGCCACGCGCAACGCGCTCTCCGCGGAGCTGCTGGGCGGGCTGATCGCGGCGTTTGAGCGCGCGCGCGACGACGCCGAGGTGCGCTGCGTGGTGCTGGCGTCATCGCACGAGAAGGTGTTCTCCTCCGGCGCCAACCTCGGCGGGTTTGCCGGCGATGTGCCGCTGGTGTACAAGCACTTCGGCAGCGAGCGCTTCGTGGGGCTGTTCAAGCTGATCGGCGATCTCGGCAAGCCCGTGATCTGCGCCGCGCGCGGGCACGTGCTCGCGGGGGCGCTTGGGATCGCGCTGGCGTGCGACCTGATCGTCGCCTCCGAGTACGCCACCTTCGGCACGCCCGAGATCAACGTGGGGGCGTTCCCGTTCATGATCATGGCTTTGATCTACCGCAACGTGCCGCGCAAGCGCGCCAACGAGCTGCTGCTGCTCGGCGAGCGCTGGTCGGCGCAGGAGGCGCTTCAGGCGGGGATCGTCAACAAGGTGGTGCCCGTGGAGGAGTTCGACGCCGCCGTCGCGGAGTGGGCCGGGAAGCTCGCCGCCAAGTCGCCGCTGATCATGCGCCTCGGCAAGGAGGCCATGCGCCGCCAGCTCGACATGCCGCTGGAGGATGCCCTGGACTACCTGCGCGCGCAGTTGACGCTCGCGCTGTCAACGGAGGACATCGTCGAGGGCGTCACCGCCTTCTTCGAGAAGCGCGATCCCGTGTGGAAAGGACGATGAGCGGGCCGGCGTGTGCGCCGGGTCGATCCGCTGCGTGACGTTCTGTAGGGGCCGTCGAGGTCATCGGCTGAGGGGGTTGACCCGGCCTCGGGCGGCTGTTTCTCGGGGCTTCCGCGCGTTGGCACTTGACAAGAAGTGACGGTTATGCCTATGATGGCAATGCCAGGTGATCACCGCTGTGGTCGCCGGAGCACAACATAGGGTCTGGTTGGGGGTCTACCCGTGGTGGTCGACCGTTCCAGCGCATCGGGGGTCTTTCGGGAGAGGGACCGGGTCGGTTTTCGAAGAGGGAGCTTGGTTTAGCGTGGTTTCTGTAGGGAGATACGTGCCGAGGGTGCACGCACCCGATTTACGGGCTGATGCTAGATGCGCCAGCTTGGCGCTGACGCATCTCTCTCTCTCTCTCTCTCTCTTCAGCATCGCGGCTCGAACCAGAGGGCGCTAGTCGCCTAGTTTCGAGGAGCCGCAGGCCCCCGCTCGCGCGGGGGAGGGGGTTGCTGTGTGTATGTCCCGCGTCGCGTAGTCCTTGGCGGAGCCTTCCCCCGGGGAGGGCCGCGTGGTGACGCGTGCGGGTGCCCGCCTATCGCAACGCCCGGCAGGTGTGCCCGCGCCGATGGGGCAGCCGCGGGAGCAACTGGTGGAGATTCAGCGTGCGCGGCTGTTGGCTGGTGCGGTCGGCGCGATCGATGAGTGCGGGTACGCGCATACGACGGTGGGGTTGATTGCGTCGCGGGCGCGGGTTTCGCGGCGCACCTTCTATGAGTTGTTCGCGGACCGCGAGGCGTGTCTGGTGGCGCTGTTCGAGGATGTCGTGGGGATGGTGGAGAGGGAGATCGCGGCGGCGGAGCTGGGGGGGTTGTCGTGGCGTGAGCGGGTGCGTGGCGGCCTGTGGGGGATTCTCTCGTTCTTTGATCGGGAGCCTGTGCTCGCGCGGGTGTGTGTGATTCAGGTGTTGCGCGGTGGACCGGGGGTGCTGGCGCGTCGCGAGGAGGTGCTCGCGCGGTTGGCGGCGGCGCTCGACGAGGGTCGGCAGGAGAGCGCGCGGGGCTCACAGTGCACGGCGCTGACCGGCGAGGGCCTGGTCGGTGCGGCGTTGGCGATCGTGTATGCGCGGCTGCTGCGCGGCGAGCGTGCGCCGCTCACCGATCTGTTGGGCGAGTTGATGGGGATGATCGTGCTGCCGTATCTCGGCGCGGCGGCGGCGCGGCGTGAGCAGGCCCGTCCCATGCCCGCGCCGGCGTCGACGGTGAGTGCCGCGGTGGCATCCGCGCAGACGGGGGTGGAGGCCGATCCGCTGGCGGGTACCCATATGCGACTGACGTATCGCACGATGCGGGTGCTGCGGGGCATCGCCGCTGAGCCGGGGTCCTCCAACCGGATTGTCGCCGAGCACGCGGGAGTCACTGACCCGGGGCAGATCTCGAAGCTCTTGCGGCGCTTGGAGCGCCTTGGTCTGGTGGTGAACACCGGCGGTGGGCACCACGCTGGTGAGCCCAACGCGTGGGAGCTGACACCGTCCGGTGCGCAGGTCGCGCAGCGGCTCAGCATCGACAACCGTGACTGGGAGCGGGCCGCTTGATGCCCAGTGTCGGTCTCACTTGCGACCGGGAGCAGGCGGCATGACGCGCCACCTCCGATCGATTTACCACTTCACAACCTCGACAAGGGAGAACAAGGTGAAACCAGCAGAGCACATCGCGAAGCCCGCTGTCACGCCGAAGATCGGGCGCTTCGCGACGTTCCGTGCCCTCTCCCGAGCACAAGGGAGTGGTGCGCCCGCGCGCGGGCTGGTTGCCGCGCTCGTCGCGCTATGTGTTCTGCTGGCGCTCTGTGCCGGTGTCGCCCAGGCCGAACCTCCCGCGCTGATCCCCTACGGAGCGCTCCCCACGCATCAGGAATTGGTGAATGGTCTCGCTGTGGAAGGCTCTGGAGACCTGTTCTTGACGAGCATCTTCAAAGGAGAACTCGAAGACTCGACGGTGGTCAAGCTCGACCCTGCGGGCAATTTGCTCTCGCCGCCGTCGCCGTTTGGCTCCGCGCACTACTCGGGTGTCGCGGTGAACCCGGTGAACGGCGACGTGTACGTGCTCGGCGAAGAAGGAGGCTTCTTCACGCCGGCCACACCCGCGACGATCTTCGTTTACGACCCCGACACGGGCGCGCCGGTGTCATCGTTTGAAGTGGCGGCGTCACGCAATCTCTTCGGCTTCTTCGCCGATGTACAGATTGCGGCCGACGCGGCCGGCAACGTGTACGTGCCGGTCGTGTCCGAAAACGAGGTGCTGCAGTACAGCCCGAGTGGCACGCTGCTGAAGACCTTCAAGGGTTCCGGCGCCGGTGCGCTGAAGGAACCGACCGCGGTCGCGATCGACTCCTCCGGTAACCTTTGGGTGGTCAGCTCCGGCAATAACAGGATCGTGGAGCTCGATTCCGGTGGCGCGCCTGTGGAAGTGAACGGCAAGCCCGTGGAAATCGAAAGCACAGGTGTGTGGTCCGTGGGAGTCGACGCCCATGGGCACGTGTTCGCGCTCATCGACAACAGCGCGGACCCGTGCGGCGAAAAGGCCGCGCCCTGCCTGCATCTCGTCGAGTACAGCGCTGAAGGCAGGCAGCTCGCTGACGTGGGGGCCGGCAGTTTCGGTGGTGGCGAAGTGGAACGCTATTACAGCGGTCTTGCGGTGAATGAGGCGAATGGGCGTGTGTATGTGGTCGCCGGCCAACAGGAAACCATCTGGGTGTTCGGGCCCCCCACCGCGCCCGTGTTCGACAGAGAGTTCACCGCCGAAGTCACGGCCTCCGAAGCGAAGCTTGGGGCATTGGTCGACCCCGGCGGCATCGCCGCGAGCTATCGCTTCGAATACGGCCTCACCAGCGCCTACGGCAGCTCGACGCCCTTCCCGGAAGGAAGCGCCGGCGAAGGGCTGGAATCGCGCGCGGCGTGGACGGCGGCAAGCGGCCTCGCGCCCGGGAGCACCTACCACTACCGTGTCGTGGTGACCAACGAACTGGGAACGACCTACGGTCCTGATCAGACGTTCACCACGCTGACCGCTGCGGAGGCGGAGTGCCCCAACGAGCAGCGGCGCGGCGGGTTCGCCGCGAGGTTGCCCGACTGCCGCGCCTACGAGCTCGTGACGCCGCCGGTCGAGAGCTCATCACAGTTCGACGCGGCGAAAGCGTTTGCGTACTCGAGCACGGTCGCCGCGGATGGCGAAGCAGTCTCACTCGTCACGACGGAGCCACGGCCGGGCGCGCCCACCTCCAGTCGGCATTACGTGGCGACGCGCGGTGCGAGCGGCTGGAGCGCGGGAGACATCATGCCAATCGAACCCTACGACGGGGTAGAATGCCCAGGAGCCCAAAGGGCCTACGACTTCTCGGAACAGCTCACCAAGGATGTGGTGCTGGCTGGCGGAGGGTCGAGCGCCACGGTGTCCGAAAATGTCCACGAAGCCCCGGAATCGTGCGACCCCCCAGGCGATCAGGTGGTGAGCGGCGAACCGGTTGGCCATGAAAACCTGCTGGTGCGCGAGAACACGACCGGCACCTATCGGCTCGTCAACGTCACGCCACCGGGCATTACGCCGGCCGATGCACACTTCAAGGCCGCCTCCGCCGATCTTAGCCACGTGATCTTCACGGAGACCTCGCCCCTGGCCAAAGGCGCGACCTACGGCGCCGAAAACCTGTACGAATGGGACGAAGGCGCGCTGCGACTGGTGAGCGTGCTGCCGGACGGAACGGCGGTCTCCGGATCGCTTGCGGCAGAAGCGGGTACGCCCGAACACGAAGGTGTGGTCTCGGGCGACGGCTCGCACGTGCTCTTCACCTACGGTGGCGCCCTGTATGACCGCATCGACGGGCAGCTCACCGTCCAGATCGACGAAAAGCAGGGCGGGTCGTCCCCCAGCGGCGGCGGCTCCTTGCAGGTCGCCACCTCCGACGGCTCGAAGGTCTTCTTCCTCGATGAAAGCAAGCTCACGGCTGATTCGACTGCGGCCGCGGGCGAACCCGACTTGTACGAGTGTGCGCTGCCTGAAGGCGCGAGCAAATGCGAATTGAACGATCACACGGTCGCCGCAGCGGGCGAACACGCCGACGTTTCGCGTGTCACGCCGCTTGGCGACCATGACAGCTCCTACGTCTACTTCGTCGCCAAGGGCGTGCTGGCGTCGAACACGAGGGAATTCACCGACAGCGAAGGCAAGACCGTCGTCGAAGGCGCGCGAGCCGGGAAGGAAAACCTGTACCTGTGGAACGGCAACAAGACGACGTTCATCGCCAACGACGCTGGCGTCTACTACACCGAAAATTTCGGCGGCGGGCAGACCTCGCCCGATGGCAAGTGGCTTTCGTTCGCGTCGTACAAGGGCCTTACCGGTTACAACAATGTCGAACCGACGAAGCATTACGCCAAAGAGCTCTTCCTGTACAACGCCGCCACGGGACAGCTCGCCTGCGCCTCATGCAACCCCACGGGTGAACCACCGTCGCAGGGAGGCATTACGCCCTTCGGAGGCGGCATCGGGCAGGAACCGGGCGATGAGGAAGAAACCTTTGGAGTCTTCCCCACGCGGCACCTGCTAACTGACACCGGCCAGCTGTTCTTCGAAACGAGGGAGGCGCTCGTGCCCGCCGATACGAACGGTGAACTCGACGTCTACGAGTACGAGGGCGGCTACGCGTACCTGATCTCTAGCGGCACGAGTTCTTTCGAATCGAGTCTGGTGGGCGCGAGTGAAAGCGGCGATGACGTGTTCTTCCGCTCGGACCAGACGCTCGTGCCGCAGGACAACCAGGAAGGGCAGATCGTCATCTACGACGCGCGTGTCGGGGGCGGCTTCGCGGAAGCGTCCTCCCTGCCGGCGTGCACGACTGCCGACGCCTGCCGCGCGGCGGTCCCGGCACAGCCCTCGGTCTACGGAGCGCCGGCGAGCCAGACGTTTGAAGGCGTCGGCAACCTCGCGTCGCCCTCACCCGCGAAGGTTACAAAGAAGACCGTAAAGTGCAAGCAGGGCCTTGTGAAGAACAAAAAGGGTAAATGCGTACGACAAAAGAGTAAGATGCGGGCAAAAAGAGCCAGCCACAACCGGAGGGGCAAGTAATGACGACCACCAAGTCCACAAAACTAGCCTCTCTGTTCCTTCTCTGCACCTTGGCAACCCTAGGGTTCGTCACAACTTCCCCTGCGCTCGCCGGCGAACCTCACCCGAAGATAGGGGAATTCGGCCACAATGCGACGGAAGCCTTTTCGAACCCGGACGGCATCGCGGTAGAAGAATCCACTGGCGACGTCTACGTCGCCGACATCGGCACCGACACGGTGTACAAGTTCGACGCGAATGGCAGCCCGCTCGACTTCGCCGCGTTCGGCTCAAATGCCCTGAGCGGCGTTGCCACCCCGGCCGGATCGTTCTCGTTTCCCATGGCGTACGGCAATCCCGCGGCGATCGCGATCGATAACGCCTGCGTGCGGCACGCCCCGGCGCTCACTGGCAAGGCCTGTGAAGAATTCGACCCTTCGGCTGGTGATTTGTATGTGATGGACGCCGGCCACGGCGTGATTGACAAGTTCAGTCCGGAAGGCGGGTACTTGAGCCAGATCGGCGGCTTCCCGCCATACACCGGCACCGCCAACAGCGGCGACCTGTTGGGATTGGGCGTCGATGCAAACGGCGCTCTGTACGTCGACCTCAACGCGTCCGCCGAACACCCGCTGGTCGAGGAGTTCGACACCGAGGTCTCGAATCGTCTCACGGCTCGCATGCAATGGGAGAAATTTTTGCCGGGTCCCGGTGAGGGCTTCGCCGGAACACCCCCGGGCCACGGCTTTGCCGTCTCCGCCACGGGCGATGACTACTTGGTCTCCGAACCCGAACCGTTGTGCTCGTGCACGATCAAGATGGGGCAGCGGCTCTCCGCGCTCGGCCGCGTGGACAGCGGCGAAGCGGGCGATGTCGCGGTGGCCGTCGATTCAGCGACCGGTGATCTCTACGCGGACGATCAGTCCTCCGTGGCCGAGTGGGACACGGGCGCGATGAACCGCAACAGCGACGAAAATAAAGCCACGGGAGAAGTTGCCCAAGCCGCTGGCACGCTGGTCGCGCGCTTCGGCTCGCTGCAACTATCGCCCTCCCTGGCCCGGCAGGGCGGGATAGCCGTCGACGGCGCGAGCGGCGCGGTCTACGTCGCAAACCCGGCCGACGGCAAGGTCTACATCTTCGGCAGCGACGCCCCGGCCGTGACAGCCGGCGAATCGGCGGACGTGACCAGGGAAGCCGCGACCCTGAATGGCACGGTCGATCCGCGTGGCGTCGCCGTCAGCTCATGTGAATTCCAATGGGGTCACACCGAAGAATTCGGCAACGGCCCCTACGATCGCAGCTTGCCGTGCACACAGAGGCCGACCCAGATCGGAGCGGGAAGCGGCCCGGTGGCGGTCTCCGCGCAGCTCGAAGGTCTCGAAGCCGGCCAGCTCTACCACTTCCGCCTCATCGCCAGCAACGCGGATGGCGCGGGCGAGGGCAGCGCTCTGCTCGCGACGCAGGGCGTCGGCTTTGGCATCAAGAGCTTTGGCGTCAGCTTCCTGAATGAAGACGGCACGCCCGACACGCAGGCGGGCTCGCACCCGTTCAAGTTCGTCAACACCTTCGAAATGAACTCGCACTTCAAGCGCATGGAATCGAACGCCGACTCGCCGTATGTGCCCTACCCCGACGGCATTCTGCGTGATGTCACGGTCGACCTGCCCCCTGGCTTCGTCGGCGACCCCAACGCGACCCCCAAGAAGTGCGCCGCACAGGAACTGCGGCACACGTTCGGGGCGCCCGGATGTCCAGACACATCAAGGGTGGGCGAGCTGGAACTGGGCTGGGGAGAAGCGACGGCTCTTGCGCGCAGCTTCAAAAACTACATCTTCAACATGGTGCCCCCGCACGGTACGGCTTTGCAGCTCGGCACCAATTTCTTCACCCCCCTGCTGTTCATCAACAACGGGGTGCGCGCTGGTGGGGCCTACCCTGTCCAGGCGACGGTGACGGATGCGCCGGGGGAGGCGCCCGTCATCAGGAGCAGGCTGGCGCTTTCCGGTGTTATCGCTCCCTGTGTGAAAGTGCAACGGGGGACCGGTAAATACGGCGACTTGGAATGCAGAGGCAACGCCATCCGGGGTGAAGGCGAATTCGAAAAGGAAACGTCCGCCGGCAAACCCTTCCTGACGCTCCCGACCGGCTGCCACGGCCCGCTGCGCTCGACGATGGAAGCCGACTCGTGGGCAGAACCGGGCAAGTGGGCGAAAGCGAGCACGGTCACGCATAACTCCGCGGGTACGCCCGTGTCGCTGACGGGTTGCTCCAAGCTCAAGTTCCCGCCGGAAATCGCCGTCGCGACGGACACCAGCGACGCGAGCACTTCCTCGGGGCTGACGGTCAACGTCCATCTCCCGCAGGGCGCCGCGTTCAACCCCAATGGCCTGGCGGAGTCCTCGCTGCGGGACACGACCGTCGCGCTACCCGAAGGCGTGGCGATCAACCCGTCGGGGGGTGGTGGCCTTGAAGCGTGTACCTCGGACCCTGGGGCGTTGTCGGCGGGGGCGCTTGGCAGTCCCGGTGATCAGATCGGCTATAAGGGCCAGGAAGAACTGAACAAGGAAGACGAACCGGGTGTGAAGTGGAGCACCTTTACGTCGGAAGTCGCGAGTCCGCTCGCGCCGGGGTCGAACTTCTGTCCGAATGGGTCGAAGGTCGGGACTGTGAAGATCAAGACGCCGCTGTTGGAACACGAATTGGAAGGCTCGGTGTATCTGGCGGCGCAGGACGCAAACCCGTTCGGGAGCCTGATAGCGATGTATATCGTCGCGGAAGACCCGTATTCGGGGAGCTTGGTCAAGCTCGCGGGCGAAGTGTCGTTGAACCCGTCTACGGGGCAGATCGTCGCGACGTTCAAGAACACCCCCGACGTGCCGTTTGAAAACCTCGAACTGCATTTCTTCGGTGGGGAACGCGCGCCGCTGGCGACCCCGACGCGCTGCGGGACGTACACCACTCAGGCGGTGTTCACGCCGTGGGACGGCAACGGCCCCGTGAACGCGGAATCGTCGTTCGTGATCGAACACGGTCCGGCTGGCGGCCCCTGTCCCGGCGCGACCCTGCCGTTTAGCCCGTCTGTGACGGGTGGAGCGACGAACATTCAGGCGGGTGCGTTCTCGCCGTTGACGGTGACGATGAACCGCAAAGACGGGGAACAGAACTTGAAGTCGATCGAAGCGCATCTACCGCCGGGGCTCTCTGGTGTGCTGACGGGTGTCGAACTGTGCCCCGAACCGCAGGCCAATGAAGGGTTGTGTGGGGAAAACAGCAAGGTCGGGGAAGCGACGATCGGTGTCGGTGTCGGTAACCAGCCGTTCACGGTCACGGGCGGGAAGTTCTATCTCACCGGCCCGTACAATGGCTCGGGTGGGTGTACGGTCGGTGAAGCGGGGTGCGCGCCGTTCGGTTTGACGTTTGAGGTGCCCGCGAAGGCCGGCCCGTTCGACCTCGCGAACACGCAGAAGAACCATCCGGCGTGCGATTGCGTGGTCGTCAGGGGCAAGATCGAACTGGACCCGTTGACGGCGGCGATCACGATCACGACGGATCCGCCGGGGAGTCCCGACTCGATCCCGACGAGCATCGAAGGGATCCCCCTGGAAATCCAGCACGTCAACGCCACGACCACGCGTGGGAACTTCCAGTTCAACCCGACGAGCTGCGCGAAGATGTCGCTGACCGGCACGTTGCAGCTGAGCGAAGGCGGCTTGAGCACGATCTCCACGCCGTTTCAGGTCACCAACTGCGCCGCGCTGAAGTTCGAACCGAAATTCTCGGTCTCGACGTCCGGGAAAACGAGCCGGACGGGTGGGGCGAGCCTGACCGCGAAGTTGACCTACCCGAGCGTGCCGCAGGGCACGGACGCGGACATCGCGAAGGTCAAAGTCGAACTCCCCAAGCTGCTCCCGAGCCGCTTGACGACGCTGCAGAAAGCGTGCTCCGCGGCGCAGTTCGAATCCAACCCCGCCGGGTGCCCCGCAGCGTCGAAGATCGGCTACGCGGTCGTGCACACCCCGCTGATCCCGGTCCCGCTGCAGGGTCCCGCGATCTTCGTGTCGCACGGCGGGGAAGGATGGCCGAGTCTCGTGCTCGTGCTCCAGGGCTACGGCATCACGATCGACCTGACCGGTACGACCCTGATCAGCAACGGCATCACCAGTTCCACGTTCAAGGCGGTTCCCGACCAGCCGTTCTCGAGCTTCGAACTGACGCTCCCGGAGGGCCCCTACAGCGCCCTCACCGCACTCGGCAACCTCTGCACAAGCAAACTCACAATGCCAACCGAATTCAACGCGCAAAACGGCGACACCATCCGTCAGAACACCAAGATCGCGGTCAGCGGCTGCCCGAAGCATAAGGCGCTCAAGCACAAGCACAAGCACAAGAAGAAGCAGAAGGGCAAACCCAGGGGGCGTGGCGCCAGGAAGGCTACGCGTGCCCGGGTGGGCACCGGGCACCGTTGAGGAGGGAGAAGGGCGCCTGGATCGTGGTAGGCGGTTAGGATTGCGTCGTGGCCATGTCACCCACCGAGTCGAGCCTCCTGCGCCCGCTGGTCGAGGACCTGCAGGCCCGCCGCGCGAAGGCGATGCTGGGCGGTGGCGAGGAGAAGATCGCCAAGCAGCACGAGCGCGAAAAGCTCACCGCGCGCGAGCGGATCGCGCTGCTGATCGACGCGGCCACGTTCGTCGAGCTCGGCATCCACGGCCGCCCGCACTCCGCGCAGCGGGCGATGGACGGGGTGGAGGCGCCGGCGGACGGGGTGATCACCGGCTACGGCAAGATCGACGGCCGCCTCGCCGCGGTGTGCGCGTATGACTTCACGGTGATGGCCGGCTCGATGGGGATGACCGGCGAGATCAAGGTCACCCGCCTGCGCGAGCTGGCGCTCACCAAGCGCATCCCGTTCGTGTGGCTGCTGGACTCCGCCGGCGCGCGCGTGCAGGAGGCCGCCGGTGCGATGTTCGCCGGCTCCGGGCACCTGTTCCGCGAGGAGGTGATCATGAGCGGCGTGATCCCGCAGGTCGCCGCGCTGATGGGGCCGTGCGCGGCCGGCACCGCCTACATCCCCGGCCTGGCCGACTTCGTGCCGATGGTGCGGGGCAGAGGATCGATGGCGCTCGCCGGCCCCCACCTGGTGCGCGCCGCGGTGGGCGAGGACGTCACCCAGGAGGAACTGGGCGGCTCGCGCGTGCACTGCCGCAAGTCGGGCGTCGGCGACATGGAGGTGGCCGACGACGAGGAGTGCATTGCGCGCATCAAGGAGTACCTCTCCTACTTCCCCTCCAACTGCGAAGAGTCCCCGCCGGTGCGGGCGGGAGGGGCGGGCGGGGCCGAACCGGACCCGATCGAGCGCGCCGAGGAGGCGCTGCTGGACGTGCTGCCGGAGTCCAACCGCAAGCCGTATGACATGTACGAGGTGATCAGGCTGATCGTCGACGACGGCGACTACCTCGACATCAAGCGCCAGTGGGCCAAGACGATCATCACCTGCTTCGCGCGCTTCGGCGGGCGACCCGTGGGGATCGTCGCCAACCAGCCCAAGCAGCTGGGGGGGATCCTCGACAACGACTCCGCCGACAAGGCCGCGCGTTTCGTCAACCTCTGCAACGCGTTCGGCATCCCGCTGCTGTTCATCCAGGACGTCCCCGGCTTCATGGTCGGCACCAAAGTGGAGGCCGAAGGGATCATCCGCCACGGCGCCAAGATGCTGTACGCGGTCGCCAACGCCACCGTGCCGAAGATCACGCTCATCACCCGCAAGGCCTACGGCGCCGGCTACTACGTGATGAACGGCCGCGCCTACGAACCCGACCTGATCGTGGCGTGGCCCTCCGCGGAGATCTCCGTGATGGGCGCCGAGGGAGTCGTGGAGATCGCCTTCCGCAAGGTCGTCGAGGAAGCGGAGGACCCGGCGGCCAAGCGCGCCGAGCTGATCGAGGCGTTCCGCAAGCAGTTCGACGTGTACATCGCCGCCGGCAACGACCTGATCGACGACGTGATCGACCCGCGCGAGACCCGCCTCACGATCTGCCGCGCCCTGGAGATGTCCCAGAACAAGAAGGTCGAGCGGCCATGGAAGCGCCACGGGGTGGTGCCGGTGTAGTCGTGCCGTGGTCTGCGGTCGGCGCGCAAAAGCGGGAGTGGTTGGCCCGCAAAATCGGGACTCAAACACTCGCAAAAGCGGTATCGTGGCTCGACGGGCGTGGCTGGAGGGGTATCTGAGCCAGCTGCTCACGAGGGACGTCGAAACCCTGGCCGGCGGGCGCGACCCCAATCTGCTGCGGCGCTACTTCGAAGCGCTGGCGCTCAACACTGCCGGGATCGCGCGCGAGAAGACGCTTTACGAGGCCGCCGGGATCGATCGCAAGACGGCGCTTGCGTACGAGCGGCTGCTCACGAATCTGCTCGTGCTCGAGACGCTGCCCGCGTGGAGCAGCAACAGGCTCTCGCGTCTGGCCAAGGCGGGCAGGCGCTACCTCGTCGATCCCTGCCTGGTGAGCGCCGCGCTGCGCCTCGACGAGACCGCGGTGCTGCGCGACGGCGACCTGCTCGGGCGGATCCTCGACACGTTCGTCCTCGCTCAGCTCAGGCCCGAGGTCGAGCTCAGCTCGTGCGCGCCGCGCCTGCATCATCTGCGCGTCAGGGATGGAGGTCGCGAGGTCGACCTCCTCGCCGACATGCCCCTCGGCAACGTGCTCGCCGTCGAGATCAAGGCCACCGCCGCCCCCAAGCGCTCCGACGCCAGGCATCTCATCTGGCTGCGCGAGCAGCTCGGGGAGCGCTTCCTCGCCGGCGCCGTCCTGCACACCGGGCCGCGACCCTTCCTGTTGAGCGAGCGCATCTTCGCGCTTCCCATCGGCGCGATCTGGTCCTGACCGGTTTCGCGGCTGCGAGAAGAAGGGGAAGAAGTGATGCTCGGTGCAGGGCGCCGCCTCGCAACTGCCTTGGCGGGTGCTCACTCGCCGGTGTAAAGCCGCTCCAGGTCGATGAGCTCCACTTCGTTACGGTGGCGTGCGGCGCCAAGCAGGGCGCGGTCGAACCCGCCCGCGGAGAACACCGCGAGCTTGACGTCCGCCGCCACCGCGGCGGCCCCCCGTGCGAGGAGCAGGTCCCGCGCCCGCTCGAGGCGAGTGAGCACGCCTACGCCCGCCGGCGTGCCGCTGGACTTGGCCTCGCCGAGCAGGCCGATCGTCTCCGAGTGGCCGGGGCGTACGGCGACGACGTCGATCTCCATCTGAGAGCGGCCGGCCGGGTCATTCAGCTGCGTCGCGCCCACTCGGGCGATGCGTCCGCCGAGGGTCTCTTCGCAGGCGTAGCGAGTCGTCCAGAGGCGGGCGAGATCCTCGAAGTGGGGGCCGAGGACGTGCGTGGAGAAGCGCTGCTGCGCGTCGCCCCATGCCTCGGCTGCTCGCCGTTCCTCGAAGCGGGCGAGGTCCGGGCGGGTGACGACATGGTGGAAGCGCACGATTGGCGGGGGTCGAGTCCGAGCAGGTCGCGGTAGCCGGGGGTGCCGCCCACGATTGCGTGCAACCGCAGCGCGACCGGCCAGTTTCCCGCCACGCCCCAGTAGGAGGCTGCTTCGCGGAAGTCGAACGGATCGACCCGCAGCGTGCAGGCAACGCGCCCGCGCAGGGCGCGCTGCCCCGACAGCAGGTCGCTCATCACCGACAGCGCCGATCCGCAGAGAACGAGGCGAACCGCGCGCTGCGGGCCCTCGCGCGAAACGTCGACGGCGCGCTGCAGCAGCGAGGAGAGCTCGGGGACCCGGTCGAGTATGTAGGGGAACTCGTCGATAACCGCCACCACCGGAGCGGCAGGGTCCCGGTGCAGGCCGGCGAGCGCGTCGACCGCGGCGGCCCAGTCGCCAAGCGCCAGTCTCCCGCCGGGGACCGCCAGCCAGGCGCCGAGCGCGGCGCCGAGGTGCTCGAGCGCGGGAGCCGCCTCCTCCTCGAGCGCCTGGTAGTAGAAGCCATCCGTTGCGGCGGCCAGGCGTCGCAAGAGGTAGGACTTGCCCTGGCGACGTCGCCCATGAACGACGGCTACGCGCAGGCCATCGCCGCGGGAGGCGGCAAACGCGGAGAGATCCCCCCACTCGTGGAGACGGCCGAAGAGGTCCTCCGGTCGGGAAAGCGACAGGGTAGCAAGCAAAGTCCTCTTAGTAAAAGCACGCTTTGACGGCCGATGTCCGGCGGAGTAGCCGCGACGGAGGGGGGTCTTGTCGAAGCTTGGGTCATTACAGCAACCTTGTAATGACAGGGGGTCCCGTATCCGTGGCGCCAACCAAGGCGCTAAACTATGGCGACTATGGGAGTCGATACGGCCACGATCCGTGTGACCAGGGATACCCGCGACCTGCTGGCCGCGGAAGCGCGGCAGCGCGGCATCTCGCTCGCCGCGCTGCTGGCGGAGATCGCCCGCGAGCGGGAGATCGAGGCGGCCTTCGAGTCCGAGCGGCAGGCCACTATTGCCGACGCACAGAACCCTGCCGCACTCGAGGAGATGCGCCTGTGGGAGTCCACGTTGGAAGACGGCATCGACTTCGACGATGGCCTCACTTTCGACGAGTGAGCCCCGACGCGGCGAGGTGTGGCTCGTCGCCCTCGGCGCCGCCAGACCTGGTGAGCTGGGAAAGCATCGACCGGCGATCGTTGTCTCGGCCGACCACCTGGACATGGGGACCGTCGCCGACCTGATCGTGGTGGTGCCGCTGTCCGGCTCCCGGGCGCCCTCGGTGCTGCGTCCGGAGCTGAGGGACGTCGAAGGCCTTGATCGACCCAGCCGCGCGATCTGCCGAGGTGTGCGGGGCATGGCGCGCTCACGCTTACTGCGCAGGCTGGGCGCGCTCGAGCCCTCGACGCTCGCCGAGGTCGAGCGCGCGCTCGCGCTGACGCTCGGGCTGCGCGTCAATTGAGCCTGATACCCTACATAGGGCAATGCACAAGACCTCGGTCTATCTCAGTCCGGAGGAGGCTCAGAGTCTGCGCCTCGCCGCGACACGCACGGGCCGCTCGCAAGCTGAGCTGATCCGTGAGGGAGTGCGGCTCGTGGCGGGCGCCCGCGAGCGCGAGAGCCGTGTGTTTCGCAGTATGGCCAAAGGCCGTGGCGGGGGAGCGCCGTACAGCAAATGGGATCCCGAGGAGCTGCACCGGGCGGTATCCGGTCGCGATCGCTGACCCGGAATGACCGCGCTGATCCTTGACGCGGGTGCGCTCTATGCGCAGGCTGACGCCGACGAGCCCCAACACGATGCGGTGGCTGGTTTGCTGCGGGAGGAGCGCGACACCCTGGTGACATCACAGATCGTCGCCGCCGAGGCCGACTACCTGATCATGCGCCGCCTCGGGATCGACGTCGAGCTGGCGTTTCTGGACGATCTTGCCGCGGGCACCTATGTGATGGACGCCCTGACGCCACCCGAGCTCACCGTGGCGCGCGATGTCGCTGCGCGCTACCGCGACCTCGAGCTCGGTCTGGCCGATGCCTCGTTGGTGGTGCTCGCCGCGCGCTGGCAGACTCGGCGGATTCTCACGCTCGGTGAGCGCGCCTTCCGTGCGGTGACGCCGCTGCAGGGTGGTTTCTTCACCGTGCTCCCAGCGGATGCCGGGGTCGCGGGGTGATAGCCCTTACCAGACGCACCCCGCCGACTGGCTGACTGGCCAGGCCAGGCGACGTTCGCCGCTTCCGGCTGGGATACTTTCCGCCATGAGCATCGAGGACCCCGTGGTCATCACCTGCGCGATCTCCGGCGTGCTGGCCAACCGCGAGCAGTGCCCGGCGATCCCCTACACCCCCGCCGAGTATGCCGCCGAGGCGCGGCGGATCGTGGACGAGGGGGGCACGATGATCCACATCCACGCGCGCACCCCCGAGGGCGGGCCGAGCTTCGAGGTGGAGGACTACAAAGCGATCAGCGACGCCATCCGCGCGGAGGTGGGCAACGCGGCGATCATCAACTTCTCCACCGGCGCGGTGGGGGTGAGCGTGGAGAAGCGCGTGGCCTACCTGCGCGAGTGCCGCCCCGAGGTGGCGGCGCTGAACATGGGCTCGATGAACTACGCCAAGTACTCGCGCTCACGTAAAGACTTCGTCTTCAACATGGTGTTCGCCAACCCCTTCGGCGAGATCATCGAGCTGCTGGGGGCAATGCGCGAGTTGGGCATCAAACCGGAGCACGAGTGCTTCGACTTCGGGCACGTCGGCAGCCTGGAGCCGCTGATCGACATGGGCGTGCTGCAGGCGCCGCTGCACGTGGACTGCATCATGGGCGTGGTCGGCGGGGTGCCCCCGGGCGCGCGCAACCTCGCGGCGATGGTGTCCAACATCCCCGGCGCCGACGCCCCGGGCGCCCCTGCGCTTGGCGGCGGCGCGGCGGCATACGCAAAATCGCACTGGGCGGTGATCGGCATCTCCCGCCAGCAGTGGGAGCTCCTCGCAGCCGCGCTCACCCTCGGCGGCTCGATCCGCGTGGGCCTCGAGGACAACCTCTACCTACCAAGCGGCGAGATGGCGCGCTCCAACGGCGAGCTGGTGGCCAAGGCGCGACAGATGACCGAAGACGTCGGCCGCCGTCCTGCCACCGTGCAGGAGGCCCGCGGCCTCTTGAACATTCCGCAGCGCGATGGCTGACGGGGAGAGGATTTTTTGATGGGCGGTTTCCGGCCGCGGGCGGGTTGCGTGGTGGCGAGACGACCGAGATGCATTAGAATGCATGCATGCGCACGACCGTTGAGCTGTCCCCTCCCGTATATCGTCGCCTGAAGGCGGCCGCGGTGGATCGCGGTATGCGCGGCTTCTCGCCGATCGTCGAGGAGGCGCTGAGCGAGTACTTCCAGTCGGAGCTCGAGCGTAAACGAGGCGTCGATGCGATCGCCGCCGCCAGGGGGGCGTGGAGTGAGATGGACGTTGCTCAATGGGAGCGCGACGTCGAGCAGGCTTGGGCCACGTGGCGGCTGCCCCCGTCCTAGACTCGGACGTCCTGATCGACCACCTGCGCGACTCCGGTCCGGGTAGGGAGCTGGTCGATGCGCTGAGCGCTGCATCCGGCTTCCAGCTCACCGCCGTGACCGCGTTCGAGCTGGCGTTGGGGCGTGAATATGCGCACGATCCCACGCCCGCCGACGCTCTGCTGAGCGCCCCCTGCCTGATGTTGACCCGGGAGACCGGCCTGCGCGCGGGCGCCCTGCTGCGCGAGCTGCGTGCCGCCGGTGCCGGACTCGAGATGCGCGACGCCATGCAGGCCGGCATCTGTCTGGAGGCGGGCGCCCCGCTCGTCACGCGCAACGTACGCCACTTCGCGCGCGTGCCCGAGCTCCGGGTCGTGGAGCCGCAGGACTGGTTGGACGATGGACGGGCCACGCAGCCGTGACCTTGCCATGAGCCTGCCGCTGGCGGGCATCCGCGTGCTCGATCTCTCCCGCCTGTTGCCCGGCGGCTTCTGCTCGCTGCTGCTTGCCGACTTCGGCGCGGAGGTGCTGAAGGTGGAGGACACCGGCATGGGCGACTACATCCGCTGGTCGCCGCCTTATCTGGAGGGTGCCGAGCAGAGCGCGAAGTCGGCGCTGTTCCTCGCGCTCAACCGCAACAAGCGCTCGATCCGGCTCGACCTCAAGCACGAGCAGGGGCGCGAGGCGCTGCTGCGCCTGGTGGCAGAGCACGACGTGGTGCTGGAGTCCTTCCGCCCTGGCGTGCTGGACCGGCTGGGCGTGGGCTACGAGCGGATGCGCGAGGTCAACCCCGGGATCGTGTACTGCGCGATCTCCGGCTACGGCCGCAGCGGCCCCAAGCGCGAGGCGTCGGGGCACGACATGAACTATCTCGGCCTCGTCGGCCTGCTCGGGCTCACCGGCGAGCGTGACGGTCCGCCGGTGCAGGCCGCCGGGCAGATCGCCGATCTCGGCGGCGGCGCTTTGATGGCGGCGTTCGGGATCCTCGCCGCGCTGCGCGAGCGCGACGGCGCCCCCGTTCGTCAATCAGCCACCCATCCCGCGCCTGCGCGGGAGGAGGACTCCGGCAGGAGTGGCTCGGGTGAAGGGCAGATCGTGGACATCTCCATGGCCGACGGCGCGCTCTCGTGGCTGGCGATGGTGGCGGGCGCCTACTTCGCCGACGGCAGCCCGCCCCACCGCGGCGAGCTGCTGCTGGCAGGCTCGGTGATCTGCTACCGCCCCTACGAGTGCGTCGATGGCTGGGTCACGCTCGGCGCCCTGGAGCCCAAGTTCTGGCAGGCGTGGTGCCGCGGCGTGGAGCGCGAGGAGCTGATCGAGCGCCAGTTCGAAGCCCCGGGCTCCGACGCCCACACGCAGGTGGTGGACATCTTCAAAGGCCGCACGCGAGCCCAGTGGGAGCAGTTCGCGCGCGAGCACGACTGCTGCCTGGAGCCCGTGCTGGAGCTCGACGAGGCGCTCGACTCCGAGCTGGTGCGCGCCCGCGAGATGGTCGTCACGCTCGCGCAGCCCGGTGTTGCGGGTGGTGTGCGCCAGCTCGGGCTGCCCGTCAAGCTGGGGCGGACCCCCGGCGCGCACGACCGTCTGCCGGGCCCTGCGCTGGGCGAGCACACTGAGGAGGTGCTCGGCGCCGTCGGCTACACCGCTGCGGAGATCGCCGCGCTGCTGGAGTCAGGCGCGGTTGCGGGCCCCGCCCACCCCGCCGCCACGGCGGGGCAGAGCACCACGTTCCGGGCGTAGGCCTCCAGGGACAAAGACGACCGAAGGTCGGTGGAGCCGGCTGCCAGATCTCCGCCCTACCACCGCGCGCGATGATGCTCCACCACGCCGATGCCGTGCGCCAGCTCGATGCCGCCAGGGAGCGTGCCGGCGAAAGCGCCGAACGGCGCGCGATAGTCGCTGCGCACCAGCAGCAGGTTCTCGCGGCGGCTGCGTTGCGCCTCGGCGGTGAAGTGCAGTTGCGAGCCGTCGGCGGACTCGATCCGCGACAGGTCGGGCGCGAAGTGGACGGCTGCCACCTCGTGCGGCTCGCCCGCCACCCACAACGCGCGCTCGCTGCCGCTTTGGGGGTCGTTGACGCCTTCAACGAGATTGAACGCCAGCGGCGTCCCTGCAGGGTCCATGCCGACGCCGGCGGCCCACCACCACTCGGTGGCGCGCGCGTGGTAGCCGGCGGTGTCGTCCACCACCGCCAGCGCCTCGATCGCGCGTGGGGGGCCGCCGTCGAGGGTGAGGGTCCCGCTTGCGGCGATCCCCGCCTGCTTGCGCGTCCACACGTAGCCTCGGCCGTGGGGACACAGCGCCTCGATGCCCGCATCCTCCGCCAGCGCGAGGTCGAGCGCCACGCCGCCGTCGCGCACGCGCAGGCGCCCCGGCGCGAGCTCCACCGCGCTCCGGCCGGCGAGCGTATGGGTGCGCTCCCGCAGCCGGCGGTCCTCGCCTCGGGAGAGGACCGCCCAGAACGCCTGGCGCGCCGGTCCCACCCGCACGATGGCCGCGCACGCCATCAGCTCCTCACAGAAGATCCCCACGTAGCGCCAGCGCTTCAGCGGGCGCGTGCCACGGAACAGAGGCATGCGCGCGGGCGGAACCGGCCCCGCCGGCGCTATGCTTTGGGTTGTTGACTGACTAGTCAATCTATTCTGTGGGGGACGCTCATGGAAGGGAGTGCGCTTTTGAGGGTCGCCGCGGTCCAGCTCAACTCCACGGCCGACACGGCTGCCAACATGGCTGTCGCCGATCGCCTCACGCGCGCGGCGGCCGCGGATGGGGCGCGACTGATCGTACTCCCGGAGAAGTGGACGGTCCTCGGCGCCGACGAGGATCTCCGTGCGGGCGCCGAGCCGCTCGACGGGCCGGCGATCTCGTGGGCGCGGGCGATCGCGCTGGAGTTGTCGATCGACCTCGTGGCGGGGTCGATCGTGGAGCGGCCACAACTCGACCCGGGCTTGGTCGCGGCGACGCCGCAAGCCGGCGCGGGCTCGGCTACGGGGAAGCTCGCCAACACCTCCGTGCACGTCGATCCACACGGAGAGGTGCGGGCGGTGTACCGCAAGCTGCACATGTTCGACGTCGAGGTCGCCGGCCGCGCCTACCGCGAGTCCGCGGTCACCGAGCCGGGTGGGGAGGTCGTGTTGAGCGCCACCGCGGAGGGCGTGGAGCTGGGGATGTCGATCTGCTACGACCTGCGCTTCCCCGAGCTGTTCGGCGCGCTCGCCCTGCGCGGCGCCCGCGTGGTGGTGCTGCCCTCCGCCTTCACGCTGCCCACCACCCGCGACCACTGGGAGATCCTCGTGCGCGCGCGGGCGATCGAGAACGAGGTGTTCGTGATCGCCGCCAACCAGGTTGGCCCCCACCCCGGCGGGCACCACTCGGGTGGGCGCTCGATGATCGTCGACCCCTGGGGGGTTGTGCTCGCGCAGGCTGATGACCGGGAGTGCTTCATCGCGGCCGATCTCGATTTCGACCGCCAGCTCGAGATCCGTGCTCAGCTGCCCGTGCTCGACCACCGCCGCCCGCAGGTGTATTCCCAATGAGCGTCCCCCGCGCCAAGAATGGCCCCGACAAGCGGCGCATGATCCTCGACGCCGCCGTGCGCGTGTTCGCGCGCCAGGGCTTCCACGCCTGCCGCGTCTCGGACATCGCCGACGAGGCGGGGGTGGCGTATGGCCTGGTCTACCACTACTTCGCCTCCAAGGATGAGATCCTCGACACGCTCTTCCTCGAGCGCTGGAACGTGATGCTCGAGACGATCCGCGCGGTGGACGCGCGGGATGAGCTGGGGGCGCGCGAGAAGCTGCACGAGATCGCCTCCTTCATCGTGGACTCCTACCGTCACGACCCCGAGCTGATGAAGGTGATCATCGTCGAGGTGACCCGCGCGGCCAACTCCTTTGGCCAGACCCACCTCGCCCAGATTCGCCAGGCGTACGAGTTGATCGCCGAGATCGTCACCGCCGCGCAGCTGCAGGGCACCTTCAAGGCCGAGATCGACGCCCGCTTCGCGGCGATGTCCTTCTACGGCGCGATCGAGCAGATGCTCACCGGCTGGATCTTCGGGCTGCTCCCCCGCGAGGAGGATCAGTACGAGCGCGCCAAGTGGCTGGTGGTGGAGACTGTGTGCGGCGGATTGGAGGCTCCTCCCGCCGGCGATGCTCAGCGTGGGGCGTCGAAGACGACCACCGTGACCAATACACTCCCCAGATGATGGAGAACGAGATGGTCAAGCGTCTGATGTGGTCGGGCATGCTCACCGCGCTCGGCGCCCTCGCGAGCGTCCTCGTGCAGCGCGCCGCCGGCGTGGTGTGGCGGCGGGTGTTCGACGAGGAGCCTCCGGAGTGAGCGCGGCGCCGAGCGGCGGACAACCCGGGGGGCCGGCGGCAAGTGGACCTGGAGTTGGCGGGCCGCAGGCGGCCGGCTCGCGGACGGACGGGCCGCAAAACATCGCCACCGCGATCACCGACGTCTCCGAGCGCGTCGCGGTGCTGGTGCGCGAGGAGGTGGAGCTCGCCAAGGCCGAGGTTGCCGAGAAGGCCGCCAAGCTGGCCCGGGGCGCCGTCGTGGCGGTCGCGGCCGGCATCTTCATGGTCACCGCCCTCTTCTTCGTGCTGATCGGCTTCGCCTGGCTGCTCTATTACGAGCTGCCGATCGGCAATCAGTTCACGTACTTCTGGGGCTTCTTCGCGATGGCGCTGATCCTGGTGGTGCTGGGCGCGCTCGCCGGTGTGGTGGCCGCCAAAGTCGTCAAAAAAAGCTCCCCACCAGTTCCCACGATGGCGATCGAGGAGGCCCGCCTGATCCGCGAGACGATGGGTTCGGGCTCCCAGCATGCCGCCCCTGCCCCGGCGCCACCGTGGGGAGGCGAGGCCTGATGGCGCAGCGTTCCCCGGCGGAGATCCGCAGCTCGATGGAGGCCAACCGTGCTGAGCTGGCGGTGTCGATGGAGCGTCTGCAAGTCGAGATGGCGCGGCTCACCGATTGGCGCGCCCACGTGGAGCGCCACAAACGCGAGCTGTTGATCGGCGCCGCCGTGGTCGGGCTCACGCTCGGCATGCGCAGCCGCCGCCGTCGCCGGCGCCGCTGAGAGCGGCCCGGCTGCGCCGGCGCCACTGAGAACGGCCCGGCTGCGCCGGCGCCACTGAGAACGGCCCGGCTGCGGCCGCCACTGAGAACGGGCCGGCTGGCGAGGCCGGCCGCGCTCAGGCCAGCAGCGCGCGCGGGATCCCGCCGACGCCGACGAGGCCGGGGCCCACGTAGGTGCCGATCACAGGGCCCACCTCGGAGACGAACAGCGGCTCGGAGCCGTAGATCTCGCGTCCATGCTCGATCAATCTCTGGGCCTGGTCGGGCGCCTGGATGTGCTGCACCACCCATGCGTCCGAGCCGGCCTCGCGCAGTTCGTGCATGTACTGCACCATCCGCTCAAACGCCCTACCAGCGGTGCGCACGCGCTCGACGGGCGTGATTTCGTAGCCCAGCGTGAGGATCGGCTTGATCCGCAACGTTCCCCCCAACCACGCCTGCGCCTTGCCGACGCGTCCGCCGCGTCGCAGGAACTCCAGGGTGTCGATGCAAAACCAGATTTTCAGCGCCGCGCGCGTTTCGCGGATGCGGGCGATCACGCCCTCCATGTCTGCTCCACCGCGTGCCGCGGCGGCGCCCGCGAGCGCCAGCAGGCCAAGCCCACCACAGGCTGTCTCCCCGTCGATCACCTCCACGCGCTCGCCCAACCCGCGCTCGGCGAGCAGGCCGCGAGCCTGGCGGGCCGCCTCGACGGTGCCGGAGATGCCCCCCGAGAGGTGCACCGAGACGATCTCCCGCCCCTCCTCCAGCAGCGGTTCCCACACCGCGAGGAAGTCGCCGATCGAGGGCTGGGAGGTGGTGGGCAGGTCCGGGTCGCAGCGCAGCCGGTCATAGAAGCCGTCGAAGCTCTCCAGCTCGCTCTCGCGCTGTTTGTCATCGCCCCACCCCACATACAGGCTCACCTGGTGGATGCCTTCGCTGTGCGCCAGCACGCGCGGCAGGTACTGGGTTGTGTCGGTGACGATCGCTACCGGGGGCATGGGGTCGGCAACCCTACAGCAACCCGCCTCGCCGGCCCCTCGGGGTCTACTTCAGCGCGTCCGCCAGCTCGCCGGACTCGAACATCTCGGTGACGATGTCACAGCCCCCGATCAGCTCACCCTCAACGAACAGCTGGGGGATCGTGGGCCAGTTGGAGATCGCCGAAAGCTCCTGGCGGATACGGGGGTCGGGCAGCACGTCGACCGCCGCAAACGGCGCGTCGAGCGCCTGCAGCGCGGCGACGGTGCGGCGCGAGAAGCCGCACCCGGGGGCGTCGGGAGTGCCCTTCATGAACAGGATCACGCGGTTCTCCGCGATCGCCTGCTCGATCGCCTCGCGAATCGGGTTGGGCCCACTCTCCGTCGGGCCGGCGGGAATGTCGAGATCATTGTCGATCATGGGAAGCGGCTGGTGTGCCGGCATGGGAGGCTCCTGGTTCGCGGGTGGGGTCAATCGGGGTGGGGATTGGTCGGGCAGGGATCGGTCGGGGTATCGGCAGGGGTGTCCTGGTCAGTTGGCTTGGGTCTTCAGCGACAGCGCATGGATCTCTCCGCCGATCTCCTCGCCGAAGACCGCGTACACGAGACGGTGCTGCTCGATGCGGGTGCGCCCCGCGAACGCCTCGGCGGTGACGGTGGCCTTGAAGTGGTCGTTGCCGCCGCTGACCTGCGCGCGGGCGCCCGGGATCGCGGCCTCGATGCGCTGCTTGATTTCCTCGGTGGTGGGCATCACGCCTAGGATAGCCACACTCAGGGCGGCGCTATACTTTGGATAGCAATGGTCGCGTTCACCGACAAGGGAGCCGAGAAGGTGCGGGAGTTCCTCTCCGCCCAGAGCGCCGACGTGACGCTCGCGGGGCTGCGCGTCGGAGTGCGCGGCGGCGGCTGCTCGGGCTTCCAGTACCAACTGGCCTTCGACGAGCAGCGCGAGAACGACGCGGTGTTTGAGAGCCACGGGTTGAAGCTGCTGGTCGATCGCTCCAGCCTCCAGTACGTGTACGGGTCGGAAATCGACTACGAGGAAAGCCTCCAGGGGGCTGGCTTCAAGGTCAACAACCCCAACGTCGTCGCCGCCTGCGGCTGCGGCTCATCCTTCCGCGTGGCCGAGGAGGAGCAGGTTTCCGCCGTCTGACGGTCGTTGGGTTGGGGCCAGGGAAGCTGGCTTTATGTCTCGAAAGATTATCTTTACAGACATAAAGCGTCCCCGGACGTCCTACGGCTCGTTGTCCAGCGAGCGCCACAGATAGCGGCAGGCGAGCGTGCGGTGCGGGCGCCAGGGCTCGGCGATGCGCTCCATCGTGGCGGCGTCGGGGAGATCGTCCAAGTCGTAGGCGCGCTCGATGGCGCGGCGGATGCCGAGGTCGCCGACCGGCAGCACGTCGGGACGCCGCAGGTGGAACATCAAGAACATGTGCGCCGTCCACATGCCCAGGCCCTTGACCGCGACGAGCTCGGCGATCACCGTGTCGTCGTCCAAGTCGTCGAGGCGCTCGAGCTCCAGCTCGCCCGAGAGCACGTGCTCGGCCAGCGAGCGCAGATAACCCACCTTCGCGCGCGACAAACCGGCGGCGGCGCGCAGCGCTTCGGGCTCGTCGGCGAGCACCTGCGCGGGTGTCGGCGTGCGGCCGTCGAAGCGCTCGGTGAGGCGCAGGTAGATCGAGCGCGCCGCCTTGGTCGACAGCTGCTGGCCGACGATCGCGCGCACCAGCGCGCCGTAGTGATCGGCCGGCCGGTCGGCGCGCGCGTCGTTCAGCTTTGGACCCACCGCCGCGATCACGCCGGCCAGCACCGGGTCGGCCCGGCGCAGGTGCGCAAGGCCGCGCTCAGGCAGGGGACAGCGCCTCGGTTGCGATGGGCTCGCCGTCGAGCGCGTTCAGCGCGCGCGGCAGCGAGGCGGCGATGCAGGTGAAGCTCGGCGTGTCCCTGACGGTGTAGCGCGAGGCCTCGGTCGTGCGCAGACGCTGCACGAGATCGAGGAACGTGCCCACGTCGTCGGTGTCGAACGCCACCACGAACTCCTGGTCGTCCAAGCCGAAGGAGTAGGTCGTGTGGTTGTCCACCCCCGGGTATTCACGCCCGACGGTGATGTGCCCCTGCATGATCCGCCAGCGCTCCTGCGCGGGCAGGGCATACCACTCGCGCGACTTCACGAACGGGTAGACAAACACGTACTTGCCGCGGAACGCGCGCGGGGCGGCACGCTCGTCTTCGGAGTACTCCGAGCTCTTGCGCATCCCCAGGAACGAGTAGGGCGTGTGCGCCCACTTCATCAAACCGCTCTGCAGCAGCACCACGTGGAACTCGTGGATGCGATCTAGATTCTCGGCCTCGGAGATCAGCAGCAGCTCGGCGTCTCCGCGGGTGCCCACCAGCGAGAAGGACTGCAGCAGGTGCCCGTCGGCGAAGTCCTCGCAGGCGGCCATGAACTCGCGCTTGTCCTGCGCGCGGCGCTCGCCGTCCAGGCGCCGCCACGCCGGGTCGAGCTGCAGAAAGGTGTACTTGACGAAGTGGCGCGCGCTCACGGCACACCACAGGCTACAAGCTCGCCGCTGGGGCGCGACCGCGACGCCGCCGGCGGCGGGTGGCGCGCGAAACATGGGAGGGAGAGGGGACGCAGGAGGAGGGGAGGGGGGAGGGGGTATCGTATGGCTGTGCGGATTGCACTCGTCTCGCCCTACTCGTGGACCTATCCGGGCGGCGTCACCCGCCACATCGAGGCGCTCGCCGACGAGCTGCAGGCGGTGGACCACGAGGTGCGCATCCTCGCGCCGTTCGACCCCGACGATGCGCTTGCGCGCAGGATGCACCGGGGGGCGCGCCCGCAGCCGATGACGCTGCCTGAGCGGGTCGTGCCGCTCGGGCGCACCGCGGGGTTCCCCGCCAACGGCGCGATCTCCAACCTGGCGCCGACCGTCGACTCCATGCTGGCCCTGTGGCGGGAGCTGCAGACCGGCGGCTACGACCTCGTTCACGTCCACGAGCCCGTCGTGCCGCTCGTCGGCTGGTATGCCCCCAGTTGCGCGGCGGGCATACCGATCGTGGGCACCTTCCACAGCTTCTCCGAGAACGCCCTCACCAACGGGATCGGGGTGGCGCTCGGGGCGCGGCGGCGCATGAACCGGCTGCACGCGCGGATTGCCGTCTCCGAGGCAGCCGCTTGGACGGCGCGACGCTTCTTCGGCGGGCGCTACCGGATCGTGCCCAACGGGGTGCACCTCGACCAGTCCCGCCACACGCATCTCGACGGGGATGCCGAGGCGCAGCCACGCGAGGGGGTGCAGCTGCGCATCCTGTTCATCGGCCAAGCCGTGGAGCGCAAGGGGTTGCCGGTGCTGCTGCGCGCCTTCGAGGCGCTGCGCGAGCACGTGCCCGCCACGCTCACGCTGGTGGGGGCGGAACCGCAGGAGATCGCCCCGCTGCTGCTCGACGATCGCGGGGTGCGGGCATTAGGCAAGGTCAGCGAGGAGGAGAAGGCCCAGCAGCTGCGTCGCGCCGACGTGCTCTGCGCTCCCTCGCTCGGCGGCGAGAGTTTTGGGATGGTGCTGACAGAGGCGTTCGCCGCCGGCACGCCCGTGGTCGCCTCGGACATCGCCGGCTACCGCGACGTGGTGCGCGACGGCGTCGATGGTCTGCTCACCCCACGCGGTGACGCGCGGGCGCTCGCGGAGGCGCTGCGGGTGTTGGCGCTCGACCCCGGGCGGCGCGCGCGGATGGCAGCCGCCGCTCGCGAACGGGCCGAGCGCTTCGCCTGGCCCCACGTCGCCGCCGAGGTGCTCGAGGTCTACGAGCAGGCACTCGCGGTGGTGGGCGGGAGCCCGCCCGCACCGGGCCGGCTGTGAGCAACTCGGGGTGGCCCGTGGCTGTGGGCAAGTCAGGGTCGCCGACGGATCTGAGCAAATCGCGCCGGCTCGCCGTGCGCTTGGGCCTCGCGCCGGCTGACCTGCTTCCCCGCGTGCCCGCTCAGCGTCTGCCCAGTCCCGAGCCTGCGCTTGCCGTCGCGCCGGCGCGACGCGCACTGCGGTTCGCCCGTCGCGGCGCGCTCGCCGCGGTGTCGCTCGCGGGTCTGGCGCTGGCGCTCACCGCGCTGTCGCGGATCGGCTTCGGTCGTGTGCTCGCCAGCCTGGTCGCCTCCAGCCCCGGCCTGATCGCCGCCGGGCTTGGCCTGATGTGCCTCTCGATGGTGGTACGCGGTCTCGCCTGGTACGCGATCCTCAGCGCCGCCCCCACCTGGCGGCCGGCGCGGCGGCGCGACGCGCTGCAGGGGACGTTCATCGGCGTGCTGATGTCCGCCACGCTTCCCGCTCGCCTGGGTGAGCCATCACGCGCATTGATCGTCGCGCGTCGTCTCGGTCGCCCGCGCGAGACGCTGCCCGTGGTGCTCGGCACGATGGTCTCCCAGACGCTGCTCAACCTGCTGGCGCTGGCGCTGCTGGCGACGGCGATGCTCTCCGGCGTGCCCCTCCTGCATGGCCACGACGGGGCGCTGGTCGCGGCCGCACTGGTGCCACTGGCCGCGTTGCTGCTCGTGCTGCTCGCCCCCGTGCTGCTGCCCCGCGCTGCAACTTCCCGCTACGCGCGGCTGCACACGCTTGTGAGCGGACTGCGCCGCTCGCTGCTGCGCGTGCGTGAGGGTTTGCGTGTCTTTCGCCAGCCGCGCCGCGCGGCTGTGGCCACCTCGGTGCAGCTCTCGGCGTGGGGGCTGCAGTGTGCCTCCTGCTGGCTGTTGCTGATGGCGCTCGGCCTCGACCACCGCGTCGGGATCGCCGGTGCCGCGGGGGTGCTGTTCGCGGTCAACGTCACTGCGGTGGTGCCCGCCACGCCCGCCAACGTCGGCATTTTTCAGGCTGCCTGCGTCGCGGTGCTCGCGGGTGCCTACCACGTCTCCACGCCAGACGCGGTCGCCTACGGGATCATCCTGCAGGCCGTGGAGGTCGCCGCCGCGCTGATTATGGGTATGCCCGCGCTCGTCAAGGAGGGCCTCTCCTGGAAGGAGGTCCGTCTGCGCACCATGCACGCCACGCCGGTCAGGCTGTCGCCGTTGCCGACGAGAGCGGCAGCGATGGATCGCGGTCTGAGCCCTTGATCAGGTCGTCAGGGGAGCCGTTCGGCAGCAGCCGGCCCTGGCGGGTGCCGAAGTAGATCGCCTGCGGGTGGTGGGCGACGAGCGCGAGCGTGGACTGCTCGGGCTCGGGGGCGTAGCCGTCGGTGATGCTCATGCCGATCTGCTCCAGGCCGAGCAGCTTCTGCACCTTCAGGTGCTCTGACTGCTCGGGCACCGCGGGGTAGCCCCACGAGTAGCGGCGGCCCTGCGTGAGCGGGATGTCGAGCATGCGCCTGACCTCGTAGTGCAGCCATTCGGCGAGACCCTCGGCGCTCTGCACACCGAGGCCGTGCACGAACAGCTGCTCGGCGAACTCGCCTTCGGCCTCCAATTTGGCCATCAGCTCGGTGACCTCGCTGCCGACCGTCACCGCCTGCACGGCGATCACGTCGAGCTCCTCTGGAGGCTTGCCATCCACGGCGGGCCTGAAGAAGTCGGCGAGGCAGATGCGGTCGCCCTTGGGCTGGCGGGGGCAGACGAAGCGGGTGAGCTCGGCGGCCGCGTCGGATCGGTCGAGCGCGGCGGCGGGGTCCAGCACGGCGGGGTCGAGCACCACGATGTCGTTGCCCAGCGCGTAGCAGGGGAAGAAGCCCAGCAGCGCGCGCGGGTGCAGATAGGTCTGCTCTTTCCACATGCGCTCCAGGCGCGGCTGGAAGTCCTCGCGCAGCAGCGTCTGCCAGGCCTCGCCTTTGACCCCCCTGCCGCCCCAGTGCAGCTTGAACAGTACGTGCGTGTCCAGGTGGCGGTAGACCTCCTCGAGGTCCACGGGGATCTCCCTGACGCCCCAGAAGGGCGGCGTGGGGATCGGCGCGTCGGTGCGCGCGGGGGAGCGCACGGAGTCGTCGGCGAAGTTCAGCTCCTCCTTGGGCGCCTCGCCCTTGGCGCGGAACTCCGTGGCGCCGGCGAGCAGCTTCTGCACGAGCGCGCCGCGCGCGTCCTCATCGATCAGCTGGTCCATCACGGCGAGGCCCTCAAACGCGTCCTTGCAGTAGAACACGCCCGGCTCGTAGACCTCGTCTGAGTCTTTTCCTCCGGGGTACAGCGCGCGGTAGCCGAAGGCGCGGTTGATCGCGGCGCCGCCGATCAGCACCGGGTAGGAGAGGCCCTTGGCCTGCAGCTCCTGGATGCAGGCGGGCATCTGCTTGGAGGTGGACACCAGCAGCGCGGAGAGTCCGATCGCGGTGGCGTCGTGTTCCTGGGCGGCGTCGAGGATGGTCTGGATGGGAACCTGCTTGCCGAGATCGACCACCGTGTAGCCGTTGTTGGTGAGGATCGTGTTGACGAGCGACTTGCCGATGTCGTGCACGTCGCCGAACACCGTTGCCAGCACCACGGTGCCCTTGGTATAGCCCTCGATCTTGTCGAGGTATTTCTCCAGCTGCGCCACCGCGCGCTTCATCACCTCGGCCGACTGCAGCACGAACGGCAGGATCAGTTCGCCGGCACCGAACTTGTCGCCGACCTCTTTCATCGCCGGCAGCAGCACCTCGTTGAGCGTCGGCACGGCGCCGAGCTTCTGAACGCTGCGGTCGATCCATCCCTCGACTCCCTCGCGACGGCGACGCAGGATGTGGAAGTGCAGAGCCTCCTCGGGCTCCATGCCCTCGGTCGGGTCAGCGGCGCCTTGGCTGGTGTCTTCCGGGCCCTTGGACTCGAAGTGCTCGATGAACTTCTCCAGCGCATCCTCGCGGCGATCGAACACAAGGTCGTCCGCCAGTGCCCGCTCCAGATCGGGGATCTCCGAGTAGGGCGTGATGTGGTTGGGGTTGACCATCGCCAGGTCCAGACCCGCCTGCACACAGTGGTGCAGGAACACGGAGTTGAGCACCGCGCGCGCCCCCGGGGAGACGCCGAAGGAGACGTTGGAGACCCCCAGCGAGGTCTTCACGTCGGGGATCTGCTCCTTGATCGCTTTGATGCCGGCGATCGTCTCGATCGCGGAGGGCCGCCACTCCTCGTCGCCTGTGGTGAGCGTGAACGTGAGGCAGTCGAAGATCAGAAGCTGCGGGTCCAGACCGTGCTCCTCGCAGCACAGCTCGCGGATGCGCTTGGCGATCTCGACCTTGCGCGCGGCTGTCTTTGCCATCCCGACCTCGTCGATCGTCAGCGCGATCAGCGCGGCGCCGTGGGCGAGCGCCACGGGCACCACACGGTCGAGCTTGGCGCGCCCGGCCTCGAGGTTGACGGAGTTGACGATCGCCCGCCCGGGGATCTGCTCCAGGGCGCGTTCGATCACCTCCGGCTCGGTGGAGTCGATCTGGATCGGCGCGGGCTGGGTGAGCGAGACCTTCTTCGCGACGAGACGCATCTGTTCGTCCTCATCCGTGCGCTCGGTCAGCGCCACGCACAGGTCGAGCACGTGCGCGCCGCCGGTCACCTGGTCCTCGGCGATCTGCACCAGACCGTCGTAGTCATCCGCCAGCAGCAGCTCCTTGGCCCTGCGCGAGCCCTGCGAGTTGACGCGCTCCCCGACCATCGTCGGCGCGGGCTCCTGTGCGAGCTGTGTGGCGGCGATCATCGATGAGAGGTGGGGGAGACGGGGGGCCGGACGGGGGGCGACCGTGCGCGTGGTGCAGCCGTCTGCCCGCGCGCCCGCCTGGCCGCCGACGCGCTCGGCGATCGCGCGGATGTGCTCGGGCGTGGTGCCGCAGCAGCCGCCGACGATGCCCACGCCGTAGCGCTCCACGAACTCCTGCAGCGCGTCGGCGAGCGGCTCGGGCTTCTCGGGGAAGATCGTCTCACCTTCGGGCCCCTGCAGCGGCAGGCCGGCGTTGGGGATGCACGCCACCGGCACCGGGCAATACTCACCGAGGAAGCGGATCGCGTCGCGCATGTCCTCCGGCCCGGTCGAGCAGTTCAGCCCGATCACGTCCACTTTCAACGCCTCCAGCGTGCACAACACCGCGGAGATGTCGGTGCCCAGCAGCATCTTGCCGCCGTTGGGCAGCAGCGACACCGAGGTGTGGATCGGCAGCGTACGCCCGGTGCTACTGAACGCCTCGCGCGCCCCAAACACCGCGGCCTTCACCTCGAGGATGTCCTGCGCGGTCTCGATGATGACCAGGTCGGCGCCGCCGTCGATCAAACCGGCGGCCTGCTCGGCGAACACCTCCACCAGCTCGCCAAAGCGGATCTGCCCGAGCGAGGGGTCCTCGGAGGCGGGCAGGTAGCCGGTCGGGCCGATCGAGCCGGCCACGAAGCGCTGCTCGCCGGCGGCTTTGCGCGCGATTTCGGCGGCCTTGGTGTTGATCTCCACCGTGTGGTCGGCCAACCCCCACTCGCCGAGCTTGATCCGCGAGGCCTGAAAGGTGTCGGTCTCCACCACCTCCGCGCCGGCGTCCAGCATCGAGGCGTGCACCCCCTCGATCACGTCCGGCCTGTTCAGCACCAGCGCCTCGTGGCACCTGCCCTGCAGGCCGCCGTAGTCCTCGGCAGTCAGGTCGAACTGCTCCAGGGTGGCGCCCATGCCGCCGTCGTAGACCACCACGCGGCTGTGGATCGTCTGCAGGAAATCGCGCATACCCCGATGCTACCGGCCCCACCGTGTTTGCCTGCAAGGTGCAGCCCTGTCGCCCTGCCGGGACGACAAGCTCGTATGACTCTTTGGGACATCGCTCAACCACTCGTCCAGGCGCCGTGAAACTCGGCGCGCGAGCGTCCATTCTGCACGGCCACGCCAGGCCACAGCCAGCCCCCTCTAGCCAGGAGAGGACCTCCATGCCCCAACCAGCCGCCTCCATCTCAGAGCCAGTCGCCGTGCACGCCTCATCTGAGGCTACCCGCCGCCGTGCAACTCCAAACCGTTCCAAGCGCGCCGGCCACACCGTCGTAGCCGTTGTGGGGCTGGGCTACGTCGGGCTGCCCACCGCGATCGCGCTGCGGGGGGCGGGATGCCGGATCGTGGGGATCGACGTCAGCGGCCCCCGCCTGAGCGCGATCCGCGCCGGCGAGGCCGAGCTGCTGGAGAGCGAACAGCGCGACCTGCGCCGTCACCTCGCCAGCGACGGGTTTGTGCTCACCAACCGCATCAAGGCGCTCGACGCCGCCGACCTGGTGCTGATCTGCGTGCCCACGCCCGTGGACGATCAGCTGCAACCCGACCCGCGGATCCTGCGCGAGGCGTGCGCCTCGGTCGTGCGCCACGCCCGTCCGGGTCAGACGCTGGTGCTGACCTCCACCACCTATGTGGGCACCACCCGCCAGCTGCTCGCGGCGCCGCTGGCCGAGCGCGGGCTGCACGTCGGCAAGGACGTGTTCGTGGCGTTCGCCCCCGAGCGGATCGACCCCGGCGTGAGCGACCACGAGCAGCTGAAGACCCCGCGCGTGCTGGGCGGCGTCACCGAGGAGTGCGCCACGCGCGCCGCCAGCGTGCTGCGCCACACCTGCAAGCGCCTGCACCGCGTCTCCTCGCCCGAGGCCGCCGAGCTGGTGAAGCTGCACGAGAACACCTTCCGCGCCGTCAACATCGCGCTCGCCTTCGAGCTCGCCGAAGCGTGCGAGGCGCACGGGCTCGACCCGATCGAGGTGATCGAGGGCGCCGCCACCAAGCCCTACGGCTTTATGCCCCACTATCCCTCCGCCGGCGTGGGGGGGCACTGCATCGCGGTTGACCCCCACTATCTGCTGCACGACCTGCGCGAACGCGGCCGCCCCGCGGCGATGGCCGAGGAGGCGCTGCGCAAGCTCGCGGGGCGACCTCGGCACGTGGCGTGGCGCGCCCACGAAGTGCTGGTCGGGCTGGGGCGCCCGCTGCCGGAGGCGCGCGTGCTGGTCGTCGGCATCTCCTACAAGCCCGGCGTCGCCGACACGCGCGAGTCGCCGGCCCTTGAGATCGTCGCGCGCCTGCGTGCCGAGGGCGCCCACGTGGACTACCACGACCCGCTGGTGCCCACGCTGGAGGTCGGCGGTGGGCGCCTGCACGGAGTCGATTCGCCGGACACCGATAACTACGACCTCGCGATCCTCACCACCCTGCACCCCAACCACGACTACGAGTGGCTGGAGCGCTGCCCCGCGGTGCTCGACTGCACCTACCGCCGGCGCGACGCCGGCCTGCTGCGCTTCACCCCCTGAGCCCATGCCTTTCCGCGGCATCACCACGCACCGCATCCTGAAGGGGCTGGCTGGCCTCTACCTGCTGGCGCTGCTCGCCGCCGTGATGGCCTACAAGGCCGCCTTCGCGGGGCTGCTGTTCTCCAACGTGTTCTTCGGCGTCTACTCGGTCACAGTCGCCTGCTACATCGTCTCGCGCTTCCTCTTCAGCCTCTTCTACCGCACCCGTCCGGACGCCGGCGTGGAGCCGCACATCGCGATCGTGATGCCCGGCTTCAACGAGGAGGAGGCGATCGCCCTGTCGCTGCGCTCGCTGCTGGCGCTCGACTACCCGCCCGAGAAGCTCGAGCTGGTCGCCGTCAACGACGGCTCCACCGACAACACGCTGGCCGAGATGCAGCGCGTCTCCACCGAGTCCGACGGGCGCGTGAGCGTGATCGACTTCCCCGAGAACCGCGGCAAGCGCGCGGCGATGGCGGCCGGCATCCGCGCCACTTCGGCGGAGGTGATCGTGTTCGTCGACTCCGACTCCACGGTCGAGCCGCAGGCGCTCAAACTGCTGGTGCAGCCGCTCGCCGACCCGCGGGTTGGAGCGGTGTGCGGGCACGCCGACGTGCTCAACGTACGCGACAGCTGGATCACCCGCATGCAGGCGGTGCGCTACTTCGTCGCCTTCCGCGTGGTGAAGGCCGCCGAATCGGTGTTCGGCGCCGTCACCTGCTGCTCGGGCTGTTTCTCCGCCTACCGCCGCGAGGCGATCCTGCCGCGGCTTGAGTGGTGGGAGAGCCAGACCTTCCTCGGCGTGGAGTCCACTTTCGGCGACGATCGCTCGCTCACCAACTGCGTGCTGCGCGACTGGCGCATCCTCTACGAACGGCGCGCCGTCTCGCACACGATCGTGCCCGTCAGCTTTCGCTCCTTCCTGATCCAGCAGACCCGCTGGAAGCGCTCGTGGACGCGCGAGTCGCTGCTGGTCGCCAAATTCATCTGGCGCAAGCACCCTGTCGCCGCGATCTTCGCGTACATGAGCATCCTGCTGCCGCTGCTCGCGCCGATCGCCGCGCTGCACTCGCTGGTGTGGGCGCCGCTCATCACCCACCACGGGGTGCTGCCGCTCACCTACCTCGCCGGGATCTACGCGCTGGCGCTCGTGTACTCCTTCTACTTCCTGCTCTTCCAGGATCGCTACAACGTGCTGTGGCTGTACGGGATCCTGTTCGTCTTCTTCTACCTCGGGATCATGCTGTGGCAGACCTACTACGCGATCGCCACCTGCCGCACCGCCGCCTGGGGCACGCGACCCGCGACCGCGGGACTTGGCGCTGGGGAGGGGGGGTAGGGGGTGGAGGCCGAGCTCTCTGGGGGGCGGCCGGTGCCGGGCGATGCCGGCTCCTCCTTCTCGATCAAGCGCGCGCTCGCGATGCTGCTGCTGCCCGTCTCGCTGCTGCCGATCGTGCTGCTCGCCCCCTCGCTGGCGCGCGCGCCGCAGACGCTGGTGGTGCGCCTGGAGCGGATGGTCCTGCCAACACAGCACCCCGCGCGCAGCGCGCCCTCCCAACCCCCCCGCTATCCGGCCGGGGCCTCCCGCCTGGAGCGTGACATCTTCGCGCCGGTCGCCGGCCCGCTCACCCCGCAGGTTGGCGTCTCGGTGATGGCCGAACACCAAACGCGTGCCGAAAAGGCACATGCGCCGATCCTGCTGATCACCGGCGAACCGGAGGGCGGCGCGCGATGAGCGGTGTGCTGGTCGCGGCCGTCGCCGCAGTCTCGCTGGCCGCGCCCGCTCACGGGCATCGCCCGGCCGCATCGGCCCACCGCGGGTATCCCGTGGCCACGCGCTCTGCCGCCCACCGTGGGCGTCCCGTGGCCGCGCGCTCGGCCGCTCGCCACGGGCATCATCGTGCCGTGCGCCTCCCCGGGCAGGTGCACGGGCTGCGCGTGCTGGCCCGCACCGCCACCAGCGTGCGCATCACCTGGCGCCCCGCCCGGCGCGGCTCCGCGCCCGTCGAGGGCTACCGGATCAAGCGCGACGGGCTCGTCGCTGGGCAGACCCCCGGGCGTGTGTACATCGTCAGGCTCAGCCTCGCGCGCGCACACCGCATCACGGTCACCGCGGTGGACACCCGCGGGCGCCTCGGCCGGGCGAGCAGGGCGCTGCGGGTCGCCGCCCACGTACGCGCCGGCGTCAAACACGCGGCCGTCGTTGCCGGCAGCGAACCTCCCGGCATGCCCAGCCAGCTGAGCGTCTCCGAAGTCAGCGAAGCCGGCGCCACGCTCTGGTGGGTGGCGGGCACCCCTGGCTCGGCGCGGATCATCGGCTACCGCGTCTACCGCGATGGCGCGCTGGTCGGGCAGACCTCGCAGGACTCGATGCGCCTCACGCATCTGTCATCGCTGCGCACCTACCACCTCGAAGTTGCCACCGTGGATGCCGCGCACCGCGAAAGCGCGCGCACGCCGGCGCTCGCCCTCGCCACCAGCCACACTCCGCCCGCCGGCCCGACGCTGATCTCCGCCGAGCGTGTCACCGACACCTCCGCCACGCTCTCCTGGCAGGCCGGCTCCGCCAACGGCGCGCGCCTCGTCGGGTATCTGCTGTTCGAGAACGGCGTCCCCGAGCGCGTCGTGGATGGCCAGGTCGTCACCGTCACGCTCGCCTCCGAGCGCCACTACACCTTCACCGTGCGCGCGCTTGACTCCTACGGCTACCTCAGCGCGCCCGCGCCCGAAGTCGCCGTGTTCACCACCCACACGCCGCCCTCCACACCCGGGGGTCTGCACAGCACCGAAGTCAGCGCCAGCTCCGCCACGCTCGCCTGGTCGCCCTCCAAACCGGTCAGCGGCACGATCGTCGGCTACCGCGTGTTCCGCAACGAAATCCCCGTCACCCAGGTGACGGCGGCGGAAATCGCGCTCACCAACCTCGCGCCCTCCACCGGCTACCAGATCACCGTCGTCGCGGTGGACTCGCTCGGGGCGATCAGCGCGCCCACCGCGCCGCTCAGCATCGAAACCTCAGACCCGCCGCCCACGCACGGCAACGTGCAGGCCTTCCTGCTGGCCTCCACCGACCAGAGCTTCTTCGACCTGGAGGCCCACTACCAGCAGGTCGGCGTGGTGTACCCCACCTACTTCAACTGCGGCCCCGGCGGCACCGTCACCGGCAGCGACTGGCCGCTGGTCACCGGCTGGGCGCGCGCGCGCCAGGTCGCGGTGATGCCGCGCCTGAACTGCCAGAACCCCACCGACGAGAACCAGGCGCTCAACGAACCATCCTCGCGCCAGACGATGATCGACCAGCTGGTGTCACTGTGCGAAAGCAACGGCTACCAGGGCATCCAGGTCGACTTCGAGGGGGCCTCCCCGAGCGAGCGCGAACCCTTCACCGCATTCATCACCGCGCTCGCCGAACGGCTGCACGCGATCGGCGACAAACTCTCCACAGTCGTCACCGCCAAGTACTACAACGTCACCAGCGGCCGCGCGGCGATGTACAACGACGCGGCTCTGTCGGTGCCCTCCGACTACATCTTCGTGCTCGACTGGGGCCTGCACTGGACCACCTCCACGCCCGGCGGGCTGGCCGAACTGCCGTGGTTTACGAAGGTCGCCGACTACACCGCCACGATGCCCAACAAGAGCAAGTTCGTCATCGGGATGCCCATGTACGGGCTGGACTGGCCCAACGGCGGCGGCCCCGCCAACCCCGCCACGCCACTGGAGTTCAACAACGTCGCGGCCGAGCAGAGCGCGTTCGGGGCGCTCCCCGAATGGGAGTCCACTGCCGCCGAACCGCACTTCTCCTACACCGACCCCAGCGGCGTGCACCACGACGTGTGGTACGTCGACCAGCAGGCGCTGGCGGTGCGCGCCCAGCTCGCCGAATCGCTCGGTCTCGGCATCGGGCTGTGGCATCTGGGCAGCGAGGACCAGAGCATCTGGGAACTGCCCCAGCTGGGCGGTTGAGTCCGGCGGCCAGGTCTCCGAGCAACTCTGGCCGCGACCGTCGGTTAAGCTCGGCGGTGACGGCGCGCGCGCGGATACGCATGGTGCTGGTGGGCGCGGTGGTGCTGGTGGGCGCGGTCACGCTGGCGCCCGTCACCGCGGCGGGTGCGCAACCGGCCGCGGGCGGGCCACTGCAGGTGTTCCTGCTGAGCAGCTCGCCCGACTCCTTCGCGGACCTGCAGGCCCATGCCAGTGCGATCGGGGTGGTGTACCCCACCTATTTCGAATGCGCGTCGCCCGGTGGGGCGATGGTGGGGGCCGCCAATCCCGCGATCGACACCTACATCGCCGCCCACGGCCTGCTTGAGATGCCCCGCTTCACCTGCCAGCAGGGCGCCGTGGTGCATCGCATCCTCACCCAGCCCTCGCTGCGCGCCCGCACGCTCGCGCAGCTGGTCGCGCTCGCCGCCACTCCCTCCTACGCGGGCGTCGATCTCGACCTCGAGAACGACGGTCCCGGCGACCGGACCGCGCTCAGCCTGTTCGTGCAGGCGCTCGCGCGTGCTCTGCACGCCGAGCACCGCAGGCTCGCCGTCGATGTCGTGGGCGTCACCGGCGAACCGGTCCCCCGACCCGCCGCCGGCTTCTACAACGACCGCGCGCTCTCCGCCAACGCCGACACGATCTTCGTGATGGCGTGGGGCGTGCACTGGGAAGGCTCCGCGCCGGGCCCAATCGCGCCGTTGCGCTACGTGCAGGGCGTTGCCCGCTTCGTGGCCTCCCTGCCGTATGCGCGCCGTTTCGTGCTCGGCGCGCCGATGTACGGGCTCGACTGGTCACTCTCCGGTGCCGTGCGCGTGCGCCGCCGTGCGGTGGCGGGCTCTGCCCGCGCCACCGCGCTGCAGTACGCCGGCGCCGTCGCGCTGGCCCAGTCGGTTGGCGCGACTCCCGTACGCGACGCCACCTCTGGCGAGATGACATTCGCCTACACCCGCGTCGGGGTGCCCCACCGCGTCTGGTTCGAGGACGCGCACGCAATCCTCCAACGCATCGCGATCGCCCATCGCTACGGGCTTGCCGCCGGGGTGTGGCGGCTGGGCGAGGAGGATCAGTCGCTGTGGCCTGGCTACGAATAGCTCTCCGTCGGAACCCCAACCACTTCCCCCGGGATCGCGCCCCAACCACTTCCCCGGATAAAAAGGGTTATCAGGGGGAGCCACCGGGACGTGGCCAGGGGGAACAACCAGACGTGGCGTGACTTTTTTGCCCCCGCGCGTGTCTAATCGGTGTGTCCTTCGCTAGGCCAGGTGGCTGGACGCTTGTTCGATCGCGAAGGCCACTGCATCAAGGTCGATCGCCGGTGACCGAGAAGATCCACACACGCGCGGGGACGTATGGACGACGTCGCGCTCGTGGACCACATCACCAGCGCGTGAAGGAGGCCACGATGCCCAGTCCGGTTGCAGCATCCACCCGTTCGCAGCACACGCTCAGCGGGGCACCAGCCGCCCGCCCGACGGCATTCGAGATCTGGCAGCGTGAGCTCGACGAGCGCACCTGTCTGATCGGGGTCGAGGGAGAGCTCGACCTTTCGACCGCGCCACGCCTGAAGTGGATGCTGCTCGACGCGCTGCAGGCGGGACGCGGCCGCCTCGTGTTGGACCTCTCGCGCACCACCTTCATGGATTCGACCGCGCTGGGCGTACTGGTCGCCGTCAAGCGCGGACTTCACGCCGGCGAGCGCCTGGCGATCGTCTGCCCGGGCTGCGATGTTCTGCAGATCTTCGAGTTCGCCGGGATGGATGGTGCCTTCGCGATCTTTCCCACGCTCGACCAGGCGCTCGCAAGCGTGGGGAACCATGTCGCGCCTCCCAGCTAACCGGCGCCGGCCCTTCGGTGTCCTCGCGGCGATCGGCTGTGCGCTTGCGCTGACGTACATCCCGATCGCCGGGGCGCGACCGGAAGCAGGGGGGCAGGGGGGCGGGAGAGGACATGAACAACGGGGCGAAGCAGGCTCCGAACAGCGGGGTGGCGGGCGCCCCGAACGGGGGAGCGAAGCAGGCTCCGACCAGCGGGGCGAAGGGGGCTCCGACCAGCGGGGCGAAGGGGGCTCCGAACAGCCGTCCGAAGGGGGCTCCGAACAGCCCAGCGGGGGTCACGAAGCCCAGGCGCAGGGGTCGGAAACTCAACCGCATCACCGCGGCCGCCACGAACGGCACGGCGCGGAAAGCCAGTCGCATACAGCGCCGAGGGGTGGCGCGCGCTCGGACGCCACCACCCGCGCGGCGTCGCCGAGCCCCCGCTCCGGGGCGACGTCCACCGCCACCTCTGCATCGCCGACACCCGCGCCGGCGTCAAAAACCGCGCCGGCGGCGGCCACCCCCGCGACTGTGCCGTCGAGCGCACCGCCAGTCGCCGCGACAGCATCCCCCGTCGCGATGACATCCCCTGTCGCAACGACATCCCCCGTTGCGGTGACATCGCCGCCGCGGGTCGCAGGCGGAGCGGGCGCCGTCGCTCCCGCGCGAACCCACCACCGCGGGCGACCAAATGCTCGCGCGCACCGACGCTCCGCCCGGCATCGCAGCGTGCGCCACGCGGCGGCTGGCAACGCTGTCACCGCGCCGCGCGCGCTCACCGCCGTTGCGGGCACCGCCACGAACGGGTCCCGGCGAGCAGAGGCGCGGAGGGCGCACTCCGGTGGCACGCCGCCGGGTCCGCCCACACACGCCCGCACCTCGCCACTGGTCACCACGATCACCAAGATCGCCGAAGTGGTGCCGCTCCCGGTGAAGCTGCTGCTCGGGCTGCTGCTGTCGCTCTCGCTCGCGCTCGGCACGCGCTCATGGCTGGGGGCGTTGCGCGCGCGGCGACTGGAGCGCCAGCGCGGCGAACTGCTGGAGGACGTCGGTCTGCTGCAGGCCGCGCTGCTGCCCCAGACACCGGAGCGCCTCGGGATCGTGGGGACCTCGGCCGCCTACCGGCCGGCCGATGGGCCCGGTGCGGGAGGCGACTTCTATGACGTGTTCGCGCTTGGGGACGACCGGGTGGCGGTGATCGTCGGGGACATCTCCGGACACGGCAGGCAGGCGCTGCCGCACACCGCGCTCGTTCGCTTCACGCTGCGCGCCTACCTGGAGGCCGGCCTCTCGCCGCGGGTGGCGGTGCAGACGGCCGGGAGCGTGCTGGAGCGCCAGCTCGGCGGATCCTTCGCGACCGTGGTGGTCGCCACCTACGACCCGCACGAGCGCATCCTGGTGTACTCCTGCGCCGGCCACCCGCCGCCGTTGGTGGTCGGCTCGTGGCCGATGGAGTCAACGGGGTGGGTTGGGTCCGCGGGGCCGGCGCAGTCAGCGGGGTTGGTTGGGTCAGCGGGGTCCAACGCGGCAGCGCAGTCAACGGGGTTGGTTGGGTCAGCGGGGTCCAACGCGGCAGCGCAGTCAACGGGGTTGGTTGGGTCAGCGGGGTCCAACGCGGCAGCGCAGTCAACGGGGTTGGTTGGGTCAACCGGCGCGATCGGATCGATCGTGCCGATCACCGTATGTGCGGCGCCGCCGATCGGCGTCGGCATGCGCACCGGCTCGCGCCAAACCACTCTGGCGGTGCCCGGGGAAGCGCGGGTGTGCTTCCACACCGACGGCGTCACCGAGGCGCGCGTCGGCGGTGAGCTGTTCGGCGCGCGGCGCCTCACGCGAGCACTCGCCGAGCTGGGACCGGCGGTGAGCGCGTCCCAGCTGCTTGAGCAAGTGGCCGAGATGACCGATACACGTAATGACGACATGGCCGCCTGTGTGTTGAACATCGCCGGGGAGGCGCACGCCGCGCCGGAGGTGCTGCGCGAGGAGCTCGAGCTCGACCGCGACAGCCCCTCGGCCGAGCGCGCCGAGCAACTGCTGCTTGCCGGCGGGGTGCCTCGCCGCGAGATTCCCGAGCTGATCCACTCGGCGCGTCTTGCCGCCGGGCAGGCGGGAAGCGCGATCCTCGAGCTGTTCCCCGCCGAAGATGGGCCCCCGCACGTGCAGCTGCGGCGCGAGAACGTCGCCCGGCTGCCCACCGTGCTCGCGCGTGACCAAGCGGCCGTGATGGGAGCGAGGCAGTGAGCACCACCGCGACACTCGCTCCCGACGCGGCGATGGCGCTTGGGATCGCCGCCACCGCGATGCCGTTCGCTCGCACCCCCGCAGGCGAGGCCGAGCGCTGGCTGCGGGTGCTGCGCCTGCACGGCGAAGCCGGGATCGCGCTGCAGGCGCTGGGCGTCAGCGAGGGACCGTTCGAGACGGAGGATGGCGACAACTACGAAAGTGCGCCGGCCACGTCCGGCGGTGCCGAGCGCCACGAAAATGCGCCGACCATGTCCGGCGCCGGCGCCGGCAGGCGCCACGAGCGCGAACCGGAGGCTCCCGCCTCCGCGGCCGGCGCCGCCGACCGCGACCCCGTTGCGCTGGTGAGCGAGCAGGCGGTCGAGATTGCCGCCCAGCGGGGTGCCGGGGGAGTGGGCACCAAGGACCTGCTCCTCGCCGTAATGCGCATCTACGGCGAGGAGTTCGATCGCGTGCTGCGCGCGCACGGCACCGACCGCGCAGAGGTGCTGGCGCGGCTGGCTGCTGGGGATCGTCCCCGGGTGTAGATACTGGGTAGGGAGACCAGTCGCATACTTGCTTCGGTGTCTTGGAGGCACACGCGGCAACACCGACGCCCTGCTTTCAAGTCTCGGTATAATGGTGGGATGCAACTAGCGGAGGAGCCACTTGTAAGCCGCCACCAAATTCTGCGCGCCCTGAAGCTCGGCGTGCCCAGCACCGAGGCTCCCTTCAGCACACTGCGCGCTCGCGGTATGGCCTCGAATGGCTGGAGCGTGCCGGTCCGCAAACGTGACGGTCGGGTAGCGGGGCGGCTGCACATGTACTGCGTACTCAATCTCGATGCCGCCCGCGCCGCGCGACTGCGTCGTAATGCTCTGGCGCGTCGGCTGGCCGTGCGGGCAACCGAAGTTGAGGACTCCCACGCGGGCTGGGTCATCCGAGAGGCAGTTCGCCGGGCGAGTGCACGTCTGCCGGCGTATCTCGCGGGCGAAACGCGTGACGATGCGTGGAACGATCGGCTCGGGCGTTACCTTGACCTTCGCCGGGGCCGCGGGTTTGAGGGTTTCGATCGCGATGCGCTTGCTCGTGAGTGGCTTGTACGCAGCGAAGCCTGGCTCGATCTCGAGTCCAACGACGAAGAGCAACTGATCGCGGCCGTGCGCGAACTGGCGGCCAGCGTCCAAACGGCTCGCTCCGAGGAGCTTGCGGGAGAGCCTCTGCGGATCGACAGCTTCATGGGTGTGGTCAGCCACCTCGACCCGGACGCCGCGGAAATCGTGAGCGATACCGGGGAGCAGTGGGTGGTGTCCCGTCGCGAGCTCGACCGCGAGGGATTGGCCCGGCTTGGCGAGGCGGTGATGGTCATCCGTGAGGAGCTGCCCGGTGGTGGAGAGGCTTGGTTGGCCGCACCCGCTGTGGACCTTGCTGTCGAGGTCGCACCTGCGCCACGGTCCGGTAATGCAATCTTCCCATTTCTGGAATCGGGGGTAGGTTGGGGAATCTTCGGCCCAACCGAAGGGCGATGGTTGACACGGGCCCTCCGTCGAGATCCCTTCATCCTGCCTGCCATGCCCGTACGCGTTGGGTCAGAGAACTGAAGGCCCGTCAGGCCCCAGGCCAACCGTTCGCGAGCCGCTTACGGTTCGTGCGGCCAAGGCAGACGACGGCGAGGCACTGGCAAGCTTTCGCTGCTCGGCGGGCCGCTGGTTTCAGGATGAGGTCGAGGAGTTCATCAACGGCGAGCTGCTCAGCCGCATGCTCTCCCCGCCAGGTATCCACGTACTCCTGTTCGGCGCGGGTCCCGAGATTGTCGCTGTCGGAGCCCACCAGCCGGCGACCTTGATCATCGCCGACGAGGCCGGCGAACGTGAGGCTGCGTATTTGCTCGTCGTTGCCACCACAGAGCGCCTGCACGCTGCAAGGCTCGCAAGCGGTGTCCGCTTGTCCGACTATGTGATGCTCACTCTTCTGCACAACGCGCTGCAGACCTACCGCGTAGAGGTCGCATTCGCGATCGTTGCGGTCGAGAACCAGCGTGCTCTCAGGCTGTGCGAGCGAAACGGTCTTTCGTCGCAGAGCCTCATCAATCGCCAGTACGCGCGCGCCACCGGTCGGTTTGGGTTCTCCCCTGATCGACCGAGCGGTGGCGCGGCGCCAGGCACTACTTGATGAACAGCATCTCCGAGTACTTCGGCAGCGGCCACAGGTCGTCCGGCACGAGGCCCTCGAGGCGGTCGGCGACTTCGCGCACGTCGTCCATCGCGGGGACCACCATGTCGCGCATGTAGGCCGCCCACTTGGGCGCCGAGGAGTCGGGCTGGTTGTCGGCGAGGTTGGCGTCCTCCAGCTTGAGCAGGTTGAAGTGCAGCTCCTTCACCAGCGGCTCCAGCTCGCCGATCAGCTCCTCCAGGCCGCTTGCCTTCAGCTCGTTGAGATATCGCACCGCCGCCGGCAGCAGCATCGTGCGGGCGATCGCCGCCGCCGTCTCGGCCTCGATGTTGAGCTTCACCGCGTACTGCTCGGTGAACACCTCATAGCGGGACTCCAGCTCCCGCTTGGAGAGCACCTTGTACTTCTTGAACAGCGCCACCGTGCCTCTGTCCACCAGCCACGGCAGCGCGTCGGGGGTGGAGCGCAGGTTGTAGAGGCCCCGCTTCTCGGCCTCCTTGTGCCACGACTCGGAGTAGTTGTCGCCGCCGAACACCACCTGTTTGTTGGCGGCGTAGCTCTCCTTGACGACTTTGGTGAGCGCCTTCTCGAGGTTGGCGCCCGAGCCTTTCATCGCCGCGGCCAGCTTGTCGGCGAGGTCGTCGATCGCCTCGGCGACGATCGTGTTGAGCACCGTGTTGGGCAGCGCCAGCGACATGCTCGACCCCAGCGCGCGGAACTCGAACTTGTTGCCGGTGAACGCAAACGGCGAGGTGCGGTTGCGGTCGCCGCCGTGCAGCGGCAGCGGCGGCAGCACCGGCGTGCCGAGGCCGAGGAACGAGCCGGGCTTGGAGGTCTGCGCCCTACCAGCCTCGATCGCCCCGAACACGCGCTCCAGCTCGCTGCCGAGGAAGATCGAGATGATCGCCGGCGGCGCCTCGTTGGCGCCGAGGCGGTGGTCCTGGCCGGGTGAGGCGATCGACGCGCGCAGCAGCGCCTGGTGGGCATTGACGGCCTGGATCACGGCTGCGCAGAAGAACAGGAACTGCAGGTTCTCGTGGGGGGTGTCGCCGGGCTCCAGGAGGTTGGCGCCGGTGTCGGTGCCCATCGACCAGTTGTTGTGCTTGCCCGAGCCGTTGACCCCCGCGAACGGCTTCTCGTGCAGCAGGCACACCAGACCGTAGCGGCGCGCCACGTTCTGCATCACCTGCATCGTCAGCTGCTGGTGGTCTGAGCCGACGTTGGAGTTCTCGAAGATCGGCGCCAGCTCGTACTGATTGGGCGCCACCTCGTTGTGGCGGGTCTTCACCGGCACGCCCAGCTTCGCCAGTTCGCGCTCGGTCTCCAGCATGTAGGCGAGGATCCGCTCGGGGATCGAGCCGAAGTAGTGGTCGTCCAGCTCGTGGCCCTTGGGCGGCTTGGCGCCGAACAGCGTGCGCCCCGTCGTCAGCAGGTCGGGGCGCTCGAAGTAGTACTGCTCGTCGATCAGGAAGTACTCCTGCTCGGGGCCCACGGTGGTGAACACCCGCCGCGCGTCATCCACGCCGAGCAGCTTCAGCGCGCGGATCGCGGCGCCCGAGAGCGCGTCCATCGAGCGCAGCAGCGGGATCTTGTGGTCTAGCGCCTCCCCCGTCCACGACGTGAACGCGGTGGGGATGCACAGCAGCGCGCCGTTGGGGTTCTCCAGCAGGAAGGCCGGAGAAGTTGGGTCCCAAGCGGTGTAGCCGCGGGCCTCGAAGGTGGCGCGGATGCCGCCGGTGGGGAACGAGGAGGCGTCGGGCTCGCCCTGGATCAGCTCCTTGCCGGAGAACTCGGCGATCGCGGTGCCGTCGCCGACGGGGCCGTAGAAGGAGTCGTGCTTCTCCGCGGTGGAGCCCGTCAGCGGCTGAAACCAGTGCGTGTAGTGGGTTGCGCCCCGCTCCAGCGCCCACTCCTTCATCGCCTGCGCCACGGCGTCCGCCAGCGAGGTGTCAAGCGCCTCGCCGCGCTCCAGCGTCTTCTTCAGCGCCTTGTACACGTCCTTGGGCAGACGCTGGCGTTGCACCACCGGGCTGAACACGTTCGCGGCGAACACCTGGTTGCCGGGGAGGGTCAGGTCGAGCGAGCCGAGCGCGCTGCCGTTGGCGCTCCACTGTGCGGCTGTGACGTTCTGCTGGCGTGTCCTGGGCATGGGGGGCTTACATTCCTCCTCGTCGCGATCTATGAGTGGGCGCCCGAAGCCGGTTTAGCGTAGCCGTGGGGCGTCGCCGCCGACCCTGCGCAGGCCCACTCCTCCGGGGATCGGGCCGACCATGAATCGTAGACCCCTCGGCGCGCCCGGGTATCGCTCGACTGGCGAAATCCCTGATGCGATCTTTCGACAGCGGGCCAAATGCCCGTTCGCGGCCCTACCCTTCCGAGGGCACGTACGGTCCGGCGATGACCTTGCCCGTCGTCGGGTCCACGTGGGTCTGGGGCGGGCGTCCCGCGATGTGCACCCTAAAGCTGCCCACCGGTGGGGCGCCGCCCGCGAGCTCCGCTTTTGCCCTGCCGTTGAGACCCGCGTACACCCTGTAGGACAGCCTCTGCATCCCCGGCTTGACGGGCGAGACGTTCCACACGAAGCGGCGTGTCGCTCCCGGCGCCAGCGGTCCCAGCGTCCAGACGTTGTAGTTCGCGGTCGTTCCGCTGCCGGGCGGATCAACCTCCACCGTTTCAACCGACGGCTTGGCGATCCGTCCCGGGCCTTCGTTGACGACCCAGGTCGGGCGTTGGCGGCTGGCCAGGTTGCGGTAGTCGCTGAGGTAGTCGAACGATGTCACCGCCACCGTCACGTCCGGCAGCGTGCGCACGCCGGTGTTGCGCACGGCCAGCACCAGATGCGCCGGCCGGGCCACCACCTGTTGGGCGGGGAAGCTCGCGTGCGTGACCCGCACCGCGTAGCGGCCCGGCGGTTCGCCCGCGTCCTGATGGCGCGATTCCCCGCAGCCGGCCGCGAGCGTTCCCACCAGCGCTCCGCAGAGGCCGAGCACGATCGCCTTGAGTACGTGACTCCCCCTCACAGCGCGGTCACGATATCAGTGGTTCCACGCGAAAGGGGTGGCATGACGCCACCGCATCGCGTAGAGTGTTCCATTACCGGCGTACACTGCCGGTGTACTGTCCACCCGAGGAGGGGTAGGTAGCACAGTGGTGCGTAGCGCGGCGGAGCGAGCGTTCCTCCCGACGAGGAACTTCATCGAGGAAGTCGGCGACATGATGATCCTGACCGGCAGGACCATCAGGTCGGCGCTGCGGCCTCCCTACCCCTATGGGGGGGAGTTCGTCTCGCAGTTCCTGTTCGCGTTGCGCCTCTGCTGGTTTCCGTTGCTGATCTCCACGGTCTGCATCGACTACGCCGCGCCCGGCCTGCAGGCGGCCAACTTCCTCACGCTGTTCGGGTCGCTCGACCGCCTCGGCGGGTTCTTCGTGCTCGGCGCCGTGCGCGAGATCGGCCCCGACGTGACCGCGATCGTGCTCGCCGGCGTGGCCGGCACGGCGATCACCGCCGATCTCGGCGCGCGCAAGATCCGCGAGGAGCTCGATGCCCTGCAGGTGCTCGGCGTCGACCCGATCAAGAACCTCGTTGTTCCCCGCTTCCTCGCGCTGATGCTGGTTACGGGGCTGTTCAACATCTACGCGATCCTGTTCGGCATCTTCGGCGGGCTGCTCGCCGAGGTCGTCAACAGCTACCCACTCGGCCCGTTCTGGAACACGTTCTTCGCCAACGCCGACACCACCGACATGTGGGGCTCGGCGCTGAAGGCCACCCTCTACGGGGCGATCATCGCGATCGTCTGCTGCTACAAGGGGATGACAGCCTCAGGCGGCGCCGAGGGCGTCGGGCGCGCCGTCAACCAGGCGGTCGTGGTCACGTTCCTCGCGATCTTCGCGTTCGACTACGTCTTCGAGCAGACGCTGCTCGCCACACACCCCCAGATCCTCGTGATCAAATGATGGGGGCTGGCGCACGATGAACGAATGGCTGGCACTGCCGCGCGAATGGATCGCCTCCTCGGGCGAAATCGCCGGTTTCGGCGGCAAAATCATCGGCGACGTCTACAGCTTGCGGGTGTTCCGCTTCTTCGGCGAGACGCTGCGCCAGGCGGGCATCATGATCATCTCCTCGACCCTAATCATCTGGTCGCTGATGTTCATTCTTGGGCTGCAGTGCGGGATCCAGGGCGCCTACTTCACCGAGGCCGCCGGCGCCCCCGCCTACTCTGGCGTGTTCACCGCGTGGTGCGACCTGCGCGAGATCATCCCCTACGCCTTCGGCTACATGATGTCGGCGAAGGTCGGTACCGGGATCGTGGCGGAGTTGGGGGCGATGCGCATCTCCGACGAGATCGATGCGCTGGAGGTGATGGGGATCGACTCCCTCACGTTCCTCTGCGGCACACGCCTGCTCGCGGCCTGGCTGGTGTTGCCGTTCATCTATCTCGCCGGGATCGGTGCTGCTTTCATCGCCTCCTACATCGCCGTCGTGCAGCAGGTGGCGGTGGTCTCCGCCGGGGGGTATGAGCTGATCTTCTGGCAGTTCCAGAACCCACCCGACTTCCTCTACAGCCTGATCAAGGCGATGGTGATGGCCACCGCGATCGTGCTGGTCGGCTGCTACTACGGTTACAACGCCTCCGGGGGGCCCGTGGGGGTAGGTACGGCCACGGCCAAGTCGATGGTCATGAATATCGTGCTCGTACATGTAATCGGAATGCTGGGCACCCAGATCTTCTGGGGGGCCAACCCGCGCGCCCCGATCGGAGGCTAGGTTGGCGGTCGAGCACGACACGATCGACGAGGCCGAGGCGGAGGACTTCCAGTACCACGCCGGCTCCAGCCGTCCCAGCGAGGCTCCCGACGCGATCGAGTTCATCGACGTGCACAAGGCGTTCGGCTCCAACCGCGTGCTGCGGGGCCTGAACCTCGGCATCCCCGAAGGCCAGGTGTCGATGATCCTCGGCCCCTCCGGCACCGGCAAGTCGGTGTGCATCAAGCACATCGTCGGGCTGCTCTACCCCGACCAGGGCGATGTGCTCGTGACCGGGCAGTCGATCCCCTCGCTCTCCGACGACGACCTCTTCGAGCTGCGCAAGAAGTTCGGCGTGCTCTTCCAGGACGGTGCGCTGTTTGGCTCGCTCAACCTCTACGACAACGTCGCCTTCCCCCTGCGGCAGCACACCGAGAAGGGCGAGGACGAGATCGCCGAGATCGTCAACCGGCGCCTGCGCGAGGTGGGCCTCAGCGAAGCCAACGAAAAGATGCCCAACGAGCTCTCGGGGGGGATGCGCAAGCGCGCCGGGTTCGCCCGTGCGCTGGTGCTCGACCCCGAGATCGTGCTGTTCGACGAGCCCGACTCGGGCCTGGACCCCGTGCGTACCGCGCTGCTGTGCGAGCTCATCAAGGAAGTGCACGCCGAGAACGGCGGCACCTACGTGGTGATCACCCACGACATCCTCAGCGCGCGCCGCGTCGCCGAGCACATCTCGATCCTGTGGCGCGGGCGGATCGTGGAATCGGGCCCCGCCGACGAGCTGTTCGCCTCGGAAAACCCCTTCGTGCGCCAGTTCCTCTCCGGCGAATCGGCTGGCCCGCTCGGGATGGAGTAGGCAGGTGGCGCCTGTGTGCCGCCGCCGGGCTAGCCTCTCTCCGTGAGCACTCCCGCTGAGCCCAGCGCCCTCGCCCGGCTGCTCTCGGCCCTCGCCGGCGGCGCTGGCCGATTCGGGGACGCATGCCTCTCCCTGATCGGCCGCCGGCCGCTGCTGGTCGTGGCAGTGATGGGCTTGCTCGGGCTGGGCGCCGCCGCGCTCGCGCTGAGCCTGCGCCCGAGCGCCGCCACCGACACCTTCGTCGGTGGCTCCAGCAGCGGCTACCGCGCCACGCAGAGCTACTACCGCTCGTTCGGGGAAGAGCCCGTCGACGTGCTGGTGAAGGGCAATCTCGAGGACATGGTGCTGAGCGCCGACATCGACCGCCTGCTGGGCCTCGAGGGGTGCCTCGCGGGCAAGGTGCCGGCGGCAGGGCTGCCGCACGAGGGAGGGGCCAACGGCCCCTGCGCACAGCTGGATCGGCTGGGCACCGTGAAGGTCGTGATCGGCCCCGGCACGTTCGTCAACGAGGCCGTCGAACAGATCGACGGGATGCTCACCACCCAGGGCAATCGGACCGAGCGCGAGGCCTCACAGAACGAACGGGCAGTCCGCCGGCTGGCGCTCAGCCACGGGCAGGGCGCCGCCGAAGCGAGCGCGCTCGGCAAAGAAGCCGCGAAGATCACCCGCGAACGCTACGCCCAGCAGCTCGAGCTGCTGGGGGCCGAGTACGGCCTCAGCGCGCCGCCCACGCTGAACGACCCGAGCTTCGTCTACACGCTCGTGTTCGACAACACCGCGAAGCTTCCGGGCACCCCCAAGCAGCGCTTCGCCTACCTCTTCCCCGGCCGCGAAGCCGCGCTGATCTCGGTGCGCATGCGGGCGGGGTTGAGCGAAGCGCGGCGCACGCGGACGATCGCGCTGATCCGCCGCGCGCTGGCGATGCCCCAGTGGCGCTTGCAGCACGGCGAGCACTACCTGATCACCGGCCAGCCGGCGATCGTCGATGAACTCACGGGCTCGATCACCCATTCGATCGAGCTGCTGCTGGTGGCTGTGCTGCTCGCGATGGCGCTCGCGCTCAGCCTCGTCTTCCGCGGGCGCCCACGGATGCTGCCACTGGCGATCGCGGTGCTCGCCGTCGCGCTCACGTTCGGGGCGCTCGCCGCGGTGGGCGCCTCCCTGACCGTCGCCCAGGTCGCCGTTCTGCCGGTGCTGGTGGGACTCGCGGTGGACTACGCGATCCAGTTCCAGTCGCGCGTGGGGGAGGCCCGCGCGGAGGGCGCGCCGGACGGCCCGGCGGCGATTCGGCGCGCGGCCGCGGTCGCCGGCCCCACCATCGCCGCCGCCGCCGCCGCCGGAGCCGCCGCGCTGCTGGTGATGACGCTTTCGCCCGTGCCCACCGTGCGGGGCTTCGCGCTGCTGCTGGTGGTGGGCATCGCGATCGCGCTGTTCTGCGCGTTCACCGCCGGATCGGCCGTGCTGGCGCTCGTCGGGGAGCCAACCGCCGCGCGCCCGCCTCGGGGCGGGTGGCTGGCCGACTCATGGCGGGGGGCGCAGGAGCTGGTGCGCGACAATCCGCTCACCCGCACGCTCTCCCGGGTGGCGCTCGTGTACGCCGTGCGCAACCCCGGCCGCGTGATCGCCGTCGGTCTGGCGCTGGCCGCCCTGGGGTGGGGTCTGGACACGCAGACGCACGTCGAAACCAACCTCGAAAAGCTGGTGCCCCAAAGCCTGGCCTCGCTGCGCAACCTCAACGCGCTGGAGCGCGCCTCCGGGGTCGGCGGGGAAATCGACCTGATGGTGTCGGGCAAAAACGTGGCGAGTCCCAAGACGATCGAATGGATGGGCCGCTACCAGAACGCGGTGTTGAAGCGCTTCGGTTACACCTCCACGCGCGGCTGCGGCAGGGCGCGGCTGTGCCCCGCCTTCTCGCTGCCCACGCTGTTCGAAGGGGGAGCGCTTGGAGCGAGCGCCGCGGCCGGCACCTCCGCCACCACACCCTCTTCCTCCCCTTCCAAATCCTCGACGCCCGCCAAGTCCACGCCCACAACCCCCAGCTCCGCCAAACCCAAGCTCACCGCCGCCACGGTCAGCGGTCTGCTGCGGACGATCCCGGCGTACTTCTCTCAGAACGCCATCACCGCCAACCGGCGGGTCGCCACGCTCGCGTTTGGCATCCGCCTGATGGCGCTCGACGAACAGCAGCACGTGATCGAAGCGATGCGCTCCGCGCTGCACCCCCCGCGCGGGGTGAGCGTGCAGCTTGTCGGCCTGCCCGTCCTCGCCGCGCAGTCGGGGGCGCTCGTGGCCTCCCCGTGGCGGCGCGTGCTGACGCTGCTCGCGGGGATCGCGGCGGCGGCGCTGGTGCTGCTGATCGCCTTCCGCGGCGATCGCCGGCGGGCGCTGGCGCCGTTGCTGCCGGTGCTGCTCGCCACTGGGTGGTCGGCGCTCGTGGTGTTCGCCATCAGGGTGCCGCTCAACCCGATGTCGGTCACTCTCAGCGCGCTGGTGATCGCGATCTCCACCGAGTTCAGCGTGCTGCTCTCCGAGCGCTACCGCCAGGAACGCCTCGCCGGCCGCTCGCTGTCGGAGGCGCTCCGTCTCACCTACGCCCGCACCGGTGCCGCGGTCGCGGCCTCCGGCGTCACCGCGATCGTCGGCTTCGGGGTGCTCGTCCTCTCCGACATCTCCATGCTGCGCGACTTCGGCGTGGTGACCCTGATCGACCTCAGCGTCTCGCTCGTCGGCGTGCTGGTGGCGCTGCCCGCGGCACTGCTGCTCGCGGAGCCCGGAGGCGTGGCGCGGCGAGGCATGATCCCGTGGGCGGGCGGGCAACGATTGCGCCCGCGGCGGCGCCCGCGCCATGAGTCGGCCTAAGCCGCGTCAAGGCCAGTGGATCGGGCTGCTGGCGATCGTGATTCTCATCTTGATCACGATCAACACGATCCTCACGCCATCCAAAGGGCTGGCGGGCATCGCGCCCGGCGCGCACCTGCCGCCCTTCGCGGCGCCGCTCGCCACCGGAGATCTGCAGGGCTCTGTCAACGTCGCCACGCACCCCAACGAGGGTCCCGCCAAGCTGGCTGCCTGCACGGTGAGGGGCCCCCGGATCCTCAACATCTGCCAGCTCTACGAACAGGGGCCCGTGGTGCTGGCGCTGTTCGTGGACGCCAGCGCCTGCAACGGGGTGCTCGCTGAGATGCAGGCGCTCGTGCGGGCCGGCGGGCACCGATTCTCCGGCGTACGCTTCGCGGCGGTGGCGATCAAAGGCGAACGCGCCTCGCTGCGCGCGCTGGTGCGCTCCCGCGGCCTCACCTTCCCCGTCGGCGTCGACCCCGAAGGGGTGCTGGCGGGGCTGTACGCGATGGCGACCTGCCCGCAGGTCACGTTCGCCTACCCTGGCGGAGTCGTGCAGAGCAAGGCGCTGCTCACGACGCCTTCGCCCGCCGTGCTGCGCCAGCGCGTCAGCGAGTTGGTGACGGCGGCGCGCGCGCGTGGCTGGAGGCCGGGGCGATGAGTCCCGAGCCCTCCGCTGCCGCGTGGGGTGAGAGCGAGCGCTCCCAGCCCACGCGGGGCTGGTGCGAGCACGAGGTCTCCTCAGAGCTCCCGGGGCTGCACGTGATTCATGTGCGCTCGACCGTCGTCGAGCGCGCCCGCCGCGCCTCGCCGCCGGCGGTGAAGCGGCGGTTGGCGGTGCTCTCCAACCGCTGGGGAGGAGCGCACGCGATCGGCTTGCGACAGCGCCCGGTGCCCGCGGCCTATCGCGTGTTCTTCAGACATATTGGGCTCGATCCCGATGTGGTGCGGACACCCCTCGAGGAGGCGATGTTCGCGCGGATGATGCAGGGTGGCTTCCACTCCCATCATCTGCTGGCCGATGCCCTGCTGATCACGTTGGTGGACACCGGCGTGCCAGTGTGGGCGCTCGACGCCACCACGGTCGAGGAGCCGCTCGGCATCCGTTCCAGCCGCGAGGGCGAGAGCTTTGGAGCTTCCCTCCTGCCCGCGGGCCGGCTGGTGGTGGCTGACACTCGCTCCGCGGTGGCGGTGCTGTTCGGGGAGATCGCCCCCGGCCACGGCGCCGACGTGGGCACGGGTGAGGTGGTGCTGTTCACGCTACAGGTTCCGGGCGTGCCCTCGCTGCATGTCGAGGAGGCGCTGTGGATGTGCCGCGCGATACTCGAAGGACCGTGGTAAGCGCAGGCTGGTCGCTGGTAGAATTGGTAAAGCGCAAGAGCCGAAGAGGCCGAGGAGGAGCTGGGCACGTGGTAGCAGCAGAGCAGCTCACGATCGATCGCGAAACTCCGTCCACCCGCGTTTGGGCGGAGGAGCGGGTCGCGGCCGAGCGCGCCGCGCGCGAATCGCTGCGAAGCCAGGTTGCCAGGCTGGAGTGTGAGCTGTCGGGGATCGTCGCCCGTGGCTTCCCGCACATCTCCCCGGCCCCCTTCGCGGCTCCCGGGTGCGCCGGTCCTCGTCTTCTCTCCCTGGCCGAGCTCGAGCGTACGCGAGACAGGCTGGTGGCGCGCATGCGCGGCGCGCAGGAGCATGCACGCGAGCGTGCGGAGCTCGAGTTGCGCGCGCGCGATCAGCTGGAGCGGATGCGGTTGGAACCGGGCCGCTACAAGTTCGTGCGCCTGCGCGTCACCGACCTCGGCGAACGCGGCTGCGGCGTGTGGGAGGTGCGTCCCCGCCTCGGCCTGATCGGGATGCTCGCCGGCTGGTGGCAGCTGAAGCTCTCCTCGGGCTGTCCGTTACCGGGGGCCGCGCGCTCCGTGCGCGCGGCCTCTCCCGACGCGAGGCATGCGCGGCCCCAATGCGCTAAAGGGCCGCGTGGCCTCGGGGCGCGGCAGAACACCTCATCTCCGCGAATGCGTCCCCAGCGGGGTGGACGGCCTCCAAATCCCCTCGCGGGAGGCCGGCTCATCGGCTGAGAGCGGGGATGGCCCCCGACTCGCGGCACACCGTCGCGAGCGTCTGGCGTTGGCGGTCGGTGAGCGAGCCGAGAGTCTTGGTTTCGGACATTTGCAGCTGCGCGAGCAGCTTGCGGCAGCGGCTCTCGCCCCAGCGACGCTGGCTCATCAGCAGGTCCGCGACCGTCATGCTGTGGGCCTCCCAGGGGCACCGGAGGATCACCTCGGCGGCCGGGAGTTCCCCGGTGGCGATTCGTCGCTTGAGGTCGGCGCGAGCGAGGCGCACCTTGTTGGCGCGCTCCAGTGCACGCATGTATTGAGGGCCGGCAGGGGCTAGCGTCGCTGTCGCGCTCATTGGATCTCACTCCCCGTTGTCCGCCACGGAGGGTCCACCGCGACGCACAACATACTTGCTTGATTTTTAACGAGTAGCGCGCCTGCAGCAGTTGCTCATTGCTTGCTCCTGGACATCCCACCTGTCCGCGGCACCCCTCTACCGGCGACACGGAGCGAGTTCCGAGCGTTGATGCAAAGCGCCCTATCAAGCTACGCCAGCGAGGGGCCGCGGTCAATACTTTTCATGCAGATCGTGCGCTAAAAGCGACCTTTTTCTTTCCTCACGGTCTCCGTGAGGATTGTTCAATCGCTTCCCGGACCCGGCAGCGGCCCGTGCTCGGCCTCGAACTTCCGCTTGACCCGCGCGAAGGCGTCGAGCGCGCGGTCGATCACCGCCTCATCGTGGGTGGCCATCACGCTGGTGCGCAACAATGCCCCGCCGGGGGGCACTGCTGGGTGCAGGGCGGTGTTGACGAACACGCCCGCGTCGTACAGCGCGCGCCACAAAAGCGCCGCCTTCCAGTCGTCGCCCACGAGCACCGGCACGATCGGGGTGACGATCGTCGGGGCGCCGCTGGCGTCGGCGCGTACCCCGGGCGACGCCACGACCGAGGGGCGTTCGGGCAGCGGCTGCGGTGCCACCACGGCGAAGCCCAGCTGCTCCAAACCGTCGCGCAGGCGCCAGGCGTTGTCGAGCACCCTCGCCAGCAGCGCCGTGCCGTCGGGTGAGCGCAGCACGCGCAATGCGGCCAGCGCGGCGCCGAGCGCGGCCGGGACGGCGGAGGCGGTGAAGATGAAGGCGCGCGAGTAGTAGCGCAGGTACTCCAGCACGTCGGCTGGGCCGGCAACGAAGCCGCCGCAGGAGGCCAGCGACTTCGAGAAGGTGCCCACGCGCAGGTCCACGCGATCCTCCAGCCCCAGCAGCTCGGCGGTGCCGGCGCCGCGCGCGCCCAGCACCCCGGCGCCGTGCGCCTCGTCCACCATCAGCCGCGCGCCGTGGCGTTGGCATAGCTCGCAGATGTCGCTCAGGGGGGCGATGTCGCCCTCCATTGAGAACACGCCGTCGACGACGACCAGCACGCCGCCGCCGTCGCCCTGCGCGCGCCCGAGCATCTTCTCGAGCTTCTCCAGGCGGTTGTGGCGGAAGGGGCGCAGCTTCGCGCGCGAAAGCAGACAGCCGTCGAGGATCGAGGCGTGGTCGCCGGAGTCCGCGATCACGGTGTCGCCGACTCCGAGGATCGTGCCGAGCGTGCCGAGGTTGGCCTGGTGGCCGGTGGTGAACACGAGCGCGTCCTCGCTGCCCATCCACTCGGCGATCTCGGCCTCCAGTTCGAGGTGCAGCGGCGTCGTGCCGTTCAGCGGGCGGCTGCCGGTGAGGCCGGTGCCATAACGGTGCAGCGCCTCCTGTGCACCCGCCAGCACGCGCTCGTCGCCGGTGAGGCCGAGGTAGTTGTTGGAGCCCAGCATGATCCGCTGCGCGCCCTCCATCTCCACCACCGGCATCGCAGGGGAGGTGAGTACGTGGAAGTAGGGGAGGATGCCGGCCTCGCGACCGGCGGCGAGGATCTCGGCGCGCTCGTGGTGGCGGGCCTTGGCGAACACGTCGCGGGGGGCGGAGGCATCACCTTGAGCATCCCGGGGAGGTGCGCCGCCGTCGTCCGGTACGGCCCGCAGTTCGTCGGCGGGTGTCTGCGAGTCGTCGATGGAGGGATGCATGTAGGGTTGGCGCCGATGGCAGTCGAGATCCGGCCCGTAACTTCCAAGCGCGAGCTGAACACGTTCATCAAGCTGCCGTGGCGGCTCTATCGTAACGAGCCCAACTGGGTGGCGCCGCTCTTGATGGACCTGAAGAACCGGCTCAACCAGCAGAAGAACCCCTTCTTCAGGCACGCCGAAGCCCAATACTTCCTGGCGTGGCACGACGGGCGCGCCGTCGGCCGTATCAGCGCGCATATCGATCGCAACTTCAACGAGTTCCAGAACAACGCTTGGGGCCTGTTTGGTTGGTTTGAGTGCGAGGACGATCCTGAGGCCGCGCGCGCGCTGCTGGGCGCCGCCGAGGCGTGGCTGCGCGAGCGCGGTCGCGACCGGATGGTGGGGCCGATGGACTTCACCACCAACGACGAGATCGGCCTGCTGGTCGAGGGCCACGAGTATCCGCCGATCATCCTCTGCCCCTGGCACCACCCCTATTACCAGCGCCTTTTCGAGCAGGACATCGGCATCGCGAAGGCGATGGACCTGTACATGTGGAGCCTGTACGTGGACAAGCGCGAGAAGGTGCACCCCGCGATCTGGGAGGCCGCCGACAAGCTCGAGTCCGAGCACGGGATCGTCTGCCGCAACTTCCGCAAGAAGGACCTGCACGCGGAGGTCACCAGGTTCCTGGAGGTCTACAACGCCGCCTGGGAGAACAACTGGGCCTCGGTGCCGCTCAACGAGGAGGAGGTCCGCCACATGGCCAAGGACCTCAAACCGGTGCTCGACGAGAACTGGGCGATGGTCGCCGAAAAACGGGACACCGGTGAGGTGGTGGGAGCCGCGTTGACGCTGCCCGACTTCAACCAGGTGCTGGCGAAGCTCAATGGGCGGCTGCTGCCCTTCGGCTGGATCACCGCGCTGCGCGAGAAACGCAAGATCGACGCGGTGCGCGTGTTCGCGCTGGGGGTGAAGCCCGAGTACCAGCACACCGGCGTCGCGGCGCGCTTCTATCAGATGCACTTCGACGCCGCCGAACGCACGCCGCAGAAGGGTGGGGAGATGGGTTGGATTCTCGAGGTCAACAAGCCGATGAACCGCGCGATGGAGGGGATGGGCGGCGAGATCAAGCGCCGCTACCGCGTGTACGAACGGCTCTTTGACGCCGTGCCCACGGAGGCCCCTCCCGCCGATGTGGCGCTGGCCTCGGTGTAGGGTCCGAGGCGCTCCGTACACTTCGGCTGGTGAGCGACTCGCTCCAGCCCGACGTGCCCCGATCTGTCGGTGGCGATACCGAGGAAGTGGATGCCGTCGTGGTGGCGTCTTCGGCTCGGCCGCTTCCTGAGCGCTCGGAAGCCCGTGCGGTGGTGCCGGCCGTGCAGGCCGCGGCTGTGGCTGCCGGCAGCTTTGTCGCGGGCGCGGCGATGGTGGGGCTTGCCCACCGACGTCAACAGCGCCGCGAGCTCATGCGAGCGAGCGCACGGCGCGGCCGCGGCTCACGCGGTATGGGCGAGCTCGTCCAGATCGTCGGCAGCCGCTCGCTGCTCGTCGACGTGCACCTGCTCGGTGGCCGCAACTAGCGTTGTCGAGGTGCGGCCCCCGTGGCCGTTCCGCCTGCCGGCGCACGGCGGCATGGATGGGGTGCTGCGCCACCGTGGGGGCGTGCTCGAACGGCTGCTGCACCACGGCGAGCAGCCGGTGGTGGTGCGCGTCGCGCAGCCGGCCGCCGACCGGGTGGTGTTCGACGCGCACGCCTCCACTGGTGAGGCGGCCGAGCATGGGATCGCGCGGATGCGCTTCGCGCTCGGGGTGGACGAGGACCTGCGCGCGTTCCACACCCGCTTTGCGCGCGACCTGCTGATCGGAGAGTCGCTGCGCCGCCGGCCGTGGCTGCGGGTACGCCGGCGCCCCGAGCCGTGGGAGGCGCTCGCGTGGGCGGTGTGTGAGCAGCTGATCGAGTTCGAGCGCGCCGCGGCGATCGAGCGGCGGATTGTGTGGCGGCTGGGGCGCAGCGGAGGGGACCTGCGCGACGTGCCGACCCCGGCGGCGCTCGCGGGGGTGGCGCCGGCGCTGCTGCAATCGCTCGACCTGGGCGGCGCGCGGGCACGCACGCTGGTGCGCGTGGCCCGCGAAGTCGCGCGGGGGCGGATCGACCTGCGCTCCCCCGATCACGAGCGGACGTGGCGGCGGCTGCGTGCGATCCCGGGCATCGGGCCGTGGACGGTGGAGATGCTGGCGCTGCATGGCCAGGGTCGCCACGACCAGGTGCCGGCGGGCGACGTCGGCCTACTGAAGCTGGTGGGCCGCGCGCTAAGCGGTGGCAACACCCACGCGCGTGCACGGGAGGACGAGGTGCGCGCGTTCTTCGCTCCCTACGAGGAGTGGGCGGGGCTGGCGGCGATGCACTTGATGAGCGCGTGAGCGGGCTGTGACTACCCAGCTTCCACGAGCGGCGACTCGGTAGCCGGATATCACCGAGCCTCACACCGTCAGCACCGCCGCCCCCGTGAAGCGCCCCGCGCGCAGGTCGCCCAGGGCGCCGTTGGCGTCCTCCAGCGGGTAGGCGGTGACCTGGGTCTTGATCGGGACGCGGGGGGCGAGCGCGAGGAACTCCTCGGCGTCGCGGCGGGTCAGGTTGGCGACCGAGCGGATCGCGCGCTCCTGCCACAGGTCGGCGTAGGGAATGGCGGGGATGTCGCTCATGTGGATGCCGCCGCAAACGACCGTTCCGCCGGGGGCGAGGGCGCGCAGCGCGAGGGGGACGAGCGCGCCGTCGGGGGCGAACACGATCGCGGCGTCCAGTGGCTCGGGGGGAGATTGTTTGGAGTCCCCGGCCCACTCGGCGCCCAGCTCCAGCGCGAAGGTTTGCGCTGGGATGTCGCCGGGGCGCGTGAAGGCGAACACGCGCCGACCCTGCCACAGCGCGACCTGGGCGAGGATGTGGGCGGCGGCGCCGAAGCCGTACAGGCCAAGGCGCCGCGCCCGGCCGGCCATCCGCAGCGCGCGATACCCGATCAGCCCCGCGCACAACAGCGGGGCGGCCAGCGTGTCGGGATAGCCGGGCGGGATCTCGAAGCAGAAGCGCTCGTCGGCGAGCGCGTACTCGGCCATGCCGCCGTCGATGTCGCGCCCGGTGAAGCGCGCCAGCGGGCAGAGGTTCTCGCGGCCCGAGCGGCAGTAGGCGCACTCTCCGCAGGTCCACCCCAGCCAGGGGACGCCGACGCGCCGCCCGTCGGACTCCACAGTGGCGACGATCTGGTGGCCGAGGATCCGGGGCGGCGAAGCGATCGGCACCTCGCCGTCGAGCAGGTGCAGGTCGGTGCGGCACACCCCGCAGGCGTGCACCCGCAGCAGCAGCTGGCCGGGCGCGGGCGCGGGGATCGGGCGCTCGATCGCCCGCAGCGGCTGCCCGACCTCTTCGAACACCATCGCGCGCATGCCGGCCGTCTAGCCGCGGGTGGTTGTATATCTACTTTTCAAGGCACAAACCCTTCATTTTGTGAAGTGTTGGGGCGTTGAAAAAACATGTCCTCCCCGCCCGTTCGCTGAGCTTTGCGTGTACTTTTCGGCCTCCAACCCTTCATTTTGTGAAGTGTTAGGGCGTTGAAAAAACATGTCCTCCCCACCCGGTCGCCGAGGTTTGCATGTACTTTTCGGGCCTCCAACCCTTCATTTTATGAAGGGTTGGGGCTTTGAAAGCATGTTCAATCCTTCGGCCTCAGCCGAAGAACAGCTCCGCCGTGGCGTACAGCTCGGGGTCGAGCAGCTTCGGGGCCGCCAGCGCCTGCGCGAGGTCGACCTCGGCGATCCGCGCGCCGTGCAGTGCGACCATCTTGCCGAAGTGGCCGCTGGCGACGGCGTACATCGCGGCGACGCCAAAGCGGGTGGCGAGCACGCGGTCGAAGGCGGTGGGGGTGCCGCCGCGCTGCACGTGGCCGAGGATCGTCACGCGCGTCTCATAGCCGGTGCGCTGCTCGATCTCGCGCTCGAGCGTGACGCCGATCCCGCCAAGCCGGGCGTGCCCAAAGGCGTCGGTGGCGGCGCCCTGCGCGGTCTGCATCGTCCTCTCGCGTGGGGTCGCGCCCTGCGCGGTCTGCATCGTCCCCTCGCGCGGGGTCGCGCCCTCGGAGACGACCACGATCGAGAAGGAGCGCCCGCGCTGGTGGCGGCGGCGCAGGTGCGCGCACACCTCTTCGACGTCGAACGGGCGCTCGGGCACGAGGATCGCGTCGGCGCCGCCGGCGATCCCCGCGTGTGTGGCGATCCAGCCGGCGTTGCGACCCATCACCTCGACCACCATCACGCGGTTGTGCGACTCGGCGGTGGTGTGCAGGCGGTCGATCGCGTCGGTGACGATCTGCACGGCGGTGTCGAAGCCGAATGTGACGTCGGTGCCGCCGAGGTCGTTGTCGATCGTCTTCGGCACCCCCACGATCGGGATGCCCTCTTCGTGCAGCAGCAGCGCCACGCCGAGCGTGTCCTCGCCGCCGATCGGGATCAGCGCGTCGACGCCGCGGCGCTCCAGCGTGGCGCGGATCGCCTCGAGGCCGCCCATCCCGTCGGCGAACGGGTTGGTGCGCGAGGTGCCGAGGATCGTGCCGCCGCGGGGCAGGATGCCGACCGTGCTCTGCAGGTCGAGCTCGACCGCCTCGTCCCGCAGCACCCCGGCCCAGCCGTGGCGGAACCCCACGAAGCTGTGCTCGCCGCGCGCCAACCCGCTGCGCACCGCGGCGCGGATCACGGCGTTCAGTCCGGGGCAGTCCCCGCCGCCAGTGAGCAGACCGATGCGCGTCATCGGCCACAGGTTAGGACCTCGGGGGCGCTCCTGCCGCCGCGCCGTCGCCTCTCGGAACGGTCGCACCGCCGCTCTCCGTACCGTCGTGTCGCTGATGTCCCCGGCCGCCCGCCAATCCGCCCACCAATCACCCGGCGGGGGTGACCGCCGCTAATCTCCCAAACCGCGAAACTTCTCGCTGGATGCGGGGCGGGAGATCATCACCATGATCGTCAACGTCGCCCTGCTCGGCGCGAGCTGCGCGCTGAACCCTGTGCTGCTCGCGGTGGTGCTGCTCACGCTGGCCTCCGAGCACCCGAAACGGATGCTTGGTGCCTACTTCGCAGGTGCCTTTACCTGGAGCGTGGGTCTTGGCATCGGTGTTGTGACCGTCGCCAGCGATGCCGATGCGTTCGGCGGGAGCTCCTCCCAGTCGCGACCGGTGTTCGACCTGGTGGTCGGCGGTTTGCTGCTGGCTGGGGCGTTCCTGAAGGGCACCGGGCGGGTGGACCGCTTCAAAGCGCGCAGGGCCGCCGCCAAGCCTGCCCCCGATACCGGTAAGCCGAGCAAGCCGTCGTTGACCGAGCGGCTTTCGTCGGGGCGGGTCTCGCTCGCCTTCTTCGCCGGCGTGGTGCTGAACTTCCCGAGCGTCAGGTACATCGCGGCGATGAAGGAAATCGTCGTGGCCGAAGTCTCCAAAGAGGAGCAGGTGTTCGCGATCCTGCTGTTCAACGTACTGATGCTCTCGCCGGCGATCGTCCCGCTCGCGCTGCTGTCGTTCCGCCCCGAGGAGACCAAATCGGCGATCGCCCGCCTCGACGCGTGGATGCGCACCAACGCGCGCGTGCTGATCGCGGGGGTGCTCGCTGCGCTCGGGATCTACCTGGTGATCAAGGGTGTCGTTGCGCTGGCGTGAGCCACGCGCGGGAAATCGGCATCATGCGGTGCGCGATGGAGCCGATCGACGAGCAGCAGACTAGCGCCGCGCCGGCAATTAGGCTGCTGCTCTCCGACGTCGACGGCACACTCGTCACGCAGGCGAAGGAGTTGACGCAGCGGGCGATCGAGGCCGTTAGGCGCCTGCGTGAGGCCGGCATCATGTTCGCGCTGACGAGCTCCCGCCCGCCGCGCGGCCTGCGGATGTTCGTCGAGCCCCTGCAGCTGAGCAAGCCGCTGGGGGCGTTCAACGGCGGCGCGATGGTCGAGCCCGACCTGACGGTGATCGAACAGCGCACGATTCCCGGCGAGCTGGTCGGCGCGGTGGTCTCGCTGCTGGAGTCGCGCTCGCTCAGCGCGTGGGTGTACCGCGGCGAGGAGTGGTACGTGCGCGACCTGCACGGCCCGCGAGTCGAGCACGAAAGCCACACGGTGCAGTTCGCCCCCACGCTGGTTGAGAGCTTCGAGGGGCTGCACGACGGGGTGGCCAAGATCGTCGGCGTGAGCGACGACCACGACGCCGTCGCGCGCGCCGCGGCGGCCGCCGCCGAGCGCTTCGGCGAGCGCCTGGCGGCGAGCCGCTCCCAGCCTTACTACCTCGACGTCACCCACCCCGAGGCCAACAAGGGCAGCGTCGTGCGCTTTCTCGCGGCCCGCTACGGAATCCCGACGGAGGCGATCGCGACGATCGGGGACGCCGGCAACGACGTCTCGATGTTCGCGACGTCCGGCCTGCCGATCGCGGTCGGCAACGCCGCCCCGGAGGTGCAGCGCGCGGCGCGGCTGGTGAGCACCTCCAACGAGCAGGAGGGCTTCGCCAACGCGGTCGAGCGGTTCATTTTGGGCGGCTAGCGAGATGGTATATTTCATACCATGACCACCACCACCCCGGGTCACCGCAACGTATGAGCGGCTCGGGGTCGAGGTCACCTACCTGTAGAAACGGCTACCGCCACGCTCGGTAGCGGCGGATCAACGCGTTGGTCGAGCTGTCGTGGCCTAGCTGCGGCTCGGCCTCGCTCTGCAGCTCGGGCACGATCCTCTTGGCGAGCTCCTTGCCGAGCTCCACGCCCCACTGGTCGAAGGAGTCGATGTCCCAGATCGCGCCCTGGGTAAAGACGCTGTGCTCATACAGGGCGATGAGCGCGCCGAGCGTGTGGGGGTCCAGGCGCTCGGCGAGAATCGTGTTGGTCGGGCGGTTGCCGGGCATCGTGCGGTGGGGGACGATCGCCTCGGGCGTGCCCTCCGCGCGCACCTCATCGGCGGTCCTGCCGAACGCCAGCGCCTGCGCCTGGGCGAACACGTTTGACATCAACAGGTCGTGGTGCTCGCCGAGCGGGTTGTTGCTCTGGGCGAAGCCGATCAGATCGACGGGGATGAGCTTCGTGCCCTGGTGCAGCAGCTGGTAGAAGCTGTGCTGCCCGTTGGTGCCCGGCTCGCCCCAGTACACCGCGCCGGTCTGGTAATCCACCTCCGCGCCCGCAAGCGTCACCTGCTTGCCGTTTGACTCCATCGTCAGCTGTTGGAGGTAGGCGGGGAAGCGCTTCAGGTACTGCTCGTAGGGCATCACCCCATGCGTCTCGGCGCCGAAGAAGTTGCTGTACCAGATTGACAGCAGGCCCATCAGCACGGGCAGGTTCTGGGCGAAGGGGGCGGTGCGGAAGTGCTCGTCGATCGCGTGGAAGCCCCCCAGCAGCTCGGTGAAATGCTCGGGGCCGATCGCGAGCATGGTCGAGAGCCCGATCGCCGAGTCCATCGAGTAGCGGCCCCCGACCCAGTCCCAGAAGCCGAACATGTTCGCGGTGTCGATCCCGAACTGCCCGACCAGCTCCGCGTTGGTTGAGACCGCGACGAAGTGCTTTGCGATCGCTTCCTCCTCGTGACTCCGACCCTGTCCCGGATCCGTTCTCGGCCCTGTACCCGACGCCAATCCCGCCAGCAGCCACTCCCGGGCCGAGCGCGCGTTGGTCATCGTCTCCACCGTCGTGAACGTCTTCGAGCTGACCACGAACAGCGTCTCCGCCGGGTCCAGGTCGCGCGTGGCCTCGACGAAGTCGGTCGCGTCCACGTTCGAGACGAAGCGGAACGTCATCTCGCGCTTGGAGTAGTGGCGCAGCGCCTCATACGCCATCACCGGGCCGAGGTCCGAGCCGCCGATGCCGATGTTCACGACGTTGCGGATCGCCCTCCCGGTGTGGCCCCTCCACTCGCCCGTGCGCACGCGCGTGGCGAAGGTCGCCATCCGCTCCAGCACCTCGTGCACCTGCCTGACCACGTCGACGCCCTCGACGATCAGCGAGGCGCTCTTCGGCATCCGCAGCGCGACGTGCAGCACCGCCCGGTCCTCCGACACGTTGATCCGCTCGCCCTTGAACATCGCCTCCATGCGCGCGGCCACGCCCGACTGCTCGGCTAGCTTCACCAGTAGCCCGAGGGTCTCGTCGGTGATGCGGTTCTTGGAGTAGTCCAGGTACAGCCCGGCGCCCTCGGCCGTCATCCGCTCCCCGCGCCCCGGGTCCGCGGCGAACAGCTCGCGCAGGTGCGTCCCCTTGATCGTCTCGTAGTGCGCGGCGAGCGCCGCCCACGCGGGGCGGGTGCGGAGGGGGGGTGTGTCGGGGGTCGTCGTGCTCATCGCTGCGCAGTGTACGGGCGGGAGGGGATCTGCTCAGCTGTGCAGCCGTTTGTGGGCATCTGGTAGACGGTCGGAGCGTTTGATCCTCGCGGGTGATGGCGAACACCGAAGGCGATGTGTTCGAGTCGCAATCCGCGCGCCGTCCGCACGACTTCAAAGACGATTCCGAATCGCCCGGCGGTCGGCGGCAGGTAAACCTTTGGTGCAGTGGGGCAAGACTGTCCCGTCAGGGCCATCTTCGTGGACTTGGCGGAGCTGATCGAGTGGGACCCCGTTTTGCTCGTAGTCACGTCGAGCGCTCTCGGCTGCGGCACGACCGGCGCTGCTTGTACGAGCAAGATCCTCCTTCCAGGCATCGTCATCGAATCGGACCGGGAGGGCACGCGGAGTGTCAGGCACGGACTATCCCTCGTCGTCTGGAGGGAGCATGTGAGGCCCGTACTCGGAGAGGAAGTTCTGCCATTCCTGCGCGGTAAGGCGGGTAGCGCCCCCGCGCGTACGGATCGCCTCCGCGGACGTGTCGGGTACGAGCACGAGGCGCCCATCGGGTCCCCGGTCCTCGACCACGTACTCCCCGGCGATGTCGCCGCTGAGCGTTACATGGGCCTGTCTGCTCACGGTTTGCATGGTAGTCGCCGAGGCTACTCACGACTTGGGACGGGACACTCGCGCGGGTGCGCTCAAATCCCTTCCCCGGGCAGGAACTCGTTCGTGAACGGCGGGAAACCCGTCGCGTTCGGATTGCTCTTGAGCAGGCCCCTGCTGTGCATCCACGCACCGAACGCGGCCCACTGGTTGGCGTCCTGGTAGCCGTAGGGCCTGCCTTCGCTCGGCTGCGCGGCCGGTAGCGTCCGTTCGATCGACTCGACCTGCAGCTTTTCTTCGAGGCTGGGGTTGGCGGCCATGATCAGCTTCGCCGCCGCCTTGGGGTCGGCGCGTACGGCGCGCTCGCCGCGGGTCAGGGCCTGCATGAAGGCGCGCAGGTCGACGCCGTCGTGGTGGGCCTGTTCGCTGCGCACCACCAGCACCAGTTCGTCGTAGTTGGGCACCCCCGCCTGGTCGATCGGGATCACGGTCGGGTGCTTGTGCTTGAGCTGCAACTGGATCGCCTCGTAATTCCAGAAGCCGCCGAGCGTCGCGCCAACCTCGTGCGAGAGCATGGCCGGCACGAGGTTGAAGCCGACGTTCACTTCCTGCACCTTCGACGGGTTCACGCCCGCGTGGCGCAGGGCCGCGCTCAGCTCCGCCGCCTGGTAGGGGATGCCGGCGGTGCCGACCTTCTTGCCCGCTAGGTCGGCGACGCTCCGGATGTGCGCGCTCGCCGGCGCGATGATCGAGGTCAGCGGGCGCTGCACCAGCGCGCCGATCGACACCAGTTTCAGGCCCTGATCGCGTGCCAGCAGCAGCTCCGGCTCGTAGGAGATCGCCATGTCGACCCTGCCCGCGGCGAGCAGCTTCAGCGGTTCGGCCGATTCGGAGGGGGTCACCGGCACCACGTTTAGGCCCACTGCGCGGAAGTCACGGTGCGCGATCGCCGCGTACAGCGGCGCGTGGTCGGCGTTCGGGAACCAGTCGAGCATCACCGTGAAGCGCTTCGCACCCGCCGGCGCCGTCGTCACGTTCTGCGCGGTGCCGCAGGCGGTCATTGCGACAGCGCAGCAGGCGAGGGCAGCAAACAGCGATCGTTTCAACGTGATTCTCCTGTCGGTCGATTGGTCCAAGGGGCAAGCCTGCGCTCGGCGAGCGTCAGCGTGTGAAAACAGGCGATCGCAAACACAAACAACACCGCCGTGGCGGCGTACTCGCGCGGCGTCTGCAGGCTGTTGAGGTCGCTCATGATCTCCCGCCCGAGGCCCGAGTAGGGGCCGGTGGTGGCGGTCGAGGTCTCGGCGATGAAGGCGCCGATCACCCCCACCGCCAGCGCGATCCGCGCGCCGCTCAGCGCCGCCGGCAGTGCGGCCGGCAGCTCGGCGAAGCGGAACGCCTGCCAGCGCGAGGCGTCGAGCGTGCGCAGCAGCTTCAGCTGGTCGGGGTCCACCGAGGAGAGGCCGTCCACCGTGGTCACCGCCACCGGGAAGAAACAGATCAGGGCGATCACCACCAGCTTCGGGAAGATGCCAAAGCCCCACCAGAACACCAGCGGCGCGGCGATCACCGCGATCGGCACCGCCTGCGAGCCGACCGCGTGCGGGTAGGCGGCGCGGCGCAGCCACTCCGAGAAGTGGATCGCCACCGCCAGCGCGAAGCCGGCGAGCAGCGCCAGGCCGAGGCCGAGCACGACCTCCTCGGCGGTGATCTTGAAGTTCTGCCACAACAACCCGGCGTTATTCCATAGGGCGGCCGCCACTTCATGGGGGGCCGGCAGCACCGCCGGGTCAACACCGCCGAGCTCCACATACAGCTCCCACGCGCCCAGCGCCGCCGCGGCGAGCAGGAGGGGGGGGAAGAGGTGGGTGGCATGGCGCCTCACTGAGCCCCCAGCCCCAACGCGATCAGCGCCTGCTCGCGTAGCGCCGTCACCGCCGCGTCGGTGCGCGCGCGGGGGCGCGGCAGCACGATCTCGAGCTCCCCGATCGCGCGGCCGGGACGGGAGGAGAGCACCACCACGCGATCGGCCAGCAGCACCGCCTCCTCGACGTCGTGCGTCACCAGCACCACGGTGCGTGGCTCCTGCTGGAGCGCCCGCGCCAACCACCCCTGCATCTCCGCGCGCGTGATCGCGTCCAGTGCGCCGAACGGCTCGTCGAGGCACAGGACAGGCTTGCCGGACAGCAGTGTGCGCACGAACGCCACGCGCTGGCGCATCCCGCCCGAGAGTTCATACGGGCGCGCCGCCTCGAAGCCGTCCAGGCCAAGCTCCGCGAACATCGCTCGCGCGCGCGCGCGCGCCTGTGCACGCGTCCGTCGCGCGATCCGCAGCGCCAGCGCCGCGTTGTCGACCGCGCTCAGCCACGGCAGCAGCAGGTCGTGCTGAGGCATCAGCGCGGCCGGCGCGCTGCGCACGCTGCCCGCGTCCGGCTGCTGCAATCCGCAGATCAGCTCCAGCAGCGTGGTCTTGCCGCAGCCGCTGGGACCGACAACCGCCACCAGCTCGCCTGCCGCGGCGTGCAGCGACACATCGGCGAGCGCCGGCACCGCCCCGCCCAGAGGTGGGTGGGCTCCGGGTTGACGGGCCCCGGGCAGGTGGGGGCTGGGCCCGCCTCTATCGCGCGCTGGGTATACGCGGCACACGCCGCTGACCGCGATGGCGTCCGGCAGCCCAGCCCTATCAAGCGGCTGCGGTTCGGCTCTGAGTCCTATCGACACTCACGCCACTCCCTCCGCGGGCATTACCCCACAGGTTCGAAGGGTCGGCGCCGGGTCCGTGGTTGGCGCCATCTCAGCCGGCCTTCCCGCCAGCCCCCCTGGTGTTGTCTGTTCTTGGCACAGCCTAGCGCGGGGCGTGCGGGTGCCGAGATGACCCTACGTGTGTGTAGTACATCGGAGCGCCGTGGGGGTCTACCTCGCGGGTGGTTGACCAACTTGACCAACTTTGCTACTCTCCGCCTCGTGTCCACCACCTACAGCATCGGCGAAGCCAAGACCCACCTCTCGAAGCTGGTACATCTGGCCGAGGAGGGCGAGGAGGTTGTCCTGCGCCGCGGCCCCAAGCCGGTGGCCCGCCTGGTTGCCATCCCCCCTGACGAAGGCGGCGCCAAGCGGCAACCCGGACGGATGCGCGGTCGTGTGCGGGTGCCCGATGACTTCGACGTCTGGCCCGAGGACATCGCGCACACGCTGGGCATCACCGAGTAATGCGTCTGCTACTCGACGCGCATGCACTGCTCTGGTGGCTGGGTGGCGATCGGCGCCTGTCGACGACGGCTTGCGAGGCGATCGCGACAGCGGACGATCCCCTCATCGGGGCCGGCACGCTTGTCGAGATCGCCGTCAAGCGGTCGATCGGCAAGCTGCCGATCGACGAGGATTGGCCACAGCAGGCGAGCAAGGACGGCTTCGGAGTGCTTGCCATCGCATGGGCGCACGCCGCACGACTGCAGGCGCTTCCGTTCATCAAGGTGGGTGGGAGCTCTCACCGCGACCCATTCGACCGGCTCCTCGTCTCGCAGGCGCTCAGCGAGCGGCTGCCGATCGTCACCCGTGACCCGGCGCTTGCGATGTATGGAGTTGTGACGGTCTGGTAGGCGCCTCTGTGCAGTTCCTGAATGGCGTTGGATTTGTCTTCCACCGAACACGGCGAGCGCCGCGCGTTGCGGCTCACCGCCCCGTCCCCGCCGCCAGCTCCGGCCGCGTCAAGGCCCGCACGAAGTCCTCCAGCTGCGCCGTGGTCCAGCACTCAAACGCGGTGCAGTGCTGCTCGTAGGCGGCGATCACGGAGTCGCCGTAGTTCCAGTACAGGCGCGGCTCGGGGTTCAGCCAGAAGGTGCGCCCCGCCCGCGCGGCGATCGTCGCGAAGGCGTCGGCGCGGGGCGGGCGGCCGTTGGTGCGGGCGTCGCCGAGCACGATCACCGTGGCGCGCGGGTTGAGATCGTCGCCGATCTGCTCCAGCAGCTCCGACCACACGCGCCCGTAGTCGGTGTAGCCGGAGATGTCGGCGACGCCGGCGTCGGAGGCGATCCGCTCGTTGACCGCCTTGAAGTCGCGCTCGCGTTCGAAGATGTCGGTGACCTCGGAGATGCGCTCGATGAACACGAACGAGCGCATCTTGCGGAAGGAGTCGTGCAGCGCGTGCAGCACCGAGAGGAAGAACACCGAGGCGGAGGTGACGGAGGTCGAGACGTCGCACAGCACGTACACCTCCGGACGGCGCGGGCGGCGGGGGCGGTACTTGAGCACCACCGGCACGCCGCCGGTCTGCAGCGAGGCGCGCATCGTGCGGCGCACGTCCACGTGCGCGTGGTGGCGGTGCCCGCGGGCCTGGTGGCCCTGCGTGGCCAGGCGCCGGCGCAGCTGCGCCACCACGCGGTGCACCGCGGCGAGGTCGGCCAGCGGGCCGGAGGGCAGCGCGCGGTCGAGCTCCCCGAGCGGGCGCGCGGGAGGGAGGGTGCCGGTGCGCTGCACCTGCGCGCGCTCCAGCTCCCGGCGCAGCATCGCCTCGAAGCGGCGCAGCGCGGCGCGCGGCAGGCCCTCGCGGCGGGGGTCCTCCTCGGGCAGCTCCGGCTGGGGCTCGGCGCGCAGGCCGAGCGCGCGGCGGATGCGCTGCACGTCCACCCCGATCACGCCCGAGCCCCCGTCGCGCCGAGCGAGCGCCGCGATCGCCATCCGCGCGAGGTCGCGCATCGCGCCGTCGTCGCCGTCGCGCAGGGCGGCCGCGATCTGGCGTCGCAGCTCGTCGAGCTGCAGCTCGGAGAGCTCTTCGAGGTCGAGCTCGCCGTCGTCGCGCAGCTGGTGGGCGCCGTCCTCGCGTACCCCCTCGCGCACGGCCGCCAGCTCGACCGCGCGGAAGAAGAAGCGCTCGAACACCAGCTCGAAGATCCGCCGGTCGTCCTGGCTCTTGGCGAGAGTTGCCGCGAGCGCCTCGCGGAAATCCTGCTGCGCGGTCCACTCGATCTCGCGCAGCACCGCGAAGGCGTCGAGCAGCTCGGAGGTGCCGAGCGCCACGCCCTCGGAGCGCAGCTCCTCGCCCAGCTCCAGCAGGCGCGCGGCGATGCCCTCGGGCGGCGTGGAGGGGCCGGTGGGGGTTGCGGGCACTGTGGGGGCGGATCGGTCGGGGGGGACGGGCGGGCCGGATAGGGCCATGGAGGCCTCTCAGGCGGCGCCGGCGACGGACTCGTCGCGCCCCAGCTTCAGGCCGACGCGCTCGGCGACCACGTCCATGTCGGTGCGGTGCTTGACGATTACCGACATCGTTTCCATGAACGTGTCGGAGTCGATGTCCTGTGCGCCGAGCAGCAGCAGCGCCCGCGCCCAGTCGATTGACTCGGCGATCGACGGTGGCTTCTTGAGGTCGAGCTCGCGCACCATCCCCACCACCTCGACCAGCCGGCGCGCGACCGTCTCGGAGAGCTCCGGCGTGTGCAGGCGCACGATCGCCAGCTCGTGCTCGAGGCAGGGGTAGTCCAGCCACAGGTACAGGCAGCGGCGCTTGAGCGCCTCGGTGAGCTCGCGCGAGTTGTTCGAGGTGAGCAGCACCACCGGGTGGGTGCGCGACTCGACGCGGCCGAGCTCGGGGATCGAGATCTGAAAGTCGGAGAGCACCTCCAGCAGCATCGCCTCGAACTCCTGGTCGGTCTTGTCGATCTCGTCGATCAGCAGAACGACCGGCTGCTCGGAGGCGATCGCGGTCATCAGCGGCCGCGCCAGCAGGAACTCCTCGCCGAAAATGTCCTCCTGCACCTCGTCCCACCCCGCCGTGCCGCCCTGCGCCTGGATGCGCAGCAGCTGCTTGCGATAGTTCCACTCGTACAGCGCCTTCGCCTCGTCGAGGCCCTCATAGCACTGCAGCCGCACCAGCTCGCGGCCCAGGTAGTGCGCCAGCGCCTTCGCCAGCTCGGTCTTGCCAACCCCGGCGGGGCCCTCCACCAGCACCGGCTTGCCCAGCCGCGTCGCCAGGTAGGCCACCAGTGCCGTCGACTCGGCCGGCAGGTACCCCACCGCGGTCAGGCCCTCTGCCACCTCGGCGGCCGAGGCGGGGGCTGGGGGGGAGGCGGGGGGCATCGTCATCGCAATGGTAGGTCGGGTGGGTCCTCGAAGGAGAGCTGCTCCTCGCCAGGTGCCGGAGGGTAGCGGGTGCGCGGCTTCGCGGGGATCGGTGTCCTGCGAGGCACGACGACCGTCGGCTCCTGCTCGGGTGGATGGGGCGGGTCCTGGACGCGAGCCGGTTGACGTTCCGGCAGGTTGGAGTCCCATCGCTCGGCCGGCGGCGGGTCGCGCGGAGGTCGATCACGGCGCAGCAGCGGCGGCTCGGGCCGCTGCCCGGCGCGCATCCGCGAGCCCGTGTAGGCGAGCAGGCCGGCGGCGGCGAGCGCGAAGAAGATCCCCCACTGGATGCCGACGTTGGCGGCGACCCCGTGCTGGGTGATCCCGGGCTTGTCGAACAGCCGCAGGATCAGCAGCAGCGCGCTCCACAGGCCGGCGGCGAGCACCACCGCGCCGTCGCCCCCCGGCAGCCGGAAGCGGCGTCCATCGGCGCGCATGTACAGCAGCACCAGCACCGCCACCGCCACCAGCAGCACGGCGGCCTCGACGAACGAGAAGACGCCGAAGGCGTTCAGGTTGCGGCTGACCAGCGGTTGGTTCTTCGCCGCGGTAACCACCGCGTTCTGCTGGTACCACGGCAGGAACATCGTCACGAACAGCGCGATCGCGGCGATCGCCGCCAGGCGCCGGTCGCGATCGAGGGCACCCCAGACGTGGGCGATGCCCGAGCCCGCGGGGCCGCCTGGATGGGCGGAGTCGGGGTCTCTGGCGCCGCCACGGATACGCGCTTCGCTGGGCACACACCGATTGTACGGAGGCGTTCAGCGGCGCTTGGTGGGGGCGCTGAGCGCGATCGTGCCGCTTGTACTAGCGGTATTGCCGGCGAGGTCCACCGCGGTGATGCTGATCGAGTAGGAGCCGGACCTCCTCGGTGTGACCCACAGCAGTCGTGGCTTGCCGCCCGCGACGAGCGCGCTGTTGGTCCACACCACGCGCCCGCCCTCGCGGATCGTGAGGTGGACGGTGGCGATCTTCGAGAGCGACATCTGCACGCCGCCGCGCACGGCCTCGGGCAATTTGCGCGTCAGCACGGCGATCGCCGGCGGGGTGTGCAGGTCGGCGTTGAAGCGCTGCGCGGTGGTGCAGTAGATCTGATCCCCGGGGATCGGTGTGGGCGGCGGAGCGGTCACGGCCGGCGGGGTGGGTGGGGTGGGTGGGCCCCCATCAATACGCTGGCAGAGGCTCTGCAGGAATTCCTCGAGCAGCTCGTGGTAGTTGAGGTTGGATTCGGAGTACTGGTCGTACTTCGACCAGGCGCCGGTGTCATACGAGGGCGTGATCGCGCGCGCCTCCGCGTCCCCCGCTTCGAACAGCTTCAGGCCCAGCGGGTCGCCGGTGAGCTTGGCGTATTCGTAGAGCCCGTTGAGGGATTGAATGAAGCCGTTGAGGATCCTGTCGGTGGGGGCGTAGGTGTACTCCGCGTAGAGCGTGCCGACTGGCGTCGCCACGCGCACGCCCGCCGGGGGTGGGGTCTGGAAGATGCCGAGCGCCTGCTGGGCCGCCGTCAGGTAGGCAGCTTCGTGCAGGCGCGAGTATGCGCGGGAGAGCGCCTGCAGCGCGGTGCCCTGCGAGAGCCCGCTGGTCCACGGGGGTGCGCCGCCGTCGAAGTGGAAGAGGTACTCCCATGCGATGCCCCCCGCACGCTGCGTGGCGAGCGGGATCGCTTCGTCGAGCAGTTCGCGCAGCTGCGTGTTCTGGTGCCCGGTGTCGTAGTAGCCGTTGGCCTCGCCGAAGGTCGCCAGCCACTGGATCTCGATGCCCTGCCCGGGGTAGTACTCCCACACAAGATGGCTGCCCGGGACGCTCACGTGCTGGTCGGCCGCCGGCAGTGGCTGGTGGCTCCACCATTGGACGTTGCTTTCGAGCGTCAACATCACCGCCCCCAGCCGCGAGGCGATCAGCTGGCCGGCGGCGGCGATCTGCTGCACGTTGGCGATCACGCTCGCCAGTTCGGAGCGGCGCGTGCCGCTCAGCCGCTTGACGGTGCTCAGCGCTTCGGTGTAGGTGGAGGCGTCTTCGCCGTACGCTTCGGCGCTCAGGCTGCCACTGCGCTGGAGGCTCTGTAGCGCGCCGTACACCGTCGGCCCCCGGGCCGCCCGGGCAAGACGGGGCTGGGCCGCGCGGGCAACGGGTGCAGAGGCTGCGGCGGCGGGGAGGGCCAAGCAAAGCCCGCTCAGCCCGAGGGCGAGCCTCTTCATCAGGGGCTGAGCTCGGCGAGCGTGCGCTGCACCTCGGCCTCGACGTCGAGCGTCTCCAGGCCCTGGCGCGCACGTCGATCGTTGCGGGCGCGCACCAGCTGGCGCACCTCCTCGGCCAGCGCGGGGTCGTGGGAGCCCGCGCTCGGATCCCGTCCGCCTCCATCGATCCGGGCCATCTCCGCGTCGATGTCCAGCGGCGCCTCGCCCCGGCGCACCTGCCGTTCGCTGCGAGCGGTGAGCAGCTGGCGGATTTCGGCCTCGCGCTCGATGTGGTCGAACGATGGCGGCGCATCAGGCGCGGGGGGCGACGGCGACGCTCGCGGGAGGCGCGAGTGGCTCTCGCCGGTAAACAGACCATCCTGGCCGACCTGATCGTGGAGGCTGCGGCGGGTGAGCATCGACAGCACGCCGACCACGACAAACAGGACGATCGCGCCGAACAGCACCTCGGGGAAAAGCGCCTGCACCGTGCCGGGGAGCGTCTGCACCGTGCCGGGGAAAAGCGCCTGCACCGTGCCGGGGAAGGCGTGCATCGTGCCGGGGAAGAGCGCCTGCACCGTGCCGGGGAAGGCGTGCATCGTGCCGGGGAAGAGCGCCTGCATCGTGGAATTGTGGCGCACCGGCCCGCGCTTCGCTACCCTCCCCCTTGTCAGCGTTGACTGACCAGTCAATCTAACTTTGCGCGGCGAACCGGATCGCCCACCGGGAGGCCCGCTCCGCGCCAGCCCGAGGAGCCACGAACAGAACATGGTTGATTTCACGCTCACCGACGAGCAGAAGAACCTGCGCGAGCTGGCGCACGACTTCGCTGAGAAGGAGATCCGCCCGGTCGCCTGGGAGTACGACAAGGATGGCACCTGGCCGCAGGAGATTCTGCAGAAGGCGTGGGAGGTGGGGCTGATGAACACCCACGTCCCCGAGGAGTACGGCGGCCCCGGCCTGGGCTACCTCGACGGCTGCCTGATCGAGGAGGAGCTGTCGTGGGGCTGCTCTGGCATTCAGACGACGCTCGGCTGTAACGGCCTGGCAACCGCGCCGATCGTGCTGGGCGGCAGCGAGGAGATCAAGAAAAAGTATCTGGGCGCCGTCACAGAGGAGCTGAAGCTGGTGTCGTTCTGCCTGACCGAGCCCGACGCCGGCAGCGACGTGTCGGGGATGCGCACCAGCGCTGTCAAACAGGGCGACAAGTACGTGCTGAACGGCTCCAAGTGCTTCATCACCAACGGCGGCTATGCCGACTACTACACCGTCTACGCCAAGACCGACAAGGAGGCCGGCCACCGCGGCATCTCCGCGTTCGTGGTCGAGCGCGACTGGGGCGTGGTGGTCGACAAGAAGGAGGACAAGCTCGGCCAGCGCGCCTCCAACACCGCGACGATCTCCTTCAACGACGTGGAGGTCCCCGCCGAGAACCTCCTCGGCGAGGAAAACAAGGGCTTCAAGCTGGCGATGATGACGCTCGACCGCACCCGCCCCGGCGTGGCGGCGATGGCGACCGGGATCGCCCGCGCGGCGTTCGAGTTCGCCACCGAGTACTCCAAGGAACGCATCCAGTTCGGCGTGCCGATCGCGATGCACCAGGGCGTGCAGTTCCTGATCGCCGACATGGCCACCGACGTCGAAGCGGCGCGCCTATTGACGTGGAAGTCGGCGGCGATGCTCGACAACGGCGAACGCAACACGCTGGTCTCCTCGCACGCCAAGCGCTTCGCCGCGGACGCCGCGATGAAGGTCGCCACCGACGCCGTGCAGATCTACGGCGGGTACGGCTTCATCAAGGACTACCCCGTCGAGAAGTTGTTCCGCGACGCCAAGATCATGCAGCTGTACGAGGGCACCTCGCAGATCCAGCGCCTGGTGATCGCCCGCGAGACACTGCTGCCGCGCCGGATCGAGGCAGCGGAGACGGTCGCCGCGTAGAGGACTGCTCCTCATATGTTGTTCGGGGGCGCGCATGCGCGCCCCCGCGGGAGGGCGCATGCGCCCTCCCGGGCAGCGGCGCATGCGCCGCTGCCTACCGAAGAGGATGCCTCAGCGGATGAAGAGAGGCTGGCTGTAGTTGGAGCTCTGCGCTCCGTTGGTGACCTTCACGAACACGCGGTAGAGCCCGCGCCGCTTGACGCGGATCACGCGGCTGAAGCGCGAGCTGGTGGCGCTGTGGTGGTGCAGGATGGTGCCCGCCACCAGCACTTCGTGACCGCCGACGACGTGCATGATCCCGACTTCCATACCGTCGATCGCGGGGCTTACGGTGCCGTAGATGCGCGCGTGGTGGCGCCTGTGTGTGCGCCCCACGTGGGCTTCCACCTTCACGGCCACGCCCTCGATCGCGACCGGGCTGACCACGATCGGCTTGGTGGCGGTCGTGACCACGCGGAACTGCGTCGCCGCGGTGAGGCCCACGAACGGGAACGAGAAGCCGCCGGTGGCGCTCGTCAGCTCGGGGTTGCCCACCGTCGCGAAGCCCTGCGTGTAAGGGAAGGGGTTGGCCTGCAGCACCACCGCCACGTTGCCGTTGCCGGTGCCCGACAGCGTGCCTTGAATCGTGGCCACGCCCCCGAAGATCGTCGGGTTGGGCCCGGCGGTGATGGCCAGCGAGAGCGGCACCTTGGCAGTCGTGAAGGCCCGGTCCTCGCCCGTCGATGCGCCCGCGGCGTTGACCGCGATCAGGCGGTAGTGGTAGGTCGTGACGGGCAGCAACCCGCTCACCGGCACCGCCACTTTCACGGCGCTCGTGCCCGCGCCGGCGTCGGCCAGCGGCGTCTGCGCGCCGAACGCCCTGGTGGGGCCGTACTGGAAGTAATAGGAGGTGTTGCTCCCGTGCGGGTCGATCGCCCCGGTCAGCGTGACCGAGCCGTAGCTCACGCTGGTGGCTGCCCCGGTCGAGACGCCGGGTAGGGAAACCGCCGCCCGTTGGGCCACGGGCGAAACCGCCGCCTGGGCGGCCACGGTCGCCAGCAAGGACACCAGCCCTGCGACGAGGACTGTCAATGTTGCTCGTCTGGTCATCGTGCACACCGGCCTTTCGTAGCGAAGATTCCCCCTCGTCCGTATAAACCCGGCGAGGGGTCAAGAGGTGCGCTGCCGCGCTCGGTGGGATGGGGTTGGCTGGGCTCTCGCGCCCCAACAACGCACCGCCGCGCTCTGGCCGGTGGGGTCGGTTAGGCTCCCGCGTCACACAAGCGAGCGAGCGAGAGCAGAAAGATCAGGAGGCCGGCATGTTCGTGTTCAAGGCAGCGGTGGTGGGCGCGGGGACGATGGGGGGGCAGATCGCGCAGACGATCGCCGCCGCCGGCTTCCCGGTCGTGCTCAAGGACATCAGTGAGGAACTCGTGCAGGCCGGCCTCGACGAGGCCCGCAACGTGACCGCGGGGCAGGTGGGCAAACTGGTCGAGCGCGGCAAGCTCACCGCCGAGCAGGGCGACGCGCAGATCGCCGCGATCGTGGGCCGCATCGAGGGCACCACCTCCTACGCGTCCTTCGGCGACGTGGACTTCGTGATCGAGGCCGTCCCCGAGCGGATGGAGATCAAGCAGGCGGTGTTCGCCGAGCTCGACGCCGCCACGCCCGGCCACGCGATCCTCGCCTCCAACACCTCTTCGCTGTCCATCACCGAGATCGGCGAAGCCACGCTGCGCCCCGACAAGGTGGTGGGCTTCCATTACTTCTACCCCGCCTCCGTGCTGCCGTTGATCGAGGTGATCGAAGGGGATGAAACCTCCCTCCAGACCATCACCGCGGCGGTGACGTTCGCGCAGGCCATCCGCAAGCAGCCGATCGTCTGCGCGGAGGTGCCGGGCTTCGTGGTCAACCGCATCCTCAACGCCGGCACCTCGGAGATCTGGCGCGCGCAGGAGGAGCAGAAGCTCTCGATCAAGCTGATCGACGAGGGCGTGGGAGCGGCGAACGTGGTGCCGATGGGCCCCTACTTCCTCGTCAACCTGCTCGGGCTCGACACCGTGCTGCACGTGGCCGAGCACCTCGCCGAGTCCTACGGCGACGAGCGCTTCTACGTGTCGAAGGGGATGAAGAAGCTCGTCGCCGAAGGCAAGCTCGGGGCCAAGACCGGCGGCGACGGCTTCTACAACCCGCAGGGCGAGTCCAACCTGGAGGGCGACGGCGAGCCCGACGTGCCGGCGCTGGTGGAGCTGCTCACGCTGAAGACATTCGTCGAGGCCTGCCTGGTGCTCGAGGAGGGCATCGCCACCCACCGCGACATCGACTTCGGGCTGATGGCGGGTGCCGGCCTCGACCCGCGGCGGGGGCTGATGCCGCCCTTCATGCGCGCCGACGTGGAGGGCCTCGACACGATCCTGGAGCGCTTGGAGAACGCGCAGGAGCGCCACGGCGAGCGCTTCGCCCCGCCCACCATCCTTCGCCGCCTGGTCGCACAGGGCCGCCTCGGGCAGAAGCGTGGGCAGGGCTTCTACTCCTACCCGCAGCCCGATCCGCAGCAGCCCGGCGAGGGTATCGTCAAGCTCCAGACGATCCCGGCAGGGGACCATGCGGCCGCGGCGGGTGGGACTGGCGGCGATGCGGTCGCGCCGGGGGCCGGCGGCGATGGAGGGGTCGCGATCGCCTGGCTGGCGAATGGTCAAATGAATGCGATTGCCCCCGCGGTGATCGAAGACCTCGGCAGGGTGTGGACGCACGTCAAGGCCGCCGATCCGCCAATCCGCGCGCTCGTGATCGCCTCCTCCAATCCCTTCCTCTACAGCGCAGGCGCCGACATCAAGGCGTTCACGCAGATGGACGAGGCTGGCGGGCGCAAGCTGATCGACGACGCGCACGCGCTCTTCCGCGAACTCGGCAGCGAGCGGATCGCGACGATCGCCGCCGTCAACGGCCTCGCCTTCGGCGGCGGCTGCGAGCTGGCGATGGCGTGCGACCTGCGGATCGTCGCGCGCTCGGCGATCTTCGGCCAGCCCGAGATCAAGCTCGGGATCATCCCCGGCTTCGGCGGCACCCAGCGCCTGCCGCGCCTCGTCGGCCAGAGCAAGGCCCTTGAGATGAACCTCGTCGGCGACCCGATGCTCGCCGAGGAGGCCTACGAGTACGGCCTCGCCAGCGCGATCGTGGACGATCACGAACTGCTCGACACCGCGCTCGCGTGGGCGCGCAAGCTCGCCGCCCAGGCGCCGCTCGCGCTGGAGCAGATCAAACAGGTCTCCGCCAAGGGCGACCTCGACGAGGGGATCGCGGCCGAGAAGGCCGGCTTCGCCGCGGTCTTCCAGAGCGAGGACGCGCGCGAGGGGATCGCCGCCTTCCTGGGCAAACACGCACCTCGGTTTGAGGGGAAGTAGCGAGACCCGCCAGTGCAGACGTGCGCGGGGGAAATCAGAGACCCGCCAGTGCAGACGTGCGCGGGGGAAATCAGAGACCCGCCCAGCGCGAGACGTGCGCGGGGGAAATCAGCTACCCGGGTAGCTTCACGAGATCGCGCTCGGGCTCGATCCGCCAGCGCTCGGCCAGCGCCGCCAGCTCGCCCGTGAGCGGCCAGCGGTCGGGCTGCGGCTCGCCCTCGAAGTCGGGGTTGGCGCCCTTCAGCGCCATGCAGCCGGCGTTGTCGCCCCGCGCGCGCAGCGCCGCCACCTCCTCGTCGCTCAGGTGGGCCTCCGGTGTCGAGCGCAGGGTGCCAAGCGCGGCCAGCTCCGCCCGCTTGTCCTCGATCGGGCGGGGAGCGAATTGCGTGCCCCCTCCTCCTCCCCCTCCATCAGAAGGCGTCGCCTCCTGGATCAGCGTGGGCGCCACGCAGCGCACGGGCGGGTGCGCGAGGGTCCACTGGCAGGCCAGCTGCAGCATCGTCAGACCGTGGCGGGCGGCGTAGGGGCGCATCCATTCGAGCGTCTCGTGGCCCTCCTCCACCCAGCCCTCGGGGCGGAACCTGCGGTGGTCGTGGGCGGCAAACTCGTGGCCGGGGAGCACGTCGTCGTGGAACAGCCCTCCATAGTCCACCACGCGCGCGATCAGGCTCACGTCGTGTGTGGCGGCGGCGTCCAGCACCAGCTTCCCCGGCCACGGCTCCAGCGGGCCGAAGATGATCATCGCCCAGTCGATCAGCTCGCCGAAGCGCTCGACGCAGTCGATCAAATCGAGCGTGAAGCCGTTGGCGGGACCTGGCGCCACGCCCAGCAGCCGTGTCAGCCCGGCTTCGCGGACTGCCTGCATCCCCTCCCACACCGCTGTGCTCGTGTACCCGGTGCGGTCGGGGTTGTGCAGCAGCAGCAAATCGAAGCGCTCTGTGCCGATGCGCTCCAGGCTGCGCTCGGTCGCCATGCGGATGTACGCCGCGTAGTCGCCCTCCCCGCGCAGGCGCGGGTCGGTGAAGCGGGGAAAGCCTTTCGCGCCTTCGCGCTCGCCGGTGTAGAAGTCGTGCCCGATCGCCCCCACCAGGCAGTAGCTGTCGCGCTCGACTCCTCGCAGCGCCTCCCCCAGCAGCCGGTCGGCTGCACCCTCCCCGTACACGTCCGCGGTGATTACCGTGTCGATCCCCGCGCCGGGTCGCAGCAGCGCCTTCAGCCGCTCCTGCTCCAGCGGCTCGCCGAAGTGCATGAAGCGCCCGCCGCTCCAGGTGCCGAGGGCTGTGGTGGTGGGGTCCACGGTGCCTCACTTTACGTTGTTGGCGTCGGGGGTTCGTGCTTCTTTTTCGGCCCCCAACCAAACAAGAACGAGACTCAGTCTTCTTTGGCTAGACCTTTGAATCTCTACAGGGAGTTCGCCGTGTGCCCGCAGTCGGGCATCTTGTAGATGGTCTCGCAGTAGGTTTGTGCCTTCCATGTGCGCTTGAAGCGCTTGACGAAGTGCTGGAGCGCACGCTTTCGCGCGTGCATGCTCCCGCGGCCTTCGACCAACTGCTGCATCCGGGTGGTGAGCATGCTCAACCGCACACGCAGCAGGAGATCCGCCACCGTCTGTCCTGTCTTCCTCAGAAAGGCCCTGAATTCCCCTGGCTTACCGAACTGCTGGCGCCGAATCTGGTCGAATTTGCGGCGCACTTCGATGGCGGACGCTTCGATGTGCAGATCGGCCGCTTCGCCCATCACCCAGTCCGTCGAGATGAGGAAGCCCATCACGGCCGTCATCTCACCGCGGGTGGGTTCGGTGGACGGTCGGCGACTGGATCCCGGCACCGAATTCTCCGCCACGCTTGCCCAGTGGGCGAAGGTCGCCCCATTGATCTCCCGCGATCCCACGCACGCCAAAACTTCTCCAGCGGCTGGCTGGTAGGGGCTTGTCTTTGTTGTTGCCGAGGCCGTGGGGGGTGTCGGGCCTGGTGCGGTGCTACCGGCAACAGTCGCCGGTGAAGGCGGACAGGCCGCGGTGGGCGGCGCGGTTTCTTCCGCGTAGCTGAGCCCAACCGGGATCGCCAGCAGAGTTAGGAATGCCGCACAGCTGACAGCCATGCCAGTGCGAAGCTTGCCAACAGCTCTCATTTTACAACCGTACCGAATAACCGGCGCCCGCGGGCTCTCCCGGTCGAGCAGCGCCGCGGCGCGGGCACGGGCACTCATCCCTGTCCAAGCCCCGCCGCGGTGCGGGCCCGCAGCGTCGCTTCGAGACGGGCGAGCGCGTGGCGCAGCGGCTGCTCGTCGAGTTCGGCCGGGCTCTCGGTGGCGCTCTTGCCGAGGGCGGCGCGCGCGGCGGCGATCACGCCGGGGCGCAGCTGCTCCAGCTCGGCGATTCGCGCCGCGAGATCGGGGCGGTCCTCCGTTGCCAGCTCCAGCAGCGCCGCGCTGTATGCCTGGTCGAGCTCGATTGCGGCATGCGCCAGGCGGCCCTGGTCCAGATCGAGTCTGGCGCGCAGCGTCAGCTCCTCGCACAACAACGCCGCTTCGCGTGCCCCCAGCAGCGCGGCCAGACGCTCCTGGGGGCGCAGCACCGCCGCCCGACGTCGCCGGCGATGCTCGCTGAAGCGCAGCTCGCGCGCGTGCGACCACTGTCCGTAAGCCACCTGCTCGCCCTCGCCCCAGCCCGCTCGCGTCGCCAGCGCCTGCGCGGGGGACAGCTCGCGCACGTGAGGGTCCGCGGTGGCGATGCGGTGGGCGAACAGCAGCCGGTTGAGGATCGCCGTTGTGGCGTGCGACTCGCGCTCGGCCTCCAGCTGCGCCAGCCACGCGCGCGCCTGGCGCTCCGCCGACACCGATACTGGGTCGATCACCGTGGCGCGAGTGCTCGGCAGCGTGGGGGATGAAAGCCCCGCCCACCCGGGCTCCACCGGAGGGCGCCGGCGTGCGCCCAGCCGTCCGCGGCGCAGGGTGGCGCCGACGGTTTCCAGAATCACCACGCGCTCGGGCTCCGCGTCCGCCCCGGCGCGCAGCAGATAGCGGCCGTCGGCCGGCCCCAGCTCCCACGGGAACTCCATCTGCACGAAGAGGAACAGGCGCTCGGCCACCCCGGCACCGTATCCTTTGCGGGATGTTCGATACGAATGCCACCAAAGGCCTGCGTGAGCGCCTCGCCGGCGGCACCGAGGAGCGCGTGGGAAAAGCGATCGTCGACCTGTTCGACAACCCGCTGCTCAACGGCGCCCTCGGCCGCGCCTCCGATGCGCGGGAGAAGGCCGCTCAGGCGCAGGAGCTCGCGATGGGGGCGCTCAACCTGCCGTCGGCGGCCGACGTCGAACGGCTCACGCGCCGTCTGCGCTCTCTCTCCCAGCGGCTGGAGGGGATCGAGGACGGCGTGCATCGCATCAGCCGCACGCTCTCCAGTCCGTCGATCGAGGCGCGGCTGGCGGCGATCGAGGAGCAGCTGCGGGCGCTCTCCGGCAAGCTCGACACCCAGCGGCCCGCCGCCAAGCCGCAAGCTGCCGGGCGGCCAGCCAAACCGAAGGCCGCCAACCGGGCCGCGGCCAAAGCTTCGGCGAAAAGGCCCAAACCGGCGCACTGACCGCCCTGCCGTATTACACCAGCGCGCTGACCGCCACGCGGCCCATCGCCTCCGCGGCGACGAGCAACGCGTCGTCGTCGATCTGCTCCTGCTGCTCGGCGGGATCCTCGCCGAGCACGTTGGACACCGTGAGCACGCACGCCACCGGGATCCCGGCCCGCGCACCCACCGCGAACAGGGCGGCCGCCTCCATCTCGACCGCCACCGCTCCCGCCGCGCGCCACTCACGCTCGCGGTCGGGGTTCGGCTCGTAGAAGAGGTCGGTGCTCACCACCGTCGCTCCGGCGTAAGTGTCCCGCTCCGTGCTCCGCTCCGCGGCGGACTGCCCTTCGCCGCTCGCGATCCCCGCCGCGCTCGCGCTGCCGTTCACGGCGCCGGCCAGCGCCGCCGTCAGCTCGCCGTCGGCGGCGATTCGCTCGCCCGCCCCCAGTTGGCGGCTGGCGCCGTCCGCGGCGAGCGCTTCGTGCGCCACCACCAGATCGCCCAGTGCCAAACCGCCATCGAGTGCGCCGCACGTCCCCACGCGGATCGCGCGGCGCGCACCGAGCACGATCAGCTCCTGCAGCACGATCGCCGCCGACGGTCCGCCCATGCCGGTGCTCTGGATCGTCAGCGGCTCCCCGTCGGCGATCGCCGGGCCGGTGTAGCCCCACAGGCCGCGGTGGTGGTTGAACATCAGGGGGCCCTCGATCAGCAGCTGCGCCAGCGCCAGCGCCCGCCCGGGATCTCCCGGCAGCAGCACGCGCTCGGCCAGCACGGCCGTCGGACGCAGGTGGATCGGTTGGCGGTGCTGCACGGGCACGAGAGGAGAGCCGATCAGTTTCGCAGCCAGGCGGCGAAGAAGGGGTCGGCCACTTCGACGGTCGTCTCGCGGCGGGTGACGAGTTCGGCGTCTTCGAGGGCGTTGAGCGCCCTCCTCACCGACGAGGCGTTGGCGAGGCCGGTGCGGTGAGTGATCGCGGCGCTTGCCGGTCGGTCGGTGGGGGCGTCGGCGAGGGTGCTGAGGACGCGGCGCTGTCCCGGGGAGAGGAGCTCGTAGCGTTCGGCGTAGGTGGCGGCATCGTGCGCGACGGCCGCCGCCAAGCCGGCGTCGACCGCGCGCGCGTCGATTGCGTCGGTGGCCGCGTCGAACGCCTCGTAAGCCAGGCGCTGGATGTCGTTGGGGACCGGGCCCGCGAGCTCGACGATCGACCGCGCGACGGCGTCGCTCATCCGCCTGCGCGCCGAAGCCGCCCGAGCGCACAGGTGCGTTGCCATCACCTCTTGCGGCAGAGGCCCGAGCGTGAGCGGCTCGGCCATGCCGTAGAGAGCCGCGCCGGGGGCGGACACGAGTTGTTCCATGAGGTGCCGGCGGGAGCCGGCCAGCACCAGCGACACGTTTGAATGGGCGTCGGCGAGCGCCTTGAGCAGTGCTGGCAGGTGCGCGCCCAGCTCGACGATCGCCTGAAACTCGTCGAGCACCAGCGCCGCCGGCCGCCGTTTGGCGAGATCGGCGAGCAGTGCGTAGATGTCGGCGAGCACCCCGTCGGCGTCGGGCGCACTTAGCCTCGCGTCGAAGGCGAACTTCGGACGCTCGTCCTCGAACGTCACCACTGGCTGCGCGCGCAGCCGTCGCAGGAACTCGGGCACAGCCTGACGGGCGCGATGCCAGCGGCCGCCAGGCGCCCGGAACGTCTGTGTGGCCAGCTGTGAGGCGAACACGGCGAGGTCGCGGCTGCGCAGCACGTTGGCGTGTACCACCGTCGCGGGGTCGCTCGCCAGTTCTTGCTCGGCACGCAGCAGCAAAGATGTCTTGCCATACCGGCGGGGGGAGACCACGACCACGTTGATCGCGCTGCGCATCCTGCTCAACAGAGCGGCCAGCTCCTGCTCGCGTCCGGTGAAGTGCTCGCCCTCCGCGGGGGTGCCGTAGTGGAAGGGGTTTCTCGGCATCACGCGGTTATACTAGCATGCGTTATGCGACTTAGTATAACGCCGTGTTGTATAACGAGACCGCAGCCACGTGGTTGCCCTTCGTTTGGGCCTCCTCAGCCCAGCGTACCCACTGCCGCGCGGCCCACCGAAACGGCCGCGTCGATGGGCCGAAATACAGGTCTTACTGTGTCGCTTCGTCGTCGCGTGCCGTCAACTCGGCCGACGGGCACCGCTCGTAGACTCCTGCAATGGCAACTTCCGAGGCTGCCGAGCTCACTCTCGCCCAGGTCGCCGCCCGCGCCGGCGTCTCGCCGGCCACAGTGCGGCGCTGGGTGGGAGAAGGTCTCATCCCCCAGTACGACGGGGGCTGGAACGCGCCCGCCGCGAGGCAGGTGGGGATCGTCGCGCGCCTGCGGGAGCGCGGCTACACGCTCGAGCAGATCCGCGAAGCCAGCGAGAACGGGCGCCTGGCGCTGGGGGACCTGGAAGACTTTCTCTCCGGCTCGGAAGGTCGCCACACGTTGCGCGAGGCCGCGCGCGAGACCGGGCTTGCGCCTGAGCTGATCGAGCGAATCTTTGTGGCGCTCGGGCTCAGCGCCCTGGCGGTGGAGGCGATGTCCGACGAGGACCTGGAGATGCTGAAGTATGTGGCGGCCGTGCTGGAGGCCGGTTTCCCGGAGGTGGCGTTCATCCAGATCGCGCGCGTCTATGGGCAGGCGCTCGCCCAGATCGCCGAAACCGAGGTGCGGCTGTTCCGCATGTACATCCACGAGCCGCTCATGCGCGAGGGCGTCTCGGGCCGCGAGATCGGCGAGCAGATGGAGGGCATCGCGCGCGAGCTGGTGCCGTTCACCGCGCCGCTGATGAACTCTTTGCACGGCCGCTTCCTGGCCTACTTCGTCGAGCAGGAGGTGATCGGCCACATGGAGGCCGAAACCGTCGACGCGCGGGAGCCCGAGGCGGGGCGCCTGCGGGTGGCGATCGCGTTCGCCGACCTGGCCGGTTACACCCGCCTCACCGAGGAACGGGGCGACGAGCACGCGGTCAGCGCGGTGGAGCGCTTCGTGGAAGAGGTCGAACGCACGCTGCCGATCGACGCGCGCGTGCTCAAGACGCTCGGCGACGAGGTGATGATCGTCGCCGCCGACTCGGTCGCGCTGACGCGCTGGGCCGTCGGCTTCCAGGCGCGCGCGCCCGCGGGGGTGCCGCCGCCGCGCATGGGTATCCACTACGGCGAGGCCATCTACCGCGACGGCGACTACTACGGCCGCGAGGTCAACCAGGCCGCGCGCGTGGTGGCCCGCGCGGCCGGCGGCGAGGTGCTGGTGACGCGCGCCGTCGTCGACCTCGCCGAGGGCGTCGAAGGCCTGGCCTTCAAGCTGATCGGGGAGGTGGGCCTGAAGGGCTTCTCCGAGCCCACCGAGCTGTTCCTCGCGTCGGGGGGATGAGCCCCGAGGCGATCCTCGAGCGGGTGCGGGCCGGTGGCCTGCTGTCGGCTGGCGAGCGGGGTGGAAAGCGCGTGCTCGCGATGCTCTCCGGGGGGCGCGACTCGGTCTGCCTGCTCGATCTGGCGGTTGCCATCCGCGGCGCGGAGAACGTGCACGCCCTGCACGTCAACTACGGGCTGCGGCCAGAGGCCGACGAGGAGGAGCGCCACTGCCGGGAGCTTTGCCAGCGTCTGGGGGTCGCGCTGGAGGTGGTGCGGGCCGAGCGTCCCCCCAGCGCCGGCAACCTGCAGGCGTGGGCGCGCGAGCTGCGCTACGGCGCGGCCGGCGAGCTGGCCGAGCGGCACGACGCGCTGATCGCCGCCGGCCACACCGCCACCGACCAGGTCGAGACGATCCTCTACCGCCTCGCCGCCTCGCCGGGCCGGCGTGCGCTGCTGGGGATGTCCCCGCGCGAGGGTCGCCTCGTGCGCCCACTGCTCGAGCTCACGCGCGAGCAGACCGCCGCCTACTGCCGCGCGCGCGGTCTGCCGTGGCGGGAGGACCCCAGCAACGACGATGAGCGGTACGCGCGTGCGCGCGTGCGCAACCGCCTGCTGCCGGCGCTCGACGCGGTGCACCCGGCGGCGCGGGAGAACGTGTTGCGCACGGCGCGGCTGCTGCGCGAGGAGGCCGAGGCGCTGGACGGGCTCGTCGAGGCCGAGCTGGTTGGCGGCGCTGCCAGCATCGCGATCGAGCGTCTGCGGGCGCTGCCCGCGGCCCTTGCGCGACTGGTGGTTGTGCGTCTTGCGGAGTGCGCCGCCGGCACGTACGTGCCCCAGGCGGGCGCCCGCGTGGAGGAGATCTTCGCGCTCGCGGATCGTGGTGGTCGAGCGGAGTTGCACGTCGGCGCGCTGGTTGGCGCTGTGATCGAGGATGGCCGCCTGCGCATGGTGAGGCTGCCTCCGCGGGTTTGAGCCACGTGCCGTCGGTGGAGAAGACATTCTTTTGAGCCCCCAGCCAAATAAGACTGAGTCCTGTTCTTATTTGGCTGGGGGCTTGAAAGAGCACAACACAACGCCCCAGCCCCTACACTCCCCGCGTGGCCATCATGCCCCCTGAGCGTGTTGCGTCTGCCGACTTGGGTGGAGCCTCGAAGGGCGCTGTCGAGAACCATGGCCACACCGTCGAGGCTCCAAACCACGCCTCCGAGGTCGGCGAGGTGCTGGTCGACGCCGAGCGGCTGCGCCTGCGTGTGGCCGAGCTGGCGCGGGAGATCTCGCGCGACTACGCCGGCACCGCCCGCCCGCTGCTGCTGGTGGGGGTGCTGAAGGGCGCGATGTTCTTCCTCTCCGACCTCATGCGCTTGATCGAGATCCCGGTGGAGGTCGATTTCATGGCGGTCGCCTCCTACGGATCCGCCACCGACTCCTCCGGGGTGGTGCGGATCCTCAAGGATCTCGACGCCGCGATCGATGACCGGGATGTGCTGATCGTCGAGGACATCGTGGATTCGGGTTTGACGCTGCAGTACCTGCTGCGCAATCTCGGCTCACGCGATCCCCGTACGCTGGCCGTATGCGCACTGCTGATGAAGCCCGATCGCTCGAAGATCGGTCATCGCAAGGCCGACCAGCCGCCCCGCTATGTCGGCTTCGAGATCCCCGACCGCTTTGTGATCGGCTACGGCCTCGACTACGCCGAGCGCCACCGCAACCTTCCCTTCGTGGCCGCGTTGGAGCTCTCGTGAGGGTGGCTCAAACACCGGAAAATCCGAACGTCCGTGGTACGCTAGACGGCTGGTGGCCTCGTAAGAGGGGTGGGTCGGGCGTGTCAGCCCCGCCAGTAACAGCCGGCGTCCCAACTTCAACGATCAAACTATGAGCCGTTTCTTCAAGAGCGCAGCCTTCCCGATCCTAATCGTGGTCGTGCTGGTGTTCTTCGTGATGAAACTCTTCCCGAGCGGCTCCAGCAGCGGGGTTCAGCACAGCTACCAGACGCTCGTCAGCAAAGAAATCCCGCAGGGAGAAGTCAAAGCGCTCAAGTTCAAGACCAAGTCGAGCGAAATCGAAGTGACCGTCAAGAATAAACAGACGGGCAAAGAAGAAAAGTGGACGGGCGGCTACGTCGACCAGGCCGCGCCCGAACTGATCAAGCAGCTCAACACCGCCAACGTCCCGTACGACATCGAAGCCAACAAGAGCAGCGTGCTCCTGTCGCTGCTCGTCACGGTGCTGCCGATCCTGATCTTCGTCTTCATCTGGATCTTCCTGCTCAACCAGATCCAGGGCGGCGGCTCGAAGGTGATGTCGTTCGGCAAGTCGCGCGCCAAACGCCTGTCGGCCGACTCGCCGAAGATCACCTTCCGCGACGTCGCCGGGGTCGACGAGGCCGTGGAGGAGCTGCACGAGATCAAGGAGTTCCTGGAGAACCCCAAGAAGTTCCAGGCGCTCGGCGCGCGCATCCCCACCGGCGTGCTGCTGTACGGACCGCCCGGCACCGGCAAGACGCTGCTCGCCCGCGCCGTCGCCGGCGAGGCTGGCGTACCGTTCTTCTCGATCTCCGGCTCGGACTTCGTGGAGATGTTCGTCGGCGTCGGCGCTTCGCGCGTGCGTGACCTGTTCGAGCAGGCCAAGCAGAACTCCCCGTGCATCATCTTCATGGACGAGATCGACGCCGTCGGCCGGCACCGCGGCGCCGGTCTCGGCGGCGGCCACGACGAGCGCGAGCAGACGCTCAACCAGCTGCTGGTCGAGATGGACGGGTTCGAGGCGAAGGACAACATCATCATGATCGCCGCCACCAACCGGCCCGACATCCTCGACCCCGCGCTGCTGCGTCCCGGGCGCTTCGACCGCCAGATCGCCGTCGATCGACCCGACCGCAAGGGCCGCGCGAAGATCCTCGAAGTCCACACCCGCGGCAAGCCGCTGGCGAAGGTGATCGACATCGACGCGCTCGCCGGCCAGACCCCCGGCTTCACCGGCGCCGATCTCTCCAACCTGATTAACGAGGCCGCGCTGCTGTCGGCCCGCACCGGCAAGCGCGAAATCGGCCAGGAAGAGCTCGAGGAGGGGATCATGCGCGTGATCGCCGGCCCCGAGAAGAAGACGCGCGTGATGAGCGAGAAAGAGCGTTTGATCACCGCCTACCACGAGATGGGTCACGCGATCGTCGGCCACTACCTGGAGCACTCCGACCCGGTGCACAAGATCTCCGTGATCTCCCGCGGCCAGGCGCTCGGCTACACGATCTCGATGCCCCAGGAGGACCGCTTCCTGACCACGCGCGCCGAGCTCAACGACACGATGGCGATGACGCTCGGGGGTCGCGCCGCGGAGGAGATCGTCTTCGGCGAGATCACCACCGGCGCCTCCAACGATCTCGAGAAGGTGACCGCCACCGCCAAGCAGATGGTGATGCGCTTCGGCATGTCCGAGAAGCTCGGTCCCCGCGTCTTCGGCCACGAGCACTCCCAGCCGTTCCTCGGCCGCGAGTTCTCCACCGAGCCCGACTACTCCGACGAGATCGCACGCGAGATCGACGACGAGGTCAGGCGCATCATCGAGGCCGCCCACCAGCGCGCCCGCGACATCCTCACCGAGCACCGCGAGAACCTCGGCTCGATCTCCGAAATCCTCGTCAAGCGCGAGACGCTCGAGAAGGAGGAGTTCAACGCGCTGCTGGAGGGCAAGAGCGAGCACGAAGTGTTCGGCGCCGAGGAGCCCCGCGCGCCCGAGCTGCCGCCCGCGCCGCCCGCGCCGGCGGAGCGTGCCGGCCGCGAAGCGCCGCGTCCGCTGCCACGACCCGGACTGGCCGGGGGCACGGCTGACATCAGGGCGGCGGACCCCGAGCGCCCTGAGCTTGCCTGAGCGCTGACGTGAGTGACGCGGGCGGTTTCCGCCTGATGGGCGTCGTCAACGTGACGCCCGACTCGTTCTCCGACGGGGGCCTGTTTCTCGACCCGGGCGCCGCGGTCGCGCACGGGTGGCGGCTTGTTCGGGAGGGGGCTGAGATCCTCGACGTAGGCGGAGAATCGACGCGGCCCGGTGCCGAGCCGGTGGCCGCCGAGGAGGAGTTGCGGCGGGTGCTGCCGGTGGTGGAGGGGATCGCCGCGATGGCCAGCGGCGCGGTCATCTCAATCGACACGGCCAAGGCGTCCGTTGCCCGTGCCGCGCTGGAGGCGGGCGCGACGCTCGTCAACGACGTCACCGCGCTGCGCGGCGACCCCGAGATGGCTGCGGTGGTGGCGCAGAGCGGCGCGGATTGCTGCCTGATGCACATGCTCGGCCAGCCGCGCACGATGCAGCGCGAACCGCGCTACGGCGATGTGGTGGACGACGTCAGGGCATTCCTGGAGCAGCGCCTGGCGTTCGCTGTGGAGCGGGGGATCGCCGAGGAGCGGGTGCTGCTGGACCCGGGCATCGGCTTTGGCAAGACGCTCCAGCACAACCTCCAGCTGCTGCGGCGTCTGCCCGAGCTCGCCACGCTAGGCCGTCCGCTGGTGGTGGGAACCTCGCGCAAGAGCTTCATCGGGCGGATCCTCGCCGACGGGCCGTCGTCGAGAGTGGCCGATGGGAAGATGGGTGTGGAGCGGGCTGTCGGCGGGAGGCAGCCGCCCGACGCGGGGCCGGCGGGCGTCGAGGAGAGGCTCCCGGGCACGATCGCCACGTGTGTGCTGGCCTACGAGCGCGGGGCCAGTGTGTTGCGCGTGCACGACGTTGCCCCCGTGCGTGCCGCTCTTACCGTGGCCGCTGCTACGTTGGGCGCGCGATGAGCGAGGATGCCACGAACGAGGGCGATGCCGACGTCGGCCCCGACGACGGCGAGGAGACCGCGGAGGAGGAGACGGAGCGCTACGAAGAGGAGGAGGAGCTCGACGAGGACGAGCGCGACAGCGCGGAGTCGGTGACGATCGAGATCACCGGCCTGTCGCTGTACACCCACCACGGCGTGAGCGCGGCCGAGCGCGAGATCGGCCAGCGGCTGATGCTCGACCTGCGTCTGGAGGTCGGCGAAACCGACGCCACCGTCACCGATCGCATCGAGGACACCGTCGACTACGGCGAGGTATGCCAGCTCGTGGCGCTCGTCGCCCAGCAGCGCTCCCACCGCACGCTCGAGCGGCTGTGCAGCGCGATCGCCGATCGCCTGCTCGCCGACTACGAGCTCGAAGCGGTGTGGGTGAAGGCCACCAAGCCCGAGCCGCCGATTCCACTTCCCGTGCAGGAAGTCTCCGTCGAGGTGTGGCGTGAGGCGGAGGAGTAGCCCACGTCGGCACGCGGGCATGGAGGCCCGCGCTCAGTCAGCCAGTTGCCCCACGCGAGCCCGCGCGGACGCTCCCCCAAAATTTCTTGACAATTAGTTAGCAGTCACTATAATCGCCGAGATGGCTCGGCCCGGCCCACCGAAGCGACCGATCGAGATACCGCGATGATCGACCGTCTGGCGCGGCTGGCCACCGAGCGCACGCGACGAGTGCTGCTGATCGCGGGCGCCGTGTTCCTGCTCGCCGCGGCGCTCGGCGTCCCGGTCCTCACGATCCTCAAGAGCGAAAACTCCGAATTTCAGGCTCACAACGCGCAGAACCAGCAGGTGCTGCGCGCGATCCAGCACGCCACCGGGCAGTCCGCCGAATACGGTGTGGCCGCGCTCGTGCCCGCCACCGGCGATGTACGCAGCGACCCGGCGGCCACCGCCGAGGCGCGGCGGGTGGCGGCGCTGCTGGCCGCCCAGCCCGGCTTCCAGCGCGAGCTCGACTACGGAGGGGGCGGGCGGGCGGGCTCCCATCCCCCCCTACCGGCGCTCGTCTCGCGCGACGGCCGCTTCACGCTCGTGCTGGCCGCGTTCGCCAATCAGGATCGCTCCGCCGCCGCGGTCGTCCATCTGCGCCCCCAGTTGGCCGGCAGCGGCGTGCTGTTCGGCGGCAACGACGTCACCTTCCACGAAATCAACGAACGCACCACCTCCGACCTCCGACGCGCCGAGACGCTCGCCATCCCGATCCTGCTGCTGCTCTCCTTCTGGGTCTTCCGCGGGCTGATCGCGGCCGCCCTGCCGCTGCTCGTGGGTGGCTTTGCGATCGTGCTCACGTTCCTGCTGCTGCGCGTGATCGACCACGTCCTCGGACTCTCCATCTTCGCCGCCAACCTCGTCACCGGGATGGGCCTGGGGCTGGGGATCGACTACAGCCTGTTCGTGCTCTCGCGCTACCGCGAGGAGCTCGCGCGGGGCCCGGAGGGTGGGGCCGGCTCGCGGGCCAACACAACCGCCGCGATCGCGCGCACGCTGCGGACCGCCGGACGCACCGTGCTGTACAGCTCGCTGGCGGTCGCCGGCGCGGCCGCCTCGATGCTGGCGATGCCGCTGCGCTTCCTGTACTCGATGGGGGTGGGCGGCGCGATCGTGTCGCTGTCCGCCGGCGCCGTCTCGCTGATCGTGCTGCCCGCCGTGCTGGTGGCGCTCGGTCCGCGCATCAACGCGCTGGCGCCCGCGCGTCTGCAGCGCAACGCCGCGCGGGCCGCGCAGCCGGCGGAGAGCGGCGCCTGGTACCGGTTCGCGCGCGGGGTCATGCGCCGCCCGGGCGTGGTGGCGCTGGGCACGGCCGTCCTGCTGATCGTGATGGCGTTGCCCGCCCTGCGCCTGGCGCTGACCCCCGCCGACGCGCACGTGCTCCCGGCCTCCTCGCAGCCCCGCCGGGTGGCGGACGCCATCACCCGCGACTTCGCCGTCAACGGCGCGCAGACCGTCACGCTGGTGGTGCACGCGGGGCCCACCGGATCAGATCCCGGCGGGCCGAGCGTGGCGACGCTAGTGGGCCATGCGCAGTCGGTGGCGGCCGGCCAGGCCGGTCTCGTGGGTGCGCCCAAGTATCTCGGGCGCCACACGTGGGTTGCCGAACTGCTGCCACGCGGCAGCGTCGGCTCGGCCACCAACCAGCGCCTGGTGCGCAACCTGCGGGCTCTTGCCAGCCCCCCGACTCTGCTGGTGGGCGGAGGCACCGCGTGGTTCATCGATCAGAAGGCCGCCATCGCCGCGCACACCCCGCTGACGCTGGCGATCCTGGTGATCGTCACCGGCGGCTTCCTGTTCATGATGACCGGCTCGCTCGTGATCCCGGTGCTGGCGCTGCTGATGAACCTGCTGACGGTCGCCGTCGGCGCCGGCCTGCTGGTGCTGGTGTTCCAGGACGGCCACCTCGCCTCGCTGTTCGGTCTCAGCCCGATCGGCGGCCTGGAGGAGTCCAACCTGGTGCTGCTGTTCATCATCGCCTTCGCGCTCTCCACCGACTACGGCGTGTTTCTGTTCGCCCGCATCAAGGAGGCCCACGACGACGGGCTACCGGCCCGCGATGCGGTGGCGTACGGCCTGGAGCGCACCGGGCGCCTGGTGACCGCAGCCGCGCTGCTGTTCTGCGTGGCGATCGGCGCGTTCATCACCTCCGACATCTTCTTCATCAAAGAGCTCGGCTTCGGCGCGGCGCTGGCGGTGGCGATCGACGCCACCTTCGTGCGCGCGCTGCTGGTGCCCGCGCTGATGGGCCGTCTCGGCGAGCGCGCCTGGTGGGCGCCCCAACCCCTGCGCCGTCTGCATGCTCGCATCGGTCTGAGCGAGGGTCGCGCCGAGGTCGGCGAGGCCGCGGGGGCGTAGGCTCGCGAGGTCGCCAAGGGGGCCAGACGGGTTGTTTGCTCCCCCACCTACTTTTATTTGTAAAGGGTTGGGGCCCCGCAAAGTTGATGGCATTCGAGCCGGGGCGCGATAGCGTGCCGCGCGTGCCCACGCGGATTGGTCTGCTCGGCCTCGGCTCCAACGTAGGCGACCGCCGCGCCCAACTGCAGGGCGCCGTCGATGCGCTGCCCGCCGCGGGCGTCGAGGTGGAGGCGTCCTCCTCGGTGTACGACACCGACCCCGTCGGCGAGGTACTGGATCAGCCCAGCTTCCTAAACGCCTGCCTGCGCGTGCGCACGGGACTGGAGCCGCTGGAGCTGCTGGACGCCGTGAAGGAGCTGGAGCGCCGGCTCGGGCGGACCGCCGGGGGCCCTCGCCACGGGCCGCGCGCGATCGACATCGACATCCTGCTGCTCGGTGAGCTACAGCTGAGTCACGAGCGTATGAGCCTGCCCCACCCGCAGTTGCTCAATCGCCGCTTCGTGCTGATCCCCGCGCTGGAGCTCGACCTCGATCTTCAAACTCCGGATGGAAGCCGTCTCGCCGACGCGCTCACCGCCCTGGCGCTCGACGAGGGGGTTCGCTGGGCGGGACCGCCGCTGGAGATCGGGTGAGCTGGGGGTGTGTTTATGCCACCGCAGGGCTCGCCGGCAGCCACTCCGCTGGCAGCGTCCCCGCCGGTATGGCACCCGCCATCGGCGGGAAATAACGCGTGAGGGCCGCGGCTGGGTGGCCGGCGATCAGGGGGCGCACGTCGCCGATCGTCTCCAAAAGGCGGATCGTGGAGCCGATCTGCAGGTCGGCCGCGTTGGGCTCCTCGCCGCCAAGCACTCCCTCCGCGATCCAGGCGTCGATCGTCTCGAGGTGGCCGGCCAGCGCGGCCAGATCGGCCCGAACCGGCTCGTCCTGAGCATGGTTGCGTCGCGCCATCAGTTTCGCGGTGAGCGGCAGCGCGGGGCGCAGCATGGCGCGCGGCAGCGGCAGCTTGGCGTCGCCCGCATAGCTCTCCATCGCCCCGGAGTCGCGCAGGAAGCCGGCGTCGAGGATCCGCCGGGGGACGCTCTGAAAGACCTCATCGCCCCACCGCTCGGCCTCCAGCACGCGCTCGCGCTCGGCGGGGTCGGCGGGCAGCAGCGGCGGCTCGGGCTGCAGCAGGTCGAGGCGGCGCATGATCGTGCGCGAGCCCACCAGCCGCTCGCCGTCGATCCGCATCCCGGGAACTGTGGGGCCTCCGTAGAGCAGCGGACCCACCGCGACCTGCACCATCGGCAGCAGGTTGATCTGCTGAAACTGGATTCCCTTGCGCCGCATCGCCACTTCCACAGCGGCGCACGGGTGGGAGCCGGGCAGGACGTACAGCTTGACGCTCACTTCGCTCACCTTCCTTTTTTTGGCTGGGCGGCCAAGGATATAGGAAAGGTAATCTTGCGCGATGCTGCTCGCGGTCGACGTCGGCAACACCCAGACCCATTTCGGAACCTTCCGCGAGGGTAGGCTGACCGAGCACTGGCGTTTTGCCACCGTGCGCCAGTCCACCTCCGATCAGCTGGGCGCCGCGCTGCGCAACCTGCTGGAGCTGCGGCAGGTGTCGATGGGGGAGATCGACGCCTCGATCGTCTCCTCGACGGTGCCCGTGCTGGGGCCGGAATGGTCGGCGATGGCCGAGCGCTACCTGGGGCACGCGATGCTGGCCGTGGGGCCGGGCGTGAAGACGGGGATGCCGATCCGCTACGACAACCCGCGCGAGATCGGGCCCGACCGGCTCGTCAACGCGGTCGCCGCCCACGAGCGTCTCGGGGGCCCATGCGTGGTGGTGGACTTCGGCACCGCCATCACCTACGACCCCGTCTCCGCCGAGGGGGAGTACCTGGGGGGGATCATCTCCCCGGGCGTGGAGATCTCGCTGGAGGCGCTCACCGAGCGCGCGGCGGCGCTGCCCAAGGTCGACGTCACCGCGCCGCGCGCGCTGATCGGCAAGACCACGATCGACGCCATCCGCTCGGGGATCGTCTACGGCACCGCCGGCCAGGTGGACGCGATCGTCAACCGTCTGCGCGGGGAGCTGGGGGCGCAGACGAAGACGATCGCCACGGGCGGCCTCGCGCACGCGATCGTCCCCTACACCACCACCATCGAAGCGGTGGACGACCTGCTGACGTTGACGGGTCTGCGGCTCATCTACGAGCGCAATCGCGTGTAAATGCGCTGACGAGCACGGCGCAGCTCCTGTGCGCCTTGGGCCAGGGCGCTCGGCGCCAACGTGTGGCATGATGTATGGCATGAGGCGGACGACCATCTATCTCCCGGACGAGTTGAAGGCCGCGTTGGAGCGGACCGCTACGGCAGAGGGCCGCAGTGAGGCCGAGGTCGTGCGCTCGGCGCTGGCGTCGGCGACCGCCGTGCATACCTACCCTTCTCCGCGGCTGCCGCTGTTCGAGAGCGGCGACGCGACCCTCGCGGAGCGGGTGGATGAGGAACTCGCCCGCGGCTTCGGCGAGTGATTCTGCTCGACACAAGCGGCCTGCTCGCCGCGCTCGACGCCAGCCAGAGCCACCACAGGGAGGCAGCTGCGAGCCTCGCCGCTGCCCGCCCGCCGCTGTTGCTATCGCCGTTCGTGCTTGCGGAGCTGGACTACCTCATCGCTGCGCGCGTCGGCCCGATCCCACGAGCCTCCTTGCTCGAAGAGGTGCAGCGCGGCGCGTATCTGCTCGAGACGATGACGGGCGCCGATGTGGCCCGTGCGCATGTGGTTATCAAGCGCTACGACGACCTCGGGATCAGTCTTGCCGATGCGTCCATCGTGGTCCTTGCCGAGCGCCATCGTGTGCGTGACGTCCTGACGCTTGACGAGCGACACTTTCGCGTATTGACCGCGGACAGGAAACCGTTCCGTCTGCTGCCGGCGGATGCAGAGCAATAATGGGCTCATGTCCGACCCCCAGCTGACCGACCCCTGGGAGCTCGGCGGGCTGCGCGTGCCCAACCGCGTGCTGCTGGCACCGCTGGCGGGGATCGGCAACTGGTTTGTGCGGTTGCAGGCCAAGCGCCATGGCGCAGGGATGGCGGTGTCGGAGATGGTGTCCAGCCACGCGGTGCACTACCGCAACGAGCGCACGCTGCGCGAGCTGCTGCTCATCCACCCGGATGAGCGCACCGTGAGCGGTGACCCGACCCATTCCGAGCCGACCCGCCGTCTCGCCGACCCCAGCGCCCCCGACGCTTCGCGCCCCGCGGCCCCGACCTCGATCCAGCTGTTTGGACAGGACCCTGCCGTCATGCGCTCCGCTGCCGCCGTGGTTGCCGTCTCCGCCGATGCGATCGACCTCAACATGGGCTGCCCGGTGCCCAAGGTCTGCAAGACCGGCGCCGGCGCCGCCCTGCTGGCTGACCCTGCCCGGGCCGTCGCCGTCGCCCGCGCGGCCGTCGAAGGGGCCGCGGAAGGGGCGCGTGGGGGAGGGGTGCCGGTGACCGTCAAGCTCCGCTCCGGTCAGCGTCCCGGCGACACCTCCGGCTTCGAGCTGGCCCACCGCCTGGTGGCCGACGCCGGGGTGGCCGCGATCGCCTTCCACCCGCGCTCGGCGGCTGTGCACCACAAGGGCGTCCCCGACTACCAGCTGGCCGCGCGGCTGGCCGACTCGCTGCCGGCGCCGGTGATCCTTACGGGGGGGATGAACGACGCGCGGGGAATTCGCGAGACGTTCGCGCGCACCGGCGTCGCCGCGGTGATGCTGGCGCGCGGCTGCCTCGGCAACCCCTGGCTGTTTGAGGCGCTTGTGTACGGCCGTGAGGCCGAGCCCACCCCCGTGGAGGTGCTGGCGGAGCTCGACTGGGTGATCGATCGCGCCGCCCTGCATCTCGGGGCCGAGCGCGCCGGGCGGTACATGCGCAAGTTCTACCCGTGGTATCTGCCCCGACTGGGACTCGACCGCACACAGCTGACGCTCCTGCAACAGTCGCTGCAGGCCACCCCCGACCTCACCGAGGCCCGGTGCCTATTGCGCTCACACGTGGCGCTCACAGGCGATTGCGGCTCGCCTTCGCCCGCCGCTGGTCGATCCACGGCACTCGCCGCGTGACGGTCCGAGTTCGGCCTGCAAGATTTTGTCCGCTCTCACCGCGCCTCGCTATACTGCTGCGCTCGTTGCAGCCCGCCGAGCCTGGATCGGTCTCGCCCAGCCCAGGGTGAGCCCGTTCAACCGGCGGGTTTCGTTCGTAAATCGGCTCATCCATCCCGGCAATCGAATCCCACCCGCCCACATGCCGAAGGACGTCATCCTCACCCCCGAAGGTCTCGAGAAGCTGAAGGACGAGCTCCAGACGCTCTCCACCGCGCGACGCCGTGAGGTCGCCGAACGGATCAAGGAGGCGCGCGAGTTTGGAGACATCTCCGAGAACTCCGAGTACGACGACGCCAAGAACGAGCAGGCGATGCTCGAGAGCAAGATCGCCCAGCTGCAGGAGAAGCTGCGGATGGCCACCGTGATCGACTCCAAGGAGCTCTCCACCGAGATCGTGCAGGTGGGCTCGGTGGTGCACGTCAAAGACGAAAAGACCGGCAAGTCGGTGAAGTACACGATCGTCGGCTCCGCCGAGGCCAACCCCGAAGAGAGCAAGCTCTCCAACGAGTCGCCCGTAGGCCGCGCGCTGATCGGCCACAGGAAGGGCGACACCGTCGCCGTGCAAGTTCCCCGCGGGCCGGCGCGCAAGCTGAAGATCACGAAGATCGACGTCGGGCTCAAGTAGCCTGCCCGCATGAGCGGGACCGAGGAGCCAGAGGGGGGCCGGCCCGAGCCGGCTGGAGACCGGCACGAGCCAGCGGGCGAACGAGGCAAGCCTGACGGCGGTCAACATCACGGCCTGCCCGATGCCGGTCAACCCCACGGCCTGCCCGAGCTGATCGCCGAGCGGCGCGCCAAGGCCGAACGCATCGCCGCGTCCGACTCGAGCGCCTTCCCGCACTCCTTTCCAGCCGTCGAGCCGATCGCACAGGTGCTCGCGGCTTACGAGCGCCTGCAGGCGGGCGAGGAAACCGACGAGCGCCACCGCGTCGCCGGGCGCCTGGCCGCCAGGCGCGGCTCGGGCAAGGCCGCCTTCCTCGACCTTGTCGACCGCAGCGGCAAGATCCAGTTGCACGCGCGTCTGGATGTGCTTGGCGAGGAGCGCCTGAAGCTGATCACCTCGCTCGACCTTGGCGACCTGATCGGCGTTGACGGCGCGGCGATGCGCAGCCGCCACGGCGAGGTGTCGCTGCGTGTCGAGGGCTTCCAGGTGCTCGCCAAGGCGCTGCGGCCGCCGCCCGACAAGCACCACGGTCTGACCGACGTGGAGACCCGTTACCGCCACCGCGAACTCGACCTGATCGCAAGCGCCGACTCCCGGCGGCTGTTCGTCGATCGCGCGCGCATCGTCTCGGCGATTCGGGCAGGGCTCGACGGAGACGGCTTCATCGAGGTCGAGACGCCCGTGCTCCAACCGCTCTACGGCGGCGCCTTGGCGCGGCCGTTCACCACCCACCACAACGCGCTCGACCGTGATCTCTACCTGCGGATCGCCACCGAGCTCTACCTCAAGCGGCTGATCGTCGGCGGTCTTGAGCGCGTCTACGAGCTTGGCAAGGACTTCCGCAACGAGGGCGTCTCGCACAAGCACAATCCGGAGTTCACGATGGTCGAGTGGTATGAGGCTTACGCCGACTACGAGGGCGCAATGGCGCGCACCGAAGCGATCGTGCGGGCCGCCGCGGCGGCGAGCGGGTATGCCGGCGGGCTGGACTTCGCCGCGCCGTGGCCGCGGATCGGCTTCGTCGACGCGATCAGAGAGGCGTCGGGCATCGACCTCGTCGAGATCACCACCGCCGAGGCGTTGGCCGCTCAGATCGGGCGAGTCGGGATCGAGCTAAAGACGGAGGGCTGCGCCTGGTTTCAAATGGCCGACGACCTGCTCTCCAAGTGCGTCGAGCCCAACCTCAAGCGGCCGACGTTCGTCGTCGACTACCCGAAGGAGCTTTCGCCGCTGGCGCGCGAGCGTCCCGACGATCCCAACAGCGTGGAGCGCTTCGAGGCCTTCGCGGCGGGGATGGAGATCGCCAACGGCTTCAGCGAGCTGATCGACCCCGACGAGCAGCGCACGCGCTTCCGCGAGCAGGACCGGATCGACACGCTGACCGACGGCGACGCCGAGACGATGCCCTACGACGAGGAGTACGTGCAGGCGCTCGAGCAGGGCATGCCCCCCACCGCGGGCGTCGGTCTCGGCATCGACCGGTTGGTGATGCTGCTCACCGGGCGCGACTCCATCCGCGAGGTCGTGCTGTTTCCGGCGATGCGCTCATAGCGGCGTGCCCGCCCACCGGCTTCCGGGCAGCGCATCGTAGAAGTCCCGGAGCGGCGATCCGATGGTCACCCGTAAAGGATCCGTGACGGTTCCCGCTGGAGCGCCGGGGGGCCCGTTGGTAGACTGTCCTATGGCGGCGATGGGACCTGGAGGCTCATCTTTCTCGCGCGAGGCGACGAAGAGATGTGTGGGGCACCGCCCCACCCCGGGATCACCGTCCCCGCGGACCGGACCTACACCCAGATCGTAGACGGAGAGGTCGTATCAGCACCATGTTCGAGCGATTTACAGAACGGGCCCGCCAGGTTGTCGTTCTCGCGCAGGAAGAGGCGCGCACGCTCAAGCACAACTACATCGGTACCGAGCACATCCTGCTCGGGCTGTTGCGCGAGGAGGAGGGGCTGGCGGCCAGAGTGCTGGAGAGCCTCGACATCACCGTCGAGCGTGTGCGCGCGCAGGTCGTGCGGATCGTCGGCTCCGGCGAGGAGGTCACCTCCGGGCAGATCCCGTTCACGCCGCGCGCCAAGAAGGTGCTGGAGCTGGCGCTGCGCGAGGCGCTGTCGCTGGGTCACAACTACATCGGTACCGAGCACATCCTGCTCGGGCTGGTGCGCGAGAACGAGGGCGTCGCCGCCCGCATCCTGCTCGACTTCGACGCCGACTCCGAGAAGATCCGCAACGAGGTGATCCGGATGCTCTCCGGTCCCTCCGGCCGCCGCCAGGGCCAGGGCGCCGGGGCGCCGGGCGCCGGGGCGGGCGCGGGCGCGGGTGGCGGAGCGGAAGGCAAGAAGTCCTCGAAGCTGCTCGACCAGTTCGGGCGCAACCTCACGAAGCTCGCCGCCGAAGGCAAGCTCGACCCCTGCGTGGGGCGCGAGACCGAGATCGAGCGGATCATGCAGATCCTGTCGCGGCGCACCAAGAACAACCCGGTGCTGATCGGCGAGCCGGGGGTCGGCAAGACCGCCGTGGTGGAGGGTCTCGCGCAGCGGATCACCAACGCCGACGTGCCGGAGCTGCTGAAGAACAAGCAGATCTACACGCTTGACCTCGCCGCGCTGGTCGCCGGCTCCAAGTACCGGGGGGAGTTCGAGGAGCGCCTGAAGAAGGTGATGAAGGAGATCACCCAGCGCGGGGACATCATTCTGTTCATCGACGAGCTGCACAACCTCGTCGGCGCGGGCGCCGCCGAGGGCGCGATCGACGCGGCCTCGATCCTCAAGCCGGCGCTGGCGCGGGGCGAGCTGCAGACGATCGGCGCCACCACGCTGGACGAGTACCGCAAGTACCTGGAGCGCGACTCGGCGCTGGAGCGCCGCTTCCAGCAGATCCGCGTGGAGGAGCCCACGATCGACCAGACCGTGGAGATCCTGCAGGGCCTGCGCGACCGCTACGAGCAGCACCACAAGGTGCAGATCACCGACGACGCGCTGCGCGCCGCCGCCGAACTGGCCGACCGCTACATCTCCGACCGCTTCCTGCCCGACAAGGCGATCGACCTGATCGACGAGGCCGCTTCGCGGATGCGGATCAAGTCGATGACCTCCCCGCCCGCCAACCGCGAGCTCGAGGAGCAGATCGAGACCACGCGGCGCGAGAAGGAGTCGGCGATCGAGGCGCAGGAGTTCGAGAAGGCCGCGGCGCTGCGCGACCAGGAGCGCAAGTTCACCCATCGCAAGCGCGAGCTGGAGGAGGAGTGGGAAGCGGGAGAGTCCGGCGACCGCCCCGCGATCGGCGAGGAGGAGATCGCCGAAATCGTCTCGATGTGGACCGGCATCCCCGTCTTCAAGCTGACCGAGGCCGAGACCCAGAAGCTGATGCGCATGGAGGACGAACTGCACAAGCGCGTGATCGGCCAGCACCCCGCGATCGAGGTCATCTCGAAGGCGATCCGCCGTTCGCGCGCGGGCTTGAAGGACCCCAAGCGCCCGACCGGCTCGTTCATCTTCCTCGGCCCCTCCGGCGTGGGCAAGACCGAGCTGGCGCGCACGCTCGCCGAGTTCCTATTCGGCGACGAGGACGCGATGGTGCGGATCGACATGTCGGAGTACATGGAGAAGCACGCCGTCTCGCGTCTGGTCGGCTCGCCCCCCGGCTACATCGGCTACGACGAGGGCGGCCAGCTCACCGAGGCGGTCAGGCGCAAGCCCTACTGCGTGCTGCTGCTCGACGAGATCGAGAAGGCCCACCCCGACGTGTTCAACATCCTGTTGCAGATCCTCGAGGACGGCCGTCTCACCGACGCACAGGGCCGCACCGTGGACTTCCGTCACGCAATCGTGATCATGACCTCCAACATCGGCGCCGCCGAGATCGCGCGCAACACGCCGCTGGGCTTCGCGGTCTCCGACGACGAGACGGGGATCACCTACGACGACATGAAGAACCGCATCATGGGCGAGCTGAAGAAGGTGTTCAGACCGGAGTTTCTCAACCGCATCGACGATGTGATCGTCTTCCACAAGCTGGGCAAGGACGAAATCAAGCAGATCGTCGAGCTGCTGCTGCTGCGGATCCGCGAGTCGATGGCCGAACGCGAGCTGCAGCTGGAGCTCACCGACCCCGCCAAGGAACTGCTGGTGGAGAAGGGCTGGGACCCGGCGATGGGCGCCCGCCCCTTGCGCCGAGCGATCCAGCGCTACATCGAGGATCCGCTCGCCGACTTCGTGCTGCGCGAGCAGGTCGTTCCCGGGGCCACGGTCGTGGTCAACCCAGCCGCCGAGGGCGAGGAGGGCGAGGTGCGCCTGACGATCGTCAAGCCCAAGAAGCAGAAGACCCCTGTCGGGGTTGGCGCCGGCGCGGTGGAGGCCGACGGCGCGGGCGTGGGCGAGCTGCCCTCTGGGGACGGACTCCCTGACGGCGGTGGCGAGGACGGCGAGGACGACCACGACGTCGCGCCCGACCTGTCCGCCGACGCCGGGGAGTAGTCGGTCGCCTGCTTCGGGGACCGGGCGAGCAGTCGGTCGCGGTTGTCCAACGCTTACCTGCCGGGGGTGCGTTGTTCTTTTTAACGCCCCAACCAAATAAGAACGAGACCCAGTCTCATTTGGTTGGGGCGTTAAAATGAAGTGTCCCCGCCGGGCCGTAACCTGCGAGGGTGCCTCGCGCGCAATCGATTCACGTCTGCTCGCAGTGCGGACATCAATCGGCCCGTTGGTATGGGCAGTGTCCCGGCTGCGAGGCCTGGAATACGCTCGTGGAGGAGCGCGCCCCAAGCCGCGAAGGTCGCGGGCGACCGGCCAAGGATCGACCGGCACGCGCGAACCAGCCGGTGCGCCTCGCGGATATCGGCGCTGAGACCACGAGTCGCCTGCCCACCGGCATCGGCGAGCTCGACCGGGTACTCGGTGGGGGTCTCGTGCCCGGCTCGCTGGTGCTGCTTGGAGGGGCGCCGGGGATCGGCAAGTCGACGTTGACCAACATGGTGCTGGGGCATCTGGCTGGCACGGGCCACCGCACGCTGTACGTCAGCGCGGAGGAGTCGCCGGGGCAGGTGAGGCTGCGTGCCGAGCGATTGGGGTCTGAGTCCATGGCGGTGCCGATCGTGGCCGAGACCGACCTCGAAGCGGTGCTCGACGTGCTCGAGGCTCACGCGCCCGAGGCGTGCGTGATCGATTCAGTGCAGACCCTCCACGCGGCTGAGTTGACCGGCGCTCCGGGCTCGGTCGGGCAGGTGCGCGAGGTGGCGGTGCGCGTGATGGAACTCGCCAAGGCGCGCGGAATCGCGACGATCCTCGTGGGGCACGTCACCAAGGACGGCGCGCTCGCCGGCCCGCGGGTGCTGGAGCACCTGGTGGACTGCGTGCTGCAGTTCGAAGGCGAGCGCGAGCGCCCCTACCGCGAGCTACGCGCGCTGAAGAACCGCTTCGGTTCGACCAACGAGGCGGGGCTGTTCGAGATGCGCCAGGATGGCCTCGTGGAGGTGCTGGATGCCTCGGCGCGCTTCGTCGCGCAGGCCACGCGCGCCCCCGGGAGTGTGATGCTGGCGGCGATGGAGGGCTCCCGACCGCTGCTGGTGGAGGTGCAGGCGCTGGTGGCGCCTTCGGAGCTCGAGCAGCCCCGCCGCGTGGCCTCCGGCCTCGATCGCAACCGGCTGGCGCTGGTGCTGGCGATCCTCGCTCGCCACGGCCGCGTGGGGCTCGGCAACGCCGACGTGTTTGTCAACGTGGTGGGGGGTGTGCGCGTCGACGAGCCGGGTGTCGATCTCGCGATCGCGCTGGCGGTCGCCGGCGCGCGCCGCGGCGTGCCGATCGCAGGCGTCGGTTCCGATGGGAGCGCTCCCATGGCATGCTTCGGCGAGCTTGGTCTGACGGGAGAGCTGCGCTGGGTGGGCCACCCCGAGCGCCGCCTACAGGAGGCCGTCAGATACGGGCTGCGCGACGTTCTTGCACCCGTCGGCAGCGGTGCGGGCGCTCACGAGGTCGGCACCTTGCAAGCGGCCCTTGAGGCGGCATTGCCACGGCAGGGGCATGCCACGGTCAGGGCGGCCGCGTGAGGAGGAGCTAAATCTAGGCTCAATACCGTAAAATGCCCGTCGTGGCTCCACGATCCGGCGAAGATTTCGATACCGAAGCTCGCTCGGAGCCAGGTCTGGTGAGGGCGCTGGAGATGGTAGCGCCGGGGACCGCACTGCGCGAGGGAATGGAGAACATCCTGCACGCGCGCACCGGGGGGCTGATCGTGATCGGCGACCCCGAGGAGCTCAGCTTCCTCTTCTCGGGGGGGATCAAGCTCGACATCGACTACGCGCCGGCGCTGCTCTACCAGGTGGCAAAGATGGATGGGGCGATCATCCTCAACGCCAACTCCACCAAGATCGCGCTCGCCAACGTGCAGCTGATGCCCGATCCCACAATCCTCACCCTTGAGACCGGCACCCGTCACCGCACCGCGGAGCGCATCTCCAAGCAGACCGAAGCGCTCGTGATCGCGATCTCCCAGCGCCGCGAGGTGGTGTCGCTGTACTCGGGCGGCACCAAGTACATCCTCCAGGACATCCCGGTGGTGCTCGCCAAGGCCAACCAGGCGCTCGCAACGCTTGAGAAGTACCGCACCCGCCTCGACCAGGTCTCCACGCGGCTCACCGCCCTGGAGTTCGAGGGCGGCGTCACGCTGCATGACGTGCTGACCGTGCTGCAGCGCTCGGAGCTGGTGACGCGCATGGCGGTCGAGATCGAGCGCTACATCGTCGAGCTCGGCACCGAGGGGCGCCTGATCGAGATGCAGCTGGAGGAGACGATGGTGGGCGCCGCCGCCGAAAAGGCGGCGCTGGTGCAGGATTATCTGGCGGCCTACTCCGACGAGGCGTTCGCCTCCGCCCTGGACCAGATGGGGCGATTGGGTCATCAGGATCTGCTCGACTTCGGCCGTCTCGCCGAGATGCTCGGGTATGACCGCAAGCTGAACACGCTCGACTATCAGGTCTCGCCGCGGGGCCACCGCATCCTGGGGCGTATCCCCAGGCTGCCGAAGCTGGTGGTGGCGGAGATCATCAAGGAGGTCGGGGGTTTGGACGAGCTGCTGGCGGCGACGGACGCCGAGCTCGAGGCGATCGAGGGAGTTGGGGAGATACGCGCGAAGGACATCCGCGAGGGCCTTCGTCGCTTGCAGGAGATCAACCTCGTGGACCGTTATCTGCAGACGTGAAGCCCAGAGCGAGGTCACTCCCGACCGGCTCGACCACAAAAGGAGGACAGTCATTCCCATTCCCCAGGCAATCGAAGCGGAGTTGATGGAGGATCTCGACGTCGTAAGCGAAGTCGAGTGCATCGAGTTCGAGTTGGGGGACCATGTGGTCTATCCCCATCACGGCGCCGGCAAGGTCCTCAAGAAGGAGGAGATGGAGGTGCTCGGCGAATGTCGCGAGTACCTCACGATCAAGATCCTGCACAACGACATGACCGTCAAGGTTCCCACCGAGAACGCGGGGATCGCCGGTCTGCGCAGGGTGATCGACGAGGAGACCGTCAAGAAGGTGCTGGACGTGCTCCAGGACGAAGTCTCGGACATGCCCAAGAACTGGAACCGACGGTTCAAGCACAACCGCGACAAGATCAAGACGGGCGACATCTACGAGCTGGCCGAGGTCGTGCGCAACCTCGCGTTGCGCGAGAGCGAAAAGGGGCTCTCCACCGGCGAGAAGCAGATGTTCACGCGCGCCAAGAAGATCCTCGCCTCCGAGCTGATGTATGCGCTCGACAAGGACGAGGACGAGGCCGAAGGCTATCTCGACGAGCTGCTCGCCAACTCGGCGTCGAGCAAGCTGGCGATGGCCAAGTGAGGGTCGCGGGCTCTCGCGCACGCGGCAGTTGATCCCTGCCGCGTGCGCGACAGTCGGCCCCCGTTTTCGTCGTGACCGTTGCGCTGATCGTCGCCGCCGGCAGGGGCGAGCGCCTCGGAGGCGAGCGCCCCAAGGCACTCGTATCGCTCGCCGGGCGTCCGCTGCTGCAATGGAGCGTGGAGGCGCTGCGCTCCGTCGCCTCGATCGAGCGGATCGTGGTGGCGCTGCCCCCAGGCGCGAGCGCGCCGGCCGGCACGGTCGGGGTACCCGGCGGCGCGGTGCGCTCGGAGTCTGTGCGCCTCGCGCTGGCCGTCGCCGGTGAAGGCGACCCGGTACTGGTGCACGACGCCGCCCGCCCCCTGCTCACGTCAGAGCTGGTCGCGCGGGTGATCGCGGCGGCGCGGGCAGAGGGGGTGGACGGCGCGGTGGCGGCGGCCCCCGTCACCGACACGATCAAGCGGGTGGCCGAGCGCACGGAGAAGGGGGAGGAGGGGGGGAGGGCTGGTGTTGGCGGCACCACGGTGGTGGAGACGCTGGACCGCTCGACGCTGTGGGCCGTGCAGACCCCACAGGTCTTCCGCCGCGTCGCGCTGGAGCGGGCGCTGGACGTGCCCGACGAGGTGCTGGCGCGGGCCACCGACGACGCCTGGCTGGTGGAGCGCGCGGGGGGCAGGGTGCTCGTGGTGGAGGCGCCGCGCGAGAACCTCAAGGTGACCACGCCGCTCGACCTCGCCCTTGCCGAGCTGTTGATTGCCGGCCGTCATGCTTGAATCGCTGAATATGCTCACCGACTACCACCTCCACCTGCGCCCCGACGAGCTCGACGCGACCGCGTCCGAGCACTTCACGGTGGCCAACGTGGAGCGCTACCGCGAGGTTGCCGACGAGCGCGGGATCGCCGAGCTGGGAGTCTCCGAGCACATCTACCGTTTCCGCCAGGCGCTGGAGGTCTGGCAGCATCCGTTCTGGCGGGAAAATGCGCGTGACGAGCTCGATCAGTACTGCGGCTTCGTGCGCGAGCACACCGACCTGCGGCTGGGGATCGAGGCCGATTTCATCCCCGGCGCCGAGGATCGCACCGCCAACCTGCTGGAGGCGCACGACTTCGACTACGTGGTCGGCTCCGTGCACTTCCTGCGCGACGAGTCGCTCGACATGGAGGAGTACAGCGTGTGGAGCACCACCCGCCGCCCCGAGGAGATCTGGCGGCGCTACTTCCAAACGCTGGGGGAGGCGGCGCGCAGCGGTCTGTTCGACATCCTCGCCCACCCCGATCTGGTGAAGGTGTGGGGCAAGGAGCGTCCGCTGCCGGAGGGCGACCTGCGCCGCTACTACGAGCTGGCGATCGATGGAATCGCGGAGTCGGGAATCGCCGTGGAGCTCTCCACGGCGGGACTGCGCAAGCGCGCGCGGGAGATGTACCCGGCGCCGGCCTTCCTGGAGATGTGTGTGGAGGCCGGCGCGCCGATCGCGCTCTCCAGCGACGCCCACAGCCCGCAGGACGTGGGGGCCGACTACGAGCAGGCGCTGGAGCTGCTGGAGCGGGTGGGGGTGCGCGAGCTGTGCCTGTTCGAGCACCGCACCCGGCGCCTGGAGCCGATCGGAGCGGTCGTGAGATGAACGCGATCGGCGCGCGATGAGCCTCGGTGGCATCGGCTACGACTGCCATCGCCTTGCCGCCGGGCGGCGGCTGATCCTCGGCGGCGTGGAGATTCCGCACGAGCGCGGTTTGGAGGGCCACTCCGACGCGGACGTGCTCACCCATGCGGTGATCGACGCGCTGCTCGGGGCCGCCGGGCTGGGGGACATCGGCGAGCACTTCCCCGACACCGACGAGCGCTTCCGCGACGCCGACTCGCTGGTGCTGCTGGAGACAGTGCTCACCACCGTCATCGCGGCGGGCTTTGAAGTCGAGCACATCGATTGCACGGTGATCATGGAGGCCCCCAAGCTCGGTCCATACCGCCAGGAAATCCGCGATCGCCTCGCTCTGGCGCTGAATCTGCCCGCCACGCGCGTCAACGTGAAGGCCACCACGGGCGAGGGCATGGGCTTCGTCGGCCGCGGCGAGGGCGTCGCGGCGTTGGCGCTCGCCAGCCTGCGCAGTCGTTAGGGTTCTCGCGCGATGCGCGATATCCGGCTGCACGACACCCGCAGCGGCGAATTGCTGGCGCTGCGCCCACGCGACCCCGGCCGGGTGGGTATCTACGCGTGCGGGCCCACCGTGTACAGCCGTATCCACATCGGCAACGCCCGCCCATTCGTGATCTTCGCTCTGCTCAAGCGCTTCTTGGAGCATGAGGGCCTCGACGTCACGCTGGTGGTCAACATCACCGACGTCAACGACAAGATCTACGACGCCGCCCGTCCGCGGAACCGTCCGAGCGCCGAGCTGGCGGCCGAGATGGCGGCGCTCTACCGGGCTGACACCGATGCACTGGAGTTGGGACGCCCGGATGAGGAGCCGCTGGCGTCCGAGACGATGGGGCCGATCATCGAGTACATCGCCGTGCTGATCGAGAAGGGCCACGCCTACGAGAGCGGCGGCGATGTGTTCTTCGGTGTGCGCTCCGACCGTGACTACGGCGTGATCTCCCACCGCCGGCTGGAGGACATGGATCAGGGGGAGCCCGTTGAGGGATCTGACCGCAAGCGCGACCAGCTGGACTTCGCGCTGTGGAAGGCCAGCAAGGAGGGCGAGGACACCTCGTGGGATTCGCCCTGGGGACCTGGCCGGCCGGGCTGGCACATCGAGTGCTCGGCGATGGCCGAGAGCAGCCTGGGCGTCGAATTCGACATCCACGGTGGCGGCTCGGACCTGGTATTTCCCCACCACGAGAACGAGGCTGCCCAGACGCGCGCGGCGCGCGGTCGGGAGCTCGCGCGGATCTGGATGCACAACGGGATGATCCAGTTCACCGGCGAGAAGATGGCCAAGTCGGTCGGCAACATCGCGTTGCTGGGCGAGGTGCTCGACCGCTGGGGGCGCGACGCGGTGGTGATGTATCTCATCGGCGGGCACTACCGCCAGCCGCTGGCGTTTGGCGAGGCCGAGCTCCAGGACGCCGATCGCCGCGTCCAGCGCATCCGCGACGCCCTGCGTCGGTTGGAGGCGGGCGAGCCCAGCCCGGGGGACATGGAGCATCACAGGGATGCCTTCTTCGCCGCGCTCGCCGATGACTTCAACACCCCGCGAGCGCTTGCGTCATTGTTTGAGTGGGTGCGCGAGGCCAACCGCCGCGGCGAGGGCGTCGTCGGCGACGGCCACCTGCGCGAGATGCTCGAGGTGCTTGGCATGGGCGAATTGCGGCCGCTGGCGGCCACCGGCAACATGGAGGCGGTAGACCCAGACGCCATGGCGCTGCTCGCGGCACGCGAGAACGCCCGTCGCGAGCGCCACTTCGCTGAGGCCGACCGCCTGCGCGAGGAGATCAGGGCACGGGGCTGGGATATTCGAGACAGCTCCGATGGCCCCGAGTTGATACCCCTCTCGCGGTGATCGTCTACGGACGCAACCCCGTGATGGAGGCGCTGCGCGGTCGTCGCGCGCACACGGTGGGCGATGTTTGGGCAACCCCGGGCGCCGCCCGCGAGTCGTGGCTGGAGCGGGCCGGGGCGCGGGTGCGGACCGCCACCCCCGAGCAGATCGCCCGGCGCTGCGGTTCCGAGGCCCACCAGGGGATCTGCGCGGAGGCAGGGGGTTACCCGTACGTCTCCGCCGATGAGCTGCTTCTGCGTCGGGGCGGTCCCGGCGGCTCCCGCGGTGACGCCGATGGCTTGCCCGGCGGCGAGGATCGCGCGCACGGTGGCGAGGATCGCGCGCACGGCGGCTCCGCTGGGTCGGGCGCGGGAGGGGACCCGCTGATCGTGGCGCTCGACCAGGTGCAGGATCCGCAGAATCTCGGCTCGATCTGCCGCACCGCGGAGTGCGTGGGGGTCACGGGGGTGGTGATCCCCGAACGGCGCGCCGCCGAGGTCACTCCCGCGGTGTGCAAGGCCTCCGCCGGGGCCGTCGAGCATTTGCTGGTGGCGCGTGTACGCAACCTCGCCGATTTCCTCGGCGAGGCCCAGAGGGCGGGCTGCTGGTCGTATGGCGCGAGCGCCGGCGCCGCCACGCCCTATGACCGCCCCGACTACCGCGGAGGGGTGGTGGTGGTGCTCGGCAGCGAGGGCCGCGGTCTGCGTCCTCGCGTCGCGGGAGCTTGCGACGAGCTGATCGCGCTGCCGCTGTTGGGGCGGGTCGAGTCGGCCGGCGTCAGCGCCGCCGCGGCGGCGATTCTGTACGAGATCTTGCACAATCGTCGCCGTGCCCTTGACAACGCGTCATAACTGTGCGACTCTCGCATCCATAACGCTGAACCTAAGCTTGAGCTGCAGTTGATTTTTGTAGTAGATTCCCAAGTAGTCGATTTCCAATAGTCGTTGGCGCCGGGGGAGGTGTGCGCCACTGAGCGATCCGGGCTGCTCGCAGTCCGAGAAAGGTCTTGCTCGTGGCACGTATCTCCCGTAACCCTCAATCTGAGGTCAAGGTTGATGACGGTTTCCTGATCGCCCTGGCGAAGCAGGGAGACCGCACCGCCTACGACCGCCTGGTACGCCGCTATCACGGCTTCGTGCGGTTGAAGGCATCTTCCTACTTCCTCGCCGGAGGCGACTCCGACGATCTCATCCAGGAGGGCCTGGTCGGCCTCTACAAGGCGATTCGCGACTACCGCACCGACCGCGAGTCGAGCTTTCGCAACTTCGCGGAGCTGTGCATCACCCGTCAGATCATCACCGCCGTGAAGACGGCCACACGCAACAAGCACACGCCGCTCAACCAGTACGTCTCCTTCTCCGCCACGCCCGCCGGGGGCGGGGAGGACGTGCCCACGCTCGACCAGGTGCTGCCCGGTTCCGCGGTGCACGACCCGGCCAATCAGGTGATCTCATCCGAGGAGCTGCGCTCGCTGGTGGGCTGCCTCTCGACGGCTCTTTCGGAGCTGGAGAGCCGGGTGCTCTCGCTGTACCTGGACGGCTGCTCCTACGAGCAGGTGGGCGAGCACCTGGCCTGCGACACCAAGACCGTGGACAACGCCCTGCAGCGGGTCAAGCGCAAGGTGGGCGCGCATTTGGAGGCGCGGGCGGTCGCGGCTTGAGCGAATTCTCGGTCGCCGGTTGTCGTACTACGCGCGCGCATTGGGCGTAGCGATGGCCGCCACGACCGAGGCCGCCCACTGTGGGCGGCCTCGACGTGACCAGGCTGGCGCGCTATCGGCGCGCGGTCGCCGTACTAGCGGTGGTGGTGGTGCCCGCGAGGCGGTTCCCTTTCGCCCTCTTCGCCCCGTTCTTCGCCTTCCCGTTCCATTTCGGAGGAGTTGGTCGCCCCTTCCGTGGGTGTCGAGGTGTTACCGGGCGCTTCGGGCGTCAGCGATACAGCCGGCGCGGGGCTGACGTCGATAGTGAGCGGCGAGCTGGCCGCGCCGCCGTTGTCGGGCCCGCCGGGGATGTAGACGCGGAAAACGTCGGTTCCCACACTGAACACCTGGTAGGGGATCGAGAACGTGGCTTCCGGAGTGACGGTGCTCACCCGCACCACGTGGAAGCCGGTCCCGGAGGCGTTCTGGCGCTGCAGATAGATCAGGTGGCCGGGGTGGGCGGGGGTTGGCGCCACATTGCCCGAGAACGTGACCACCTGCCCCTCCATCACCGAGGTTGGCGATGCGGTGGCGCTCACCACATACCTGACACCCTCGAACAGCACCGCCGAGGACCTGCCGTCGCTGTGCACCTCGTAGTAGGTGCTGTTGACCGGCGTCTGTGCGGGGAAGGTGTAGACGCCGCTGCTGTTGGTGGCGACCTGCGCGACTGGCGCGAAGCCGTGCTGGTGCACCGTGCGCGCCAGCAGCGTCACCTGCTGGCTGGTGGTGGCACCGGCGAGCGTCCCGCTGATCAGCACCGACTGCCCATAGAGGATCGGGTCGGGTGCCGCTTCGATCGTCAATTCTTTGTTCTGCGCCTGCGAGATCTCATAAGTGAGCGGGCTGGAGGTGCCCGGGACGTTGAGTCCCCGGCTGAGCACCAGCACCCGCAGGTTGGCGTCGCCGGGGACGATGAAGGTGTGGGAGATCGAATAACCGCCCCCCGCTTCCACCACGCCAGAGTCGATCCTGTGCCATTCGTTGCCGGTGAGCGCGTTCTGGCGCTGCAGTATCACCCGTGCGCCGATGTCCGCCGGAGTGACTTTGCCGGTGAACGTGACTTTGTTGGCAACCCCCGTCAGGATCTGGGTGCCTTCCGGCGGCCCTTCCAGCGTCACCTGCGGCGCGACGCGGATCCTTCTGTTGAGGCTCTCCGCGCCGTGGGAGCGCACATGCCACACACCATTGTTTTCGATGACGCTGCCGGTGAGCTGGAACTGATAGGCGCCGCCCGCGCCGGTGGTGGTGCTGGCCTCGAGCGTAAACCCGGGAGCGCCCGGGGTGTGCCGGAAGAGCCTCACGGTCTTACCTTCCGTGTTGGCGTGACGCCGGCAGATGAGTTGGCCGAAAACCGTGGCCGATTCTCCCGCGGTGATCAGCACGGGTGCGTGAATGCTCACACGGCAGTGCCCCCCGGGGCTGGGGTGGAAGAATGCCGAAGCTCCCGTCGTGAACAGCCCCAGCGACGAGACCGCAACCGCGCACGCCAAAGCGAGCAGTGTTCTCGGGCGCATGTGATCCTCCTCTTTTCAGTGGATGGTGGTCGACTATTGAGGTGGGCCTGCCCCGCTCGGTTCCCCCCGGTCGCGGCCGATCCCGCCGGGCTCCGTCATGCGTGGAGCCCGGTCAGTCAGCTATCTACGACCCCAATAACCCGACCGCGTCGCAATCGATGCGGTGTCGGCTCGCGTGCAATTGGGGCGCCACCCGCGCGGGGTTTGTGGCTGGGCCGCGCGCGGTCTGGGGTGCGGCCGCGTGGGGTTGTGGCGGGGTTGCGTGGAGGTTGGCGTGCGGCCACATGAGGTTGTGTGCGCGGGCGCGTGAAGTTTGCGGAGCGCTCGGGTCTTAGAGGTGTCCGCTGGCAATACCAGGCATAAGCGCGGAAATCCGCTCTCGTACCCACCGATGGCGCTCCATCCTCCGTTGGTGGGCACGAGTTCCGCGCCAGGCGCCCCTCCCCACGGGGCGGGACAAGGTTTCGGGGCGGCCCATCCTGGCGGGCCGCCCCGAGCCGTCCCAGGGTTGCGCCTTGCCCCGAGCCGTCGCGGGGGTTGCGCCGGCGGCTAATCCCACGCGTCCGATTCTTCGCGTCTTTTCGTCTATCCGCGTGACGAAGGCTGATGGCGCGTGTCTAAAATGTCGTAAGGATGGTTGGGCGCTCGCGCCGCCAGGGTCGCTGTGGCCTTGGGAGCCGCAACGGCGCCCATGGTGTGCCATGAGTCCAGGAATCCCCACCCGTCTGCTGGCGACCCAGTCGGATGATCGACTACTCGCGCTGGTCCGCCAGGGTCACGAGCGCGCGTTCGAGGCAGTCGTCCATCGCTATCGCAAGCCGCTGCTCGGCTACTGCCGGCGTATGCGCCTGTCCGATACTCGCGCCGAGGACATCGTTCAGCTGGCACTGCTGAAGACCTGGATCGCCGTACGGGAGGGCGCGGAGGTGCACGATCTCAAAGCGTGGCTGTACCGGGTGGTGCACAACACCGCCGTCAACGCTCTGCGCGACTCCGCCCACGACGGCGAGCCGGTGGCGGACCCGGCACATGCGTTGGAGTCCCACCCACGCAATGAGGACTCGCAGCTCGACCGCGGGCTGGCGATGCGCGAGACGCTCGCCGAGGTCGCGGCGCTACCGCCGCTGCAGCGCGAGGTGATCGTCCGCACCGCTGTGGCCGGCCACAGCCACGAGCAGGTCGCCAGCGACCTTGGGATCACCAACGGCGCCGTGCGCGGTCTGCTCTACCGCGCGCGCGCCACGCTGCGCACGGCAGTCACCGCGCTCACCCCGCCGCCGCTACTGAGCTGGCTGGCGGGCCGCTCCGATCAGGGTGGACCTGCCCCGGAACGGCTCGCCGAACTCGCGGGATCAGGGGGAGCGGCCGGCGTTGGGGGTGCGGCGGGCGTCGGCGGGCTGCTGCTGAAGGGAGGCGCGGTGGCGATCACCGTCGGGACCGTCGTCACCGGCGCCGCCGTGGTGCGCCTCAGCGCATCCGCCCCCCACCGCGACCGGCACCGGCTGATCGCGGCGGCGCCCACCAGCGGCGCGGGCGCGGGCTCCGCGGTCGCGGCCGAGTCTCATTCGCTGACTCTCCACGGCGTTCACTCCCCCACTGTCATGGGCGCAACGCATCGTGGTGCCTCCGGGCGCCGGATGTGGCGTCGCGTAAGCGTCGGCGCGAATGCCCGCGCGAGGACCAACACCGCCGGTGGAGGCTCCACCGGCGCCCCCACAACTTCCGGCGGCCGCCACGCGCCGCGATCGACGACGCAAGGTGGCGGTGGCACGCACAACAACGCTTCGGCGAAGCTGCCAGCCGCGCAGAGTCCCGCGCCCGGCTCCACCCAGGGGACCGGTCAGACGGGAGCGGGGTCCAGCCAGGGCGGAGGGTCGGGTCAAGGCGAAGCGGGGACGGGATCGGGTGGGCCGGTGGGCTCCGCCGCGGGCAGCGGCTCGCCGGGGGGCACTGATGCGAGCGGCTCCTCGGAAGGGGCTTCATCCGGTGGGCAGGCGGGTGCCGGGTCCGGCGGTACGGGATCCGGCTCGGGCTCGGGCTCCGGTTCGGGCTCAGGCGCCGGGTCCTCCGGCTCCGGCAGCTCGGAAGGCGCCGGCAGCTCGGAAGGCGCCGGCAGCAGTGGCTCATCGGGCGAATCCAGTGGCTCGGAATCCTCGGGCGGCGAACAGTCGGGCTCGCTGGTGGGGACGGTCGTGCACGAAGTCGGCAGCGTGCTCGAACATCTGCTGCACTGAATAAGATGACGCTGGCATGGCCAGTGCCGATGAGATTCTGAGAGTGGCGGGGCAGCGCGCACCGGAGCTTGCGGTCCCCGGGCTCAGCCCGCGGCCGCGCCGCAAGGTCGCCGTGCTTACCTGCATGGACACGCGGATCGATCCCCTGGCAATGCTCGGCCTACAGCGCGGCGATGCGCACATTGTCCGCAATGCCGGCGGCCTGGTCACCGACGACGCGATCCGCTCGTTGAGCGCCTCCCAGCGGCTGCTCGGCACCGAGGAGATCGTCGTGGTGATGCACGAGGGGTGCGGGCTGTGCGGCGCCTCCGAGGACCAGTTCGCGCAGGCGCTCGCCGCCGACGGCGTCCTGCCGACATGGCGGCTCGGCGCCTTCCACGACCTCGAGGGAACGCTGCGCCAGGGTGTCGACCGGCTGCGCTCAAGCCCCGAGCTGCCCGCGCGCCAGCAGATCCGCGGCTTTGTCTTCGACCCCGAGACCGGGGCGCTGCGCGAGCTCGAAACCGACTGGGCGCGCGAGGAGGCGGCGGGGTCTGACGCGGCGCCGACGGTGTCGGGGTAGGCCAGCCGGCCTCCCGGGCGGTGGGGTTCTCGCCATCGTGGACGCCGCTCCATGCCGGACGTCACTGCACGCTGGGGCCTCACTCCACGCTGGGCCTCACAACACGCTGGGGCCTCACAACACCAGAGCCGACGGCCGGGATCGAACCGGCGACCCCCGGTTTACAAAACCGGTGCTCTGCCAGCTGAGCTACGTCGGCGCAGTGACGATGCTACCGGGCAGCCCCACCACTTGGCACGTGACCGCAAAGGGCGAACGCTCACGGCGTTCAGTGCGTGTCCGACGGGGCCGGACCGGCGTAGACGACGAGCACGATGACGCGATCGTCGGGGCTGCGCTTATACCGCACGCGTGCGCCGCCGTCGACCTCGTACTCCCAGAAGCCCTTGAGCTTGCCCTTCAGCTGGTGGTGGCGGTTGGTCTGCATCGGAGGGAAGGGGCTGTCCGCGAGCTCGATGTAGCAGCGACGCATCGGCCCCGGGCGGTTCTGGCAGAGCTTGTTCCAGTCGCGATAGACGGTGCAGTAGACCTTGTGCCGTCCGGAGTAGCGCCCCTTTGGCGCGTAGACCTCTCGGGTCACGCTTGGACTGCCCGGACCTGCTCCTCAGACGGAGGCAAGACCTCGACGATCCCGGCCAGATCGACCCGCGAGAGCAGGGTCCGCATCGCCTCCGGCTGCCCATAGACGCCTGCGGTTGAGGCCCAGGCGCGCAGATTGCCCTCCAGATGTTCCAGCGTGCCCCGCTGGGCGGCGTCGAACGTGTCGGCCACGAGCTCGCGCGCAAACTCCTCGGCCTCATCGCTGGAGAAGGCGGCAAGCCATGGGTATCCGGTTTGCATTGCCCATCCCGACGGCCGCACCTCGCGATGCTCGTTGAGGATCGCCACAAAGCGTGCCGTCTCGGCAACCTGCGCCTGCAAACGCCGCTGGAAATCGGCGACGCCCTTCGTCTGGATGACGAGCAGCTCGCCGTCGGAGTCAAGTACTTCCTGGGGTGCGTCCTTGGCTCGGTCGAGCAGCGTCCGGTAGTCGCGCTGGATCTCGGTCGGACCCCATGGGGCGTCAGCGGAGCGGCCCGAGGCACGCCCGCGTGCTGCCGATACCGATATCTGCTTGCCTGCGCTCGCTCGAGCCATTACCAGCTCCTTTTACATAGTATTCTATGTAGAGACTAGCATGGCTTGTCGGTGCTTCTTGGTTTGCGCTGCCTGTTCACAAGTCCTCAGGCGGACGCCGCTCGCGCTTGCGTTCCGTGCCCCGGCGCTTGGCGGCGAGGCGGCGCTCGCGTGAGGCCGCGGTGGGACGGGTGGCGCGGCGGCGCTTCGGTGTGGCGAGTGCCCGCGCCAGCCGCTCGCTCAAGCGGGTGAGAGCGAGCTCGCGGTTACGTGCCTGGGAGCGTCCGTCCTGGGAGATTGCGAGGACTCGCGGGCCCACGCGCGCCAGCACTCGCTCCCGCTGAGCGTCGGTGAGCGTGGGGGAGGAGCGTGCGTCGAAGATGGCTTCCACGCGGGAGGCGGTGACGTTGGCGTGCTGTCCCCCCGGGCCGGAGGAGCGGCTGGTGCGCACTGTCACCTCCGCGAGTGGGATCGTCAGATCGCTGGTGATCCGCAGCCATCTGTTGTGGCCGGCGCCCATCCCGGTCATGGCGCGCTAAGTCTCAGCCCGTCGGGGCGAAATGCTCGGGGCGGGCATGACCGTTGGTGGAGATCAAATGCGAGTAGTCGGGGGGGTCCACGCGGTCGTCCGCGTTGAGGCGCCGCTCCAGCTCCCCCAGCAGCACACCGAACAGCAGGTGGCGCCAGGTTGACTGGGCGAGCGCCCGCGGGTTGGCGAAGGCCGCCGGCAGCTCCTCGCGCGCCGGGTGCAGGCGGTCGGCGAGCGCCAGCAGCGGCCAGGTGGTGAAGTTCTCCAGGATCCCCGCCGCCGGTCCCCGTGCCCACGAGGGCAGCGGGGTGCGCGGGGCCACGTTGGCGTACACCGCGCCAAACAGCGCCCCGTTCTGCAGGTGCGCCAGCACGCCGGCGGCCGGCCACCAGCGCTCGCGCGTGATCGCCTTGCCCAGCAGCTCCACATCGTCGAAGCCGCTGCCAAACACGCGCTTGTCGAGGGGCATCTGTGCCGCCCACACGCCCGCCGCCAGCGCGCCCGCCAGCGCCCCGCGAATCGTCTTGCTCCGGTCGATCGCCATTCGTCTCCCACTGTAACGGCCCGCCCGCCGGCGGGTATCCAGCGTATGCGGCCGGCGGCGCGGAGATGGCGGAGATAGGGTGCAATGAGTGCCCGAACAGAGGACCGAAACGGCGGGGTCGAGCTTGCCGGCTGGGGACCGGCCGGGCCGCCCGCCCGGCCCAAAGTCAAAGGTGCAGCTGGACGCGGAGTTCTCCGAGCTGTACCGCACCCATCTGCGCGACGTGTACAGCTATGCCTACTACCGCGTTGGCAACCACCACGACGCCGAGGACCTCACCGAGCAGACCTTTCTGCAGGCCTACCGGCACTTCGAGCGCGCCCAGCGCGAGTCGCGGGGGCGTCCGCTGCGGCCGTGGCTGATCAGGATCGCCCACAACCTCGCCGCCAACCTCTACCGCGACCGCTCCCGCCGGCCGGTGTCGCCGATCGAGGCCACCGACGCGTTGAGCGACCTGCACACCACCGAGGACCTGGTGGAGAATCGCAGCGAGCTCTCGCGCGTGCTGGAGGGGGTGCGTCAGCTGCCCGACGACCGCCGCGAGGCGCTGATCATGCGCTTCGCCCTGGACATGGACAACCGTGAGATCGCGCGCGCTTTGGGGCGCTCCGACGGCGCCACCAAGGTGCTGATCCACCGCGCCATCAAGCAGTTGGAGGGACTGGTCGCCGATGGCCCCGATGAGCAGGCGGGTACCAACGAGATGAGAGAGGTCTCATGAGCGAGGCAGCCTCCAACTTCGAGAGCCTGCTGCGGCGGGCGCTTGCTCCCGTCGAGCCCCCCGCCGACCTGGTGGGCAGGGTGGAGCAGAGGCTCACCAGCATCACCGAGCTCGCCGCCGAGGAGCTCGAGGGGTGGGAGCTCTCGGCGATGCGCGACCCCCGCAACTGGGTGCGGCCCGCGGCCGCGGTGCTGGTGGGTGGCACCGCGGGTGTCGCCCTCGTGCTGCTGCGCGCCCGTCGCCGGGAGCGGGCGCCCGAGGGGCCAACAGCCGTCGCTGGGCAGGCGCAGGCCCGCGGCGAGCGCTGAGCCCACCTCCATCCAGTTCGGGCCCCCGCCGAGAACCCGGGAGGCCCGGGAAAGCGGACTCGGAACTATTCTGCTATCTGGTTAACGGTAGTCTGAGGGGAGATCCGCTCGGACTTGGGACGCGGTTTCCCTGACCGCCTCCCGGCTGGATGTGTCGATGTCCAACATGGCTCTCTACAAGCGCACCGCGGAGGCTGCCTCGGGCATACTGCTTACGCTTGAGGACCACGAGCTGATGCGGTTGGTGTGCGACAACGACTCCGCCGCGTTCGCCATTCTCTACAAGCGCCACGCGCGCGCCGCCTTCCTGCTGGCGCTGCAGATGTGCGGCCGACCCGTCCTCGCCGAGGAGGTCGTGCAGGAGACATTTCTCTCGCTGTGGCGCAGCGCTCCGCACTACGACAGCTCACGCGGCACGCTGCGCACGTGGGTGCTGGGGATCGTCCACCACCGCGCCCTGGACGCTCTGCGCCGCGGGGTGGCCCACGACCGTCAATGGGTTGGTGTGGAGAGCATCGCCGAACAGTTGGAGGCCGCCGAGTGCACCGAGCAGGAGGTCTCTCGCCGCGACGCCGCGCGCCAGGTGCGTGCGATCCTGCGGCGGCTGCCGCCCGAGCAGAGCCGTGTGATCGAGCTGGCCTACTACGGCGGCTTCACCAACACCGAGATCGCCGCCATCCTCGATGCCCCCGTGGGCACCATCAAGGGCCGTATGCGGCTGGGGTTACAGAAGATGCGCTCGCAACTGCGCTCCGAACACGGGTAGCGGTTGTCCGGGGATGGGCGAGATACGCTCTCACCCCCATGGCCACCTGCTATCGCCACCCCTCCCGCCAGACCGCGGTCTCCTGCTCCTCCTGCGGGCGGCCCATCTGCCCGGACTGCATGACCTCCACGCAGGTGGGGATGCGCTGCCCGGAGTGCGCCTCCCAGCGCACCAAGGTGGTGCGGATGCGGGAGATGGCGGCCGTGCCGCGCGTCACCTATGCGCTGATCGCCATCAACGTGATCGTGTTCCTCACCGAGCAGGGCCAGTTCACGCTCACCGGCGAGCCCTACGGCAAGGTGGTCAACGAAGGCGACCTGTATCGCTTCGCGATCGCCGAAGCTCACCAGTACTACCGGCTCCTGACCAGCGGTTTCCTGCACGTGGATCTGCTGCACATCGGCTTCAACATGTACCTGCTGTATCTGCTCGGCATGATGTTGGAGCCCGCGCTGGGCTCGGTGCGGTTTGCCGCGATCTACTTCACCTCGCTGCTGGCTGGCTCCTGCGGCGCGTTGATCGCCACCTCGGCGCCCAGCCTCGGCGCCTCGGGTGCGATCTTCGGGCTGATGGGCGCCGCCGCCGTCGAGCTGCGCGCGCGGGGGCGCAGCGTGATGGAGGGCGGTATTGGGGCGTTGATCATCTTCAACCTGCTGCTCTCCTTCACGGTCGCCAACATCTCCGTGGGCGCCCACATCGGCGGGTTGATCGGCGGCGCGCTCGCCGGCCTCTCTTTCCGCCTGGCCACCGGCCGCTACGCGCTCGCGCTGGGACTGCTCGCCTGCCTGGCGCTGTCGGTGGCGGCGGTGGTGGTGGGGCTGGCCGCCGCGCAGTCCACAGCCGCCGGTATCGTGTGAGCGGTGGCGGTGCTCAACGACGAGCAGATCCAGCAGCGCCTCGTCGGCGGCGCGTGGGTCCGCGAGGGCGAGGCGATTGTGCGCGAGTACAAGCTCGCCGACTTCCCGGCGGCGATCGCCTTCGTCAATCGCGTGGCCGAGCTCGCCGAGGCCGCCAACCACCACCCCGACATCCTCGTGCACGGCTGGAACAGGGTGCGCCTGGAGCTCTCCACCCACTCCGCGGGTGGGCTCACCGATGCCGACTTCGCACTTGCCTTGCAGATTGACGGGCTCGGCTGAGCACCGGGTGTGACCGGTCTGAAGCTGATCCTCGCGGCCCTACTGGTCGCGATCAACGCGTTCTTCGTGATCGCCGAGTACGCGCTGGTGCGCTCGCGCCGAGCCCGGTTGGAGGTGATGCGCGAGCAGGACATGCGCGGCGCCGCGCTGGCGCTCAGCCAGCTGGAGAGCATCAACGACTACATCTCCGCGGTGCAGATCGGGGTCACGATGACCTCAATCGGGATCGGCGCGCTGGCCACGCCCACGCTCGCCGATGCGCTGCACGAAGCGTTCCGCGGCGCGGTCTCCCACGACCTCTCGTTGGCGATCGCGGTGGTGGTGGCCTACGCGATCGTGATTTCGGTGCAGCTGATCTTCGGGGAGATGGTGCCCAAGTTCTACGCCATCGATCGCGCCGAGAGCGTCGCCCGCCGGGTGGCCCGGCCGCTGCAGGGCTTCAGGGTGCTGTTCCGGCCCTTCATCCACCTGATCACCACGATCTCCGCGCGGATCCTCAAGCTGCTGGGCGTCGACATGAACCGCCAGCACGGCGGCGGCTCGCCCGATGAGCTAAAGCGCCTGATCGCCGAGTCCTACGCCGGCGGCCACCTGGACCCGGGGGAGGCGGGGATGCTCACCGGCGTGTTCCACCTGCACGAGCAGGAGGCGCGTCAGGTGATGACCCCCAGCCCCGCCGTCATCGCGATCGACGTCTCGCGCGACGTGGAGACGGCTTTGAAGCTGTGCATCTCCTCGGGGCACACGCGGCTGGTGGTGACCGAAGGAGAGGACCGCGACCGCGTGCTCGGGCTCGTCCACGCCAGCGCGCTCGCCCGGCGGCTGATGGACGACGGGCCGCACGCCTCGCTCCAGGAGGTGGTGCACGACGCGCCGATCGTGCCCGAGACCAAGCCGCTGGACGATCTGCTGGCCGATCTGCAGCGCCAGCGCACCTCGCTGGCGGTCGTCGTCGACGAGTACGGCCGCGTCGCCGGGATCGTCACCGTCGAGGACATCATCGAGGAGGTGGTCGGCGAGATCACCGACGAGACCGACCCCGCGGCCGGCGAGGTGCGACGGCTGCCCGACGGGGATCTGTTCGTGCGCGGCCACGTCCCGGTCGCCGACCTCGCCGACTACGGGGTGCCGCTGCCGGTGGACAGCGACGCCTACAACTCCGTCGGCGGGTTCGTGTTCGCCGAGCTCGGTCGGCTCCCGCGGCGGGGCGACACCGTCTCCGCGGGCCCCTTCTCGATCCGCGTCGAGTCGGTCCGGGAGAACCGCATCGAGTCGCTGCGCATCCGCGAGCGTCGCCCCGTGCCGGCGCGCGAAGCGGCCGGGGGGGAGTAGAGAGAGGGGAGGGGGAGGGGGAGGGGTTCGCCCCGAAGACCCCCGCCGGGCGGAGGCGGACGGCCGAAAAAAAACCTCCCAGGCACACGTCCGGCCCGCGGGGGGAGCGAGCCGGAGCGTGTGCACTGGGAGGAGGCGGGTGTGCGTTGCGATCTGTGTCGCGCTTTCAAGTATCCACTTCTGGATCAAGCCCACTTAAAAGGTTGGCCGTCACTAAGAGGATTCTTGACAATGGGTGACTTTGATCACAAGCTGGGCTGGGGTATGTATTAACTTTTTTAAACCCGTGTGCTTTTGTATATACGAGCTGGCTCAGTAGCTGTGGAAGCCGCGCCCGCTCTTGCGACCCAAGGCGCCTTCGCCCACCAGCTGCTCCACGCGCTGAGGCACCCGCTCGCCAAGCGTCTCGCCGATCGCCCGCGACACGTCGAGGCCCACGAGGTCCAGCAGCGCCAGTGGGCCCATCGGGTGGCCGGCGCCCAGCTTTATGCAGGTATCGATGTCCTTGGCCGACATCCCAGTCTCTTCCTGCAGCCGCACCGCGCTGAACAGGTAGGGGAACAGCAGACGGTTGACTACAAACCCCGGCACGTCGGGCACCACCACGGGCGTCTTCTCGAAGGTCTCGCACAGCGCAAGGGTCCGAGCGCGGGTCTGCTCGCTGGCTGCTTGCGGGAAGATCAGCTCCACCAACTGCATGCGCGTGACGGGGTTGAACACGTGCAGGCCCACGAAGCGCTCGGGGATGCCGCTGGCCTGCGCCAGCCGCTCGATCGAGAGCGAGGAGGTGGTGCTGGCCAGCACCGCGTCGGCGCCCAGCACCGCCAGCAGTTCCGAGTGCACCGCCTCCTTCACGGCGTACTCCTCCACCACCGCCTCCACCACGAAGGTCGCCTCGCTCAGCTCCCCCGGCTCGGTGACCACCTGCACATGCTCGGGGTCGATTTCCGCGGCCAGACGCGTCAGGGTCTGATCCACCCTGGTTTGGGCTCGCTCGGCGGAGCTCTGCGAGCGCGCCAGCAGCAGCACCGGTCCGTGGTGGGCGGCGGTTGCCGCCAGTCCGCACGCAATTGCGCCCGAGCCGACGATTGCCAGGTGCTCGTTCATGCGTGCTTCTCCACGGCGGCTCTGCTCCTTGTGTGGGGGACGGATCGGATCCCCCGGGTCATGGGGATCAAAAGAACTGGTTGACTGACCAGTCAATCTAGGGGCGTCACGCGGTAGAGTATGGGTTGGAGGCGCTGCGCGGCACCTGCCGATCAATCGCTACACACGGAGGTCGTCAAAATGCGAGGAAAGCTGGAGGGCCGTGAGGTCGTGATCGTCGAGGCGGTGCGCACTCCGATCGGGCGTGGGCACAAGGAGAAGGGCTACTACAGGGACACCCACCCCAACGCGCTGCTGGGCAAGTGCTACAGCGAGGTGATCGCCCGCGCCGGGATCGACGCCGCCGAGGTCGAAGACGTGGTGGCCGGCTGCGTGCAGCAGTTCGGCGAGCAGGCCTTCAACATCGCCCGCAACGCGTGGCTGCAGGAGGGCCTGCCGATCGAGACCCCCGCCACCACCGTCGACCGCCAGTGCGGCTCCGCCCAGCAGGCCGTCAACTTCTCCGCCGCGCTGATCGCCGCCGGCGTGCACGACACGATGATCGGCGGCGGTGTCGAGCACATGGGCCATCTCCCGTTTGCGGCCGGCATGCAGACCCAGCAGGAGTTTGGCTTCGCCTTCACCCCCGAGCTGATGGCCAAGCACAACATCGTCGGCCAGGGTCTGGGCGCGGAGATGATCGCCGATCAGTGGGAGATCCCCCGCTCGGAGCTCGACGAGCTGGCGGTGCGCTCGCACCGGCTGGCCCACCAGGCCACCGAGGAGGGCCGCTTCGAGCGCGAGATCGTGCCGTTCGCCGTCAACGGCGACACGTTCGTTACCGACCAGGGGATCCGTCCCGACACCAACCTCGAGTCGCTGGCGCAGCTGAAGCCGGCGTTCAAGCCCGACGGCAAGATCACCGCCGGCAACGCCTCGCAGATCTCCGACGGTGCCGCCGCCGTGCTGCTGATGTCCGCCGAGAAGGCGGCCTCACTCGGCCTGCGCGCCCGCGCGCGTATCGTCGATCAGACCACCGTCGGCTGCGACCCCGTGAAAATGCTGGAGGGTCCGATCCCCGCCACGGCGAAGATCCTGCAGCGCAACGGCATCACCATCGACGACATCGACCTGATCGAGATCAACGAGGCCTTCGCCCCCGTGGTGGCCGCATGGCGGCGCGAGCACAACCCCGACATGGACCGCGTCAACGTCAACGGCGGCGCGATGGCGCTCGGGCACCCGCTCGGCTCCACCGGCGCGCGGCTGATCACCACGCTGCTGCACGAGCTGGAGCGCTCCGACAAGGAGATCGGCTTCGTCACGATGTGCTGCGGCGGGGGGCTCGGTACCGCAACGCTGATCCAGCGCGTTTAGGTTTTCGGGCCGGCGGCGGTCCAGTTGACCGCGACCATCGGCAAAGCGAGGATGTAGCCCCACGTGGCGGCGTCGGTTTCGCCCGTCGCCGGCAGCCCGTGTTCGGTCTGGATCTGGCGCACGTCGGTCGCAGTTTGCGATTCGAAGATACCTGTCGTCGGCTGCGAGGGGATCGCGCCCGCCAGGTGCTCCTGCAGCCACAGCACCTGGTCGCTCTTGGCGCCTTCCTTGAGCAGGGGTGAGGTGAGCTCGGGCTGGGGCACCGTCAGCGTGGTGTTGAGCGGTTCGGCCATCGCCGACCACCCCGGCGCCTTGGTTTCCTGCCAGTCCCAGAAGGAGTCGCCCGCCGCCCCGTAGGCGCTCGCCAGCGAGCGGAAAGCCACGATTTCCGAGCCGCTCACGCCGCCGTAGGTCTGGCCCAGCGGCAGGATCGGCCGCCCGTAGATGAGGTTCTGTTCAAAGGTGTTCACATACACCTGCGCCACGCTGGTGCCGATGTCGTGCCAGTACATCTGCGGCACGTTGAACTGCGCTCCGCCCGGGCCGAGGAACACCGAGTAGGGGAACGACGGGTGGTAGTTGACGTACGGGAAGGACGCCAGCGCCAGCGGGAAGGTCGGTCCGATCTTCGCCCGCAGCGCGCCGATGTAGGTTTGCGCCGCCCCATACAGCCCTTCGTACTGCGCCTCCGCGTCGATCACCAAGCATTCCGCCCCTTCGGCCACCGCTTTCGCACCCAGTTCGGCCTCGCCCGTCGGGTTGCTGCCGTACACGTACTGCCAGGCGCACACTTTCAGGCCCTGCGCATGGACTTCTTCGACCAGCGTTTTGCTGAACTGGCTCCAGTAGTTGGTGGAGCCGTCGGAGCTCTTAATCAGCAGCGTCCCCACACCCGCCGCCTTCGCCTGCGCGGCGATCGACGCCACGTTGCCGCCATCGGAGGCGCTCATGTACCAGATCCACATGCCCTGCCCTGCGAGTGCCGTCCCGGCAGCCGTGCTCGCCACCCCGGTGGGCGCCGGCGCCGGCGGTGGTGTCGGCGGGGCTGGCGGATGCAGCGCGTGCTTGACCACCTTGATCGGCCCATACAGGTTCGAGCGTTTGCCCTGTCCCAGCGTCACCGCGATCTCCCCTGAGTGCGCGTTGGCGGGCACGGTCACCACCAGCCCCAGCTTCGAGGAGTGCAGATGGGCGCTCGGCGAGTTGCTGGCGATCCGCGCCTGCCACGAGCGCGGGAAGGCCACGGCCTGGCCGCTCTTGAGGCCCCTGCCCTGCAGCAGCAGCGTGCCGTGCGTGGACACTTCGTGTTGCTTGGTATCGCAGTTGCTCGCCGGCACGCAGCGCGCGGTGGAGATCGTCACCGCCGGCGGAGGGGGCGTTTTCCTGCTTTTGGTCCTGCCCTTGGCTTGCGGGGACGTGCCACCGGAGACCGGGGAGGCCGCCGCGCTCGCCGGCAGCGCCAGCGCCACCGCGATGGCGAGGAAACGGAGTCGCTTGTTAGCCCGTGTACTGTCCATGCGATGAGGGGCCGATACGCGTGACCGACCATAACGGCTACGAGGTTCGCAACCTACCCACGGGACGGAAGTTGCGCCAGGCCCGGCGAACAGGCGCTACGACCAGCGAAAGCCCAGCGGCGCCGGCGTGGGCGCAAGCGGGCTTGCAGGCAGGCCCGCGGGAGGGTCGGGCAGATTGAAGCCGCTGGGTGCCACGTCGTTGGGGGCGTCGGCGTGGAACAGCGAGGCGAGGTACTGGATCTGCCCCCGGCCCACGCCCAGCTCGAACTGGCCGCCGCCGTAGTTGCCGATGCCCCGCTGCGCGCAGTAGTCGAACGCGTCCACCAGGTTGCGCAACCCGCCCAGCCGTGAGGGCTTGATGTTGACCATCCGCGGGGGATAGCGCAGCGCCTCGATGTCCGCCACCGAGTGGATCGGCGCGTCCCACGAGAAGCGCTCTCGGTGGTCTGCCAGAACCGCGTCGGTCTCCGGCGTCAGCGCCGGGTCCTCGATCCACGCCTCGGGGAGCGCCTCCACCACCCGCCTATACAGCTCCGGGTCGGCCGGCTGATCGACGATCGATCCCGTGTAGTAGGCCTTGAAGTCCACCGACTCCACTGCGCCGGTGCTCGCCAGCTCGGCGATCAGCCGCTCATCCCAGGAGCTGGTCGGGTCGAGCTTGAAGCACAGCCCCGGGTAGAGCGCGAGACGCTTGCGCAGCGGCTCCATGGTGGGAGGCTCGCCGAGCCGCAGCGACACCACGAAGCGCACCGGCGCCGGCTCCTTGCCGAGTAGCGCGTGCAGCGTGGTGCCCGCCTGGCGCAGCCCCAGGTCGAGCGCCGCCGACTCGTACGCCCACAGGCGGTAGCGCTGCGACACCTCCCGCTGGGGCGGCTGCGGGAAGAGATCGAGCTCCCGCAGGCGCTCGGCGAAGGAGGCGATGGTGAAGCTGCCCGCCAGCGCCAGCCCTGGCCCGGCCGCCTGGAGAATCGTGTGGTCGACCGCGTCGTAGGTGACGTCCTCGCCCTGCCCCTCCTCGCCCGCGCCACGCAGCCGGATCACCGTGGTGAGGCGCTCAAACTCGCTCGACACCTGCGCGCTGAGTGGCTCCAGCGCGTAATCCTCGATGCTCACCGGCAGCTCCGCGAGAAGCTTCCAGGTGCTTGGCGGGAGGGGGGCAGGGTGGGCGGGTTCCCGTTCGGAGGTCCCCCCGTGCGGCGGGTGGGTGCTCATCCGCCCGCCTCGCCCTTCGCGGAGGATCCCTCGGCCTCCAGGCGCGCCACCAGATCCTCCAGACGCAGCTCTTCCAGGGCGCCGCCCACCGCCTCCAGCTCCACGGCGCAGCGCTCGATCAACTCCTTGCCCTCCTTCACCAGCCCGAGGGTATCGGTGAGGCTGGCTTCGCCGGAGTCCAGCCGGCGGATGATCTCCTCCACGCGCGCCACGTTGGTCTCGTAGCTCTGCACGCCTTCGGTCACGTTCCCTCCTCGATCCGCGCGCCCACCTCGCCGTCGGCGAAGCGCAGCCGCACGCCTGTCTGTTCGCGGGCGCGCGCCGCGCTCGACAGGGGCTCTCCCGAGGGGGTTTGCACCAGGGCATAGCCTCGCTCCAGCGTCCGCTGGGGGTCGTGCGCCGCCAGCGCCAGCGCGAGCCGCTCGAGCTCGCGTGGACGGCGCCGCTGACAGTCGCCGATCGCCGCCTGTGTTTTGCGCTCCAGCATCGCCGCTCGTCGCCTCGTCAGCGCGCGCTCGCCCTCCACCCGTCGGCGGGTGCCGGCGCGGATCTCGCGCAGCTGCTGGTGCAGTCGCGTGCGCTGGCGCTCCAGCTGTTCGGTGGGGGCGCGCGAGAGCGCGGCCAGCGCCCGCGCCCGTTCCAGCACCGCGCGGCGGCCGTGGTGGCGCAGACGCTTGGCGGCCCCTCCCAGCTCGGTGCGGGCCCGCGCGCAATCCACCCCCACCGCCTCCTCCGCGGCATGGGTCGGAGTCGAGCAGCTCACCGCCGCCACGTCGTCCAGCAACGTACGGTCGGTGTGGTGGCCCACGGAGGCGATCACCGGCACGCCCAGCAGCGCCACCGTGCGGCACAGCGTCTCGTCGCAGAAGCACAGCAGATCAGCCAGCGAGCCACCGCCGCGCGCCACGATCGCCACGTCCACCGCGCCCACGGCCGCCAGGTCCTGCAACGCGCGTGTGATTGCCGGGGCGGCGTGGCGGTCCTGCACGGGCGCGAAACCCCACACGATCGTGCCCGCCCAACCACGGCGGCGCAGCCCCGCGAGGATGTCATCGCGCGCCTTGCCACCCTCGCCGGTCACCACCCCGATCGTGCGCGGCAGCAGCGGCCGCGGCAGGCGCCGCTGGCGCTCCAGCAGGCCCTCCGCCGCCAGTGCTCTGCGTAGGCGCTCGATCTGCGCGAGCAGGTCCCCCTCGCCCGCCACCCGCAGATCGCGCACCGCGAAGCTGAAGCTCGGGGAGGCGCTGGTGCTGCCGGGGTAGTAGTCGCAGCCGCCCGCCACCACCACCTGCATCCCCTCCCTGACAACGCCGGCGCGGCGCACCATCGCCTCCCAATCGCCCTTCCACGCGGCGCACGGGATCGCGCCATGAGAGTCGCGCAGCTCGAAGTACACCCGTGCCCGCGAGGGGCGCAGATCGGCAAGCTCGCCGACCAACTGCACATGCGCGAACGCCCGCAGCCGTGCGCGCAGCGCCGCCGCATACTCTCCCACCCCAAACGGGCCCGCCAGCGCACTCCCCGGAATACCAGCAGGCGGGGTGGGCGCCGGCGTAAGCGTGTCGTTGCCGGACATCTCTCCAGTCAGCCTAGAGGGTGGCGCAGACGGTCACAGACCCGCCAGCGGTGGCAAGCGGGGGTCGTCCTCTGGGTCATCGGACCCCTCTCCCCGCCGTCAATTGCCGCTAGGATCGACTCTCCGTGGCACGTGCCCGCTCCCGCAAGCGCCGTCCCACCGGCGCCAAACGGGCGTCGGGGAGCACCGCTCCCAAGCCAGATCGACCCACCAAGGCGCGCGATCGAGCGGGTGGCTCGGGCGCCTCGGCGGGTGGCGCCAGGGGCGCCAGGAGGTCGCGCTCGCCCGCCGCGCCCACCTACGGCGAGCGCCCCAACGCGCCCTGGCACCCGCTGCCGCTGTCGGAGCTGTTGATCCTCGTTGGCGCCATCGGCGCCGTGCTCGGGCTGATCCGCTCCGGCCACGACGCCTCGGGCGGGGGGCGGCTGCTGCTGGCCGGCCTCGGCGCGGTGGGGATCGGCACGATCGAGGTGACGCTGCGCGAGCACCGCAGCGGCTACCGCTCGCACACCGTGATGCTGGCCGGCCTGCTGGTGCTCGTGTTCGACTCCCTCCTGGTGCTTGCGCTAACCGCGATCACCACCCTGCCGCGGATCTTCAGCGTCGTCCTGATCGCCCTCGACTTCGCGCTGTTCGCCTTCCTTTTCAAACTGCTGCGCGCGCGCTTCCTCGAAGCGCGCCACGCGCGGGTAATCAGAGAAGGGTGAGAGCGGGGGAGGGCTGGCCGTCCTGTGGGTTAGCTTGCGACCATGCTCGCCGATTCCGGGTCGGCGACTGCTCCGCCGCGACTGTGGGGTCCTCGCCGAGAGCCCAGGGCCGCTCCGCGGGGATTGGCTTGGCGCCGGGGACATCGGAGTCGACCCGTTTGTCGGTGCCCATGATCAACACAGGGTTGCCGGACATCCCGAGCAGTCGCGAGTAGGTGCGCGCACCAACATGTTCGGCGAGCTCCCGAGGATTCGGTTCCAGCGGCCCGTCCTCATCCGAGCCGATGTCGGATGTGAACACGATTGAGCGGTTTTCCTCGTAGCGCATGTTGACGATCAGGTAGAGCTGCTCCAGCACCCACTCCGTCGGTTGCGCCACGCTCAGGTCCTCAATGTGCAGCAGCTCGACTTCGGCCAGCGTCCTGATCACGTCACCGCTGCGCTCACGGCTGTCGTGGTCGATCGTCGCCCTGATGCGGTTCAGGAGCGCCACGGCGTTGAAGCTGAGCACGGAGTGCCGGGCCTGGGCGGCGGTCGCGGCGATCATGTAGCCGAGGGTGGTCTTGCCTGTGCCCGTGTGGCCCATCAGCCATAGGCCACGGCCCTCTGCGAGATTGGCGCCGATGTCGGCGCAATAGCGCTTGACGATCCTGACCGAGTCGGCGGTCTGCGGGTCCCTGGCGAGATGGGTGAGCGGGTGGCGATCCCACGAGAGGTTCGTGTAGCGGCGTGGTACACGGTCGCGCAGGCGGCGCGCCCGCGCGTTGGCCACGAGCTGCGTACGACAAGCGCAGTCCCGTGCGGTGTTGGTCTGCTCGTCGATCTCGAAGCCGCTGCCGTCGCAGATATCGAGCGGGCAGCGCGGAGCATCGTCGGAGGGCCGGGGGCGGGAGGCGCGCATCAAGCCCTAGTCAAGCAAGCGCTCCGGCGTCAGGGAGGGCAAAACGTGCATCTTCCAATCTTTTTATGCGGGAGGGGGGCAGGCCCCCCTCCCGGCCTCCCCCCAGTTAATCCACGCGCTCCGGCGTCAGGGAGGGCAGAACGTGCATCTTCCAATCTTTTTCGCCCGTCTCCCCGCGCGTCTCCCCGTCAAATCCAAGTTGCTCCAGACGCGTGATCTCGCGTTCGCCTTCCACCCGTGCCGGGTGGCCCTCGGGCAGTCCCGCGATCAGCCGCGCGATCCGCTCGCGCAGTTGCAGCGCGAAGTGGGGGGTGGAGGCGCCCATCAGCTGGCGCACATCCTCGATGGTCACCTCACGCGCGCTTACGCGTTGCAGGCGGTGGGGGTCCTCGGCTTGGCTCATGCTGGTGGGCTCGCGGGTTCGGTGGCGGTGGAAGTCGACGTTTCGGTGCTGGCAGGCGCCGCGGGGGTGGCTGAGCTCGCGGCGCTCTGGGGGGCGATCTTCGAGCATTGCGTCCAGTTCTGCCTGCACGGTGGTGGTGATCGTGGCGGTGTCCCCGATCAGCCAGCCGTGATTGTACGCACCGTGCACCGGCTGGTATTCGGGCGCGTCGGTGTAGGCCGGTTGGATGTCGCTTAGGTATTCGCTCAAGGCGGGTGGTATCTGGTTGGGGTGTTCCAGCAACAGCAGCGGTGCGTACTCCCCGCTCGCCGACAGCGGCGCCGCGGCGGGGGCGTCCAGCGGACGGGAGGAGCTGGCGAACACCAGGCCGTGCCCTGGCTGTTCCACGCCCCAGCCGAATGGCCCGTCGGAGTAACGAGCCACGGCGATCGCGTTGTTGGCCGGATCTTCGCCGCTGGTGCCGGGGCCGGAAGCACCGCCGGCGCTCGGCGCCGGGTAGATCCGCCGCACCGCGCCAAAGCGCGCGAGCTTGGCGAGCACGGCGTGACTCATCGCGGCCGGCGGACCCACCGCGTAGATGACCGGGCGATGCAGACGCGCCAGCACCCTCCTGGTGGCGGGCGGGATGCTCGCTGCGTTGACCGGCAAAATCGGGGCGCCCGACTCCGCGGCGAGGCCGGCGGCAGGCATCGCCAGCGCCGGCGGTCCCTGCGCGCCGACCACGATCACACGGTGGGGGTGGCCGCCGTGGAGAGTCGCCACCAGCCGCTCCACCCGCGCCGCCACGGCCGCCGGTTCCTGGCCCGTGGCTTCCGCGGCAGAGGAGACTTCGCCGGACGTACTGCCTGTCGTTGCGGCCGGCCCGCCTGCGGGTGCACCGCCGGACGCCGCGATGGGCTTGCTGTTCAACTTCAGCGTGCGATACCCGGCGGGGGCCACGGCGGCGCCAACCTCGATCACCTGCGCGCCGCCGAGCAGCGGGGCACCCGTGGGCTTCAGCGCCGCCAGCGCCTGGGCGGAGAGCGCCGGCAGGGAGCTGCCTTCGCTGTAGAGGAGGGGGGCGCGCAGGGGGGAGCTCGCCAGCGCCGAGGCCGCCAGCGTGGCGGGCCAGTCGCGATCGTCGACTAGCACCACCGCCTGCGGGCGCGTGGCTGGGGTGAGCCCCGGGTGGGTCGCGAGCGCCACCGCCGCCGCGTCTGCGACGGGGTCCCCGCCGCCCAGCCGCGTGGTGTTCTTGGTCGCCAGCCCGCTCGCCGCCAGTTGGGAGGTGCCGGCCACGGTGGTGACCGCCGCCCCGCGGCTACGGCTTTCGGGTGGCAGCGACTTGCCGCAGCCCCCGAGTAGCGCTGCGCCGAGCAGCAGCGCCGCGCCGAACAGCAGCGTGGCGGCGGAGCGGAGTGGGAGGGAGAGCACCGCCGAGACACTATCTGCGGGGCAGGCGGCCGGCGACGGCGGCATCCCGGGTTCAAACGGCGCGCGCCAACCGAATCGGCCCTGAAGGACCCCAAAAGTTCCTGGTATTTGCGGGCAAAACATGGGAAATGCGGTGCATGTCGTGCAAGCGTCATTGCGCTTTGCTAGGGTTTCGCCGCGAACGCCGAATCCATGGCCAGATGCCATGGAACGGGGGAACCAAGTTGTTGGGGCGAATCCCACGGTGAATCCGTGGGAAGCGCAGGCTCTTTTAGCGCTAGCCCGTCAGCTAACCCCGCAGGCCAACGAAAGAGGACGCGTTTTGCGGGTAAGAGCCTTTGGCTCAGCGCTAGTCAGCTTGGCGGTTCTGCTCACCGTGGCACCTGCGGTGGTGTGGGCTCACGGGATCGCCAAAGTCGCCGGCGGCACCTCCGTCGGGTCGACTTCCTCGACCTCCTCCTCCTCCTCCTCCTCCTCGACGGCCGCGCCCACCGCGCCGACTAGTGTCGCCACAACCGGCGGTGCCACCACTGAAGGCGCGACCACCACGGCGGGCGGGGCACAGCCCAAGCGGCGTACGCACACCGCCCCGATTACAGCGCGCAGCTCGAGCCTCCTCTACAAGGGCCCGATCTACGAAAAGACCGCCACCGGCCAGATCGTCCCCTACACGCCACCGCCGCCGGCGGGCACAACCAACGGCGCCACGGGAGGCAGCTCCGTGGATCTGGCGGCCAACACCAAGCCCGAGCTGCTCGTTCCCGGCGCCACCGCGCGCTACATCAAAGGGCTTGCCGCCGCGCCGATGTCGGCGCCCGTTGCGGTCCAGCAGATCGTGTGGGCCGGCAACCAGCTGATCGGGCTGCCCTACATCTACGGCGGGGGTCACGGCTCTTTCGTCTCCCCTGGATACGACTGCTCCGGCACGGTCTCCTTCGCGCTGCACGGCGCCGATCTGCTCGCCGCCCCGATGGACTCCTCGGAATTCATGGGCTGGGGCGAACACGGCGTGGGGCAGTGGGTCACGGTCTTCTCCGACCCCGAACACGCCTACATGACGATCGCCGGCCTGCGCCTCGACACCAGCCCCGCCGACGATCCCTCCGACCGGGAGGGTCCCCGCTGGCGCCCGCTGCGCCCCGAAAACAGCGGCTTCGTCAAGCGCCACCCGCTCGGGCTGTAGCGGGGGGCGAGTCGCCGGGTTCGGCGGCCGGTGGCTGGGGTTGTATGTATCTTTTGGGACTCCAACCCTTCATTTTGTGAAGTGGTATGGGCCCAAAAAAGACACTGCCACCCCGAGCCGATCGTCCCCAGCGTCTGCGACCTCGGCGCACCGCAGGTTTCGACCGCCCGCGTAGGCTACGCTTGAGCTTGCCCCGTACTGCTCAGAAGATCTCAGGAGGAACGCAATGGCCGGCCTGACCGGGCGCATGTCAACCGTGGTGAAGGCGAAGGTGTCCAAGATGTTGGACAAAGCCGAAGACCCCGCGGAGACCCTCGACTACAGCTATCAGAAGCAGGTCGAACAGCTGCAGAACGTGAAGAAGGGGATTGCCGACGTGGTGACCGCCAAGAAGCGCCTGCAGATGCAGGAGGCCACGCTCCAGCAGCAGGTCGTCAAGCTCGATACCCAGGCCCGCCAGGCGCTCTCCGGCGGCCAGGAAGACCTCGCCCGGCAGGCGCTCGAGCGCAAGAACGTCGTGCAGAGCGAGCTGCAGTCGCTCGACACCCAGGTCGCCGAACTGGAGGACCAGCAGACCAAACTGGTTGATTCCGAGCAGAAGCTGCGCGCCAAGATCGAAGCCTTCCGCACCAAGAAGGAGGTCATCAAGGCGCAGTACTCCGCCGCCGACGCGCAGGTGCGGATCTCCGAAGCGGCCACCGGGGTGGGCGAGCAGATGGCCGACGTCGGCCTGGCGATGCAGCGCGCCGTGGACAAGACCGAAAACATGAAGGCCCGCGCTAACGCCGTCACGGAGTTGGAAGCGGCGGGCACGTTCGACGACATCACGGCGCTCGGTTCCGGCGAAGACGACATCGACCGTCAGCTCAAGCAGCTCTCCTCTACCTCCGCGGTGGACGACGACCTCGCCAAGCTGAAGGCCGAGGTGGGCGCGGGCGCCCCCGCGCCGCAGATCGCCGCGCCCGGCGAAGGTCCCGCCGGCGGGACCGAATCCTCGGGCCCGGCGGGCGGTACCGCCGTCGCCGACGAGCAGGCTCAGGCGCCAGCCGAGGGTGGCCAGGGATGATCGTGCGGATCTCTGGCGAGGATCAGTACCGCCTGGATGGTGTCGACGGGCGCGTCAACGAGCTCGACACAGCGGTCGTTGCCGCGGTCGAGGCAGGTGACGAGCAGCGCTTCCGCAGCGCCTACGACGAATTGCTCTCGTTTGTACGCACTCAGGGCGCCGCGCTCGCCGAGGACGAGCTGGAGGGCTCCGACCTGATCCTGCCGCCGGCCGACATCTCGCTGGCCGAGGCGCAGAGCGAATTCACCGGCGCCGGGCTGATCCCCGACTGAAGGGCCGGCTTTGCCGGCCCGGCGCCGGAATGCCGCAGGTGGGAGGGGGCACTGGGGGAGGGCCTGCCCTCCCCCAGCCTAGATCGGGATCCCCCACAGCGGAAACCACCGCTCGAGTTCGGGCTCCAGCGGCAGTTCGTTCGCCATCTGCGCCTTCAGCTGCAGCTCGCGCTCGGTGGAGCGTTCCTGTGATCCACCCGCCGGCACAAACGGGTACCAGAAGCCGCGCTTGTAGTTGTAGATGAAGTAGAGCTTGCGCTTCTGCGAGTCGCGGAAGGCGAACACCGCGCACAGCAGTCGCTCGCCGTGGCCGCCCATCTCGATCGAGCTTGACACGGCGTTGATACCCACGGCGAGGTCTTCGACGCTGGGGGCGCCGTCGGGGTTGCGCAGCACCATCCAGCGGTAGCCGTAGTCGTCGTCTTTGCTCTTTACCTGTGTGCCGCTCTCGCCGCCGGTGGCCGTGACGACTTCTTCCATTTCGCGCATCGTCGCCTCAAACTCGCTGTTTTCCAGTTTCTGGAAGACGATCGCCGCCGCGCCCGCGGGGTCGATCTGGTGCTCGCTTTGCAGCGTGATGTATGCGGTGGTGATCGCGAACAGCTTGTCGGGCGCCGGTCCCTTGACCTGGTGGCGGCCGGTGAGCGCGTCGAGCAGGCCCACGGCCAGCCCTACCTGCTGGCCGCCGGCGAGGACATCCAACAAGCCCACGGCTGACGGCCACTCGTGTGGGTCACGGGACCGACCACTACGCGGTGCCCTGCAGCTGGGACTCCAGCCGCTCCAGCGCCGCCAGACGCTGCTCCAGCGGCGGGTGGTCGGCGAAGATGTTCATCAGCGACTTCTTCGCGCGCGCCGGCACGATGAAGAAGGCGCTCATCCCTTCCGCGGTGCGCAGGTCGCGGCTGGGGATCCGTTCCATCGTGCCGCTGATCTTCAGCAGCGCCGAGGCCAGCGCCGAGGGACGCCCGGTCAGCACCGCGCTGCCGCGGTCGGCGGCGAACTCGCGGTAGCGGGAGAGGGCACGCAGCAGCAGGAACGAGATCGCGTACACCGCCATCGCCACCATGATCACGATGACGACGTCCTCCTCGCCTTCGTTGTTGCCCCTGCCGTACCCGCCGCCGAAGCCGCCGCCAAAGAAGAAGCCAAACTGCACGATGATCGAGGCGACGGTCGCGAAGAAGCTCGCCAGCGTCATGACCATCACGTCGCGGTTGATCACGTGTGTGAGCTCGTGTGCCATCACGCCTTCGAGCTCGGCGGGGGAGAGCAGTTCGAGGATGCCCCTGGTGGCGCACACCGTCGCGCCCTTCTGCGAGCGGCCCATCGCGAACGCGTTGGGCATCTGGTTCTCCATCACGCACACGCGCGGCTTGGGCAGGTCGGCCTGTACGCACAGCCGCTCGATGATCTCGTGCAGCTCCGGCTCCTCCTGGGGCGAAACCTCCTTGACGCCCATCATCCCCATTGCGATCTTGTCGGAGGTGAACAGCTGTAGGCCCAGCAGCCCCAGCGCCACCACGAGGATCGTCACGCCGCCGGCGCCGACGGCGATCAGCACGCCGACCAGCACGGCGTAGACGAGGCCCAGCAGGAACATCGTCAGCACCATCCTGGCCTGCAGGCCGGTGTCTTTGCCGAACGCCTTGCGGCCCTGCCTGTGGGTGGTGGCAGCCATCTGGTGCGATTGTCGCAGACGGGGATTGCGATTCCCTAAAGGGCGTCCCTCACCCGCGGGCGCGGGTGGGCTGACTGGCGACGCCCGGACCTGCCACAACACCTTAGAGTGACCCTCGGTGAAACCCTCCTTCGACGTCTTCGGCCTCTCAATCAAGAGCTTTGGCATGGTGTTCGCGCTCGGCTTCCTCGCCTGCGGGCTGCTGGTGGCGCGGCGGCTGCGCGAGCTCGACAAGCCGGTGGACTGGGCGTACGAGATCGTCTTCGCGGCGCTCGTCGGGGGGCTGGTCGGGGCGCGGGCCTACTTCGTGATCCAGAACTACTCTCAGGTCGAACACAACCTGCTCGGCTCGATCTTCTCCGGCTCGGGGCTGGTCTGGTATGGCGGTGCGATCGGCGGCGCCATCGGCGTGATCGGCTGGATGCGCTGGCGCGGGGCGATCGAACTGCGGATGTTCGACATGTGCGTCACCGCGCTCGCGCTCGGCTACGCAATCGGGCGTATCGGCTGCCAGGTCTCCGGCGACGGCGACTATGGGATCCGCTCCTCGCTGCCGTGGGCAATGGGCTACCCGCACGGCACCGTGCCAACGCCGCCGGGTGTCACCGTGCAGCCCACCCCGATCTATGAGACGCTCGCGATGGGCCTCGTGGCCTACCTGCTATGGCACCTGCGCGATCGCGTGCGTCCCGGGGTGGTGTGCGCGCTCTACTGCCTGCTCTCTGGGCTTGAGCGCTTCCTGGTCGAGTTCATCCGTCGCAACCACGAGATTGTCGCGGGGCTCACCGCCGCGCAGATCGAGAGCGTGGTGTTGATGATCGTCGGCGCGGTGTGGCTTTCGCTGATGATGCGCGGGCGCGGCCTCGACGGGCTGCGGGCGGACGGGGCCGCGGGAGGGGCCGGTTCGAAACGGGCAAGTCCCGCGACCGCCTGACAGCGGCCCGCACGCGATAATCAAGCGCGATGGCAACGGAGACGACAACCGGCATCGCGCAGAGCCTCGCGCGGGTGTTCCCGCTGGGCAGCCGCATCAACGAGCACGGGCGCCTGGAGGTGGGGGGGTGCGACACGATCGAGCTGGCGCGGGAGTTCGGCACCCCGGCGTACGTCGTTGCCGAGGACGACCTGCGCGCGCGGGCGCAGGCGTTTGTCGAGGCCGGCCGCGCCGCCTGCTCGGAAGCGGGCGCGAACCCGGGCCACGGGGCGGAGTTGCACGTGCTGTTCGCCTCCAAGGCGTTTCCGTGCACCGCCGTGCTGCGCACGCTCGCGCAGGAGGGGCTGTGGTGTGACGTGGCCTCCGGCGGGGAGATGCATCTCGCGCTGAATGCCGGCTTCGCCCCCGAGCGGCTGGTGCTGCACGGCAACGCCAAGTCGGAGGCGGAGTTGCGCATGGCGCTGCGCCACCGCGTGGGGTTGATCGTGATCGACAACCTCGACGAGATCGCCTGCCTGGGCCGGCTGCTGGCCGAGGGCGAGCTTCTCGACAGGCCCCCGCAGCCGGTGCTGGTGCGGGCCACGCCCAACGTCAGGGGCGACACGCACGAGAAGATCTCCACCGGCCAGGCCGACTCGAAGTTCGGCTTCGCGATGGATCAGGTGGCGGGCGCGGTCGAGCGCATCCGCGGCATCCCCGGCCTGGCGCTCGAGGGCGTGCACGCGCACATCGGCTCGCAGCTGTTCGACCTGGAGCCCTTCCGCCGCAAGGTGGCACAGATCGCAGGCCTGCGCGAGCTCGCCGGAGTAGGCGGCTCGGGAGACGGCGGCGCGGGGGTGGGCGACTCCGTAGCTGGCGGCACCGGGGCCGATCGCTGCGGACCTGGCACCTTTCCCACATGGGACCTCGGCGGCGGCCTCGGCGTGGCCTACACCTCCGACCAGCGCCCCCCAGCGATCGAGGCGTACGTGGGCGCGCTGGTGGACGCGGCGCGTGAGCGCCTCGGCGGCTACCGGCGCCTGCTGATCGAGCCCGGCCGCGCGCTCACCGCGAATGCTGGCGTGACGCTGTACACGGTGGAGAGCGTCAAGCGCAACGTCTCCACCTGGGTGGCGGTGGACGGTGGCATGTCCGACAACCTGCGCCCCATGCTGTACGGGGCGACCTACGAAGCGCACGTCGCCGACCGCCCCGGCGGCGGGATCCCGTGCGTGCTCGCAGGCAAGCACTGCGAGTCGGGCGACGTGATCGTGCGCGAGGCGCTGCTCGACGACCCCCGCCCGGGCGATGTGATCGTGACGCCCGCCACGGGGGCGTATGGGTATGCGATGGCCAACAACTACAACGGTGTTCCCCGCCCGCCGGTCATCTTCTGCAAGGACGGCGACGCTCGCGTGGTGGTAAGGCGCGAGTCCTACGAGGATCTGATCTCCCGCGATGTCGCATAAGACCTGCCAGCCCGCGATGGCACACTTCCGCGATGTCGCATAAGACCTGCCAGCCCGCGATGGCACACTTCCGCGATGTCGGCTGAGCCCTTCAAGATCGGCCTGCTCGGACACGGCACGGTCGGCGGCGCCTTCGCCACGTTGCTGGCGGAGCGCGCGGATGAGATCGAGCGCTTCAACGGCCGCCGCCCCGTCATCACCGGCGTGCTGACGCGCACGCGCGGGGACTTCGCCGAGATTCTCCCCGAGGCGGACATCATCGTCGAGGTGATGGGCGGGGTGGAGCCCGCGCGCGAGCACCTGCTGGCGGCGATGCGCGCCGGTATCGACATCGTCACCGCCAACAAGCAGCTGCTCTCCTTGCACGGGGAGGAGCTGTTTGAGACCGCGCGGGAGCACGGCGTGCGGCTGCGCTTCGAGGCGGCGGTCGCGGGCGCCGTCCCGGTGGTGCGCGTGCTGGAGGAGTCGCTGTCGGCGACACCGATCGAGCGCATCCACGGAATCGTCAACGGCACCACCAACTTCATCCTTGGCGAGATGGACCGCGGTGGCACCTACCCGCAGGCGCTGGCCGAGGCGCAGCGCCGCGGCTACGCCGAGGCCGACCCCTCAGACGATGTCAGCGGCAGAGACGCGGCGGCGAAGATGGCGATCCTCGCGCGCCTGGCGTTCGGCGCGCCGGTGCACCTCGACGACGTGCGCTACGAGGGGATCGAGCACCTGCAACCCGACGATCTTCGCTCGGCACGCGAAATGGGACTCGGCCTGAAGCTGATCGGTACCGCCGAGCGGCTGGGAGGCGGGCTGTCGGTGCGGGTGCACCCCGTGTTTCTCTACGCCGGCCACCCGCTCTCCTCGGTATCGGGCCCGTTCAACGCGGTGACGGTCGAATCGGAGACGGTCACCGAGATCACGCTCTCGGGTCCCGGCGCTGGCGGGCGGCAGACCGCGAGCGCGGTGCTGGGTGACGTGGTGAGCGTGATGACCGGCGGCGCCCAACCGCCCGCCCCGCCGCTGGCGTTACCGCTGCTGGGAGACGTGGAGAGCGCCTTCTACCTGCACTTCGACGTCGCCGATCGCCCCGGCGTGCTGGGGGCGATCGCGCAGGTGCTGGGCGAGCACGGCGCCTCGATCAAGTCGGTGATGCAGCGGCGGGTGGGCGGCGACGTGGTACCGCTGACGATGGTGTTGCACCCCCTGCTGGAGTCGCGTCTGCGTGAGGCGCTCACGCAAATTGGCGAGCTGGAGCTGGTGCGCTCGGCCCCGCGCGCGATCAGGGTGATAGAAGAGGAGTTCGGATGAGCTGTTCCTGCCTGATCGAGCGCTGGCGCGAGCACCTGCCGTTCGCGCCCGAGGACCCCGTGGTGAGCCTCTGCGAGGGCGGCACGCCGCTGCTTCCGGCGCCGGTGATCTCCGAGATGGTCGGCGCCGAGGTGCACCTGAAGCTGGAGGGCGGCAACCCCACGGGATCGTTCAAGGACCGCGGCATGACCTGCGCGGTGTCGGCGGCCGTGCGTGAAGGCTCCAAGGCGGTGATTTGCGCCTCCACCGGCAATACCGCGGCCAGCGCCGCCGCCTACGCCGCGCGCGCCGGCCTCACCTGCGCGGTGATCGTGCCGGACGGCAAGATCGCGATGGGCAAGCTCGCGCAGACGCTGATCCACGGGGGCCGGGTGATCGCGCTGTCAGGCAACTTCGACCGTGGCCTGGAGTTGGTGCGCGAGCTGGTGGAACGCCACCCGATCACGCTGGTCAACTCGGTCAACGAATTCCGCATCGAAGGCCAGAAGACCGCGGCGTTCGAGCTGGTGGAGGCGCTCGACGGCGGCCCCGACCTGCTGTGCATACCCGTGGGCAACGCCGGCAACGTCACCTCCTACTGGCGCGGTTTCACCGAGATGGGCGCCGCCCCGCGACTGTTCGGCTTCCAGGCGGAGGGCGCCGCGCCGCTGGTGCTCGGCCATCCCGTCGAGCACCCCGAGACGGTCGCCAGCGCGATCCGGATCGGCAACCCGGTGCGCTGGGAGGACGCGATGGCGGCGATGACCGACTCCCGCGGGGCGATCCGCGCGGTGGCCGACGGCGAGATCCTCGCCGCCTACCGACTGCTGGCGGCCAAGGAAGGCCTCTTCTGCGAGCCGGCCTCGGCGGCCTCGGTGGCGGGCCTGCTCAAGTACGGCGCCGACGGAGCGGACCGCGTGGTGTGCGTGATGACTGGCAGAGGCCTCAAGGACCAGCAGACCGCGCTGGATAACTCCAACGGCCGGGTGATCCCCTGCGCGGCGGAAACGGTGGCGCTGGAAGAGGCGGTTTTGGGTGATCCGTAGGCGCGTGGTGCGCCTCCGGGTCGCGCTCGGAAACGGCGGTTGCGGGTGATCCGTAGGCGCGTGGTGCGCCTCCGGGTCGCGCTCGGAAACGGCGGTTGCGGGTGATCCGTAGGCGCGTCGGGCGTCCCCGTGGTCGCGCTCGGAAACGGCGGTTGCGGGTGATCCGTAGGCGCGTCGGGCGTCCCCGTGGTCGTGAACGGAACGGCGGTCGCGGGTGATCCGTAGGCGCGTGGTGCGCGCGCCGGCCTCCTCGGCCAACCTGGGCCCCGGCTTCGACTGCATGGCGGCGGCGCTTGCGCTGCACGTGACGCTGGAGGTGGAGGAGACCGGCAGCTTCGCGGTCGAGACCGAGCTGCCGCTGCCGCGGGGAAGGGAGAACCTCTGCGTGAAAGCCTTCGAGCGCCTGCACCCAGCGGACGGCTTCACGTTCCGCATCGCCTCCGACATCCCGCTGGCCGGCGGCATGGGCTCGAGCGCCGCGGCGATCGTGGCGGGCCTGATGGCGGCCGACCACATCTTCGAGCTGGACGCGCCGCTGCTCGACCTGGCCACCGAGCTTGAGGGCCATCCCGACAACGTCGCGGCGGCATTGCAAGGCGGCTTCGTGGTGTGCGCCGACGGGCAAACCACCCGCTTCGACCCCCCCACCGGGCTGGAGGCGCTGGCGGTGGTACCCCATGACCCCGTCCGTACCCAAGCCGCACGCGCCGCGCTCCCCGCCGAGGTGCCACTCGAGGACGCCGTCTTCAACGTGGCCCACGGAGCGCTGCTGACGCTCGGTCTCGCCCGCGGCGACTGGGACCTCGTCAGTCGCGGCCTGCAGGACCGCCTCCACCAGCCCCGCCGCGCCCACCTCTTCCCCCGCTCCTTCGAACTGGCAGAGCGTGCCCCCAAGCTCGGCGCCCTGGGTGCCACGATCTCCGGGGCCGGCCCGACGGTGCTGGTGTGGTGCTTCTACGAGCAGACCGGCGCCGTGGTGGAGGCGTTGCGTGGGGAGATCGAGGGCTGGGCGGATCTGCTGCGACTCCCCTTCGAGCCGCAGGGGGCTTACGTGGGGGGGTTGTAGGCCCTATAGTCGTGGACATAGCAGTGGACACCTCTTGGGGACATATATGGCCCCTAAATCGAGGAAGCCTCTATGAGCAACCACACACGTGCGTACGAGAAGACCCACCCATATCTCACATTCGACCTGAAGCTACACGACCCGAACGCCTCCCTGTGGCTGCTGCTCGGGGAGGCGAAGTCCAAGAGCGCGCACATAGCCCGCACCCTGCTGCATCCTCGCCGCGGCCGCGAGCTGATGCAGGTCTTCCTTACGAAGGGGGTGCTTGCCACGACGGCGATCGAGGGCAACACGCTCTCGGAGGACCAGGTTCGCCAGGTGATCGAGGATCGCTCCGATCTGCCGCCGTCGAAGCAGTACCTCGCACAGGAGATCAGGAACGTAATCGACGCCTACAGCACGGTGGCTAAGGCCATCTTCGAGGAACCGGCCGCCGGGCTTGCCCCAGAGCAGTTCCGATGGTGGAACACATTGATCCTGAAAGACCTCGAGGTCGACAAGGACGTCCATCCAGGAGAGTTTCGTCATGACAGCAGGGTGGTTGGCAACTACCGAGCACCTGCCGCGCGCGAGGTCGATTTTCTTGTGAGCCGACTCTGTGAGTGGCTCAACGGTGACCACTTCCAGTCCCCGGACGGACGTCCAGAGCTCCCGGCGGCTCTCGCTGTGGTCAAGGCGGTCATTGCGCATCTCTACTTCGTTTGGATTCATCCATTTGGTGACGGCAACGGGCGAACGGCGAGGCTGCTCGAGTTGCAGATCCTGCTCGCGGCGGGCTTCCCCACGCCGACGGTGCAGCTGCTCAGCAACCACTACAACCAGACCCGCTCGGAGTACTACCGGCAGCTGCAGGCGGCAAGCCGAACCGGCGACCCGGTGCCGTTCCTGACCTATGCCCTGCGCGGGTTCGTCGATGGCCTTGCGGAGCAGCTCGACCTGATCTTTACATGGCAGTGTGAGGATCGCTGGGAGCAGTACGTTTATCAGCAGTTCGGCGACCGCCGCAGCGAAGCGGATCGCCGCCGGCTCAGACTCGCGCTGGAGGTGTCCAAAGTCTCACGCGACAGCGACGAGCCGGTTCCGCGGGCAGCGATGCGATGGCTCACACCCAGGCTTGCTCAGGCCTACGACGGCAAGACCGAAAAGACCTTGAGCCGGGATCTCAACGAGCTCAGGAAGCTAGAGTTGCTTGATCGCGAAGGCCGTGGGTATATGCCGAATGAGTCGGTTCTCCTCGCGTTCCAGCCACCTTCCGTCGATGGTGTCCTCATCAACAAGTCAATGTCGCTCGTCGAGCGGGAACCGCCTCCGGGACCAGTCTCTACACAGGCCCCGTGAGCCGCCCCCGCGCCCCCTCGAACCCCGGTATCCGCGCGAGCAGCTCGCCTGCCACCGCGACGTAGTCGGCGCCCAGGTCGGGGCGGTGGTCGAGGATCGAGACGGCGCGCTCGGCCGATTCGGCGTAGGCGATCGAAGAGCGCACGACTGTGTTGAGCACCCGCTCGCCGAGTTGCTCGCGCAGGGAGGCGAGCGCCTCGCGCGAGTGCACGGTGCGCATGTCGGCGAGGTTGAGCAGCACGCCCAGCAGCTCCAGCTCGGGGTTGAGCGTGTCGCGCGCCAGCTCGATCACCTCGAGCGCCTGCTCGACGCCCTGCAGCGCGAAGTACTGTGCCTCGGCGGTGATCAGCGCGTAGTCGGCGGCCACCAGCGCGTTGACGGTGAGCAGGCCGAGCGAGGGAGGACAGTCGATCAGTACGAGTTCGTAGGCGTCGTCGGGCAGCTTCGCGAGTGCCCGTCGCAGTGTCAGCTCACGCCCCAGGCGTCCACCGAGCGAGAGCTCGGTCTCGGCGAGGTGGAGGTTGGCGGGGATCACGTCTCCGTGGATCGCCTCCGCGGCCTGCGCCCGCCCGCTCAAGACGTCGCCGATCGTCGGCTGCGCGTCGGGCGGCACGTCGAAGTAATCGGAGAGGTTGCCCTGCGGGTCGAGGTCCACCGCGAGCGTGCGCACCTCCGCGCGGCGCAGCGCGTCCGCGAGCGTGCGCACCGTGGTTGTCTTGCCCGTGCCTCCCTTCTGGGAGAGGACCGCGATCGTCTGTGCCATGGCGCGATACTATCCCGGGCATGGAGGAGGAGCCGGAGCCGCAGAGTGCGCAGGCACCCGCCGTGGTTGGGGCGAGCGCGCAGGAAAGCGCCACGCTCGACGCGGCCGCCCAGTTTGAGTACCACACGGAGTTCGACTGGGACAGCGAGCACGGCGAGGGGGAGTGGTCGATCCGCTGCTACGACGTGTACAAGCGCCTCGGCGGGGTGCCCGTCCTGAACGGGCTCAACGTTGCGATCCCCGACAACACGATCACCACCGTGCTCGGCCCTTCGGGGACGGGCAAGAGCGTGCTGATTAAACACCTGATCGGTCTGATGTTTCCCGACTCGGGGAACATCATCGTGAAGGGCCAGTCGGTGCCCAGCCTGCCGATGCAGGAGCTGCTGGCGCTGCGCCGCAAGATCGGGGTGCTGTTCCAGGACGGCGCGCTGTTCGGGTCGATGTCGCTGTACGACAACGTCGCCTTCCCGCTGCGCCAGCACACCGATATGTCGGAGGCGGAAATCTCCAAGCGGGTGCGCGAACGGGTCAACGACGTGGGGCTGTCGGAGGCGATCGACTACTTCCCCAACCAGCTCTCGGGGGGCATGCGCAAGCGCGCCGGGTTCGCGCGGGCGCTGGTGATGGAGCCCGAGATCGTGATCTTCGACGAGCCCGACTCGGGTCTCGACCCGGTGCGCACGGCGCTGCTGTGCGAGCTGATCCAGGAGATGCACGGCCAGTTTGGCGGCACCTACATCGTCGTCACCCACGACATCGCCTCGGCGCGGCGGATCGGCGAATACATCGCGCTGCTGTGGCGCGGGCGGATCGTGGAGGCGGGCGACGCCGCCAAGATGTTCTCCTCGGAGAACCCCTTCGTGCGCCAGTTCCTCAGCGGCTCCGCCGAGGGCCCGCTGGGGATGGACTGACGAGCGCGGTGAGGTGGCGTAGAAGTTCGACCCGCTGGGCAACCCCACTTCCCTGTGCGACGACCAGCCATGTGTTGCCCTCCCGCCTCGCCGTCAGGCCGCCCTGGTCGAAGAATCCAGGCGCGCTGCTCACGGGGTTGAAGTCAGGCAGCTTGGCCGCGGGGGCGGAGGGATGAGCCGCATCGAGCAGGACCAGCGCCCGCAGCGGCATGTTTTGAAGGCGGTATTCGACCGATACACAGGGTAGGAAAGCGTGCCCGACGATCTGCTGTCCGCCGGCAACCGCGGCGTAGGGCCGGATGGCGGTTGCGACCTGCCCGCCGCGTGCGGTGAGCCCGGGCATGGGGCTGGCGCGCAACCCGCAGGAGCCTTCCGGGGTTCGCCCAGGGTGGTTCCAGGAGCGCACCATCGCCTGCAATGGCGTCTCGCGCTGCGGCTTGGAGTCAATGGGTTGACCCTCGGCGTCGAGTGGTACAAGCGAGCGGGGCCCCATGTCGCCTGGTATGGGATCGCCCTCCGGCGCGACCGATGTTTCCGTGCTTTCGATCGGCGTGACGATGCGAGCTGCCCGGTATCCGTACGGAAGCTTAGGTAGCGGAACCGTCGGTACGCGAGTTCTCCCGTCGATCAGGATCGCGGCCACGTTGGGGGTTGTCACGATCCTGGTGATCCAGAGATGCGAGCCGCCACGGCTGCCACCCTCGTCGGAGAGATAGGCATCTGAGCTGACGGCGGCCCCCGAGGCGTCGCCTGCGACCAGCGCGCCCGCTTCTTCGTAGAAGACCTGCCATCCTGCCCGGCCGACTTCGAGCACGGGAGCAAGCCTGACCTTGAAGGCCATCGCACTGGCAGCCCTGGCGCTTGCGGAGGAGTTGTGAGCGGCCACGCCTGGATCTGCGGGGTTGGTCTGGGAGCCTCCGATGAGCGCCCCCACCACCGCGATCGGTGACATGGCGATGACCGCGGCGATCGCAAGGCGCCTGCGGCGCCGCCGCTGGCGTCGGCGTGCCTCTTCGATCACACCCTGCTGGGGATTGGGCCAGGGGGCGTAGAGAAGGTCACGCTCGGGCGTGTCAGGAGTCGACGCCTTTGCCGAGGCCTGTCGGGGAGGAGTCGACGTCTGTCGGGGAGGGGTCGAGGCCTGTCGGGGAGGGGTCGAGGCCTGTCGGGGAGGGGTCGAGGCCTGTCGGGGAGGGGTCGAGGCCTGTCGGGGAGGGGTCGAGGCCTGTCGGGGAGGGGTCGACGCCTGTCGGGGAGGGGTCGAGGCCTGTCGAGGCCTATCCTGGACCGCGGGCATTGAAGCTAGTAACATTAGCACTATGCTCCACCTTGAGGTCAACCGCGCTGACCGGACGCTGTTGCACGAACAGGTGGCAGGCGAGCTGCGCCGCGCGATAGCCGAAGGCGAGGCGAAGCCCGGTGAGCGGTTGCCGCCAGCGCGCGATATGGCCGCGGTACTCGATGTCAACACGAACACCGTGCTGCGTGCGCTTCGTCAGCTGCGCGACGAAGGTCTGCTCGAGTTCCGCCGTGGCCACGGCGTACGTGTGGCCGGCAGCCCCGAGCGTGGCGCCGTGCTCGCTCGTGCCAGGGAGCTCCTCGAGCTCGCTCGACACAACGGCTACCGGCGCGAGGAGCTCCTGGAGATCATCCGGGCGCTGCCCTGACACGAACTGAGTGTCAGGGCAGCCCGGCCAGCTGGGCGCTGCTGCGTGCTGCCGCGCCACGGCCCTACAGTTCGATCGTGGCCGAGAGAGCTTCCAGCAGCTGCATCCGTTCGGGGTTGCCGGCGCCATCGACCGCCAGCCAGGCGTCGCCTGAGCGCCGCGCGGTGAGAGTGGTCGGGCCACCGTAGAAGCCGCTGTTCCCGCTGTAGATGCCGGCTGCGCCGGGCACGGGCGCCAGGCCCGGGATCACAGCCGGGAGCCTGCCGGGATTCGCGGCGTCGAGCAGCACGTACGCCCGCAGTTGATGACCGTCGAGCGAGTACACCGTTGAGCTACACGGCAGGAACGCGTCGGCAAATATGTGCCCCGGGTAGGGCCGGATGTCGCTGAGGACCGCCCCGCTCTCGGCGGTCAGCCCGGCTTCGCCGCCGGCATGCAGCTCGCAGGATCCCTGCGGCGGCCCGCTCGGATAGCTCCACTTGTGCACCGTGCCCTGAAACGGGGTTTCCCGCGTTTCCCGTGAGGTCGCTTGCGGAATCGGTTCGCCGTTCCCACCAAGTGCCACCATGGGCGCGATGAGTGGCTGATGGCTCGCCAGAGAACCAGGGAAGCCTTGAGGTTCTTCGTAGGGCATCACCACACGCGCTGCCCGCAAACCGAAGGGCAGACCCGGGAGCGCTTCTGTCGGAACACGCATGTGGCCTTCAACCAAGACAGCGGTCACTTCGGGAAGCGTCACCGCGACCGTGGTCGCTTCGTGCGAACCCCCTTTGGAGTCGCCAGAGACGCTGACGAACGGGGTCGATGGATGGATGACGCCGATGCCGGTGCTGCCACCGAATGCGCCGTGTTCTTCGACCACGACGTTCCAGCCCGCTTGCCCGACGTCGAAGGTCGGCGACAGACTGACGTTGAATGCCGGAGGGGCGACCGTCACGGCGCTGCCGGCGTGCACGGGATGGCGATGCGGCCTATGTGACCGATGTCGACCCGCGGCCGAGTGCGACCGGCCACGGTGTGCGACACGGGCTTGCGCGACACCGGCGAGCCCCCATGGGACGCCAACGACGAGCACGGCCGCCGCGACAACAGCTGCAAGCAGAGACCTCTTCGTGCCAGGCCAGATAACCATTACCGCCTCCTTGGTTGTTTCAGTGGAGCTAGTATAACTAGCACCATACTAATGTCAATCCTGAGGCTGACCCCAGGTTGGCTGACTCATCTGTCTGTTGCGGGCGCCTGAGCGTATGCGAACATGTGTTCGTATATGGTCGTGTGCGTCCACCTTCCCCGCTTCGAGTTGACCGTCGCCGCCGGCGGAGCAGAGGCGCTGGCGGGCGATGCGCTGGCGATCGCCCCCGCCCCCGGGGGAGAGGCCCGGGTGGGGGAGGTGTCGGGGGCCGCCGAGGCGTTCGGCGTTACGCGCGGGATGGCGTTGGGGGAGGCGCTCGCCCGCTGCCCGCGGCTGCGCCTGGTGGCGGGCGATCCGCTCGGCGTGGCACAGGAGTGGGGGCGGGCTGCGCGGGCGCTGGAGGGGATCGGCGCTGCCCTGGAGCTGCCGCGGGCTGGCCTCGCGTACTTCGAGTCCGACGGGCTGCACGGGCTGCATGGGGGCGACGAGGGCGTGATCGCTGCTGCGCGCCGCGCGCTGGGACGCCCAGCGCGTGTGGGTGCCGGCCCGACGCGTTTCTGCGCGCTTGCCGCGGCGCTGGAGGTGCGCTCGCGCCGTGCGGTGGTGGTGAAAACCGGCAGCGAGGCTCGCCGCTATCTCGCCTCGCGGTCGGTAGCGCTGCTGGGCTTCCGCGCGGAGACCGCCGCGCTGGTGCAGCCGCTCACACGGCTGGGGATCGACACGCTGGGAGAGCTGGCGGCGCTGGGAGGAGACGCGGTGGCAGACCGCTTCGGCGCGAGCGGAGTGCTCGCCCGGCGGTTGGCGCGCGGTGAGGACGACCCGCTGCGAACGTGCATCGCCGAGGAGCGCCTGCGAGAGTCCCTGGAGCTGGAGGAGGCCAACTCCGGCCCGGCGCTGGAGCGCGTCCTCGGCGTGCTCGTCGACCGTCTGCTCGCCCGCCCCGAGCGGCGCGGAAGGACACTGCGCGCGCTGAGCATCTCCGCGCGGCTGGTCGAGGGCGGCACCTGGCGCGAGCGGGTGGTGCTGCGCGAAGCGCTCTCTGACCGGCGGCGGATTCGCCTTGCGCTGGCGCCGCGCCTGGCGCTGCTGCCTGCGCCCGCCGCCTACCTGCGCCTCGAGGCCGAGCGCTTCGGCCCGCCCGAGGGGGCGCAGGGGGCGCTGTTCGCGGATTCCGTTCGCCGGGAGGAGCATCGCGGGCGCCTGCGGGAGGCTGTGGCTCAGGCGCGCGAGGTGGCCGGCCCGGAGGCGGCGCTGCGGGCGGTGTGCGTGGACCCCGACTCGCGCGTGCCCGAGCGGCGAGTCGTCTTCACCCCCTTCCCGGGATGAGGGCACACGCCTCGAAAGCCTCGAGTGGCAACAGGACACTCAACCCGGCACGCGTCCCGAGAGCCCAGAATGGCAGCCGGACGCTCAACCGGGCACGCGTCCCGAGCGCTCCGAGTGGCAACCGGACGCTCAACCTGCCGCGGCCCGCGCGCGTGCTGATGGGCCCCGGCGGAGTTCCCCGCACGGTCGACGGTCGGCAGATCGAGCAGGTGCGAGAGTCATGGCTGATCGAGGATCGCTGGTGGACCGGCCGGCCGCTGCGCCGCCGCTACTGGGAGATCGTGAGCGCCCGCGGGCGCAACCTCGTCGTCTTCCACGACCTCTGTTCGGGCGAGTGGTTTACGCAGGCGGGGTGAGATGGTGGACAGCGCATACGTCGAGCTCCACTGCCATTCGGCCTACTCATTCCTGGACGGAGTCTCGCTGCCGGACGAGCTGATGCGGCAGGCTGGGGAGCTGGGGTATGAGGCGCTTGCGCTGACCGATCACAACTCGGTGTCAGGCTCGATGGAGCTTGCCCAGGTAGCCGGTGCGTGTGGAGTGCGCGCACTCCACGGCGCTGAGGTCGATGTGGTCAGTGCCGGTGCCGGTGCCGGTGCCGGTGCCGGTGTGGGTGTGGGTGTGGGTGCGGGTGCAAATGCAGGTGCAGATGTAGATGCAGATGCAGATGCGGGTGGCGGTGACCATGGCCAGTGCACCGCTCGCGATTCTCCTAACGGTCGCTGTCACCACCTGACACTGCTGGTTCGCGATGCGCGCGGCTGGCGCAACCTCTGCCGGCTGCTCACCCTGGCACATGCCCACACCCGCGAAGGGCCCGGCCGCCGCGAGCGGGGCGAGCCGGCGGTGAGCCTGGAGGCGGTGATCGATCACAGCGAGGGGCTGGTATGCCTCACGGGCTGCGCTGGCCGATCTGTGATCGGTCACGGCGTGCACGACGAGCCGACCGCGCGGCGGCTGCTGGAGGCGTTCGGTCCGCGGAACCTGCGCGTGGAGCTGCAGCGCCCCTACGCCCGCCGCGATCGCGCGCGCAACCGAGCGCTCGAGGCGCTCGCCCGACGACTCGGGGTGGGGTGCGTGGCGAGCGGCGATGTGCACGCCCACGCGCGCAGCCGCGCCGAGCTGCAGGACGCCTTCGTGGCGCTGCGCCACGGCGCCACGCTAGACGCCAGCGAGCCGCTGCGGCGCGGCAACCACAGCCACGTGCTGGCCTCCCCCGCGGCGATGGCGGCGCGCTTTGCCGAGCACCCTGACGCGGTGCGCGAGAGCGTGCGCCTCGCCGAGCAGTTGCGCTTCGATCTGACGCGCGATCTCGGCTACCGCTATCCCGGGTCGGAGGACCCCGGCGCGATGCGCCGCCTCGCGGAGCTGTGCCGCGCGCGGCTGGAGGAGCGCTACGGCGTACAGGCTGCCGCCGCCTTCCCCGAGGCGGCGGCGCGACTGGAGGAGGAGCTGCGGATCATCGACGAGCTGGGGCTGGCGGGGTTCTTCCTGCTGCACCACGAGTTGCTGGAGCTGGCCCGCGAGGTCGCCGCCGAGGTGCGTGGAGGAGAGTCGGCGCGGGCGCTGCTTGCGCCCGGGCGCGGGCGCGGCTCGTCGGTCTCCTCGATCGTCTGCTACCTCACCGGCCTCTCGCACATCGACCCGATCAGCAACCGTCTGTTACTCGGGCGCTTCCTGCACACCGGCCTCGAGTCACTGCCCGACATCGACCTCGACTTCCCGCGCGACATCCGCGAGGTGCTGATCCCACGCGTGCACGAGCGCTACGGCAACGAGCGCGCCGCCCTGGTCGCCGCCTTCCCCACCTTCCGCGCTCGCGGAGCGATCCGCGAGCTGGGCAAGGTGCTGGGGCTGCCCCCCGGGGAGATCGAGCGCGTGGCCCGCGCTGCCGAGCACCACTGGAGCGCCGAGCACGACATCGACGGCGCGCTCGGCCGGGGGGAGTGGCGCTCTGGGGTGGGCGGCTCGTCGGCGGAGGGGAGCTCCGGGGAGGGCTCACCGGCGGAGGGGCGACGCTCCGGCGGGGCAGGCACGCCTCCCGCCTCCCCCCGCTGGGTGTGGCTGAAGCGGCTGGCCGCCGAGGCGTACGGGCTGCCCCGCCACCTCTCCCAGCACCCCGGCGGGATGGTGATCTCCACGCGGCCGCTGATCGACTGCTGCCCCGTCGTGCCCGCGGCGATGGAGGGCCGCCAGATGGTGCAGTGGGACAAGGACTCCTGCGCCGACGCCGGCTTCCTGAAGATCGACCTGCTCGGGCTCGGGATGCTCTCCGCGGTCGAAGAGTGCGTCGAGCTGATCGCCCGCGCCCGCGGTGAGCGCATCGACCTTTCGCGAATCCCCTTCGACGACCCCGCCACCTTCCGGGCGGTGCGCAGTGCGGACACCGTCGGGGTCTTTCAGATCGAGAGCCGCGCGCAGATGCAGTCGCTGCGGCGCACGCTTCCCGAAAGCCTCGACGACCTGACGGTGCAGGTCGCGATCGTGCGCCCCGGCCCCATCCAGGGCGGCGCCATCAACCCCTACATCGAGCGCCGCGCGCGGCTGCGCGCCGACCCCGCCTACGAGGTGCCCTACCCCCACCCCGCGCTGCGCCCAGTATTGGAGAGCACGCTTGGCACCGTGATCTTTCAGGACCAGGTGATGGAGGTCGCGCAGGCCTTCGCCGGCTTCAGCCCCCGCGAGGCCGACGGGTTGCGTCGCGCAATGAGCCGCAAGCGCTCCCACGAGGCGCTGCACAGCCACCGCGAGCGCTTCATCGCCGGCGCCCGCCACCACGTCGGCGCCGACCTCGCCACGGCACAGCAGGTGTGGGAGATGGTGGAGGGCTTCGCCGGCTTCGGCTTCCCCAAGGCGCACGGCGCCGCCTTCGGCCTGCTCGCCTACCAATCCACCTGGCTGCGCGTCCACTACGGCCCCGAGTTTCTCTGCGCGCTGCTGAACGAGCAGCCGATGGGCTTCTACGCCCCCGACACGCTCGTGCACGAGGCGGAGGTCCGCGGCATCCCCGTGCTTGGGCTCGACGTCAACGCCTCGGGGGTGGGGTGCACGGTGGAGAACGACGGCGTGCGCCTCGGCCTCGGCTACGTCAAGGGCGTCCGCGCCGATGAGATCCGCGAGCTGGTCGCCGAGCGTGAGCGCGGCGGGCCCTTCCGCGACCTCGGGGATTTGGCGGCGCGCTTCGGCGCGGGGCGCCCCACGCTTGAGCAGCTTGCGTGGTCAGGGGCCTGCGACGTGCTTGTGGATGAATCCGCCGAGGCGATCCGCCGCGCGGGAGGAGTGGCGCCGCTCAGCGCGCCCGAGACGGCTGCCGGGATGGGGGAGAGGGCGGGCGCACCGGGCGCCGATGCCCGCCGGCGCCTCGCCCTGTGGCAGCTCGGGATCGCTGCTCCCGGTCGCGCGGTCGAGGAGGGCACCCAGCTGGCGCTGCCGCTGGGGCTCCCCGAGGCGCCGCGTCTGCGTCCGCTCACCCGCTGGCAGCGGTTGATCGCCGACTATGCCACCACCGGGGTGACCGTCGGCGACCAGGCGATCGCCGCGTTGCGCCCGCGCCTGGCCGGGCAGATGCTCGCCACCTCGCCGCAGCTGGCACGCCTGCCCCAGGGATCCGCCGTGGCCGTCGCGGGCCTCGTGATCGCGCGCCAGCGGCCCGGCACCGCGAAGGGCACGATGTTCCTGCTGTTCGAGGACGAGTGGGGTCACATCAACCTGATCGTCCCGCGGGCGGTGTACGAGCGCCACCGACCCCTCGCCCGCGCCGAGCCGCTGCTACTCGCCCGCGGGCGCCTGGAGCGCAGCGCGGTCGAGCGCGTCGCCGGCATGGAGGAGGTGCCTCCCGTGGTGAACGTGATCGTGCGCGAGCTGGCCCCGCTGGAGCGCTTCCTTGCGCCCGCCGTGGGAGAGCATGCCCTCGCGCAGGCGCGGGTCCACCGCCTGCGTCCCGATCCCGCGGAGCAGGACGGCGCCGGCTTGACAGATGGCGATGTGGCTGGCCCCGACATGGAGGATGCCGCCGAGGTCGGCGCCGGCATGCGAGCTGTCGCCCCGCCCGTGCAGAGCTTCGCCGCGGGGCGGCGGTAGGCGAGGGTACTACGCGCCGGTGTTGGGGGGACGACAGTCACCGCCCGGTCCCGGCCCCGCTCCGGTCTTAGCCGAGCGCCCACAGGAGGGCGTGGACGGGCAGCAGGGTGTAGCGCTCCGCTGTGAGTTGGGTGTTCTTGGTGGCCATCAACACAGGGCGGCCCGGGTGTGCGCGCGCGGCGGCCGCGGCGGCGGAGCGGCTGGGGTTTGTGCGGTACTTGACCTCGACCACGTCCAGCTCGCGACGCGGGCCGCAGACGAAGTCGATCTCCCCGCCGCGGGCGGTCTGCCAGATGTGCAGGCGCTCGGGCAGCACGAATGTTTCCAGCAGCCGCTCGTCCGGTTCGTAGCTGCGCAGCAGCGCCATCCCAATGGTGCTCTCGACCAGCGCGGGGGTGTCGAGCGCCAGTCCGGGCGCCCCGTCGAGCGCGATCGTGTGCAGCAGGGGATCGGCGATGTAGACCTTCTTGTCGCGGGACTGCTCGTTGGTCTCGGAACCGGTGCGCCAGTAGTAGGTCACGAACAGGAAGTAGCCACCGGCCAGCAGCTCGACGTAGTCGCGTACGGTCTGATGGCTCGGCCGTCCCGACCCTCCAGGGCTCCGCCCCAGGGGGACGTCCATCTCGCGGGCCATCGCGCTCCAGCTGATCTTCGCTCCCAGCGAACGCACCACTCGCTCGAGCAGCGCGTGCGCGGCGGCGACGCTTGCGCCCTTGCGTTGCAGCTCCCTGACCAGCGAGTCGTACAGCACCCGTCTGACTTCCCGGGAGGGCTCGTGCGCGCCCGCGGCGGCCTCGGCCACGGCGGCCGGCAGTCCGCCGAAGCGCAGGTATTTCTCCAGCGCGCTCTGCAACGGCGCGGCGTACACCCGCATCTCGCGCAAAAGCGCCTGCCCCTCAGTGCCGTGGATGTCGGCGACCGTCAATCGCGGGGAGACTGGGATGTCGCTATTGACCGCATGCGCGAACGCGGCGAAGCTCTGGGGCAGCACGAGATGGTCGAGGCCGCCCCGGCGGCGCCCCGGCAGGCGTTCGGCGGTGCCCCGCTGCAGGTCGATTGCCGAGGATCCGGTGCAGACGACGACCTCCTCGCGGATAGGGCCGCTGTCCCACAGCGCCTTGATGGCGGTCTGCCAGCCCTCGACAGCGGTCACCTCGTCCAGTAGCAACAGGCCGGGGGACTCGCCAGCGGCGAGATCGAGCGCCCGCCGCACGGTCGCGGCGAGCTCGGAGAGGTGCCGGCCCTGCAGCAAGTCGAGCGCCAGGTACACGACCGACCTGGCCGGCACCCCACCGGTCAGCGCGCGCTCGACGAGCAGCTTCAGGTCGGTGCTCTTGCCGACCTGGCGCGGTCCGCGCACGACGTGGATACCCGGCTGGCGTAGATCCAGGCTCGTGGCGAGGTCTGCCGCCAGACGCATCGGCTGCGCCTGAAGCGAGGTCAGATGCGGATCGGCTGCCCGCCAAGACGAGCTCGTCCACCACGGGTTCTGGGCCGCTATCTCCTCGTCCGAAAGCGCCATTGCCGCGCCCACGATAGCGCCTTATCGTACGAAACATGCTGCATGTATCGGTAGCTGCCTTTCAATAAGGGCAGCTATTTATGTAAAGCAGAGGACTCCGTCGCGTTAAAGCAGAGGACTCCGCCGCGGCGAAGCTCTGCAATCGGCACTTGGGGTACGCTCTCTGCGTGAACTACCGCAAGCTGGGCGCCAGCGACCTCGAGGTGTCGGAGATCAGCCTTGGCTCGTGGCTGACCTACTCCGGCGGGGTGGAGCGCGCGCGGTCGGAGGCGTGCGTGAAGGCGGCGTTTGACGCGGGGATCAACTTCTTCGACACCGCCAACGTCTATGGGCGGGGGGCGTCGGAGACGCTGCTGGGGGAAGTGCTCTCCGGGTACGAGCGCTCCTCCTACGTGCTCGCCACGAAGGTGTATTTCTCGATGTCCGACACCGATCGGGGGCTCTCCGCGGCGCAGATCCACAAGCAGATCGACGCCTCGCTGGCACGTCTGCGCACCGATTATGTCGATCTCTACCAGTGCCACCGCTACGACGAGCAGACGCCGCTGGAGGAGACCATGGGGGCGCTCACCGAAGTGGTCGCCGCCGGCAAGGCGCGCCACATCGGCTTCAGCGAGTGGACCGCCAGCCAGATCGCCGCGTCGCTGGAGCTGCCCGCGGTGGAGCGGTGGGTCTCCAGCCAGCCGCAGTACTCGATGATCTGGCGCGTGCCCGAGGCCGAGGTGATTCCGCTGTGCGAACGCGAGGGGATCTCGCAGATCGTGTGGTCGCCGCTCGCGCAGGGGGTGCTCACCGGCAAGTACCCGCCCGGCTCGCCACCGCCCGAGGACTCGCGTGCGGCGAGCGACAGCATGAGCGCGTTCATGGACCGCCTGCTCGACGACCGCGTGCTGGAGGCGGTCCAGCGCCTGGCGCCAATAGCAGAGGGGGCGGGGCTCACGATGGCGCAGCTCGCGCTCGCGTGGGTGCTGCGCCAGCCCAACGTCGCCTCCGCGATCGTCGGCGCCAGCCGGCCCGAGCAGGTGCACGCCAACGCCTCCGCCTCGGCGATCACCCTCGACGCCCAGACCCTCGCCGCGGTGGACGAGGCTCTGGGCGCCGTGATCGTGCGCTGAGCGTCAGTCGGCCTTCACGGCGGACACCTCGACGAGGATCTTCACCTTGTCGCTCACCACCATGTTGCCCGAGCCCAGCGCCGCGTTGAAGCGCATCTCGAAGTCCGAGCGGTTGATCTGGGCGCTCGCGGAGATGCCCACGCGCGTGTTGCCCTGATGGTCCTCCGGCTCGTAGCCCTCCAGCGTCGCCTTCAACGTGACCGGGCGCGTCACCCCGTGGATCGAGAGGTCGGCGTCGATCTCAAACTCGTCCTCGCCGGTGGGGCGGATCGCGGTTGAGCGGAAACCGATCTCGGGGTACTTATCGACCTCGAAGAAGTCGGCCGAACGCAGGTGCTCGTCGCGCTGGGGCTCGCGCGTGTCGACGCTCGTGGTTTTGACCGTGCCGTATGCGACGGCGCCGTCGGGGCCGACCTCGACTGTGCCCTCAAACTCCTTGAACTGGCCCTTCACGGTGGCGATGCCGAGATGTTTGACCTGGAACTCCACGCTCGAGTGGACGGGGTCCACCTTCCATGTGCCGGTGGGGACGGCGAGTGCGGCGGCGGCTGGTGTTGTGGTCTGTGTGGACATATGAAGGGCTCCTTTTAGATGAGGATGGTGTGGGAGGGGATACCCGGACGGGCAAAGTACCCACAGGTAGTTGCGCACACAACCATAGCCTATTTTTGCGCGCGCAACTACTTCGTCAGCGGGGCTGCACTACCAGCGCCTGCGTGGCCAGCCCGAACGGGCCGCGCTCGTCGTGCATCACGCTCTGCGCCCATGCGATCCCGCCCGGGTGCAGCATCGTGCGGGCGTCGAGGCCCATCCACTCGCCCTCGGGGGGGCGGTTCAGCGTGATCGCCAGGTCGGCGTTGATGAACACGTACTTGTCAAACGGCAGCACCGCCGCGATGCCGTTGCCGAAGTCGGCCGCCGCCATCGCGTACACCAGCGGCGTGGGCTCCTCGTCCGGGAGCACCGGGCGGCACAGGCGCATCCACACGCCGGCTGTGCCCACCGGGGCGTGGCCGCTTGTGACTCCCACCTCGGGCAGCTGGCCTTTCAGCGGGCGCCCGTGCAGGAAACGCATTTCCATTGCGCTCGCCGCGAAGCTCCTGTACTCGCCGCTGTCCGGCGCGAAGCGCACCGAGTACCCCTGCTCGCGTCCCGGCAGGGGCGGTGGTTCGCTCTCCCGCACCACCTGCAGCGCCTGCTCGGGGAGGTCCGCGGGCGCCGGCACCAGCCGCAGCGCATGTGCGCGACACACGAGCTCCCCCCCCTCCTCCCCCTCTTTTTCCCCTCTCTCCTGCGCTGGCCCGGCGACGCGCAGCTGCGCTTCGAGCTCCTGCACGCGCCTGCCGGGGCGCACGATGCGCGTGCTCAGCCTCAGCGGCGCCAGCGGCACCGGCCGCAGGAAGGAGAAGGAGAGGCGCGCCAACGGCAGCTCCCCGCCGGGCTGCATCCGCTCCAACGCACCCGCGATCAGCGTCGCGGGTGCCCCGCCGTGCTGCGCGCGCGGGTCCCACGGCCCGCGCGCGTACTCGGTCGGCGTGTAGCGGCCCTCCCCGTCGGGGAGGAACACGCTCTCTGGCTCCTCGCTCACCGCGGCAACCGTGCCGCGAACTCGGACAGTTTCTTGGGATCGCGCAGCGGCGCGCCGTGGCCGAAGCATGCCAGCGCCGGTTCCAGCGCCGCCAGGCGCCGCGCCGACTCGCGGTTGCGGGCGGGGTTGGGGGTGAACACGTCGGGCGGCAGGTGCACTCCCGGCATGCCGGTGATGAAGTTCATGTTGCCCAGCACGTCACCCGCGATCAGCACGCCATCGGCCTCGCGCCAGAAGGAGATGTGGCCGACGGAGTGCCCGGGCGTCTCCAGGACGGTGAAGCCCGCCACCTCGTCGCCCTCGTGCAGCACCCTCGCCACGGGGTGGGGCGGCCCCGTCCAGAAGCGCTGCTGGATGCGGTTCAGCCAGCGGGGCGCCTTGGGGTTTTCGATCGCCCCCGGCGTCTCCACCGCGGGCACGTCACCCTCGCCGCACCACAGCGGGATGCCCAGCTTTTCGCACACCGCGTGGCTGGATCCCTGGTGGTCGGGGTGGGCGTGGGTGAGCGCGTGCGCATTCACGGTGTGGCCCTGCAGCTGGCGCAGGACGCGGCCCTCCGCCTGGCGCGTGCCGGAGTCGATCAGCACGTCCTGCATGAGGTACACGTTGATCGTGTTGGGCGGCCTGCCATCCAGCTGGTAAACGCCCTCGGCGAGCTGTTTCATGGAGCGATCCTATCGACGGCCCGCCCGGCTCACGTTCGCGACTCCCAGGAGAAACCCCGCCCGGCTCACGTTCGCGACTCCCAGGAGAAGCCTCGCACCGCGAAGTACAGCCCCAACACGCCCCACAGCGCGATCACCGCCAGCGCGTCCAGATTGTCCGCGAGGCTCGACCCGGTCACCATCGCCCCGGAGAGGCCGTCGATCAACGGCTTCAGCGGCAGCGCTTCGGCGATCGTGCGCACGAAGCCGGGGGCGCTGGAGGAGTCGAAGGCGTAGAACGACACCGCCACCACCGGCAAAAACACCGCGTTCACGTATGCGGCGGTGGACTCGAAATTGGGGATCACGTGCGCAAACGCCACGCCCAGCGCGGCGAAGCAGACGACGCCGGCGAGCACAAACACCACCAGCTCGCCCCAGTATTGCGGCCAGCCGATCCCGAAAAACACCCTTCCCGCCAGCACCACGATCGCGATCTGCATCGCCGTGTTGGTGATCGCATTGGCGGCCACTCCGCCGAAGTAGGAGATTGTCGGCAGCGGCGTGCCCCGGATCCGCTTCAGCACGCCGCGCTCGCGCAGAAACACGATGTTGTACGCCAGTGCGGTGAACGTCGTCGACATCACGCTCATCCCCGCGATCATCGGCACCAGCCGGTCCAGCTGGTGCTGGTTGCCGCTGAGCGCCGCCCCCGCGCCGGCCAGGATCACCAGCGGCAGCACGAAATTGAAGAACGCGGCGCTCGGGTTGCGCCAGAACATGCGCCGCTCCAGGCGGTACTGGCGCCAGGAGAGGACGATCGTCTCGCTCATCGCGCGCTCCGTTCAGGGAGAGGAGTGGCGCTCGCGGAGGGGTCGTCGCCGGCCGGCACCGGCGCGGGAGCCTCGGCGTCCGCGGTCAGCTCCAGGTAGACGTCCTCCAGCGACGGCCGCCCGACGGTCAGATCTTCCAATCGCTCCCCCCGCGCCAGCGCCTCGGTGGTGAGCGTGTGCAGCAGGCGCGTGGGGTCGTCCGTCTCGCGCTCCACCAACGCGCCGTCGCTGCCGCGGTAGGCGATCCGGTACCCACCCGCCCTCCCCCCGCCACCGAGCGAGGCGCCGGGTGGGTGGGGTGCCAGTTCCCGTGGTGGCCCGATCGCCAGCACGCGCCCGTCCTTGACGATCGCCACGCGGTCCGCCAGCGCCTGCGCCTCGTCGAGGTAGTGGGTGGTCAGCAAGATCGTCTTGCCCAGCGCGCGCAGTGAGCGGATCGTCTCCCACGCGGCCCTGCGCGCCTCGGGGTCAAAGCCGGTGGTCGGCTCGTCGAGGAAGATCAGCTCGGGGTCCCCCACCAGCGCCAGCGCGAAGTCCAGTCGCCGCAGCTGCCCGCCGGAAAGGCGGCGGCTGCGCACGTCGGCCTTCTCCCGCAGGCCCGCCAGGTTCAGCACCTCCTCGACGTCGCGGGGGTGCGGGTAGAAGCTCGCCCAGTGGCGCAGCGCCTCGCGCGGGGTGATGTGGCTGTAGATGCCGCCCGCCTGCAGCACTATCCCGATGCGCTTGCGCAGCTCCGTCGAGCGCCGCGCGGGGTCGTAGCCGAGGACCGACACCTCGCCGCCGTCGCGCGCGCGGTAGCCCTCCAGGATCTCCACCGTGGTGGTCTTGCCGGCGCCGTTGGGGCCGAGGAGGCCGAACACTTCGCCGCGCTCCACGGCGATGTCGATCCCGCGCACGGCCTCGTAGGAGCCGTAGCGCTTGCGCAGGTCGCGCACCTCGATCGCGGGGTCATTTTCGCTCATGGGCCAGTCACGCCAAGGACTCTACGGCGGCTGCTCGGCCACTGGGTCCGCCGTCAACTCCGCGGCGGGGAGCCCGTCGGCTGAGTGCCCCGGGCCGGTGCGTGGCTCCCGCTTCTGGTCAAGAACGCCCGGGTCGTCGGGGGCGAGCGCCAGGCCCGGCTTGACGAGGTCCTTGATGTCGGCGCTGACGAGTGTCCAGCCGTGTTCCTTGGCAGCCGCGGCGTAGGCGGCGTCGTAGGCGGTGAGGTTGTGCTCCGCCGTGATCTTTAGCGCTCGCTCGGTGAGCGTGGGGGAGACACGGACAAAGTTGTTCTCGCTGCGCTTGACGATCGCGTGGCATATGCGTCCGGCGAGCTCGCGTCGATCCTTGACCACCCCGACCACGTTTGACACCTCATACAGGGTCAGATCGAGTGCGCCGAGCGAATGCTCCGGGGAGAGAACGAGCGTGCGTGCGGGGGCGTGGAAGGGATCGTCGGGGTCGATCGCCGCAATCCACACACTCGCGTCGAGCAGCAGCACTAGTGCGAGCGGCGGTCTTGCCGGATCAGCCTGGTCGCATTGCCACCGAGGGGCACCGGCTCGCCAAGCAGCGCTTCAATTTCCGTCCTGGTTCGCTGTGTGTCCGAGGCGAGCTCTCGCTCGGCGAGATCGCGCAGGAAGCCGCTGCGCGTGGAATGCCGTGCCCGGGCGCGCGTGTCGATGCGCTCCAGTAGCTCGTCGGGGAGGGAGACCATCACCTTCGCCATGTGCCTGAGTGTAGCCGGTATTGCCGCCGGCGGGAGCGAGCTTTGAACTAACGCTCCCGGAGGGCCCCTACTCCGCGCTGACGACCGCCGGCGGCCGCCTAGCTGGTCGGAGGCTGCCACAGCTCGCCGCGCCGTACTCGCTCGAAGCCGATCCAGAGGGCGTTCATTGCGGTGGCGACGACCTGCTCGCGGGCGACCGGCTCTGAATCATCCGCCCCCGACGAGCAGCGTGCGCACGGGGTACTGGGCGATCATTGGGTCCGCTGTGAGGATCGGCACGTCGAGCAGCTGTGCCTGCGCGATGAGTAGCCGGTCGAACGGGTCGCCGTGCAGCGGCGGCAGCGCGGCGACCGCGAGTGCGTGGCTGTGCTCGATCGGCAGCGCGATGGCGCGGATCGCGCGCATCCGGCTGGGTACGTAGCGCCGCGGCGGTTCCGGGAGCGGCAGTCGCCTGAGCGCGTACTTGATCGCGATCTCCCAGGAGCTGGCGGCGGAGAAGAGTCGCTCGTTGTCGGGATCTTCGACCAGCGAGAGGTGCTCGCCGACGCGCTTGCGCTTGGTGTGCAACCACAGGAAGACATGGGTGTCGAGCAGGATCTTCAACGCTCGAATTCGGCGAGCAGGTCCGCCGGGAGCGGCGCGTCGAAGTCCTCCGGCACGACGAAGCGCCCTTCGTCCATCCCGAACCGCAGCGGCGCAGGCTTGGGCGGGGGCCCAAGGCTGGCGACGGCTTTGCCGCGGCGCGTGATCACGACCTCCTCGCCGGCGGCCACATCCTCGATCAGCCGCGAGAGGTGCGTCTTTGCCTCGTGCACACCAACGGACTTAGTCATAGGACTTAGTCTACTAGCTTTTTGGGGTGGCGGTGTCGAAATAAATCCCTTTGATGTTGTAGTATCATGCTACAACGATGTTGACCGTCCCTCAGGCAGCCAGGCGCACGGGCCGCAACCCCGAGACAATCCGGCGCTGGATCCGGGAGGGGAAGCTGCGCGCGAGCAAGGTCGGCACCCAGCACGTGATCGAGGAGCGCGATCTCGAGGCGATGCAGGTCGGGTATCCAGACATGCTGCCGGTGCCGAAGGAGTGGGGCTGGGAGATGACGCGCTGGGGCACGCCGATGCCAAATGTGGTGGCCTTGATCAGGGAATCCCGGGAAAGTCACTGAGAGTCAGGTGCTGGTCGTCGATGCCAGCCTGTTCGTCGAGTGGTGTACCGCACCCGGCGAGGGTCAATTCGGGACGTTCGTAGCAGACAATCTCTGCGCCCCGCCATTGATGTGGTCGGAGGCACGCTCGGCGCTGCATGAGCTCTCGTGGCGCGGCCACCTGAGCGTCGACCAGGCCGCCGAGGCGCGCGTTCGCCTCAAGAACGCCGACGTCGAGGAGAAGTGTCACCCCGGCCTCGCGGAGGAGTCCTGGCGGATCGCCGAGGAGCTCGGCTGGGCGAAAACCTACGACGCCGAGTACGTCGCGCTGGCCTCGCTGCTCGGCTGCCGGCTCGTCACCGTCGACGCGCGGCTGCGTCGCGGCGCGGACCGGCTGGGCTTCGTCGTCGGGCCGACCGAGCTGTGAGGTCTACCAGTGAACCCCGCGCGTGAGCGTCGCCATCGCGATCTGTTCGAAGGAGGCCCGCTCCTCGGCGTCGTGGTGGCCGCGCGAGGCGGCGGAGTCGGGGAACACGCGGTAGGCGAGGCTGAGGATGCGGTCCACGGCCTTGGGGGAGAGGGCGTAGAGGACCTCGCCCACGGTGCCCAGGCGGGTGCCCATGTGCTTGGGGTGGGTGCGCAGCGCCTCGCAGATCATGTCCGCCGCCTGCTCGGGGGTGATGGCGGGGAAGGCGTCGTACATCTTGGTGGGGGCGATCATCGGCGTGCGCACCAGCGGCATGTGGATCGTGGTGAAGGTGACGCCGTCGCCGATCGTCTCGGAGGCCACCACGCGGGTGAAGGCGTCCAGGGCGGCCTTGGAGGCCACGTAGGCGGAGAAGCGGGGCGGGTTGGTCTGCACGCCGATCGAGGAGATGTTCACGATGTGGCCGCTGCCGCGCTCGCGCATGTCGGGGAGCAGTCCCAGGATCAGGCGGATCGCGCCGAAGTAGTTGAGCTGCATCGTGCGCTCGAAGTCGTGGAAGCGGTCGTAGGAGAGCGCGATCGAGCGGCGGATCGAGCGCCCGGCGTTGTTGACCACCATGTCCACGTGGCGGTGGTCGGCGAGCACGCGCGCCACCAGGTCGTCCACCGACTCCATGTCGGACATGTCGGCGGCGTACACATACGCGCTGCCGCCCGCCGCGACGATCTCCGCGCGCACCTCCTCCAGCTTCTCGACGTTGCGCGCCACCAGCAGCGGGATGCCGCCGGCGGCGGCGATCTGCAGCGCGGCGGCCTTGCCGATCCCCGAGGAGGCGCCGGTGATCAGCACGCGCCTGCCCTGCAGCGCCTCCTGCAGCGTGCGGTTGCGGCTGAGGTTGGGGTCCATCTCGCGCTCCCAGTAATCCCATAGGCGCCCCGCGTAAGTGCGCAGCTCCGGCGGCTGCTCCAGACCCGAGCCGGCCAGCGCCAGTTGTGTGGAGCGGCTGTCGAAGCGGGGCACCAGCTCCATGTGCGCGATCACCTCCTCGGGGATCCCCAGCTCGCGCAGCGCCAGCCCGCGCAGCTGGCGCCAGGGGGGCAGCGCCATCGTCAGCGACAGCGGCCACGTCGGCACCGCGCGCGTCAGGCGCTTGTCGAGCGTCACCGCGAAACGGGGGGCGTGCGCGACCAGCGCCAGCTCGTTGACCAGCTCGTCCACGCGCTGCCCGCGCGGGTCGGTGAGGTGGAAGGCGCGGCCGTCCTGGTCGGGCACGTGCATCAGGTGCTCCATCGCGCCCGCCACCCAGTCCACCGGCACCACGTTGGTGCGCCCCAGGTCCACGCCCACCAGCGGCAGCCATTCGGGCAACAGGCCCCGCGCGCGCTGGATTGCCTTGAAGAAGTAGTACGGCCCGTCCACCTTGTCCATCTCGCCGGTGCGCGAGTCGCCGACCACGATCGCCGGCCGGTACACCCGCCACGGCACGAACGGCTGCTCGCGCACGATCCGCTCGGACTCCCACTTCGTGCGGTGGTAGGGGGAGGGCAGCTTCTGGCCCTCGTCGAACATCTCCTCGCTGAACGTGCCCCTGTAGGCGCCCGCCACGGCGATGGAGGAGACGTGGTGCAGGCATTTCACCTCCAGCGAGCGCGCCAGCTCCACGGCGTGCGTGGTGCCGCCGACGTTCACGGCGGTGTTGCGCTCCGGGGGCGCGGTCATGTCGTACACGGCCGCCAAATGCACGAAGTGCTCGATCTTGCCCCGCAGCTCCGCCACCAGCTCGTCCTCCAGCCCCAGCAGCGGCTTGCGCAGGTCCCCGACCACGGGCACGATCCGTTTCGCCGCGGTCGTCCCGGTGGTGGTGCTCCAGCGGTCGGTCAGGTCATCCAGGCGGGCGGTGGAGCTCTCGCGGACGAGGACATACAGCTTGCCGTTGCGGTTGCCCAGCAGGCGCTCCACCAGGTGGCGGCCGATGAAGCCGGTGGCGCCGGTTATGAAGTAGGCCATGTTGGCGAGGATAGAGGGTCCTCCGCGCGGTCGCCGTCCCCGCCAGAGCCCGCGCGAGCCCTGCGTTTTTGCTTTGGGGATCATCCGCGCGGCGTCGCTTGGTCTCATGCGTGTGGGCGCGGGCCTCCATGCCCGCGACGGGCCGCGTGTTGGTCCGGCACTTGACGGGAGTTGACAACACCGTCCAACCTGTCTATAGTGGCCTCATCGCACTTGATCTCAGGTGCGTCACGGGTTTCAAAACATAGGATCGGGTCTGGGCCGGGCGTCTTGTTTGCCGGCCTTCGATGTACTGACGGGTCTGCTTGGGAGAGGGGCCGGGTCATTTCGATGAGGGAGTTGGTTTCCGCGTGCTTTTGAGAGGGATGAACGTGACAGGGGTCATCGCACCCCGACCAAAGAGTGATGCTAGATGCGCCAGCATGGCGCTGTCGCATCTCTCTCTCTCTCTCTCTCTCTTCGTCTAGGGGTCTAGGCCCCGGGACGCCTCATCGATCGCAGCAACCCGCGCACCGTGCGCGGGTTGGTCTCTCGCGCCCTCGGGGTGCGTCTTCATTGGCTTCGTGTGCTTTCACCGTTGCGGCCCGTGGGCCCGCGGCGGCTTTGTGCTGCCCGGGGTCGGGTCGGCGTGGTGGCTCTTTACAGGAGGAGATGGTTTGATGATTGCTCGCCGGTCGATCTCAACGGTGCTCGTGTGGCTGTGCGCGACGGTTCTCGCGGCGGCTGTAACGAGTGCTCCCGCGCTGGCGCAGCGCGAGCACGTGTTCAGCAAATCGTTCGGCAGCGAAGGGTCCGGGAATGGCCAGTTCGTCCGACCCGGCGCGCTGGCTGTGAACGATGAAACAGGTGACGTGTATGTGATCGACCGGGGCCACGGGCGCGTCGAGATCTTCAACGAAAACGGCGAATACGTGTCGCAGTTCAACGGCAGTGGCGCGCCGACGGGCGCCTTCTCATGGGCGTCGGGACAGGGCAACGAAGGCTCGATCGCGATCGACAACTCTACCGACCCTGCCGACCCGTCCAAAGGCGACGTGTATGTAACCGATCGCGCTCACAATCTGATCGACAAGTTCACACCGAACGGAACCTATATAGGGCAGGTGACTGGACCGGCGCCGGGATCGCCGTTCGTCGATGAAGGCAACGGACGCCATGTGACCGAGATAGCGGTCGATCCCAGCGGCAGGCTGTGGGTCCAGATCAGTCTTGAAATCGACGTGTTCAACGACGCGGTGGCAAACGAATACGCGTCCCAGGTAGAGTTGAAACTACGTCTCAAAGGCCTAAATTTGAGTGAACTTGAAATAGGCAAGGTCGGCATAGCGCTCGATTCCGAAGACAACGTCTACATCGCACGGGAACCCGAAACCGGCGTGTTGATCGGGACCAAGTTCTCAAAAGAAGGCGAAACCTTGATCGAAAAGTTGGACGGTGAAAACGCCTCGGGCTTCGCGGTCGACGCCTTCAGCAACGACGTTTACGTCGATCACGCCACCAGTGTCGCCGCATACCAGCCGTTGGGCACGCCGATCGAGCAATTCGGGTCCGGCCATATGGAAGCAAGCGAAGGCATCGCCGTGAACTCGAAGACCGGCGCCGTGTACGTCTCCAACGCTGGCAGCGGGACGGTCGAAGTGTATCTGGCGTTCGTCGTACCCGACGTGAGCACCGGAGGGGTGTCACATTTGGCCGAAACTTCTGCGACGGTCGAAGGCACTATCGACCCGGACGGTATCCAGACAACCGCGTGCGTGATCGAATACGGCACCACGACGGCCTATGGTCAGAGCCAGCCGTGCTCTCCGAGCCCGGGCGCCGGCACCTCCCCGGTGGCGGTTATGGCGCAGTTGACCGGCTTGACGCCGCTGAGCGAATACCACTACCGGATCAGCGCGAGCAACGCGAATGGCTCGAACTACGGCCAGGATCGTACATTCGTGGCGCCGGAGCCGGTGGCGCTCTCAGAAGAGGGCGTCGCGGACGTCTCGTCCACCAGCGCGCTGTTCAGCGTGCTGGTGAACCCTGGAGGCTCGGACACCACGTTCGAGTTCGAATACGGAACGAGCGAAGCCTATGGCCAGCGGGCGCCGCTGCCGGCTGGCGATCTCGGGGCGGGAACCGGCGTCGAGACGGCGAGCGTGCGGGTGCAGGGTCTCGCGAGCGAAACGACGTATCACATGCGCGTCGTCGCCACCAACGTCCTCGGCACCGTGTACGGGCCGGATGAGACGTTCACCACGCAGTCCGCGGGGGGCGCGTTCAGCCTGTCGGACGGTCGCGCGTGGGAAATGGTCTCGCCGCCGATCAAGAACGGGGCGGGCATCGAGACGATCGACGAAGGCGTCGACGAGGGCGGGGTGATCGAGGCGGCTCCCGGCGGCGGTGGGTTCACGTATCTGGCGACCTCGCCGCTCGGGTCCGGAGCGGTCGGCAACCCGGCTCCGTTTGGCCCCACGCAGGTGCTGGCCAGCCGCGGGCCGTCCGGCTGGTCATCGCAGGATATCGCCACACCGGAGAACAAGCCTCACGAATGGGTGCAGACGGAGTATTCGCTCTTCTCGTCTGATTTCTCACGTGAGCTGGTCGATCCGTGGGCGGGCATCAAAGCTGGCTATACGCCGCTGTCGCCGGAAGCGACGGAAGCCACCATCTACATTCGAGACAACGCAAACGGCAGCTACACACCGCTGGTGACGCCAAATAATGTGGAACCGTCGGGCGCCGAATTCGGAACTCCCGGGTCCGCCCAGGAAGCGCCGCGAGTCCTCGCGGCGACGCCCGACCTCTCGCATGTGCTGTTCCTCTCGAGGTACGCGTTGACACGCAATGCGCACCTCGAAGTGGAACGCGACACCAAAGAAAACCTCTACGAGTGGTCGGGCGGGCACTTGCAGCTAGTGAATATCCTCCCCGACGGCACGCCGAGCGAAGGCGTTGCTCGTAGAAGCGAACGCATGTTGAGGCAGATGTTTTCGAGCGATGGCTCACGGGTCTTCTTCTATGCGCGCGTCACAGGTTACGGCGGTGAACAGGAAGGTGGATTGTTCATGCGTGACACGGCCTCGGGTACGACGGTGGAGGTGGACGCGCCGGCGCCGGGCGCGCCGCGACCGGCCCGTCTCGATGCGGAATTCCAAGTCGCGAGCGCCGATGGCTCGAAAGCGTTCTTCCTCGATGACGAACCCCTGACGGCAGATTCGACCGCGACGCCCGGGCAGCCGGATCTGTACGTCTATGAAACGGAAACCGGCTCGCTGACCGATCTGACGGTCGATCGCAATGCGGGCGAACACGCCGATGTGACGCACGAACCCGGCGAGATCCTCGGCGCCAGTGAGGACGGCTCGATCGTATACTTTGTGGCGCACGGCAAGCTCGCCGAAGGCGCGCAGCCGGGTGCTGACAACCTGTATGTCGAGTCTCGGAACGGCTCGACATGGTCGTTGCCGCGGCTTGTCGCCGTGCTGTCCGCCGAAGACAGCAACGACTGGGATGCAGGGCCGGAGCGGGCCAATCTTGGCATCGGCGCGCTGACATCGAGGGTCTCCGCTGACGGTAGGTTCCTGGCGTTCATGTCGGAGCGAAGCCTCACCGGGTATGACAACCGGGACGCGAGCAGCGGACAGCCCGACGAGGAGGTGTTCGAGTACGATGAGACGACGGGTCAGCTGAGCTGCGTCTCGTGCGACCGAACCGGTGTGCGTCCTGCCGGCATGCTCGACGAGGGCCCGCCATCGTCGCTCGTGGACGAGACGGGCGTGTGGGCGGGTCGCTGGCTGGCGGCGAGTCTCCCGGTGTGGACCCCGTACGGCAACGCCAAATACAGCCTCGAAAACACGTATCCGTCGCGCCCGCTGTCCGACGGAGGACGGCTGTTCTTCGACAGCTCCGACGCACTGGTGGCGTCGGATACCAACGGCAAAGAGGACGTCTACGAGTACGAGCCCGCTGGCGTCGGGAGTTGCACGGTGCCAGCCGGCTGCATTTCGTTGATCTCCTCCGGCACGTCGAGTGAAGGCTCGGTGTTCCTCGACGCCAGCGAAACGGGCGGCGACGTCTTCTTCCTCACCGCGGCGCGGCTCACCGCGCAGGATGTCGATACCTCGCCCGATGTCTATGACGCGCATGCCTGCTCGAGCGCGGTGCCGTGCGTAGGTGTGCCGGTGTCCTCGCCGCCGTGTTCGAGCGGCGACTCCTGCAAGGCGGCACCTTCGCCGCAGCCTCCTATCTATGGCGCTCCGGCGAGCGCGACGTTCTCCGGGACGGGCAACGTTCCCTCGCCGCCGGCAGGTAGCGTTGGTGAGGCGAACGCGGGGGCGAAACACAAGCCAGCCACGAAGCACAAGCAAACGAAGCGCAAGCGTCCCGTCAGGCATAGGCGGCGCGCCAGAAGGATGCCCCTGTCGCGTGGGGGCTCGTTGGTTGGCCATCGGCACGCAAAGCGATAGGGGAGGAGATCGAAAAATGGTGAGTGAGAGGCTTGGCGTGTCGAGGGTAGTCGTGTTCGTGCTCGTGCTGTTGTCGTTGGCTGTCGCGGCGGTGGCCGGGGCCGCCCCGGCGTTCGCGGAAGGCGGGGAGCCATGGTGGAACGTGGTCGGGACGACCGCGCCCACCAACCTGCAGCCTGGGGATACGGTGAAAATCGTGGTTACGGCGAACAATCTCGGTGACGGCGATGCCGAAGGGTCGGCGGTGCCGATCACGGTCTCTGATCGGCTGCCGGCCGGCCTCGAAGCGATCGGGATCACGAGCAAGGTCGGCCCATTCGGCTTTCACGGCAGGGGTCAGTGTTCGCTGCAGACCGTGACGTGCACATTCGGGCAGACGCTCGCCCCGTACGAAGGGGTCTATTTGGAAGCGACGGTGCGCGTTGAGCGCGACGCCCAGTCGGGTGCGATCAACGAAACGGTGGCGGAAGGCGGCGGCGCGACGCGTGTGACCAACCGTCAGCCCATTACGGTCAGTGGGTCGAGTACGCCTTTTGGCGTGGAATGGTTTGAAATGGTGCCCGAAGCGGTCGGTGGTGTGCCGCAGACGCAGGTCGGCGCCCATCCGTTTCAGTTGACCACGACGCTTGACATCACCCAGCAGCTGTCCGCGTCGGGAATGGCCGAGACGCCGGCGTTGGCGAAAGATCTGCGGTTCGATCTGCCGCCCGGCATGATTGGCAACCCCAACGCGGTGCCGCAGTGCACGAGCGCGGAGTTCAATGAACGCATAGAAGGCCACAGCGGCTGCCCGGCGGACACGGCAATCGGGGTGGCGGATACGACGATTCTGCTCCCCGGGCTAACGCCGCAGCCGGAGACGGTGCCGGTGCCGCTGTTCAACCTGGCGCCGCAGACCGGGGAGCCGGCACGCTTCGCGTTCACGGTGCTGGAAGTCCCGGTGATCCTCGATACCTCGGTGCGGACCGGCGGGGACTATGGGGTGGTGGTGAGCGTCAGCAACATCTCCCAGTCGGCTGACTTCCTCGCCGACCAGGTCACGTTCTGGGGTTCGCCTGAGGATCCCAGTCACAACGGTGAGCGGGGATGGGCATGTATCGCGGGTGGCTTTTGGGAAGCGGGACCGTGCGAACCGGTGAGTGCGCCGCATCCACAGCCGCTGTTGACGCTGCCGACGTCGTGCGCGACGCCGTGGACGCCGACGATCACGGCGGACTCCTGGCCCGAACCGGAAGTGCTGAAGACCGATGGGTACAGCTTGCACGACCAGTACGGGTACGCGCTGGGACTGTCGGGGTGCAACCGTTTGACGTTCGAACCGTCGGTGCAGCTCACGCCGGACGGCCAGGAGGGGAGCTCGCCGACCGGGTTGACGGTCGACATCCATGTGCCGCAGACGGCCGGTCTCAACCCGACCGGGGACGCGCAGGCGACGGTGAAGAACACGACGGTCACGCTGCCGGCCGGCGTGGGACTGAACCCGGCGGCCGCGGACGGACTCTCCGCGTGCTCGCTTGAACAGGTCGGCCTGCAGAGCCCGGCGCCGATCACCTGTCCGGAATCGGCGAAGGTCGGCACGGTCGAAATCAAGACCCCGCTGCTGCCCGACCCGCTGGTCGGCGCGGCGTACCTGGCGACTCAGGACGCGAACCCATTCGGGTCGCTGGTTGCGCTGTACATCGTCGCTGAAGACGCGAAGGCAGGCGTGTTGGTCAAGCTCGCGGGTGAAGTCAAACCGGACCCGGTGACGGGCCAGCTGGTGTCGACATTCAGGGAAACGCCGCAGCTGCCGTTCGAAGACCTCTACCTGAACTTCTTCGGAGGCTCCCGCGCGCCGCTCGGCACGCCGGCGCTGTGTGGTGGGTATACGACGACGGCCGCGATCGAACCGTGGTCGGGTACTGAAGCGATCGACTCCTCCTCGGAATTCCAGATCACCAGCGGGCCGAACCACGAACCGTGCAGCGACCCGCTGCCGTTCCACCCGACCTTGCAGGCGGGTTCGACGGATATCCAGACGGGTGGATACACGCAGCTGACGACGACGATGAGCCGCGAAGACGGCGAACAGAACCTGCAGGCGATCCAGCTGCACTTCCCGGAGGGCCTGATCGGGAGTCTCTCCCAGGTTCAGCTGTGCGGAGAACAGCAGGCCAATGAAGGCACCTGCGGCCCGGAAAGCGAGATCGGCGAAACGACGGTCAGCGTGGGCCTGGGCGGCAATCCCTTTAGCGTCGTCGGCGGGAAGGTCTACATCACTGGCCCGTACAAGGGCGCTCCGTTCGGGCTGTCGATCGTGAACCCGGCGAAGGCGGGCCCGTTCGACCTGGGGAAAGTCGTGGTGCGCGCCAAGGTCGAAGTGAACCCGATCACGGCGGCGTTGACGGTCACGACGGACCCGTCGGGGCCGTATGCGATCCCGCACATCCTCGACGGGATCCCGTTGCAGATCAAGCATGTCAACGTGTTGATCAACCGCAGTAAATTCGTGTTCAACCCGTCGAATTGCACGCCGACCGCGATCACCGCGATGCTGTCCAGCAGCGAAGGCACGAGCTCGAACATCTCGGTGCCGTTCCAGGTCACCAACTGCGCGACGTTGAAGTTCAAGCCAAAATTCGCGGTCTCGACGCCGGGGAAGACTTCGCGCACGAACGGGACGAGCCTGGCCGTGAAGCTGACATACCCGGTCGAAGAAGGCCAGGCGAACATCGCAAAGGTCAAAGTGGAGCTGCCCAAGCAGCTGCCCAGCCGGCTGCCGACGCTGCAGAAAGCGTGCACGGAAGCCGCGTTCAACGCGAACCCGGAATCGTGCCCGGCGACCTCGAAGGTCGGGGAAGCGGTTGCGACGACACCGACGATCTCCGGCGTGTTCACCGGCCCGGCGTACTTCGTCAGCCACGGCGGCGCGGCGTGGCCCGAACTGATCGTCGTGCTCAAGGGCGAGGACGGCGTGACGGTAGACCTGCACGGCGAAACGTTCATCAGCAAACAGGGCGTCACGAGCAGCACGTTCAAGACGATCCCGGACGTGCCGGTCGGCAGCTTCGAACTCAAACTGCCCGCGGGCCAGTACTCGGCGCTCACCGCGAATGGGGCGAACCTGTGCGGCAAGAGCCTCACGATGCCGACCGAATTCGTCGCGCAGAACGGCGATGTCATCAACCAGAGCACCAGGATCGCCACCACCGGCTGCCCGAAGATGAAGAAGGCCGGCCACAAGCGAAAGGGCAAAAGCCATGGCAAGCGGCGTGGCGCAGCGTCCCATCCGCGGCGCCGTTGACCGGAGCGGCGGCCGCGGCGGCGTAGCCGAGATCCAGCGCGCGCGGATGATCGCCGCGCTGGTCGAGGTCGCCAGGGAACGCGGCACGGGCGGGGTGACGGTCGCCAACATAGTGGCGCGCTCGGGGGTCTCGCGCAGGACGTTCTACGAGCTGTTCGAGGATCGCGAAGACTGCTTTCTCGCGGGGTTCGACCTGGCGGTGCAGGACGCGGCGCGGCGTGTGCTCCCGGCCTACGGGGTGCCGGGCACATGGCGGGAGCGGGTCAGGGCGGGCCTGGGCGCGCTGCTCGAGTACCTCGACGATGAGCCGGGGATGGGAGCGCTGTGCGTGGTCGACGCGCTCGGGGCGGGACCGCTCGCGCTGGAGCGCCGTACGGAGATTGTGCAGGTGCTGATCGGCGTGGTGCACGAGGGCCGCCGCGAAGCGCAGGGCGCAACGAAGCCGACGCGGCTGACGGCGGAGGGCGTGGTCGGCGCAGTGCTGGCGGTGTTGCACGCGCGGCTGGCGGCCGGCGACGCGCGGGCGAATGGTGCTCGGGTGAATGGCTTGCGTGCTGCTGGCGCCCGGGAGATCGGCGCGCGGCCGGACGGCGCTCCCTCGATGAGCACCCTGCTGGGCCCCCTGATGGGGATGATCGTCCTGCCCTATCTGGGCAAGGCCGCCGCCGCCCGAGAGACCTCGCGGCCCGCGGCCCGCCGCAGGCCCCCCACGCCCCCCAGCGGCGACCCGCTGCGCGAGCTCGACATGCGCCTCACCTACCGCACCGTGCAGGCGCTGCTCGCGATCGCGGCGCTCGGTGGGCGGGGAGTGGGCCCCAGCAACCGTCAGGTCGCGGAGGCGGCCGGCGTCGCCGATCCCGGTCAGATCTCCAAGCTGCTCGCGCGCCTGGAGCACCTCGGCCTGATCGAAAACGAGGGCGGCCCCCCCGCGCCGGGAGCGCCGCACGTGTGGCGGCTGACGCCCAAGGGCGCGGAGGTCGAGCGGACGATCCGCCGGCAGGCCGCACCCGCCGCGGCCTGAGCGGGGTTCCCATGCCCCTCTCCTCGCCCGGACATCGCGCCGGCCGGCAGGAGCCCGAAGCGCCCCCTTCGGACCAGAGTGTGACGTAATGTGCCCGAATGTGCCAAGTTTGTGCACACACTGTTACAATTCTCATATGGCCCTTGATGTGGGCCCTAATACATGCGAGGGTGCCCATGGTGAAACGAACGACGATCAATCTCGACATGGAGCTGGTCGCCCAGGCGCGCGAGGTGCTGGAGGCCGGAAACACCACCGATACGGTGCACGCGGCGCTGCGCGACGTGGTGCGCCGCGACCGCCTGCGGCGGCTATCGGAACGGGAGTGGGACTTCACATTGGAGGATCTCAAAGAGATGCGGCGCTCGCGCATGGAAACGAGGCCGTGGGGCAACCTGGACGCCGATTTCAGCGATCTCGGAACCAGTGGCCGAGGCGTCCCACCGGCCGACGAGCCAGTGCGTAAGAGGCCCAAGAAGGCTGCGTAGGAGCAGATGCAGCTCGCGGACACAAGTGCCTGGCAGGTTGCCAAACGCGCCGGAGAGGCAGGTGTGGAGTTCAAGGTTCGGGTGGGGAACGGCCTTATTGGAACCTGCTCGATGGTCATGCTGGAGCTCTTCGCCAGCGCCCGCAATGGCTCGGACTTCGACCGCATGCAGGAGGAACTCGACGCGCTGCGCCTCTATCAGATCGGCCAATCGCAGTGGGGCCGGGCAATCCAGGTCTACCGCGAGCTGGCCCACCAGGGCGGCTCCCACCAGCGCAGCGTGGGCCACGCCGACCTGCTGATCGCCGCCGCTGCGGAGGCGGCAGACGTCGAGCTGCTGCACTACGACGAGGACTTCGACCGCGTCGCGGCGATCACCGGTCAACCCACGCGCTGGATCGCGCCAAAAGGGAGCCTGTAGTCGCCGGGCACGGAGGCCCGGCGTCGACCGCCGACAGATGCAGGTGCGTCACGTGGACGATCTCATGCCCCGGCCCCAGCCCCCCCGCGGCCCTCGCCTCCGGCGAAGCGGGCGGCGCCGCGGATCGCGTCCTCGAACACGTCGGGTCCGGCGCGGGACTCCAGCGCGAGGCCCTCGGGAAGCGGCATCCCGAGCCCGTGGATCGCCGCGGAGCGGTCGGCGAGCATCGTGCGCTGCGGGAAGCGGGCGAGGTTCTCGGCCAGCTCCAGCGCTCTCTCCAGGTGGCGCCCGGGCGCGACCACCTCGGTGAGGAGCCCGATCGAGAGGGCCTCGGCGGCATCCATGATGCGCCCGGTAAGGATCATGTCCAATGCCCGGCCGAGGCCGACGACGCGCGGCAGGCGCTGGGTGCCGCCGTCGATCAGCGGCACGCCCCAGCGGCGCTCGGGGAAGCCGAGACGGGAGTCCTCCGTGGCGATCCGCAGGTCGCACCACAGCGCCAGCTCCAGGCCTCCAGCCAGCGCGAAGCCGGAGATCGCGGCGATGGTCGGCTTGGAGGGGGTGAGGCGGGTGAAGCCCATCGGCCCCTCGGGTGCGGTGAGGCGCCCGCCGAAGGACTCCAGCGCCTTCAGGTCGGCGCCGGCGCAGAAGGAGACGCCGCCGGCGCCGGTGAGCACCAGCACGCGCGCCTCGGGGTCGGCCTCGAAGCGCAGGTAGGCCTCGTGCAGCGCCACGGCGGTGGGGCCGTCGACGGCGTTGCGCCGCTCCTGGCGGTCGATGCTCAACAGCGCCGCGGAACCACGGCGCTCGTAGGTGACCGGAGCCCGCTCGCCCAACTACCAGCCGCCGCGGAAGCGGTCGCCGTCGGCGTGCGAGCGCGCTGCCGCGACGCGTGCGTCTTTGCGCTTTTCCAGCCGTTTCTGCAGCAGGCTGGCGAACAGGACGAAGGTCGGGAAGAAGACGACCAGGATCAGCCCGGCCTCGGTCACGACCTTGTCGTCGGTCGCCCCATAGAAGCCGCGCCCGTCGTTCATCGCCAGCGCGGCGGGGGCTGACAGCAGCAGCAGGGCGATGCCGGTGGGGAGGCTCCAGAGCAGGCGACGCATGGCGAGACGGATGGTATCGGAGCGTTCGGCCGCGCGGCGCCCAACCGATGTGGCCGCCCGCCTACCATGCGATCGACATGGCTGTGCTGATCGCATCGGACCTCCACAAGGAGATCGCCGGCAAACCGCTGCTGCGCGGGGTGTCGTTCAAGCTGGAGCGGCGCGAACGGATGACGATCGCCGGGCGCAACGGCGCCGGCAAGACGACGCTGCTGCGGATGCTGGCTGGTGAGCAGTCGATCGACAAAGGCGATCTCAGCCTGCAGAAGGGCGCGCGCGTGGTGTTGCACGACCAGCGCCCGCCGCGTGAGCGCGGGGTGGCGCTGCGCGACTACGTGCTGTCCGGCTGCGCGCAGGAGCTGGCCGCGGAGGCCGAGCTGGCTGAGCTGGAGCGGCGAATGGGGGAGGGGGAGGGGGAGGATGTGGAGGAGAGCACCCTCGACCGCTACGCCCGCGCGCAGGCGCGATTGGAGGCGCTGGGGGGCTACCTGTGGCGCGACCGCGCGACTGTGATGACACGGGGGCTGGGCTTCGGCGAGGGCGATCTGGAGCGCCCGCTGGACACCTTCTCCGGCGGGCAGCTGACGCGCGCGTCGCTCGCCCGCGCGCTGGCGGCCAACGCGGACGTGCTGCTGCTGGACGAGCCCACCAACCACCTCGACATCGAGTCGCTGGAGTGGCTGGAGCAGACGCTGACAGGCCTCGATACCGCGATCGTGCTGGTCGCCCACGACCGCTGGTTCCTGGAGGCCGTCGGCACCGCGGTGCTGGAGCTCGAGGCCGGCCGATCGCGCTTCTTCGCCGGCAGCTGGCACAACTGGCGCCGTGAGCAGGCCGCGCGCGAGATCGCGCAGGGCAAGGCGATCGACAAGCAGCAGGCGGAGATCGCGCGGATGGAGCGCTTCATCGAGCGCTTCCGCTACAAGGCGACGAAGGCCAAACAGGCGCAGTCGCGCGTGAAGAAGCTGGCGAAGATCGAGCGGATCGAGCGCGACCCGCGCGACGGGCAGGGACTGGAGTTCGCGTTCAAGGCGCCGGAGCGCTCCGGCAGGGTGATCTTCGAGCTGACCGACGCGCGCGTGGAGGTGGGGGAGGCGCCGCTGGTTTTGCTCGACCACGCCGAGCTGTGGCTGGAGCGCGGTGAGCACGTCTCGCTGGTCGGCCCCAACGGCAGTGGCAAGACGACGCTGATCGAGACACTCGCGGGGCAGCGGCCGCTGGCGGCGGGGCGGCTCAGCAGTGGGCACAACGTGCAGGTCGGCTACCTCTCCCAGCATGCGGACGAGCTCGGCGCGGGCGGGCCGCCCAGCCAGAGCGTGCTGGACGCGGCGCAGCACGCCACGGGGTTGACCCCCAACAAGGCGCGCGCGCTGCTCGGCCAGTTCCTGTTCTCCGGCGAGGAGGCCGAGAAACCGCTGGCCGGCCTCTCAGGTGGAGAGCGCCGCAGATTGTCGCTCGCGGTGCTGGTGCATTCCGGCGCCAACGTGCTGATCCTGGACGAGCCCACCAACCACCTCGACATCGAGAGCCGCGAGGCGCTGGAGGACGCGCTGCGAGCGTTCCAGGGCGCGGTGCTGCTGGTGTCCCACGACCGCGCGCTGCTCGACGCCGTCGGCACCCGCACGATCGCCGTGGAGGGCCACACGCTGCGCAGCTACGAGGGCGGCTGGCCGGAGTACGTGCGGGTGCGCGAAGAGCGCCGGGCGACAGGCTCTCAGCCTTTGAACGAGGGGACCGGCCCACATGTGGGCCGGTCGGGGGACGCGCATGCGCGTCCCCCCGGAGTGGCGCATGCGCCACTCCGCCAGCCGGCGCATGCGCCGGCTGGAACAACGATGACCGCCAACGGCTCGAACGGCGGCACGGGGAAGGGGAAGCCCAAGGCCAAGCCCAAGGGCCCCTCCAAGAACCGCCTCAACGATCAGCAAAAGGCGGAGCTCGCGATCGAAGCGGCCGAGGCGGCGCTGCGCGAGGTCGAGGACGCGCTGGCCGACCCGGCGGCGTGGGCCACCAAGTACGAGTCGGCCAAGTCAGAGGCCCGCCACACCGCCGCGCGCCGGGCGGTCGAGGCGGCCTACGCGCGCCTGGAAGCGCTCGTGGGGTAGGGCCGCCGCACGCCTTGCCGACACCGGGTGGTAGGGCCGCCGCACGCCTTACCGACACCGGGTGGTAGGGCCGCCGCACGCCTTGCCGACACCGGGGGGTAGGGCCGCCGCACGCCTTGCCGACACCGGGGGGTAGGGCCGCTGCACGTCTCTCCGACACCCGGGGGCGGACGGCCGAACTAGACTGAGGGCACGATGGACGACCGCCTGAAGACCGCCCGCAACGTGGGGATCCTGCTGCTGCTGGCAGCCGCGGTCGCATACCTGCCCGGCGGCACGCGCGCGGCGTTGACGTTCCAGACGATCCTTGGCGTTGCCTTCATGATTGGCTTGGGTCTCGCGGGGATGTACTTCTACCGCCAGAATCGCATCGCCATCTACAGCCTCGGCGACCGTCGCCGCGCGTTGTTGTACGGGGTGCTCGGCGTGGGTGTGGTGACGGTGGCGGCCAAACCGCGCATGTGGGAAACCGGGGTCGGCAAATTCGCCTGGTTTGTGCTGCTTGGGCTTGTCGTCTACACGCTGTTTGCGCTCTACCGCTACTCGCGTAGCTATTGACCGCAACGCTCGCCGACCGAAGCAGGGGGACGCTCGCATGAGCGAGCATTCCCTTTTCGAGCAACGCCGTGGCCTCCCCGACCAGCCGGGTGTGTACCTCTTCCGCGACGGCAAAGGCCGCGTGATCTACGTCGGCAAGGCGAAGTCGATCCGTAAGCGCGTCGCCTCGCACTTCGCCAAGGCCAACGTGCCATCGAGCCCCGGCCACGCCGAGATGGTTACCGCTGTCGAGCAGATCGAGTTCGTCGTGGTTGGCTCCGAGGCCGAGGCGCTGCTGGCGGAGCAGAGCTTCATCAAGCAGTACCGCCCGCGCTTCAACATCCGCCTGCGCGACGACAAGTCCTACCCGTTCATCGCGATCTCGCTCGACGAGGACTTCCCCAGGGTGTACTTCACGCGCGAGCGCCACCGCCCCGGCAGGGCCTACTTCGGCCCCTACTCCAACGCCAAGCGCGTACGCGGCACGCTGGATCTGCTGACGAAGATCTTCATGTTCCGCTCCTGCACCGGCCCCGAGCCGGGGCGGCGCAGCGGCAGCCCCTGCCTCGACTACTACATCAAGCGCTGCGAGGCCCCGTGCGTCGGTTACGTCACCAAGGAGCAGTACCGCCGGGGCATCGACGGCGTGATCGACTTCCTCTCGGGGCGCTACCGCTCGATCGAGCGCGACCTGCAGGCGCGGATGCAGGCGGCCTCCGCGGCGCAGGAGTACGAGCAGGCGACGCTGGAGCGCAACCGGCTGCGCGCGGTGCGCTCGCTGCTGGAGCGCCAGCGCGTGGCCAGCGATTCGATCGGCACGCTCGACGCTGTCGCCGTGGCGCTCGACGGCACCGAGGCCAACGCGCAGGTCTTCCAGGTGCGCGACGGGGTGCTTTCCGACCGCCAGTCGTTCTACCTCGCCAACGAGGCCGAGCGCGCTTTGCCCGAGGTCGCGGAGGAGTTCATGCTCCAGTACTACGCTGGCCACTCCTCGATCCCGGCGCAGATCGTTGTGCAGCGAGAGTTGCTGCATCGGGAGCCGGCCGGGGACGATGAGACGGGAGCCCACGGGGGGTCGCCCGCCGAGGCACCTGCCCGGTCGAACGGCGGCGCGGCCGGCGCGCGCGGCTCGGGCAACGGCGCCGCCGGCCTGGAGGCCCTCGCCGAGGCGCTGGCAAGCCGCCGCGGCGGCCCGGTCGAGTTGCGCGCCGCCGAGCGCGGCGACAAGCGCCGGATCCTCGAGCTGGCCGAGCGCAACGCGCGCTTGGCGCTCGACCAGGAGCACCTGCGCGCCGAGCGCCGCCGCCAGAGCCGCGTCGAGGCGCTGGAGGGGCTGCAGAGCGCGCTCGGCCTCGACGTGCCGCCGATCAGGATCGAGTGCTTCGACATCTCCCATCTCGGCGGCACCCAGACGGTCGCCTCGATGGTCGTCTTCGAGGGAGGCGCGCCGAAGAAATCCGACTACCGCCGCTTCAAGATCCGTTCGTTGGGTGAGGGCGAGCCCGACGACTACGCGGGGATGGCGGAGGTGCTGGGCCGCCGGTTCGCCCAGTGGGAGCGCCAAACCGACCTCTCCCCGCACGACCCCGACTACGACGCGAGCTTCGCGGCGCTGCCCAACGTCGTGGTGATCGACGGCGGCAAGGGCCAGCTGGCCGCCGGGATCGAGGAGCTGCGCGGCTTTCGCGAGCGCGGCGTGGCGGTGATCTCACTGGCCAAGCGGATCGAGGAGGTGTTCATCCCGGGCCGCCGCGCCCCGCTGGTGCTCGACCACTCCACGCCCGAGCTGCAGCTGCTGCAGCGTGCCCGCGACGAGGCCCATCGTTTCGCGATCACCCACCATCGCAGCCGCCGCGACCGTGCGCTCACCAGCTCGCTGCTGGACGAGCTGCCGGGAGTCGGCCCCGCGCGCAAGCGTGCTCTGCTCGCCTACTTTGGCTCGCCCGAGGCGGTGGTGGGAGCCTCGCGCGAGGAGCTGCAGGCCGTGCCCGGGCTGCCGGCGAAGGTGGCGCGCGAACTGCACGCGCATTTGAACCGCACGGGTTAGCAACCCTTCATTTTGTGAAGTGGCTGGGGTGTTCGAAGAGAGCTTTTCATGACCCCAACCCTTCATTTTGTAAAGGGTTGGGGCGTCAAAAAAGACATTTCCACCCTCCTCGCCTTCCCGCCGGAGGCGGCCAGCCGGTGTGGGCCGGAGCAACTTCCCCAGATCATCCGCCCAACCCGGCACAATCAAGCTATGTCTGTCTTCCGACCGCTTCGAAGTCCGTTGCGCTTCCAGAGCAAGCCGGTCGTGAAGTCGAGCCTGAACGAGCTCGTGGTGATCACCGGCTTCTCCGGTGCTGGCAAGTCCACGGCGATGAACGTGTTCGAGGACGCCGGCTACTTCTGCGTGGACAACCTCCCCCCGGAGATGATTCGCTCCCTGACCGAGCTGTTCATGCACGAGGGTTCCAAGGTGGAGCGCGCCGCGGTCGTATCCGACGTGCGCGGGGGCGTCTACTTCGAGGCGCTGCAGGCCGTGGTAGACGATCTCGCCTCAGCCGGCCTCGCCCACCACGTGCTTTTCTTGGAGGCAGCCGAGCAGACGCTCGTCAATCGCTACAAGGAGACCCGCCGCCGCCACCCGCTGGCGCCCGACGGCTCGGTCACCGCCGGCGTGGCCGCCGAGCGCGCGCTGCTGGAGCCGCTGCGCAACCGCGCCGACGTGGTGATCGACACGACCGGCATGTCGGCTGCGATGCTGCGCGGCAAGATCGCCGACGAGTTGGTGCCGCGCCGCGCCACCGGGCGCCTGGCGCTGACGTTCATGAGCTTCGGCTTCAAGCACGGCCCTCCGCGCGAGGAGGATCTCGCCTTCGACGTGCGCTTCCTGCCCAACCCCCACTACGTGCCCGAGCTGCGCGAGCTGACGGGCATCGACCCCCGCGTGGTCGAGTATGTCGCCCGCGACGGGCGTCTGGATGAGCTGTACGAGCGGCTGAACGCGCTGCTGGACTTCCTGCTGCCCCAGTATGTCGCCGAGGGACGGGCCCACCTCGTGGTGGCGATCGGCTGCACCGGCGGCCGGCATCGCTCGGTGGCGATCGCGGAGGGGTTGGCGGCGCGCTACCGCGAGCAGGACAACCTCACAGTGGCGGTCACCCATCGCGACATCGACAAGCGCTCGCGCGACTCCTGACGCGCGGCCCTGCGTGCTCCGTCCCGTTTCCCCCGCGCTCGGTCACGTCTCTCCCGCGCGTGCGTCAGACTGCCGCCGATGATCGACCATCTCGGAGTCGAGGTCGCCGACCTCGCGCGCTCGGCGGCCTTCTACGACGCGGTCTTCTTCGCGGTCGGCGTGCGCCGCGTGCACGAGGGCGAGCACGCGATCGCCTACGGCGTAACCGCGCCGGAGTTCTGGATCGTCACCCGCGGGCGCCCGCCCGCGCCCGGCTACGGCCACGTCGCCTTCCGCGCCGCCGGTCGCGTGGCGGTCGATCACGCCTATCAGGCCGGCCTTGCTGCCGGGGGGCGGGGCGACGGCGAGCCGGGGCTGAGGACGCGCTACGGGCCGCTCTACTACGCCGCCTACCTGCTCGATCCGGACGATCTGCGGGTGGAGATCGTCGCCAACTCCCGTTGAGGATCCCGCCTGTCTCGGCGCCGTCCGATAGCCTTGGGCATCCAGCCGGGTCGTCGGGGTAACGCTCCCACGGTCCGGCGTCGCTCGTTTTCGACCTCACCGCCCGTTATTGGTGTGCGCCCGAGGAGGCTCAGAGGAATATGCCCGTACGTGTCGGAATCAACGGATTTGGCCGCATCGGCCGCAATGTGCTGCGCGCCGCGAACGCACGCGCGGATCGCGGCGCGATCGAGTGGGTGGCCGTCAACGACCTCACCGACGCGCGCACGCTGGCGCACCTCCTGAAGTACGACTCGATCAACGGCCCCTACCCGGGCGAGGTGCGCGCGCACGAGCACGCGATCGAGGTCGATGGCCACGAGCTGAAGGTGCTCGCCGAGACCGACCCCGCCAAACTGCCGTGGGAGGAGCTGGGGGTCGATGTGGTGATCGAGTCCACCGGGCGCTTCACCGACCGCGCCCACGCCGCGATCCACCTGGAACGCGGCGCCAAAAAGGTGATCATCTCCGCGCCCGCCACCGATCCCGACGTGACCGTCGTGCCCGGGGTTAACTTCGAGACCGACTACGACCCCGCCGTGCACCACGTGATCTCCAACGCCTCCTGCACCACCAACTGCCTGGCGCCGGTGGCGAAGGTGCTCAACGACACGGTCGGCATCAAACACGGCCTGATGACCACCATCCACGCCTACACCGCCGACCAGCGCCTGCAGGATCTCCCCCACAAGGATCTGCGCCGCGCGCGCGCCGCCGCGATCAACCTGATCCCCGCCTCCACCGGCGCGGCCAAGGCGATCGGCCTCGTGATCCCGGCATTGCAGGGCAAGCTGCACGGTTTCGCGGTGCGCGCCCCCGTGCCCACCGGCTCGGTTGTGGACCTGACCGTCGAGTGCGAGCGCCCCACCACCGTCGAGGAGGTCAACGCGGCGCTCAAGAGCGCCTCCGAGAGCGCGCCACTGCAGGGGATCATGGCCTACACCGAGGACCCGATCGTCTCCACCGACATCGTCGGCTCGGCCTACTCCTCGATCGTCGACTCCCAGCTCACCGCGGTGGTGGACGCTACGATGTTGAAGGTCGTGGCCTGGTACGACAACGAGTGGGGGTATTCCAACCGGCTCGTGGACCTCGCGCAGAGGGTCCTGTAGGCGGCGCGACGGTGTCCGGGGGGATCGCGTGAGAGGCATCGACGACCTCGACGTCCACGGGCGGCGCGTGCTGGTGCGGGTGGACTTCAACGTGCCCCTCGCCACCGGCCCCGACGGGAAGGTCGAGCTCGCCGACGACACCCGCATCCGCGCGGCGCTGCCCACGATCGAAGAGCTGCGCGCGAAGGGCGCGCGGCTGGTGCTGGTCTCGCATCTCGGCCGCCCGCACGGGCACCGCGACGAGACGCTGTCGATGGCGCCGGTGGCCGCGCGCCTGAGCGAGTTGACCGGCGCGGACGTCGCGCTGGCGCCCGCGGTGGTCGGCGAGCAGGTCAAGGCGCTCACCGAGCGGCTCGCCGCCGGGGAGATGCTGCTGCTGGAGAACGTGCGCTTCGAGGCGGGCGAGACCAGCAACGACCCAGCCTTCGCGAGCGCCCTGGCGGAGCTCGCCGACGTGTACGTCAACGACGCCTTCGGCGTTGCCCACCGCGCGCACGCCAGCACCGAGGGCGTCGCCCACCTGCTCCCGAGCGCCGCCGGGCGGCTGCTTGAAGGTGAGGTGAGGACGCTCACCGGGATCCTCGAACATCCAGCGCGGCCGCTCGTCGCGATCGTCGGCGGCTCCAAGGTGGCGGACAAGATCGCCGTGATCGACCGCTTCCTGCAGGTCGCCGACGTGGTGATGATCGGCGGCGCGATGTGCTTTCCCTTCCTGTGCGCGCAGGGGCACACGGTCGGGGAGTCGTTATGTTGCGATGAGGACGTCGAGCACGCGCGCCACCTGCTGGCGCGGGCCAGCGATACGCACGCGCCCCAGCCCGGCCGGGCGCGCCTGCTCGTGCCCAACGACCTCGTGCTCGGCGACCGTCTCGCCGACGACGCCCAACACCGTGCGCTCGACGGCGTCGAGGTGCCGGCGGGGTGGATGGGCCTCGACATCGGCCCCGCCACCGCGGAGCGCTACAGGCTGGAGATCGAAGGCGCGGGCACCGTCTTCTGGAACGGCCCGATGGGCGCCTTCGAGTACGCCCCGTTCGCGTCGGGCACGCGCGCGGTCGCCGCGGCTGTGGCGAAGGCGCCGGGCCTGACGGTGGTCGGCGGCGGCGACTCGGCCTCCGCGCTCGCCCACTTCGGTCTGGAGGACGCGGTCGATCACCTCTCCACGGGCGGCGGCGCAACCCTCGAGCTGGTCGAGGGCCGCACGCTACCCGGGGTGCTGGCCCTGGAGGGTGGCGCAGTCGGCCGAAGGCCGGCGAGCCGGGCCCCTCTTACTCGATCAAAAGGGACCTGCGTTTCGTGAGTACCCGCACCCCCCTGATCGCGGGCAACTGGAAGATGTACAAGACGGAGGCCGAAGCGGAGCTGTACATCCAGGCGCTGCTGCCGCTCGTGGCCGCGGTGAGCGGCGTGGACGTCGGCATCTGCGTGCCGTTCACCGACCTGCGCGCGATGGTCGACTCCGCGCGCGGCTCGCGCGTGGAGGTGTACGCCCAGAACATGCACGCCGAGCCCGAGGGCGCCTACACGGGCGAGATATCCCCGCCGATGCTCGCCGAGACCGGTGCCCACGGCGTGGTGCTCGGCCACTCCGAGCGGCGCGCCCTGTTCGGCGAGACCGATCGCGCGCTCGCGCTGAAGCTCCCAGCCGCCCTCAATGCGGAGCTGCACCCGATCCTGTGCGTGGGGGAGAGCGAGGCCGAGCGCGCCGCCGGCGACACCGAGCGCAAGCTGCGCCAGCAGATCCGCGACGGTCTCGCGGGGCTCGCCGACGAGCAGCTCACCGAGGTGGCGATCGCCTACGAGCCGATCTGGGCGATCGGCACCGGCCAGACCGCCACGCCCGAGCAGGCACAGGAGGCCGTGGCCTTCGTCCGCGCGCTGATCGCCGACCGCGCCGGCGCCGAGGTGGGCGAGCGCGTGCGGATCCTCTACGGCGGCTCGGTCAACCCCGACAACGCCTCCGCGCTGCTGGCGCTCCCCGACGTGGACGGCGCGCTGGTGGGGGGCGCCTCGCTGCGGGCCGACACGTTCGCCGCGATCGTGCAGGCGGCCTCGTGACGACGTCGGGCACATACGGCTGGTTGGCGACGAGGGCTGCGGTGCGCGCTTGAGCGAGGAGCCTCCGACGCTGCCCCTGCCCTGCGCCTGCCTGGTTGTGCTGGATGGCTGGGGTCTCGCCGATCCCGGTCCCGGCAACGCCGTCTCGCTGGCGCACACGCCGGTGTTCGACGAGCTGTGGGCCTCCTACCCGCACACCACGCTGACGGCCAGCGGTCGCGCCGTGGGGCTTCCGGAGGGGCAGATGGGCAACTCCGAGGTCGGCCACCTCAACCTCGGGGCGGGTGCGGTGATCCGCCAGGACCTGACGCGCATCAACGACGCCGTGCTCGACGGCGTGCTGAGCGAGAACCCCGCGATCGTGCACGCGCTCACCTGCTCCGAGCGCGTGCATCTGATCGGGCTGGTGTCCGACGGCGGCGTGCACTCCAGCCTCGGCCACCTCCAGGCACTGCTGGAGCTCGCCGGCCGCCTCTCGGTGCGCGACCTGGTGATCCACTGCTTCACCGACGGCCGCGACACGCTGCCCGAATCGGGCGTGGAGCACGTCGCGCTGGTGGAACGCTGGTGCCTGGAGCTGTGGCCCCCCGGCGCACGAGGGCGGGTGCGGGTCGGCTCGGTGGTCGGCCGCTGGTACGCGATGGACCGCGACCGCCGCTGGGAGCGCATCCAGGCCGCCTACGACCTGCTCGTTCACGGCCGCGCGCCCCACCACGAGGAGACCGCCGTGCAGGCCGTGCAGCACGCCTACGACCGGGGGGAGACCGACGAGTTCATCGCTCCCACCACGGTCGGCGACGAGGCGCTGATCCGGCCGTGGGACTCGGTGCTGTGCTTCAACTTCCGCCCCGACCGCATGCGCGAGATCGTGCGCGCGCTGGCCGAGCCGGGGTTTGGCGAGGAGCCCGGCGACGGCGATCCTTCAGTCGGTGGGGGCCCCGCCATTCGCCGGCGGCCGGCCGAGGAGGAGCAACTGCCCGGCTGGGGGGGACGGCAGGGCATCGAGCCGGTCGACCAGCTCACCACGCTCACCGAGTACGAGGAAGAGTGGGACTACCCGGTCGCCTTCCCCCCGCAGCGTCCAGCCGCCACGCTCGCCGGGGTGCTCGCCACCGCCCGCGCCACGCAGCTACACGTCGCCGAGACCGAGAAGTACGCCCACGTCACCTACTTCTTCAACGGCGGCGACGAGGCCCCCTACGACGGCGAACGGCGCGAGCTGGCCCCCTCGGTAAGAGACGTCCCGACCTACGATCTGGAGCCCGAAATGAGCGCCCGCGCGGTCACCGACCGCTTCCTGGCCGCCTGGCGCGAGCACCAGCCGCGCTTCGCGGTGATCAACTTCGCCAACCCCGACATGGTGGGCCACACCGGCGTGATCTCAGCGGCGGTACGCGCGATCGAGACCGTCGATACCTGCCTGCGCGAGGTCGTCGAGGAGGTGCTGGCCGCCGGCGGCGCCTGCCTGATTACCGCCGACCACGGCAACGCCGAGCACATGCTCCAACCCGACGGTTCCCCCAACACGGCCCACACGTCCAACCCGGTACCGCTGATCGTCACGCTTAGCGGCCTGCGGCTGCTGCAGGGCGAGGGCATCCTCGCCGACGTGGCTCCCTCCGTGCTGGCGCTGCTGGGCATCCCCCAGCCCGAGGAGATGTCGGGGCGCTCGCTGATCCTATGATCGACGTTCAGGATCCACCGCCCGTGAGGCCCCGGCGCGGGTCGCGGCTGCTCAGCCTGGTGTTCGTCATAGCCGGCGTCAACCATTTCGTCATCCCGCGCCCCTACCGCCAGATCGTGCCGCCGTGGACGGCCCGCTGGGCGGGAGCGGACACGATCGTCGCGGTCAGCGGTGTGGCCGAGGTTGCCGGAGGGCTCGGTGTGCTGGTGCCCTCCACGCGGCGTATCTCAGGGCTATGGCTGATCGCGCTACTCGCCGCGGTGTTCCCAGCCAATCTCCATATGGCCCTCAATCCGGACGAGTTCCCTCGCATCCCCCGCTGGGCGCTGTTTGCACGGCTGCCGCTTCAGCCGCTGGCGATGTGGTGGGCCTGGCGGACCACCATGCACTCAGATTAAGCGACCCGCTGCTGCTATGTTCGATTGAGCAGGGAGGGTCGGGATAGTGTCCGCATCGAGCACAATGGCAACCGCAACAGCCATCAATACCGAATCGCCAGTGCCCAGCATTCTCGCCGCGGGGGCGCGGGTACCGGCGCTCGAAGGTGCGGGCGGGCAGACGCTCAGCGAGGGCGAGCTCCGCGCGTGGCGGGGGCTCAAGCGGGCGCACGCCTCGCTCGCCAAACGCGTCGACGCCGAGCTGGAGCGCACCCACGGGCTGCCTCTCTCCTCCTACGAGGTGCTCCACCATCTGGTGGAGTCGCCGGGTGGACGGATGCGCATGTGCGACCTCGCCGAACAGGCACAGCTCTCGCGTAGCGGGCTCACCCGTCTGGCCGACCGGCTCGAAAAGGAGGGGTTGCTGGAGCGCTGCTCCTGCGAACACGACGCGCGCGGCGCCTACGCCTGCCTCACAGAGCTCGGGCGCGAACGCCTCAGCGACGCCCGCGGCACGCACCTGGCGGTCGTGCGCGAGCAGTTCCTCTCGCGCTTCAGCGAGGACGAGCTCGGTGCGCTGGCGGAGCTGTGGGATCGCATCGCCCCCTGCGGCGCCTGCCGTCCCGTCTAGAGCACTTAGCTTCCGTCAACCGTCTCGACGACGGCTCGCTCGCACTAGCTCCCGTCAGCCGTCTCGACCGCCCGCTGGCGGCGCTTTGACTCCTCCGCCGCCTGGCGGATGCGCTGGTGGCGACGGTGGCGGCGGTGCAGGATGAAGGTTCCTGCGAGCGCCAGCACCACCGCCACCAGGCCGTAGATACCGAACGTCGCGATCGCATTGCTGGCCGACTGCCCGACGAAGTAGGCGATCAGCCCCACGGCCGTTGCCCAGCAGACCCCCCCGAGCGCGTTCCACAGGAAGAAGGTGCGCCAGCGCATGTGGTTGGCGCCCGCCAGCCACGAAGCCCACGTGCGCAGGCCGAGGATGAAGCGCCCGAAGAACACCGCCTTCGGCCCGTGGCGCTCGAAGAACGGCTCCCCCGTCTCCAGCACCACCAGCCGGTGGCGGTGGAAGGGGCCGGGCCGCGCGAGCAGCCACCGTCCCCCCTTGCGGCCGATCTGGTAGCCGATGTTGTCCCCCACGATCGCCGCCAGCGCGGCCACCGCGATCACCAGCTCGATCTGCATTTTGCCCCGGCTGGCCAGCACCCCGCCGACGATCACCGCCGTCTCGCCCGGCACCGGCACCCCACCCGACTCTGCCATCACCAGCAGGAACAGGAGCGGGTAGCCCGAGACTTCGATGAGGTGGTTGACGTCGATCAGCGAGGCGATCATCGTCTGTCGCCGGCCACGTGGGGGGGTGCAATCGACAGGAGGGGCATTGCCTCACGATAGGGCTCGCGCCAAGACGCCTAGGATGCCGCGGTGGCCGCTCTCAGCATCGAAGCTCGCGATCCCGCGTCGAGAGCCCGCGCCGCGACGCTTCACACCCACCGCGGGGACGTGCGCACGCCCGCGTTCGTGCCGCTCGCGACGAAGGCCACCGTCAAAGGCCTGCTGCCCGAGGAGGTGGCCGCGCTGGGGTACGAGATGGTGCTGGGCAACACCTTCCACCTGCTGCTCAACCCCGGCCCCGAGCTGATCGAGCGCTTCGGCGGTGTCGGCTCCTTCATGGGCTGGGAGGGTCCGGTGATAACCGACTCGGGCGGCTTCCAGGTCTTCTCGATGGGCCACGGCACCGTTGCGGATGAGATTAAGGCCCGCCCAACCCGGCGTGGCGGGGGGATGAAGGGGTCACGCGAGCGCACCGGAGCGATCCTCTCGATCGAGGAGGAGGGGGTGCGCTTCCGCTCCTACGTGGACGGCCGCGAACGCTTCCTTTCACCGGAGCGCTCGATGGCGGTGCAGGCCGCGCTGCGCTCTGACATCGCGCTGGTGTTCGACGAGTGCACCCCGTTCCACGTGGAGCGCTCCTACACCGAGCGCTCCACCGAGCGCACCCACCGCTGGCTGGAGCGCTGCCTGCGCTGGCACGCCGAACACGGCCCCCCCGAGCAGCTGGTGTATGGGATCGTGCAGGGGGGCGTCCACGAGGAGCTGCGCCGCGCCTCCGCGCGCACGGTCGCCGCCAGCGGCTGTGACGGCGTGGCGATCGGTGGCTCGCTGGGGGCCGACAAGACGCAGATGTACGAGGTGGTGGGCCACGCCACCAGCGAGCTGGGCGGCGCGTACGAGGGGCTGCCTCGCCACCTGCTGGGGATCGGCGAGGTGGACGACCTGATCGCCGGGGTGGAGCTCGGGATCGACACCTTCGACTGCGCCATGCCCACCCGCCTGGGCCGCCACGGCACCGCGCTGGTGCCCGACCCGTCCAACCGCTGGCGCCTGGACCTCCACAAGGGCCGCTGGCGCGACGCGGCGGAGCCGCTGCTGGAGGGCTGCCCCTGCCCCGCCTGCGCGCGCGGCCTCTCGCGCGCCTACCTCTCCTACCTCGCCCGCGCCGGCGAGCTCACCGGGATGCGGCTGCTGACGCTGCACAACCTCGCCTTCCTCGCCCGCCTGATGGCCGACCTGCGCGGCGCGATCCTCGCCGGGCGTCTCCCCGAGGTGGCCGCCGCGCTGCGCGCGGGGGCGGCGCCGGGGGAGACGATAGTCTGAGTTGGCGTGACGGGTGCCGGCGGGAGGCTTGCGCAAAGCAGGCCTTCCGCCCTCTTATCGAGGCGGGCCTTTCGCCTGTTTACTTGATGTTTTCGGTGACCAGCTGCTGCAGCGCGGCGGAGGTCTGTTCGACGTCGTGGTAGGACACTTCGCGCAGCGTGACTTTGGTGGGGGCGGGCGCGGTGGCGAGGACGATCGCGACGATCACCACCACCAGTAGCAGTACGCCGAAGAGTGTCATGAACAGGCGTCGTCCGCGCGAGGAGCCGTGTCCCGCGCTCGCGCTCGCCACCGGCTCGGGCCGGCGTGGAGCCGGTCCCGGGCGCGGCTGGCGGGGTGCCACGTTGCCCCCGCGCGTGAGGGCGCGGGTCCGCGCGGTGGCTCCCGCCGCTCCCGCCCCAGCGGCTCCGGCGGCGAGCAGGCTGGTGGCGGCGGTGGCGTGATGGCGGCCCGCGCGCCCGGGCTGGCCCACTTCGTCGGCGGGCTCCACGGGCGCAATGCCGCGCTGGCCGTCGCTCACCGCGCGGCCCATTTCGCGCGCGTCGCGGTAGCGGTCGCGGGGGTCCAGCGCGAGCGCGATCGCCACCGCCTCGGCGAGCTCGGGGCTGGCGGCCGCCACCAGCGTGTCCAGCAGCGGCGGCTCCTCCTGCTGCTGCTTGAGCGCCAGCTCGGTGAGCGAGGTGGCCTCGTAGGGGAGGCGACCGGAGATCAGCTGATAGGCCACCACGCCGAGCGCGTACAGGTCGGCGGGGGGGCCGGCCTCCTCGCCACGCGCCTGCTCGGGGGCGAGGTAGGCGGCGGTGCCCAGCACCGAGCCCACCTGGGTGATGCTGGACTGCTCGGTGGCCTTGGCGATCCCGAAGTCGGCCAGCTTGATCTCCCCCTCCAGCGAGCGCAGCAGGTTGCCGGGCTTGACGTCGCGGTGCACCACCCCGTGGCGGTGGGCGTAGTACAGCCCCTCGCACGCCTGCTCCACGATCCCGGCTGCCTGCCCCACCTCGACCCACCCCTGATCGCGCAGGATCTCCGCGCACGACTGGCCCTCGATGTACTCCATCACGATGAAGTGCTGGTGGGCGCGCTCGTCCAACCCGGAGTCGAACACCTGCACGATGTTGGGGTGCACCAGCCGCGCCGCGGCCTGCGCCTCGCGTTGGAAGCGGGACACGAACGTGGGATCCTCGGCGAGGTGCTCGGCCAGCAGCTTCACCGCGACGCGTCGCTCCAGGCGCAGGTCGAAAGCGAGGTGCACGGTGGACATGCCCCCGTAGCCCAGCCGGCTCTCCAGGCGGTAGCGGCCGGCGATCTCGGTGGCGCTCACCGCTCCCCCACCTCAGCTTCGGCGGCGCTCATCGCTCCCCCACCTCAGCTTCGGCGGCGCTCACCGCTCCCCCATCCCGGCTTCGGCGTCGCTCGCCGCGCGCGGCACAGGCCGAGCTGGATCCTCGGCGCTCACTGCCCATTCCCCCTACCGCCGGCTTCGCCGCCGGGGCCGACGCCCGCGCCGCCGTTGTTGGCGCCTTCTTCGGCTTCGCTGCCACCGGATTCACCCGCTTTGCCTTCGCTGCCGCCGGCTTCCGGGGCGGTGCCGCCTTCGGTGCCCGAGCTCGGCGTGGTGCTCGTCGGCGCCGTGCTGGTTTCGGTGGTGGAGGAGGTCGGTGGGGTGGTGGCGGTGGGCGGAGGTTTGGTGGTGGTTTTGGTGGGGGGGGAGGAGGGAGGAGGGGTGGTGGAGGTCGATTCCCCGGTGGTGGTGGTCAGCGGCTGGGTGCACAGTTCGAGCGCCTGTGAATGCAGATGCGAGATGCCCTGCGCCAGCCTCGCGCGCAGGCCGGCGTCGACGCTGGCCGGGAGCGCCTGGAAGTCGCGTTCGGTGGTGCGCAGCGCCGCTTCGGTGGGCGCACAGTTGCCGTTGCCCTTCAGCGCCGCCCGTTCCACCCCCTGGAAGTCGGCCACCAGCGGCCCGGCGTTCACCGAGGGGATCAGCCCCGCGCCCGAGCTGCCGCAGGACACCAGCACCGCCGTGCCCGCGCCCAGCAGGCCGGCGGGCAGCAGCGCGATCAGGCGACGCGCCGTCACTGGCCGTACTCCAACCGCTCGGCCAGCGAGTCGGGCAGGCGCGCGGCGCGGATCGCCGCGGAGGCGCCCGCCACGTCGTAGGGGGTGCGCCGGTAGGAGGCGGCCCAATTGTCGAGGTCCAGCAGCAGCCACGCCGCGCGCGGGTCGCTGTCGCGGGGTTGCCCCACGCTGCCGGGGTTCAGCAGCCAATCACCATCGCTGATGTCCAGCACGGTGCCGTCGCGGTGGGGACCGCCGCTGGTGAGCTGGCCGGGGATGCGCCCGAACGAGAGTGCCACGTGCGAGTGGCCGATCAAGCCCACCCGCTCGCGCAGCCGGTCGAGGCAGAGTTCGGCCAGCAGCGTGGACAGCACGTACTCCCACACCGGGTCGCGGGGGCTGGCGTGGTAGAGCCCGACGGGGCCCTCGTGACCCTCCGAGCGCAGCCCGGCGAGGAATGCGCGGCTGTCGGCGTGGAGCACCTCCTGCGTCCACTGCAGCGAGAGGCTGGCGCCGCGCGAGAAATCCGACAGCGGCAGCTCGCCGATCGCGGCGAGGTCGTGGTTGCCGGCGAGGCACACCGCGGCGTGCTCGCGCGCCAGCGCCACGCAGGCGTCCGGGTCGCCGCCGTAGCCGACGAGGTCACCGAGGCACCACAGCTCGGCGGCGTCGCTGGCGGCGACGTCCTGGAGCACCGCCTCGAAGGCGTGCCGGTTGCCGTGGATGTCGGAGACGATCGCGACCTTCATCGTTGCAGGGTAGGGAACACGAAAGACGCGGCCTGGCGGGCGCCGGTGCGGGGGAATGCTTCTTTTGCGACCCCCACCATATGAGACTGAGTCTTATTCCTATTTGGTTGGGCCCCAAAAAATAAACAAACACAACCCGGAGGTGGTTGGGTCATGCCCCGCGGGTGGTCAGGACTCCTCGCCGTCCCCCGCTTCCCCGCCCCCATACTCGGGCAGGTTCTTGATTCCCTCGCGGGTGCGCCACTTCGAGTAGTTGTCCTCCATCGCGTCGATCAGCTCGCGCATGAAGCGCGGGGAGAGGTTGACGCGGGAGACCACCACACCGGGGACTTCTTCGGCCTCGACCTCGTGGTCGACGCGCGCGAAGGTCACCGTGAACTCGTAGTCGGAGTGGCTGACGTTGGCGAAGTTGGCGTATACGCCCCCCATGATCTCGGGGGAGAGGTGGATGTTTATGTGGCGCTCGGCGCCGGGATCGTCGTCGTTCACAGGGCTAGTATCGCAACCCGTGCGGGCGAGTGGGGACAGCAGGTGTTTGACGGCCATGGGCGGCGGGCGTTGGGGGCTCTGCGCGGCGGGCGTTGGGGGCCGTGCGCGGCTGGCGTCGGGGGCGGTGGGCCGCAGATGCTCGTGACCGTTGTGGGGGAGGCGCGGATGCGGCCCCCGTTCGCCGATGACGTGGCCCACTACAGCAGGCTGCTGTCCCGTTATGTGAAGCTGGAGCTGGTGCAGGCGCGTAGCTCCGAGGCGGTGGCGCGGCGGATCCCGCAGGGGGCGTTCGTGTCGCTGCTGGCCGCCGACGGCATCGCCTATGACAGCGTTGCCTTCAGCGCCTTCCTGGAGGAGCGCCGCCACGCGGGCGCCGATGTGGCGTTCGTGATCGGGGGACCCTTCGGCGCCCCGCCGCTGGAGCGGGTCGCGCACCGCCTGTCGCTGGGCGCGATGACGCTGCCCCACCAGCTCGCGTGGGTGGTGTTGCTCGAGCAGCTCTACCGCGGGCATAAGATCCTTGCCGGCGAGCCCTACCACTATTGAGGTGAGATGACCGACCTTCCCAGAGAGCCAACCGACGTGAGCCCCTTGCGCACGCCACTTGACGGCCTGCGCGAGGCGGTGCTCGCGGCGGCCGCCGGATTGGCGGGTGGCGATGACGGGCGCGGGCCCGACGGGGTGACGCTGGAGCGCCCGCCGAAGGCCAACTTCGGCGACTACTCCACCAACGCCGCGCTGCTGCTGGCGCCGAGGCTGGGCGTCCCGCCGCGCGAGGCGGCGCAGCGCCTGGGGGCGGAGCTCACCGAGCTGGTGGGGGAGGACCTGGAGCGCTTCGAGGTGGCGGGGCCGGGCTTCGTCAACCTGTTCCTCGCCGATCGCTGGCTGAGACGGGCGCTGGGCGCGATGCTGCAGGCCGGCGAGAGCTACGGGGCGGGTGGCGCCAGGCGCGGCGAGCGGGTGCTGGTCGAGTTCGTCAGCGCCAACCCCACCGGGCCGATGCACGTGGGCCACGCGCGCAACGCGGCCTACGGGGACGCGCTGGCGCGGCTGCTGGCGCTGCACGGGCACGAGGTGACGCGCGAGTTCTACGTCAACGACGCCGGCTCGCAGGTGGGCAAGCTGGGCGAGTCGATCCTCGCGCTGGCGCAGGGCAGGGAGGTGCCAGATGACGGCTACAAGGGGGAGTACGTCGGCGAGCTCGCCGAGCGCCTGGCAGGCGCCTCCGGCGATGACGCCCACGCCGCCGCCTTAGCGCCGGCACAGCTGGGGGAGGCGGCGGTGGAGCTGATGGTGGAGCGGATGCGCGCCTCACTGGAGGCGTTTGGAGTGGACGACTTCGACCACTGGCAATACGAGAGCGAGCTGCACCAAGGGAGCCCCAGCCGGGTGCAGCACGCGCTCGCGCTGCTGGAGGAGCAAGGCCACACCTACCGCGGCGAGGGCGCGCTGTGGCTGCGCACCACGGCGTACGGCGACGACAAGGACCGGGTGCTGGTGCGCACGGGCGGCGAGCACACCTACTTCGCCTCCGACATCGCCTACCACCTGGACAAGCGCGAGCGCGGGTATGAGCGCCAGATCGACGTGTGGGGCGCCGACCACCACGGGTATGTGGCGCGGATGCAGGCGGCCTACGTCGCGCTGGGGGGCGAGGAGGGCCATCTGGAGATGCTGATCATGCAGCTGGTGCACCTCGTGCGCCGCGGCGAGCGCGCGCAGATGTCAAAGCGCGCGGGGGAGTTCGTGACGCTGGACGATCTCGTGCAGGAGATCGGGGTGGACGCCGCCCGCTGGTATCTGCTGTCGCGCTCGCACGACACCACAATCGACCTCGACCTCGACCTTGCGCGCGCGCAAAGCAGCGAGAACCCGGTGTACTACGTGCAGTACGCGCACGCGCGGATCGCCTCGATGCTGACGAAGGCCGGCATCGAGCGGGTGGCGGCGGCGCTGGAGGAGGCGATCTCGGGCCAGCCGCCGCCAGCAGCGGCGGCGGTGGGCGGAGCGGCCAACGGCAGCCGCGCGGAAGCCAGCGGCCTGGACGGGGATCCCCTGCACCCCTCCGAGCGCGCCCTGATCAAGCGGCTGCTGGAGTTCCCCGGCGAAGTGGCGGAGGCCGCGCAACGCCGCGCGCCGCACCGAATCGCGGCGTACGCGCTGCAGGTGGCGCAGGACTTCACCGCCTTCTACCGCGACTGCCGCGTGGTGGGCGCCGAGCCGCAGGCGCTGGAGCGCCAGCGGCTCGCGCTGAGCGTGGCCGCGCGAGGCACCATCGCGCGCTGCCTGGAAGATCTCCTGGGGGTGGCTGCGCCGCGGGAGATGTAGACCGCTTGCAAGTGGCCGCTCGCGAAAGGCTCCCTCGCAGTGGCGGCATGTCTGCTCAACCACTACCCCTCCTCCTCCCCCTCCAAAAAAGGGCTCCTCGCCGCACGCGGCGGGAATCAGTCGAAGCGCGCGATGTCCGCGTCCAGCCGCGCCTCCTCGGAGGGACTCAGCCCGGGGGAGGAGTGGGAGGCTGCCGCGGCGCCCGGCGCGGCGCCCGAACGGCGGCGCCAGCGGGGTAGCAGCAGCGCCAGCAGCCCCAGCAGCGCCAGCACCACGCAGGGGGGGACCAGATAGACAGCCAGGTCAAACCCGTGGGTGCTGGGCAGCGCCAGCACAGCCGGCCCGTATTCGCGCACCAAAGCGCGCTTGATCTGCGCCTCGCTGAGGCCGGAGTCGATCAGGCGCTGGATGAACGCCCGCTCGCGGTCGGCCTGCGGCGACTGGGCCACGGTCAGCGGGATTTTGCAGGTGACGCACATCGCCTGGCTTTCCACGGCCGGCAGCGTCGTCCTCGCCCCGGGCGCGGGCGCCGTGGTGGCGGCGGGCGCCACAGCCGCGTGCAGCGCCACCAGCAGCAGCAGCGCCTTCATGCGCTCCCCGCGAGGGCCACTGCCTTTTGCGCGAACAGCTTTTCGATCTCTCCCCGCGAGTCCGCGATGATGTGCCCGGAGGGGTCCACCAGGAAGCTCTCAGGCAGCGAGGCGGTGCCGTACAGGCGGGCGAATTCGCCGCCCGCGTCGCGCAGGTTGGGGTAGGTGAGGTGGTGTTCGTGCACAAACTTCAGCGATTCCGACGCCACATCCTCGTCGGTGACCCCCAGCACCGTCGCATGGTGGCGTTCCAGCAGGCGCTGCAGCCGCTCCATCGCCGGCGCCTCAGCCTCGCAGGGCGGGCACCATGAGGCCCAGAAGTTCAGCACCACCACCCTTCCGCGGTAGGCCGCCAGCGAACTGTCGCCGCGACCAATCAGCACCGGCAGCGTCTCGCCGGCCTGCGGCGCCAGCGGCTGCTGGCCGTCGGCCAGCGCCTGGTCGATGCTGTGGCTGGGCGCCTGGTGGGTCACCCCGTAGATCAGCAGCCCGAGGAACGCGGCGCCGAGGAGCGAGGCGAGGACGGGTAGCAGCAGGCGTTTCATGAGCACCGAAAGGGTAGAGCTCACGCCTCGGCGGTGGGCTGGTCCGCCGCCACAAGGGCGTAATATGCGCTGCAGTGCGGCGATAGCTCAGTTGGTAGAGCGCAAGCTTCCCAAGCTTGAGGTCGCGAGTTCGAACCTCGTTCGCCGCTTATAGGCCAAAAGCCGTATTCGTCCGGAACGAGCGTGAGGGCGGCGGCGGAGCGTGAGAGACGCACAGAGGCGCCCAGCCCACCAGCTCGCAGTGAAGTCCGGCGCCGCAGCCCCGAGCGGTCGCACTCATAAGGGGATCTCGCGCGCGAGCGATCCCAGTCTCGGCTGGGGAACCGGTGGCGGTGCGGTACAACGGTCCGATGACACACCATCCAGCTCCACCGGCGGGTCTGACCGTGGCGGTCACGGGCCCCACCGGCGAGATCGGCCAGGCGATGGTCGCGGCGCTCGAGCGCTCACGCGAGGTGGGCAGGGTGCTCGGCATGGCGCGCCGGTCCTTCGACCCCGCGCCGCGCGGTTGGAAGAAGGTCTCCTACCGGCGCGGGGATGTGCTCGACCGCAACGCCGTGGCAAACCTTGTGAAGGACGCCGACGTGGTCGTGCACCTGGCGTTCATCATCATGGGCTCCTCGAAGGCGACCTCGGCGGTGAACCTGGAGGGGTCGCGCAACGTGTTCGAGGCGGCGGTGTCAGCCGGCGCGGAGCGCCTGGTGTACGCATCGTCGGTGGCCGCGTACGGATTCCTTGGCGAGAATCCTCAGCCGCTCACCGAGGACGTGCCCGCGCGCGGCAGCGCCGGCCACTACTACTCGGCCCAGAAGGCGCAGGTCGAGACGCTGTTGTGGGAGACGCTCGATGGCGGCTCCACCAGCGCCTACGTGTTCCGTCCGTGCATCGTCGCGGGACGTGACGCGCCGTTGCTGATTGACAGCCTGCCCTACACACAGATCTCCGAGCGGCTGCCCGGGCTGGTCCTGCGATTGCTCGACGGCGTGCCGATCCTCAAGCCGGTTCTACCCGATCCGGGCGTCCCATTTCAGCTGGTGCACCACGACGACGTGGCCAGTGCAATACGCGCCGCGGTGCTCGGTCGCGGAGCGCCCGGCGTGTACAACCTCGCCGGGCCCGGGCAGCTCACCGTCGGCGAGCTCGCGCGCGAGCTCGGCTGGTACTCGATCCCGGTGCCCGAGCTGGCCATCGAGGCGGCGGCAAAGACGATCGCTCACCTGGGCGGCGTCCTGCCCGCACAGGCCCAGTGGGTGAACGTCTTCCGCGAGCCGGTGATCATGGATGTAGCGAAGGCACGACGCGAGCTGCGCTGGCGCCCCAAGCACGACGCACTGGAGACACTGCGCGAGACGATCTCGACCGCACGGATGGCTATACATGACAGGACCAAGTCCTGAAGGCGATGGAGCTGTGCCCGAGACGAAGGCCAAACGACGCCACCCGGCGGCAATCGAGCCCAAGAGGGTGATGCTCCACGGCCGCTCTGTGACATACGCCGAGGCAGGCAGTGGTTCCGTGCTGCTCCTGATCCACGGGATGGCGGGCACGTATGAGAACTGGCAGGCGGTGATGGAGCCGCTCGCGCGGGACCACACGGTCCTCGCACCCGATCTTCCCGGTCACGGCGCGTCGGCCCCCGGCGGCGGAGACTACTCCTTGGGGGCTCTCGCCGCCAGCCTGCGCGACCTGTTGATCGCGCTCGGCCACGACCGCGCTACGCTCGTGGGGCACTCGCTCGGCGGTGGAATCGCGATGCAGTTCGCCTACCAGTTCCCCGAGATCACCGAGCGCCTGGTCCTGGTCTCCAGCGGCGGGCTCGGTCTTGAGGTCAGCCTGGTCTTGCGCGCCGCGGCGCTGCCGGGGGCAGACCTGTTCATCGCCGCGACAGCCGGGCCGGGACGCGTGGCGGGATCGGCGGCGGCGCGTGGCCTGGCGGCCGTCGGGCTGCGGCCAAACGCGGACATCGCCGAGGTCGCGCGCGGATACGCCTCGCTCGCCGACCCCGACCGCCGGGCGGCATTTCTGGCCACGTTGCGCGCCGTCGTCAGCACCGGCGGCCAGCGCGTCCATGCGGGTGACCGGCTGTACCTCGCCCAGGGCATACCCGTTTTGATCATCTGGGGTGAGCGCGATCCGATGATTCCAGTCCGTCATGGCGAACAAGCCCACCAGGCCATCCCAGGTAGCCGTCTTGAGATTTTCGACGGGGTCGGCCATCTGCCACAGCTCGAGGCGCCCGCGCACTTCATTGCGGTGCTGGAGCGATTCCTCGCGGAGACCGAGCCAGCGCACTGGGACACCAGGCAGTGGCGCGCCCGGCTAACCTCCGCCAGCGATCAGTAGAACGCCGCGTGGATCACGCCGCGTCGTTCTTCACCGCCGAGATATTGAGCGCGATCTTGACCGTGTCGCCGAGTAGCGCTCCGCCTGCGTCGAGCACCTGGTTCCAGGTGAGTCCAAAGTCTCTGCGGCTGAGCTGTCCGTGCAGCTCGAGCTCGATCCGCCCATCGCCGCCTGCCACGCGTCCCGTGCCGTTGAGTCGCGCGTCAAGCTCAATCTCGCGGGTGACGCCGCGCATCGTCAGGGCGCCCACGATACGAAAGCGTCCGCCGTCGAGATTCTCAATCCGGGTCGAGTTGAAGCTGATCTCCGGATAGCGCTCGACGTCAAAGAAATCGGGCGAGCGTCGCAGGTGCTCGTCGCGCACGGACTCGTTCGTGTCGATCGAGGCGGCCTCGACCACTCCCGTCGCTCGCGAGGCGCCCGCCCCTATCTCCAGCATCCCGTCGAACATGCGGAAGCATCCATTCACCCTCGAGAGCATCATGTGCTTCACGGCGAATGCAACGCTCGAGCGCGGAGCGTCGACTGACCATTTGCCTGCCGGGACGGCGCTAGCGAAGCTGGCCTCGTTCACCATGGACATCCAAGACCTCCTGATCGGATGACTTACTCGACAGGCAGACTTACCATTGCGCTGCTCCGGCGCATCGGTAGAAGACCCCATCGTCGGTCAGTGATCTGCACGGCAACCCGTCTCCAACCGCGTTGGCGGCGGCCGGCAAGATGGTGGCTCGAGCCTTCGGCCTGCTCGGTGACACGGGCTATCGCGAGTTGGGTTCGGGCAGACCATTTTGCGCTCACTCGAGGGCTGGAAGCCTGCGGGTGAGCCGGTCTGGCATCCACCATACGCGGGGGCCCACGGCACGCATGATCGCGGGGAGCAGCACGAGCCTGACGATCGTCGCGTCGAGTACCACGGCGATCGTCAGCCCGACGCCGAACTGGCGCAGTGGGATTACGTCGGCTGCGGCGAACGCGAGGAAGACGGCGGTCATGATCGCGGCGGAGCCCGTGATCACCCCTGCGGTGTGCTGCAGGCCGTAGCGGATCGCGCCCTCGGAGTCGCCCTGCGCAGCCCACTGCTCGCGCATGCGTGTGAGCAGGAAGACCTCGTAGTCGATCGACAGGACGAACATGATCGAGATGATGCCGGCGCCGGAGGCTGCGTCGATGTAGCCAGGCCCACCGAGCATGTGCTCCTCGGTGAGCAGCTCCAGCGCTCCGAGCGCGACGGCGATCGTGGCGAGATTCAGCGCCACAGCGATCAGCGGCAGCAGCAACGCCCGCAGTACCACGATCAGCGTGAGCACCGCGACGATCGCCAGCGCGAGCACCAGCCACGGGAAGCGGGCCGTGTTGGCGTTGGTGTAGTCGAGCAGGTACTGCGCGCCCTGGCCGATCTCGACCTTGCCTGCGGTCGCGGCAGCGAGCGCCGGAAGGCGGCGCCGCAGCCTGCTACTGAGCGCCGCGGTTGCGGGGGCGTCGGGTGCGCTGGAGGCAATCACCATCATCCGCGCAGCCTGGCCGCCCCCATCGACGTTGACGAGCTGGGCAACCTGTTCGCGCATCGGCGAGACGGTGCCGTCGAGCGCGGTGAGCACGAGATAGCCGGAGTCCAGCGCGCGCGGCGAGTCGGCGTCCAGCAGCCGGTAGTCCCGCTGGTAGCCGTGCAGCATCGACGCGTATTTCTGCAATGGCCGCCGCGCCCCGCCGAGCCCGGCAGCGAGCGCTCCGGCGCGGTGCCCGCCGGCGGAGAGCCCACCTGCCAGCTGTGCGCCGCCGGCAGCGAGCTTGCCGAGTCCGCCGGCCAGCTGGTCGCCCCCGTTCGTGAGCCTGCCGAGCCCACCAGCGAGCTGGGAGTTGCCGTTTGCGAGCTTGCCGAGTCCGCCGGCCAGCTGGTCGCCCCCGTTCGTGAGCCTGCCGAGCCCACCAGCGAGCTGGGAGTTGCCGTTTGCGAGCTTGCCAAGCCCACCAGCCAGCCGCGCGTCCCCGTTCGTGAGCTTGCCAAGCCCGCTGGCGAGCTGGCCCGCTCCACCGCTCAGCCCTGTGAGCCCGTCGCTGAGCGTATGCCCGCCGGCGGCGAGGCGACCCAGGGCGGAGCTGAGGCTGCGCGCTCCCGCTTCGGATTCGCGCGTGCCGGTGGCCAGCCGGTCGGCGCCGGCGGTGAGCCGGTCGAGGCCGGCGGTCAGCCTGGAGAGCTCGACCGGGAGTTCGGTGAGTCGCTCCAGGCTCGCACACAGCTGCTGCTGAACGCGGGCGAGCTGTGCGAGGCCGTTCTGTTCGGTCAGTCGCGTGACGGCGGCGAGGTCCTGCACGAGCGCCGGATAGCGCGGGTCGCCGCGCGCGATGGTCATCGCGTCGAGTGCGTGTGTGGCTTCGTTCAGCCGGGTGCGCAGCTGCTCGTCGGAGGCTCGCAGCGCGACGAGCCACCCGACCCAGGTGTGGAGCTCTTCGGCGAGCGTCTCGATCGGTGCCACGACTGCGTGGACGGTGTCATCGAGCGTGTTCATGCCCTGCGCCAGCTGTGCCGCGCCGGTCGTGAGCTGTTCGTCGGAGTTGGCCAGACGTTCCGCACCCGCGGCCGCTTCGTCGAGCCCGGCCGCGAGCGCTGCCGATCCCGTCGCCGCCCGGGCGAGGCCGGTCTGCAGCTGTGTCGCGCCGCCGCCGGCCCGGCCGGCTTCGGTCGCGAGCAGCGTCGCGCCCGTATGAGCGCGGCCGGCTTCGTCCGCCAGCCGCCCAGCGCCCGCGCGGGCGCGGCCGGTTTCGGTTGTGAGCCGCCTGGCGCCTGCCGCGGCGCGATCCGTTTCGTCCGCCAGCAGCTTGGCGCCAGTGTCCGCTCTGCCGGTCTGTGCGGCCAGCGCTTCGGCGCCGCTCGCGGCGTGTCGCGCGCCGCCGCCGAGCGAGCCCGCGCCGGCCGCCGCCGAGGCCAGGCCGCCGCGCAGTGTCGCGACGCCGGCCTGCGCGCGGCTAAGCCCCGCGCGCAGGCCGGCGATTCCGTGCTGGGCGCCCTCCAGGCGCCCGGGCGCGGAGGCGAGTGCGGTGTGCGCTTCGGCGAGCTCCCGGCCGGCGCCCGCGACCGACGCCGGGCCGAGCACCGCCGCGACGTCGGGCTCGCGGGCGACCGCTTCCTGCCAGCGCATCAACGCCCGCAGGCGCCGCGGGGTGGTGATCGCACCGTGGCGCGCGCTCGCGACGATCACAAAAGGCGCCGACCACCCCGGTCCGATCGTGCGTTCCACCATCCCCACCGCGGTGCGCGCGGGGCTCGAGGAGGGAAGCTCCGATGCGTCGGGCGGACCCATGTGCAGCGCGCCGGCGGGGACCGCCAATGCCAGCATCCCGGCGAGGATCAGCGGGACTGTGAGCGCGGGGTGAGCGATCAGCCGTTCCGCCAAGGCGCCCGCCGTGGTGCGGCGCCCTGCGGCGGGTGAGCGGGTTCGCCGGATCTCCCAGCGGTTCAGGCGCGGGCCGAGCAGGCGCAGCAGCGCGGGCATCGCGCTCAGCGCCAGCGCGACGCTCAGAAGACCCGAAATCACGACGCCGATCGCCACCGGACCGAGCAGCCCGGGGGTCGCGACTCGCGCTCGCCGCGAGCATCGTCAGCGCGAGCGTTCCCCCGGCCGCAGCGATCGTGCGCCCGGCGGAGCGGGACGCGATCGTCAACGGCTGTCTCGTGGTCGCGCCCGGCGGCGAGCTCCTGGCGCACGCGCGAGACCATCAGCAGCGCGTAGTCGACTCCGAGGGCGAGGCTCATCATCGCGGCGATCGCGACCCCCAGCGAGTTGATCGGCGTCAGGAAGCTCGCCAGCCACAGCAGCCCGTGGCCGGCCACAACGGTCGCGCCGCCCATCGCGAGGGGCACGGCGGCCGCCACCGGGGAACCGAAGACGAGCAGCAGCACGATGACCAGCACCGGCAGCGCGATCATCTCGGCCCGCACGGTGTCCGCCATCGTCGCGCTCTGAAGCGCACGCCCGATCACCGCCACGCCGGTCAGGTAGCTGCGCACCGGACGGTGCACGGTGCGCGCGATCACCGCTTCGGTGCTCGGCACCACCGCCATCGCACGACTCGCCGGCCGGATGTAGTTCACGAGCACGAACGCCGCCCCGGCCTGCGGGCGCAGCGAGCGCACCGTGACCGCCCCATCCCACGGCGAGAGCACCTGGACCCGCCCGACCCCTCGCAGCGCGACCACCAGCCGCCGCCCCTGGCGGTTGACTTCCGCCGGCGGGCCGCGCAGCAGGACGGCGATCGGGACCGTGCTGCCGAACTCGCTAGCCTGCATCGCTTCCGCCCGTGAGGAAGGCGTGCCGGGCACCGCCAGCGACATCGGCGCAAGCCTGCCTTCGAGGCCCCTGCCGACGAACGCGAGCACGGCGATCGCCACACCCCAGGCGATCAGGGTCCACCACGATCGCCGCCTCGACACGGTGCCGGCCGACTCGCATGGCTTGCTCATCGCTGCCTCCTGGGTGGTTGATCGCCAACGGCAACTCCACCTCCCCGCCCTAACCCGAGCTAGTGTAACACAGATCTATGTCACATGAATCTGTGTTACACTAGCTCGGGATATGCTTGGGGCATGGCGCGTACGCAGAGCGAGCAGCGGCCGTCGATCGACCGGCCCCACACCCCCACACCGGCCGGGGAGGCACCTGGAGCCCAGCCCGCGCAGCGGCTGACCATCGACCAGCTCGCCCAGACGGCCGGCCTGACCGTGCGCAACGTGCGCAGCTACCAGTCGCGTGGACTGATCCCCCCACCGGCAGTGCAGGGCAGGACCGGCTACTACGGCACCGAACACCTCGCGGCGCTGCAGCTGATCCGCGAGATGCAGGCCCAGGGGTTCAACCTTGCCGCGATCGCCCACCTGCTCCAAGAAGCCCGCGGCGCCGGGGAGCAGGTGCTCGACTTCACCCGCTCCCTGATGGCCCCCTTCGAGACCGAGACACCCGAGATCCTCGAACGCCCAGACCTGTTCGAGCGTCTCGGCGGCGAGATCGACCCAAAGCTCATCGCCAAGGCCGAAAAGCTCGGCCTGGTGATCCCCATCGACGAAAACAGCTTCGAAGCCCCCAGCCCAACCCTGCTCGCCGCCGGCGAGCGACTGGTGTCCCTCGGCGTCCCGCTGGACACCGCACTCGACGCAATGCACAAGCTCAAACGCGACACCCACCGCACCGCCCAGAGCTTCGTGCAGATCTTCCTGGAGTACATCTGGAAGCCCTTCGACGACGCCGGCCGTCCCGAGTCCGACTGGCCCAAGGTCCGAGCAGCACTCGACCAGCTACGACCGCTCGCCACCGAGGCGCTCACCGCCACCTTCCAGCCCACCATGACCAGGGCCGTCGAGGTCGCCTTCGGCAAGCAACTCGACCGCGAACGCACACGCAAGCCGTGACCCCCGATGCACAGTAGCGGTTTTCTACGAAGCAGAATGCGGTTCGATCCGGATGACTTCCAGTCAGGCCGATTTAGCTTGAGGGCATGTTCTCCGGAGGTTCCACGGCGCATGCGCGAGCAGCGAGCCTCAAACCGCAGCCTTGGCGCTGGAGCCACCCGCGAGTGCTCGTCGAGCACACGGACGAGGCGGCCGGCCTTGGGATCGCGTCCGGCTTGCGCTTCGCCGGCTACGCGGTCGCCGTCTGTCCCGGCCCACCGGGACGCGGGCGGTGTCCGCTGACCGGGCCAGCGGGGTGCGCCCCCGCTCACGATGCCGATTTCGTCGTTTGCTCCCTGGGCTACGAGCACGAGGCGGCCCGAGAGGTCTTGCGCGAACTGCGAACGCGCTATCCCCACGTGCCGCTCCTCGTCGAGGTGCCGTCCGACATAGACGCGGACGAGCAGATGTCTCAGGAATTGATACTGGCTGTGGACCCATACCGATCACCGGGCTCGAACTCGCGCCCGGACCTCGGCTCAGGTCAGATACGGCTTGCTCGCTGCTCTCAGGTGCTCTGAGATCACCTCAGATTCGCTCACTGAAGTACCACGGCGAATCCGTCTCAGACGGCACCTACTTCTCGCGCTCGATGAACTCCGCCGGCGAGAGGACCGGCGGCACGGCATCCGCGAGCTGGCGTAGGTGCGCATCACCCGAGACGATGCACTGCGCGCCCGCCACCCGGGCGAGCGCCACGAGGTAGTCATCCCCGGGGTCCGGCGTAAGGCCAGGATCGGCCGGCGGATCTTCGACCAGCACGCCGTCCTCTATCAAGCCCGTCACGAGCCCGTCGACCTGGGCCCTGTCGATGGATGCCGCGAACTTTGGGCGGTGCAGAACCCGCTCCAGCTCGGCGAGCAATAGCGGGCTGACGATCACGTCGAAGTCCCCGTCGGCCCATCGGTCGAGAACCTGCGCAGGTGAGCCGTTCGGCGAGAGCAGCGCCGAGACGAAGACGTTGCAATCCAGAACGATGCGTAGCACTCAGCGACGGGAGGCGTGCTGCTCTTCGACCGCCACCTGCATCGCGCCCTCCTCGCTCATGCCGCCCCCCGCGGCACGGCGGTCGGCAAGGATGGCCTTGACCCGTTCGCGGCCGCTCAGCATCGCCAAATAGCGCTCGTAAGAGAGGACGACAGCCTCCGGGCGTCGGTGCGCGCCGATCACCACCGGATCGGCCTCCGCGCCGCGCGCACGGAAGCCTGCTAGCAGCGACGGCAGCTTCGCTCGCGCCTCCCGCGTCGGGAGCACCTCATCGACCCGTGGACTCATGCGATCCATCATAGCATAGGTGTACACCTATGGATACACCTTGGTGTCGGGTGATCGAGCAAAGTCGAGCGTCGATGGTCAAATCATGTCGGCTCCGGGCACCGACTGCCAGAGACGCGCCGGGGCGGGACGGTGCGATAAACCTCGGCCGGGCGGTGGCCCTACGCGCAGATTTGGGTCGGGGAGACTCGTGGCCGCGGCCGCTATGGCGTCCTCTCTCCCCTCCGACCCCCGCCATCGATGCGCGCAAACGCGGCACGCCACAAACCCCAGCATCGATCCGACGGCGGGGCTGAACACGACCACAATGCCTCGCGAGCGAGCGCACGACTACTGAGAACCGCCAGGATCGCTGCTCGTCGTGGGTGTCGCGTAAAGTTGTCGTGGGCGGTGGGCGAACGCCGGCGGTGGTGTCTGTGGGGGTCGGGTTCTGCGGGCCTGGTCGGGTGTCGGTGCTGCCCTGGTGCCGTTTCAGGCGGCCTGGGCGGCTAGGTGGTGCTTGTGGAGCTTCATCAGGTTGTGGGTGGCGGTAATTAGGCGCCATTCGGAGCGTGCGGCGGATCTGCCTCGCCTGTGGAACTGGTTTATGCGCCGGTTGTGCTTGGTTTGAGCGAACACGGGCTCGACCATCGCCTTGCGCTTTCGGTAAAGCCCGCCGCCATAGTCACCGGCGAGCACGGTGCGCATGAAGGCGTAGCGGCCGCCATCCCAGCCGCGGCGCGGTGTGTCGCGCTTGCCCGCATCGGGTGGGATCAGCACCTCGATGCCGTCGCTCACGACGTTATCGATCTGCTCCTCGTTCCAATAGCCGCTGTCAGCTACCGCGACCCCGGGCGTCTCGGTGATACCCACCTTTTCCAGCTCTTGCTTGGTGGCTTCGACCATCGGCTGTAGGTGACCGAAGTCCGGGGAGCTGGCGGTCACCTCCGCGGCGAGCACGATCTGATGCTCGTTCACCGCGGCTTGCGTGTTGTAGCCCTGCGTGTAACTGCGCGGGGTCTTCACGTTCCGTGAATCAAGATCAGTCGTGTTGATCTTTCCCGCCGGGGTCTCGGGCGGCTCATATGGCTTTGGTGGGCGACTGAGTCGTCGGCCTTGCGTGTCGCGCCCATGCGCCCGGTAGTGCTCATATGCCTCGTTCGCTTCGCGCTCAACCGCGAGGTTCTGCTGCAACCGTCGCTCGGCCTCCAACAATCGCCCGGCACGCGAGCGTGGGATCGGCATGGCCTCACGCCGGCGGTGCTCATCGAGCTGACGGCGAGCCTCGAGCAGCCACCCGTCGCGGCCCTGAACCCGCGGGACAATGACCTCGGCCTCGAGCTCGATCTTCACCCCGGAAGCCTCGGCCTCGCCGGCCGCGCGCCCGCTCTCCTCGCGCTCGCGCTCAAGCTGTTTCTTGGCCTCCGCCAGGGCGGCACGACGCCCCTCGCTTGTCCGAAGATGCTCGGGCAGCTCATCCCCACGAGCATCCCCGTAGAGCCCGTCCTCGGCCGCGTCGAGGTCCCCGGCCTCCTTGAGGATCTCCCGTGCGAGCTGCTCGTAGTCGAGGTTTGAGTGATGCGAGGCATTCGCGTGCATCTTCGTGCCGTCGATCGCGATCACCCCGACCTTCACGAGGCCTGCCCGCCTGCACAACCCGAGCACACTGCTAAACAGCTCAGCCAGCGCGTCCTCGTGGCGGGCACGGAACCTCGCGATCGTCGCGTGATCAGGCTTCTGCTGAGCGGCGATCACCCGGTAGGCAACATCCTCAACGCACTTGCGCTCGATCCCACGCGATGAGCGCTCACCCCGCGCATACGCGTAGAGCAACAGCGAGACCATCATCGACGGCTCGAACGCCGCCCGACCCCAGCCATCCTCGCGGTAGGAGCCATAGAACGGGTCCAGGTCCATCTCCTGAACCGACGCCAGCACGAACCACGCCAAATGACCCTCCGGCAGCCAATCCCGCGGGTCCGGCGGAAACAAGAACACCTGCTCACGATCACACTCAAGAAAGTTCTGGGGCATACCCAGCATCGTCTTAAACGCCTCGGACAGACCCCGGTTTGCGCGACACCCACCGTCCGCTGCAGGCGTGTCGCGGCCGCCGATGCGCGCGCCTGCTTTTGGCCAAAAGCGTGACCCTCGTGAAGGGGCGGGCGAGACCTGCCTTAAGTGTGCCTTAAGTGGGCCGGCCACACGCCAGGGTCGGTGGGAACCGCCTAACCCATGAACATCGTGCGGACGAACGCCAACACGAAGACGATGCAAAGGGCCACTCCAATGGCATTCACCCACACGGGCAGGCCGAGGTGCGCCGCACCAATCGCCAAGAGGATCCCCGCTCCTCCGGCGAGCCTCCACGGATAAGACATCCCGGAAATCTTATGCGTGCCCGGTTGCGCGCGAATGCATGTGAATCGCGACCCGCAGGTGCTCGAGTGTTTCGAGCGGCATAGCCAGGTCACCGAAGCTCTCTGACGTAGTGGTGACCAGCCACGCGCCGGGGATGCGCCGCGCGAGCACCGGCCCGCCTGAGCTTGATGCCTGGAAGATCCCTGGGTGCCCGCCAAACGGCTTTATGCCTGGCAGGGCCGGCGGCGCGGCACCTGGGCGGGACGCGTCGAGCAGGACCGCTGCGGTGACGTACTCGCCCTCGCTGTGGAGGTAGACGGTGTTGGCGCACGACACCAACGCGTGACCGAGCAGCCGATGGACGGGCCTAATCGCGGCGGCCACGGCGCCTTCCCACGCTACGGTTCCCAGCCGCAGGTGGGGTGCGTCGAGCCGGCATACCCCCCGGGGCTGGCTCTGAGGGTGCGCCCATGTCGCGTGGGGCAAGCGAGACGCCAGCGGAACGCCGGGCTCCGACTGTGTGGGGATCGCCGCACCGTTGGCGTCAAACGGCGTCACTTCCGGGCAGTGCGTTGAGAAGCGCAGCTGAAACGGGTATTCAGGTGCCTGCAGCGCGGCGGCGCGAAGGCCGTCGGGGAGCGTGGCGTTGGTGGTGGTGGGAACGCGCGCGCCGCCGGCGATCGAGACGGACGCCACTTCGGGTCGGGTGAGCAGGAAGACGAATGCACCCTCTTCGCTGCCGTCGTCGCACGTCACGGCGAAGATCGGGCCCATAGTGGTCGTCGTAGCCGGGCACGCACGACTACTCCTAGTCGAGTTGCCGGTGACGATTCGGGTGACCGTTTGCATGCACCAACCGGCCTCTCCGGCGTCGAGCACCGGCACGAGCGACACTTGGCCGCCCGGGGTGGAACGCCAGTGATATGCGTTCGGCGGTTCGGGGCTGGTTGCGGCGCCGAGCCCGGACGAGTAGACGGCACCGACCAGCACGCCGAAGATCGCCAGCATCAGGACCACCGTTTGAGTCACGCGGTGACTCACGGTTCGGCGTAGCCTTCGCAGAACTGTGTCGCTTCGACCGCCTTGGCCTGCAGGTTTTCGGTGTAGACGGTCGAGCCGTTCGCCCCGAGCACCGTCAGTTCAGATGGCAGCGCGCTGAACACGCCGTAGACGAGTGGTCCCTTTGCGTGCAGGCGCGGTCGGATCGGAACCACGTTCAGCGCGATGGCGCCTTGGGGGGTTTGCGCGACCACCGAGCTTCCCGGTGGCTGAAGGATCGCGTAGAGGATTGCGTAGGGGTGTGGGGCGCAGCCGATCGACAGCGACCAGGGGAACGCGTTGCTCGCGCCGGGTCCGATCGCTGGTTCGGTGAGTTCCGAGTTGATAGCGGTGACCACCCTGAGAACGGGTTCGCCGTAACCGCCAAAAGCGCTGATCGTGAATTCTTCCCCTTCGGGGGTGCGGCCGCTGGCGAGCTTTGTGACCGTTGGGCCTTCCCGTTCGTTGCGTTGCTTGACACAGCGGTATCGCGGCAGTCTCACGGTGAGTACGACGCCCCCGCCTGCCTTCAGCTCGACGAGGGACACGGCGTGGCTCGCGCTGCCAAGGATCTCCTCGGCATAGACGCCCGCAGGGCCACCATCTCGTCGCGGCACGCGGACCACGCGCGATTCGACCGTCCGTCCGTCGGCGAGCACCAGCCTGGCCGAGCGCACCGAGGCCGGGACCGCGGTCTGGATCGTCTCGATGCCTACTTCGCAGAACACCGCGGGGTGCCGGTACTTAGGTGGGGAGAGGCAGATGGGGTTGTTGGGGCCGCCCTGGATCAGCACTTCTGGGGCGCCCGGCCGGCTGTAGAACACCGACGCCGACCGATGACAGGAGCGCGGGGCGCCAAACGCGCCGTGCGACTCGGTGCTCACCTCGAAGTTGGTGCCGGCGGCGGTGCCGCCGCGGCCGACCGTTACCTGTTTGGGTTCTTCGAACGGGGCTCGCGGGAACCCGACGATGCGATCCACGTGGAAGATTGTGTGCACGGCGCCAATGTCACCGGCGACGAGTTCGCCCTCGACCGCGGTGGTCTTGCGGATCAGCGCTCGATCCGCTGCGTTCTCGTAAGGCTTCAGCAGCGTGCCCAGGGATGCCTCCCCCCGTTCGGAGTGCCTCCGCGCCGCTTGCGAAGCTTCGAATCCCCGGCTGGCCGCCGACAGGGTGCGATAGCCGCTCTGGGCCCACGCCCTCGCGTCGGCGCAGAACGGCGGAACAGCGGCGGAGAGGACTTCGAGCCTGGTCGTGGTCGCGGCCTGGAGGGTAGAGGCGATCGCCGGGTTGCTCCACGACAGCTGCCGTACTTCGGCGGCGTACGCTTCCTCGGCCGGGCGATCCGAGATGTCGCCAGCCAGGGCGACCGCCGCATAGAGCTCGCTCTCGATCGTTTGCTTCTGCTTGTCCAGCCGGGCGTTTTCGCCCCTGACACGGGGTGAGAGCATTGAAAACGGCTTCAGGGGTTCCTGCGGCATCCCCGACACCACCCCTGGGCATTCGCGGGCGATCCGCGCCGCCGTGGTTCTTTCCGCGCCGCGCGCCGCGGCGGCCTTGCCCAACTCCGCCGTGACGAGCCTGTACTGCGCGATCAGATAGGCGTGCGCGGCCTGAGCGTCGGAACTCGACCCGGCGGCGACCGGCACACTGCCACACAGCGCCGCACAGGCGAGAACGAGCGCAGCGGCAACCGGCGCCCTCCATCGCCACGGCCGCTGTTGCCACCGCTGGCGCGGCATCTCACAGCGCCGACCGCCTTCGTTCGCCTCCATAGGCGGCGAGCATATAGCGCGCGGACCGCCACCCGTTTGACATCACCACCAGCACGCTTCTGCCTCTCCCAGCGCGAATGGAACGTGCTCGCCGTCGTCGTCGCGCTCGGCGGTCGTCGTGCGAGCCCCTGCACAGAAGCGCTGCTTCTCGTCCGCACCAGCGGTCTCGTCGGCTTCCGTCGTCGCACTGCTTGCTATGCAGTGCAATGCGGTAGCGACGGGTGGCGTGGTGATTGGAGTGGTACTCGTGCGCAGAGCGGTCAAGTCGCGGCGGGCCTCGGTACGAACCGCTGGATCGCCTGGTATGCGTGGTCCTGGATCTCGGGGTCGCGGAAGTCGGGAAGGATCTTGGCCTGGTCGATGACCGGTCCGGTGATCGTCTTGGCGGCGCTTGCGTAGAAGACGCCGCTCTGCAGTGACGCGTCTGTGACGGCTTTGACGAGTCGCTCGGCCCCAACGTCCAGCTTGTGCCCGATGCGAAGGGCAGGCGCGAGGTATGGGAGCAGGATTCGGCTGGCGATGATCCGCACGGGCGCGGGCTGGTCGCGCAGCACGTCGGTTCCCGCGGTGTTTCCCGGCGACATCGTGATGAACCTGAGCTCGGGGTGCATGCGGGCCATCGCGCCTATCCACAGCGCGCCGAGGTACTTGATCTGGCTGTAGGAGAGCATCACGTCGAACTTGCCGCCTTGGAAGAACGAGCCGTCGATCACCGACGCGAACTCCTGTGAGCTTTGATCGGTGAACGTTGGTCGGGCGATCCGCAGCTTCGGGATTCCGCGCGCCCCCTCGCTGCCTGCGAGGACCGCGACATCGGTGAGCAGCCCGGCTGCCAGCAGATTCTCGAGCAGAACCACGTGACCGAGCAGGTTCTGGGCGAATAGCTCAGTCACCCCGTCTTGCGTCAACGATGCGGGCGTGGGGCCGCCGATGCCGCCGGCGATCATTGCGAGCGCGTTCAACGGAGCGGTGATCGCGGCCACCGCAGCACCTACCGACGCAAGGTCTTCCAGGTCGATGATCACTACCTCGAAGATCTTGTGCCCGGTGACCTTCTCCAGGTCCTGCTTTGCCCGCTCCGCCTTCTCCGGGTTGCGGCAGCCGAGGTAGATTCGCTCGAAATCCTCGCGCAGCGCCAGCTGCCTCGCCATCTCCTTACCGAGGCCGGTATTGGCGCCAGTGATAAGGATTGTCTTTCCTGCGGTGGTTTGCATTTGAGTACTTGGCTCCTTGGGTGAGGACATGGTCATTGGTGATCCGGGGTACGGCTGTTCGGACTTTTTGCGTCGATGATCGATCCGCCGCCGCGGGCGGCGATCTTCGGGGCGAGCGCGGCGACGAGGAAGAACGGCGCCTTGACGTTGATCTGGAGCAGCCCGTCGAACGCCGCCTCGTCGGTGTCAGCCGTCGGTGCGAGGGCGGCAAAGCCGGCAAGGTTGACCAGAACATCGATCTCGCCTGCTGCGTCGGCAACGCGCCTCACCTCGGACATCTCCGAGAAGTCAGCGGCGATGAATTGCGCGTCGTGCCCACCCGCCTGGATCTTCTCCACGGTGCTCGCGCCGCGGGTCTTATCGCGGCCGGTGATGATCACCGTCGCGCCCTTCTCGGCCATCGACTGTGCGGTGGCGGAGCCCATCCCGGAGGTGCCGCCGGTGACAAGGGCGGTCTTGCCTTGAAGTGGCATGTATCGCGTTCTCCCCTTTGAGTGGTTGTCGCGACCCATAATGGATCGGGCGTTCCACTCTAACACAGAATGGATAGGGCAATCCATTCCGTTGGTAGAATCTGCGGCATGACCACGACTAGCCCCTCGCCTCGCCCGTTGACGCGCAAGGGCCAGGAGACCCGTCAGCGCATAGTCGACGCGGCTGCTGGCCTGATCTTCCGGCAGGGCGTCGCCCACACCACGATCGAGGACGTACGCGCGACGGCGGACGTCTCAAGCTCGCAGCTCTACCACTACTTCGACGACAAGCCGGCCCTGGTCCGGGCAGTCGTTGACCACCAGGCCGACACAATGATCGGCGGGCAGGAGAACTTCGATTTCAGCACGCTGGAGGGCCTGCGAGCCTGGCGCGACTTCCTGGTCGCGTCCCAGCGCGAGCACCACTGCAGCGGCGGCTGCCCAATCGGCTCTCTCGGAGGCCAGCTAGCCGAGACCGATCCCGAAGGGAGAGCCCACGTCGCCGAGAGCTTCAAACGCTGGGAAGCCACGATCCAGAGCGGCCTCCGAGCGATGCAAGCACGAGGCGAGCTCACACCCGACACCGACCCCGACACCCTCGCCCTCGCGCTCCTAGCCGCCCTGCAGGGCGGCCTGCTCCTCACTCAGGTCAAACGCGACACCAAGCCGCTAGAGGCCGCGCTCGACGCAATGATCGAGCTGGTCGCCCGACTCAGCGGCAGCAGCTGGTAGCGGCCTCGCGCGACGCGCGTCCTCACCACCAGGTCGGAGATCGTGGACTCATCGGGCATCCTGCATTTTCCCCGACCGCTGCTTTCGGCAGCTAAAGCGAGCGCGCGAGGCGCCTGGCTCAGTGCTGTCGCTCAGGACGATGACCGGGCGCTGGGTGTCCCGCGCGGGCGTCCTGGGAGGACCACTCGCGTGGAGGGACGGAGCAGTCGTGGATCGGGCCCGCGAGCAACACTCCCGCTGACCCGAGACGCAGACTGTCCCAAGCGTCGTCCAGCGCGGCGCACCGATCATCGGCGGCGGTGGTTAGCCACCGAGTACGCGACCAGCGCCAAAACCTGAGCCCTGCGGCCAGGGCGGTGAGGTATGACGGTTATTTGTCTCGTCGCTTGGATCGGTGTCTCTTGGTTTCGGTTTCCCTTATGTAGTCCCCGAGTCGTTTACCGGCCTGCTCAATTTCGCCGGGGAGCATGTGGGTGTAGCGGTCATCGTTGATCGAGCTGGCCCCACGGTCGGTGCTGGCGGTGCTTGCGTGTCCCATGAGCACGCTCCGTGCAGCGCGAAGCGCGAGTGTCCGCTAGCGCTTGGTCCAGCTGCACACCGTCGCCGTCCCGGCACGCTTCGGGGCTCGGCCGGCCGCGATGTCCTCTCGGAGTCGCGCGCCGGGCAGCTCCTCGAGTATCGCCGCCCGCGGCGGGTGAGTCGCGTCCATCCAGCGCCGGCTGCTCGGAAAGTAGTCGAGAATCCAACTGCGCCGGCTGCGCGACGGAGCGATTGTGGGCTCTACGATCACGAAGCTCACAGCGACGGATCTAAAGGCCACAATCGCTTGATGTAGCCGTCATAGACGCCGTAGATGTAGGGGCCGGGCTTCTCGGCCTGGCGTTTGATGCGCTCGATGTTGCCAACGAACCGAGCTGACTGCTCGGAGGCGCGGAGTTGGGCGTTGGTCAGGCAGAACGCTCGCACCTTCGCGGTCGCCAAGACGTCGCGCTCGGAGGGGCGGCGGCGGATCGCGTCGTCCTTCATCAGGACGATCCAGTCGTGATGGCCCACGTCGGCCAGCCACCGCTCGTCCTCAAGTCCTTGCGCGGCCTGCTCGCCGTAGACCGACGCCATCGTATGGACTGTGATGCCAAGATCGGCGAGTGCCTGGGCGAGATGTCTACGTCCCAAGCTGCGGTCGATGAAGAACTCCGGCGCCCCGGCCGTCTCCGCCGGGTTCTCTGACGTGGCTGCGGGGGAGTCGTCAGGCTTTTGCTCGGGTGGCGACACGTACCACGTCCTCGACCTCCGGCTCTGGCACCCCAAAGTCCTCGGCGATGTCCGCGAGTGTGTCGCCGGCAACGAAACGATCAACGAGATCCTCGACCCGGGCGCCGCCGTGAACGACCAGCGGCATTCCAAACGCCCGGCGTGGATCGACTATCACCTCGGCCTGCTGGTATGCCGGCAGGTGCACCTGCGTTGCCCAGCCATCATCGCCGTAGGTGATGCGCTCGAGGTAGTTGCGCACGACCTCCGCGAATTGCCGCTGGCCGGTTCTGACGACCGTCAGTCCACGCAGCTCCTCGTCCTGTTCGCTGCTGGCGTAGTCGTAGAGCACCTCTGCGCCGTCGGTATAGAGCCGCCGGGAAGCCAGTGCGTGATCGACCCCGATCCTGGAGGACAGCACCTCGACCGCCGGACGGATGCGCTGCATCGGCACCCCCGCACGACGGAACGCGGAGAGGACGTACGCCTCCGCGAAGCCGATGAACGGCACGGTCGCCTCCCTGCCGTGAGCCGGAAAGCAGGTGATGACCGGCACTGCCCCACCACTGGGCCGCGCCCAGTTATACAGGGTAGAGTTGGGCAGCCCAAGGTAGGCGGCTGCCTCACGCAGCGTAAAGGCCGCACGCACGACTCGTAGGTCGTCCATACCGATACTTGCGCCGTTTCGTCGTCTACTCGTTGCCATCACCTCGGGTCAGGCGTATCGTCTCGGACGATCGTACCGAGGCTCCCGGCGCTCGCCGCCGGGGTGAGTAACCCGGATGCACTGTCGCCTTGACGGTGCTGGGTGGAGTGCCCTCGCAGAACCGACGGGCTCGCGGAGCGCGTCTCGTCATAGCGCTCAGCTTGGCGAGAGTAATTGGGCAGCAGGTGGCTCCCGTCCTGTGATCGTCGTAATCTTGATCGTCCCATGCCATCGCGCTCGATCCACGCGCTCAGCAGCGCCCAAAACCCGCAAGATCTACGGCCCCGGTGTGGCCACGGGCCTACGGATTCTGCGAGAACACGCCAATTTGCAGGGGCGAAAGCCCCATCCACCCCCGGCTTCCCAAGCTTGAGGTCGCGAGTTCGAACCTCGTGCGCCGCTTTCGCTTCGTGGGGCCAAATCTGGCCCTATGGCAGGGGATTCGCGGGGGTGGTGGGTCGGGCAGCGTGCGGACATACGCGGGCGTTCGCGGGCAAGAGGGACACAAATCTGCTGCCACCGTGCTGCCACGGGATCGGGCGTCGGCGGTGTGCCGGGAGCCCGATGAGGCCGGGGTGCGCGGCGAGGTGTTGGCGCGGCTTCGGTGTCGTATCCACGGACGCGTCGTGCGCGAAGCCGGCAGAAAAGCCCAGGGGGAATCGGGCTGCTTTTCTCGATAAGCAGGGTATGAGCAGGCGCCAGGCCCCACGTGCACAGCATCGGCACCTGAGCACCCGTGAGGCCGCGGCGCTGCTGGGAGTTCACGAGCGCACGGTGCGCCGGTACATCGCCGCGGGGCTGCTCGGCAACCGCAAGCTTCCGGGTGGCCACTACCGCATACCGCAGGAGGCGATCGGCGCATTCTGGAGCGGGGGCGGCGACGGTGCGCGGCAGCGTCCGCGTCGGATCCGCGCGGCGGAGCGTCCGCAGGCCGGTTCGGCGAGTCCGATACCGGCGGAACATGCTCGCCGCTCTCATCGTGGGCTCCCGGCCGGCGAGCGGCCGGCGGTTGCCTATGACCTCTCGCCGGAGGTGCTGGCGGCCTTACGAAAGGAGGTGGCCGCCGACGATGGCTAGACCCTGGAGGCGGCATCGTAGGTGGCCACATGTCGCGAAGAGTGGCGCGAGGTCGTATGGCCTGGGCTTCTACGACCACGAGGACATCGAACGCTCGCGGTCGTTCCCGACTGCGAAGGCTGCACGTGAATGGGTCGATGACTATGTGGCCGCCGAGCGTCGAGGTTCAGACAGCCTGCGACGGTTCTTGCTCGACCTGGACGCGCGGGAAGCGAACGCGGCGATCGAGGCACGGACGATCGGGGAGATCGTGCAGCTCTACTTCGCGTTCAACGCTCCCGACACGGCGGACGGTTTGGCGACCTCGACGTTCCGCACCTACTCGTGGTCAGCGAAACGGCATCTGCTCGGGCATGAGGGCGCGAGCAGGGGCCGGAGGATGCCGCCGGCGAAATACGCCGTGAGGTTTGCTTCAGAACCCGCGGAGCGCTTCAATCACGCCGCTGCGCCGCGCGCGCTGCGCGATGCGATGAGGCGCGAGCGGGTCGGGCAATCCGCACGCGCTCATGCGTGGCGGGTTCTGTCGGCTGTGCTCTCGTGGGCGGCGCAGTCGGAGTTGGTGCCCGAGATTCAAACCAACGGTTGCCTGTTGGCCAACGAGAAGGTCGGCAACAGGCGGAAGTCTGTCCGAGGACAACAGGGGCGTCGCAGCGTGCGGCGTTGCGGGGAGGAAATCCGAAGCTGGGCGCTCGCCCCGCTGGCCGTCGAGCTCATCCGCGCCGACATGCTCGCACGCGCCGTAGGGGCTTGCAGGCCGCTGATCGCCTACCGCGATGCGACCCTGGTATCCATCCAGTTCGGGCTCGGGCTGCGAAACCAGGAGGTCTACGGGATGCGCTGGTCCGCGCTGGAGCGCGAGCGCGCCCACATTGTCGAGGTCCTGAGCTGGAACCAGCTGGATGAGTGGGGCAAGACCGAACACGCAACCGGCCGCGCTCCCAAGCTACCCGCGCTTCTGCGAGAGGATCTGGCGTGGTGGCGGGGGCATTTGCGCGACCGTGGGTACCCAACCCGCGGAGTCAATTTCATCATTCCCGGCGATCTCGCCGGTGAGACGTTCGGCATCCGCGACCCGCAGACCGGCGCCTGCCACATGACCGGCAACCAGGCCCAAAAGTGGGGTCCTCGGTACCTGACACCGGCCGTGACCACGGTGGCCGAGAACCATGACGGATACGCCAGCCTGCGCGGCGCGACACCATATGCGCTCAGACGAGGTGGGATCTCGATGCGGCTGCGAAGCGAAGACGCGCAGTCAGTCGCCGAGCAGTGCGGCACAAGCCTCGAATGCTCTCCCAGCACTACAGCTACGAGATCGATGACTTCAGCCACCTCGGCCCGCGTTCGGTCGATGAGCAGTGGCGCACCGCACGAGCTGCGGTTCAGGTCGCGCTCGAGGAGGATGCGGGATCGCGATGCCTGCGGGTGGCGGCTTGACGGGCACACCCTCCCGCTTGGTGTGGAGCGCGGTCGCAGGCAAACGTGCTGGCGTGCAGCAGTCAGGCGTCGCGACGTTCCGCCGCCTGATTCCAGACCACCGACCCCAAAAAGGGGAGCCTGCGAACATCCTCCATTGGCGTGCCTTCCTGCCGGCCATGCCGGCTTCGGTCACGCCGCCTTCTTTTTCACACGCATTCACAACATCTGGGTATAGCTCATATGCGCAGCGGCTGAGCAATCTGCATGTGCGAACTTTACGCTCAACAGGCCTTGCCGCCTGGAATTAGCGCCACGGGGTAGAGGCATCAGCGCCAGAGCGAAGCCTATCGGCGGCCCAGGGGGCCTGTGCCTGGTTGCTCGGCGTGTACGACAGCATCGAGGCGTGCGCGTGATGGGGCCGCGCCTGGTCGCTTGTGGGTCGCTCGACGGAAGCAATATCACGGGGTTACGCCCTCGCCTCCGCTGACCTGCAAGAACTTTCGTCTAGTAGCGACGCCCCCCGAGGTCCTTCACGCTTGAGGCGGCGTCGGCGAGCGCCTGAGACGGCGCGGTGAGTGCGGTCAGCGCGGCAATGGTGAGCGTCAGGCGCAGCGCGCTGGTGCTCGCCGGACTAAGCGTGGAACCCAAGATGAGCGGCACTAGCCAGCCGACCGCCAGGAGCCCTGCCGCGACTGCGAGCCGTGGCAGCCACCGTCTCGCGAGTCGCATCTGCGCGGCCGGCGATTCGGATGTGAAGTTCGTCCAGTCGCCGAGGCCGGCATCGATGAGGCCCTGTGAGAGCCGCTCGCAGATGACGCCGGGCGCATCGGCGGACGGGGCGAGTATGAGCTTCTCAAGGTCGCGCACCCACGCCACGAGCCGCTGATCACGATCACGCTGCGCGGCCCTGACATCTGGGCTGAACGCTCGCTCGCTCGGCCCGGTCGCGCCGACCCTCGATTCGAGCTCCCGCGCCCACCGCTCGTACTCCTGCGCCATGCGCCGACGCTGAACATACGGAAACGCCGCGCGCGTGTTCTCGCGCCCGGCGCTCAGATAGCGCATTCGGGAGAGCTCCTCGGCGAGCTTGGGAAGCATGAACTCGTACGGGTCATCGGGCACGGCAAGAAGCCGTGCGGCGGCGGCGCTGAGAGCGAGGATGGCGACGAGCCCGACTAGCACGAGCCCTCCGAGCGGGCTCGCGATGAAAAGCGCGAGCGGCACGCCGGGAGCGCCGAGCGACAACGCGAGCGTCAGGGACGTGACGGCGAGTGCGAAGGCGGCTGTGAGCAGATCTCCTCCGCGCACAACGTGCTGACCCGGCTTCTTCCAGGCGGGTCGCCCTCGCCGCGTGGCGAGGTAGCCCCAAGTGGTAAAGAGAAGCGCTGCGTACAGAAACTGTGCGAGGAACATGAGCACGGGCGACCCACCGCGCAGCGACCAGCGGTCGCCCAGCACGAAGACGTCGAACGCTCCGAGGCCCGCGAAGGGCAGGATGAGCACCAAAAGTGACCATATCCACCCCCGCGGGCCGCGCTCGCTCTTAGCGACCTCTCGCTCAGCGAGCGCCACGCATGCGCTCCGCACTGCGCCCGCGACCTCGGCGCGTTCGACGTCGGCGAGCGCTTCGCCGCGGAAACTCGCGCCCGGCGCGTCCAGTGCCTGCTGGAGTCCGGTGCGCGGGTCCGGGACGGCGACCGGGAGTCCGTACGCGTTCACGAAGGGGGGCGGCCAGAACTCGTCCGCCCGCCAGTCCTCAGGCGAGGACTCCACCTCCCCTCTATCACCGTAGGACTCCTGCACGCAGCGAGCTTACAGCCGCACCAACACGTCTCAGCGACTTGCGATCGAACCCAACGCGCGCTGCCGTGCGACGAGCAGTTCAAGACGCTCGACAGGCCGGCGCCAAAGCGGCGTACGACGCCGGCGCGCTCGTCGCGATGAAGCTGCGCGACGGTTCAGAAAGCAAGCCGCGTTAGCCACAGCACCCGGTTGAGCGCCGGCGGCGAGCGGCCAGAGTAGGGTTCCTCGCAGCGATGACCAGCCCTCCATTGCGCGGCCTCTTTCGCCTCCAGTCCCACGACGAGACGACGCTCGAAGGGCTGCTCGAGTCGGGCGCCGCGATCCCGCTACCCGATGGCTGGGTGCTCGAGGACAAGCCGGTGTATCAGTTCTATATGGAGAACCGCCATCTTCCGACCAGGTACGTCGCGACCCTCCGCGAGTTCTTCCAGCTAGTCGGTCCGCGTCCTGACGGCCCCCAGGAAGTGTGGCCAACATTCCGCGGCCAAGTCTCAGAGTACCTATCCTCAATAACCCCGCGGTGGGTATCCCTGCAGCCAGGAATCAACCGGCGCAAGCGGTGGCCGAGCGAGATGCTCAACATCACCGACCTGCAAACGGTTTGGCGGGACTTCCCACCTTCCCGTCCAGACCCGGCCGGCGAACGCAAGGCACTGGAGCAGCAGTACATCAAGCGCCGTGCCGAAGATCCCAACGACCCGTTCGCGGGCGTCGTCAGCGCCATCGAGCGATTCATGGAAGACGGGAGACCGCTTGACCTGTGGCTGGTCGAAGGCATCCTCCAGCACTACGGCCCCGCGAGCGACTCGCTCGACCTGAGCTACGACCCAGCAACCTCCCTGTTTTTCGCGTTGAACGAGTTCCAAACCCGCGAGGACGGTACGGTCGGCTACGAACCCTCGAGCACGCCAGGCGTCGTGTACGTGTTCCGCCTGTCCACTACTGCGCATGCAACGTCGACCACCATAGCCTCGACCAACCTTGGCTCGACCTCGATCGTGACCTGACCCACGACGCCGCCCGGCCGCACTCCCAAAGGTCGATCATTCTGCGACCTCACCCAGCCACCGCGTCGGACGGACCGATGGACGACTTCCTATGCGGACAGCAAGTCGTGCAGCGTGTAATCGTCTCGTCGGCCATCAGCGCCGAAATGACTCCCGCAAACAACATGCCAAGCCAGCAGGAGCTCTTCCCACCTCCTGAGCAGGACTCTCTCTACGCGGCGCTCGTAGACCTCCCATACATCCCGCTCTACGCCTAGCAGGCCAGGGCTCGCCAGTGCCGCCGGTGCGCTTGTCGCGCTCACGCTGCGCGCCGGGTCCGAAGGCAAAGCGCTCCAGCTCCAATGCCGCTTACAATGGCCGGAGCCGGCTTCCGCTCCCGGTAGAAAGGAGGGGCCAACCACGGGCCGACCCGGGCTTTCGCGGCTCGTCCGATGCAGCGGTGATCTCGACCTTGGCTGAGACTGCCGCTATCACCTCGCGGAGCGGAAGCGGCCAGTTTGTCGGCGTCGCGGTACCGGCCAGAGGCGAGGAGGCAGCGGGGCCTGTCTTAAGACGCGCTCCGCTGCGTTGTCGCGATCACGATCGAGTTCAGCGGTGGAAGCCCTTCGTTGACGGACGATCGGACCAAGGTAAGAGACGTCGCTCGCGTGCTCGTGGTTCTCTGAGAGTGTGGCGCGCGAGAGGGTATGGATAGGAGGCGACGTGGTGACCGAGGCCCAACAGACTCTGGAGTCAGGGGACTTACTTCTTGCCCTTCTTCGTCTTGGTTGCCTTCTGCAGCGCAAGGTGGACGCTTGCGGTGTGCGTGGCGGCAGGGGACGGCGAGGAGTTGAGGATCGTAAGACTGGCGTTCAGATGCCCGTGAGCGGCGCTCAGGAGCGCGCGCCCGGTCCCGTTGAGCGCGAGCTTGATGGTCGCGGTCTTGCCCGCAGGGATCGAGAAGCTGGCCGTCCCGACGGTCTGTGTCTTGGTGTGCTTCTTCTTGCCCTTCTTGGTGGTGCGCTGGGCGGTGAGAGTCAGCTTGCCGCTGCATGCACCGGTGCCCGTACAGGTGAGTCTGATTGATGCTGCCCCGCGGCCGTGAACGGTGATGGTGGACCCGGCAAGCGACACACGGCCGGACGCTGCTGTGGACGTAGCGGTTTTTGTCCCTGTCTGGGCTTGCGGGTTGCCACCGCCGCCGGTCGATTCTGGCGTCCTGCTGACCGATAGGTTCGCCGAGCCGGAGCTTTCGGCGTAACTCGCATCGCCGGAGTAGGTTGCGCTGAGACTGTGGCTCCCGGCCGGGAGGCCTGCCGTCGAGCACGTCGCCTGATAGCTTGCGCCTACCTGGCTGAGTGTCTGTGCTCCACAGTCGCTGATCGGTGTGGATGACCCGTCAGCGTAGAACGCGACGGTTCCGCCGCCGTCGGTTGGGGTCACGACAGCCGTCAGCCCGACCGTCTGCCCAGCCGTCACGGGGTTAGGCGATGGTGTGAACGTCACGCTCGTCGCCACGGGCGGAGGCGGCGACCCGTATGTGAAGCTGTCCGCGAGGGTGGGCGCGGAGCCGCCCGAGGCTGTCGTCACGGTGACGTCCACCCGCTCCGCGAAGGCGGCAGCCGGGGCGACGGCCTGCACTTCGCTTCCAGATATAGGGGTTACCTGCGTGGACGCGGTTCCGCCGAATGCGACAGAGAACGCACCGTCAAGGTGACTTCCCTTGATGGTGACGACCGTCCCACCCGACAGCGGTCCGCTATTGGGACCTACCGAGTCGACCACGGGGCTGTTTGCGGTCACCACCGGCGCAAAGTAGGTGTAGTGGTCATCTTCAGCCGTTGTGCTGGTGCCGCCTGGGCCCGACACCGTGACATCCACCGTGCCGCCGCCCGCAGGCGCGATCGCCGCCACCGCATACGGCGACAGCGGCTGTACACGGACTGACGCGTTGGCTCCGAAATGAATGGAGGTCACGACCGTCAGGCCTTCGCCGAGAATATCGACCACGTTGCCTCCGGCGGTCGCACCGCCCGATACCGACAGGCCCGTCACCCTTGGTGTGGGTACCGTTCCGCCCGGGCATTCGAGCGTCAACATCAGTCCAACGGCGGGTGGCGGCAGCACGAACGGTGATGTGAATACATTCGGTTGGCTTGCTTCCCCAGGCGCGTGACATCCTGAGGCTGACGCCTGCACCTCATAAGTGCCAGCCAGTGCATTCCAGTCAAACTGTCCCGATGCGCCGGTTGTCTCAGGGTTTTCGGCGGGTTCAATGGCTCCGCTCGAAGGCGCCACCGGAGTGAAAGGATCGGCCGCTAGCGGCTGTTCGAGCAACGTCGCAGTCGCCCCGCTGATCGGATTGCCCTTGGTGTCGACGACGGTGCCGCTCGGGTCGATATACAGGTTGCAGAGTCCGAACAGACCTCCGCTACCGAGCCAGCCGCACAACTTCTTGAGACCCTCGTAGATGCCGATCCCAACGATTACTCCGAGAATGGCCGGCGCTGCTACCTCTGCGGCCCCGCCCACGACGGCATCTACTGCGGCCGAACATGCCGCAGCAAGGTAGTAGTCGCAGAACTGAGTGATCGCCGCGAACGCCGGGCCAGCTAGATCCAGCAGTGGGTTGCCCGACCCTGGCGGTCCCGGAAGGAGAGGTCCGACAATGTTGTCCCGAATCCATCCGATAACTGCGCAGAGCGCTGGGTCAGACTGAATGAACAGCCCGCGGCAATAAGGGGCCACCTCAGCGGCATAGCTCTGTATCGCGGCCGGGCCTGTGCCCTCGTTGATGCTCGAGGAGCCAGTCGGGCCGTTTTGGTAAACAAACATGTCGGAAGCAGCAGCGTCCGACGGCGCAACGCCATTGATGACTTGCACGTCGACCGTGCCAATCCCAGGCGGCGCCACTGCGTCCACCTCGGTCGGGCTAACGACGGTGTAGGACTGGGCAGGCATGATCCCGAACACGATGCTCTTCACATTGGTGAATCCGTAACCATGGATCGCAACAGATGTGCCACCTTCGGCGGTTCCGCTGGTCGTATCGAGGCGCGTAACGCCAAAGTATGAGAAGTCTCCTACTGAGATCTCGTGGGCGTCCGAGGCCGTGACGCTAACTTCGTCATCTCCAGCTCCCGCAGGGCTGACCGCCACAATGAGGTGATCATCCACGACTTCAAAAGACTTGGCAGCCTGGGTGCCAAACGACACCGCTGTCGCGCCCGTGAAGCCCGAGCCTGTTAGCAGCACTTGCGTCCCCCCAGCAGAGGTGCCTCCGTTCGGTACGAGAGCGCTATGTTCGGGGCATGCGATGAGTGGACTGAAGGTGGCGTTACCGTGCATCGGTGCAAGCGGGGGTATCTGTGCCACATAGGTACCAGAGCCGCTGGGGGTCTCGACAAGGGTGGTCGGGACGTTTTCGGGTTGACCTGTAGATGAATTAGCCCCCTGAACGTCGAGCGAGCCAAACCCGTTCTTGCACCCAGACACAGAGTACGTGCTTGGTTCGCCCCAGTTCAGTCCGGGTACTACCTTTTCCTGCATGCCTCTGCCTGGAGATGACAAGCTCGCGCCTTCTGGAAGACCGCCCGGTGGGGAAAATGTCACGTTCAGATCGAAGGGCGCCTGAGGGAGCGTCAGCGGCCCGATCGTCCTGGGCCCGTCGGGAGAGCCAGCTGGGGGGAACATGGTGATGGTGTACGTCCCAGTGGGCACAAGCATGCGATACCAGCCGAGCGAGTCGGTAGCTTGCGGATCGGTGATACATGCCGCACCAGAGGTAGGGCAGACTTGTATCCGCGCACCTTCGGCAGCGCCGGCACCGCCGAACACTACGTCCCCGAAGAGCTCTGACATGCCAGCGGGAGGACCGGCTGATGGCGCGCCGCTTGCTGTGAAGTGGTTTGCGATCTGGGCGGCGGTCAGGGCCTTGGGGTAGATAGCGACCTGGCTCAAGGGTCCTCTGCCCCTGCGACCCACCTCGAGGCTGCTAGCCCCACCAGTCGCACCAACACTCTGCGAACCAATCGCTAGACCATCGAGATAAACAGTCAGCTGGGAACCGTCATCGACCGCGTCCAGCATGTGCCAAGCGCCGTCTGTCACCGGGTATGGCGTCGTGAAAGCCAGGCCGTTCACCAACAACGTCACCGCGCTTTGTACAGGTATCGACACGTTGAGATCTCCCCACAAATCCATGAGATACGTGTCAGTTCCGCTCGCCTTGAACCACATCTCGGCAGTGACAGGCTGTCCTGCACCGGGTAGTCCGGTAGCGGACGGGTCCACCATGCCACTGTAATAGTTGCAGCAGTCGCCAGGAAGAAAAGCCACCGAGGTATTCAGTGGGTCGCTGACCAGCGGGTTTTCAGTGTCACCCAAGACGTCGTGGCCCCCGAAGGACACGTCATAGTTGTAGAGGCCGACGCGCCCGTGGCCCGACGAGTCCGCAGCAAACGGACCCCCCAAATCACTCAACTGATAATAAACCGACGGACCATCCCCAAGCACCGACGACGCATAAGTAGACGAAGCACCCGTCGGCGTCACAGATGTCGACAGCTGTTCCGGACCAGACCCGAATCCGTTATACGCGACGACGCGGCCCTTGTATTCGACGCCTGCCGCCAGGCCAGACAGAGTCGTACTCGTGCTCGATGCGGGCACATCGACCGCATCCGCTACCGTTCCGTCGAGCTTGACCGCTTGCACCTGATAGGAAGTCAGCTGAGCTTCCCCTGTAGGCACCATCGCCGTAGACGCCGTCCAACTCACCGACATCTGGTTCGCGCCCGCGGAAGCAGTCACAGTCGGCGGCTGCGTCGGCCTGGTATCTCCGCTTGCTGTGAAGTGGTTTGCGATCTGGGCGGCGGTCAGGGCCTTGGGGTAGATAGCGACCTGGCTCAAGGGTCCTCTGCCCCTGCGACCCACCTCGAGGCTGCTAGCCCCACCAGTCGCACCAACACTCTGCGAACCAATCGCTAGACCATCGAGATAAACAGTCAGCTGGGAACCGTCATCGACCGCGTCCAGCATGTGCCAAGCGCCGTCTGTCACCGGGTATGGCGTCGTGAAAGCCAGGCCGTTCACCAACAACGTCACCGCGCTTTGTACAGGTATCGACACGTTGAGATCTCCCCACAAATCCATGAGATACGTGTCAGTTCCGCTCGCCTTGAACCACATCTCGGCGGTGACAGGCTGTCCTGCACCGGGTAGTCCGGTAGCGGACGGGTCCACCATGCCACTGTAATAGTTGCAGCAGTCGCCAGGAAGAAAAGCCACCGAGGTATTCAGTGGGTCGCTGACCAGCGGGTTTTCAGTGTCACCCAAGACGTCGTGGCCCCCGAAGGACACGTCATAGTTGTAGAGGCCGACGAGCCCGTGGCCCGACGAGTCCGCAGCAAACGGACCCCCCAAATCACTCAACTGATAATAAACCGACGGACCATCCCCAAGCACCGACGACGCATAAGTAGACGAAGCACCCGTCGGCGTCACAGAGTTTGTCGTTGCGGAAGGGCCAGCGCCACACGTACTCTGGGCGGCGACCTGGAAGGTGTAGGTGACGCCTGCCACTAGGCCCGTGACCGTGGCCGACGTGGCGCCGCTTTCGGTTCCAACGGCGTTCTCTGGCTTGGTTCCGTCGTAGGCCGTCACGATGTAGCCGGAGACCGGAGTTCCGTTTTCGGGAGCCGCAGACCAGCTCACTTCGGCGTCATTCGGCCCTCCAGTGGCAGCGGCTGGCGAAGGAGAGCCAGGGACCGTACACGCAGCCGGAGCGATCGCTGACTGGTGAGCAAGCGGGTCACCCGACAGCTGCGACTGATCCACAAGGCTTGATGGTGCAAGCAGGCTAGCGGCCGCCTTGGTCGGCACCAGAAAGAGCGCGGAGATGCATACGACAGCCAGATAGACAACCGCCCTACGGCTTACACTCAAGCTGCTTCTGCCCACGGGTCGAATGCCCACCGCGCCGCCTCGCCTCACCTCCGGCATGGATCCTGGTCCCCCGTGGGTCATTAGCGTGTCCCTCGCCAGTGGATCGTCAGCCGCCCCGTACTTCGGCGGACAGAACTCTACAGAAAGCTTGCTATGGCAATAGAACGCTACAGAAAGCTCGTCACTTCTGTGGGCAGTCTGCCCCAGCAGCCCAGTAGATCGCGCGGCTCTCGCGCGTGGGCTCAAGCCCGCGCTGCTGCGAGCCCTGAAGGCGAGCACATCGGGTGGCCTGACCTGCACGCTCATCCATTTTGAACGAGCCGCGACTCCCCCTTTGGCCCCAGAAGGAGGCGTCGTCGCGGAGCCTGGGCGCGCTTTCGAGTTGGACGAACTTCGAGCGCGTTGACCGGGTCCCGGCGGACGCCCGCTAGCGCGGGGGGATGCGGAAGCACACACATGACACGGCCCGGACCGACGTCCGTGGACCGCCGGGTTGGCCAGCGCTCAAGGGACCCATGGCGAGCTAGCGGCGACGTTGCGGCGCGCGTACCCGATGCCGAGCTGGATGGCCTGCTCCAGGAACGCCTCGTCGAACAGGATGTAGCTGAGCAGGTCGCCGTCGCCCCGCTCGGCGCGGCCGAGCAGGGTGTGCGCCAAGCGGAAGTCGAACTCGCGGATCGCCCTGTGGCCGTGGCGGCGCTCGGCGTAGAGGCGGGCGGCGAGTTTGCCCAGCTCGTGCCGCGTGTCGGGGCCGACGAACAGGCGGGGAATCAGCCGCACGTTGGTACCTTCGGCGTGCTTGCTGAGTTCGTTGAGCTTGTCGAGGGTGTGCAGATCCTCCACCATGCCGTCCGAGAGCAGGCTGCCGAGCACGCCCGCGACGCTGTCGATGACATCCGGCGAACGAGGGCGGGCGGCCGCGGGCGGTGCGTCGGGGTATTTGTCGGGGTGGGTCGCCACCACCACGACGCGCGTCGCCTTAGAGCCTATCCGGATAACCAGGCAGGGTTCGGGGGTGTGCCGTCGTAGCTGGCCTGCATGGACAACAACCTTGCAGCACCTCAGATGTCGGGGCCTGTCGGCGATGATGCGCCGGTGGAGGGTTCAAAGCGCCGCACGATGGCGGGTGTGTTTCGGATCCCGGATGAGATGTGGCAGCGGATCGAGCCGCTGATCCCCGAGCACGTCAATACGCACAGGTTTGGTGGTGGGCGCCCGCGGGTGCCGGACCGGGTGATACTCGATGGGATCTTTTTTGTGTTGCGCACTGGCTGTCAGTGGCGTGCGCTGGACGCGACCGGGATCTGCTCGGGCTCCACCGCGCACGATCGCTTCCAGGAGTGGCAGCAGACGGGGTTCTTCGATGCGCTGTGGGAACAGGCGTTGCGTGATTACGACGAGGAGGTGGGGATCGACTGGAGCTGGCTGTCGATCGATGGATCGATGGGAAAAGCCCGTTGGGAGGCGGGAAGACAGGGCCGAACCCGACCGATCGCGGCAAGCTCGGTGTCAAGCGCAGCGTGATGTGCGAGGCCGCGGGAATCCCAGTCGGCCTGGCGATCGAAGGCGCCAACCGCAACGACTGCAAGCTCGCCGAGGAGACCATTCAGAGTGTCCCCATCGATCGTCCCGGACCCACCGAGGAGCATCCCCAGGGCGTCTGCTTGGACAAGGCCTACGATCACGATTTCATCCGCGAGCTCCTTGAGGGTCTTGACTTCACGGCACATATCCGCAGTCGTGGCGAGGAGGCACTGGAACTACGAAAGGATCTCGGCCACCGAGCCCGTCGCTGGGTCGTGGAGCGCATCCATTCCTGGATCAACCGCTACCGCGCCCTGCTGATCCGCTGGTCAAAGAAGCCCGTCAACCACGACGCCCTGCTGAAGTTCTGCCTCGCCCTGATCACCTGGCAACAGATGGGCGTCATGGGGTTATCCGGATAGGCTCTTAAGCGCTACGGCGGGGGCGATCGGCACGTTCAGGCGCACCCCTCCGTCGGTGTAGTAGGCGCCGTCAACCTCGACCGGGCGGAACAGGACCGGGATTGCCGAGGAGGCAAGGACGTGCCTGAAGCCCACCGCAGCCGGGACGTAGTCGATCGCGCGGCCCGCGTTCGCGGCCGGCAACTTCATGCCCGGGGCAAGGTCGGCGAACACGGTGGTGCGCTCGTTCGCGTCGGTCGCCACCACCGCGAGCGCGGCGACCCTGCCGCTCGCGACGTTGCGCCGCAGCGGCTCGGCGAACTGCGCGAAGGTCTGCTCCGCGAAGCCGAGGAGCGGCGTGGTGTCCAGCAGGCTCACCACGTGGGCGACCCCAACGAGCTGGCCAAGGTAGGCGGCGAACGTGCCCGGCCCGCTGCGCAGCGGAGAACGGAACACCTTGCGGATCGTCACGCTCCGCCAGAACTCAAGCAGCCGTTCACCGGCCTCGGCGGCAGGCAGGTCCGCCGTCGCGGCAAGCAGCGTCGCGTTGATCGCGCCAGCGCTCGTGCCGACGTACATCGTCGGGCGCAACCCCTGTTCGTCCAGCCAAGGAACGAGCACCGACAGCGCGCCGGCCTCGAACGCCCCCCGCGCACCCGCCCCGGCCGCGACGACGGCCACCCGCGAAGCACCCGGGCCATCGTCAGCCTTCACGTCCGCCCGCGCTCCGGCACCCGTCTCGCCGCCCCTGCTCATCGTCCGAGCCCCCGGCCGGCCCGGCCGGGGACCGCCTCCCACGCACCGCGCAAAATCACAAAGTCGGGACTGTCGCTCATTTCCGCCACCATTATTGCGCGTCCACGCCTGCGCCCGCTGACTGGCCCTCCCGCCTCGCCCGGCGCTCCGAGCGCCCCGCGGGAGGGCGTGCGTCACTGCCCCGCCCGCACGAACGGCAGGAACGCCCGCGACCAGCAGGCGCTTCTGCTTCGCCCAGCGCGACAGCAACGCGCGGGGCGTTGCCGAGACGGCCGAGGCTCGTCCTTTGCGCGCGTCCGACCGGCGCCCGTCCAGGCGCTCGCTTGTCGAGCAGAGCGGTCGCGTCGCGGGCCAGACTTCGTGGCCGATCCTGTCCGGCTATCGCCTGGCATGCATTACGCCGCGGGCTTGGGGATCATTGGGCGAGACATGGCGGAATATGGCGAATGGAACCGCAAGGGAGCGACTCTTAGCGACGTGACGGCTCGCAAGGAGTACGGGGTCGACTCGGATTTCATCGTCAAGGGCATCAACGCTGGAAAGCTCGAGTATCGCGAAGGGGCGATCCACGGTAACCCGTACATACGCGTGCTGAGGGGTCAGCTCGAGGCGTACGTCGTGGAGGAGTTCGGCGACGATTATCTGCGTAGCTGGCAAGCGAAGACAGAGCTGCGGGGAATCGCGCGGGAAGCGGCTCAGCTGCGCAAGCGGCTGGACGAGCTCGAGGCAAGAAGAGCGCAGATCGAAGGCGGGCATTGACCGCCGTGGGCCCTGAGTCGAGCCCTGCTTTGCTCCGGTGGCGGGGGTTTGGCGGTTGTTGCGGGATCCGGCGGCGCGCCGCTGTCGCGCGTGTTCTACGGTCTGGTGCTTGAGTGGCGGTAGACGACGACGCGGATCTGGTGGCCATCCAGCTCGGGTGGCGCAGCGCCGCGCACGCGGGCAGACGCAGCAAACGCCGCTGAGCGAGGAGGTCCGAGTCGCGCGGATGATCGTGAAGTCGGCGGCGGAGGTCGACTCGGCGCTCGACGCCGAGGCGTGGGCGTCGCATTTGCTGGGCACCCTCCGCGAGCAGCGGCACGGACTGCCGTTCCCCGAAGCGGTTGAGGTCGATACTGCTCTGTTGTTCGGCGAGCCGCTTGTTAGCCCGGAGCGTGCAGTAACGACCGCGCCCCCGGGTTGAGCGGGGGCGCGGAAACGTCCGGTTGAGCGGGGATCCTTGGGCTTGTCGAAGGTCCTTGATCCCGAGCTTGGAGGTCACCTTGAAGGTGATGCGTGATGGACGCCCGGTAACCGTAGAAGTCACGTCGGACGGAGCGGGCTTGGTATCGCATGCGGGTACGGCGCTCGTGGCGCAGGTCGCTGAGAAGGTGGGGCTCACGGCGGCGCTCTCGCGGGAGCTGGCTGAGGTCAAGCAGCGGCGTCGCGGCCATGACCCGGGCAGGGTGTTCCGCGATCTCGCGGTGATGCTCGTCGACGGCGGCGAGTGCGTCTCGGATCTCGGGGTGGTCCGTGAGCAGGACGCGTTGTTCGGGGCGGTGGCGTCGGACTCGACAGCGTTTCGGATGATCGACCGGATCGCTTCTACGCCGGGGCTGCTGGATGCCCTGCGTGTCGCGCACGCGTGTGCGCGGGAGCGGTTCTGGGAGCTGCACGGCGCGCCTGAGCGATTGACGCTCGATATTGACGCCACGCTGATCACCGCGCATTCGGAGAAGGAGAAAGCGGCCGGGAACTACAAGGGCGGTTATGGGTTTCACCCGCTGCAGGTCTACCTGGACGAGACCAGGGAGGCACTCGGTGGCCTCTTGCGCCCAGGGAACGCCGGCTCGAACACCGCGGATGACCATGTCGCGGCGCTGGACTTGGCGCTGGCACAGATCCCCTCCCGGTACGTGGAGGCTCTGGAGATCTTGGTGCGCGCGGACACTGCCGGCGCTACGCATGGTCTCGTTGACTACTGCCGGGAGGCACGGATGCGCTTCTCGATCGGCTACGAGCTGACCGAGAAGGTTCGCGGCGCGATCCTCACAATCCCCAAGGACGCATGGATCGCGGCGCTCGACCAAGACGGCTCGGCCCGCAAGAACGGCGAGGTCTGCGAGATCACCGGCATGGTCGACCTGTCGGCGTGGCCCGAGGACTCCAGGCTGATCGTGCGCAGGGAGCGTCCGCACCCGGGAGCGCAGCTGTCGTTCACCGACCACGACGGGTACCGCTTCCAAGCGATCCTCACCGACCAACCCGACCCCGAGATCGCCGTCTTGGAGTGCCGTCACCGCCAGCACGCGCACGTCGAGGACCGTATCCGTGACGACAAGGACACCGGCCTATCCAAGTTCCCGTTCAAAGAGTTCGCGCTCAACGAGGTGTGGCTGGAGATCGTGATGCTCGCGCACGATCTGATCGTCTGGACCCAAGCGCTCGCCCTCGACGGAGACCTCGCCAAAGCCGAGCCCAAGCGGCTGCGCTACCGGCTACTACACGTCGCCGGGCGGCTCGCATTCTCCGGCCGCCGCGCCAAGCTCCACCTCCAAGACACCTGGCCATGGGCCACCGAGCTCCTCGCGGCGTTCCAGAAACTCAAAACGCTTCACGCCGCCACCGGCTGACAACAGCCGCCAGCCCCCCACCACCACCCAGAAGACCACCCGGCCACCCGGCCACAATCACGGCTACCCCAAAACGGGCCGAGCACACGCCAACGCTCCCCCAAGAATGCGCCACAGACCACACCGCCCAGCCAAATCACCGATCAACAAGCCGCGACCCGTCAAACAGCCACGCGCAGCCATTCTCACACGCTTATCGCACGTTCCGGGT
>CAWHWZ010000001.1:0-651991 GCA_963833205.1 uncultured Solirubrobacterales bacterium | reverse complement strand
CCGACGCGGGTTACGTGCCCGGCGTAGTTGCCCTCGATGGTGACGATCTCACCGTTCGGGAGCACTTGCGCGACGATCCCGACGTGCGCGCTGTCGCTCGGCCCGGTGCCGTAGAAGATCGCATCGCCTGGCGCTGGCGTCGCGCTCGGCGGTAGCACTCTGCCGCCGTGTTCCTTGGCCCACGTATACAGCGACCCCGAGTACCCGTAGGCGGCAGTCTGACCGGGCAGCGGCACCCCGGCGTGCTGCCAAACCCACGCGGCAAACAGCGAGCACCACTCCTCGCACGGGCCGTAGATCGTGCAGTTCGAGCCGGGTGGGTTTTCGCCCTTGCCGATCTGGCTTTCAACGACCTTGACGATCGCCGACGAGCTGGCGGCTTCGGGCGCGAACACGGCCGCTTCGCACCCTCCCGTGGAGACGGGCTGCGCAAGCGGCGGGCTGCTCGCGGCCGGCGCTCCGCTGCCGGTGAATCCGTACTGCACCGCGCGGGCCATCACCTCGTCTGCGTAGCTGACGGTGCTGTCGGCGCACGCTCCGTAGTAGTGGCACGCCGCCTGGCGGTATTCGGCGTAGCTGCCGCCAGTCGGTGGGGCGCCCATGTCCTCGCGCAAGATGCGCGCGGCGGTGTAGATCGCGTCCGCAGGATCGTTGACGGACAGCGGATGGCCGGGGTCGGCGTTGACGGCGTAGCGTTCCCACAAGGTCGGGCCGGCGCCGGGGCTGCACGCGCTCCCCCGGACGTAGGCGATCTGCATAGGCCCAGCGCACCCCGAGCTGTTGGTGCCGGCGCACTCGCCGTTGCCGCACTCCTGCGCCCCAATGCTCGCCAAGAAAGACCAGTCGAGATCGAAGCGTGCCCCGGCCTGCTCATACTGCCGCAGACGTTCGGGCGGGATGCTCTGCACGGCGTAGGCCGATGGCGTCGGCCCGCTCGTCGGGCTGGCGGGCGCGGTGCTGGGCTGGCAGCCGGTGAAGCTCGCGCCGAGCACAGCGACCGCGAGCGCGAAGATCGTCACGACCACAAGGCCGGTCACGCCGATGCTCCCGGCGAGCCACAGCCACAACCCCGTCCGGGAGCGCTGCTCGTCCATCAGCTCTGCTCCAGCGCTGTGACGAGCAGCCGTCCGCCTCGCGGCGCGAGGATCAGCCCGAGCATGTAGTCGATCAACCCGCCGCCGTTGACAATGGCGCTCACCCCAACCTCGCCGGGTGGCGCCGGGGCGGCGTGAAGTTCGACCACGCGCGGATGCGCGGAGCGCATCGCGGGCGACACTCGCGGCGGGTGATCCGCGAGCGCCGCGAGCAGCGCGCCGGTAGCGTCAGTGATCCGCCTAGCGGGAGTGCGACCGCAGGTGTAGGCGAGGTAGCCCACGAGAAACGCTCGGCTCGCCTGCGCGGCGACCGGCGACAGCTCGCCGCTTGCCGAGGATTCCGGCGTGGGTTGGCGAGGGTCGGGAGCCGTGGGCGTCGTCGTCTTGACAGCCGGCGCGTGAGCCGGTGTGCCGTGTGCGAGCGGGCGGGTGCTTGCGAGTCCGAGCGCGGCGGCGATGAGCACGACGGCCGTCGCCACGAGCGCGGTGCGGCGCTCGTGCTCGGCGAGCGGCCGGTCGCGCTGCCGGCGCATCCACGTAGCCGGGCTCATCGCCTGTACCCCTGCGCGTAGCTGAGTCGGCGGCTAACGGCCTCGTTGCTCGATGGGTCGATCTCGACGCCGAGAAAGTCGCGCCCCCGGCGAACAGCGACCGTGCCCGTCTCCGGCGTAGTGGAGAACGGGTCGATGACGAGACAGCGCCCCCGGTCATTGTGGTGCTGGCAGGTGGGCCGCCAGTGCCGGCCGCTCCTGGTTTCCTGTGCGGTACGGGTCCACGGTGCTCCGCACGCGCCGCACGAGTACGGCGCGGTGCTCGTGAGCACGCACCACTCGATCACCTCGACTGGCAGCACGCCGGCCGCGCCGGGAGACGGCACACACCACGCCCGGCGAGGCAACGGGCAGCTCGCGCAGCCGCGCCCCGGCCGTTGCGGCACTGGGTATCTCGGGCAGCCCGGCTCTTGTGGCGAGCGCGTGACACCCACGCCGCGCCGGGGGTTAAAGAGAAACCGCTCGCTCTTGGTGAGCAGCACGACCTGGCGCGGCGTGCTGAGGGGTGCCTCGGGTCGCAGCCACGGCGTATCTCTGAGCGCTCGTGTCAGCTCGTGTGAGTTGCCGCCCCTGGTGAGCGCGAGCCAGAGCGTCCCGTCCTCGCGCAGCACCCGGCGAACCTCATCGAGCACCGCGAGCAGATAGGAGACTGGCTCGTCTCGCCTTGGGCTGGTCACACACGTTTGCGCCCACTGGCTGGGTAGCTCACTCAGAAGGGTGAGCGGGTCTGTTTGTTCGACGCGGTAGCTCATGCTGGCTCCTCGTCGGGGTCGAACTCGTCGTCGTCTGAGAGGGGCAGCGGCCCGCCTTCACTACCGGCGATCGGCTCGTCGTAGTCATCGCCCGGTTCGGGTACGTCCGTGCCCCGTGGTGGCGAACTAGGGGTAGCCACGGTGGCCTCCTCGTTTCGGTCGGTGGTTGGTGAAAATGAATCGCCGAGGAAAATGTCGATTTTCGGGTCTTCTTTGGGTGGTGGTTTGGGTTGCTTGCGTCGCCGTGCCATTTGTGTGAGACGGGTGGCGTAGTAGAAGTTCTGAAGTCGCCCGGTGTGGTCTTGTGCTGCGTGCGGGCCGGCGGTCGCCGCGAGTAGGTCTTTCGTCAGTCGCTCGCGCTGGATGAACACGGTCCACAAGAACGCGGCCTGCAACACGAACGCGAGTAGCCATCCGAGGTTTGAGGTCGCGTCCCCGACCGCTTGGCAGACGGCGAGCACAATGGCGAGGATCAGGCTGTATACGATCTTGCGCATGAGGTAGCCCGCGAGCTTCCCGAGCCACGAGCGAAAGAAGTCGTGGCCGCGTCCGGGGAACACGGCCAGCACAAGAGCGACGGGCGCGAAACAGAGAAGTGTCAACAAAAGGATTTGCGCGAGGATCACCCCGAGCGCGAGCGCGCCGAGTAGCAGGAACGCGCCGATCTCGCAACCGAGAATCACGATCGACAGCAGCATCCGCTGGTATTGGCCGCCCTTGCCCATCGCTTCGGCGGCGGGCTCATCCGCCTTGCCGAGCCGATATGTACCGTTCGACTTGCCGGGGTCAGAGCTGGGAAGATCCCCGGTGTTGCCTTCTTCGAGCGCTTCGTGCTCTGAGTTGCGATCTTTGCTCTGGAATGAGTAGGAGAGAAAGTGCGGCGCGTACTTGTCGCGGTTGTTGATGCACGTCTTACCTTCCGCCTGGACTTCCACCCCGTTTTCGAGCTGCGCCGCGAGCCGCGTATCTTCGCCGGGGTTCCTGCTCAACGGGCGTACCGCGACGGAGCGCGTCTTTCCGCCGCTCGTGGTCGTGCAGTGCTCGATCCCGCCGAACTCAAGGACGGTCCACGGGTCCAGCACGAGCAGGTTGAAAAGCTGGTCGCTGGCGGCACTCTTGGCCTGCTGTTCGCTTGAGAGACTGCCCTGGTTGGTGAGCGACAGCAACCCTGCGGATATCTCGTTAGACAGCCGGCTCGCGGGTGCGATCGTCCGTTCGGGCTGAGTGACAATCCCGATCGCAAGCACGCAATACAAAAGGGAGACGGCGAGCGCGCCGGCTGTCTCGGTGTAGCGGCGCTGCACGAGCGCCTTCCACATCGCCCAGCACCCCGCGCACACGATGGCGACTACCAGCCACGGCGCACCGAACGTGCTCGCGTAGATGTTGTGGATCGCGCTCGATACAGGCGTGAGCGCACCGGAGCCGGGGCTTCCGTTCCCGTTAACCAAATCAAGGTTGAACGCGAACCCAAACAGGGTGATTACCCCGTAAGCAAGCAATGAGGTGATTCCCCAAAGTGCCTGCGCGAAAAAGTAGGCGATCATCGGCACGACGCCGGACACGTCCACGCCGCTTGTAAGCCCGACGCTGATCGCGGGGAAGTATTGATCTAGCTGGTAGTTGGCGATCGGGTAGCGACCGAAGATGCCACCGCCCGCCACCTGCGGAGCCGGGCCGATGTTGCTGTAAACGTCCCCGGCAAACGCGGGCGCGGCGACCAACAGCAGAGCCAGCACCGTTGCGATGGAGAGTGTGAGTGCGATACGTCGGCGTGTTACGCGACGGATCACGCTGATGATTAGGGGTTTCATTGTGCGGTCCTCTGCTGGCCGGGGGTTGTCTGAAACGCTTGGAGTAGGTGCGGGTAGACGAGATCGACTTGCACCTCGCCGACGCGGCCGGATAGGTCGCGCATCAAACACCGGCCCGCGCGTAGTTCACGCACAAGCCCGACTAGCTCGCGCGTAGGTTCAAGGCCGATGAAACGCAGGGCGGCGCTCGCGGCTTCGTCGGAGTCCTGCCCGAACACGAGCACCACGCCGATCAGGTCCGCGAGGTCGCCGAGATCACCGATCCTGTGCGTGCCCAAGAGAAGCGTCGCGTTGAACGCGCGGCCCAATCGGACCAAGCGGTTAATGATCTGGCGCCCCTGCGGGGAGGCCAGCAGAAACCAAATCTCGTCAAGGCCGACGACCTTGTGACGCGAGCGATCCCCGGAGATCAACTGGAGCGCATACGCCGCGACCAAGCTCAAGGTCGCTACGGACACGCGCTCCGCGCGGGTGTAGGTGTCCCTCGCCGCCGATGGTTCGGGCAGCGACAGGCCCGGCATACGAATCGTCGTGACCGGCTTGACCGCCTCTATCCCGGTGGTTTGGCCGTCACCGAAGCCAAGACGTGCGAGGCCGAAGTCGCGGATTACCTCCAACGCTTCACCGGCATCCCGCGCACCCGCGCGGTCACTGGTGAGCAGCAGCTCGACAACCCGCGAGAGGCTGCGCGACCCCTCGCGTACCGTGTCCTTCACCGCCAGCGAGACGGCGTTCTCCCACGTACTCGACGGGCCGGGCAGCAGCTCCAAGAGGTAGGAGCAGGCAAGCTCCTCGCGCAAGTCCTCGAGACCAATCGCCAGCGGGTCGAGCTTGCCCTGCTGCGCGGGGTCGCCGGACAGCTCAAGCACTCCAACCCGCTCGCCAAGCTCGGCGAGCTTGTGCAGCCCGTGGTCGGGCTTCGGGTCGAAGTCCACAACCAAGCTGCCCCGTCGCTCGGCGGCGTACTCGATCGTCTGCGCTGCAACCGTCTTACCCGACCCGAGCGTGCCGATCAACAGCACCGCCGACGCACGGGACTCTCTTGGCGCTTGCGTCGCGTCGAAGCGCACCGGCAACGGTGCGCCCGTGGGCGTGTAGCCGAGGTAAGGGCCACGCCCTGAGCCGACCGTGCGCGTCGCGGTGGCGACCATGCCACCGAACTGCTCGACCGTGAGCTGCTGCACGTAGTCGCGCATCACAGCCACCCGTCCGCTCGTGGCAGATGCTCAAAGAACATCGCCCGTTGCAGGCCAGCCGGCCGGTGCAGCGTGATATCGCCGTACTGCTCTTTCAGCGCGGCGACCCGCCGCTCAAGCTCCTGCTCGCTCGGCGCACCGACAGCAAGGCCAATGAAGGCGTAGAGCATCGGCGGGTGCCCGCCCGCCTGTAGCTGCGCCTCATACTCCCGCGCAAGCACGCGATCCTCGCCGGCAAGCAGGCTTGGCCCGTGCGCCGCTCCCTGTACCTGCTCGTGGAAGGCGTGCTCAACGTCAGCGATCCGCTTACGCACCTGCGCGAGCGCCTGGCGGTTGCCGAGCCAGCGAGCGTGAACCACCGCATCGACCGGAAACCCGACAGCCTCCAGCGGCGCGAACATCACCTCGGCGGTCGAGCCGGGAAACTCCGGGGCGTCAGCGAGCGCACCCACGGCGAGCATCGCCTGGTAGCAACGCCCCTGCTCGCCGTCTACCGCGAGGGTCTGCTGCTGCTCGGTGATCGCGGCGTTCGCGCACCGCGCGAGGTCGTGCCCTAGCGGCTGAAACCCAACGCCACCGCCGGGCGCCTGGATAATCAGCGCGTCCGGCTGCCAGTGACGATCAAGCTCGGGCTCTGACAGGCCACGACACGCCGCGCGCCGCAACAGCCATTGAAGCTCAGCGGTGCGCGCACGGCGCGCTCCGATGACACCGCCTACGCGCTCAAAGATGCGCTGCTCGCGGGTGAGTAGTTCTGACAGCTCCCCGCCCGATATGGGCGACTCGGCGCCGATGCCGGCCAACTCCTCGACGCGGCGGCGAACACGATCGACGCTGCGCACCAGCCCGGAGCCGACGCCGGCATGGCCGGGCGCGGCGAGTGACACCGCGAGATAGCACTCGGGTATGTGCGATCCGAGCTGGCGCAGCCGGTCGCGGTGGCCCTCCAAAAACGCTTGCCACACCTGCGGCTCCTGGTGGCGCGCGTCCAACAGCCCGGCGGTGTGCTGCACGTAACGGTCAGCCGGGTAGGCACGGCTGACACGCCAGAGTGAGAAGTCAGCGGAGATCGTGTGCGCCAACCGCTGCAAGCGGCGCTGTAGCGCCCACTTCTCACCCGTCGGCAGATACGGGTAAGAGGTCATCGCCAGCCGGTACAGGCCGGCGGCTTCACCACCACGACCGACGAGCACGTTGCCGTGCGCGTAACGCAACGGGAAGCTCATGGCCGCACCTCCACGACCTGCCCCTCGGACAGCTCGATCACTTCCGCGCGGCGCTCACCCGAGCGCATCCGGTGTCCCTCGGCCCGGCGGACTATCAGCCTGCCGCGCGCCGGGATCACCACGACGGGACGCCCGAACACCAGCCGCGCCGGGCCGCGCACGCGGCCGTGGTGCAACACGGCCGCGTGCTCATCCGGTGCGACCCACACCTGCGGCGCCCACACATGCACGACGCCCTCGACCGGAATCGGCCGCTCAAGCGAGTGACAAGCCGGGCGCAGACGCACCGATACCCAAGAGGTCAGATAACGGTGAGCCGGGCGGCCATCCGGTGACGCCTGGCCCGCGAGCGTGGCGAGCATCGCGGGCACGACGATCAACCGCAGCGGCCACGCGAGCCACCCCAACACGACGCCCACCAAAAGCGCGCCAAAGAAACCCACCAAGCCGGCGAGCACCGCTCCCTTCGCGCCGTGTGAGCTTGCGCCGAGCAGAGCGCCGATCGCGCCGAGCACGAGTGCGAACACGACCTGGCGCTGGCTGAGCACGAGCACCAGCACGAGCGCGCCGAACGCCCAGCCAAGCCATTCAAGCGGCACGCCACCGGGGACGGGCAGGCGTCGTCCGTCGATCTGGTAGATACGCCGCTCGGGACGGAAAATCCGCTGGTACGAGCGGATCGGGTGTGAGGTATCACTCATCGCCCCAGCCCTCAGCCGAATATCTGTTTGCCGATGCCTTCGGCGGCCTTGGCGATCTCAGACGGCGCGAACACCATCCACGCCACCACGATCGCGGCGAACAAGAACACCGCAAGCTCGGTGTAACGGCGATTTAGGAGAAACACGAGGCTGACCACGGCGACGATCCCGCCGTACAAGTCACCCGCCCACCCCTTCAACAGATTGGCGACGTTCTGGCCGACGTTGTTACCCGACGCGAAAGCGTCCGCCGGGAACAACGCCAGAACGCACACCGCCAGTAGGCACACGAACCGTAGGGGTCGTTTGTGTGACATGCCGATCACTTCCCTTCCGTGCTAGACCGCGCGGTGCTCGCGGGCTGCGTGACAGTCACCCCGGCGCCGCGTGTTGTGGTCACTACATGCGAGCCGGTGCTGAGGTATGACGCCATGCCGCGAACAAGCAGCAACAGCACACAACCCCACAACAGCACTCGCCCCACCGAACGAGTCAGGCGATTGACACTTACAGCCGACCCGTCCTGCTGTGAATTGGACTTACCGAAAATACTCATGCAGCGAAGGTAAGACCGCCGCCGCTCGAACACCACAAGCGCACATCATGTGAAAGTCATCGCGTACATCAAACGTGAAAGCGTCGGCTTTCATAAGCCCACGCAAAAAAGCCCAGCGCCGGATAACCCGGCGCCGGGCTCAAAGTGAACCGCCGATTGGTTAGGCCGCGAGCTTCACCAAGTCGGCCAGCTCGTCAATCTGGCCGGTGATGCTCGCAAGCGTCTGATCGAGCAGACGACAAGCAGAGAAGTCCACCAGCGAGTAGTAAGTTGACGCGCCCTCGCGCCGCCGCGCGACGATCCCCGCACGGTGCAGGATGCACAGATGCCGGGAGATATTCTGCGGCGTGCTGGGCATCTGGTCGGAAAGCTGCTGCACAGTCGCCTCCTGCCGTTCGAGCAGCGCGAGTAGCCTTACACGAGTCGGGTCCGCGAGCAGCGCGAGGCGACTCGTCACCAGATCAACAACGGGCTCTGACCATGAACGGGCCATTGCTAACCCCTAACGACCTAGATAACCGAACTGTTCTGTATTACCGACCGAAGGGGCGCTACTGGGACGCCCAATACCGACGCCTTCATTCCTACTGGGACGATCGGGGCTATTACTGGGCAGCGTAACGACCACTTTTGCCGCACTTACCGAGACCGGGCTTCGCCCTGCCGCTGCTCGACGGTGCATCACAGTCCGTTGTCTCGGGTGCGGTGCGTGCTGGCGTACATGATGATGATGACCACGCGCCCTCTCGCGGGGCGGGTAGCGCTCCGGCGACGGACGGGCGGCATGGAGAGCGAGCGCGGCTACCACCAGCACCGCCAGCACCGCCACCACATACACAGCGCGGCGCAGCGCGCCCTCGCTATGCAGTCGCGGGAATGGGCTGTCGGCTGACACAGTGAGCGGGTCCGTAACCTCCTCCGTTTGGGGCGGCAGGGCGCACGGAGCGTCGTCGTCAAATAGCTCGCTGTCAGTAAATGCTTCCATAACTGTTAATGCGAGCAGGCCGTCCAGAGCGACAGCAAATATAGGAGCTAGGTGAACGCGCCTCCAGCGTTGTCGCGGAAACGCGGTCCCTCTCGCCAGATGGCATTGACGCCTTGCCTGCTCAGTAGCTCCATCAGGTCCCGTGACGGCTTTGCTGGCAAAAGGATCGCACAGTCCAGAGGCGGATCAATGAAGCGCGCGTAATCTGCGAGCTGCCCAATCGCCATGCGAACGCTACCGCGCGATGAGTCGGCCTTTGCCTCAATGAGCTGTCGGCGCCCCGTGTGAAAGATATCGCTGTACAAGGGTCCGGCCGTATCCGGCGCGTCGATCTTATGGCGACGTATGATCTCGTCGGGCTCTCCTAGAAACTTAATGTAGTCTGCTACGAGTCCACGCTCCTTGCGGTGTGCTTGTTTGGTTTCTGCCTTAGTGGTTACGTTGTAGCCTTCTACATCGCCTTCCTCGATTGGGATTTCTGTCACCCTACTTCGCTGGTCGCGGCGAGAAGTGGGAGGCGCTGGCGCGGTATCTCCGTGTTCGATTTGTTCGAGGACTCGTTTGGCTTCCTGCCCAATCAAGTCGTCGAGCCCTATATGGGGTGAGCGACTGCCAGGCCGCAGCTCCGCACCAAATGCTTCAGGGTATGGCCCGTCTTCAGAGTTGACCGCGTGAATACACGACACTTCAGTCATCACGCCCCAGCGATCACCCTCTTTCCCCCACTCGTCATCATCTGGCAAGCCTGAATCCACACCATCGGGGTCCCACCGTGGCGCGGCCACGACTTTATAGATCGCGGGACATCTACGAACGAGGTCGCCCGGACAGCCCCGCGATCCCGCTATACAGACGACGACGAGGTCTCCCTCTTGGTAACGCGGGCCGTGACGCGGGTTCGCTTCACCAGGCTTGGGTAGCCCCTCTTGCTCCCACCAATCGGAGTCTCGTCCAGGCGGGTCAGTTAGCTGTCCCCAAGTCCTCCAGTGATCCGCGTCGTCGCGCTCCTTCGTCCAATAGACGCGCTTCAGCCACCAACCCATGCCCCGCACGCTACAGCCTAGATCGGCGAGACGATGTCGCCGAGCATCAGCGTTCGACCTTTACACGTACCGGCTTGCTCTGACTGCTCATAAACGGATACGCGCCGTTCGGAACTGTCACGGCTCTAAAGAGATATGAAGCTCCCGCGCCGAGCGTGAACACGTATTTGTATGACCATCGCCCGGCGCTATTGGTCGGCAGCACTTCGATCGTGCGCCATCGCCCGCTGTAGAAAATCTCCATTTGTACCGACTCGCCGCCAGCAGGTACATACCCACCGGGGAGCTGGCCGGTGAACACGAGCGCACGGCCGAGCCACGCTCGCCGGGGTGCGTGCATCGACACCGCGCCCCGCACGTTCTCGTGGAAGGCGAGGGTCGATGCCGGAATGGTGTCGAGCGTGTGCGAGTAGAAGGCGACTTGCAGCAGCCGCGACGCGCCGGCCGGAGCCTTGAGCGACCACGAGCCGTTAGCGCTGGTCGTCGTGCTGGCGATCTGTGTCACGGCTGCCGAGCCGACGATCTGCTGTAGGAGCTTCACCTGTGCGTCTTTGATCGGCGTCCCCGTCGGGCTCGTGAGACGGCCCGTGAGTGTGACCTCCGTGTGCCCGAGCGCACGGGTAATGGTCTTGGCCTCACCTGCGGCGGCGGCGAGTTTCGCGGCTTCGTCGCACGGAGTACCGTTGCACGGACCCCGTTCGGGCAACGGGGGCGCGGCGACCGGCGTGGCGGCGGGCGGCTGGTTGTCGATCGTGATCGTGCCTGCATACACGGTCGCCTTGTTGCCGGCTGCGTCTTCGACTTCGACCTTGAGCTGGTGCTGGCCTTCAGCGAGCGTACCTGTCTGTACTTCGGTATGAACATTGGTTTCCTGTGGGCAAGGCTGTTGGTTGCGAAACTTCAATGCACCTTCGTAGGTGCCGTGTGCCACACACTCGCCTTCATTGAGGTCTGGGGTGCCGGACCAAATGGTGTGGCCGTCGATCTGCACCGTCGCGCGGTAAATGCCGGGGCCATGTTCGTCGCGCGCCGTAAAGCTCAGACTGGCTGTGCCGCTCGCCGGATTGTTCAGCAGCGTCCCAGTGAATCCCGTTCCGGTCGGCTTCGCTTCGTTGGCGAGCAAGATCGTTGCGCTCTTGATGTTCATTTGTGCGTCAAGACCACTTGAGCAATATTCATTGCCTGACGGCGGGATGCACTCGGTGACTGCGTCTAGCCGCGAACCGCCGTGGTAATAGTCCGTGAGCGTGTTTTCTTTGACGGTCTTGCACAGTTCAGTGCACATCACCACTAGTTCTCCCACATCGGTTGAGTTATTCGGTGTGGAGAGGTATGCCTGTCCGCCAGGGCTTGCCAGGCTCAGCGTGATCGATCCGCCTTGGATCGTGGAGTACGCCGGGGCGCTGTACACCCACATCGGCCCACTATTGGGAAGCTGATAACCAACTTCGTCCCGCAGCGACAGCGAGCCTCCTACCTGTGCGCAGGTATTACCTGGTTCAACGATGGAGAGATAGCCGCCGACAGTGCCGGGCGCCCACCCTTCCGTTGAGACGGGTTCGCCACCGTCTGAGCATGTGGCCTGCGCCCACTCGCCCGCGTTTGCAGGGATCGGGGCGATAAGCGCCCAGCCCAGCATGAGCAGCACGATCGCCAGGAGCGAGACGGCAGCGAGGCGACCGGGGCTAGAGAGTCGGTGCATGAGTCGGGTGGTCATTGGTCTTGGATTCCTTTCCAGTGGTGTTGGGTTACTCAGCGTCCGAGGTAGCCCAAGCTCGTCCCGCCGCCGCTATGTGACGGTGTGGGGGCTTCACTGCCTGACCCGTTAGACGACGTTGACGCTGCGGTTGCTACAGACGTAGATGGTTGGGAACTGCCACCGCCCGCGCTCCCGCCGATCGCCAGATAACCGAGATCCTTGCTCGGCGGCGATACATAGTGGTGTCGCGTGGGCGTTTTGGTGGCAGCCTTCGGTGAAGTTGTGTGCGTTGAGGTCAGCCCGCCGGCAATGGTGGTGGTGGTGGTCGGCTCGATGCCCGCGTCGGGCGCGCTTGCTGGGTGGGCGGTGACTTTGTGATGGTGGTGGACCGGCGCGGTTGATTCGAGCGAGTGCACGACTTTCGCGCCGACGCCGGCACCAGCGACCACGATCGCCGAGGTTACGGCGGCAGCCTTGACTAGCCCGCCACCGCCGAGTACCCCGGCGGTGCGCTCAGCCGTCGCGGTCCCGCCCGGCGCGCGACCCGTGGAGAGCAGCGAGGTCACCCGCTCGATCCAGCGGCCATGCACCCCGACCGCGAGCATCGGCGGTGGCAGGAACGCGGCACTCGCCGCGCGCTGGAACTCGCGGGCACGCATCTCCCGCAACAGCGTCGCGTAAGACGAGCGGCAGCCGCCGCACGCCGCGAGGTGCGCCCTAGCCGCCGTCTCCTGCTCGGCGTGGGCGGTCCCCTCAGCGTGCGCGTGGATCGCCGGCTGGCGGTAGTCGCACAAACGACCGGCGGCGGTGATCGCCGCGACTTGATCGAGCTTTCGCTGCGCGCTGCGCGACGCAGCGAGCACGGTCTTGATCGGCTCGCCCATCGCCTTCGCCGCGCGCTTGACGCCGAGTCCGTGCGCGGCCATCACCGCCATCACCCGCTGCTCGAACGGGTCGAGCTGCGCCATGAGATCGGCGGCCGTGGCGATCCGCTCCTGCGCGGCCACGAGATCGAACGGCTCGTCGTCATCGCCGGGGAGCACTTCGGCGACGGGCTCGAACTCCACGCGGCGGCGCGACCCGACGTGCAAGTCCCGGCGACCCGAGCGGTGCGCCATGAGCAGGTAGCCGATCGACGCCCAGAACGCGCCCTGTAGGTGCTGCTCATCGCGGATCGGCTTGCTCGACATGACCACAAGGCCGATCGCCTCGTCCACGAGCTCGTCCCGCACATGCTCCGGCAACCCGGCCACGTCCCGCCGCCAGTCAAGGCGCTTGCGAAGCTCTGCGCGCTTGGCATTCAAGGCGTGTGCCGCCTCCTCCGGGGACAGCGCGCCGCGCTGGCCGGGAGCACGCACCAGCCAGCGCGCGTGACCACGCCGCACCAGCGGCAGCCCAGTGGGGCGGGGGATCGCTGCGGACTCAGAACTCGCCATCACCCCGTTAATGCAGGCTGGCTCCTCAGCGCGACAAGAAGTTTCGTCCAGGGGCAAAGAAGCCGTCGCCGACGACGGCCCCGTACCGGAGCGGCGGCTGTTCCAGCGCATACGCGATCAACGTCCCCTTGTTCTCAGGACTTTTCGGCAGACTGGACTCGGGCTATAGGCACGCAACCCATCCCTCAGCAGGTCTACGGCCAGTCTCCGAGGCTTATGCGACCCTGAGCGTCTAATGGCGAATCCACCAACCGAGTCCGAGAAGCGCCTCGACGCCTATCTGGCCTCCCACGGCTACATCGGCGAAGGCGACATCGACTGGCGCGAGCGCTTCGGTGTAGACACCGCCAAGAACCCCGACCGGCTCATCAGTCGTGCCCTCGAAAATCTGGCCATCTGCGAGATCAAGGAGTGGCGATCATCGCCACTGGACTCAATCCCAGCCGGCCAGCGGACTGCGTCGTTCTCCGGTGAGCAGATTTTCGGCACGCTCGCCGACGCCGTGCAGACAGCAGCTCGTGAGCAGCTTCGCCCGTTCAAGGACGTAGGTCTGCCGCTGGTCGTGGCCCTCGCCAACCCACACCACAAGCACGTGCCGCTCGGCGCCGACGACATGACGCGGTCGCTGTTCGGAACTACCGACTCCATCGTGGTCCCGCTCGGTGGCGGGCCAAGCTCCGCACGCCGAGTCTCATCCGGGGTCGGTGCGCTGAGCGTCCCAACCCCCGCAGGCCCAGCAAACCCCCACCCCTATCTGTCAGCCGTGGTCGTCATCCATGCGCGATCCCATGAGAGGGACTTCGTTGACAGCGAGTTCGCGGCCCGTAGACCAGTCGGCCAACCATCCCCGGCGGAGCGCAGAGAACGGGCGATCGAGTCGCTAAAAGCGGTCAACGCGGCCGAGCGCGAAGGACGGATACCCGTAGGTGAATATGAGTGGGTCGAGGTCTTTGACCTCTCCGGGCTCGGCGGAGCGTTCGACGGCACTCCCCTGCCGGCCAACATCTTCGACGGGCCGCGTGACCGCTGGTATGAGATTGGCGACCACGGCTTCGTAGAACGCCCGGCCAGCACCTCACGCGTCTGACCCCACGCGGAGCGTAGGGCGATTGCGCTGTAGTCCCCACTCGGCCGATCGATAATCATTGAAATACGCTGTCGGGCGGGCAACTCATCGCCTTCCCGTCCGGGCCGACCCGCCGTGCGGATATGAGCACGTCAGCGCCCGAGCCGAGGTCGAGCACCGTCTCAGCTTCGGCAAGGTCGGCCACCGACGGTCGGCACGCCTCAGCCGCTCGTGAATCTGATCTGACGGTAGGATTCAGGGCATGGCTCAGGTGGACGTGCATCTGATCGAGAACGGCGAGGCGCAGGATTTCACGGTTGACCTTGGCCGTGTGCCCGTCGCTGGAGACCTCATAGAACTGCAAGGCACTTACTTCAAGGTGGTCAGCGTGACGTTTGGTATCGAGAGCACTCATGAGGCGCTGATTCCGCGGGTCGTCGCTGAGCAGTACGGCTCATAAAAACGCGCCTCTCGGATGGGCGCCGGCCCTTGCGAGCGGCGGCGCACGCGCACACGGCGCCGTGGTGCTCGCCGTAGCACTCGGCTTTCCGCTCGGGCTCGCATCACGTCCCTGCTGCTCTGGGCGCAGCACGCCTCGACAGGGGTCAGGTCAGCTATGCAGTCCCCCCCACGAGCGAGCGGACACGGCGATCGGCCGGCCGGCGGCACCACCCCAGCCGATCACGTCCACCCCGAGGTAGTCGAAGTCATGGCCGAGCTTGGCATCGATCTAGCCGGCCGCCCGATCGCCGAGGTACGCGCCACCCGCGACGAGATAGCCCGCCGAGTCCGCCTGCTCATTGACGAACTAGACTCAAGCTAACCGGCCGCTGCCGCTACTCGGGCAAAGCTAGCGTCCGCCGCATCGGTATACACGCGGCCCACGCACGAGTCGTACTCCTCGTGTAGTCGCTCGGTCAGGAGTAGCTGAGCACCGACGCCGTTGTGATGCGTTGCGCGGCACGACTTGGCCCGAAAGTCGGATGGTGATACGCCGTAGCGGCGTCGAAACGCGCGGGCGAAGTGCGAGGACTGGCAGTATCCGACCCGGCGCGCCACGTCTTGCACGGGGATCGCGGGCCGTGACAGCAGCTCGACTGCGGCGTCCATCCGGCGGGCCGTGAGGTCTTCGTGGAAGGTGCTGTCACTGAACTGCGAGTAGACGCGCTGGAGCTGCCTGGGGGAACTCGCCAGCGCCTTCGCTACGTCATCGACAGTGATCGGTCTGCGGTAGTAGCGCTTTATCGCCACGCGCGCCAAGAGATATAGCCGGTGACGGTCCTTGAGCGTGTGCGGACGGTGGCAAGTCGCTTGCGGCCGGTGCGCTCGCGTCGCGGGTGGTACTGCATCCAGCCGGAAGTGCAGGCGAAGGAGCTGATGGACTCGCCCGCGACTGAGGTTGAACCGTTCGGCAATCTCATCGAGGGAGAGCCCCACGACCGCCCGTAGTCGGAACATCTCAAGCTCGCGCTCCCCTTGTATGTGCCCTCCCGGCCGTGAAAACGTCAGACCGCGACGGTGTAGCGCGCAGACGATTTCATATAGCTCCGCGCCCTTGCTGAACTCGGGGCGCTGGATCAGCCGTCCCGTCCCATGCTCAAGAAGCCGGTCAACCTCGTAGATGTCGGCCACCTCCAAGCACAGGCGAGCGGCGGGACTCAGGTCAAGCTCAGTTATACGCATGATCTGATCCCCCTCCTCAGAGCGACAAAACGCGGTCGAGGGTTTGGGCGACCTCTGAGGCGATCGACCGCCCGGCACGGCGTTCGATCAACCCAGCGGCTTCCAGATGGTCCAGCGCGTCGATGATGGAGTTCTTGTGCTTCTTCTTCGCGCCGAACGCGTGCCAAAGCTGCTCGACGGTGAGCGGTCCCTGCCCGTCGTTGCCGCGCACGATCAGGCTTTCGAGGACCGCGCTGTCCCAGACGTGCTCGTGCCGAGAATCGGGGTCTGTGTGCTGCGTAATTTCGTGGTAGTAGACGGCCGCGTGCGTCGCGGTCGCCAGGTCGTTCCAGCGGTGGATGAGGCCAGCTACGCGCAGGCGTTTGAGGCTGGCCGGGACGTGGCCGGGGGTGCTGACGATGCGCGCGACCTCGGCTTCTGAGATGGGTCGCTGCCGCTCGTTGTCGAGCATGATCTGGAGCACGGCCTGGTCGAGACAGGCGTTCGCCTCAGATTCGATTGACATTGCGCTCATTCGGGCTCCTTTCGGGCACCGAAAAGCACACGCACGGTGCGTCGCAGGACCGTCTCCGCCGAGAGCTACGGTGGTCCTGTGGCATCGAAGGCGTGATCTTCGGTGCTACACGGCCGGGCGGGTGCTCTAACACTCGTCCGGCCACTCGATTGTCTTGACTTGGCCGCGATCAGAGCAGAGCTGTCGGCGGAACTTTCTGCTTGCCTACGGCTTCTCGGCTGTCGTGGCTGGGGCGTTCAGAACAGAGAACTCGCGCGTGATCTCAAGCGACCCGCCTTGCAACGGATCTGCAACGGATTTTGGGTCCGCTGCAACGGATCTGCAACGGACAAACCGGCGAACCCGCACGAACTCATACGATCTGGCTCCCCACAAAGCCCGTATTTACTGGCCCAATCGTCTGTGTTCGTGCGGGCTCGTCCTACTTGAACTTATCGGGGCGCCCAGATTCGAACTGGGGACCTCACCGACCCGAATTATGGCTTGCGAACCCAGCCGCTACGACAAATACCCTGCAAATCGGCAGCTTTGTGATCGCGGTAGGGACCGCCGTTGCTGGCGGCCCCCCGCGCAGATCCCAGCGTGCGGGACTACCGCACTGGGCTCCTCCCTTGGGTTTTGGCGTTGAACCGCGCGTCGGGCCAGGGATGCATGATGCGGACGGGTGGGAGCCATCGGATTGAGAGGCAGTTCATCCGCTCCCAGGTCAGACTCGTGCGCTGGCTACGACGCCGAAGCGCCCTGTACCAGTGCCGGGTCGCCTGGGTTCGGAAGGCCACCACCATGTCGATGTTGCCTGGCACGCGTAGTAGGCGAGATGTCCCCGCACTACGCTTGCCAGCCAGCGCCCCTGCTCGGGGATCGGCAGATGACGGCGTCGCATCAGGTCGGCCTTGACCTCGCGTAGCTTCACCGCCATCCGTTTGGTGATCGTCTTGCGCTTCAGCATGAAGCGTCCCTTCCGCGTCTTCCCGCAGATATGCGTGAAGCCAAGGAAATCGAACGTCTCAGGCCGTCCGAGTCCACGCGCTTGGCGGTCCCGGGCGGCAGGCCGTCCGAACTCGATCAGGCGCGTCTTCTCGGCGTTCAGCTCCAACGCGAACTGCGCGAACCTCTCGTGCAGGTCGGCCAGGAACCGCTCGGCGTCATCACGATGCTCAAAGCCCACAATGAAGTCGTCCGCCCAGCGCACGATGACCACGTCACCATGAGCGTGGCGGCCCCTCCACTGCTCGGCCCACAAGTCAAGAACGTAGTGCAGGTAGACATTCATCAGGAGCGGCGAAACTGACGCCCCTTGTGGTGCCCCCTCGTCACTAGCCCGGAACGTGCAATAAGCGCGTGAGGGTGACTGCGAGTGGCTGTTTTGGTGGGTCAGTCGTTTGTTGATCGGTGATCGGGTTGGGTGGCGTTGTTTGTGATGAGTTCTTGCGGGAGCGGGGCGTGCGCTCGGCCCGTTTCGGGGCAGCGGTGATTACGGCCGGGTGGCCGGGTGGTCTTCTGGGTGGTGGCGGGGGGCTGGCGGCTGTTGTCAGCCGCTCGCGGCGTGAAGCGTTTTGAGTTTCTGGAACGCCGCGAGGAGCTCGGCCGCCCACGGCCATGTGTCTTGGAGGTGGAGCTTTGCGCGGCGCCCGGAGAACGCGAGGCGCCCAGCGACGTGCAGCAGCCGGTAGCGCAGTCGCTTGGGCTCGGCCTTGGCGAGATCCCCGTCGAGGACGAGTGCTTGGGTCCAGACGATCAAGTCGTGCGCGAGCATCACGATCTCCAGCCACACCTCGTTGAGCGCGAACTCTTTGAACGGGAACTTGGACAGGCCGGTGTCCTTGTCGTCACGGATGCGGTCCTCGACGTGCGCGTGCTGGCGGTGGCGGCACTCCAAGACGGCGATGTCCTCGTCGGCTTGGTCGGTGAGGATCGCTTGGAAGCGGTACCCGTCGTGGTCGGTGAACGACAGCTGCGCTCCCGGGTGCGGGCGCTCCCTGCGCACGATCAGCCTGGAGTCCTCGGGCCACGCCGACAGGTCGACCATGCCGGTGATCTCGCAGACTTCGCCATTCTTGCGGGCCGACCCGTCCTGGTCGAGCGCTCCTATCCACGCATCCCCTGGGATCGTGAGGATCGCGGCGCGAACCCTCTCGGTCAGCTCGTAGCCAATCGAGAAGCGCATCCGTGCCTCGCGGCAATAGTCAACGAGACCATGCGTAGCGCCAGCCGTGTCCGCGCGCACCAAGATCTCCAAAGCCTCCACGTACCGGGCCGGGATCTGCGCCAGCGCCAAGTCCAGCGCCGCGACATGGTCATCCGCGGTGTTCGAGCCGGCGTTCCCTGGGCGCAAGAGGCCACCGAGTGCCTCCCTGGTCTCGTCCAGGTAGACCTGCAGCGGGTGAAACCCATAACCGCCCTTGTAGTTCCCGGCCGCTTTCTCCTTCTCCGAATGCGCGGTGATCAGCGTGGCGTCAATATCGAGCGTCAATCGCTCAGGCGCGCCGTGCAGCTCCCAGAACCGCTCCCGCGCACACGCGTGCGCGACACGCAGGGCATCCAGCAGCCCCGGCGTAGAAGCGATCCGGTCGATCATCCGAAACGCTGTCGAGTCCGACGCCACCGCCCCGAACAACGCGTCCTGCTCACGGACCACCCCGAGATCCGAGACGCACTCGCCGCCGTCGACGAGCATCACCGCGAGATCGCGGAACACCCTGCCCGGGTCATGGCCGCGACGCCGCTGCTTGACCTCAGCCAGCTCCCGCGAGAGCGCCGCCGTGAGCCCCACCTTCTCAGCGACCTGCGCCACGAGCGCCGTACCCGCATGCGATACCAAGCCCGCTCCGTCCGACGTGACTTCTACGGTTACCGGGCGTCCATCACGCATCACCTTCAAGGTGACCTCCAAGCTCGGGATCAAGGACCTTCGACAAGCCCAAGGATCCCTGCTCAACCGGACGTTTCCGCGCCCCCGCTCACCCCGGGGGCGCGGTCGTTACTGCACGCTCCGGGCTAGCCGTCCAGGACCCGTCCTCGATCACTCCTGCCCTGAGCCATTTCTGGATCAGGCGCAGGACCCTCCTATCCGCTATCCGGTGTTCGAGAAACCTCACAAGCCACGATTGATCCAGGCCGGTGAACGAAACACTCACCGCCCACGCCCGCGGAGACCCCGTCCCGCTACTCACCTGAACCCCCAACCAACTGAACGCTTACAGCTTTGTGTGGGCAACGGGGTGCAGACGACGGGTGGATATCGGCACGGATCAGGAGGGTTTGGGCATACAAATGGGCTGTATGACCAAACACAGCCGCCACCCGGCCGCCCGGTGCTCCGCGGGCCGTGCGCGTTGGCTGATCGTAGTGCTCCAGCGCGCGACTGGAGGTCAGCGGTGCGTCAGCTCAGCAAGTGGCGCGGTCAGTTCTTCTGCTTCGCTCTTCTCGATGCCCTCGAGCCGGGATGCGAGCACGCTCGTTAGGATCCCAACCTTCGCGGTGAGCTTGACGACCGGGTCCTCCATGAGACCGCGGTAGAACTGGAGCTCGTGCTGGCTTGCGTTCGTGATCGAGAACGCCGTGATCAGCCCGACCGTCTCGAACAGGCGCCGGCTGCCCTTGCGCCAGTGCGCGATCAGCCCGTGGTCAGCCCAATACCTGACCTGGCGCTCAGACATCCCCGTCAGCCGGGCGATCTCGCCGCTGCTCAGCGGGTAGCGGTGACCGACCGCCGCGCCCGGATCGAGGATCACCTGTTGTTGGCGGCGCTTCAGCCGCGGCCACAGCGCGCGCACGCGCGGGTCGCGCAGCACGCGAGCCTGGCCCAGGCGCTCCCGACGCTCCGGTGAGACCTTCGCGGGGCTCATGCTCACGCGGCGAAGCGCCGGCTGCTTCACGGCGCTGTTCTGTCCGGCTCTGGCCACGCCGCTCATCCTAGCACAGCCACTTACAAGTGGTTGTCAGTCCTCATCGAGGATCAACCAACGGCTGCCGTTGAATTGAACGGTCGCGACGTAGATCCCCTCGATATGGACCAGCTCGAGCTTCCCAGTAGGCAGAACCCACTGGTACGGGTCGTCGGTCTGCTCGAACTGCAGGTCGCCGGCTGAGCGCCGGACCGCAACCGCGTGGCTCACCTCCGCCAGCGTCGCATCGCCCCGGAAACAGTGGACGATGACATCCTCGATCGTCTCCACCCCCGCTGGCGCAATGTCCGTCGCGTAGATCCCAAACCCCCGCGCCGCCCCCGGACCGGCGACGAAACACCGCTCCTCAATGATCGCGTCGGCCCGCCCTGCGTCGGTGTAATGGAAAAGAAACTCATGCCCAGCGCCCGCCTGAAGCTGTGTCAGCGTCACAGCCTGACCGTATCGAGGCCCTCAGATGTCGGCTCTGCGCCGACCCTCGAGCGAACGATGGCCGCACATCCACAGATCCACTGCCTCCCCGTCGTGAGCGCCTACCCGAGAGGCCATCGGCAAACCGCGGGTATCAGGGTGACTTCGACGCCACTCATGCTCAGGGCGGGCCGCGATGGCGCCGACCGAAGACCGCCACACGCTCGCTTACACAGGCGAGGGTGTCGCGTAAATGCGTGTCGCACCGCGTTTCTGCGGTGTCGGGGTTGCCGGGGACGACGATTTGGGTGGGGCCCACCCTCCTGTCAGGCGGCGGCGAGCGCCAACTGGTGTTTGTGGAGCTTCAGGATGTTGTGGGTGGCGTTGATGAGCCGCCACTCGGTCTGCACCGCGGAGCGCCCGCGTCTTCGGAACCGGCCCATCCCGCGGTTGGACTTCGTTTGCGCAAACACCGGCTCGATCATTCCTTGGCGTTTCGGTAGAGGCCGCCACCGTAGTCGGAGGCCGCCATCGTAGTCGGTGTCTAACACTTGTCGCATGTACCGCTCGCGAGAGCGTCACCCCAGACCCCCTTGTCGTCCGATGCAGCGGTGATCTCGACCTTGGCTGAGACTGCCGCTATCACCTCGCGGAGCGGAAGCGGCCAGTTTGTCGGCGTCGCGGTACCGGCCAGAGGCGAGGAGGCAGCGGGGCCTGTCTTAAGACGCGCTCCGCTGCGTTGTCGCGATCACGATCGAGTTCAGCGGTGGAAGCCCTTCGTTGACGGACGATCGGACCAAGGTAAGAGACGTCGCTCGCGTGCTCGTGGTTCTCTGAGAGTGTGGCGCGCGAGAGGGTATGGATAGGAGGCGACGTGGTGACCGAGGCCCAACAGACTCTGGAGTCAGGGGACTTACTTCTTGCCCTTCTTCGTCTTGGTTGCCTTCTGCAGCGCAAGGTGGACGCTTGCGGTGTGCGTGGCGGCAGGGGACGGCGAGGAGTTGAGGATCGTAAGACTGGCGTTCAGATGCCCGTGAGCGGCGCTCAGGAGCGCGCGCCCGGTCCCGTTGAGCGCGAGCTTGATGGTCGCGGTCTTGCCCGCAGGGATCGAGAAGCTGGCCGTCCCGACGGTCTGTGTCTTGGTGTGCTTCTTCTTGCCCTTCTTGGTGGTGCGCTGGGCGGTGAGAGTCAGCTTGCCGCTGCATGCACCGGTGCCCGTACAGGTGAGTCTGATTGATGCTGCCCCGCGGCCGTGAACGGTGATGGTGGACCCGGCAAGCGACACACGGCCGGACGCTGCTGTGGACGTAGCGGTTTTTGTCCCTGTCTGGGCTTGCGGGTTGCCACCGCCGCCGGTCGATTCTGGCGTCCTGCTGACCGATAGGTTCGCCGAGCCGGAGCTTTCGGCGTAACTCGCATCGCCGGAGTAGGTTGCGCTGAGACTGTGGCTCCCGGCCGGGAGGCCTGCCGTCGAGCACGTCGCCTGATAGCTTGCGCCTACCTGGCTGAGTGTCTGTGCTCCACAGTCGCTGATCGGTGTGGATGACCCGTCAGCGTAGAACGCGACGGTTCCGCCGCCGTCGGTTGGGGTCACGACAGCCGTCAGCCCGACCGTCTGCCCAGCCGTCACGGGGTTAGGCGATGGTGTGAACGTCACGCTCGTCGCCACGGGCGGAGGCGGCGACCCGTATGTGAAGCTGTCCGCGAGGGTGGGCGCGGAGCCGCCCGAGGCTGTCGTCACGGTGACGTCCACCCGCTCCGCGAAGGCGGCAGCCGGGGCGACGGCCTGCACTTCGCTTCCAGATATAGGGGTTACCTGCGTGGACGCGGTTCCGCCGAATGCGACAGAGAACGCACCGTCAAGGTGACTTCCCTTGATGGTGACGACCGTCCCACCCGACAGCGGTCCGCTATTGGGACCTACCGAGTCGACCACGGGGCTGTTTGCGGTCACCACCGGCGCAAAGTAGGTGTAGTGGTCATCTTCAGCCGTTGTGCTGGTGCCGCCTGGGCCCGACACCGTGACATCCACCGTGCCGCCGCCCGCAGGCGCGATCGCCGCCACCGCATACGGCGACAGCGGCTGTACACGGACTGACGCGTTGGCTCCGAAATGAATGGAGGTCACGACCGTCAGGCCTTCGCCGAGAATATCGACCACGTTGCCTCCGGCGGTCGCACCGCCCGATACCGACAGGCCCGTCACCCTTGGTGTGGGTACCGTTCCGCCCGGGCATTCGAGCGTCAACATCAGTCCAACGGCGGGTGGCGGCAGCACGAACGGTGATGTGAATACATTCGGTTGGCTTGCTTCCCCAGGCGCGTGACATCCTGAGGCTGACGCCTGCACCTCATAAGTGCCAGCCAGTGCATTCCAGTCAAACTGTCCCGATGCGCCGGTTGTCTCAGGGTTTTCGGCGGGTTCAATGGCTCCGCTCGAAGGCGCCACCGGAGTGAAAGGATCGGCCGCTAGCGGCTGTTCGAGCAACGTCGCAGTCGCCCCGCTGATCGGATTGCCCTTGGTGTCGACGACGGTGCCGCTCGGGTCGATATACAGGTTGCAGAGTCCGAACAGACCTCCGCTACCGAGCCAGCCGCACAACTTCTTGAGACCCTCGTAGATGCCGATCCCAACGATTACTCCGAGAATGGCCGGCGCTGCTACCTCTGCGGCCCCGCCCACGACGGCATCTACTGCGGCCGAACATGCCGCAGCAAGGTAGTAGTCGCAGAACTGAGTGATCGCCGCGAACGCCGGGCCAGCTAGATCCAGCAGTGGGTTGCCCGACCCTGGCGGTCCCGGAAGGAGAGGTCCGACAATGTTGTCCCGAATCCATCCGATAACTGCGCAGAGCGCTGGGTCAGACTGAATGAACAGCCCGCGGCAATAAGGGGCCACCTCAGCGGCATAGCTCTGTATCGCGGCCGGGCCTGTGCCCTCGTTGATGCTCGAGGAGCCAGTCGGGCCGTTTTGGTAAACAAACATGTCGGAAGCAGCAGCGTCCGACGGCGCAACGCCATTGATGACTTGCACGTCGACCGTGCCAATCCCAGGCGGCGCCACTGCGTCCACCTCGGTCGGGCTAACGACGGTGTAGGACTGGGCAGGCATGATCCCGAACACGATGCTCTTCACATTGGTGAATCCGTAACCATGGATCGCAACAGATGTGCCACCTTCGGCGGTTCCGCTGGTCGTATCGAGGCGCGTAACGCCAAAGTATGAGAAGTCTCCTACTGAGATCTCGTGGGCGTCCGAGGCCGTGACGCTAACTTCGTCATCTCCAGCTCCCGCAGGGCTGACCGCCACAATGAGGTGATCATCCACGACTTCAAAAGACTTGGCAGCCTGGGTGCCAAACGACACCGCTGTCGCGCCCGTGAAGCCCGAGCCTGTTAGCAGCACTTGCGTCCCCCCAGCAGAGGTGCCTCCGTTCGGTACGAGAGCGCTATGTTCGGGGCATGCGATGAGTGGACTGAAGGTGGCGTTACCGTGCATCGGTGCAAGCGGGGGTATCTGTGCCACATAGGTACCAGAGCCGCTGGGGGTCTCGACAAGGGTGGTCGGGACGTTTTCGGGTTGACCTGTAGATGAATTAGCCCCCTGAACGTCGAGCGAGCCAAACCCGTTCTTGCACCCAGACACAGAGTACGTGCTTGGTTCGCCCCAGTTCAGTCCGGGTACTACCTTTTCCTGCATGCCTCTGCCTGGAGATGACAAGCTCGCGCCTTCTGGAAGACCGCCCGGTGGGGAAAATGTCACGTTCAGATCGAAGGGCGCCTGAGGGAGCGTCAGCGGCCCGATCGTCCTGGGCCCGTCGGGAGAGCCAGCTGGGGGGAACATGGTGATGGTGTACGTCCCAGTGGGCACAAGCATGCGATACCAGCCGAGCGAGTCGGTAGCTTGCGGATCGGTGATACATGCCGCACCAGAGGTAGGGCAGACTTGTATCCGCGCACCTTCGGCAGCGCCGGCACCGCCGAACACTACGTCCCCGAAGAGCTCTGACATGCCAGCGGGAGGACCGGCTGATGGCGCGCCGCTTGCTGTGAAGTGGTTTGCGATCTGGGCGGCGGTCAGGGCCTTGGGGTAGATAGCGACCTGGCTCAAGGGTCCTCTGCCCCTGCGACCCACCTCGAGGCTGCTAGCCCCACCAGTCGCACCAACACTCTGCGAACCAATCGCTAGACCATCGAGATAAACAGTCAGCTGGGAACCGTCATCGACCGCGTCCAGCATGTGCCAAGCGCCGTCTGTCACCGGGTATGGCGTCGTGAAAGCCAGGCCGTTCACCAACAACGTCACCGCGCTTTGTACAGGTATCGACACGTTGAGATCTCCCCACAAATCCATGAGATACGTGTCAGTTCCGCTCGCCTTGAACCACATCTCGGCAGTGACAGGCTGTCCTGCACCGGGTAGTCCGGTAGCGGACGGGTCCACCATGCCACTGTAATAGTTGCAGCAGTCGCCAGGAAGAAAAGCCACCGAGGTATTCAGTGGGTCGCTGACCAGCGGGTTTTCAGTGTCACCCAAGACGTCGTGGCCCCCGAAGGACACGTCATAGTTGTAGAGGCCGACGCGCCCGTGGCCCGACGAGTCCGCAGCAAACGGACCCCCCAAATCACTCAACTGATAATAAACCGACGGACCATCCCCAAGCACCGACGACGCATAAGTAGACGAAGCACCCGTCGGCGTCACAGATGTCGACAGCTGTTCCGGACCAGACCCGAATCCGTTATACGCGACGACGCGGCCCTTGTATTCGACGCCTGCCGCCAGGCCAGACAGAGTCGTACTCGTGCTCGATGCGGGCACATCGACCGCATCCGCTACCGTTCCGTCGAGCTTGACCGCTTGCACCTGATAGGAAGTCAGCTGAGCTTCCCCTGTAGGCACCATCGCCGTAGACGCCGTCCAACTCACCGACATCTGGTTCGCGCCCGCGGAAGCAGTCACAGTCGGCGGCTGCGTCGGCCTGGTATCTCCGCTTGCTGTGAAGTGGTTTGCGATCTGGGCGGCGGTCAGGGCCTTGGGGTAGATAGCGACCTGGCTCAAGGGTCCTCTGCCCCTGCGACCCACCTCGAGGCTGCTAGCCCCACCAGTCGCACCAACACTCTGCGAACCAATCGCTAGACCATCGAGATAAACAGTCAGCTGGGAACCGTCATCGACCGCGTCCAGCATGTGCCAAGCGCCGTCTGTCACCGGGTATGGCGTCGTGAAAGCCAGGCCGTTCACCAACAACGTCACCGCGCTTTGTACAGGTATCGACACGTTGAGATCTCCCCACAAATCCATGAGATACGTGTCAGTTCCGCTCGCCTTGAACCACATCTCGGCGGTGACAGGCTGTCCTGCACCGGGTAGTCCGGTAGCGGACGGGTCCACCATGCCACTGTAATAGTTGCAGCAGTCGCCAGGAAGAAAAGCCACCGAGGTATTCAGTGGGTCGCTGACCAGCGGGTTTTCAGTGTCACCCAAGACGTCGTGGCCCCCGAAGGACACGTCATAGTTGTAGAGGCCGACGAGCCCGTGGCCCGACGAGTCCGCAGCAAACGGACCCCCCAAATCACTCAACTGATAATAAACCGACGGACCATCCCCAAGCACCGACGACGCATAAGTAGACGAAGCACCCGTCGGCGTCACAGAGTTTGTCGTTGCGGAAGGGCCAGCGCCACACGTACTCTGGGCGGCGACCTGGAAGGTGTAGGTGACGCCTGCCACTAGGCCCGTGACCGTGGCCGACGTGGCGCCGCTTTCGGTTCCAACGGCGTTCTCTGGCTTGGTTCCGTCGTAGGCCGTCACGATGTAGCCGGAGACCGGAGTTCCGTTTTCGGGAGCCGCAGACCAGCTCACTTCGGCGTCATTCGGCCCTCCAGTGGCAGCGGCTGGCGAAGGAGAGCCAGGGACCGTACACGCAGCCGGAGCGATCGCTGACTGGTGAGCAAGCGGGTCACCCGACAGCTGCGACTGATCCACAAGGCTTGATGGTGCAAGCAGGCTAGCGGCCGCCTTGGTCGGCACCAGAAAGAGCGCGGAGATGCATACGACAGCCAGATAGACAACCGCCCTACGGCTTACACTCAAGCTGCTTCTGCCCACGGGTCGAATGCCCACCGCGCCGCCTCGCCTCACCTCCGGCATGGATCCTGGTCCCCCGTGGGTCATTAGCGTGTCCCTCGCCAGTGGATCGTCAGCCGCCCCGTACTTCGGCGGACAGAACTCTACAGAAAGCTTGCTATGGCAATAGAACGCTACAGAAAGCTCGTCACTTCTGTGGGCAGTCTGCCCCAGCAGCCCAGTAGATCGCGCGGCTCTCGCGCGTGGGCTCAAGCCCGCGCTGCTGCGAGCCCTGAAGGCGAGCACATCGGGTGGCCTGACCTGCACGCTCATCCATTTTGAACGAGCCGCGACTCCCCCTTTGGCCCCAGAAGGAGGCGTCGTCGCGGAGCCTGGGCGCGCTTTCGAGTTGGACGAAACTCGAAAGCCGTGGGCTCATTTCAGAGCTTCTGCACCCACCCTCGCGATTCCGCACATCAGGTGCTCGCCGGCTTCGGGCTAACGAATCAGTAATCGCTGACCTGCTTTGAGCAGGCGTCATTCTGGCCAAACCAGCGGCAAGAAAACCAGTGCTGACCAACCCCGCCGCTTGTCGGTCCGAGACGGCAAGCACCAGCGCGTTTGGTCACACATTGGTCATACGGACTGCGGTTTGCGTCGCGGCGCGCAAGCCAAATAAGTAGCCGTTCAGTTGTCTTGGTTTCCATAACGAGGAGGGTGGCGGGGGGCGGCAAACTTTTGGGGTGTGAAGCGGGCGGAGGCTGAGGCGGTTTATGACTCTGGTCGTGATGCGTGCGTGGAGTTTTTGATGGGGCTGGTGGCGGCGCAGGGGCGGTTGGAGGAGCGCGTGCGGGTGCGAGGCCAAGGGCGCCGCGAGCTCGCGCAATAGCTCGGTCGCGCCGTCCGCGGACACATCGATCTCGCGTCAGGAGCGTCGTGCGCTGGCTAGAGCGAAGACGAAGGAGCTGCTCAAGAAGGGTGGGGAGCGACGTAAGGCGGGCGGTCAGCCCGGTCATCGTGGCTCGGGGCGCGGGTTGTTGGGTGAGGATCAGATGAGCGAGATCGTCGATCACTATCCGAGCGAGTGCTCGGGCTGTGGGCGCGAGTTCACCGATGTGGAGAAGGTCCCGCGGTGGGGTGCCGGGCGCCATCAAGTCGCTGAGCTGCCCCCGGTCACCGTCGAGTACGTCGAGCATCGCACGCAGGTGCTGCGCTGCCCGGGGTGCAAGACGCGGACCCGTGGCACCCTGGGCGTCCTCGGCGAGTCCGCGTTCGGGCCGAACCTTCAGGCGGCGCTGGTAGCGCTGACCGTACGTAACCGGGTCTCCCGCCGCGATCTGAGCGAGCTCGCGGGCGAGCTCTTCGGGGTCAGGGTCTCCGTCGGCGCGATCGATGAGATCTGCCAGCGCGCCTGCGCACTATTAGCCGGCCCGCATGAGCGGCTTGTGGCTGGGGTGCTGGGGTCTGGGGCGATCAACGTCGATGAGACGGGGTGGTATCTCGCCGGGGAGAACCGGTCGATGTGGGCCGCCGCTACCGCGAACGCGGCTATCTTCCGGATCGTGGCCGATCGTCATCGTGACCGGCTGATCGAGCTACTCGGCCCCGACTTCCAGGGGATCGTGACCTCCGATCGCTGGTGGGCGTATGACCACCTGGACCCCGAGCAACGACAGGCATGCTGGTCACATCTACAGCGCGACTTTCGCTTCCACAGCGAAGGACTGGCCCTCCAGAAAGAGTTCGGGCAGGCTGGCCTGGCCCTGACCGACCGGATGTTCAATGCCTGGCACGCATTCGGCGAGCACCAAGACCGTGAGCGTCTGATCCCATTCCTGGCCATCCCCGCCGTCACACCAACCAACAACGCCGCCGAGCGCGCGCTCCGCGGACCAGGCATCCACCGCAAGCTCAGCCACGGCAACCAGTCCGACGCGGGCGAACGATTCACCGAGCGATCCCTCTCCGCCTCCGTCACCTGCCGACTACAACACCGCAGCCTCCTCGCCTACCTACGCGACCTCCACACCGCCCACCAAAACGGCGGCGCACTCCCAGCCCTCCTCTGACCCAAAACCAAAAGGACTGAACGGCTACAAAAAACCCCGCATTTGCGGGGCTTTTATCGGGGCGCCCAGATTCGAACTGGGGACCTCACCGACCCGAACGGTGCGCGCTACCAGGCTGCGCCACGCCCCGACGCAGGTTGAAGTATCCCACAACGCGACGCCCAACCCGCCTTGCCTCGGGTACCGCGCCACGCCGCCTGCATCGCACCCAGCAGTCCCACTCGCCGCCTCGCACCCCTCGCACCCCCAACGCCGGTCGCACCGCAACCAACCCGCCGGCAGCCCCGCCAACTATCCTCGCCCAATGCCCACCCCGCTGCATGACATCGTGGCGGAGCTCAACCGCCTGCTGGAGCCGGAACGCTTCGCCGACTACGGCCCCAACGGCCTGCAGGTGCCGGGCGCGGAGGAGGTGACCACGGTGGTGACGGGCGTGAGCGCCCAGCTGGAGCTGTTCGAGCGCGCCCGTGCGGAGGGGGCCGAGCTGGTGCTGGCCCACCACGGGCTATTTTGGGGCTCGGGCCCGGGGCCGATCGACGCCGCGCTGGCGCGGCGGCTGCGGGTGCTGTTTGCCGCCGACATCTCGCTGCTGGCCTACCACCTCCCGCTCGACGCCCACCCAGAGGTGGGGAACAACGCGCTGCTGGCGCGCGCGTTGGGGGGAGAGCCGCTGGCACCGTTTGCCCCCCACCGCGGCACGCCGATCGGGTGCCTGGCGGAGTTCCCCGGCGGGGGCCTGCCTGTGGCGGAGCTGCTGGCGCGCGTGGAGCGGGTCACCGCGCGGGCGCCGCTGGCATTTGACTGCGGCCCCGCGGTGGTGCGCCGGCTGGGGATCGTCACCGGCGGCGGCGCCGACCACCTCGCCGACGCAATCGCAGCGGGCGCCGACGCCTTCCTCACCGGCGAACCAGCCGAGCGAGTGATGGCGCAGGCGCGCGAGGCGGGGGTGCACTTCATCGCCGCCGGCCACTACGCCACCGAGACGTTCGGGGTGAGACGAGTGGGAGAGCACCTGAGCGAGCGCTTCGGGGTGCGCCACGTGTTTGTGGACATCCCCAACCCCATATAGCCATCCCTCTCCGCGCCAGCGTTCCGCTGCGTGTGCCGCCGTTTCGATTTTCGAGCTCCCTACCACGGTAGTCACTACCATGGTATTCTGCACCTATGAAGGTCGACAAGCTCAGCATCTCGTTCGACCCCGACCCCGTCCGCCACCGCCGAGCTACCCCAGCGAGGCCATCACGTGCTTAACGACCGTGTAGTCCTCCAGCGAATAGACGCTGAGGTCCTTGCCGTAGCCTGACTCCTTGAAGCCGCCGTGGGGCATCTCCGAAACGAGCGGGATGTGGTCGTTGATCCACACGCAGCCGAAGCGCAGCGCTTTTGAGACGCGCAGGGCGCGCCCCACGTCGCGGGTCCAGACCGAGGAGGCGAGGCCGTAGCGGGTGGCGTTGGCCCACTCGATCGCCTGCTGCTCGTCGGTGAAGCGCTGCACGGTGATAACCGGGCCGAAGATCTCGCGCTGGATCAGCTCGTCATCCTGCCGCGGCCCGGCGATCACTGTGGGCTGTAGGTAGAAGCCGGGGCGCTCGGGGGCCCTGCCGCCTGTCACCACCTCGGTGTGGGCGGGGCGGCGCTCCAGGAAGCCCTGCACGCGCTCGCGCTGGCGGGCGGAGTTGAGCGGGCCGAGCGTGGTGTCGGGGGCGAGCGTGTCGCCGATCACGAGTCCCTTGGCCTGCTCGGCGAGGCCGGCCACCACGTCGTCGTAGACGCGCTCGGCGGCGAGGACGCGCGTGGCGGCAGTGCAATCCTGGCCGGCGTTGTAGTAGCCGGTGCCCGCGATCGTCTCCAGGGCCGACTCCATCGCGACGTCGTCGAAGACGAGCACCGGGGCCTTGCCTCCCAGCTCCAGGTGGACGCGCTTGAGAGTGTCGGCGGCGGTGCGCGCGAAGTGCTTGCCGGTGTCCACCGAGCCAGTCAGCGCGAGCATGTCAACGTCGGGGTGCCCTATCAGCGCCTCCCCCGTTGGGCGGCCCGGGCCCATGACCACGTTCAACACCCCCTTCGGCAGCGTTTCGGCGGCCAGCTCGGCCAGGCGCACAGTCGTGATCGGGGTGGTCTCCGCCGGCTTCAGCACCACCGTGTTGCCGGCCGCTAGCGCTGGGGCGAATTTCCAGATCGCCATCATCAGCGGGTAGTTCCACGGCGTCACCTGCCCGATCACGCCCACCGCCTCGCGGCGTGTGAAGGAGGTGTAGCCCTCCATGTACTCGCCGGCGGCGCGGCCCTCCAGGCAGCGGGCGGCGCCGGCGAAGAAGCGCAGGTTGTCGGCCATCACCGGCAGCTCGTCGTTCGTCACCGCTGCGATCGGCTTGCCGGCGTTGAGCGCCTCCAGACGCGCGATCTCCTCACCGTGATCGTCGATCAGATCCGCGATCGCGAGCAGCGCCCGCGCGCGCTCGGCCGGCGGGGTGGTCGACCAGCCCTCGAACGCCGCGCGCGCGGCCCTGACGGCGCGGTCCACGTCCGCCGCGCCGGAGACCGGCGCCCGCGCCAGCTCCTCGCCGGTGGCGGGGTTGAGGATCGCTTCGGTGTCGCCGTCGGAGGGGGCGCGCTCACCATCGATGAAGTTGCTCAGGGTCTCGATCTGGGTGGCCATCGTCGTCGCCTCCTTGGAGTTGTCATACAGTGGCGCCCAGCGCCTCCGCCACCGCGGGGTGGGTGATCTGGCCGTCGCGCACATTCAATCCGAGACGCAAACCCGGGTCGAGCTCCAGCGCCTCCTGGATGCCGTGATCGGCGAGCGCGATCACATAGGGGAGCGTGGCGTTGGTGAGCGCGTACGTCGAGGTGATCGGCACCGCTCCCGGCATGTTGGCGACGCAGTAGTGGGTGATCCCATCCACCTCGAAGGTCGGGTCGGAGTGGGTGGTGGGGTGCGAGGTCTCAAAACAGCCGCCCTGGTCGATCGAGACGTCCACCAGCACCGCGTGGCGACGCATCAGGCCGAGCTGCTCGCGGCTGATCACGTGCGGGGCGCGGCCGCCGTGGATCAACACCGCGCCGATCACCAGATCGGCCGACGGCAGCATCTCCTCGATCGCGAGCGTGGAGGAGTAGACCGTCGAGGCCCTCCCCCCGAACGCCACTTCCAGCTCGCGCAGGCGGTCGATCGAACGGTCGAACACGAACACGTCGGCCTGCATCCCAATCGCGATGATGGCCGCGTTCATCCCCACCACGCCGCCGCCGATCACGAGCACCGTGGCGGCCGCCACGCCGGGCACGCCGCCGAGCAGGATGCCGCGCCCGCCGAGCGGCTTCTCCAGCATGAACGCGCCGGCCTGCGTGGCCAGCTTGCCCGCGACCTCGCTCATCGGCGCCAGGAGCGGCAGGTTGCCGCGGGCGTCCTCCACGGTCTCGTAGGCGATGCAGGTCGCGCCGGAGGCCTGCAGGCCGCGCGTCAGGCTCGGCTCGGCCGCGAGGTGCAGGTAGGTGAACAGCGTCTGCCCCTCGCGCAGCAGCGACACCTCGCCCGGCTGGGGCTCCTTCACCTTCAGCACCAGCTCGGCCTCCTCGAACACGGCGCGCGCATCGGGGAGGATCCGCGCGCCCTGCGCGACGAAATCCTCGTCGGCCAGCGCGCTGCCCTCGCCCGCGCCGGCCTGCACAATCACCTCGTGCCCGCGCGCGCTCAGCTCGCGCACGCCCGCGGGGGTGAGCGCCACGCGGTACTCGTCCAACTTGACCTCGCTGGGGACTCCGATCCTCATCGCGCCAACTCCCTTCCGCGTAGCGCCAGCCAGAACTCGATCCGGTCGCGCGCCGTGGAGAAGTCGCGGCCGGTCAACTGTTCCACGCGGCGGATGCGGTAGCGCAGCGTGTGGCGGTGGCAGTACAGGGCGCTGGCGGCCTTCTCCCAGTGGCCGTTGTGCTCGATGAACACGTCCAGCGAGCGCAGCAGCTCGTCGCCGTACTCGCCCTCGCCCGCCTCCACGGGGCCCAGCACGCCGCGGCAGTAGGTCAGCAGCGCGTCGTCGTCCTGGAGGGAGAGCAGCAGCTGGAAGGCGCCGAGGTCGGCGTAGGAGGCGACCACCTCCGCGCCGTTGCCGTTCTGCAGGCGCAGCGCCTCCAGCGCGCAGCGGGCCTCGTGGAAGCTGAGGCGCAGCGACTGCGTCGGGGCCACGCGGCTGGCGCTGGCGCGCACCTCGCCGCCGACGCGGGCGATCAGCTCGGCGCGGATCTTGCGAGCGAGCGCGATCGGGTCCAGATCGCCACCGCCGTCGACCACGGCGCACAGCAGGCCGGCGCGGATCGCCACCAGGCTGCGCAGGTCCTCGTGCGTGAGGATCCGTTCGACCAGCGGAGCGGCCACCGCGGGGTCCGGCGGCGCGAACGCCAGCACCGCCGCGCGCTCGCCGATCCCGAAGGGGCGCAGCCGCGCCTGCAGCTCCTCGGGGTAGAGGCGTCCCGTCAACGCCTCCGCCAGCACGTCCCCCGCCATGCTGCGCTGCAGCATCTCGTAGCGCTCGTCCAGCAGCTGCGCAAACACGCGCTCGGTGATCGCGATGAACGGCAGCTCGTACGGCACCTCAAACAGCGGGAAGGCCCGCTTGCGCGCCTCGTCGGCCAGCGCGGGCGGCAGGCGTTTGTGGGCGAAGCCGGTGCCGAAGCCGAGGCCCCCGATCTCGTGCTCAGCCAGGCGCGCGATCAGCTCGCGCTGGGCTTTGGCGCTCTGCAGCTGCAGGCCGGTGCTCAGCAGCAGCTCGCCGCCGCGCAGCCACGGGGTGGGGTCCGGCAGCTCGGTCGAGTGCACCCAGCGGACGTGCCCTTTCGCCGCCTCCTCGCCGCTTAGGAGCTTCAGGCCCAGCTCCGCGACGAGACCCTCAACAGTCAGCATCTACCGATCCCCGATCCGCTCCCACGCCTCGCTCAGCACGGGGCGCAGGATCGCCTCGATCTCGGCGAACTGCTCGCGGTCGGCGATCAGCGGCGGCGAGAGCTGCACGATCGGCTCGCCGCGATCGTCGGTGCGGCAGATCAGCCCGCGGCGGTACAGCTCGCCGGAGAGGAAGCCGCGCAGCAGGTACTCCGCCTCCTCCTCGCTAAACGTCTGCCTGGTCTCCTTGTCCTTCACCAGCTCGATCGCATGGAAGTAGCCGGCGCCGCGCACGTCGCCGACGATCGGCAGGTCGCGCAGGCTGTCCAGCATCGCACGGAACTCGCCCTCGCGTGCGCGCACGTGCTCGCACAGCCCCTCGCGCTCGATCACGTCGATGTTGGCCAGCGCCACCGCGCACGCCATCGGGTGCCCGCCGAAGGTGAAGCCGTGGTTGAAGATCGCGTTGCCGTGCAGAAACGGCTCGATCAGGCGGTCGGAGGCGATCACCGCGCCGAGCGGCGCGTACGCGGAGGTGATGCCCTTCGCGGTGGTGATCATGTCGGGGGCGTAGCCGTAGCGCTCGCAGCCAAACCAGTGGCCGATCCGTCCCCACGAGCAGATCACCTCGTCGGAGATCAGCAGCACCCCGTGGCGGTCGCAGATCTCGCGCACGCGCTGGAAGTAGCCCTCCTGCGGGACGAAGCAGCCGCCGCCGTTCTGCACCGGCTCGAGGATCACCGCCGCGACTGTGTGCGGGCCCTCGAACAGGATCGCCTCCTCGATCGCGTCCGCCGCCCACAGCGGGTCGCGATCTTCGCTCCAGCGGTAGGCGTTGGTGTTGGCCACGTGCCTGCCCCCGGGCGTCAGCGGCTCGAACGGCTCGCGCAGCGGCGGCAGCCCGGTGGCGGTGAGCGCGCCCATCGAGGTGCCGTGGTAGGCCAGATAGCGCGAGACGATCTTGTGCCTACGCGGCTCGCCGCGGGCGGCGTGGTAGGCCTTCGCGAGCTTCCATGCGCTCTCCACCGCCTCCGAGCCGCCGGAGGTGAAGAACACGCGGTTGAGGTCTCCGGGAGCGAGGCTCGCGATCCGCGCCGCCAGCTCGATCGAGCGGGGGTGCGCGTAGCTCCAGTTGGTGTAGAAGCCCAGCTCCTTCGCCTGGCGCGCGGCCGCCTCCCCCAGCTCGGCGCGGCCGTGGCCGATGTTCACGCAGTACAGCGCCGACAGCCCGTCGAGGTAGCGCTTGCCGTGCTGGTCGTACACGTAGCACCCCTCGCCACGCACGATCACCGGCACCTCGTGCTCGGCGTAGCTGCCCATCCGCGTGAAGTGCATCCACAGGTGGCGCTTGGCCAGCTCCTGGAGGTCCCCTCCGCCCGCTGCCGGCGGGGGCACTACCTCGGTTCCCATGATCGGATCGCTCAGGTTGGTGGCCATCTCCTGTCTCCTCCAGTCTCCTCTATCGGAACTCCAGGTTTTACGGATAGACACTTAGCACAACCGTACCGCCGCTTTGGGCATGCATCAATGCGCTGCCCGTTCAAGACCTCCCGGCACTCTTATACGAAACGTATAAGCCCACCCGCAAACTTTGGGGATCGCGCCCATTGGCGCTCGGCCACAGTGGTCGTAGCGTTTGCCACGAAGGCCTACCGTTCCCGGGCAGAGGGAGGCGTTGAGATGGCAACTGTGAGCGTCGCGGAATCCGGCACACCCGATCCCCCGGGGGTGATGGATAAGGGCCTGAAGAAGAACGCGATCGGCTACGTCTCCAACATCGTGATCGGCGTGGCCTCCACGGCGCCGGCCTACTCGCTGGCTGCCACGCTGGGGTTCATCGTCGTGGTAAAGGGCGTCGGCGTGCACGCGCCCGCGGTGATGCTGGTGGCGTTCCTGCCGATGCTGCTGGTCGCCTCCGCCTATAAATACTTCAACCGCGCCGACCCCGACGCGGGCACCACGTTCGCGTGGACCACCCGCACATTCGGGCCCTCCACGGGCTGGCTGAACGGCTGGGCGATCTTCCTCTCCGACGTGATCGTGATGGCATCGCTGGCTGACATCGCCGCGATCTACACCTTCCAGCTCTTTGGCTTCAGCGAACTCGGGGAATCGAAAGTGGCGATTATCATCGCCGCGGTCGCGTGGATCGCGATCATGACGGGGATCTGCTACCGCGGCATCGAGCTCTCGGCGCGCATCCAGCAGGTGCTGCTGAGCGCCGAGATCCTGATCCTCGGGGTGTTCGCGGTGGTGGCGTTCGCCAAGGTCTACGGCAGCCACCCGCCGGCCGGCTCGATCAAGCCCTCGCTCGATTGGATCAACCCGTTCGCGATGAACTTCGGCGACCTGGTGGTGGCGCTGCTGCTCGCGGTGTTCATCTACTGGGGCTGGGACTCCGGGGTGGCGGTCAACGAGGAGTCCGAGGACCCCGCCGAGGGCCCCGGCAAGGCCGCGATCATGTCCACGATCCTGCTGGTGCTGATCTATGTGGTGGTCTCGGCCGCCGCCCAGTCCTTCCACGGGGTGGGCTTCCTCTCCAACGAAGCCAACCAGGAAGACATCCTCAAGGCGCTCGGCACGGGCGTGCTCGGCGAACCGCTCAACAAGCTGCTGATCATTGCGGTGCTCACCTCCGCGTCGGCCTCCACGCAGACGACGATCCTGCCGACCGCCCGCACCACGCTGTCGATGGCGCACTGGAAAGCGGTCACCTCCCTGCTCTCGCGCGTCCACAAACGCTACCTCACGCCCACCGTCTCGACGCTCGGCTTCGGCGCGCTGTCGATCATGATCACGATCGCGCTGCTGCTGCTCTCCGAAAGCGTGCTCGCCGACTCGCTCACCGCGATCGGCTTCCCGATCTGCTTCTACTACGGCTTCACCGGCGTGGCCTGCGGCTGGTACTACCGCCACGATCTGCGCGAAAGCACGCGCAACCTGCTGCTGCTCGGCGTCGGTCCGCTGCTGGGTGGGCTGATGCTGTTCGGGATCGGCATCAAGGCGGCGTTCTACTACTCACATACCGCCAACGTCGAATCCGCGCCGATCCTCGGCATCACGCTGCCGCTGTGGATGGGCATCGGCGGGATGCTGCTGGGCGCCGTGATCATGTTGATCTCGCGCCCTTACTTCCGCGAGTTCTTCTCGCGCCGGACCGAAACCGCCCCGCCGGGCCTGCTGGAGCAGCCGCCGCCGAGCGGGCCGGTTCCGGGGCGGGTGGAGTTCTGAGGGTTCACAGCTGCCCGCTAAACTTGCCGCCGTGACGACGCGCGAGAAGATCCATCAGCTGGTTGACGAACTGCCGGAGGCCCAGAGCGCCCGCAGCGGGATCGCCCAGGTGCGCTCGCCGAACGGCAATGTGTGAGCTCCCGCGTAGAGGATCGCTCCGCCCACCATGCGCTCGCCCACCCGTTCGCGCAGGTGGCGCAACCCCGCGAAGTCGGCCGCGCGCACGGTGGCGCTCGCCTTGACCTCGACGCCCACGATCTCCCCCGAGGGACGCTCGACGACCACGTCGACCTCGCGATCGGCTTCTCGGTAGTGCCAGAACGTCAGCGGCTGCTCGAACCACGACGCCTGGCGCTCGAGCTCCGTTGCGACAAACGTCTCGAACAGGGCACCAGCGAAACCGTCGTCATTGCGCACGCGGGAGACGTCCGCTCCCACGAGGGCGCCGAGCAGCCCGGTGTCGGACAGATACAGCTTCGGGGCCTTCACCTGCCTGCTTCCCAAGTTCACGTGCCACGGCCGGCGCACCCGGACGAGGAAGAGGCGCTCCAGCACATCCAGATGACTCTTCACGGTCTTCCCGTCGATCCCCAGATCGCGGGCGAGCGCGTCGTAGCGCGCAAGCCCACCGGAGCGGGCCGCCAGCAGCCGCAACAACGTCCCCACCGATGAGGGGTCGCGCACGCGCGAGACATCCCCCACGTCCCGCTCCACGATCGAGTCCACGTAGCTGGAGAAGAACAGCGAGCGCGCCGCCTCGGGACGCCCACGCGCCTCCGGAAAGCCACCGGCGAGCATCATCTCCGCATACTCGTGCCTGCCCACGGGGGCGTCGGCCACGACGAGCGGTTCACCTGCAAAGAGTCGCGTGAGGAACCGCTCGCGGCGCCCTGCCAGCTCACCCTGCGTGAGCGGCCACAGGGTGAGATAGTCAACCCGCCCCGGCAGCGCGTCGCTCACGGTGGGAACGCGACGGAGATTCGCCGACCCGGTGAGCAGGAACTGGCCGGGGACGGTGTCCCTGTCCACCCGCGACTTGATCGCCAGCAGCAGCTCGGGCGCACGCTGAACCTCGTCGATCACCGTGCAACGCCCGCACGCCGCGATGAACCCGGCTGGATCGCCGGCCGCAAGCGAGCGCACCGGCTCGTCATCGAGCGAGAGATAGTCGGCCGACAGCCGCTCCTCCGCGAGCCTGCGCACCAGCGTGCTCTTCCCCGCCTGCCGGGGACCGAGCAGCGCCACCACGCGCGCAAAGCCCATCGCGTAGACGACGGGGCCGGCGATACTTCGATCGACGAACTCCACGATACCTCCTGCTAACTCGGAGAAAGCCTCCTGCTAACTCGGAGTTTACAGCCTGCGGAACCCGATTCACGGATGTACCAACCACAGGCTTGGGACGTAGACACCGTCTACACCGCTTCCTCGCGCTGCCCGTGCGGCGACCCAAACGCCGCGAGGCGCTCGAGGAACGGGCCGGGTGAAAAGGCCTCAGGGCCAAGCACTCCCGTGCCGCGCCACGTGCCATCATCAAGCAGCTCCAGCGCAACCGCCGGGTTGATCGCGGTCTGCCACACGACCGCCTGGCTGCCGTACTCGCGCATCGTCCGCTCGTTGTCCACCACGTGGTAGAGGTAGGTCGAGCGGTGGTTGCCGTCGCGGCCGGTGCCCGTCACCCACGTGCCGGCGCAGGTGCGCCCGCTCATCCGCTCACCGAGCGTCGCCGGGTCGGGCAGCGCGGCTGCCACCACGTCGCGGGGGGAGACCTCCACGCCGCGCACCGTCACCGGCTGGGTGGAGTCGAGGCCGAGCTTGTGCAGCGTGCGCAGCACGCCGATGAACTCCTCCCCCAGCCCGTACTTGAACGTGACCCGCTCGCACGCCACCCAGCGGGGGATCAGCACGACCTCCTCGTGCTCCACGTTTACGCACTCCACCTTGCCGATGCCCTCGGGGAACTCGAACACCTCCGGCTCGGAGAACGGCGCCGTGGTGTAGAAGCCGCGCTCGCGCTCCCAGATCAGGGGCGGGTTCAAGCACTCCTCGATCGTCGTCCAGATCGAGAAGGTGGGGGCGAAGTCATACCCCTCCACCACCAGGTCGGCGCCGTCGCGTACCCCCACCTGCTCGACCCGCGAGAAAAGCTCGTCGGCGGCGTAGCGCGCGAAGACGTCCGACAGCCCCGGCTCCACGCCGATCCCCACCAGCGCCAGCAGGCCGGCCTGCTCCCACTGCTCGTGGCGCTCCAACTGGTGCTCCCCGAGCATCACCCCCGGCAGCTCGTACGGGCGTTGCTTGTGGGGCTTTGAGAGCGTCATCGCCATGTCGAGGTAAGTCACGCGCGCCTGGAAGCAGGCGCCAAAGATCGGCTCGTTGAAGCGCGGGTCGCAGGCGTTCAGCACGGCGTCGGGCCGCAGCTTCTCGATCAGCGCCACCAACTGCTCCCGGTTGGAGGCGTCCACCTGCTCGGCGGTGAAGCGGTCGGCCTCGCCCAGCCGCGCCGCGGCGTCGTGCGCACGCTCGGGGGAAACGTCGGCGAGAATCACCTGCTCGAACGCCGGCCGGCGCTGCGCGATCGCCGCGAACGCCGCGCCCACACCGCCGGCTCCAACCACCAGGACTCGCATCCTCACACGATCGTAGCGCCCATCCAACGACGCCCCTTTGGGGAATATCCTCAGGCGATCGTCGTGGAGGGCACAACGGCACGCAGGAGGAGGCGGCGCCTCGCACTGGCGGCGGTGCTGCTGGTGGGGCTCTCCTACGCGACGCTGATCCAGAACTTCTCCTGGAACCAGACCTCGCACTTCGACCTGCTGCAGGCGCTCTACCACGAACAGACCACGATCGACCCGTACGCGAAGAACACGGGCGACAAGGTGCGCTACCACGGGCACTTCTACTCGGCGCGCGCACCCGGGCTGGCGCTGTTCACGATGCCCTGGTACACCCTCCTGAACGGGGTGGACGCCGCGCGCTGGGCCGAGGAATCGCCGGCGCAGCCCGGCCCCGACGAGCTGGTGTATCTGGTGGGGCTGTGGGGCAACGTGCTGCCGGGGGTGCTGCTGCTGGTGCTCGTGTGGAGCGCCGCCGAGCGCCTGCAACCCGGGTTCGGGGCGGCCACCGCGGTCACGCTTGGGCTGGGCACGATGGCGCTGAGCCTCTCCACACTGCTGTTCTCGCACATCTTCACCGCCTTCCTCGGCTTCGCCGCCTTCACGCTGCTGATGCGCGAGCGCGACGGCCCCCCGCGCGCGTGGCTGTGCGCGGCGGCGGGCCTCACGATCGGTTACGCGATCTCCTCGGAGTACCCGCTCGCGCTGCTCGCCGGCCTGCTCGGGCTGTACCTGCTCTCGCGCCGCGACGCGCTCACGCCCCTGGGGGTGCTGCGCCGCGGCGGCGCCTTCGCGGTGGGGGCGCTCATCGGGCTGGTGCCGCTGGCGCTCTACAACCGCGCCGCCTTCCACTCGCTCACGCACGTCGCCTACGCCAACGTGCCCCAGCAGCACAGGGGCTTCTTCGGGATCACCGCCCCCGCGCTGCGCGTGGCCGCCACGCTGCTCGGGGACTCCCGCGGCCTGCTGACGCTCGCGCCCGTGCTCGTGATGGGGGCGCTCGGCGCGGTCGCGCTGTACCGCCGCGGCGGCCGCGCGGAGGCGCTGGTGATCGGCGGCGTGTGCCTGCTGTACCTCACCTACAACTCCGGCTACTACCTGCCCTTCGGGGGCGCCTTCATGGGGCCGCGCTTCCTCGCCACCGCGCTGCCGTTCCTCGCGCTGGGGCTGGCGATCGCGTTCGAGCGCTGGCCCGGCCCCACGATTGCGCTCGCCGCGGTGTCGGTCACCTGCGCGGTGCTCGCCACGATCGCCCACCCGTTGATCGGCTACGACACGCAGCCGGTCGTCTGGATGCGCCACCTGCTCGACGGCTACTTCCAGCCCACAGTCGCCTCCGCCTACGGCCTCGGCCGCGGCTGGGGAGAGATCTGGGTTTTCCTGCTCCCCGCCCTCGGCGCGATCGCGCTGGCAGCGTACGTCACCCCCCGCATGCGCCTCTCAGGCCGTTCCCTGCGCGCGGGCCTGCTCGCGCTCGGCGCCTGGGCGCTGTACGCCGCGCTGGCTCCCACCCTGCTCGGCCTCGACCACCAGGGGCTGCTCGACATCCTCCACTCCGGCGACCCGAAGGCGCTCGCCAAGGGCGCCTACTACGGCTCCTACCCGCTACGCGCGTTGGTGCCCCTGGCCTGCGGTTTCGCGTTGGTGGCGCTCATCGGGGCGCGGGTTTGGCGCAATGCGCCGGGGGATCCCGGGGAGTCCCAAACCGATTCAGTTATCGACCGTCTTGACGTTGCAGTGCGCGGCGTGTAGCTGCCTGCAGACCACCACGTAGCCGGGGCGGGGCTTGTAGTGGGCGTTCATCAGGCCCGCGTCGAAGCGTGTGGAGGCTGTGCCGCCTGTCCAGTCGTATACGTAGAGGCGCTTGGTCCGCGGGGTGGAGGCCGCCACGCCGAACATGTAGTTAAGCACTCTCGCCGCGCGCCTGATACCCGAGCCGTGCCTGTTGGGGAAGTCGCCGCCGAACTTCACGATCCCGCCGGTCTCGGTCAGCCACACTTCGCCGCCGAGGTCGGCCTCGAGGTCGCGCGTACGCCAGCTTTCCAGGCGATTGAGATCCGAGTAGTCGTGCAGGCCCCAGGTCGTCGGCATCACCGTCCGCAGGCGGCCGATCTCGCGCTTGAATTCGTCGATGTAGGCGATCGTGGGGTAGATGTCGTACTGGTCGAGCACATCCAGACCCACCACGGTGCAGGGGATGCAGTCGCGCTTCAGCGCCTGGTAGTACTGCGCGTCCTGCACGGCGCTGGGGCTCTGGAAGTAGCCCTGCACATACCCGCGGTTGGCCTCGTCCCACGCCTGGTATTCGCGGATGTGCGGAAACCGCTTGATGAACTTCGCAACGTCGCGCTTGTAGGTCGCGACGCTCGGCATTTTCATCGGCGTGTACTCGGAGTGGTAGAAGGCGAGGAGGATTTTCTGGTGGCGCGCTTCGGCGGCGTGGATCCACGCTTCGGCCTGCTGCAGGTCGTACGGGCGCACAGCCACGTCGTAGGGCACCGTGAGGCGTGCGATCTGCGTGTGTAGCTGCTGCCACAGCTGGTTGGCGAACATCTCGCCGTGCGAGTCGCTGATGCCGGTCATGTAGGAGGGGCCGCGATGGCTCGACTGCTTTGCCGAGGAGCTGCCGGCGAGCGTCCAGGCAAACGCCAACACACCGATCAGCGCCGCGCACAGCAGCAAGGCGCTCAGTCGAAGCCGGGAGACACGCGCCTCCGGCGGGAGTCCCCGTTTCGTCCGGCGGGAGAGATATCCGGGCATGGTCATCGCAACAGGCTAGGCGTCCGGAGGTTGCGCAGGCGCCGCTTCCCCGGGTTGCAACGCGGCCTGCGGCGCCGCGCTGGCCGGCCGCAGCACGATCACCTCGCCGGGGACGTTGGTCAGCAGCCACGCCACCGCCTCGGGCGTGAAGCCCTCCCCCGAGCTGTCGGCGCCGGCGGCGACCACGATCCGCTCGAAGCGCTCGTGCGCGGCCAGCTCGCGCAGCGCGTGGCGCACGGTGCGCCCGCGCTCGATGCGCGAATCGACCGGCACCTCCGCGCGGGCGGCGCGGCGCTCGATCGTCTCCAGCATCGGCAGCGCCACGTCGCACTCGCTGCGCAGCGGCACGTCCACCGACAGGCGCAGCGGCACCAGCGCCAGGTACACCGGCATCAGCGTGGCGCCCTCCGCGCGCGCCAGGCGCAGCGCGGCGGCAAGCGCCGGCTCGGAGAGCCCCTCCCCGGTGAACGGGAACGCGATCCGACGCACCCGCTCGGTGCCCCGCAGCGCGCCCGCGCGCCGCCGGCGCTCGATCGCCACCGCGGCGCCGAAGCCGACCGCCAGCGCCACCACGATCAATGCCGCCGTAAGCGCGGTCACAGCGCCGCCCCCTCCTCCTCCGCGACCTCTTCGGTGGGCAGCAGCGTGCGGTCGGCGACGATCCGCAGGTCCACCCCCGGCAGGCCTTTGAGCAGCTGGAAGGGCAGCGCCGGCTGGCTCAGGCGCCGCCAGGCGTTGCGGGGCTTGGGCGTCCCCATCAGCAGGTACGTGGTGCCCCGCCCCCGCGCCACCCGGATCGCGGTCGCCGCGACCTCGTCGGCCTCCTCGATCAGGAGGTGCGCGCCCAGCACCGACGCCAGCCGCCGCAGCGCCTCCAGCTGTTCGCGCTCCTGCCTGCTCGGCGTGGCCCCCGGCGGGCGCACCACCAGCAGGTCGAGCTCGGCCCCCAGCCGCTGCGCCGAGCGCCACGCGCGGCGCACCACGCGCTGCGAGCGGGGGGTCGGTGTCACCAGCGCCAGCAGCCGCTCGGAGATCACCTGCGGGGCCACGCTGGCGATCAGGCTGTCGTCGCGCCGGCGCACCACCGGCGCCTCGCGGCCGCGGCGCTCGAGCTCCACCCCCTCCGCCACCTGGCGCAGCGCCGTCTCGCGCAGCGCCGCGAGGTTCTCGATCTTGAAGAAGTTGCTGAGCGCCGCCTGCACTCGCTCCGGGGCGTACACCTTGCCGGCGCGCAGCCTGCCGATCAATGCCTCCGGCGTGATGTCCACCAGCACCGTCTCATCCGCCGCCGAGAGCACCGCGTCGGGGATCGTCTCGCGCACGCGCACGCCCGTCAGCTGCGTCACCTGGTCGTTGAGGCTCTCCAGGTGCTGCACGTTGACCGTCGAGAAGACGTCGATGCCGGCCTCCAGCACGCTGCGCACGTCTTCGTAGCGCTTCTCGTGCTCCACCCCCGGCGCGTTGGTGTGCGCCAGCTCGTCGATCAAGCACAGCTCGGGCGCGCGCGCCAGCACCGCTGGCAGGTCCATCTCCTCGATCTCGGTGTCGCGGTAGCGCACCCTGCGGCGCGGCACCATCTCCAGGCCCTCCGCTTGGGCGACCGTCTCCATCCGCCCGTGCGGCTCCAGGTAGCCGACCACGACGTCACGGCCCGCCTCGGCCTCGGCCTGGCCCTCCTGCAGCATCCGGAACGTCTTACCCACGCCCGCCGCCATCCCGACGAAGACCTTGAGGTGTCCGCGATCGGATGGCATCGCACCATTCTCCTTCACGCGGCGGGGGATCGCGGCCTGGGATAGCCTGCGGGGCTTGTCCGACACGCAGTTGGGCGCAATTTTCCTAGCCGGTGTCGTCGTCAGCCTCGGCGCGTCCTGGGCGCTGGTCGTGCGGATCGAGCGCGTCGGCGCGCGGCTGGGCCTCTCCGAGGCGCTGCTGGGGATACTCGCCGCGCTGGCCGCCGACGCGCCCGAGATCACCGCCGCGGTGACGGCGCTGGCCCAGCACGACACGCGCATCGGCGCCGGCGTGGTGATCGGCTCCAACGTCTTCAATCTGGCGGCGCTGCTCGGCCTGGCGGCGGTCGTGGCCGGGCGGATCGCGCTGCACCGGCGCGTGATCGAGCTGGGTGGGGCGGTGGCGCTGTGGGTCGCCGGGATCTGCCTACTGGTGGTGCTCGGGACGCTGCCGCCCGCGGTGGGGCTGCTCGCCGCGCTGGCGCTGTTCCTGCCCTATCTGGCGATCCTCGGCATGGGCCGCGAGCGGCTCGCGCGTCTGGCGCTTCCCGACGCGTGGGCGAGCTGGCTGGCGGAGGCGGTCAGGGAGGAGGAGCTGGAGCTCGAAGTGGCGATCCACCCCAACCGCGGAGGCGCGCGCGACGGCGCGCTGGCGGCGCTCGCGGTGCTTGTGGTGGTGGGCGCCTCGATCGCGATGGAGCGCACCGGCTCGGAGCTCGGCGCGCGCCACGCGATCCCCGGGATCGTGATCGGCGGCCTGATCCTCGCCGCCGTCACCAGTCTCCCCAACGCGGTCGCCGCGGTCTACCTCGCCGCCCGCGGCAGGGGCGCGGCGACGCTCAGCACCGCGCTCAACAGCAACGCGCTCAACGTCATTGCGGGGCTGCTGATCCCGGGGGCGATCGTCGGTCTCGGCAGCCCCTCCGGGCAGACCACGTTCGTCGCCGCCAGCTACCTCGGCCTGACCGCCGCGGCGCTGGCGATCGCCTACCTCGACCGCGGCCTGCGCCGCCTCCCCGGCGTGCTGATCGTCGCCGCCTACATCGCGTTCGCGCTGGTGCTGGTGAGCGGCGCGTAGCGAGCGGGCGTTAGTCTGCGGGTTGAGTCATTTGAGCGCCGTCACGACACAGCCGCCGCCTCCGCTGGCGCCGCCGCCCGGCCAGACGCCCCCCGAGCCGCCCCGCCGTCGCTGGTGGATGGCCGGGCGCGTGCTGCTCGGCGCGGTCGGGGTCGTGTTGCTGTCGGCTGGGGCGAGCGTTGTGCTCGCGCGCAACGAGGTCAGCAAGGTGGTGGCGGCGCTGCGCCAGAACAGGCCGGTGAAGGTCGCCGCGAGCATCCTGCCGGCGGCAGCGAGCGGGGCGCCGGAGACGCTGCTGCTGGTCGGCAACGATGAACGGCCGCCCCCCAGGGGCAACCCCGGCGGCGCGGTGCTGCCGCACTCCAACGAGATGCTGCTGGTGCGGATCGACCCCAGCAAGCCGACGATCTCGATGCTCTCGATCCCGCGCGAGCTGCGCGTGCCGTTCACCCGCCTGAACGGGCAGGTCGAAGAGAATCGCATCAACTCCGCCTACACCTTCGGGTATGAGGAAAGCGGGGAAACCACCTCCGGCGGGGTGAAGCTGATGGTGCAGACGATCAAGCGGGTGATCGGCATCACCCCCAACCTCGTGTTTGTCACCAACTTCAAGCGCTTCAAGCGCGCCGTGGATGAAATGGGTTGCGTCTACATCACCGTGGACAAGCCCTACCACCACGTCAACGAACCGGGCGGCGAACAGTACTTCGAAATCAACCTGCAGCCCGGCTACCAGCGGCTGTGCGGCCAGGAAGCGCTCGAATTCGTCGCCAACCGCCACGAAAGCACCTCGCTGATCCGCGACGCCCGCGACCAGCGCTTCCTGCTCAACGTCAAGGCCGAGTACGGGCCGACGCTGTTTGAAAACCGTGAAAAGTTTGAGCGCATCGTCGGCAAGGCGGTGGAAACCGACCTGCGCAGCGAATCACAGGTGCTGCAGTTGCTGGAGCTGCTGGTGCAGTCGGCCGGCAAGCCGGTGCGCCAGGTGCCGTTCCACGTCAACCTGCACAGCACCTATGACACCGCCACGCCGCGGGAGATCCAAGCAGCGGCGCACTCCTTCCTGAGCGGCACCGCCGCGATCGGCCCACACCGACTGCATGGCGCAAGCGGCGGGCGCGCCCACTCCGCGCATCGGCACGCCGCCGCGCGCGCACCCGCGCCCCCGCCCGCGCTCTCGCTGTCGCCAACCCCGAGCGCAACACTCGTGGAAGCGCGTGCGATCGCACCGCGCCTGCCGTTCGCCGTGGAGGTGCCGCGCTACCAGGAAACCACCGGCGAATCAGAACCCGACGTGGTCCGCCGCTACGACATCCGAGGCACCGATGGGAAGCTGTACCCCGCCTACGTCGTATCCGTCGACAAGGGCGAACTGGGCCAGTACTACGACATCCAGGGCAGCACCTGGACCGGCTCGCCGCTGCTCAGCAACCCCAATCAGGAAGTCTCCGTCGGGCATCGCGTGTACAGCCTCTTCTACGACGGCGAACACCTCAAGACCATCGCCTGGCGCGAAGGGGACGCCGCCTACTGGATCGAAAACACGCTCACCAACGACCTCTCGCCGCCGCAGATGCTGGCGATCGCCCAGCAGACCCATCCGGTGATCGGCACGGCCACCGCCGGCGCCACCGGGCCGGTGAGTCCGCGCGGCTTCAAACTTCCCCCGCCCGCGGGTCACCCCGCGAGCACGCTCGCGAAAGTCGGCGCGCTGCTGGGCTTCGTGGGGCTGCTGGTGGTTGGGCTGCTGGGAGTGTGGGTGCTCTCGCGCCAGCGCGAACTGCGGGCGTTGCGCGAGCAGGTGGCACAGGCGCTGGCGCTCGAAGCGCGGCAGCGCTCGCGGGTCAGGTGACGGCGCTCGCAGCCGCTCACGGCTCGCGGTCAGATAGCGGCCGTCCGACGCGGAGCGAGGCTGGTCATGCCGGGGGCGCTACGCCCCGAGCAGGTTGTGCACGACCAGGTCGATCAGCTTGATCCCGATGAACGGCGCGATCAGGCCGCCGAGGCCGTAGATCCAGAGGTTGCGCCGCAGCAGCGCGGAGGCGCCGATCGGGCGGTAGCGCACGCCGCGCAGCGACAGCGGGATCAGCAATGGGATCACGATCGCGTTGAAGATGATCGCGGAGACGATCGCCGATTCCGGCGTGCCGAGGTTCATGATGTTGAGCACGTGCAGCGGCCCCTTGCCGCCTGCGGTGGTCGCGTACGTGCTGATGAACACGGCGGGCAGGATCGCGAAGTACTTGGCGACGTCGTTGGCGATCGAGAAGGTGGTGAGCGCGCCGCGCGTGATCAGCAGCTGCTTGCCCACCTCGACGATCTCGATCAGCTTCGTCGGGTTGGAGTCGAGGTCCACCATGTTGCCGGCCTCGCGCGCGGCCTGCGTGCCGGTGTTCATCGCCACGCCGACGTCGGCCTGCGCGAGCGCCGGCGCGTCGTTGGTGCCGTCTCCCGTCATCGCCACCAGGCGGCCCTGGAGCTGCTGCTCGCGGATCAGCGCGAGCTTCGCCTCCGGCGTGGCTTCGGCGAGGAAGTCATCGACGCCCGACTCCTCGGCGATCTTGGCGGCCGTGAGGCGGTTGTCGCCGGTCACCATCACGGTCTTGATGCCCATTGCGCGGAGGTGGTCGAAGCGGACCTTCATCCCCTCCTTGATCGTGTCCTTGAGGTAGATCACCCCCAGCACCTGGCTGTCGCGCGCGACCGCCAGCGGCGTGCCGCCCTCGCGGCCGATGCGCTCCAGCTGCGCCTGCAGCTCCGGCGGCGGCGAGCCGCCCTCCTGCTTGACGAACTCGACGATCGCGTCGCCCGCGCCCTTGCGCAGCTGCTGGCCGTCGTAGTCGATCCCGCTCATCCGCGTCTGCGCGGTGAACGGCACGAAGGTGGCGTTCATTGTGCTCATGTCGTGCTCGCGCAGGCCGTACTTCTTGGCGAGCACCACGATCGAGCGGCCCTCCGGCGTCTCGTCGGCGAGCGAGGAGAGCTGCGCCGCCTCGGCGAGGTCGGACTCGGCCACCCCCGGCATCGGGATGAACTCCGAGGCGAGGCGATTGCCGATCGTGATCGTGCCGGTCTTGTCGAGCAGCAGCACGTCCACGTCGCCGGAGGCCTCCACGGCGCGGCCGGAGAGGGCGAGCACGTTGCGGCGCACGAGGCGGTCCATCCCGGCGATCCCGATCGCGGAGAGGAGCGCGCCGATCGTCGTGGGGATCAGCGCGACCAGCAGCGCGATCAGCGTGGTCTCGGAGACCTCCGTCCCCGCGAACAGCCCAAACGGGCGCAGCGTGGCGACGACGATCATGAAGATCAGCGTCAGCGCGGCGAGCAGGATGTTGAGCGCGATCTCGTTGGGCGTCTTGCGCCGCTCCGCCCCCTCCACCAGCGCGATCATGCGGTCGAGGAAGGAGTGGCCGGGCTCCTGGGTGATTTCCACGACGATCCGGTCGGAGGTCACGCGCGTGCCGCCGGTGACGGCACTGCGGTCGCCGCCGGACTCGCGGATCACCGGCGCCGACTCGCCCGTGATGGCCGACTCATCCACGGTGGCGATCCCCTCGATCACGGTGCCGTCGCCGGGGATCAGCTCGCCCGCCTCGACCACCACCACGTCGCCGCGGGTCAGCTCCGAGGCGGCCTTGGTGGAGCCGTCGCGCATCGTGGCCACGGTCTCCTTGCGCATCGAGCGCAGCGTGTCGGCCTGCGCGCGACCGCGTCCCTCAGCGAACGCCTCCGCCATGTTGGCGAAGATCACCGTCAGCCACAGCCAGAAGGCGATCGTGAACGTGTACCACGCCGGCTCGTGGCCGCCGCCGAGCGGCTTGCCGCCGAACGCCTGGATCAGCCACGTCCCCGTCGTGATGACCGCGCCCACCTCGACGACGAACATCACCGGGTTGCGGAGCTGCACACGCGGGTCGAGCTTCTTGAGGCTGTCGATCAGCGCGCGCACGATGATCTCGCGCTGGAACAGCGAAACGGCCTGGCGCTCGGTGGCTGCCGGAATCGTTGACATCAGCGTGCTACTCCGGTCAGGCGGTCGAGGGCGAGGTTCAGTTCGAGCACGTTCACTCCTTCTTCGCCAGAGAAGCCAAGGCCGCGGCCGGAGGTGAACTTGGAGATCAGCCCATTCACGGTGGCGAGCGCGAGATGGCGCAACGCGGCAATGCGGTAGGCCTGGATCCAGGCGTTGGCCTGTGAGATTTCCGGATCGAGGTTGGATGCGGAGGTGTTGACCGCGTCCACCGGGATCGTCGCCGCCGTGAGGCCGGGGTCGTATTCGGCTTTGGTCGCCGGGTTCCTGTTCAGTTCGAGGTAGGCCTTGATGTTTTCTTCGTCGGCTTCCTTGGTCTTCACGCTGTTGGGTCCGCGGTTGGAGAAGGTGCTGGCGGCAGCGTTGTACGCGCCACCTTCGGTGGCGGAGGGGCGCGACTGGAAGTAGCGCGGGTCGGGTTCGGTAACCAGTTCTTCTTCCTTTTCCTCCGGCTTGCCGTTCTTTCCGATCACTGGGGAGGCAAAGCTCTGGCCGATGATCTTCGAGCCGACGACCCTGCCGTTCACCTTGACCTGCTGCCCGTTGGCGTTGCCGGGGAAGGCGACCTGGCTGATGCCGGTGATCGCCAGCGGGTAGGCCAGTCCGAGCAGGATCGTGAACACAATCATGCCGATGATGGAAGTGACGATGTCGCGTTTCATCTCAGATGGCGTTCACTAGTAGAGGTGCCCCGTCAGGCCCTGCACGATCGGTCCGAGCAGCAGGGCGGGGAAGAAGGTGAGCGCGCCGACCAGCACGATCACGCCGATCAAGAGCACCGCGAACGTGGTGTTGTCGGTGCGCATCGTGCCGAGTCCGGCGGGGGCGACGCGCTTGCCCGCCAGCGCACCGGCGACCGCGAGCGCGAACAGGATCGGCGCGTAGCGCGCGAACAGCATGTCAAAGCCGCCGAGCAGATTGGCGAAGGTGACGCCGTGCGCGCCGGCGTTGCCGGCGGCGGGCTGGATGAAGCCGGTGTAGCCGGCGAACGCCGAGCCGTTGTTGTTGGCTTGCGAGAGGTAGGCGTAGAAGGTCTCGGAGAAGCCCTGCGGCGTGTTGGCGCCCGCCTTTGAGAGGGAGGCTTCGGAGATCGACTTGCGCCCCGCCTGCGTGGCGGTGGCCATCGCCGTGCAGAACAGCGCCGCCAGCGGCGTGATCAGGATGGCGAGGCCGGCGAGCTTGATTTCACGCGCCTCGAGCTTCTTGCCCAGCCACTCCGGGGTGCGCCCCACCATCAAGCCGCCGATGAACACCGCCAGCAGCACGTACAGCAGGATCGAGTACAGCCCGGTGCCGACGCCGCCGAAGATCACCTCGCTGGCGGAAAGGTTCGCAAAGGGGACCGCTCCCCCGATTCCCGTGAACGACTCGATCGCGCTGTTGACCGCACCGCACGAGGTGACGGTGGTGATCACGTCGAACAGCGCGGAGCCGGCGATCCCGAAGCGCTGCTCCTTGCCTTCCATGTTGCCCCCGCCGGAGCCGTGGATCACGCCCGTGTGCAGACCGGCGGCGTGCTGCGCGGGGGAGCCGTGCGCCTCGGCGATGTAGGCGACGCAGACGGCGCCGAGGAACATGAACATCACCACGCCGTAGATCGCATACCCCTGGCGGCGGTTGCCGGCCATCCGCCCGTAGGTGAAGATCAGCGCCGCCGGGATGATCAGCACCAGCAGCATCTCAAAGAAGTTGGTGAAGCCGTTGGGGTTCTCGAACGGGTGCGCAGAGTTGACGTTGAAGAAGCCGCCGCCGTTGGTGCCGAGCTCCTTGATCGCCTCCTGCGAGGCGACCGGCCCCATCGCGATCGTCTGCTGCAGGCCGGTGACCGTGTGTACCACCAGGTAGTTGGAGAAGTTGGCGATCACGCCCTGCGAGGCGAGGACCAGCGCGGCGATCACCGAGATCGGCAGCATGATGTAGAGCACGATGCGTACGATGTCCTGCCAGAAGTTGCCGATCCCCTTCCCGGCGCGCCCGACGATCCCGCGGATCAGCGCGGCGGCGACGGCGATCCCCACGCCGGCGGAGAGAAAGTTCTGCACCGTCAACCCCACCATCTGGCTGAGATAGCTCAGCGTGGTCTCCCCGCCGTAGTACTGCCAGTTGGTGTTGGTGAGGAACGAGGAGGTGGTGTTGAACGTCAGGTTCCACGGCCCCGATTTGAAGCCCTGCGGGTTGAGCGCGTGGGGCACGAAGAAGGCATTCTGCGTGCGCAGGATGATGTACAGCAGCAGCCAGCCGGCGAGCGAGAAGACGATCAGGCTTTTGGCGTAGGACTTCCAGTCCTGCTCGCGCTCGGGATTCACCCGCATGATGCGGTAAAGCAGCCGCTCCGGACCCCCCAGCAGCGGTGTCAGGAAGACCCGCTGACCTGTGAAAACGCCCGCCATGTAACGGCCCAGCGGCAGCGCCAGCGCGGTGAGAATGACCGCGAACAGCACGATCGTCAGCCAGCCGGCGAAGGTCATGGCCGCCTAAAGCTTTCTGGAGAAAACGACGCCGCGAAGCAATCGTTAACCCACGGCCGCCTCATAGATTCTCTCCACGGATGAGCGCGTAAAAGAGGTAGGCGATGATCAGCACCGACACGACCAGGCCGAAGAAATCGGCGCCGCTCATGTGCGCGATGAAGGCGCCCAGCGGAGGCGTGTTCATATCCTGTCTATCCCCTCGATTATCGCGAGCAGGATTGCGAACATCGCGATCCCGAGCGCCACCGCCACCACGTCCATACGTGCACTATTCTCGCTGCGCCGTCACGGGGGTGTGACGATTCGGCGCCCGCGTATAACGATTTCGTTACGGTCCCCCACGCCAAATTGCGCGGCGCGGTTGTCCGCCGATCCGGCAGCGTCCATCACTCGGCGGCGGGCACCAGCGGCGCGGGGCGGCCATGCGCGCGGTAGGCGGCGTTCAGGGCGGCCACCGTGCGCGCATAGGACTGCGCCGGGCGGCGACCGCCGAACGTGACCCTCACGGTGCCCGAGGCGCCGTGCAGCGCGACCGCCCCATCGCTCACCGGCCCGCTGGCGGTGCGCGCGTCCCGTGCCCACCACGGCAGCTTCCAGCTCAGCGGCGTGCCGGCGGCGAGCGCGCCATGCCAGGTGAGGGTCTCTCCGCGCCCCATGGAGCGCTCGGTGAAGGAGATCGTCCCGCGGTCGGTGGGCGCCGCGGTCACGGTTATGTGTTGCCCCGGCCCCAACCACGCGGGGCTGGCACCCGCAAGTAGTTGCACGCCGCCGGAGGGTGTGTCGACCACCAGCATGTTGCGCAGCAGCGCCACGTATTCGGCGGCGAACGTGCCGTGGGGAGCGAGGTTGGTCCCCGACAGCCGCCTGCCGTAGGGGGCAACACCGGTCTCCCAGCCCGCGTCGGTGGCGGTGGTGTGCGCGAGCTCGGCATACAGGCCCGCGATCGCTGCGGGGGCGTCGCCGGCGGCGAGCTCGGTCTGGAAGATGCGAAAGCCAAGGTAGTCGTGCAGCTCGCTGCCGCCCAGGTAGGTGGGCAGGCCCTCGGCCATGTGTGCGCGCGCCCACCGCAGCGTGGCCGTGACGGCGGGGGAGTGTGCGCCGAGCACCTGCACGGGGAAGGCGGCCCAGTAGTTGCCCCAGTCCTGGCCGCCCTTTGCGTCGAGCACCGGGGGGATGTGCCCTGTGCGGGCCACGGCCGCCGCGATCACGCGGTCGAGCGCGGCCTCGAAGCGTCGATCGACAGTGGTCCACAGGGCTGCGTCCGTGTTCGCTTCGGCCGGCGTGGCGGCGACTGTGGCATTCGCTTGAGCCGGGGTGGCAGCGGCGTCCGCGCCCTGCCCGTCCGGCGCGGCGGCTGGGTCCCCCGCCTGCCCCGCCAGCGTGGCGGCGGCGATCGCCGAGCGTAGCCCGGCGGCTGCCCACAGGTCGTCGCCGGTGATGTGCCCATACGCCAGCTCGTTGTCGTCGGGGTTGCTCGCCGGCAGCAGCCCCAGCGGGTCGGCGGCGCTCGCCGCGGTCAGCCAGCCGATCGCGGCGCCGATCCGCCCGAGCTGCGCGGCGGCGTATGCCGGTTCTCCGGCCAGCTCGGCGTGCTGGGCAAGCGCCCACAGCGCCTGGCCCCACCCGTCGTACTGTCCGGCCTGGCTGACGAAGAGGCCATTGGCCTGCTGAAAGGCGTCGATGAAGCGGAGGTTCTGCGCCGCCGCGGCGTGCAGCCCGGCGAGGTCGAGAGCCTGTGTCTCGATCGCCGCGTCGCGGATCCAGAAGGACCGATACTGCAGGCGGTTGGGGGCCTGCTCCCAGCCGGTGGGGGTCTGGATGCGCGATTCGAGGATCTGCACGATCGCGGCTCGGTAGGTCGCGTCGACCTTCGCCTCGGGTACCTCGATGCGCATCATCCCCGCCTCCTGGGCGGCCCACAGCGAGCGCAGCGTGGCACGCGCGGCGGCCAGCGGCACGGCGTCGAGAACGCGATCGGCTCCGGCCGCGGCGGGCGGCGGGTCGAGCGGGATCTGCCAGGTGAAGCTGACGCCGGCGTGGGCCGGCAGACGGGTGCTGAACACCCTCCCGTCGTGGGGCGCCGTGGGCGTGTTCAGGGCGGACCTAGCGCGTGGGCTCAGCACAGGCGTCGCGCTGAGGCTACGTGGGAGCCCCGCGAGCGAGCCACGAGCAGACGTCGCAAGCGGTCGGCCGGGAGCAGCGGGGCCGCGCGCCAGCAACAGGCCGGAGCGGTCGAGGTCGCGCCCGGCAACGGTGTAGCGGAAGGACGTGGAGAACGACTGTCCCGGCTGTTCGTAGGCTCCCGAGCTCCCGCCATCCATCGGGCGCTCGTAACGATACGCCTCGGTGAGCACGCTGTGGGGACCGCGGATCTGACGGCCGCGAGTGTAGGCGAGCAGCATTGCCACACGCGCCGGCTGGGGTCGGCCAGAGTTGTTGGTGGCCGTCACCGTCTCGTATGCTACGGGCCGCCCGCCAACCGGAACAGCGAACATCGTGACGGTGTAACGCACCTGCCCATCGGCCAGCACACTGGAGAGCAGCGGCGCCCCGGCGTCGGGCAGCGTGCGCGTCGGCTGGTTCCACCTCCTCAGGCGCCGCCCAAAACGCAGCTCGTACTCGGCCCAGCCGGTGTACAGATCGCCCTCCGGTGTGACCTCTGCGCCCGCCGCCATCCCCGGCACCGCGAGCTGCTCGGTTGGGGCCGAGAGGAAGCCGGTGGTGGGCGAGGCGGCAGCCGCAGTCAGACCCGCGGCTAGGACCAGCGCCGGGAGGGAAGCGGGCACGAGGTTCACGGTAGGGCAAGCGTCCAGCGACATGGACAACTGACACGAGTCAAGCTGAAACGGCCACTCCAAGCCTGTGCTCGATGCGCTCAGCGAGCTTCGCGAAATCTCCATAGGCACCACCAACGGCCTGCTGATGTGCACCTATCGCACCGTCGGCAGGCTTCAGTGCAAAGATCGGCTTGCGGGCCTCCTGACCGAGAGGAATCAGGCTGTGATAGTGCTTGAGCATTGACAGACAAGCCGGATCATCGGCGGGCGTAAGTGCAGACTCTCCCGGTTCGTTGAGAACTGCGTTACGGTAGGTAGAGGGAATCTGAGCTATCCAGCGACCATACGCTTTGACTGGCCTATCGAGTCGAACCCCATGCTGCAGGACCACATAGCCCAACGGACTCATGCTGCCATTGGGTAGCTCGAGCTCTCCCGGCTCTGGGTTGTTGTCCAACCTTGTCTGCCACTCGGATCGCCAACGCCGCAGGGTGGGTCCGAGATTACGGAGTCCCTGAAGCGAGAACAAATCAGGTGCGAGCGGGATTAGGACATGGTCGCTGGCCACAAGCGCAGACCGATTCAGGGCACCGAGATTCGGGCCGACATCAAAAAGGATCAGATCGTCTTCACGTTCGCGCGCTGCTACCACGATGACCTGCCAGATCGCGCTAATGATCCGGAAGGCCCTGGCCTTCCTATCAAGGCAGGCCGGCCACTCGGTACTCAGCTCGTCCTCGAAGTTGGACAGATTCAAATCCCCAACAACCAACCCAAGGCGGTCCGCGATGGGCTCAACGTGAACACGCCCAAGCCCACCGGTACCCTCCAGCAACGGCTTCAGCGGCTCGACCACGGTCCCTCGCGGTCCCTTGTCTCTCCACAACTGCTCGAGTCGCTCCTCATCGAGGAAGGCGGCCGAGAGATTCGCCTGGGGATCCAGATCGGCTGCCAGCACCCGATGACCGCGTTCGGCAAACATCCAGGCAAGGTGGTAGGCAAGGCTGGTCTTGCCCACGCCACCCTTGTTGTTGAAGAAGGCAATGATTGGTGGATCGGTCATGCAGACTCGATGATGACAGAGACGTATGTAGGCTCGATATGAAAGCGCGGCGGTGGATTGCCGTTCTCCTCAAGTGCCCGTCGAGCGGTTGCGATGCCCACGCCAAAGCGCTGCACGAAACCCAACTGGCGCATCGCCTCCGCGATCGTCGGCTGGCACGAACGAAGCGGGATCGCGCCCAACGACAACCATCCCTGCGACTGTGGGCACCCCGTCGGGAGTCGCAAAGCGCAGCGCGGCAAGCTGATGTGCTGTAGAGCGTTCGTTTGCCGCCAGCACCTCTGGAGCGAGCGCCGCGGGAAGGTAGGTTCGCTCAAAGAGATCGAGATCGAGGTCATCCAGGCTGGCCGACGGCATTGGGCGAGCGTCGAACGGGAGATCGGCTCCTCGGCGGCGCTCGGATAGACGCGCCTCCTCCTCGGGAGTCGCGATGGCACGCCTGGGGCCCACCCGGATCCAGACCCCTCCTTTGTAGCGGACGGGCGGCATCTTCGAGGGAGCCACTTCCACAACAGCGATCTCGACGCCGTCCAGGAAACGCTTGCTCACCGTGATGGAAGGAAGCGGCAGGACATTCCCATCCTCACGCAAGCCTCCCAGGTCTCGCAGCAGCTCATCTGTGATCCTCAGCCCCTTGGGCAGGCCTTTATCCGTCACGCCAACGAGTAGGTATCCGGGCTGTTCATGACCGGGCAGATCGTTGGCAAACGCACAGACCGCTTGCGCTACCTTGTCGCGGTCGGTGAACGCCTCCTTGCGCTCCACCCGGTCGGACTCTGCGTCGTAGGCGAGTTGCTTCAACTCCTCATCGGTCAGCGGCGGCATGGCAGCCATCATGACAATCGCCCCGCGTCAAGGCATCGCCAACAGGCCGGCGCATAAGTTCCTGCACGCTGCCCTGCGCCGCACGCCATACCCGCGAGCAGCCCCGAAGGGGGGCTGCCCATCCCTATCCCGAAAACCGGTACCCCACGCCCGGGTCGGTGAGGATGTAGCGGGGGCGCCCGCCGTGGGGCTCGATCTTGCCTCGCAGCCGCGCGATGTGGGTGCGCAGCGCCTGCACGTCGTCCACGTAGCCGGGGCCCCACACATCCGCCAGCAGCGCTCGGTGGGTCATCAGCCGGCCGCGGTTTTGCGCCAGCACGCGCAGCAGCTCGAACTCGATCGGCGTGAGGTGCACCGGCTGGCCGTCGCGGCGCACGGTGTGTGCGGCGAGGTCGATCTCCAGGCCGTCGGTGGCGATCGTCGGCTGCGCCTCGCCCGCTCCCTCGCTGCGGCGCAGCGCCGCGCGCAGGCGCGCCACCAGCTCGCGCGTGCCGAACGGCTTGGTGATGTAGTCGTCGGCGCCGGCCTCCAGCGCTCGCACCTTCTGCTCCTCCTCCCCCACCGCCGAGAGCACGAGAATCGGCATCTCGCTCCACTCGCGCAGGCTGCGCGTCACCTCGACGCCGTCGCCGCCCGGCAGCACGAGGTCGACGATCGCCGCCTTCGGCCCCCTCACCGCCGCGAGGTCGAGCGCCTCCGGGGCGCTTTGCGCGGCGATCACCTCGAAGCCGGCCTCGCGCAGCACCACGCGCAGCGCGCGGAGGATTTGCAACTCGTCGTCGACCACCAGCACCCGCGGCTTGGCCGCCGATGCCTCAATCGAAGAAGAGGGGCCCGGCTCCCCGGCCTCCGGCCGGCTGCGCCACCCTCTAGTTGCCATCCGTCTCCGACGCTCGCGCCGCCACGGCCGCGGCCGCTTCCGGGCCGGCCCGCTCCAGCGGCAGCTCGAACACGAACGTGGCGCCCTGCCCCGGCAGCGACTCGACGTGCAGCGAGCCCCCGTTGGCTTCGATGAAGCCGCGCGCGATCGCCAGTCCGAGGCCCGAGCCGCGGCGCCCGCCGCGCGCGGTGCCGGCGCTGTAGAACGGCTCGAACACGCGCTCCAGCTGCGCGGGGGGGATCCCCGGGCCGCGATCGACGATACGCACGATCAGGCGGTCGCCCTCGCCCGCCAGCGTCCGCACCACGCGCGCCCTCACCGACACCGGGTGGCCCCCAGAGTGCCGCCGCGCGTTCTCCAGCACGTTCACAAACGCCCGCTCCAGCTGGGTGGAATCGGCGCGCACCAGCGGCAGGTCGCGGTCGATCGTGACGTGGAACTCCTCCGGTTGGGGTTGAGCGGGGGGGGAGGAGGGGGGGGTGGGGTGGTTGGGGGACGGAGCCGGCGCGACGTCCTCCAGCGCCATTCCCAGCACCTCCTCGACCGACAGCCACTCGCGCCGCGGCTCGGCCGCCCCCGCCTCGAGCTTGGAGAGGTCCAACAGGTTGTCCACCAGGCGCGAAAGCCTGCGCGTCTCCGCCAGAATCGCGCTGGCCAGCTCCTCGCGCTCGGGCGCGGAGACACCCGGCAGCGCGATCGCCTCCGCCGCCGTGGAGATCGCGGTGAGCGGGCTGCGCAGGTCGTGTGAGACCGCCCGCAGCAGCGCCGTCTTGACGACGTCGGCCTGGCGCAGCGCCGCGGTCTCCACCACCCCGCCCTGCAGCGTCTCGCGCTCCAAAGCCGCGCTCAGCAGCGCCTCCAGCGCCGGCACCACCCGCTCCTGCAGGCGGTAGAGGCTGCGCTCGGAGCTGTCGGCGCCAACCACCACCGTGCCCAGGCGGCGGTCGCCCTCGCGCAGCGGGAACGCCACGCTGCGCGGGTCGGGCTCCACCGCCTCCATCACGATCGCCGCCGACTGCAGTTCCAGTGCCTGTGCCATCCTCGCGGCCGCCGTCGGCAGCACTTGCGCGAGGCTCTCACCCTTCAGCAGCAGCCTCGCCATCTCCAGCACGAGGCTGGCCTCGCGCCTGCGCTCCAGCGCCTCCTGGCGCGGGCGCGAGGTGGGGACGGGAACGATGCCGAGCATCCGCGACATATGGCTTCAGCGTAGAGGGTGGCGCAGCCAGCCGCAGGCTGGCGAGCCGGGCCCCTCTTCTCTCAGTCATATGAAGCCCGGGCGCGGTCTTCGTTCGTCCGTCGATGATTGCGAACGCTCATACTTGGACGCGCTACCGTCGATCTTCGCGACGTGGACCCGATCGAGGTGCAGCGCCCAAGGATGCTCAAAACGCGCAGACGCTCGGCCATCTGGTTGGCAGCCGGTGTGCTGTCCGCGCTCGCGCTGCCCGCCGGCGCGGCGGGCGCGGTCGCGCCGCTGCCGGCCTCCGACTACCTGGCGCGCCCGGCGTGCCCCGCGCCGGCTGCCCGCCATGCGGGCTGCCTGGCCATGGAGCTGGTGGCGAAGACCGGCGAAGCCCGCGCCCACACCCACCCGCTGGGGATGACCCGCGGCGGCCCACTCGAAGCCTCCGGCCCCAAAGGGGGCGCGTACGGCCTGCGCCCGGTGGACCTGCGCGCGGCCTACTTCCCCGGCGAAGCGGCCGAAGCGCCGGCGGGCGCGCCGCAGACGATCGCGCTGGTGGACGCCTACAACGACCCCGAAGCCGCAGCCGACCTGTCGCTGTACGACAAGGAATTCGGGATCGAAGCATGCACCGAAGCCAGCGGCTGCTTCGAGCAGGTCAACCAGCGCGGCGAACGCGGCAAGCCGCCGTTTCCCAAGAGCGAAGCCGAACGCGAAGAAAAGCTCAAAGTCTGCGAAAACAGCAAAGAAGCAAAAGCGAAACGAGAAGCGGCGTGCAACGCCGTGCAGGAAGCGGAGGGCTGGGCGGTGGAGATCTCCACCGACATCGAGACCGCCAGCGCCATCTGCCAGAAGCACTGCCATATCGTGCTGGTGGAGGCCACCACGGACACCTACGAAAACCTGGAAACGGCCGAGGAAACGGCCGTCAGGATCGGCCGCGAAGCGGAAACGTCGCCCGCCTGTGAAAAGGAGGCATGCGATACCGAGGTCTCCAACTCCTGGGGCGGCTCCGAACCGTTCCTGGACAGCTCCGCCTTCAACCACCCCGGCACCGTGATCACCGCCTCCGCGGGCGACGACGGCTACCTGAACTGGACCGGAGCCAAGGAAGCCGAAGCGGCCAAAGAAACGTATTACGCCGGCGCCGACTACCCGGCATCCTCACCCAACGTGATCGCCGTCGGCGGCACCCGGCTGACGCTCAGCGGCGGCGCCTGGGAGAAAGAGACCGTCTGGAACGACGATCCACGCGGCGGTGAAGAAAACTACGGCGCCGGTGGCGGCGGGTGCAGCACGCAGTTCTCGGCGCCCGCGTGGCAGCGCGCGGTGTCCGACTGGGCGAAGGTGGGCTGCGGCACCGGCGCCCAAGCCAAACGTGCCGTCGCCGACGTCTCAGCCGACGCCGATCCCTACAGCGGCGTCGCCGTCTACGACTCGGTGCCCGACTTCCATGAAGAAGTGGCCGGCAAAGTGCTCAACACCCCACTCGGATGGTGGCCAATCGGCGGCACCAGCGTGGCGTCGCCGATCATCGCCTCGATGTTCGCGCTCGCCGGCGGCTCGCACGGCGTCGAATACCCGGCGCGGACGCTCTACGAACATCTGGAAACCGGCCTCCTGCATCCGGTCATCTCGGGCGGCAACGGCGAATGCGACGGTCTCTACACCTCCTGCAGCGGCTCGCTGAGCCCCCTGTCCGCCTTCGACTGCGGCGAAGGCGCCCTGATCTGCAACGCGGGCCCCGGCTACAACGGCCCCACCGGCGTGGGCACCCCCAGGGGGATTGGAGCGCTCCAGCCGTTCACCGAAGCGCAACGGAAGGCGATCGAAGAAAAACGCGCCGAAGAAGCCGCGGCGAAAGCCGAAGCCGAAGCGGCCGCGAAACGCAAAGCCGAAGAAGAAGCCGCCGCGAAACGCAAAACCGAAGAAGAAGCCGTCGCCAAACGCAAAGCCGAAGAAGAAGCGGCGGCCAAACGCAAAACCGAAGAAGAAGCGGCCGCCAAACAGAAGGCCGAAGAAGAAGCGGAAGAAGAAGTTGCGGGGCAAGCCAAAGGCGGCGAACAGACCGAAGGTCCACTCGAACAAGAACCGGCGCCGGGGGAAACGGGCTCGAAAGGCGGCGGGGGAACGCTCACCACGGGCATAGCCGGCGGCGGGGGTGGTGGCGGCGTGAGCAGCGCGGGGCCGGGTGCGGGCAGCCCCTCGCTGGTCGGCGCCTTGAGCAATCAGGCCACCGGATCTCCCGCCTCCACGGGCTCACATCACTCCCACCGCCACCATCCCCGCCGCCATCACCGCCGGCGCAGACATCATCGCCGCCGCGCTCGCCATCCCCACCGGTGAGTGCTACCGCCGCGCCGCGCGTGCGGTGGATACGGCCATACGCGCAGCCGCTTGCTGGATCTGCTCACCGCGGAGCGTGAGTTCCCACGCGTTGGGGGCACCGCGCAGACCGCCGCCGCCAACGTTGGCGATCAGGCCCTGAACCTCCAGGCGACTGAGCAACTTGGAGATCTGGCCCTGATCGACGACCTCAGCTCGGTTGGCGATTTCGCGATTGCTCGATCCGGGCCGCTCGGCAATCGCCGTCAGGACGCGCGCGGTGCGGTATGTGAGTCTCTGGCCCACGCCCTCCCCCTCCATCACCGCGCGCCCGCCGCGCGGAGACTGCGCGCGCCGACCTCGGGGAGGCCGACCGGCGGGCCGGGAGATCTCGCGCTTGGCGACGGCACTCCCCAAATAGGGGAGCAGAATCAGGCCCATCAGCTCACCCTGCAAAGAGGTGGGCGGCTCGGGCTCTGGCGCCAGCAGCCGCGTTTGCAACACAACCAACAGTGCACCCACCACTCCCTCGGCGGTGATCGCGGGGGGCTCGGTGCGGACCCTCGACTCCAGCCGCCCCCGATCGACATACTCGGCCAGCGTGGCGATCGCCGCGGCGCGGCTGCGTAGCACGCGTGGGCCGCCGCCGACCGCATAGACGATCCACAGCCGCGCCAGGTCGGGCTCCCGCTCGATCAGCTCCAGCGCGGCGCCTAAGGCGGATCTGATCGCTTCGACCCACCCGTGCTCGTCGGCGTAGGCCTGCGCCAGCTCAGCGCCGGCGCGCTCCGAGCACCACTCGAAGGCAGCGAGCAGGCACCCTTCGACGTCGGCGAACTGTGCGCGAAGCTTGCGCGGCGAGATGTCGGCCCGCGCGGCGATGTCGGCGAGGGAGACGGGCTCCCCCCACCCTCCCGCGCCCGACCGACCTGGCGTGCCGCCGCGCCGCGCCACGACGGCGACGGCCGCCGCCCTAAAGATGCGTGTGCGTTCGTCGTCGTCCACCGAACCCCCTGGCTGCTGCACCCTGACGTCTTCCTCTCCCCGGCGGCTAGCTTGATCTTTACCTTCGACCCTATCTTCTCAATGTCCAGCCTATCTCGCCAGTGGTAGGGGGGTGTTTCCCGAGATCTCGGCCCGAGTCGGAAACTCGCTCGCCCCGCTGTTTCCCACTATTCGGGCTCCAACCATCGACGGTCGGCACCCCTAATTCCGTATGTATGCAGGGAAAACGCGGTTGTTTGCGAGACGGCCGCGAGCAACGATCCGGCACCGCTCGCAATTTGCGTTGCGGGATCCCCAGACCGGGCTTACCCTCGAACGAATGGTGTTCAGACCGTCCCATGCGCCCGTAGCTCAACTGGCTAACGGCCACGACAACAGTGGCGCCGAATCTCCAGGTGTAGTCACTCAACCGGCGACGAGCACCGGGCCGCGTGCCCGCGCGGCTCGCTGGCCGGCGGCTATCTGCCGCTTAGCGGTCGCTTGGTATGACAAAGCCCGCGCGAGTCGCCGGTCTAAGAGCAGCGGCCTTCTAAGCCGCCGATGTGGGTTCGAGCCCCGCCGGGCGTACTTCCCGACACGACACGGTGGAACGCGGTCGGTATGGCCCAGCCAGCCAGGGCCGGGGGAACACCGGGCGTACTTCCTCGCGAGCACGTGAAGTGCTCGATCAGCTTTTACAGGCGCTGATCGCCTTTGCGCCGCGGGCCAGCTTCTCGGTGATCCCGCTCCACAACCCGCGCAGGGGTGCCGACGCGCAGATCTTCCGCGGCGGGACTCGCAGCGTAGAGCCGCGCGACACGGGTGAGGTAGGCGCGGTCCAGCTGACCGCGGCGCGGGAGGCGCTGGCCGCGCTCCCGGGGGTGGCGGACGTGAAAGCACGCGCTGACTCGCTGACGGTGCGCTTCGCCGACACGGCGATCGCGCAGCTGGGCGAGCGGCTGGAGGCCCGCGAGGAGGGGGTGTTGGATGCTCGCGATCTGCTGGGAGGCGCCGAGGTGCTGGTCAACTTCTGCGACGCCAACCCGACCAAGGCGTTGCACGTCGGCCACCTGCGCAACATCGCGCTCGGCCAGGCGCTCGCGGGCGCACTGGCGGCGGCGGGGGGACGCGTGACGCGCCAGAGCCAGGTGAGCGACTACTGCCGCAGCATGGGCGAAGCGCTGGCGGGCTATATGGAGCTGCCGGAGAACGCCACCCCGCGTGGCCTCGGCGTCAAGAGCGACCACTTCGTGGGCGAATGTTTCGGGCGCTACGCCGCGCGCGCCGCGAACGGCGCGATGACCCCGGCCAACTCCGCCAGCAGGCCGACCAACCGCGACTTCCGGCCCGCCGGTCGGCGAGACGCAGAAGGCGCCGACGATCCGGCGCTGAGCGCCGAGGCGGCCGTCCGCAACGACCTCGCCGACCAGCTGCTCGAACGGTTGAGCGCGGGCGACCCGGAGATCGTCGAGCGCTGGCGGCGGCTGCGCGGGTGGGCGCTGGAGGGGCAGGAGGCGACGCTGGCCGCGCTCGGCGTGAGCATCGACCGGCTGGTGTACGAGTCCGATTCGCGCCCGCTCACAGGGTGGATCCTCGACCGCGGCGTGGCAGGCGGCGTGCTGACGCGCACCGAGGGCGGGGCGGTCGTGTACGAGACGCGCGAGGAGGAGTACCCGCGGCTGCTGCTGGCGCGCGCGGACGGCTTCCCCACCCAGCATCTGCGCACAATCGCGCTGTGGCGCTCGCTGCGCGAGACATTCGGCGAGATCCACACGATCGAGCTGGTGGGCGAAGAGTGGCAGGCATACGTGCGCTACCACGAGCGCCTGATGCACGGGGAGCGCCCGGCACCCGCGGATGCAGAGGATCCCCGCGACGCAGTCGGGCATCCCTCCAGGGTTGAACAGCCCCGTCACGAGCGGCGCCAGTCGCCGCACCATCCGAGCGACAACGTGATCTACGGGATGGTGACTGTGGACGGCGGTGCGGTGAAGTCGAGCCACGGCAGGCCCCCGCTGGTGGACGGGATGCTGGAGCGGCTGACCGCCTCACCGCCGCTGCGGGAGCTCGCGGCGCGGAGCGAGGGGCGCTTCAAGCCGCGCGGCCTGGCCGCGCTGGTGACGCTCGGCTTCTACCTGGGCCGCCCTACGCGCAAGCCGGTGGATCTCACGCTGACGGAGATGCTCGACCTCACGGGCGGAGTGGGCTGGGAGCTGGCAAGGGCGGCGGTGAGCGCTTGGGATCCCCGCCACGACGGCCCGCCCGACCCGGCGCCCGAGCATGCCGAGTACCGCCACACGGTGATGCAGTCAGCGGTCCACCGACGGCTGCTGGCGCGCGCGGTGGAGCAGCTGGACGTGTATGAGCTGGCGCGCTTCTATAGGCATCTGAGCCGCCGCTACCTCGCGACCGCCGCGGATGCGCGGACCGCGCGCGTGATGCGCACCTTGCTCACCGCCGGCATGGGCGCGCTGGGCCTGCCATGCGCGCCCGAGGGTGGTGACGCGCGATGACACCGATCGCAAGTCCCGGCGCGGATGGCCGGGTGGCGCCGCTTGATGGCCCGGTGACGCAGCTTGATGGCCGGGTGGCGCCGCTTGACAGCCAGGTGGCGCAGCTGGACCGCAACGAGGCGCTGCGCGGGCCACCACCGGGCGCGGTGGAACGCGTACACAAGGCAATCGCGCGCGGGCATCTGTACCCACACGAGGCGACGGCGCGCGCAACTACCGCGGCGGCCCACCACCTCGGCGTGGATCCGCCCCGGGTGATCCTCACCACAGGCGTGGACGAGGCGGCCGACCTGTGCATTCTCGAGCTGGGCGACCCCTACACGATCACCCCGGGCTTCGACGGTTATGGCGACCGCGCCGCCGCGCTCAACCACCGCAGCCGGGTATTCCCGTTGACCCCCGAGCACGCACTTCCGCGCGAGCTGCTCGGTGCGGTCACGGCCGGGCAGTTGGTGATGCTGGCCAGCCCCAACAACCCCACCGCGAACGCGTTCGCGGACCAGTCGTTGCGCACGCTGCTGGAGCGTTCGGCGTATCTGCTGCTGGACGAGACCTACGCGGACTTCTGCACCCACGCCCCGGGGATGACATGGTTGACGGAGTACCCCAGACTGCTGGTGTTCCGCTCGTTCTCGAAGGCGTACGGGTTGGCGGGGTTGCGCATCGGCTGCCTCATCGGCGAGGAGCGGCTGATCGCGCGCCTACGCGCGCGGCAGGCCTACCTGACCATCAGCGGGCTGGCGACGGAAGCGCTGATCGGAGCGCTGGAGAGCGACGCCGACTTCCCGAGGCGCCACGCGCAGGAGGTGGGAGCGCTGCGCGCGGAGCTGATTGCGCGCCTGCGGGCGGTGGAGCTGTTCGAGCGCGTGCACGACAGCGAAACCAACTTCGTGTTTGTCACGTGCGCCTCGGCGATGGAGGCGGCCGCGATCCGCCGGACGCTGGCGGACGGCTGGAACGTGATCGTCGCCTCGACCGCCGCTCTGGGAGAGCCGGCTGGATTGCGGATTGGCGTGAGCCTGCAAGCGCACGCCGACCGCCTGATCGAAGCACTGAAGCTGCTCAAGAGCCTGCGCGAGGCAGGACCCAACCCCAGCAAGGAGGAGACACCAGCATGAACGGCGCCAGCCAGACCATCGCCCAGAGCACTCCCGAGGCAATCGAGCGCCCGGCCTTCCGGCCGACGCTGCTGAGAGCGCTCGACTACCTCGCCGGGTGGGCGACGGCGGAGCTGCTGATGGCGATCCTCGAAGACGAGCAGCTGCTGAGCGCGCTGGAGCAGGGCGTCAACGCCGAGGAGCTGGCGGAACGGTTGGGCTCTCGCGGCAGCCCAACCACGGGGGCGTCGGGGAGCGAGCTGACCGGCGCACTGCTGCAGGCGCTGCACTCCGAGGGCGCGCTGGTGAGGCAGGACGGCACCTACCGCCTCGCCGAAGACCTCTCGGAGCTGCGCGCGGCGCACGGCTGGTTGGAGCTCCTGATGGAGGGCTACCGCGACCTCTTCAAAGGCGTCGGCAGACTGATGCGCGAGGGCGACGGAAGCATCGAGCGCAACCACCTGCGCGTGGCCACCGGCAGCGCCCGAATCGCGATCTACGACGCCGTGCCGTTGACGCTGCGGCTGATCGAGCGCCTCGGGGCCTCCGAGGGGGTGGTGCTGGACTACGGCTGCGGCAGCGCGCTGTATCTGATCACGTTGTGCTCCCAGCACCCCGGCCTGCGCGCGATCGGCGTGGAGCTGGCGCAGGAGACGGTGCAGGCCGCGCGCACGCACGTGCGCGAAGCCGGGATGGAGGATCGCATCGCGATCGAGCACGCCTCGGCGCCCGACTACGTGCCCAGCGAGGAGGTGGACTTCGTCGTTTCGGCCTTCGTGCTGCACGAGATCGTCGGCCAGCGCGGAGTGCAGGGGACCGTCGAGTTCCTGCGCTCCTTCGGCGCGCGCTTCCCCAACGCGAAGCTGCTGATCATCGAGGTGTCCAACCCCTACGAGGAAGGCCGCGGCGAGCTGGTCGGCTCAGACCGCCAGGGCAGGGGCTACTACAACTACTACATCTGGCTGCACTCGGTCACCACCCAGCGACTGCTCCCGCACGCGCAGTGGCTGGAGCTGTTCGCCCAGGCCGGCTACCGCGTGCTGCACGAAGAGCGGGTGGATGACATCGTGGACTCGACCGGCCTGGAGATCGGGTACGCGCTGGAGCGGATCTAATGCTTTTCGGCCATCGAACCCTTCATTTTGTGAAGTGGCTTGGGTCAGTTGGATGCATGTTTACGGGCCCCAACCCTTCATTTTGTAAAGTGGCTGGAGGCAGTTCGATGCATTATTTTCGGACGCCAACCCTTCAGTTTGTGAAGTGAGTGGGCGCAGTTGGAGGCATTGTTTCGGCACCCCAACCCTTCATTTTGTAAAGGGTTGGGGGCGCGATAGAACAACCTCCCCCACCCCCTACCCCTCGGCAGGTAGTTCGGCAGGGCCCCCGAGCAGTCCCAGGCACTCCGGCAGCACAACCGAGCCGTCCTCGCGCTGGCCGTTCTCCAGCAGCGCGATGATCGTGCGCCCGACCGCCACCGCGGTGCCGTTGAGCGTGTGCAGCGTCTCGACGCGCTTGTCCCGGCGCACGCGGATGTTCAGACGTCGCGCCTGGTAGTCGGTCGTGTTGGAGCAAGATGTCAGCTCACGGTAGCGGCTCTGGCTGGGCAGCCACGCCTCGCAGTCGTACTTCTTGGCGGCGGGGGCGCCGAGGTCGTTGACGGCGATGTTGACCACCCGGTAAGGCAATCCCAGCTCGCCGAGGATCTCCTCCTCGATAGAGAGGATCCGCTCGTGCTCCGCGCTTGAGTCGGAGGGCTCGACGAAGCTGAACATCTCCACCTTGTCGAACTGGTGCACGCGGAAGATCCCGCGCGTGTCTTTGCCGGCGGCGCCGGCCTCGCGCCGGAAGCAGGGGGAGAAGCCGGCGTAGCGCAGCGGCAGGCGCTCGGCGTCGAGGATCTCCTCGTCGTGCAGCGAGGCCAGCGCGACCTCGGAGGTGCCCACCAGGAACAGCTCGTCCGCGGGGAGGCTGTAGATCTGCTGCTCGGTGTCGGGCAGAAAGCCGGTGCCGTACAGCGCCCGCTCGCGCACCAGCACCGGCGGGATCACCGGTTCGAAGCCGTGGCCGCGCAGCTTCTCGAGCACCCACCGCACCAGCGCCAGCTCGAGCATCACAAGGTCGCCTTTGAGATAGGCGAAGCGCGCACCCGACAGCTTGGCGGCGTGATTCATGTCGATCAGCGAGCCGGCCAGCTCCAGATGGTCGCGGGGCGCGAAGGTGGGCCCCGAGTCGCCCACGCCGAGCCCGCCGGACGCCGCCTCTCCCACGCCGAGCCCACCCAGCCCGGCCTCCCCCACGACCCGCACCAGCTCGTCCTCCGGACCCGGGGCGGCGGTTGGGTCGGGCAGGTTGGGCAGTTGCAGCAGCGCCGCGTCGAGCTCCGCCTCCACGGTGGTGAGCCCCTGCGCCAGCTCCTTCTCCCGCGCGCCCAGCTCGCGCTGCTCGGCGATCGCCGCGGCGGCGTCCTCACCCGAGCGCTTGGCCAGCGCGATCGCATCCGCGGCAGCGTTGCGTCGCGCGCGTAGCTCCTCCAACTCCGGGATCAGCGCGCGGCGACGCTCGTCCAGCTGGATCACCTCATCGAGGATGGCTGTCGCGCCGGCCGAGTCGCCCGCTCCGCCAGAGCCGCCCGCATCGCCCGCGACCCGCCGCGCGAGGGCAGCACGCACAGCATCGGGTTCCTGTCTGATCCGCTTGAGATCCAGCACCCTCGGGAGCCTACCCGTACCGGCCCGCGCCGTCAGCCCCCTGGGCCGCGCCCTATTTGCCGGTGGTCGTGGAGCTTTCGGAGGAGCCCGGGATCGAGGTGTTTTCGATCGATGGCACCTTCGGGGCCTGCAGGCCGGCGTACTTGGCGAGGAACGTGGCGACTTCTTGAGCCTGCACGCCGACGACGATGTTCTGGGGCATGATCGCGCCGGAGAAGCCACCGTTGCGAATCGCGTAGAGCACCTGGTTGTACTGCTCCTTGCGGAAGTTGAAGTTGGGGCCGTTGGTGCGCACGCGATCCTTGATGCTCACCGCCGAGCCCTCGGCGCCGACGGTGGCCAGCGTGTGGCAGCCAGAGCAGCGCTGCAGGAACAGTGCCGCCCCCTTGTAATAAGGGCTGGTTTTAGAGAGCTGGATGCCCTGCGTGCCGCAGGCGCTGACGCCCACCGCCACAAGGGCGGTCGTGGCGACGGTCGCGGCGAGCTTCGGTAGGGCGCTGACGCGAGGCTTCGGTTGGGCGCTCATGCGAGCCGGAATATATAGGCTCGGCGGATGCGACCCCGGTCACTCGCGGCGGCGCTCCTCGCGCCGCTCCTGCTGGCCGGCTGTGGGGCCGCGCAAACAGCCCACGTCACGGGCCACCGCCTCGCGCTCACCCTCCAGGAGTACCGCATCACGCCCCAAACGGCGAGCGTGCCGGCGGGGCCTCTGACGATCACCGCGTGCAACCGCGGCATCCTCACGCACAACGTGGCGCTGCAACGGGGCAGCCTCGACTCCGGCGAACGGACCACGCTCACCGACATCCACACGCTGCTGCCCGGCCGGTGCGGCTCGGCGCTCACCCAGCCGCTGGCCCCGGGCCGCTACCTGCTGGCGAGCACCGTCGGCAACCAGGCCGTGCTGGGGATGGCGGCCACGCTGATCGTTCGGTGAAACGACAGCCACCCACCGATTGAGAAGGTCGGACCACCCAACCGATCGACGACCGCGGACCACCAGGCAGGTGGTGGTATGATGTCACTCCAATGGTGGTTCGCACCCAGATCACGCTCGACGCCGACGCGCACAGGCGTGCCAAGCACCGCGCCTCCGACCTGGGGATCTCGTTGGCGGAGTACGTGCGCAGAACGCTGGACCGGGATCTCGGCGACGAGCCCAGGGGCGACATCAGCGAGATCTTCGGTCTTTTCGACTCAGGCGTGTCCGATGTGTCGGACAACGTCGATAAGCACCTCGGCGAAGTTGCCCGGCGCGAGCACCTCCGCGAGACAGGCCAGCCAGGTAGTTGAGCCTGTTCGTGGACACTTCGGCGTTCTACGCCGCCACCGACTCCCGCGATCGACATCATGCGCGCGCCACCGAGCTGCTGCGCGACGCAGATAGCCTCACGACGACAGACCACGTGCTCGTCGAGTCGTGGCGCTTGATACGCGATTTCGGCGGGTATGCGAACGCAGAGCGCTTCTGGGCCGCCATCCGCAAGGGCCTCGCCACCGTCGAGACGGTTCTACCCGGCGACCTCGATACCGCCTGGCGAATCGGAGAGGCCTTCCCCGACCAGGACTTCTCGATCGTCGACCGCACCAGCTTCGCGGTCATGGAGCGCGTGGGCGTCACCAGCGTCGCCAGCTTCGACGCGCACTTCGCGATCTACCGCTTCGGGCCACGCCGCGAGCGGGCGTTCGAGGTGCAGCGCTAGACGATGCGATCCGTCAAATCCCATGCGCGGTTTCCGCCGCGCGCAGCAGCAGGAACACGACCACCAAGGCGGAGAGGGCCATGATCCCCTGCTCGCGGCGGACGATCGCGGCGACCACGGCCTGCTGCTCGACCTCGGGCAGCCCGCCGACCTCCTGGGCGCTCGCCAGGCCGCGCTGGTCGAGGATCGTCTGGGCAGAGGCGATCCGCAACTGCTCGGCGACGAAGGCGACAGCGAGGGGCAGCAGGGCGTAGAGGTAGAAGAGGCTTTCGCTTGAGGTGTGGCCGGCGGCGGCGAGCACACCGAAGGCGAGCGCGTACACGACGGCAGCGCCCTGGCCGATGCGCAGCAGCACCCAGAAGCGGCGGCTGGCCTGCCAGCGGTACCAGCTCCAGCCGCCCAGCAGGGCGGGGACCGCGTTGACCGCGGCAGCCACGATCGCGCCCACGACCGCCGCTTCGTTCAACGCGCCTCCCCCCGAGGAGCGCAGTGAGGACAAGGGATGCGCACGCAGCCTCTGGCAGCACTTCGGTGTCCCAAGGCACCGCCGCCGCAACCGCCCGATTTCGAGCCGATCGTCACTATGTAACACTCTGGCACAAGCATCGGCGTGCGGTGGTATAACAGCCGCGGTGCTGCGCTCCTACCTCCCCGCGCTCGTATTCCTGATCCTCGGCGGCGCCGTGGGCGGGGCGTTCACGCTACTCAACGGCGTGCTGGGCCCCCGCCGGGCGATCAAGCAGAAGCAGGATCCCTACGAGTGCGGCCTGCCGTCGGAGGTTAAGCAGGGGCTGCGCTTCGGAATCAGCTTCTACCTGATCGCGATGCTGTTCATCCTGTTTGACATCGAGGTGATCTTCCTCTACCCGATCGCGGTGCAGCTGCGGGCGTTCGGCAGCTACGCGCTGAGCGAGACCGCCGTGTTCATCGTGCTGCTGGTGGTGGCGTTCGTGTATGTATGGCGGAGGGGGGCGTTGGAGTGGAGGTGACCCGCCTCAACGCGTCGCAGCTGCTGCGCGGCGGCGAGATGGACGGCCTGAACCTCCCCGCCCACCTGGAGGGCGCTGAGCTCGAACGCCACGTCGAAGAGCGCGTACTGACGACGACGCTCGACCGCGCGGTGGCGTGGGCGCGCTCCAACTCGTTCTTCCCGCTCGGCTTCGGGTTGGCGTGCTGCGCGATGGAGCAGTTCCACACCGCCGGCCCGCGCATGGACATCGCGCGCTTCGGCTTCGAGGCGTTCCGCGCCTCCCCCCGCCAGGCCGATCTGATCATCCTCGCGGGGCGGGTGTCGATCAAGATGGCGCCGATCATCCGCCGCCTGTACGACCAGATGCTGGAGCCCAAGTGGGCGATCTCGATGGGCGCGTGCTGCAGCTCGATGGGGGTCTTCAACAACTACGCGCTGGTGCCCGCCGACAAGTTCCTGCCGATCGACGTGCACGTCCCCGGCTGCCCGCCGCGCCCGGAGGCACTGATGCACGGCATCCTCAAGCTGCGCAAGCTGGTGCAGGACGACCCCGACAGCGGCTGGCGCGAGCGCTACGACGCGGTGGGCACGGAGGAGAACGTTCCGGGTGCCTCAGCGGGAAGGGGGCAGGCCCCCCTCCCGACCTCCCCCCGAGCGGAGCGCGATGCCTGACGCTACGGGCCTGGAGCTCCTTGCGCGCGGGCTGCGAGATGAACTCGGCGAGGAGGCGGTGCTCGACACGGTGTTCTTCCGCGAACGCGCGACGGTCGAGATCGACCCGGCTCGCGTGCGAGACGTGCTCGCTCAGCTGCGCGGGCAGGGGTACGCGTTCATGGCGAGCCTGCACGGCGTGGACTACTACCCGCACGAGCCGCGTCTCGGCGTCCACTACGAGCTGCTTGACATGAGCCGCGTCGATCGCTTGACGGTGCTGCTGCGCGTGCCCACCGGCGCGCCGCAGGTCGACTCGGTGACCGTGGAATGGCCCACCGCCGACCACCAGGAGCGCGAGGTGTACGACATGTTCGGGGTGGTCTTCGAGGGGCATCCCGACCTGCGCCGGATTCTGATGCCCGAGGACTACGAGGGCCACCCCCAGCGGCGCGACTTCCCCGTGGGCGGCGAGCCGGTGCGCTTCACCTATAACGACAACCCCACTTTGGGGGCCCCGCGATGAGCAGCCACCTCTCCGACTACCGCCGCGGCGAGCAGAGCTTCACGCTCGACCAGTCGGGAGTGGGCGGCGCCGCCGGCGTGAGCGCCGACGCGGTTGCGACCAGCGACGAGGCCACACACGAGCTGCTGACGCTCAACTTCGGCCCCCACCACCCCGCCACGCACGGCGTGCTGCGGCTGCTGGTGACGCTCCAGGGCGAGGTGGCGCGCGACCTCAAACCGATCATCGGCTATGTGCACACGGGGATCGAAAAGACCGCCGAGGACAAGGCCTACTGGAAGGTGATTCCGGTCATCGAGCGGATGGACTACCTCTCCTACTACTTCAACGCGATGGCCTACTGCGGCGCCGTCGAGCGGCTGCTGGAGGTGGAGGTGCCCAAGCGCGCGCAGTACCTGCGCGTGATCCACCTGGAGCTCAACCGCATCGCCTCGCACCTGATCTGGCTGGGCACCAGCGTGCTCGACCTGGGCGCCACCTCGATCTTCCTGTACTGCCTGCGCGAGCGCGAGCTGATCCTCGACCTGTTCGAGATGTCCTCCGGCGCGCGGATGCACACGCGCTACTTCCAGGTGGGCGGCGTGATCGAGGACATCCCCCGCGGCTTCGAGGCGAAGGTGCGCGAGTTCCTGAAGATCATGCCCAAGCGCGCCGACGAGTACGGCGCGATCCTCAACTCCAACGAGATCGTGCTTCAGCGCCTGCGCGGTGTCTGCCCGCTCGACGCCGACACGCTGCTGGGGCTCGGCGTCACCGGCCCGCTGCTGCGCGCCGCCGGCAACCCGTGGGACCTGCGCAAGGCCGACCCCTACAGCTCCTACGACGACTTCTCCTTCAAGATCCCCGTCGGCACCGTGGGCGACAACTACGACCGCTTCGCCGTGCGGATGGCGGAGATCTATGAGTCGCTGCACATCATCGAGCAGGCGCTCGACGGGCTGCCCGAGGGGCCCCACATAACAGAGGATCGCAAGGTCGCGCTGCCGCCCCGGCACGAGCTGGCGACCTCGATGGAGGCGCTGATCCACCACTTCAAGCTGGTCACCGAGGGCTTCCGCGTGCCGCCCGGGGAGATCTACAACCCGATCGAGTCCCCCCGCGGCGAGCTGGGCTGCTACGTGCGCTCCGACGGCTCCTCCAAGCCGGCAAGGGTGCACATGCGCGACCCCTCGTTCGTCAACCTGCAGGCGCTCGCGCACATGACCCGCGACGCCTACATCGCCGACCTGATCGCGACCACCGCGATGCTGGATCCGATTCTCGGGGGGATAGATCGATGATTGCGATCGCCGCATGCGGCGATCGTCCGGACGGCGCATGCGCCGTCCGGCGGGTGGGTGCATGCACCCACCCGAACAGCAGGAGGAGCGCATGAGCACAATCCCCCGCTATGCCCACGGCTCGCGCGTGCCCGGCTGGGACATGGCCGCCGACCTCGACAAGGATCCCGCGACGGTCCCCGACCCCGCGACGACTGCCGTCCCGGAGGGGCTGCGCGCGGAGATCGAGGCGCACATGGCGCTGTACCCGGACCCCCGCTCTGCCATCCTCCCCGCCCTGGAGGCCGCCCAGCGGGTGCACGGCTGGTGCTCGCCCGAGGCGATCGAGCAGGTCGCGTGCGTGATGCGGTTGACCCCCGCCGAGCTCGTCGCGGTCGCGACCTTCTACGACATGCTCGAGACCACCCCCGTCGGGCGCCACTCCGTGTATGTGTGCACCAACATCTCCTGCTCGCTGTGCGGGGCCGACGAGCTGTACGAGGCGATCCGCGCGGCCGCGGGCGAGGATCCGGAGCTCAACGTGCGCTCCTTCGAGTGCCTGGGCGCCTGCGACATCGCACCGATGGCCTCCGTCGACGGCGCCTACGTGGGGCCGCTGAGCGTCGCCGACGTGCCGCAGCTACTCGATGACATCCGCGCCGGCCGCGAGGTTCTCCCCGAGAAGCAGCTCGCGCGCCGTCCCTGCGCCGACCCGGGGGCCGGCTCGTGAGTACACGGTCACAAACGGAGGTGAGAGCATGAGCGACAAGCTCCTCTTCGACCGCATCGACGAGCCCGGGCTGCACATGCTGGAGGTCTACCAGCGCCGCGGCGGCTACGAGGCGCTGCGCAAGGCGCTCGCGATGCCGCCCGAGGCCGTGCTGCACGAGCTCGAAGCCTCCGCGTTGCGCGGCCGCGGAGGGGCGGGATTCCAGATGGGCAAGAAGGTGTCGTTCCTGCCCAAGGGCGGCATGGACAAGTATCTGGTGTGCAACGCCGACGAGTCCGAGCCCGGCACTTTCAAGGACCGCGAACTGATGCAGAAGTGCCCGCACATGCTGATCGAGGGGATCGTGATCGCCGCTCACGCCGCCGGCGCCACGCGCTCGTTCATCTACATCCGCGGCGAGTATGTCCTGCAGGCCGACATCATCGACGCCGCGCTGGCCGAAGCGCGCGCCGCCGGGCTGGTTGGCGAGAAGATTCTCGGCTCCGACACCTCGCTCTCGCTGGTGGTACACCGCGGCGCCGGCGCTTACATCTGCGGCGAGGAGACCGGCCTGCTGGACTCGCTGGAGGGCAAGCGCGGCAACCCGCGTTTGAAGCCGCCGTTTCCCGCCAACCAGGGCCTCTACCAGGGGCCGACGTTGATCAACAACGTCGAGACGCTCTGCACCGTGCCCACGATCCTCCGCATCGGCGGCGAGGAGTACGCCAAGCTCGGCGTGGCCACCTCCACCGGCACCAAGCTGGTGTCGGTCTCCGGGCACGTGCAGCGGCCCGGAAACTACGAGATCGAGCTCGGGATCCCGTCTCGCGAGATCATCTATGGTCTCGCCGGCGGGCCGCCGGAAGGACGCAAAGTCAAGTGCTGGTTTCCCGGGGGCTCCTCCTCTCCCGTGCTCACCGGCGACGATCTCGACATCCCCTACGACTTCGACTCGATGGCCAAAGCCGGCACGATGCTGGGCTCGGGGGCGATCATCGTGGTGGACGACTCCACGCCAATCATCGACGTGGCGCTGAAGGTCGCGAAGTTCTACCGCCACGAGTCCTGCGGCAAGTGCACCCCCTGTCGCGAGGGCACCAACTGGACGGTGAAGATGCTGGAGCGGATCGACGCCGGCGAGGCCACGCCGATGGACCTCGAGATCATGGCGTCCGTGCAGGAGCACATCATCGGCAACTGCCTGTGCGTGCTCGGCGACGCGATGGCGATGCCGATCGGCTCGATGATCGCGAAGTTCAAAGACGAGTTCGAAGCGCACATGGCGAGCAAGCGATTGGTGGCAGCCTGATGCCCCGCCCCACCCCCCGCACGATCACCTTCACGATCGACGGCCTCGAGGTGCAGGCACCCGAGAACTCGATGCTGGTCGACGCCGCCAAGCAGGGCGACGTCGAGATCCCGGTCTTCTGCTACGAGCCCAAGCTCGGCAGCCCCGTCGGCGCCTGCCGCATGTGTTTGGTGGAGATCGAGGGAATCCCCAAGCTGCAGACCGGCTGCTCCACGCCGGTGAAGGACGGCATGGTCGTGCACACGCAGACGGCGCGCGTCAAGGAGGCGCAGAACTCGGTGGTCGAGTTCCTGCTGATCAACCACCCGCTCGACTGCCCCGTGTGCGACAAGGGGGGCGAGTGCCCGCTGCAGGACATCACCTTCGGCTGGGGCAACGGGATCTCGCGCTTCATCGAGCCCAAGCGCCACTTCGTCAAGCCGCTCGCGCTCTCCCCGCTGATCGCGATCGACCGCGAGCGCTGCATCCTCTGCTACCGCTGCGTGCGCTTCTCCCAGGAGATCTCCGAAGACCACCAGCTCGTGCTGCAGGAGCGCGGCGCCCACTCCTACGTCTCCACCTTCGACGGCCACCCCTACGTGGCGCCGTTCAGCGGCAACATCGTCGAGCTGTGCCCCGTCGGCGCGCTCACCTCCCAGCCCTACCGCTTCCGCGCGCGCCCGTGGGACATCGAGGACGCCGGCTCGGTCTGCACGCTGTGCCCCGCGCAGTGCAACGTCACGCTCACGGTGCGCGACGAGCGCGTGCTGCGCGTGCTCTCCCGCCAGCACCCCGAGGTGGACGACGGCTGGCTGTGCGACCGCGGCCGCTTCGCCTATCCCGCACTGGGCGGCGACCAACGCGTCACCGCCCCCCTGGTGCGCGACGGCGGCGAGCTGCGCCCCGTCTCGTGGGAGCGCGCTCTGGATGAGGCCGCCGCCGGGCTGCGCCGCGCCGGGGATCGTGTCGGCGGGCTCGCGGGCGGCGCCACCACCAACGAGGAGGGCCTGCTGCTGGTCCGGCTGCTGCGCGAGGTGCTCGGCTCGCCGCACATCGATTCGCGCACGGCGGGCACCCTGCCGCTCGATCTCCACCGCGCCCTCGCCGAGCCGGCGCTGCAGGCGCGAGTCCCCGATCTGGAGTACGCCCACGCCGTGCTGGTGCTGGACTGCGAACCGATCGCCGACGCCGCGATCCTCGACCTGCGGCTGCGCAAGGGGGTGCGCCGCCACGGGCTGCGGCTGGTGCCCGCCGGGCGGGAGCAGCTGCTCGACGAGACCCGGCGCGGAGAGCTACTCGACACGTTGCGCGTCGCCGGCGAGGAGGTGGTGGTGCTGTGGCACGAGCGCCTGGCCACGGGCAGCGACGGCGAGCGGGCCGTGCGCGCCCTGCTCGACCTGGCCGCCACGCTGGGGCTTGCCGGGATCGACGGCGCCGGACTGCTCGAAATCCCCGCCCACGCCAACGGCCGTGGCCTGCGCGAGGCGGGCGTGCTCCCCAACGCCGGCCCGGAGCTCGGCGAGATCGACGAGGACGGGCTCGACGCGCGGGGGATCGCCGAGGCGCTGGCCGCCGGCGAGCTCTCCGCGATCTACCTGCTGGACGCCGACCCACTCGCGGGCCCCTCCCCCCTCCCCTCCTCCCAACACCTCCGCTCGCCGTGGGCGGAAGGGCAGCCACTGTGGGAGCAGGCTCTGGAGCGTGCCTCCACCGTGATTGCCCACGCCACCTTCCTCACCGAGGGCGTCCGCGCGCACGCCAACGTGGTCTTCCCCGCGCTGGCCTATGCGGAGAAGGAGGGCACCGTCGTGCACCCCGACGGCCGCGTCCAGCGGCTGCGGCCCGGGGTGGCGCGTCCGGGCGAGACGCGTGCGGAGACGCGGGTGCTGAGCGATGTGGCCGCCCTACTCGCGCCGGTGGCGGCATGATCGCCACCGTCGGCTTCTACGAAGAATGGTGGGTGCAGATCCTCAAGGCGATCGTTATCTTCGCCGTCGGCCTGCAGCTGGTGCCGGTGGTGCTGCTCGCCGAGCGCAAGCTGCTGGGCCGCTTTCAGAGCCGCTACGGCCCCAACCGCGTGGGGCCCTACGGGGCGCTGCAGCCGCTCGCCGACATCCTCAAGCTGCTCACCAAGGAGCAGTTTCGCCCCACCACCTCGATCGGCTTCCTGTTCGCGTTCGCGCCGGTCATCTCGATCCTCACGGCCGTCGCGGCGTTCGCGCTGATCCCGTTCGGCAACGTCCAGCACATCTTCGGCACCCCCGTGGGGCTGTATGGGGTGGACGTCTCGATCGGGCCGCTCTACCTATTCGCGTTCGGCGCGATCGCCTTCTACGGGGTGATGCTCGGCGGCTGGGCCTCGGGCTCGAAGTACTCGTTCCTCGGCGCCATGCGCGGCGCCGCCCAGCTGATCTCCTACGAGGTCTCCCAGGGCCTCGCGCTGGTCGGCGTGGTGATGACCGCACAGACGCTGTCGCTCACCGGCATCGTCTACGCGCAGGAGGGGATGTGGTTCCTGATCCCCCAGTTCTTCGGCTTCCTGATCTTCCTCACCGCCAGCTTCGCGGAGATCAACCGCGCCCCCTTCGACCTGACCGAGGCCGACGCCGAGCTGGTGGGCGGCTACAACACCGAGTTCGGAGGCGGGCGCTTCGCCTCTTACTACTTCGCCGAGTACCTCAACGTGCTGGTCGTCTCGGGCATCGTCACCACGGTCTTCCTCGGCGGCTGGCTGCTGCCGTTCGGCATCCACCCGCCTGGCTGGGTGGACCCGTTCGTGGTGCTGTTCAAGATGGGCCTCTTCACCTTCTTCTTCATCTGGATCCGCGCCACGCTGCCGCGCCTGCGCTACGACCAGCTGATGAGCTTCGGCTGGAAGGTGCTGCTGCCGCTGGCCACGCTCAACGCGCTGGTGACCGCCGTGCTCGTGGTGGTGACGCACTGATGTGGGATCCCGGCAAGGACGTGATCGAGGTCGTCCGCACCCCCGCACCGGGCCCCGCACGCAGCACCTGGCGCACGTTCCGCGAGACCGTGCGGGGCCTGTTCACCACCTTCGGCCGCATGCGCGAACCGGTCGTCACGGTGCAGTACCCCGAGGAGAAGACCCCCGTCTACCCGCGTTTCCGCGGCCGCCACAAGTTGCACAAGTTCGAGGACACCGGCTTGGAGAAGTGCGTGGGCTGCTCGCTGTGCGCCGCCGCCTGCCCCGCCGACTGCATCCGCGTGGTGGCCGCCGAGAACACGCCCGAGAACCGCGTCTCCGCGGGCGAGCGCTACGCCGCGGTGTACGAGATCAACATGTCGCGCTGCATCTTCTGCGGCTACTGCGAGGTGGCCTGCCCGTTCGACGCGATCACGATGGGCCACGACTACGAGCTCTCCGACTACTCGCGCTCGGATCTGATCTTCACCAAGGAGATGCTGCTGGCCGAGCCGCTGGAGCGCACCCCATTGAGGAATGAGGGGGAGTGAGCACACTCTTCTTTTTCCTCGCCGCCTTCGGGGCGATCGCCGGCGCGATCGGCGTGATCGCGCTGCGCGACCCCTTCTTCAGCGTGCTCGCGCTCGTCGCCCACCTGCTCTCGCTGGCGATCCTCTTCCTGCTACTGCGCGCAGAATTCGTGGCCGCCGCGCAGGTCGTCGTCTACGCCGGCGCGGTGATGGTGCTGTACGTGTTCGTCGTCGCCTACATCGGCGACGGCGATGAGTCCTTGAGCGCACGGCTGCGGGCGCCCGGTGGCGCCAGCCTGCGCCTCGGCGCGGCGGTGCTCGGCGGCGCGCTGCTGGTGGAGCTGTTGATCGCGCTGCTGGGCTCTGGCCTGAAGGCGATCGAAGGGTACGGGGCGCCCTACGCGCCGGGGCCGCGCACCTACGGCACCCCCGCCTACATCGGCAACCTGCTGCTCACCCGCTTCCTGCTCGCTTTCGAGATCGCGTCCTTCCTGCTGCTGATCGCGGCCGTCGGCGGCGTCGTGCTCGCCCGGCGCCGTGGCGGGCTGGAGGAGGAGCCGCAGAACGCCCCACTCGTGCCGCTCAATCTCATCCGCCCGCGCGGCACCGGCACGATGGCTGAGGGGGTCGGCAGACGGTGAGCATCGCCTGGTACCTCGCCGTCTCGGCGATCGTCTTCGCGCTGGGCGCCGTCGGCGTGATCGTGCGTCGCAACCCGCTCGTGGTGCTGCTCTGTTTGGAGTTGATGCTCAACGGCGCCAACCTCGCGCTGATCGCGTTCGCGCGCATGTGGGGCAACGGCGACGGGCAGATCCTCGCATTGATCGTGATGACCGTCGCCGCCTGCGAGGTGTGCATCGGGCTCGGCATGATCGTCGCGATCTACCGTCGGCGCCTGCCGATCGACGTTGACGAGCTCAGGGAGCTGCAGGGATGAGCGCGACCACGTTCGGCTGGCTGGTGCTGCTGTTCCCGCTGCTGGGGACGCTCGTGATCGGCTTCGGCTTCCGCGTGTTGCCAGGCCGCGCCGCCGGGTGGATCGGCACGGCAGCGATCGGCCTTGCCTTCCTGGCCGCGGTCGGAGCGCTGATCAAGCTGCAAGGCCACGCGCCCGCTCACCGCGAGCTCAACTCCTCGCTGTGGAGCTACGCGGTGACGGTCGGGATCGACGCGCACGTCTCGATCCTCGTAGACCCGCTGTCGGTCTACATGATCCTCGTGGTCACCGGCATCTCCACGATGATCCACCTCTACTCGATCTCCTACCTCGAAGAAGACCACGGCTTCGCGCGCTACTTCTCCTACCTCAACTTCTTCGTCTTCTCGATGCTGCTGCTGGTGCTCGCCGGCAACTTCCTGCTGCTGATCGTCGGCTGGGCGTTCGTGGGCGCCGCCTCCTACCTGCTGATCTCCTTCTGGTACCGGCGCACCACCGCCACGCGCGCCGGGATCAAGGCGTTCGTGATCAACGTGGTCGGCGACGTCGGGTTGGTGCTGGGCACCTACTTCATCTTCAAGCACACCGGCACCCTGGAATTCACGAAGGTGTTTGCCGCCGCCCCCGACGTGTTCCACTCCGGCGAAGCCGACATCACCGCCGGCTGCCTTCTGCTGCTCGTCGGCGCCGCCGCCAAGTCCGCGCAGATCCCGCTGCACACCTGGCTGCCCGACGCGATGGAGGGGCCCACCCCCGTCAGCGCGCTGATCCACGCCGCCACGATGGTGACCGCCGGCGTCTACCTGATCGCGCGCATGCACACTCTCTTCGAACTGGCTCCCGCCGCGCAGGACACCGGCGCGGTGATCGGCGCGCTGACGCTGCTGATCGCGGGCACGATCGCGCTGGTGCAGACCGACATCAAGCGCGTGATCGCCTACTCCACGATGTCCCAGATCGGCTACATGATCATGGGCGTCTCCGTCGGCGCCTACGCCGCCGGGCTGTTTCACCTGATGACCCACGCCTTCTTCAAGGCGCTGCTGTTCATGGGCGCCGGCTCGATCATCGGCGCGATGTCCGGCGAGCAGTCGCTGGACCGCATGGGCGGCTTTCGCAAGGCGCTGCCGTTCACGTTCGCCTGCTTCGTGATCGGCGGCCTCGCCCTCTCGGGCATCCCCCCCTTCTCCGGCTTCTTCTCCAAGGACGAGATCCTGCTCGTCACGGGAGAGCTGGGCGGCTGGCACTGGGCGCTGTACGTGGTCGGCTACATCGGCGCCTTCCTCACCGCGATCTACACCTTCCGCATGATCTTCCGCGCCTTCTACGGCGACCCCGTCGCCGAGGCCAAGGAGCTGGAAGGTGGCCACCTGCACCACGCCGAGGTCCCCACCAATCCGGCGACGGGCGAAGTGGAGGACACCGACGTCGGCTTCCCCGGCCCCCACCACACGATCGCCGAGCGCGCGCTGCCGATGCGCGTGGCGATGAGCGTGCTCGCCGTCGGCGCGATCGGCGCCGGGCTGGTGCAGATCCCCGAAGTGGACGACGTGATCGTCAACTTCCTGCGCCCCACCTTCGCCGGCTCGCCGCTGTACGAACCCCACACGCGCGACGGACTGCTGGTGTTCGGGCTGATCCTCGGCACGCTGCTGGGCCTCGCCGGGATCGCGATCGCCTACCGCATCTGGGTCAAGGAGCCGGCGATCGCCGTCCGCGCGCGGGCGCGATTCGGCGCGGTGTATGAGCTGCTGTGGCACAAGTGGTATTTCGACGAGGCGATCGATCTGCTGATCGTGCGTCCCGCCGCCGCCGTTGGACTGTGGGCGCGCGGCACCTTCGAGCGTGTGTTCGTCGACGGCACGCTGATCGGCGGCACCACAGGCGTCGTGCGCGCCGGCTCGGCCGCGGTGCGCGCCGCGCAGAGCGGCTTCCTGCGCTACTACGCAGCGCTGCTGTTGCTCGGCGTCGGCGCGGTCGGCCTCTACTTCCTGCTGCAGTCCTGATGCCGGCGCTCTCGATCCTCATCTGGCTCCCTCTCGCCTGCGGCGTGGTCGGGGCGCTGCTGTCCGGGGCCGACGAGCGTGCACCGGCCCGCGTTGCGCTGCTCGGCTCGCTCGCCGCGCTCGGCCTGTCGATCGGCTACATCGCCGACTACCACGCGGGCGCCGGACTGCAGCACGTCACCAACGTGGTGTGGATCGCCGCGCTCGGCATCCACTACAAGCTCGGCGTGAGCGGCCTCAACGTCTTCCTCGTCGGGCTGACCACGCTGCTGTTCGCGGCGTCGATCCTCTCGCTGAACGTGCGCAAGGGCGCGCTGAAACCGGAGCGTCCGGCGCTTTTCTACTTCCTCTTCACGCTCGCCGAGTCCGCCGTGCTGGGGGCGTTCCTCGCGCAGGACCTCGCGCTCTTTGTCGCCTTCTTCGACCTGATGCTGATCCCGTTCTACTTCCTCATCGGCATGTGGGGCACCGGCCCCGACCGTGTGAAGGCCACGATCAAGCTGGTGATCTACACGCTCGTCGGCTCGCTGCTGATGCTCGCGGCAGCGATCGCCACGGGCGCCCTGGCATCCGAGCAGCACGGCACCCCGCTCACGTTCGTGCTCTCTTCGCTGCACGCGCTGCCGCTCAGCACCGGCTCGCAGGAGTGGATCTTCCTCTGCTTCGCGGCCGCCTTCCTCGTGAAGATGCCGGCCTTCCCGCTGCACGGCTGGATGCCCGACGGCTACCGCGCGATGCCGATCGAGGTGCTGATGGTGTTCTCCGGGGTGCTCTCCAAGGTCGGCGCCTACGGCTTCCTGGCGATCGCGCTGCCGCTGTTCCCGCGCGCCGCCGTGCACTGGCAGACGCTGATGCTGCTGATCGCGCTCGCGTCGATCCTGTACGGCTCGGTGATGGCGTTCACGCAGACCGACGTGCGCCTGATCGCCGGCTTCTCCTCGGTCGCGCAGCTCGGCTTCATCACGCTGGGGATCTTCGCGCTGAACCCCCAGGGCGCCCAGGGGGCGCTGCTGCAGATGGTCAACCACGGCCTCGTGGTGGCGCCGCTGTTCTTTATCATCGCCCTGCTCGCCGCCCGCGCCGGCGGCTCGGAGGACATCCGCGACCTCGGTGGGCTCGCCTTCCGCGCGCCGGTGCTCGCCACGCTCTTCCTGATCGTGGCGCTCGCCACGCTGGCGATGCCCGGCTCGGCCAACTTCGTCGGGGAGTTCCTGATCCTGCTGGGCGTCTTCAAAGCGAAGCTGGCGATCGCGATCGTCGCCTTCAGCGGCGTCGTGATGGCGAGCGTGTACGCGCTGCGCCTGTTCATCCGCGCCATGCACAACCGAGTCCGCGACGGCGTGGACTCCCGTGAGATCGCGCTGCTCGATTCCGCCGTGCTCGTCCCGCTGGTCGCGGTGATCCTCCTCTTCGCGGTCTACCCGCAGCTGGCGCTGCAGCGCAGCGAAGGGTCGGTGAAGGCGTCGGTCGCCTCTGCGCAGGCCGCACAGAGATCAAGCTCCTCCGCTGTCGCGAGCACGATTCCATGACACTGCTAGCCACCGCCCATCTCAAAGGCCCGCCCGTCAACTTCGCCGGGCTCTCGCCGCTGATCGCGCTGCTCGGCGGCGCCGCGGTGGTGCTGCTAGTCGGCCTGCTGCGCTCCCGGCGCGTGCGCGAGCAGGTGGTGCCCGCGCTCGCCCTCGTCGCGCTCGGCGCGGCTGCGGGTCTGACGATCTGGCAGTGGGATGAAGAGAAGTCGATCCTCTCCGGCGCGCTGCGGATCGACGACCTCGCGCTGATGCTCAACCTGATCCTGATGGCCGGGGGCGCCGCCACCGTGCTGCTGGCGTGGCGCTCGCTCGCCGCCAGAGAAGCCGGCCACGGCGAGTTTCACGCGCTGCTGCTCACCTCGATCGCGGGGATGTCGCTGCTGGCGGCGGCGCAGAACACGGTGGCGCTGTTCATCGGCCTGGAGCTGCTGTCGATCCCGCTGTACGTGCTGTGCGCGACCGAAATGAAACGCGAGCACTCGCTGGAGTCGGGTTTGAAGTACCTGATCATCGGCTCGGTCGGCTCGGCGATGCTGCTGTACGGGATCGCGCTGATCTACGGCGCCACCGGCGCCACCGACTTCGGCGCGATCGCCGCGGCGATCTCTGGCAAAGGCCTTGCCACCAACGTGCTGCTGCTGAGCGGCATCGCCCTGTCGGTCGCCGGTCTCGCCTTCAAGGCCTCGGTCGCCCCCTTCCACCAGTGGACGCCGGATGTCTACGAGGGCGCGCCCACGCCCGTCACCGCGTTCATGGCGGTCGCCACGAAGGTGGCCGCGCTCGGTGTCTTCCTGCGCTTCTTCGACGTGGCGCTGATCGAAGCCCAGAGCAGCTGGGGCCCGGCGGTGGCGGCGCTCGCGGCGGTGACAATCGTCGTCGGCAACGTCGGTGCGCTGGGGCAATCCTCGCTGAAGCGGATGCTCGCCTACTCCTCCGTCGCGCAGGCCGGCTACATGCTCGCCGGCGTCGTGGTCGCCTCCCAGCTGGGGGTGCGCGCCACGGTCTTCTACCTCACCGTCTACCTGTTCATGAACATGGCCGCGTTCGCGGTGATCGTCGCGCGCGAGCGCGCCACCGACCTCGGCGACAGCACCCGCGCGCTGGCGGGACTCGGGCGCGAGCAGCCCTGGTTGGCATGGCCGATGACACTCGCGATGTTCGGCCTCGCCGGGATCCCCGCCACCGCGGGCTTCATGGGGAAGTTTTACCTGATCGACGCCGCCGTCTCCGGCGGCTACACCTGGCTCGGAATCGTGATCGTAGTCGGCTCGATGATCTCGCTCGGCTACTACCTGCCGGTGATCGCGGCGATGTGGATGCGCCCGCCGATCTCCGATCGGTCGCCCTCCCAGGAGGAGACCGCCGCCGGGTTCCCCCCGCCCCCCGCGGGACCTCTGCCGGCGATCGCCGGGGGCTCGGCGGAGCTCGACCCACCCGCCGAGCCGGCAGGCTCCCGTCGTGCCGGACTCCAGCCTGAGGTCCTCCTCGTCGCGATCCTCGCCGGCGCCGCCACGCTCTTCTTCGGGATCGTTCCGCAGCCGCTGTTCGACCTCGTGCGCCACGTGGGCAGCGGGCTGGGACTGTTCTGAGGCCACCAGCCCGAGCGCGCGCCTCGCCGTCAACTTGCGCCAGCCGCGCGGGGCCGTTCTGAGGCCGTCAGCCCGAGCCCGCCTCGCCGTCGTCGACTCCCGACACCCGCACCGCCAGCAGCGCAACGTCGTCCTGCGCGTAACGCTCGTCGATCGCGCAGTCGAGGACGCGCGAGCAGAGCCGCTCGAGGTCGGACGGCTCCGCGCCGAGCGCCTCGCGCAGCCGCTCGAGTCCCACGTCGATCGCCTCGCCGCGGCGCTCCACCAGCCCGTCGGTGTACAGCAGCAAGGTGCTGCCCCGCTCCAGCTCCCCCTCCCACTCGCCGAAGACGATGCGCTCCTCGGCGCCGAGCGGCGGGTCGTGGCGGTGCTCGAGGAAGTGCGTGTCGCCGTCGGCGTCCAGCAGCAGGGGCGGCAGGTGTCCGGCGCTCGCGAAGCGCGCGTGGGCGTTGTCCGCGTCCACGACCATGTACAGCAGGGTCGCCACCATCCGCGCGCGATGGGTGCTCGCCACCAGCGCGTTCAGCGCGGTGAGCACGGCGGCGGGTGAGCTCGGCTCGGCCACCGCATAAGCGCGTAGCGCGGCGCGCAGCTCACCCATCAACGTCGCCGCGTCCACGCCGTGCCCGACGACGTCGCCGATCACGAGGCCGATGCCGCCATCCGGCAGCTCGATCGCGTCATACCAGTCCCCACCGACCTGCGCAAGGCGCTCGCTGGGACGGTAGCGCGCGGCCATTGCCAGCCCCGGCACCTCGGGCAGCCGATCGGGCAGCAGATGGCGCTGCAGCGTGCCCGCGATCGCCTCTGCTTCGGCGCGGGCGCGCGCCTCGCGCACCCGTTCGCCGCGCTCGTGCTGCAGCGCGACGAACACCGCCACCTTGCTGCGCAGCACATCCGGGTCGAACGGCTTGACGACATAGTCCACCGCGCCGGCGGCGTACGCGCGGAAGACCTGCTCGACATCCTCGGCGTGCGCGGTGAGAAAGATGATCGGCACGTGGCGCGTGCGCGCGCGCGCGTTGATGTAGGCGGCGGTCTGCAACCCGTCCAGGCCCGGCATCCGCACGTCGAGCAGGATCACCGCGAACTCCTCGCGCAGCATCCGGCGCAGCGCCTCCTCGCCGCTGTGCGCGGTGAGCATCCGCTGCCCGAGCGGCTCCAGCACGGCGCGCAGCGCGCGCAGGCTGTTCTCGTCGTCGTCGACCAGCAGAATGCTCGTCACGGTGGGCTCCGGCTCGGGCCTGGGCGCCGCCGGCTTGGGCGCTGCCGGCTGAAGCTCGTCCGCAGGCGAGGCCCGCGCAGGCGCGAGCGGCTGCTCGGCGCCGGCGTCGGCCTTCACTGAGCTCACGACCCCAGCCAGGTGCCGATCAGCGACAGCAGCCGCTCGGGCTCGACCGGCTTGGTGATGTAGTCGGAGGCGCCCGCCGAGAGGCTGCGTGTGCGGTCGCCCTCCATCGCCTTGGCGGTGACGGCGATGATCGGCAGCTCGTGCAGGCCGCGCTTCTCGCGGATCGCGGCGATCGTCTCGTTCCCATCCATGCCCGGCATCATGATGTCCATCAGCACGATGTCCACATCCGGATGGCGCTCCAGCGTGGCGAGCGCCTCCGTGCCGGTCTCGCCGAAGACGACCTCCATGCCGCGATCCTCCAGCAGGCTGGCGAGCGCGAACAGGTTGCGCACGTCGTCGTCCACGATCAGCACCTTCCTGCCGGTGTGCTCATCGGCCACCGACGTGGAGCTCGCCAGCGGTGCGTGGGCCGCACCGCCATCCTCCGCGGACGCGCTCGGGGCGAGGAGATCCGCGCCGCCGCCCTTCGGAGCCGAGCTCGGCGCGAGGAGATCCGCCGCGCGCGGGTCGAGCGTGTGGGCCAGCGGCCGCGGGTAGCTCTGCGGCAGCACCAGGGTGAAGACCGTGCCCTCCCCGACGGTGCTGGAGACTTCGATCTCCCCGCCGAGCGCGCGCGCGAGCTCGCGGCTGATCGAGAGGCCCAGGCCGGTGCCGCCGTACTTGCGGCTGGTCGTGCCATCGGCCTGCTGGAAGGCCTCGAAGATCACCTGCAGCTTGTCCGGCGCGATGCCAACGCCGGTGTCGGACACCGCGAACGCGATCCGCCCGCCGGACCGGCGCTCGACGCTGAGCGTCACCCCTCCCTCCTCGGTGAACTTGAAGGCGTTGGAGAGCAGGTTGCGCAGCACCTGCTCCAGGCGCTGCTCGTCCGTGACGATCGTCCCCGGCAGCGCGGGGTCGGGGGCGATCGTGAAGCTCAGCCCTTTGTCGGCGGCGACCGGGTCGAACGTGCTGGTGACGTACGCCTGCACGTCGGCGACGCTCACCAGGTCGGGGAGGATCTCCATCTTGCCGGCTTCGATCTTCGACAGGTCGAGGATGTCGCTGATCAGCTGCAGCAGGTCGGCGCCGGCCGTGTAGATCGTGCGCGCGAACTCCAGCTGCTTCTCGCTGAGGTTGCCGTGCTCGTTCTCCAGCAGCAGCTTGGAGAGGATCAGCAGGCTGTTCAACGGCGTGCGCAGCTCGTGCGACATGTTGGCCAGGAACTCCGACTTGTACTTGGAGGAGAGCGCCAGCTGCGCGGCCTTCTCCTCCAGGCCCAGGCGCGCCAGCTCGATCTCGCGGTTCTTGGTCTCGATGTCGAGGTTGCGGTCCTCCAGCAGCGCCGCCTTCTCCTGCAGCTCGTCGTTGGCGCCCTGCAGCTTGTCCTGCTGGGACTGCAGCAGCTCCTCGGAGGCCTTCAACGACTGGGCCTGCTGCTCGAGCTCGGCGTTGGAGCGTTTGAGCTCCTCCTGGCGGCGCTGCAGCTCCTCGGACTGCGTCTGCAGCTCCTGGGTGAGCGACTGGGACTGCTGCAGCAGCTGCTCGGTGCGCATGTTGGCCATGATCGTGTTGAGCACCACGCCGAGCGTCTCCATCAGCTGCTCGAGGAAGGTGCGGTGTACCTCGCTGTAGGTCTGCAGCGAAGCGAGCTCGATTACCCCCAGCACCTGTTCCTCGAACAGGATCGGCATCACGATGATGCTCGCGGGCGGCGCCGAGCCGAGGCCCGAGGTGATCGAGATGTAGTCGGCGGGCGCTTGGGTGATGAGGATGCTCTTGCGCTCGACCGCGGCCTGCCCGACCAGGCCCTCGCCCAGCTCGAAGGTGTTGGAGATGCTCTTGCGCTGCTGATACCCGTAGCTTGCGATCAGGCGCAGACGTGTCTTGGCGCCCTCGCCGTCGGGCAGCTCGGCCAGGAAGAAGGCGCCGTGCTGCGCGGAGACCGTGGGGGTCAGCTCGGACATGATCAGCTGCGTGACGGTGCCCAGCTCGCGCTGGCCCTGCATCAGGCCGGAGATGCGCGCGAGGTTGGTCTTCAGCCAGTCCTGCTCCTCGTTGCGCTTGGTGGTGTCCCTGAGGTTGGAGATCATCTGGTTGATGTTGTCCTTCAGCTCCGCCACCTCGCCCTGCGCCTCGACGGCGATCGTGCGCGTCAGATCGCCCTGCGTCACCGCCGTGGAGACCTCGGCGATCGCGCGCACCTGCGTGGTGAGGTTGCCCGCCAGCTGGTTGACGTTCTCGGTCAGCCCGCGCCAGGTGCCCGACACGCCCTGCACCTCGGCCTGGCCACCCAGCTTGCCCTCCGTGCCGACCTCGCGCGCCACGCGCGTCACCTCGTCCGCGAACGAGGAGAGCTGATCGACCATCGTGTTGATCGTGTTCTTCAGCTCCAGGATCTCGCCCTTCACATCGACGGTGATCTTCTGCGAGAGGTCGCCCTGCGCGACCGCCGTGGTGACCTGCGCCACGTTGCGCACCTGATCGGTCAGGTTGGAGGCCATGAAGTTCACGCTCTCGGTCAGCCCGCGCCAGGTGCCCGACACGCCCTGCACCTCGGCCTGGCCGCCGAGCTTGCCCTCGGTGCCGACCTCGCGCGCCACGCGCGTCACCTCGTCCGCGAACGAGGAGAGCTGATCGACCATCGTGTTGATCGTGTTCTTCAGCTCCAGGATCTCGCCCTTCACATCGACGGTGATGTGCTGGGAGAGGTCGCCCTGCGCGACCGCCGTGGTGACCTGCGCGATGTTGCGCACCTGATCGGTCAGGTTGGATGCCATCCGGTTGACGGAGTCGGTCAGGTCCTTCCAGGTGCCGGACACGCCCTTCACCTTCGCCTGGCCGCCAAGCTTGCCCTCGGTGCCGACCTCGCGCGCCACGCGCGTCACCTCGGCCGCGAACGAGGAGAGCTGATCGACCATCGTGTTGACGGTCGTGCCGATCCGCAGGAACTCGCCCTTCACCGGCTGCCCCTCGATCTTCAGCGCGATCTTCTGCGAAAGGTCGCCCTCGGCGACGGCCATGATCACGCGCGCCACCTCGGTGGTGGGCCGCACGAGATCGTCGATCAGGGCGTTGACCGAGTCGATGCTCGTCGCCCACGCCCCGCTTGCCCCGGCGAGTGCCGCCCGCTCGGTCATGCGCCCCTCGCGGCCGATGATGCGCCCGACGCGCACCAGCTCCTTGGCCATCCGCTGGTTGGTCGCCGCGAGTTCGTTGAACTCCGCCGCGATCTCCCCCAGCAGCCCGCGGCGGCGGGTGCTCAGCCGCGCCGAGAAGTCGCCTTCGCGCACCGCCTGCAGCGCCGTGAGTAGATCCTCAAGCAGCGCGTCCTCCGACTCGCGCGCGCGACGCGAGGCGGGTGGCTGGGCTCCCGCGCTCGCGGGCTGGGCTCCCGCGCTCGCGCCACCTGAGACGACTGCTGCCGCATCGCCGTTGGCGCCGCCGACGTCTGGTCCCTCCTCCTCCCTCATCCTCCCGCGCGCCTGGCGCCGGGCGGTCGGTGCCGCAGCCATCTCTCTCCTTATGTGTGCGCTTGCCTCGTCCCTTGGCTTCCACGCTCGCATCCAGCATTCGCGTGCCGGAGCCCCGATTCAGCTCCTGTCTACCCGCTGCGATGCGAGCCCAAACGCGCCAAACGCAGCTGGTGGGATGGGTCGATTTTTAGGAGTAGTACGCCAGCCACGCGAACAGGCTGGTGGTGCCCGCCATCGTGCGGAACATGCCCGGCAGCGTCTGCGAATCCCTGATCGGACCGCCCCACCAGCTGCCCAGCCACAGGCCGTCCCCGATCGTGGCGTGTTGGGCCGCCGCGGCGGCGTTGGCCTGTGCCACTTCCAGCCAGTGGTTGTCACCGACGGCCTTGCCGTAGGCCATCATCCACTCGCAGAAGATCGAGTCGTACAGCGGCGCGAAGTTGTACTTGACGCCGTAGATTTCTGTCATCGAGCGCGCCTGCGCCGCGGAGTGGGCGCAGTAGCCTTCATCGCCACTGGCCCGGCAGAGCAGGTATTGGGCGTAGATCAGCGGCGCCTCCACATAGTCGATCACGGTGCTGCCCGGGCCGCCGCTCAAATAGAGGCCGTGGAAGCCGATGTCGTGGCTGTTGCCCCAGTCGATGAACGTCCGCACCTCATCGAGCTGGTAGCGCTGGTGGTCGATCCCGTACAGCAGCATCCCCAGCAGACTGTCCGCGGCCAGCGCCTCCCCCGCATGGTAGGGGTGCTCGGTGTTCCACCACATGCCGCCTCCGCCGGCCGCGTCCCAGCCCTGCGAGGCGACGAAATCGAAGGCCCGCTGCGCGTCGCGCAGGTAGCGGCGCTCGCCGGTGGCTCGGTAGGCCTGCACGAACGCCACGCCCAGCCAGCCGTTGTCGTCGAACCACGCCTCCGCGCCGCGGTAGCGGTCGCCCGGGTAGGGGGCGTACCCGTTCAGGTAGGGGTTCCAGTAGCGCTCGGAGGCGTGCCCGTAGCGGTCCACCTGAACGCGGTGAGCGGCCGAGGGCGCGGCGAGCTGCAGCGCGTCCACGGTCTCGAACATGCGCACGTCGCCCCAGGTCGTCAACAGCGGGTATTCGCCGGTGCAGTGCAGGTACTCGCAGTACCAGTCGCCAGAGCGCCAGCTGGCGCTCTGGCGCTCCCCCTGTTCGGCCAGCGCCATGTAGTTCAGCGGCTGGGCTGGCGCCGGAGGCGGCGCGGCGGCGGCCAGCGCGGGGGCGAGCATCGCGCCGGCGGCGAGGGTCAGCGTTACAGCGAGGGTGAGCAGCGCGCGAGCGATCACACCGACTTATCGTCGGCCCGTCTCGCGGACCTTAGGTCGACGCCGCCCGAGCCGCCGTTTCGGCCAGCTCCAGCTGGCGCTCCACGAGGGCGAGCCCCGCATCCCAGAAGCCCGGGTCGGTGAGATCCACCCCGACGATCTCGCCCAGCTCCTCGGGACCGCGCGAGCCGCCCGCCGCGAGCAGCTCCAGGTAGCGCGGCACGAAGTCGGGGCCCTGCTGCTCGTAGCGCTCGTACACCGACAGCGCCAGCAGCTGGCCGTAGGCGTATGCGTACACATAGCCGGGGGTGTTGATGAAGTGGGGGATGTACGACCACCAGCTGCGATACCCCTCGGTGATCTCCACCGAGTCGCCCAGCAGCTCCGCCTGGCTCTGCGCCCACAGCTCGCCGATCCGCTCCACCGAGAGCTCGCCCTGCTCGCGGCGGCCGGTGTGGACGAGCTCCTCGAAGCGGTTCATCGCCACCTGGCGAAACACCGTGGCGATGATGTCCTCCAGGTGCTCGGCCAGCAGCGCCAGGCGCGAGCTGGGCGTGGTGTCCTGCGCCAGCAGCCGCCCGAACACCACCGTCTCGCCGAACACCGAGGCGGTCTCCGCCAGCGTCAGAGGTGTGCCCTGGTGAAAGACGCCCTGGCGCGCCGCCAGCGCGAAGTGCACTCCGTGGCCGAGCTCGTGCGCGAGCGTCAGCACGTCGCGCCGGCGGGCGGTGTAGTTGAGCAGCACGTATGGATGCGCGGAGGGCACCGCCGAGGCGCAGAACGCCCCCCCGCGCTTGGCTGGGCGCACCGGCGCGTCGATCCAGCGCTCGGCGAAGAAGCGCCCCGCGAGCGCCCCGAGCTCGGGGGAGAAGGAGGAGTAGCAGTCGAGCACCAGCTCGCGCGCCTGCGCGTAGGTGAAGCTCACCTCATCCTGCGTCACCGCCGCCATGCGGTCGTAGTCGGCCAGGCGCTCGATCCCCAGCAGCCCCGCCTTCAGCCGGTACCAGCGGCGGGCCAGCTCGTAGCGGCCGCGCACCGCCTCGATCAGCGCCGCCACCGACTCGTCGCTGGCCTCGTTGGCGAGGTTGCGCGCCGCCAGCCAGTTGGGGTAGCGGCGCAGGCGGTCATCCACCGACTTGTCCACCAGCAGCGTGTTGAGCACGTACGCGCGCGTGCGCAGGCCGGGCGCGAGCGCCGCGGTAACCGCCTCGGCGGCGGTGCGCCGCACCTCGCGGTCGGGCAGCGCCAGGCGGCTGAGCGCCACGTCGAGGGCGACGCGCTCGCTGTCCAGCTCCACCTCGATCGCGGAGGTCAGCTCCTCGAACAGCCGTGTCCACGCGCTCGCGCCGGTGAGCGACTTCTCGGCGAGAATCTTCTCCTCCGGTTCGCTCAGCAGGTGCTCGCGGTAGCGGCGGACGTTGCGCAGGTGGTGGCGACAGAAGTCGAGGCCCGGGTCGGCCAGCAGCTCCTCGGCGCGCTCCTGCGGGAGCGCCGCCCACTCCAGCTCGAAGAACAGCAGTGTCGTCTCGATCGCCGTCTCGCGCTCCTGCACCAGCTGCAGCAGCGCGCCGTGGGCCGGGTTGGCGGTGTCGGTGGAGAAGCGCAGCCCCGCGTAGGTACCGGCGCGGCCCAGGAGCTCGTAGATCTCCGCCAGCTGGTGCATCGCCTGCGCGAGACCCGCGCCGTCCAGCTCGCCCAGCCTGCCCGCATAGCGCTCGGCGAACGCCTGCGCGCGGGTCAAAGCCTCCTGCATCCTGCGCTCGACACCCGCTTCGCCCTCGCCGTCCAGCAGCGGCTCGAGGTCCCACGCGGCCTGCTCCAGCTCGGGGTCGGTGGGGTCGGTGGCGAGTGTGGACATGGCGGAGGAGGATAGAGGGCCGAAGCCGGTGAGCCGGCCTCCTCCCCGGCAGATCGATCGTCCGGACGAGGCCCTACCATCGCTCGCCCGATGCATGAGACGACCCCCAGCGTGTTCCTGATCGCCCGACCGTCGATCGACCTGGAGGGGATGCGCGCGTATCTGGAGGACGTCGGCGGGGAGTCGTGGTTGGAGGGCCGCCTGGGCGAGGCCGGCTCCGCACACGGATCGGAGCCCCCGGAGATCAACGCGGGCGAACTGCTGCTGGAGTTCGGCGGGCGCGCCTGCTACCGCAGCTGGGAGCCGGGGCTGAACCCCAACGTCTCCAAGATCCGCACCGACCGGCGCGAGTACTTCGCCAACATCCTGCGCAGCGGCCACGGGAGCGTGTTGGAGCACGCCAACTACTCCTTCGCGTTTCGCAACGTCTCGCGCGTGTTCACCCACGAGCTCGTCCGCCATCGCGCCGGCTCCGCTTTCAGCCAGGAGAGCCTGCGCTACGTGCGCCTCACCGACATCGGCTTCCGCGTGCCGCCGGCGCTGGAGCCGGTGCGCGAGCAGGTGCTCGCGATCGCGGAGCGGCTGGAGGAGTTTCAGGTGAGCGCCGCCGCCGAGCTCGGGATCGAGGAGCAGGGGGTGCCGTTCCACGTCAAGAAGGAGGTCACCTCCGCGCTGCGCCGCCTTGCACCGATCGGTCTCTCCACCGACATTGTGTGGAGCGCCAACGCCCGCACCCTGCGCCACGTGATCGAGATGCGCACCGCGGAGGGCGCCGAGGAGGAGCTGCGCCTCGTGTTCGACAAAGTCGCCCGCATCATGCTCGCTGAGGCCCCCAACCTCTTCCAGGACTTTGTACGCCAGGATGACGGCTGCTGGGTGCCGGAGCATCGCAAGGTTTGACGATCGCCGCGCCGGCGCGGCAGGTTGAAAGCGAACAGCGTCAGGTCGCCGGCGGCAAGGCTTCGCCCGGCCCAAGCGGTCCGCGTATACCGTGGTATACTCCCTCCATGGCAAAGGTGATGGTTTCCATGCCGGACGACCTCCTGAACGAGGTGGACGCCGAGGCCGATCGGCTTGGCACCACTCGAAGCGCTGTTCTGCGGGGATTCGCTGACGCCGCGCTGCGCAGGCGCCGCGCCGATCGCGCGGCGGCGATGCGCACGCTTATGACACACACCGCACACCATGGAGGGATGGCTGCCGAACGCGTGAAAGCCACACGGCCGTCGGCGTGAGCACGCTGCTGCTGGACGCGAGCGCCATCCTCGCCGCGTTTGACTCCGACGACGATTTTCACGAACCAGCACACGCGATCCTGGTCGATCCGGAGCTCACGCTCGCAACGCTGGATCTTGCCCGCTACGAGGTCGCCAACGTGGCGATTCGCGCATGGCGAGCACCCGACCGTGTCGGACCGTTGCTGGACGCCATCGATCGGATCGCGGGCGACGGAGGAGTTGTGTCGTCAACGACGGCACTGCTGACCCGCGCGGCACAGCTTGCCGAGGAGCACACCATCTCGGCTTACGACGCAGCCTACGTGGCAGCTGCCAACAACACTGGCGGCACCTTGGTCAGCTGTGATGTCCGAGACCTCATCAGCAAGGGCCTCGCGAGCAGCCCCGCCCAGGTGCACGACACGATCACGGCTGCACCGCCGCAAAACCGGTAAGCATCAAACTCTTGTGGCTACGCGTCCATGCGACTGGTGCGCCAGGCGCCGAGACCCAAAAACACCACCAGCCAGGCGACGAGCACGATGAAGGCGACGCCGCCGGACATCGTGACCGTCGCGCCGTGACCGCCTTCGGGGAGGTGGATCGGGCTGTAGTGCGACACCGCCTGGCTGAGCAGGCCCCTGCGGGCGCTGCCCAGCGATTCGATGTTGGCGAGCACCGGACTGGCGACGATCTGCCATGCGATCAGAGCGATGATCGCCGCCGGCTTGGAGGTGGTCAGCGAGGCGAAGCCCACTGACACCGCACACAGCATCCCCGTGCTCAGCAGGATGAAGCCGAGGCCGTTGAGGATCAGCGACCCGTCGGGTGTGGGCAGATTTCCGGCGAACACGAACGTCCCGAGCAGCAGCAGCGCGTAGGCGGTGCCCATGATGGAGAAGCACATTGCCAGCGCCGCGGGGACGCGCGAGGCGAACAGCGCCACCCGCGAGCGGCCGGTGACGACGAGGTCGCGGAAGACGCCGGCGGAGGCATCCCCCGTGCCCGCCTCCACGCCGATCAGTAGGGCCGCGAGCGGCCCGAACAGGAGCGCGATCACGCGCAGGCCGTCGTGGAAGTTGGACACACCGCCCGCCGGTCCGTAGCGCTGCGGGTTGGAGGCGTGCTGAATGGCGGCCACCACGAAGAAGATCAGCACCGGCGCGACCGCCAGCACCAGCGCCCAGATCAAGGTGCCGCGCTTCTTGCGCAGCTTGAGGAAGTCGGCGCCGAACATCTGTGTGGCGACCGTCACTGGTGAGCCGTCGTCGCCCGTGCTGGTGGCAGGTGCGGGCGACGACGGCGCGATGGCACTCATGCCCTCACCTCCTCCTGCGCCGCCGGGGCATCCAGCCGCGAGGTGACCTCCAGGAAGCGCTGCTCGAGGCTGTGGCGCACGGGCTCCAGGCGCATGACGGCAACGCCTGCCCGCACGAGGCTGGCGTTGACCTGCGCCGCGCTTCGCGGATCCCCGCTCAGCACGACGCGCAGGCCCTCGTCGGAGCGGTGGGCCTCGCGCACGAGCTCGCTGCCTTCGAGCGTGCCCAGTGCCAGCTCGACGTCGTCGACTCCCACGATCAGCTCGTTGCGGGCGCCGCTTGCGCCGCCGCTGGCGAGCTCGGCGATCGGGCCCTGGGCGATCACCTTGCCGCGATCGACGATCGCCGCGTGGTCGCAGATCTTTTCGACCTCGTCGAGAAGGTGCGAGGAGAGGAAGACGGTGCGGTTCTCCTGCTCGACCATCGCGCGGATCATTTCGCGGAACTCCTGGATGCCGCCGGGGTCGAGGCCGTTGGTGGGCTCGTCGAGGATCAGCAGCAGCGGGTCGGCGAGCAGGCAGCGGGCCACCCCGAGGCGCTGGCGCATCCCGAGCGAGTACTTCTTCACCTTCTCCTCGGCGCGCTCGCCGAGGCCGACGCGCGCGAGCGCGGGGGCGATCCGCGCCTGCACCTCGGGTCCGCGCACGGCGGCGACGATGCGCAGGTTCTCGCGGCCGGAGAGGTTGGGGTGAAAGCGCGGCTCCTCCACGATTGCGCCGACCCGCCGCAGCGCCTGGCCGCGCTCGGCCGGCACCGGGCGTCCCAGCACGTGCATGGTGCCCGCGCTGGCGTGGGTGAGGCCGAGCAGCATGCGGATCATCGTCGTCTTGCCCGCGCCGTTGGGGCCGAGAAAGCCGAAGGCGCTGCCGCGCGGGACGCACAGGTCGACGCCGTCGATCGCGGCGCGGGTGCCGAAGCGCTTGGTGACGCCCTGCGTCTCGATCGCCGCGCTGTCCACGGCGATCACACTACCCCAACCGCTACTCCTCCTGCGCCTGCAGCTCGCGCACGCGCTCCTCCAGCTGCGAGGTGACCCCCGGGTCGCGCAGCGTGGTGACGTCGCCCAGCGCGCGGCCCTCGGCGATGTCGCGCAGCAGGCGGCGCATGATCTTGCCCGAGCGGGTCTTGGGCAGGTCGTCGGCCCAGATGATCCGCTTGGGGCGCGCGAACTTGCCGATCCGCTCGGCCACCGTGGCACGGATGCTGTCGACCTCGCGTTCGTCGCCCTCCAGCTCGCCCTGCAGCGTCACGAACGCCACGATCGCCTGGCCGGTGTCCTCGTCGTGCTGGCCGATTACCGCGGCCTCGGCGACGTCGGGGTGGGCGACGATCGCCGACTCCACCTCGGCGGTGGAGAGGCGGTGCCCGGAGACGTTGACGACGTCGTCGATGCGCCCGATCACCCACAGGTAGCCGTCGGCGTCGCGGCGCGCGGCGTCGCCGACCAGATAGGTCTCCTTGCCGAAGCGCTCGAAGTAGGTTTTGATGTAGCGCTCCTCCTCCCTGTAGAGGGTGCGCAGCATCGAGGGCCAGGGGCGGGTGAGCACCAGCAGGCCCTGGCCGCGCTCGATGGCGTAGCCGCCTGACTCGTCGTACACCTCGGCCTCGACGCCGGGGAAGGGGTGCGTGCAGGAGCCGGGCTTGGTGGCGGTGATGCCGGGCAGCGGCGTGATCATGATCGCCCCGGTCTCGGTCTGCCACCAGGTGTCGACGATCGGACAGCGCCCGCCGCCGATCACTTTGTGGTACCACAGCCACGCCTTCGGGTTGATCGGCTCGCCGACGGTGCCGAGCAGCCGCAACGTGGTGAGGTTGTGCTGGTTGGGCCACTGCGCCCCCCACTTGATGCAGGCGCGGATCGCGGTGGGGGCGCAGTAGAGGATGGAGACCCCGTAGCGCTCGATCAGCTCCCACCAGATGCCCTTGTGGGGGTAGTCGGGGGCGCCCTCCCACATCACCGAGGTGGCGCCGTTGCAAAGCGGGCCGTAGACGATGTAGGAGTGGCCGGTGACCCAGCCGACGTCGGCGGCGCACCAGTACACGTCTGACTCCGGCTTCAGGTCGAACACGTAGCGGTGAGTGGCTGACACACCGGTGAGGTAGCCCCCCGTGGTGTGCAGGATCCCCTTCGGCTTGGCGGTGGAGCCGGAGGTGTAGAGGATGTACAGCGGGTGCTCGGCGTCAAGCGGCTCGGCCGGGCACTGCGGCGCGGCGGCAGCGAGGATCTCGTCGTAGTAGACGTCGCGGCCCGCGCGCATCTCGACATGGCGATCCCCTTGCTGCGCACGACCACGATCTTCTGCAGCGTGTGCAGGTCGCCCATCACCTCGTCCACCCGGTCCTTCACCGGCGCCGTCTTGCCCTTGCGCGCGGCGCCGTCGACGGTGATCAGAACGCGCGCCTCGGAGAACTCCATCCGCTCGCGCACGGCCTCCGCGGAGAAGCCGCCGAACACCACGTTGTGGGGAGCGCCGATGCGCGCGCAGGCGAGCATGGCCACCACCACCTCGGGGATCATCGGCAGGTAGATCCCGACCACGTCGCCGCGGCGCACACCGAGATCCTTCAATGCACTCGCGAAGCGCTGCACCTCCGCGAGCAGCTGCGCGTAGGTGATGTCGCGCTCCTGGCCCTCCTCGCCGCGCCAATGGTATGCGACGCGCTCGCCCCGCCCCGCCAGGACGTGGCGGTCGAGGCAGTTGTAGGAGACGTTGAGCCGCCCGCCGGTGAACCACTTGTAGAAGGGCGGGTTGGAGTCGTCCAGCACGGTGTCCCACGCCTGGAACCAGTGCAGCTGCTTGGCCTGCCCCGCCCACCACGCCTGCGGGTCGCGCGCGGCCTCCTCGTACACCGCGGGGTCCGACAGCAGCGCCTGCTCGCGAAACTGGCGGGAGGGCTCGAAGCGTCTGCACCTCCAGCAGTTCCGCGAGCTCGCGGTCGAGCGCCTCGCCCGAGACAGACGTCGGTTCAGTCGCCATCTCCGCCTTCTTTCTTCAGTCGCGTTTGCTCACAGGCACCATCGCCACCAGGGTACGCTCACTCGCGTTTGCCCAGAGGCACCACCGGCATCACCGTGCGGCCGAACGTCGAGTTTGTCACAGCCGCGAACGACGCGTACCACGCCGCGGCGGCGGTCGCCAGACCGACATAGCCGCCCCAGTGGGTGACCGTCGCGTGCGGGCCCACCGCGCCGATCGCCAGCAGGATGAAGGTGGCTGTCAGCAGCGTGAACACTGTCAGCACGGCGAGGTTGACGCGCAGCGCCGCCACCGTCATGTAGGCGGTGAAGATGGCCCACGCCCACAGGTACACGCCGATCGCGTGCCCCACGTCGCCGCCGATCGACTTGGCGTAGAACACGTTCAGCGCCCAGAACGAGATCCAGAAGGCGCCGTACGAGCAGAACGCCACGGCGCCGAAGGTGTTGCCGGTGCGGAACTCCCACATGCCGGCGAGCAGCTGCACGATCCCGCCGTAGGCCAGCGCCAGCCCGAGCACCACCGGGACGCCCTTTTCGTCGACGAGGTTGGAGTTGAACATCGAGAGCACGAACGTCGTCATCGCGAAGCCCGCCAGCCCGAGCGGCCCGGGGTCGGCCGGCCTCCACAGGCTCGCCTGCGCGGCCTCGCCGGGCGGGGGCTCGCGACGCGGGATCGACTGAATCGTCTCGGGACGATGAATAGATGCTGCCTCCATGGGGTCCTCCCTCCAGCCAGCCCTTCACAGGGCGGCACAGAACGCTTTGTGGATCATTGGCGAACGGGGAAGGGGGAATGCGACTATTCCCACGCTCTGTAAATCGTTATTCCCGTTTGTGGGGCAGCCCAATCGCCCAGAGGGGGGAGGAGGGGGGGGTGGGATGGCTGGCGGCGCTACCCCCGCGCGCCGCGCTTGCGCCGCCGCCTGGAGCTGCCGCCGCGAGCTGGCTGCATCGGCTCGGGCGCCACGTCGCCGGTGCCATTGGCGCCCTCCTCGGCCCCCTGTTTCGCCCGCGCGCCGCGGCCACTCGTCCGGCCGCCCTCCCGGGCCGCCTCGCGCTGGGCGCGGACTTCGAGCTGGGAGGGCCATGGACGCGCTTCGCCGGCGGCCCACGCGGCGGGGTCGCCGCCCGGCCAGCGCCCCATCAGCAGGATGCCCGTGCTCACCATCCAGAAGGCCGGGATCAGCTGCTGGGCCTCCCCCAGCGCCAGCCCGAACGGGGTGAAGGCGAGCAGCGCCGCGAAGATCCCCAGGTACATCATCCAGCGGGCCATCAGGCCGGTCCGCGTGGCGCCCAGCGTCACCACAACCATGCCCGCCGCCAGCGCCAGCCCAGCCAGCAGGCCCAGATACTCGCTGATTTCAAGCACCGCGCTCTGGGTCAGCGCGTGGTTGACCGCTTCCGCGGTGAAGTCGCTGCCACCGACGAAATTGCGCGCGTTCAGAACCTGCGCGACCGGGTGGGCGATCGAGACGAGCACCATCCCCACCCCCCCATAAAGAACGAGCAAACGCGCCACCCGGCTGGTCTCCGGTCGACGAAAGCGAACGGCGCCAAGCAGGAACAGCAGCACCAGCACGAGGAACAGGATCGCCACCGCCTGCAGCAGGTTGCCGGCGATCAGACCGAAGGCGTGGTGGTGGATAAACCGCACCTCGGGCGCGCCGGGGCTGACCGCGGGGTTGGCTTCGCCGCGCAACGCCGGGGCCAGGCCCTGGATCGTGCCGACCGTGGGCAGCGCGCGCAGCGTGGTGCTGACGATCACGCCGCCCAGCAGGAACAGCACACCGCCCGCGATCGCTGGCGCCGCGAGGCGCTCGCGGCGCTGGCTCTCGTGGGCGATCCGCGCGCGGATCGCCTGCTTGTCCGGCTTGGGGGCCGTTCCGGGCGGCTCCTCAGTGACGCGCTGGCGGGGCATGGGCAGGGCAGTCTATGGAGTATTGAGCCAGAGGGGCTCGGCTCATCGCCCGCCGAGGGGACGGCGCGGGCGAGGGGCGTAGCGCTACGATGAGCGTATGGAGAGCGGCGGTCTGGGAGACCTGTTCGGAGACCCCGACGATCTGCAGCGGCGCCTGGCCGACTTCGCGCTGCAGATGCAGGGCCAGCAACGCCTCGCGTGGGCCGACAACGCGATCAAGCTCGCGGTGGACATGACGGTGGCGGCCGTCAATCGCATCAACGTGCAGGGCAGCGCCGAGGCGCAGGCCGAACAGATCCGCTCGGTGATGGCGACCGTGTTCCCCGAGGCGGTCACGCTCGTGCGCGAGGCGCGCGAGGGGCTTCAGTAGGCGGAAATCACGCTCGTGCGCGAGGCGCTTCAGTAGCAGGCGGTCACGCTCGTGCGCGGGGCGCGCGCGGGGCTTCGGCGGGCGGCTCGTCGTCCAGCAGGAGCACGCCGGCCCGCTCGGCGCGGCGCTCCGCCTCCCGCGAGGCGTGCCCGGCGGCGAGCACCTCGCGGAAGGAGCGGAAACGGAAGATGAACACGACCGCGCCCAGGCCCACCAGCGCGGTGAGCGTGGCGATCGCGATCTGCTGGCCCACCGAGTAGGCGGCCACCGCCGCCGTGCCGGCGGCGCTTGCGGCGAACACCTTCACCAGCAGCGCCTGCTGCACACCGGCGCCACCGGGGGTAAACGGCACCGCGCCCGCCACCTGGTTGACGCCGAACACCAGCAGCACATTCTCCACCGAGCCACCCACCCGAAAGGCATCGAGCAGAAACCAGAAGGCGGCGAAGCGGCACACCCACCCCGCGGCCTGCAGCGCCGCCACTTCGCGCAGGTAGCGCGGCCGGTCGGAGAGGATCGTGAGGCCCTGGCGGACGCGCTCCCAGAAGGCCTGCACGCGCACCGACAGCAGCGCGAACGCCACCAGGCCGAGGATCGCGAGGGCGGTGATCAGAAACAGCGTGAAGCGGAAGTGCGCCGCCAGGTAGGAGATGTCGAAGGAGCCCAGCTGCGAGAAGTCGGGCGGCTTGGGGAAGACCCCCTGGGTGAAGGCGAAGATCAGCACCAGCACCCCCACGCTGGCGTCGAAGATCGACTCCACGAAGAACGCCGAGGCCACCGTCGGGTAGGTCGAGCCGGGGATCGAGCTGCGCGTGAGGAACAGCTTGATGATGTCCCCCCCACGGGCCGGCACCACGTTGTTGAAACCGACCGCCGCCCAGTACGCGCCCCAGATGCGCCGCCACTGGAAGCTCACCGCCGGGTAGGCGGCTCGCAGGCTGTTGAAGAACGCCCGCGATCGCAGCGTGAGGTTGAGGCTGAAGAACGTCAGACCCAGAACCAGCGCCCCCCAGTGGACCGCGGCCAGGTCCGAGAAGAACTGGCCGGCCGCTTCCAGGAAGACGCTGACGCTGTGGCCGATCGAGGTCGAGGCGGTGGGCACGCCTCAAGCGTACGGGCCCCGGCGGGGCCGCGCGCACGGCCGTTTCGTCACGCAGTGGGGCGCGCCCACCTCGATCGGCACATCGTTCACCTCCCGCCGTGGGTTTTGGCCTTGCGATAGCTGATCTTCTTGCGCCGATGGTGCGCTTTCTTCTTCGAGGCCTTCTTGTGTTTGGTGGTGCAGCCGGTGACGGCGATCTTGGTGGTCTGATGGATCTGGGCGCCGTTCTGCGCGATGAATTCGGTGGGCATCGTGAGGCTCTTGGCGGTGCAGAGGTTCCCGGTCGCCGTGAGTGCGCTGTACGGACCCTCCGGGAGCGTCAGTTCGAAGCTCGAGAACGGCTGGTCGGGGACCGTCTTGAACGTGGTGCTGGTGATCCCGTGGTTGATCAGGGTGCTGCCGGTGAGGTCGATCGTGATGCCGTATCCCTGGAGCACCAGCACGAGGCTCGGCCAGCCTTCGCCGCCGTGGGATACGAAGATCGCGGGACCCTGCAACGGCACTGGGATCAGCGGGGTGTGCACGACCGCGTAGCCGATCTTCGACGCCGCGGGGCACGCGGCAGGGTTGGCTTCGAACTGCGCCGCGGAGCACGCTTTCTGCAGCGTCGTCAAGCGGCTCGGGAGCAGCTTGGGGAGTTCGACTTTGACCTTCGCGATGTCCGCGTCCGTGCCCTGCGGCACGCTCGGGTAGGTCAACTTCGCGGTCAGGCTCGCCCCGCCCGTGCGACTCGTCTTCCCGGACGTCGAGACGCTGAATTTTGGTTCGAACTTCAACGCCGCGCAGTTGGTGACCTGGAACGGCGTGGAGATCGTGCTCGTGCCGCCTTCGTTGAGCTGCACCGTGCCCGTCAGGGACATCTTGTCGCAGTTGGTTGGGTTGAACTGGAAGTTCCCGCGGGTGGTTGTGGCGTTGACGTGCTGGATTTCCAGGGGGATCCCTTCGATGCTCGTCGGAATCGAGTCCGGTGTCCCGGGCGGGTTGGAGGTGATCGTGATCGCCGAAGTCTGCGGATCAAGTTCGATCTTGCCCCTCACCACGACGCAGTCGCACGCGGGGTGGTTGTTCTTCGTGTTCGCGAGGTCGAACGGTCCGGCCTTCGCGGGCACCTCGAACGTCAGACCGAACGGTGCGCACCCCGCTTCGCCGACCGTGCAACTGCCGTGCCCGTTGTAGGGGCCGGTGAGATAGAACCTCCCGCCGGTGACCGTGAACGGGTCATTGCCGACACCAACACCGATCGTCGCTTCGCCGACCTTGCTCCCTTCGCCGCACAGCCCTTCGTTTGCCTGCGGTTCGGGGCACAGTTCGACCCCGGTGAGGACACCGGAGAGGCCCGGAGGTAGTTTCGCTTCCAGGGACTTCAGGTTCTGTTCGCCGTCTTTGCGGTTCACCGTCACCGTCAACGGCGAGAACGCACCCGCCTGAATGTTGGTCGCACCCGCGTTCACAGTCGGGCTGAACGGCAGGCTCGCACTGGGACAGGCGCTCCCGCCGGGACCGTGATCGATTTTGAAGCTCGAAGACGTATTGACGGGGCCGTTGCCGTCCCACGGCGTGAACACCGCCTGCGTCGTATACATCCCACACCGCGACGGCGTGCTCAACGGTGCGCGTTCCCCACCGAAGAAATGCAGTTCGAGGTTTTCGAACGGCAGGTCCGGGGTGTTCTTGAACGTCGTGACGATCTGCCCTGTGTCAGGGTTGATCGACACTTCGCCCGCGAGCTTGATCAAGCTCCCCGAATATGGGTCTTCCGCGACGAGGTACATCGCGACGAGGCTCCCGAACGGGTTGTTGTCCTGCGTCGCCAGATAGACGGCGCCTTCGAGTTCGTGGTCCAAGAGCGGCGTCTTGATCTTCACGGTCCCGATCTTCGAGCCGTTCGGGCAAAAGTTCACACCCGGCTGAATCACACTCGCCATTTCCGGGGTAAAAGTGCTCCACTTCACGCCCGGTTCGTCTTCGTTCAGTTCTTCCTGGCCCCTGTAGCCGATCTGATCACCGGGGCTACCGAGCGCGCCCGCCGCCAAGGCGCCGGGGTCCGACGAGCATGCCTCAAGCCCACCCGCGCCAGACGGGTTGATATCGACCCCTTCCGGCAGCGTAACCGTCGTGTCCCTGAGCGAGGACTCCGCCAACCCGTTGGGGTTGAACGCGGCACCCTGCGGGAGATGGACGTTGACCGTCAGCCCTGAGGAGGTGCTGGCATCGCTGCCGTCCGCCGCGACGCTGATTTCCGGCGGGAACTTGAGCTTTGCGCAACCCGTCAGCGACACGGGTGTACCCGCGGAGTTCTGCGTGACCGTGCTCGCTTTCACCCACTGGCCGGGGTTTTCCCACGAGTCGGCTTCCATCGTTGAGTGCAATGGACCGTGGCAGCCGGTCGGGAGCGTCAGGAAGGGTTTGCTGGCGGACACTTCCTTTTCGTAGTCGTTGGACCCGCCCGGGTAGGCTTTTTCTTTGCACGCGAAGTCGTTGTATTTACCGGTTCCCTTTTCCGCTTTCACGCAGGGGGTGATAACGCCGGAGAGAGTCAGCTTGCTCCTGATGACGGGCGCCTCCCCTGGCGCGTCCGTCACCGTCCCTTGCACGGGGTAGGCCCCGCCGGCACGCACCGCGTTGTTGATAAACAGCAGGGGGACGAGGAAATCGGTGCCGAGCTGCAAAGCCGTGCCGTTTGGGGGCACCATGTTGTAGATGACGTTCTTGAAATCCCCTACACGAGCCGTCGCTTGCCCCCAGCCCAGGTGCAGTTCGCCCACCCTCGAAGTGCCTGGACAATGGCCCGGCCACCTGCGCAGTTCCTGTGCGGTGCACTTCTTGGGGGTCGCGTTGGGGTCGCCGACGAAGCCGGGTGGCAGATCAACCGTGACATCTCGCAGGACGCCGTCGGGCTCGGGCAGGTACGGCGAGTCGGCGTTTGATTCCATGCGCTTGAAGTGCGAGTTCATTTCGAATGTGTTGACGAAATGGAACGGGTGCGAACCAGCCTGCGTGTCGGGCGTGCCGTTTTCGTTCAGGAAGCTGACGCCAAAGCTTTTGATGCCGAAGCCGAGGCCCTGCGTCGCCAGCAAACCGCTGCCCTCGCCCGCGCCGTCCGCGTTGCTCACGACGAGGCGGAAATGGTAGAGCTGGCCCGCTTCGAGGCCTTCCAGCCGCGCGGAGACCGCCACCGAGCCGCTTCCCGCCCCGATCTCGCCCGGCGTCTGCGTGCAGGGCACGCTGCGGTTGTACGGGCCGTTGCCGAATTCTTCGGTGAGGCCCCATTGGAATTCGCACGAGCTGACGGCGACGCCGCGCGGATCGACCGCGCCGCTCAGGGTCGCGGCTTCCTTTGTGACGCCCGTCGGTTCGCCGGCCGTCACGGCCGGGGCGTCGCTGCCGAAGACATAGACCTTGCCGTCGGCCGGATTTGAGACGTAGATCGCGCCGCTCGCACCGTCCACGGCGATCCCGCCCTGCCGCGCCAGCGAGGCCGAGAGCTGCAGCGTGCCGAAGCGCGCGACGAGCGTGCCAGCGGCTTGGGCTCTTTCTCCCGTGGCCCCGTTTTCGTCGCTGTTGCGGTTCATCGCGCCCGTGTCCCACTCCGCCACGGAGGACTGATCGTCCGCGTAGAGGTCGCCGGTCGCGGGGTCGACGGCCACCGCGACGTCGCCAGCTTCGCCGCTGTCCACGCGGCCAAGCGGGGAGACCCGCTGCCCCAGCCTGATCGTGCACGAGCACGACGGTTCAGGTTCATAGACCATGTAGTCATCGCCCGTCGCGGAGACAGCGAAGCCGTCGGCGAAGGGTGTTTCGGCGAAGCCCTCGCCGGGACCAGCGTCCCAGGTTTCCCACTTCATGCGAGCCATGAGACGGTTCGCGACCTCGGTCTCGAACTCCTCGACCAACGGCTTGCTGGGCGACGACTTGAGATCGATGTGCACAGCGCCGCCTGCGTCGACGCCCAGCCCCAGCAGTTCGCCTTCCGTGGAGCCGGTGGCTGGCGGGAAGCCGCCGATCCGGCTCAGGTAGCCGCCTTCGGGGCTGAACTTGTCGATCGCGCCATGGCCAGCGTCCATCACATACAGATCGCCGGCCGAGGGATCGAACTCTTCGCACGCCTTCCCGGTGAGCGCCGGAGTGTGCTGCACGCAGGCGTTGTCGACCGCGATCGCCGCGGGATTGCCGTACCCCGATGGGAACGAGAACGACCCGGCCGGCGTGGCAGCGCCGCTCAACGCGTTGGAACCGAGCGAGGCGAAGTCCACCGGGCTCCCGTTCGCGTCGAACTTGTACACCGTGTCGGTGCCGATGTCGGCGACGTACACGTCGCCGGTCGCTTCATCAATGGCGATCCCGTTGGGGTTGGCGAACGGCACACCGCTGGAGCGTTCGAAGCTCCCCGTGAACGGATGCGGTTCGCCCGCGGCGAAGGCGGACGTGGAGCCGCAGAGCGCCGTCAGGACGAGGGTCGCCGCGGCGACGCCGAGCTTACGTGTGATCCCCATGTTCAGCGTCTCCCCGTCTTGTGGTTGGACTTCCCGGCCCGCTTTGCGGTCTTCCCAGCCCGCTTCGCCTGTTTCCCTGCCTTCACGCACCTGCCCTTCTTCCTCGTGGTGCCCTTGCGGCACTTCGGCGTCTTCTTCTTCGTCGTGACGGTCGCTTCGGGGGGCGGCGGGGCGAGGTTGCCGACGCCGGAGAACGTCTGGCTCGCCGGCGCCCCGTAAACCGAGGGCTGCAGCGGGACCGCCGTGCGGCAGGCGTCAGCGGTCGTGCACGCCGGCGGAGAGGACAGTTCGGCGAAGCCACCCCCGACGCGTGCGTCGTAGATGACGATCTGTCCTTCCTGGTTGTTCTGCGGTACGAGCGCCTGGTCGGACCTGAAGAACACGTCACCACCGCTTTCGCTCGCGCCCTCCAGGTTCGATTCAAAGGAGCTCGTACCGCTCGAGATCAGGTACGCGTCGCCGCCCTCGTACTCGTAGACGTCGCGCTCGCCGTTCGTATCGGCGGGCACGAGCGCGTCCGTCGTCTCGAAGAACAGCTGGCCGGCGTCCGTAAGCAGGTGCCGAGCCTGGAAGACTCCGAACTCTTCCCCGACATCTTCTGGGTCCTGCCCGATACCGCCTCCTACAGGCGCAATGCCGCCTCCGTCAGCCGGAGGTTCCCCCGTGGGGTTGCACGAGGCGCAGGCGAGCTGCCCTGTGGCCGAACTGTAGAGGAAGAGCTCGATGGCGGAACCACCGCTCGGCGCGACGTTGTCATAGCCGGTAGGGCTCTTTTCCGAGTCGAACGCGAACCATTTGCCGTCGGGCGAGACCTGCGAATCGCCGAACCCGGTGTTGGAGATGCCGGTAGCGATGAAGGTCGTCGCATTGCCGTTCCACAGATACAGGTTTTCCTTCCCGGCTTGTGCGCCTTCGAGGACGGTCTTGCCTTCGCTGTTCGTGAATTCCCGCGCGTTGGAAGCCAGCACGCCCTCGGCGACGAAGTACACGTAGGAGCTGTCATGGTCGCCGAGCGGCGTGACACGGAGCACGTCGGCGTGCTCGCCCGCCGCGGCGACCGTGAGATCGCTCAACTCGCATCCGCTCGCGCCTTTAGGCAGCACGCACTCGTACAGGTCGGGTTCGCCTGCGGCCGCGGTCGAGTCGGGAGTGAGCTTGCTTTCGTCGAGGAAGAAGACCTTCGAACCATCGGAGGTCGCGGCCTTCAAGGAGCCGCCACCGCTGGGACCCGATCCACCCTGCGTTTCATCGATCTGGACGGTGCGCTGCCCGTCGATCCGGTCATACAGGGCGCCGCCATAGGTGAAGAGCACGTGCGAGCCATCGCTGGAGACCATCCCCTCGTGTTCGGGCCCACCCAGTTTTGCCGCAGGCGATCCGGCGACCGCCGTGCCGTTTGGCAGGAAGCTCACCAGCCGCACCGTGCCTTCGTCCCATTCGTAGAGGTTTTCGACGCCGTAGCGCGCGCCTTCCGCCAGCGGCGCGTTCTCGGTGAAGATCACGTGGCTGAGGTCCGCGGAGGCGGCCTGGTAGTGCGCGTCGTCCGGCGTCACCCCCGGCGGCGTGACGTTGACGAGCCGGTAGGAGCCGGTCGCATTGTCGCGCACCAGTAGATTTTCGTGGCCCACCGGTTCGCCGCTCACCACCTGATGGCCGTCGGTGTTGCACGATTCCGGGTCTTCATGGGCCGTCCCGGACACCGTGCCGCTGGACCCACCGCCAGCTTCAACAACGTCCTTGGTGAGCTGTTCCGAGTAGGCATAGGCATGTTGGTATTCTGGACAGCCAGCCCCGTCATAGGGTTCGAGCGGCATGATGTCTTCCGGGATCCAGCCGCCCAAGCCACGCGTCGCCACGTATTGGTTGCCAGAGGTGGGCGCGCCCGGGCGCGGCTCCGTGATGGCGAGCGAGATCGCTTCACCATCCGCGGCGATCGTGCTCGCGTACACCAGATTTTCCGCAGCGTCGAACTGGGAGGAGCTCACGACCGGCGGCGTCACAAGCTCATAGGCGCGACAGTCGGGCAACCTCGCGGCGAACCCGCCGCGCCGCGCTTCGTTGGGACACGCCGCCTCCTCGGCCGTCAACGTGGTGAACGTCTGGTCGGGGCCGTAGACCGTCCCCAGTTCGTTGCTCGCCACGACACGGTAGTGATAGGTGCTCCCGGGCGCGAGACCACTAGCCGCCGCCCACACCACGTGCGCTTCCAGTCCTTCACCGACGCTGCCTTCCGGGATGGGCGTCGAGCTACCGTACGCGCTGGTCGGACCGTATTCGAAGCGATAGCTCGCAGCGATACCACCGGGGTCGACGAGCGCCCCGAGCTTCCCTTCGGACGCGCCGACTTCGGCAGTGAACTCTTTCTCGACCACCGGCGCAGTGGGCGGCCCGAAAACCCAGACAGTTTCCTGCTGGCCGGCAACCACATATACGCGCCCATCCGCCTCATTCACCGCAATACCGCTGTAGTAGAGTTGTTCAACTTCGCCAGCGAAACTGCCGGCCCCCACATCGGCGAGCTGCCTGCCTTCCGCGCCGTACTCGACAAGATGCAGGCAGGGCGTGCTCTTTTCGCCGCACGAATCCGCGCTGTTGGCGACAAGCGCGAACACATGCCCATGCCGGTCGAGCGCCACCGACCACACACCTTTGCTTTCAATTTCCACGGGCTCGCCATTCACTTCCACAGGCGCTCCACTGGAATCGAACTCCACGATCCTACTGTGGCCGGAATCGGCCACCCAGACGTCGCCGGAGGAATCAATCGCGACTCCGGTCGGTTCCTCGAACGCACCCGCGCCGGAACCCTTGAATGTCTTCAACAGTGTACCGCTCGGGCTGTACTCCAGCACCTCATTTTCGGACACCACCGGCACGTACACGTCGCCCGCCGAGTTGGCCGCGATCTCTACATCCGCGAAGAAGCCGAAGAGATTGCGCGACGCCGACACTTCAAACGACGACACCAGCGCACCCGTGTCGGGGTCGTAGACGAAGATCTTCGCCGGCGTCGGGGTGAACAAGCTTCCTTCTTCACCGAGCACGTACACGTCGCCGTTCACCGAATTCACCGCGACACCCGAGTAGTGCGCAGACCCAAACGGAGACGGCGGCGAGAGCACGCCGCCATCGGGATTAAGCTTGAGCACCGTCGAGAGGCCGAAGAACCCTTGGAAGAGACTCGTCTCAAACAGGTCTCCAGAGCCTTCCACAGCGAGGCCATTCACCAATTCCTGGTGCGTCGGGAGCACTCCATACGGGATCAGCGCCGGAACTTCGGCCCGGGCGACACCGGCACACAGCGCCAGCAGAACACAGAGCGCGGTGAGCGGCGCGAGAACCAGACCCTGCACGGACGCACCACTCCCTTTGACTCGGTGCAGCCCACGGAGCGTCGCGAAGCGACCGGTCTTCGGCGTGACGGCGGCCTTCGCGGTGTGCTCAGTGGGTATCACCTTGTTCTCCCTTGGTCGAGGTTGTGAAGTGGTAAATTGATCGGACGGGCGCGTCATGCTGCCTGCTCCCGGTCGAAGGTGAGAACGCTGAGGCGCCGCGCGACCTTCGCGCCCAGCGGTGTGAGCTCCCACGCGTTGGGCTCCCCGCTGTGGTGGCCCCCGCCGGTGTTCACCGCGAGACCGAGACGCTCCAGGCGCCGCAACAGCTTTGAGATCTGCCCTGGGTCGCTGACGCCGGCGCTGTCGGCGACCGCCCGGTTGCTGGCGCCCGGCAGCTCGGCGATGCATGCCAGCACCCGCGCCGTGCGATACGTCAGGCGCATATTCACCTCGTCCAACGGGTCGTTCTCCATATCGACGCGTGTGGAAGCCGGCCCGCTGTGCGGCACGGGACGCGGCGCGGGCGTCGGCGTCGAGCGCCGCTGTTCGCGGCGTGCCGCCCGCGGCCCCAAATACTGCAGCGCGATCATCCCCATAAGCTCGTCCAGCAAACCCGTCAACGGCCGGGGATCACGGCTACGCAAACGCGCATACACCACACCCAGCGCCCCACCAACAAGACCTTCCGCGGTCACCAACGTGCACTCCTCGCCACGCGGACCCTCCCCACGCCCCTCGTCGAGGACATCCACCAAACGCGCGAGGATCCGCTCGCGACGCTCCAGCACCTCTGGTCCGCCGTGCAGCGCCTGCACTACACAAATCCGCGCCAGCGCCGGCTCACGATCCAGAAACGACAGGATCGCCCATAGGCCGCCGCGGACCCGCTCACGCCACCCAAGAGCGCCCAGGTCGGCCGCCACAAGCTCCCGCTGCACCCGCTCGGCCGCCTCGTCCAGCAGCGCCGCCAGACATGCCTCGCGGTTGCCGAACAGCTCATAGAACGTCCGCCGCGACACCCGCGCACGGTCGGCGATCCGCTGCACCGACGCCTGCTCATAACCAAGCTCGTCGATCACCACCGCCGCCGCGACCAGCAGCCGCGAACGCTGAATCTCCTCGACCCGCAGCCGCGGCGTATCTCGCGGCAACGCCAGCCGTTTCGCCCAGCGCTGACGCCGCTCGACCGGCCCAGGACGCCCCCCCACACGCACACGCACGGATGCGGGCATTCAGCACCCACCCCCCGCGCGGGAGGAGAAGACGTGGCGCCGAAGCGCCGAGCGAGAGGTGCTACCCGCTACCCGGCTAGCTGAAGAGAGAGAGAGAGAGAGAGAGATGCGACAGCGCCAAGCTGGCGCATCTAGCATCAGCCCGCCGGGCCGACGCGCACATACCCCTCATGTATCTCCCTCTAGAAACCACGCTGAAACAACTCCCTCATCGCTCCGATCCAGCCCCTCTCCCACAACTACAAACCCTGCGAGCGCTTGACGTCAACCACAAAGCGAGATGACCCCAACCAGACCCTATGTACCCGGCTCCCAACAGCGAGAGTACCGGCTTGTCAACGCACAGTAACGCCTCGCGATGCAGATGTCAAGCCCAGAGGTGGGCGAACCAAGCCAGGGTGGGTAAATGCGGGGAAACTCGGCCAAGCTCGGTCGGAGACAGCGCGCCGTCGCCGGCCAGCCGCCCGCGACAGACGAATCCTGTGTACTGGCGCCCGCTCTGCCCCTGCGCGTGAGATGGTGCGCCGGAGTCGATGACCCCCTTGCGCGGTGGCCTTTAGCCTGAGTACATGGATCCGAATCGTCCCGTGAACTGACAGGCGGGGGTGGGATGTCGCCGTGGTTGGGCGTGCCACTGCTGGCGCTCGCAGGACGCTGGCCTCGATCGTGGCGCTGGTGGCCCTGGCGCTGGTGACGCTGGTGATGGCCTCTGGGACGCAGGTCCACACCGACGCCGGCACGGGCGCCGGCGTCGTCACCCCCCGCCGATGCCCCGGCGCTCCGCCGTGTCCATACTCGCGGGTGGCGACGATCGGCCGCCGCGCCGAGGGCGTGCTGCGAGTGCCCGAGGCGATCGCGCTAGGGCCACACGGAAGCGTGTACGTGGCCGACCAGTTCAGCCACGTCGTGCGGCGCTTCTCCACCGCAGGGCGCTTCGAGGGCGAGTGGGGCTCCTACGGGGACGGGCCGGGGCAATTCGGCGCGGTCGGGGCGCTGGCGGTCGCGGGGCGGGGCGAGGTGTACGCGGTGGACAGCAGCCACAACCGCATCGAGGAGTTCGACGCGCGCGGCGACTTCATCCGCGCCTGGGGCCGGCGCGGCTCGCAGCTCGGCGAGTTTGACTTCGGCGGCGGCGGCGGCCCGGACAAGCCGCCGGGGGGCGGCATCGCAGTGGCGGGCCCGTACGTGTATGTCGCCGACACCAACAACGACCGCATCGAGCGCTTCTCGCTCACCGGCACCGGCGCGGTGGCGTTCACGCGCGCGGGCGGCAGCCACGCGCATTTCGCCGGTCCCCGCGGGGTGGTGGTCAGCGACAACACGCTCTACGTCGCCGACCTCGGCCACGGCCGTGTCGTGGCGCTCGGACTCCGTGGCCGCTTCCTCGGCCAGAGCTCTCGGCGAGTCCCCCGCGCGCAGCGTCTGAACGATCCCTACGGGCTGGCGGCACACGCCGGGAACGTGTACGTGGCCGACGACAACAACGGCCGTGTCGTGGAGCTCAACCGCCGGCTGCGGTATGTCCGCTCCTACACCGGCCGCGGCGCCAGCCGCGTGAGCAAGTGGCTGCGCGACGTGGCAGTGGGCACCGACGGGCGCGTGTACATCGCCGACTCCGCCCACGGGCGAGTCGTGGTGCTCGCCCGTGACGGTGCGCCGCTACGCACCTGGGGCGTCATCGGCACCAGACGCGGAGAGATGACCCTGCCGCTGGCCGTCGCCGCCGACCGCCACGGGGACGTGCTGGTGGTGGCCACCTACGGGATCGACAGCCCGATCTACAGGTTCGGCCCCGCGTTCGGCTACCGCGGCAGCTGGATGGATGGTGGCGGCGTGGCGGTCGGCCACCACTGGTTTGCGCCCACCGCCGCCGCCATCGGCCCCGACGGCAGCCTGTGGGTGACCGATCGCGAGAACGCCGTGGTTCGCCATCTGAGCCCCGATGGGACCCTCCTCGGCACGCTCGGGAGCGTGGGTCCCGACCCGCTGGCGTACCCCGAAGGGGTCGCGGTCGGCCCCACCGGCGAGGTGTACGTCGCCGACACCCAGCACAACCGCATCGTGCGCTTAGCGCCCGACGGCAACGTGCTGGGGAGCTTCGGCGAGCGAGGGCCGCGCGCGCGGCGACTGCGCCTGCCAACCGCGCTCGCGGTCGCACCCGACGGTGAGGTATACGTCGCCGACAGCGCCCACAACCGGATCGCCGTGTTCGACGCCGACGGCAGGTTCGTGGCGGCGTGGGGCGGCGCGGGCAGCGCCCCCGCGCGCTTCGAGGACCCCGCCGGCCTCACGATCGGCCCACACGGCCGCGTGTTTGTGGCCGATCGCGGCAACGACCGCGTGCAGGAGCTCTCCGCGCACGGCCATTTCCTCACGCAGTGGGGCGGGCCCGGAGTCGGGACCGGAGACCTGAGCCAGCCAGGCGGCCTGGCGATCGACTGCCGCGGCGACCTGCTCGTTGCCGACACGCAGAACAACCGCGTCGAGGTCTTCCGGCGGGTTGCCGCTGCCACTGGTTGCGCGCGGTAGAGACTTCGGCGCGCCCAACTCCCCAATCCCCACCCCTTCAACTCCCCATCTGCAAGACAGTTTACTCCCCAATTGACAGGGCACGCGAACCACTCAAGAAACCGGCGGTAGTGTTGCACCCTGGGGAGCGTCTGCCATTCATGTGGTAGGCTCCTACCATGCAAGTGTCAATCGACCGTGCGGGCCGGGTGGTGGTGCCCAAGCCGCTGCGCGACGAGCTCGGCTTCTCGTCGGACACCCCCCTCGAGGCCGAGGTCGTCGACGGGCGCTTGGAGCTCTCCGCGCCGCACGAGCCGGCCAAGCTCGTCGAAGGGCCTCACGGACCTTCCTTCGCGGCGACCGGCACGCCGATCACCGACGAGGAGATCCGGCGCACGCTCGAAGCTGTGCGCGAGCGCCGGTGACGGCGGCGGACAGCAGCGTCACGATCGCCGCGCTGTGGCGCGATCATCCGGCACACGAGCTCGCCGCCGACGCCCTGGCCACCTGCCAGACCACGATCGCGCACGTCGCGGTCGAGACCTACAGTGTCCTCACCCGACTGCCGGCGCCACACCGCGTCGACGCGAACACCGCCACTGCCGTCCTCGACAAACGCCTCCCAGCCAAATACGCCACGCTGGACGCGAGCACATACGCCATGGCACTCGGACGCCTCGCCGACGCCGGCGTCAGCGGCGGAGCAACCTACGACGGCCTGATTGCCCTGACCGCGCTGGAGCACGACCTCGAGCTCCTCACACGCGACAAACGAGCCGAGCGCACATACCGCGCGCTCAATGTGCCCTACCAGCTGCTCGGCTGACCCGGCTGAGAAGCGTGCTCCTGCCCACCTGTCGGGCACATCCGCAATCTCAGCGGCAAATGGCGACTTCAACCCCGGCAGATGCCCATTTCAGCCCCGTGGATAGAGGACAAGCGGACCTCCCTACGCCGCCGTCAATTCCCCCAGCGCCGCCAGCACCCGCGCGTCGTGCTCGGCCGGCTTGACCTTGCGCAGCACCTCGGCCATCTTCCCGTCGGGCCCAACGATGAAGGTCGTGCGCTCGTTGCCCCAGTAGGTTGCCGTCCTGGTCGGGTAGCTCGAAGTCGGGGGCCGGCTCTCCTCGATCGATCATCGCCCCCGGATCCTAGCCACGGTCGAATCCCGGGACAGAGTGATGTATATTTATACATCATGAATCGCACCCAGATCTACCTGCCCGAGGAGCAGACCAAGCGGCTCGACGAGCGAGCCGGCGCGGAGGGCGTGAGCCGCTCGGTGCTGATCCGCCGTGCCGTCGATGAGTACATCGCCAAAGAGGAGCGCGATCCCGCTGCCTGGCGCGCTCGCTGGCGCGAGGCGGTGGATCGGACCGCCGGTATTGCGCGGTATCTCCCCGATGGGGCCGACTACGTCGAGGGCCTACGCGAGGTCGACGCCAAGCGCCTACAGGAGCTCGAGCTCTGAAGACGGTCATCGACACCAGCGTGCTGATCGATCATCTACGGGCGCTCGCCCCGGCCAGCGATTACATTGCGGCGCTCGATGAGCAACCAGCCTGCTCTGAGGTGAGCCGCATCGAGATCATCCAGGGACTCCGCTCGGCGGAGCGCGGTGACGCCGAGACACTCTTCGAGCTGATCGAGTGGATCCCGGTCACCGAGCAGATCGCCCGCCGCGCGGGAGCGCTTGGGCGACGCTGGCGCACAGGCCATCCGGGGATCGGTGTCGCCGATCTCGCGGTCGCAGCCACCGCCGAGCACCTGGCAGCGCCGCTCGCGACTCGGAATGTGAAGCACTTTCCGATGTTCGCGGGCCTGCAGCCACCTTACTGAGAGCACGGCGCCCACAGGCGCCGTGAACGTTACTTTGTCGAGGATTTCGGCGGCTTCGTTCATCGGCATCCCCTGAGCGCGGCCTACTTCAACAGCCGCGACAGCCGCCGGTCCTTGAGCACCCGGCCCTCCGTTTGGCAGGAGGGGCAGTAGGCGATCACGTAGTCCTCGAAGTGCACGGAGCGCAGCACGGTGGCGCAGCGGGGGCAGGGTTCCCCCTCGTGGCGGTGGATGCGCAGCGGCATCGGCAGCTTGTCGGGAATCGGCAGGGCGATGACGCGCTCGTAGTGGTCGATCGCGCCGCCGAGGATGGCGACCGTCGCCTCGCGCAGCCGCGCGGCCTCCTCGTCGGTGAGGTCGGCGCCGCGCTTGTAGGAGGAGAGCCGGGCCTCCCACAGGATCTCGTCCACCCACGAGCGGCCGATGCCGGCGATGGTGTGCTGGTCGCGCAGCATCGTGTGCAGCGGGCGGGGGGCGTCGAGCAGCTCTTTGAACCGATCCGGCCCGCCCGGGTCGGGCCACGCTTCGGGGCCGAGCGTAGCGAGCGCATCGTCCTGGTCGAGCTCCTCGGCGCGCAGCAGCTTCACCCACGCCGCCTGCTTGGAGCCGAACTCGCGCAGGCGCAGCTCCGCCTCGGCACCACCATCTCCCGCCAGCCGCACCCGCACCAGCAGGCGCGAGGTGCGATCGCGCGGGCCGGCGCGCTTGTCGTAGAGCTGCAGCCGGCCGGCGGACATCAGGTGAATCAGCAGCGCCAGCTCAACGCCGGCGCCACCACCGTCAACGTCAACCGCATCACCCCCGTCGATCTCGACGATGAGGTGCTTGCCGCGCCGGCGCACCCCAGCGATCGTGCGGCCCGCCAGCGCGGTGAGCGGCGGGTCGAAGCTCCGCAGCGCGTTGATACCCGGCGCCAGCGCCGACTCGATCGCGGCCCCCCGCAGGGCACCGTCGAGCCGGCGTGCCGTTATCTCGACCTCTGGCAGCTCCGGCATCGCCCCCAACTTTAGGGGGCGTCCGGCTCATGGCCAGACCGTTGAGCTGCACCACCAGATGGCTCATGATCCTACCATCGTTCCGACCGACAGGCTCAATCGCCTGGCCAATGGGTGCAAGATGGGTGTGACGCATGAGATCTGGTAGTCTCAGGCAGTGAAGACGATCCAGGTTCGCAACGTACCCGACGACGTCCATCGGACGCTGCGCACGCGCGCGACGGCCGCCGGCGTCTCGCTGTCGGACTTCGCTTTGGAGGAGCTCGAGCGCGTCGCATGCCGGCCACCCGTCGCGGACCTGCTGGCGCGGGCACGTGCGCGGTCGGGCGGCGCCGACAGCAGGGCGATCCTCGCCGCGATCCGCACGGGCCGCGACCGCGACTGAACGCGTGCTGGTCCTCGACACCTCCGCGATCCTCGAGGCGCTCGCTGCCCGCGACCCGGCTCCCGGACTGGTGGAGCGCCTCGCCGACGACGGCGACCTCCACGCACCGCACCTCATCGACGTCGAGATCCTTCACGCCCTGCGCGGCATGGTCATGCGCGAGGAGATCAGCGAGGAGCGCGCCGCCGACACGCGCAGCGATTTCGCCGACACGGCGATCGTGCGCTACCCCCACGCGCCGCTCAGCGATCGCATGTGGGAGTTGCGCCACAACCTGAGCGCCTACGACGCCGCGTTCGTAGCGCTCGCCGAGTTACTCGCCGTCCCGCTCGTCACCTGTGACGGGCGCGCGGCCTCGGCCCCCGGCCACGACGCGCAGGTCGAGCTTTTCGACGTCCAAGCGCGTTGAGGCAGGGCCGCGGGGAGGCGCTACTTCAACAGCAGCGAAAGCCGCCGTCGCGGGCAGCTCCGGCATCGCCCTTCCACTCTTGGAGGAGGGCGATGCCGGCAGGCATCATGGAGCCGGCGTGGCTCCGATCGCCGGCCCTTCGTACTTCGCGCCGCCCGGAGCGCTCCAGCGCACCTTCCAGTCGACCCCGGCCACGCTCGAGGTGAAGCTCCAGTAGCCGAGCGATTCGGTGGTGGCGGTCTTCAGCACGCGGTATTTCTTGGAGCCGCGGGCCTTCACGAGGATCGTCACCTTGGTGGAGCCCGTCGCGGGGCGCACCAGGCCCCATAGCGAGAAGCCGCGTCCCTGTCGGGAGACGACCAGCGGGAGCGGCCACGCCGTGTAGAGCGGCTTGGGCCTGCTGTTGACGTACTCCAGGCCGGTCTGGAAGCCGACGGTGCCGCCGTGGACGCCCGAGCCCGGGGGGCCGCCGGTGGGGTCGTCGTGCAGCAGGTACTGCGAGAAGGCCGCCACGCGCGGGTTTTTCCAGGCGATGTATTCGGCGAGCGCATCGTATTCGGCCTGCTTGGTGGGCGACACACCCTCGTAGCGGTTGGGCACACTCTGCACCCCGAACTCGGTGAGGTAGATCGGAATGCCGCCTCTGATCGCGCCCGCGCGGGCGGCCAGGTTGAGCGCGTTTTCCAGGCGGGGGAGCGTCCCGATCGTGACGTCGTCGCGCTCCGGCGGCACCCACAGGGGGCCCTGCTTCTGGGTGTAGGCGTGGGTGGAGTAGCCGTACGCCGGCACCGATCCGCACGCGCCGGCCTTCCTGTAGTGGGAGTTGAGGCATAGGGCGCCGCGCAGGAACGCCAGCGGCGCCACGTCGTGGAGCCCACCCTGGCGAACCTCCGCGCGGCTGAGGCTGTCGAAGCCGACCGGCGCCGTTTCGCCCATCAGCAGCTTCGGGTGCGCGAGACCGGCCGCCTGCAGCCCCGTGTAGCCGGCCTGGAACAGGCCGCGGTAGATGCGCGGCGAGACGGGCTGGCCGGAGGCGTTGAACTGCGGCTGCAGGAAGGCCACGTCGTTGGGCTCGTTCCAGACCGCGAACAGCGAGACCTCCGAGCCGTAGTGCTTGCCCACGGCGGTCATGAATTCTTCGAAGTCCTTGGCGTTGGGGCTGCCGACGCTTGAGTGGTTGGCGCTCGCCCACTTCGGCACCGGCGAGGTCACGGTGAGCAGCACCGGCCATTTCAGTTCCCGCGCCCTGTTCAGCACCCAGTCGTACAGCGTCCAGTTGTACGCGGCGGGGTTGGTGGCTTCGAACTTCGGGCGCTGCCTGCTCCCCGAGCTGGGGGCCACGTAGGACCAGTAGAGCTCCACGCGCAGCGCGTGCACGCCGAGATGCTGCATCTGCTGGAAGGCGTGTTCGCGCTTGTGCGGTTCGAGCAGCACCTGGCCGGCCTCGAAGAAGACGGTCTGGTTGCGCGAGGCCAGCGCCGACGGGGCGCTCACGGCGAGCGCGAAGCCGACGAGCAGCAGCAGCGAGAGGAAAAAGCGGGCTTTACGGGCTGTGGGGAGGGAGGTGGGGGCTTTGGGCATGGAGGCTATGACACGGCGGGACTCGCGATGTTGCGGTGGACCCCACGAGGCGCGCTCCGATAGCGTGCGCGCCATGAGTTCAGCAGTCGCGCCGGATGACATCGTCCAGACCCACGCGCAGGCGCGCGAGAACGCCCGACCGCCGCTGCTGGTGCTGGAGCCCCTGCGCGAGTTCCTCGACGCGCACGGCCTCGGCGAGGGGGAGCTGCAGGCGAGCCCGATCGGCGAGGGGCACTCCAACGTCACCTACCTGATCGAGCGCGCCGACGGCAGCGAGCTGGTGCTGCGCCGCCCCCCGCGCCCGCCGCTGCCGCCCTCCGCCCACAACGTGCTGCGCGAGGCGCGGCTGCTGCGCGCGCTGCGGGGCACCGCCGCGCGCGTGCCCACCGTGCTGGCCGTGGGAGACGACCCCGCCACGATCGGGTGCCCCTTCTACGTGATGGAGCGCGTGGAGGGCGAGGCGATCGTGTTCACGCTGCCGCCGGCGCTCGACCTGCCCAGCGAGCGCAGGCGAATCGCCGAGGAGCTGATCGACGCGCTGGTGGAGGTCCACGCGGTCGACTGGCGCGCGGCGGGGCTGGAGGACTTCGGCAAGCCCACCGGCTACCTGGAGCGCCAGCTGCGGCGCTTCGGGGGGCTGTGGGAGATCAACAAGACGCGCGAGATCCCCGCCGTCGAACGGGTGGCGGGGTGGCTGGCCGAGCACCTGCCCACGTCCGGCAGCGCAACGATCGTGCACGGGGACTACCGCCTGGGCAACACGATGTTCGCCACCGACGCCCCCGCGCGGCTGACGGCGGTGCTGGACTGGGAGATGGCGACGATCGGCGACCCGCTGGCGGACCTGGGCTACATGTGCATGGTGTGGGGCCAGGCTGAGGACCCGCCGGGCGGCATCAGGGACTCGCTGGGCGCGGTGACGAAGGCCGAGGGCTTCCCGACGCGCGCGGAGCTGATCGAGCGCTACGAAGCGCAGACCAGCCGCTCGATGAGCGACCTGCGCTGGTATGTGACGCTGGCGGTGTGGAAGATGACGGTGTTCATGGAGGGCAACTACAGGCGCGCGCTGGCCGGCGCCACTGACGACCCCTACCTGAAGCACTTCGGCGAGGGCGTACTGCAGCTGGCCGAGCACGCGGAAGAGGCCACGCGTGGTGAGTGAGCCGGTCGAGAACGACGGCCTCGCCGGCTCGGGCGAGGAGCCGAAGCAGGCCGCAGAGGAGGCGCCACCCGCGGTGAGCGAGCCGAGCACCCGCTCCGCCCTGCTGATCGACTGGGGCGGTGTGCTCACGACCAACCTGTTCGTGTCCTTCCACGCCTTCTGCCTCGCCGCGGAGATCGACCCGCGGAAGCTGATGGGCCGCTTCAAAAGCGACCCCGAGGCGCGCGAGCTGCTGGTGGCCCTGGAGAAGGGAAAGCTGGAGGAGCGCGAGTTCGAGCAGAAATTCGCCGCGCTGCTGGAGGTCGAGCCCGACGGGCTGGTGGATGGTTTGTTCGCGGGCGTGGGACCCGACGAGGCGATGGTGAACGCGGTGCGCACGGCGCACGCCGCCGGGTTGCGCACGGCGCTGGTGTCCAACTCGTGGGGAGTGCACCGCTACCCCCACGACCTCTTCGAGGAGCTGTTCGACGGCGTGGTGATCTCCGCCGAGGAGGGTATCCGCAAGCCCTCGCGCCGGATGTACGAGCTGGGGGCAGAGCGCGCGGGAGTGGCGCCCGAGGCGTGCGTGTACGTGGACGACCTGCCCTTCAACCTCACCCCCGCCGAGGAGCTGGGGATGGCCACCGTTCACCACACCAGCGCCGACACCACGATCCCCGAGCTCGAACGGCTGCTCGGCCTCGCGCTACGGGATGCCGTTATCTGATCGCGGCCTCGCGCTACGGGATGCCGTGATCTGATCACGGCCTCGCGCTGCTACGTGATGCCGTTATCTGATCAGAGGTCAGAGGTCGTGGTTATGCTCGTTCAAATTTCCCCTAGAACCACTTCACAAAATGAAGGGTTGGGGCCCAAAACCAAAGCATCTACCAGCACCCACCACTTCATAAAGTAAAGGGTTTGAGCCTCAAAAGAAGACATTCTCCCCCACCAACCACTTCACAAAGTAAAGGGTTGGGCCTCAAAAAGAATGCATTCTCCCCCACCCACCACTTCACAAAATGAAGGGTTGGGGCCCGAAAACAAAGCAGCTCACCGTGCCGGCTACTTCACACAATGCGTCAGTCGCGCTTGCCCCGCCCGTATAGCAGCTTCAGCGCTTTGCCCAGCCGTTTGGTGCCACCGCGCGTGTAGGGGAAGAAGTGCGGTTCGCGCTTCAGCGCCAGCTTCGAGGTGACGAGCAGGGCCTGCTGGTTGCAGTACTTGCGGATCCCCCCCGCGCCGTGGCGGGAGCCGAGGCCGGAGGCCTTGACGCCGCCCATCGGCAGCTCCAAGGCGGCGAAGTTGATGATCGCGTCGTTGACGCACACCGCGCCCGCTTCCACGCGCCGCGCGAGCTTTTCGCCCCTGTCGGTGTCCTTGGAGAAGACCGAGCCGGCGAGCCCGTATTCGGAGTCGTTGGCGAGGCGCAGCGCCTCCTCGGCGTCCTTGACCTTCATGATCGGCAGCGTCGGGCCGAAGGTCTCCTCGGTCATGATCTTCATCGAGTGGTCGACATCCACCAGCACGGTGGGCTCGAAGTAGTGCCCGCCACCCTGCTCACCGCGGTGACCGCCGGTGAGCGCGCGCGCACCCTTCGCGACGGCGTCGTTGACGTGCTCCTCGACGAGGTCGACCTGCGGGGGGAAGGTCATCGAGCCGACCTCCACCGTGCCCGGCCCGCCGCCGGGGCGGCCCTGGCGCAGCGCGCGCACCTTGTCGGTGACTTTGGCGACGAACTCGTCGTACACCGGCGCCTCCACATAGGCGCGCTCGATCGAGATGCAGGTCTGGCCGGAGTTTTGCATCGAGTAGTAGGTGGCGACGTTGGCCGCGCGCTCCAGGTCGGCGTCGGCGAGCACGATCATCGGGTCCTTGCCGCCCAGCTCCAGCGAGCAGGGGATCAGCCGCTCGGCGGCCGCCTGCGCGACCTTGCGCCCGGTGCGGGTGGAGCCGGTGAACATGATCATGTCCACCTCTCCGATCAGCGCCGCGCCGGCCTCGCCGCGGCCGGTGGCGACCTGGAAGACGTCGGCGGGCACGCCGCACGCGGTGAAGCCCTCCGCCAGCAGCATCGAGGTGAGCGGCGTGACCTCCGAAGGCTTCATGATCACGGCGTTGCCGGCCGCCAAAGCGGGGATGCAGTCGCCAAAGGAGTTGACCAGCGGGTAGTTCCAGGGGCCGATCACGCCCACCAGCCCGAGCGGGCGGTAGCGCAGGATCAGCTTCTTGCCCTTCACGAACATCGAGCTGGTGCGCACGCGCTCGTCGGCGAGGTACTTCTCGGCGTGCTTGGCCCAGAAGCCAAACGCGGCGGCGCCGTAGGAGATCTCCGCCAGCTGCGCGTCCTCGTAGGTCTTGCCGGTCTCCGAAACGATCGTGGAGATGATCCGCTCGGAGTTGTCCATCACCCACTTCTGCATCCGCGAGAGCACCCGCGAGCGGCCCTCGAAGCCATACGCCTCCCAGGTGGGCTGCGCCAGACGCCCGCGCTTGGCCAGCTCCGCCACCGCCGCGGCGTCGAGGTCGGGGACGGTCGTGATGATCTCCCCCGTGGCCGGGTTTTCGACGGGGATCTCCGTACCCGCCGGGACAGCGAGCGTCGCTGCGCGCGCCGCGCCGTTGTGAATCTCGATTGCGTGCTCCTCGACAGTTGCCATTACGGGACCTCCCATGCTGGTTTGCGCTCGGTTAGAGGCTACACCTCCAACGGGGTCTCGTCTGGCTCGGGAGCCAATTTCTTTGTTCTGGTCGGCGCATGCGCCGACCAGCCGGCCGCGCATGCGCGGCCGGAGCAACGCCGCATGCGGCGTTGCTTACGACAAGTTTGATCGCGACGCTCCCCGCTGCTAGACAGCGCTAGACGCGCTAGACAGCGCTAGACGCGCTAGACGGCGCTAGACGCGCTAGACGGCGCTAGACTAAGGTCGATGACTCGAGTCGAAAACCCCTACCGCCCTGGCTTCAACGAGCCCCCAAGGGAGCTTGCTGGGCGCGAGGCGGTGCTGGATGACCTGCGCGACGCGATCGAGGTCGCCGCACTCGACGCCCGCACCCCGCGGCCGATCCTGCTCGCCGGGCCGCGCGGGGTCGGCAAGACGGTGCTGCTGGCCGAGGCCGCCGCGATTGCCGGCTCCCAGTACGGGTGGCCACGCGCACATGTGGAGATCAGGCCCGAAACGCCCTTCACCCCCGACCTCCTCGACGCGATCGCCCGCACCCAAGCGTTGATCGAGCAGCCGCCCGCCAAGCGCGCGCTGCGCGCGGAGTCCATGACGCTCCGTGCCGGCGTCCCGGGCGTCGGCGGCGAGGTCCGCTTCGCGCGTTCCGCGGAGACCTCCCCGGACCCCGCGCCCGCACTGCGAGAGGCGCTCACCGGGCTCGTCGGGCTCGCGCTCACTCGCGGCAGCGGCGTGGTGCTCACACTGGACGAGGCGCATCTCGCCACTCGCCAAGAGCTGGCGGCGCTCGCCGCGCTGCTGCAGGAGGGCACGGGCGAGCGCTGGCCGATCGTCGCCGTGATCGCGGGCCTGCCGTTGATGCGCGCGCCAGAGCACTCGGTCACCTATCTCGAGCGCGGCGCCTGGCACGAGCTGGGTCTGCTCTCGACGCAGGAGACAATGCGCGCGCTGCGACTCCCCGCGCAGGCCGCCGGCAGGCCGATGGACGAGGACGCGGCCGCACTACTGGCGCGAGCGTCTGGCGGATACCCCTACGCGATCCAGCTCTACGGCCATCACGCCTGGCGCACCTCAGCCGCACGCGATCGCATCGACCGCGAGGCGGCAGCGGCCGCTCTTCCACGCGCACAGCGAGAGCTCGAACGGGGCTTGTACGCCGCGCGTTGGACCGCCGCAAGCCCCGCGCAGCGGCGCTATCTCGCTGCCCTCGCCGGGCTCGGCGACTCCGCGCACCCCGCCACGTCGCGAGCGGTGGCCGACGCGCTCGGGCGCACTCCCAAGCAGCTCTCGAGCGCCCGTGACGACCTCATCAAAGCGGGAACGCTCACCGTCGAAGGAGACGAGCTGCGCTTCACGATCCCCGGCATGGGCGCCTACGTGCGTGCCCTCTGAGCGCCCTACTCCGACAGCTCGATCGAGGCGATCCCGACCGGCTCGACGGGACGGTCGGAGCCGTCGGTGGCGACGCCCTCCAGGCGGTCCACCACGTCCATGCCGTCGGTGACCTCGCCGAACACGGTGTGCTTGCCATCCAGCCACGACGCCTTCTTCGCGGTCACGATGAAGAATTGCGAGCCGTTGGTGTTAGGGCCGGCGTTGGCCATCGCCAGCGCGCCGCGCACCACCTTGTGGGGGTTGATCTCATCCTCGAAGGTGTACCCGGGACCGCCCGTGCCGGTGCCCTGCGGGCAGCCGCCCTGGATCATGAAGTCCTTGATGATCCGGTGGAAGTTGAGCCCGTCGTAAAAGCCCTCGGAGGCCAGCTTGCGGAAGTTCTCGACGGTTTTGGGGGCGTCCTCGTCAAACAGCTCGAAGACGATCGTGCCCTCTGTGGTTTGCATGGTTGCGGTGGACATTCTCAGCGGGTCTCCTTGCTCGGCTCTCTGATGAAGCAGAGCACGATAGCGGGAGCTGGAAAGACTTCACCCGCCGCCCAGCAATCGGATCTCCGGGTATAGATCTCAATTGCGTACCTTGCGGTGTTACCATGCGATACGTGGCCGCAGTACCAATCAGCATCCGCCTCCCCCAACGGACCGTCGGACGGCTCGCCGACCGCGCCGGCCGCTCGAACATGCCCTCGCGGACGCTCGCGCAACGCTACGTCGAGGAGGGCCTGCGCATGGACGAGCACTCGCTGATCCGCTTCGCGGACGGCCCCTCGGGCCGCCGCGCGCGGCTCCTCGGCGGCCCGGACGTGTGGGAGGTGGTGGCCGTCGCACGCGACAACGACGGCGACCTCGCCGAGACGGCGTCGTATCTGGAGCTTTCGCTGGGTCTCGTGCAGGCAGCCGCCTCCTACTATGCGGCCTACCCGCAGGAGGTAGACGAGCGGATCGAGCGCAATCGCCGCGAGGCTCACGATGCCCACGGCGCCTTCCTCGCGGCCCGCGACGCGCTCCGCAGTTGAGACTGCTGCTCGACGAGATGCTCTCGCCCGCGATTGCGCGGGAGCTGCGCACACGTGGTCACGATGTGCAGGCGATCCAAGAGCACCCCGAGTGGTGCTCATTCGATGACCGTCGCGTCGCTGACCTCGCGCGCGATGAGCGTCGAGTGATTGTCACCGACAACCTCGTCGATATGCGGCCCCTGCACTACGAGGCGATCACGCCCGGCGGCCCGGGCGATCACGGCATGATCTTCATTCCCGGTGGTCGCCCTCGGACTCGTGCCGACACGGGGAGGATCGTCGCGGCCCTGGAGCTGAAGCTCGCGGCGCATCCTGGAGATGACGACCTGGCGAACAGCGAGGACTGGCTATAGGAACGTGCCGGGAGCCCAGTCCCGCTCCGCTCGGCCGAACTCGGGCAGGCGCAATGCCGCTGTCGCCCGCGATCGCACGGGCGCTGCGCACACGAGGGCCACCCGCGGACGACGACCTGCGATGGGCGCCGTCGATGCAACGCCGGCCACGGCACGCTAGCGAGACCGGCCCGCAATCCGCGCGGGCGCGGCGCGTCTACCCGACCCGTTCCAGGCGTACGGGGTGCCCCCGCACGCGGCGCTCCTGCAGCGCCTCGATCACACGATCGGCCTCGGCGGCGGGCACGGAGAGGAAGGAGAAGCGGTCCAGCACCAGCACGTCGCTGACCGCCTCGCCGTCGAGGCCCGTGGCGGAGGTGACGGCGCCGACGATGTCCGCCACTCTGACCCCGCCCGCGCGACCGCCCGTCAGCAGCAGCTTCGCGTGCGGCTCGCTGCCGTCGCGCGTGATGTGCGGCTTGGAGTGGCGGCGCGGGCGCTCCTTCACCGGCGTGGGCGGCGCCTTGGCGTGCGGCTCCCACGGGGCGATGGAGGTGCCGATGTGCTTCTCGATCGCCAGCAGCTCGCGTTGCTGGCGGCTCTCCACGAACGTGATCGCCCTGCCCGAGCGCCCCACCCGGCCGGTGCGCCCGATGCGGTGCACGTAGGTGTCGGGGGAGGTGGGCACGTCGTAGTTGACCACGTGCGTCACCGTCGAGATGTCGAGGCCCCTGGCGGCCACGTCGGTCGCCACGAGGATCGGCACGCGGCCGCCCTTGAACGCCAGCATCACCCCGTCGCGCGAGCCCTGCGTCATGTCGCCGTGCAGCGCCCTCACGTTCATACCGCCGTCGCGCAGCGTGCGAAACAGCTGGTCGCAGCGCACCTTGGTGCGCACGAACACGATCGCCTGGTCGGGGCGCTCCGCTTTCAACACCTCCACCAGCTTGTCCGGCTTCTGCTTGGAGTCCACCGGGAGCTGGAACTGCGCCACGGTGTCGATCGTCAGCGTGGCCGCCTCCACCTTCACCAGCACCGGGTCATACAGGTACCCGTCGGCCAGTTTGCGGATCGGCGGGGGCATCGTCGCGCTGAACAGCGCCGTCTGGCGGCCGCTGGGGGTCATCGAGAGGATCCGCTCCACGTCCTCGAGGAAGCCGAGGTCGAGCATCTCGTCGGCCTCGTCCAGCACCACGAAGCGACAGTCGTGCAGCACCAGCGAGTGGCGGCTGATCAGGTCGAGCACCCTGCCCACCGTCCCCACCACCACGTGCCCGCCGGAGCGCAGCTGCGCCTGCTGGCTGCGAATCGGGGCGCCGCCGAACACGGCTACCACATCCACGCCGGCGTGGGCGCCGTACGCGCGCAGCGCCTGCGTCACCTGGATGCACAGCTCGCGCGTGGGCGTCATCACCAGCGCCTGCACCTCGCCGAGCTCCGGGTCGATGTACTCCATGATCGGCAGCCCAAACGCCGCCGTCTTGCCGGTGCCGGTCTGGGCTTGGCCGATCACGTCGCGCCCTTCCAGCAGCGACGGGATCGCCTGCTCCTGGATCGGGCTGGGCGCCTCGTAGCCGACCGCGCGCAACGCCTGGAGCGTGCGCTCGGTCAGCCCGAGCTCTGCGAATGTCTTGGCCATGCGGTGGGGAGCTTACGGGTTGTGGGGCGTTGGGCGCGGATGCCGGCGCCGCGGGGTCACTCGGGAGCGCGCTCGCTCAGGCGCCACAGGCATCGAGGAAGCGCGATCTCACGCCGTGGGGTCGAGCAACAGCTTGCCCGTGGTGCGCCGTTCGCGCAGGTCGATGTGCGCCTGTGGCGCCTGCTCCAGGGGGTAAGTGTTCCCAACCACGACCTCCAGCCGCGGGCCGGCGGCGTCCGCGTTCGGTCCCACGCGCGCAAATAGGTCCTCCAGCGCCTGCTCGAACATTCCCGGGCACTCCAGACAGTGGAAGATGTAGAAGCCGACCACCGCGCGCGAGTGACGCAGCAGCGAGCCGCTGCGCACCTCGTTGGGCTGCTGCGAGGCGATCCCGCACACCACCAGCCGCCCGAACGGCGCCAGCGCCGCATAGGAGGCGTCGAACACCGCGCCGCCCGCCATCTCAAACACCACGTCCACCGGCCTGCCCCCGTTGGCGTCCAGCAAGCGCTCGGTGAGGCCCTCGGGCGCGGGGTCGATCGCCGCGTCCGCGCCCAGCCGCAGCGTCAGCTCGCGCTTCTCCTCGCTCGAAGCGGTCGCGATCACGCGGCCGGCGCCGAGCGGGTGGCCCAGCTGCACCGCCAGCGAGCCCACGCCGCCGGCGGCCGCGTGCACCACGACGGTTTCGCTCGCCCCCGCCGCCACGTGCGCCGCGGTGCGGTACATGTGCCACGCGGTGGTGCCCTGCACCAGCAGCGCCAGCGCCGTGCCGTCCTCGACACCCTCGGGGATCGCGAACACGTGCGCGGCGGGCGCCACCGCGTACTCGGCGTAGCCGCCGCTGCCGGTCAGCGCCACCACCCGCTCGCTCGTGTCCTCGCGCACGCCCGCCACCTCCGCGCCGGGCACCAGCGGCAGCGTGGCCTTGCGCACGTAGGAGTTCGTGCGCGTGTGCGTGTCCGCGAAGTTGATGCCCGCCCTGGTGACGCGGATCAGCACCTCCCCGTCGGCGGGCTCGGGCGTTGGCAGCTCAACCGGCTTCAGGACCTCCGGACCGCCGAACTCGCTGATCTGGATCGCGCGCATCGGCGAGGAGGGTACCGGCATCGGCGGTTCTCATCGCTTGGCCTTGCGCTTGTGGTTGTTCTTGGTCCTGGCTTTGTGCTTGTGCTTCTTCTTGTGCGTGGCCTTCTTGATCTTCGGGCAGCCGGTGACCGCGATCTTCGTGGTCTGCTTGAGCTCGGCGCCGTTCTGCGCGATGAATTCGGTGGGCATCGTGAGGTTCTTGGCGGTGCAGAGGTTCGCGGTCGCTGTCAGGGCGCTGTAGGGGCCCTCGGGGAGCGTCAGTTCGAAGCTCGAGAATGGCTGGTCGGGGACGGTCTTGAATGTGGTGCTGGTGATGCCGTTTTTGATCAGGGTGCTGCCGGTCAGGTCGATCGTGATGCCGTACCCCTGGAGCACGAGCACGAGGCTCGGCCAGCCTTCGCCGCCGTGGGATACGAAGATCGCGGGGCCCTGCAACGGGACGGGGATCAACGGGGTGTGCACGGTCGCGTAGCCGATCTTCGACGCCGCGGGGCAGGCGGCCGGGTTCGCTTCGAACTGCGCGGCGGAGCACGCTTTCTGCAGCGTCGTCAAACGCGACGGGAGCTGCTTGGGGAGTTCGACTTTGACCTTCGCGATGTCGGCGTCGGTGCCCTGGGGCACGTTCGGGTAGGTCAGCTTCGCGCTCAGGCTCGCCCCGCCCGTCCGGCTCGTCTTCCCCGATGTCGACACGCTGAATTTCGGTTCGAACTTCAGCGCGGCGCAGTTGGTGACCTGGAACGGCGTGGAGATCGTGCTCGAGCCGCCTTCGTTGAGCTGCACCGTGCCGGTGAGCGCCATCTTCGAGCAGTTGGTCGGGTTGAACTGGAAGTTCCCACGCGTGGTGGTGGCGTTGACGTGCTGGATTTCCAGGGGGATCCCTTCGATGCTCGTCGGGATCGAATCCGGTGTGCCGGGCGGGTTGGAGGTGATCGTGATCGCCGAAGTCTGAGGGTTCAGTTCGATCTTGCCCCTGACCAGGACGCAGTCGCACGCGGGGTGGTTGTTCTTGGTGTTCGCGAGGTCGAACGGGCCGGCCTTCGCGGGCACCTCGAACGTCAGACCGAACGGCGCGCACCCCGCTTCACCGACAGTGCAACTGCCGTGACCGTTATAGGGGCCGGTGAGGTAGAACTTCCCGCCGGTGACCGTGAACGGGTCATTACCGATACCAACACCGATCGTCGCTTCCCCGACCTTGCTGCCTTCCCCGCAGAGCCCTTCGTTGGCCTGCGGTTCCGGACACTGTTCGACACCGGTCAGCACACCTGAGAGGCCCGGCGGTAGTTTCGCTTCCAGCGACTTCAGGTTCTGTTCGCCGTCATGGCGGTTCACCGTCACCGTCAACGGCGAGAACGCACCCGCCTGGATGTTCGTCGCGCCCGCGTTCACGGTCGGGTTGAACGGCAGGGTCGCACCTGGGCATGGGCTCCCGTGCGGGCCGTGTTCGATGTTGAACGACGATTCCGAGGTCACGGGGCCGTTGCCGTCCCACGGCGTGAAGACAGCCTTCGTCGTGTACGTCCCGCAATGCGACGGCGTGGCCAACGGTGCACGTTCGCCGCCGAAGAAGTGCAGTTCGAGGTTTTCAAACGGCACGTCGGGGGTGTTCTTGAACGTCGCGACGATCTGCCCCGTATCCGGGTTGATCGACACTTCGCCCCCGAGCTTGACCAAGCTGCCCGAATAAGCGTCTTCGGCGACTATGTACATCGCGACGATACTCCCGAACGGATTTGAGTCCTGCGTCGCCAGATACACGGCGCCTTCGAGTTCGTGGTCCAACAGCGGCGTCTTGATCTTCACCGTCCCGATCTTCGAGCCGTTCGGGCAGAAGTTCACGCCCGGCTGAACCAGGCTCGGCATTTCCGGGGTGTACGTGTCCCATTTCACGCCCGCTTCGTCTTCGTTCAGTTCTTCCTTGCCCGTGTAGCCGATCTGATCGCCCGGGCTGCCGAGCACGCCCGCCGGCAACGCCCCGGGATCGGACGAGCACGCTTCAAGACCACCCGCGCCCGACGGGTTGATCGCGACCCCTTCGGGGAGCGTGACGGTCGTGTCCCTGAGTGACGACTCCGCCAGGCCGTTGGGGTTGAACGCGGCGCCCTGCGGGAGATGGACGTTGACCGTCAGCCCCGAGGACGTACTCGCATCACTACTGTCAGCGGCAACGCTGATTTCCGGCGGGAACTTCAGCTTCGAGCAACCCGTCAACGACACCGGCGTACCCGCGACGTTCTGCGTGACCGAGCTCGCCTTCGCCCACTGACCCGGGTTTTCCCACGAGTCAGCCGCCATCGTCGAGTGCAGCGGGCCGTGACAGCCGGTCGGAAGCGTCAGGAACGGTTTACTGCTGGACGTTTCCTTTTCGTATTCGCCTTCGAGCGCGCCTCCGCCCGCGCGGGCCTTTTCGCTGCACGCGAAGTCGTTGTATTTACCGCTTCCCCGAGACACTTTCACGCAGGGAGTGACAACCCCGGAGAGCGTCAGCCTGCTCCTGATCACAGGCGCCTCCCCCGGCGCCTCCGTCACCGTCGCCTGCACGGGGTAGGCCCCACCGGCACGCACCGCGTTGTTGATGAACAACAGGGGGACGAAGAAATTGGTACCGAGCTGCAGAGCCGTGCCGTGCGGGGGCACCATGTTCCAGAGGACGTTGCGGAAGCTCCCCGCACGAGCTGATGCTCCTCCCCAACCCAGGACCAGTTCGCCCACCCTCGAAGTGTTTGGACAGTCGCCCGGCCACGGCCGCAGTTCCTGTCCGGTGCACTTCTTGGGGGTCGCATTGGGGTCGCCGACGAAGCCGGGCGGCAGATCGACCGTGACATCCCGCAATACGCCATCGGGCAGGGGCAGGTATGGCGAGTCGGCGTTTGATTCCATGCGCTTGAAGTGCGAGTTCATTTCAAACGTGTTGACGAACTGGAACGGGTGCGAACCCGCCTGCGTATCGGGCGTGCCGTCTTCGTTCAGGAAACTGACGCCAAAGTTCTTGATCCCGAAGCCGAGGCCCTGCGTCGCGAGCAGAGCGCTGCCCTCCCCCGCGCCGTTGGCGTTGCCCACGACGAGGTGGAAGTGGTAGAGCTGCCCGGGTTCGAGGCCTTCGAGCCGGGCCGAGACCGCCACCGGGCTGCTTGCAGTTCCGATCTCGCCCGGCGTCTGCGTGCAGGGCAAGCTGTGGTCGTAGGGGCCGTTGCCGAATTCTTCGGTGTGCCCCCATTGGAATTCACACGAACTGACGGCGACGCCGCGCGGATCGATCGCGCCGTTCAGGGTCGCGTCTTCCCTGGTTACGTCCGTCGGTTCGCCGGCCGTCACGGCCGGGGCGTCACTGCCGAAGACATAGACCTTGCCGTCCGCCGGGTTTGAGACGTAGATCTCGCCGCTCGCGCCGTCCACGGCGATCCCACCCTGCCGGGCCAGCGAAGCCGACAGCTGCAGTGAGCCGAAGCGCGAGACGAGCGTACCGGCAGCTTGGGCAGATTCTCCCGTGGCCTCGTTCTGGTCGCTGTTGCGGTTCATCGCGCCCGTGTCCCACTCGGCCACGGAGGACTGCTCGTCCGCGTAGAGGTGGCCAGTCGCGGGGTCGACGGCCACCGCGACGTCGCCCGCTTCGCCGCTGTCCACACGGCCGAGCGCGGAGACCCGCTGCCCCAACTTGAGCGTGCAGGAGCACGTCGGTTCGGGTTCGTAGACCGGGTAGTTATCGCCCGTGGCGGAGACGGCGAAGCCGTGTGCGAAGGGTGTTCCGGCGAAGCCCTCGCCGGGACCTGCGTTCCATGTCCTCCATTCCATGCGAGCCATGAGACGATTCGCGACCTCGGTGTCGAACTCCTCGACCAGCGGGTTGGTGGGCGACGACCTGAGGCCGACGTGTACAGCGCCGCTCCCATCGACACCCAGCCCCAGCAGTTCGCCTTCGGCGGAGCCAGTGGACGGCGGGAAGCCGCCGATCTGACTGAGGTAGCTGCCTTCGGGGCTGAACTTGTCGATCACGCCGTGGCTGGTATCCATCACGTACAGATCGCCGGCCGAGGGGTCGAATTCTTCACAGGCCCTGCCGGTGAGCGCCGGGGTGTGCTGTACGCAGGCGTTATCGACCGCGATCGCCGCCGGGTTGCCGTACCCCGTGGGGAACGAGAACGACCCGGCCGGCGTGGCGGCGCCGCTCAGCGCGTTTGAGCCGAGCGCGGCGAAGTCGAGCGGGCCACCGTTGGCGTCGAACTTGTACACCGTGTCCGTGCCGAGGTCAGCGACGTACACGGCGCCGGTCGCTTCGTTGACGGCGATCCCGTTGGGGTTGGAGAACGGCACGCCGCTGGAGCGTTCGAAGCTGCCCGTGAGCGGATGTGCTTCGCCCGCGGCGAAGGCGGGCATGGAGCCGCAGAGCGCTGCCAGGATGAGCGTCGCGGCAGCGACGCAGAGCTTACGTGTGATCCCCATTTCAGCGTCTCCCCGTCTTGTGGTTGGACTTCCTGGCCCGCTTCGTCTTCGCTCGTTTCCCGGCCTTCACGCACCTGCCCTTCTTCTTCACGAAGCCCCCGCGGCACTTCGCCGTCTTCTTCGTCGTGACGGTCACCTTCGCGGGCGGTGGGGCGAGGTTGCCGGCGCCTTCGAAGGTCTGGCTCGCCGGCGCCCCATAGACCGAGGGCTGCGCCGAGACCGCCGTGCGGCAGGCGTCGGCGGTCGTGCACGCCGGCGGGGATGACAGTTCGGCGAAGCCACCCCCGACGCGCGCGTCGTAGATGACGATCTGTCCTTCCTGCTTGTTCTGCGACACGAGCGCCTGGTCGGACCTGAAGAACACGTCATCGCCGCTTTCGCTCGCGCCCTCCAGGCTCGATTCGAAGGAGCTCGTGCCACTGGAGATCAGATATGCGTGGCCGCCCTCGTACTCGTAGACGTCGAGCTCGCCATTCGTATCGGCCGGCACGAGCGCGTCGGTCGTTTCGAAGAACACCTGGCCGGCATCCGTCAGCAGGTGCGGCGTCCTGCGGAAGACTCCAAAGATTTCGTCGGTACCACCCGGGTTCTGCCCGATGCCGCCTCCGTGCCCGACGTCACCTCCTACACCCGCGATGCCACCTCCCTGAACCGGGGGTTCGCCCGTGGGGTTGCACGAGGCGCAGGCGAGCTGCCCCGTGGCGGCGCTATATAGGAAAAGCTCGCCGGTGCGTTCACCGCCCGACTGGACGTTGTCATAGCCGGTAAGGCTCTGTTGGGAGTCGAACCCCAGCCACTTGCCGTCGGGCGAGGCCTGCGAGTCGCCGAACACCCCGCCATCGGAGATGCCGGTGGCGATGAAGGTCGTCTTTTCGCCGTTCCACAGATACAGGTTCTGCTTGCCGGCTTGCGCGCCTTCGACGACGGTCCTGCCTTCTTCGTTCGTGTATTCCCGCGTGTTGGACGCCAGCACGCCCTTGGCGACGAAGTAGACGTAGGAGCTGTCATGCCCGCCGAGCGGCGTGACGCGCAGCACATCGGCGTGTTCACCCGCCGCGGCGACCGTGAGGTCGGCCAATTCGCATTTGCTCGTACCTTCGGGCAGCACACACTCATACAGATCGGGTTCGCCCACAGCCGCCGTCGAGCCCGGGGTGAGCTTGCTTGCGTCGAGGAAGAAGACCTCCGAACCGTCGGCGGTGGCGGCCTGCAACGAGCCCCCGCCGCTGACGCCCGACCCACCCTGTGTTTCGTCGATCTGGACGGTGCGCTGCCCGTCGACGCGGTCATACAGGGCGCCGCCGTAGGCGAAGAGGACGTGCGAGCCGTCGCCAGAGACCACACCTTCGTGCTCGGGCGTACCCGCTTTTGCCGCCGGCGATCCGGGGACTGCTGTGCCGTCCGGCAACACGCTCCCCAGCCGCACCACGCCTTCGTCCCATTCATAGAGGTTTTCGACGCCATACCGCGCGCCCTGGGCCAACGGCGCGATCTCGGTGAAGATCACATGGCTGAGATCGCCGGAGGCAGCCTGGAAGTGCGCGTCGGCCGGCGTCACCCCAGGGGGCGTGACATTGACGAGCTGGTAGGTGCCGGTCGCGTTGTCGCGCACCAACAGGTTTTCGTGACCCACCGGTTCGCCGCTCACGACCTGGCGGCCGTCGGGGTTACACGATTCCGCGTCTTCGTGGGTGTTTCCGGACACGGTGGCGCTCGACGATCCGCCATCCTGCAGCACGTCCCTGGTGAGCTGTTCCGAGTAGGCATAGGCCTGCTGGTATTCCGGACAGCCCGCCCCGTCATAGGATTCGAGCGGCATGATGTCTTCCGGGCTCCAGCCGCCCGCGCCACGCGTCGCCACGTATTGCTCGCCGGAGGTGGGCGCACCCGGCCGCGGCTCTGTGGTGTCTAGCGAGAGCGCTTCGCCATCCGCGGCGACAGTGCTCGAATACGCATAGCGTAGGGCAGCGTCGAACTGGGAGGAACTCTCGACCGGCGGCGTCACGAGCTCGTAGGCGCGACAATCGGGCAACCTTGCGGCGAAGCCACCACGCCGCTGTTCGTTGGGACACGCCGCCTGCTCAGCGGTCAGCGTGGTGAATGTCTCGTCGGGACCGTAAACCGTGCCCAGTTCGTTGCTCGCCACCAGACGGTAGTGGTAGGTGCTACCGGGCGCGAGGCCGCTCGCGGACGCCCACACCACGTGCGCTTCCAGTCCTTCGCCGACGCTTCCTTCCGGGAAGGGCGTCGAGCTGCCGTAAGCGCTGGTGGAGCCGTATTCGAAGCGATAGCTCGCGGCGATGCCGCCGGGGTCGACCAGTGCCCCGAGCTTCGCTTCGGAGGCCCCGACTTCGGCGGTGAACTCTTTCTCGAACACCGGCGCGGTGGGCGGCCCGAACACCCAGACGGTTTCCTGCTGGCCGGCGACCACATATACACGCCCATTCGCCTCATTAACCGCGAGACCGCTGTAGTAGCGTTCCACTTCGCCACCACCGAAACTGCCGGCCCCCACGTCGGCGAGCTGCCTGCCTTCAGCGCTGTACTCGACGAGATGCAGGCAGGGCGATTCCTTTTCCCCACACGAGTCCACGCCGTTGTCGACGAGCGCGAACACGTGCCCATGCCCGTCTAGTCCCACCGACCACACGCCAGTGCTCGCGATTTCAACGGGCTTGCCATTCACTTCCACGGGCGCGCCGCTAGAATCGAGCTCCACGATCCTGCCGCTGCCGGAGTTGGCCACCCAGAGGTCCCCGGAGGAGTCGATCGCGACTCCGGTCGGTTCGTTGAGCGCGCCGGAGTCCGTGAAGGTCTTCAACACGGTGCCGCTCGGGCTGTACTCGAGCACCTCGTTTTCGAACACGACTGGTACGTACACGTCGCCGGCCGAGTCGGCCGCGATCTGCACGTCCGCCAAAAGACCGAAAAGATTGCGTGACGCCGCCACTTCAAACGACGACACCGGCGCGCCCGTGCTGGGGTCGTAGACGAAGATCGTCGCCGGCGTCGCCGGCGTGTAGAAGCCTCCTTCTTCGCCGAGCGCGTACACGTCGCCGTTTACCGGGTTCACCGCAACACCCGAGTAGTGCTCAGATCCAAACGGCGACGGCGGCGAGAGCAAGTTGCCCGAAGGATCAAGCTTGACCACCGTCGACGCTTCAAATGACCCTTTGAAGATACTCGTCAAGAACAGGTCTCCAGAACCATCCACAGCGACGCCATTCACCAATTCCTGGTGCGTGCCGAACAATCCGTAGGGGATGAGCGCGGGGGGTTCGGCTTGGGCGACGCCGGCAGAGAGCGCCAGCAGAACACAGAGCGCGGCGAGCGGCGCTGCAACCAGACCGCGCGCGGACGCACCACTCCCTTGGGCTCGGCGCAGGCCACGGAGCCTCGCGAAGCGCCCGATCTTCGGCGTGACAGCGGGCTTCGCGGTGTGCTCTGTGGATCTCACCTTGTTCTCCTTGGTTGGTGTTGTGAAGTCGTCGCGGCGGGGCAAGGTCCGTCCGCACGCCATATGCGCGGGGAGCACCAATGCCCTCGACGGGCTGGATGAGCGCACCCGTGGCATCACGCAGCCCGCCGCTCGTGGGGGGCGCTGTGTACGCGGATGCTGTGCGTGACCCGCTGCCCCTTGTCGGTGAGCACCCAGGCGTTCGGTTCGCCCTTGGCATGCCCCGCCCCGGTGTTCAGGAGCAGCCCGAGGCGCTCCAGACGGCGCAGGAGCTTCGAGATCTGCCCAGGGTCGGTGACACCGGCGAAGCTCGCGACCTCGCGGTTGCTGGGATCGGCGCCGCGCCCGCCCAGCTCCGCGACGCCTTCCAGCACCCTGGCGGTCCGGTGGGTCAGGCGCAGATTGACATCCGCGAGCGGGTCAGGTGCGCTCCGCGGAGCAACAGCGCGTGTTATCGACGCAACCGGCAGCGCGGCCGGCGCCGGACGCGACCGTTCGCGCCTCGCCACGGCAGGGCCGAGGTACGGCAGCACGACCATCGCCATCAACTCGCCCAGCAGACCAGTCAGCGGCTCACTCTCCCCGCGAGAAAGCCGCGAGTAGAGAATCGCAAACGCCGCCCCCACCACCCCCTCCGCGGTCACCGGGGTCAAACCGTCGCCACGCCCACCGTCGGTACGGCCCTCATCAATCACTCCCGCCAGCTGCGCGAGAACCGCCTCGCGGCGCCCCAAGACCAGCGGGCCCGCGCGCAGCGCCTGCACCACACACACTCTCGCCAACGCCGGCTCACGATCGAAGAACGCAAGGATCCTCCACACACCCGTGCGGACCCGCTCCCGCCACGGCAACCCCTCGATGCTCGCAGCCGCAAGCTCCCCAACGACCGTCGCGACCAGCTCCTCCAGCACCGCCGCGAAACACTCATCGCGGTTGGCAAACATCTGGTAGAAGGTCCGCCGCGACAGCCGCGCTCGCCCCGTGATCTGTCCCACCGTCGCCTGCGGATAACCCAGCTCATCGATCGTGGCGACCGCGCCGGCCAGCAGCCGCGAGCGCTGAATCTCACCCACCCGCGTACGCGGCAACGCCACATCGCTCAAACGCGCCCGCGCCAACGCCGACTCAGACCCGGACGCCCGCGCCACGCGAGTACGCGCGGCCCGCCGAGGCGCACCCATCCCCCCGCCGCCACGCGCACCGTTACCAACCGCGAGGCTCACGAGAGCCCCCCAAAACACAAGCGGTGCCCACCCCACGCGGGGGACGAAGAAAGACCCCTTAGGACCCGAAGACGAGGAGCCTCTGCGGCTAGGTCGCTAGCCGAAGAGAGAGAGAGAGAGAGAGAGATGCGACAGCGCCAAGCTGGCGCATCTAGCATCAGCCCCCAGACGGAACGCGCACATCCCCATTACGTATCTCCCACTCGAAACCACGCTAAACACAACTCCCTCATCCGTTGCGATCCGGCGCCTCTCCCAAACCTGCACCCTGCTAGCGCTTGAAGTCAACCACCGAACGCGGCGACCCAACCGGACCCTATGTTCGCCGGCCACCCCGCAAAGGGATGACCATGACAAAGGAGACCGTACACCACCCCCGCACGGTTGTCAATACCCCTACAGGGAAGCTCCACCGCACAGACCCCGGGCCCTGCATGGAGACCCGGAGGGCATCGGAGTTTCGTCCCGGTCGCCGGGTAAGTTGGTCTGCTCCTGCCCGAAACCGAAGGCGACCGATGCCGCGAATCTCCTACTTCTACGGAATCACGATCAAGATGTTCTGGCGCGAGGGCCACCACGGCCGTCCGCACTTCCATGCCTGCGGCAGGTCGCTGATGGGGAGACGATCCAGGTCACCAATCATGGGCAGGTCAAGGCGCTGATCGTCCCCCCGCGCACCGATACGCTCGCGGACCTCGTAGCGCGAGGACAGGTGCGGGTGGCACGACAGCCGCCTCCAGCTTGCGATCGGTGCTCCGACGCAAGAGCACCGCTTCAAGCCAGGCGATCGTGGGCGATGTCCGCGGCCGCCGGTGAGGATCGCCTAGATCGTCACCTACGACGGAGAGCTCGCCCAGCGCGCGAGCGCGGCCGGCTTGCCCGTGCTGTCGCCGGGAGCCGACTCGCACCAATGACCCAACCTCGTGCCGCATCCCGCCCGTGTAGGGTGCGGGCATGCCAATCACAGTCGTCGGATCGATCGCCTACGACAGCGTCTCCACGCCCTTCGGCGAGCGCCAGCGGATGCTCGGGGGCGCGGCCGTGCACTTCGCGCTGGCCGCCTCCTTCTTCGGCGAGGTACGTGTCGTCGGGCCCGTCGGAGACGACTTCGGCGAGACCGAGCTCGACGTGCTGCGCAACCGCGGCGTGGACATCTCCGACGTGGAGCGGATCCCCGGAGGCAAGACCTTCTTCTGGCGCGGCAAGTACGGCTGGGACCTCAACTCGCGCGAGACGCTCGACACACAGCTGGGCGTGTTCGAGGGCTTCCAGCCGAAGCTCTCGGAGAGCTCGCGCTCCAGCGACGTGCTGTTCCTCGCCAACATCCAGCCCGACCTGCAGCGCGAGGTGCGCGCCCAGTTGCCCGACGCGCGCTTCGTCGCGCTCGACTCGATGAACCTGTGGATCGAAGCGGCGCGCGAGTCGCTGATGAAGGCGATCTCCGAATGCGATTGCCTGATCCTCAACGACTCCGAGCTGCGCCAGCTCACCGACAAAGCCTCGCTGTACGCGGCCGCCCGCGAGGTGCTCTCGTGGGCCTCCTCCCCCCCCGAGTCCTCCCCTGGCGACGCCACGGCCGACGGCGGCGATGGGGCGCTGCCTGTGCGGCGTGGGCCGCGGGTGATCGTCGCCAAGCAGGGCGAGTACGGCGCCGCGCTGGTCACCGCTGACGGCTTCTTCTCGCTGCCCGCCTTCCCGCTGGAGTCGGTGGTCGATCCGACCGGCGCGGGAGACACGTTCGCGGGCGGGTTCGTCGGCTACATCGCCGCCCACGCCGAGGAGGAGATCACCGACGAGCTGCTGCGCCAGGCGATGGCGCACGGCACTGCGCTGGCCTCCTTCAACGTCGAAGAGTTCGGCACCCACCGGATCGAGACGCTCGCGGGGGCGGAGATCGTCGCGCGCGTACGCCAGCTGCGCGAGTTCACGCAGTTCTCGGCCGCCCCGGTGCCGCTGGGGGAGTGAGCCCCCTTCCTCCCTACGCGCCCACGGGCCAGCGGACGAGACCGGGGACCGTTTGAGTATTAACTTTTCGGCCCCCAACACTTCATTTTCTGAAGGGTTGGGGTGTCGATCGAATAACAAATCTTCGCCCCAACCACTTCATTTTGTGAAGGGTTGGAGTGTCGATCGAATAACAAATCCTGGTCCCTACCACTTCATTTTGTGAAGGGTTGGAGTGTCGATCGAATAACAAATCCTGGTCCCTACCACTTCATTTTGTGAAGGGTTGGGTGTCAATTTGAAAGACACATGCGCCAGCCCTCCCGGCATCACATATCTACATTTGCATTGGCGCATAGCGCTGTAGGCTCCTCCTCGGCCTCCGTAGTCACCCGCAGGCCGAGATCGGTAGTACGATCGGATGTGGAGTGGATGCCTGGACCTTCATCTGGCTGATGTTCATCCTGAAGATCCCGATCGTCGGGCTCTTCCTAATCGTGCGCTGGGCGGTACGCCAGGAGCCGGAGGTGGCCCCCCAAGAGGACGGCGGCATCGGCCACAGCCCGCGCCCTCGTCACCCCAGCCATCCGCGTCACCCGCACCCGCGCCTGCCGCGCTCCCCGCGCCGCGGGCCCCACCAGGGGTCGCCTGCGACGCTCTCGCCGCCTCGCATCCGTACCGCCGCCGCACTTGCTCGCCTCTCGCAGCGCTAGCTTGCGAGCGGCCTGCCAGAATCCCACGCCGTGACGCAGCCCCAGCCCACCTCCGTCCTCTCCGACGGCACAATCGTGCGCCTCGTCGAAGCGGGCCGCATCGCGATCGACCCGTGGGATCCCGTGCTCGTGCAGCCGGCCAGCGTGGACCTGCGCCTGGGCAGCACCTTCCGCGTCTTCCACAACCACAAGATCACCGCGATCGACCTGCGCGACCCCCCGCGCGGGCTCACCGAGCAGGTCAGCCCCTCGGAGGGCGAGCCGTTCGTGATCCACCCGGGTGAGTTCTGCCTCGGCAGAACGCTCGAGCACGTGGAGCTCCCCGACGACATCGTCGCGCGTATCGAGGGCAAGTCGAGCCTGGGACGGCTGGGGCTGATCGTGCACGCCACCGCCGGCTTCTGCGACCCCGGCTGGAAGGGCACGCTGACGCTCGAGCTCAACAACCTCACGCGCGTGCCGATCAAGCTCTACCCCGGCCTGCCGATCGCGCAGCTCTCGTTCATGACGCTCGACGCTCCCGCCCTGCGACCCTACGGGCACGAGGATCTCGGCAGCCACTATCAGGGGCAGGTCGAGGCCACCGAGAGCCGCTACGGTGGGAGCAGCTGACCGAGCGCCCGCGAGGCGATGGTCGGCCGGCTTGAGTTGCCCCATAATCGGGGAAAGATCTCTGGAGGGCGAGACTAGGAGAAAGCGATGAGCACCGAGACGGCGGGCACGCAGAGCGGGGCCACTGGCCAGGCAACAGCCCACAACGGCGCCTCCCCCGCGCAGACGCTGAGCGTCACCGACAACCGCACCGGGCGCACCTACGAGCTGCCGGTCGCCGACGGCACCGTCCGCGCGATCGACCTCAGGCAGATCAAGACCGACGAGCACGACTTCGGGCTGATGGCGTACGACCCGGCCTTCACCAACACCGCCTCGTGCCGCAGCGCGATCACCTACATCGACGGGGACGCCGGCATCCTCCAGCACCGCGGCTACCCGATCGAGCAGCTGTGCGAGCACTCCACCTACCTTGAGGTCGCCTACCTGCTGATCAAGGGCGAGCTGCCCACCAACGCGCAACTGGAGGAGTGGGTGCACGAGGTGACGATCCACACCTTCGTGCACGAGAACGTCAAGGACTTCATGCAGGGCTTCCGCTACGACGCCCACCCAATGGGGATGCTGGTGGCCTCGGTGGGCGCCCTCTCGACCTTCTACCCCGACGCCAGCCGCGTCAAAGACGAGGGTATCCGCGACATCCAGATCATCCGCCTGCTGGCGAAGATGCCGACGCTGGCGGCGTTCGCCTTTCGCCACAACATGGGCCAGCCCTACGTGTACCCCGACAACGACCTCTCCTACTCCGGCAACTTCCTCTCGATGATGTACAAGATGACCGAGCTGAAGTACCAGCCCGACCCGCGCCTGGAGCGGGCGCTGGACGTGCTGTTCATTTTGCACGCCGACCACGAACAGAACGCCTCCACCAACGCGGTGCGCTCGGTCGGCTCCACCCAGGTGGACCCCTACTCGGCGGTGGCCGCCGGCGTGGCCGCGCTGTACGGGCCGCTGCACGGCGGCGCCAACGAGGCCGCGCTGCGGATGCTGGGGAGAATCGGCAGTGTCGAGAACATCCCCGGCTTCCTGGAGGGCGTGAAGGCCGGTAACGAGCGGCTGATGGGGTTTGGGCACCGCGTCTACAAGAACTACGACCCCCGCGCGCGGATCATCCGCAAACACCTCGACGACGTGTTTGAGGTGCGCGGCAAGAGCCCACTGCTGGAGGTGGCCACGGAGCTCGAGAAGCGCGCCCTGGACGACGAGTACTTCACTCAGCGCAAGCTCTACCCCAACGTGGACTTCTACTCCGGCCTGATCTACGAGGCGCTCGGCCTGCCGGTGGCGATGTTCCCGGTGATGTTCGCGATCGGGCGCACCTCCGGCTGGATCGCGCAGTGGCTGGAGATGGTGCAGGACCCCGAGCAGAAGATCGCCCGTCCCCGCCAGATCTACACCGGCGACCGCGACAGAGACTACGCGCCGGTGGCGCAGCGGCGCTGAGGATTCGTACAAATCCACCAAGACTTCGAAGGTGTCCTGGCGAGGGTCAGAGCACCAACGTCGCCCCGTGCCGGCGCAGCCAATCGCGATCCTCGCGCCAGCGGGGCCAGTGGCGCTCGACGAGCGCCCAGAACCGAGGCGAGTGGTCGAGGACCTCCAGGTGGCAGACCTCGTGCCAGACCACGTAGTCGAGCACGCTCTCGGGGGCCATCAACAGGCGCCAGTTGAAGCTCATCCGCCCCTTCGCCGAGCACGAGGCCCAGCGCGAGCGCTGCGCGCGGATCGACAGGCCGCTGTAGGGGGTGCCCGCCAGCCCCGTCGCGCGATCCAGCCGCGCCGCGATCTCCGCGCGCGCGGCGCGGCGGTAGAAGCGCTCGAGCGCCGGCCGCGGATCGCCCGCCGGAACCAGCAGGGACTCGCCGCGGCGATGCACCCGCGTGCGCCCGGACTGCGCCACCAGCGCCAGCGACTCGCCCAGGTAGGGCACCGTGGCGCCGCGCTCGGCAATACGCGCAAGCGTCTGGCTGGCCTCGTGCAGCCGCCGCTCGATCCACGGTCGCAACTCCTGCACCGCCGCCGCGGCCGCGCGCTCGGAGGCCCGTGCGGGGAGCACCACCTCGACGCCGGTGTGGGCGTGCACGTTGACGCGCACCCTGCGCGCACGGGTGGAGCGGCGGATCGTGTAGGGGATGTCGGCGGTCATGGGGTTCGCCCGCAGGGGCAGGTTCGGCGCCCGGCGCACGAGTGCCGCACACGGGCGGCCCAAGGTTACGCCGCGGGCCGGGCATACTCCCGGGACGATGCCCCGCTCGATCGTGAAGCTCCCCGCCGAGGTGCGACCGCCTTACGAGGTCTACCTCAACGGGGTGCGCCAGGAGCTGGGTGCCGACTACCTCGTGCGCGACGGCGCGCTGGTGTTCGAGCAGGAACTGCGCAAGGATCACATCAGCGGCTGGCGCTGGCTGCTGGGCGCCTGGGGCGTGGGCACCTACCGCCAGAACGACTCCGTGGACGTGCGCTACGAGGCCGTCGACGGTTCCCCGCGCGTGGCGGAGGGGCTGGAGATCGAACCGGGCTGAGCGGTCTCCCACGGCCGCGCCAGCTTCAACGCGCTGAGGATCGCGCGCGTGGCGGGTGAGCGGTTGAGCGTGATGAAGTGGATGCCGGGCACGCCCTCGCGCAGCAGCTCCGCGCACTGCAGCGTGGCGTAGGCGACGCCGAAGTCGAGCACCGCCTCGGGATCCTCGCCGCGGGCGTGCAGCTCGCGGCGCAGGCCCTCGGGAATGGAGGCCCCGCAGAGCTTGGCCATGCGCTGGACCTGCCCCACCTGCGTGATGGGCATCACGCCGGGGATGATCGGCACGTTCACGCCCGCCGCGCGTGCGCGCTCGACGAAGTCGAAGTAGAGCGCGTTGTCGAAGAACAGCTGCGTGATCAGGAACCGCACGCCCGCGGCCACCTTCTCAGCGAGGTGTTCCAGATCCTCCTCGGGGCTGACCGCGTGGATGTGCGTCTCGGGGAAGCAGGCGCCGCCAATCGCGAACGGGTAGTCCGCGGCGATCAGTTCCACCAATTCGCGTGAGTACTCAAGGCCGCCCTCCGTTTTGCGCCACTGCTCCTGCCCCGTCGGCGGGTCGCCGCGCAGCGCGAGCACGTTGTCGACGCCCGCGCTCTGCATCTCATCGAGGGTGGCACGCAGTTCCGCCACGGTGGCGCCCACGCAGGTGAAGTGCGCCATCGCCTCCAGCCCGTACTGCTCGCGGATGCGCTTGACGATCTCGATCGTTTTGCCTCTGGTGGAGCCGCCGGCGCCGTAGGTGACGGACACGAACGACGGATCGAGGCCGCGCAGCTCGGCGAGCGCCTTGCGCAGGTTCTCCTCCCCCGCCTCCGTCTTGGGCGGGAAGAACTCGAAGGAGAAGACGGGGCCGTCGTCGTGGAGCAGCTTGTCGATGCGCATGACGGCTCAGTTTGACATCGGCGCTGGGCCCAGCTCGGCGGGGAGGATCCGGGCCCGCCCCGCGCTCACTGCTCCCCGTCCGGGATTGCCACCCACTGCTCGGGCTCGCCGGGGACCCGCCGCGCGCGCCCCGTGACCTCCAGGTGCGTGAGGAAGGCGAGCGTCTCGGTGAGCAGCCACGGCGCCGTGTTGGGAGAGAAGGGCACCTCGTAGAGCACCTCCGGCACGACTTCAAAGGCGGTGCGGGGGCGCTCGGAGATCACCTCCAGCACGCGCTCGGTGCGCTCGCGCACCAGCTCGCGGTTGCCTTCGATGTGGGCGTGCACGTCCGCGAACGTGCGGCCGTGCCCCGGCAGGCAGAGGCGCGCGCCGAGCCGCTGCACCACGTCCAGAGAGCTCACGAATTCGCCCACCGGGTCGGGTGAGTAGCCGTAGTCGAAGAACAGCGAGATGCGCCCCAGCAGGTGATCGCCAGAGATCAACAGGCGCCGCTCGGGCTGGAACAGGCAGACGTGCGAGGGGGCGTGGCCGGGCGTCTCGTGCACCGTCCATGGGCCGAGGTCGGTGGCGATTGTGACGCCTCCCAGCAACGCGCGGTGGGGCTCGATCACCGCGGCGATCCCCGAGTCGTGCTCGCTGCGCTGCTCGGCGTAGCGGCGCAGCGGCTCCTCGGGCACCCCGCTCTGGCGCGCCACTTCAAGGCGGCGCGCGATCGCCGCGTCGGTGTCCTGCGCCCACTGCAGCATGTGCTGGTAGTTGGGGTGCATCCACAGCTCGCAGCCGGTGCGCTCGACGATCGTGGCGGCCTGGCCGTAGTGGTCGGAGTGGGCGTGCGTGCACACCACCAGGCGAATGTCCTCCACGCGCAGCCCGCACATCGCAAGCGCCCCTTCGAGGTTGGCGAAGGAGCCTGCTTCGTGCATCCCCGTGTCGAACAGCACCACCCCATCGCCGGCGGCGACCGCCCACGCGTTGCCGTGGGGAACGCCCGGCCAGGGCAGCGGCAGGCGCAGGCGAAAGACGCCCGGCAGGATCCGTTCGCCGCGGCCCAGCTCACGCCGGAGGGCCGTCTTCGACGACGGTGCCCCCGCCCTGTGGTCGGTTGGTGTGCGATCGCTGGTCTCGGCCACCGACGGGGAGCCTATTGGGCTCTACACTTTCAAGCTTCGCCGCAACCACCCAAGGAGCAGAGAGCATGCCCGAGGAGACCGCAGAGCAGGCCGCGACCAGGGTGCAGGAGGCCGCCGCCAACATCCACCCGACCGCCACGCCCCGGGAACGCATCTCAGGGGAGCGCAATGGGACCAGCGAAGCGGAGACGGTGGCGCGCCGCTACTTCGAGGCGATCAACGCCCATGACCTGGACGGCGCCGTGGCGATGTGGGCGGTGGGGGGACGCGAGAACGTGCGCGGCCAGATCGACGCCGCCGCCCCCGAGGGGGTGCGCTCGTTCATCGGCGACCTGCTGGGGGCGATGCCCGACCTGCGCTTCGAGCTGCTGAGCACCACCGCCGAAGGCGAGCGCTGCGCGGTGCAGTGGCGGCTGACCGGCACGTTCGCCGGCCCGGGCACCTTCAACGGGCTGACCCCCACCGGCCACCCCTTGACACTGGAAGGCGTGGATCTGCTGACGGTGCGCGATGGGCTGGTGCAGGGCAACGACGCGTTCCCCGACACGATGGCGGTGCCGCGCCAGATCGGGATGATGCCGCCGCTGGGCTCCACCGCCGAACAGCGGATGATGGGCGCGTTCAACGTCAAAACCCGCATAACGGGGCGGATGCTGCCCGAGGCGGAACTGATCGCCGAGGGCGTGTGGGTGGTGCAGGGCCAGCCGGGCCGTTGCAACGTGTACCTGATCGAGGACGAGGGCGGGGTGACCATGTTTGACGCGGGCGCGCGCACGATGGTGCGCGCGGTGGCCGCCGCCGGCGCGAAGCTGGGGGGCATCCGCCGCGTGGTGCTGGGCCACGGCCACACCGACCACCGCGGCACCGCGCCCGCGCTGGGAGTCCCGGTGTACTGCCACCCCGAGGAGGTGCAGGACGCCGAAGGCAGTGGCGGCTTCCGCTACTGGCCGGAGGGTCTCGCCGGCCTGCCGACCCCCCAGCGCCAGATCCACCGCGCGATGCACCGCTTCGCGTGGGACGGCGGCCCGGTGAAGATCGCGGGCACCGTCAAGGAGGGCGACGAGGTGGCGGGCTTCCGCGTGATCGATCTCGCTGGCCACGCCCCCGGGCTGATCGGCCTGTGGCGTGAGTCCGACCGGCTGGCGCTCACCAGCGACACCTTCTACACCCTCGAAATGTGGGGACGCGACTGCCCGCCGAAAGTGCCGGTCGCCGTCTACAACTATGACACCGAGCAGGCCCGCGCCAGCATCCGCAAGCTGGCCGCCCTCGAGCCAGCGGCGGCGTGGCCGGGACACGCCAAGCCGCTCACCGGGGATGTGCGCAGTCAGCTAGAACAGGCGGCCGACGCCACCTGACGGCCGCCCGGCCGCGCCGTGCGAATCCGCGGCGCGTACGACGACAGGGACGCACCAGAGGCTGGACGACGTGGCGAAACGCAAGCCCAAGAAGCGCCCGCAGCGGTTGAAGGCGCCGAACAGCGAGTACACCGACGCGGAGGGCAACGTGCTGGCGTTGCGCGGCTCGATGACGGCGGCGACGCGGGTCAAGTACGCCGAGACGGTGGCTGGCGCAGACGCGCGCGCGGCGAGCACGCTCGAGGACACCTGGCAGCGGGCGGTGGAGCTGCTGTTCGAGCACCTCGCGGTGCGCTGGACGATCGCGGGCGCGCCGATCGAGCGCCAACGCGAGTTGCTGGAGCGCTTCCGCGCGGCGAGCCCCGACGAGCGCGCGTGGGTGCGAGAGGCGCTGCGCGAGCACTGCGCGGAGCACTTCCCCGACGTGCAGGCGCCGTAAGACCACGGACGACCGCTACCGTGCGTGCGGACTCCGTAGGACCCGCCGCGACCGCTACCGTGCGTGCGGACATGCGCCGCACGAAGATCGTCGCCACGATCGGCCCCGCCTCGCGCGAGCCGGAGACCCTGCTGAGGATGGTCAACGCGGGGATGGATGTGGCGCGGCTGAACTACTCGCACGGGACGCTCGAGGAGCACGCGGAGACCGTGCGCCGCGTGCGCGACGCCGCGGGCAGGGCGGGCCGGCCGGTGGCGATCCTGCAGGATCTGCCCGGCCCGAAGCTGCGCATCGGCCCGCTGAAGGAGGACGTGGTGGAGCTGAAGCCGGGCGACGTGGTGACCTTCACCTGCGGCGGCGCGGGTGAGGGCAGGGGGGAGGAGGAGGGGGGGGATGCCGCGCATATGACCATCTCCTGGCCGGGGCTCGCCGACGCGCTCACACAGGGGGACGTGATCTACCTGGCGGATGGATCGGTGCGGCTGCGGGTGCTCCAGACGCGCCCCGGCATGCAGGAGGTGGAAACCGAAGTCCAGGCCGGCGGCGCCGTGGCCTCACGCCAGGGTCTCAACATCCCCGGCCCGGTGGACATGCTGCCGGCGGTGCCCAAGGAGGATCTGGAGCTGCTGCGCCACGGCGAGTCGATCGGGGTGGATATGGTGGCGCTGTCGTTCGTGCGCCGTCCGGAGGACATCGAGCAGGTGCGCGAGCACACGCGGCTGCCGCTGATCGCGAAGATGGAGAAGCCGCAGGCGGTGGAGCGCGCGGAGGAGATCCTGAGGGCGGCCGACTGCGTGATGGTGGCGCGTGGGGATCTCGGCATCGAGCTGCCGATCGAGCGGGTGCCGCTGGTGCAGAAGGAGCTGCTGCGTCTCGCGGGGTGGCTGGCGCGACCGTCGATCACCGCCACGCAGATGCTCGACTCGATGGTCACCTCCTCGCGCCCCACGCGCGCGGAGGTGGCGGATGTGGCCAACGCGATCCTCGACGGCACCGACGCTGTGATGCTCTCGCAGGAGACCGCGATCGGCGCGTACCCGGTGGAGGCGATCGCGATGATGGCGTCGGTGGCCGAACAGGCCGAGTCGATCGCCCCATACGAGGAGTGGAACGCCTCGCGCGTGCGCCGCACCGAGGCCGACCCCGCCTACACGCTGGCGCACAGCCTGTGCATCGCGGTGCGCGAGCTGAGCCTCGACGCGCTGGTGGTGCCGACGCTCTCCGGGCGCTCCGCCCGGCTGGTGTCCGCCCACCGCCCGACGGTGCCGATCTACGCGCTGTCCCCCGGCCGCGAGACGGTGCGCCGCTGCGGGCTGATGTGGGGCGTGCAGGCCGCCTCGATCCGCCGCCACGAGACGACCGAGGAGCTGATCGCCGACTCGGCCAAGCGCGTGGTGGAGCTGGGCTGGTGCAAGAAGGGCCAGCGCGTGGGCATCACCGCGGGCCTGCCGAGCGGGCGGCCGGGGACCACGAGCCTGGTGCAGATCCAGGTTCTCTGACTCGTAGCACCCCAACTCGTGGCGCCCAATTGTGGCCCCACTCGTTGGTTGCGCTCTAACGCGCCGCGCCGACCCCGCCCTGCGCGTAGAACTCGGCCTCTTCGCGGCCGAGCTCGGTGACGGGGGGATCGTCGTAGATCCACTCGCGGGCGACGCGGTACCAGTTGACGCTTGCCCGCAGCTGGGAGAGCACCGCCAGCGTCATCATCTCCATGCGCCGGCCGAAGAGATGCTCGGCGGGCATGTCCTGGTGGCGCATGTGGCGGAAGTGGGTGGAGCGGGGGTCGGAGCTTTGCATCAACACTTCGGTGGCGAAGTCCGGCGTCAGCGCCACCACCTCATCGGTGGTGTACCAGCCGATCGTGTCTTCGAGGAACGCCAAAAGCTCCTGCGGATCGACCCGCTCCGGGTCGGGCAGAAAACCGGCCCGCCCCATCAGCTCGTGCAGCGCCGGCGCATCGTGCTCGCCCACGTAGCGCTGCACCGCCACCTCGAGCTCGACCGGGCCGGGGTCGAGGCGCTTGTATAGGCCGAAATCCATGAACGCCACACGTCCGTCTTCCAGCAGCATGAAGTTGCCGGGGTGCGGGTCGCCGGAGAACTGGCGGTGGCGGTAGAGGCAGCCGAGGAAGAAGCGGAACACGATCTCGCCGAGGCGGTCACGCTCGGCCTGCGGGCGGCCCTTCAGCTCCTCGAAGCCGGCCCCCCGCACGAACTCGGTGACGAGCACCCGCTCACGGGAGAGCTCGGTGATCACCGCGGGGATCAGGATGAAGGGGTGCCCGTTGAAGATCCGCGCCAGCGACCGCTGGTTGGAGGCCTCGAGCTCGTAGTCGAGCTCCTCCTCGACCCGCTCCCTGAGCTCCGTCCCGAGCCCGCGCACGTCGAGTTGGGGAGTCATCCGCTTGAGTAGGCGCATCACCATGTTGATGCTCTGCAGGTCCGCCCGCACCGCGGCGGCCACGCCGGGGTACTGGACCTTCACAGCCACCTCGCGGCCATCCTCGCGCAGCCGTGCGCGGTAGACCTGCCCAATCGAGGCCGCGGCGATGGGCTCCTCCGCGAAATCCTCAAACACCGTGGAGATCCGCTCTCCGAGGTCCCCTTCGATCACTTTGCGCATCTGCTTGAAGGAGACGGTGGGGGCGGCGTCGCGCAGCTTGCCGAGCTCGCGCTGAAACTCGTCGCGGTACTCCTCCGGCACGAGGCCGACGTCCAGGAAGGACAGCATCTGCCCGAACTTCATGGCGGCGCCCTTCATCGTGCCCAGCACCGCGACGATCTGCTTGGCGGTCTCCACCTGCCGGCGCGCCAGCGCCTCCTGCGATGCCTCCTCGCCGCGCGCGACGTTGGCGGCACGCGTACCGAACTGCTTCACCGTCTCGCTGGCCGCCAGCTTCCCCACCGTCGCCGTACGGCGCACCCTCGATGTTGGGATCTTTTCCCGCGCCACATCAACATCTTATGGCCCGCCGGCCCTACCCGATTTGTTTGACCCGCGAGCCGGGCACTATGTCGTCGGAGCCGTCTGGCCAGCGCACCCACGCCTTGTGCCCGCCGTCGTAGTCGCCGCACAGCAACACCAGCGTGGCGGGCTCGCCCAGTGCGATGCAGCGCTCGGAGCCCTCAGCGTCAAGACCACGCCACACGCGGATGAACGGGTTGTGCTCCCACTCCTCCGCGACCGATGTGGGCAAGGCGTGGCCGGGCTGGATGACCGTCTCGGGCGGCAGCTCCATCAGCGTGCCCATGATCGAGTCCTTCAGGTCGGTGTAGGTGGTGTGCCCGGGGGCCCGCACGCCCCCAACCGAACCGCGGAAGAGCGTGTCGCCGGTGAACACCGCCCCTTCGCGGCCCGTGAACCCTCCGGGCGCGGTAGTGGAGGTGGGACGCGACTGTCCGTCGGGCACGCACACCGCGAACGACAGCATCCCCGCCGTGTGCCCGGGCGTCAGCAGCGGGCGCACCTCGAGCTCCCCGAAGCGCAGCGCCTGACCCGGCTCCACGGTGCCCGTCGCCACGCCCTCCTCCAGCAGCTCCCGTTCCACCGGGTGGATCACGACCTCGAGCTTTGGCCAGCGCTCGCGCAGCGCTCCCACCTCGCTGACGTGGTCGAAATGGTGGTGGGTGAGCAGCACGTGCGTGGGCGCCACCTCCAGGCGCTCGGCCGCCTCGATCAGCCCCCCCACCGGGCCGCCCGCGTCCACGAAGAACGCCGGCCCCCCGTGCCCGTCGCAGACAAGGTAGGTGTTCGACAGGAACCGCGGATGCGTTGCGCGCTCAACTATCACTGCTGCCTCCATCCAAAAATCATCGCGCCATCCTTGCACGAAGCGGCTTACGGGGGCTTGCGAGGAGGGGAGCCTCCAAGCGCGGTCTCCGGCGACCTCGGCGCCACCCACGATCGCCGCGCGCGGCCTCGCCGAGGACCGCAGGCCGTACACTGCCTGGCATGCCCCTCATCCACACCTGCTACCGCATCACCGACATCGACCGCTCGATCGCCTTCTACAACGCGCTCGGCTTCGAGGAGGTCGGGCGCATCCCGATCGGCGAGGAGGCGGTCAACGTCTTCATGAACCAGCCCGGCGACGGGGATATGCCCCGTCTGGAGCTGACCTACAACTTCGGCGTGGATTCATACGAGATCGGCAGCGGCTACGGCCATATCGCGATTACCGCCAATGACCTCGACGAGACATTGGCGCGACTTGCCGAGCAGGGCATCGAGCCCGAGAAGCCGCCTTACAGCGTCCGCGAGGGGGGCTCTCGGCTCTGCTTCGTGCGCGACCCCGACGGTTATCGCGTCGAGATACTCGAGATGTAGAGACGCTTGATGTATCGAAGACCTGATTCTGGTGGAATCGAATTCATTGATGACCGAAGCCAGCCGGGCCTTGAAGTGGTATGCTGGCATACGTGGTACGCACTACGGTAAAGATCCCCGAGGAACTCGACGAGCGGCTGCGACACGAGGCTAGACGCCGCGGCAGCACCATCTCGGACGTCACCCGCTCGGCTCTAGAAGCCCACCTACGAGGCGGACGTCGAAAACTGCGAGCCGCTGCCGCGGGCCACAGCGGCAACACCGACATCTCCGAGCGGATCGAGCAAATCATCAGCGCGGAGCTGGGCGATAGCGCTCATCATTGACGCTGGGCCACTTTACGCCTACGTGGACGGCGACGACGCTCATCACGAGTCGTGCCTCGAGTTGCTGGAGACTCATCCCGGCCCCCTGATCGTCCCGACCCTCGTCATTACCGAGGTCGCATACCTGCTCGCAAGTCGTCTCGGCTGGCAGGCCGAGACTCGATTCCTCGGCGACCTCGCGGCTGGCGAGATGAGCCTGGAGCCGGTCGATCCCAAGGACATCCTACGAATCGCAGAGCTCGTCGCGCGCTACCACGACCTTCCCCTCGGTACCGTCGACGCATCGGTCGTCGCTGCCGCCGAGCGCCTTGGCGTGACCGAAGTGGCGACGCTCGATCTCCGCCACTTCACGGTGGTACGCCCGTGCCACGTTGAGGCGTTCGACCTCCTCCCCGGCCGCTCCTGGTCTAACTCCTAGTCTCCGCCTTGCTGACCGTCCAGCCTCGCGCACGAGTTACTGGCGATGCCTGCTGGTCCATCAGAAGTGCGGCAATCCCCGCATGCGACCTGAGCACAGGCCTTCGGAAGGCACCCGGACGCATGCCGGCCTGTGCAGATGAAAGTCTGGCAGCCACTAATCGGTAGACCTTTTGCCTGCCACCCGTCAGAGTGCCCACCGATGAGCGTGAGCACGATGGAGGAGTACAAGGCCGAGCTGGGCGAGTACCTGCGAGGCTTCGGTAGGAACGTCCGCCGGCTGCGCGAGGTGCACGATCCGCCCCTCTCGCAGACCGGACTCTACGACGCGGCCGAATTGCATCGCACGGAGATCGGCAATATCGAGACCGGCAAGACTGAGCCACGCCTCACGACACTGGTCATCATCGCGGACGCCCTGGGAGTGTCGCTGGACGACCTCGTCGCGGACTTGCCGATTCCCAAGGAGCGCAAACCGGCGCCGGGATACGGGGGTAGGTGAGCGCACCTGTAGACGTGGTCGCTGGCCCGCGCAACATTTGCACGCCGATCGGGTCTCATGGGCCATGAATCCAACAGACGAACACCAGCAGCCGCCAACACCAGCGTCGCAGAGCACGCCCGCCGCGGGCGGGAGTAGATCCGACTCGAAGCAGACTCCACCGTCCGCCGCCGGCGAGCGCGACGCGTTTCGTGCGCTCGTGGATGCGCATAGTCCCGAGCTGTTGCGCTACGCGCGTCGCCAGCTCGGGGGGCGCGCCGAACTCGCCGAGGACGTACTCCAGGACGCGTTCCTGAACGCCTACCGGCACCTCGCGGCGGGCACCAGACCGCAGAACACAAGGGCGTGGCTGTTTGCAATCGTGCACAACGCGGCAATCAACATGGCGCGGGCGCCGCAGGCCCCGATGTCGCTGGATGCCAACCACTCCGTCGTGGGCGGGCCGACGCCGCCGGAGGCGATCGAGCAGGGCGAGTGGCTCGACTGGCTGATGGGAGCGATCGGGGCCCTGCCGGTGCGTCAGCGCGACGCGCTGGTTGGCCACGCTCTTGAAGGCCGCAGCTACCGCGAGCTCGCCAGCCGCGAGCAGACCACCGTCGCGGCGATCAAGACGCTGATTCATCGCGCCCGCCGCGGTCTGGCCGAAGGTTCGCCACTGCACGCGCTCGCCGCCCCGGCCCTGTTCATCTCACGTCGCCTGGCCGGGTTCACGGCCCACCGGGCGCTCGCCGGCAAGCTGTCCGCGAACGGGATAACCGGGATGCTCCTCGCCGCCCTCGGCACCGCGACGCTGACATCCGGGGTACTTCTCACCGGCCAGGCAGGCCACTCCATCGCAAGCGCCGCCTCACGCCAACAGGCCGCAAGCGCACACACCAGCGCCCATCACCAGCCCGGTGGGGGCGGGACCCGTGCGCCACAAACAAGGCGCTCCCGGGCAGGCCGCCTGCACCATGAAGCGCGGGTCGCTACGGCCGAGTGCGAAACCGGTCGTCCTTTGAATCGGCGGCTGCGAGTAGCCGCGCTGCAGTATGCCGCGAGTCACCTGACCACGATGCAGTTGGAGTACACCGACTGTGAGCAGATCCTGCAAATACGCACAAGGCGGATCGCCGGCGAGCGGGGACACCAGCATGCTCCCGCCGGCCACCGGGGCAAGCACCGGGCGCACGATCAGCACAACCGGCACGCCGAGCGCGCCAGCACCGGCTGAGGCGGCGGAAGCCCAAAGGAGTCCGGGTGCTCCCGCCCCTCACGCCCCCGCCCGACCACAATCAATAGAAGAAGCCCCGCCCGGTGAGCCGTCCGTACTTTGCGCAACAGCCTCCTATAAGCAGGGCTTTCTGTGACGCGCCAGGAGAGATTCGAACTCCCGACCTTCGGTTCCGTAGACGGAATAGGTGGTGGTGTGGGCCGTCGCCGGGGCTACGGATTGGCTCTAATACTGGGGATTCGCCGACTCCCCTCCGCCGTGGTGGTGTCGAGTGGTGTGGGGTCTGTTACCACTTTGTTACCACCCTGAATGCTCCGTCGCCGTGATCTGCGCGCATGCCATAGAGGTTGAACGGCGTCTACGGAATCTCCTCGACCGCGTGATACGCTATTCTTGAAGTTGAACATAACGTGCAACTCTGAGCGAGTCCATGCCGGGAGCAGCTTTCAACGTCATCATCGAGATCGCCACCGACCAGCACGGCTACGTCACGCAGGAGGACGCGCGGCGGGCTGGGGTCGGCACCTGGGCGCTCGCGCGGATGGCCGAACGCGGCACGATCGAGCGCGTCAGCCAGGGCGTGTACCGGGTTCCGATGATCCCCCGCGGCCCGCTGGACGAGTACATGCAGGCGGCGCTGTGGCCACGTGGCGCGCGGGGCGTGCTCAGCCATCAGACCGCGCTCGAGCTGTATGAGCTCAGCGACGTCAACCCCGCGAAGATCCACCTGACCGTGCCTCGCTCACACCGCATCCAGCGCACGGTGCCCGATCTGTACGTGGTGCACCGCGACGACCTCGCCGGCGAGGAGATCGGCGCTCTGGAGGACATCCCAATCGTCACCGCGATGCGCGCGGTGCGCGACTGCCACGCAGCCGGTCTGGGCCCCGCGCTGATCGCGCAGGCCATCGAGGATGGTCGCCGCCGCGGAGTCTTCAGCGCCCCGCAGGCAAGGCAGCTGCGCCGCGAGACCGAGCACGTGGAGGCCGCGGTGTGACCCGCCCCGCTCGCGAGGGACCGACCAAGCGCCACCTGGAGCAGCTCATCACCCGCGACAGTCAAGCGCAAGGCACCACCGCGGCACGCCTGCGACGCTGGGTGTCCACGATGGTCCTGCTCGGAGCGCTTGAGCGCGCCGAGCGCGACAACGGGCCACGGTTCGTGCTCAAGGGCGGCGTCGCGATCGAGCTGCGCCTGCGCACCGGCGCACGAGCCACGCAGGACGTGGACATCATCTTCCGCGGTCGGCCCAACGAGCTGCTCGGTGCGCTCGACGACGCCTTCGCCGAGCCTTACCGAGAGTTCACCTTCCAGCGCGGCGAGCCCGCAGACCACGGCCCGCACGCGCTGCGCTTCGAGGTTCGGCTCAGCTATCAAACGCGTCCCTGGTCGACCGTGCGACTGGAGGTCTCACGCCCTGACGCGAGCATGGAGGAGGTCGAGCGTGTGGCCGCGATCGGCCTCGAGCACTTCAAGCTCTCCGGCCCGCGCGAGATCGCGTGCCTGCCGCTGCGCTTTCAGATCGCCCAGAAGCTTCACGCCGTGACCGAGAGCCCTGACGATCGAGAGAACCGCCGCTTTCGCGACCTCGTCGACCTGCTCATCCTGCGCGACCTGGTCGACGACCTCGTCGCGCTGCGCCGCGCCTGCGAGGACACCTTTCAGCAGCGCGCCACCCACGCGTGGCCGCCCGAGCTGGTGGTCCCCGGTTCCTGGCGCTCAGGCTACGCCGAGTTGGCAGCCGAAGTCGGATTCGATGTACGCGATGTCGACGCCGCGGCCGGCGAGCTGCGGCTATTCATCGCAGACATCACCCGCGCGTAGTCGCCCCCACGCTGTCTCGACGTGGTGATCTTCCCTACGCCGCCGCGGTGTCGAGTGGTGTGGTGTCTGTTACCACTCCGTTGCCATCCTCAGGGAGCGTCAGCGGCTCGCCGATGTCCCCTTCGAGCAGGTGGACGTAGGTGGCGAGCGTGAACGCGGCGGAGTGGTGGCCGAGCCACCGCTGGACCTGCACCGCGTTGCGGCCCTCGGCGAACAGCAGCGTGGCGCAGGTGTGGCGGAAGGTGTGAAACCCGACCCACTCAAGGCACGCCTCCTCGCGCGGCGGCTGGAGCACGCGGCGGCGTAGGTTCCCCTGGTTCAGGAGCGCGCCGTTGCCTGCCGACCAGACGAGATCGTCGTCCCTCGCCCACTCGCTGTCTTTGCGGTGCTCGCGGAGCGCCAGCACGACCGCGTGGCCCAGCGGGACCTCCCGTTTGCCGTACTTGCTCTTGGGAGGACCCATGCGGCCCTTCACGTACGCGCGGCGGACCTTGACGTGCGGCGTCCCGTCGAGCTCCAGGTGCCGCCACTGGAGCGCTATGGCCTCGCTGATTCGCAGGCCCGTCACGGCGAGGAACTTGAAGAACAGCCGCTGACGCTCCGGAAGCAGCTTGAGCAGCGTCGAGAGCTCCTCGTGACTCATCGCCCGGACCTCCTCTTCATCGGCGTCCTCCGCAGTCGGCCGGTGCGGCAGGTCGACGTCCCGCGCCGGGTTGGAGCGGATCAAGCCCTCCCGGACCGCCGTGGCGAGGCACGCGCGGAGCGGCGTCACGATGTTGCGCACCGTCTGGTCGGACAATGGCACGCGCCGGGTCTTGTCCTCCTTCGTGGGGGCGGACTTCGTCTGTTTACACAGCCACGCCACGAACTCCGCGATGCGGCTCGGCGTGATCTCCGTGACGCGCAGGGAGGCCGAGAAATACCGCAGCACGTATGCCTCCAACAGCCGCTCGTATTCGTCCCGCGTGGCCTCCCGGAAACCGTGCCGGCCGCGGCCCTGGTAGCGCTTCACCCATGCACGTGCGTACTCGTGCAGCGTCACCCGCGAGCGCTCCTCGTGCTCGCCGCGCTCGATGTCCGTGGTCCGCGCGGCCTTCGCGCGGCGGGCCTCCTCGAGCGTGCGGCAGGACTCCCCCCACCGCTGCTTGCCCTCGGCGTCCCTGTAGCTGAAAACGTAGCGGTCGCCGCGTTTGAAGATGCCCGGCGTTCTCGTCTTTTCGCGCTTCGCGGCCACGTCGTCACCTGCTCCCTTCGGTCGTCATTTCAGAGCCTACGCCACACCCCGGCCGCCCGAGCTCGTCCGGTCACGGTGTCGCCTCTCAGCTTGCGTTCCTACACCTCAGCCCGGCCGAAAGCCAGGTTCGATGTGCGGCGCGGGCGCGAGCGGATCATCGGCTGGCCTCGATGTAGGCGTCGAGGTCGGCGGGGCGGAACAGCAGGCGCCGGCCGTCACGGCGGGGATGCAGCTTCCCGAGCTGCACGAGGTCGTGGATGCGATCGGTGCCGCACGCCAGGTGCTTGGCCGCGCCCTTGGTGTCAAGCCACGGCAAGGCGGACGGCCGCTCGAGCCCGGCGGCGATCACAGCGGCGCGCTGGGCTACCAGTTCGACCAACACCGCCGGCACGTCGAGCACGAGCACGACCTCGTTCGGCTTTGCCGAGCTGACCGCGGCACGCGATCGAGGCGCTTGCGACGCCCTCGGCGATGGGCACTCGGTCGGCCTGCCGTTGGTGGTCATCCGGTCATCTCAAAGACTTGGACGTGATGCGCTCGAGCTTGCAAGGCTTGGATACCCGCCTATCATAGACCAAATAAGCCAAACGAGCATGAGTTAGTACTAACGACGATCGGTGTCATCGTTTGCGGTGGCCTGACTTCGACAGGGCTTGACCTGCTCCACGTGATGGGGCTCGGGCCACGGGACGCGTGCGCGCCACTCGGTGATGAACGCGGCGGGGATCACAGGTCGGGTTCCACTTGCGTGTTGAGGCGCACCTGCCAGTCGGGGTCGGCCTTGCCGCGTTTGCCCGCGGCCGGGTCCAGCAGCGCGGGCTCGCCGAGATCAAGGCGCGCGGCCTGGCGCAGCGCTTCGAGATCCTCGCAGTGACCGTAGCGCTCCACGAACCAGCCTGTGCGGCGCACGAGGGCGCGCCCCCGGCGGCTGGCGACGCGCGCCAGCTCCGATCCCCCGAGCTCGCCGATCTCACTCAGGATCGTCGCGACGTTGCTGTAGCCACCGCTGGCGCGGTGGTAGGCGATCAGGTCGACGACCGTGGTCTCCCTGGCCGAGACCGTCAGGTATCCCGTGGGGACGGTGATCTGCTGCACCTTGTCCTCGTGTATGTGCGTGCTTGTGTAGAAGCGCAGGCGGACTCGGCCGAGGTCGCGATCCCGTGGTGCGGCGCCCGCGCTCATCACCTGGAAGACCTGGGGCGCCTGGTGGGATGCGCCGTGGATACGCGCGGCGCTCAGCAGCGCAACGTAGTAGGCGCGGTGTAAATGGGCCATCATCGCGTGGATGAACCAGTCACCAGGCAGTACACCCCAGCTGCGGTACTCGGGCGGCACGGCGACATAGAGGCCCCTGGCTGGCGAGAAGACCTGTTTGCGCCGCTGCAGCCTGCCGAGCGCATCCGCGGCTGCCCCCCGGTCAGAGCCTAGAATCGCCGCGGCGTCATCCAGCGTGAACTCGTAGCGGCCGAGCGACAGGAGATGATCGGGCAGATCGCGGGGCCGAATCGACATGGGCTAATCTTAGCGCTAAACCGCGTAGTTTACGGATTTGATGCTGAATCATATCAAGCAGGCGGGATATCTTTTGCAAAAAGCCGCTTGATCTACGGATATACGCGAAAGTCATACTAATAACCCAAGGATGCGGCCAAAGACCCAGCCGACCAATCACCAGGGGTAGCGCCGGCCTCACTCACCGGCCGAGGGGGTTCAACGGCCGATCCCGAGGTCGATGTTGCGCGTGTTCGAGGTCTCGCGTCCGAGGCGCCGCTCCGCGCGGTCGATCGCTTCGCGGGCGCGCTCCCAGTCGCGCTGCTGGCCCCCGCGCTGCTCGGGCTTGGGGCCGAGCGCGTCGGTGTGGTCGGTGATGTCGTACTGCGCGCGATGGCGCGCGGCGTGGCGCACGCCGTTCTCCCATGCCTCGCGCTGCGCGGGCCGGTCGGGCCGCTCGCCGAAGGTGGCCTTCACCCACACGGCGGGGTTGTGCAGTTCGCGCTCGGCGAGTTCGTTGCGGAGCGCTGTGTGCGCTCGGGTGGCGTGGGTGATGGCGTGTTCGAGGCCTTCGCGTTCGGCGCGGGCATCGGCGGGGTCGCCAAGCTCACGCTCCAGGCCGCCGCGTTGTGTGAGGACGGCGTCGAGCTCGCGCTCGTTGGCTTGCAGGGCGCCGGCCAAGTGAGCACGTTCGATCGCGTGGGGGTCCTGTTCGCGTCCGAGGCGCCGGTGTGGCTCGGGCAGGCCGGCGAGGCTCCCGGCGAGCTGCTCGTGCTGGGTGGCAAGCGTGAGGGCGCGCGCGTTGAGATCCTCAATGCGCTGCAGCTGGCGTGTCGGCAGTACCGCGAGCTGCGCCTGCAGCTGCTCGACGCGCTCGCGCAGCTCCCGCAGCCGCGCCGGGGATGCCGTGGCCGGCGGCGTCGGCTCCGCGCGGGCGGCGGCGTGCTCCTGTGGTGGGGCTGTCGCGTGTGTGTGCGCGCTGGCGAGTTCGGGGTCGTTCGTGCGGCCTGCGTCGGGGAGCTGCTCGATCGCGAGGTCTTCGTCGTCTCGCTCCAGCATCCGCCGGCCCACCCGCTCGAGCAGCTCATCCCGGGTTGCTGTCGGGGTTTGGTCTGTGGGCGCGAACTCGCTGCGCTCCCGCTCGAGGTCATCGTCATAGACGAGCAGCCGGCTGGTGTCTCGTGCGCGGGAGAGCGCGGTGTATGACCAGCCCGCGGTGAGATCCCGAGGTGAGGCGACCACGATCGCGCTCTCGATGGTGCCGCCCTGCATTCCGTGGCCCGTCAGGGAGTAGGCGTGCTCCACGTGCTCGGCCACGTACGCGGCGGGCAGTTCGCGTACGAGCCCGCCGTCGGTGTCGATCATGACCCTGTCGGGGTCGAGGTGGCGCACGGTGCCCCTCATCCCGTTGTCCACGTCCAGTTGCCCGTCGTTGCGCCGGCAGATCACACGGTCCCCGACAGCGAGATCGACGCTGCCATAGGAATGCTCCTGTCCGAGCGCGCTGAGACCACGCCGCAGATCGCGCGCCCCCCGGTTCAGCCGCTCGCCTGCTCGCACGCGCCAGCGGGATCTCGCCACCGCGGGTCGCGATCACATCTGGGCGCCCTGTGAACCGCTCGGCCTGGCCGCGCACCTCGCCCACCGGCGCGCCCGCGCGGGCAGCGGCGGCGAACTCCTGTAGCACCGTGCGCTTGTCGAAGGTGTTGCTGCGCTCCGTCAAGCCCTCTGCGCCCACCAGCCGGCCGCCGATCGCCTGCTCGTCCACGTCGTGCTTGGCGAATCCACGCGCCAGCCGCCCCCGGCCCGCCTGCAGCAGCTCCGCGATCCTGCCTGTGTCGAGACCCTGCTCGCCCGCGCGGGCCCTCACCTCCTCCCGCCACGTGTGCGTCTCAAGCCCGAACTGCTTGCGCTCCCGTGTCGCGAGCGCCGCGTGCTCCGCCGCGCTCTTTGACCCCAGGCCAATACCGCCCTGCTCGGCCGCGCGCAGCATCTCGTGACGGCGCTGCGAGAAATGCTCCACCACCGGCCGCTCGATCTCCGCGAGCTCCGCCGCACCGTTGCGGACCTCCCCCCACCCCAACCCCAAACGCTCAGTCACGAGCGCCCGCAGATGCGCCTGGTAGAGATACCCCGCGGTCTTCGCCGCCCGGTAGAGCTCCGCGCCATGCAGAGCAGTGAACCGTCCGTCCGGGCCGCGAGCCATGTTCGCCGCAACGACATGGGTATGTAGCTGCGGGTCAAGCGCGCGACTCATCCGGTGCCGGTAGGCCGCCGCAACCAGACCCTCCCCGGGCTGCACATGCTCGCCGGCGTGCCCGCGACGGACCATCACCGCCATGTCCTCCAGATACCCGAGCGCCGCCCTGACCGCCTCTTCGTGGCAGCCCACGAGCTCACCCGAGACCTCCTCCGGCGCGATGGCGAACAGGATGCTCAAGGTCTTCGGGGCACTGAACGTGAGGTCGTACGCGGCGACCTTCGGGTCGTGCGCGGAGGAGCGCAGCCGTGCCGCGGGGTCGCGTGGATCGTGGCCCGCGATCAGCGCACCGAACTGCCCCGCGCCCGCCCGACCCTCAAGACCAAGGGCCTGCGCGCCAGCGCCGACCCATTCGCCGGGGGCCTCCCCGCGGCCGGTGTAGTAGTCATCCTGGCCCTGGGCCACCTGCTGCTCGTAGTAGCGGTGCTTACCCAGCGCGATCTTGCCGATCGAGAGCATCCTGAGAGCAAAATAGCAAAACAAGCATCCTTGAGGTGCAACTGTGTGCCGTGAGGCGGAGCGCAGCGATGCTGAGCGGCGGGGTGGCCCTTTGCGGCGGCGCAGGAGGCGCGGCCGGAGAGGATGCCGGGCGCTGGCGGGCGCGTCGTGGGAGGCGTGGGCGAGAGCCGAGCAGGGCTCGGGTCGAGCCTGGATGGAGGGCGACGTTGCTGGTGAGCGTCGCGTCGCGGGGCGCGCGGGTCGAGCGCCCGGGGTGCGGGGCGCGGGTCAACGGCGGCGGCACGGGAGGATGACGGCAGCGGGAAGCTCGATCCGCATGGCGGGGCTGCGGCTACGAGCAGGCGCGCGAACAGCCGCGGGATTCCCTCCGTCGATCGAGCAGTCGGCCGGCCCCCGGCCGGCCCTCGCTGCACACCCTGTCACACCCCTTGTGGGTTGACAGGGTGTGCCACGCTACCCCGCGGACGGGGGCCGGGGGACTGCGCTCCGCCGCGCTCGGGGCCCCCGACCAGGCGAAGCCTGGTTGGGGAGCGGCGGACGATCGACCGTGACTTGCTGTTTGCCTTGGGCGGCGCGCTTCGCGTTGACGCGGGGCCACGGAGGGCCCGCGCCCGTGCGCCTGGTCGCGGCACGTCGTCGCGCGGATGATCTCAAGGTGGTAAGGGCATCCACCCACGGCGAGCTGGCGCTTGAGCGGGCACCGTCCTCACCGGGGAGGCGCCCGGCTGGCGAGTGGTCATGATCTGCCGGATGACCGATCACAACGCTGTGTTGTTCGACCTCGACGGCGTTCTCGTTGACTCGCGCGTGCCATTCGCGCGCAGCGTCAACAGCGCGCTCACGTCACACGGGCTGGCGGCGAGGCCGGAGCATGAGCTGCGCCAGTATCTCGGCCCTCCTCTTCACCGCCACGTTTCGTGCGCTGGTGGGCAAGGAGTCGCTCGTCCAGCCGTGCGTCGACTCGTATCCCACGCGTCCGGTTCTTAGAATGCCACCGGGCCGCGGGGGCTCTCTAAGATCCTTCGGGTGGAGCGCGAGGAGCTGAAGGCGCTGCAGGCGCCGCTGAAGGATCGCTATAGGAAAGAGCCTGGCGCGGCGCTTCTCACGCTATCTGTGACGGGCGAGCTCGGAGAGGGTGTCTCGTGCTCGGTGCGAACCGCCCATGCAGTCGCGGAGGCGGGGCTTCACCCGGCGTCGGGGGGCGACGGCTCGCTGCTGTGTTCCGGTGACATGCTGCTCGAGGCGCTCGTCGCGTGCGCCGGGGTCACGCTGAGGGCGGTCGCGACCTCACTGGGGATCTCCGTGGCGTCCGGGCGCGTCCGCGCGGCGGGGGACCTGGACTTCCGCGGCACCCTCGGCGTGGACCGCGAGGCGCCCGTGGGCTTCTCCGCGATCCGTCTCTCCTTCGAGCTCGACACCGATGCCGAGGAGGAGCAGCTCGCGACGCTCCTCAAGCTCACCGAGCGCTACTGCGTCGTCTACCAGACCCTCGCCGCCACCCCCGTCCTCTCCACGACCCTCACGACCACGTAGCCGGCGAAGCCACCGGTCGGCTCTTTCCAACCCCCGGGACAAGAAGGTGGAACAATCCGTGTATGCGCCGCTGGTCGCTTCGTCCGCCTGAGCAGTCGGCGCCCGGTGATGACCCGGTCGCGTTCTGTCTGCACGCGATTACCTCGGTGCGCAGCAAGGCGGACCGCAACGAGTGGATGGCCCCGTCTCGCCACGCTCACGATCATCCTTGCCAGCGCCATGATCCCAGTGTCGCTGATCATCTCCTCCCAGGCGGGCGCGTTTGCCTGGGGAAAACTGATCCCTTCGCTGCTCGCCGCGACGGCGGCGACGGTCGCCGGGTTCATTCAGTTCGAGCGCCCGCACGAGCGATGGAAGCTCTACCGCGGCTACCAGCGCGCATTTGAGGCCGAGCTCTTCCGCTACCAGAACCACGTCGATCCCTACGGGGCCGAGGAGCCGCAGCGCACACGTGCGTTCGCCGCCGCCGTCGCCACGCTGCAGGGACGTCTCCACGAGGACTGGAGCGGGCTCGTGCCCGCTAGCGCACAGGTCGCCTCCCGAGCCCTCAGCGGTTCACCGCAGGAGCACACATGAGCACCGACGGCGTACCTACCCAGACTGAAGTCGACGAGCTCGTATCCCACGTCCTGGCGCTGCGCAAAGACTTCGTTCAGGACCTCATGCGCTCGGAGGGAATCACCTTCAGCGGACTGCGCAAGCTCGAGCTGCGCGAACGGCTGCGCGACTCAATCGCCGAAGGCGAGATCACTGTCGATGACGTCATCGGGTTCCTTGACGAGGTCGAGCCGGGCGGCAAGCAGCACGTCTTCATGCTGCGAGCCCCCAAGACGCTCAACGACCGCTGGCGCGACCCCGCCGTTGCACGTCGACGCCTACAAAAAGAGGCCGGCGTCCGCGGCCTGCTCGACGCGGCGCTCCCGCTGATGATGCCACCCGAGCTGCAGCTCTCGCGTGTACGTCTGGAGGCCGGGCTCGTCGAAATCGTCGCCGTCGAGGCGCGGCGCTACTTCGAGCGCGACACCGCATACGACCAGGAGGCGCTCAGCGACGACGGACTTCGCGTCGAGCTTCGCGCGCACGTCGAACGAGTGGCCCGCAGCACCGTCTCGCTGCGCTGGAACACCACAACCCGCCATGCCGCCCTGCACATCACGCAGGCCTCCAGCAGCGGGCTCAAGCATGACCACTACCGCGACGTCGCCCAGCGCTTCGCCGCAGCCCTCCTTCCGTGGCTGGACTTCGCGGAGTTCAAACGCATCAACCTCGCCAAGGTTCTGCATGAGCTGCACGGCCGCGAGCAGACGCGCCAGGACCCGCTGACGAAATCCCGCCGCGGTCGCTGGGAAACCACCGACGGCTCCGAGCTTGAGGCGATCGGCGCGAGCGGCGACGCATCGTTCTTCGAGGACGAAGAGATCAAGGCCGCCGTCGGGCAGGTCGAGACGCCCGCCAGCGCACAGTCCGGCAACATGCGCTGGCTCCCCGACGGCTCCGGCCCGCTGACCGAGCCGCTGCATCTCATGATCCTCGCCTACGACACACGCGTGAACTTCATGGTGCCGAGTTCACCCCAGGAGGTCGACTATGTCCTCGAACAGATTCGACGCCTTCTCTGACGCGGGCGCAGCGCTGGCGGGCCAGGACACCTGCCGAGTGCTCGTCGCGTATCTACGCGAGCGCGGGCGCGGCCATCGCATCTCCGTCACGGGTGACCGCAGAGCTCTCACTCGACGAAGACACCGTGCACGAGCTCATGGCGCTCGCGTGCGCGCCGGCAATCGGACTGCTGACCCCCGCCTGGCGGATTCGCTGCCCCCACTGCAAGCAGCCGATCGACCTCGAGCCGCTACTCGCCGCCGACCCACTCGACGGCGAGGCCGAATGCCCAGAATGCCGCGAGCCAATCCTCAACCCCGCCGACGTGACACCAGAAGAGCGCTACCGGCTCACCGAGGACGCCGACGCCGAGGTCGCCGCCGCCCAGCGCACCGAGCGAGCGAAGCCCGTGATGCGCGCCGTCGTGCTCTGCGCGCTTCCGGTCGAGCTGGCGGCAATCAAAGCCCAGATGAAGGCCGGCGCATCGGTCGGGGAGCAGACCATCGAGGGTGGTGAGATCTACCTGACGGGGACACTCGTGGGCGAGCACATCACATGGGAGCTGCGCGCGGCGTGCTCAGAACGCGGCAACTCGGCGACGGCCGCGTCACTCGCGAACGCAATCAACAACTTCCAACCGGATGTCGCGCTGTTCGTCGGTGTCGCGGGCGGCATCCCAGAAGAGGTAGCGCTCGGCGACGTCGTCGCCGCCACGACCATCTTCGACTATGACCAAGGCAAGGAGACACTGACGGGATACGAGCCGCGGGAGCTCCAGCTGCACTCCTCTTTCGACCTGCGACAGCGGGCGCTGCACGTCGCCATCAGCGACGCCTGGAAGGCCCGGATCCTCGCCCCACACTTCGAGGCGCTCCCAACGTTCACGGTGCACGTAGCGCCGATCGCCGCCGGCGGCAAGGTCATCGCGGCCAGCACCTCGGAGACAGCGCGGCTCCTCGCCACCGTCGCGCCGCGCGCTGTCGCGGTCGAGACGGAGGGCGCCGGCTTCCTCGAGGCGGTGCGGCGTTTCAAGGACGTCAGCGGGATCGTCGTGCGCGGTATCTCCGACCTGCTCGACGACAAGAAGTCCAGTGATCTGCAAGGCTCACAACCACGAGCGGCGGCATGTGCGGCCGCGTTCGCCTTTGAGCTGCTGAGCCGCTTCCAGCCGCCCGCCTCCCAACAAGTCGGGACACCGGCGGAGCCGGCAATTTGACGCAAAGGCTCAGATGATTACGACGCGCTGGCGGTTCGTTGCCACACAGCGCCCGCTCTTCACCACGTAGCATTCGACGTAGTGGTTGCCGCGGTAGGCCGTGGGCTCGACGTGGCGACGATTGCCTGAGTCTTTGCGTATCTCGCCGCGCAACGCGCCCAGATCTGCGGCCTCCTGCCCGTAGTTGCGGACCTTCCAGTACACCTCGTACGGAGGTGACACGTCGCACTTGGTGATCGTGAAGACGATGTTGCGGCGCTTGGCGACGCGGTCCCCGCGCCTTGAGAGGTCATAGCGGTCCCAGCCGGCCCCCTTGACGCCCTGCACGCGCCCCTTGATCTTCAGGCTGTGGCGTGGATCCAATGCTATTGGGATGCTGAAGGGTGGCCGGTCGATGAACTGCTCGGTGCTTGGCGCGAGATCCTGCTCGGCGAGCTTGACACTCTTGACAGCCGGTGGTTTTTGGAAGCCGGGGCCCAGCAGTGCCTGCCACGCCTTGAGGCTCGTATCCCTGTCCTGCTCGTCATAGGCCTCACGGACCTTTGCTGCGTATGTATGGATCTTGTTTCTGAAGTTCGCGTACTCCTCTTGGCTCCAGCGGTGGTTGAAGCTCGACGAAGAACAGCTGGGGTCGCTGAGCGGCGGCATCGTCGGGCGCATCTGAAGCCACCCATCGAGGCTCTCGAGGATGTTCACGAGCGTGGTCGGCAGGTCGCTGTAGCAGCCGGGGTCAAGCAGCAGCTGTACTTGAGAGACCTGTTCGGCGAGCAACATGCTCAGGATGAACGACTTGATATGGAACGTCTGCTTGTAGTCGCGCAGGTACTTCATGATGCGGATCACCTCGACCAGACGCCGACCAGTGATGCGGTCGCGTTCGTCGAGCCACTCGTTGAACCCCTCCGGATTCGTCTCCTCGAGCTGGTTCGTCTTGTGGTTGGTGATCCAGTACCGCTCATCGATCGCGAGGTATGGGACGAGATCCATGTGGAACTCACCTGCGTAGTCCAGCTCAACCGAGCGGGTGCGCCGGCCGACCATGTCTTTGTAGGTGGCGCTGTCGCGGAATGCGGCGCGCAGACGGCGCGTGTATTCATATGGCTCCCAGTCCTGCTGCTCGGCCATCAGCAGGAGTACGTCGGCGTCAAACTCGTGGTTGCCGACGGGCTTGATGATCGTCTTGTGAGCGTAGGAACCCTGCCTGATCGTTTCCTGGACGATCGACCCCATGGTCTCGTGCCCGTCGAGGTAGTTGCTGACGGCCGTGACTCGCGAGTCGAGCTGGTCGATGCGTGTCTGGTTGAGGTTGACCGTGTCCTGCAGGAAATAGCGGAAGTAGTCGAGGAGCTTCATGGCCCTACCTCGACGGCGAGGGCGTAGCCGGCCTCGGCCCGTTCGTACACCCTCAGCGGCGGATGGACGTTTCGCATTCGCGCCCGTCCGAGTTCGATCGCGGCGGTAACCGGGACGGCCGCGACCAGGTTGATCGCCGTTGCGTCGGGGTGAGCGGTCTCGACGGCCGCGAGGAACTCCCGGTAGGAGGAGGCGAAGTTGCGAAGCGTCATGCGCGAGCGCAGGATCTCGGGGCCCGCGTCGGCAGTGCTCGGACAAATCTCATAGACAGCGCTCGCCTGCACGATCTCGGCCGGCAGCTCGTTGGGGTTGATCGTGCCGCTGAGCGAGCAGAGCAGCGTAACGTCCGACTCGCCGCCCGCGGGCGTGACCGCCCTCGTCTCGAAGGCGACCGGCTCGGCGTCGTCATCCCATCCCCAGCCGATCGTGTCATCTCGCTGGCGCTGGTAGAGCTCGACGTAGAGCTTATCGTCGAGGTGGTGGCCGAGCAGTACCAGCAGCGCGATGCGGGCGAGCGCGAACACCGACAGGTGGCGGATGTGCCCTCGGCGTACGCCATCGGAAACCTGTCCGGCCACGGTGTCAGTGATCATCTGCTCGGCGACCTGCCAGTAGGTCGGCTCGCCCTCGCCTGGGAGAACTGTGAGGTCGAGCTCGATGTCGGACCCACTCCGTGTGCCGAGCTCATACCGCGGGTAGCGCGCGGAAGCGCGCACAGCCCTGCGGACCGTCTCCTTTGAAACCTCGACGGCCTTACCTTCCCGGACGGCGCCGATGGCTCGCAGCACGACGGTCTCGGAGTCTTCGCCGAGCCCCGTGAGGTAGTGGATGCGGTCCTCGTGGGTGCGCTTGATCTCGCGGAGGCGCTCCACGGGCCACTCGGCTCGCGTGTCGGGGTGGTCGACCACCTTGTGGTCCTTGCGGCACAGCAGGACCAGGTTCTCGGCCTTGTTGCGCTCCTGGATCGGCAGCTCGTCCGTGCCCCGGGGCGACCCGCCGGTGCGCTGGCGGCCAACGTTGTGAGCCATTTCGGCCACGTTCACGTAGTGACCCGTAAACTCGTCGGCGAGCAGGTAGGTGTTGCAGATCGCGCAGCGGCCACCCGAGCAGACCCACAGCTTCAGCCGCTCATCCTGGGGGATGTCCCTCGGCGCGGCCTCAGCCACGTTCGTCCTGGTCATAGACATCCCACAGGTCTCGTGAAGGGTCAGGATCGTTGGGCACCATAACGATAAGGCGACGTTATCTGGCGGTCGCGTGGCCGCTGATTCTGGCGCCAAATCCGCAATATAGACGAACATATGTTCCGTTCCGCAGGCGCCGCGTGAGCACGGCCGTCCTGCCGCACCTCGAGGGCCTCCTCCGTGGCGGCGGTGGCATCTCGCTGGAGAGGTCAACATCGTTGTCGAGCGGCTCGCGGCAGGCCGGTGACGGTGTCCGCAGGGGACAACACGCCGAGGCTGCCGATCGACCCGAACAAAACACGCCAAATCTCGATCGTGTGCTGGCCGGCAAACCATCCGGCAGAGCGCTGAGCACACCGAGAACATGCGTCAGCCGGCGCTCGGTCACGGCCCCCTCGGGGCCGACAGCAGGGACTCGGGCAACTGCATTCCTTCCGCGAGCGGAAGCCCAACACCGAGAGGATGGTGGTGCCGCTCCCGACGACAAACAAGAGCGCGGTGTCGTTAGTAGCAGACGACTGCTTTCGCGCAAATCCGAGGCGTCCGCGGGAGAGCGTTGCCGAGGCTGACGCTTCATCGCCGCCACGGTGGGGACCACGCCGGCGTTCATCCGCGAGGCGCTGCGCCGCGCCGCCCTGCTTGCCGCCGAGCGTGGGGATCAGAATCGCATCGACGATGAGCTGCTCGCCAGCGCCATCCACGAGCTGCGCGAAGGCACCGACCAGATCACCAGCGCGCTGCTCGGTGCCCAGGCGGCTCAGTGACGGCTGCCACGCCAGCTCGCCGGGTGCGCTTGGTGAGCCCCTGCGGCGCCCGACAGCGGCGTGTTACCACGTTCGTTACCACCCCGGCTCAAAAGCGACCCTCTCGGCAGCCCTCCGGGCGCAAAAAACCCCGCCTGAGCAGGGCTTTTCTGTGACGCGCCAGGAGAGATTCGAACTCCCGACCTTCGGTTCCGTAGACCGACGCTCTATCCAGCTGAGCTACTGGCGCAGAGCAGCCAGTTTAGTGGGGACGGGCGCGGAGAGACCCGCGGTGGATGACGGTCCACGGCGAGCGCTCAGCGTAAGCGAAGATCCTCCTGCCGCAGGGGCGGTCCGGCAGGTCAAAAAAACGAACGGGGAGGGAGGGACGAAGATCGAACCCCGATCTGGCCTGGCGACGCATCGCCGAGCTGCATGCTCGGCTTTGGTTGAGCGCGATACCGAGCAGCACAGCCAGCTCAATGCGGTATCGGGCATGTTTTGTAGTGCGGTTTGCGCTACACTCTACCGATGGCTTCGGCTCCTCAGCCAGTGTCGCTGCGTCTCGGTCGCGACGGGCTGAGCGCGCTGGATGAAATCGCCAGGCGACGCGGCTTGAGTCGTGCCGAGGCTGCACGACAGGCGATAGCCGAGACGGCCGAGCGAGAGCGTCGACGCGGCGGGCTCGCAGCCGAGGCACGGCGTCTGATGGAGAACGAGGACTATGTGCGAGAAGCACGGGAGGTCGCGGGCGTGATGGAGCAGCTGCGTGATCCGCGGTGATGTGCATCGCATCAAGCTTCCCGGCAAGCGAGGCCACGTACAGCAGGGGCGCCGCTACGCGGTGATCGTTCAAGCCGACGATCTGCTCACCCTCTCCACTGTCGTCGTCTGTCCCACTTCGCGCTCGGCTTTTCCAGCCAGCTTTCATCCCGAAGTCATGATCGCCGAGCAGTCCACGCAGGTTCTGTGCGAGATGGTCGGCGCGGTCGACGCCCGCGCGTTGGGCGAGCGCGTCGGCCACCTCTCACGCGAAGAGTTGCGCACCGTCGAGGACGCGCTGCTCTTGGTGCTGGACATGACCTGACGCCCAGCGTCAACCAACCGGGACGGGGATGGCGGACGAAGATCAAACACCGATCTTCTATGGAAGCGCATTAGGAAGCTGCACGCCAGGCGCTTCGCCTGATGCTTGTCCCCTCCCACGCGGGCCGGAAGCCATCGTCCCGGGCGCCGGGCTCGGACTTGCGACCTCGTGGCGCCGTCGGCGGCGAGAGGCCCTCCCGAGCATCGGCTTTCATCTCTACGATGGCCGGCTATGGCGAAGAAGGAAAAGTCGCGGCTGATCCCGGCGATCGATGTGCTGCACGAGGTGTACACGGGACCACGCCCCGAGCCGGAGCGCATTGAGGACGTCTACCAAGACTTAGAGAAGCTCTTACGCGCTAGAGACGGGGCAGCCGACGGCGATCCTCTCCGGGGACAGTGACGTCGCCAGCTACTTCCGTCACACGATCGAAATGATGCTCAAGCATTACCGCGCGATGGTGATCGCCGACCGGTACGCGGACGATCCCGCGTCGTTCACGGTCGCGCCAATCCCGGCAGAGACAGCAGGCGGCTACTTCATGCCCGCCGACGACGTCCAATCGATCGACCTAGGGCACCTGCGGGGCTACCCGGAGCCGCCGGGCGAGTCGAAGCCCGTCGCGATCAGCTGCATGACAGTGACACCGCACCACGTGTCCGAACTCATCTTCAACGCCGAGACCGGCATGCATCGGGTTATCCGGGTCAAAGGCGAGACCGGTGGCCTCAACTCCAACCGGCTCGATGGCCGCAACCTTTACGCGTGGCCCGCGCTGATCGGGGTCCCCGATCGTCACGGCGTGATCGGGACAAACGTCATGGTCCCCGCTAACCTGGATTGTCGGTTCGATAATTCGGTTGAGGATTTGGCGTTTTGGGCTATCGGGCGGGGAAGCGGTAGCTGAGGGTGCGTCCGCCCCACCAGGGCACCTTGATGCGCTTGGTCTGGTAGTTGGCGTCGAGCAGCGCGGGGGTGTGGGTGCGGCGCCGGAGGGCGACCTCGACGTGGCCGGGGCTGAAGCGCAGCTCGCCGATCCCGTCGATCAGCTGTCCGCGGAGCGTGTCGGGTGTTTGGCGGTGGTAGGCGGCGTGCAGCCCGTGCGCGAAGTGCCGGTAGGTGATGTCGGCCAGGACGGTGAGCGCGACGTCGAAGTCGACGGCGAGCGGCACCTGGGAGCAGAGGGAGTCCAGGTGGAAGGCGCGGATCTGCTCGGCGAGCTGGTTCTCGATTCCCCAGCGCTTGGCGTAGCGCTCGATCAGCTGCTTGGGCGTCATGTTCTGGCGGTTGGTGAGGATCAGCGTCGGCTGGTCGCGGCCGAGGCCCTTGACGGCGAGCTGTCGGAAGGTGCGGCCCTTGAGCGTGACCTGCTGCTCGTAGTAGCTGGCGGTCTTGTGCTTGCCTGCGCGGTCGAGCCGGGTCTTGGTCCACGCGCTGGCGGGGAGAGCTCCGAGCGCGGCGATCAGCTTCGGGGAGCGCTGGCGCAGGGTGATGAAGCCGACGCCCATCTCGTCGAGCTCGGCGAGGTGCTCGTGGGTGGTGAGCTTGCCGTCGAAGACCAGCAGCTTGGGGAGGGCGCCGTGGGTCTTCTCGTAGAAGCGGCAGAACTCGATCACCTCGCCGGACTGCGCCCGCGCGGTCAGTTCGGCGTTGGCGTAGATGATCGTGTGCTCTTGCGCGTCTTGGGCGATGAACGTCAAGACCGAGCGGGTGCGCTGTGAGCGGCGGGGGACGTAGTGCTTCTCGAGGATCGTCTCCTCGCCATAGCTCATGATCGCGTGGAAGTCGAGGTTCAGGCCCTGCTCGCCCAAGAGTCCCGCTTTGCGCAGCCGGGGCTGCAGCGCCGCGAAGAACGCGACCTGCTGGGCGCGGGTGGTGCGGTATGAGTAGGTCTTCAGATGCCAGGTCTTGGGCAGCGCGTTCAGCCCGCAGAACAGGCCGAGTGCCGGGTCGTGAACCACGTTTGCCACGTGGCTGCGTCGGCGGCGCCCCTGAAGCTTGAGCGTCATCAGTGAGAGCACCGAGCGCAGCGCAGGGAGCTGGCTGGTGGACGGCCAGCCGGCCTCCTTGATGAGCCCGGGCAGGTCGAGCTCGATCAGGTTCCCGATCAACAGGAACAGCCCGGCGTGCTGGGTCTCAAGACGCCCCGTCTCGGGCCACTCGCTCTCTTCGAGCACGCGCACCTTCTCCGCGGCAAGCCGCTCTGGCTCCGGGTCGGGCTTCGGTGCCGAGGCCGGCCTGGGTATGCGCGAGAGCCCCTCCTCCCGCAGGATCTCCCACACCGCGGTGCGTGACAAAGGCGTCTGCGCCCGCGCAAGCTCTGCGACGATCTCCTCGATCCCGTGCCGCTCACGGCGCAGCCGGAGCACCCGCTCGCGGGCGGCGTCCTTCTTGGGCTGGCGCTTGGGACCAGGGCGTGGTACGGCAAATAGCTCGGCGAGGTCCGCCTCGCGGTAGCGAGAGATCAGCGTTTGCACGCTGCCCTTCGTGTAGCCGAACCGCTCAGCGATCTCGCCGGCCGAGCGCTCCTCGACCCAGTACGCGCGCAGCGCCTCGTAACGACGCTGCGCGGCGAGCGTCGGCTCGGTGAAGCGCTTGTGTCCCGAACGGGCCATCTCTCAACGTGATTGGTGGACGAACCTGCGGGTATTGTTGCAGTGGCTTCGGACGGAATCGTCGCCACGATCACGCCCCACCAGGGCAAACCCGCCCAATCTGCGACCCTGGCTGCCGACCCGCACCGGCCAACCAGATCAAGTACTGCACAGAACCCGTCCACTGATTCCGCTGAGGCCCGCCCTACCCCCGACACAACGCAAGCCCCACGCCACCAGCCATCGCCGGCCGCCCACTCGCCCCGCTCACAACGAAACTAGTGGACAAACCCCCCGCCGACCATCCAGGCTAACCCAAGCCGTATCCAAATCCCCAATCTCGACCTCGCAGAGTCAGCAATGGGGATACGGCGACCACCGCAACGGCGCACCGGCGTTTTCAGGAGTGGGAGCAGGCCGGTGTGTTCCACGAGATCTGGCGTCAAGGATTGCTGGAGTACGACGAGGTCGTGGGCATCGACTGGTCGTTCCTGTCGGGCGACGGGGCGATGAGCAAAGCTCCGCTGGGAGGAGCCAAGACCGGCCCAAACCCTACTGGCCGGGCGAAGGGGGGGCGAAGCGTTCGGTCCTCACGGAGGGTGCGGGGGTCCCGGTCGGGCTCGATCACGACGGCGCGAACCGTAACGACCACAAGCTGCTGAAGGGCACGCTGGACTCGATCCCGATCGAGCGGCCCGAGCCGACCCCAGAGCACCCGCAGGGCATCTGCCTGGACAAGGCGTATGACAACGCCGAAGTCCGCAAACTGATCGGCGACTACACGCTCACGCCGCACATCCGCGCCCGCGGTGAGGAGATCGAGGAGAAAGCCCACAACCCCGAGTGGAAAGCACGCCGCTGGGTCGTCGAGGCCTGCCACTCCTGGCTGAACCGCAACCGCGGGATACTCATCCGCTGGTCAAAGAAGGACGAGAACCACCTCGCCCTCCTACAACTCTCCAGCGGCCTCATCGCATTCAAGAAGGCGCAACTCGCCACCCCCCAACCGGGATAGGCCCTTAGCCGTCGGACTCGTCTCCGGCGCACACCGCACCGACGTTCGGTGACTTCGTGCGGCGCAGGCACGCGCTCTCAGAAGACGAGTAGAGCGCGATCGGTCTCGACCCCCGTGAACAGCCGGGTTCTGGCTCAAAAAAACGGGGAGGGAGGGACGAAGATCGAACCCCGACCTGGCTTGGCGACGCATCGGCGAGTTGCACGCCCGGCGCTTTGGTTGAACGGCGTCAACGCGCACCGGTTGGTGGCGACACCCGGAGCTGGCGGCAGATCTTGCGCGCCAGTCCGTAGTCAATCTCGCGGTGACGCGGAACGACTGATCGCTCGCCCTGCGGGCCGGCCCACCGTGCGTGGTTGCCGCCCTCATCGATCGGGCGGCACCCTTGAGCTCGCAGATGACGCTCCAGGTCGCGCCGCTTCATGCGGCGATCGTCAAATGCAGCGCCTCACGCTCTCGCTCATCATCTGCCTTCCCGGGCTCGGGAGAGAGCATCAGCCGCAAGGCATCGATGACGTTAGTGCGAGCCTCCTCGCGGGTTCGCCCCTGGCTGAAGACACCATCAACCTCAGGGATCGACGCGATGACCCAGCCATCCTCGCCCGGCTCGTAGACGATCGTCAGATCAAGCTGCTCGGCCATCAATCACAAGATACCGCGCAACGAAGAGCCCTGGGTGGCGTCCTTTGGCGCAAGAAGATCCCCCGCACGCAGCAGTCGAGGTTCGAACATAAGGCAACAACGAGGTCTTCACGTTTGGGGGATCGCCTGTAGCGGCGGGTGATTTTGGGGTGGCCTGGGGCGCTGACCACACCTTAGAGCCTATCCGGATAACCCCATGACGCCCATCTGTTGCCAGGTGATCAGGGCGAGGCAGAACTTCAGCAGGGCGTCGTGGTTGACGGGCTTCTTTGACCAGCGGATCAGCAGGGCGCGGTAGCGGTTGATCCAGGAATGGATGCGCTCCACGACCCAGCGACGGGCTCGGTGGCCGAGATCCTTTCGTAGTTCCAGTGCCTCCTCGCCACGACTGCGGATATGTGCCGTGAAGTCAAGACCCTCAAGGAGCTCGCGGATGAAATCGTGATCGTAGGCCTTGTCCAAGCAGACGCCCTGGGGATGCTCCTCGGTGGGTCCGGGACGATCGATGGGGACACTCTGAATGGTCTCCTCGGCGAGCTTGCAGTCGTTGCGGTTGGCGCCTTCGATCGCCAGGCCGACTGGGATTCCCGCGGCCTCGCACATCACGCTGCGCTTGACACCGAGCTTGCCGCGATCGGTCGGGTTCGGCCCTGTCTTCCCGCCTCCCAACGGGCTTTTCCCATCGATCCATCGATCGACAGCCAGCTCCAGTCGATCCCCACCTCCTCGTCGTAATCACGCAACGCCTGTTCCCACAGCGCATCGAAGAACCCCGTCTGCTGCCACTCCTGGAAGCGATCGTGCGCGGTGGAGCCCGAGCAGATCCCGGTCGCGTCCAGCGCACGCCACTGACAGCCGGTGCGCAACACAAAAAAGATCCCATCGAGTATCACCCGGTCCGGCACCCGCGGGCGCCCACCACCAAACCTGTGCGTATTGACGTGCTCGGGGATCAGCGGCTCGATCCGCTGCCACATCTCATCCGGGATCCGAAACACACCCGCCATCGTGCGGCGCTTTGAACCCTCCACCGGCGCATCATCGCCGACAGGCCCCGACATCTGAGGTGCTGCAAGGTTGTTGTCCATGCAGGCCAGCTACGACGGCACACCCCCGAACCCTGCCTGGTTATCCGGATAGGCTCTTAGGCGTGTTTTGATCACATCGGCCCAGCGGCTCGGCTGTTCCGCTGTTCGGCTTCTAGGCGTTCGATGCTGAGGGTTTGGAGTTCTGAGATCAGGGTTTGTAGGCGGCGGTTGTTCTCGAACCAGGGCTTGTAGCGCTCTAGTTGCTGGGGGCTGAGGCGGCGTGTGATGGTCTTGCCGGCGATCTTGCGTGTCCAGGTGATGTAGGGGCCGTGCAGCCTGGGTGGGTCGGCGTGGCAGGCGCAGTTGGGCTTTCCGCAGCGGTTGGGCGCGATGTTGATGCTGCCGGGCAGGATGTGGTCGATCTCGGCGATCTGCGCGGCGAGTTTGCGGCGGCGGCGCTCCAGGGTCGCGGGGTTCTTCGGGGTTCGCTTGGGCATGCCGTGATGATCGCTGGTTCTATCCGAGAGTAGCATTACTCTCGGATAGAGGTCTGAGTATGATCGTCCAGACACCGGGCAGCCTCGATCCGCGGGCGGCCGCCACAATCGCGGCGTGGCGGCCGCGTGCGATGAGTGAGGCGGCGGCCGGCTTCGCGCGCGAGGTGGTGGCAGAAGCCGCGCCCGCGCGCGCTGAGCGGGCCAAGGCGCTGCTGTTCGCCGCGAGCCGCCTGGCGGCTTTTGGGGAGTCGGTCGGGCTCGATGTGTGCGCTGAGGCGCTGCTCTGCGAGGCAAGTATCGAGCGGTTCATCGCGTGTGGGACGGCCGGGCTCTCCCCGGCCAGCGTGCGCACGATCCGTAGTCGCCTGCGTTCGCTTGCGCGTGCGCTTGAGCGCTATCCCGAGCCACAGCCGGCAGTGCTGCCCAGGGAGCACGCGAAGGCGCCGTATACCCCGGGTGAGATCGAGGGGTACCTGCGCCTGGCAGGCACGCTGTCAACCAGGGCGCGCAGGATGCGCGCCAGCGCGCTGATCTGCCTCGGCGCGGGCGCAGGGATCGTCGCCGGCGAGCTTCGCGAGGTCCGCGGCAGCGACGTGCTTGTGCGCTCGAGCGGGGTACTCGTGGCCGTGGGAGGGGCAAGAGCGCGCACGGTGCCGGTGATCTCTGGCTTCCACGAGTCGCTGCTCACGGCCGCCTGCTTTGCGGGTGAGCGTTTGATCTGCGGCGGGCGCGAGGCCGGCAGGCGCAACGTCTCAGACGCGCTCTGGCGTGCGCTCTCCTGCGACCCCGGCCTGGAGCGCCTTCAGGCGGGAAGGCTGCGGTCGACCTGGCTTGACCGGGTCGCGCAGGCGATCGGCCTGGGGGCGTTCATGGCCGCCGCTGGGGTGCGTTGCAGCCAGCGCCTCGGGGACATCGCCGCCCGGCTACCCCACCCCAGCGAGGCGGAGATGGTCGAGCTGCTGGGAGGATCATCGTGAGCTGGGGCGGCGATCTTCACCGTCTTTTACAGATCATCGACGCCTCCGGGGTGCCTGAGCGGATCGAGATGCTCCTGCCGGTCGGGGTGCGTCCCCGCCAGCTTTCGGTGCGCAGCCTGCTCCTCGGCATCCTGCTCGCGCTCGCCGACGAGCGCCCAGCGCACCTGAGAAGAATCCACGAAGCGCTGATCGGCCTCCCAGAGCGCGATAAGTGGCGCCTCGGCGTGATCTGCTCCTGGAAGAACGGGCCGCATGAGCTGACCTACCGTCAGACAGAGCGCACCTTCGGACTCATCGTGGCAGCGCTCTGCAAGGAGAAGCCCGACGGCAAGCCATCCCAGGCCCTCTCCGAGATCACAGACGCCCTGATCGAGGCGAGCGTCAAGATCCTCGGCGCACCCGAGTCGAGCTCCTACGCGATCGACTGGACAGACTACGAGTCATTCGCACGCCCGCCCCGCAAAGACGGACGCTGCGCCGACCCCGAGGCGGCATGGGGGCACCGCAACGTCAACCATCCCGGCAAGAGCGAGACCTTCTTCGGCTGCTACCTGCAGGCCGTGACGATCGTCAAAGACGATCGCGGGCCCGACATCCCAGAGCTCGTACGCAGAATCACGCTCGCCTCCGCCAAGCACGACCCGCCCCCACAGATCACCCCCGTCATCGAGCGCATGACAAAAGACGCCATCAACATCGGCGAGCTGCTCGCCGACTCAGGCTACGCATACCGCGAGGCCCAGAACTTCGCGATGCCGATACGCGCCCTCGGCGCAGAACTCGTCATCGACCTCCACCCAAACGACCGCGGTATGAAGGGCAGCCACCAAGGCGCGATCCTCGCAAACGGCGCGCTCTACTGTCCCGCCACGCCGAAAGCGCTCTTCCAGATCGGCCCCCCAGCCCCCGCGGCCACAGACACCGAACTCGCCGCCCACGACACCAAAAGCGAAGAGCTTCACCACTACAAGCTCTCAGCCCTTACCGCCCAAGACAAAGACGGCTACCACCGCGTGATCTGCCCCGCTCAGGCCGGCAAGCTCCGCTGCCCCTTGCGGGAAACCTCGATAGCGCTCTCCCACAAGCACCCCACGATCACCAACCCACCAGAACACCCACCCACCTGCTGCGCCCAGCAAACGATCACCGTGCCGCCCACCGTGAACACCAAGACCACCCAAAAGCACGACTACCCCTCCAAAGCACACAGGCTCTCCTACGCCCGCCGCACCGCCGCCGAGCGCAGCTTCTCCAAGATCTACGACCCCGCCAGCAACAACATCTCCCGCGGATGGTGCCGGCTGACGGGGCTCACGCCAAACACCCTCTTCCTCGCCTGCGCCTTCGTGACCGCCAACATCCGCACACAAGACGCCTTCACCGCAAGGAAAGCCGAGGATGAGCGGCGCCGTCGATGCGGGCTACCGCCACGACGCCGACAACGACGCCGACACCGCCTCCAAGACACGCTCGCCACCAACGCCAACGCGCCCCCAACAAAAGCGGCCTGACCCCCACAAACACCCAGGCAGCCCCCCAACGAAGACGAGTAGACCCCCGCACCCCGCGAGCGCCTCAAAAACCGTCCGGGCAGCCCGAGATCCTCCCCCAAGACGCCCACAAAGCGACCGGCAGCCCCACCGGCGCCCCCCACACGCCAAGAGCCCGCGCAACACCCCACCAGCAAGCCCAAACGTGAACTGGGGAGACCTTCAAACGTGAAGACCTCACAACGGAGAGGGAGGGATTCGAACCCTCGAACGAGGTCAACCCCCGTTACGCGATTTCCAGTCGCGCCCGTTCAACCGCTCCGGCACCTCTCCAACCATCCATGACGCTCGCGCTCAGCATAAGGCTATCGCGATGCGCTCCCACGACGCGAGCGGCTGGTAGGCTTTCAAACGCCCTAAAACCCTCGACGGAGAGCCAACCAGACAATGCTTCTCGCCTCAAGCGCCGCCTTCAGCAAGGATGTGGGTCTGATCATCACGTTCATCGGAATCGGGGTGGTGGTGAACGTGATCCTCATCTACATGGCCATCCAGATCAGGGGCGAGCGCCAGCAGAATCAGGAACACCTCGCTTCGCCCAGGCGACCGCCGGGCCCGTGAGCGACCGCGCGCCCGCCCCGCCCGCGGAGCTGGCGTTTGCCGGGGTGGCGGAGCACGCGCGGATGCTGGCCGCGGGCGAGCTGTCGGCGCGGGAGCTGGTGGAGCTGTCGCTGCGGCGCATCGAAGCCTCGGAGGAGACGCTCAACGCGTTCCGCTGCGTGCGCGCGGAGGGGGCGCGCGCAGACGCAATCCAGGCCGATCGCCGCCGCGCACAGGGCGATGAGGCGCCGCTGCTGGGCGTGCCGGTGGCGATCAAGGACGACGTGGACCTCGCGGGCGAGGAGAGCCGCTTCGGCTGCCCCGGCAGCTTCGCCCCGCGCACAGCCGATTGCGAGTCGGTGCGCCGTCTGAGGCAGGCGGGCGCGGTGATCGTCGGCAAGACCAACACACCCGAGCTCGGCCAGTGGCCGTTCACGGAGAGCACCGCACACGGGGCCACGCGCAACCCGTGGAGCCTCCAGCACACGCCCGGGGGCTCCTCGGGCGGGGCAGCCGCGGCGGTGGCCGCGGGGCTGGTGAGCGCCGCGGTCGGCTCCGACGGGGCCGGCTCGGTGAGGATCCCCGCGGCGTGGACCAGCCTGGTGGGGATCAAGCCCCAGCGCGGGCGCATCTCCACGTGGCCGGAACCGGAGTCCTTCAACGGCGTCACCTGCCTCGGCCCTCTGACCCGCACCGTGGAGGACGCCGCGTTGATGCTGGACGTGCTGAGCGGCAGCCACCCGGGCGACCGCCACCGCCCGCCACCGCCGCCGGAGCCCTACGCGACGGCCGCCAAGCGCGCGCCGGGGCGCCTGCGGATCGGGCTGTCGCTGCGGATCCCCTTCAGCCTCGCGCCGGCCAAGCTCGACGGGCGCGTGCGCGCCGCTGTCGAGCGAATCGCCGGGGTGCTGCGCGGACTGGGCCACGAGGTGGTGCGCGACGACCCGCCCTACCGTTTGATCGGGCTCACGTTCGTGCCGCGCTCCACGGCGGGGCTCAACGAATGGATCGCGCGCGTGCCCGACCCCACCCAGCTTGACCCGCGCACGCTGCACAACGCCCGTATGGGGCGTCTCTTTGGCGGGCCGGTGCTGGCGCTGGCGAAGGCGCTGGAGCGCCCGCTGCAGCGCCAGGTGGGGCGGATCTTCAAACGCGTGGACGTGGTGCTGGCTCCCACCACGGCGAAGCCACCCGAGCGGATCGGGGCGATCGACGGCCTCGGCAACTGGGACACCGACAAGGTTGTCGTCGGCGCCTGCCCCTACGCGTGGCCGTGGAACGTGCTGGGCTGGCCGGGCGTGAACGTGCCGGCGGGCCTCACCGCGGAGGGGCTGCCGCTGGGAGTCTCGCTGCTGGGGCCGGCCAACAGCGAGCCGCGATTGATCTCGCTGGCGGCACAGCTGGAGCAGGCCGAGGGCTGGCAGGAGCGCCGCCCGCCGCTGTTCGCGTGAGCCTCTACTTTCACCACCCCGCGTGCTTGGAGCACGACCCGCGCGCGCACATGCCCGCTCACCCCGACACGCCCGAGCGGCTGGTGGCGCTGGAGACTCACCTGGACAGCCTCCACTGGCTGGGGTGGGAGCGCCGGGAAGCGCCCGCGGCGAGCGAGCAGCAGCTGCAGCTGGTGCACAGCGAGCGCCACGTGCGCGCGATCCGCGAACTGTGCGCGGCGGGCGGCGGGGAAATCGACGCCGACACCTACGTCGGGGAGGCCTCCTACCGCGCGGCGCTGCACGCCGCGGGCGGCGCATGCGCGATGGTTGAGGCGCTGCTGGCCGGCGATGCGGCGGTGGGCTTCTGCGGGGTGCGACCCTCCGGCCACCATGCCGAACGCGACCGCGCGATGGGCTTCTGCCTGTTCGACAACGTGGCGGTGGCGGCGGAGCTGGCCATTCGCCAGCACGGGGTCCAGCGCGTGTTCATCCTCGACTGGGATGTCCACCACGGCAACGGCACCGCGGAGATCTTTCGCCGCCGCAACGACGTGCTGTTTGTGAGCATCCACCAGGCCGGCATCTTTCCGGGCAGCGGCCCCCTCGGTGACGTCGGCTCGGGGGACGGCGAGGGCTACACGATCAACCTGCCGGTGCCGGCCGGCTCCGAAGAGGAGCTGTGGCTGTCGCTGCTGGAGCACGTGGTACTGCCGGCCGCGACAGCGTTCCAGCCCCAGCTGGTGTTGATCTCGGCGGGATTCGACGCCCACGCAGACGACCCGCTGGCGGGGTGCCGGCTGCGCACGGAGTCCTTCGCGCAGATCGCCTGCCACGTGCGCGACGCGGCGGCGGCGATCGGCGCGCCGCTGGGGGCGGTGCTGGAGGGCGGCTACCAACCGCGCGTGCTGGGCGAGTGCGTGCAGGCGACGCTGAGCGCGCTGGCTGGCGAGGGGGAGGCGGTCTCGGTGGCGCCGGAGGCGCTGCTGACCTCGCGTGCGGCGGCGCAGATCGGCCACTACTGGCCGCTGTAGCCTCGCCGTGCTGGCCACCGCGCTGACCGCGGTGGTGCCTGGAAGAGGCGCGTGCCCGCCGCCCGGGAGCGGGGAGAGTTGGCGGCGGGCCCCGCGCGGTGACCGCAGAGGGGAAAATGTCGGCGGTCCCAATTCATCCTCACATTTTCAGGACCCCCCGGCATCCCGGACTTCCCGCTTGCCGCGAGCGGATACGCCACACGACGACAGGGGTTTTTCCGCAGCCCGCCTTTCTGCTCCACGAGCGCCTGCAGCGGCCGCATGTGGGTAATCGGCCACCGGGGGGAAGGAGGAGGAGGGAGGGACGGACGGAGGGAGGGAAAGACGGAGGGAGGGAGGGGGGATCCCGTAGAGCACGCCAACGCGCGGCTCACGCCACCGCGCGCAGGTGGCGGTAGGGCTCGCCGCGCAGCGAGCGCACCAGTGCGTCCACCACCCCCTCCTCGTCCTCGGCGCGGCCGTCGGTGACGGCCCCGATCACCGCGCGCTTGCGCTCCAGCAGGGTGGCGATCGTCTCGTCGATCGTGTCGGCAGCCAGCAGGTAGGTGGCGTTGACCGCGTCCTGCTGGCCGATACGGTGGCAGCGGTCCTCTGCCTGGTCGTGCTTGGCGGGAGTCCAATCCAGCTCCAAGAAGGCGACGTTGGAGGAGCGCGTCAGCGTCAGCCCCTGCCCGGCCACGTCGATCGAGCAGACGATCAGCTGGTTGCCCTCCCCGTCGGGCGCCTGGAAATCGTGCAGCGCCGCCTCGCGCGCTGTCGAGCTGTCCTTGCCGAGGATGTGCAGCGCGCCCGGGAAGCGCTCGATCAGAGCGCTCTGGATCTCGCGGTGGTGGGCGAACACCACCAGGCGCTCGCCGGAGGAGAGGAAGTCGTGGATCCACGCCAGCGCCCCGTGCAGCTTGCCACGCGCGGCCAGCAACTTCAGCGCGTTCAGCCTCACCAGCCGTTCGGCCCGCAGCGCGGCCGCGACCTTCGCGTCGAGCGTGCGCAGATCCAGCGGCTGGCTCTGCAGCCACGCCACCACGTCGCGCTCGGCGAGGCGGTACTCGGCCTCGTTGGTCAGCTCCACCGGCACCACCGCGCGCGTCTTGGCCGGCAGCTGCGGCAGCACCTCGGACTTCAGCCGGCGCACGAAGCAGCGCGCGCGCAGATGCCAGTGCAGCCGCAAATGCGCGTCGGGCCCGCGGAAGCGCCGCCCGAACTGTGCGCCCGAGCCGAAGTCGTGCAGGCGTCCGAGGATCCGCAGCTGCGCGATCAGCTCCTTGGGGCGGTTCATCACCGGCGTGCCGGTCAGCGCCAGCACGAGGCCGTCGTTGGGCACCGCCGCGGCCAGCCGCTGCACCGCCTGGGTGCGCTTGGCGGCGGCGTTCTTGCAGTAGTGCGACTCGTCCAGCACCAGCGCGCGGGGCTGCAGCGCGCGCAACTCCTCAAGGCGCGCAGCCAGGATGTCGTAGTTGACGACGGTGATCTCTGCCGGCGGTAAACGACCGCGGCCAGTGCCCATCAGCACTCGCGCGTCGCGCGCCGGCAGCCAGCGCTCGATCTCGCGCAGCCAGTTGAGCTTGAGACTGGCCGGACACACCACCACCGCCGGGTAGGCGCCGTCGGCCTCCAGCGCCGCCAGCGCCTCGATCGTCTTCCCCAGCCCCTGCTCGTCGGCGAGGAAGGCGCGCCGCTGGGCCAGCAAATAGTTCACACCCGCGCGCTGGAAGGGCTTCAGCTCGCCCACCAGCCCCGCAACCTCCAGCGGCGCGTCGGTCGCCGCCGAGAGCGCCACCAGGCCAGCCGCGCGGGCGTGCTCCTCGCGGACCTCCTGCAGCAGCTCCAGCGCCGACGGATCCACCCAGGTCCCGTGCTCGGCCAGGAAGGCATCGAGCTCGGGGACGCAGAAGGGGTCGGCGCGGATCGCCGGCAGCTGGGCGTGCTCGTGCCCGGGGCCGCGCGCGGGCTTCACCGGCAGCGCTCCCGCCAGGCCCGCAAACGCCTCCAGCTGCGCGGGGTCGTGACCGGGCGCAAGCACAAACGTGGCGTCCTCGTGGATCGCCGAGCGCTCCAGCACCGCGGGCGGCGCCGGGCGCCCCTCGCGCAGCGCCGCCGCGCAGCGCGACGCCGCGGCGCTGATCCAGCCGCGCAGCCGCCCGTCCATCAGCCGCCACGACTCCAGCGTGAGCGGCACGCTGGCGCCGCCCGGCACCGTGCTCGCATGCTCACGCAGCGCGCCGGGCAGGCGGTCGGGGTCGCCCAGCAGCAGGAACACCGGCTCCTCGCCCGAGCCCCCCACCTCGATGTTGCCGCGCCACTCGGTGGCGCGGTCCAGCCACGCGCTCACGCGCGGGTCGACGCTCCCGGCCTCCAGCTGATCGAGCAGCTCGGCGATCTGCGGCGCGTCGTGCGTTACCGCCGCCAGCGCATACGTCCCCGCCGGGCCGTCGCCCCCGCGCAGACCCGCCCGCTCGGCGAGCACGCGTGCGAGCGCAGTGTGCACGGCGGCCAGCAAAATCCACTGCCGGCCGCGGCGGTCGCGACACAGCGCCACCTCGTCCAGCGCATCCAGGCGCGATGCCAGCGCCCGCTCGCGCCGCCGCTCATCCTCCGATCCACCACCCTCCGCCCCGTCCTCGTCAGATCCGCGGCCCCCCGACCAGCTCCCTCCCGCCCCACCATCCCGCCCGTCGGCGCCCCGCGATCCCCCGCCCGCTTCCCGGCGGGCCTGCTCGCGCAGCGCCACCAGCGCCAGCCGCGCGTCCTCGCTGAGGCGCAGGCTCTGAAAGCGCGTGTTCAGTTCCCCCACCATCCGCACCGCGAGCTCGTCGAGCGGGATCTGCGCGCGCCCGATCGCGGGTAGACCGTAGGCGTCGGGGTGTTCCATCAGCGCCTCCAGCAGCTCCGCGTCGCCGTCGGTCGCGAAGCCCAACCACCACCCCGCGTCGGGTCGCACGCGCTCCACCACGCACTCCCCGCGGCGGCGTCTGCGCCGGCGGCGCTCGATCGCGTGCGCCAGCGCCTCGCTCACTTCGAGCTGCGGCAGCTCTGCCAGCAGCCGCGCGAGCGCCTCTGCCGGCTCTGGCTCCAGCGGCACGCACCAGGCCCGCTCCTGCGGATCCCAGCGGCGCCCCGGGATCGCCCGCAGCAGCGTGCGCAAGCGCTCGTCGTAGGGAAAGCGCAGCACGGCCTCGCCCTGTTCGAGGGTTGCGTGAAAGGCGGGGGACATGAACACTGCACGATAGGCCCCGCCGGGGATGGGAGAGTCAACGTCCGCGAGCGCGGCACCGCAAACGCGCGCTGGACGGAGCGCCGCGGCGAGTCAGCCGGTGGCGATGGCGACAAACGCGCGCGCCGCCGGCGACAGCCGCCCGTTGCGGTGCACCAGCCCGATGCGCCGCACGATCCGCGGGCGGGCGGCGCGCACCACCGCGCCGCGGCGGCCCGCCTCGTGCGCGAGGGGCGCCGGCAGCAGCGCGGCGCCCGCGCCCGCCAGCACCAGCGGGACGATCCCCTCGCGCGCGTCGGTCTGGACCGCGATCCGCGGGGTCACGCCCACCGCCTCCAGCGCCTGCTCCAACAGCATCCGCGTCGAGGTTCCCGGCGGGCTTACCACCAGGGGGGTATCGCGCAGCGTGCTCGCCGGCAGCGCACCCTCCGCGGGAGGGGTGCCCGGCGGCAGCACAAACAGCAGCTCCTGCCTGCCCAGCTCGTGCGCGTGCAGGTCCTGGCGCGGCAGCGGCAGGCGCGCGAAGCCCAGCTCGCAGGTTCCCTCGCGCACCATCGCGCCCACGCCCGCCGTGCTCGATGGTTCCTGCACCCTCACCGCCACCCCGGGGTACTCGCGGCGAAAGCGGCCGATCAGCGCCGCCAGCGGGTCCACCGCGAGCGTCGCCAGCGCCGCGATCTCGAGCGTTCCCGCCAGCACCTCCACCACCTCGCGCACAGCGTCGCGGGCCGCGTCGATCGCGCTCAGCACCTCGCGCGCCGGGCCCACCAGCGCAAGGCCGGCCGCCGACAGTCGCAGCCCGCGGCCCACGCGGTGGAACAGCTCCACCCCCAGCTCCTCCTCCAGCGCGCGCAGTGTCTGCGAGAGCGAGGGCTGCGCCACATGCAGCCGGCTCGCGGCCCTCGTCACGCTGCCCTCCTCCACCACCCCTATGAAGTACCGCAGCCTTTTCTCATCGATTGCCCACCGCCGGAACGCACGGCGGGCCGCTCTCATTCATAAACTTATCCTATCCCATTATCCATAAAAATGTCTTTGACCTATGAGACAAAGAGCGCTTAAATCCTGTTGTGGACGCGCTCCTCGGCACACCTCTCGCAACGCCGCGGCCGTGGCTGCTGCGCGAGCCGGCGCGGCCCGCGCGCATCCGCGAGAGCCCCCGGGCCGGCGCCTTCGTGGTCGGGGCGGTGTGCATCGGCGCCTTCATGGGCCAGCTCGACGCCTCGATCGTCACGCTCGCCCTGCCCCGCATCGGCGCCGACCTGGGCGAGAGCGCCGCGGCCGTGCGGTGGGTGTCGCTCGCCTACATGCTAATGCTCGCGCTCACGCTCGTCCCCGTCGGGCTGCTCGCCGACCGCTTCGGGCGCAAGCTGCTGTACACCTACGGCTTCGCCGTCTTCGCGCTCGGCTCGGCGCTGTGCGGGCTGGCCCCCACCCTGGGCTGGCTGATCGCCGCGCGCGTCCTGCAGGGACTGGGCGCCGCGATGCTGCAGGCCAACTCCGTCGCGCTGATCGTCGAGAGCGTGGCGCCCCGCTCGCTACCCCGCGGCCTCGGCGTGCAGGGCGCCGCGCAGGCGGTCGGTCTCGCGCTCGGCCCCGCCATCGGCGGGCTGCTGCTGGCGCTGGGCTGGCAGCTGGTCTTCCTCGTCAACCTCCCCGCGGGCGTACTTGGGATCGCGCTGGCGTGGGTGCTGCTCCCGCGCAGCCGCACCGCCGAGGGGGAGCTTCGCGGTGCCCTGCCCGGGGAGTCCCGCCGCGTATCTCCGGCGGTGCCGCTCGGCACCAACTTCGCGCCAGCGCATCGCGGCAGCGAGCACCGCCAGCGCTTTGACCGGCGCGCCCTCGCCGTGGGTCTCGGCGGCGCGATGGCCGCCTACGCGGTCATGTTCGGCACGCTCTACACCGTCTCCTACCACCTCGCCGCGCTGCACCTCCCCACCGCGCTCGCCGGTTTGGAGCTCGCGGCCCTGCCGGTCGCCCTCGGAATCTGTGCGCCGCTCGCCGGGCACCTCTCCGAGCGCGTTGCCCCGCGGACGCTCACCGTCGGCGGGCCACTGCTCGCCGTGATCGGAGTCGTTGTTGTGCTGACTGTGGGCGCGGGTGCCAGCGCCGGCCTGCCGGTCGGCCTCGCGCTCGTCGGCGCCGGATTGGGCGCGTTCATCCCGCTCAACAACACCACCGTCATGCGCGCCGCCCCCCGCTCGCGCGTGGGCGCGCTCAGTGGGATCCTCAATACCACCCGCTGCCTCGGCTCCGCGCTCGGGGTCGCGCTCCCCGCGGTGCTGTAGCGCGCGTCCGGCGGTAGCACTGTGTGGGGGGTCGGGCGAGCGTCTCTGCCTCGATTCCCGTCCCGCCATCGCCCCCAAGAGCAGGATGGTCGCAATGTCTCCAACTCTTTGTCGCAAACCACCTTTGCCCCGGGAACGGTGCGGATATACGTGATCCAGCCTTCCCCGCGCCCCCTACCGGGAGCCATTTTGCGGCGCGATCTCTGGTGGCACTTGACATCGTGCCGGAAGTCAGTCAAAGTAGCTGCAGTCTTTGCACTGGGTCTCCGATCGTAGGATCGAGAGCGTCGATGGGAGACAAGCTAGGCGCTCGCGAATGACAACTGGTGATCAGCGATCCAACCGGTCGCCAACCAACCACCGGCCCCCAAACAAGCGTCATTTGTTAGGTCGTGAGCCCCGTAGAGGAGTGGCGTGCTCGTCTTGCGAGCTGCACGCCCATATAGCGATCATCTAATAAGGATCCCGCCTTGGCGGGATAGAAAGTGGACAATCATGTCACGGATCAAGCTGGCCCTACTGGGCCTGGTTGCCATGCTCCTTATGAGCGCGGCGGCCTCCAGCTCGGCTTTTGCTACTGCAGAAACCAGATTCTTCGTCGAAGGCACTGAAGTCACAACGGCGACCAAAGTGGAAGGTACAAGTGGCGCGTCACAGCTGGAAAGCGTGATAGCCGGCACGAAAATCGTAATCGAATGCAAAAAAGACGCCTTTACCGGCGAAATCGAAGCGGCGGGAAAAACAAAAGGTGAAATCACTTTCGAAGAATGCAAACTCTTTGAAATCAAAGCCGGGAAAAAGACAGAACTGCCAAAATGCACGGTTCCCAATATCAAATTCAAATTCAACGACCAGCTGGTGTCCGGTAGTGGGGCGACGGCAGAAGATGAATTCTTCCCGACATCAGGCACGTTGTATGTAGAATTTGAAATAACAGGCGGCGAATGTCTACTCAAAGGAAAATATAAAGTAGAAACAACGGCAGAAAAAAAAGGGCAGAGATGCGCGCTTCCCTCCGGCGAAGTTGAAATGGAAAAACACGAAATCGTGTGCACATCGACCGGTGGCAGCGAACTTAGATTCGGTAAAGAAAAAGTGAGCTTCTTCAGCACCGACACGGTCAATCTTACGACTAAAAAAGTGTGGCGTGGCTGATAGCTCGCGTTCGAGCCACTCACCAAGCCGCTAAGTAATCATCTGTTGGGGCCGGCTTTGAACCCCGGCCCCAACAGAGCTTGTAGCTTGGCCTCACTCCACGTCCACGTGGAACACCGTCGGCGTCACCGCAAGTCCCTACGTGTACGTAATGATGAGACACATCGCTTGACACTAACCCCAATGATGAGAAACATCACTAGACACCACCCCGTCCGGTCCCTAAAATAAATCGTTGGGCAGTCATACTATGAATCAGTACCCGATCATCTACACAATGGGACAGACCACCGGCTCTTTTGGTGCGCCCCACTCGACGATCGTCGGCCGTATCGCGTGTGGAGTTGGCCGTATCGCGTGTGGAGTTAGCCGTATCGCGTGTGGAGTTGGCCGTATCGCGTGTGGAGTTGGCCGTATCGCACGTGGAGTGATCCTCGCGGCTCTCTGCCTGCTGGCCGGTGACCTGATGCTCGCGAGCACCCCCGCTCTTGCCAGCGCAAAGTACGCGCAGGCTTCGAGCTTTGGCGCCGGTGGCACCATGTCCCTCGGCCCCGGCGTGGCCATCAACCAGATCAACGGCGAAGTGCTTGTGGCGGACGAAACCACCGTGCAACGCTTCAGCCCGATCGACAGAGCCAACCCATCCTCTGGCTATACGCAGGGTTCGCCATTGGTTGGGTCTTTTACGGAAGCGCGTGGCGTGGCAGTCGACGACTCCAATGGGCTTTCGCAGGGAGACATATACGTCGCCAATGCAGGTTCCGGGGAGGTCGACAAGTTCGAAGCGTCAGGCTTGCCCGATCTGACGACTCCTCACATCGGAACGGGTGCATCCCCATTGGCCCTGTCAAGGCCCACAGGCGTTGCGATCGATCCATCGGATGGCGATGTCTATGTCTCGGATCTTGCCAACGGGGTGGTCGACACCTACGAACCCTCGGGGGCATTCGTCGCCCAATTCGCGACCGGGCCCGAACCGGCTGCGCTCGCCTTCAACTCCACGGGCAGCGGTCTGTATGTCGATGCCGGCTCCCAGATCGAAGAGTTCGATGCATCAGGCCACCCGGTGATCCAGACCGCGGGAGCCAACGCCGGAATCTCGAATGTCGTGGATAGCAGTGAAAATGCGCCGCTCTCCGTCGCCGTGGACCCCGTCACCAACGACGTGTATGTCTACCAGCGGGAAACCGCGGGTGTCGCGCTGTTTGAAGCTTCGGGGGCGCCCGGCAACCCGCCGGGGTTCGCGGCCGGCGACGGCTTCTCCTTCGGACTGGCGGTGGACGGCCTTACGGGCGCCGTGTATGTACCTGAATACCCCAGCGAGGTAGTAAATGTCTATCAGCCGGTGTTGCTACCCGAAGTCGTGACCGGCGCGGCATCGCGGTCCACCGAAACTGGCACAACACTCGAAGGCACGGTCAACCCTGAAGGCCAGCCGATCACCTCATGCGAATTCGAATACGGGACAGACACCTCCTACGGGCAGCACGTCTCCTGCGAGCAGACCGAAGCAGAGATCGGGTCCGGCGACGGCAAGGTCGCGGTGAGCGCCGCAATCACAGGGTTGCAGCCGGACACCACCTACCACTACCGACTGGTTGCCACAAATGCGGAAGGTATGAAGTATGACGAGCGTGAATACGGCGACGATCGGGAAGCCACAACCACCAGCCCGCCGATCGTTGAAAGCGAGTCATTCTCGGAAGTCGGCTCGACCCAGGCGACGCTGCACGCAAGGCTCAACGCCGCCGGCTCACCAAGCACTTACCGGTTCGAATATGGCACGAGCGCCTCCTATGGCTCTCCAGGCTCACCGACCCCGCCGGCCAGCTTCGGCGAAGCACGGAGCCCGGTGAGCGTGACCAGCACGATCACCGGGCTGCACCCAGACACCGTCTATCACTTCCGAGTGCTCGCCAGCAACGCAAACGGCACCACGCCAAGTGTAGACGTGACCTTCACCACATTCCCCTACGTCCCCTCCAGCCTGCCGGACGGCCGTGTGTACGAAATGGTGACCCCGGTGGAAAACCAGAATGCCAGCATCTACGTACCGGACGGTCCCCAGGACGAAAAGGCCGCGGGCAACAGCCTGCCCACCGAGCTGCCGTTCAGGGCCTCCGCCGACGGAGATGCGGTGGCCTACTTGGGCGATCCCACCTCTGACGGGAACGGCAGCGTCGGTGGCGGAGGCGGCAACGAGTATCTCGCCACGCGTGCCCCAGTCGGCGACTGGGCGCAGCGCGACATCCAGCCCACTGGCTACTACTCGCCGACATACGAGGCATTCTCGCCCGATCTCTCGATGGGTATCCTCGAGTCACACGAATCCTTGGCCGTGGGTGCGCCAGGCGCGCCGTTTGGCGCCAAGGCCGGCTACGACGCTCTCTACGCGGATGGCCCCGGGGGCGGCGGCTACCATCCGCTCTTCACCACCACACCTTCCAACCGGACAGCGCAGGAATTTGGGTCCGCTATTCATGTCAATGGTGAAATCAAAATCGACCCACCTCTGTACGCCGGCGCCTCCGCCGATCTCAGCCACCTCCTGTTCGAGGCCAACGATGCACTGCTCGAAGGTGAGGGAACACTTGAAAAGGAACTCCGAGAAGACGTCAAGCGGGAAGTCGCAGAAGGCCGGGACGCCAACAATCTCTACGACTCGCTTGGTGGACAGTTGAGGTTGGTCAATGTGCTGCCCAACGGCGCGCCCGATCCCGGCGCATCGTTTGGCTCGCCGGGACCCGAATCGAATCCGCCGGACGCCGACTTCAGCCATGTCATCTCCACCGACGGATCGCGTATCTTCTGGACCGATCTGAACACCGGCGACATCTATGTCCGTCAGAACGGCGCCACCACCACCCAAATCTCCGAAGGGCCGGCACAGTTCTGGACGGCGACGCCCGACGGCCAGTATGCGTTCTACACCGAAGGCGGAAAACTCTGGCGGTTCGACCTCGACAAGTTCGACGATAGTAGGAGGCCCGAACCGCAAGCGCTGGCCGAAGCACGGGAAGATTTGGCGGACGAAGGGTTGGCGGGCGAAGGCGCAAACGTGTTGGGCGTGGTTGGGGTCAACGAAGAAGGCGAAGACGGCGCATACGTCTACTTCGTCGCCGAAGGCGTGCTGGCGGGCCGCAACGCCGAAGGCAAAGAACCGGCCGTGGGTGAACCAAACCTCTATCTGCGACACGGCGCCGTCACGACCTTCATTGCCGAGCTTGCCCGTCAAGACAACGAAGGGCAGACGGTCGTCTCGGGTGCCGTTGCCTACGGCGACTGGCAGACCGGGCTTGGATATCGCACGGCCGAGGTCGCACCCGACGGGCACAGTGTCGTGCTCATGTCAACACAGAGCCTCACCGGCTACGCCAATGAAGGTCTGCGGGAGGTGTACATCTACGAGAGCGAATCCCACGGAGGCGAGGGGCAACTCGTCTGTGCATCGTGCAACCCGAGTGGAGAATCGCCCCCGGGAACACCGGCGGGGGTGGCGGCGTACCTGCCGACCAGCTGGAACGACACCTACCTGCCGCGCTGGATCTCCGGCGACGGAAGTCGCGTCTTTTTCGACAGCATCGAGCCGCTCTTGCCGTGGGACACGAACGGCAAGCAGGACGTGTATGAGTGGGAGCGCGCAGGCGCCGGCGGCTGTCCGCCCGAAACCGCTGGCGGGGGCTGCATTTACCTGCTTTCTGGCGGAGTCAACGAGTCCGCCTCCTCGCTGCTGGACGCGAACTCCGACGGCGACGACGTGTTTATCATCACCAGCGCGCAGCTGCTCCCCCAAGATCGCAATGAAAATTTCGATGTCTACGATGCGCGCGTCGGTGGTATGCCGCGAGCCGCCCCCTCTGAATGCGAAGGCGTGGCGTGCCAGGGCAACTCGCCCGTGCCACCGGTGTTCGCCAACCCGTCCAGCGTGATATTCAGCGGCGCCGGCAACCTCACCCCAGGTGCGCCGTCCGGGAAGCCAACGCCGAAGGTGCTGACACGGGCCCAGAGGCTCGCGGCTGCGCTGAAGGCCTGCCGCAAGCATCACGAGTCGCGGAAGCGCGGGCGGGCCGTGTGCGAGGCGCAAGCCAGAAGGCTGTATGGGCACAACTCGAGGGCGAGCAGGCCCGCGAAGCGGAGCAGGGGGCACTAGCGATGCGCAACAGGCGCTCAACATCGCCGCTCGTGTGCGCGCTGTGCACCGTGTGCACCATGTGCGTCGCGGCAGGGCTCGGGCCGGCCATCGCCGTTGGCTCGGTGGACCTCGCCGCCCAGCCAGCAACCGTTACGCCCACAGGCTTCGGGTTCGCGAGCCTCGAAGCCTCGCTCACGCAGGCGCCCCCGCTGGGATCGCCGCCAAGCACACCCGAACCTCCCGACAGGCAGGCCGGATCGCACCCCTCCGCGGCCACCGTCACCTTCGAACTCAACAAGGAAACGAAAGGCAATGTGCTTTTCCCGGTCGGTGGCGAAGCGCGGAACATTGATGTGAACCTCGCGCCAGGCGTGATCGGCGACCCAAATATCGTGCCGCAATGCACCCGCGCGCGGTTCGCGGCCGAAGAGTGCCCTGAAGAAACTCGGATCGGCACGATTTCGGCGGGTCTGGGGGAAACCGGAGCGACGCTCTTCGAACTTCCCGACATACCTCTCTACAACATTGTTCCCCCGCCGGGGGTCCCGGCCCAGTTTGGATTCGAACTGGAGGGGATTCACACCTTCCTCGACGCCGGTGTGCGCAGCGGCGGCGACAACGGCATCACCTTGCACGACGACAACACCCCGCAGCGGGGTGTCGTCTTCATTCGCGCGTCTGTGTCGGGAACCGTGGACGGCAAGGCGTTCCTGACGCTGCCAACATCGTGCGGGGAACCGCTGACATTCAGCACGAAAGCGAACACGTGGGAAGAACCCAACGCGTTTGCCACGTCCCGCGCGTTCGAAGCCCCCGCGATGACGGGCTGTGAACGTCTGAGTTTCAGCCCGTCGATGACCCTTGCGCCGGACACGGGCGTCGCGGACTCCCCCGCCGGACTATCGGTCGATGTTCGGGTGCCACAGGACGAAGGGCTGACAGAACCCGAACGCCTGGTGGCGTCCAACATCGAGGCAGCGACGGTGACGCTGCCACCCGGCGTGGCGGTCAACCCGGGACGGGCCTCGGGCCTGCAGGCGTGCCCCTTGGGGCCTGCCTCCACCGTATCGGGCGAAGAACGTTATGGCGACAACCTGCCGCTGCCGGGTGAAAACGGGGAATCGGACGAGTTTGAGGGCCCCGCCAACTGCCCCAGCGCATCCAAAGTTGGGACGGTGGAAGTCGAATCGCCGTTGATTAAGGGTGACGCCGAACCCCTGCTCAAAGGCAACGTCTACGTGCTGCAGTCCAACCCCCCCGACCTGAAGCTGCTGCTCGCCCCCTCCGGAGACGGCGTGCACCTGAAGCTGGTGGGCGAAGTGCAGCTCAATGAAGAAACCGGCCAGCTGACGACGACGCTCTCCAAAACGCCGGACCTGCCCTTTACAGATCTGAGGATGTCCCTGGAAGGCGGCTCGCGCGGCGCGCTGGTCACCCCCCCGTCGTGCGGCGCCTACGCGACCAGCACGGACTTCACGCCGTGGGCCACCCCATACGTACATGACGCCTTCTCGGAAAACACGTTCTCCGTGCAGAGCGGCCCCGAAGGCACATCTTGCGGCGGTGCGCAGCCGTTCCAACCGTCGATGGTCGCCGGCATGACGAGCAACCAGGCCGGCGGATTCAGCCCGTTCAGCGTGACGCTCTCGCGCCGGGATCGCGACCAGAAGCTGGGCGGGGTAACCGTGCAGGCCCCGCCGGGCCTGCTGGGCCTGCTAAAGAGCGTCGAACAGTGCGGCGAACCGCGGGCAAGCCAGGGTACCTGCGGCTCCGGGAGCCTAATCGGGCACACGACCATCGCCGCCGGGCCAGGCCCGGAACCGCTGTGGGTGCAGGGTGGCCAGGTGTTCCTGACGGGGCCGTATAAGGGCGCGCCGTTCGGGCTGTCGATCGTGGTGCCGGCGATCGCGGGACCGTTCACCCTGCTCGGCAACGCCGGCCCGGGGCGCGAGGTGGTGCGGGCCGCGATCGAGATCGACCCCCACACCGCGCAGGTCACCGTCGTGGCCGACCCGCTCCCCACGATCCTCGACGGTGTGCCGCTGCAGCTGAAGACCGTCAACGTGACGATCGACAGGGAAGGGTTCATGTTCAACCCGACCGACTGCCAGGCGCTGGCGGTAGCGGGGACATTGACGAGCGCCCAGGGGGCAGGCGCTTCGGTCTCCAGCCACTTCCAGGCCGCCAACTGTGCGACCCTGCCCTTCAAACCGACGTTCTCGGCCTCTACAGCAGGGAAAGCCAGCAGGTTGGAGGGCGCGAGCCTGGACGTGAAGATCGCCTCGAAGGGCAGCCCACAGCCCGGTGGCGGCGAAGCCAACATCAGCTCGGTGAAGGTGGATCTCCCCAAGCAGCTCCCCTCGCGGCTGAGCACTCTGCGCAAGGCGTGCACGGCAAGCACCTTCGCGGCCAACCCCGCCACCTGCCCCAAAGACGCTGACGTGGGAACCGCAACGGCGGTAACGCCGGTGCTCGCGCACACCCTCGCCGGCCCCGCCTACCTGGTCAGCCACGGCGGCGAGGCGTACCCCGACCTCGAGATCGTGCTGCAGGGCGAAGGCATCACGCTGATCCTCGATGGGCAGACCGCCATCAAGAAAGGCGTTACCTCCAGCACCTTCAAGACGGTGCCGGACGCGCCGATCAGCGAGTTCGAGTTGAAGCTCCCCACTGGGAAGTACTCGATCCTCAGCGCCTACCTCCCCGCGAAGGCAAAATACAACCTCTGCGGACGTGCCCTCGCGATGCCGACCACGATCACCGGACAGAACGGTGCGGTGGTCGAACAGACGACGAAGATCGCTGTCAGCGGATGCCGGAAGCACAGGGTGAAGAGGGCCAAGCAGAAGGTCAGCAGGCAGCCCCGTGGCACGCACGGGCACAGGGGTCCGCGCACGACGCACCCGCCGCGGCGCGGCGGTGGTGGCTAGGCGCTTGGATGGTGCACCGATGAGGCTGACACGCCAAGCACAGATGCGAGCGCTGAGAAGGACGCTAGCGGTCGGGCCGCTCGCCGTGGGTCTCGCGCTGGGGGGATGCGGTGGCTCCTCCACCCCCTCCTCACCTCCGCCGCCAACCAGCGCAATTCACGCGAGCAGTCCCGCGACCACGACAAGCGGGGGCTCGACGAGCACGGGGAGCGGCTCCGAACCGACAGCTCCCAGCACGACAATCGAAGTCACGATCCCGGGACTGCTGAAGGAAGATTTCATCCCTGCGCGCCACACGTGCGATGGGGCCAACGCCTCACTGCCGGTGCAGTGGAGCAAAATCCCGGCTGGCACGGCAGAGCTCGCAATGTTTCTCCTCAACCTCAAGCCGGTCAAAGGAAAGCCATTCTTCGACTGGGCGGTGGCGGGCCTCAGCCCGACCTCACATGGGGTTCCAGCCGGCTCGCTTCCCCGCGGAGCGACGGTCGGGCGCAACAGCTTCGGCAACGTGGGCTACTCGATCTGCCCGCCGAAAGGCACCGTCGAAGAACACTTCATCCTGAGGCTGATCGCGATGCCACACGCAATCGTGCCAGCGCCGGGCTTCAACCCGGAAACGCTATACAGAGAGACCGAACAGTCGACAAAAGTCGTGGGGCTCGCCGGCGGCGTCTACACCCGACGCTGATCCATGGTGTGGCAGGATGCGGGCATGCCCGAGCGGATCGGATTTCTGGGCCTCGGCATCATGGGCTCACGGATGGCCGCCAACGTGCGCCGCGTCGGCTTCCCGCTGACCGTCTGGACACACACCCCCGGTAAGGCCGCGCGCTGGGCGGCCGAGCATGACGCGGTGGCCGTCGAGACGCCCGCCGAGGTGGCGCGCGCGAGCGAGATCGTCGTGAGCATGGTTGTCGACGGCGCACAGGTGGCCTCGGTGCTGCTCGGCGCGGGTGGCGTGGCGTACGGCGGGACTAGCGACGAGCAGGGCGAGCGAGATGGAGCCCCCAGCGCTGAGAGCGGGAAGCTGCCGGGGGCGGCCGTGGCGGACGGCGCCCACGAGGGACTGCTGTGCGTGGACATGTCCACGATCGCCCCCGCCGACACCCGCCGCATCGGCGCGGCGCTACGTGAGCGGGGGGTGCGCATGCTGGACGCGCCGGTCACCGGCTCCTCCCCGCGCGCGGAGGCGGGCACGCTGACGATCATGGCCGGCGGCGAGACCGAGGACTTCGCCCGCGCGCGCGGGCTGCTGGAGGCGATGGGCGAGGTGATCGTGCACGTCGGCGCGCTCGGGCAGGGCGAGATGCTGAAGCTGATCAACAACTCCGTGGGGGCCGCCAACGCCGCCGCGCTGGCCGAGGGACTGCTACTCGCGCGCGCCGCCGGCCTCGACCTCGACGCCTTCGCGCGGGTGCTCTCCAGCGGCTCGGGCGCCTCCGCTCAGCTGGAGCTGAAGGCGGGGGCGATGCGCGCGCACGACTACACCCCGCTGTTCAAGACCGCCCACATGCTCAAGGACGTACGCCTCTGCCTCGAGGAAGCCCAGGCCGCGGGGATGCCCTTCCCCGCCGCCGCGCACGCGCGCGACCTGCTGGCTGCCACCGTCGGGCGCGGCCACGGCGAGGAGGACTACGCCGCGATGATCGAGGCCGCCGAGGGCCTCGCCGGGCGGCGACTGTAGGTCAAGCGGCAGCGGAGCCGTTGCGGCCACACGTGGCGCGGGGCAGCGGGGGCTATCTGGCACCCATGCGGCCGATGGCCATCGCAGCGTCCAGCAGGCGGTCGTCGCCCCAGAACAGCTCCTCCCCCACCGCCACGGTCGGCACGCCGATCACCCCGCGCGCGTGGGCCTCGTCGGTGGCCGCGCGCAGCGCCTGCTTGATCCGCGGGTCTTCGCTCGCCGCGCGCGCCGCGCTCGGGTCGAGGCCGGCCCGCTCGGCGCTTTGCCACACCTGTTCGGGGACACCGAGGTCGCGGCCGTGCCGGAAGGCGTCGCGAAAGGCCTGCAGCGCGAACGCCTCCCCGCGGCCGACCTGGAGGGCGAAGGTGGCGACGCGCATCGCCAACAAGTAGTTGCCCGGCCACGGATCCGGCCAGCGCGGTGCGGGCAGCCCGTACACCCGCGCGCGCCGCGCCACCTCCTCGATCCCCTCCGCGCGACTCGCGGGATCGCGCAACGCCCAGGAGGAGCGCCCGTTCGCCTTGAACAGCCCGCCCAGTGAGATCGGCTGCCAGGCAACCTGCTCGTCCAGCGTCTCGCCCAAGCGCTCGGCCGTCAGGTAGGCGTACGGCGAGCCGAGATCGAAGTAGTAGGTGGTTGGAGGCCGCCGCGTGGAAGATGGTTGGGTCATGGCGCGTGTAAGGCAAAGAATAAGCCCCACCCGCCGGCACGCCACAAGCGATGGGTGACAATCCTGGTGCTCGATGACCCCCCCCAAACGCGCGGCGGCCTACAGGAGCCTCTATAGAAAAACCTCAGAGAGATCACGGCCTACAACCGCCTGCGAACTCGCTAGACAGAGCGTGGCATGCAGAAGCACTTTGCGCGCCTTTGATCCGTCGACGATCAGGCGCCCTCGGAAGCGCGGGTTGTACCTCGCGCGTGACACTGTCACGATCCGCACCTTTTCCTCGCGAATCTCGTTGAGCATCGTCTGTGGGGTTTCACAGATTTCTGGGACGACCCGGACCAGATTGCGTATTCCCCGTTTCACATCGATCTTCGCGACTTCGGTGTTGACCAAAAGCTTTCGCGACACCCACACCCAACAGTCGGGCAACGACGGAACGTGGTGGAACGGTTGCTGGCCAGTGTAGTGCTTGGCAACGGCAGCCACCGATGCGATGTCCCATATCGCGGGCAGGAAGTCGCACGTTCCCATCGAAGCTGCGCAACGAGTCGTGTCCCCCTTTTTTATCCACCAGGACGCGGCAGCGCTTTTCGCACTCCTCCCAGACCCTATCGGCCCCAGGTCGTTCCATCACTCCGCCGCCAGTGCTCTCGGCCTGACTGGGAAAGCCCCTTTGTAGATCGATGCGACGCACAACGCTACGCGCGTTCCATGGCGGCACCAAGCAGATCCTGCTGATGTTGTCTTCGATAACCTCGCATCGCGCTTGAACTCCGTGGCAGTAGACCACCAGCCCTTCCAAGTGGACCTACGCCGGCAAGGTGCTTGAGGCATGACTAAACGAACTTGCCGGATGAACCACTAGCGGGTAAGAATCCCGAGACCGCCACGTGTCTCCGGGTGCGCGACCTCTGGCGGCGGCGGCGGCGGCGGCGGCGGCGGCGTGTTGCGGGTGGAGCTCGTACGTAGCGACATTTCAGGAGATCGTAGCGCCAAGCGCCCATGACCACAAGATCAGCTGGAAAATGAGAGCGACAGCCGCAGCCAGGTAGTAGCGCCCGAGGATGTCGATCTTCGCCTGGTTGTCCTGCCAGTACCCCTCGAGCCAATAGATGAGCCGCCTTCGGATCTCCTGCTCGTCCTCGCGGAACTCGAACAGCTCCTCGTACATGGCCGGGGCGCTGAGGCTGAACACGAACCCGCTCTTTGGTAGCAGGACATAGACACACAAGCTGATTGAGGTGACCATCGCCAGCAGCGCGAGGGCGTCAAGTGCCCCGAACCCTGCGCTGTGCTGGATTGATATTGCGCCCAAAAACGACGCGGTCAAGGACGATGCCGCAAGCAAGGTGCCTGTTCGGGCACGTAGCTGTTCGAGGGCGCGCTCCTGGAGATCCAGAGCACGAATCGCCGCTTCGTAGGCAAGCTCGGACAACACATCGGCAGACACGCTCCCGATCATGACTGGCGTGGAGGACAATGCAACCTCCGGGTCGGCAGCCACGCTCTATTACTTCCCCCGCTGAGCGAAGATCGCGCCCCGACTATCCTCACACCATGAGCGGGTGGGAAGCGGGCGCCGCCGACGCCGCTGTGTCGGTGACGTTCGACAACCTTGGCGAGGCCGCCCAGCTGGAGCTGGGCATGTGGCCCGAGGAGGTACCTCGGGGGCGGCACTTCACCGTGGTGGAAGTGCTCCCCCGGCTACTGGAGCTGCTCGCCGCCCGTGGCCTGCAGGCTACGTTCTTCGTCGAGGGCCTCAACGCCGAGATGTACCCCGACGCACTGTGCGATCTTGCGCGGGCGGGCCACGAGGTCGCGGTGCACGCCTGGCGCCACGAGGAGTGGGCCGCGCTGGACGCCGCCACCGAGGTGGCATTGCTGGACCGCGCCACGGAGGCCATGCGCTCGATCGGGTTGGAGCCGCGCGGCTTTCGCCCTCCCGGCGGCGGGCTGACGGCGCGCACGCTCTCGCTGCTCGCCGAGCGCGGCTATAGCTACGTCTCCCCCGCCGGTCAGCGCGAGGGAGTGCTCGCCGGCCTCGCGGTGCTGCCGTTCCGCTGGCAGCTCCTCGACGCCTACGCGTTCCTGGCGCAGTTCGCCGGGCTGCGCGAACGCTACCGCGGCGACGCCGAGCCATACGGGGCCGAGCGGATGGGCGAGGAGATGATCGCCGCCCTGCGCGCACACGCCGCTCGCCGCGGCCACCTTGCGCTGCTGTTCCACCCCTTCGCCGTCGCCTTCACCGGCGAGGATGGCTGGGCCGCGCTCGATGCGGTGCTCGCGGAGGCGGCACGTCTCACCGCGGCCGGCGCGCTTGCCACGCCGCGCATGGATGAGGCGGCAGCCCTGGTGCTCGCGCACCCCGAGGACTTCAACCACCCACCACAACTCGACGACGCCACCTGGATGGCGCCATCCGGGTAGAGAAGGAGCACGATGCCACGGAAAGCGACGGTGATGGCGATGGGCCTGGTACTGAAAAGCCCTGCCTTGCGACGCATGGCGTTACGCGCGTCGCTGAGAGCGCTCCGCCCACGCCGCCCGTTCACGGTGATGAACGCATTCGGCACCGCCGCGCATCACACCTTCGAGGTTCGCGCCGGCGTGGGGCTCGTGTTCGAGCCGTTCATCGGCCGGCGCGGCGCGGTGGCGCTGTGGGCCGCGGGGCTGCCCGCGTGGGCCGCGGCCGCGTGGCTGGGCGAGGGCGAGGCAATTGAGAAGTGGCTGGCGCTCAATAACGGCGCCGGGCTCGCCGGCGGGATCGTGCACTTCGTCGAGTGGCCCTGGGAGCTGCGCGGCGGCATCCCCCATCTGGTTGAGGCGGAGGGCATGACGCCCGAGCGGCTGCCCGCCTACAACCGGGTTCTGCAGCTATGGGTGCTGGCGGGCGCGCTGGCGCTCGCGCTTGACACCCCACGCCACGCGTGGCGCTGGGCGTTCGCGGGCCTGCTGCTCGGCGAGCCGCTGCGCCGCTCCGCGATCCACCACTTCCGTTGGGCGCGCGAGCAGGCCGAGCGCGATCCCGAGCACTGGAGCCCCGTGTTGCGCGAACAGGCCCGCGACCGCGTCGTGCCGGGGCAGCCGGCGGCGCCCGCGTAGCGTTCGCCTGGCGCCGCACATCTCACGACCACGGCGCGATCCAATACTCCGCGCTCGGGATGCCGTCGGGATGGGCTCGCATCACTGACTCGATCGCATCCGCGATCGCGCCGGTTGCCCCGCGGCTGCGACTACGGCCGGCGGGTAGAAGGATCAGGCCGGTGTGACCGTGTCCGCTGGCGACACGCTCGGCCGCGAGCGGACGGAAGTCCTTGACGTTGTTGGTGACCACCGCGCGCTCCTCCCGCCACGCCGTGGCAACCACCTCGTGGTCGGGCGCCTGCCGTAGATCGGTCCTCTCCACCACAGCCTCTGCGTCCAGTCCGCGCTCGCGCAACAGCCGCGCGATCAGCCCTGAGAGCTGCTCGTCGAGCAGCACCCTCACCCTTCCAGCGCCCTCCGCCCGGCCTGCGATGCGGCGTAGCCGCGCTCCCACTCTGCCTCGTTGTCGGCGATCTGCGCGTCGATCTCCTCTTGGTAGGCGCCGTAATAGGCGATCGACGCCTGCACCAGCCCGAGCGGGATCTCCAGCAGCGCCGCGGTTTGCTCGAGATCGTTCTCGCTCTCCTTGGCCGTGGCGACGACCTCCCACACATCCAGGCCGCTGCCAGCCAGTGCGGCACGCCGGCCGCTCGGCCCGTCGGCGAAACGCACCAGCGGATGCTCCTCCTGGCGCAGGCCCTCATCCACATAACGCTGCGCCAGCGCCCGCGGCGCGTAGCCCATTCGCCGGGCGTGCATCCGCAGCCGCTCGCCGGCCCCGGGGCGCAACCGCAGAGTGAAATGATCGCTCACGCCAACATCCTACCACCGGGTGTCACACCGTGTCACATGCTGCGACGCGACCGCGGGCGCGTCGCCTCAACTCGGCTCCGGCTCCATCCTGATCGCCCCGCACGGGCACTCCTCGGCACACAGGCCGCAGCCCTTGCAGTAGTCGTAGTCGATCTCGTAGCGCTCGCCGGGGGCCAGCTTGATCACGGCGTTGTCGGGGCACACGGCGTAGCAGTTGTCGCATTCGAAGCAGTTGCCGCAGGAGAGGCAGCGGCGGGCCTCGAACAGCGCGTTGTCGGGGTCCAGACCCTGCTGCACCTCCTCGAAGCTCGACTGGCGGCGGATCGCGTCCAGGCGCGGCGCCTCGGTGGCGGGGGCGTCGGCGAAGTACCAGGTGTTGAGCACGTCGAAGCCCGCCGGCTCGTGCCGGGGGGTCGGGGCGGCGGCACGCACCGCCTCCGGCAGCTGCGCCAGCCACGCGTCGATGTGGCGCGCGGCGCGCTTGCCGTGGCCGGCGGCGACCGTCACCGTGCGCTCGGCCGGCACCATGTCTCCCCCCGCGAACACGCCGGGGAGGCCGGTCATCATGTTGGGGGCCACCTGCACGACGCCGTCCTGCACCTGGATGCCCGGCAGGCCCTCCAGCAGCGAAAGGTCGGCTTCCTGGCCGAGCGCCAGCACCACCGCGTCGGCCGTCAACTCCTCGAGATCCCCCGTGGGCTGGGGGAAGCCGGTGTCGTCCAGCTCCATCCGCTCGACCACCACGCTGTGCTCGCCGGCGCTCTTGATCGTCGACAGCCAGCGCATCGTCACGCCCTCCTCTTGGGCTTCGCGCACCTCGGCCTCGTGCGCGGGCATCCGCTCGTGCGTGCGGCGGTAGACGACCGTGGCGTCGTGCGCGCCGAGGCGCCGGGCGGTGCGCGCGGCGTCCATCGCGGTGTCGCCGCCGCCATACACGATCACGGTGCGTCCCAGCCGTGGGCGCTCCCCCTCCTCCATCCCGCGCAGCAGCGACACCGCGTCGAGGATGCGCGCGGAGTCGCCCGCGGGGATGTAGGCGCGGCGGCCGATGTGAGCGCCCAGCGCGAGAAACGCCGCGTCGAAGGCGCCCTCGCGCATGCTCGCGACGATGTCGGTCACCTTCGCGTCGCTGTGCAGCGTCACCGCGTCGAGCGCCAGCACCCGTGCGATCTCCGCGTCCAGCACCTCGCGCGGCAGCCGGTAGGCGGGGATCCCGTAGCGCATCATGCCCCCCGGCCGCGGCCCGGCGTCGTGGATCTCGACCTCGTGGCCGCGCAGCGCGAGGTGGTGGGCGGCGGCGAGCCCCGACGGCCCGGCGCCGACGATCAACACGCGTTTTCCGCTGCGCGTCGCGGGTACCTGCTCGCCGCGCCCGCCCGTACGCTCCGCGGGTGCCTGCACGCTCCAGCCCTGGCGGATCGCCTCGTCGCCGAGGAAGCGCTCCACCGAGTTGATCCCCACCGCCTCATCCAGCTGCGCGCGGTTGCACACGCTGGTGCAGGGGTGGTAACAGACGCGCCCCATCACCGCCGGGAACGGGTTGTCCTTGACGATCTCCCGCCACGCCGCCTCGTAGTCGCCGCCCTCGGCGTGATACAGCCACTGCTGGATGTTCTCGCCCGCCGGACAGGCTTTGTTGCAGGGCGGCATCCGGTCGACGTACACCGGGCGCTCGTCGCGCCACGCCCCGGTCTTGTTGGCGAGGCTGGAGCCGACGTCCAGCGTGATCGCGAACGGCTTGTCCATCACGCCGTCCTCCGGCCGGGCGGACCGGGGATGCCGGCAACTACTCCCTCCCCCTCCCCCTCCCCCTCCAACCCAAAGCGCCTGATGTTGCGGTCGGCCAGCGCCTGGATGTGGGCGATCGCCTGCTCGTCGCGCCGCGGCTTGAAGAGGTGCGCGTAGCGGCCCTGGAGCTGCAGGTACTCCTCCACCGGCCGGCGCCGGCGGATCTTCGTGGCGCCCGTCAGCTCACCGTGCTCGGCCTCGAACACGGGGAACAGGCCGGTCTCTTTGGCCAGGCGTGCCACCTTGATCGAGTCCGCGGAGGCGCAACTCCAGCCGAGCGGGCAGGTGACGAGGATGTGCAGGTAGCGAGGGCCGTGCAGCCCCATCGCGTACTCCACCTTCGTCTCGATGTCGCGCAGGTCGGCGACCGTGGCGGTGGCGACGTAGGGGATCTCGTGCGCCATCGCGATCAGCGGCAGGCTCTTGCCCTGGCCGAACGCCTGACCGGGGTGCCGTCCCACCGCCTGCGTGGTCATCGTGCGCGCCATCGCCGGCGTGGAGCCCGAGCGCTGCACGCCGGTGTTCATGTAGGCCTCGTTGTCGTAACAGATGAACAGCACGTCGTCGCCGCGCTCGAACATCCCCGACAGGCACGCCAGGCCGATGTCCACGGTCCCGCCGTCGCCCCCCTGGCCGACCACGCGGATGTCCTCGCGGCCCTTCACCTTCAGCGCGGCGGCGATCCCGGTGGCCACCGAGGGGGCGTTGGCGAACAGCGAGTGCAGCCACGGCAGACGCCACGAAGACTCGGGGTAGGGGGTCGAGAAGACCTCCAGACAGCCCGTGGCGTTGGCGGCGATCAGCCGGCCGCCGGTGGCGCGCATCGCGGCGTCCAGCGCGTAGCGCGCGCCCAGCACCTCACCGCAGCCCTGGCAGGCGCGGTGGCCCTTGGTGATCGCGTTGCAGCGGCCGGGATCCGACTGTACCGAGCGCTGCTCGGGGTCCAGCAGCCGGTTGCCCGCCGCGTAGGAGCCCACCTGGTAGAACTTGATCGGGCGCACGGCCATCCTCTACACCGGCCCCGCCGCGATCGCGCCGACGTCGCGCAGCATGTTCTCAGCGTGCGGCCCCGAGCGCCTGCGCTCGCGCGTGCGCGCCAGCTCGCGTTCGATCAGCTCGTGGTTGAGGTCCAGGAAGCTCATGTGGGGCAGACCCTCCGCCGTGGCCTCGCCGAGCAGGCGCACGAGCGAGGTCTGCGTGATCGGGCGGCCCCCCAGACCCGCGATCACAGTGTGCACCGCCGGCCGCTGGTGGAGTGTGTCGTGCTCCAGCGCGTTGCGCACGTTCTGGGAGACGATCCCGCCGAGACCGACCGCGAACGCCTTCTCGATCACCACCACACGCCGGGCGTGGCGGAGCGCCGCGCGCACCTCCGCCAGCGGAAACGGCCGGAACGCCTTGATCGCGACGGCGCCCACGCTCACGCCCCGCGCGCGCAGCTCGTCCACCGCGTCCTCGATCGTGCCCATCACCGAGCCCAGCGCCACCACGATCGTCTCGGCATCCTCGGCGCAGTAGCCGCGCAGCAGGCCCACCGGCTGGCGCCCCAGCGCCTGGCCCAGCTCCACGGCCAGCTCGGGGATCAGATCGAGCGCCTGCATCTGCTTGAGGTGGGCGAGGTACTTCACCTCCGTGAACGCCTCCGGCCCGACCATCGCGCCGATCGTGACCGGCTCGTCGGGGTCGAGCACCTGGCGCGGCTCGTACGGCGGCAAAAACGCATCCACCTGCGCCGCGCTGGGGATGTCGATCTGCTCGAAGGCGTGGGTGAGGATGAAGCCGTCCATGCACACCATCACCGGCTGCGAGAGCTCCTCGGCCAGGCGGAACGCGAGGATGTGCGTGTCCACCGCCTCCTGGTTGGACTCCACGTACAGCTGCAGCCAGCCCGAGTCGCGCTGGGACATCGAGTCGGAGTGGTCGTTCCAAATGTTGATCGGCGCGCCGATCGCGCGGTTGGCGACCGTCATCACGATCGGCAGCCCGAGTCCCGAGGCGTTGTAGAGCGCCTCCGCCATATACAACAGACCCTGGCTGGCGGTCGCGGTGTAGGTGCGCGCGCCGGTGGCGCTGGCACCGATCGCCACCGACATCGCGGCGAACTCCGACTCCACGTTGACGAACTCGCACGGCGAGAGCTCGCCGCTCTTGACCATCGCCGAGAGTGCCTCGACGATGTGGGTCTGGGGTGAAATCGGGTAGGCCGGGATCACCTCCGCGCGGCACAGCGCCACCGCGCGGGCGACCGCCCTGGAGCCCTCCAGCTGCTCAAGCATCGCGCGCGCCCTCCGCCGCGCCCGCACCCGCATGCGACGCCGCGCCCGCACCCGCATGCGTCCTCGCTGGCTCACGCATGGGCAAGCATCTCCAGCTCCCGACCCACAAGCTCGTAGCACGCGCTCGCCGCCGCGGCGTTGGCCGCGGCGAGCGTGGGGGCGAAGCGCTTCTCAATCGCGCGCGCCACCGACTGCCAGCCCCACCACCCCGGTCAGCGCCGCCAGCCCGCCCAGCAGCGCCGCGTTGGGCCGCGGCGCGCCGAGGTGCTCGCGCGCGATCTCGGTGGCGGGCACCGTCAGCACGCGTTCGCGCGCGAACGCGCCCGCCCACTCCCCCAGCCCCAGCTCGGCGAAGGTGCGCACGGAGTTGATCAGCACGTACCCATCGGCGCGCAACCCGCCGAAGACATCCACCTGGTGCAGCAGCGTGGCGTCCTGCACGATCAGCGCGTCGGGCGCGGAGATCGGCTCGCGCGTGCGGATCTCGCGCTCGTCGATGCGACAGAACGCCACCACCGGCGCCCCGGTGCGCTCCGAGCCGAAGCTGGGGAAGGCCTGCGCGTGGCGGCCCTCGGCGAACGCCGCCAGCGACAGCAGCTCCGCCGCCGTCACCACGCCCTGACCGCCGCGGCCGTGGATGCGCACCTGGAACATCTCAGCTCACCGACCCCGTCGGACGCGGCGCCGCTACCGTGGCGAGCCGCACGCGCGCATCGACGATGCTCGCGCCCTCGGGGCCGACGAGCACCGGGTTGAAGTCGAGCTCGGCGACCTCGGGGTGCGCCTCCACCAGCGCGCTGAGGCGCAGCAGCACGTCTTCGACGGCCGCCACGTCGCAGCGGGCCGTGCCGCGGTAGCCCTCGAGCAGCGCGAAGGTGCGCAGCGAGCGCAGCATCTCGGCCGCGTCGAGGTCGGTCAACGGCGTGATCCGCACCGCCACGTCGCGCAGCAGCTCGGCGTTGACGCCGCCCGCGCCGCAGGCGATCACCGGGCCGAAGCTCTCGTCGTGCACGACGCCCATCAGCAGCTCCACGCCCGCCGGCGCCATCGGCTGCACGAGCATCCCTTCCAGGTGGTGCCCGGCGCCCGACACCGCCCGCCTGATCGCCCGCGCGCCCGCGCGCACCTGCTCGGCCCCCTCCAACCCCAGCTGCACGCCGCCGGCGTCGCTCTTGTGCAGCAGGCCCTCGGCCACCGCCTTGAGCGCCACCGGGCCGCGGATCTCGGCCGCGGCGGTAACCGCCTCGCGCGCGTTGGCCGCCACGCGCGTGGGCAGCAGCGGCAGGCCGTAGCAGTCGAGCAGCGCGGCGAGCGTGCGCGGGTCCAGCCAGCCGCCGCCGGCCGCCGAGCCGCCCCCAGCCCCCGCGGCCGGGGGGCGCGCGCCCGCGGCGCCGATCCCCATTGCCCCCAACGCGCGGGTGACGATCGCCGCGGCCTCCTCCGGGCGGCAGCCGTCCAATTTGGGATACCCGCCCTGGGGGCGCTCGCGCCAGCGCGCATAGCCCGCCGCGTGGGCGAGCGCGCGCGCGGCGTCCTCGGGGAAGTAGAAGGCAGGGATGCGCAGGCGCGGCCCCTCGCCCTCGTCGTTGAGCTCCGGCGGGGCGCCCTCGCTGGTCATGAACACGGCGCTCAGCGTGACCCCCCGCATGCGCGCGGCCACTCTTCGCAGCTCGCGCGCCACGTCCCGCGCCGCGGTCACCAGCGGGGGCACGAAGATCGCGACGATCGCGTCGGCCGCGTCCTCCTGCACCAGCAGCTGGATCGTGCGGCGGTAGTCCTCCGCGGAGGCCGTCGCGATCATGTCGATCGGGTTGCCCGTGGATGCCTCGGGGGCGAGGATGCGCGACAGCCCGCGACGCACCTTCTCCAAGAGCTGCGGCACCTCCAGACCGCCGGCCTGGCAGGCGTCGGCGCAGAGGATGCCCGGCCCGCCGCCGTTGGTGACGATCGCCACCCGCCCGCCGCGCGGCACCGGCTGGGAGCACAGCAGCGAGGCGACGTCGAACAGCTCGTGCATGGTGTCGGTGCGGATCACGCCGGCCTGGGCGAACAGCGCGTCCACCGTCACGTCGGAGGCCGACACCAGCGCGCCGGTGTGCGATGAGGTGGCGCGCGCGCCGGCCGCCGAGCGGCCGCTCTTGACCGCGACGATCGGCTTGACGGCGCTGACGCGCCGCGCGATGCGCGCGAAGCGGCGGGGGTTGCCGAAGGACTCCAGATACAGCAGCACCACGTCGGTGTGGGGGTCGTGCTCCCAGTAGTGCAGCAGGTCGTTGCCGGAGATGTCGGCCTTGTTGCCGACCGACACGAACGAGGAGAGGCCGAGGCCGAGCCGGCTGGCCGCTTCGATGATCGCGATCCCCAGGCCGCCGCTCTGGGAGAGGAAGCCCACGCGGCCCGCCAGCGGCGCGCCCGCGGCGAAGGTGGCGTTGAGGCGCACGTCGGGCGCGGTGTTGAGCACGCCGAGGCAGTTGGGGCCGACGATCCGCATGCCGCTCTCGCGGCAGATCTCAAGCAGCTCGCGCTGGCGCGCCGCGCCCTCGGCGCCCATCTCGCTGAAGCCCGCCGAGATCACCAGCAGCGCGTGCACGCCCGCCTGCGCGCATTCGCGCGCGACCTCCGCGACCTGCGCGGCGGGGACCGCCACCACCGCGAGCTCCGCCGGGGCGGGCAGGTCCCCGATCGAGGGGTAGGCGCGGCGGCCCTGGATGGTGTGGGCGTTGGGGTTGACCGGGTACACGGTGCCGGTGAAGCCGCCCGCGAGCAGGTTGCGCACGATCTCCGCGCCCACCGTGTGCCGCCGGCGCGAGGCGCCGATCACCGCCACCGCGCGGGGCGCGAGGAAGCACTTCAGCGCCGCCACCGCCGCGGTCTGCTCGCGCCGCTGGAAGCGCTCCAGCGCCGGCGCCGAGAGCGAGGTGGGCAGCTCGATCTCGATCACCTCGCCGCCCGAGCGCCGCGCCACCGGGAAGCCGCTGTCGCGGAACACCTCGATCATGCGGTGGTTGTGGGGCAGCACCTCGGCAGTGAAGATGGCGATCCCGTGCTCCTGCGCCGCCGCGGCGAGGTGGGCCAGCATAATCGTCGCGATCCCCTTGCCCTGCCAGGCGTCGTCGACGAGGAAGGCCACTTCGGCGCGCTCCCTGCCGGTGCGCACGTACGCCGCGTGCGCCACGATCCGGTGGCGGGGACCGAACACGGCAACCAGCGCGTGGCGGTCGGCGTAGTCCACGTCCACCGACCACCCCGCCACCCAGTCGAGGTTGACGGCGCCGAAGAAGCGAAAGCCGATCGACTCCCGCGAAAGCCCTTTGAGGAAGACTTCGATCGCCGGGCGATCCTCGGCGGTGACCGCGCGGATGTGCAGCGTGGAGCCGTCGCGCAGCGCGACGTCGGTCTCGCTGGCCTCGGGGTAGGCGACCGTCTGACTCACCCCAGTCATGCTCATCCGCATGGCGCGCTGCTGCATCGGTAGTAGCCCGCACCGCGTGCTCGGCACGCCACGGATGCCGCGCCGGCGCGTGCGCGGGATAGTTGGCCGGCACGCTGTCACCGCCCCGCAACTCAAGGATCCGGGTATGAGCACACTCGCCACCGACGCCCCCACACGCCCCTTCTCAGAGCTCGGCCGCGACGACGTCGCATACGCCGGCGGCAAGGGCGCCAACCTCGGCGAGCTCACCGCCGCGGGGCTGCCGGTCCCGCCCGGGTTCGTGGTGGGGGCGCCCGCGTACGCGGTTTTCTGCGAGCAGGGCGGCGTGCGCACGCGGCTGCAGGAGATCCTCGAAGGCATCGACGTCGAGGACAGCGCGGCGCTGGAGGAGGCGGCGGCCACGGCCCGCCAGGCGGTGCTCGACGCGCCGATGCCGCCCGCACTGGCCGACGCGATCACGTGGGGCTACCGGGCGCTCGCAACGGAGGCCCGTACCTGGGACACAAGCGCAAACGCAGGCCACGCCGGCAATGGCGGCGGCGGCGGCGAGGCCGAGCCCGCGGTCGCGGTCGCGGTGCGCTCCTCGGCGACCGCCGAGGACACCGCGTCGGCCTCGTTTGCCGGCATGAACGAGACCTTCCTGAATATGCGCGGCAGGGAGGCCGTGATCGACGCGGTGAAACGCTGCTGGGGCTCGCTGTTTGGCGCCCGCACGATCTACTACCGAGGCCAGCGCGGCTTCAGCCAGGCCGACATGGACATCGCGGTGGTGGTGCAGATCCAGATCCCCTCCACCCGCGCGGGCGTGATGTTCACCGTCGATCCCGCCAGCGGCGAGCGCGGCGAGCTGGTGATCGAGGGCTCCTTCGGCCTCGGCGAGGCGGTCGTGTCGGGCAGCGTCTCGCCCGATCGCTACGTGGTGCGCAAGCGCGACCTGGCGATCACCACGCGCTCGGTGCGCCCCAAGGAGCTGACGATCGAGCCGGCCGCCGGCGGCGGCACGGTAACGCGGGAGCTGAGCCCGCAGGAGAGCATGCGGCCGGTGCTGAGCGACGACGAGGTGCTGGAGCTGGCGCGGCTGGGTCTGGCGATCGAAAAACATTACGGCAGCCCCCAGGACACCGAGTGGTCGTTTGACCCCGCCGGCCGCGCGTGGATGCTGCAGAGCCGGCCGATCACGACGATCGCCGCGCCCGGCCATGGCGCCGGCGAGGTGCTGGTGCACGGGCTCGGCGCCGCGCCCGGCAGCGCGAGCGGCGCCGTGCACCTGCTGGCCGACCCCCACGACACGGCGGCGTTCCACGACGGCGAGGTGCTGGTGACGCACATGACCACGCCCGACTGGGTGCCGCTGATGCGCAGGGCGGCGGCGATCGTGACCGACTCCGGCGGCATGACCTGCCACGCGGCGATCGTCTCGCGCGAGCTGGGCATCCCCTGCATCGTCGGCACCGGCGACGCCACGCGGCGGCTGCGCGACGGCGAGCTGGTGACCGTCGACGCCACGCACGGAACGGTGCTGGAGGGCACCATCGCGAGCGTGGCCCCCAACCAGGGCACCCCGGCGCCCGCCGGGGCCGGTGCCGCCGCGGGTGCCGGGGAAGGAGGGGGAGGAGGAGGGGGAGGGGTACCCATCACGGCCACCCACCTGCTCGTCAACCTCTCCGAGCCATCGCAGGTGCAGCGCACGGCGGCGCTGGAGGTCGACGGCGTCGGATTGCTGCGCGCCGAGCTGATGGTGATGGAGGCGCTGGAAGACACCCACCCCAAGCAGCTGATCGAGGAGGGCCGCGAGGAGGAGTTTGTGGCGCGCATGGCCGAGGCGCTGGGCACGTTCGCCGCCGGCTTCGCGCCGCGGCCGGTGACCTACCGCACGATCGACTTCCGCACCAACGAGTTCCGCGGTTTGCGCGGCGGCGAGCGCTTCGAGCCGCAGGAGTCCAACCCGATGATCGGCTACCGCGGGGCGCTGCGCTACATCCAGGAGCCGGAGGTGTTCGCGCTGGAGATGCAGGCCGTGCGCAGCGTGTGGGACGCCGGCCACGAGAACTTCCACGTGATGCTGCCGTTCGTGCGCACCGCCGCGGAGCTCGAACGCTGCCGCGAACTGGTGGCCGCCTCGGGCCTGTTGCGCCGGCGCGGCTTTGAGCTGTGGATCATGGCGGAGGTGCCCTCGGTGCTGTTCAACCTCGAGCGCTACGCGCGCCTGGGGATCACCGGCATCTCGATCGGCTCCAACGATCTCACACAGCTGATGCTGGGCGCCGACCGCGACTCGGAGGTGCTGGCCGCGACCTTCGACGAGCGCGACCCGGCGGTGGTCGACTACCTCTCGGCGCTGATCCCCCGCGCGCGCGAGCTGGGCCTGCGCACCTCGATCTGCGGGCAGGCGCCGTCGGTGCACCCCGAGTACGCGGAGCTGCTGGTCAACCTCGGCATCGACAGCATCTCGGTGAGCGTGGACGCCGTCGATCGCACGCGGCGGCTGATCGCCTCCGCCGAGCAGCGCCTGCTGCTGGCGGCGGCGCGCCAGCGCCAGGGCACCCAGTAGGCGAGGGTTCGCGCTCCGCCCGCGGGGCTCGGGGCTCGTCCTGCGCCGCGGCTCTCAGCCACGGCGCAGGCCCCCTTGAGGCGGCTGCTATCAGTAGTAGCTCCGCCCTGGGACCCGGCGGAGCGGACCTCGAACCCGACGGCAAGGAGAGCGGGCGATGCTTGACGACGCGCCGACATCCACCACCGAGAGCCAGCCGGACATGAGCGACCGCGAGCGGTGGCTGGCGCTGTACGTGCTGTGCGCGGGGGTGCTGATGATCGTGCTGGACGGCACGATCGTGAACGTGGCGCTGCCCACGATCCAGCGCGAGCTCAGCTTCACGCAGTCGGCGCTGGCGTGGGTGATCAACGCCTACCTGATCGCGTTCGGCGGCCTGCTGCTGCTGGCGGGGCGCCTCGGCGACCTGACCTCCCGCCGGGGTGTGTTCGTGTGGGGCCTGGCGGTGTTCACGACGGCCTCGCTGGTGTGCGGCCTGGCGCAGGACCAGACGATGCTGGTGGCGGCGCGCTTCGTGCAGGGCGCCGGCGGCGCCGCGACCTCGGCGGTAGGGCTGGGGATGATCGTGACGATGTTCCCCAAGCCCCACGAGCAGGCAAAGGCGATCGGCGTGTACGCGTTCGTCGCCTCCGCGGGCGGCTCGATCGGGCTGCTGGCGGGCGGCGTGATCACGCAGGCGCTCGACTGGCACTGGATCTTCTTCGTGAACGTGCCGATCGGGATCGCCACGGCGCTGCTGGCGCGGCGGCTGATCGCGCCCGACAGAGGCGTGGGCTGGCGCGAGGGCGCGGACATCCCGGGGGCGGTGCTGATCACCGGCGCGCTGATGCTGAGCGTCTACACGATCGTCAAGCCGGCGGCCGAAGACGGCTGGGGCGCGGCCAAAACACTGGAGCTCGGCGCGGTGTCGCTGGCGCTGCTGGTGGCGTTTGTGGCGCGCGAGGCGACCGCACGCACGCCGCTGATCCCGCTGCGGATCTTCCGCTCGCGCAACGTCAGCGGCGCCAACCTGATCCAGGCGCTGACGGTGGCAGGGATGTTCTCGGTGTTTTTCCTCGGCGCGCTGTACATGCAGAAGGTGCTGGGCTACGACGCACTGCAGATCGGCCTGGCGTTCCTGCCGACGACGGTGGTGATGGGGGCAATGTCGCTGCGCCTCTCCGAACCGCTGATCATGCGCTTCGGCGCGCGGCGCACGCTGATCCCGGGGCTCGTGTCGATCGCGGTGGGCCTCGCGCTGTTCACGCGTGCGCCGGTGCACGGCAGCTACGCGCGCGACATCCTGCCGACGATGATCCTGTTGGGGGCAGGCATCGGCAGCGCGTTCCCCGCGCTGATGAAGCTGGCGATGTCGGGTGCCACCCCGGCCGACGCGGGCCTGGCGTCAGGCCTGGTCAACACCACGGTGCAGGTCGGCGGCGCGCTGGGACTGGCGGTGGTGGCGACGCTGGCGGCGACCCACACCAACCACCTGCTGGCGAGCGGGCACTCGCAAGCGGCGGCGCTGACCGGCGGCTACCAGCTGGCGTTCACGGTCGGGGCGGGGTTGATCGTCGCCGCGCTCGCCGTCGCGCTCACGGTGCTGGTGGCCGAGCCCCTGCTCGCCCCACAGGCCCATCAGGAAACCGCCACCGAGCACGGGGCGTCCGAGCGCGAGGCGGCATACTCAGAGGTTTCCTAGGACGCTCGCGGGGGCAAGATACCAAGTCGACGCATCTGATGCCAAGCTTGCTAACATCAAGGCATCATGCCGCGCACGACGCTCGACATCGACGCCTCGGTCCTCCGCGAGCTACGCCGGCGCGGAGCGCACGAGCACAAGAGCATGGGGAGGGTGGCGTCCGAGGTGCTGGCAGTGGGCCTGCACGAGCAGGGGCCTCGTGCGGAGCAGCCGCTGCGCTGGCCGAGCAGACATATGGGTAGGCCCAGGATTGACCTCGACGACAGGGAGGCGCTGGGCCGGATGCTGGATGGGGAGTACCTCGCCGGGCTCGACCGGTGAGCGTGGCGCTGGACGCCAACGTCCTGCTCTACGCAGCGAACGCCGACGACGCTCGCAACGAACGGGCTCGGCAGGTGCTCGCCGAGCTGGCCGCGGGGCCCGAGGTGGTTTATCTGTTCTGGCCCGTCGTGATGGCCTTCCTGCGGATCTCCACTCGGGAAGGCCTCTTTCCCCACCCACTCCCCCCCGCGGAGGCGCTGGCGATGGTCGGCTCTCTGCTGAGCCGCGACCACGTGTACTCGCCCGGCGAGGACGATCTGTTTTGGAGTGCCTTTCACGAGATCGCCGAGGAGCAACGGGTGCGCGGCGATCTCGTGAGCGACGCACACATCGTGGCGCTCATGCACCGCCACGGGGTTCGCACGATCGTCACCCACGATCGCGACTTCCGCCGCTTCGACGGCGTCCGCGTGCGCGACCCCTTCGCCTGAACCAGAGATCGCTTGGGCGTCCGGCGCGGCCGTTTGAATCCAGCCCGCCGCGCCTCAGCCCCCGCGCCCACGCGAAACGGCAGTGCGGCGGAAGATCTCGGTCACGCCGAACCGCGGCGCGATGCGCTCCGCCAGTTGGGGCAAGAGCTGTGTGAGCGCCAGCGCCGGGCGCAACGGGGCGCCGCTCTCGATCGCCTCCGGGAGATCCTGGCGCACGGCGCGTACGGTCGCGTCGCACACCTTCTCAAGCGTGGTTTCGCCCATCAGCCGATTTGACTTCATGCCTTCTTCGACCATCCGCTGGTACATCCCGTCGCCCTCGATGAAGCCCGGGCAGATCACCGAAAAACCAACCGTCCCGCCGCGGTACTGGGCGCGCAACGACTGCGTGAGTCCGATCAGCCCCGCCTTGGTGGCGGCGTATGGCGCCTGATAGGCGGGGCCCAGCTTGCCGGCGATCGACGCGATGAACGCCACGTGGCCGCGGCCGCGGGAGAGCATCCCCGGCAGCACGCGGTGGGTGAGCAGCAGCGGCGCCGTGAGGTTGAGGTCGATCATCCCGGTGAGCTCCCCGCGCGTGTAGGAGCAGAAGTCGCTGGTGATCTCCACACCGGCGTTGTTGACCAGCAGGTCGAGCGGCCCAAGCGCGGCCTCGGCGCGCTCGATCAGCGGGTCGATCTGCTCCAGGTCGGAGAGGTCGGCGGGCACCGCGGCGGCGCGCACGCCGAGCGCCTCGAGCTCGGTCGCGAGCGCCGAGAGCTCCGGCTCGCGCCGCGCCGCCAGCGCGACGTTCATGCCCTCGCGCGCCAGGCGGCGTGCGAGGTGGGCGCCGAGTCCTCCGGAGGCGCCGGTGACCAGCGCGGTGCGGCCTCGCAGTTGCTCCATTGATGCTCCTTCCTTCTCGCCGGGCCGTGTGCTCAGCGATGTTAGCCGCCTGTGGCATTTACAGGTTTGGCCGCAACTACTCGTACGCTGCCGTGTCGTAGCGGCCAGATGTCGCTTGCACAGCGGCAGCCAACCATGCCCATGCATCCAGGAGGCTCACCGTGCTACCGAATCCCCTGAGGCGTGTCGCGATGATGGCCGGCGCGCTCTCCCTGCTCGCCGTGGCCGGCCCCGTGGCGGCGGCCAGCGCGATCGAACCGACTTCGCAGATCACCTCGCCCGCCGGTCCGACGTACGCGCTCAACGACGAAAGCGAATCCTCCCCGCCGCCCGCCTTCAAGGTCGAAGGCGAAACGAACATCGCCGGGAAGGTCTCGTTGCGCTGCTACTTCGGAACGGGCGCCACGAACACGAGCTACAGCACGTTCGCTGAAAAAGTGGAACCGAGCTCGGAAAAATTCTCGGTGGAAGTCAAAGCGTCCCTGTTGCACGACGGCCCCTGCGTGCTGCGCGCGGTTCCTGAAGGCAACGCCGAAGCCCATCCGCCGGGAACGCCAACCGAAGAAGCGGGAGATCCCTTCAAGGGGCCCCGCATCGTCGGCTCCAGTTTCAAACTGTTCCCGAGCATCAGCAACTCCTACGACTACACGATCGAACCGAGTTCACTGTCCGCTTACTTCGACATCCAGTCGGTGGGCAACTGCGGGTTGAACTTCTCGTACCTGTACGCTCCGGAAAAGCTGACCACCAGCGAACCGCTGTTCTTCTGCAACGCGGCGCTCTTTGCGCAAAACCTCCCTCCATCCGGATCACCGTCGCGCTCGGAGCTGCAGATCGACGGCGCCGACGCCTACAGCCCCAGTGCCGCGCGGGCACTGGAAGAAGAACTCAAAGTCAAAGCGCTGCTCCCGGGCGCCCCCCAGGTGACGGTGACCAAGACCTTCGAACCAACGACGGGTCTCGTCACCGTCAATGAGGTTGATCCGATCGTCAAGTGCTTCCCGGGTGCCGTCTATCGGCCTACCCGGACGAGCTGCGCGAGCTTCGTCTCCACCGGGGTGCAGCTCGAACGGACCTGGCAGACAAGCAACGCCAATCAGGTGGCGTCGATGACCGACGCATGGCACTCGACCGACGGTGTCCTACATACATTGAACGCGCTCTACGACCAGGAAACGGTCAACGAAAGCAAAGCGGGCGGCGTCTACCAGTTTCCGGGCACCAACGTGTTCTCGGCTACCAACAAGGGAGAGACGGTGAGCCTGCCGCCGGGTCTCGGCAGGATCTACTACAAGGAGGATGCCTCCACGCTTGCCGAAGGAGACGGCACGCACCCGCAGGGGGCGATCGTCTACGACACTCCGCCCAGCGGGCCGCTGTCGGTGTACCTTGAATCGACCCCCAGCAAAGAAGGCCTCAACGGGTTCGAGATGCCCTACCAGGGCACGATCCCGGCGGGCGGCTCCTACACGCTGCGGATGGCCTTCATCCAGGCCTACAAGCTCTCCGAAGTCGAATCGCTGGCGTCGGCGGTGCTTGCGGGGTATCCGGCGAGCGAACCGCCGACTCTCAGCATCGCGTCTCCCGCGAGCGGCACTACGGTCGCCACCCCGAGCGTCACGGTCTCCGGCACGGTCACCGACAAACGCGTGATCACCTCGTTCACCGTCGACGGTAAAGCGGTGAGCGTGGCAACCAACGGGGCGTGGTCCACGAGCGTCGCCCTCAACAAGGGCGTCAACACGATCACGGCACTCGCCACCGACCAGGCTGGCTTCTCCACCGAAAAGTCGGTGGGCGTGACCTATACGCCCGTGCCGCCCGTCGCCCACGCCAAACAGGTGGGCTCCGTCAGCGGAGCCAACGGACAGGTCCGCTTCGCGATCCTCTGCTCGGGCCCCGCGGGAACGAGCTGTGAAATCGAAGCGACGCTCATCACCGTCGAGAAGACCCACAACGGCAGGCTGATCGCCGTGTCCGCGAGGCGCCACCACGGGACGCGCTCCACGCCGGTGACGGTGGGCACATCGAAGCTGACGATCCCCGCCGGTCAGCGCATGACAATCGAGATCCCGCTCAACGCAACCGGGCGGAGCCTGCTCACTCAGTTCGGCAAGCTGCCGGTACACCTGACAGTGGTACAGACAAGCACCGTCCATCGCTCAATCGTGATCGCCCAGAACCTCACCGTCAGGCCACCCCACAGTCATAAAAGGCATCACCACCATCACCATCACCACCACCACCATCGCTGAGGGCCGCGCCGGCTGAGCGGCACGCGATCAACGCCCCGGGGCGGGTTCCACACCAAACGGCGGGAACCCGCCCCGGGCTTTACTGCGCGGCTAGAAGATCTGCTGGTAGATCAGGAAGATGTTCAGGGCGGTAATCAGCCCGGCGAGCCCAAAGGCCGCGACCGTGGTGTGCAGCCGGTTGACGTGCACGCCCATGATGGTGCGGTTGGAGGTGAGCAGCACCAGCGGTATCAGCGCGAAGGGGATGCCGAAGGAGAGCACCACCTGGCTGAACACCAGCACCTGCGTGGGGCCGAGACCGACGGCGAGCACGGCGATCGCGGGCGCCATCGTGACGAGGCGGCGCGCCAGCAGCGGGATGTTGAACCCGATGAAGCCCTTCATCACGACCTGACCGGCGTAGGTGCCCACCGACGAGGAGGAGGCGCCGGAGGCCAGCAGCGCGACCGAGAAGGCCAGCGCGGCGCCGCCGCCGACGAGCTGGCCGAAGGCGGCGTGGGCCTCGGGGATCGTGCTGACGCCAGCGTGGCCGCTGTTGTGCAGCAGCTTGGCGGCGACGGCCAGCATCGCCATGTTGACCAGACCGGCGAGGCCCAGCGCGACGATCACGTCGAGGCGCTCGAAGCGCAGTACCCGCCCACGCTCGCGGTCGTTGCGCACGGGGGTACGCCCGTTGGTGAGCGCGGAGTGCAGGTAGATCACGTGCGGCATCACGGTGGCGCCGATGATGCCCACCGCGAGGTAGAGGCTGCCGCTGCCCGCCAGGTGCGGCACCAGACCGCCGAAGGACGCACGTGCGGAGGGGCCGATGTGCAGCGTCTCGTACAGGAAGCCGAGGAAGATCACGCCCAGCAGCGCGGTGATCGCCAGCTCGAAGCGGCGGTAGCCGCGGCGTTGCAGGCCGAGGATCAGGAAGGCGATCACGCCGGTCATCAACCCCGCGGTGAGCATCGGCACTCCGAACAGCAGGTTGAGCCCCAGCGCGGCGCCGACGAACTCGGCGATGTCGGTCGCCATCGCCATCACCTCAGCCTGCACCCACATACCCCAGGCGAAGGGGCGGGGGTAGGTGGCGCGAAACAGCTCGGGGAGGCTGTGGTCGGTGATCACCCCCAGCTTGGCGGAGAGGTATTGGATCAGCATCGCCATCACGTTGGCGACCAGCACCACCCACAGCAGCAGGTAGCCGAACTGCGCGCCGCCCTGGATGTTGGTGGCGAAGTTGCCGGGGTCCACGTAGGCGACGGCGGCCACGAACGCGGGGCCGAGCATCGCCAGCGTGGCGCGAATGCGCCCGCGCGCCAGCAGCTTCTCGAGCGCGCTCGGGCCGAGTTCGAGCGCCGCGGCGGGCGCCTGCGCGGCGGGCTGCGCGCTCACGCTGTGGCCCCCTCGCGGTCGCCGTCGAGCTCCACGCGCATCGCGCGCGCCAGCTGCCCGCCGATCGGGTGCTCCTGCTCGCCAAAGCTCACAAACAGCGGCCCCCCGAACGGCTGGCGGTCGCGCACCTCGAAACGGTCGCCGGGGGAGATGCCGCGCCGGGAGAGGTAGCGCAGCATCTCCGGATCGCTGTCGGAGACGCGCACGAACACCCCTTCGGCGCCCGCCTGCAGGCTCTCCAGGCTGTGCGTCTCTGGTTCGCGCAGTTGCAGGTCGGCGCTCGGGATCGGGTCGCCGTGGGGGTCGAGCGTGGGATCGCCGAGCTTGGCGGCGATCAGCTGCTCCAGCTCCTCCGAGAGCACGTGCTCGAGCACCTCCGCCTCGTCGTGCACCCGGTCCCACGGCATCTGCAGCGTCTCCGCGAGGAACAGCTCCAGCAGCCGGTGGTGGCGGATCACCTCGAGCGCCACGCGGCGGCCCTTGTCGGTCAGTCTCACCCCGCGGTAGGGGACGTGGGTGACCAGCCCCAGCTCCTCCAGCTTGCGCAGCATCGCCGACACCGAGCCCGGCGTGATCTCCAACCGCTCGGCCAGCGCGTTGGTGGAGACGGGCTCATCGCCGCGGGACTCCAGCGTGAAGATCGCCTTGCAGTAGTCCTCCACCGCGGAGGACCGCTCGTGTTCGCGCGCTGCCATAGATTGATTTTATGGCATGCCAAGATTTCTGTCAAGGGCATAGCCAGATGTTTGATTTGGGGAGCCCCCGGAATGTGTTGGGGGGCGACTTTTAGGAAAGATGCACTCGGTGAACCGCGATTACGAGTTGCAGACCCACAGGGCGGAGGACCGCCACTGGTGGTATCGCGGCCGCCGCCGCGTGCTGGAGCGCGCGATCGAGCGTCTCGGCCTACCGGCCCGTGCGCGGATCCTCGACGCCGGCTGCGGCAGCGGGCGCAACATGGTGGAGCTGGCACGCCGCGGCGATGTGACCGGTGTGGAGATCTCGCCCACCAGCGCGGAGGTCGCGCGCGCGCGACACGTCGGCGAGGTGGTGGAGGGCTCGGTGATGGAGATGCCGTTCGCCGCCGATTCGTTCGACCTCGCGGTGTGCCTCGACGTGATCGAGCACCTGCCCGACGACCGCGGGGCGCTGCGCGAGCTGCGGCGGGTGCTGGCGCCCGGCGGGGCGCTACTGATAACGGTGCCCGCCTACCAGTGGCTGTGGAGCGGGCACGACAAGATCAACCACCACTGCCGCCGCTACTCGCGCGCGACGCTCGGGCAGGCCGCGCGCGCGGCCGGATGGGAGTGCGAGTACGCCACCCACTTCAACGCGCTGCTGCTGCCGGTCGCGATCGCACTGCGGGCGCTGGAGCGCCTGCACCGTGGCACCACCGAATCGAGCCTCGACCTGTGGGTGCCGCCCGCGCCGCTGAACTGGCTGTTGCAACGGCCGCTCGACCTCGAGGCCGCCGCGATCGGCCGCGGTGGGCGGATCCCCGTCGGGCTCTCGCTGCTGGTTGTGCTGCGCTAAGAGAGCGGCGCCGCCGGCCATCAGGCTGGCGAGCCTGGCCCCTCGCTCCCCAGTCGAGGTGCCGGGTCCATGCGGAAGGTCCAGGCGCGGTTGGCGATGAACGTGAACACCACCACGATCGCCGTCGCGCACGCCTGCCCGAGCAGCTTGTCGAGGCCGGCGTCGTGCACGAACACGAACACCAGCCCCAGGTTGGCGGCCAGGCCGCAGCCCTGCACCACGATCCAGCGGACCGGCGTCAGCGCGTCGCCCACGTGGCCGCGAAAGGTCCAGCGGCGGTTCCACAGAAAGCCGTTGACCATCCCCACCGCGTAGCCGATCGCCGACGCGGCCAGGTACTCGACGCCAAAGCCCTTCAGCAGCAGCGCGTACACCGCGAGGCTGAGCAGCGTGTTGAACACCCCCACGACCCCAAACTTCACGAACTGCGCGACGAGCGCGGGGTTGAGCTTCGCCTTAGGGGCGTCCACTACGGTGGCCCTGTCCATGGATGACAGAAGAGGGGCCCGACCGAAGCCGGGGGACACTCGCCTTCGGCTCGCATCCCCGTTTCGGCCAGCCGGCTGGCCGGCTGCGCCACCCTCTAAGCTGTCGATTGTCTCATCAACGCTTCCCACCCCTGCAACTTAAGCAGTTTTCCCAGCCCTCATGTCCGACTCCCCCCGCAGCCCCACCCTGCTCAGCGTCGTCGCCCCCGTCTACAACGAGGAGGAGCTGGTCGAGCGCTTCGTGCGCCGCGCCTGCGCCGCGGTCGCCGACTACACCTTCGAGCTGGTGCTGGTCAACGACGGCTCCAGCGACGCCACCCCCGAGCTGCTCGACCGGATGGCCGCCGAGGACCCGCGCGTAAGGGTCATCCACCTGTCGCGCAATTTCGGGCATCAGGCGGCGCTCACCGCCGGCCTGGAGCACGCGGTGGGGGACGTGGTGGCGATGATCGACGCCGACCTGCAGGACCCGCCCGAGCTGATCCCCACGATGGTCGCCCGCTGGGAAGCCGGCGCCGACGTGGTGTACGCGGTGCGCAAGCAGCGCGAGGGCGAGACCGCCTTCAAGCTGGCGACCGCCTCCTGGTTTTACAAGCTGTTCGACAAGCTGGCCCAGGTCGACCTGGAGCCCAACTCCGGCGACTTCCGCCTGCTCGACCGCCGCGCGCTGGACGCGCTGCTGACGATGACCGAGCGCTCGCGCTTTCTGCGCGGCATGACCGTGTGGGTGGGCTTCACGCAAACCGCCGTCCCCTACGAGCGCGACGCGCGCCACGCCGGCGAGACCAAGTACACGCTGCGCAAGATGCTGCGCTTCTCGCTGGATGCGATCGCCTCCTTCTCGCATGTGCCGCTGCAGCTCGCCACCTACGTCGGGCTACTGTCCGCCGGCCTCGCCTTCTTCGCGATCCCGGTCGTGATCGGGCTGCACTTCGCCGGCTCCTACCTGCCCGGCTTCGGCTCGCTGACGATCGCGATTCTGTTGCTGGGCGGCATCCAGCTGATCGCGCTGGGCGTGATCGGCGAGTACGTGGGGCGCATCTACGACGAGGTCAAGCACCGGCCGCTGTACATCGTGCGCGACGAGCGCAACCGCCCCACCGGCGCCCACGGCACGCTCGCCCCGATCGCCCGAGCCGGGCTGCCCGCCCAGGTTTCGCGAGAGCACATCATCGGCGGCTGACGTGGCCGACCCCGCCGTGGTCCCGATCCCGCAGGAGGAGCTGTGAGCATGGAGCACCGCCAGGAGCGCATCCGCCTGGAGACCGTCCGCCACCGCATCGAAGGCTCGATCACGCTCGCCCGCGACGGCTACCGCAGCCGCGTCTCCGACGTACTGAACGCCTCCGAGCGCGACTTCCTGACGCTCACCGAGGTGACCGTCGAGCCGCTCGACGGCGGCCCGCCAGAGGATCACCCCTTCCTCGCGGTGGCCCGCCGCCACGTGGTGTTCGCGGTCGCGCCCGTCGAGGAGCCGGCGGAGTAGACACCGCCGGCCTCGGATGCAAGCCAATGAAATGGGCTCACTTCGGCGCACTCGAATCGCTGGATATGCTGGCGCCTGAAGTTGTGTAATCGAGCATTTCAAGCCTGAAGGGATCTTGGTGGAGACTGACCTGCTGGCGCGGATCCGCGCCGAACTGCAGCAGCGCATGGCCGAGCTGCGTCCGTTGCTGGACGAGCACGAGCGCTTGCTGGAGGCAGACAGCGCGCTCGATTCGTTCGAGGCCGCGCCTGCCGATGATCCGCCCCCGGAGCCCCCGCCGGCGCCGCGCACGCGGCACCGTACTCTGGGCTCGACGCCCACGCTGCGCACACAGCCCACGCTGCGCACACAGCCCACGCTGCGCACACAGCCCACGCTGCGCACACAGCCCACGCTGCGCACACGGCCCACGCTGGGCACCCAGCCCGCGCCCACCCCAGTTGAGGCGCCCCCGGCGGCCGTCCCCAAGCCGGTTGCCGCCATTGAGCCCGAGTTCGAGCCCGAGCCGGAGCGCAAGCCGGCTACGCCCAGCGACGTCCGGCACGCAATCGTCGCGGCGCTGGAGCACGGCTCACACACGATCCCCGAGCTGGTGATGGTCACGGCAATGAGCACCTCGGAGATTCGCACCAACCTCAGCCAGCTCGCGCGCCAGCGGAAGGTCACACGGGTCAAGCGCGAGGGCGACGGCAAGAGCGCCTTCGCGCTGCCCCCCTCCTCCGAGCAGACCTGACCAGCCGCGGCCGGCGCCGCGCACACGGCAATGCGCGGGCCGGTGGGGCGGCGATCGCCACGGGCCGCCGTATATTTGGCTCGATGGCCGCGCCCCCGCCACTGGAGACGACACTCCTGCCAGGAGCGCGGGAGCTGCTGGCGTTCCACGCGCGGGAGCTGCCGCAGCGCGACGACCTGTGCGGGGCCTTCTGTGGGGCACTGGCGCTGCGCGCGGGCGGGGTCGAGCGCGTTAGGAGGGCTTGGCTGGGAGACGCAGAGGAAAACGCCGAAGGGGAGCCGGACGAGCACGGTTGGGCGGATCGCGAGCCCGTCGACCAGGACGTGGTGGCGCTGGCGGCGGGGAGCGTGGTCTCGGCGACGCCGGACGTCAGCCACCTGCCGCACGGCGAAACGGGGCGGCGCGATTACCGGCTGGCGCTGCCGTTCGTCGAGGATGCGGCCGTGTCGGGAACGACGGCCGCCGGCGTGGTGGAGGCGATCGAGCGCCTGGCCGGCGGGACGCTCGCGGCGATCCCCTACAGCGGCCCGTGGACGGCACAGACGCTTGGCGACCTGTTCGAGCTGGTGGCGGCGCTTGAGCGCCCGGTGACGCTGATCGCCAATCTGGCCACCCACCATTTGTGGGGCGGGCGGGCGCGTCTGGACCAGCTGCTCGACCACCTCTACGATGGCGCGCGCAGCGGCCCGCCGCCCGACTGGGACGTGGGGCACTTCGTGTGCGTGTTCGGCCGCGTGCGGGGCCCGCGCGGCACCCTCTATGGCGTGGCCGACACCTACCCTTCGCTGGGCAACGGCGGCGTGCACATGCAGCCGGCCGAGCGTCTCGCCGCGGCGATCGAGCGGCGCGACAAACCGGCCGGAGGGGTGGTGGTGGTGCTCGCGGCCGCGGATGCCGCGCGTGTGCGTGTGGATGCGCGCGCGCAGGGGCTACATGAGGGCATCTGGGACAACGGGACGGTGCTGGCGGAGATGGGCCGGTGAGCGCAACCGAACCGCTCGCCCCACATGGCCTCCGGACGCCGAACCGCTGGTGTGGCGCCGCCGAGGCACCGCGGTGAGCTCGACTGAGCTGGTCTCGCTGGTTTGCTGCGATCTCGGCGGAATCGTGCGCGGCCGCTCGCTGCTGAGCTCCGAGCTCGGGGAGACCTTGCGGGCGGGCGTGAGCTGGGTGCCCGCCAACCAGTCGCTAACCCCGCACGGCCCGCTCGCCGAGCACACGCCGTTTGACTCGACCGGGGACCTGCGTCTGCTGCCCGACCCCGGCACGCACGTGCGCGTGGAGGCGCAGGACACCGGGAGCGGGATGTCCGACACCGGCGCCAACGCGCTGGAGCTGGTGCTGTGCGACATCGTCGAGACCGACGGCACCCCGTGGGAGTGCTGCCCCCGGCGCTTCCTGCGCGACGCGCTCGCGGAGCTGGAGCACGAGCTTGGGGCGCGGGTGGTGGCGAGCTTCGAGCACGAGTTCCAGCTCATCAGCGCCGCGCCGGGGGCAGCGGCATTCTCGCGGGAGTCGGGCGCGCCCTTTTCGCCGGAGGCGGCGGCGGGGGCGTCGTTCTCCTCCCTGGAGCCGGCGGCTGCGCCATTCTCGCTGGAGGCACAGCGGCGCGCCGAACCGTTCGCGGCCGAGGCGATGGGCGCGCTGGTCGAGGCGGGCGCGGAGCCGGAGCGGATCTTCGCGGAGTTCGCCCCCCACCAGTTCGAGATCCCCGTCGAAGCGGCAGAGGGGGTCGCGGCCGCCGACCGCGCCGTGGTGCTCAGGGAGGTCGTGCGCGAGGTCGCCCGCCGGCGCGGGCTGCGCGCCACGTTCACGCCGCTGCTGCACCCCGACCAGCCGGGCAACGGGGTGCATATCCATTTCAACCTGCTCGACGCCGACGGCGCGCCGCTGCTCTACGATGCGGGCCGCCCCGGCTGCCTGAGCGAGCTGGGGGGCCGCTTCGCGGCGGGGATCCTGAGCCACGCGGGGGCGCTGTGCGCGCTGTGCGCCCCCAGCCCTATCTCCGCCGCGCGTCTCACCCCCCACCGCTGGAGCGCGGGCGCGGTGTGCGTGGGCGAGCGCAACCGCGAAACGCTGCTGCGCATCCCGCCGCTGGTGGCGCTTGCCGCGGGGGACGGCGCCGCATCATCCTCCCCCTCCCCCTCCTCCCCCAATCCCTCACCCGATCTTGCTCGGCAGCTGCGCCTTGAGTACCGCGGCGCCGACGCTGCCGCGAACCCCTATTTGACACTCGGAGCACTGGTCCGCGCCGGCCTGGACGGCGTGCGCGCCCGCCTCGCACCGCCGCCGGTCCTCGACCGCGACCCCGCGCACCTCGACGCCACCGAGGCCGAGTGCTTCGGCGTCGGCGCGCTGCCTGCCTCGCTGGATGATGCGCTCCTGGCGCTCGCCGAGGACGACATCGTGCGCGGGTGGCTGGGCGCAACGCTGTACGAGGCCCATGTCGGTATCAAGCGCTCGGAGCTGGACGCGGTCGCCGAACTCGACCTCGGCGAGGTGTGCAGGCGTTATGCCGCGATCTACTGACCCCGAGGCGGCCGGCGGCGCCTCGCCCGGATCGGCTGCCATCGCGGTGCTGGGTCAGCTGCTCCAAGGGATCGAGCGCGAGCTGCCGCGCGCGGTGGAGCTGCGCCACCGGCTGCACGAACACCCGGAGCTGGCGCACGCGGAGGAGTGGACGGCGGAGACGGTCGCCGCGGAGCTGCCGGTGCCGTGCGCGACGGTCGCGGGGACTGGGCGCATCGCCAGGGTGGGGCCGCACGAGCAGGACGGCAGCGCGCCGGTGGCCGTACGCGCCGAGCTCGACGGCCTGCCGATCGAGGAGCGCACGGGCGCTCCCTTCAGCGCCAGGGGCGGTGTGATGCACGCGTGCGGGCACGACGTGCACATGGCGGCGCTGGTGGCGCTGGTCCGGGCGGCGCACGCAATCGAGGAGGAGCTGCCGGCGCCGCTGCTGGCGGTGTTGCAGCCGAGCGAGGAGGCCTACCCCTCGGGCGCGCGGGAACTGGCCCACGGCGCTGAGACGGCGACCGGGACGTCCGGCGCGCCTCTGGAGATCCCGCGCGGCCCACTCGCGGAGCTGGGGCCGAAGGCAGTCGTGGCGGCGCACGTGCACCCCGAGCTGCGCTGGGGCACGGTGGCGCTCGACGAGGGCGCGGTCAACGCCTCGTGCGACGCGGTGGAGATCGTCGTCGAGGGCAAACCCACCCACGGCGCCTACCCCCACCACGGAGCCGACCCGATCCTCGCGCTCGCGCAGATCGTGGTGGCATTGCACGCACAGGTCGGGCGGCGCATCGACCCGCTGCACGCGGCGACGCTCACGGTGGGCGTACTGGAGGCCGGGGGGGCGGAGAACTTGATTCCGGCTCAGGCGCGCGCCCGAGCCGCATTGCGCGCCCACCTCCCCGAGGACCGGCAGGCACTGCGCGCGCTGGTCGAGGAGGTCGCCATGGGGGTCGCCGCGGCGCACGGCTGTCGCGCGCGAGTGCTGCTGACCGCGGGCGAGCCGCCGCTGGTCAACGACCCCGCCATCGTCGCGCGGGCGCGCTGGCTTTTGGCGCGCGCGGGCTTCGAGCGCGCCCCGGAGTGGCGCTCCTGCGGCTCGGACGACTTCGCCTTCTTCGCGGAGCTGGCGCCGATCGCGATGGCCTTCGTCGGCCTCGACGGCGCCCCGGACTTCACGTCCCGCCCGCTGCATCACCCCGCGCTGCTGGTGCCCGACGAGGCGGTGGGAGCGGTGGCGCGGACCCAGGCGCTCCTCTATGCGGCCACGGCGCTCGGGCCAACACCGACCGCCTGAAGCTGGGCCGTGCTGAGAACGCGCTCGACATGATACAGAGCTGGCGTCTGCCCAAGGCAGCCTCTGAAGCGGGCGCATACCGGCAACCAGTTGTCGAGTCCCAAGTCGCAAGCCAACCTCCCCACCACCCGGGCGAGCGATCTGTGTACCACCCGCGTGGTACCCTGCCGATATGCCATCCACCAAGCCGCGTATCCAGGTCACGCTCGACTCCGAGCTGGCCGACGCGGTGAGGGAGCTGGGCGGGGCCAAGCCCCGGTCGCGCGCCGTGCACGACCTCGCGCTGCGTGGCGCGGAGGCGATCCGCGCGGAACGAGGTGCGCGAAACGAGGCGATCGAGCACCTACTGCGAATCGCCAACGGCGAGGACGACGGCTACGACTGGTCCGTCTCCGAGCGCCTCCATGCCGAACGCTGAGCCCTACGGCTCGGGCGAGCCGCTCGTCTTCGACACCTCGGCGTGGAACCGCCAGCACCACCCGGCCGTGCTTGCCCGCTGGGCCGCAACCGTGAAGCGCGGCCTGCTCGTCGTGTGCCCCGTGGTCGCGCTCGAGCTACTCGCGGCCGCCCGCAATGAGGAGATGTTCGCCAGCCTCGATCGAACCTTCGCCGCCCTGCCGGCGGCGCCCGTCACGCGCCGTGCCGGAACCGCGGCCATCGGTGCCTCACGCGACCTGCGCGGCGAACGGCGCCTGCCCGCCGCCGACTACCTGATCGCCGCAGCGGCCGCCGAGCGCGGCGCGGGGGTGCTGCACTACGACAGCCACTTCGACACCCTCTGCGGCGTATTCGGGATCGAAAGCGTGTGGATCGCCGCGTCCGGCTCGATCGACTGATCCTCACTTCCCGTTCTTCTTGGCCCCGTGCTTGGCCCTCTTCACACGCACGGCCTTCTTCGGGCACCCGGCGACGGTGACCGGTGTGGTTTGGTGGATTTCGGCGCCGTTCTGGGCGACGAATTCGGTCGGCATCCGCAGCGTCGCGGGCTCGGGCTTTTTGACCTTGCGGGTGATCGTCTTCTTGCGGCCGTGAACCTTGACCGTGACCTTCTTCTTGACCGTCACGGTCTTCGTGGCCGAGCACAGGTTGCCGAGCGCGGTCAGCGCGCTGTCGGGGCCCTCCGGAAGCGTCAGTTCGAAGCTCGTGACGGGCTGGTCGGGGACGGTCTTGAACGTGCTGCTGGTGATCCCGGCTTTGCTGATGAACGTCGTGGCCGTCAGGTCGATCGTGAAGCCGTAGCCCTGCAGGACGATCTCCAGGTCGGGGAACGCTTCGCCGCCGTGGCTGACAAAGTACGCCGGGCCTTCCAACGGGACCGGGAGGATCGGCGTGATCGCTTTGGCGTGCCCGATAATCGACGCCGGCGGGCACCCCGCGGGGTTGGCTTCGAACTGCGCAGCGGTGCACGCTTTCTGCAGCGTCGTCAGGCGGGAGGGGAGCTGCTCGGGGAGTTCGACTTTGACCCTGCTGATGTTCGCCTGAGTACCGAGCGCGGCGGGGATCGCGAGCTTCGCGGTAAGGCTCGCGCCGTCGGCCCTGCTTGTTTGGGCGCTGGTCGTAACGGCGAAGTCGGGTTTGAACCGCAGACTCGAGCAGTCCGCGGCCTCGAACGGCGTGGCGACCGTCACCGGAACCTGATCGGCGGGATTGGCAGGGTCCGCTCCCGCCCCGTCGATCGTGTCCGTGATCCGCAGCGAGGAGCAGTTGGTGGGGTTGATGATGAACTTTTCGCGGTCCATGTAGACGCGGATGTCGCGGACGTGCACGACGATCCCCTTGATGATGTGCGGGATCGGATCGGAGTGGTTGGCGCTCACTTCGACCTGGGCCGTGGTTGGGTTGATGTCCAGCGCGAAGCGGATGACGACGGTCCCCAGGTCAAACGGGCCGACCTTCGCCGAGGTGATCGAGACGATCGAGAGCGGCGCGCCGTTATAGGGGCCGGCGAGGTAGATCTTCCCCGGGGTCTGCGCGAGGACCGTCCCGACGCCCGCTTCCACGATCGTGTGCCCGATCTCGCTCACGGCGGGGCAGGAGGGGTCCGCCTCCTCCTGGGCGCCGGTCTTTTCCCTGGCGAGCTGGATGTTCGCGTCGGGGCAGAACGGGATCCCTGAGAGGTTCCCTGTCAATCCCGGCGGCAGGGTCGTTGAGAAACGCGTTAGCTCCTGTTCGCCGTCTTCACGAAGGATTCGCAGGTAGAACGGGCTGTGGGAGCCGCCGGCGTTGTTCTGCGTGCCGGAGATCACCTGCGGTTTGAAGGGTGGGACACCGCCAGACGGGCAGGGGCCTTCGTGGACGCCTTGGGTGATCTGAAATGGCTGGCTTGGGGTGAAGCGCGGTTCGGTTGGCGCCGACCACGGCGACAGTTCCGCCTGGGCGCTGTAGGACCCACAAGTCGGGGGGCTCACGAGCGGTGCCGTGGCCCCGGGGCGGAACTTCAACGTGAACCTGGTGAACGGCTGCTGAGGGTTGTGATCGAACGTCGTCACGAGCTGCCCGGTCACGGGGTTCGGGGTGATCTTTCCCGCGACCTTGATCACGATTCCCCGCCGCGGATCCTTTGCCACGACGTAGAGCGCGAGCAGCGACCCACCCGGGTCTTCGGGGGAGCCGAATTCGGGGATGTTGTCGTAGGGCGTGGCGATATAGATCGCGCCGGGGATCGTTTCGGCCAGCAGCGGCGTTTCGATTTCGATCGAGCCGATCTTCGATTCCGGCGGACAACCGTCGCCCGGCAACGAGGAGGAGGTTTCGGCGGCGTACTGTGCGGGAGTGCACGCCCCCAAGCCGGCCGCGAGGGAAGGGTTCGCCGTCATCCCTTCCGGCAGCGTGACCTTTGCGTCCTGGAGGTTGGAGGTGGCGATCGTGAAGGGGTTTTCGTAGGTCTGGGGGACGTCGAGGGAGAAGTCGAGGCCGGTGGGCGATTCGGCGGCGGTGGTAGTCGGGGCGGCTTCGACCGAGGGGTCGAAGGAGACGCGCTCGCATTCGCCGATCGGGCTGACTTCGGCGCTGGCCCGCGACCAGTGCGGGTCGCTGAGATCGGGAGAGCCGTCGAGCAGGGTGGCGCCGGGTTCCTCCCAGGAGTCGGCCTCCATCGTCGCCTGCAGCGGTCCGGCGCAGGCGGTCGGGTTGGAGAGGAAGGGCCTGGGGGCGATGTTGACCGCTTCGCCGCCGCCTTCGCAGATCGGTTCGGCGGTGGGGTCGGCGCTGAAGATGCCGCACTGCTGGCCGCGCTGGGCGTCGTGTTCGTGGGAGGCGGGAATGCCCCACACGGTGACGGAGATTTCGCGGGGTTCGGCGACGGCGACGATGGCGGGGGCGGTGACGGTGAGGCCGGTGTCCTGCGGGCGGACGCTGACGTCGAGGAGCTGGGTGAACGTGTTGAGGGCGTTGAAGCCGAGCGCGGCGGTGGTGCCGAAGCTCGTGACTTCCATGTTGTAGACGGGGAAGGTGTATTTGACCGGTTTCGCCGTGATCGCGTCGAGCTCGAGGCTGATGGTGCCGACCTGGGTGTCGAGCGGGCACTTGGAGCCGAGGAGTTCCGAGGCGGCGCAAGTGGGGACGGCGGTGTTGTTGCCGGCGAAGCCGGCCGGGAGGTTGACCACGGTGTCGCGGAGGTCGTTGTAGATCTGGCCGGCATACTTGCCGCTTTCGACGTGGGCGAAGTCGAAGGCGGTGGTGAGGTTCTCGTGGGCGCCGGCCTGGCCGGTTGAGGCGGTGATGTGGAAAGAGCCCGGGATGATTTCGAAGGGGTGTTCGGGGTAGGGAGCCGCGGTGGCCGCGGAGGGCATGGCGATGGTGACCGCGATGAGGCAGGCCATCGTCATTCTGGAGAGCGGCCCGAGGAGAGATCTGGCAGTCATCGCTTGGCCCTCCCGTGTACGTTCGTGGTTTTTCCACGCTTCCTCGATGATCGTTTCCTGCTTTTCGGTTTCGCTTTGCCCCTGTGCTTCGTGGTCTTCTTCGGCTTGGCGTTCTGCTTTGGCGCTGTGAAAGGTTCGGCGAGATTGCCCGCGCCCTGGAACGTCAGGCTCGACGGCGTCGCGTCAGTCGGCGCGCTCGGCGGCGTCGAGCACGCATCGCCTTCGCATTCGACCGGGGGCGGGGGCGGCGGCGGGAAGCCACCGCCTTCGCGGGCGTCGTAGACGTCGCCGGCGGTGTCGCGGTCGGCGGGGGCGAGGGCTTCATGGGTGGCGAAGAAGACGTCGCGGCCTTCGTGGGCTGCGCCGAGCAGTTCGGTTTTGAAGCCGCCCTTGCCGGCCGAGATCAGGGCGAGGCAGCCCTGGATGGCGGAGCAGCCATGGACGCCGTTGGCGCGCCACTCGTAGACGTCGTTGGCCGGCCCTATGCCGGAGCAGAGGTAATTGAACTGAGAAAAACCTCCTACCTCCCCACACTGGGCGGTGTCTCCAACCGGGCCTTCGCCGTCGACATCGGCGGGGAGCAGGGCGGACTGGGTCTCGAAGAAGAGGTAGTCGCCGTTGGCGGAGGCGACGACCGCGCCGGGGACGCGGGAGGAGGAGGCCTGCAGGCCCATGTGCCCGTTGCTCCCGGGGAGGGAGTCGGAGCCGTACTTAGGTTCGGGGTCGAAGGGGGAGGCGCAAGAGACGCAGGAGACGGCTTCTTCGGCGCTGTCGTAGCGGTACATCTGTCCAGCGCGACCTTCGCCGGGGTCGGCTTGGAAGCCAGCGACACCTTCTGAACTCTGGAAGTAGAGATAGCGACCGTTGGGGCTCATGCTGGAGGTCCCAAGCGGGATTCCCGAGCTACTCTTTGCATTTCCCTTTTCCACCGGCGGGGCCGGCGACGCCATAAGGAAGCGGAGAGCTTCGGTGGAAAGGTCGTAGCGGTATGTGCCGCCGCCGGGAGGGGCGCCAGTGCCGGCGATCTGGGTGGCACTGTTGAAGTAGACGGTGGAGAAATCAGCGGAGACCTTGATTTCACCGCTACGGGAAGTCGCCGTGAAGAGGGGCTCGAGGGAGGCGGTTTCGGTGTTGTAGAAGAAGATTTCGCGGGTTTCTCCGTCGCCGAGGAGTTTTTCAAGCAGCACCTTGCTGCCCTCGGCATTGGCCGCAATGAAGCCGTATTCACCGATGTCGACAGTTTCGGCGCCGCCGACGCGCATGTAGAGGTGGTGAGTGCAGTTGTCGGTAAAGAAGACACGGGAGCCATCGGCAGAGATGGCGCTCGGGGCTGATCTGTATCCGCCCGAGGCACTGCCCCCCGCCATAAGAGCGCCGCAGGTGCTGATCTTGGTGCCGGGGGAGCCGCCTAGGACGTTCAGCTGGCGAATCTGGCCTTCGGAGAGTTCGTAGAGGTCCTTGCCGGATTTGGTGCCCGTGTTGGGGCCGGCGAGGGTGCGATCTTCGGTGGAAAGGATCAGCTTGGCGAAGTCGGCGGAGGCAGCGGCCCAGCCATCGCCTTCGTTGTTCGCCTGTTTTATCGGGACGGAGGCGAGGGTGGTGTAGGAGCCGCCGGGGGGGCCGGTGGCGTATTCGACCGTTGGCGGCCCGTTGGGGCCGCCTTCGATGGGCGAGGTTTTGAAGTTCATTTCGATTCCGACCCGGGTGAGGTCGGAGTTGAAGAGGGTGGTTTCGAAGCTGTGGACGCCGGCGGCGGGCTGGGGGGTGGCGGAGGTCATCTGCCAGCCGGCGGGGCTTCGGGCGAAGAAGTAGCTGGACTCCGAGGCGTCGGGGCTGGCGCCCCACTGGGTACCGGGGGCGTGGAGCATGAAGTGCTCGCCGTCTTCACCGACCTCGTAGGCGCCGGCGAGGCCGGTGTAGGTGTCGATGTCGAGGGCGCCGCGCTTTTCGGGGGGTGTGACGAGCTCGTAGGCGCGGCAGTCGGGGAGGTGGGCGGAGGGGCCTGAGCGGAGGGACTGGTTGGTGCAGGGCGGTTCGGCGCCGAGCGCGGCGGGGGCAGGGACGGCGAGGGTCTGTTCTTCGCTGAAGACGAGCGGTTCGGCAGGGGCGGTGTCGTTGCGGACGGCAAGGCGGAAGTGGTAGGTGGTGCCGGGGTGGAGTTCGGGGAGATCCTGGCCGACGTACTGGACCTTGACGCCTTCGCCGCCGCCGAGGTCGATTTCGGGCGCGCTCTGGGCTGCAGCCCACTCACCCGCTTCGAACTGCTGTTGCGTGACGTACTGGAAGAAGTAGCGGTTGTGGTAGGAGATGCCGTTCTGGGCAGTGGTGACGGTGCAAGCACCAGACGGGGTGAGCGCGGAGGCGTCGCAGGTCAGCTGGGGCTGGTCGGAGCCGCCGAGGGAGCCACCGAATTCGATGGTGTAGGGGCCGCCGGGGTTGCCGGAGACGCCGAGATTGCCCGCACCAACGGTGGAGAGAACTTCGAGCGCGCTGCGCACTGCGGCAGGGCGGGCGTCGAAGGCGATCGGCGTGGTCGCCTGGCCGTCGAAGCCGAGGGTGAAAGCGCCGCCGGTGGGGGCACCTTCGATGGCAATCGCCTGGCGCTCGTTGACCGGCTCGGTGCCGGTGCGGATGGCGCCGAGGGCGCGGAGGGATTCGCCGTGGATGGCGTGGACGGGGAACGTGAAAGCGGCGCTGGGAGGGCCGCCGGTCTGGAAGAGGGTGGGCGGGAAGGTTACGGGCGGAGGGTTGCCGTTGTCGAGAACGATGCGGGCGTAGTAGGTGGCGGAGGGGGTGAGACCGGTGATGGTGGCGGCGGCGAAGAAGAACTGTTCGGAGGCGAAGATGTCAGACGGAGCGGCGACAGTGTCTTCGCCGCCGGGGACGGGGGCCCAGGGGCCGGATTCGCTGGTCGCGTATTCGAAGCGATAGTGGGCTTCGAAGCCACGAGTCTTGAAGCTAGCGTTCAGGCTGGCGGAGGTGGGGGTGAGGTCTTGAACTTTGAGATCGGAAACCTCGGGAGAGGTGGGCGTGGTCTGAAAGGGTTCTACCTTGGCTGTGGATCCGACTGCGTTGGTGGCTCTGAGACGAACGTAGTATTCTGTGGCGGGAGCAAGGCCCATGAGCTTGGCGGTGGGATAGGCGGATTCCTGGGCGGCGGTGACGGCGCCGGAGGCGAAGGGCTGCCACGAAAGGCTCGCTTCGGCGGGTGCATGGCCGGCTTCAGGAAGGGAGTATTCGAAGCTGTAGCCCGTGTCGGAGCCGTTGGCCTCGACGCCGGCGGGAACCCGCTTACCAGCAACTGTCCCACGCGTTTCGGCTAGGCGGAAGGCGGCGTAGGTGGGGCCGATCTGTCGACCTTCACCACTCGTGCCTTCGATTTCAGGGGTCTGGAATTCGCCGATTTCGGGGGCTTCGGGGGCGAGAGTGATGAACTGGAGGGATTGCGTCACGTGGCCGAGGGCGTTGGCGGCGTAGAGGCTGAGGTAGTAGGTGGTTTCGGGGGAGAGGTGCGTGAGTTGGCTTTCGATGCCGGTGATTTCTGGAGTCCCCGGGATTGTCTGGGGGCAGGGAATTTCTGCCGGGGCGCATGGGTACACCTTGATTCCCTTGCCTTCGCCGAGGAGCGTTTTGCTGGTGGAGTATTCGAGGTAGCGTTCGGTCACATCGGCGCCGTTGATCTTGATGGGCGCGGATTCGACTCCAACACGGGTGGAGTGGAGGGAAAAGACCGTGGCGGGGCGAGTGAAGATGGGGGCGCCGGCGCCGAGGGCGGGGGCGGCGGTGAGGAGCAGGGCGATCACGACGAGCCCGTAGCCGAGGGCGGCGCGAGCGAGGGACCGAGGTGAGGGCACACCGGCCCCCGGGGCACGGAGAAAGGCAGAGAGCGTGGCGAGACCGGTCCGGGCGGACGGGGCCTTGGTGCGGTGCGCGGTGGGGTTCACCTTGGTGCCTTTCTCTCGAAGATGGCTCATCTGCTCAGTTGTCAGTTGTGTCGTAGTCGCGATGGGCGCCGGGCCCCCCCGGGACGAATGAGAGTCCCGAGGAGGCGCGGCGTGAGGTGTGCTCGGGACCGGGTGGGCTATTCGGCGGTCACCGCCCAGGTGCCGACGTAGCGAAAATTTTCCGTTTCTGCCGGCAAGTTGACGTGTGCCCCGGACTTCCCAATGCCCGGTTCTTCACCGTTACCTGGTTCCGCGGGGCCGAGCACTCCGCCAGTGAGATGTTCTCCAGCTTCGGCGTAGGCTTCACCTTCGAAGATACAGAGGTAGCCCGCTTCGGCTTTGGGATCGGGGGCACTGCCACTGCAGCCAGATGGAATGTGGCCTTCTGCGACCTCTTGGGCCGTCACCGCACGTACGCGTTTGTCGCCTTTGGTGGGTTCGAACGGGATCGCTGCTGGCAACGGAATCGGAAACGAGATCGTCAGCTGGGCAACTCTGAGTCCGCCGAGTTCAGTTGAAGTGGCTTCCCAAGCGCCGGTCTCGGTCTTGCCAGAAGGGAGGGTTGAGGTGAAGCCGGTTTCGCCGTTCTTGCCGGCTGCCCCGGTTGCGCCCGTCGCGCCGGTTGCGCCCGTCGCGCCGGTTGCGCCCTGGGGCCCTTGAGGGCCAGCGGGCCCCGTAGCGCCGGCCAGGCCCGTCGCGCCTGCGGGGCCGGTGGCGCCCGTAGCGCCGGTGGCGCCCTTGGGGCCGCGGGGTCCGGTCTTGGCCTTGGTCTTGGCCTTGGACGCTGCGGCAGTGACGCGCGTCGCGGATGCAGTCACCTTCGGTCCCGCACCGCCCCCGCCTCCACCGTTGCCGCTCGCGGCGAACGCGCCGCCGGTCAGGGCGAGTACCAGCGCCAAAAGGGCGATCAGCGTACTCGGGGTTAGATGCTTGCGTAGTGCTAAGAACATCATTGGTTGTCTCTCCTCCGCGAAGTGGAAAACGTGCCGGCGCCCGGCGCTGCGCACGCGAATTGAACAAGTTGGCCGATCGCGGCCGACGGGATGTCGCAAGACCCGACAGGAGCGTGATTCATTCCACTCACCGGTGGTCGGGTGTGGCGTCTGTGTTTCATTGGGTCTCCTCCCCACGCAAGTTGGCAACGCTGAGCCGCCGCGCCACCTGGGCGCCCTGCCCTGTCAACTTCCACGCATTCGGCTCGCCGCTCTGGTGACCCCCGCTGTCATTCGCCACAAGACCCAGGCGCTCCAGACGCCGCAAAAGCTTTGAGATCTGCCCGGGGTCCGTGATCCCCGCCTGGTCGGCGATCGTGCGGTTGCTCGCGAGCGGCAGCTCGGCGATGCACTCCAGCACCCGCGCGGTGCGATACGTCAGACGCATCGGGACATCCCCCAGGGGATCCGGCTCATCATTCGCGCCCCGCCCCCCGCGCGATGGTGCCGGGCGCAACACGGGAGGAGCCGGACGCTTCTGCTCGCGGCGTGCCGCCCGCGCGCCCAGATACTGCAGCGCGATCATCCCCATCAGCTCATCCAGCAACCCCGTCAACGGCCGCCGGTCACGGCTGCGCAAACGCGCATGCACCACGCCAAACGCGCCACCCACCAAGCCTTCCGCGGTCACCAAAGTGCACTCCTTCCCACGCGCACCCTCCCGGCGGCCCTCGTCGAGCACCGTCGCCAGCCGGGCGAGGATCCGCTCGCGAGGGTCCATCGCCGCGGGCCCCCCGTGCAGCGCCTGCACCACACAGATCCGCGCCAGCGCGGGCTCGCTATCCAGGAACGAGAGAATCACCCACAGGCCACCGCGGACCCGCTCGCGCCACGCAAGACTCTCAACGCCGGCCGCCTCAAGCTCCCGCTCGACCCGCTCCACGACCTCGTCGAGCAGCGCCACCAAGCACGCATCGCGGTTGCTGAACAGCTCATAGAAGGTACGCCGCGAGACCCGCGCACGGGCGGCGATCCGCTGCACCGTGCTCTGCTCGTAGCCCAGGTCGTCGATCACAGCCGCTGCCGCGGACAGCACACGCGAGCGCTGGATCTCCTCCACGTGCACGCGTGGCGCACCACGCGACAACACCAGCTCCTTCGATCCACGCCGCGCGCGCCGCTCGACGGGCCGAGGACGTTCCGCCACGCGTATACGCGCCGATGCGGGCATTCAGCACCCACCCCCCGCGGGGACGAAGCAATGGCGGCGCGACTGCGCCCGATGAGGAGCCTCTTCGGCTAGACCGCTAGCTGAAGAGAGAGAGAGAGAGAGAGAGATGCGACAGCGCCAAGCTGGCGCATCTAGCATCAGCCTTCTGGCCGACGGCGCACATCCCCATCATGTATCTCCCTCTAGAAACCACGCTGAAACAACTCCCTCATCGCTCTGATCCGGCCCCTTCTCCCATAACTGCAACCCTGCGAGCGCTTTGACGTCAACCACGAGGTGGTATGACCCCAACCAGACCCTATGTACCCGGCTCCCAACGGCGGGAGGTCCGGCCTGCTGACGCAGCGTAACGCACCCTGGCACAACTGTCAAGCCCCCAGGTGACGCTATGGGCGACGGCGGCGACTTGCTGTCAAGAGTGCGCCGGTCGCCGGGCACGGAGGCCCGGCCCCGGGCGGGTGGGATTCGCGGCCACGCGCGCGGACGATCTCAAATTCCCTATACGAGCACGCGACGCCTGAAGTTGCGCAGCCCCAGGCCGAGGAAGAACGCGCAGAAGGCGATCAGCACCGGGTAGATCACATACAGCGGCATGTGCGAGGCTTCGGTGAGTCCCGCGCGCATTCCCTCGGCGACGTAGATCAGCGGGTTGATCAGCACCAGGATCTGCAGCCAGTGAATCCCCGCGACTTCCACCGGGGCGAGCTTCGTCCACTGGTAGTAGGTGCCGCCGAGGAACGTCAGCGGCAGGACGACGAAGCCGAACATCAAGCCGATGTTGCGCGGCTCGAAGGTGGTGCCCAGTAGCAGCCCCAGCGAGGTCATCGCCACCGAGGCGAGCGGAATCAGCGTCAGCACGATCGCCCAGTGCACCGACAGGTGGGCGTGCACGCCGGGGGCGTGGATGACCGCCGCGATCGGGAACACAATCACGGCCGCGAGGATCCCCTGGACGGCGCCCGACAGCACCTTCGCGATCGCAACCAGCCAGATCGGGCAGGGCGCCTGCACGCGATCCTCGATCTCGCGCGTGTAGCCGAACTCGGTGGACATCTGCAGCGCCACCGCCTGGATCCCCTGGAACATGATCGAAATCGCCACCACGCCGGGAACCAGCACGGTCGCGAAGTCCGACTCGGTCGTGGCGTTGGAGCCATGGCCACCGCCCCCGATCCCCTGGCCGATCGTCGGGAACACGTACAGGAACACGAACACCAGCAGGAACGGCTGGATCAGCACGCGGGCGACGAATTCGGGGACATTCTTGCGCAGCACGGTGAGGTCGCGCAGGATCAGCGCCCCGAGCGCGGTGCGGCTGGCCTCGAACGTGGAGCGCGTGGGGGTGAGCACGATCGCGGCCGGGGACGTGGGCCGCTTGCCGTCGGTGCTCGCGGCGGGGGCGCCCGGTGTGGTGGTGGTCGCGTCGGAAGCGCTCATTCCCGCAACTCCTTGCCGGTGAGGTTGATGAACACCGTTTCCAGCGACGGCTCGGCCACCGACAGGTCGGCCAGCTCGAAGCCCCCGCGCTCGGCGGCGGCCACCACCCGCGGCACGATCCGCTCGGATCCCTTGACGTGCAGCTCGACGCCGCCATCCACCACGCGCGCGCGGGTCACGCCCTCGATCTCCCGCTCCAGCGTCACCGCCAGCTCGGCGCCGTCGCCGGGCGCCTTCACCGTCACGATCGTGTCGGCCCCCACCGACTGCTTGAGCCCCGCCGGCGTGTCCAGCGCGAGGATCTTGCCGTGGTCCATGATCGCCACGCGGTGGCAGAGATGGTCGGCCTCCTCCATGTAGTGGGTCAGCAGCATGATCGTCTGCCCGGCCGCGTTGAGCTCGCCGAGGATCTCCCACAGCGCGAGGCGGCTCTGCGGATCGAGGCCGGAGGTCGGCTCGTCCATGAACAGCACCGCCGGGCGATGGAAGATCGCGCGCGCCACCATCAGCCGCTGCGCCATCCCGCCGGAGAGGGCGAACACCGACGCCTGCGCCCAACGCGCCAGGTGGAACTGCTCCAGCAGCTCGTCGGAGATGCGCCGCGACTCCGCCGCGCCCAGCCCGAACAGACGGCCGTGGAAGTACAGGTTCTCCCACACCGTCAGCTGCCGGTCCAGCGTGTTCTGCTGGGAGACCACGCCGATCAGCTGCTTGGCGAGCGCGGGGTGCGCGATCACGTCGACGGCGCCCACCGACGCCGTCCCGGCGGTGGGGATCACGCGCGTGGTGAGCATCCCCGCGGTGGTCGTCTTGCCGGCGCCGTTGGGCCCCAGCAGGCCGAAGATCTCCCCGCCCCGGATCTCCAGGTCAAGGCCGTCGACGGCCGCGAAGTCGGCGTCGGCGTACACCTTCGTCAGCCCGGCGGTGCGGATCACGGCCGCATCGGCGCTGGCGACGCTCACGCTCATCGTCTCACCCTACCCACCCCACGGGGGCTCCATCGCCGCCGACCGAACGCCCCGGCCTCCCGACACGACGTGCTCACCTCACACCGTGCGCCCGCTCCAACGCTTGACGAACGCGGCCTTGGCCTCTGTGTAGGCCTCGCGATCCTCGCGATGGCGTGCCGCCAGGGAGCGCTTCAGCGTCGCGTACTCCTGTGCGAGCGCCAGATCCGCGCGCAGGCGGTCACGAAAGCGCAGGCGCAGCTCGAGCTCCTCACGCTCGTCCACGAGATGCAGGTGATGGGTGCGGTAGGAGGCGGTCGGGTAACAGAGAAAGCGCCGATGGACGAGCGAGGCGTTGAAGGCAGGCGGAAACTGGTAGCCGGCGCTCTCAACCAGCCTCGCGACCGGCGCGTCGAGGTCGGGAACCAGCGCGATCATGTCGATCACTGGCTTTGCCGCAAGACCGGGTACGGAGGTGGAGCCGAAATGGTGGATCTCCACGTCTCCGAGCAGCGGCGCCAGCCGCTCACGCTCGGCCTCGTACATTGCCGGCCAAGCGGAGTTGTATTCGACGATCTCCACCACGGCGTCACGCACACCGGCTCGCGCGAGGTCCTCGGCCGCAGCGCGGTGGCGATCTGGTGGCGGCATCTGTCTCAGTGTCACACACTGGCGTCGGCGAAGTCCACGCTGAAGGGGTTTTCAACCCGCACCCCCGCGTAGTCCTGACCATCGCTCAGATCCTCCGAAAGAACGACCCCACAACCCAGCGCGCGGGCCGCCTCGAGAATCGCCGCATCCCAGTAGGAAATCCCAAATCGCTGCCGTGTGGAGATGGCAGCCAGCATCACGCCGACTGTGATCTCCTGGACGTAGAATCGCCGGAAGGACTCGACGAGCGCGGCGGCCTGCTCGTGCGTTAGGCGATCAGTTCGGGTGTCGCGGGTCGCCTGTACAAAAAACTCCTGGAGCACCTGGACAGAGAGCCCCACGTCTCTGCCGGAGAGGACCCGGCCGGCTTGTGCCGCCTTCTTGCGCTCTTTGGGGTCGCGTGAAATCGCGTAGAGCAGGACGTTGGTGTCAACGAACCGCACGCCCGTGCAGCTCCTCGCGATCGAGTCGGTCGCGGGCGCTGAAGCGGTCGATCTGCTCGTGGATGCGCTGCTGCTGAGCCTCAAGCCTCGCGAACTCGGCCTCCCGCTCCGAAAGCGAGCCCAGGTACTCCGCGACGAGCGCACTGACCGAGCTGCCACGCTCCGCCGCGCGGATCCGCGCGGCGCGGTAAACGTCATCAGGAACGGAGACTGTGATATTTGCCACTGTGCTTCACAGTATCACAGAAGCACAGAAATGGGCCGGTTACCGTGTGCGGGCAACTGACGATGTGCACCATCTGGCAAGCTGAAGGCCGATGCCCGGTCCCGTACTCACCGGAGGCTGCCTGTGCGGAGGCGTGCGCTTCGAGCTGACCGCCGCGCCGCCCGCCGCAGGCTACTGCCACTGCACGCGCTGCCAACGGCGCACCGGCACGGGCAGCTCGCTGCAGGCGCGGATCGACGGGCGCACGTTGCGGCTGTTGCAGGGCGAGGAGCTCGTTAAGGCCTGGCGCCACCCCGACGGCGGCTTTGAGAAGCTCTTTTGCCGCGAGTGCGGTGGGCACCTGTTCAGCCGCAACCCCGACGACCACACGAAGATGAGCGTGCGCATGGGCGCCTTCGACGGAGACCCCGGCGTGCGGCCGAGCTGGCGCGCCTACGTCGCCTATGCCGCCCCGTGGGAGCCGATCCCCGACGACGGGCTGGAGCGCATCGCCGAGGGCAAGCCGCATTTGTAAGGGAGACGCGTAGAGGGCCGCGCTCACGCTCAGGGCATCGAGACGCCGACGCGGCTTGCATAAGCGTGCCCGGAGGGAAGGGTGATGTAGGTCTCCGACACGTTGTTTCGGTCGCTTGCTTCCACCAGATGGTTGTCGGGGTCGGCGATCTGCACGTACGCAAAGCGACCGCGCAGCCCCGTAACGTCGATCCACTGTTCGGGATACGCATATGGATAGACGTCCGACCACCCGACAGAGGTACCGAGGACGTCGCGTCTCATGTGGGGATCCTCGCTGCACCCCTGGTAGACCGCCGCTTCCGGAGAACGCTTGGAGGGGCGGGTCCGCACCAGGTCGCGCAAACAGTAGTCCACCTTGGGGCCCCGCCGCACCAGCCGCAAGGCCCGGCCGCGCGCGTCGACCGACCAGAGCTCGAAGGCGGCGGCATGCTTGAGCTTCCAGTAGCTGGCCGCTCCGACGTTGCCGTATTCGTAGCGTTCCCCCGGGATGTACTTGAAAACCAGGTGGGCGGCGGTGCCAAACAGATGCGGGCGGCCACGACGGTCACGGATCACCTGATACACCACGGTGTTGCGCCGTCCCGTGCGATCGGCTCGCAGTTCGAGCGGGCCGTCGCCGTGGTTGTTGATGGAGCTGGTCGCGCGCAACAGCACGTGGCCGGGCAGCGTGCTGCGGTCGAGATGCAGTTCACGCGGGGCGGACATGATGAGATCGGGGCACAGCAGGTGCATCCGCCTGATCGCGCAGGGTTCGCCCGCGGCCCCGCGCGAGCTGGTTGGCGCCGAGATCGCCATCGGCTGCCCCGATGGCAAAAGGATGCCCGCCGCCAGGACGGCTGCACCCACCATCAGGCGAATTCGCGCCGCGTACTGCGAGCGGTACAGCCTCGCCAACACCGGCTGACCCCGTCGCTGGGAACTCGAGCGCACCTGGGCGAGAGTACCGTGCCGCCGCGGCGCAGTACCCGCCGGAGAGCTCAATCTCGTCTCGGGCCTCGTGGAATCCACTACCTTAAGTTCCGTCATCCCGGAGGGGTGGCAGAGCGGTTGAATGCGGCAGCCTTGAAAGCTGTTGGTCGGGCAACCCCTGGCCCGAGGGTTCGAATCCCTCCCCCTCCGTTTTTGGCAGATCTTGGCTCTGCAAAGCCAAGATCAAGCTCCCCGATCAGACAGCAGTCAGCAAGCGTCGACGCGCAGCGAGCATTGCCGTGCCGCCGATCAAGGCAGCGCGGGAGGCTTCCACGGAGGCTCGTAGTGGTATGTCGCACCCTCCGCGTCGTGGGTGGCCCCGAGGTCCAGCGTCGCTTGGCCGCGCATGCGGTCGCGTGCTTCTTGGCGCATCTGGGGTATCTGGCTGGCTCTCTTGGCGTAGATATCAGCCATGATCTTGTCGCCAGCATCGTTGTCGGTGGCGAAGACCATGTGGTAGAGCGTCCCTTCACGCGTGTTCGTCAGCTCCAAGGCGTGCGTGCGTTGATAACCAAGGTCCTCGCTCAAACGCCAGCGCATGAGGTTGACGTACTCCTCCTTGGCGTCGTGCGCGCTGAGTGTGTCTTCGACGCGCCGATCGTAGATAGCCCGCCAAGCTTCTGTCCCGAGCAGCGAGGTTGCGCGAGCCTCATCCTCCGGCCGGACCTTGCCTGCGTCGAGCGCGAGTGTGCGGACGATACCCTGCGTCGGAAAAAGAAGCCACAGCTCCACCTTGTATTCGCGCTTTGCGCTGGACGGGGAGCGATAGCCGCGCTTGTGAGCGGCGAGCGCCTCGAGCGTGCGCCATTCGAACTCCATGCCGTCCGGGTCGATGAAGGCGAACGTCGGAGCCCACCGCAGCTCATGGAGGTCGTGCAGGGCTTGGGGAATCTCGATGTTGCAATCGCCGCCGTAGACCTTGATGTCGCGGTCTGGATACTCCGCCTCAAATCGTGCCTCGAGCTCACGTGCCTTGCTCTCTTGCTCGAAGTAGCGCAGTCGGGTGAAGCGTGCGTCGGCGTGCAACGCCTTGGCCGCGAGCGCAATGCGCGATGAGCCCTGGAACTCCTCGCCCGTCAGTCGGTCAACGCCTCGGCCTTCTCCGGCGAAGGCATCAAGGTATACATACTCGTCGCTCTTGCCACTTGCCGCTTGCAGGAACGCCGGTAGATAGTCGTTGAGGATGGCGAGCTTCGCGCGGGTCCAGTAGCCCCACGGTCGCGCCGCGCGTTTGCTCATGTCACCTCAAGCGCTCGCGACTCGGGCAACTCGTCCCATGTTCGCCCATCCAGAAGCCGTCCCCCGCTCTTGGCGCGATGACCGCCCCACTGCTTGAAAAAGTAGGCCACGCCCTCGTCAACGCAGTTGTCGCGGAGTGCCCGCAGCCACTCGATCTTCACGGGCCGGTGCCGATGTCCGGACTCGCCGCCCGCAATGAGCCAGTGGATCCCAGAGAGGTCCAGATCTTCGAGCGGACCCAGTAGCGGCTCGGCTGAAATGAAGCGGACAGCTGCCGGCACGTCGCGCAGGTAGTCGGCGCGATGTACGAACCGTCGATTCTCGATTGTCACGCCCATCCATACGTTCGGATGCCACGGGAGATCGGGGGCCAGCTGTGCGAGCCGCCCATGGCGCTTGGTCAGGATCTGGAAGGTGTGTTGACCCGCAGCCCCCATGACCTCGAAGATCTGCGCGATGTAGTCGTCGGGGATGCGCTCGTGAAACAGGTCGCTCATCGAATTGACGAAGATCATGCGTGGCCGCTTCCAACGCAACGGATGCTCAAGACGGTGCGGCCAGAGCTTGAGCGCGAAGCCCTGCTCATAGGGATGACCAGGGACACCGAGAAAGCGCTCGGCGAACGTCTCCGCGTAGCAGTGCGCGCAACCGGGCGACACCTTGTCGCATCCGGTGACCGGGTTCCATGTGGCCTCGGTCCACTCGATCGCGCTCTTGTCTGCCATCAGTGCTGTCTTTCGCTCGCCGTGCTCGGAAACCTTCTGGGACACGAACATATGTTCGTCTATGGATCGGACGACACCCGTACCGCGTGCCTCAATCTACCCTGTGGATTGCCTCCGCTGCCCGCCGCCGCGCCTGCCGGCCGACCGGCTCCATCAGGGCCTCAAGCAGCCAGCCCAGCAGGGCCGTGGGGTTCGCCAAGGTCGGCCATATCACCAAGCACCGCCGAGACATCCCCAGCGTTCGAGAGCATCGCGCCGGGCAGCGTAGCGATCGACTCGGCGGTACGGCTGAGCGGTCACGGAGACGCAATCTATGACTGCGCCCGGAAGCGCTTGGCGTGAAGCTCCCTGATGCGCTGCCAGGCCGCATCGGGGTTCGATCTTCGTCCCTCCCTCTCCGTTTTGTTGATCGACCGGGCTTCGGCTCCAGAATCGGAGTCCCAGGGCGAGATTCCGTGAGCGGATGGCTGAGTCCCCATTGTGAAATCATTCGATCATGGCGCCTAACGAGAGCTTCGAGCCGATCAGCGAGAAGACTGTGCGACGTAGGAATCGGAAAACAGGCATCGTCTTCGGTGTGGTCGAAGCGAACGTGCTTGCTGCGGTCATTTATCTTTGGGACCAGGGGAAGCTGGCAGACGATGATGAGATAGTCGCCCTCACTGACTTCACGCTGGGTCAGGTAATACATGCAAGAGAAGCCCTCTTCAATCGCGGCATGCTAGAAAAGGCATGACCCTCTTCGCAACGGCAGCGACTTCAAGGGAGACCTCCGAAACCGACGATGCAACCTCCCCCGCCCCGGGCGCGATCAGCGCTGCCGCGACCGCCCACAAGTAGGCGTCGGCGAGTGCAACGTACGACAGATTGCCGAACATAGCGCACAATCCGTCTCGTCAATTCGGCCTGGTCAGACGGCGAGTATGGTGAATCCCGCTCCGAGTAGCGCTCGCATGTCGCCGGGGTCAGAGGTGGCGATTGCGTCGCCACGGCGGCGCACGCCGACCGCGATGCATGCATCGATCGTGTTGGCGCCAGGTGTCGCCCGCCGCAGGCTCCCGGCCGCGCGCGCGGTTCGCTCGTCGAGCAGTTCGATGGATGATGCTTTCAACAGACGAGCGACGCGGGCATCCTTGGCGTCGCCGCGCCAGACCTCGGCGATCGCGATTGCAGGGATCGTGGGCACGAAGCCGCGCTCATAGCCGACCGCGAGAATCTTGCGAACGCGCTCCTGCCCCCGCTCGTAGGCGATCAGCGCCCCGGCGTCGAGCGTCAGGCCGGCCACTCGGCGAGAATCTGGGTCGCGACCTCGGGCGATACCGGACCAAGCTCGGCGTCGTCCTGGGCAAGCAGCTCGCGGCCACGCGCAAGCTGAAGCTCGTGCAACAACGCGGCGTTCACGAACGCCGACAGACTTCCCCCCGACTCGGCGAGCCGCTGCTCGGCCTCGCGGAGCACTGACTCGTCGAACGAGATTGATCGCTTCTGGGTCGCCATCGACCCGATGCTACCACGGTAGGAGCGAAGGTGGTGTATGCCGCTGGGTGTACTGGCCAGATTTCTGCGTCATGGTCGAGGCCGGTCGAGCATCGACGGCCGCCGGCGCACGGCTGGCGCGGGTAAGTCGGCTTTGCCGAAGCGCCTGGTGTGCAGCTCGCTAACCTGGATTGTCGGTTCGATAATTCGGTTGAGGATTTGGCGTTTTGGGCTATCGGGCGGGGAAGCGGTAGCTGAGGGTGCGTCCGCCCCACCAGGGCACCTTGATGCGCTTGGTCTGGTAGTTGGCGTCGAGCAGCGCGGGGGTGTGGGTGCGGCGCCGGAGGGCGACCTCGACGTGGCCGGGGCTGAAGCGCAGCTCGCCGATCCCGTCGATCAGCTGTCCGCGGAGCGTGTCGGGTGTTTGGCGGTGGTAGGCGGCGTGCAGCCCGTGCGCGAAGTGCCGGTAGGTGATGTCGGCCAGGACGGTGAGCGCGACGTCGAAGTCGACGGCGAGCGGCACCTGGGAGCAGAGGGAGTCCAGGTGGAAGGCGCGGATCTGCTCGGCGAGCTGGTTCTCGATTCCCCAGCGCTTGGCGTAGCGCTCGATCAGCTGCTTGGGCGTCATGTTCTGGCGGTTGGTGAGGATCAGCGTCGGCTGGTCGCGGCCGAGGCCCTTGACGGCGAGCTGTCGGAAGGTGCGGCCCTTGAGCGTGACCTGCTGCTCGTAGTAGCTGGCGGTCTTGTGCTTGCCTGCGCGGTCGAGCCGGGTCTTGGTCCACGCGCTGGCGGGGAGAGCTCCGAGCGCGGCGATCAGCTTCGGGGAGCGCTGGCGCAGGGTGATGAAGCCGACGCCCATCTCGTCGAGCTCGGCGAGGTGCTCGTGGGTGGTGAGCTTGCCGTCGAAGACCAGCAGCTTGGGGAGGGCGCCGTGGGTCTTCTCGTAGAAGCGGCAGAACTCGATCACCTCGCCGGACTGCGCCCGCGCGGTCAGTTCGGCGTTGGCGTAGATGATCGTGTGCTCTTGCGCGTCTTGGGCGATGAACGTCAAGACCGAGCGGGTGCGCTGTGAGCGGCGGGGGACGTAGTGCTTCTCGAGGATCGTCTCCTCGCCATAGCTCATGATCGCGTGGAAGTCGAGGTTCAGGCCCTGCTCGCCCAAGAGTCCCGCTTTGCGCAGCCGGGGCTGCAGCGCCGCGAAGAACGCGACCTGCTGGGCGCGGGTGGTGCGGTATGAGTAGGTCTTCAGATGCCAGGTCTTGGGCAGCGCGTTCAGCCCGCAGAACAGGCCGAGTGCCGGGTCGTGAACCACGTTTGCCACGTGGCTGCGTCGGCGGCGCCCCTGAAGCTTGAGCGTCATCAGTGAGAGCACCGAGCGCAGCGCAGGGAGCTGGCTGGTGGACGGCCAGCCGGCCTCCTTGATGAGCCCGGGCAGGTCGAGCTCGATCAGGTTCCCGATCAACAGGAACAGCCCGGCGTGCTGGGTCTCAAGACGCCCCGTCTCGGGCCACTCGCTCTCTTCGAGCACGCGCACCTTCTCCGCGGCAAGCCGCTCTGGCTCCGGGTCGGGCTTCGGTGCCGAGGCCGGCCTGGGTATGCGCGAGAGCCCCTCCTCCCGCAGGATCTCCCACACCGCGGTGCGTGACAAAGGCGTCTGCGCCCGCGCAAGCTCTGCGACGATCTCCTCGATCCCGTGCCGCTCACGGCGCAGCCGGAGCACCCGCTCGCGGGCGGCGTCCTTCTTGGGCTGGCGCTTGGGACCAGGGCGTGGTACGGCAAATAGCTCGGCGAGGTCCGCCTCGCGGTAGCGAGAGATCAGCGTTTGCACGCTGCCCTTCGTGTAGCCGAACCGCTCAGCGATCTCGCCGGCCGAGCGCTCCTCGACCCAGTACGCGCGCAGCGCCTCGTAACGACGCTGCGCGGCGAGCGTCGGCTCGGTGAAGCGCTTGTGTCCCGAACGGGCCATCTCTCAACGTGATTGGTGGACGAACCTGCGGGTATTGTTGCAGTGGCTTCGGACGGAATCGTCGCCACGATCACGCCCCACCAGGGCAAACCCGCCCAATCTGCGACCCTGGCTGCCGACCCGCACCGGCCAACCAGATCAAGTACTGCACAGAACCCGTCCACTGATTCCGCTGAGGCCCGCCCTACCCCCGACACAACGCAAGCCCCACGCCACCAGCCATCGCCGGCCGCCCACTCGCCCCGCTCACAACGAAACTAGTGGACAAACCCCCCGCCGACCATCCAGGCTAATGCGCTTCCACACAAGGTTGGGGTTCGATCTTCGTCCCTCCCTCCCCGTCCGCTAGGCTTGAAGGCGTTATACTCGCTAGGTATGACTGGTCGGATCGGGGCGAAGGGGCAGGTGGTGATTCCCAAGGCGTTGCGGGATCGCGCGCATCTGCAACCGGGCGATGCGATCGACTTCGAGCTTCGCAACCAGGAGATCGTGATGGTTGCGCGACGCTCCGCCGCGCGTTTGGGAGGCCGGTTCGCGCAGACGGGGATGGCGGCACGCCTACTCGGAGACCGCGCGCGTGAGCCTCGGTGAGGGTATGTCTGGACTCCTGGGCGATCCTCGCCTGGATGGACGGAGAGGAGCCGGCGCTCTCGCGCGTTGAGAAGGTGATCGCCGATAGGCCGCTGGCAAGCTGGGTGAACCTAGTCGAGGTGTACTACCGCGTCGAGCGTGACCAGGGACGAGACGCGGCCGACGAGACACTCGCCGACCTGCGGGCGGCGCTCTCGCTGGACCTCCCCGGAACCGCCCGGATGATCGACGTCGCCCGCCTGAAGGCTCGCACTCCGATCGCACTTGGGGACTGTTTTGCGATCGCCACCGCCGCGGCACACGATCTCGCGCTGCTCACCGGCGACCCCGAGATCATCGAGCTCTCAGATCGGCCTTGCCGAATCGAGGATCTTCGTCCCCGCTAAGCTGGGCGATAGCCGGCGGCTGGGTCGAGGATACGAGGACTGGTGCCAATGAGCGTCGAGCGGGGCGAGTCGGTTGTCGAGATTGCGGCGATGCGGCCGCCGTCAGAGCACTACGACGTGGCAATCCTGGGAGGAGGACTGGCGGGTCTCACGCTGTCGATCCAGATCAAGCTGGCCCGGCCGCGGACGCGTGTGGTGGTGCTCGAGAAGCGCGAGGGCCCCGCGCCACTGGCGGCCTTCAAGGTTGGCGAGTCCACGGTGGCTTCGGGGGCGCACTACTTTTCCGAGGTCGTGGGGATGCGCGAGCATCTCCAGCAGGAGCAGCTGAAGAAGTGCGGCTTGCGTTACTTCCTCCCGGGCGAGGGCAATAGAGACATCACCAGGCGCACCGAGCTCGGCGTGCCGTTCTTCCCGCCGCACGACAACTTCCAACTCGACCGGGGCCTGTTCGAGAACAAGCTCGCCGCGCGCGCCCGCGCGCTGGACGTGGATATCCAGCAGGGCGCCCGGGTGCGAGAGGTGGAGCTCGGCGGGGATGATGAGCACCGGGTGGGGTTCGAGCAGTTTGACAACGAGAACAGCCTGACGACACGCTGGCTGGTGGACGCCTCCGGTCGCGCCAGCATTCTCAAGCGCAAGCTCGAGCTGGCCGCCGACTGCGGGCATCACATCAACTCCGCCTGGTTCCGTTTGGGGGGCGGACTCGACCTGGAGGACTGGGGTAGGGACGACGCGGACTGGATGGCGCGGATGTCAGAGCCCGGCATCCGCATGTTGAGCACCAATCATCTGATGGGGGAGGGCTACTGGGTGTGGCTGATCCCGCTCTCGACCGGGCCGATCAGCATCGGCGTGTGCGCCGACCCACGTTTTCACGGCTATGAGGAGATCAACGAGTTCGATCGCCTGCTCACGTGGCTGCACAAGCACGAGCCGCAGCTCGCGGCAACGGTCGCCGCGCGCCAAGAGGACGTGGAGGACTTTCTGCGCGTCAAAGACTTCGCCTACGGCGTCAAGCAGACCTACTCCACCGACCGGTGGGCGCTGGTGGGCGAGGCGGCGGCGTTTGCGGACCCCTTCTATTCACCCGGCTCTGACTTCATCGGCTACGGCAACACGTTCACCGCCGATCTCATTGTCCGCGACCTGAACGGCGGCGACATCGCCGCGCGAGTCGAGTATTTCAACGACATGTATCAGCGGCTGTTCGCCTATGTGATCTCGCGCTACCGCGACTCTTATCCAGTATTCGGCAACCCGTGGGTGCTCAGCGGCTTCCTGACATGGGACTTCTACGCCAGCCACATTGGGTACAACCTGATCTTCACGCAGAACCGAGCCACCGATCTGGAGTTCATGAGGCAGGCCGATGAGTATCTGGAGCGGCTGGAGCAGCTGAGTATCAACATGCACAAACTGGTGCGTGAATGGCACGAGCTCGAGCGCAAGCCACGGGGGGCCGTGATGCCCCGCCCATTCGCCGTGGCGATTCAGGGGCTTCTTGGCCTCGTCCAGGAGTACCCCGACGACGACGCGCTGCTCGATGCGCTGCGCGAGCAGGTGCGCAACTCGGAGGCGATCGCGATCGCGATGTTCGAGCGGGCGGCACGCGCGCTGCCGGAGTCGCTGCCGGCGACAGCGGGGATCGACCCCTACGTCGTGAGCTTGGACCCGAAGCGATGGAAAGCCGACGGCCTGTTCGATGGGGGCGGCGAGCTGACAGTGGCGGAGGCCAGGCGAATGGTCGACGGCATCGATGGCGTCTGGGATACGACCACTCCCCCTGCGGTCGCCGCCGAGGGAGCCGGGTAGCCCACCACGGCCACCGGCGGCAACGATCCGAGCCGAGGCCGCCGTCAGCTTGCCCGAGCAAGGCGATCCAGCGACGGCACGAGGGTTCGCGGGTCGGCCCGATCGACTCGAGAGCCCTCCCGCGCGACGGCCGCAAGCTTTACACTGGTGGCTCGACCTCCAGGAGAGGTGGCCGAGTGGCTGAAGGCACTCGCCTGCTAAGCGAGTATGGGGATTAAACTCCATCGCGGGTTCGAATCCCGCCCTCTCCGTGCAGCACCATTGGTGTCGCCTTGCCTGGCGCTTCCGGCATTTGTGATCGGCGACGTTCTGGGGCTGCCCGGTGCGGGCGCGACGCCAAGTCGGACTACAGATCGCTTCTCCGAAATCTTCTCAAGGCGGCGGCCAATCCGAGAAGCTTGAGCCCCCAATCTGGGGCCTTCCACAATGCTCGAAGACCAGCGAGTGTTGCGATCTCGGGGAATGTCAGGTGCGGCAACATGTTTGGCTGGCGGCGTGCCTCATTCGCGCTCGCCGAGCACGTCCCGATCCGTCGGGGACTCGGAGACTCCATGTGGTCGGCGCTCAAAGGCAAGCGCGAACCGGGGATGGAGTCTGTAGACACCACGATCAACGCGCTGGAGCTGTTCGTCTCCATGCACAACGCCAGCGAGGTCGGACACTCGCTTCTGTGCACCATCCTCCGGCAACCATCCTCGCCGGACGAGCGCTTGTGCGAGCTCCGCGACCGTCAAGCCGGCCGTGGGCGTCCTCAGATCCATGCGTTTGGGGAGACGATGAAGAGATTGGCCGAGGAGGAGCGCGCGGCTGGGCACAAGCCGTGGTGAGACGCGGCGAGATCTGGTGGGCGGAGCATCCAGAGTGGGGGCGTCGGCCCGCCCTGGTGATGACCCGCGAGGAGGCGATCGACAACCTCAACGAGGTCTTCGTGGTGCTCGCCACCACGCGCGTACGCGGAATCCCGACGGAGGTGGAGCTGGGGCATGAGGACGACATGCCCCGCGAGTGCGTCTTGAACGCCGATCACACCCGACACGGTTGCCAAGGGATACCTGATCGAGCGAATCACGATGCTCTCGCCGAAGAAGATCGCTGCCGTCTGTGCTGCGCTGAGCGCCGCGACAAGCTGCGGCTGAAGGGTCTGGTCAGTCGGCTTCAGAAGCGCCTGGCGTACAGCTCGCTAATGCGCTTCCACACAAGGTCCGGGTTCGATCTTCGTCCCGCCCTCTCCGTTCGTTCCCGCGGAAACCGCAACGCCGCCGACATCGACCACCGCGACGAGCACGGGTTCCTTCACGTCGGCGAGCGCCACGCCGGGCTCGCCCCGCTCGATCGCCTCGTCGGCGGCACTCATCGAGGCGACGTACTCGGGCGCGTTGGCGAGCACGAAGTCCTCCAACTGCTCCGTGTCGAGCGGCAGCAGAACGGCGACGGGGGTGCCGCGATGCGTGACGAACGTCGGTCGCCCGGTGGTTCTAACCTCGTTGACCACGCCGCTGACCTGGCGGCCCAACTCTCGAATCGTGACGGTAGCCATACCGGCATTGTACGGCAGATTGCCGAACATCGCTGCACGACCCGTCTCCGCCCCCGCGCCGTCGCGGCGGCCATTTGCGCGACGTTCGAACCCCTAACCGGGGTTCGCACGTCGTCCCGATCTCGCCGTTACCGGCGATTTCTAGCCACGCCCTCCGCCGATGCCTTCGCAATGCTCGCCGCGAGCGCCGCCACCGCTGGCTGGATGGCGGCGTCGGTGAGGTTGGCATAGCCGAGGACGATCGCCGGGGTGCTTCCGTGAAGTCCCTCCAGCGCAATCCCCCGCGACCGTGCCGCCGCGAGCACCGCCTGCTCGCTTACACCGTCGGGGAGGTGCAGCACGGCGTACAGGCCGGCGGCGGCGCCATGAACACTCAGCTCGGGCAGCGTGGCGGCGAGCGCACCAAGCAGCGCATCGCGCTGGCGATGGTAGCGCCGGCGTTGGCGGCGTAGGTGACGGTCGAGCTCGCCGCGCTCAATCAGGTCGGCCAGCGCCAGCTGCTCGAGCGGCCCGGGCATCCCTCCGCACAGGCGCTGACGAGCGACGACGGGCTGCACGAAGCGCTTTGGGAGGACCAGCCAGCCGAGACGTATCGCCGGGGCGAGGGTCTTACTGGCCGAGCCGCCGTAAACCACGCGTTGCGGTTCGAGGCCCTGCAGCGAGCCGATCGGCTGGCGGTCGTAGCGGTACTCGGCGTCGTAGTCGTCCTCAACGATCAGCGCGTCCCGCCTCCGCGCCCACGCCACCAGCGCGGCTCGCCGATCGGCTGAGAGGACCGCGCCGGTGGGGTACTGGTGGGCAGGCGCCACAGCCACCGCGCCAACGTCCGCGAGCTCCAAACGCTCGACGATCAGCCCCTCGCCGTCCACCGGGAGCGGCACGATTGACAGCCCGGCCGCCGTGGCCGTCTCGCCTATACCCCGCCAGCCTGGATCCTCGACGGCGACCCGCAGTGAGCCGGCGGCGGCGAGGGTCGACCAGAGCAGCTCGATGCCCTGGCGCAGGCCGTTGGTCACCACAATCTGCTCTGGGTCGCCGCGCACGCCGCGCACCCGGCCGAGATAGTCGGCGAGCGTGGCACGCAGCTCGGGAGTGCCGGCGGGGTCGGGGTAGGCAAGGCGCTCGTCGGGCACGGTGCGCAGCACCCGCGTAACCGCAGCCAACCACGCGGTCCTGGGGAAGCCGCTGAGTGCCGGGCGGAAGGGATTCATGTCGTGGCGCACCACCGGTATCGGCGTGGCGTTGGACCGTGGCGAGCGCTGGCGTGTGAGCATCGCGGAGACCGTCGTTCCCCCGCCACGGCGAGTGCGCAGATAGCCCTCGGCCGCCAGCTGCGCGTAGGCATCCACAACCACGCCACGCGAGACGCCAAGCTCGATGCACAGGGCGCGCGTGGAGGGAAGACGCGTGCCGGGCGCCAGACGCCCCCCGCGGACCGCATCGCGCAGCGCGTGCTCGACACGCGCGCGCAGCGATCGCCCGGGAGTGCCCGCCAGATCGAGATGCAGATCCATTGGCCCTAGATTCTCACATCTGCTTGGCGCTGTTCTTCGAGCCAAAACTGGGGTAGCGTGTGGGTGTGCCCACCGCTCCTTCCCCACGCACGAAGGTTCGTCGCATGCCCGCCCGCGCCTGCTACGACCGCCAGGCGATCGACGCGATCCTCGACGAGGCGATGGTGGCGCACCTCGGGTACTCGCGCGAGGGCCATCCCCAGGTAATCCCGACGCTACAGGCGCGCGTGGGCGACGAGGTGTACTTCCACGGCTCCGCCGCCAGCCGCACCATCCGCGCCCTCATGTCCGGAACGCCGGCCTGCCTGACGGTGACCCTGCTCGACGGAGTGGTGCTGGCTCGCTCGGCGGTGCACCACTCCGTCAACTACCGCTCGGTGGTCGTGTTTGGCACCGCCCGTCCCGTCGAGGACCTCTCCGAGCGGATGGCGGCAGTGCAGGCCTTCACCGAGCGACTCATCCCCGGACGCTGGCAGGAGGTGCGCCCGCCCACCGTCAAGGAGCTGAAGGCCATCCATGTGCTCGCCCTCCCCCTCGACGAGGCGTCGGCAAAGATCCGCACCGGGCCGCCGCTCGACGACGAGGAGGACTACGCGCTCCCCGTGTGGGCAGGCGTGATTCCGCTGCACACCCACGCCGACCCGCCACTACCCGACCCGCGTCTGGCGAGCGGCATCGCACCTTCGCCAACGGTCAGAGGTTGGACCCCGCGGCGCGCCCGAGCGGGCGGCAGATGATCTCCCACAGGTGCCCGTCGAGGTCGCGGAAGTAGCCGGAGTAGATACCCCATGGACGGTCGTGCGGACGGTCGGTGAGCGTCGCGCCGGCATCCTCGGCGCGGGCGAGCAGAGCATCGACATCCGCCCGACTGGGAACCATGTGGCCGATGCTGAACTCGCCGCTCTGCGGCGAGCCGGGCGCAATATTGGCATCCTTCGCAAGCTCGCTGCGCGGGTACAGCATCAGCATCAACCCCCCCGCGAGCTTGAACATCGCCGCCGCTCCCGCCGGCGTGAGATCGTCGCCGGGGTAATCCATGCCGACCAGCTCGCCCGACTCGAGGCCGAGGCCGTCGCGGTAGAACTCCAACGAGCGCTCAAGATCGCTCACGGCGAGGGTGATCACGTCGATGTGCGGCTCCATCTCATGCCTTTCCGCAGGCGCCCGATGAGTCGGTCTCAGGCGGCACTCTAGTCGACTAAACGAGATCGAGGAGTGGACCTGCTTGGACACTATTCGAACCACGATCTACAGGGGTCGTTGCGCCGTCTGGCCGGGAAGCTGGCCTCCGTGCGTGCCAATGGCGGGCGTCGGCGGCGGCCCGTGGCCTGCCGGCAGCGAGCCCGCCGGCCTGGCTGGGTGCTCAAGGCGGTGGTCGAGGTGCTGGCCGACCGGCGCGAGCCGATGCGTGCCAAGGACATCCATGCGGCCGTCGAGGCGCTGGTGGGCGAGCGGGTGCCACGGTCCTCGGTCAAGGGCGCGCTGGCCTCGGACGTTGCGGGTTCTGGGGCGACTGGTCCGGGTGGCGCGCGGGCGCTACGTGCTGGTCGAGGCACGGCACGGTCGAGCATCATCTGGAACTCAGGGCTGACCACTGGCCCCGGCTTGCTACTCTCGCCGTGTGACCCTCACCGGCGAAAGAGCCCCTGGGCTCTGCCGCTCGCGCGGCTAGCTGGCGAGGGTCTAGCTTTTTTCCGGGGCGCCGGCCGGCGGGCGCACCTGAGTCTCGGAGCGGATCTTGCCTGCGAGCAGCATGTGCGAGCGCGGGTCGTTGCGCTCCCAGCGACGCTGGATCGCCCACGTGCAGTAGTCGGCGACCACGAGGCATGGCTCGCTCATGTTCGGCCAGAACGCCACGCGGTGCGGACAGCGTGCTGAGCTGCGCACAGCGTCGTCAACCGCGAGGTGGAACGCGCCCCGGCGCTTGCGGGTGCCGAGATCGGACGCGACGGCGAGTAGGCGGTCGCCTGGGCGAGCGATCTCGCCGGCAATCCGCGCGAGATGCTCGTGCCAGGCGTAGCGGTAGAGCGCGTGCGCATCGCGCAGCGCAGCCGGAACCTCGCGCTTGGCGATGATCGTCGCGTCGATCCGCAACTCGCAGCGGGCGAGCACGCGGAACACCTCGTCTCTGACCGCCTGGGGGTCCTCGCTGGCGTGCAGCACGGCGCCGAGGTGCACCCCGCGCCACGCCAGCCTGCGACGCAGCGCCTGCAGACGGTCACCCGCTTGCCAGTCGTGCATCGCCACCGTCGACAGCACGAAGTAGCGGCTCGCGCCCGGCCCCTCGGAAAAGTCGAAGTTACCGGCCTCGTCGCCGAACAAGTACACGGTTGCCACGAGCGCAATCTATCGTCTGCATTCGACTGACCCGCCGTCACTGGGCAACTGGAAGCGATCGAACCGGCGTTTTGGTTCGATTAGCAGGGTTCAATGGGCCTGCTTGGACACTATTCGAACCACGACCTACAGGGGTCGCTTGGCCGTCTGGCCGAGAAGCTGGCAGCCTTGCGGGCCAGTGGCGGGCCTCGACGGCGGCCCGTGGCCTGCCGGCAGCGGTCTCGCCGGCCCGGCTGGGTGCTCAAGGCGGTCGTCCAAGTGATGGCCGACCGGGGCGAGCCGATGCGGGCCAAGGACATCCACGCGGCCGTTGAGGCGCTGGTGGGCGAGCCGGTGCCGCGGTCGTCGGTCAAGGGCGCGCTCGCCTGGGACGTCTCGGGCTCATCAACATGCTTGGTCCGGGTGGCGCGGGGGCGCTACATGCTGACCGAGAGCACCGCATCAGAATCTCGCGCTACCCTGACAGCGTGAAGCATTCGGTCCTGAGCACAACGCCCACCGCGGAGCAGCCTACGCTGAGTCAGGAGGAGCGCACCGAACGCCTGCGATCCCTCGCTGAGCGCCTGCGCAGCCCAGACGGCTTGGACCACGACACGCTTGCGCGCATCGAGCAGCTCACCGACACCGAGCGATAGCTGCGGTGGACACCGCCGAGCTGCTGCACAGCGATCAGCCGTTCATCGCCGACACCTCCGCGTGGTGGCGTATCGCGACGCTTCCGGAGGATCTTGGCGCCCTCGTGCAGGAGGCGATCCTCGACGATCGCATGTGGATCACGCCAATCGTACGCATGGAGATCCTCTATTCGGCGCGCAGCACCTCTGAGTATCTCGCGTTGGAGGCCGAGCTCGACGCGCTGCGAATCCTGCGCAACGATCGCGCCGTCGCCAATGCCGCGATGAGCGCCTTCGGCGAACTGGCCGAGCGCAGCGACGGCTACCATCGCGTGCCCGTCACCGACGCGCTGATCGCCGCGGCAGCCGCGGAGCACGGCGGCGTCGCTGTGCTCCACCGTGACGCGCACTTCGACAAGCTCGCCGAGGTGCTCGTCTTTCAGTGCATCCAACTGCCGGGCGCTTGAAGATCACGCTGCCAGCGGCCGGCCGGGAACACAGTCACGCTGTTGCTGTGGGCGGTTGAGTGGCCCAAGCACGATCGAAGGCTCTCTGGTCGAGCGGCAACAGCCAGCAGGCAGCGATCCGCTCGTCCTGCAGTCGATAGAGCCCAACCGTGGACCAACGATGTTCCATCCCGTCGAACCTCGCGGTGCCATCGGTGAGGACAGCAACGTGGGTGTCACCGACGAGCACCTCTCCTGGATGCAAGCGCAGCGTATTCGACGCAAACCCCCGACGCTTGCCGAAGTACTCCACGACCTCATCTATCCCGCGATAATCCCCGGCGATGCCATTTTCGCCCGGTACGTGCCACTCGATCTCCTCGGTCAACAGAGTGCGCACGGCATCCATCGTGTCACCCGAGTACATGGCGTTCTGCGCGTCGTGCAGAGCGTGGAGGACTGATAGAGCGCGGTCACGATCCATGCCCGAAGCTTCCCAGATTCTTCGGAGATCGGGCCTAAGAAGCGACGCGTTGTTTGGGCTCCAGAGCGCTCGAACCGACGGATTGACTCGATGACTCGATGGCACGTGGGACTGGTCAGCGAGGCGAAGGCTGGCGCGGTGCTCGGGTCGCCTAGCGTTGGCTCGCCCCCTGCCAGGTTCGATTAGCAGGGTTCAATGGGCACGGGTGGTTTCGAACCACCGACCTCTCGCGTGTGAATAGGTACCGCAGGGTGGGGCGGATACCGGGCTTTCCCTGTATCCATACGGGAAAGTGGGGATTGTGCCGATTAGCGTTTTCGGCTGATTTCGGCCCAAATCGGGGGGTTTAGGCCCATGAGCGGCTCCATGGGCCTAAACGTTTTGAGGTGCGCCCCTTCCTCGCGGCGGTCTTGCAGCCGTGCAGCCAGCGGTCCCTTCACGCGAGTGGATTGCTACCAAGATCCCCTGCGGAGAGACGTTCGCGTTCGTAGAGAACTGCGGGACGTTCTCCCTGGCGGTTGGCGATGTTGGTGATGAAGTCCCACGGATCCTCCGGCGGCTTTGCCATCGTGCGCAGGCGCCAGACCTGCGGGGTTTCGGGACGGGTCTGACTGCAGATGCTGCTGATGTGGGCAAGCACGAGGCCGGTCGCCTTGATCGGATCGTGCCCTGCCGCGACCGCGATCACGAGGCTGAGCCGGCTTTGGCATAGGACGGAGAGCTCCTTGGGGAGGCTGAGCATGTCGTGGTCGGTGGTGATGAGGCCATCCCAGCGGCGCTCGTGAGCGTGGAGCGCGTGAAGTACCTGCCAGTCCTCGTACGTGGGCAGGCGTCGGTCGATGTCACGGATGGGGACGAGCTCGACATCGTCCTCGAGGTACTTCTGGAGCGCCGCGACGATCGGCTCCGGGAAGTTCTGGTCGAGCGCGAAGAGATGCGGCATGGCCGCGCCGGTCAGGCCGCCAGGGCGAGATCCGGCTGAAGCTCGCGCTCCAAGTCCAGTGCGTCCTCGACGTCGGCAATATCGATCGCGGGGTAGAGCGCAGTGATCTTGCCGACTGTCAGCCCGCGGCGCCGCAGGGCGGCGAGCGCCTCGGTCTCGATACGGGTGCGGTGGACGTGGGGTGCTCCCGCGAGCTTCCCCGGGACGATGCGCAGCCGCGGACGCGGGGTGACAAGGTCGGGCCCGCGTACCAGCCGCCCGATCGCCAGTGGGCGAAGCAGATCAAGCGCGTCTGCGTCGAGGACTGCCTGTCCGTCGGGGTGCTCGGGCGATGGGGTCGCGTTGAGGACGATCCTCCCGCCGCGGTCCACGGCGATATTCGGGCTGCCCTCCCCGGTCCACATGGCAAGGTCGATGTTGGCGAGCTCGCGCAATCCGGTGCGCACGGCGGTCATCGTGGTGGGCGCTATGGCCTGCCCGTCAGGCGCGGTCTTGGTGGCGCGCAGCCAGGCGATGACGCGCAGCGCGAGCAGATCGCTGTAGGACCAAAGCCTGATGCGCTCAGCCGAGACGCTCGGGGCGAGGATCTCCTTGCGTGCCCAGTAGTGCACGGTCGACTTCGGCACGCCCGAGAGGGCAGCCGCGCGGTCTGCGCTGTAGGCGCCACGTGGGTCCATGATCCAAGTATGGCCTTCGGTGCTGACAGACGCCGAGGACACTGGTTCTAGTCCAGTCCCCGTCAATCGCTCGGCACGGACGGTCTGGAGCTGACGCGACGGCGGCTGCTGCCACCACCGCTCCTGCTGCTGCTCGCATCCGCGGTCGATTCAGGCAGCGTAAGGATCGGCTGCCCCGTGACGTTCGCAAACTTGAGGCTCTCCTGCTTCTCAAGCACTTTCTCGATGATCTCTCGTTTCGCGCGTTCCTCGGCGCTCATCATCTTCTCATCCTCCTCGTCGGCTGGCGGCTCGATCTCCCCTGCGCGGACCTCAATGCTGTAGCCGCGGTCGATCCGGTTGGCCAGCGCGTTTAATGAGACGGTCAGCTCCTTCCGCAGCTCGTTCTTCCGGCCTTTGTCGATCTCGGGCAGCGCCTGTTTGAGCAACTCGTTCACGAGCGCCTGAATGTCGCGGCCCATCTTGGCCTCCGCGTCTTCAGCGACGGTTTTGAGGGCCTTATCCGACGTCCCCGATTCCTTCAACTTCTGATGTGCGAGCCGAATCTCAAGAACGTTCTTGTAGGCGGCGATCAGCCGCTCCACTGTCGACGCCACGATCAGCGCCACGGCGGGTGCCGAGTCCAGGAACGCCCCGAATGCCGACGACGAGATAGACCTCACGCACAGTTCTTCGCGATGGCCTGTGGAGATCTCAAGGAACGGCCCAAGGATCTTCTTGAGCTCGACAAACTCCATGCCGAGCGCCTCAAGCTCGCCAACAGCGCCGCGCGGAATAAGGAACCCGATCTCGACTTGACCTGGACCAAGCTCTTCTGCGCCAACCCCGAGGAACGAGAGGCCGTTGCGCACGTTTTCGAGCGCGGAGTAAAGCTGCTGGACGCGCTCAACGATCGGATCGAGCTGATCGACAGCCGAAGCGGGCGTGAGCTCGTTCCCTTCGAAGACACTTTCGATCCGCTCGCGAAGCTGCTCCCCCACCAGGTCGGCGATTCCCAACTCGCCGAGCGCCTCGCGCCACGCAGGCGAAAACCCGTTGCTCGATGCCTGCGAGAGTTTTGCGCCCAGCTCTGTCCTCAGCGCGCTTACCTGTTGCTGCGGGCCAGGCTGGTTCGGTTCATTCACGGACTGCCGCAGGTTGTCCCTCAGCCCCGCGACCACCCCAACGATGTCATCGCTCGACATCTCGTCGTAGATCGCGTTTGCAATGGCATGCAGCCGCTCGGCGTTCATGCGGTGCATCCTATGGCGTCCGACCCGACACAAACGAGGCTGTCCCGAGGGGTGGTCATCCTCCAGCACCAGCTACGATGACCAAATGAACACAACAAGCGACACCAGCGCTGATGAGCGTGTGCTCAGCGACTTCAGGAACGCGCTCGACGGCTGGCGTGGTGCTCTTGAGGCGCACCGGATGGCGCCTCCCGATCACGGCTTCAGCGCTCGGCTGGCCGGTCTTGCCCAGGCCGCGGAGAAGGAGGCGCGCGCCTGCCGGGCCGCGGACGCCGCGGGCTTTGACTGGCCGCCCCATCGCGCCGCCGACCCTCGGCCGCCGTATGAGCTACAGCCCGGTACCGGGCGACGCGGACCCGAGAGCCTCTGGCGGCGCTTCGACGAAGCCGTCGGGCAGCTGAACACCGCCGCGACCGGCCAGAACATGCTCGATGTCGCCCGCGCCTACGACGAGCTCGCCGTGGCCGCCGGGGAGCTCGCCGAGGCGGTCAAGCACGAAGACGGCGCGAGTGTCCGGCGGCCACGCTCCCGCGCGCGTCGCTCAGCCTGACCGGGGAGAACATCGGTCGCAGTCGGGTCGGGTGGTTCAGGAGCGCTTGGACGGCAGCGCCGGGGTACCCACCTCGTCCCACACCGACGCGGGACGCTCGGCATCGCGGCGGCGGTGCGGCAACCCAAGGGTTTCCGGCGCCCAGAGATCGCGGCGTGTCGCCAACGAGCTGCTGTCGGCCTGTGCGCGTGCGAGCAGCGCGTCGACGTGCTCGCGTCGTATCCGGAAGGCGCGGCCAATCTTCGCCGCCGGCAGCGCCCCGCTGTCGATCCAATTGCGGATCGTCTGAGCGGTCACCTGAAGCTCCTCGGCGACCTGGGGCACGGTCAGGATCTGTTGCTCGGCCATCACTCAATACGCCTACCGTCGTTGCGGGAATGAGTTCCAGCGTATATAGGGCTCCGGCTCGATCGCTCGATCCTCGTTCCCTTCATGGATCGGTGCGGTCACGCTGTCTACCCGCGCACCATGAGTCAGAGTCCGATCCCGAGGTCGATGTCACCCGCTGGCGTGACCTCGCGTCCGAGGCGCCGCTCGGCGCGGTCGATCGCTTCATGGGCGCGTTCCCAGTCACGCTGCTGGCCGCCAGGCTGCTCGGGCCGGGGGCCGAGCGCGTCGGTGGGGTCGGTGATGTCGTACTGGGCCCGGTAGCGCGCGGCGTGACGCACGCCGTTCTCCCATGCCTCGCGCTGCGCGGGCCGATTTGGTCGCTCACCGAAGGTGGCCTTCACCCATGCGCCGGGGGTTTGTAGTTCGCGCTCGGCGAGCTCGTTGCGGAGCACAGTTTGCTCACGGGTGGCCTGCGTGATTGCGTGTTCGAGGCCTTCGCGTTCGGCGCGGGCCTCGCAGGGGTCGCCAAGCTCGCGCTCTAGGAACCCGCGCCGCGTGAGTACCGCGTCGAGCTCGCGCTCGTTGGCCTGCAGAGCGCCGACCAGGTGGGCACGTTCGATCCCCTGTGGGTCCTGTTCGCGTCCGAGGCGCCGGCCTGGCTCGGGGAGACTGGCGAGGCGCCCGGTGAGCTGCTCGCGCTGAGTGGCGAGGGTGACGGCGCGCGCGTCCAGGTCTTCGATGCGCTGAAGCTCGCGTGTCGGTAGCGCCGCGAGCTGCGCCTGGAGCTGCTCTACGCGCTCGCGTAATTCCCGTAGCCGCGTGGTGCTCGCTGTGGCTGGGAGGGTGGGCTCTGCGCGGGCGGCTGCGTGCTCCTGTGGTGAATCTGCCGCGCGTGTTTGGGCACGCGCGAGGTCGGGGTCCGCCGCGCGACCTGCGCCTGGGATCTGCTCGATCGCGAGGTCTTCGTCGTCGCGCTCCAGCATCCGCCGCGCCACCCGTTCGAGCAGTTCATCGCGGGTTGCTGTCGGGGCCTGGTCTGTGGGCGCGAACTCGCTGCGCTCCCGCTCGAGGTCGTCGTCGTAGACGAGCAGGCGCGTGGTGTCTCTTGCGCGGGAGAGCGCGGTGTAGGACCAGCCGGCGGTGAGGTCCCGGGGTGAGGCGACCACGATCGCGCTCTGGAGGGTGCCGCCCTGCATCCCGTGGCCCGTCAGCGAGTAGGCGTGCTCCATGTGCTCGGCGACATACGGGGCGGGCAGCTCGCGCACGAGCCCGCCGTCGGTGTCGATCACGACCCGGTCGGGGTCCACGTGGCGCACAGTGCCTCTCATCCCGTTATCCACGTCGAGCTGCCCGTCGTTGCGGCGGCAGATCACCCGGTCCCCGACAGCCACCTCGACGCTGCCGTAGGAGCGCTCCTCACCGAGCGCGCCGTCCCGGCGCCGCAGCTCGCGCGCCCCCCGGTTCAGCAGCTCGCGTGTCTCGTTATCCCTGGCGATCATCACCGTCCGTGTGGGCCCCGCCACGGTGGCCGCGCGCGACCATTCGGCGAGGGCCTGCTCGCACGCGCCCGCGGGGTCGCTGAACGTCTCGATCCGCTTGTTGCGCTCGGCCCAGTCGAGGTAGCGCTGCGGGTGGCCGTCGTGCAGCGCGCCGAGCGCCCGGCGCTCCGCGGGGTCGCGCTGGCGCATCACCTCCGTCAGCCGCTGCGCACCGAGCGCGCGGCCTACCGCTCCGAGCCACCCGCCGGCCTGCACGGACGCGAGCTGCCCCGGGTCACCGATCGCGACCATCTTCATACCCGCCCCCTCAGCCGCCTCCAGGAGCCGGGCGGTGGGGCGGGTCGCAGCCATGCCGGCCTCGTCGAGGATCAGCACGCCGTTGTGTGGCAGCTCGTCGCCGAGCTGCTCGAGGTCGAGCAGGAGGCGATCCAGTGTGCGGGTCGGGATGCCTGCCTCCTCGGCGAGCTCCCGCACCGCGCGACCAGTCGGCGCGACGCCGAGCACGGTGCAGCCCGCGCTCTCATACACCTGGCGCAACACCCCCGCGGTGTACGTCTTGCCGGTCCCCGCGAGCGCCTGGATCACGCTCACCCCGTGCCCCGAACCCGTCACCGCGCGCACCGCTGCGGCCTGCTCGGCGGTGAGGGGACGATCAGCCGCGGCGATCGCACGCTCCGCCAGCGGCCGGTCGATGATGCCAGTCTCCTCGCCGGCGCGGCCGACTGCTGCCGCGATCAGCCGCCGCTCAACCGCCACCAGCTCCGCGGTCGTCATCTCGCCGTCGCGGGTCGCGATCACATCCGGGCGCTCCGCGAACCGCTCGGCCTGACCGCGCACCTCGCCCACCAGCGCGCCCGCTCCCGCCGCAGCGGCGAACTCCTGCAGCACCGCACGCTCATCGAACGTGTTGCTGCGCTCCGTCAGACCCTCCGCGCTCGTCAGCCGGTCACCGACCACACGCTCGTCCACGCCGCCGCGCCTGGCGAAGCCGCGCAGCAGCCGCTCCCGACCCGCCTGCAAGAGCTCCGCGACACTGCCCGCGCCGAGGCCCTGCTCGCCCGCGCGGGCCCTCACCTCCTCCCGCCACGTATGCGTCTCAAGCCCATACTGCTTGCGCTCCCGGGTCGCGAGCGCCGCGTGCTCGGCCGCGCTCTTTGACCCCAGGCCGATCCCGCCCCGCTCGGCCTCGCGCTGCATCTCGTGGCGGCGCTGGGAGAAGTGCTCCACCACCGGCCGCTCGATCTCCGCTAGCTCCGCCGCGCCTTTGCGCACCTCCCCCCACTCCAGGCCGAGGCGCTCCGTTACGAGCGCGCGGAGGTGCGCCTTGTAGAGGTACCCCGCTGTCTTCGCCGCCCGGTAGAGCTCCGCGCCATGCAGCGCCGTGAAGCGGCCATCCGGGCCACGCGTGAGGTTCGCCGCGACGACGTGCGTATGCAGCTGCGGGTCAAGCGCGCGGCTCATCCGATGCCGGTAGGCCGCCGCGACCAGGCCCTCCCCGGGCTGCACCCGCTCGCCGGCATGGCCGCGGCGGACCATCACCGCCGTGTCCTGCAGGTACCCCAGTGCCGCCCTCACAGCCTCTTCGTGGCAGCCCACCAGCTCACCCGAGACGTCCTCCGGCGCGATCGCGAACAGGACGCTCAACGACTTCGGGGCGCTGAATGTGAGGTCGAACGCTGCGACCTTCGGGCCCCTCGCGCAGGAGCGCAGCCGCACGGCGGGGTCGCGTGGGTCGTGGCCCGCGATCAGCGCACCGAACTGCCCCGTGCCCACCCGGCCCGTGAGGCCGAGGGCCTTCGCGCCGGCGCCGACCCATTCGCCCGGTGCCTCTCCGCGGCCGGTGTAGTAGTCGTCCTGGCCCTGGGCTACCTGCTGCTCGTAGTAGCGGTGCTGACCCAACGCGATCTTCCCGATCGAGAGCACTTACAGCCAAAATAGCAAAAGAAGCGACCTTTAGGTGCAACTGTGTGCCGTGAGGCGGAGCGCAGCGACGCTGAGCGGCGGGGTGGCCTTTGCGGTGGGGGTGCGATGGCGGCCGGAGGGGTTTGCTTGGGCGCCAGTGGGTACGTCGTGGACGCGTGGTGGAGAGCCGAACGGAGCGAGGTGGAGCGAGCGAGGTCGATGGGTACGCGGTGGAGCGCGCGAGTGCGGCGCGGGTCAGCGGCGGTGGCGCGGGAGGATCACGACGGCGAGGATCTCGAGCTGCGTGAGCTGGTTGCGGTTGCCGAGCAGGCGCGCAGTCAGTCGTGTGCCGTCACTTGGCCAGCCGCTCGAGCAGCTCCCGGTCTTCCTCGATGATGCGACGTACGCGAGCCTTGAACTTTGGATCGCGGCGGCGGCGCTCCACTGCTTCCGCGAGCGCCTGCTTGACGGTCTCGTTCAGGCTCATGCCCTCCGCTCGTGCGAGCGCTTCGGTGTCGGCCGCGAGCTCCTCATCGAGGCGAACGGTCAGGTTCTTCGTCATCGCACCATAGTAGCATACTGTCACGACGTTGAGTGCTGTCGGGCCTGGATGTAGGCGCGCACGAGGTCGGTGATCTCTCGAGCGATCACTTCCGGGGAAGCATCTGGCGGCGGGCGCAGCACAAGACGATGCGTGAGGCCCTCGATCGCGCTGATCACTATGCGGGCCGACAACCGGGGATCGACGGGACGTGAGTACGGATCGGCCGCAAGCGCTCTTGCCGCAAGGTCGACGAGCCGATCCTCCAGTTCATCGAGCTCTTCGCGGAGCTTCGGTGGGAGCTGGGTCTCCTCGAAGAGCACGCGGTGAAGGCTCGGTGCGAGCGCGTGCATGGCGACCATCGCGTGGACTATGTTCGGGAGAACATCGTCAAGGCGTGCTCCGGAGTGAAGCCGTTCGAGGTGTGGTTGGAGGGCCGCTGTGCCTTCTGCGATGTGCCGGTGGACGAGCGCGACGAGGATCGCGTCCTTGTTGGGGAAGTACTGGTAGAGCGAGCCGATCGATACGCCGGCTCGCTCGGCAATCCGGTTGGTGGTCCCGGCGGCATAGCCGTGACGCTCGAAAACCTGAGCAGCCGCGTCGAGGATGGCTTCGACAGTCGTCTGTGATCGCGCTTGCTTGGGGAGCTTTCGCGGCTCAAGCTGCCGGCCGGGAATGCGAGTTGACGACATGCGAGTAATTACTCAGTATATGGGGATGACGAGTTGTACCTACGCCGACCAGGCCAACTGGCGGCGCTACCAGCCCTACCTCCCGCAGCGTCACCGGCTGACCGAGGCGAATCTCCCGCGCGAGGAGAGGTGGGCATGGCAGGGCCTCGCGGTCCATCTCGACCGCTACGAGACCGCAGACGCCGCAGCGGTCGTAGTCGGATTGCATGGTGGCGGAGGCTACGGGCGGATGCTCGCCCCGGTCGGCCTGTTCGCACGCAGGCTCGGGTTCGAAGCAGTGCTGCCCGACTTACCCGGTTATGGCCTGACCCGCGTGCCGCGCGGACAGTTCACGTACGAGACGTGGGTTACCTGCGCCCGTGACCTGATCGCCGCCGAAAGTCGGCGCTCGGGCCGGCCTGTGATCGCACTGGGAGGATCGATGGGCGGGATGCTGGCTTGCCATGCCGCCGCGGCGGGCGCGCCGCTCGTTGGAATCATCGCGACAGCGCTGATCGACCCTCGCGATCCAACGGTTCTCCGCGCGCTGGGACGCACCCGGTGGGCAGGACCGCTGAGCGCCAGAATGCTCCGGTGGGCGCCGGCCCTTACTGATCCCCTACCCATCCCGATGGCCTATGCGGCCAACATGCAAGCGATCGCCAACAACGACACGGTCGCCGCGATCGTGCGCCACGACCGACTCGGCGGTGGACGGATCGTCCCGGCTCGCTTTCTGCGGACCTGGATGCACTACTCCCCGAAGTGCGAGCCGGACGCGATCACGCTGCCGGTCATGCTCGCCCACCCGGGCGATAACCACTGGACGCCAACCGAACTGTCCGAGCGATTCCTCAACAGGCTCGCCGGACCAAGGCACATGGTGACCCTTGAGCGCTGCGGACACTTTCCACTTGAGGAACCTGGACTCTCCCAACTCGAGGCAGCCGTCCGGGAGTTCGCAGCAGAGGTGATCGGCTGAACAAACTGGCATCCGACCTCCGCAGTTGCCTTCAGCGGCCAGCGGTAGACGCCGTGGAGATCGCGGGAAGGGCGGTGCGGTGGGCGCTACGCTCGGCGGCCAGCGCAATCGCCTCCGCTTAACAGCCGGCCAGCAGTTCGTGCTCGTTGTGGGCGCCACTGCGCCACTGCGCCACAGCAACCGGCCACGGCCGGCAGGCCCAGCACGCCGGCAAGACGTGAGCAATGCCGGCGGGGGACCCACCACTCATACTTTCTCCGTCGATCGAGCAGTCGGCCGGCCCCCGGCCCGGCCCCGCTGCACACCCTGTCACACCCCTTGTGGGTTGACAGGGTGTGCCACCCTACCTCTGGACGGGGGCCGGGGGACTGCGCTCCGCCGCGGTCGGGGCCCCCGGCCAGGCGAAGCCTGGTTGGGGAGCGGCGGACGATCGACCGTAACGTTGCAGTTCCGTCGAACCGCCGGACGCGCGGATCGAGAGGTCAGCCAGCGGCTGCCTGATCCCGGAGTTGTGCTCGCAGAGAATGGGACTCATATATTCCTATCTTTGCGTTCTTATGCTTGTTTTGCTAATTTGGTCTATATGGGCATTCCTCGGAGCCGCCGGCCAGCCGAACTCCACCCACAGCACAGCGAGCGGCCGTGACCCTCGACCGCGACGACATCGAGGCCATCGCCGAGCGCGCCGCCCGGCGTGTCGTGCAGCTCCTCGACCACCCCGCCCCGGGGGCCTACCAGCTGCTCGACCCCAAGGAGCTGGCCCGCGCGCTCAACGTCTCCCTCGACTACATCTACGCGCACGCCATGGACCTTGGCGCGATGCGCCTCGGCGACGACCCCAAGGCCCGGCTGCGCTTCGATCTCCACACCGCGCGCCAGGCGATGCAGGCCCGCAAGCAGCCTCCGACAATCGTCGCCAGGCGCAGGTAAGGTGGAGCCACCGCGAAAAAGCCGGGGCACCGCGGCTACGGCCCCCGGCACGACACCGGGAGGTAACCCCGATGCATCCCAACCGTACACGCCACCACCGAGGGCACTGATGCCCAGGCCCACCACAGGACAGGTCACAGAACGACCATGGGCCAACGGCAAGACCGTCACCTACGGCGCACGGCTCTACGCCTACGGGCGCCGCCACCGCCTTGTCTTCGGCACCAACAAGCAGGGATGGAACCGCACCCGTGCGGAGATCGAGCTGGAGTCGATCCAGCAGCAGGTGATCCGCGGCACGTGGGTGCCGCCCGAGACCAAGACCTCGACCGTGCCGAGCGAGGCGGAGCGGCCCGACGGCCGCCAACCCTTCGGGCCCTTCGCGCGCAAGGTCATCGACGCCAAGCAGAGCCACGGCCTGGACTCCGACACGATCGCCGACCTCGAATGGAAGTTGGGCTACCTCCTCGGGCATTTCGGGCGGATGGAGCTGGCCGATATCGACGTTGCCCGGGTCGATGGGTTCCGCGACGACCTCGCCGGCCGCGCCCGCGTGATCCGCGAGGCCGCCGCGCGTGGCAAACCGCTGATGGAGACCGTCGAGCGCAGGGAGGGGAAGCCCTACGAGCGCCGCAAGCGCGCGCTGTCGAACACGTCGATCAACGGGATGCTGGCGCTGCTCAGCCAGATCCTCCAGCGCGCGGTGGACTACGGCTACATCGACCGCAACCCGGCGAAGGTCGGCGGGCGCAGGGAGCGGTTCCTGCCGACCGTCAAGCCGGCCCGGACGTTCCTCGAGGTCGACGAGCTGGGCTCGCTGTTGGACGCTGCCGGCGAGTTGGATCGCGCGGCGCGGCGCGACCATCGGATCGGGCGTCGCGCCGCGCTGGCGACGCTCGCCCTCACCGGGTTCAGGATCTCGGAGCTGTGCGCGATGCGCTGCCGGCAGGTGGACCTTGCCCGGGCGCGTTTCAAGGTCCCCGACGCCAAGACCGCCAAGGGTGTCCGCGAGGTTGAGATGACCCTGTGGCTGCGCGACGAGCTCGTCCGCCACCGCGCGCAGCGGGTCGCCGATGACTTCCCGATGGGGCCGACCGACCACTTCTTCGGCACGATCAGCGGCAAGCGGCGCGACCCCGACCGCTTCCGCGATCGTGTGCTGGAGCGAGCCGTCGAGCTCGCCAACGAGCGCCGCGGCCAGGACGGGCTGCCCGCGCTGCAGGCGATCACCCCGCACTCGCTGAGGCGCACCTGGGCGATGCTCGCCGCGCAGGCCGGGCGCGACCCGCACTGGATCTCCGATCAGATCGGGCACACCTCGGCCGCGTTCACGCTGCAGATCTACCAGCAGACCCGCAACCGCCGCCTCACCGACCGCGAGCGCCAGGCGATCTGGGAGCTGATGCGCTTTGCCGATGAGCCCGCCGAGTGCCCCTTCACCCGGCAAGCCACTCGCGGCGTGGAGGGAGAGTTTAGGCCCATGAATGGGCCCATGGACGATTTTGGCCTCTCAGGCGAGCTACGCGGGCTCGCTGGCGATGAGTAGAATCTCGCTTGGATAAAGGAGATAGAGGCATGGGCACGGGTGGTTTCGAACCACCGACCTCTCGCGTGTGAAGCGAGCGCTCTCCCACTGAGCTACGTGCCCTCTACGCTTGATTCTATTGGGCGAATGGGTTGGCTGCCGACTCGATCAACGCAGCCACGGGGCTGCTGTCGCCGCATAAGTGCATATTTGATCCCCCCGGCAGATCCGCGGCCGCCTACACCACCACCCCAGGCGCCGGATGCGGTTCCAGGCGCACCGAGGGGATCGAGTAGAAGCGGGCCAGCGCTTCTACTCGACTCTCCGTGAGCGAGGCGCCGAACGCGGGAGCGCCTCCCAGCTTGCGGTAGGCGCTCTGCAGCGCCTTGCCGACCAGCGACAGGTGATAGTGGCCGTCATACACGCAGTAGATGTAGAGCGGCGCGTTGGCGTGCAGAAACCTCGCGGCCGCTTTGCTCGCGGTGCCCGCCGCGGCGAGATACTGCCACCCGCGCTGGGTGAGGCGCACATAGGACTTGAGCATTCCGGCGAGCCCCACGGCGGGCCCGGTGATGCTGCCTTCCGTGGTGATGTCGGCGGGCAGCGCGAGTGCGGCGGCGCGGTGCGCCGCCGTGGCCACCTCCATGCGCAGCGCGGGGGCGACGGCGCGGGGCAGCCCGCCGGCGAGCGACGGCCACGCCGCCCGCGCGGCGGCCACCTCGCCCGCGGCGGGGGTTTGGAGCTGGCGCAGGGTGTGCGCCAGCTGCACGAGATCAGCCCGCTCCACGCGCAACGCGGCCGGCCGGGGATGCGCGCCACCGCAGCCCGCCGCCACCGCGACGGCGGCGCTCGCCGCGAGCGCCGCCGCGACGAGTCGCGCGAAACGGGGAGTCGCAGCTCCTGTTGTTATGCGGACAGCAGGTCGACGATGAAGATCAACGGCGAGTTCGGCGGGATCTTCGGAGGCGACCCGGCCTTGCCGTAGGCCAGTTCGGAGGGGATGATCAGTTCGCGCCGTCCTCCGACGCGCATGCCGGCGACGCCCTGGTCCCAGCCCTTGATCACCTGGCCCTGGCCGAGCGTGAAGGTGAACGGTTCTTTGCGCAGCCACGACGCATCGAACACCTTCCCATTGCTGTACAGCGCGCCGACGTAGTTGACCGTGACCGACTGCCCGGCCTTCGCTTCGGCGCCGGTGCCCGTGATGATGTCCTTGGTCACCAGTTTCGTTGGGGCCGGGCCCTTGGGGGGCGTGATCGTCGGCTCGGTGGCCAGCGGACCGCTGGTGGGCGTGGTGCCGGCGGCGGTTTCCGGGGTTTTTTCGACGACGGCGTTGGCCGAGGTGGACTCGTTGCCAACACCGATTGTGCTGGAGCCGCTGGATCCGCAGCCGGCGATCAGCGCCGCCGCGCCGATGGTCGCCAGGCCGAGGCCGCGACGGGGGAAGTTGGGTTTGGAGAGGTTCATCACGGTTGGGCAGCCTACCGGAACGCGACATACTTGTGGTGCGGCTCCTCAAATCCAGTCCCGGCGCGCTAGGATCCACAGCGGACCGTGCTAGGCGGGGAGGTAGCGGTGCCCTGCACCCGCAATCCGCTCTAGCGGGGCTGAATTCCCCCCCGAGGGGCGTTCGCTCCGGTCGCTCCTCCGTTTGGGGCGTCGATGGCTTGGGTCCCGCGCGGTGTCGGCTTGTGAACCAGGTCAGGTCCGGAAGGAAGCAGCCTTAAGCGATCCCCGGCAGGCGCAGCGGGTGTTCCCGATCCGGAGTCGCAAACGGCGATCAGGCGATCGGTGGTGGAGCCTCGACGGGGGGTGCACGGTCCACTTAGAGGGTGGCACAGCCGGCCGAAGGCCGGTGAGCCGAGCCCCTCTTCTTTCATTCACGGCAACGCTGGAGGATGCGCCACGAGCGATTGACGCGGGTGACCGTGAAGCCGGCGGGCACCGCCACCGCCCGGTGGGGGTCGTTGCGGTCGAGGATGTAGTCGTTTTCCACTTCCCGGTCGGCCGGGTCCACGAAGGTGCCGCGCGCGATCGTGGCGATCTGCAGGTTGGCGATCGTGCGCGGGGGAGTTTCCAGCCACAGCGCCAGCAGCGGCAGCGGCGCGTGGTTGGTCACGCCGATTGGCTCGCAACGGGTGGTGATGGCGTCCGCGCGCACCAGCGCCAGCAGTTCGTTCTGGATGCGCTGCTGGCGGCCCAGTTCGTTCAGTTGATGGTGGTTGACGCGGTATTGGGAGGGGATCCCTGCCAGCAGCGCGACCACGGAAACGGCCGCCGCCAGCAGCCACCAGCGCCGGTGGGGGTCGCCGCGGGGCAGCTCCATCCAGCCGCACACCGCGGCGCCGGCGAAGACGCACAGGATCGCCGCGGCGAGGAAGGCGTAGCGGGTGTCGATCGGCAGTCCCACGCTGGCGAAGGCGGCAAACACTCCCACCGCCACCACACCCGCGAGCGCGCCCGGGAGCGCGCGGGCGCGCAGCCACAGCAGCGCCAGCACGCCGCCCAGCGCGGCTGCCACGAGCACGAAGGGGCCAAGAATCTCGCCGATCCGCCGCGGGATGTACTCGGGCACCTTCCCGATCCCCGTCTCGCGGTGAAGCGTTTCAGCGGTGTGCCTGGTGTTGGTGAGCGACCACAGCGCGTTCCCGGTCACCAGCCAGTCGCTTGCCACCCACACGATCGGGGCGGCCGCCGCGAGCAGCGCCAACCAGGCCAGCCGGCCGGGGGCGCGCGTTGCGGCCTCCCGTTGCCCCGGAGCACGCGGGCTGCCGACGACGGCGCCGCGCCGCGCGCGCACGGTGGGCACCGCGAGATACAGCCAGTACAGCCCCGAGAACGCCCACGCCTCCGGCCGCAGCAGCCCGGCGAGCGCCAGCAATGCCAGCACCGGCGCTCCGGCGCGGCGGCGGCGGGTCTCGACGATCAGCGCGCACAACACAAACAGCAGGTAGGGGATGTCCACGTAGGCGCGCACCCCGTAGGAGAGGATTGGCACGCGCGTCAGCAGCAGCAGCGCCGCGACGGCACCGGCGGGACGGTTGAACCACAGCGCCCCCAGCCGGTACACGGCCCATCCGCAGGCCGACAGCGCGAGGAAGCCGAGGGCGACGGCGATCTGCGAGGTGACGTGGGGGCCCAGCGGAGCGCCCACCACCCCAAGCGCCTCCACCAGCGGGTGGGGTGTCGGCGCGATCGGGATCCCGTACTGCGGGGTTTCCCCCCGCGTCAGCTGCTGCCCCCACACGAGCGCATAAAGCGTGTCGTAGTTGGCGAACCCCACGCCGCTGATCACCCACAGCAGCACCGCGCCAACGACAATCGCCAGGAGCGACGCCAGGCGCGTGGGCAGCGGGCCGGCGTCTGAGCGCATGCCCTTCGCATCGGCTCCCGCGACGCCCGGAGCGGCGTCGCCGGTTGCCACAGAAGTGGCTGGAGCGCTTTGGGAGAGCTTTTCGGCGGGGGACGCCACAGCTGCGCACGCTACCGCTGAGAGCCGAGGGCAGCCGGATAGACTCAGCCACAGGGTGCCGGAGCGCGATAATCAGCAACAGCAGCAGTCCCTCTACCGCCGCAACCGCCCGCGCACGTTCGCCGACGTGGTCGGCCAGGAGCCGGTGGTGCGCACGCTGCGCGGCGCGGTGGAGCGTGGGAGAGTGCACCACGCCTACCTGTTCGTGGGCTCGCGGGGGACCGGCAAGACCTCAATGGCGAAGATCCTCGCGGCCTGCCTCAACTGCGAGCGCGGGCCGACGGTGGAGCCGTGCGGGGAGTGCGAGTCCTGCCGCGCGATCGCGCAGGCGCGTTCGCTGGACGTGATCGAGATGGACGCGGCTTCCAACAACTCGGTGGAGGACATCCGCGAGCTGCGCGAGAGCGTGGCGTTTGCACCGGTGAGCGGGCGCAGCAAGGTGTATATCCTCGACGAGGCCCACATGCTCTCCCAGGCGGCGTGGAACGCGTTCCTGAAGACGCTGGAGGAGCCGCCGCCGGACACGGTGTTCGTGCTGGCGACCACGGAGGCGCAGAAGGTGCCGGCGACGGTGGTGGACCGCTGTCACCGCTTCGACTTCCAGCGCCCCACGGTCGAGCAGATCACGGGCGTGGTGCGCCGGGCCGCGCGGACGGAGGGGATCGAGATCCCCCCCGAGGCCGCTGCCGCCGTGGCGCGCGCGGCCACCGGCAGCTTCCGCGACGCGCTGGGGACGCTCGAGCAGCTGCTCACCTACAGCGACGCCGAGATCGCGCTGGAGGACGTGCTGGCGGTGCTGGGGGTAACCGACTCCCAGCTGCTGGAGGAGACGATCGACGCGGTTCAGCGGGGGAGCGCCAGGGAGGCGCTGCTGGCGGTGGCGCGCTGCGCGGATGGCGGCCGAGACGCCGGCGCATTCACCGCCGACCTGGAGGGGCGCGCGCGCGAACTGCTGGTGGTGCACACGCTCGGCGAGGTGCCGGCCGAGCTGTCGCTGACCAGCGAGGCGGACGCCCGCCTGTGGGCGCAGGCGCAGCGGGTGCCGCAGGCGACGGCGGTCCGCCTGCTGGAGCAGTTGGGCGGGGCGCTGGAGGCGGTGAGGGCGGGAGGCGAGCCACGCACGCAGCTGGAGCTCGCGCTGGTGAAGGCGGCGCGACCCGAGACGGAGGGCTCGTTGAAGGCGCTGCTGGCACGGATCGAGCGCCTTGAAAGGCGGTTGGAGGAGGGGGAGGGGGATGGGTCGGCGCCGACCGGAGTGGTCGCGGATGCCCACGCGTCTTCACCCGGGGAGCCTGCCGCACCGCACCCCGCCGACGGCCTGCTGGCGGTTGCCGCGGCGGATCGGCGCCCAGCGGCGCAGAGCCCCCCCGCGCCTTCGCCGAGACCCACACCGAGCGGGGAGCCCGCGCCGGTGGACGCTGAGGAGGAACCGGTATCGCCCGCTGCGCACGACCCACGGCCGCCCGAGGTGGCGCCCGCGACGCACAACCTCGGCGAGCTCGACGAGTTGTGGCCGGCGGTGGTGGAGCTGGTGGGGGCGGAGAACAAGCTGTTGAGCGCCGTGCTGGCGGACGCGCGAGCGGTGGCGCTGAGCGAGGAGGAGCTGACGGTGGCGTTCGCCGCGACGGCGTCGTTCCTGAAGAAGAAAGCCGAAGACAGCGCCCACCGCACGACAGTTACCGAGGCGCTGCGCCAGCTCACCGGGCAGCGGCGGCTGCGGGTGGTGTATGAGCTGCGCGAGGAGATGCCGGCACCGGCGGAGGGCGAGGGAGAGCAGGCGCCACGCAGCGAAGACGAGTGGGTGGCACGCTTCAAGGAGGAGCTGGACGCGGAGGAGCTCGTCGGTGCGGGCGAGGCGATCAGCGAAAGCGAGTAAGGAGCGAGCACGATGGCCCAGCAGAAGCGACCCAACATGCAGCAGATGCTCCAGCAGGTGCAGAAGATGCAGCGCGACATGGAGCAGGCCCAGGAGGCGCTCACGCACGAGACCGTCGAGGGCTCGGCGGGCGGCGGCGTGGTGAAGGTGCAGGTCTCGGGTGACCTGCAGGTCAAGGCGGTGACGATCGCCCCCGAGGCGGCCGACCCCGAGGACGTGGAGATGCTCGGCGACCTGGTGCTGGCGGCGGTCAACGAGGCGCTGCGCGCCGCCCAGGAGCTTGCGGCCGAGCGCATGGGCGGGGCTACGGGGGGCCTCGATCTGGGCGCGCTGGGCGGGCTCGGGCTGCCTGGTTTGTGAGCACCTTCGCGCCCCCCGTCCAGAAGCTCGTCACCGAGCTGTCCAAGCTGCCCGGCATCGGCAACCGCACGGCGCAGCGGCTGGCCTTCCACGTCCTGCGCGCCTCCGGCGAGGACGCCACGGCGCTGGCGCAGGCGATCCTCGACGTGAAGGAGCGGATCGGGCTGTGCGAGGTGTGCTTCAACCTCACCGACGAGTCGCGCTGCCGCATCTGCCGCGACCCGCGCCGCGATCACGGGGTGATCTGCGTGGTGGAGGAGCCTTCCGATGTGATCCCGATGGAGCGCACCCACGAATTCGAGGGCGTCTACCACGTGCTCGGGGGGGCGCTCTCGCCGATCGACGGGGTCGATCCGGAGGACCTGAAGATCGCCGAGCTCTACGCGCGCGTGGGGGGCGTCGGCGAGGCAGCGGTGCGGGAGATCGTGCTCGCCACCAACCCCACCACCACCGGCGAGGCGACGGCGCTGCACATTGCGCAGGGTCTGCACGAGCGCGCGCCCGAGCTGCGGGTGACCCGCCTGGCGAGCGGCCTGCCGGTGGGGTCGGACCTGGAGTACGCCGACGAGGTCACCCTCGGCAAGGCCCTCTCAGGTCGTCGCGCCGTGTAGGTCGCCGTCCTGCGCCAACACCGGCGGGCAGGGATCCTCGACCAGTTCCTCCACCAACGTGTCGGCCGCGCCCTCGTCGAGGCGGGCGGCGGGCCGCGACGGACTGGCTTGGCGCAACTTGGAGACGATCCCGTCGAGCTCGAACGAGGCCCAACAGGCTCGTGCCAGCTCGTGCCCATGGTTGGCCCAGGTGGCGTTGATCACCTTGAAACCGCGCGACTGCAGCCATTCGACGGCCGGCAGGTAGTCGGTATCGCTGGAGACCAGCACCGCCGCGTCGAACGCGCTCTCCCCCGCCAGCGACAGCAACCCAGTGACAATCGCCGTGTCGACGCCTTTCTCGGTCGACCAGCGCAGCGTCTCCTGGCAGTTGGGGCACTTCTCGATCGAGTGCTCGCACGCCCTGCAGTACACCGAGCGCGGTTTGGAGCGGCGCACGCGGGTGGTGACGCGAAACCGCGGCTGCTTGTCGAGGAACGCGTCCAGCCAGCCCTTCAGCTTCTTGCCGGGGTCGTCTTCGTCGTAGGAGGCATACACCAGCGCCTCCTCCAGATGCAGCGCGTCGTGGAAGCCGGCGAGCTGCAGCTGGCGTTCGCTCTCGCCGAGCAGCTCCGCGGGGACCTTTCTCCAGTCGATCAGGTCGCCGTGCGCGCGGTTTCTCCATTGCAGGGAGAAGTTCCAGAAGTCGATGAAGATGCTCGTGCGGTAGGCCACGCCCTACCCCCTATCGGGTCGATTGCTCAATGACATGATCTCCAGGATAGGCATTGGGGGCCTCTCTTCCGCTACCCGCTCCCGAAGAGGCCCTATCCTGCGTGCGTGTCCGACATCGTGGTGATGAAGTTCGGCGGCACCTCCGTCGCCGACGCCGAGCGGATTAAGCGCGCCGCCCGGCGGGTGGTGGAGCGCCGCGAAGGCGGCGCGCGCGTGGTGGCGGTGCTGTCCGCGCGCGGCAAGACCACCGACGAGCTGATTGCGATGGCGGAGGAGGTGTCCACGACGCCGGACGCGCGCGAGATGGACATGCTGCTGTCCACCGGCGAGCGCATCTCCTGCGCGCTGTGCGCGATGGCGATCAAGGATCTCGGCCACCACGCGATTTCGCTGACGGGCTCGCAGGCGGGGATCGTCACCGACGCCTCGCACACCCGCGCGCGCATCCTCGACGTGCGCGCCGATCGCATCAAGGCGGCGCTGGAGGAGGACCACATCGTGCTGGTGGCGGGCTTCCAGGGCGTCTCGACCGTCACCCAGGACGTCACCACGCTGGGGCGCGGCGGCTCGGATACGACCGCGGTCGCGGTGGCGGCCGCGCTGGGCGCTGAGGTGTGCGAAATCTACACCGACGTGGCGGGCGTCTTCAGCGCCGACCCGCGGGTGGTGCCCGACGCGCGCAAGCTGGCCACCGTCACCTTTGAGGAGATGCTGGAGATGGCGGCTTCCGGCGCGGGCGTGCTGCAGCTGCGCTCCGTGGAGTACGCGCGCAACCACGGGGTGCGCATCCACTGCCGCTCCTCGTTCGACGACACCCCCGGTACTGTGGTGGGCTCAGAAGGAGAGAACATGGACCACGCCGAGAAGCCGCTGATCACAGCCGTCACCCACACGAGCACCGAAGCGATGATCACGCTGCTGGGGGTCCGCCACCAGCCGGGCGTGGCGGCGAGCATTTTCGAGGCGCTCGCCGAGGCGGGCGTGGATGTGGACATGATCGACCAGAACCGGCCCACGGGCGGCGAGCTGGCGGAGATCTCCTTCACGGTGCCGCGCGAGCATCTGCGCGAGGCGCGCGCGGCGCTTCAGCCGCTCACCGGCAAGCTGTTTGCGGAGCTGCTGGCGTACGAGGAGATCGGCAAGGTGTCGATCGTCGGCGCCGGCATGCGCTCGCATCCGGGCGTGGCCGCGAAGGTGTTCAGGGTGCTGGCCGCCGAGAACCTCAACATCGACATGATCTCCACCTCCCCGATCAAGATCTCGTGCGTGATCCCGCGCGAGCGCGTGGAGTCGGTGGTGCGCGCCCTGCACAGCGCGTTCGAGCTCTCCGGGCCGGACACGATCCGCGAAGAGGAGCCGGCGCGAGCGCACGGGGCCGCGTGAGAATGCAACAGCGACGCGGGCGCACTGAGAATGCAGCAGCCGACGCGGGCGCACGGGGCCGCGTGAGAGCGCCAAGCGCCGCGCGTAACCCTTCCTTCACGTTCTGTTCGCTCGCCCGGGTAGAATCGGGAGGCGATTGTTAAGACTCGCCAACCTGACCGCAATCTTCACAAGGCCCTGCCGATGTCGATGACGCCCACCTACATCTCCCCGCAGTCGCCCTCCCCCCTGGAAGAGGCGGGCGACCGGGAGCAGCCGGGGGAGGCCGACTGCAGCCCCAACGTGCGCTGGCAACGCTCCGCGCTGACCCGCGCACGGCGCTGGGAATCGCTGGGTTGTGCGGGGGCGACGGTGTGGTTTACGGGGCTGCCGGCGGCGGGCAAGTCGACGCTGGCGAGCGCCGTGGAGGAGCGTCTGGTGGAGGGGGGTAGGTCGGCGTTTCTGCTGGACGGCGACAACCTGCGCCACGGTCTCAACGGGGACCTCGGCTTCGACGAGCAGGCGCGCCGCGAGAACGTGCGCCGCACCGCGCATGTCGCCAGGCTGCTGGCGGAGTCGGGCTCGATCGCGCTGGTGAGCCTGGTGAGCCCCTACGCCGCCGACCGGGAAGCCGCGGCAGCGCTGCACCACGAGGCGGAGCTGACGTTCTTCGAGGTGTTCGTCAACACGCCCCTGGCGCTCTGCCAGGAGCGTGACCCCAAGGGCCTGTACGCACGGGCGCGCTCGGGTGAGCTGTGTGGCTTGACCGGCGTGGGCGCCCCCTACGAGGAGCCCGAGCACCCCGACCTGGTGCTGCGCTCGGGCGATGAAACGGTGGCGCAGGCGGTGGAGCGGGTTATGCGTTTACTGGAGATCCGAGCGCTGCACACAGCTCGCAACGGCCACAACGGCGCTCGCTGAGCTGGCCGGACGGGCTCGCACGGCGTTAGTCCGCCGGGGTTTCGGCCGTGAGCGGCCCCAAACGGGGCTGGTGGCCGTACAGCTCGAACGTTCTGAAGCCGGCGAAGGTCTTGTGCTCGGAGCCGTGGAAGTCGGAGGAGCCGGTCGTGAGCAGGTCGAGCTCCGCGGCGATCTCGCATAGCAAACCGGCCTGCTCGGCGGTGTGGGTGGGGTAGAAGGCCTCCACGCCGTCAACCCCGAGCGAAGCGAAGCGCTCGAGCATCGCGCGCACCGTCTGGGGCTCCTGGACATCCCAGAAGGGGTGCGCCCACACCGCGACGCCGCCGGCCGCGTGGATCAGCGCGATCGCCTCCGCCACCGTGGGGCGCGTGCGCGCGACGTAGGTGGGCACGCCGGGCACCAGGTAGCGGGGGAACAGCTCCTTCAGGCTGCCGATCCCCTCCTCGGCGATCCGCTGCGCGTTGGCGGGGTGGTCGAGCAGCGCGTGCGCAAGATGGGGGCGCCCGAGCGGATCGCCGGCGGCCTGGCGGCGGCGCAACTCGGTGTCGTCGAGCTCGAAGCCCTCCGCGCGCAACAGCTCGGCCATCGCCAGCACGCGCCGCTCACGGTCGCCGCGCAGGTCCTCCAGGGTGGCGGCGAACACGGGGTCGCCGTGGTCGACGAGGTAGCCGAGGATGTGCAGCTCCTCGTAGGCCTCGTCGACGGAGGAGAGCTCGGTGGCGGGAACCACGCGCACGCCGGCGCGCGGGCCCTCCGCCAGCGCCTCCTCGACGCCGGCGACCGAATCGTGGTCGGTGAGCGCCAACAGCTCCACGCCCGCGGCGGCGGCGGCGCGCACCACCTCGGCGGGGACGAATTCGCCGTCGGAGTAAAGCGAGTGGGATTGCAGGTCGAAGGTTGGGCGCACCGTGGGGCTTACCGTATAGAACTCAACTGTCCAGCGAGCGCTGCAGCTGCTCCAGCACGCGCACCACGCGCAGGCCTGAGTGCCCATCCGAACGGGGGGTGGCGCCGGCGCGGATGCACTCGAGGAAGTGTTCGCACTCCACCCGCAGCGGCTCGACGGGCGGGATTTGCGGGGAGAAGATCGCGCCGGAGCGCGCGATGTACTCCCCCCACGAGCGCGTGTCCTCGTCGAAGCCCTTGTCGTAAAGCGTGAGCTTGCCCTCCAGCTGCATGTCGTCGAAGGTCGCCATCCGCCGCGCGCCGACGACCGTCATGCGCCGCTCCTTGTGGGGGTCCAGCCATGAGAGGTGCAGGTGCGCGACGACCCCGGAGGGAAAGCGCAGGTAGCAGAAGACGACATCCTCGATTCCCTCGCGCACGTAGGAGCGCCCGTGCGCGACACACTCGGAGGGCTCCTCGCCGATCAGGCGCAGGATCACCGAGACGTCGTGCGCGCCGAGGCTCCACAGCGCGTTCTCGTCGGCGCGCAGCTTGCCGAGGTTGAGGCGATTGCCGTACACGTAGTACAGCTCCCCCAGCTCTCCCGCGTCGAGCAGCTCCTTGAGGCGATCGACGGCGGGGTGGTACTCGAGCAGGTGCCCCACCATCAGCACCCGCCCCGCGCGCTCAGCGGCGGCGACGGCGGCTTCGGCGTCGGCGGCGGTGGTGGCGAGCGGCTTCTCCACGAAGCAGTGCTTGCCGGCCGCCGCCACGCGGGCGGCAAGCTCGGCGTGCGTGGGCACCGGCGTGGCGAGCACCACCGCGTCGAGCTCGGGGTCGTCGAGCAGCTCCCCCAGCTCGCCCGTGACGCGCGCGCCCGGGAACTGCTGCGCCGCGCGCGCCCGGGCCTGCTCGGAGGCGTCGCACAGCCAGCGCAGCTCGCAGCCGGGGAGCGAAGCGAAATTTCGCGCGAGGTTGGGGCCCCAGTAGCCGAGGCCGGCGACACCGACGCGAATTGGTGCCTCGCTCACGCGGCGAGCGTATCGATCGCCCCCACGCAGCGCTCGGCCGCGTGCCCGTCTCCGTACAACGGCGGGCGCTCCACCCGCGAGCGATCGGTGCTCTGCCAGCGCTCCAACGCGGCGAGCGTGGCGGTCGCGTCGAGATCCACAAGCGTGTTCCAGCCCGCCTGGACGGTCTCGACCCACTCGGTGCTGGAGCGCAGCGTGATGCACGGCACCCCCGCCAGGTAGGCCTCCTTCTGGATGCCGCCAGAGTCGGTGAGTACCGCGCGGGCGTTGCACAGCAGCGCGGCCAGCTCGCCGTAGCCAAGCGGCTGGCAGATGCGCAGACCCTCGATCGCCGTCACCTCCTCCAGCAGCCCCGCTTCGTGCAGGCGCGCGCGGGTGCGGGGGTGCAGCGGTAACACCACCGGCGCCGGCAGCCCCCGCAGGAGCCCCACCAGCGCGCGCAGCCGCGCGGGAGGATCGACGTTGCCGGCGCGGTGGGCGGTGAGCAGCAGGTACCCGCCCGCGCGCACGCCGTGCGCCTTCAATGTGCGTGTGTCGGCGCGCGCGGCCGGCTGCAGGCGCAGCGCGACGTCCACCATCACGTCCCCCACCACCTCGACCCGCCCGGCGATCGACTCGGCCCGCAGGTTGGCGGCGGCGGTGTCCGACGCACACAGCAACAGCTCCGCGAGGTGATCGGTGAGCACGCGGTTGCGCTCCTCGGGCATCGCGCGGTCGAACGAGCGCATCCCGGCCTCCACGTGCACGATCGGCACCCCCGCGTTGGCGCCGGCGAGGGCGCCGGCGAGCGTGGAGTTGGTGTCGCCGTACACCAGCGCCGCGTCGGGCCGCTCCTGCTCGATCAGCGGCTCCAACGCGCCCAGCATCCGCGCCAGCTGCGAGGTGTTGGACCCCCCCGCGATCCCCAGTTGGCGCTCCGGCCGCGCCAGCCCCAGCTCGCGGAAGAAGACCGCCGAAAGCGAGTCGTCGTGGTGCTGGCCGGTGTGCACCAACAGCTCCTCGTGGCGCTCGCGCAGCAGCCCGGATACGGCGGCGGCCTTGATGAACTGCGGGCGGTTGCCGACGACGGTGAGGATCTTCACGGACGCGACCCCGATTGACATGGGGGGAGGTCGGGAGGGGGGCCTGCCCCCCTCCCGCTCCATTGCTGCGGGCGGTTGCCGACGACTGTGAGGATCTTCACGCAGCGCAGACTATGCCGCGGCACCTACATCACGCCGCCTGAGGGGGTCTCGGGGCGCCTGACGGCGCCCTCAGGCGGCGGCGCCGACGACCGACGCCGACCAGTCGATCACCGACGTGGGGCGCACGATGTGGCGGTTGAGGCCCAGCTCCTTGGGCTGCAAGCCGAGCGCAAGACCGACCAGCTGGGGGAGGTGCAGGACCGGCATTTTCAGCTCGCGCGCGACCATTTTCTCCGCGAGCGGCTGCTGCAGGTCGAGGTTGAGGTGGCACAGCGGGCAGGGGGTCACCAGGCAGTCGGCCTCCGCGTCCACCGCGTCGCCGAGGTGGCGGCCGGCCTGCTTGAGCGAGGCCTCCTTGTTCATCGTGACGATCGGCCACCCGCAGCACTTGCGCATACCGGCGTACTCGATGACGGTGCCGCCGAGCGCGTCGATCACCTGCTCCAGGTAGTGGTCGCGGGGGTGCTCGGCGTCGATGCCCAGGCGCTTGCGGGGGCGCACGATGTAACAGCCGTAAAACGGCCCCACGCGCAGATTGGTGAGCGGGCGCTTCACGCGGGAGCGCAGCTCATCGAGGCCGAGCTCCTCAACCAGCAGCCACAGGAAGTTCTTGTTGGTGAGGCCTCGCTCGTAGGAGAGACCCTCGGGGGCGAGCGTCTCGTTGACGTGCGCGCGGTACTCGGCGCTCGCGTCCAGGCGCTCCTGGCACTCGCTCTGGGCGCCCTGGCAGGTGGAGCAGATGTTCATCATCAGCTCCGCCCCGTCCACCTGCTGGGCCAGCGCGAAGGTGCGCGCGTTGAGCGTGTCGGCGAGCTCCTGGTTGTGCTCGGCGATCACACCGCAGCCGGTACAGCTGGCGCGGTCGAGCTGAACCAGCTCGATGTCGAGCAGCGGCGCCACGCGCGCCATCGAGCCGTGCAGCTCGGGGGTGAAGCCGCGGCTGACGCAGCCCGGCCAGTAGGCGACCTTCATCAGCTGGCGCTCCCTTCCCCGGCCGTAGCCGCCGGATCGCTGCCGCCGCCCGCGGCGGCGGGGACCGGCGTCTGGTGTTCGTCCTCGCCGGAGATGTACAGGTTCAGCTCGTAGCGCTCCGGGCGGCTCTCCACGGTCTGGTAGATCCGCTTGACGGCCTCCAGGTCGGCGGGCGGGATCTTGTGGCCAAGCGCGGCCTGCTTGATCCCGACTTTGCGGCGCACGATCCCCTTCAGCACCGAGGGCAGGGAGCTGAGCAGCTCTTTGCCGGCGGCGGGGTGGAACTTCCCAAACCAGGAGTTGCCGCCGTAGGAGCGGGGCAGCATCTCCGCCTCGTGCAGCAGCCCGTAGTCGCGCACCAGCGTGGTCAGCGCGGCCTCGTGGCGCTCGCCGTTGTTGGCGTCGACGATGTGCTGATCGGAGGTGGCGATGCGGCGCAGGCGCATGATCTGGCCCATCGGGTTGACGTCCTTGGGGCAGGCCTCCACGCACTTGAAGCAGTGGGTGCAGTCGAAGATCCCCTGGGGGTCTTCGGAGAGGTCCACGAGGCGCTCGCGCTGGCGGTCGTCGCGCGGGTCGCCGACGAAACGGTAGGCCTTGGCCAGCGCGGCGGGGCCGATGAAGCCGGGGTCCACCTCCATCGCCAGGCAGTCCGACACGCAGGCGCCGCACTGGATGCAGGCCATCGACTGGGTGACGTCCACCATCGCGTCTTTGGCCACCACATACTCGCGCTCGGGCACCGGCTGCTTGGCGAGCAGCCACGGCGTGACGCGCTGGATCTTCTTCCAGTGCACCGCATCCATGTCGACGATCAGATCCTTGATCACGGGCATGTTGCCCATCGGCTCGATCTCGATCACCCCGTCCTTCCCGGAGGCGCGGGCGTGGTCGAGGTGGGTGTGGCAGGCCAGGCCGGGTTCGCCGTTGATGCGCACCCCGCAGCTGCCGCAGATCGCCGCGCGGCAGGAGCAGCGGATTCCGATGGAGCCGTCGAAGCGCGCTTTCGCCTGCAGGATGCCCTCCAGCACCGAGCGGTGGGGCTCGAGCTCGATCGTGTGCTCGTCCCAGTAGGGGGCCTCCCCGGACTCGGGGTCGTAGCGGCGCACCTTGAGCTTGAACTGCTCCGGCGGACGGTGGGTCTCAGCCATCGGCGGGTCGCCTCCTCAGGGCGTGGGCAGGTTCATGGCACATCTAATACTTGCGCTCCTCGGGCTGCCACTGTGTGATCGTCACCGGCGAGTAGCTGATCTGAGGCCCGCCCGCCCCGCCGTCGGCGCCGAGGGAGATGTCGATGTGCTTCAGCCACTGCTCGTCGTTGCGCTCGGGGAAGTCGGTGCGGAACTGCGCGCCGCGCGACTCCTTGCGCTCGATCGCCGCCACCACGGTGGCCTCGGCGCAGTCGAGCATGTAGCCAAGCTCCAGCGCGCCGAGCACGTCCTGGTTGAAGACCGTACCGTGGTCGTCGACGTAGGCGCTCTGGGACTCCTCCTGCAGGCGCTTAACCACGCCGAGCGCCTGCTCCAAGCCCGCCTGGTCGCGGTACACCGCGACGTACTGGTTCATCGTCCCGCCCAGCTCGCGCTTAATCTCCGAGATGCGCCTGCCGGACCGGTCGCGCGCGAGGATCGCGTCGATCGCGGCGACGTCGTCGCTCAGCTGCCCATTGGCGGCGACGGGCATCGACATGGAGAGCGCGCGCGCGGCGGCGTGCTCGCCGGCGCGACGGCCGAAGATCAGCGTGTCCAGCAGCGAGTTGGCGCCGAGGCGGTTGCCGCCGTGCACCGACACGCACGCCACCTCGCCGGCGGCGTACAGCCCCTCGATCGGGGTGGCGCCGCCTGAGTCGGTCTTCACCCCACCCATGATGTAGTGCTGGCCGGGACGGATCATGATCGGCTCGCGGGTGATGTCCACGCCGGCGAAGTCCTTGCCGATGTTGACGATCTCGCGCAGCGCCTCCAGCGTGCGCTTGCGCGGCACCTTGGTGATGTCCAGCCAGATGCCCGAGCCGTCGGGGCCGACGCCGCGGCCCTCGAGGATCTCGGTCTGCTCGGCGCGCGAGACCACGTCGCGGGAGGCCAGCTCCATCTTGTTGGGGGCGTACTTCTCCATGAAGCGCTCGCCCTCGGAGTTGAGCAGCACCGCGCCCTCGCCGCGCGCGCCCTCTGTGATCAGCAGACCGTTCTCGACCAGCGTGGTGGGGTGGTACTGCACCATCTCCATGTCCATCAGCGGGGCGCCGATGCGGTAGGCCTGGGCGATCCCGTCGCCGGTGACGATCAGCGCGTTGGTGGTGGGGCTGTACACCTGCCCGGCGCCGCCGCAGGCGAGGATCACGTTCTTGGCGTTGAACGCCTCCATCCGCCCGGAGCGCACGTCGCGCGCCACCACGCCACAGCAGCGCCCCTGCTCGTCGCGCAGCAGCGAGGTGACAAACCACTCCTCGAAGCGCTCCACCGTCTCGTGATGCTTCATCAGCTGCTCGTAAAGCACGTGCAGGATCGCCTGGCCGGTGATGTCGGCGACGTAGGCGGTGCGCTTCATCGAGGCGCCGCCGAACGCGCGCAGGTCGAGCAGGCCCTGCTCGTTGCGGTGGAAGGTGACGCCGATGTGCTCCAGATGCATCACCTCCGCGGGCGCCTCCGAGCACATGATCTCGATCGCGTCCTGGTCGCCGAGGAAGTCGGAGCCCTTGACGGTGTCGTAGGCGTGCGAGTGCCAGTCGTCATCGACGCTGATCGCCGCGTTGATCCCCCCCGCGGCGGCCACCGAGTGCGAGCGCACGGGGTGGACCTTGCTGAGGATCCCCACGCTGGCGCCGCCCTGCGCGGCGGCCAGCGCCGCGCGCTGGCCCGCGAGACCTGCGCCGATGATCAATACGTCGTGTGCCGGCATCCGGCCGGGCACTATATGCCAGCCGCAGGGCGCAATGCCTGGCGGATCTGTGCGACGGTCACGACCCCGCGCAACACCCCGTCGTCGTCGACGGCCACCATCGCCCCCAGGCGCCCCAATCCCTCCGAGCGCAGCAGCGATTCAAGGGGCTGGTTCTGCTCGATGCGGACCGCGAGGTTCTCCTCCAGCACGTCGCTCACCGGCAGCGCCGGCCGGCCGGCGGCGATCTCCGCGTCCACCCGTTCGGAGCGCACCACCCCGAGGAAGTGACGGGCCGGGTCGACCACCGCAAACCATGGCCAGCGGTAGCGCAGAAAGAAGTGCTCCTGGGCATCCAGCAGCCCGGTCTCGGCGGGGATAGTCACCGGCTCGGGGTCCATCACGTCGGCCACCTTCAGCCGCTGGATGCGCTGGTTGACGGTCCCCTGCAGCACCGCCGCGGTGGCGCTCTGGTAGACGAACAAACCGATGAACGCCAGCCACACACCGCTGATGTCGCTCAACGCCAGCAGCACACCAAGGCCGGCCGCCCCCAGCAGCACCCCCATGCCCTGCCCCATGCGCCCCACCACGCGGGTGGCGCGGTTGCGATCGTCGGTGCGCCACCACAGCAGCGCATGCACGATCTGGGCGCCGTCCAGCGGGAAGGCCGGGATCAGGTTGAGGATCAGCACCAACACGTTGAGCGTCACCAGCCAGCTCAGCCACAGCACGACGGGCGTGGTCAACACGCCGCCGCTGCCGACGGCGACCGCGAAGAAGTGGTGGCTGCTCGCCACCGCCGCTCCCAGCGCGGTGCTGAGCAGGATCACCGCCAGCGTCACCAGCGGCCCCGCCGCGGCCACCCGCAACTCCACCCCCGCGCGGGGCATCGGGCCGGTGCGGGTGGTGCCGCCGAGCGCCCACAGCTCGATCCCCATCACGGGGACGCCGCTGCGGCGAGCCACCAGCGCGTGGCCGAGCTCGTGCAGGATCACCGAGGCGAAGAAGGAGAGCACGATTGCCACCATCACCAGGTAGGCGGTGGTGCGCGAGCCCCCCAGAACTTCGTGGAAGTAGGGGGTGAGCGTGTCGGCGAAGTAGATCAGGATCACGCCGAGGATCACAAACCAGCTGATCCCCACGCCGATGCGGATGCCGAAGACACGCGCCAGCTGGAAGTTCCTGCGTACGGGCATATCGCTCAATGGTAGGCCGCGGCCATCCCGATCCCGGTCAACTATCCCAAAGCAGCGCTCCAGCCAAATGAGATCAAGTCCCATTCTTGTTTGGTTAGGGGTGCAAAAGGAGAACATGGTGCACCCCCGTCATGCGGGTGCGAGGAGACCCTCGTTCGGTGCCCGTCCTGCCGTGCGATAGGCACGTGCCGTTCTACGCCTGCACCCGACCGCGGGCGATGATCGCCTCGAAGTCGGTGCCCGCCGGCAGTGTGCCGTACTCCAGGCCCGCGTCCCGCCCGAGGCGCGCCGCGCAGAAGGCGTCGGCCACGGCGGGGTCGCCGTGGCGCACCAGCAGCGAGCCCTGCAGCCCGAGGGCCATCGCCTCCACCACGCGCCGGGCGCGGGACTCGAGCGTGGCGGGGTCCACGAATAGATCCTTGAGGCCGTCGAGGTGCTCGTCCAGGCGCCGGTCGGCGCCACGCGCCTGCTCGAGCTCGTGCAGGAACACCTCCAGGGAGCGCGGCGTGCGCACCAGCGCGCGCAGCACGTCGAGGCTCATCACGTTGCCCGAGCCCTCCCAGATCGAGGCCAGCGGCGCCTCGCGGTAGAGGCGGGGCATCCCCGACTCCTCCACATACCCATTGCCGCCCAGGCACTCCAGCGACTCGAAGGCGTGGTTGGGGGCGCGCTTGCACACCCAGTACTTCGACACGGCGGTCGCCAGGCGCTTGAACTGGTGGGCGTCGCTCAACTCCTCGCTTGACGCCAGCGACTCCGCTCCGGCCTCGTCATAGGCGCGCGCCAAGCGCAGCGCCAGCATCGTCGCCGCCTCCGACTCCACACACAGATCGGCCAGCACGTTGCGCATCAGCGGCTGGTCGATCAAAAGCTTGCCGAACGCGCTGCGGTGCGCGGCGTGGTGGGTGGCGGCCACCACCCCGGCGCGCATCCCGGCGGCGCAGCCGATCACGCAATCGAGGCGGGTGTGACCCACCATCTCGATGATCGTCGGCACGCCCCTGCCGGGCTCGCCCACCATCCGCGCCACGGCGCCGTGGAACTCGACCTCGCTGGAGGCGTTGGAGTGGTTGCCGAGCTTGTCCTTCAGGCGCTGGATGTGAAAGGCGTTGCGGCTGCCGTCTCCCAACACGCGCGGCATCAGAAAGCAGGAGGGCGCGGCGGGCCTCTCCTCGCCGGTCTGCGCCAGCACGAGGAAGATGTCGGACATCGGCGCCGAACAGAACCACTTGTGGCCGACAATCTCGTATTCGGCTCCCGCTCCCCCGCCATTCAGGGGTCGCGCGACGGTCGTGTTGGCGCGCACATCCGAGCCTCCCTGCTTCTCGGTCATCGCCATGCCGGCGATCGCGCTGCCCTTCTCGCCCGCCGCGATCAGGTTGGGGTTGTACGTGGTGGCGGTGAGCAGCGGCTCCCACTCAGCGGCCAACTCCGGCTGCGCGCGCAGCGCCGGCACCACCGCGAAGGTCATCGTGATCGGACAGGCGAAGCCGGCCTCGGCCTGCATCGCGGTCATGTACAGCGCGGCGCGTGCCACATGCGCGCTGGGCTCGGAGCTCGTCCACGGCAGCGAGTGCAGCTCGTTCTCCACGCCCATCCGCATCAGGTTGTGCCAGGCCGGGTGGAACTCCACCTCGTCGATGCGCTGCCCATAACGGTCGTGCGTGCGGAGAATGGGCTTGTTCTCGTTGGCCAATCGCCCCCAGTACTGCTGCGGAATGCCGCCGACATACTGGCCCAGCGCGGCGGCCCGCTCGCGCGCCCAGCCACCGCCCTCGCGCTCCAGCGCCTCGACCAGCGGCAGGTTGCTGGAGAAGACGTCCACACCCTCCAGCGGCGGCGCCTGGTTGGCGACCTCGTGGGTCCTCCACGGCGCGGCGCCCTCGCCAACGTGCTGTGAGACAGTGGCCATCGCACCGACAGGTTACCGGCTCGCGATAGCATCGCCGCGCCGACGGCGTCGCACTCCTCCCCCTCCCCCTCCCCCCTCCGCCTCTCAAGTCCAAAGCCCTCCGCATGCCCAAGCCCTCCCGCTCTCGATAGGACCCCTGCCCATGGCCAAGATCAAGGTGAAGAACCCAGTCGTCGAGCTCGACGGCGATGAGATGACACGGATCATCTGGTCGTTCATCAAGGAGCAGTTGATCGTTCCCTACCTCGATGTGCAGCTCCAGTACTACGACCTCGGCATCGAGCACCGCGACGCCACCGCCGACCGCGTCACGGTGGAGGCGGCCGAGGCGATCAAGCGCCACGGGGTTGGGGTTAAGTGCGCGACGATCACCCCCGACGAGGCGCGCGTGGAGGAGTTTGGTCTGAAAGGCATGTACCGCTCGCCCAACGGCACCATCCGCAACATCCTCGGTGGGGTGATCTTCCGCGAGCCGATCGTGATCGCCAACATCCCGCGGCTGGTGCCCGGCTGGCGCAAGCCGATCGTGATCGGCCGCCACGCCTTCGGAGATCAGTACCGGGCAACCGACATGGTCGTGCCGGGCGCCGGCAAGCTGACGCTCGCCTTCACGCCCGCCGACGGCGGCCAGCCGATCGAGCTCGACATCTACGACTTTCCCGGCAGTGGGGTGGCGCTGGCGATGTACAACCTCGACGACTCCATCCGCGACTTCGCCCGCGCCTCGCTGCGCTACGGGCTGGAGCGCGGGTATCCGGTGTACATGTCCACCAAGAACACGATCCTCAAACGCTACGACGGACGCTTCAAAGAGATCTTCGCCGAGGTGTACGAGGCCGAGTTCAAGGCGGACTTCGAGGCTGCCGGCATCACCTATGAACACCGGCTGATCGACGACATGGTCGCCGCCGCGCTGAAGTGGGAAGGCGGGTATGTGTGGGCGTGCAAGAACTACGACGGCGACGTGCAGTCCGACACGGTGGCGCAGGGCTTCGGCTCGCTGGGGCTGATGACCAGCGTGCTGATGACCGCCGACGGGAAAACCGTCGAGGCGGAGGCCGCGCACGGCACCGTCACCCGCCACTACCGCTCCCACCAGCAGGGCAAGCCGACCTCCACCAACCCGATCGCCTCGATCTTCGCGTGGACGCGCGGGCTCGCCGCGCGGGGGCGGATGGATGGCACGCCCGAGGTGACGCGCTTCGCCGAGACGCTCGAGCGGGTCTGTGTGGAGACGGTCGAAAGCGGCAAGATGACCAAGGACCTCGCGCTACTGATCGGCCCCGAGGAGCCGTGGCAGACCACCCAGGAGTTCCTCGGCTCGATCGAGGAGAACCTGCAAACGGAGATGGCGTAGGCGCCGTGAGGGTTTCGAGCCCGCCAGCGCCCAGCCCGCAAACCACCACCCCTACTTCCAGGAGATGAACCAGTGAGCAAACCCGTACGAGTAACCGTCACCGGCGCGGCCGGTCAGATCGGATACAGCATCGTCTTTCGCATCGCCTCCGGCCAGCTGTTGGGGCCCGATCAGCCGGTCGATCTGCGCCTGCTGGAGATCCCGCAGGCGATGGGGGCGCTGGAGGGAGTCGCGATGGAGCTGATCGACTGCGCCTTCCCGCTGCTCGCCGGACTCGACCTGCACGACCGTCCGGCGGATGCCTTCGACGCCACCAACGTCGCGCTGCTGGTCGGCTCGCGCCCCCGTACGAAGGGCATGGAGCGCGCCGAGCTGCTGAGCGCCAACGGTGAGATCTTCACCGTCCAGGGCAAGGCTTTGAACGCCGTCGCCGCCCCCGACGTGAGGGTGCTGGTGGTCGGCAATCCCGCCAACACCAACTGCCTGATCGCGATGAACAACGCGCCCGACATCCCCCGTGAGCGGTTCACCGCGATGCTGCGCCTCGACCACAATCGCGCGATCGCGCAGCTCGCCGCCAAGCTCGGTGTGCCCGTCACCGACGTGTCCAATATGGGCGTGTGGGGCAACCACTCGCCCACCATGTACCCCGACCTGTTCCACGCCAAGGTCGCCAACCAGGTGGCCGCGGAGGCAGTCGACGACCAGGCGTGGATCGAACAGGAGTTTCTGCCGGGCGTGGGCAAACGTGGCGCGGCGATCATCGAGGCGCGCGGCGCCTCCTCGGCGGCCTCCGCCGCCAACGCCGCGATCGATCACATGCACGACTGGGTGCTGGGCACCGACGGAGCCTGGGTCTCGATGGGAGTGCCCGCCGACGGCTCCTACGGAATCCCCGAGGGCCTCATCTGCGGCCTGCCCTGCACCTGCGCAGGGGGCGAGTGGTCGATTGTGGAGGGACTGGACCTCGACTCCTTCTCCCGCGCGCGCATCGACGCCAGCGTCAACGAGCTCCAGGAAGAGCGCGCCGCGGTGCAGGAGCTCGGCTTGATTTGAGCTGAACCGAATCACCCCAAAAAACAGCCCCGGCGTGTCATCACGCCGGGGCTGTTTTGCATCAAGGGCTTGTCAAGCTGCTTACCCCTTGGGGTGCCAACCTCTTCCCTGCTTGACCACCTTGCCTTCCTCCTCGAGGATCGGCAGCACGCGATAGAGATAGTTCTGCTTGATCCCCATGCGGGCGGCCAGCTCGGGGATCGTGATGCCGGCCTGCTCCTGCACGAAGGAGAGGGCCTGCGCGGCGCGCGTGCCGCTGCCTTTACGACGGCCGGCTTTGCGCCTGGCGCCTCCGCGTCCCGCTGGCGCCGCGGCTTTGGCTGCGGGCGCCGGGGCGGCGGCTGCTTTGGTTTTGGTTTTCGAGCCGCGCGGACGGCCCGGCCCACGACGGCCGGGGGCTTTTTTGCTGGCCGCTTTGGCGGCCGCTTTGGGGGCGGCTTTGGTGGTGGCTTTCGCCGCGGGAGCGGCGGGCGCGGCGGCCGACCTGCCCAAGCCGTCGAGCGCGGCGACGGCTGCCTCCAGGCGCTGGTACTCCTCCACCAGCGGCTGCAATTCAGCCAGCCGATCGGTGATCTCTCGGTGCTTCTCGTCAAGGAAGTCGGTCACAGTTGCATCCTGTTCACTCGGATTGCGTGATTTTCATCACGGGTTTGTTGGCTTTACCTTACAACATTCACAGATCGCGCCACCAAAACGCAAGCCGACTGTCACGCCGCAGGATTTCAATCTGAGCAGCGGCGGCAGCAGGTAACTCGTGCGGTTACCCCAGAGTCGCCTTGCCAGCTCCGGTCTTGCCACTCTCGAGCAGATCGCGCAGGCGCTCGATCGTGTGCCGCGCCTCCCGTTCGGGCATTCCCCCGACGAGCGCGCGCGAGGCGAGCGCGCCCACCGGCCCCAGCGGAGGGCGGAACTCGTTGCGATAGTCGAAGTGCGTGCCATCCCCCTCGGCGCGCAGCGCGTATTCGGTGTGAGCACGCGAGCGGGCCGGCCCGCGGCCCTCCCATACGGCCAGCCGGCATGGTTGGCACTGCACCAGACGCCAGTGAACGTCGAGACTCACTCCGCGCAAGTGGACCTGCTGCTCCATCTCGTATCCCACCTCGGGCAGCCCTCCGTCGGCCCACCGCAGCGCGCGGTGAATCGTGACCCACTCACCGAGGCGATGAGGATCCATCACCGTCTTCCACACCTCCTCCGGGGGGGCGGCGATGTGGGCGGAGAGGGAGACGACGCTCATCGCGCGGCCAGCGGCTCGGCCGCCTCCCACTCCCGCAGCGCGCACTCCACGGCAGCCTCAAAAGAGTGCAGCTCAACCCCCAGCAGCTCGGCGGCGTGATCCTCCGCGGGCAGCAGATCCCCCTGGAGCCCCTCCATCAACGGCAGCACCAGTGCGGGGTCCTCGCCAGTCAGAACGGCCGCGAGGTGGGCGGTGAGCGGTGTCATTGTTACTCCCAATCCGAGTGTCGGTCGGGGAAGCAGCATCAGCTCGGCGATCCCCCGCAGCAGCTCCTCATAGGTGAGTGCCTCCGGTCCGCCGATATCGAGCGTGCGGCCACCCACGTTGGCAACACGCGCGGCGGCGGCCAGCATCTCAATCGTGTCACGCACGTCGATTGGCTGCGTGCGAAATCCACGCCACGCCGGCAGCGTCAGCACGGGCATGCGCTCCACCAGCCGCACCAGCAGGCGAAAGGAGCGCGACCGCGCACCGATCACGATCGAGGCGCGCAGCGCCACGGAATCGGGGACATACTCGAACAGGATCTCCTCCACCTCCGAGCGGCTGGCCAGGTGGCGCGAGACAGGACCGGAGCGCGGCTGTAGGCCGCCGAGATAGACGATCCGTCTCACGCCAGCGCGCTGGGCGTGAGCCGCGAAGGTGTCCGCCGCCCGACGCTCGCGCTCGGCAAAGCCGCTCTGGGATACCGCGCCCACGGGGGCACTTTCCATCGAATGGATCAGGTAGTAGGCAACCTCCACTCCTTCGAGTGCGCGCGCCAGCCCTTCACCTGTGAGGACGTCCCCGCGGACTATTTCCACGTCCGGAGCGGTGGCAAGCGCCGCTTCCGCGCCTGAAGCGTTGGCAAACGCCGCTCGCGCGCGCTTTGGCTCGCGCGCAAGCGCGCGCAGCTCATGCCCTTCGGCCAGCAGCGTGGGGGCGAGCGTCGAGCCGATGAAGCCACTGGCGCCCGTGAGGAGAGTGCGCATCACCGGCAATAATGACGCGCGTGCCGCCATCGGACATCGAGCTCCCCGCGCAAGCGCCCCCCCGCTGCGACCTGGCGATCGTCGGCGGGGGGATCGTCGGGTTGGCGCTGGCCCGCGAGCTGACCCGCCGCCATCCGCGCCTGTCGGTGTGCGTGCTAGAGCGCGAAGCCGAGCTTGGCATGCACCAGACCGGGCACAACTCGGGGGTGATTCACGCCGGCGTCTACTACCAGCCGGGCTCCTTGAAGGCGCGTCTGTGCGTGGAGGGCGCACGCGAGCTCTACGAGTACTGCGAGCAGCGGGGGCTCGCCCACGAGCGTTGCGGGAAGGTGATCCTCGCAACCGACGCGAGCGAGCTGCAGCGCCTGGATGAGCTCGAACGCCGGGGCAAAGCCAACGGCGTTCCCGGGCTGCGCCGCATCGACGCCGCCGGCATCGAGGCGCTGGAGCCCCACGCGCGCGGCATCGCCGGCCTGCACTCGCCCGATACCGGCATCGCCGACTTCGCCGCGGTCGCGCGCTCCTACGCACAGGACGTGCTGGATACCGGCGCCACGGTGGTGCGGAGCTGTGGCGTGGAGGAGGTGTCCGTGAGAGGACGCTCGCTACGCCTGGCGCATGCGCAGGGCGTCACCGACGCCGGCAACGCGATCTTCTGCGCCGGCGCCTGGGCCGACCGCCTCGCCGTGGCCGCCGGCGCCGACCCGGACCCGCGCATCGTGCCGTTCCGCGGCGCCTACCTACGCCTGGTTCCCGCGCGCCGCGAGTTGGTCCGCTCGCTGATCTACCCCGTGCCCGACCCGTCGCTGCCGTTCCTCGGTGTTCACCTCACCAAGCACATCGACGGCGACGTGCTGATCGGGCCAACGGCCCTGATGGTCGGCGCCCGCGACGCCTACAGCCTCGCCACGCTCAACGGCAGGGATCTGATCGACACGCTCGCCTGGCCGGGCACCTGGCGGATGCTGGCCAACTGGTGGAGGACGGGCCTAACCGAGCTGCGCCACGCCGCCGTACGCTCCGCCTTCGTCCGCGCCGCCGCTCGCTACGTTCCGGATCTGCGGGTCGGCGACGTGCAGCCGGCCTTCGCCGGTATTCGCGCCCAGGCGCTCGGGCGCGACGGCAGGCTGGTCGACGACTTCGTCTTCTCCCACACCGAGCGGGCGCTACACGTGCGCAACGCCCCCTCGCCGGCCGCCACCTCCTCGCTGGCGATCGCCCGCCACGTCGCGGATCGGGCGGACAAGGCATTCGGGCTCGTCCGGTAGGGCGACACAGAAGCTCGGAAAATGCGGCGTTTCCAAGGGATTGTCACAAGAAAGTGACCTAACGCCAGGTCTTTGCGCTTTGAGGGTGGCGCAGCCGGCCGAAGGCCGGCGAGCCGGGCCCCTCATTTACCAGAAGAAAACATTTTTTCCCTGCGATTTGCGAGAAGTCCCCTTGAGTGCGGCGGCGGCGGGTGCTTTGATCCCGGCTTCGTCAGTTCATCTCGTCCTCCGCACCGGGTGTCGAGATGTCGAAAACACTCAAACTTATGGGGAGCCACCTTGGCGCAGGGACGGAAAAGCGCGCGCGATGCCGCGCGCAAAGTGACGTGCGAGGAATGCTATTTCAAGCGCAACATGCTCTGTGCGCTCGACTTGGATGAGCCGTGCGCCACGTTTCGACCCCACGCCGCCCAGCTCAAACCGCCGCCGCAGCTGAGCTTCGTCTTTCGCCAGGAGCGCCCGCGTGCCGCGTGGGCCTTTCCCACCGCACAGGAACAGGCGGCACTGCACGCGTAGGGTTTCGCGCCAGAGGGGTATATTGGGGTTGTTGACCCACGGTAAAGCTCCAAGTAGAGGCGGTGGCTGGATGGCGGCAAAAGAGAGCATCGGCAAGGCTTCGGCGGCGGCCCGCGCCGCCCAGGGCAACCAGTACGTAAAGCGCATCATCGAGGACGAGGAGCTGCGCGGCAGCCTGCTGGCGGCATATCTCGCCGCGCGCAGCGCCTACGGGCGGATGAGCAACGGCAAGCCGGCGACCAAGGCTTTGTTTGAGGATCGCAAGCTCCAGCACGAGCTCGCCGAGGCGGTGGGGGCACTGCGCGACGCAAGCATCGCGCTCAAAGAGCCCCCCAAGCGCACACGCCGGCGCGGAGGCTTCGCCCGCACGCTGATGCTGGCGCTGGTCGCGGGCGTGCTCGCGCTGGCGCTCAGCGAAAGCCTGCGCTCCAAGGTGCTCGACCTGCTGTTCGGGGCCGAGGAGGAGTTCGACTACAGCTCGACCACGATGCCCGCGCAGGAGGCGCCGAGCTCGGTGGGGGCGCCCGCCTCCTAAGGCCGCGCCTCGCAAGCGGCCCGGCTGTCACTGACGACAATGGCTTCTGCTGTCGAGAGCGGCGCGCGCGGCAAGGACGCCAGGCCGCTCTCGGGCGAGCGCGCGCAGCGGATCGTGGAGGCGATGCGCCGCAGCGTCGCCCAGCACGGGACGGCGGGCTCCACCTTTGAGCGCGTGGCGCGCGAGGCAGGCGTGTCGCGAGGCCTGCTGCACTACTACTTCGGCACCAAGGAGCAGCTGCTGGCCGAGGCGGTGAGGCGCGACTGCCAGCTGCGCCTGGAGCGCCTGGAGCAGCAGCTCGCCGGGGCGCAGACGGCCGATGACTTCATCGGCCTGATGGCGCAGCACCTACAGGACGCGATTCGCGAGGACCCCGACTTCATCACGCTCCTGTTCGAGCTGTTCACGCTGTCGCGACGCAACGACGACATTGCAACGGAGTACGCCAACCTGATGCGCACCATGCGCGAGCAGGTCGCGGGCATGCTCACGGTGGCGCAGGACGACGGGGTGCTGCGCCTGCACGCCGACCCGGAGGCGATCGCCGAGATCCTCTTCTCGCTCGGCGACGGGTTTGCGCTGCGGATGCTCACCGAGCCCGACCGCGACTTCACCGCGACGATCGGCGCCGGCATCGCCAGCGCGCGGGCGCTGTTGGCGGATTAGGGCGCACCACGTGGGGTTCACCGCGACGATCGGCGCCGGCTCGCCAGCGCGCGGGCGCTGTTGGCGGATTGGGGCGCACCACGTGGGGTGTTCTACGTGGGGCGCTCGGCTTGGCACTCCTATAATCTGAGTGCCAATGCCAATCTACGAGTATCGCCGCCCCGACGGGAGCACGTTCGAGATCATGCAGTCCTTCTCCGACGAGCCCCTCGTCAAGGATCCCGAGACCGGGGTGAAGGTCCAGCGCGTGCTGCACGCCCCGGCGGTGCATTTCAAGGGCAAGGGCTTCTACAACACCGACTACGGCACGCGCAAGCGCCAGCGCGAGACCGCGGCCGCCGCAGAGAGCTCCTCCTCCGCCAAAGATTCCAGCTCCGCTTCGGACTCCGCTTCGACGGATAAGCGCTCCTCCTCCTCAAACGACAAGAGCTCGACCTCTGAGAGCAAGTCCAAGACCGACAAGGGCTCCACCAAGAAGCCCGAGCCGGTCGCCGCCAAGAGCTGAGGCTACCTACCCCGCCATGAACCGCGCCACCGCGGCGCGCTTGTGCGCTTCGGAGACCGTGAGGCCTTCTTCGCCGTCGGGCAGCGTGATCTGGCCGGTGGGCGCCAGCAGATGAGTGGGGGGCGTGCCACCTAGCTCCAGCGCGCCGAACAGAGCCAGCAGTTCGGGGCCGCTCATATCGGAGATGATCGTCGGCGGGGCGTTCCAAGAGATCAGCGGCAGGCGCAGGAAACTGGAGAAGGAGAGCAGCTGGGATTTCATGTCCTGCAGAAGTTTCTGCTGGCGTTCCTCGCGGTTGAGGTCGGTCTGCTGGGGCGCGCAGCGGTTCTCGCGGGTGCGCGAGAGCGCCAGCGCTTCTCTGCCGTCCAGGTGGTGGGTGCCGGCGGAGAGGCGCAGCGTGAAGCCGCCGTTGGCGGAGCCGCCGTCGAGGTAGGACACCACGCACCCCCCCGTATAGGTGATGCCGCCCATCGCGTCCACCAGTTCGGGGAAGTTTTCGAAGTTGACCTCGATCAGGTGGTTGATGGGGACACCGAGATAGTGCTTGACCACCGAGATCGACTCCGCGGGGCCGCCATAGGCGTAGGCGGCATTGATCTTCTGCAACCCATGGCCGGGGATTTCGATCACCGTGTCGCGCGGGATCGAGAGGCGCGCGGCGTGGCCGCCGCCGGTGCGGATCAGCATGATCGAGTCAGAGCGGCTGGGCCCGTTGATGTCGGCGCCCGGTTCCTTGGAGTCCTGCTGGCGTTTGTCGGAGCCCAGCACGAGAATGTTGTTGGCTGAGCTCAGCAGGAAGCCGCCCGGTTCGAGCTGGCCGGCCACGTTGGCCGGCGGCGAGACTCGCCGGAAGTGGGAGCTGAGAAGGAACAGCATGAGCGAGAGCGCCACCCAGGCGACGATCAACGCCAGCAGGCCGAGCACGGCGCGCTTGGGCGTGATCCGCCGCCACCACGAGGGCCGCGCGCCGGGCGTCGCCGCGCCCGGGCGACGGGGCTGCTGAGGCGGCGGCGGGCCCTGCCAGTCTTCTAAAAGGCGGCTCTCGCCACCGCGCGTGGGCTCCACCAACCCGTTCGCGCCCGCCCGCCCCTCGCCGGGGCGCGGCAGCCTGCGGCCGGCGCGGTAGCGGGTGTACTGCGGCTTGGGGTCGCTCTCGTTGGCCATCGACGCTCTCTATATTGGCCGAATGCCGGGCGAAGACGCGCACGTTGCGCACCTTGGGCGGGCGCCTGCAGCGGGGAAGCTCGTCGTGTGCCCCACGCCGATCGGCAATCTCGAAGACGTGACGCTGCGCGTGCTGCGCACCCTGAGGGAGGCCGACGTGCTGGCCTGCGAGGACACGCGCCACACACGGATCCTGCTCGATCGGCACGACATTCGCGCGGCGCGGCTGGTGAGCCTGCACGAGCACAACGAACGCGCGCGCGTCCCCCAACTGGTGGCACTGGCGGATGCGGGAGAGACGGTGGCGCTGGTCAGCGACGCGGGCATGCCGGTGGTCTCCGACCCCGGCTTCCTGCTGGTGCGCGAGTGCCTGACGGCGGGCGTCGCGGTCGAGGTGCTGCCCGGCGCCAGCTCGGTGCCGGTCGCCCTGGTGGCCTCCGGCCTGCCGGCGTCGCGCTGGTGCTTCGTCGGGTTCCTGCCACGCAAGCGCGGTCAGCGCGAACGCCTGCTGGTCGATGCCAGCGAGACGCTCGTCGCGTTCGAATCCCCCCGGCGCCTGCCCGCAACGCTGGAGATGCTCGCCTCCAGCGATCCGCAACGCCCGGTGGCGGTGTGCCGCGAGCTGACCAAGCTCCACGAGGAAGTCGCGCGCGGCAGCGCGGCCGAGCTCGCGGAGCGTTACCGCGAGCGGCCCCCGAAGGGAGAGGTGGTGCTGGTGGTGGGACCGGCGGGCTCAGCGAGTAGCCTGGGCGGGACGTGCCCTCCTTCTACGTAACCACCCCGATCTACTACGTCAACGCCGCCCCGCACCTGGGGCACGCCTACACGACGATCGCCGCCGACGTGCTGGCGCGCCACCACCGCCAGCGCGGCGAGGAGGTGTTCTTCCTGACCGGCACCGACGAGCACGGCGAGCCGGTGGCCGATGCCGCGCACGCGCTCGGGATCGAGCCCCAGGAGCTGGCCGATCGCAACGCCGAGCGCTTCCGCGCGCTGGCGCCGCGGTTGGGGGCGTCCAACGACTTCTTCATCCGCACCACCGATCCTCAGCACATGGCGAAGGTGCAGGAGATCCTCGCGCGGGTGCGCGATAACGGGTATGTGTACAAGGGCGTCTATGAGGGCTGGTACTGCCCGCGCTGCGCCGACTTCAAGGCCGAGAATGAGATCGATGAGGGCAGGCGCTGCCCGATTCACCACATCGAGCTGGTGCGCGAACAGGAGGACAACTACTTCTTCAAGCTCTCCGCATTTCAGGAGCAGCTGGAGCGGCTGTATGTCGAGCGCGAGGACTTCGTCGCCCCGCGCAGCCGCTACAACGAGGCGCTTGCCTTCATCCGCTCCGGCCTGCGCGACGTGCCACTCACGCGCCACAAGCTCACCTGGGGGGTGCCGGTGCCGTGGGACCCCCAGCACGTGTTCTACGTGTGGTTTGACGCGCTGCTCAACTACTACTCGGCACTCTCCTACGCCCGCGAGGACGACCTAACCGAGACGTTCTGGCCGGCCGACTACCACCTGATCGCCAAGGACATCCTGCGCTTCCACGCGATCTACTGGCCGGCGCTGCTGCTGGCCGCGGGGCTGGAGCTGCCGCGCCGCCTGTTCGTGCACGGGTATCTGCTGATGGAGGGCGAGAAGATGAGCAAGTCGCTGGGCAACGTGCTCGACCCGTTCGCGGTGATCGAGCGCTTCGGCGCGGACGCGCTGCGCTTCTACCTGCTGCGCGACGTCTCCTTCGGCCAGGACGGCTCGGTGTCCACCACCGCGTTCGAGCAGCGCTACGAAAGCGAGCTGGCCAACGAGTACGGCAATCTCGCCAGCCGCACGCTGGCGATGGTGCGCCGCTACCGCGACGGGGTGGTGCCCGCGGCACCCATCGATCCTGAGCTGGCCGGCGACTTCGAGGGGCTCGCCGAGGAGGTGTGCCAGCTGCTCGACCGCGCCGAGCTCACACAGGCACTCGATGCGATCTGGCAGCGGGTGAGGCGCCTGAACCGCTACGTCGAGGAGCGCGCGCCGTGGACTTTGGCAAAGGACGAGGAGAAGCAGGGGGATTTGGATGGGGTTCTCGCGTCGCTCACAGAGGGTGTGCGCGTGGTGAGCCTGCTGCTGCACCCCTACCTGCCGGCGAGCACCGAAAAACTGCTGGACGCGCTGGGCGCCGGAGACCGCTCGCTCGCCGCCGCCCGCCTTGGGACCGGTTTCACCTCCGCCGCTCCCGTCGGGGAGCTCGAACCCCTCTTTCCCAAGCCGTGAACGCCGGCGCCGCAACAACGTGACCCATCCCCCATCCCCAAAAGAAAACCCCCCACCCGCCACGCGATGATTGACAGCCACACCCACCTGGACCTCTGCGAGCCCCCCAACCAGGAGCTGGTGGCAGCCGCGGAGCAGGCGGGGGTAACACGGATCCTCACGGTCGGCACCGGCGGCGACTCCTGCCGCGCGGCGCTGGCGGCGGCGGAGGAGTTCCCGCAGGTGTACGCCGCAATCGGGCGCCACCCCAACTACGCGACCGGCTTCAACGACGCCGATCTTGCGGAGCTGCGCGCGCTCGCCGCCCACCCCCGCTGCCTGGCGATCGGCGAGACCGGGCTCGACTTCTACCGCGACTACGCCCCCCACGCGGCCCAGCAGCGCGCGTTCGCCGCGCAGATCGAGCTGGCGCGCGAGCTGGGTAAGCCGCTCCTGATCCATACGCGCGCCGCCGAGCGCGACACGCTCGACCAGCTCGACGCGCAGGCGCAGGGAGTGAGCGTGGTGATGCACTGCTTCTCCATGCCCACCCACCTCGACGAGTGTTTGGCGCGCGGATATGCGATCTCGTTTGCCGGCAACGTGACCTACAAAAGCGCCGCCGACCTCGCCGCCGCCGCGCGGCGGGTGCCCGATGAGCGGCTGTTGATCGAGACCGACGCTCCCTACCTCACCCCGCAGCGGGTGCGCAAGCACCCCAACCAGCCCGCGTTCGTGGCGCACACCGCCGCCTTCCTCGCCGAGCTGCGGGGTGTATCGGTGGGGGAGCTGGGGGCGGCGGTGCAGGCCACCGCCGCGCGCGTGTTCGGGTGGTGAGCGGGGCAGACGCCATGCCGCGCGAGTGTCCACCGAGCAACCGTTCCGCCGAGCCGAGGTCGCCCGTCGCCGAGCCGAAGTCGCCCGTCGCCGAGCCGAAGTCGCCCGTCGCCGAGCCGAAGTCGCGCGCCGGCAAGAGCAGCCCGGGCGAGCGGAGCGCGCCGACGCAGCCCACGCTGCGCCGGATGCGCCAGTTCGACGTGCGCCCCGACCGTGAGCTCGGCCAGAACTTCCTGATCGACTCCAACATCCTTGGGGTGATCGGCCGCCTGGCGGAGCTCTCCGACGCGGACGTGGTGCTCGAGATCGGCGGTGGCGTGGGGGTGCTCTCCGAGTACCTCGCCGAGCGCGCCGCCCACGTGCACGTGGTGGAGATCGACCAGCGTCTGCGTGAGGCGCTGAGCGACTCCGTCGCCCGCTTTGCCAACGTCACCCTCCACTGGGGTGACGCGCTGACGGTGGATCTCGCCGCAATGCGCCCCACCCCCACGAAGGTGATCGCCAACCTGCCCTACGGTGTCGCCGCCACCGCGTTGCTGCGCACGATCGAGGAGCTGCCCACAGTCACTCACTGGGTGGCGATGATGCAGCGCGAGGTCGGCCAGCGGCTGGCCGCCGGGTGGGCGGGCCCCAATCCACGCGACTACGGGGTGCCGTCGGTGCTCGCCCAGATCGCCTGCCGTGTGCGCGTCGCGCGCACGATCCCCCGTACCGTCTTTCACCCCGTGCCCAATGTGGACTCGGTGCTGGTCGAGCTGACCCGCACCGGCCTCGCCGCCACGCCCTCGCTGCGCGCGCTCATCGCCGGCGCCTTCGCGCACCGGCGCAAGGCGCTCGCTCGCTCGCTGGCGCTGGCGGGCGTGGCGGAGCGTGAGCAGGTGCGCGCGGGGCTGGCCAGCATGGGCCTCCCGTTGGATGTGCGTGCCGAGCGTTTGTCCCCGCAGGAGTTTGTGGCACTCGCGCGGGAGCTGAAGCTGTGAACACTCTGCCGCTACACACTCTTGCCCCCGCGAAGATCAACCTCGGCCTGTTCCTCGGCCCCACCCGCGCCGACGGCCGTCACGAGCTCACGACCGTGATGCAGTCGATCTCGCTCGCCGACGAGCTCACGCTCTCCGCTGCATCCAACCCCGACGCCGGCGGCGACGTGGTGGTGTGTCCCGGGGTTCCCGGCCCACCGGCCGAGAACCTCGCCGCGGCCGCGCTCGCCGCGTTTCGGGGCGCCACCAGCTGGGATGCGCCGCCGCTGCAGTTGCACATCGTCAAGCACACACCGGTTGCCGCCGGCTTGGGCGGCGGCTCGGGCGACGCCGCCGCGGCGCTGCGCCTCGCCGCCGCCGCCTCAGGGCTAGGTGACCGTGAGCTGCTCGACGAGCTCGCACGGGCGCTCGGCGCCGACGTGCCGGCCCAGGTGCAGCCCGGGCGCTGGCTGGCATGTGGGGCCGGGGAACAGTTGCACGCACTGCCCGACCCGATTGTGCCGCTGGGGGTGCTGGTGCTGCCCCTCGCGCACGCCCTCTCCACCGCCGATGTATACGCACAGGCCGACCGCATGGGCCTCGTGCGGGGGCAGTCGGAGATCGAGGATGCCCACCGCGCGCTCGCCGACGCGCTCGCCGACGGCTCCCCTCTGCCGCCGGTGGCGCTACTGCGCAACGACCTCGAAGACGCCGCCCGCGCGCTCTGCCCGGAGGTCGACGCCGCCCTTCTGGACGCCCGCTCGGTGGACGCCGATGTGGCATTGGTAAGCGGCTCCGGCCCCACCGTGCTCGGTCTGTTCGCCGGGTCGCGCGGTCCCGCCCGCGCACGCGCGGCCACCCGCGCGCTGGCCGAGCGCGTACCCGCGCCGCTCGCCGCGGATGCCATCGCCGCGGGCTTCGCCGATGTGACTCCCACCACAGGATCGCCCGCGCGGTAGGTCTTGCCGGCCGACCATCGATCGGACTCGTGGTCTCGCCCGTGCGGTCGGCCTCGCCGTAGGTAACAATTAGAAGCCCGATGAACGAAACCGACCTCACCTACCTCGTCGCCGTCTGCGCGGCGGTGTTCAGCCTGGCGCTGTTCGTCGGCCTGATCCTCGCGCCCGCCTGGTCGGCCTACTCGCGGGTCTGGGAGCGCGTGGCGGCGAGCGTGCTCTCGTTGTATGTGCTCGCGGTGCTCGTCGGCATCGGTGTGGCCGGCGGGCTGGCCGTCGTCTACTTCTGGGTCTAATCCCGTGGCTGAGCTCTCTGCCCTCGATGCCGTCACCGAGGCGGTCGAGTCTGGCGCCGGGCTGCCCGAGGTGGTGCGCGCCGCCGCGCGCGCGCTCGACGCCAGCCTCGCCGTCACCGATGCGCAGGGGGGGACGCTGGCAGTGGCGGCCCGCTCACCCGCGGAGGAGCGTTCGCTGCTGGCGGGCGGCGACGGCGTGAGCAGCATCCCGCTGCGGGTCGCCGACGCCGTGGTGGGGTCGCTGCACGTGCGCGCCCGCACCGAGCCCTCCGCCTCGATGCGACGGCTGCTGGTGACGATGATCGCCTCCGAGGTCGAGCGCGTGCGTGCACCCGGCCGCGCCTCCGAGAATGCGGCCGCCGATTTTTTGCGCGCCATCCTCGCGCGTGAGCTGAGCAACAGCGAGGAGCTGCTGGCGCGCGGGCGCGAGCTCTCGCTGGAGCTGCAGGACGGCGCCAGCATGATCGTCGCCCGCGCCCACCCCCAGGCGCCGACCGAGGACGGCTGGCGCCCGCGCGTGCGGGCGGTGGCTGAGCGTGGCGCCCGCGCCGTGGTGAGCCGCTCGATCGCGGCGCTCCCCGAGCGCGAGGGGTCCCCTTCCGCGGAAGTGCTGCTGCTGGTGCCCGGCCGCGAGGAGGCGGTGGCCGCCCGCGCCGCCGACTCGGTGCTGCGCGAGTTGCAGGCCGGCCTGCCCGGCTGCACCTTCGCGGTGGGGCGCAGCCGCATCGCCGAGGAGCCCGCCGACCTGCCGCGCGCCGCCAGCGAGGCGCTGCTCGCCGCCAACGTCGCCGAGGGCGGGGGACTCGATCCCGACCGCCCCGCGCTGGCGTTCGAGCAGACCGGCGCCTATCGGCTGCTGCTCTCCACGATGAGCGACAACCCCCGCGAGCTGCAGCGCTTCTACGCCGAGACCGTCGAGCCGCTGGTGGCCTACGACGAGCAGTATGAGACCGAGCTGGTGCGCACGCTCGAGACGTTCCTCGAGGCCGACGGCAATGTCGCCGGCACCGCCCAGCGTCTGTTCACCCACCGCCACACCATCTACTACCGCCTGGAGCGTGTACGCGAGCTCTCCGGTCTCGACGTTGGCTCCAGCGACGGCCGCGAGAAGCTCTCGCTCGGCCTGAAGTCGATGCGGGTGCTCGGCATCGCCCACACCGGCGGCCCCGCCTCCGAGGCCGGCGCCGGCGCCGGGCGCGTGCCGCGGGGGTCGGGGCGGCGGACCTGATTGACAGGTGGGCGGCTACCGCTTGCGCACTGGCTTGCGCACCGCGAAGTCGACGGTGTAGGTGGCCCCCGTCTGCCCTGCCGCGAGCGCGGCTGGCGCCGTCGGTGCCACGCCCACACCGATGTCGCGAAATTCGCCGGTGAGCATAATCTGGCGATGGGGCGGCGAGCGCATCCACGCCTGCACGATGCCCGCCGGCGTGGCATCGGGACCGGTGCCCCAGCCGATGTTCTGCCCCATGGAGGCTCCCTGCGAGTGACCGAGATAGTGCGCGGCGACAATCCGCTGCAGCGGCGTCAGCCCGGAGCGGCTGTCGTCGCCGAAGTAGTCTCCCAACACCATTTCGCGCGACTGACCTCCTGCCACCGTCTGCAGGAGCGGTTGGCGCGCAGCGGCGGCAGGCGGTGGGCGACGCGCAGCGAGTCGATCAGGCATGTGGTCGCCGCCGCCACCGCGGGGATATTCGCCGGTGTTGGCTGCAGGTTGCTGTTGGGGCACGGCGGCGTTGGCCGCTTAGCGGCGGTCGCCGTCGGCTGCTGGGCGGTCACAGTGGCCGTGGGGGCCGCGGTGGCACTCCCCGCTCCCGCGATCAGCGCCACCACAAACGCGACGGCCACGACCGCTGCGGTAGCTAGAATGTACGCATTGAGGCGTCCACCGAGATGTCGATGAACGTCCTCAGAAGCGACCGACCCATGCATCTACGCGCTCTCCCCACTACTCGCTTCCCCAACTGCGGGGTGCAGGCATCCTTGCAAAAAGCAGGGATGAGAGCGTTTTGGCAACAATGTTCCCGGTGAAACATTTCTTGCAAGCTCTCCCCGCGCCACAACGGCCCAGGTGAGAGCTCGTCCCCGCTGGGGGGTCGTCCAATGGCAGGACATCAGGTTTTGGTCCTGAGAATCGGGGTTCGAGTCCCTGCCCCCCAATCTCCGCTTCGCGGCCCCCTCCGTCCGCGCTGCGCGCGGCCGGGATCCCCGGAGGGGAGGGCGATGGAATGAACGATCCCTCCGTCCATTGCGCGCGGCCGGGATCCCCGGAGGGGAGGGCTGGTGTGACTGCCCCCCAATGCCGATGGTGTGAGCTATGACCGCACCGACAGTTGTTGTGCTGGCGGCGGGCCAGGGTACGCGTATGCGCTCGGCGGTGCCGAAGGTGCTGCACGAGATCTGCGGCCGGCCGATGGGGCTGTGGCCGGTGGCGGCGGCGCTGGAGGCGGGGGCCGGCAAGGTGGTGGTGGTGGACTCGCCGGCGCGCCCGCTGGCGGAGGTGCTGCCGAGAGGCGTCGAGCTGGTGGTGCAGCCCGTCTCCAACGGCACCGGCGGCGCGGTGGCCGCGGCGGCGGGCGCGATCGACCCGGGGGCGCCCGCGGTGGTGCTGAGCGGCGACGTGCCGCTGGTGAGCGCGGCGGCGATCGCCGAGCTGGTGGCAGCCCACGTCGCGGGCGGGGCGGCGGCGACGATGGCCACCACCCTGCTCGACGACCCCAGCGGGTATGGGCGCGTGGTGCGCGACGAGCGCGGCGCGGTGGCGCGGGTGGTGGAGACCAAGAAGTCGGGCGACGCCACGGCGGCGGAGCTCCAGATCCGCGAGGTCAACACCGGCATCTATGCGTTCGTCGGGGAGGCGCTGCTGGCGGCGCTGCCACGTTTGAGCGCCGACAACGCCCAGGGCGAGCTGTATTTGCCGCAGGTGCTCGACCTGCTGCGCGCCGACGGCCAGGCGGTGCTGGCCCACACTGTCGAGGACCCGCACCTCGTGCTGGGCGTCAACGACCGGGTGGCGCTGGCCCAGGTGCGCGCGCTCGCGCAGCGCGCCATCCTCGAGCGGCACATGCGCGCCGGAGTGACGGTCGTGGACCCGCTTGCCACCTGGGTCGATGTGGATGTGCGGATCGGCGAGGATGCCCGCATCGAGCCCGGCACCGCGCTGCGCGGCGCCACCGAGGTGGGCACGGGCGCCACGGTGGGGCCGCACACCACCGCGATCGACTCTCGCATCGGCGAGCGAGCGACGGTGAGAGTCTCCTGGCTTGACCGGGCCACGGTCGGCGCCGACGCGAGCGTGGGCCCGTTCGCCTACCTGCGCCCCGACACCGTGCTGGGGGAGGGCTCGAAGGTGGGCACGTTTGTGGAGATCAAGAACTCCCAGATCGGCCCCGGCGCCAAGGTCCCGCACCTCTCCTACATCGGCGACGCCGACGTCGGCGAGCGCGCTAATCTCGGCGCCGGCACGCTGACCGCCAACTACGACGGCCACGCCAAGCACCGGACGACGATCGGCAGGCGCGTACGCGGAGGGGTGGACACCGCGTTTGTTGCCCCGGTGACCGTCGGTGACGATGCCTACACAGCGGCGGGCTCGGTGATTGTCGAGGACGTTCCGCCCGGCGCGCTGGGCGTGGCGCGCGCGCGCCAGGTCAACCGCGAGGGGTACGCCGAGCGTCGTGAGAGCGCTTTACACTCCGAGGAGCAATGAGCAGCGCGATGGACACGCGCGCGAGCGCCGCGACGAGCCTGCCGATCGATTACAACAAGCGGTTGATGCTGTTCGCTGGCCGCGCCAACCCGCAGCTGGCGGTTGACATCGCCGGCAAGCTGCAGATGGACCCCGGCCCGGTGACGCTGAAGACGTTCTCCAACGGCGAGGTGTACTGCCGCTACGACGAATCGATCCGCGGCGCCGACGTGTTCATCGTGCAGTCCACCTGCGGCAACCCCGTGACGGGGGTGACGGCCAACGACTCGCTGATGGAGCTGCTGTTCATGATCGACGCCGCCGTCGGCGCCTCCGCGCACCGCGTGATCGCCGTGACGCCGTGGTTTGGGTACTCCCGCCAGGACAAGAAGTCCGCGCCGCGCGAGCCGATCTCCGCGCGTTTGGTGGCGCGGATGCTGGAGGCCGCCGGGGCCGACAGGGTGCTGACGATGGACCTCCACGCCGGCCAAATCCAGGGCTTCTTCCAGAAACCGGTCGACCACATGACCGCGCTGTTCATGCTCACCCAGTACTTCGACGACCTCGGCCTCTCCGACCTGGTGGTGGTGGCGCCCGACGCCGGCCGGGTGAAGCTCAACAAGAAGTTCGCCTCCAAGATCGGCGCGGAGCTGGCGATCCTCGACAAGGAGCGCCCTGCCCAGCAGGTTGCGGAGATCGGGTATGTGATCGGCGATGTGAAAGGCCGCAACGCGGTGATCGTCGACGACATGATCGACACCGCCGGGACGCTGGCGGCGGCGACCCAAACGGTCTACGAAGCGGGCGCCAAGAGCGTCTACGCGGCCGCCACCCACGGGGTGTTCTCGGGCGCCGCGTTCGAGAACCTGGTGTCGTGCGGGCTGAAGGAGATCGTCGTCACCGACACCATCCCCGTGCCCGCCGAGCGCCCAGAGCACATCCGCGTGCTCCCCTGTGCCGACCTGCTCACCGACTCGATCCGGCGGATCTTCACCGACGACTCGGTCAGCGAAGTGTTCGGCGGCGAGAACCAGCTGTTCTGAAACGCGCGCTGATCACGCTCGGGGTACTGCTGTTTCTGGTGATCAGCGGCATCCTGGCGCGTTACTTCTCGACCGAAAACGTCGAACGCGACCACGAGTGGGCGCTGATGCAGGCCGAGGCGCGAGGCGACGTGAACGGGATGCTTGCGCAGCTCTCCGGCTGCCACGCCAGCGCCTCGTGCACGGCGACCGTGCGCGCGTACGCGGCCAGCCTGCGGCGGCCGGGAGTGGTGGAAATCCTCTCCACGCAGTCCACCACCAACCACTCGCTGGGCGGCTCGACCGGCGAAACACGCGTGGCGTGGAAGGTCAGCGGGCGCTACCCGGTTGTGCAGTGTGTGCGAGTCCGCCGCTCGGGCAGCTTCCTCACGGGCATCTCCGTGTCGCTGCTGCGCATCGGCCCGCGGATCGCTTCCGCCGCGGATTGCTAAAGTCCTCTCCCCCGCGATATGGCCGACCAGACATCCACTCAGCTCGAGGTACATGCCCGCCAGCCAGATGGCTCGCGCAAGGCACGGCGCACGCGCCGCGACGGCCGCGTGCCCGGGATTCTCTATGGCGGTGGCGAGCAGCCGCTGAGCTTCGAGGTGGACGCACGGGAGCTGCGCCTGGCGCTGGCAAAGGCGGGAGCGGTGCTTGACCTGAGCGTCGACGGCGCCGCCGCCACACCAGTGGTGCTCAAGGAGGCCCAGCGCCACCCGGTGCGCGGGGAGACGGTGCACGTGGATCTGCTGCGGGTGCGTCTGGACAAGCCGATTCAGGCCGTGGTCGCGCTGGAACTGACGGGCCTGGAGGACTCCCCCGGCATCCGTGAAGGCGGCGTGCTGGAGCAGATCACGCGCGAGCTGAACGTCGAAGCGCTGCCGACGGGGATCCCGGAGTCGATCGTGCACTCGGTGGCGGAGATGAAGATCGGTGAGACGCTGATGCTCGCCGCGGTGGTGGCGCCGGCGGGCGTCGCGTTGCTGGATGCGCTGGAGGAGACGGTGCTGGCGACGCTCACCCCACCGCGCCTGCAGAGTGAGACGGCAACCGAGATCGAAGCGGAGACCGAGGTCGTCGGCGAGGCCGAGAAGGCCGAGAGCGACGCCGCCTCCGCCGAGGAGTAGCCCCCTCTGCGGCGACCTTTCGCCGGTATCGGCCGTGCTCGCGCCGGCGGGGCCGGGGCCCGCACAGGCGGGGCGGCTGATTGGCTGATCGTGGGGCTGGGCAACCCCGGCAGGGAGTACGCGCGCACGCGCCACAACGTGGGGTTCATGGTCGCCGACGAGCTCGCCGAGCGGTGGGGCCTGCAGCGCGCCAAACCGCGCTTCCGCGCGCTGCTCGCCGAGGGCCGCGCCGGCCCTGGAGGGCCACGCGTGGCGGTGCTGTGGCCGCAGACGTTCATGAACGAGGCCGGTCGCGCCGCCGGACCCGCGCGCGGGTCATACAAGCTGGAGCTGGAGCGCGTGATGGCGGTGCACGACGAGATCGACATCCCCTTCGGCGAGGTGCGCACCCGTCTGGGCGGCGGTCTGGCTGGCCACAACGGGCTGAAGTCGCTGCGGCGCGAGCTGGGCGGGGCGGACTTCTGGAGGGTGCGCGTGGGCGTCGGGCGCCCCGATTCGACCGACCCGGAGATCGTTTCCGCGCACGTGCTCGGCCGCTTCCGCGAGAGCCCCGAGGAGGTGCGCGAGCTGGTGGCGCGCGCGGCCGACGAGGTCGAGCGGGTGGTGGGTGAGGAGGGGTCGGCGGCAAACGCCGGCGGCCGGGGATGAGCCTGCGCTCGCTACTGGGCCTGGCACAGGACGACCCTGGAGCCGCGCGACTGGCGCGCGAAGGCGGCCATGCGTTCGTGTCGGCCTCGCTGCGCCCCTATCTGATTGCTGGCCTTGCCGAGATCGGCGTTTCCAGCGCGGCTGACCCCGGCGTCGGAGGGGCCGTTGGTCCACGACCGACGTTGGTCGTGGTCGGCGATGACCGCGCGGCGCGCGAGCTGGCGAGCGACCTGCGCGCGTGGTTGGCGCCGCGCCGGGTGCGCTACTACCCCTCGCGCGGGGTGACCTACGAATCCCACCTGACCCCCCCGGCCCACCTGATCGGGTTGCGGGTGGCCGCGCTGGACGCCCTGCTGGCGGAGCAGTCCACCGCCGAGCCTCCAGTCGTGGTCGTCTCGGCGGTGGCGCTCTCGGAGAAGGTCCCCGATCCCGCCTTGCGCCCGCGCTCGTTCAAGCTGCGCCGGGGGGAGCTGCTGGACCTGCACGAGTGCGCGGAGGAGCTCCTCGCGGCAGGGTATGAGCGTGTTGACCAGGTGGATGAGCGGGGCCAGTTTGCGATGCGCGGGGAGATCCTCGACATCTTTCCCGCCACCGAGGAGCGCGCCGTGCGCGTGGACATGTTCGACGTGGAGATCGAATCGCTGCGCTGGTTCTCCACGTTTACGCAGCGCTCGCTGGGTGAGGTGGAGGAGGTCGAGATCGCGCCCGCGGCGGAGCTCGCCGCCGAGCACCGCGAGCTGGCGGAGATCGCCGCGCTGGAGGATGCCGCCGAGCGCCCGGACATCGCCGAGCTCCTGCCGGTGGAGCGTTTTGGGGCGCTGCTCGATCTGCTAAGGGCCGATGCAGAGGAGCAGGATGGAGGAGGGGGGGGAGGGGCTGGTCGCCGAGCGACCGAGGTGATCGTCGCCGCCGAGGAGGAGCTCGACCCGGCGCTGGAGGACCACTGGGGCGATGTGTGCGCGGCCTTCCACGACGCCGACGCCCACCACCTGTACGTGAGCCCCGATGAGGTGCGGACGGCGCTTCAGCAGCGCACGCGCATCTGGCTCTCCTCGCTGGTCGCCGACCAGGAGATTCAACTGCGCGCCCAGTCCGCCGACACCGCCGCCCGTTCGCTGGCGGACGCCGAGCCGCAGCTGGAGAAGCTGGTGCGCTCCGGCTACCGCACGGTGGTGACGTTTCCCCATCGCGGCGAGGGCGAGCGCGCGGCGTACAACCTCGCGCGCCTCAAAGCAACATGGCTGGCGCCGACGCAGCGGCCAGGAGCTGCATCGGGGACCGAGGGAGCCCCGACGCCGGAGCCGGCCTCGCGCATTGCCGGGGTGGACGTGACTGCCGCGCCGCTGGAGGCTTCGCTGCGCTTCGCCGCCGCCTCGCTGCGCGAGGGCTTCATCGCGCCCTCGCTGAAGCTGGCGGTGTTCCCCGAGCATCGCCTGCTGCGTCGCCGCCGCGCCGAGCGGGCGGGTGGGGATCCCAATCAAAGCGCCGACGGCCGACCGCGGCGGGGCGCGCTGCGCTCCTTCACGGAGCTTCGCACCGGCGACATCGTGGTCCACGAAGACCACGGCGTGGCGCGCTTCGCCGGTTTCGAGACGCGCACGGTGGCGGGCATCACGCGCGACTACCTGTACCTCGAATACCAGGGCGATGACCGCGTGTACGTGCCCACCGAACAGCTGGCGAAGATTTCGCGCTACGTCGGGGCCGGCGGCGACCATCCGCCGCTCTCGAAACTGGGGGGCTCGCGCTGGGAGGCGATGAAGTCGCGCGCGCGCCGCGCCGCGCAGGAGCTGGCGGGCGAGCTGCTCGCCCTCTACGCCGAGCGCCGCCGGCGCTCCGGGCACACCTTCGAGCCCGACTCCGAGTGGGAGCGCGAACTGCAGGAGCGCTTCCCCTACACCGAGACCCCCGACCAGCGCGACGCGATCGAGGCGGTGAAGGCGGACATGGAAGCGCCGCGGCCGATGGACCGCCTGATCTGCGGCGACGTGGGCTACGGCAAGACGGAGGTGGCGCTGCGCGCCGCGTTCAAGGCCGCCGCGCAGGGCAAGCAGGTGCTGATGCTGGCGCCCACCACGATCCTCGCGCAGCAGCATTTCGGCACTTTCTCCGAGCGTCTCGCCGACTATCCCGTGACGGTGGACCACGTCTCGCGCTTCCGGACTCCCGCTGAGCAGAAGGCGGCGATCGCAGGCTTCGCCAAGGGCGCCGTGGACATCCTGATCGGCACCCACCGTGTGCTCTCGCGCGATGTGCGCGCCAAGGATCTCGGTCTGCTGGTGGTCGATGAGGAGCAGCGCTTCGGCGTCAAGCAGAAGGAGCTGCTGCGCCAGCTGAAGCTGCGCGTGGACGTGATCTCGATGTCGGCCACCCCGATCCCCCGGACGTTGCAGACGTCGCTGGCGGGGCTGCGCGACATCTCCGTGATCGAGACTCCCCCTGAGGGCCGCCGGCCGGTGCGCACCTACGTCGGCGAGTACGAGGAGGAACTGGTCAAGCAGGCGATCATGCGCGAGCACGAGCGCGGCGGGCAGGCCTTCTTCATGCACAACCGGGTGGAATCGATCGAGGAGACTGCCGAGCGTCTGCGCGCGCTGTGCCCGGGGGTGCGCTTCGCCGTGGCGCACGGCCAGATGGGCGAGGGGGAGCTGGAGAGCGTGATGATGGACTATCTGCGCGGCGGCGCGGAGGTGCTGGTGTGCACGTCGATCATCGAGTCCGGCATCGACATCCCCCAGGCCAACACGCTGATCGTCGAGCACGCCGACGCCTTCGGTCTCGCCCAGCTCTACCAGATCCGCGGACGCGTGGGGCGCAGCCGCGAGCGCGCCTACGCCTACCTGCTGTACGACTCGGCGGCGGCGCTCACGCCCGAGGCCGCGCAGCGGCTGTCGGCGCTCTCGGATTACACCGAGCTGGGGTCGGGCTTCAAGATCGCGATGCGCGACCTGGAGATCCGCGGCGCGGGCAACCTGCTGGGGGACGAGCAGTCCGGGCATGTGGCGGCGCTGGGCTTCGAGCTGTACATGCAGATGCTCGATGAGGCGGTTCAAGCGGCCGGTCCCGCCGATGAGAGCGCGCAGGAGCTGCCCGAGCCTGTGCGTTTGGACGTCAACGTGGACGCCTACGTGCCCTCCGACTACGTCCCCTACGAGCAGGCCAAGATCGAGATCCACCGTCGCGTCGCCGGCGCCCTGGAGGTCGCCGACGTGGAGCGCCTGCGCGAGGAGCTGGAGGATCGCTTCGGCCCCGTACCCGAGCCGCTCGGCAATCTGCTGGCGCTGCAGCGCGCGCGCATCAAGCTGGGTCAGGCGGGGGCGCGCGCCGTGAGCTTCCGCGGCGATCGCCTGGCGGTCACGCCGATTGACCTCGACTCCGCACGCGCACGGCGCCTGCGCGAGCAGCTGCCAGAGGCGTTGTACGAGTCGGGCAAATCGCAGGTGTCGGTGCGCGTGCCGCGCGAGGGCCCGGAGCGCTTCCCCGCGGTGGTGCGCGCCGCCGACGTGCTGTTGTCGGTCGTGCGCGAGGCGGCTTGAGCGGCAAGCTCTGGGCCTGCGAGCTCGACGATTGGCGTCGGAGACACACAGGCGTTGCAGGCCGCCCTTGACTGGGGGTTGAAGAACTCCTTAAACGCGGCTTATGAATTTCCGCTAGAGTGCCCGCGTCGTGTTCAAACCGATCCGCTGTATCGCGGCGCTGGGCGCCGTTTTCTTTGCCGCTTCGGGGCTCGCCGCCTGCGGTGGCGGCATCCCCAGCGACGCCGTGGTGCAGGTCAACGGCCAGCCGATCACGAAGACGACCTTCGAACACTGGATGGGGGTGGCGGCCTCCGCGAGCGCGGCGGCGGCGCCGGGCCAGAAAGCGCCCAAAGCGGTCATACCCGATCCGCCGAGCTACACCAACTGCATCGCCCACCTCAAAGAAATCGAACCGAAGCCCGCCAAGGGCCAGCAGCCGAAGACCGAAGCGGCGCTGAAGTCGCAGTGCGAACAGCAGTACAAAGCGCTTCAGCAGACCACGCTGGGCTTCCTGATCAGCGCCGACTGGGTGATCGGGCAAGCCGAAGAACAGGGCGTCAAGCTGAGCGACAAGGAAGTCCAGAAGAAGTTCAACGAACTCAAGAAGCAGCAGTTCCCCAAGGAAGCCGAATTCCAGAAATTCCTGGCCACCACCGGGCAGACCGTCTCCGATCTGCTGCTGCGGGTGAAGCTCAGCCTGCTGACCACCAAAATCCAGGAAAAAGTCACCAAGGAAGCCAAGAAGAACGTCAACGAAGCGGCAGTCGCCAAGTACTACAACGAACACAAGTCCCAGTACGGCAAACCGGAATCGCGCGACCTGCGGATCGTCCTCACCAAGACCGAAGCCGAGGCTCAGCAGGCGAAGAAAGAAATCGAATCGGGCAAGAGCTTCGCGAGCGTCGCCAAGAGCAAGTCGATCGACCCGACCAGCAAGAGCACCGGCGGGGAAATCAAAGGCGTGGTCAAGGGCCAGGAGCAGAAGGCGCTCAGCGAAGCGGCGTTCGCCGCCAAAGCGGGCGTGCTCGGCGGCGCCGTGAAGACGCCCTTCGGCTACTACGTCTATGAAGTCAAGGCGATCCACGCGCCCAGTCAGCAGAGCCTCGCGCAGGTGAAGGAAACGGTCAAAACCCAGCTCGCCTCCACCCAGCAGCAGACGGCGCTCACCAAGTTCGTCAAGGAATTCGAAACGAAGTGGAAGTCGCGCACCGAATGCCGCACCGGCTACGTGATGCAGCGCTGCCAGCAGTACAAGGCGCCGAAGACCACGCCGAGCACCCCGGTCCCGACGCCCGCCGGCTAGCTCGCGGGCGGAGCGCCCGCGAGCTGCGACGACGAACCCTTGAGCCAGATCGACAGAGTCCACGCCCGTCAGATCCTCGACAGCCGGGGCAACCCGACGGTCGAGGTGGAGATCGCGCTGCGCTCCGGCGCCCACGGTCACGCCGCGATCCCATCGGGAGCATCCACGGGAGAGTTCGAGGCCACCGAGCTACGCGACGGCGGGGAGCGTTGGAGCGGCAAGGGCGTGGGGCGCGCGGTGGCGGGCGTCAACGGCGAGATCGCGGACGCTGTGCGGAGTCTCGACGCCGGCGACCAGAAGGGCCTCGACCAGGCGCTGATCGAGCTGGATGGCACCCCCAATAAGTCGCGGCTGGGCGCCAACGCGATCCTCGGCGTCTCGCTCGCGGCGGCGCATGCCCAGGCCGCCGAGGAGGGTCTCCCGCTGTGGCGCTACCTCGGCGGGGAGGCCGCCCGGGTGCTGCCGGTGCCGATGATGAACGTGCTCAACGGCGGCGCCCACGCCGACAACAGCGTGGACTTCCAGGAGTTCATGGTGGTGCCGTGCGGCGCCGAGAGCTTCTCGGAGTGCCTGCGCATGGGGGTCGAGGTGTTCCACGCGTTGAAGGCCACGCTGCATGGGCGTGGGCTCTCCACCGCGGGAGGCGACGAGGGCGGCTTCGCGCCCAACCTGGCCTCCAACGAGGAGGCGCTGCAGATGCTGATCGTCGGCATCGAAGCCGCCGGCTACGAGCCCGGCGTGGACGTGGCGATCGCGATGGACCCCGCCACCAGCGAGCTCTACCGCGACGGCGCCTATGTGCTGGAGCACGAGGGCCGCACGTTGAGCGCCACGGAGCTCGCCGACTACTGGGCCACGCTGGCGGCGCGCTACCCGATTGTCTCGCTGGAGGACGGTATGGCCGAGGAGGATTGGGAGGGCTGGAAGACTCTCACGGAGCGCGTCGGCGAGCATCTGCAGCTGGTGGGTGACGACCTGTTCGTGACCAACACCGAGCGCCTGCGCCGCGGAATCGAGCTGGGAGTGGCCAACTCGATCCTCGTCAAGGTCAACCAGATCGGCACCCTCACCGAGACCCTCGCCGCGATTGCGCTCGCCAGCGAGGCCGGTTACACGGCGGTGATGAGCCACCGCTCGGGGGAGACCGAGGACGTGACGATCGCCGACCTCGCGGTGGCGACGGGCTGCGGGCAGATCAAGACCGGCGCCCCTTCGCGCTCGGATCGCACCGCCAAGTACAACCAGCTGCTGCGCATCGAGGAGCAGCTCGGCGCCGACGCCGAGTTCCCCGGTCGCGCGGTGTTTCGCAACTGAGCGGCCACAGTCTTCCCGATCGCGCTCTCGACCTGCGGGGGCCGATGTGGCAGGTGAGGTTGCGGGGCTGGGGTGTGTGTATCTTTTTGGGCCTCCAACCCTTCATTTTGTGAAGTAGCTGGGTGGGTTTGCGCAGTTTGTTTTGGGCCTCCAACCCTTCATTTTATGAAGTGTTGGGGTCCGTTTGGGTGACATCTCCCCCACCCCCCCTCCCCCCCTCCTCCCCTATCACCCGATCCGCGGCAGGAGCCCTTCCACGAACGGCGAATGCCGAAGGAGATGAGATCGACCACGCGCGTGCGCTGGGACCGCTTGGGCCGCATGGCGATGATGTGCGTGCTGGGCGCGCTGCTGTACCTGTACCTGAGCGCCGGCGCCTCGCTGGTGTCGACGTGGAAAGAGGCGCGAAGCGACAGCACCCAGCTGGCGGCACTGGAGCGCCAGCACGCCGCGCTTGAGCGCCAGCACACTTCCCTCGCCAGCCCGGGGACGCTCGTGCAGGAGGCCCGCCGACTCGGCATGATCCGCCCCGGCGAGCAGACCTACGTGATTACCGGCCTACCGTCCAACTGAGCACGAGCCTGCTGCTACCCTCGCGGCCGGTGCCGGGCTTCGAGAACGCGATCCAGCAGTGGCGCCAGGGCCAGCGACGCCTCGAGCAGGCCCCGCGGGAGCGCCGGGCGTTGCTGGAGCGCGTGGTGGAGACGCTGGTGGCGGAGCTACGCCGGCGCCTGGGTGGCAGGTTTTCGGCGGAGGAGCTCGCGCAGCTGTATGAGCGCGGCACCTCGTGGTGCCTGCAGCTGGCGATGGACACCGCCCCCACCGACCCGTGGGCATGGGACTCGGGCATCGTCGTGGACGCCGCCTTCGGTCGCTACCTGCGCGAGGCGGCCGACTACGCGGGAGGACGGCAGGTCGCCGCGGAGTAGAAGCAATAAACGCTCTAGGACGTCGCTGGGCAAGCGAGGCAAATGATCGGTACCCACCCACCCCGCGTGGCGTGCTGGCCGAAACGGGGATGCGAGCGAAGCGAGTGTCTCCCGGCTTCGGCACGCGAGCGACCGAGGACGCCGCATCGCGCCGCCCAGCGGCGCCCTAGTCGTCGCCGCCGACGCGGCGGATGACTATCTGGTCCTCCTCGATGAGGACCTCGACGGGGCGGTGGCCGGCCCAGTGCTCGGCGTAGATCGGGTTGTCCTGGACGGCAGGGTCCAGCCACAGGCCGTAGCCCTCCTCGCCGTGGTCGAAGGTGCCCTCCAGCGGAGCGCTGCCGCGCGCCGCGGGACGTCGCCGGCCACGTCCTCCCCGACGGCTGCGGCGACGCGCGGGCGCCTCCTTCTCCTCGTCCTCGTCCTCGTCCTCGTCAGCCCCCTCCTCGTCACTGGCGCGCTCGGCCCGTTCGGCCCGCTCACGCTCGGCCGCCGCCTCGGCCTCCGCGCGCTCGCGCTCGGCCTGGAGCGCCGCCGCCTCGAGCTCCGCGGCGATCAGAGCATCGTCCTCGGCGCGGAGGTCGATCTCCTCGCTGAAGTCGGCCGTGGGCGCACCCGAGGCGGCCTCCTCGCCTCCCAGGTCGTTCTGGCGCTTGAACTGCTCGATCTCCTGCACGGTGACCTCGAGCTGGTGAGCGACCCAGGCGTCGGTGCGACCCTGACGCACCCAGGCGCGAATCTGGTTGAGCTGTGGACGGAGCGACTTACGTGGCATCGACGGTCCGGGAGACTAGCAGCCGGTGCTTCGTCGCGACCGCGACAGAAATTTGGGCTTGCGCGCGTTATGTGAGCAGAGCCGGTCGGCCGGCCGGCCGAGATCCCATTTCTGGGCCCTCGAATATATATGCTTGGCTGAAAGGCCTGGTCTGCCGGTGATCGTGTCGGGTGCCGTCGGCCCAAACGAAAGGGTACGTGGAATGCTGGTCCTGACGCGCAAGACCAACCAGAGCATCATGATCGGCGACGACGTCGAGGTGTCGGTGCTGTCGGTCGTCGGCGAGAAGGTGCGCATCGGCATTCAGGCGCCTGCCGACGTGCCCGTGTTCAGGACCGAGATCTACATCGAGATCCAGCGCCAGCAGGGGGAAGGCCAGCCCCCCGAGGAGGTCCGCTCGGAGGTGGACGAGGCGATCAAGGACCTGGGCGAGAGGGATTGAGAAAAGCGAGGCCCAGCTCGCCGGCCCGGCCGCCGGCAGCGCCACCCTCTAGCCCAGCAGCTGGTAGAGCGTGAAGAACATCGCCACGGTGACAATGACCGCGGTGAGGATCAACGCGCACACCAGCAGCGTGAAGCGGACCGTGCCGCGCTGGTTGCGCCGCTGCACCTGACGCTTCAGCGCACGCTGCTCGGCGGTGCGGCGCAGCGAGTCGCGGCGGTGGCGGTCGAGCGAGACCTCCTCGGCGAACGCCTCCTCGATCTCCGCGACGCTGCGCCTCATTTTCAAAGCGTGCATCGCCATCAGCCTACTCCCCGGGGTGCGTCGAGCCCTACCCCACCCGCGCCTTGCCCTCCGCGCGCTCGTACACCTTGACGAAGCGCAGGTAGTTCTGCGCGATCTGCTGCGCCGCCGCGCGACGCTCGATCTTGCCATCCACATACGCTTTGAGCGGGTCCCACCAGATGGAGCGTCCGATCGCAAAGCCCACGAAGCCATCCACCGGGGCGGCCTCTCCGAGCCAGTGGTCCACCTTCGCGTCGTCCGCGCCACGGCCGAGCACCACGCACACCACGCCGTCGCGCCCACCGGTGCGGGCCTGAGCGACGAGCATCTCGCAGTCAGCACGCGCGTCCACGCCCTCGATCTTCCACACGTCCACCTCGATCCCCGCGTCCTGGATCTCGGCGATTGTGCGCCGCATCAGCTCGGGGCGCAGCTCGGCGTCGTAGCGTTCGCCGTCGCCGCCCACCGCCTCCAGCTGGGCCGCTGTGGCGGGCACCAGCAGCTCGAACAGGAACTTGCGCTCGCGAGTGCCGAGCCAGTCGGACAGCTGCTTGAGCTTCTCGCGCTGCTCGCGGTTGCCGTTCGCGTCCCCGTCGGGGTTGTAGCGCACCAGCACCTTCGTGAAGTCGGGGTCGAAGCGCTCGATGTGCTCGCCAAATTGCTCCCCGTACTGGAAGTCGAACATCTCCTGGCCGGAGCGCTCGGCGGGCATCGCCAGCCGCAGGCCCTGCGCGCGCGCCTCCTCGGGAACGGTCGAGCCAAACTGCTCGTCCACCAGCACGCCCGTCACCGACGGGTCGGCGCCGGCGGCCACGGCGTTGCTGAGGCCCTCGAAGACGAGATGCTTGGCGTCGGCGATCATCGCCGTCTGCTCCGGATCGGGTTCGCCCTCGATGCCGAAGAACTTCTTCTGGAAGGAGCCGCGGTGGTCGAACGCGAGAATGTAGAGCTGCTTGTCATAGCCGAGTGAGGTCATGCCCGGACTTTACCGCCGAGACGGCAGGGAGGGAAGCAGACCTGTCCCGGGCGACTGGCGTGAGCCCATTGGCCAGCCGCGCATGCCTTCACCCGCGAGCTCGCGTGATCCCGCTCAGAGAGGCTTCCGCGAGGGGCCTAGAATGGATCGGCGATGTCTTCGGGTGCCGATCTGTTCGTGGTGTGCAAGCAGTGCGGGTCGGAGGTCAGCCCCTACATCACCGAGTGCCCCTACTGCGGGCACCGGCTGCAGCGGCGGGCTCCCAAGCTGCCGCGCGAGCACACCCCCCAGCGCGCCCACCGGGCGCGGCTGGGAGTGCCGTCGCTCGGGCGGTTGCGCCGGGGCGAGATCGCCGGCGTGCGCGCCGACTCCCCGCCGTACGCCACGATCGCACTGGTGGCGGGCAGCTGTGTGGTGTGGGTGCTCACCAGCGCCGGCTACCTCAGCCTCTACCGTGTGGTGGTGGCGGGGCCGCTGCTGGGCGACTGGTGGAAGCTGCTGACCACCCAGTTTGGCTACGGTGGCGGCTTCTACGCTGGCGTGTACGCGTTCTCCGCGCTGCTGGCGGTGGCACTGTTCGGCTGGCTGCTGGAGCGACGCCACGGCCCCGCCGCGGTGCTGCTCGCGTTCTTCGGTGCCGGCGCCACGGGCGCGCTGGTGGCGCTAGCGGTTTACCCGCTGCCGATCGTCGCGGGCGCCAACGCCGGCGCGCTGGCGCTGCTCGCCGCGTGGGCCGTCCCCGACCTGCGGGCCGCCGCGGGCAAGCGCTACTACGACGGCGACCTGCTCGGCACCGCGACGATCGCCGCGGTGCTATTGGCGATGCCGTTCGCCCGCTGGGAAGCCAGCTGGCTGGCGGGGGTCGCCGGCGCCACGGTTGGGCTGGTGCTGGGCTACGGTCTCAGCAGCGCTCGCGCCGAGGCTGGGTAAGCGCTAGATATAGGCAACAACACACACCACGACAGGAGAGGCATAGCCAACATGGAGATCCGCTTTCTCGGCCACGCGGCTTTCGAGCTGCGGGATGGCGACACCACTGTGCTGATCGATCCCTTCCTCACCGGCAACCCCAAGGCGGCGGTGAGCGCCGATGAGCTGAGCCCCGACGCGATCCTGCTCACCCACGGGCACGTCGATCACATCGGCGACACCGTCTCGATCGCCCAGCGCAGCGGCGCCGACGTGGTGGCGGTGGTGGAGATCGCCAACGAGCTGACCGCGGGGGGCGTGCAGAACGTGAGCGACCCCAACCTCGGCGGGACTGTGGAGCGCGACTGGGGGTGGGTGCGGCTGGTACCCGCGTGGCACACCTCCACGACCCCGAAAGGCACCGCCAACGTCCCCGCCGGGCTGGTGGTGGGCTTTGGCGGCAAGGTCGTCTACCACCTCGGCGACACCGCGCTGTTCTCCGACCTGCAGCTCGTTGGCCGCCGCGAATCGATCGATGTGGCGCTGATGTGCATCGGCGGCCACTACACAATGGACCGCTTCGACGCCGTGGAGGCCGCGCGGCTGGTGGGCGCCAAGCAGGTGATCCCCTGCCACTACGACACCTTCCCCCCGATCCACACCGACGTGCAGGCGTTCAAGGCCGACGTGGAGGCCGCCGGCGCCTCACAGGTGGTGGTGCTGGCCCCGGGGGAGTCGCACACGCCATGACCCGCCTCCTTGCCCATGACCATGACGCTCACACGCATGCCATGACCCCCGCCTCCTTGCTCGTGACCCCCGCACACACGCCATGACCCACGCGGTGGTGCTGATCGAGGCCGAGCGCGACGCCCTCTCCACGCTGGGGGGCGCCCTCGCGGACATCGAGGGGGTCGCGGAGGCCTACTCGGTGACGGGCGAGTGGGACTTTGTCGCGATCGTGCGCGTCCCCAACCACGAGCAGCTCGCCGATGTGGTCACCGGAACGATCTCCACACTGCCCGGGGTGTCGCGCACGCAGACGATGGTCGCCTTCCAGGCCTACTCCCGCCACGATCTGGAGGCGCTGTTCTCGGTGGGTGAGTGACGCTGGCTGGACAGCGCACTGGGATAGGCTCACCCTCGATGCCCGTGCTGCCGCTAAAGAGCGAGTACCGCCCAACGCTAGGAGAGCTGTTGGCGCCCCGCTGGCGGCGCGCGTCAGCGAGCGCCCGCCTGCTGTGGGTGGCGGTGGCCGCGCTGGCGGTGGCGGCGATCGCGGGCGCCGCGCTGATGCTCGCGAGCCCCACGGTCTCCCACGGGGGGCCGGTGCCGTTCAGCTTCAGCTACGGGGGGCTCCACCGCACCAGCCCGGCCCCCGGGGGGTACGCAAGGGTGCAGCACGTGGTGGATGGCCGGCTGGAGGACTCCTTTGCGGTGGGACCGTTCCTACTGCCCCCCTACCACGGCGCGATTGGGGCGGCGTTGGCGATGTATGCATCCGGCTACATCCAGCGCCTCGCCGCCGCGCGCGTCCCCGGGCAGAGCGGCTTTGTGCTGCGCGGACAGGGCAGTACGCAGATCGACGCGGTGTCGAGCTATGCCACGTACAACGTGTTTTACACCACCACCGTGAGGGGGCGGGAGATGTATGGGCGCAACGTGCTGCTACTCCCCGACCGGCCAGGTGCGCGCAACGGCGTGGAGATCGCGATGCTCACCACGGTGGCCGGCAACCACCAGGTGACCTCGCCGCTGGACGTGGGCGTCAAAGGCGTCCTTGAAGAACCACTGGGGACCTTCTCGCTGGAATGAGACCCTACGGCCTACGGCCCGGGGGTGCCGCCGGCGGCGGCTTCAACCGGATTGGGCGCGGTGGTTTCACCGGCTTCGCCGGGGCTGGGCGCTTGCGACCCCAATTCCGCCGATTCGCCGGAGGGAGCAACCGATTCCGTAGTAGTCGAAGTGGTTTCGACCGGCGCAGGCGCGGTGGCGACTGGGGCGGTGCTCGTCACGGTCGGATCGTCGGCCGGCTGAGAGGGCGTGCCGGTGGGGGGAAGCTGGGTGGTCTCGGTGGTTACCTGCACGACCGCGGGCGGCGTGACGGAGGGCTGGGTGACGGGCACCGAGGAGACCGGCGGCTTGACGACCGGCGCTGGGTCGGTGGCATCGCCGGGCGCATGGGCGTGCGGGTGCGTACCGGCGGCGCCCCCTCCGAGCCGCGGCTTGAGCGGTGGGTGCTGGCCGCGACGGGTCGCCAGCCGCGCGGCGCCGGCCGCGGTGGCCACCTGGGCGCCGGTGCTGATGGGCTGTGGCAGCGAGCGCACGACCAGCGGCGCCGAGTTGTGGGTGGCGGCGGGGCCGGCCGAGGCGAGCGCCGAGGATGTGGAGGGGTGACGGCGGACATGGCTGGGACTGACGGCGACCGCGCCCGCGGTGACGAGCGCGGCGGCGGCCAGCGTGGCGGCGGCCTTCGTCGCGATTGCTCCCGCACCCGCGGTAACAAGGCCTCCAGCGGCGCTCGCGCCTCCGGCTGCCCCCGCCCCGGCGCCCGCGGTGAGCAGACCGCCCGCGGCGCCCGCCGCGGTGGCTGTGCCGGTGGCTCCGCTTGCGGCGCCAACCCCGGCGCCGGCGCTCCCGGCGCCGGCTGCGTGGCCGGCGGCGGAGGAGGCGCCGAACTTGCTGAACACCAGGTGCTTGAGCAGCAGCAGCGGTCCGACGGGGAAGATGGCGGCGAGCGCGTGGTTGTTGTCTTTGAGCAGCTTGCGGAACGTGCGACAGCGTTCGCAGTCGCGCAGGTGGCGGCGCGCGGGGGGGCTGATCTTGACGAGGCCCTCCGCCACTTCGCCCAGCTCACCCCGCACCTCCTCGCAGCTGAGCTTGCGGGCCTCCGCGGCCTCCGCCAGGGAGATGCGGGCGCGCACCAACAGCGACTTCACCGAGGGCACCGTGGTGTCCATCGCGAGCGCGATCTGCTCGTAGGAGAGCGCGTCGATCTCGCGCAGCAGCAGCGCCGTGCGCTGCGTCTCCGGCAGCTGCCCCACATCGCCGATCAGCTGGCGGAAGCCCTCGCGGCGCAGCACCTGATCGCCGGTGGAGAGGCCGTGTTCGGCGAAGTGGATGTCCATCGAATCCACCCCGATCGCGGAGGCGCGGCGCAGGTGGTTGAGTGAGCGGTTGCGCGCGATCCGGTACAGCCATGGGCGCACGTTGATCGGGCGCTCGTCGGCAAGCACGGCGTTGAAGGCGGCGGCAAACACCTCCTGCAGCACGTCCTCGGCATCCTCGCGCGAACCCAGCATGTGCCGGCAGAAGGACAGCAGGCGGGAGTGGTAGCGCGAGAAGAGCGTCTCGAAGGCGGCGTGCTGACCGCGGCGCGTGAGTGCGATCAGGCGCTCGTCGGGCTGCAGGCGCAGCAGGGGGCTGGCCCCTCGCAGGCCCGATGCGACGCCTGGTTTTAGTGTTGTGACCTCCACGGCGGTCCAATCACGCTGCTGTCGTCTCTATAGACACCGTAACAACCGCTTAGTTGCGGCCCGGGGGAGTGGCTGATGGCTCCCGCATATGTTCTACCCCCCTACCCCCAACGGCAGATAAAGCGCGAGTGGCTGGGAGTCACGGCCCCCGCGCCGACGCCTGCCCATGGGGCGCTGCCGCCCAGCGCTCTCATAGACTTAAGCGGCTGGTCGCAGAGAGGAGCAGGGCAGCCACGCCCGGGTGGCGGAACGGTATACGCAGCCGACTTAAAATCGGCGCCTCGAAAGGGTTTGTGGGTTCGACTCCCACCCCGGGCATCGCTTGAAATCGCTTGCAAATAGGCTGGTTTCGGCAAGCAGGGCTGGGCCGGTGATGGCCGGCGCCGGGCCAGGTGGGCAACGGAATGGGCAACACGAGGCGCCTGGGATCAGCGCTTGGTCCAACTGCAGACCGTCGCCGTCCCGGCACGCTTCGGGGCCTGGCCGGCCGCGATGTCCTCTCGGAGCCGCGCAAGCCCCGCTCGCAGCTCCTCGGGATGGTCGCGCGACATCCGCTCGAAGTAGCTCGTCTCGCCCCTCTCTGCAGCCTCCAGCACACGAGAGGGGTCGGCCGAGAGAGCGGCCAGCGATGCGTCCTGCATGTCCTCGAACTCAAAAGCGAAGAGCCGCGCACCCGGTAGCTCCTCGAGTATCGCCGCCCGGGGCGGGTGAGTGGCCTCTATCCAGTGCCGGCTGCTCGGGAAGTAGTCGAGAATCCAGAGGGTGGCGGCATCCTCACCCGTGTAGCCCACGAGCACCAGGAGTCCTTGAGGTTTGAGGATGCGACGCGCCTCGGCCAGTGCGACGCCGCGGTCCTCGACGTGGTGCAGCATCGAGATCATCGTGGCGGCGTCGAACGTCTCGTCCTCGAACGGCAGTCGCTGTGCGTCGGCTTCTACGGTCTTGAGCCCCTTGGCGGCGGCCCACGCCAGCATTGCGGCCGAGCGGTCCACCACAACAGGCTCCCATCCCTTCCGCCTGAGGGCGAGAGCGTAGTTGCCCGTCCCGCCACCGATGTCGGCGAGCCGTCGACCGGGCGCACCTTTGAGAGCCTCGCGCAGTCCCCGCAGCACCGACGGGCTCGCGGAGCGCGTCTCGTCATAGCGCTCGGCTTGGCGGGAGTAGTCGGGCAGCACACCCACGCCACGGAGCTTGACAGCACTACGCGGCGCTTGACGGCCGGCGCTCTCACCCGTACCCGACATCTGCACCAGGCGATGGCGGCGGCAAACCGGCGACCCTGCTTGTCGGTTTCGCCCAGACCGGCACACGGGTACTCCTGGTGCAACTCGTCCTACACCCGCTGGGCGACTTCGAGCGCCCGTTCGAGCGCGCCGGGTGGCCATGCGGGTTTGGCCTGGCCCTCCCGGGCGCCTTGATGTCATGGCGGCTGCCGGCGCTCGACATAGTGGGCCGCGACCAGCGCGGCGGCTTGTTCGTGGACGGCGCCTTTGCCGAGCACCTTTCATCCGCCGGCCGGCGGACACACATTGATGCTGTGCGCGGCGAGGGACCGTGGTGCCTCCCGGCATCCTCAAGGGCCGTCCGTCAAGCTGAGCAACGATGAGCGAGCCCTTTGAGGAGGACGGATATGTTTGGGAGCCCGGGTCGGATGAGCGCGCAGTGGCGCATCTGCGTTTCGATCCCGATCACGGTACTGACCTGACGCTGATCAACGCCCCGTGGGCCTTGGAGGTCGGCAAGCCGTGGGACGTGCTGTATGGCGAGTCGCTATGGGGCCAGCCGTGGTCGCTGTTCGACGTGAGATGTCGTAGTTCACAGCGCGCCGCCAACAGCCGGTCAGGGGTGCGAGGCGGAGACGTTCGTCACCGGCGTCCACGCCGACAAGGAGGCCGACATCGCGTTCACCGACCTGGCATTTGGCTGCTACGGCATGCGCGAGTGGCTGACGCAAGGACGTAGAGACCGCGAAAGCGCGCTGACGCGTCCCGCTGATGCGCGTGATGACTTCTGGGGTATGTGCCAAGCGAGTGCCGAAGGCGTCGAGCTGCTTTTCCACGTCAACGCCATCAAGAGTGGCGATTGGTACCGCCAGCACTTCGAGGCGACCGCGGTGCTTCAGCTCAAGTCACCGACGCCGCTGTCGCTCACCCAGTGGCTTGAGCGGTGGGTGACACCGATACAGGATCTCATGGTCTTCGGGATGCGCCAGCCGTCGAGTACGATCTCGCTGTCCGGGATTCACGCGGGCGCTGTCGGCCCCAACGGCCTGCCGTTCGACGTGAAGGTGCATGCGCTATGGCACCCTCGCGTGCCGGACCTATTGTGGGCCGTCTATCAGGGACGGGCGATCCTGCCTGCGAACGCCGTTGACGATATTGGCGAGCTGATCGCGCAATGGTTCGCGCTGCACCGCAAGCTCGGCAATGCTGCGCAGCTCTTCTTCGGGACTATCAACGATCGAGACCTTCCGGCGCTCAACCGGATGCTGAACCTGCTCGCGTTCGCCGAGACCTACCACCGCCGCAGGTTCGACGAGCCACCGCTCGCCGAGGCGGAGCACGACGCACTCTCCAAACAGATGCTCGCCGGACTCCCCTCCCAGCGAGAGTGTGACGTGTATGCGGGCCGCTTGCTGCACGCCAATGCCCAGAGTCAACGCCAGCGCGTCCGCTGGCTCATCACAAGGGCGGCGAGCGCCGACTCACGCCTGGAAGAGGTAAAGCGTGCTCTGGTGGACTCACTGACCGAAACGCGCAACCACCTGACCCACTTCGACGCGCCCAACGAATGGGTAGCCAACACCTCCTACGGCTATGCCCTGCTCGCAGCAGCGCTCGAGTTCGTACTCGAGGCGAACATCCTGCTCGACCTGGGCCTCACCGAGGAGCAGGTGCAGCATGGCCTGGCGCAGGGACACGGAGGATGACCCGATCCCCCAGCGGCCCGCAAACGGAGCCCCGGGAAGAGCGTGAAGCCGATCCACTCCCGTTCTACGGCGAATGCGGGCGTGAGAACTCGGCCACCTCGGACACGCGGACATCGTCCTTTGCGGGCGCCGGGTCGCCGCCGGCGGCGACGCCTCCTTCTGGTGGAAGGCAGGAGAGACAGGGAACTATCCAGGACCGTCGACGCGACGCCACCACCCTCGCCTCGTCGTCGCAGTCAGACCACAAGGACAGGCGTGTCGGTCCGCCAGATCAGCTTGTGGTTCAGTCCGGAACTCGGGCGCCGCCTAGTCCGAGCGCGCGTGAGCATCGAATCAGACCCTCCCCAGGACAGCCACGACAACGAACAGCAGGCCGAAGCAGCCGACAACCGCGGCGACCGTCCATCCGGCGATGGCGAGGCCGCGCGAGATGGGTTGGGCGCCCATGACCACGGGATCCCGGGCCAGGCGAACCAGTACCGTCAGGCCAAACGGCGTTGCGAGCCCTCCGATGACTTTGGCTGCGACCAGCATGTCGATCACCAAGACCCTGGCCAGGGACGCGGCGAGGCCGAGACCGATGGACGCCGCCAGGGTGAGGTAGAAGCGCTGGGCTCCGCCCACTCGCTCGGAGAGCCCGCGGCGTCAGTCGAACTGTGCGCCGACCACGTAGGCGGTGGTGGCCATGAGCACTGGGAGGGCTACGACCGCTGAGACGAGGAGCCCGAACGCGAACAGGTCGCTCGCCGTTGACCCGGCGAGCGGGCGCAGCGCGTGGGCCGCGTCCTGCGCTGAGGCAACCGTCTCGTGGTGCTGACCGAGTGTCGCCGCGGAGGCGACGAGCATGGACCACATGATCACGGCCGTGAACACGGCTCCGACCACGGCGCCGATCCTCGCCCGCGAAAGCTCTTGCTTGCTTGGGCCATCGTCATGCGGCTCTTCTGAGCCCCGACTGACGGTCTCCCACACGTAGACGTAGCTGGTGAGGGTGGTGCCGAGCAGGGCGAGGGCGCCGGCGACCTGGTCGTGTCTTAGCGACAGCGTCGGAACGAGGCTCCCTCGCAGCACGTGCGACCAGTCTTGCCGTGCGAGGATCGCTGCTACTTCGTGCCCACGAGCACGGCGGGACGGCTCCTCGCCGCGCTGGTGATGGTTGTCGGGATCGGCTTCCTGACCGTCATCACCGCCGCGATCACCTCAGCGTTCGTCGAGTCCGCCCGACGCCGCCTCCAGGGCACGCAGACGGACCCGCTCTCCGCGAAGCTCGATCAGATCGCCACCCGGCTGGATGCAATCGAAGGGGCGCTCAAGAACACCGGCGGTCTTCGCAGCGACGCCCCATGATGGCCGCGGCCCGAGTGTGAGGCGCCCGTCGCCAACGCGGATAGGCGAGGCTGCAGTTGTGCGAGTCGTGCCCGCTGGAGGGCGCCTCGCGGCGCCTCGTCGTGCCAGCCGGCTGAGGTCAGCTCGGTGGTCCCCGAAGGCTGAGAAGCTCCACGACCGATACGACGAACATCACGCTGGCGACCCCGACCAGCCCGTAGCGAGCGGCGGGCAGCGGCAGGCGGCTACCGATCCCGACGAGAAATAGGACGGCCGCCAGGAAGACTGTGAGGCGCACGTACTTGTCTGCCGTTCCAGCGGCTGACTGGCCGCGGTTGAAGTAGGCATCGGCCTTCGCGTTCAGAGCCTTGGCTTGGGCCTGTTGTGGAATCCGGTACTGCGGCATGTCGGAGGGATCTGCTGGCGCGTTGGGGTTCGTGAGGGGCTTGGTGGCTCGCCATGCTTCGACGGCGACGAGTGCGCTCGGGCGCAGCCGCTTGAGCGCGACGCGGAAGAGCAGGGGATTGTGCGAGGCGTAGGCAGTGATTGCGGCATTGAAGTCCACCGAGTCCAGCGTGCGGATCTGCGTAGCTTCGATGGCGGCTTGGTTGGCTTTCGTCCGTGTGGAGGAGGCTTTCGCCAGTGAAAGCGAGGAGTCGGTGCCCCACTTGGCCGCTGCGTACCCCGACCATGCGGCCATGATCGCCACGAGCGAGAGCAGCACCGCCTCGGCGATCGAAACGTAGCGGTCACGCCGGGAGTGATCCTCTGGGGCGTGGTGCTCGCGATGCTCGGCGATCTCCTTGCCGACCTCGCTCGCCGAAAGGCCCTCAGGCATCCCGACCACGATCCCCTCTGGCCGAGGTGGGCAAAGTCACGCCGCTGCAGCCGTTTGTGTTATGGGGGCCGTTTCTGCCGCGGGAGCCGGTTCTTTCGCCGAGCCGGGTGGGTCGGCAGGGATCCGCCGGCTGAAGGCCAGTCCGATCAACGCGAAGATGGCGAGTATCGACAGCGCCTCGCGCAGCCCGTCCAGGCGCGCTTTCGCGTTCTCTTCGACGATGGCGTCGGTGGTTTTGGGTGGCACATGGGCCTTGTTGAGAGCGTCCTTCAATTGCTTGTCGGAGATGAAGGGGACGCCACCGGCGAGCTTGGTCGATGCCTGGGATTTGACGGGCGCGGGAACGGCGGAGTTCTGCTGCACCCCGGTCAGAAACGACGTGCTCAGCGCGGCGATGACGATTGCGCCCGTGAGCGCCGTGCCCATGGAGATCCCGAGGTTCGTGATCGTGTTCTGCAGCCCGCCGACCGCGCTGCTCTGCTCATCGGAAACGGATGAGACGGTGACGGCCCCCAGCTGGGAGGACAAGGCTCCGATTCCGAGGCCGACGAGCAGCATCGGGAAGGTCGTTATCCCTGCTCCCGCGCCTTCCTGGAGTGCGGCGACCAGGATCACGAGGCCGGCGAACATCGCGATGAAACCGAGCTGGACCACCCGGCGCGGCGATGCTTTGGGGAACAGCTTTGGGATGCCGGCTGCCGCGAGGATCAGGGCGATCGAGAGCGGTAGGAACCTCACTCCTGTCTGGATCGCGGAGAGCCCGAGTGCGACGGAGAGAAACAACGGCACGGCGAACGCCACCCCGCTTTGCACGAAGAACTGGAAGAAGAACGAGTTCAGGCCGCCGCGCAACACGTGGACCTTCAGGATCTTGGGGTCCAGCAGCGGCTCGCCGCCATGGGCGAGCACGCGATCCTCCCACTCGATGAACAGATAGATGACCAGCCCGCCCGCGAGGATGAGCCAGATCACCGGTGAAAGCCCGATCCATTCGGGGCCCCCCGGTTTGGGTTTGACGAAGCCCCACACGCCTGAGCGCAGGACACCGAAGACGATCAGCCCGAGGCCGAGCGCCGACAGGGCTGTACCCGCGAGGTCCAGGTGTCCGGACTTCTCACGTGGCCCCTCGGGTATGCGGCGGGCGAGGACGAGGATCGCGAGCACGAGCGCGACCTCGCCCGCGAACACCCAGCGCCATGACAGGTAGGTGGTGAACAGGCCGCCGACGATCGGGCCGACGCCGATCGCGATCGCGGTCGCTGCGGCGACCATCCCGTAGGCGCGCGGCCGTTCGGCGGGGCCGTAGTTCACCGCCACGAGCGCGACGATCGATGGCAGGATCAGCACGGCCCCGATGCCCTCGAGGCAGGACCAGCCGAGCAGCAGCACCCCGAGGTTCGGCGAGATCGCCGTGATGAAGGACCCGCATCCGTAGATAACGCACCCGATCGAGAAAGCGCGCTTGCGGCCGATGATCTGTCCGATCTTCCCGCCGGTGATCATGAAAGCGGCCATCACCAGCGTGTAGAGGGTGATCGCCGTCTGGATCCCGGTGACGGTCGTGCCGACGTCCTTTGCGACCGTCGCGATCGACACGTTCATCACAGAGCTGTCGAGCATCATCAGGAACTGGCCCGCGCACAGGGTCAGCAGAACACCGCCAGCCGCCGCCGCGGTTGCCTTACTCGACACCTCGCTCAGCGCCCTTTAGCGATCAGACGCCGGGGACTCGGCCGGCTGGGCCGGCGTCTTTTTCGGTGAGGATTCACCACGGGCAGCAAGCCCGGCACGCTGAAGCCGGGCAATGGAATCACCAGCGCTCCACGAGGGTCGACCTGTGGCCGCGCCACTATTGCCTACTCAGCGCGCGTTCGGCCATCCCGTCGTTCTCCGCGATGAGGTAGACGAAGACGCCGAGAAACGGCAACACGATGATGAAGATGATCCACAGGACCTTGGTCCATCCGGACTCGTCGTGGCGGCGGAAGATGTCGGCCAGCACGGTGATGATGAGCCAGATCCAGACCACCAAGGCGAAGAAGATGAGCATCGTCCAGAGGATTTCAAGGAATGGGTAACTGGTCGCGAGGATCATGGTGTCGTCCTTTATCTATTGAGGGGGAAGGGAAGAGAGCTCAACACAGCGGCTCCGGCACTCGGCTCGTGCGTCTGCATCAAGGTGCTTGTGGCGCGAGTGTCAGTTCGAGTGATCGCGTGGGGAGCCGCGCGCCGCGGCTGACCTAAAGCATCAGCGCCTCGCCCTCCGGCGCGAGCGCCGGCGCACGCCGCACACCGACACGGGGCTCAGCGGCCGGCCGATGGGGTCTATGAATAGTGAGCAGGGGCCCGTTGCGTTGGGGATTTCGCCTTCGAGCACGTCCACGTTGTAGGTGAGCGTCTCGCCGTCCAAGCTCGGGTTCGTGAGCGTGACGACCACGTCCTCGGGCGTCTCGTCCTGGGCGGCGAGGAAGGAGAGCACGGCGTTGGGGGGATCCTCGAGGAAGCTGTTGTCCCCATCTCCCCAGCCGTCCACGAATTGTGCGGACGTGAGGTGGCCGACGATGCGCTCGGGTCGGTCAGAGAACATCAGTGTGGAGGGTGCGAGGCCCTGGAGTGTCATCGAGCCGTTTGCGCTCGTGACCCCCTGGGCGCTTTGGACATACAGCGCCTCGAACTCGTCGGGCTGGGCTGTTGGTTCTGATGACACTTGGATCTCCTCGATTGTGGTTTTGGCGGCCCGGGTCTCCTTGGCCGCCGTCGGGACCGGTGGCCTACTCTCCCCCAATAGCGTGGCGGTGTGTGCTTGGGTCATTCCACGGGGCTAGAGCCCCGTCTCGGCGGTGATGCGGCCGGATTCGACGGCCTCTTTCAGGGCTTTGTAGTCGCGTTCGTTCTGTTCGGCGTAGGCGTGGGAGAATTCGAGGATCGCGCGGTCGAAGGCTGCACTCTTGCCGAGGTAGGCGGCGATCGCGATGCGGTCGCCGCTGCGAGCGTGCGCGCGTGCGAGCGTCCAGCCACACAGCCGGCCATATGTGGCCATGCCACTCGGAACCATCTGTTCGACTTCGGCGGAGCCCTTCCAGTCCTTCAGCTGTCGGCCATAGAAGTCGCGGGCCTTATCGTCGAGTCCTGACTCGACGTGCAGCCAGCCGAGGAAGATGTCGCTCGAGGCCTGCATCAGGCGCTGTCCGGTGACGACCCGCTCGCCGTGGTTCTCGAACTCGCTCGGCTCTAGAAACTCCTCGAGCACCGATGCCTCCGCCTCCTTCAGCTGTAGGAACAGCGGATCCTGACCGTCGCGGCCGACCAGCAGGGCGATCCAGGCGCGTGTGCCGACGCTGCCCACGCCCACCACTTTGCGCGCGAAGTCGACCAAGTGGAACTGCTCGAGCAGGACGCGCCTGTCGCGCTGGAGCGTGGTGCGGAAGGAGCTCAGGGTGTCGTGCAGCGCGTCGAACATTTCGTCGCGTTCCATGCCCTGCGCGAGTTCGTCGATCGGGACGATCAAGGGCGGTTCCGCCATGATCCGTGGCTGCCCCTCGACCTCGTGGCAGAGTTTGGAGAACGCGGTCATGCTGTCCTTGGTGCGGGCCTTGGCGAGCGTCTTCTCGGTTCGCTTGACCTGCTTGGGCTTGAACTGCGAGCCGAGTTCGGCGACCGTCGCCTCGACGTCCAGGTGCGCGTACCAGACCTCGAGGTTCTTCATGGCGGCGAACTGTGCCATTGCGGTGCGGTACTCCGCGACGGTGTCGAGCACGATCTTCTCCTGGTCCTTGACCGGGAAACCGTTGTACTGCGCTGCAATCAGCATGCTTACCGCGAGGCGCTTGACGTCCCACTCCCAGGGTCCTGGGAGCGTCTCGTCGAAGTCGTTGACGTCGAACACCAGCCGTCGCTCGGGCGAGGCGAACACGCCGAAGTTGGACAGGTGCGCATCGCCGCAGCACTGCGCCTGAAGCCCGGAGCGGGGCGTCGCCGCGAGATCGCTTGCCATGATCAGCGCAGCTCCCCGGTAGAACGTGAACGGCGAGACCATCATGCGCCCGTAGCGGATCGGGACGAGCTCGGGCACGCGCGTCTTTGCCTGGCGTTCGAGTAGCTTTATCGGATCAGGGCGCCGCGGCGGCGGGTGAAACTCCGCCTGACTGGCCCGCGGCACTTCGGCGCGGGCGGCCTTACCGCGGGCCACACGCTCTGCGACGCTCAGGTGCGGTACCGCCTTGACCGTACCGTTCCCTTTTGCGGTGGCTGAGCCACGAATCGGGCGAGGCCCACTTGAAGACTGGGCTGTTGAAGGAGACATCGCCTACCCCCTAGGCGTTGTTTGAGGTCTTGGATAGGTGGGCGGGCGAGGTACGGCCAGCGCGATAGAGACGCATCATGGGCGATGTCCCCGCGGCGCTTCGGGCTCGTCCTCGCAGAGCGCGTGGTTCGGCTCATATCCGAGCGCGAGCGCAAGCTTCGGCGCGGCTGAGCTGGTCCGAACGATGCCGGCCGACGGGAGGACCGCTACGAGAGTGTCGACGATTTCTGCGTCCGATGCGCCCGCGGCCTGGGCCGCCTGGACAGTCGCGACATAGGACGGGATACCTCCCTCGATACCGATCAGCACAGCCAGCTTGACGAGCTCACACGTGCGTTGGTCGAGCTCAGGGTGGAGCTGGGCTCCCTCGCCGCCAGACCGGCTCAAGGATTGGATGAAGCGCTCGTCCCTGAGCGCGATTCTCGCGAGCGTGTCTTCGGTCGTGGCCACTTCGCCATTGCAGCGCGGGGACGCCGGGCCAGCATCGGCCATATAGGTTGAAATCGCACGAAGACAGAGTTCAGCGATCCGGGCTAGTGGCCAGGGCGTGCCGCCACCTGTCGCCGGCGAGCCACGGTAAGTAGTTTCCCACGGGATTGCGCGAAGAAGTTCGCTAGACGGGGGCGACCGGTCCCGTACTCTGCTTGAGAGCGGATGTAACGCTCAGCAGTCAAAGGGGGCACAGGTGATCTCGGTTTCGGAGCGAAGTGACAGGGCGGCTGCGCCGCAGCCGGACGTTCAGGCGCCAGCACGGGTCACCTCAGGGGGACCACGGCTCCATCCGGACCTGATCCCGCGGACTGCGCTACTGCGGCGATTGGCCCACCAAGCGGAGCCCGTCGTGGCGGTCTTCGCGCCGGCGGGATACGGAAAGACGACCCTCCTCGCCCAAGCGCCGGAGTTCGATGGTCGGCGCTTCGGGTGGATCTCGCTCGAGGACGCCGACAATGATCCCGTCGTCCTAGCGGCCCATCTCGCACAGGCTCTTAGAGCCTATCCGGATAACCAGGCAGGGTTCGGGGGTGTGCCGTCGTAGCTGGCCTGCATGGACAACAACCTTGCAGCACCTCAGATGTCGGGGCCTGTCGGCGATGATGCGCCGGTGGAGGGTTCAAAGCGCCGCACGATGGCGGGTGTGTTTCGGATCCCGGATGAGATGTGGCAGCGGATCGAGCCGCTGATCCCCGAGCACGTCAATACGCACAGGTTTGGTGGTGGGCGCCCGCGGGTGCCGGACCGGGTGATACTCGATGGGATCTTTTTTGTGTTGCGCACCGGCTGTCAGTGGCGTGCGCTGGACGCGACCGGGATCTGCTCGGGCTCCACCGCGCACGATCGCTTCCAGGAGTGGCAGCAGACGGGGTTCTTCGATGCGCTGTGGGAACAGGCGTTGCGTGATTACGACGAGGAGGTGGGGATCGACTGGAGCTGGCTCTCGATCGATGGATCGATGGGAAAAGCCCGTTGGGAGGCGGGAAGACAGGGCCGAACCCGACCGATCGCGGCAAGCTCGGTGTCAAGCGCAGCGTGATGACCGAGGCCGCGGGAATCCCCGTCGGCCTAGCGATCGAAGGCGCCAACCGCAACGACTGCAAGCTCGCCGAGGAGACCATCCAAAGTGTCCCGGTCGATCGTCCCGGACCCACCGAGGAGCATCCCCAGGGCGTCTGCTTGGACAAGGCCTACGATCACGCTTTCATCCGCGAGCTCCTTGAGGGTCTTGACTTCACGGCACATATCCGCAGTCGTGGCGAGGAGGCACTGGAACTACGAAAGGATCTCGGCCACCGAGCCCGTCGCTGGGTCGTGGAGCGCATCCATTCCTGGATCAACCGCTACCGCGCCCTGCTGATCCGCTGGTCAAAGAAGCCCGTCAACCACGACGCCCTGCTGAAGTTCTGCCTCGCCCTGATCACCTGGCAACAGATGGGCGTCATGGGGTTATCCGGATAGGCTCTTAGTCGGGTCAGCAGCGTTGATCCGACGACCTTCAACGCCATTAACAACCCGCCTCACGCGCTATGGTCGACGACACTCCCGCGGCTTCGAGCGGCTTTCATCTCGATCGAGCATCCGGTCGTGGTCGTGCTCGACGACGTGCATGTGCTTTGCGAGCGCGATGCCTGCGACGTTCTCACCGCGATCTGCGACTACATCCCGGCGGGCTCCCAGCTTATGTTCGCGGGCCGCCACGAGCCGCAGCGTTTTCTCGCTCGTGTCCGAGCTGAGCGTCGCGTTGCTGAGCTGCGGGTCGATGACCTTGCTCTGGACGTGGTCGAGGCGGGGTCCCTGCTTCGCGCCGCTGGGGTCGCTCTCACCGAAGAGGAGATCGCAGAGCTGACGGCCCATACCGAGGGGTGGGCCGTCAGCATCTATCTAACAGCACTCTCCTTGCGTGAGACCGGCACTCGCGATCGGCATGCGGGAGCCGAGATCGACGGAACGCCGCGTCAGATCGCGGACTACGTTCAGCTTGAGGTCCTGTCAGGCCTACCGCCCGATCAGGTCGAGTTCTTGACGCGGACCGCTGTGCTGGACCGGATGTGCGGGCCGCTGTGCGACGCTGTGCTCGAGCAGACGGGGAGCGCAGCGATCCTTGAGTCGCTGCAGCAGTCAAACCGTTTGCTCGTGGCGCTCGACCGGCACGGTGAGTGGTATCGCTACCACCACCTCTTCCGTGATCTGCTCGCCCGCGAACTTGACCTCCGCGAGCCGGACTTGATCCCGACGCTCAACCGCCGCGCAGCTGACTGGAGCGAGGATAACGGTGCGCGGGAGGCGGCGATCACCTACGCTCTCGCGGGCGACGACGTCAAGCGCGCCGCGACGCTGGTGGCCGTTTGCGCGATCCCGGCGCACCAGGCCGGGCGGCTCGAGACGGTACGAAAATGGATCAAGCGCCTATCCGAACGTGGAGCCGCACGACAATTTCCGGCGGTCGCGGTCCTGGGGGCGTGGTGCGAGGGCCTGTCAGGCCATCCTGTCGAGGCGGAGCGTTGGGCGATGGAGGCCAAACGGGGGGACACCGACCAGCCGGCGCCGGACGGAGGCGCGACGATCGAGCCGTGGGTGAGATGCCTTGAAGCGGCGATGTGTCGCCACGGAGTCGACCGTATGAGGATCGACGCCGAGCGAACGCTTGAGCTGTCCCCCAGCTGGAGCTTGCAGCGACCGGTGGCGTCGAACATGCTCGGCATCGCATTGCTTCTCGCAGGTGATAGCGAGCAGGCGGATCAGGTCTTCAGCGACAACTCGCAGACGGCGAAGGAACTCGACATGCCCAGCAACGCATCGGTCGCTATCGCTCAGCGCTCGCTACTGGCGGCGGCGAGGGGCGACCTCGACACGGCCGAAAAGCTCGCCCAGGACGCGGAGCGATGCGTGCTCGAAGGACGGTTCGAGGCGTATCTGCCGAGTGCGACAACCTTCGCCGCGCTGGGCAGGGTCGCGCTACACCGGGGGGAACTGCCACAGGCGCAGACGCATCTCGCTGGGGCCGACCGCCTGAGACCGCTGCTGACGTACTTCATGCCGTTCAACGGCGTGCAGGTTCGTCTCGAGCTGGTGCGCGCCCGTATCGCTTTGGGCGACGCCGCGGGTGCAATGATCTTGCAAAGGGAGATCGACCAGCTGCTAAGACGGGTCCCCGACCTCGGCGTGCTCGTCGGGCAGGCCGGCGAACTCCGTGATCGGGTCAACGCGATGCACGCCCTGACCGGTGACTGGACCCCACTGCTCACCGAGGCTGAGCTGCAGGTGCTACCGCTGTTGGCGACCCACCTCACCATCGCTGAGATCGCTGAGCGGCGATACGTCTCGCGAGCCACGATCAAGACACAGGCTGTGTCTATCTATCGCAAGTTGGAGGTCACGAAGCGCGGCGAGGCGATCGAGCACGCCGCAAAGCTCGGTTTGATCGACTCGCTAGCCGTGCCACGTTCTCGCGACTTCGCCCGATCTGGCTGATGAAGTCGGGAGCATCCGACGCTGAGACGTCCACGCATGACCGGGAGGATGCGACGCGATGGCCGACCGGCATCGGCGCATCGCCGCGGGCGGGACGGTCGCTTCAGTCCTAGGCACCGTCGGCTCTGCGGAGCTCGCGTCGACAATCAAAGACACCAGCTGGGCCGGCTGCCGAAGCGCATCGGCAACGTACGCGCAGGGTACCCCCGGCCAGCTCATCAAATTTCAACCTATTTGGCCGATGCTGGCCGCCTGCGGCCGCGCTCAAATGTCGACACCCCCAAGAACAGGAGACGAGATGAGCGACAATCCGGTTTTTATCTACGCCGCCACCTATCCCGACGCCGCGGGCGCGGAAGGCGACTACGACATCCTTCTTGAACTGCATGCGGCGAAGCTCGTGGGCACCTATGACGTTGCCCTGGTCACCAAGGACGCTGACGGCAAGGTCCACGTCGAGAAGCACGAGAAGCCGACTCAGCACGGCACCTGGGGAGGCCTCGCCGTCGGAGCGGCGGTTGGGGTCGTGGCCGCGCCGGCGGTCATCCCCGCGGCATTGCTCGGGGGTGTCATCGGCGGCCTCGGCGGACACTTCAAAAAGGGCATTTCAAGTGGCGACGCCAAGGAACTGGGCGACCTCATCGAGGCGGGCGAGGCAACCCTGCTCGTGATCGGCGAATCGCGCCTTGAAGAACAGCTCGACAAGATTCTCACGCGCGCGGAAAAGACGATCGAGAAGGAAATCGACGTCGACGCCAAGGAGTTCAAGAAGGAACTCGACAAGGCAGAGAAGGAGTACGCCACGGCCTAGCTGCCCGGACGGGCTGTGGCCGAGCCTCGGCCACAGCCGCCAGATAACGGCATCGACTGATCGGCCTGTTGTGCACGTGCCCGCATCCGACGGTTCCGAGCCGCCGGACGTGACCGTCACAGCGGTCTAGCGCAACCAACGGCGCCCTTGCCCCAACCCGAAAGGATCAAAGGATGGCCATCATCTCCGACACACCCGTCTTGGACACGCTCGCCGCGATCACTGCGGACTCTGTCGAGCGCTGCGGATTGGACGGCAATTCGCTTCTTACGGCACGCATCGCTGCTCTCGTGGCTGTCGATGCCCCTGCGGCCTCCTATCTCGCGCACATCGGCCCTGCGGCGGACGCCGGTGTCACGCTGGAGCAGGTTCAAGGCATCCTGATCGCGGTCGCGCCGATCGTCGGCACGCCACGGACGGTGTCCGCCGCCGCAAGGATCACCAAGGCATTGGGGATCGCCATCGTCGCGGTCGAAGCCGAGCTCGAAGCCGAGCAGGCGGAATAGCCAGCCTGATGCGACGGAGTTCACGACAGCCACCAGCGAAGGAGGGTCCCCGATGTCCAAGTCCTTGTTTGCCGTAGCACTCCTCGTGTTGAGCACGCTGGGCTTGGTGGCTTGTGGCGAATCGTCTGGGGAAAAGGCGACCAAACAGGTGTGCTCGGCGACCAGCGAAATCTCCGCACAGATCAAAAAACTCGAAACGCTGCCGATCTCCTCGAGTTTCCCAACCGAAGCTAAGGCGAGCGTCGAAGCGATCGACAAGAGCATCAAGCAGATCAACGAAGCGGCGCCGAACCTCCCCACGGCGAGCAAAGAAGAAATCGATGCTGCAGACAAAGCCTTCGAGACCGAAATCGCCGTAATCACCACGAGCGTCGCCTCTGCAAGCAAGTCCTCGAACCTCGAAGCAGCGCTCAAGAGTGCTGAACCCAAGATCAAGGCATCGCTTAGCAAGCTTGGCGCCGACTACAAGAAAGCGTTCGAAGCCCTCAAATGCTCATGAGCTCGCGGACCCGCGGTGCTGCCTGTGCTCGAGATCGGGCGGAGCGGACGGCAAGGTCCACGTCGAGAACCGCTGATTGCTTACGTCGATGAGAGGCGGTGCAGCAACGGTTGGGACAACCACACGGCGGCGCGCGCGTGACAGCGGTCGGCCCGCGGATGTTCTGGTGATTTTCGGGATCATCGGCGATCTCGCGAGGGTGATGACGTTCCGCTCGCTCTACCGGCTCGAGCTGCGCGGACTGCTCTCGTTGCCGATCGTCGGTGTGGCGGTGGACGACTGGACGGTGGAGGATCTCGTGGAGCGCGCGCGAGCCTCGATCTTGGCCGCGGGTGAGCGGCTCGACGAGGCGGTGTTCGAGCGGTTCGCGGCGCGCCTTTCCTACGTGCAGGGCGACTTTGGTGACTCGTCCACCTACGCGCGCGTGGGCCACGCGATCGGGGGTGCTGCCATGCCGGTCTTCTATCTCGAGATCCCGCCGTTCCTGTTTGCGACGGTCGTCAAGGGGCTAGCCGAAGCCGGGTTGACGGACGCCAGCAGGGTCGTGGTCGAGAAGCCCTTCGGCCACGACCGCGCCTCTGCGCGAGCGCTGGCGGAGGAGCTCCACGAGTACGTTGACGAGTCCCAGCTCTACCGGATCGATCACTACCTCGGGAAGATGGGTCTCGAGGAGATCATCTTCCTGCGCTTCGCGAACCGGATGCTGGAGCCGGTGTGGAACAGCAATCACGTGGAGTGCGTTCAGATCACGTTGGCAGAGGACTTCGGCGTCGAGGACCGCGGTCACTTCTATGACCCGGTCGGGGCGTTGCGCGACGTCGTCGTAAACCATCTGATGCAGGTTCTCGCGGCGGCCGCGATGGAGCCTCCGGCTGGAGGCGATCCGAAGACGATGAAGGATGCGATGGTCTCGGTGTTCCGTGCGATCCCGCAGGCCGACCCGGCCCGCTACGTGTGCGGCCAGTACGACGGCTACCTCGAAATTGACGGCGTCGCTTCTGACTCGAGCACTGAGACCTACGCGGCGGTGCGTCTGGAGATCGAAAACTGGCGCTGGTCAGGCGTCCCCTTCTTTATCCGCACGGGTAAGCGCCTGCCGGTGATGCAGACCGAGATCCGCCTGATCTTCAAGCATGCACCCGAGCTCGGGTTCGCTGCGCTTGAACGGCGGCCGGAGCCCAACCAGCTGGTGATCAAGCTGGACCCGTCTACTGGGATTCGGATGGTCCTCGACGCGCGGCGCTCGGACGCTGCGCTGGCGGCGCCGATCCCCTTCGACGTCGAGTTCGCGCAGATGGGCGGCGAGGGTGCGACCCCGTATGAGGTGTTGCTTTACGCGGCGATGGTCGGCGAAAGCATGCGCTTTACGCGCCAGGATGAGGTCGAAGAGACATGGCGGATCTTCCAGCCGCTGCTCGACGCGCCGCCGCCCGTTGATGCCTACGCGCAGGGTACGTGGGGTCCCGAGGCAGCGGGTGCGCTCGTCGCCGGTCAAGGGGGCTGGCGTGACCCGTGGGTGCAGTCATGAGCGCCGCGACGCTGAACGCGGGCAGGGACGCCGCAGCCGGGGGAAATGGGGGCCGCTCCCTAGCCCGCAGAGCTACAACCATTCGAGGGCAGGTGGGCTGACGCGATGAAGGTGGTCATTGTCGGTGGTGTTGCTGGCGGCGCGTCGTGTGCGGCACGCCTGCGCCGGCTGGATGAGCAGGCCGAGATCCTGATGGTGGAGCGTGGGCCCTACGTCTCGTTCGCGAACTGCGGGCTGCCCTACTACGTCGGCGGCGTGATCGAGCACAAATCGGATCTGCTGGTCGCCAACGAGACGGTGTTTCGGGAGCACTTCAACGTCGATTGCCGGACCCGCTGTGAGGCGGTCGGGGTCTCGAGCGAGAACAAGACTGTGGAGCTGCGCGACGTCGCGACTGGCGAGGTGACGAGCGAGTCCTACGACAAGCTCGTCCTTTCGCCGGGGGCGCCCTCGGTCTGCCCGCCGCTTCCCGGGATCGGCCTGCCGGGGATCTTCCCGGTGAGGACGGTGCCGGACGCCAGCGAGATCCGTGAGTGGATCGAGCGAGGCACGGGCTTCCTCGCCGGGATGGAGAAGTACTCGGGCTTTCAGACGGTGCGGCCGAAGAAGTATGCGGTGGTCGTTGGCGCCGGCTTCATCGGCCTGGAGATGAGCGAGAACCTGGTTGGGCGGGGCTTCGAGGTGACGGTGGTCGAGATGGCCGATCAGGTGCTCGCCCCGCTTGACCCGGAGTACGGACGGCTCGTCGAGGATTCCCTCGCCCTGCGCGGTGTCCGTGTGGCCCTCAACGATGGGGTCGCCGGATTCGAGCAGGTCGAGGGCGGTGCGCTGGAGGTTTCAACGCAGTCCGGCAAGCGTTATCACGCTGACCTCGTGATCCTCGCGCTCGGCGTGCGGCCGGACACGACGCTAGCGAGCATGGCCGGGGTCGAGATCGGCGAGCTCGGTGGGATCCGCGTGGATGAGCAGATGCGCACGAGCGACGGTGACATCTTTGCGGTGGGCGATGCGGTCGAGGTGAGGGACTTCGTCACCGGGCAGTGGAGTCTGATCGCGCTCGCGGGGCCGGCGAACAGGCAGGCGCGGATCGCCGCCGACGTGATCGCCGGGCGCGATTCGCGCTTTCGCGGCACCCAGGGCACCTCGATCATCGGCCTGTTTGGCGGGACAGCCGCCTGGACTGGCGCCAGCGAGAAGACGCTCAAGAAGCTCGGCGACAGCGACTACGAAAAGATCTACATCTATCCAAACTCGCACGCGGGCTACTACCCGGGGGCCAAGCCGATCGCAATGAAGGTCCTCTTTCGCAAGTCGGACGGCCGGCTGCTCGGCGCACAGGCGGTCGGCGAGGACGGGGTTGACAAGCGCATCAGCACGCTCGCCTTGGCGATCCAGATGGGTGCAACCGTCTATGACCTCGAGGAGGGCGAGCTGTGCTACGCACCGCCGTTCGGGAGCGCGAAGGACCCGGTCAACTTCGCCGGGATGGTTGCGGCCGACATCCTTCGCGGCGACATGCCTCAGAGCCAATGGGACTCCGGGAAGGACGCGTTTCTTCTCGATGTGCGGGAGAAGGTCGAGCTCGCCGTCGAGCATCTGCCCGGCGCGGTCAACATCCCTCTGGGTGAGCTGCGCTCACGCCTGGATGAGCTCCCCCGCGACCGCGAGATCCGGACCATCTGCCGCTCAGGCCAGCGCGCCTACTCCGCCGCACGAATCCTGGCCCAGAATGGCTTTGACGCTCGGGTCATCTCGGGAGGCATGCTCTCGCATGCGATCCTTACGCCGGCCTGAGCGCAGGTCCTCGCGTTGACGTGAACCCCACCGATCAGGCAGACACGCCACGCAGCTCTGACTCGCCCGTGGCGTGTACGACCGAGCAGACGCTGTTGGGGGAGGGTGCGCGATGGGACGCCGGCCGCGGAGAGTTGCTGCGCGTTGACATCATCGCCGGACGGGTCTACCGGGACCGGGTCGCGGTCGACGGCGCGCTCATTCCCGTCCGCAGCTACCAGGTGCCCACGACGGTTGGTGCGATCACGCCTGTCGCGGGCGACGATGGCTGGCTGCTCGCCGCCGGACGGGGCTTCGTGCGCCTTGATCTGGACGGCTCGCTGTACACGATTGCCGAGGTGGCGCCGGCCGGAGCCCGGATGAACGACGGTGCGTGTGACCCGCGTCCTGCGCGTTCGCCGGGCCCGAGCTGCACCGTCTCTACGTCACCACGGCGACCGAGGACTGGACCGACGAGCAGCGCCGCCACGAGCCCGCAGCCGGTCTCGCATACCGGTTCGACACTGACACGAGAGGCCTGCCGGCGACGCCGTTCCGTCCAGACCCTGCCTGGTGGCGGAACACCAGCGCGCGACGCGCAAGCTGACTACGAGTGGTCGGGCTCGGGGCGAAGCAGCGTGTCCTGAGGGACCTCGCGGCCGTATGCGGCCCTTGGCAGGCAGTGGAATGGACGTGCCTCAGCCGTCAGGTCGCCGGTCGCGCTCTGAGCTCCCTGTCCACTTCGTGGCCGAGGCCGCGCAGCTCCCACCCGGCGCCGATCCAGAGGGCGCCACGGAAGATCAGCACGATGCCGATTATCACCGCGAGCGTGGCCAGGCTGGGGGCGGGCCAGGAGAGGATGACGATGCCGGCGATGAAGTCGAGGATCGCGATGGCGATGCTTCCGGCTCGCCCCTCGGGCTCGCCGAAGGCGCCGACGAAGCGCACCACTCCGGCCACGATCAGCCACACGCCGAAGATCAGGACAAAGACAACGAGCGTGCCGAACGGTTTCTTGATCAGCACCAGGCCGGCGATCGCGCTGAGCACACCGATCATCGCGAGCATGCCGCGGCCTTCACCTCGGCGAAAGATCGAAGCGATGATCGCCAGCACCCCGTCGAGCAGCAGGAAGATCCCGGCGATCACCGTGAACGTGGCGAGGGTTTCGTGCGGCGAGGCGACGAAGAACATACCGACGCCGAGCACGGCTACGCCGAACAACATGACCAGCCACCACAGGCTCGCGAACCGGGGCGGTTCCTCATCGGCGAACGCTGACATTGTGACCTCCTCACTATGTATTGACGCGAGACGTGCTGCACTTGCACGGCCTTCATGGCAGGACTATGCGCCCTGGATGGCCGGCGCGCATCCGGCATTACTACGGTCGGCGGTAGGTTGTTTCGCGCGGGCGGCAGCCTGCGTCTCCCCGTCATCTATCGGCGGACCTGGGAAGATTGCCGCATGCCCTCCGGCGAAGACGTGCCGCGCGCGCGCCGATCGCTTGGCACCACGCGGATGGAAGCATTCAGCGACGGTGTCTTCTCGATCGCCGCCACGTTGCTGGTGCTGGACATAGCGATCCATCCGCCGGGCACAGCACTCGAACAGGTGCTCAAAGCCTGGCCGTTCTACTTTGCGTATGTCGTCAGCTTCCTGACGATCGGCGCGGCCTGGCTGGGCCACTCGCAGCTCACCGAGGGGCTCGCCCGGACAGATCCGCTGTTGCTGCGAATCAACCTACTGGTCTTGCTCGTGGTCGCGTTCCTGCCATTCCCGACGAAACTGGTCGCGGACGCCTTGCACTCCAACACGAGCGAGCGCGTCTTTGTGACGATGTACGGGCTGACGCTGCTTGCCATCCGGGTTCTCGGCTTCGCACTGGATGCTTATGCCCGACGCGAGCACCTCTCCTCGCCCCCGCAAGCGGGCGAGCAGCAGCAGGACGAACCACTCGAACTGCTTCCCGTGCTCGGCGGGTACCTGGTCGCGATCCTCATCGGGCTCGTCGTACCACGAGTGGCCGTGGCGCTCTACTTCGCCGTCGCGATCTACATGATCCTCTTCGAGGCGCTTCCGCGACACCGGTCCCGTGCCCATGGGGCCCGCACGTGAGCGGCCGACGCCCGGGCTGATCCGCTGAGGCCTAACCTTGCTCAGGCCTGCGCGGCGGGTTGGCTGCCTTCTAGGAGCCCGGGTCAGTAACCGGGCCGGGTCCGTCCGGGTCGTTTAAGACGATTCGTCTGTACACGAGCAGGAGGATCGCATGGCGAGCGCGGTGTTGCAGGAGCGGCTGGTGGAGGTGGAGGAGGTGACGGTCGTTTCAGAACGTCGTCCGGTTGGTGAGGAGAAGACGTTCCGGGCGTATGAGCCCGACCAGGTGTTGTTGATGGCGCCGGTGCTCTCGGAGTGGGTGCCGGAGGGGGATCTGGCGCATTTCGTCGCGGATCTTGTCGAGTCGGGCACGCTCGATCTGTCGGCGATCTACGCCTCCTATGAGGAGGAGTGTGGCTATCCGCCGTATGACCCGCGGTTGATGGTCAAGTTGTTGGTGTATGGCTATGCGAACGGGGTGATGTCCTCCAGGAAGCTGGAGCGTGCGACCTTCAGGGATGTGGCGGTGCGTATGCTTTGCGCTGACCAGCACCCGGATTACCGTTCGATTGCCCGGTTTCGTAAGCGGCACCTGGAGGCGTTGGGTGAGTTGTTCGTGCAGGCGCTCAGATTGTGCAAGCGGGCGAAGCTGGTGGGGTTCGGGTCGCTGGCACTGGACGGGACGAAGGTGCGCGCGAATGCTTCGCGGCACAAGGCGATGAGCTACGAGCGGATGGTCACCAAGGAGCAGCAGTTGGAGGCGGAGATCGCCGAGCTGCGAGCGAACGTGGACGTGCTTCTCGGTGAGGCTGAGCGGGTTGACGCCGAGGAGGATGAGCGCTTCGGTGCTGATCGTCGTGGGGATGAGCTACCCGAGGAGCTGCGGCGTCGCGAGACGCGCCTGGCGAAGATCAAAGAGGCCAAGCAGGCGCTGGAGGCTGAGGCGCGGGAGGCGGAGGCCGCGCGGCGTGTCGAGATGGCCGCGGAGGGCAAGAAGCCTCGCACGCCGCCGAACGGTCGTGATCCGTTTGCGCCCAAGCCCAAGGCGCAGCGGAACTTCACCGATCCGGAGTCGAAGATCATGAAGACCTCCGACGGATCGTTTCACCAGTGCTACAACGGCCAGGCGGTCGTCGACTCGGTAGCTCAGGTGATTGTCGTGGCCGAACTCTCCGATCAGGCCCCGGACACCCAGCAACTGGAGCCGGCGCTCGACCAGCTCGATGAGAACCTCAAGGAGATCGCAGCGGAGCTGCCTGAGGGTGCGACGCTGACCGCTGACGGCGGCTACTTCTCCGAGGAGAACCTCAGCGCCTGCGAGCAGCACGGGCTTGACCCATACATCGCGACCGGACGCTTCAAACACGACGAGCCCCAGGCGCCGCCACCACGCGGACCGATCCCGAAGGACGCCACGCCCAAGCAGCGGATGGCGCGCAAGACCCGAACCAAGAAAGGACGCGAGATCTATGCCCGGCGCAAGGCGATCGTCGAGCCGGTATTCGGGCAGATCGGCACCGTCCAAGACGGCTGCCGCGTCCTGATCCGCGGCAAGCCAGCGGCCCGCGCGCAATGGCGCCTGGAGTGCGCGATCCACAACCTACTCAAGCTCCACCGCGCCGGCGGCCTGGCGATCCTGAACACCAGCTGAGCAGCCGCGCGGCGGCTCCCCACCGACCAGGAGCCGCCCGGAACGCGGGCAGCGAGAACCAACGACCTAAAGACCACCACGACACCACCCCGGTCACCACCTTCACGACCAAGGATCTTCCCCGTTCACCCGCGACGCAGGCCGGTAGAGACCCACGCTCCTAGCGCGCTGGGTCCCCGGGCACGATGCTCGTGGGCGGGCTCGCTCTCCATCTCTGGAGGTCGCACGCCTGCCGCGGCGCGGTACCAGGCGGCGTAGCGGCTCACGAGCGGCGACGCCGAGAGGCCGTGCACGAGTACCGATAGACCCACGGTCAAATAGCAGGCCGTGAGGATCGTCGCGCCGTGAGCCTGGTGTGTGTCCTCGACGAGTACCGCGAACACGATCGACGCGAGCCCGCGTGGCCCGAACCAGCCGATGAACGCCACGGTCGGGGCTAGCGCCTTTGTGCCCAGCAGGCAGAGGGCCACGGGCAGCATGCGAACGATCGTCAGGCTCAGCACGGCATAGAGCGCGATCTGCCAGCTCACGTGCTCAAGCGCGGGGCCGAGCAGGATGGCACCGAAGATCAGGAACGTGACGGCGTCGAGTAGCGCCCCGGTCTCCTCGGTGAAGCCCATCGTTCCAGCCGAGTTCTCGCGGGCGACCAGGCCAAACAGTGCGCCCGCCGTGAAGGCCGCAATGAAGCCCGACCCGCCGAGAGCCTCCGCGATCCCGTACGCGAACACCCCCGCGGCCACGGGGATGATCTGTCGCCAGGCATCGTCGATGAGGCGCCTAGCCCGCGCCTAGCCCCGGCCGTGTTCACGATCCCCGCGGCCATCGCCCCGGCGACGATGCCGCCAATGAGCCCGTAGCCGATCTCTTCGCCGATCACCTGTGCCGGGTGGGTCGCGCCAGCGGCCCCGGAGGAGGTCGCCAGAACGATCAACAGGATCGGCACGCAGATCCCGTCGTTCAGCCCGCTCTCGACGTTCAGCGACTGCCGCACACGTTGCGGAAGGCTCGGGTCCGTCACGACGGCGCTGCCAAGCCCCGCGTCCGTCGGCGCGAGGATCACGCCGAGGATAAGTGCCTCGCTCAGTGAGAACGATCCGAACAGGGCGAGCGCGACCAGCGCGCCCAGCGCGATCGTCGGCGGCAGACCGATGCCGAGCAGGCGCACCGGGAGAGAGGCTTCCCGCCGCAGGGCCCTGAGATCGATGCGGGAGGAATCGGAGAACAGCACGACCGCTAGCGTGGCTTCGGCCAGCCTTCGTACCGTCGAACTAGTCGGTCCCACGGTGAGGCCGTCGAACACCAAGGGGCCCACGAGAACACCGATGGCGACCACCACCATCGCGGGCGTGATCGGCGTGTTGGACAGCCGCCGCGACACCGCCGCGACCAGCAGCAGCGCGAGTCCGACAGCGGCAAGCCCCCAATCCACGACGCCAACATACACGGCAACCCCGCGTGGCCGATATCGGACATGATCGAGCCCTAGGGCGCCGCGCTCGTGCTTTCCGGGCCGAGCGGGCGTCTTATCACCGGCCGCGCTCACTACTTCCCCCGGATAAACCCTGGGGACTGAAACGGCCGCGCTGGGTTGGCGCGGCCGAGCCCGCCGCGCCGGGGCCAGCGCAAGCCGTCGCGTCCAAGACCGTGCTCTTGGACGCGATCGGTTCCTCGAAGACCTCCTCCAACGCCGCCTCCACATCCCGCGTGGAGAGGCCCCGCAAAAAGCTGCTGATCACCAACGACTCCAACGCATGGGTGCGAGCCACACCCTTGCCGATGATCTTGCTCACGAACCCCAGCTTCCCCGCATCGCGGACTCTCGGGCGCTCCACCGTCAGCGAGCCGCTCGTCGTCTTGATCGTCTTCGGTTCATGCCCATTGCGGTGGCTAACCGTCTCCCCGACGCGCTGATAGCGCCGGCGGCCGAGGAACTCCGTGACCTCGTCCTCCAACGCCTGCTGCAAAATCAAACGCGCTCCCAGGCGACCGACCACCTCCACCGGGTCCTGCTCCCCGTCGACACCAGCCAGGACCTCCTCCAGCTCTCGGCGAAACCTCTCACTCGGGGCTACCTTCTCCATGCGGGCGTACCTCCATCTTCGACTTGTTCAGGGTCAAAGCGGAGGCTACGCCCGCAACCTCAATTCCCCCGGCTCACGGGACGCGACCTACGACGAACCAATGTAGGTTTGGGCTGAACGAGCGACTACTTGCTGACCAGCGCACGAAACGTGCGGTGAAGGGAGGGCCGGGTACCCGTGCAGCTCCTGCTCCGGCCTCGCGGCCAGCCCGTGTGACGTGAGCGCGTGGTTGACGCCGCGCGCGAATGGCAGGCGCGAGTCAACGAGAACGCCGTCGAGGTCGAACAGCACAGCGTCGTGATCGGTCATCCCGGCAGATCATGACCGCCGCCGGCGGGATGCGCACCCGGCCTCGCGGGGACGGCGAGCATCGATTCGATCATCTCTCTACGAGCATTTTGGGATCGTCCGCGCGCCGCGATGCCGGAACAGCCGCCCAGGCGCGTGCCCTCCGTGGCCCGCGACGAGCCGAAGCGTGCTTCCCGGCGAACTGCAGAAGTTAGGGTCGATCGTCCGCCGCTCCCCAGCCAGGCTGGCGCCTGGCTGGGGGCCCCGAGCGCGTCACGGGCTGGTGCTCGTGGTGGGTGGCGTGGGCGTGCGGCAGCCAGGGAGGCTACGGCTACTGCATCGCGTTCCTGGTGCTCGGCGCGGCGGCGTGGGGAGGGGGCACGCTTTGGTACGCCAGGCGCCGTGGCCGCTGGCCTTCGGCGCTCTCGGCGCGGCTGTTCACCCGTCTGCTCGGCGACCGCAGCCCGCTCACCCGGCTCGCGATCCCCGCCGTCGTGATCCTCCCGCGCCGCCACCACTGACCCGCGCCGCACCCGAGCGCTCGACCTACGCGCTCCGCCACACGACGTTCGCCCACTACCTCTAACAGCGCTCTACCTCGCTTCGCTCGGCTCTCGCCCGCACCTCCCACCGCGCACTCACCAGCGCCGCTACATCACTCTCCAGCCGCGCTCTCAGCACCACCGCAAGGCCACCCCGCCACTCGGCTCCGCTGCGCTCCGCCTTACGTCACACAGTTGCACCTAAAGGTCCGTTCTTTTGCTATTTTGCTCTCAGGATGCTTTCGATTGGGAAGATCGCATTGGGTCAGCACCGCTACTACGAGCAGCAGGTAGCGCAGGGTCAGGACGACTACTACACCGGCCGCGGCGAGACCCCCGGCGAATGGGTCGGCGCCGGCGCGCAGGCCCTCGGCCTCTCCGGTCGGGTGGGCGCCAGCCAGTTCGGCGCGCTGATCGCAGGCCACGACCCACGCGACCCGGCGGCGCGATTGCGGTCCTCGGCGAGTGACCCGAAGGTAGCGGCGTATGACCTCACGTTCTCCGCGCCGAAGACGCTGAGCATCCTGTTCGCGATCGCGGCGGAGGACGTGTCGGGTGAGCTGGTGGGCTGCCATGAAGAGGCGGTGAGGGCGGCGCTTGGGTATCTGGAGGACACGGCGGTGATGGTTCGTCGCGGTCACGCCGGCGAGCACGTGCAGCCCGGGGACGGCCTGGTCGCGGCGGCCTACCGGCATCGGATGAGCCGCGCGCTTGACCCGCAGCTGCATACCCACGTCGTCGCGGCGAATATGGCGCGTGGCCCGGACGGCCGGTTCACGGCGCTGCATGGTGCGGAGCTCTACCGGGCGGCGAAGACAGCGGGGTATCTCTACCAGGCGCATCTCCGCGCGCTCGTCACGGAGCGCTTCGGGTTGGAGTGGGGGGAGGTCCGTAATGGTGCGGCGGAGCTCGTGGAGATCGAGCGCCCGGTGGTGGAGCATTTCTCGCAGCGTCGCCACGAGATGCTGCGCGAGGCGGAGCAGGGTGGGATCGGCCTGGGGTCAAAGAGCGCGGCGGAGCACGCGGCGCTCGCGACCCGGGAGCGCAAGCAGTACGGGGTGCAGACGCACACGTGGCGGGAGGAGGTGAGGGCCCGTGCCGGCGAGCAGGGTCTCGACACCGGCAGGGTCGCGGAGCTCCTGCAGGCGGGCCGAGAGCAGCTGGTGCGCGGCTCGCCGAGCGCGCCGGTGTAGACGAGCAGGTGCTCGGCGACCGGCTGGCGGGCGCCGCCGGCTTGACGGAGCGCAGCAACACCTTCGACGAGCGCGCCGTGCTGCAGGAGTTCGCCGCCGCCGCGGGGGTGGGTGCGCTGGTGGGTGAGGTGCGGGGTCAGGTCGAGCGGTTCGCGGAGCGCCAGGACGTGATCGCGACCCGTGGTGGCGAGATGACGACCGTGGAGCTCGTGGCGGTCGAGCGGCGGCTGATCACGGCCGCGGTCGGCCGCGCCGGCGAGGGAGCGGGCATCGTCGATCCGTGGCTGGCTGAGCGTGCGATCGGAGCGACCAACCGTCCTCTCACCGCAGAGCAGGCAGCGGCGGTGCGCGCGGTGAGCGGCTCGGGGCATGGGGTGAGTGTGATTCAGGCGCTCGCGGGGACGGGGAAGACGTACACGGCTGGGGTGCTGCGCCAGGTGTACGAGAGCGCCGGCTACACCGTGCTCGGTGTCGCGCCGACCGGCCGCGCGGTACGCGAGCTCGCCGAGGAGGCAGGCATCCCCACGCGCACACTCGACCGGCTGCTACTCGACTTGGAGCAGCTCGGCGATGAGCTGCCACAGCACGGTGTCCTGGTCCTCGACGAGGCCGGGATGGCTGCGACGCGCCCCACCGCGCGACTACTGGAGGCAGCCCAGCGCACGGGCGTGAAGGTGGTCGCGATCGGTGACCCGGGGCAGCTCGCCTCGGTGCAGGCCGGCGGGTGGCTCGGCGCGGTCGGCCGTGCGCTCGGCGCGCAGCAGCTCACAGAGGTGATGCGCCAGCGTGACCCCGCGGAGCGCCGGGCGCTCGGCGCACTGCACGACGGCCACCCGCAGCGCTACCTCGACTGGGCTGAGCGCAACCGGCGGATCGAGACGTTCAGCGACCCCGCCGGCGCGTGCGAACAACGGGATGAGAGGCACGGTCCGCCACCTCGACCCCGACCGGGTAGTGATCGACACCGACGGCGGGCTCGTGCGCGAGCTCCCAGCGGTGTATGTCGCCGAGCACGTGGAGCACGCCTACTCGCTGACCGGGCACGGGATGCAGGGCGGCACCGTGCAGGGCGCGATCGTGGTTGCCTCACCGAGGGATCTCACCGCCGGCTGGTCCTACACGGCGCTCTCCCGAGCACGAGAAACCACGCGCCTGCTCGTCTACGACGACAATCTCGAACGGGACCGCAGCGAGTTCGCGCCCACAGACCAAACCCCAGCGACCCGCAGCGAGCTGCTCGACCGGGTAGCCCAGCGAATGCTCCAGCGCGACGACGAAGACCTCGCGATCGAACAGCTCCCCAGCGCGGGTCGCGCCGATGACCCCGACCTCGCCGACGCCCGCGTACACGCGGTAGAGCCACTACAGGAGCACGCCGCTACCCGTGCCGAGCCGACACCGCCGGCAACTGTGACCCCGGCGCGGCTGCGGGAGCTACGCGAGCGCGTCGAGCAGCTCCAGACACAGCTCGCGGCGCTACCAACCCGCGAGCTGCAGCGCATCGGGGACCTCGACACGCGCGCTCTCACGCTCGCCACCCAGCACGAGCAGCTCACAGGGCGCCTCGCCGGCCTACCCGACCCGCAGCGGCGCCTCGGACACGAACAAGACCCCCATGCGATCGAACGCGCCCACCTGGCCAGCGCCCTGCAAGCCAACACGCGCGAGCTCGACGCGACCCTCGCCCACCGCGGCAGCCTGGAGCGCGAGCTGGGCGACCATCGGTGAGCGGCCCGACCGGCCCGCGAAACGCTAGGCATGGGAGAACGGCGTGCGCCACGCCATGCGCTATCGCGCGCAGTACGACATCACCGACCCCACCGACGCGCTCGGCCCCCGGCCCGAGCAGCGCGGCGGCCAGCAGCGCGACTGGGAGCGCGCCCGCGAAGCGATCGACCGCGCCGAGCGACGCCTCGGACGCGATGTCTCAACCGAGCGTGGCATCGACCTCGGGATCGGGCTCTGACGAACGGCGAGCGTCTCGGAACCTTGTCACTGGTGGGTCTGGCGTGGAGTGAGCGTGACTCTGGCCCCGTTGGCGGGGACGAGGACGATTGCGCGGGTGCGTGTTCGCTCGGGTTTGGGGTCGGCTGTGAGGCGGAGGTGGTGGGTGATCTCTTCGAGGGTGATGCGGGCCTCGAATTGCGCGAAGGCTGCGCCGACGCAGCGGCGGATGCCGGCGCCGAATGGGAACCATGCGCTGGGGGCGGGTCGCTGATCGAGGAATCGCCGGGGGTGGAAGGCCCAGGGTTCGGGGTAGGTGTAGGGGTCGCGGTGTGCAAGCAGAGTGCATGGGCAGAGGTTGGTGCCTGTGGGCAGGTCGTGGCCGGCGATCCGCAGTGGTTTGCGCAGGCGTCGCGCGAGCAGGGGGACGGGTGGCCGTAGGCGCAGCGTCTCGGCGATGAGAGCGTCGGCGTACGGGCCGCCTTCGGCGGCCAGACGCTCCTGGCTTGGGGGGTCGCGGGCGAGTTCGTGCAGCGCCCAGGCGAGCAGCGCGGTGGTGTTCTCGTGGCCGGCGAAGAGGAGCGTGACGAGTTCGTCGCGTAGCTCGCGGTTGGTGAGGCCGTTGCCGTGTTCGTCGCGGGCGCAGACGAGCATTGAGAGGATGTCCTCGCGCTCGTGCAGGTCGGGCGCTTCGCGGCGCCGTGCGATCTCGGCGAATGCTTGGCGGTCGAGCGCGGCGATCATCGCGCGGTAGCTGGGGAGGCTCATCAGCCGCTCTGGGCCGAGGAGGAAGAACGTGAGCACGCGGCGCAGGTTGGTGATCCAGTTGAGCATCCGCGTCAGCGCGTCGGCGAGCGGGCCGACCTGCTCGGCTTCGCTGATGCCGAAGACGCAGCGCAGGATGACGCGGAAGACGAGCCGGGAGAGCCGCGGGAGCAGCGCGAGTGGCTGCTGGAGCGGCCATGTGGCTATCTCCTCGGTCGTGGCGTGGCGGATGATGGTCTCGTAGGAGCGCATCCGCTCGCCGTGGAAGGAGGGGAGCACGATCCGCCGGCGGTAGAGGTATTCCTCGCCGTCGAGCATCAGCATGTTGTTGGTGCCGACCAGCGGCCGGAACACCTGGCTTGCCTCGCCGGCGTCGAGGTTCTCGGGGGGTTGGGTGAAGATCTCGCGGATGTGTTCGGGGTTGGCAAGGATGACCCATCGCTGGCCGAGCATTTTGAGCGTGAAGATGTCTCCGTGGCGGCGGTGAGTGGCGGCGAAGAATCCCTCGGGGTCGAGCACGTAGTGCAGAGCGCTCGAACAGTTCAGGGGACGATGCCATGGCTTGGGCGGTTGGGGTATTGTTCCGGTCATTGACTTAAGGGCGACTACTGAGGGAGCGCGGTTCGATGGGTCTTCAGCCTGAGTGGATGCACCGCTCGACGGTTCTGAAGGGCGCGGTGCTTGGTCTGGTGATTCAGCGGCCTGGCCACACCTACGAGCTGGCGAGCCGCCTCAGTGGGCGTTTGGGGGCGCCTTATCGGATCTCCTCGGGCGACCTCTACCGGCCACTGGAGGCTCTGGAGAAAGCCGAGCTCGTGAAGGGGGAGGTCGTGGCCAGCGATGTGCCGACCACGAACCGCAGGGTCTACTCTGCGACGGAGAAGTCCGAGCCCGCGTTCGCCGAATGGATCAGCGCCACGACCGCGATGGCCCCGATGCGCATGGAGTTCCATACCAAGCTGAGTGTGGCGCGGGTGCAGGACATACCGTCGTTGCTGGAGGGCCTGGAGGTCTACGAACGCGAATGCCGGCTGCTGGCGGTCACGACCGAGGGCGAGATGCCTCCCACCGAGAGCCTGCTCGGGATCGAGATGAACATCGCGCGAAAATCGGCGCTCAGGCATCTTCGCGCCGAACTGGAGGGGTTCGTGGAGGCTCGCCGGATGCTGAACGAGTTCATGAGCGGACAGTAGAGCGGCTCCATTCGATGGCGCTGCTCTCCCTCTCGCAGATCACGCGGCGTGTCTCCGACGGGCGGCACAAAGTCGCGATCCTGGACCGCGTCTCGATGGAGATCGACGCGGGCGACTTCATCGGCCTGTGGGGTCCGCGGCGCTCGGGGAAGTCCACGCTGTTGCGCGTGATCGCCGGTATCGAGCTCCCGGACGAGGGCACGGTGTGCCTCGATGGGCAAGACATGACGCACCTCTCCGCGCGAACTCGCACGCGGCTGCTGCGCCACCGCGGGATCGCGCTCGCCTCGGCTGAGTGGCGCTCCAAGGACAGCGCGGTCACCGATGTCGCGCTTGGGCTGCTGCCCGACGGCCTCAGCTTGCGCGCGGCGGAAGTGACGGCGCGCAAGGTGATGGATACGGTCGGTGTGCGTGAGCAGGCCGACCTCGACGTGAATCTGTTGACGCTCGGGGAGCGGATGCGTGTCTCGCTCGCCAAGGCGCTGGTGCACGAGCCGCGGCTGCTGCTGGTCGACGAGCCGGCCGTGCTCTCCTCGCCGCGCGAGTCCCAGGAGTTGTATGGGGTGCTGCGCTCGCTCGGCAAGCGGCGCGATCTGGCGGTTCTGATCGCCTCGGAGGAGCTCGAGCCGCTGCAGGGCACGCGGCGCAGCATGTCGCTCTCCGATGGTGTGCTGCGCTCGATGGACCAGCACGGGGAAGTTCTGCCGTTCGAGCAGCGCGCCGATGTGGGCGGGCCGGCTTTGTGAGCGCGCTGGAGCTGCGCGGGCTGGTAAAGCACTACCGGGCCGGCGAGGAGGTCGTGCGCGCGGTGGACGGCGTATCGCTCACCGTCCAGGCGGGCGAGTTCGTGGCGCTGTATGGCCCCAGCGGCTCGGGCAAGACGACGCTGTTGCTGCTCGCCGCGGGCCTGCTCGCCCCGGACGCGGGGAGCGTCATCTTCGACGGGCGCGATCTGGGCGCTCTGACGGTCAGGGAGGGCTCGCTCTTCAGGCGCCGAGAGGTCGGGTTCGTGTTCCAGTCCTTCCACCTGATCCCGGGCGCCACCGCGATCGAGAACGCCGCGGTGAAGCTCCTCGCCGACGGGTACAGCGTCAGCGAAGCCAAGCTGCTGGCGCGACCGTGGCTCGAGCGGGTCGGGGTCGCCGAGCGGGAGCTGCACCGCTCCGAGGAGCTCTCGATGGGGGAGCGCCAGCGCGTCGCGATCGCACGGGCGCTTCTGAACGAGCCGCGGCTGCTGCTCGCCGACGAGCCGACGGGGAACCTCGACTCCGCCCGCAGCCGCGAGATCCTCGGCCTGCTCGGCGAGGTCTGCCGTGAGCGCGAGATGCCCGGCCTGCTCGTCACCCACGACCCGCAGGCCAGGGCGTTCGTCGATCGCGTTTACACCCTCCGCGACGGGCACCTCGGCGAGGGCATCGACATCGAGCTCGGGGCGATTCCAGGATGATGAGCCCGCGCGGCCTGCTGCACCCCCGGATCCTCGGTTTGCGTGTCAGCACGCTGAGCGACTTCTACCTCTGGCGTCTGCGCCGACACGGCGTGCAGGAGCTGCTCGCGGCCTCCGGCATCGCGGTCGGGGTCGCGCTGACCTTCGGTGTGCTGCTGGCAAACACCGCAATCAACAACTCCGCCGGGGAACTCGACCGGCAGCTGATCGGCTCCGCGCGGCTGCAGCTCGTCGCGCGCTCCTCCGCCGGCTTCGACGAACGCATCGCCAAGGAAGCCGGGGACCTGCCCGGCGTGCAGGTCGCCTCCCCGGTGCTGCGAGAGTCCACGACGATCGTCGGCCCGAAGGGACGCCAACTCGTGCAGCTCCTCGGCCTGACCCCGAGCGTCGCAGCGCTCGGCGCGCACGCCGTCCAGAACCTCGGGGCGGGCAGCGCGCTGCTGATCGGCGGGATCGGGCTCGCCGAAACCCCGGCAAACGCGATCGGCGCCGCTGCCGGCGAACGAGTCGAGGTGCTCGCCGACGGAGAAGCCCACAGGGTCGCTCTGCGGCTCGCGCTCAGCTCTCAGACCGTAGGGGCGGTCGCGGCCAGCCCGATCGCTGTCGCACTGCTACCCGTCGCACAGCGCCTCACGGGCAGACGTGGGCGCGTCACGAACGTCTTCATCAAGCCCGCGCCCGGCGCCGAACGGAAGGTGGAAGCTGAGCTCGACCGGCTGGCGGCGGGACGCCTCGATGTGGTGCCCGCTGACAACGAACTGCGTCTGCTCGCGGTCACGGCCGCCCCGACGAACCAGTCTACGACGCTGTTCGCGGTGATCAGCGCGATGGTCGGATTCCTGCTTGCGCTGAACGCGATGCTGCTGAGCGTCCCCGAGCGCCGCCGGTTCGTCGCCGAACTGCGCCTGCACGGGTTCGACCCGCCGCAGGTCATCTTGATCCTCGCCGTGCAGGCCCTCACGCTCGGCATCGTCGCTTCGCTGGTAGGCATCGCCGGGGGCTACTTCCTCTCACACACCCTCTTTCACCAGATACCGAGTTTCATCACGTTCGCGTTCCCGATTGGATCGCAGCAGGCGGTCCATCTCAGCACGGTGATGATCGCGCTGGCGTGTGGGATCCTCGCCGCGTTGGTGGCATCCATGTTGCCGGCGCTTGACATGCGGCCATCGCGCGCTTTGGATGCTGTGCTGCGCGAGCCAGGCGAACCGGGCCAGAACATCAACCGTCCGACGACGCTGCGCTTCGGCGTGCTCGGCGGGATGCTGGTGCTCGCCGTGGCAGCGATTGTGCTGTTTCTACCGAGTCTGACTGTGCTCGGCGGAGCGATTCTCGCGCTCGCGGTGGTGTGCCTGGTTCCCTGCGTCTTCGCGTTGGCGCGCTGGGCGATTACACCAGCAAGCGAGCGTGTCCGCGGAAGCATGCTGGGCCTGGCGATGATCGAATTGCGCTCGGGTGCCACCCGCTCGATCGCGCTGGCCGGGGTCGCCGCCCTCGCCGTGTATGGGAGCATCGCGATCCAGGGCACCAAGAACGACCTCAACCGTGGGCTGAACAACGCGATCGTTCAGTATCTGCACACGGCCGACATCTGGGTCACGACCGGGGACAACGTGTTCACGACCGACAGCTTCAAAGACAACGGCGCCGCAGCGGCAATCGCTCGCGCACCGGGCATAGCGTCGGTCCGCGTCTACCAGGGCGGGCTGCTGGACGTCGGCAGCCGTCGCCTGTGGATACGCGCCCGCCCATCCAACGACAGCGCGATGCTGCAGCCCTCTCAACTCCTCCAGGGCAATCTCTCCCAGGCGACGCGTCGAATCCGGCAAGGAGGCTGGACGGCCATCTCAAACGGCTTCGCGGCCGAACGACACCTGCACGTCGGAGACACCTTCACGCTACCCACCCCGTCCGGCACGGCTCTCCTGAGCGTAGCCGCGATCACCACCAACACCGGATGGCCGTCCGGCGCGATCACGCTCAACACCAACGACTACCGCCGCTACTGGCAGACAACCGAACCGGCAGCTCTCGAGGTCAACCTCAAGCCCGGCGTCACCCCCGAAGCGGGCGTGCGTGCGGTCAAGGCAGCGCTCGGCTACCGCCCGGCGCTCTGGGTACAGACCCGCGCAGCACGCGAAGCACAGTTCAAGGCGAACGTCAAGCAGGCACTACGCAGCCTCGGCGAGATTGCCACCCTGCTGCTGATTGCCGCCGCCCTGGCGATCGCGTTCGCGCTCGGCGCGGCGCTATGGCAGCGCCGTGGACGCTTCGCCGCGCTGAAGATCTCAGGCTACGACGACCTGCAGCTATGGCGCGCGCTGCTGCTGGAGAGCGCGATCGTGCTCGGCGTAGGGTGCGCCGACGGGCTCGCCCTTGGCCTCTTCGGACACGCGGTCGCAAGCCGCTGGTTGAGGATCACGACAGGGTTCCCCGCGCCCTTCTCGGTCGGTGTGCCCCAGGTGCTCCTCACCCTCGTGATTGTCTGCGGGATTGCGCTCGTGGTCGTCGCGCTCCCCGGGTTCAGCGCCGCCCAGGTACCGCCCAGCGTCGGCTTTCAGGAGTGATCGACCCCATTTCCCCGTTGGCGGGAAGCTATCGGCATGAGGGAGCAGGCAGACCGGGTCAAGCTGGCCGGTGCGTTCGCGCGCGCGGCACGAACTTACTGGGCGAGCGTCCACCCGATCCTGCGAGGTGAGCTGCGCCATTGGCGGGCGCGCGCGGCAGAGATCCCCGACCCCGTGCTGCGCCAGCTCGCGCTGCACTCCCACAACCACAAGCTCGAGAACCTGGAGGGCGCCGCCGCGTTCGCCACATTCGTGAAGCCCGACCAGCGCGCAGTGGTAGTCCGCGCCCTCGTCGCCTTCCAAGCAGCCTACGACTACGCGGACATAGTCTCCGAGCAGCCAAGCCCCACCCGCGGATCAACACCCTCCAGTTGCACGCCGCGCTGTTGGCCGCGCTGCAACCCAACACCCCCCACGACGATTACTTTGCCCACCACTCCCACCGCGAGGACCGCGGCTACCTGCGCGAGCTGGTGGACGCCACGCGCGACGCCTTTGGGGCGCTCCCGTCGCATGCCATCGTCGCGTTCCCGGCCCGCCGCGGCGCCGAGCGCATCCGCGTCTACCAGAGCCTCAACCACGCCCCCAACGCCCGCGAAGTGCTCGCCCGGTGGGGGCACGCACGGACACCCACCGGCAGCCGACTGCGCTGGTGGGAGACATGCGCCGCGAGCGCCTCATCGCTCGGGGTGCTCGCGCTGATCGCCGCCGCTGCTCATAGCACGGCTGGTGGGAACACGGCTACCCACAGCCCCGCTGGAATGGACCGAGGAGCATGAAAACGAGCCACTCGGGCCCGGCGCAGAGATCAGCCTCGCGCGGCTCGCCACCCGTCACATACTGCTCATCTATCTCACCTCCGCCGAAAACGACACCAACCCCGACGCCGACACGATGGGGCGCGCGCTGCGGGACCACCAGGACGCTCTGAACGACCTCGGAGTTCGCACCGTCGGCGTTAGCACCCAGCCGCTCGTCGAGCAGCACAACACCGGCGACATCGAACTCTTCACCCAACGCCTGCTCTGCGACCCGTATCTCGCGCTCGCGAAGACCCTGGGGCTGCCACTCACCACCGTCCAGGACAGAATCGAGTACCAACCGATCATCCTCATCGCCCTGGAGGGCCGCATCGCGCACGTCATCTACCCGATCGCCTCGCCCCTCGCCAGCGCCCGGGAAGCCCTCGACTGGCTCGTCGAGCGGCTCGCTGACGAGCAGCCAGGAGCGGAGGAGCACTCGTGACTCGACATCGCTGGAGAGGCTCGTCGTCCATCGACGCAGAAGAATGGTCCACTTCAATAAAATCTCGCAAATACCGTGTTCTGCTCTGGTGGACCACCTTGACATGCTCCCATTCTTTAGTAGGTTCCTGTTGTCCGACCGATAGATATCGGTCGTCGGTCAAGATCACCAGCTTGATTGGTCAAGAGCCCCGTGTGTTGGCGTGGCGTTGCGGCGAGATGGGAGGAGTAGCGTGTCGATGATACGCGGTCGATCACAGGGGGGCGAGTCGAGGTCGCCGCGCCTGCGCGGCGTACGTCTCGGCTCCGGCGCCGCGGCGGTGCTGCTGTGCCTGCTCTGCTCGGCGGTCGCGGCGGGTGGGACGCAGCCGTATGAAACGTATGAGAGCACGGTCGCGGCGGATGATCCGGTGGCGCAGTTTCGTTTCGATGATGCGGTGGGTTCGAGTACGATCGTGGATTCGGTTGGCTCGTACACGGCGATCAACAATGGGGTCGTGCTGGGCGGTGAAGGCCCGTTTGGTGGCGGCAGGTCGGGCGCGTTTGGGGGTGCGGCGTATGGCTCGCTGCCCAGGGATCCGTTGGCGGGCGCGAGCGAATTCACTTTCGAAGGGTGGGTTGATTGGTCGGGTGAAATGGTGTTCAAGGAGCCGATCTTCGAGTTCGGGTCGAGCTCGACCAACTACATGTATCTGACGCCGGCCTCGACGCCTGGCAATCATAAGATGCTGTTTGAAATCCACACGAGTGGTGGGTCCAGTGCCGAAGTGACGGCGACGAAGCTGGCGGTGAACGTGTGGAAGGATGTGGCGGTGAGCGAGACCAGCGCGGGTACGCTGACGTTGTATGTCAATGGCGAACAGGTTGGACAGGTCACGGGCGCGAGTGTCTTTCCGTCCTCGTTGGGGAGCGCACCGAGTAACTACCTCGGGAAGTCGCTGGTCGCGGGCGAACCGCTGTTCAAGGGCAGCCTGAGTAATGTCGCGTTCTACACGAAGGCGCTGTCGGCGACCCGGATCAGGGAACACTATGACGCGGGTGAGTTCCCGGTCAACACCGTCGCGCCGACGATCTCGGGTACCGCGAAGGATGGGAGCACGCTGACCGCGACCAAAGCGGGGACGTGGACCGGTGTGACGCCGATCACGTTTGCGTACCAGTGGACGCGCTGCGACGCGGCGGGCGAAAGCTGCGCGAACATCCCCGCGGCGAGCGAAACGAAATACAAACTCTCCCACGAAGACGTAGGCTCGACGCTACGGGTGGCGGTAACCGCGAGCAACAGCGCGGGTACCGGTAGCGCGAGCTCGGCGCAGAGCGCGCTCGTCGCGCCGCTCGCGCCGTCGAATACGGTGCCGCCGGCGATCTCGGGCGCGGCGGAGCAGGGGCAGCTGTTGAGCGTCAGCGAAGGCAGCTGGAGCGGCACTCCGCCGCTCTCCTACGCCTACCAGTGGCAGAGCTGCAACAGCACGGGCGGGAGCTGCAAAAAAATCACGGGGGCGAGCGCGTCGACCTACCGGGTGCTCGGCTCGCAGATCGGGGGCACGCTGCGCGCGATGGTGACAGCCGAAAACGCGGCGGGCAGCAAAACCGCTAACTCCGAAACGACTGCGGTGATCACGACCGGCCCGCCGGCCGACACCGCCCTGCCAGTGGTCTCAGGCACAGCCGAAGACGGCCACACGCTGAGCGCGAGCACCGGCTCGTGGGCGGGCACCGAACCCTTCTCCTACACCTACCAGTGGGAACTCTGCAACAACTCAGGCGAAAGCTGCGCGAACATCTCCGGGGCCACCGCCTCGACCTACGCGCTCGGCCCCAGTGATGTCGGGGACACGCTGCGCGTCGTTGTGACCGCGAAAAACTCCGCGGGGTCAACGGACGCGACCTCGGCGGCGAGCGGGGTCGTGGCGGCGATCCCTCCGTCGAACACGTCGGCGCCAACGATCACAGGCAGCGATGTAGACGGGCAGACGCTCACCGCCGGCACGGGCTCCTGGAGCGGCTCGCCGCCGCTCAGCTACGCCTACCAGTGGGAGCTCTGCAACGGCTCCGGCGAAAGCTGCACGAACATCTCGGGGGCGACCAGCTCGACCTACCTCCTCGGCCACGGCGACGTTGGCGGCACGCTGCGCGTGAAGGTCACGGCCAGCAACACGGGCGGCTCAGCGTCCAGCACCTCCGCCGCGACCGGCGTCGTGGCGGCGCTCGCACCGTCGAGCACCAGTCTGCCATCGATCTCCGGGACGGCGCGAGAAGGACAGACGCTGAACGCGAGCACGGGCAGCTGGGAAGGCACCCCACCGATCACATACACCTACCAGTGGCAGACCTGCAACAGCACAGGCGAAGACTGCGCGAACGTCTCGGGGGCGACGAACTCGACGTACGCGCTCGAACACAGCGACGTGGGCGACACCATGCGGGTTGTCGTGAGGGCGAGCAACGCCGGTGGCTCGACGCCGGCGACATCCGCGGCGACCGGGGTTGTGACGGCTTTCGGCCCGTCGAACACGGCTGCGCCGTCGATCTCTGGGACCGCGGAAGAAGGGCAGACGCTGAGCGCGAGCACGGGCACGTGGGAAGGCGCCCCGCCGATTTCCTACACCTACCAGTGGGAAAGCTGCAATGGGCTGGGTGAAGATTGCTTCGATATCGCGGAAGCCACCGAATCGACTTTGGCGCTTGGGTCTGAAGAGGTCGGTGAGACGGTGCGGGTCGTGGTGACGGCGATGAACTCGGCTGGGTCTGCGAGCGCGTCGTCGGCGGCGAGCAAAGTCGTGGTTGAAGCCACTCCCCCGTCGAACATATCGGTGCCGGTGGTATCGGGTAGCGCGACGGAAGGCGAGACGTTGAGCGCGACCACAGGGTCTTGGGAAGGGTCGCAGCCGCTCGCGTACTCCTACCAGTGGGAAAGCTGTAATCCGAGTGGCGAAGATTGCGCGGGTATCGAAGGTGCGAGCAGCTCGACCTACCAGCCCGACCCTGCGGCTGTGGGCCATACGCTGCGTGTGCGTGTCATCGCGTCCAATGTTGTCGGTGTGGCGTCGGCTGTCTCGGCGGCCAGCAGCACGGTGGGCGCTTCGGTGACTCTGCCTGTGAACCTGGTCGCGCCGGAAGTTTCGGGGTCCGCGCAGGTGGGTGGATCGCTTGTCGCGCATCCGGGTACGTGGACGGGGGCGCCGCCGCTCGCGTACAGCTACCAGTGGGAGAGCTGCAACAGCGCGGGGGAAAGCTGCACGGATGTCGCGGGCGCGAGCGAATCGACCTATCGGTTGGTGGCGGGTGAGGTTGGTGGAACGGTCCGGGTGGTTGTGACGGCGAGTAACGGGGATGGTAATGCGTCGCGTATTTCGCCGGCGAGCGCGATGGTCAAAGAAGGCGTCTCCTCTTCTGGCCCGCCGTGCACCGATACGTGGGTGGGTCCCTCCGAGGGGGAATGGCAGAATGGCGCTGACTGGTCGAAGGGGAGCGCGCCGACGGCGAGCGATGTGGCGTGTGTCGGGTCGGGGACCACTGTTGAGATCTCGGACGGTACCTACCACGTCGGTGTCCTTCACGACGAAGGCACGCTCGAAGTCTTCGGAAGCGCGTTTGAACATCCGAGGACCTCGCTTGAAATCACGGGTACGTCGGAAGTGTCAACGGTCGGCACGTTGAGCCTGTACGGTGTTCTGACGGGCCCTGGCAGCGTGGATGTGTCCGGTGCGCTGGAGTGGAACGAAGGTGGCGAGATGACGGGTTCCGGGCGGACGGTGATCGAGCCTGGTGTGAGCGGCACGTTCGACGGGGGTTCGCTCGCAGGGCGTACGCTCGTCAACGAAGGCACAGTGACGTTTTCTCAGGATTATCTCGAAATGGCCGAAGGTGCGCTCTTGGAAAACCGGGGTGTCTTCAAGGACAACTCGGAAACGTGCGCGAAAGGCTGCGGTCTGGCCGGGCAGATTCTCGTCGCGTCCAGCAACTCGGGTGCCGCGCCAGAGGTTCTGAACACGGGCACGTTCGAGAAGACGCAGGGCAGCGGCACGAGCACCGTCGCGGTGTACTTCACCAACGATGGGACGGTCAGCGCGTCGAGCGGCACGCTCGAATTCACCGGCGGGGGAATCCCCGGGCAGGCCTCGACCGGGGTCTGGAATGTCGAAACCGGCGCATCGATCAAGCTCGCTGGCGGCGTCTACGCGGTCGGCGAAACGGTCAGCCTGCTTGCCGTCCACGTCGAAAAAGGCGCGAGCGTTGAACGGGTGCCGGCCCCGGGGTCCTCTTCGGCGCCCTCGATCTCCGGCACCCCGCAGGCGGGGCAAACGCTCACCGCGAGCGCGGGGAGCTGGTTGGGCTCGGAACCGATCTCCTTCGCCTACCAGTGGGAGAGCTGCAACGCGAGTGGCGGCGGATGCGAGCCGATCGCGGGCGCGAGCAGCCAGAGCTACACCGTGCTCTCCGGGGAGATCGGAGCAACCGTACGGGTCGTGGTCACCGCGTCCAACTCGCACGGGCAAGCGCTCGCGGCCTCCCCCGCGAGCAGCGTGATCCAGGCGCCCGCGCCTCCCTCCAACACAGGGCTCCCGACGGTCTCGGGCACCGCCCAAGACGGCCAGACGCTCACCGCGAGCACCGGGGAATGGGATGGGGTCGCACCGGTCTCTTACACCTACCAGTGGGAGAGCTGTAACCCGGCTGGTGAAGAATGCGCGGCGATCGAAAATGCCACGGGTGCCAAGTACGCGCTGACGGAAGGCGACATCGGTTCGACGCTGCGGGTGATCGTGACAGCGACGAACCCTGGGGGCTCGACGAAAGCGACTTCGCAGGCGAGCACGGTCGTGCAGGCCGAACCGCCGAGCGAGCTGCAGGCACCCTCGATCACGGGCACCCCCGATGTCCACGATGTGCTCTACGCCGCCCCGGGTGTCTGGACGGGCACCACGACAGAATTCAGCTACCAGTGGGAAAGCTGCAACGAAAGCGGCAGCGAATGCGCCCCCGTCGAAGGAGCTACCGGCCCCGAATACGACCTCACCGAAGGCGACCTCTCAAGGGCGCTGCGGGTCCGCGTCGGCGTGCACAGCGCGGCGGACTCGCTCAGCGACCTCTCGCCGGCCACGCCTGTGATCGGCGCGGCCGGGGCGCTCGCGGGCACGCAGGCGCCGACGATCTCAGGGGCGCCGCAGGCTGGCCAGGCGCTTACCGCGAAACCTGGGGCCTGGTCAGGCGGCGCCGGCAGCATCAGCTATGCCTACCAGTGGCAGAGCTGTGAAGTGCTCGGCGCCGAATGCCACCGCATCGAAGGGGCTACCAGCCCGAGCTATGTGCCGACCTCGGGCGAGGTTGGGCAGCGGCTGCGGGTGCAGGTCACTGCCACCGATGAACAGGGCCACTGGGCCTCTCAGGTCTCGCAGGCGACCGAGCCGGTCGCGCAGACGCAGGCCCCGGTGGCGGAGCAGGCACCCCCGATCACGGGGCCGGCCCTCGCCGGGCAGACCCTCACCGTGGGCACGGGGGTGTTCGCCGGGGAAGGCCCACTCTCCTACGCCTACCAGTGGGAGCGCTGCGAACCGGCCAGGTCTTGCAACGCGATCGAAGGCGCCACCCAGAGCTCCTACACCCTCACCGAACCCGACGTGGGCTCCACGGTGCTCGTCCTCGTGAGCGCGACCGACTCCGGGGGCAGCACCACGGCGGTCTCCGCTCCCACCGCCGTGGTCGGCCCCGAAGCGCTCAGCGAGTTCTCCCCACCGTCGATCTCCGGTGTCGTGGCGTTCGGCGGCACGCTGAGCGCCGACCCGGGCATCTGGAGTGCCACGGGACCCGTCACCTACGCCTACCAGTGGGAAAGCTGCAACTCGAGCGGCGAAGACTGCACCCCGATCGCAGAAGCACAGGAACCCACATATACCCCCGGGATCGGCGACCTCGGCGTAACGCTGCGCGTTACCGTGACGGCGAGCAGCCCGCAGGGCAGCAAAAACGCCGTCTCGGCGTATACCGTGCCCACCTGGGGCGGTGAAGCGAGCGTCGAAGAAGCCCAGGCGATCGCCCAGCAGACCGACCCTGCCGTCCTTGCGCCGTCGAGCACCGCGGCTCTCGAAGAACAGAGCATCTCTCCGGCGCTCGCCGAAAGCGGGGAAGAACTCGCCGCGCAGAGCACGCTCACCAGCTCCACGATCTCCAAGGAAACCGCGGGGGAATTCGCGGTCAACACGCCCGCTGGCGAACTGAGCCTCGCGCCCGTCGAAAGCCAGCCGGCTGCGGTCACACCAGCGACGATCGTCAACGGCGCCGCCGCGCTGTTCGCCGACACCTGGCCCGCGACCGACATGATCATCCGCCCCCAGCCGCTCGGTGCCACTGCGCTCCTACAGCTCCGCTCAGCAGAAGCCCCGCGCTCCTTCTCCTGGGCCGTGCGCCTCGGCCCCGACCAGGAACTCAAGCAACTTCCCGACGGCAGCATCGCCGCGGTGGAAGCAAGCGAGGAATCAGCCCAACCAGCCAGCGGGCAGACAGGCGAAGCCGGACCGCTGCGCCGCACCACCCCCGGCCCGCCCGAGACAAGCGAAGAAAAAACCGAAGCCGAACAGGAAGAATCCCAGCCGCAAACAGAAGAAGAAGTACCCCTGGAAAGCCTCCCCGCCTCACCCCACAGCAGCACCGCGCCCGGAGAAGCAGGCGCCGGGCAACCCCAGCCACAGCAAACACAAGCCTCCTACGAAGCCGCGAAAAACGCGATGACCTCCGCCGAAACACAAACAGCCGGCAAGGCACTGGTGGTGATCGCTCCGCCCAATGTCACCGACGCCGAAGGCCACATCGTACCCGCGACCCTCACCGTCGCAGGCGACACGTTCACGCTGACGCTCAAGCCAGGCACAGGCGCTGTCTACCCGCTGCTCGCCGACACGATGATCGCCGCGCCCAGCAACAAGACCAGCGCGGCACGCGACCCCGTGAAGTACGGCCTCTCCGACTCACTCTCCAAGGAAGAAGGCCATATTGGGGAAGGCCACCTCGACGAACATTTCGAAGAAAACGGCACCCCCACTGCCGGCTTTGACCCGAACCTCGAAAAAGGGCCGCTGCACGTGAAAACGGCACGCCTAATCATCCCCTACGATGTGGCTACCGCGTCAGGACCGTACGCCACCGCAGAAATGCACCGTCTGGAAACATGGCTCGAAAAAGTCGGCAAGGCGCACCTGCAGCCCTTCATCACGCTCGGCAAGGACGAGGCAATCGACCCATGCGGAGAAGGAGGTACCCCATGCCCGTTGCCTTCAGTTGGCGAATACAAAAAGTCGGTAGGACGACTGATGAAGGACCTGATCGCAGGCAACGCCACCAAAGGCTTCCCGCCCGTCGAACTATGGGGGGCGTGGAACGAGCCAGACTTTGGCACTAGCCCCCTGAACGATCACGCAGCGAGGGCAGCCCAGTTCTGGGAGGTAGCTCAGTCGATACTCACAATGCTATCCAAACAACACCACTGCCCCAATTGCGCCGTGGTCGCCGGAGAATTCGCATTTTCATCAGGATACGAGTATCACTACCCCTCCGTCTACAGGGACACTCTTCTCTGTCGCCCAAAGAAAGGACATCGCTGTCCTACACGCTACTGGAGCGGGATTCCAGCCGTTTGGGGATTCCACGACTACCACGATGTCGTCGAACGCGAAAATAGCGCAGCCAGTAAATTTACGAAATTTGCGAGCGGACGTCTTGGTGCGCCGCGGCTCTTCATGAGCGAGGCGGGCGTCGAGTTGCAGAGTGGAAAAACGGCCGTCGAAGTTCGCAACGGAGCGGGACAAGTTGAACTAAAAAGTTACCCTGAATTGCAGGCGCAAGCCGCTGAAGATTTTCTCAACCTCCACAAGGGTCTATCACGAGTCGACCGAGAGTACTACTACATGTACACAGCACCAACTAAAAAAGAAGCCGAACAAAGCGAAGCCGAAGAAAAACATAAAGTGTATTTGTTCGACAGTGCGCTGCTCGAAGCTGAAAGCGGCCATCGTCGCGAACGACCCGCATACTGTGTGCTTGCGTATGAAACGCATATGTGCCCGCCAACGGCAGAAGTGGGGGAAGAGTCGATTCCCGTTGGATTCCAGATTTGCAGTAACGTGCCCAGCTCAGTTCAACTCTCCGGTGTGGTCGAACCCAACGGCGCCAAGACGTTCTCCTACTATTTCGAATACGGCTCGACCACCGCCTACGAACAGGCGACACAGATACAGAACATGACACCGGAAGGTAGATGGGTTCGCACTGAAGTGCACGCCGAAATCCCAGTTACCGCGTTCGAAGAAGGGGTACACGGAAGGTGTCCCACCCAGATACACTTCCGGCTGATCGCAACAAACGCGCAAGGCCCGGGCCATAGCCCCGACCAAACCGTCACCTTCGTCATCGCAGGCCGATGAGGTCCGGCATCTCCTATGTTCTCGTACGGTTGTCCAGCCATTCGCAACTTCACAGACTTCAGATAGTCTTACAGTGTATGAGACGAATCAGCCCCTTGCTCGCGGCACTGCTCGTGCTATCGATGGCCAGTACCGCCTATGCAGCGCATGGCGGGCATAAGCCCGCGTCAACTTGCCGTCTGCCGCGGCAGTCACGGATGCTCGTTGCCGATACGCAAGCGCAGGTATACGAAAAGCTCGAAACAGAAGCCCAGGCGCAAGGAATTTTCGGATGCGCCTATGGGCATAGGCGCTCGTACTATCTTGGTGCGCCGCTGCCGAACGTGGGGACCTCAAGCGGCATTGTGGGGATCAGGCTGGAGACCTTGTCTGGGGCGATGGTGGCATATGAATATGGCGTCGCTGGCCCAAGCGGTTCCTACCAATCCGTTATCGTGCGCAACCTGAGCAATGGTCGAATGCGCAAGTTGGTTACGGGTGCGGCCATTCATCCCGAACCCGGATTTCACGGGATCGGGCCCGCCCGAGCGATCGTCGTCAAGAGCGATGGTGCAGTGGCGTGGATCGTCGAAACTAATTCGACGCCGAGCAGAGAATATGCGGTCGAAGCTGTTGATAGCACAGGCACCAGGCTGCTCGCTGAGAGTGCTGGAATAAACCCTTCTTCGCTTGCGTTGACAGGCAGCACGTTGTACTGGACGCAGAGCGGCAAGCCGATATCGACAGTCCTGCATTAGATTGGGCATCAGATGCGACCCTGATGACGGCCCCGGCGGTAGGCCGCAAGCAGAACAAGCGGAGCATGACCGGGACTGTCTGACTAACGGTGGAAGTGCTTGGTATGACCGAAGGGGATGACCATGACGGAGCTTGTCGATCCGACCGATCAGGACGGAATGATCGGGCAGATGACTACAGATATCGTTGATCAGAAGCATCTGGCCGAGCAGCTCTTGGAGCAGGCCAAGGAGCAGAACATCGAGCTGGTCGGTCCTGGTGGGCTGCTCAACGAGCTGACCAAGAACGTGCTCGAGACTGCGCTGGACGCCGAGATGGCCGAGCATCTTGGGTATGAGAAGCATGATCGTGCTGGGCATAACAGCGGGAGCTCGCGTAACGGGACACGCGCTGCGCTACCGGCTGCTGCACGTAGCCGGGCGCCTCGCGTTCTCCGGCCGTCGCGCGAAGCTCCACCTCCAAGACACGTGGCCATGGGCAGCCGAGCTCCTCGCCGCATTCCAGAAACTCAAAACGCTTCAAGCCGCCACTGGCTGAGAACAGCCACCAACCCCACCGCCACCCAGCAGACGACTCGGCCACCCGGCCGTCATCACCGCTGCCCCGAAACGGGCCGAGCGCACGCCCTACTCCCGCAGCAACGCATCACAAACAACGCCACCCAACCCGATCACCGATCAACAAGCGACCAACCCACCAAAACAGCCACACGCAGTCACCCTCACGCGCTTATTGCACGTTCCGGGCTAACAAGCCGGTGTATGTCGTGATCGGTGTGACCGTGGACGGCGAGCGGGACATCCTTGGGCTGTGGGCCGGATGGCGGGGAGGGCGCGAAGTTCTGGCTTGGCGTGTTCACCGAGATCAAAAACCGCGGCTTTCAGGATTGACGGCGGCCATGCGATTCTCCCCGCAGGCGGCCGCCGGATCTCCCCATGGGTGGCCATCGGATCTCCCCACCGTTCTGTCCTGAGTGGCCTGTAGTCCCCCGCGCCTTGTTAAGCGAGGCACGTCGGGAAGGCGGGCTGGATGAAGCGATCGGAGGAAGTGATGGAGATTCTTGAGACGTATGACGTGACGGGCAGTCTGCGTGGCGCTGCGGCGCTTGCGGGTTGTGATCATAAGACGGTCGCGCATTGGGTTCGTGCGCGGGAAGAGGCTGGTGGCGGGCTGCCGGCGGCGAGCCGGGTGCGGCCGAGGGTCGACGGGTTCGCGGAGAAGATCGATGAGTGGGTGAAGCGCTCCCGCGGGAAGATGCGCGCGGATAAGGCGCACGAGCGTCTTGTGGCGATGGGGTATATGGGCTCGGAGCGTACGACACGCCGTGCGGTCGCGCGGGCGAAGCGGCCCTTGCCGACCACAACCAACTCCCCAGCGCGCCAGTCAACGTCTTCGAGTGACAGGCCGGCGACCTCGCCGGCCCGCAGCCCGAGCCGCAACAACAACGTCATGATCGCCAGATCGCGCCGCCCGACCACGGTCTGCTGATCGCAAGAGTCCAGCAGCGCCTGGGCTTGCCCAGACTCGAGAAAGCGCGGCAACCCCGACAGTCGCCACGACGCAGCCGACGGCACCGCGCCGAGCAGCGACCCACCGATCATCCCCTCGACCTGCAAGAACCCCAACAGCGACCGCAGCGCGGTGACCGTCATCTTCGCTGCCCCGCGCGACTGACCCGAACAGCGAGCAACAACAAACGTCGTCACCCAGCCAGCGCTCAGGTCCCGAAGATCGAATCCATCATCGTCGAGTGCGGCCAGGAACGGCTTGACGGCATCGACATACCCAGTGACCGTCCCTTTGGTAAGACCACGCTCGACGGTCAGATAGGCACGGAAACGCTCGCCCAGCAACTCCGCCCTCGTCGAGGGGCACGACAGTGAGGCCGCCGGCACCACCCCAAGCCCCCGCAAATAGACAAGCAACGGCGCCATCGCTCGCGTTGTCACATAATGCGCCCCCGTCGAAGGAGCTACCGGCCCCGAATACGACCTCACCGAAGGCGACCTCTCAAGGGCGCTGCGGGTCCGCGTTGGCGTGCACAGCGCGGCGGACTCGCTCAGCGACCTCTCGCCGGCCACGCCTGTGATCGGCGCGGCCGGGGCGCTCGCGGGCACGCAGGCGCCGACGATCTCAGGGGCGCCGCAGGCTGGCCAGGCGCTTACCGCGAAACCTGGGGCCTGGTCAGGCGGCGCCGGCAGCATCAGCTATGCCTACCAGTGGCAGAGCTGTGAAGTGCTCGGCGCCGAATGCCACCGCATCGAAGGGGCTACCAGCCCGAGCTATGTGCCGACCTCGGGCGAGGTTGGGCAGCGGCTGCGGGTGCAGGTCACTGCCACCGATGAACAGGGCCACTGGGCCTCTCAGGTCTCGCAGGCGACCGAGCCGGTCGCGCAGACGCAGGCCCCGGTGGCGGAGCAGGCACCCCCGATCACGGGGCCGGCCCTCGCCGGGCAGACCCTCACCGTGGGCACGGGGGTGTTCGCCGGGGAAGGCCCACTCTCCTACGCCTACCAGTGGGAGCGCTGCGAACCGGCCAGGTCTTGCAACGCGATCGAAGGCGCCACCCAGAGCTCCTACACCCTCACCGAACCCGACGTGGGCTCCACGGTGCTCGTCCTCGTGAGCGCGACCGACTCCGGGGGCAGCACCACGGCGGTCTCCGCTCCCACCGCCGTGGTCGGCCCCGAAGCGCTCAGCGAGTTCTCCCCACCGTCGATCTCCGGTGTCGTGGCGTTCGGCGGCACGCTGAGCGCCGACCCGGGCATCTGGAGTGCCACGGGACCCGTCACCTACGCCTACCAGTGGGAAAGCTGCAACTCGAGCGGCGAAGACTGCACCCCGATCGCAGAAGCACAGGAACCCACATATACCCCCGGGATCGGCGACCTCGGCGTAACGCTGCGCGTTACCGTGACGGCGAGCAGCCCGCAGGGCAGCAAAAACGCCGTCTCGGCGTATACCGTGCCCACCTGGGGCGGTGAAGCGAGCGTCGAAGAAGCCCAGGCGATCGCCCAGCAGACCGACCCTGCCGTCCTTGCGCCGTCGAGCACCGCGGCTCTCGAAGAACAGAGCATCTCTCCGGCGCTCGCCGAAAGCGGGGAAGAACTCGCCGCGCAGAGCACGCTCACCAGCTCCACGATCTCCAAGGAAACCGCGGGGGAATTCGCGGTCAACACGCCCGCTGGCGAACTGAGCCTCGCGCCCGTCGAAAGCCAGCCGGCTGCGGTCACACCAGCGACGATCGTCAACGGCGCCGCCGCGCTGTTCGCCGACACCTGGCCCGCGACCGACATGATCATCCGCCCCCAGCCGCTCGGTGCCACTGCGCTCCTACAGCTCCGCTCAGCAGAAGCCCCGCGCTCCTTCTCCTGGGCCGTGCGCCTCGGCCCCGACCAGGAACTCAAGCAACTTCCCGACGGCAGCATCGCCGCGGTGGAAGCAAGCGAGGAATCAGCCCAACCAGCCAGCGGGCAGACAGGCGAAGCCGGACCGCTGCGCCGCACCACCCCCGGCCCGCCCGAGACAAGCGAAGAAAAAACCGAAGCCGAACAGGAAGAATCCCAGCCGCAAACAGAAGAAGAAGTACCCCTGGAAAGCCTCCCCGCCTCACCCCACAGCAGCACCGCGCCCGGAGAAGCAGGCGCCGGGCAACCCCAGCCACAGCAAACACAAGCCTCCTACGAAGCCGCGAAAAACGCGATGACCTCCGCCGAAACACAAACAGCCGGCAAGGCACTGGTGGTGATCGCTCCGCCCAATGTCACCGACGCCGAAGGCCACATCGTACCCGCGACCCTCACCGTCGCAGGCGACACGTTCACGCTGACGCTCAAGCCAGGCACAGGCGCTGTCTACCCGCTGCTCACCGACACGATGATCGCCGCGCCCAGCAACAAGACCAGCGCGGCACGCGACCCCGTGAAGTACGGCCTCTCCGACTCACTCTCCAAGGAAGAAGGCCATATTGGGGAAGGCCACCTCGACGAACATTTCGAAGAAAACGGCACCCCCACTGCCGGCTTTGACCCGAACCTCGAAAAAGGGCCGCTGCACGTGAAAACGGCACGCCTAACCCGGAACGTGCAATAAGTGCGTGAGAATGGCTGCGCGTGGCTGTTTGACGGGTCGCGGCTTGTTGATCGGTGATTTGGCTGCGCGGTGTGGTCTGTGGCGCATTCTTGGGGGAGCGTTGGCGTGTGCTCGGCCCGTTTTGGGGTAGCCGTGATTGTGGCCGGGTGGCCGGGTGGTCTTCTGGGTGGTGGTGGGGGGCTGGCGGCTGTTGTCAGCCGGTGGCGGCGTGAAGCGTTTTGAGTTTCTGGAACGCCGCGAGGAGCTCGGTGGCCCATGGCCAGGTGTCTTGGAGGTGGAGCTTCGCGCGGCGGCCGGAGAATGCGAGCCGCCCGGCGACGTGTAGTAGCCGGTAGCGCAGCCGCTTGGGCTCGGCTTTGGCGAGGTCTCCGTCGAGGGCGAGCGCTTGGGTCCAGACGATCAGATCGTGGGCGAGCATCACGATCTCCAGCCACACCTCGTTGAGCGCGAACTCTTTGAACGGGAACTTGGATAGGCCGGTGTCCTTGTCGTCACGGATACGGTCCTCGACGTGCGCGTGCTGGCGGTGACGGCACTCCAAGACGGCGATCTCGGGGTCGGGTTGGTCGGTGAGGATCGCTTGGAAGCGGTACCCGTCGTGGTCGGTGAACGACAGCTGCGCTCCCGGGTGCGGGCGCTCCCTGCGCACGATCAGCCTGGAGTCCTCGGGCCACGCCGACAGGTCGACCATGCCGGTGATCTCGCAGACTTCGCCATTCTTGCGGGCCGACCCGTCCTGGTCGAGCGCTCCTATCCACGCATCCCCTGGGATCGTGAGGATCGCGGCGCGAACCCTCTCGGTCAGCTCGTAGCCAATCGAGAAGCGCATCCGTGCCTCCCGGCAGTAGTCAACGAGACCATGCGTAGCGCCGGCAGTGTCCGCGCGCACCAAGATCTCCAGAGCCTCCACGTACCGGGAGGGGATCTGTGCCAGCGCCAAGTCCAGCGCCGCGACATGGTCATCCGCGGTGTTCGAGCCGGCGTTCCCTGGGCGCAAGAGGCCACCGAGTGCCTCCCTGGTCTCGTCCAGGTAGACCTGCAGCGGGTGAAACCCATAACCGCCCTTGTAGTTCCCGGCCGCTTTCTCCTTCTCCGAATGCGCGGTGATCAGCGTGGCGTCAATATCGAGCGTCAATCGCTCAGGCGCGCCGTGCAGCTCCCAGAACCGCTCCCGCGCACACGCGTGCGCGACACGCAGGGCATCCAGCAGCCCCGGCGTAGAAGCGATCCGGTCGATCATCCGAAACGCTGTCGAGTCCGACGCCACCGCCCCGAACAACGCGTCCTGCTCACGGACCACCCCGAGATCCGAGACGCACTCGCCGCCGTCGACGAGCATCACCGCGAGATCGCGGAACACCCTGCCCGGGTCATGGCCGCGACGCCGCTGCTTGACCTCAGCCAGCTCCCGCGAGAGCGCCGCCGTGAGCCCCACCTTCTCAGCGACCTGCGCCACGAGCGCCGTACCCGCATGCGATACCAAGCCCGCTCCGTCCGACGTGACTTCTACGGTTACCGGGCGTCCATCACGCATCACCTTCAAGGTGACCTCCAAGCTCGGGATCAAGGACCTTCGACAAGCCCAAGGATCCCTGCTCAACCGGACGTTTCCGCGCCCCCGCTCAACCCGGGGGCGCGGTCGTTACTGCACGCTCCGGGCTAATCATCCCCGACGATGTGGCTACCGCGTCAGGACCGTACGCCACCGCAGAAATGCACCGTCTGGAAACATGGCTCGAAAAAGTCGGCAAGGCGCACCTGCAGCCCTTCATCACGCTCGGCAAGGACGAGGCAATCGACCCATGCGGAGAAGGAGGTACCCCATGCCCGTTGCCTTCAGTTGGCGAATACAAAAAGTCGGTAGAACGACTGATGAAGGACCTGATCGCAGGCAACGCCACCAAAGGCTTCCCGCCCGTCGAACTATGGGGGGCGTGGAACGAGCCAGATATCAGGAGCAGTCCTTTGAGGCATCACGAAGTAATCGCCGCCCACTTCTGGGAGGTGGCACAGTCGATACTCGCAAAGCTCGCCAAACGTCACCCTTGTCCGAACTGTGCCGTGGTGGCCGGGGAATTCGCGTTCTCGTCCTGGGTACGAGTACCACTATACATCAGCTTATCTCGAGTTTCGGGGTTATGCGGTTGCGGGTCTGAGCGTGTAGGCGGGGTTTGTGATTTCTCGGTGGTTGAGGGTGTGAGGGGTAACGGGTGAGTATTGGGCGGCGATGACCGCGCGGCGAAGGCTTGAGAGCATGTCTTGGTAGGAGGGGTTGCGCTTCTGGCGGTACCAGGGCGCGTGGTGGCGGCGGTGCTCGACGTCGTGCTCGGCGCGGCCGCAGAACGCGTACCAGGTGACAGTGAGTGTTTGACAGAGAAGACCGAACGGGACGGTGCGCTCGACCGCCTTGCGGGTGCGGTTGCGTGCTTGGCCGACGCCGGTGATCTGCTTGGCGTCCTGCAGGCAGACCTCGATCGACCAGCGCTCCTCGTAGCGTTCGATCAGCTCGCCGGGGCTGGCGGTCATGTCGGTAGAGATCAGCGCAATGTCATACCCGGTGCTGCTCTTGGGGTGACGGACGATCACCACGCGCACCGGCCGCTGCCCCCATACCTCGTACCAGAGGCCCTCGAATGTGTGACAGTGGGCCGTCTGATGCTTGCCGGTGCGCGTGAGATCTACCTCCTGCCAGCTGGTCGAGGGATCGCCGGCGATCGTTTTCAGCGACGGCAGGCGGGCGCCTTTCTTGGCGGGCTGGCCGCATTTGCCCGTCCTGGGCGGCTTGGGAGCGTAGATCGCCGCGTTTGACCTCAGGCGCGAGGTGACGTTCACGCGCGCGGGCAGGCCCGCCAGCGCCTGGGTCGCATACGCGGAGTCGCCCAAAAGCTCAACCGTGCGGGTCGGGTAGCGCGAAGCGATCATGTCGAGCAGGCGCCTGGCAAGGACGGGCTTTGAGGGGTAGGCCGGGTTCGGCTTGCGCGGCGCGCGCTTACACTCCTTGGCCGTTGCCTTGCCCCGTGGCTCTGGAAGCCAGTGCCTGAACAGCACGGGCAGGCTGACCGCGCGCTCTAAGAACGGCAGTTTGACGACCAGCGTGAGCACGACCCAGTTGTTGCCATACCCGATCTTGCTGGGAGCGTCTGACGGCGCGGACCCGTCGTACTGGTAGCGCGCACCATAGACCTTCTTACCGGTACGGTGAAAGAGGCTGTCATCGACCGCCACGCGAATCGGGTCACCCTTGCCCAGAAACGTGGCGATCAGGAAGTCCAACACCAGCAGCCCGAGATCATCCGGCGACCAGCGCGCGTTTGAGAAGAAGTAGTGCGCGCGACTGTGATGCCAGACGCGCTCAAGGCGCGCCGCCTGCAGCATCCCACAGACCGTGTGCTCGCCGATCCTGGTGAGGAACCCCACGACCAGGTAGCGGAACGTCTGAAAGCCTGGCGCGGTGAACGCCCCGGCAAAGAGGAACAACAACGAATCAAGCGAAACAGGAATAGCGGGCATCGGCGGCACCTCCCATAGGACGTTGAACACCCTGTGGGTTCGAGGCAGCCGCCGGTGCCCCTTTTCTACGCCGTGCTCAGCCGGCCGTCGACACTATCGCCGGATCTCCTGCAAATCGGGCCGAAACTCAGAAACTCGAGGCTTATAAGAGTGCCATTCTTTGCCACCCAAAGAAAAGTAATCACTGTAAACGCTACTGGGGCGGGCTCCCAGCCGCATGGGGATTCCATGACTACTACGATGTCATCGAACGTCAAGGTAGCGCAGCGAGCAAATTCACAGCGTTTACAGGCGAACGTCTCGGCAAGCCCCGTATCTTTATGAGCGAGGCGGGTGTCGAGTTGCAGAACGGACAGGAAGCTGTTCTGGTCAGCGATGGATCGGAAAAAGTTGAACTAAAAACTCACCCCGAACTGCAGGCGCAAGCCGCAGAACATTTCCTCAACCTCCACAAAGGCCTATCCCGTGTCGACCGCGAGTACTACTATATGTACACGGCTCCAACCAAAAAAGAAGTCGAACGAAGCGAAGCCGAAGTAAAACATAAAGTATATTTGTTTGACAGCGCGTTGCTCGAAGTCGAAAGTGGGCACCGTCGCGAACGACCCGCATACTGTGTCCTGGCGTATGAAAAGCAGATGTGTCCACCGACGGCCGAAGCAGAATCGACGGGGGTAAGTGTTGGACACAATGCGTGCGTCGTTCAGCCCACCACGGTCCAAGTAACTGGTCACGTCGTACCCAATGGCGCCAAGGCATTCTCCTACCATTTCGAATACGGTCCAACCGCCGCATACGGTCAATCGACAATCCCCCAGAGCTTGGAAGTCGAAAATGGGTGGACTCCTGTTGAAGTGCACGCCGAAATCCCGGTTACCGCGTACGAAGAAACATCTCATGGGAGGTGCCCTTCCCCGATACACTTCCGACTGGTCGCAGAAAATGCGCAAGGTCAACGTAATGGCTCCGACCAAGAAATCACATTCGTCGTTGCCATCTGACGAGGACTGCTACCGCCTATGCGCTCATACACTCGTCCAGCGAACCGCAACTTCCACGGTCTAAGATAGTCTTACGTGGTATGAGACGAACCGGCCCCCTGCTCGCTGCACTGCTCCCGCTATTGCTGGCTGGTACTGCCTATGCAGCGCATAGCACGCATAAGACCGCGCCAACTTGCCATCTGCCACCGCACGCACGGATGCTCGCTGCCGATACCCAGGCGCAGGTATACGAAAAGCTAGAAACAGAAGCTCAGGCGCAAGGATTTTACGGATGCGCCTATGGGCGTAAGCGCTCGTACTTTCTTGGCGAACGACCTGGGTTTTCCTCATCCGGCGGCGGAGGCATTCAGCTCGAGACGCTTGCTGGCTCGGTTGTGGCATATGGGGAATCGGTGGTTGGCCCACACGGGTCCTACCAGGCCGTTGTAGTGCGCAATCTGAGCAATGGTCGAGTGTTGCACAAGTTAGTCACTGGCACGGCCATTCACCCCGAATCCGGATTTGATGGGATTGGACCCGCCCGGGCGATCGTCGTCAAGGGCGATGGTGCAGTGGCGTGGATCGTCGAAACTAATTCGACGCCGAGCAGAGAATATGCGGTCGAAGCTGTTGATAGCACAGGCACCAGGCTGCTCGCTGAGAGTGCTGGAATAAACCCTTCTTCGCTTGCGTTGACGGGCAGCACGTTGTACTGGACGCAGAGCGGCAAGCCGATATCGACAGTCCTGAATTAGATTGGGCACCAGATGCGACCCTGATGACGGCCCGGCGGTAGGCCGCAAGCAGAACAAGTGGAGCATGACCCGGTGCGCGGCTCATAGCCCGGCAGGGTGCCGTGCGACGTAGGTGGTTCCGTCGGTGAGGTTGGCGAGTGGTTCCGTCCGCCAGCGTGGCCCGGTCCCGGTGGGGATTGGCGCCCCGCCGTAGTCAGCAGTGTCGAGTGCGATGCCGGCGACGACGATCCAGGCGTGCGCGGCGTTGGCGTAGAGGGTGATCCAGTGTCCGGGGCCGGGTTGCCCGTAGTTCTCGAGTTCGGTGGAGTCGAGAGCGGTGGGGTCGAGGAGTCCGGCGGCGTACAGCACGAACGAGGTCGCCCCTGAGCAGTCGTAGGCGGGCCAGAGTTCGGCGAGGGTGCCGTAGTGCTGGTCGGGTTCGGGGTAGGGGCGGGTGTGGATGAGGTTGCCGGCGGCGATCGCGAGCTTGACCGCGGCGGGCTCTTCGCGGGGCGCAGTGGCGCTCCCGTCGGGTTGGATGCGCGCGGTTTGCCCGGCAGTGAGCCCGAGCGCGGCGGCGGCCTGGCATTGCGCGGCTTCGCCGGTGGTGGGTGTGGGTGCGGCGCCGTCGAGGAGGTCGCCGGCGGTGGGTTGGGGTGCGGGTGTGACGGTGACGGTGCGGGTGCCCCAGGCGTTTTGGCTTGCGCGTCCGTGCCAGTCGTAGATGTCGATGTGGTGGCCGGTGATGTCGGTGCCGGTGTCGCCGGCGTAGAAGGCGCTGTTGGTGCCGAACGGGTTGGGCGTGATGTGGACATAGCTGCCGAGTGGGATGACGCTGGGGTCGACGGCGATCTCGTAGGCGGGCGGCCCGGTGGTGAGGTTGAGCCCGCTGGCGGTGATGCCGTCGCCTTGGATGCCCCCAGGGAGGGCCATAGGCGGTGGCGGTCCAGGCGCCGGCGGTGGCAGTGGCGGTGGGTGCTGGGCCGGGGGGTTGGCAGGTGCCGCCTTGGGCGCTGGTGCTGAGTAGCAGCGCGGTGACGGCGAGCGTGGGTAGCGCGGCGGCGAGTAGTGCGGTGAGCGCGAGGAGGCCCTTCATGGGTGCCACGGCGGGAGTCTGCGTCTATGCGTAGATATCGACACCTCACGACAGACTATACTCCTTTTGCTTATTTGGTCTACTATGTGATCTCAACCCACGGCAGCGGAGGTGATCTGGCTATGAGGGCATTGATGGCGGCGAGCGTGGCGGCTGCGAAGGCAGCGGGTGCGAGCGCGTCGAAGGCGGCGTCTGGCAAAAGCTCGCAAGGAAGAACTCGCGGCTCACAAACCGGAAGCGAAACACGAATTCGAAGATCGGCCGCTCCTTCCGGATCAAGCGCGAGCACGTCGACGCGCTGCTCGCACGCGCACAGGCCGACAGTAGCTCGCTGGCGACGCGCCGCGATCTCTGGGCGCCAGAGACCCTCGGGCTGCCCCACCGCCGCCGCGCAGCCGAGAAGCCGGCGTCGGTGTGGGACGAGACGGACACGCCAGTCGTGCCGTCCAAGCGCCCATAAGAACCTGCTGGGCGCGCGAGCCGCCAAAGCGGCCGCCGAGCCGCTGCATGTCCGTGCGGCGGGGGTATTCGACGCTTCCGCGGCCAGCAGCGCAAGCGCTTCGCCAACACCTACGCGGAAGCGCGAGACCTGAAGGCGACCCTACGCGGTGCTCCCCGCGGCGGATGTCCGCGCGAGACGGCCACGCTGACCTTCGAGCAGTACGCGAGGGAATGGATCGACTCCTACACGGGGCGGACCTCGCGGGGCTTCAAGGAGTCCACCCGAGCGGGCTATCGCTTCTCGATCGAGGAGCGCGCGATCCCGTTCTTCGCCAAACGCGGTGGGACGATCGCGGAGATCGAGCCGCGCGACATCCGCGAGCTCGTGGCGTGGCTGTTCGATGAGAAGGTTTGGGGCCGCAGGGTGGCGGTGGGTACCGTGCGCGGCCACGTAGCCGCGGTCAAGGTGCTGTTGGCAACCGCCGCTGAGGATGGCCTGATCCGCCACAACCCGGCCGCGGGGGTGCGGATCGCCAGGCCGGGCGGGTCGGACATCGAGCCGGACGCCGCCGAGCAGCGCAGGGCGCTCGACTCCGACGAGCTGGAGCGGTTTCTACAGGCATGCCCGCCCGAATGGGCGCTGCTTTTCAGGCTGTTCGCCATGACCGGCATACGGGTCGGCGAAGCGATCGAGCTGCGCTGGAAGGACATCGACTTCGACGCCCAGCGGCTGCGGGTTCGCCGGCAGTTCTACAAGGGGGTTGTGGGGCCTCCGAAGTCGGTCAACGGCAAGCGCGACATCCCGTTGTCCACGAAGATGACGCAGGACCTCTGGACGCGGCGCGGCAGGCCCAGCGATCTGGTCTTCACGGGCCCCGACGGTAGCCGCTTGGGGCGCCAGTGGTGCTGGAAGGAAGTCCTGAAGCCCACCGCGAAGGCTGCGGGCGTCCCGTGGGCTTCCACACCTTCCGCCATACGTGCGCATCCATCCTGTTCGCCAACGGCAAGAACCCCAAGCAGGTGCAGATGTGGCTCGGGCATTCCGACCCGGGCTTCACGCTGCGAACCTACGTCCATCTGATCGATGACGGGCTCGGGGACGCGGACTTCCTCGACGCCGCCGGGTGGGCAACGCCGAGGGCAACACCAGCCACATAGATCCAGGCAGAGGACAAGCCCGCCGCTGTCCGCAAAATGGCTCTATAGCTCGGGTTTGCCGATCCCGCGCAAACCCAGGCAGGCCCCCGACCTGACTTAAAATCGGCGCCTCGAAAGGGTTTGTGGGTTCGACTCCCACCCCGGGCATCGCTTGAATCGCCTGCGCGGCGCGGGGGCTATGTACGCGACGGTCCGAATCGCCTGCGCGGCGTTGGGGCTACGTCCGCGACGGCCGGCTGGCGCGCGTGAGCTCCCGCGTCAGCGCATGGACGGATCGCTCCAGCTGCTTGATACTGGCGGTCTCGACCCGTTGGAGTCCGACCGTGCGATTGACCCAGGCGTTGATCTCGCGGTGGCTGCGACCGTCGTGGCGGTGCAGTTCGGCCACCAGGCGACTGCGCTCCTGGCGCAGCTGCGCCTGGCGCTCAAACGCTGCCACCGGCACCGGCTGGGCAGCCTCCTCGGCGGCACTGGCGGGGGTGGGAGCGTGCGCTGGTTGGGGCGCGCCGAACAGGGTCATCTGGGCGGCGAACTCGGCGCTCAGTGGCACGAAGTCCGCGCTGGGAGAAGGCTCGCTGGCGCGCCGCTGCACCGGCTCCTCCCAACCCTCCTCGGGCTGGTCGCGGTGGAGCGCGTGACGCAACTCGGTTTCCACTTCCGAGGCATGCGCGCGCAGGGTGGGATCGGCGGGCAGGTACAGCCAGCTGGGCTCGGCCGCGCCGACCGATCTTCGATCGCTCGGGAGGGTGCGCACGAAGCGCCCGACGATCTGGCGAAAGATCAGCGGCGTCTTGGCGGCCGTGGCATATACCCCCACGCGCAGCCGCGGGATGTCCACGCCCTCGGAGACCATGTTCACCGCCACGATCCACGGCTCGTGCGAGTCGCGGAAGTCCGCAAGCTTGCGCGCGGCACGGGCCTCGGTGTGCAGCACAACCACCGGCGAGCGCCCGGTGGTGTGGGTCAGCAGCTTGGCGATCCGCCGGGCGTGCGTGGCGTCCGCCGCGACCGCGAGGCCGCCGGCGTCGCGGTGGCCCGCCGCGCGTAGCGCCCCGAGCTTGGCGTGGGCCTCCCGCAGGATCCGCGGCAGCCCGTCCGGCAGCTCGGTGGAAATGGCGGTGCGATAGCGGCGGCTGGCCTCGCGTGCGCTGAGCACAGTCTCGAACGAGGATTCGACCACGTCCTCGCCGCTGCGCCATGACAGGGTGCCGTCGAACGTGACAAATGCCACCGGGCGGCAGATTCCTTCGGCGACGGCTTGCGCGTAGGTGTAGGAGACGTCGGGCACCACCAGCCCGTCGTGGTCGTAGCGCACGCCCGGGATCGGGGTGGCATCCGAGCGAAACGGCGTCCCCGACAGCAGCAGCCAGCGCGGCGCGGAGGCGAATGCTCGTTGAAAGCCGATGCCCCACGCCAGGTCCTCGCCGAGATGGTGGGCCTCGTCGACGATCACGAGCGTGTCGGCGGGTACCTTGGCGGCCCAGCCGCGCGGGTCGCCGGCTACGCGCGCATAGGTGACGGCGACGCCATGGAAGTCGCGGGGTGGGCGCGGGCTGTTGGCGTCGGGCTGCAACTGCACCCCGAGCAGCGCCGCGGCCGCCGCCCACTGACGGGTGAGCGGCGTGGTGGGACAGAGCACCACCACGCGCCCGGCGATCCCCCTGGACAACAGTTCCTTGGCGAAGTGGAGCGCGGGGCGTGTCTTGCCGGCGCCGGGCGCCGCGGAGATCAGGAACGGGCCCTCCCGCCAGTCGGCCATAAGGTGCAGCGCACGGTGTTGCCATGTGCGCAGGGATGTGGAGGAGGAAAGCGCCAAAGAGCCCGGCATCCTGCGGCATGCGGCGGACGGATCGCACGGCGTTGGCGACCGCCGCGGGCGGGCAGCGGATAGAGTCGCTGGCGAGCATGGCCACGGATAGCGCCTCACCGCAGCAGCAGGCGACTTACCACGGCGGGCGTCTGGTGGCGCGGCGCCTGAAGGCGCACGGGGTGAGCCGGCTGTTCACGCTGTCGGGAGGCCACCTCTTCTCGATCTACGACGGCTGCCGCGCGGAGGGGATCGAGATCGTGGACGTGCGCCACGAGCAGACGGCGGCGTTTGCGGCGGAGGGCTGGGCGAAGGTGACGCGCGAGGTGGGCGTGTGCGCGCTGACGGCGGGACCGGGGGTGACCAACGGAATGAGCGCGATCGCCAGCGCCCAGGCCAACCACTCCCCGATCGTGGTGCTGGGCGGGCGCGCCCCGGCGGGCCGCTGGGGGCAGGGTTCGCTGCAGGAGATCGATCACGTGCCGTTTGTGCGGCCGTTGTGCAAGCTGGCGGCGACGGCGGGAAGCGCGGCGGAGATCCCCGAACTGGTGGAGGACGCGTTGGCGGCGGCGCTCGCTGCGCACGGGGGCCCGGCGTTTGTGGATCTGCCGATGGACTACGTGTTCATGGAGGCGCCGGAGCCCGAGGGGGGGCGCCAAAGCGACGGCGGCGCGGCAGCGGAAGGGAAGGAGGGGGAGGGGTTGGCGACCGCGCCGAGCGGCCTCGCGGACGCCTCCCGTCCGCGATCTGCACCGGAGGCGGCGGTGGAGGCCGCGGGCAGGCTGCTGGGTGGTGCGCGGCGCCCGGTAATCATGGCGGGCACCGACCTCTACTGGGGCCACGGCGAGGTGGCGCTGCGGGAGCTGGCGGAGGCGATGCGTATTCCAGTGTTCCTCAACGGCCTCGCGCGGGGTTGTGTGGCGGCCGATCACGAGTTGTACTTCTCCCGCACGCGCAGCCGCGCGCTGCGAGAGGCAGATGTGGCGCTGGTGATTGGGGTGCCGATGGACTTCCGGCTGGGCTTCGGCGGGGCGTTGGGGGAGGAGACGAAGATCGTCGCGATCGACGTGGCGGAGCCCCAGCGCCGGCACCCGCGCGAGCCGGCGGTGGAGCTGTATGGGTCGCTGCAAGAGACGCTGAGCGATCTGCGAGTGGCGGCGAGCGAGCACGCCGCGCGGACCGGGAGCGGGTCACCCCTGAGCGACGACGGCTGGGTGGCGGGGCTGCGCGCGGCGGAGAGCGAGCTGCGCGCGGGCGAGCGGGCGGAGCTGGGGGACGCGCGGGCGCCGCTGCATCCGCTGCGCGTGTACGGCGAGCTGGCGCAGGTGCTGGATCGCGACGCGATCGTGATTGGCGACGGCGGCGACTTCGTCTCCTACGCCGGCCGCGTGGTGGACAGCTTCGAGCCGGGCTGCTGGCTGGACCCGGGACCGTTTGGGTGTTTGGGCGCAGGACCGGGGTATGCGCTGGCGGCGAAGCTGGCGCGGCCGGAGCGCCAGGTGGTGCTGCTGCTGGGCGACGGCGCGTTTGGGTTTGCGGGGATGGAGTGGGACACACTGGCGCGCCACGGCGTGAACGTGGTGGGCGTGATCGGCAACAACGGGGTGTGGGGCCTTGAGAAGCACCCGATGGAGTTTCTGTACGGATACTCGGTGGCGGCCGACCTGCGGCAGGGCACCCGCTACGACCTGGTGGCGGAGGCGCTGGGCTGCGAAGGCCAGTTGGTGGAGCGCCCCGAGCAGCTGCGCGGCGCGCTCGAACGGGCGCTCGGGGCGGGGAAGCCGGCGCTGGTGAATGTGCTGACGGACCCAAGCGTGGCGTACCCGCGCCGGTCCAATCTGGCGTAGGCGCCTTAAAGCGAGGAAGCCGCCCGGCAGGGGGCGGCTTCCTCAGGTAGGCCTCGAGGGACAGGCAGGGGTACGTTCCTCAGAGGCCTCGGGGGTAGGGTGACCCGGGCGGCGGGAATGCCGATCGCTCGGCAGGTTCGCCCAGGTCTATGGACCGGCTGAGGAGCATAAGACACAGTGTCCTACACCTCCTCGCCAAGCAGTGTATCGGATATCGGAATCCCATGCAAGCCCAATCGAAAAAGATTTCAGATCGGCCATTTGCGCCACTCTTTGGAAGGGACTCTGGGCCGATTCTACTCGGCCGAGCTTTGTCGGACGTGCCCTACGAGCCGCCTGGGGCGTCTTCCAACGCGATCGGGGGAAGGTGCCCAACCGGATAGCCAGGCCGCGCGGGAGTCGCGCGCGTGGGCCCGCTTTTCAGGCCGGCCGCGGCGCCGCCGCGGGCCTCACTCCAGCCCGGCCAGCCGCAGCGCACCGCCGCGCAGAATGTCGTGCTCGGAGACCTCCACGCGATCGAGCTCGAACGCGCGCATCGCCTCCTCCAGCAGGATCATCCCGGCAACGATGGTGGGGGCGCGGTCGGGATGCAGGCCAACGACATGGCGGCGCTGGGCTTCGGTCATGCCGGCAAGGCGAGCGAGCAGCAGCTCGACGGTGGCGAGCAGCAGCTCGTGGCGGTGTACACGCGCGGAGTTGTAGGGGTCGAGCTCCAGATCGATGGCGGCCGCCGAGGTGGCGGTGCCGGCGACAGCGATCCCGTGCCGCACCGGGGCGCGCTCCTCGGGGGGCAGGCCGTCGAGGTAGATGGAGCGCGTGTCGAGGGCAAGGCTCTGCAGCTCCACGGGGGCGGGGGGATCGGAGTGGATGTGGCGTTCGCTCATGCGTACGACGCCGGCTTGCAGTGAGACGTGGAAGCCGGCGGTGTGGTGGTGCCCAACCACAAACTCGGTGGACCCGCCCCCAATGTCGATCACAACGGTCGGCTGGGGCGAGGATTGGCGGTCGCTCATCGCCCCAAGGAAGGTGAGCGCAGCCTCTTCGTCGCCGGAGAGGATGCGCGCATCCAGCTGGTAGTCGCGCCGCACGCGCTCAGTAAAAGCAGCCCCGTCGGAGGCGTCGCGCACGGCGGAGGTGAGCACGGCAAGGTTGGCGTCGCACCCATGGCGATCGATCAGCGCGCGGTAGTCGGCGAGCACCGCGCAGGTCCGCTCGACAGCCTCGGGGGAGAGCCCCCCGTGGGCGTCCACGCCCGCGCCCAGGCGAGTGACGCGAGATTGGCGCAACAGCTCGACCACCGACCCGTCGGGCTCCACGTCGGCAAGCAGCAGACGGGTGGAGTTGGTGCCGATATCTACCACGGCGACGCGCATGGGCGGGGATGGTAGGGGACGTGGCGGCGCGCGCGGAGCGCGGCAGGCGAAGGATGAAGAAGGACGGGCGGGGATCGTGGACCCCGGACCGGCCGCTCGGGGGCCAGGAGCTGGAGACCGCCCCCGGTGGAAGGAGCGGTGGGGTACATATGGCTGGTGGGGCCGGTTTCAAGTGGCCGCCTCATCGCCTTTGGCTCTGGATCGTTTTGCTAGACTGACGAGTCCGCCGCGGGGTGGAGCAGTCTGGTAGCTCGTCGGGCTCATAACCCGAAGGTCGCGGGTTCGAATCCCGCCCCCGCTACTGGAGAAAAGGCCCGGGAATCCGGGCCTTTTCTTTTGGGCGAGTCGACTGGTCCCGGCGGCCATTGTTCCAATATCGTTCCAATTTATTTCGGAACTCGGGACCGCGCGCAGGGTGGGGGCGATCGGACACCCGCCATTGACTTTCCCTTTCTCGACTTTTTTGGAAGGAAAGATGATATGGTGAGCGACATGACCAAGCGTGAGCATCGAGAGTTGGTCGCCAGCTTCGTCACGCTGGACGACACGATTACGCGTGCCAGCCATGCGCTTTCCAATGGCGACGTCGCGATGGTTGAGCGTGAGCTCGAGCAAGCGAAGCAGAGGGTCTGCACAGATGCGCCCGCTCTTACCGTGCCCGAGGTGGCGGAGGAGCTTGGCGTGAGTCGCCCGACCGTGCGCAGCTGGATCGCCAAGGGGCTCTTGGACGTCGTTGCAGACAGCTCGCCTCAGCGCGTGAGGTTCGCAAGCGTTCAGCAGCTCAAGGAGCGCCTGGGCAGGTTGCGCGCCTTGGCCAAGGATGAGCGCCGTTTCTCGCAGTTGCTACGGGAGGCCGCTGACCAGCGGGCGCTGGAGCAGCCGGGAGCGCGGGAAGGCTTGCAAGACGCTCTTGCTGGCGACACCGTGGATCTGTGATCAGGTCATGCGGCTCGGCTGATGGCGCCACGGTTCAGCGTCACCGTCGCACGGCGCTGTGACCAACGCGTCAAAGCGCTGCGCGGCGAGGCAAAGAAGCGCTTCGATCGTGCCGTTGAGGAACTCCGCCATCGTGGGTGCGAGGCGGGCGGGAGCCGTATGCGCGCCGACACGGGTGCAGATCACCGGGTGTGCGAGAGGCGCTTCTACGCCGCCTGGCGGATGCACCTGGTTTTCGGAGACGACGAGAACATCGTGATCTCATGGGTGGGCGAGCACACCGAGGATGAGGACGTTCATACGGAGGGTGCGCAAGGCATCGTCGGTCTCAGCGGCCTCGGTCGCGCTCGCGACGAGCAACCCAAGTGCTGCGACGATCTGGACGATCCACCTGCAGACCCGGATTTGGTCGATCTCGTCAATCAGATCCGTGACGGACGGCGGCGACATCGAGCCCGGGGGGCACGCGGGCGATCGTAGCCTGCGCGACAGAGCGTGCCACGTGGCCCGCTCTGCAGTGGGAGTGCCGTTGGTGGCTATGCCACCCAGCGGGCGTCGGCCAGCTCGTCCCGGTACTTCCCGGTGGTCAGGAACGCCTGCAGCCGGCGACCCTCGGCCAGCGGCCGGACCTTTGCGATCGCCTGGTTGGGCGTGCGCGCCTCGGTCGCATAGACCTGCTGGTACTCGGCCGAGTCGACGCCCTTGGAGGGGTCGGTCGCGAACACGAGATACCCACGGTTGCGCACTCGCTGGGCGTTGATCTCGGCGATGCGCTTGTTTTCCCGCTCGAGATCCTGCGCCCAGGCAAAGAGGTCAGTCTGGGTGTCGGTGGCTGTGGTCATGGGTTGATCTGCTCCATGTGATCTATCTTTCCACTTGCTTGGGACGGCACGCTCGTTTTGTCGCTATGCCTTGCGCTCCGTGCTCGCGGCGATGAAGCGTCGTAGACCGTCGAGATCCCCTCCAGTGTAGGCATCGAACACGTGCTGGCCGACCTTCTCGTAGGCCCATTCACGGCCCGCGAGGCGTGTTGCGTCCTCACACCAGCGCCGTGCTCGGCGGTCCTTGAGGGCAACGTCGAGATCTTCTTGGCCCTTGGTCTCGATGATCAGGCAGCTGTCGTCGGTCAGCCGCACGACGAAGTCGGGGTAGTAGTAGCGCAGGGCGCCTGCCTTGGAGATGTACTCCAGCGCGAAGCGGCTGTTCATCGTGAGCTTCGCCCATGCGGTGACGTCGGTCGCCCGGTCGAGGAACTGTGCGAAGCGGCCCTCCAGGGCGTTGTCGACGGGTGTGAGGTTGAAGATCGTGTGCTTGCCCTCGACTGTCTGGCGAGACCAGGGGAATGGTGGGGTTTGGGAGAGCCGGAAGGCGTTCTCGGTGATCGTTGGTTCGCGCTCGACTATCGCGAGGGCACGGATCGCCTCGCCAAATGCGTTCTCAACGAGCTTTTGGGCATCGTTCTCTGCCAGCCGGCGCAGGACAACCTTGTCGTCCAGCTCGACGGACTGCTCGAACACACGGGTCTTGAGGTAGTCGCGGACCATCGGCGCGAGTGTGGCGAAGGCACCAGAGAGCCGGTCGACTCCGGCGGCCTTGGCGACGCTGCGCGTGTAGTAAGTGATTACGCCGGACGGGTCCTCTGCGTAGGGAACGAGGAACTCGTACTCCTCGATGACGCCCTTGTCGATGAGGTGCATGCCGCGGTATTGCACGTACTCGTCTGGCTGCACGTCGGGTACCGCGAGTCGATGCTTCGGATCGGGCACGTCGCTTGGATTTAGCTGGGTCAGAGCACTGTCTGAGCGTGCCAGGGCACGCGTGAGCTGGGGGATGACGATGTCATAGCGCCGCTTGGCCTCGTCGGCAAAGATCGTCAGTGCGCCGGGCTTGATCTTGTCGGCGTCCTCGCGCTCGACGATGAGGCCCCCGTCGAGCTCTGTGTTCCAGAGGTGGCGGAAGGCTTCGTGCTCGATCACGACTACGCGCTCGTCGAATCCTGAGCCGGGTGGGGTCATGCGGCGCAAGCCGCGCCCGAGGGCTTGCTCGGGGAGGATCTTGTTCGCGGCGGTGAGCGCGCGGAGTGTGACGATCACGCAGACGTTGCGGACGTCCCAGCCCTCGCGCAGCATGAGAACGCTGACGATGCATCGGATAGGGCTGTCGGGTCCGTCCACGTCGCGTGCTGCGCGCCGAGCGAGATCGAGGTCGTCCTTGGTGATCTCACCCGAGCGGGTGGTATGGATGACGAGCAGGCGGTCGCCGGAGAAGTCTGGAAGCTGGCGCAGATAGTCGCCTGCCTCATCGGCGGCAAGCGTGTTCTCGCACATCACAAAGAGGACCGGCCGCTTCCCCGACGGTGAGAGCGTCTCCTGGAACGCCCTCCATCGACCTACAGCGACATCGAGCCACTGGCGGTTGCGCTGAAAGGAAGTATCTCCCAGCTCGACCTCTGCGCCCTTGACCTCTCCGATAATTGGTGTCTTGACGATCCCGTCAGCGACCGCCTGAGCCAGCGGATAGTCGACGACTACGTGACGGAAGACGCCGCCCTTCTCGTACTTCGGCGTGGCTGAGAAGTCGAGCTGCGAGACCACCCCAGCATCAGGATCGTCTGGCGATTGCTTTCGCAACTCGGCGTGCAGCCTCTCGATCGTCTGATTCCAAGTGAGTTTCTCGTCGTGAACGTGATGGGCCTCGTCGTTGACGACCATCACTAGTCGGCGCTCTGAGATGGCATCGAAGAGGCGCTCGGCGGAGGATGCGTCGATATCGCGGTTGACACGGGGCCCGACCATCGCCTCCACCGGATTGGGAGCCGTTTTATTCTTGCCGCGTGCCGTGGACGGCTCGTACAACCGCTGGATATTCGTGAGGTACAGGACTCCGCGTGCCGTCACCGGGGACGGGTCGTCCTGCAAGAGCACAGCAAGGTCAAAGTCGTGTGACCACTCGGGCGGCACCAACGGATCGCGCCGGAAGGTCGCTCCGTCGCCGAAGTCGGACTTCAAGCGCTCGAACACGATCAGGTTCGGTGCGATCACGAGGAACGAGGTAGTCATCGGCGAGTCAGACTCATAGAGCGCGTGGAAGTAGGACCAGACAACACAGAGGCTCATCGCCATCGTCTTGCCGGAGCCCGTCGCCATCTTCATTGCCAACCGCTGGCGCTTGGTTTCACCAGGCTGGAGCGTCATCCCGTGCTCGGCGTACTCAAGGAGATCCTTCAGTCCGCGAACCGGCTCGATCTCGGTCAAGTAGATGAACGTCTCAACCGCCTCGCGCTGGCAGAAATAGAAGCGAAATGGCTGACCGTCCTCGGAGCGATGCTCGTCAGCGAACCAGAAGCTCAGCAGTCGCCGAGACGTCGCCGAGGCTTTCGGATACTCCTGTGCGCGCCAGGCATCGACATGCGCTCGCACTCCGTTCACTGCGTAGGTGCCTTCGCTGGGCTTGCGCCGCTCGGGAAGGGCGTACGGGTCACTCGTCGGAGCCGTGGGCTCCTCCGGGCTCATTTGATGCGAACCTCGGCGAGCTTGGTCGTGTCGTTGCCGAAGATGTCGATGATCTTCACAACGATCGCGTAGCTGCCGGGCTTCGGATACTCGTGCCAGTCGCTCTGGGTTGCTAGGGCAGGGTTTTCACGAGTCCGATATGCCTGCCACTGGTTATGGAAGACCTCGTCGCTGAAGTCGAAGTCCACCGACCAGTAGTCGATGAGGTCCGACCACGATGCGATGCTCTCGCGGACCTTCTGTGGGATCAGATCCTCACTTGGGATCGCGAAGTCCTTGAGCACCACACAGGCCTCGCGGCCTTGGCGGCGCACGTCGAGGTCGACGAATGCAAGCTCGAAGAACCGCACCGAGTCGGTCTCGGACACCTGACGCTCCATGACCTCCCGCGGAATCTGACGTGGCCGGAGATCGAGTCCGCGGCGCCGGGCACGCTCGGAGATCGTGTCGTGGAGTCCCATCTCCCACTCCCAGCCGAGCAGGTCGCACGCCTCGATCCCGTTGTCGGCCATCTCGTCTATGACTTTTTCGGTCTCGTCAATGGTGACCGGCGAATCAGTGGCACCGACGTGGACCATCCGGTTGGCCTTGCGGCCGTGGAGGTGTTCGAAGCCCTCGATCGGCTCTGCGTTGTAGAAGGCCAAGATCGTGTCCAGGTACGCTCGCAACGCGCCGTTGCCCGACTCGATCTGCCACCGCTGGCGCTCGTAGGCGCCCAAGTTCTTGATGTCGAACGGACGGCAGTCGGGGATGTTCAGGAGCCGCTTTCGCGTCGTGTGGATGGCGAAGCGGCCAAGATCACATGCAATCCAGCGTCTGCCAAGTTGCTCTGCTGTAACCGCCGTGGTTCCTGACCCCACAAAGCAATCAAGCACGAGGTCACCCTCGTTAGATGATGCCTTGATTATTCGCTCCACAAGTGCCTGCGGCTTTTGGGTTGCATATCCAGTCCTCTCACGAGCCTGGCTCTGAAGGGGCGAGATGTCGTCCCAGAGATTCTGGACGGGCGCACCCGGCCACTCGGACAAGAACCTCTTGCGGCGAATTCGATGAGTCTTGTCTTTCGGAAAGTGTAGGCGTCCTTCGGCGTCCCACTGTTCCATCTTCGGTAGGGCGATTGCCCAGCCCTTTGCTGGAGGCCTGTATCCCTTGTACTCATAAGTCAGTGTGGGTCTGACATCGGGATTCGCAAGGTTGTCGGTGCAATATCGGCCGCGCTCTGGATCTATCAGTGGGAACTTGTCCTCAATTTCCTGTTGTGACACGTCGGTCGCGAGCGTTCGCGGCTTGTGGGACCGAGCCGTGCGACGGCCGTAGGCTAAGGCTGTCCGGCCACTGAGGGTCGCTGGCCGCCGGCTGCCGGCAAGATTCATCCAGGTCCAGGAGTATGGAGGAACCAGGGTCGGCGCGTTGGGAGCAAGCTGAGGCGCTGATCGTTCCGTCTGCCCCAGGACATACGAATATGGAGCTGCCATGCGTTCGCAGCTTTCCCGCCGGGCGGGGCTTCGTCACCCCCGCTCGGCGGGGCCAGTTTTGACGTCCGGGCTCTCTGATTGCCTATGCCAAGACGGTCAGCGGTTGACCCCGCAGTGCGATGCCCGTCAACGCGAACGCAATTCAAGCAGCTACAGCACCAGGAGGTGCTCACTATGTCTACCGCCTTGATGTGCCCCATGACCGCCAGTGACGCGCTGGCCCGCCTCGATGAGGTCCTCGACCTCAGCAGTATCCGTTCCAAGCTCTCCGATCCGGAGGAGGGCAAGGGCTATGGACAGTCGCGACTCGACCTCATGGAGGCCGAGTACCGCAAGTTCCTGGCGATGCACCTCGCGCATCCAGAGTCCGAAGTCGTCCCGTGCAAGATCGTCGATGAGATGTGGCATCAGCACATCCTCGACACGATCGCCTACCGCGAGGACTGCGAGACGATCTTCGGCGGCTTCCTCGACCACTTCCCCTACTTCGGGATGAGGGGCGAGGACGACGCTCAGGCTCTGGCCGACGCCTATGGCGACACGCTCGAAATGTACGAGCGGGACTTCGGGGCACCGCCGGAGGGGACCTGGATATCGGCGGACGCCGCGAAGTGCAGTCGCACCAACTGCAAGCCCACGCAGTGTAGATAGGAGCGCGAACCCTCATCGTCTCCCGACCGGCGAGGTGGGCGCCGGGTCGGGAGAGGCCGAGAGTACGCGTGCGACCGATTAGATGCAGCATGGTCAGGTTGATCCCGTCCGGTCACCAGTCGAGCTGGTGCGGCTGTTGCCGTTCTACGGTAGGCACCCGGTAGTGGCTGATGCGAACGTCCTGTTTCAGGACACTCAGCGGTACGTCAAGACGGGCTTCACCGTCTTGACGTTGCTCGCGCAGTACGACGTGATTACGCTGATGACTAGCGAGCACGTCCGTCAGCGTCTGCCCGAGGTCATGGCGGAGCGCAACATCGACCCAAGCGCACAGATTCGTGTGTGGCGAGAGGTCTACCTGCCGCTGGTCCGCTTTGTAGAGGTCCCCGACTCGATGTGTGCCGGACATCCTCAGATCGAGGCAGTCACCGATATCGAGGATCGCCCATTCGCGCGCCTGGCAGTCGCAACGGCACCGAGCCTCCTTCTGACCCGCGATCACCACCTCAGCGACGTCGGCCTAGGAACCGTCGAATGGGCGGATGCGCTGACCGTGCTCGGCGATCTGGTCGAGCTCGACGCGTCTATATACGGTGGTGCCCACGCAGCGCTCCTTCTCGCTCGGCTGCTTGGGCTCTTCGCACAGTTGGCCTGGCAGGCCATCGCGGCCGAGCCGCTGCTGGCGCTCGCGGCCGCAGGGATCGGCGTTCTACTGCTGCTAGACAACAAAGATGAGGCACTCCGGCGCATGCGTGTCATCCGAGCGGCGATCGTGGATCATGGGAACCGTCTGCTTGATGCCAGCGCTCCCGCGATGCAGCGACGCGAGCAGAGGGAAGGCGAACTCGCATCGCGCCTCGAGAGACCAATGCTGCCACGAAGTATGGAGTCGATCTGCGCTCGCAAGCTGGCGACGCAAAGGCTCCCTGGTACGACCGACGCGCTCCTTACCGTGTGCGAGTCGACTGATTCGCCGGTGACCAGGACACGCCTGTCGCGATTTCTTCGGGGACATTCCAGCTTCACCGCATTGCCCGATCACAGATGGGAGCTCGGCGAACTGGGCCGCGCGACGATCGAGGGGACCACTGGTGCCGAGAATCGACGTGCCTCCAAAAGTGAAGGCTGATCGAGATGGTTGACTCAAGCGATGCTGGCCCAGACGTGATCCGCGTTCGTCTTCGGCTACGTCGGTGGCGGCTCTGGTGGCGCTTTCAGCTGCGTGCTCTACGCCACCGCCGGCCCCTACGCCGCCTGCGTCTGCTCCGCGAGCCTGGAGAATCGGTTGCGCTTGCAGCGCTCCAGCTGCGCACCGGGAGACTCCTCGGCCACGGGTATCTGCGCGCCCTGCGTGTAGGTGAGGAGCTGCGGATCGGCCGGGCGCGCCTCCCGGACCGCGTAGAGCCCGCACGCGCCACCACAGGATTGGTTAAGGAACAGCTGCCCCTGCTCGGTGCTCTCGTCGCCTTGATCGCCCTCGGCATCGGGATCGACGAAGCAGCGCGTCGCCTTGGCGCTCCCTTCACCGAAGCGCTCGGGATCCATCATTGGCTTACCACCACTTTCTCGCTCCCGGACGCTGGGACTGTCACGATCCTGCTCGCCGCGGTCGCCGGTGGCACTGCCACGATCCTCGGCTTGGTGCTGTCGATCAGTCTGATCGCTTGGCAGGCGACCGCCGACCGGTACCGCTCGACCAGCATCGTGGCGTTCCTCTTGCGGGAGCGGATCGGCGCGAGCGTCGTACGGCTGTTGGCGCTTGCGTTCGCCTACAGCCTGTGGGTGATCGCGCTCTACCAGTTTCTCCCCTATCGTCCGTACGTGTCCGCGGCGCTCGCCCTTGCGCTTGGCACCGTCGCTGTGGTATCGCTTATCAGCTACCGCCGTGCAGGCCTGGTCGGCTACCTGCCCGAGAGCATCGCCAACAGCCTTAGCGGGGACATGCGGGCTGCGCTCGCGCGCGCCCGACGCCCGGGCTCAGGGCGCTCGGTTCAGGACCATTCCAGGCGCGTCGTCTTGGGCGACCTTCAGATCTACAGCGATCTGTTCGGTCGGCTCGCCCGCGAGGGCGACCCGACCGATATCGCCGCCTCCCTCGGCCAACTCGCCGCGTTCGTCCTGCACTACAGCTACGTCAAGCACGAACTCGATCCCGACAGCTTGTTCTTTGAACGTCACGAGCAACGGCTGCCTCCGTCAAGCGCCGACATCGAGGAACACCTCGCGAGCGAAGGTGCGATGAATCCGACGATGCAGATCCCGGAGCATCATTATCTTGAGCGGCGCCTCGCGGAGGCGCTCCGAGATCTCACGGATGGCCCGATGGCAGAGCATCCCCTCGTTTCCAAAGGCCTGTTTGGGCTGTGGGCGTTGCCGCTGCAGATCTCCTGGTACCAGGAGGATCACGAAGCCGTCGAGATATTCCTGGGCGAGCTAAAGGATCTAGCCGGCCACCCCGCGATGCGCGCCTCCCCGGAGACCGCCGAGCCGATTATGACCGTCCCCTGGCTGCTGGTTGAGGCTGCCGGCAACGGACTCTCCACCACCGCGCAGCAAATCCTGGCGACCAAGCCCTGGAACGGCGAGCGGCGTCTTCGCCGGCTTCCTTGGGCTGCCCAGGAGGACGCTCGTTTGCTCGCCCGCATGATTACCGCGGAGCACGAGGTCGCCGGAAGGACAGTAACGCCCGAGCCCGTGATCCTCACGGAGATCGAACAGCGTCGACGCCCGCGCCTCAAAGAACAGCAGAAGCTCATGTGCAAGCACGCACTCGAGTACTGCCATACGCAGCTCACGATGCTGAAGCCTGGCGAGGCCGGCGCCAGCATCGTCGTGCGGATGACGATCCGCACGATTCTGCGGATCACTCACCACGGACTGCCCCTGCCAGACATTCAGCCGCTCGCGTCTCCACTGCTCACCGCGATCGAACACCTTGGCGCGACTGAGGCTGAAGACCTGCGACTCGACACGGCGAGGGCCGCCCGGGTGCTTGCCGCCTCGGGCGAGTGGCAAGCTGCCTACCAGATGCTCAGGATTACCGCGGTCGCGAGTCTCATCGCTCGCGCCCGGGAGGGACAGAGCAACCCAATGCACGCGATCGAGATCACCTTCGACCTCACCTACCTTAGAGCCTATCCGGATAACCAGGCAGGGTTCGGGGGTGTGCCGTCGTAGCTGGCCTGCATGGACAACAACCTTGCAGCACCTCAGATGTCGGGGCCTGTCGGCGATGATGCGCCGGTGGAGGGTTCAAAGCGCCGCACGATGGCGGGTGTGTTTCGGATCCCGGATGAGATGTGGCAGCGGATCGAGCCGCTGATCCCCGAGCACGTCAATACGCACAGGTTTGGTGGTGGGCGCCCGCGGGTGCCGGACCGGGTGATACTCGATGGGATCTTTTTTGTGTTGCGCACCGGCTGTCAGTGGCGTGCGCTGGACGCGACCGGGATCTGCTCGGGCTCCACCGCGCACGATCGCTTCCAGGAGTGGCAGCAGACGGGGTTCTTCGATGCGCTGTGGGAACAGGCGTTGCGTGATTACGACGAGGAGGTGGGGATCGACTGGAGCTGGCTGTCGATCGATGGATCGATGGGAAAAGCCCGTTGGGAGGCGGGAAGACAGGGCCGAACCCGACCGATCGCGGCAAGCTCGGTGTCAAGCGCAGCGTGATGTGCGAGGCCGCGGGAATCCCAGTCGGCCTGGCGATCGAAGGCGCCAACCGCAACGACTGCAAGCTCGCCGAGGAGACCATTCAGAGTGTCCCCATCGATCGTCCCGGACCCACCGAGGAGCATCCCCAGGGCGTCTGCTTGGACAAGGCCTACGATCACGATTTCATCCGCGAGCTCCTTGAGGGTCTTGACTTCACGGCACATATCCGCAGTCGTGGCGAGGAGGCACTGGAACTACGAAAGGATCTCGGCCACCGAGCCCGTCGCTGGGTCGTGGAGCGCATCCATTCCTGGATCAACCGCTACCGCGCCCTGCTGATCCGCTGGTCAAAGAAGCCCGTCAACCACGACGCCCTGCTGAAGTTCTGCCTCGCCCTGATCACCTGGCAACAGATGGGCGTCATGGGGTTATCCGGATAGGCTCTTACTGCCTGCATCTACGGCTGGGGCGAGCTCGACCAACGCAGCGACCACCTACACGAGACGATGCGCGCGCTCCTACTGGCGTTCCCCGCTCTCGACGGGCTTGCGAACATCCTTGAGCAGCACCTGAAACCACTCACGATCCCCTCGATCACCCACATTCGCTGGTTTCAGCCGCTCACGCGCGCCGTGCGCGAACTGCCGGACATCCCTGTCCGCGACGGGGGCATCGGTTACAGCCTGCAGAAGCAGCACCCCTCGCCGTTGATCGCCGGCGCGGATCTCATGTTCGGTCCCGACGAGTGCCTCGACGCGCTCGTCAAGGACGCGCTCGAAGAGCGCCGGCTAACACGCGTGCGGCTCATTCTGATGCTGCGCGAGGTCCACGCCCGGAGGCTTGAGGCTTGAGACGCAAACGTCGCGGGCAGAGTCGGGCGCTTTGGTGGCGCGACCGCTATGCCGCGTTCGCGCTCGGCACGCTCGCGGGGGTAGAGGATGGGTTTGGTGGCACAGACGTGTTCGTCGCCTCGCGCGGGCTGGCTGACACCGTGATCCCCGGGATCGACCAGAGCAGCCTGCGGGTCATCGGCGAGCACCCAGAGCAAGTAGACGCGATCGCCGACGTGGTCTTCGAGCGCGGCCGAGAAAGCCTGTGGGACGAACCGACACTTCCAATGCAACTGCACGCTTGGGTCAAGCAGCTCATCCTTGACGGGGAGCTGATCGTCCACCTCGACTTCCAGCGGCCCGCTGCCGCAGAGCCGTATCGGCTCGAACGCGCTACCTGGATGGGTCCCGAGACCGTGCGTCGGCGCGGCGAGATCTACGAGCAGTTCGTGAGCCACCGTGCGTTCGAAGAGCCAGGGATCATCGTCGCGGAACCCCAAGATCAGCTCGTCGCGCTCCCCGCCCAGGAGATCCTCCACGTCAGCTGGCCCTTTCCAACGGGCGGGCGTTCCCCCGTCGCAGCCACCGCGAAGCTTCGCCGCCGGATCGAGCGGGAAATGCGCAGAGGACTGCTCGCGGCCCGCGCCGGCGCAGAACCCAAGGAGACATTCCTCCCGATAGCCCGCGGCCGCGCGGGGGCATATCGCCAGGCCCTCGAACGCCAAAAGCTCGACTCCGCCCGCATCAAGGACATGCTCTACTACCCCGGCGCTTACGAGGCATTCGCATTCCCCTGGGTCGAGGAGACGACTGACTACTTCATGGCTGAGCGGATGCTGCGCTCCCGAATCGCAGTCTGCAAGCTCCGCACGCACCTGCTTGAGCAGATCAACGCCCAGCTTCTCCGGCGGTGGACCCAGCTGAACGGGTGGGGTAGCGTGACGCTCGAGCTCGCAACGGACACGTTCACGGAGGAGGACTGGAGGCAGATGCGCCGCCAGCTAGACGAGGGCTCGGTCACCCTCCAGGACGTCCAGGCCGCTGTAGTCGCCGAGGCCGAAGCAGGTCGCAGGCACTGACCGCGAATGCGCCGAGCTGTCAGCCTGCCCAGCATTCTCTGCTCGTCGCGGATCCTCCGATCATCGGGAGTTACCCCGACATGGGACTGCGCACCAACGAAGCCGCCGATCTCGGTTATGCACAGACCGCTTCAACCCCGCTGCGCACACCATCGATGAGGTGGCGGCAGCTGTCGCCAACTGGCAGCGCTCCGATGGTGGCAAGCCCGCGATGGGCGCGCTGCTGCGCTCACTCGAAACGCTCGATGAGTTCAGGATCGGTGTCGTGGCCGCTTCACGTCATCTTCGTAGGAGAGGATTGCAGGACGGGCGAGCCTGAGCAGACCCGCTGAGCGCCTCGGGCCTCGCCTTACGGTCGCGGTGACGCCAGCCCAGTTCAACCGATCCTTCACTACAGGACGATCTGCGCCGCATCGGCGATACCGCGTCACGCCATCCTGTCAGCCGTTACCGGCCTGTCGCAAAACCGTCCCCTTGCGGCGGGCTCGGCACCCCGATCGCTTCGCTCCAACGGCCAGAACAGACCAGATGCACAAGGATGCTGTTGCTGTGCGCCTGCTGTGCAAATTCGTTGGCCGCTTCGCCGTGCTGACGGTCATTAACCATGTGATGACGGCGGCAAGCATAGGTGCGTCCCGAGGCGGCGGGTACGCCCGCTACCTGGAGGGCAAGACGGTGGAGCCCGAGCGTGGGGACTACTACCTGACCCCGGATGGGGAGATGGCGCAGGCCCCGGGCCGCTGGCTCGCCGATGAGGAGACGCTCGCCCGGTTGGGGATCGAGGCGGGCGAGCCGGTGGATGGCGCTGACTTCATCGCGCTGATGGAGGGCCGTCACCCTGGCACAGGACGATGGCTGCGGCGGGAGGGCGCCGGTGGCGGCCGGGGCGGCGGGATCGATGTGACGTTCAGCGCCCCGAAGTCGGTCTCGACGGTGTGGGCGTTGGGCGACCCGTGGCAGCGGGAACAGATCGAGGCGGCGCACGCCCGCGCTGTCGAGCAGACGATTCTTTACATGCGCGAGCGAGTGCCACTCGTGCGGCGCCGCTATGGCGGCCAGGTGGTCGAGGAGCCCGCGCGGGATGTGATTGCGGCGGAGTACCGGCACACGACCGCCAGGGGCGTCTCGGGCGCGCAGGCCCCAGACCCGCAGCTGCACAGCCACGTCGTGATCGCCGGGGCCGTGCGCGAGGACGAGCGGTTCGTCGCGGTCGCCTCGCGGCCGGTCTTTCGCAGCGCACGTGAGCTGGGCGCGTTCTACCGTTCCGCGCTTGCCGGTGAGCTGACACGGGAGGGCTATGAGATCGAGCAGGCGACGGGAAAGGACGGCCGGTATTTCGAGATTGCCGGGGTGCCGAGGGAGCTGTCCGAGGCGTTCTCCGGTCGCAGCCGTGAGGTCGCGAGAGCCGCGGAGCGGTTTCGGGCCCGTCATGGCCGTGCGCCTGAGCATGGGGAGCTGCGCGAGCTGGCGCTTGAGAACCGCCGCGCCAAGACCCTCACCACCCGAAGCGACTTGCAGCATGTCTGGACGGAGACGGGTGGTCGCTACGGGTTCGGCCCCGACGAGGCACTGCGGCTGCTCGCCGGCCCCGAGCGCATGCGGCCCGAGCGTGCGGTCGAGGACCGGGTGGAGGCGCGGCTGACCGAGCACCAAGCCGTCTTTCAGGAGCGCGATCTGCGCAGCGTCGTGCTGGAGCAGACCGCCGGGGAGATAACGCCGGATGAGGCCCTCGGGATCGCGCGGGGCATGGTTCGTGACCGGCGGGTCCTCAGCTTGGAGGGCGGACGGATGACCACACTCGCGGTTCGCGCCCAGGAGCAGGCGATCGGGCGACGGATCGCCGCCCTCGCCCAGCCCGCCGGGCGGGATGTGGGTGACGCTGCCAGAGCCCACGCCGCGCGCGAGGTCGCCGAGCGCATCGCCGGACGCCTGAGCCCGGAGCAGGACCGGGCGCTGCGAACATTGACAGGGCCTGAGCGAGTCGCGGTTCTCGTCGGCCCCGCCGGGACAGGCAAGGGCGTCGTGATCGACACGGCCGCACGCGCAGAGCAGATCGTCGGCCGCGACACCATTGGCGTCGCTGTGTCGGGCTCCACCGCGGAGCGTCTCGGCGCAGACAGCCCCGTGCTTGCCGGACGCACGCTCACCTTGGACGCCTTGGTAGCTCGCGCGAACACGGGCACGGTGCAGGTTGGCCAGGACACGACGGTGTTTCTCGACGAGGCCGGGATGGCCGACCACAAGCGCCTGGACGGACTCACCGAGCTGATGGAGCACTCAGGGGCGAAGCTGGTCGCGGTCGGCGACGGCAAGCAGCTCCCCTCGATCGGTCCGGGCGGCATGTTCGACCGCATCGCCGGCCACGCTCCGGTTGCCGAACTCGCCGACATTCACCGTACCCACGATCCCGAGGAGCGCAGAGCGTGGGCCGCGCTGCGGGCCGGTGAACCGGAGCGCGCGATGGCGCACTACCAGGCCCGCGGCCAGCTCCACTTCATGGATACTCGCGAGCAGGCCGGCGAGGCCGCCGTGCAACGCTGGATCTCCCTCACCGAGGAGCACGACATCCGCCAGGTCGCGCTGATCGCCGACGCGTCCAACAAGGAGATCGACCGGCTCAACGCCCGCGCCCAACACCTACGCGCCGAACGCGGCGAACTCGGCCCTCGCGAGGTTCCGCTCCCGCACTTGCACTACGGGCTTCGCGAAGGCGATCTGATCGCGTTCACCGCCCAGCACAGGCCACCAGGACAGTCCCGCATCGAGAACGGCGCCCGCGGCCAGGTCGCACACGTCAACGAACACGGCGGCCTGACCATCACGCTCGACGGCTCCGACCGCCAGGTTGGGCTCGCGGGCGAGGATCTGGAGTCTCTGCGTCTCGGCTATGCCCAGCACGTATACCGCCAGCAGGGCGCCACCGTCGAGCGCTCCGTGGTGCTCACCGGCGGCTGGCAGACCAGCAAGGAGACCGCCTACGTCGAGGCCAGCCGCGCCCGACAGGCCACCGAGTGGTTCCTCGCCCGCGACGAGCTCGGCGCCGAGGGCCAGGACGAGCGGCGCGTTATGCAACTCGCCGGCCGGATGCGCCAGAGTCGTGCGCAGACACCCTCGCTCGCGCACCCCGAGCTGCCCGACCCACGTTGGGGGCCGGGATTTGACCTCGGGCGGATGCGACCGCCAAGCCTCGTGCGCTGGCTCACCCGTACCGCGCGGAATCGCGATCGCGCACCCGAGCGTGGCGCGGCTCGCGGTGGACGCTGATCAACTTGTTGGCCGTTTGGCGCGCGTGGCGGTCATTAACCGAGACAGCATCAAACCACGAGCTTCCGAAGGGAACCGCATGACGCCCATCACGAAGTCGACCAACGAGCCGTCCATCGCCGATTCGCCGAGTGCGCGGCTGCAAGACCCACTGCTGCGACCGGAGGAAGCAGCCCGGCTGCTCTCCGTGAGGACGAGCTGGATCTACGAAGCTGTGCGGGCTCGTCGCCTTCCGTGCGTACGGGTCGGCCGCCATATCCGGTTCACACAACGAATGTTGGAGGAGTGGCTAGCGGATAACACCCATGCCTGACCGCACGCCCACGCGTCCCGGGCCGCATCCCCGGTGTCGCGCCGTCTCGACTCCGATGATCGCCGGCCGCCCTGCCGCCTACAATCGAGCGGTCATGGCTAAGCGCTCTTACGGCAGTGGTCGTCTCTTCGTCTACAAGGACAAGATGGGCAGGGAGAGCTGGTATGGCTCGTGGCGGGCTGGGACGAGGCGAGTCCAGCGCAAGATCGGTCCAAAGCGCTCGCAGGGCAGCACGAGCGGTCTGACGCGGGTTCAGGCCGAGCGCGAGCTTCGCAAGCGGATCGACCACGATCTCGTGCTCGCCACCGCGGAGCGTAAGACCCTCGCCGACGCCGGTGCGCTCTACATCGATCACCTGGAGCATGTGATGGACCGCAAGCGCTCGACGATCCAGGACTATCGCGGCTACCTGCGCGGACACCTCGAAGGGTTCTTCGGGGAAACGCCGATCGACAGGATCGACCCAGCCAGGGTCGCCTCCTACCTCAAGCACAAGCGCGCAGGCGGCCTGTCGAGCAAGACGGTCCAGAACCACCTGAACTTCCTGCACGGCGTCTTTGCCTTCTCGCTCAAGCGCGGTTGGGTTCTGACCAATCCTGTTGCGCACGTGGATCGCCCCAAGAAGGCGCGCTCGCCGCACCGGCGCATTCGCTTCCTGCAGCCCCGCGAGCTCAACAAGCTCATAGACGCGGCCCCCGACGATCCGCTGGGCGCCGTCGAGCGGCCGCTCTACCTGGCCGCTGCCCTGACCGGACTGCGCCAGGGCGAGCTGCTGGCGCTGAAGTGGATGGATGTCGATTGGCTGGCGGGCAGGGTACGGGTCGCCGACAACTTCACCCGCGGGAAGTTCGACAGCCCCAAGTCTCACGAGGGCCGCTCGGTGCCGATGGCCGACCGCCTGGCGCGAGAGCTCGAGCTTCACTTCCAGCGCTCGGCCTACCGCACAGACGAGGATCTCGTCTTCTGCCATCCCCACACCGGCAACGTGCTCGACCCGTCGAAGATGCGAAAGCGCTTCGGTGAGGCCATCACCAGGGCAGGTGTGCGTGAGATCACCTTCCACGAGCTGCGCCACACGTTCGGTACGCAGATGGCGGCCGCTGGCGCTCCGCTGCGCGCGATCCAGGAGTGGATGGGCCACGCTGACGCCAAGACGACCGAGATCTACCGCCACTACGCCCCCGACCCGACCAACGGAGCGCAGCTGGTCGAGCGGGCGTTCAGCACAACCCAGTCGTCGGCGTCGGATGAGAGCCGAACGCAGGAGCAAGCACGATGAGCGCCACAGCAGACGGGGTGACGATTGAGCGCGCCGGACGAGCGCTGATCGAGGCGACAGCGCCGCCGGCCAAGGTGATCCTGTTCGGGTCGCGCGCACGCGGCGATGGGGACGAGCGAAGCGACTTCGACTTCCTAGTGATCGAGCGTGAGGTCGACGACCGCTTTGGCGAGATGGTGCGCCTTGGCAGGATTCTCGGGCGGCTCTTGATTCCGGCCGATGTCGTGGTAGCCAGCGAGCAGCATGTCCGGAAGTGGGAGTCGGTCAAGGGCACGATGATTCATGAGGCTATGAGCCAGGGCCGTGTCGTCGCCGAGTCCTGAAGCACGCGAGCTGGCGCTGCTGCTGGTGCGTAAGGCCGAAGGGGATGAGTCGATCCTCGACCGGCTGCTCGATGACTCAGACGTGCCCGACGATGTGCTGGGCTTTCACGCGCAACAGGCGATCGAGAAGCGCCTGAAGGCGGTACTTACGTTCCACGAGATCGATTACGACCGGACGCACAGCATCGGCTATCTCACCTCCCTTCTGGAGCATCACGGAATCGATCTTTCCGAGGGCCGGGAGCAGATTGAGGAGCTGACGCCGTGGGCGGTCGCCGCACGGTATGAGGACAGATTCGAAGAAGTGCTTGATCGCCCCGCCGTGCGGGAGCAGGTGTCGGTCGTGCGTGACTGGTCGGCACGCCTGCTGGGCGCTTGAGCCGGCAACGGGCGGCCCTCCCGCCGTCCAGGCCTGCTCAGTACGGCCCGGTCGCCGGCGCGAGTGCGCGCTCACGCAGTCCCGCGATCAGGGCCGCGCGACCGGCCTCGGTGAGGGTCAGCGGGTCCGGTCGCAGGCGCGAGCTGCTTTCCTCGCGCTGAAGCAGTCCGATCGCCTCGGCCGGGCGCAGGAAATCAGCGACGGTCCATCTGACATCGCGCACGTCGGGGGCTTGTCCCTCCGCTTGCCAGCCCTCGGCGGCGATCGCTGGATGGACGCGATCGGCGAGCGTGTCCGAGTAGCTGGCTTCGGCGCCGTCGATGATCAATGCGACCGCGAGCTCGGCGCACGCGGCCCGAAAGTCCTCGCCCGCGAGCAGCTTCATCGCCATTGTCAGGAGCAGCATCGGCGGGTCCGTCTGCAGCTTGCGGCCGCGAGCGGTGGTCAGAATCCGGCGACCCTGGCGACGTGTGAGCCGCAGGCGACGCAGCAGATCGTCCAATTCGCACAGCAGCCCCAGGTCGTCCTGGCGGTTGGGTGGACCGTACAGATCGGCGCGCCACCAGCTCGGCCAGCGCTCGGCGACCTCGCGCACGAACGCGCGATTGAGCCTGCCCGTTTGCGTGAGCGCGATACCGTCGTTCGCCTGCTCCAAGAGCCAAAGGGCCGGTGCCAGGGCCCCGCGCGCCATCTCGGAATCGACGCTCGTCGGCTTGGCCGCGAGGAGAGCGACGACAGGCTCGAGGATCGCGCGGCGCTCGTCGCTGCCGCGCGTATTCCCGCGCTGCGCCCACCGCTCCAGGCGCTCGGCGTGCACCAGCTCCAAGCGGCTGCGTCCATCGCCTCCATCCTCCGGCGCGCGCAGCGCCGCGTCGGCGACCTTCGCCTGAGCGCGGCGGAATCCCGGTGCGTCGGGCGAGAGCCGTCCCTGCTCGATCGCCTCCTCGAGTGCGGTCGCTACCTGCTCGCGGGCGCGCGCCTCCTCGAGGCCCATGACGCTGCCCCAGGCGAGCAGCTCGGTGTCGGGCGGCTCGATCCCGGAACTGTCGAGCAGGTTTCGCAGGCGCTGCCACGCGGAGGGATCCTCGGCCTCCCACGCGCACAGCAGCTCGTGGGTCTCAGCCGAGCGGCACACGTCGGCGTAGCTGGCGGCGCGCCCGCCGAGCCGCTCGAGCGTACCGGCCAGCATCTCAGCCACCTCGCGCTTGGACTCGAGCGACGTCAGGAACTTGCGCGGCAGCGTGTACCAGACGAACAGCTGCACCTCGTAACGACGTAGAAATAGCGATCCCTCGCCTCCCCAGCCCAACCATTCGAGCGCGGACTGCGCTTCGCGGGCGCCGTCCTGATCCCACTCGCCGATCACGGCGACCGTGTCGCGGAGCTCGCGTTCTGTCAGCTCGACCGGCATGGCGTTACGCAGCGGTTTGGGCGAGAGCGTCTGCCGGCAGGGCTCCACAGCAACGCTTGTACTTACGCTCGCTTCCGCACCAGCACGGCTCGTTGCGGCTTGGCGGCCAACGTCGCCCGCCGCCCGCCTCGCGCTCAAACTCCACAAACGAGGCGCGCGAGCGGCGATCGGCCGGCTCATAGTCCCGCTCGTCACACCACGTCGCGTAATCGTCGGAGTCGATTGCCACGACCACGAAGGGACCATCCCCGTCCGCACGTAGCTCGCGCAGCCGCCGCTCCATCCGTTCCCTGTGCTCATCGTACGGCCCATCGTCGTTCAACCCGCTGGCCCACTCCGGCCAGCGTGTGCGAGCGAGCCGATCCTCTGCCTCGGTCATCCACGCGATAGTCGTCGTCCGTCCACGGACCGGGAGGCCCGCCTGCTTCGCCGCCACGCGCAACTCGACCGCTCGCTCCTGCTCGAGCTTTGCGGCCCGTGCCCGAAACGCATCGACGTCACGCTCGAGCTCGTCCAGCTCACGGCCGAGGCGTCGCAGACTCAGCCGCCGCGCGTCCGACATCTGGTCTACAACGCGCTCGGGATCATCGCGGGCGAGAGCCACGCGCAAGCCCTCCGCCAGCCATTCGGCTGCCTCCTGATCGCGTCCGACCTCGTTGTAGGCGAGCCCACCAGCGTTCAACGTCCAAACCCCACCAGCGTCGTTCGCTCGCAACTCACTCCACAGCGAGTCGGCTTCCTCGTGGCGGCCTGCCAGCAACAGCACCCGCGCGATCTCACAACGTCCGTCCGGCACCACGTCCCACCCGAGCTCGACCGCGCGCTCAAACGTCGCGATCGACTCGTCGTGCCGCCCTGCGTGTGCAAGCGAGAGGCCGATCTCCTCGAGCATGCCCGTCACGAGCCATCGCTCGGTGTCGGGTTCGCCGGCTATCCGATCCACAAGGATGCGTGCGTCCTCGAAACGACCCGCGCGCAGCGCTGCGCGAAGCTCGCTCTGCAACCCTTCCTGCCTGCCTTCAGTGGGATCCAATACAGGGTCCATGGCGGCACGGTAACCATGTCAGCGGCTGGCCACGTGAAGGCTTCTCGCACGTTGCGGGAATCGACCCTTGACCATTTCGAGCGTCTCGGCGGGTTGCTTGGTGTGCGTGCCCAGGACCGTAGCCATCCAAATGGGGCGCCGTGCGTCGATGTCCCGTGGAGAAGATGAGCCATTGTTCCATTCGTCGTTCCAATTTGAGCGAATTCAGCCCGAGCGAACCACCCACAACCCCAATAAACAGGGGCAACGCGCCCGTACACAACCTACCTGCCGCGACCTCATAACCCGAAGGTCGCGGGTTCGAATCCCGCCCCCGCTATGGACCCATTAGCGACAAGATCCTGAAGATTGGTGGCTTTGAGGGCGCTCGAGATGAGCGCCCTCAGTCGTATCTCGGGCTTGTTGCGGTCGATCTCGAGGGAGAACTTGAAGGCGTCGAGAACCTGGCGGCGCAGCTCGGGGTCCGCCTCGGCGAACTCGTTCTCGAGGAGAGGCAGCTGGTCGAGGATCTCGCAGGCGCTGTCGAGGTCGGTGTGGGGGCGGCTGGCGATGGAGCGTTCACTCGCGGCAAGGGCACGCTGGAGGTCCCGCTGCTCGTGCTTGAGCGCGTCGATGCGCGCGCTGACGAGCGCGGGTTCGATGCCGGCCTCGATCGCGCGGACCTGCAGCTCGATGCGGTGCTCGACATCGGCGACCTGCTCGCGCAGCCGCTCGTTCTCCTGGGTGTCCTCGGTAGCGACTGATCGGCCGAGGTCGGCGTGCTGAGCACGGAGGTGATGGATGCGCTGGGCACCGAAGATGTTGGTGGCGAAGAAGCGGTCGATGGCGGGCAGGAGTACGTCCTCGCGGACGTACTGCCACTTGCCGTGTCCGAGTGCCTCGGCGGCCTTGTCGCCGTAGGCGATGCGGTAGCAGCAGGCGTAGTAGGTGATGCCCTTGCGCTCCTTGCCATGCATGCGCAGCGGGTTGTGCCCGGTGGCGCAGTGGACGATCCCGCGCAGCGCGTAGGTGCGCCGCTGGGGGCTGCGGCGTCGTGAGCCCTCCGTCGCGGGGCGGTTGGTCAGCTGTTCCTGGGCTCGCTGGAACCAGTCGTCGGAGATGATCGCCTCGTGGCGGCGCTCGGCCTGTACCCATTCCTCTTCGGGGCGACGGATCAGCGGCCCCTCGCCGAGCTTGGTCTGGCGGAAGTCGAGGCGGTTCCAGCACAGCCGGCCGGTATAGACAGGGTTTTCGAGGATCGCGCGGATCGTCGTCTTTGACCACTTGCCGGCGGTGTTGCGTTTGCTGTCGACGTGCTTCGGGGAGGGTGGCCCGCCGGGGCGGTTCAGGTGGTTGGTGATCTCCTTGAATCCCGAGCCGTCGAGGTAGCGCTCGAAGATCTCCACGATCACGGGCGCCTGCTCGGGATCGGGCTCGAGGATCGACTTGTGGTCGCCCGAGCGTGCGCGGCGGGGGTCGGGGTGCGCGACGTGCTTGAGCTGGTAGCCGTGTGGTGCGCGCCCGCCGTTGCGGTAGCCCTGGCGGGTGTTCTCGGTCTGCCCGCGGCGCACCTCTCGTCCGAGCTTCTCGACCTCGAACTGGTCGAGCGCCTGAAAGAGGTGGCGCATGAGGCGTCCCTCGGGGCTCGTCTGGTCTCCGGCGGCGATAGCGAAGTAGACCTTCACCCCGGCGCGCGCCAGCTCTCGCTCGAATGCGAGGGCGTGGAAGAGATCGCGCGCGAGCCGGGACGTGGAGTAGATGACGACGGCGTCAAAGCGGCGGGAATCGCGGTCGCGAGCCTCGGCGACGAGTTCGCTCCAAGCCTCGCGGTCGTCACGCCGTCCAGTTTCCTGGTCGGTGAACTCGCACGCGATCCGGCCCCCGAGCTCACCGGCCTTGTGCTCGCATGCCTCCCGCTGCGTAGGAAACGACAGCGTCGGGTCCTGCTTGTCCTTCGTTGAAAGCCGGCCATACCACGCGAAGCGCATCACGGCCTCATTCCTGCTCGGCGAGAGCGACGAGCGCCCAGGTGAGCGCCTCGTCGGTTGCCCAAGTCCAGCGCTTGTCAGGGCCAAACCAGCGGCCCTGCGGGTCTTGCCCGAAGCCGGCCTTCAAGATCAGGTCTACGGCGACTGACTTGGTGACGGTGGTGGTGACATCGGTGCTCGTGGTCATCTCGGCTCCTCTCGGTTGCCGACACCCACGGACGTGCTCTGAGCGCGATTGGCCGTCTGCCGTTTGGGGCTACGGTATGCGTGCATCGAAGCTAAGCCCTTCGGTGTCGGGCCCGGGGTGTTCCAAGCACCGCCGGGCCGCTTGTTGATTGCGGACGGTCTGCCCTTCGCTGCTTTGCCTCGCGTCGGGCCGCGACGTCGACCAGGAGGTCGAGCAATGCCCGAGTCTGCTCACGGCGCAACCGTTCGTCGAGCGAGCTGCCGGGGGCAATCTGCTCGATCGAGATGGTGATCCGTGCGCTGGCCAGGTCATCGTCTGTCGCGCGCCTTCGGGCGGGCTTGGGCTCTACATGTCTAGCTCGATCCGCGGTCGATCTCAAGTCCTTTCGCGAGCAGGCGGATCGCCCGCTCGCGCGGTCTCGGCTCCTCGCGGGCGCGGCTGTCCTATCGCGCGGACAACAGGCGGCTGTCCGGGACTCGTCCTTGGAGGCGGCGGTCATCGTGCGTCTCCTCGCGCGCGCTGCTCGCGGCCCTCGCGGGGCCGGTGGGCCCAGTGCTTGATCCGTGCCCTGGCGATCGGGATGTAGTCGCCTTCGCGCTCGATCCCGAGGAACCGCGCGCCCTCGAGCACGGCTGCGGCGCCGGTCGAGCCGCTGCCGGTGAAGGGGTCGAGCACAAGCCCTCCCGGCGGGGTGATTAGCCGCACGAGCCAGCGCATCAGATCGATCGGCTTGACCGTGGGGTGGATGTTGGCGACGGGACGGGCCTCGGCGTCGCGCTCGGCCTGGGCGCCGATCTTGAGGGTCTGGATGGTCCGCCGGGGGAGCCGCTCGCAGCCGCTCTCGCGCTCGCGGCGGGATGCCTTGGCGCAGTAGAAGAAGCGCTCGCGCTCGCCGAACAGCCGCACGGGGCAGCCGGGGTTGCATCTGCGCTCCCGGCAGGAGTGGTGGTGGGAGAGCGCGAGGTTCGCGGGCCAGCGCCCCCGCTCGCTCGCACCGCGGGCGCGGGTGTGCGCCCTTCCCTCGCCGGGGCACGGCTCCGCCGGATCTGCGATGCGGCAGGCGTCGATGTGCAGCGCCCCGGTGCCGTGCCGGGCGAGGTTCTGCTCGAGGGTGCCGTCGAGGGGCTTGCGGGCGAGGAGGATCGGCTCGTATGCGGGCTTCAGCCCGGTGCCCCACCCCGGGTGGCCGGGCAGGCCCGTAGAGGCGGGGTAGCCCTGGGAGTGGATCCACATCAGCACGTCGCGCAGTTCAAACCCGGCTTCTTCAAGACCGCACGCCAGCAGGTGAGCGGTCCTTGGGGCGGCGAACGCGGCGAGATGGGCGCCGGGCTTCAGGACGCGCAGGCACTCGCTCGCCCACTGCGCGCTGAACATCTGAAACGCGGTGGCCGGGTTCGTCTTTACGCGGCGCCGGCCTGCCGGCCGTGCCGGGTCGAGGGTGTTGGGGCGGTCCCAGGCCATGCCGTTGAAGCTGATGCCGTAGGGCGGGTCGGTGATGACCGCGTCGACTGTCGCGGCCTGGAGCCGGGGGAGCGCGCTCAGGCAGTCGGCGTGTCTGATCTGCCAGCGGCGGGGGGTGCGTGAAGGGTGTGTCATGTTCACCTCTGGTTGAGGGTCGGGCTTGGTTGGCCGAGCCAGTCCACGGGCTGCTCGGGGTGCTCGGCGGAGATGAAGATCGGCGCGAACGGACCTTGCTCGGTGAGGTCTGGGAGGGTCACGAAGGAGACGGGGACTGTCCCGTCGCTGTCGTTGGTGGGGTCGGAGCGGTGCAGCGCGAGGGTTCGCTGGATGCGCTGGTGGATGCGTTTGGGGGCCTGGTCGGCGAGGACGATCAGCAGCCGGGGGAAGGAGCGGTAGCGGGTGCGCCACAGCGGCCGGGTGTCGCCGGGGATGGTGTAGTGGCGCAGCCGTGCGTAGCGGGTGATCTTGGCGGCGAGCTGCTCGGCGGGGCGGGCGGTGCCGCGGTCGAGCTCGATGAAACGCTGGTGCAGGAAGATCCCGCCGTCGGGGGCGTTCTGCAGATAGCTCAGCAGCGCGTCGGCGATCAGCAGCTCCGCGGGGCGTCGTCCGCGGGCGGGGGAGATTGGGTGGGCGACCTCGTGACGCCAGGAGCCGGTGTCGCATTCGTCGCCGCGTTCGCGGGCGGCGCGCAGGAACGCGATCGCGGTGTCGTTGACGGCGATGGTGTGCGCGCGCAGCGGCCCGGCGGCCTGCGCGGCGCTCGTCAGACGGCGGCGGGGCTCGGCGAGCGTGCCGGCTGCCTGCAGCGTCTCGGCTCCGTGCTCGCTCAGAAACCACAGCGCGCGGGTGCCGGGCCCCTGGACTCGGTCGACGAGACCGCGCTGTGAGAGCGCGCGCAGGATCTGCCTGGTCCACCCGATCGTCTTGCCGGGCGTGTGCAGCACTCCCAGCTGCATTGTGGTCAGCAGCCGGTGCCGGTAGAGGCTGGCCATCATCGCCACCGCGACGGCCGGCAGCGCCCCGGAGTCTGTGGTCGCGACGCTCACGACTCACCCGCCTCGCCGTCGAGTGCGGCCGGCGGCGGCCCGTACCAAGACTGTTCGGGCTCCCCTGCGCCGGAGGGTTTGGCGCCGTCATGGCTGTCCTGCGGGCCGTCGCTCTTCTGTTTTGAGAGGTGGCTCTTGATGCGCTCGTCGAGGGTGTCCAGCGCGGTGATCGTCTGCGCGGCCGGGGTTCTCCCGGATGCCTCATCGATCGTGGGCTGCGCGTGGGCGACCCGGCCGGGCTGGTAGGCGTCGGCGAGCAGATCGGGGACGGCGAGGTTGTGGAACAGGAATGGCCGGGTCAGCTCGCCGTGGTGGGTGACCTGCGCGAGGAACGTGCGGCGCGGCAGGCCGCTGATCGCGCCCGCGGGCGGGTCTCCGCCCCACTCGCGTGCGATCAGCCCGGCGGCGTGCGCGTTCAGCGCGGTGGCGATCAGGTGCGAGCGGTTGGTCGTCAGCGCGTTCAGCGTCGCCTGCGTGAGCCGCTCGGGGTTCTGGTTGAGCAGGAACCCGCGGACCCCGTACTTCGCGGTCTGCTCCAGCAGCGCCGCGAGGTTCCCCGAGCTGGCGCCGTCGAAGACCTGGATCTCGTCGAGGAACACGTAGAAGCTCGAGCGCCGCTCGGGCGCGATGTGCGCGCGGCTCTTGGCGGCGTGCAGCAGGTCGTAGACCAGGAGGTTGGCGATCAGCTTGTCCTTGGCGCCCCCGGCGCCCGGGCACGCGAGCACGATCCGCTTTTCGTTCATCGCGCGGGCGATGTCGTACGTCGAGGTCTGCGCGCCGAGCAACGCGGCGAGCTGCGTGGAGGAGCGCAGCCGGTCGATGAGGTTCGTGACGGGGGTGATCGCCTCTTCGGCGAGGCGGGGGAACCGCTCGGTGAAGAACTGCCGTCGCGGGACTGACAGGAACGGCAGGACGACCGCGAGCCACTCGGGGTTGCCGAGGATCGTCGGGATCTGAAAGATCGTCGGCTGCAGCTCCTCGGGCAGCACCGCGGCGAGCTCGATCAGCGCGCCGGTCGCCTGGGTGGTGAGCATCAGCGCGCGGTTGTTGCGCTCCCCCCACTGCAACGCTGAGGCGAAGGAGTCCACGATCGCCTCCACGCGGCCCTCGGCCGCCTCGGCCGACAGGCTCCTGGCGGCAAACAGGTTCCACCCCGGCTGCCCCTCCCGCGAACGCGCGCCGACGAGGTCGAGCTCGACCACCCGGCGGGCGTACTGCTCCTCGGTGAGGCAGCTCTTCACGCGGGCGATGGCGTCCTGGTGGGGGTCCAGGAACAGCCCGCCGTGCCCGGCGCGGACGAGGTGCAGGAACTGGCCGAGCGCGAGCTCGGTCTTGCCCCACCGGCTGCGGCCCGCTATGTAGGTGAAGAACGAGTCCTCAAGGCGCAGGCCGACCACGCGCTCCCCGCTTTCGCCCTCGACACGCCCGAGCGGCACGACATCGCACTGCTCGGTGAACGTCGGCAGCGCCTTCGGCGCGGGGAACACCGCCGGGCCGAGACGCAGCACCTCCGGGATAGCGCAGTGCACGCTCGGGGGCTTCAGGAACCCCGCGACCTCCCGGGCGCTGACAAACCCCCTGCGCGCCGGACGGAACACCCCGGTCCGCATCCGCCGGTCAAACCACCCCCGGCGCCCCGGGAGATCGGACCCCAGGAACGCCAGGCCGAACAGGCGCACCCCGACCACCCGGAAGGAGTTGGCCGCCGCGAACGCGTCGAAGCACCCGAGCAGCCCCTGCAGGCACTGTACGGCGCGGCCCTTCTCCGGGGCCTGGCAGCGCACCAGCACCTGCAGCCCGAACAGCGGCTCCGCTGCAAGCAGCTTCGCGCCGATCTCCTCCCGCGCCGCGCGCTGGCCGACCATCTCCGCAGGCGCCTGGCGACCCGTCCGCCGACCGCCCCCGAGCGCGTCGAGCAGCCCGCCGCCCTCGCCGGCCGTCGTGCGCTCCCCGAGACGGCGGGCCTCGCGCAACAGCCGTCGCCGCAGCCGCCGGCGCGTCGCGGGAGTCGTGGGCAGCAGGTCGAGCGCGACCTGCGCCTGCTGGCCGCGCTCGTGATCCAGCGCCGCGAGGACCCTGGCGAAGCTCTGCAGCGGATCGGGGTTCAACGCGAAGTGAGCGAGCGGCTCGCTGCTGGGCCGCGCCAGACGCAGCTCGGCGCGCACCACCCGCATCCCCCTCCCCTCCTTCCCCTTCCCCTGCTCCCGGTCCTGCTTGTTGTTCTCGGTGCTCGCCTCTGGCCGGCTGGTGTGCTCGGGCTCGATGGTGCGCAGCTCGACCCGGTCATAGAACCCCAGCGCCGCCCGCACCGCCGGCAGCGCGCGCTCGGGAACGACGAGCGAGTAGCGCATCCGCCCCTCGGCGTCGAGGTCGAGCAGCACCCGCACGGCGCTCGCGCGCGGATCAAGCCAGCCGCCGACCACGCGCCGCACACGCGACAGCTGAGCGGCGCAGCGCAACACGCCATCGAGCGTCGGATCGAACGAGTCCGGGGCAAGCACCACGAGCCGCGTCCGGGCGGCCAGAGAACGACGAGTCACGACGACACGAGCCGTGAGCGCCGCTACGGGAACCACAGTCACCGGGATCAGAACGAGCGGACGCAGCAGCACGCCACCGAGCGCAACGGCAAGCCCGGCCGGCGACTGAAGGTCACGCGCAACGGCGAACGACACCAGGCCGAGCACGACGACAAGCAGCGGGAGAGCTTCCTGAGCGGGGCGGCGGTTCATGGGGAGATACCCGCGGACATAGAGATGTCGCACAGCGCGAAACGCCGAGAACCCGCCCACACGCAGGAGGAACCCGAGGCGCACGCCGACCGCTGGGAGAACCGAGGACGGCACCGCAGACAGCACCACGGACGGCACCCTGGAGAGCACCACGGACGCCACCGGAGAGAGACGACCGGAGTCACGCCCGTGCGCGTCACGCCCCCGCACCCCCGGGCGCCGTGGATGGGTTGGGAGCGGGCGGCTGGGCGTACCCGTACACGGGGGCGGCCTCGCCGGCGCTCGTCGCCTGGGCGGGCTTGAATGGGCCGACGAGGGTGACGCGGCCTGCGTAGTTGCCCTCGATCGTCGTGATCCGCCCGTCCGCGAAGACGCGCTGCACGATCCCGACGTGGGCGCTCGCTTCAGGGCCCTGCCCGTAGAAGACGGCGTCGCCGGGGGAGGGCCTCGCGGTGGGCGGGAGTACCCGGCCGCCGTGTTCTCGGGTCCAGGTATAGAGCGACCCGGAGTACCCGTAGAGCGTGGTCGTGCCGGGCAGCGGTACACCGGCGTGCTGCCATACCCAGGAGGCGAACAGCGAGCACCACTCCTCGCAGGGGCCGTAGATCGTGCAGCCGGAGCCCGCGGGGTGCTCGCCCTGGCCAATCTGGCTTTCGGCGACCCTGACGATCGGCGAGTCGCCGCCGGGCGCTGGTGCGGCCGGGCTCGCGCTGCACCCGCCGCTGACGGGCTGCGCGAGCGACGGGCTGCTCGCGGCCGGAGAGCCGGCGCCGGTGAACCCGTACTGCACCGCGCGGGCCATGACCTCTTCGGCGTAGCTGACCGACGCGTCGGCGCACGCGCCGTAGTAGTGGCACGCGGCCTGGCGGTATTCGTTGTAGGAGCCGCCGGCCGGCGGGGCGCCCATGTCTTCGCGGAGAATCCTGGCGGCGGTGTAGATCGCGTCCGCCGGGTCGTTGATCGACAGCGCCCGGCTGGGGTCGGCGTTGACGGCGTAGCGTTCCCATAGCGTCGGTCCGGCCCCGGGGCTGCACGCGCTGCCGCGGACGTAGGCGATCTGCATCGGCCCGGCGCACCCGGCGCTGTTGGTGCCGGCGCACTCGCCGTTGCCGCACTCCTGCGCCCCGATCGACGCGAGGAAGCTCCAGTCGATGTCGAACCTGGTGCCGGCTTGCTGGTAGAGCCGCAGGCGCGCGGGTGGGATGCTCTGCAGTGCGTAGGTGGACGGGGTGGGCCCGGTCGACGCGAGCGCCGGTTCGCTGCTTGGCTCACAACCCGTGAAGCTCGCTCCGAGGACGGCCACGGCCACACCGAAGATCGCGAGAAATGCAATCCCGGTGCCTCCGAGGCCGGTCAGGAGCCATATCCACAGCGCCCTGCTTCGCTGAGGGGACATCACGCGCCGCCCAGTTCTGTGACGAGCAGTCGGCCGCCGCGCCGTGCGAGGAGCAGCCGGATCGGGTAGTCGACCAGGCCACCGTCGTTGATCACGGCGCTCACCCCGGCCAGCCCCGGTGGTGCTGGTGCGCTGTGCAGCGAAAGCAGCCGCGTCCCGCGCGCCTGCGCACCAGGCGGGACGCGCGGCGGATGGTCCTCCAGTGAATGCAGGAGCCCGGCGGTGGCGCCCTTGATCCGGCTCGCCGGGGTGTGCCCGTAGAGGTAGCCCAGGTAGCCGGAGAGGAACAACCGGGCGGCCCGCGCGACCCCGGGCGTGAGAGGCGCCGCACCCGCCACGAACGGTGGCGCATGGACAGCCGCCGCATGCTCGAGGAAGCTCGACGCCGCACGCTCGACGTGTCGCGGCGCCCGAGGGCTGGGGCGGGTGAGCGCGAGCAGCAGAGCGCTCGCGGCCAGTAGCACGACGACGGCGGTCATCGTCGTGCGGCGCTCGCCTTCGGCGATCGGCCGGTCACGCAGCCGGGTCAGCCACCGGATCATCGGCCTTCACCCGTCTCGGTGTGGCTGGTGATCCCGAGAAAGCTGCGGCCGTTGCAGTGGGCTGCCTCGGCGGTGCCGGTGGCCGGGTGGTAGAAGGGGTCCAGTACCAGGCAGCGCCCGTCGGGGTTGTTGTGCGGGCACGTTGGTCGCCGGATCCCGGGGGCGCGCTCACCAGGCCGGGCGCGTCGGTAGGGCGCCCCGCACGCCCCGCACGCCAAGAACGAGGAGCCCGCCTGGACGCATCGCTTGACCAGCCGGCGCATCTGCTCACGCCCGTAGCTGCAGCCCTGGGCGCGGCGCGCCTGGCGGCCCATGTTCACGCAGGAAGGCCGCTGCGGTCGGGTATGCCCGCCAGGCGTGTGGTTCTCGTAGAAGTACCTGGCGTCCTTGGTCAGCAGCGACAGCCGCAGCGACGTGTTGCAGCCGAGCATGAGCGGCGTCGCCCAGGCCGGAGGGCGCTGGCGTATCCAGCCCTGCTCGCGTAGAGCGTCCAGCAGTGGCTCGCCGGGGTGAAGGAGAAGCCAGAGGGTGCCGTCCTCGCGCAGGACGCGATGCACCTCGCTGAGAACCGCGAGCGTGACCTCAGCTGCCTGGGTGGATGGTGGGCTGGTGATACAGGTCTGCGCCCAGTTATCCGGTAGCTCCCGCAGCAGGGAGAGTGCGTCTGCGTGTTCGATTCGCCAGCTCATGCCGGCTCCTCGTCGGGGTCCGGCGCCGGGTCGCTGCGCGGGGGCAGCGGCGCTTCGCTCGGGGCGATCGGCTCGTCCGTGTCGTTGTCGGGTTCGAGCGCGGATCTGGGGATGTCTCCGCCTTCGCTTGAGGCGATCCGCTCGTCGTACTCCTCGCCGGGTTCGGGGACGTTGACCCCGCGTGGCGGTGGTGGCGTGTTCACGGTGGCCTCCTCGGTCGGATCGGAAGGGGGCACGGCCGTGTCAGGGCCGTGCCCCCTTGTGGATGGCGCTGCTGGTGTGCGCTGCCGGTGCAGACCGGCCATCCGCGCGAGGCGGGTGGTGTAGTAGAGGGTCTGCAGGCGGCTGGCTCCTTCCCGGCCCGCCTGGGGGCCGGCGGCGACGGCGAGCAGGTCTCCGGCGAGCTTGTTGCGCTGCAGGAAGACGGCCCACAGGAACGCGGCCTGTAGCGCGAACGCCAGCAGCCACCCGAGGTTCGAGGTCGCGTCGTCCAGCGCCTGGCAGACGGCGAGGACGACGGTGAGGATCAGGCTGTAGACGACCTTCCGCGCGAGGTAGCCGGCGAGCTTTGCGATCCACGCCCTGAAGAAGGCGTGGCCGCGGCCGGGGAACACGGCGATCACGAGCGCGACGGGCGCGAACGCGAGGAGCATCAGCAGCAGGATCTGCGCGAGGATCACCCCGAGCGCCAGCGCGCCGAGCAGGCAGAACGCGCCGAGCTCACCAGCGAGGATCAGGACCGCGAGCAACAGCCGCTGGTACTGCCCGCCCTTGCCCATCGCTTCCGCGGCGGGCTCGTCCGCCGGGCCGAGCGGGTAAGCGCCGCTGTTCTTGGCGGGGTCTGATTCGGGGAGGTCTTCCTCGGTGCCGTGTTCGAGCGCTTCGTGCTCTGAGTTGCGCCCCGAGGACTGGAAGGGGTAGGCGAGGAAGTGCGGGGCGTACTTGTTGGCGTCGTTGACGCACGTCTTGCCTTCAGCGTGGACTTCGGTGGCGCTTTCAAGCTGTGCGGCGAGCTGCGCGTCGCGGGTGGGGTTGGCGCTCAGGGGACGGACCGCGACCGACCGCGTCTTCCCGCCGCCGGTGGTGGTGCAGTGCTCCAGGCCGCCGAACTCAAGGACGGTCCAGGGGTCAAGGACGAGCAGCCGGAAGAGCTGGTCGCTCGCCTGGCTCTTGGCCTGCTGTTCGCTACCGAGGCTGCCCTGCGTGCCGAGTGAGAGCAGCGCGGTGGAGAGCTGGTTTGAGAGCCGGCTCGCGGGGGCGATCGTGCGCTGCGGCTGGGTGACGATCCCGATCGCCAGCACGCAGTACAAGAGGGAGACGGCGAGCGCTCCGGCGGTCTCTGTGTAGCGGCGCTGAACGAGCGCCTTCCACATCGCCCAGCACCCGGCGAGCACGACCGCCGCGATCAGCCACGGCGCACCGAACGTGCTGCTGTAGAGGTTGTGGATCGCGGTCGATATCGGTGCGAGCGCACCCGACCCGGGTGCGCCGTTGCCGTTGAGGAGGTCGAGGTTGAACGCGAACGCGAAAAGGGTGATGACCGCGTTCGCCAGGAACGCGGTGATCATCCAGATGACCTGCGCGCCGAAGTAGGCGATCATCGGCGCGACACCCGAGGCGTCCACCCCGCTGGTGAAGCCGACGCTGATCGCGGGGAAGTACTGGTCGAGCTCGTAGTTGGCGATCGGCCAGCGGCCCATCAGCCCACCCGGGGGTAGCTGCGGCGCGGGGCCGATGTTGCTGTACACGTCACCGGCGAGCGCCGCCGGACCGGCGAGCAGCACCAGCGCGACGGTGAGGGCGAGCAGGAGCGCGAGCCGCCGCCGCCGGCGAGCGGCCCATCGCAGCGCACCCGGGATGGCGTTCTTCATGGCGTGCTCCTCTGCGGCCGGCCGGGGGTGGTCTGGAGCGCTGCGAGGAGGTGCGGGTAGACGAGGTCGATCTGGATCTCCCCGACGCGGCCGTGCAGGTCGCGCATCAGGCACCGTCCGGCCCTGAACTCCCGCACCAGCCCGACAAGCTCGCGCGTGGGCTCAAGGCCGATGAACCGCAGCGCCGCGCCGGCGGCGGCGTCGGAGTCCTGGCCGAAGACGAACACGACACCGATCAGGTCCGAGAGGTCCCCGAGGTCGCCGATGCGGTGCGTGCCGAGCAGCAGCGTCGCGTTGAACGCGCGACCCAGCCGCACGAGGCGGTTGATGATCTGACGGCCCTGCGGGGAGGCCAGCAGGAACCAGATCTCGTCCAGGCCGACGATCTTGTGACGGGTGCGGTCACCGGAGATGAGCCGCAGCGCGTAGGCCGCGACGAGCGAGAGCGTCGCTACGGAGACTCGCTCGGCGCGGGTGTAGGAGTCCCTGGCCGCGGAGGGTTCCGGGAGCGAGAGGCCGGGCATACGGATCGTCGTGACCGGCGTGTCCGCGTGGTTGATCGTGGTGGACCCGTCGCCGAACCCCAACCTGGCCAGGCCGAAGTCGCGGATTACCTCCAGTGCCTCGCCGGCTTCGCGCGCACCGGCACGGTCGCTCTCACCGAGCAGCTCAACGACGCGCTCAAGGCTCTTGGAGCCCTCACGGACCGTGTCCTTGACGGCGAGGCTGACCGCGTTCTCCCACGTGCTCGCCGGGCCGGGGAGCAGCTCCAGCAGGTAGGAACAGGCAAGCTCCTCCCGAAGATCCTCAAGGCCGATCGCCAGCGGATCGAGCCTTCCCTGCTGGGACGGGTCCCCGGAGAGCTCCACCACCTGCATGCGGTCGGCGAGCTCTGGGAGCCTGTGCAGCCCGTGGTCGGGCTTCGGGTCGAAGTCCACCACCAGGGAGCCGCGGCGCTCGGCGGCGTACTCGATCGCCTGCGCGGCGACCGTCTTGCCGCTGCCCAACGTGCCGATCAGCAGCACCCCGGACGCGCGGTCCTCTCGCGGCGCCTGCGTCGGGTCGAAGCGCACCGGGATCGCCGCGCCCGTCGGGGTGTACCCCAGGTAGGGGCCTCGCTGGGAGCCGACCGCGCGGGTCGCGGTGGCGACCATGCCCCCGAACTGCTCGACCGTGAGCTGCTGGACGTAGTCGCGCATCACAGCCACCCATCCGCTCGCGGGAGATGCTCGAAGAACATCTCGTGCTGCAAGCCGGCGGGACGGTGCAGCTGGATATCCCCGTACTGCTCTTTGAGCACCGCGACCCGGCGCTCAAGCTCCTCCTCGCTGGGCGCCCCGACCGCGAGGGAGATCTGCGCGTAGAGCATCGGCGGGTGCCCGCCGGCCTGGAGCTGCGCCTCGTACTCACGGGCGAGCAGCCGGTCCTCCCCGGCGAGCAGGCTCGGCCCGTGCGCGGCGCCCTGCACCTGCTCGTGGTAGGCATGCTCGACGTCGGCGATCCGCTTGCGGACCTGCGCGAGCGCCTGCCTGTTACCAAGCCAGCGCGCGTGGACGGCCGCGTCGACGGGGAAGGCGAGGGCCTCCAACGGCGCGAACAGCACCTCCGCGGCCGGGCCGGGGAACTCGGGTGCGTCCGCGAGCGCGCCGAGCGCGAGCATCGCCTGGTAGCAGCGGCCCTGCTCACCGTCTACCACAAGCGTCTGGCGGCGCTCGGTGATCGCGGCGTTCGCGCAGCGGCGCAGGTCGTGCTCGAGCGGCTGGAACGCCACCCCGCCGCCGGGCGCGGAGATCACCAGCGCGTCCGGCTGCCAGTGCCGGTCAAGCTCGGGCTCTGCGACGCCGCGCGTCGCAGAGCGCCGCAAGAGCCACTGCAGCTCGACCGTGCTCGCGCGCCTGGCAGCCAGCACGCCGCCGATGCGCTCATGGACGCGCTGCTCGGCGGCGGCGAGCTCTGAAAGCTCCCGGGCGGTGACCGGGGAGGCGTTCGTGATCCCGGCCAGCTCCTCGACCCTGCGGCGGGCACGGTCCACCCCGCGGATCAGCCCGGCGCCCAGGCCGGCCGGGGCGCCGCGGTTCAGCGAGACCGCGAGATAGACCTCCGGTACGTGCGAGCCGAGCTCACGCAGACGGTCGCGGTGGCCCTCCAGGAACGCCCGCCACACCCTGGGGTCCTGGTGGCGCTCGTCCAGCAGCCCCGCGGTGTGCTCGACGTACTGCTCGGCCGGGTAGGCGCGGTTGACGCGCCACAGGCTGAAGTCCGCGGCGATCGTGTGCGCCAGGCGCTGCAGACGACGCTGCAGCGCCCACTTCCCGTCCGTCGGCAGGAACGGGTAGGCGCTCATCCCCAGCCGGTACAGGCCCGCGCTCTCGCCGCCCCGTCCGAGAAGGAGGTTGCCCTGTGCGTAGCGCAACGCGAAGCTGCTCACGGGCGCACCTCGACGATCTGCCCGGCCGCGAGCTCGACCACTTCAGCGACCTGCTCGCAACGGCGCATACGGTGTCCCTCCGCCGGGCGCACCACATACCTGCCGCGGCCTGGGATCACGACCACCGGGCGTCCGAACACCAGCCGCGCGGGGCCGCGGACCCGGCCGTGCTCGAGCACCGGGGAGTGATGGTCGGGCGCGACCCACACCCGCGGCGCCCACACCGCCAGCTCCCCATCGGCCGGGATGGGCCGGTCGAGCGAGCGCCGGGCGCTGCGCAGCCACAGCGAAACCCAGGACACCAGGTAGCGGTGCGCCGGGCGGCCATCCGGCGCGGCCTGCCCCGCGAGCGTCGCGAGCATCCCCGGCAGCACGACCAAGCGCAGCGGCCAGTCAAGCCACCCCACCAGCACCCCAGCCGCCAGCGTTCCCACAAACCCCGCCGCGCCGAGCAGCGCGGCGCCGGTCCAGCCCTGCCGGCCGGCGCCCAGCAGTGCACCGGCCGCGCCGAGCGTGAGGGCGAACAGGATCGAGCGCTGGCTGAGGACCAGCACCACGACCAGCGCCGCGAACGCCCAGACAAGCCACTCAAGCGGCACGCCGCCGGGGATCGGCAGGCGGCGCCCGTCGACCTGGTAGATCCGCCGGTCGGGGGTGAAGATCCGCTGGTAGGAGCGGATCGGCGCGGGAGAATCACTCACAGTTCACGCTCCTCTCAGCCGAAGATCTGTTTGGCGATGCCTTCAGCGGCATGCGCGATCGAACCCGGAGCAAACACCAGCCAACCCACCACGATCGCCGCGAACACGAACAACCCCAGCTCGGTGTAACGACGATTCACCAAAAACACCAGGCTCGCGATCCCCGCGATCCCCCCATACAACTCGCTCGCATACCCCTTCAGGAGGTTGGCGACATTGCTGCCCACGTTGTTACCCGCCGCGAACGCGACAGCGGGAAACGCCAACGCACCCACCGCCAGCCAGCACACGACCCACAACCAGCGTCTACGTGACATACCGATTCACCTTTCCCGCGCCGTCGATGGCGCCGTCCTCGCAGGCTGCGTAACAGTGACCGTCCGTGCCGGCACCCTGACCGTGGGGTTCGGGTCGAGCACCGAGACGACGCCGCGCACAAGCAAAAGCAGCACGCAACCCCACAACAGCACCCGGCCCAAACCCCGAACCAAACGGCTGGCAACATCCCCGCCGCGAACGGCACGAGACCGATCATCCTGCGAGACGGTCGACCTACCAAGCACACTCATACGCCGACCGTAACCACACGCATCGCAAAACACCACAAGCGCGTGTAATACAAAAGCAATTGCTTACATCAAATATGAAAGCAACTACTTTCATAAGCCCAGGCGCAACCCAACCGGCCTCCCGAACCGGGGCTATCACCGGACGCCAGCGGGGCTAACGGTAAATCGCAGCTACACCAATCACGCCAGGGTGGCCGGTGATCAACCTGGGAGCGATGGGCGGGATGCCGGCCTGGCACGCTGCTGTCGCCGGCACGCCGCTCGCTGGAATCGCCGCCGCGACCCTGATCGACCCCCGAGACCCAGCTGCTCTCTGCGCGCTGGGGCGCACCCGCTGGGCGGGATATTGAGCGACACGCTCCTCAGCGTGTTTGGTCCTGGGGCCCAAGACGCCGCAAAATGTCCAGTACTTGTGCTTCGAGCACGCCTGCGCCCGCGAGATCGCCCTGTGCGCGCAGCACCAGGACGAGGTTGATCATCAAGGTCAGCGTATGGGGGTCTTCAGGCTCGAGGACTCGCAGGCAGATATCCAGTGCTTGTTCTTGGAGGGTGCGTGCGCCCGCGAGATCACCCAGCTCAGCCAGCGTCAGGGCGAGGTTGTTCATCGAGCCCAGCGTGTCGGGGTGCTCGGGCCCGAGCACTCGCCGGCGACCGTCCAGTGCTTGTTGGTGGAGGGCGCGTGCGCCCTCGAGATCTTTCTGCGCGACCAGCGTCTCGGCGAGGTTGCTTATCGTGCCCAGCGTGTTTGGGTGTTCAGGCCCGAGAACCCGTGGCAATGCATCCAGTGCTTGTTCGTGGAGCATACGTGCGCCCGCGAGGTCGCCCTGCGCGCGCAGCGTCTCGGCGAGGTTGTTCATCGAGCCCAGCGTGTCGGGGTGCTCAGGCCCGAGCACCCGCTGGCGACCCTCCAGTGCTTGTTCTTGGAGGGCGCGTGCACCCTCGTCGCCCTGAGCGCGCAGCGTCTCAGCAAGGTTGCTCATCGAGGTCAGCGTGTCGGGGTGCTCAGGCCCGAGCATCCGCTGGCGAGCGTCCAGTGCTTGTTGGTGGAAGGTGCGTGCGCCCGCGAGGTCACCGTGCTCGCGCAGCCTCTCGGCGAGGTTGTTCATCGAGGTCAGCGTGTCGGGGTGTTCAGGCCCGAGCACCCGCAGACGAGCGTCCAGTACGTGTGTGTGGAGGGTGCGTGCGTTCGCGAGATCACCCTGCTCGACCAGTGTCAGGGCGAGGTTGTTCATCAAGGTCAGCGTGTGGGGGTACTCAGGCCCAAAAACCCGCAGGCGAGCGTCCAGTGCTTGTTCTTGGAGGGTGCGTGCGCCTGCGAGATCACCCTGCTCCCGCAGCGTCTCGGCGAGGTTGCTCATCGAGCCCAGCGTGTCGGGGTGCTCAGGCCCAAGAACCCGCCGAAATACCTCCAGCGTCTGCTCCTGGGCGTGGCGGGCGGAGGGGTAGTCGCCGCGTAGGTAGTCGTGCGCCGCGATGGCCGATAGGAGTACGGCATGATGCTCGTCGCGTGGTACGCCAGCGACCTGTCGGGCGTGGGCCAAAGTCACGCTGTCCGCCGAAACCTTGTCGGCCGCCCGAGCCTCCAGCCAGTGTGTGAGTACCGCGATTGCAGCCTGCGTGATCTTGGTGGTGCGCTTCGGCGAGCTGTCCAGGTGCCGGATGGTGCGCGATACAAGCGTGTGTACCAGTCGCGCGCCGTCGTCCATCGTCTCGGCAAGCGACGCAACGTGGGCTTCGTGCATCCCCTTGACGGCGCGGTCATGTGCCTCGGCCTCCTCCATGCGCGCGAACACTTCGACGACGAGATTGGCCGGGATCGGCTCGGGGGCAAGCACTGACGCCAGGCGCAAGAAGTCAAGACCGCGGTCATCAAGGCCCCGGATACTGCGTCTGAGCGTGGCCGCAATGCTCGCCTCGTGCCCGCCCGGCAGCTCACCCACGAGTTCGGCAGCGAACTCAAGCTCGTCCCTGTCGGGGTTGGCCAGGGCGGTACGGTAGTCGGCGTAGGAGCGCACTCCCTTCTCCGCTCTCAGTGCCGCGCCGGCGACGTCAAGCGCGAGCGCGTGACGGCCGAGATCCTCAACCAGCCCGCGAGCCTGCTCCTCCTCGCCCGGCCCGTCGGGCACACGATGCTTGGCGAGCAATTCAAGCCCCTCCTCGGCGGTCAACACACCAAGGTCGATCTGCGTACCGAGGGCCTCGTAGGCATGGCTGCGGGTGGTAAGCAGCGAACGACCGAAGCGGCCCGGTGCCAGCCAGCGATCAAGCGCCCCGGCGTCGTCCTGGAGGCCACCCGGGAGGTCATCGACGATCCACAAGAACGCCTTAGCCTTATCGTCAAGGAAACGCGCAAGCGCGCCCGGCACCTGCTCGGGAGTAAACCCTGAGACGTCGATGTCTAGCTGCCGGGCGAAATCCAGTAGCTGGGTGTCGCGCTCGGCCTCGCGCTCGACGTTGCCGGTCTCAGGAGTGAATATCTCGCTGGTGTTGTCGTGGCCGTGTGCGTGCAGCCAGAACACGCCGCCCGGGTATGCCCCGCCAAAGCGCAGCGCGTACTCCTGTGCGAGCAGCGACTTGCCGATCCCGCCCATCCCCACCACCTTCACCGCCGGATCACCCCCCGCGCCCGTAATCAGCCCGACATCCCCCACGACCAGCGCCGAATGCACCTTCCACAAGTCACTCACACGCCCAACGAACCGTGCCGCACCGACAGGCCGCCGGCCCCACCACGACGGGCGAACCGACACGCCAAGATCCCCCAACACCCCCTCCAGATTGCGCACATGCTTCGCGATCTGCTCCGCAAGCACTCGGTGACCAGCGGGGTCTCCAGGAGAAGGGGCGTCCGCGTACAGCGCGTCGCGCAACTCGACGGGCTGTATATGGTTGGGACCCTGCTCGGGGTTGACGACCAACACCCGGTGACGCGGATTTACTCCCGCTCGCTGCGCAGCAAGGAACGCTGCGGTCAGCTCCCACTGGCACGCGGGACGAGCGGGGTACTTCTGCGAATAAAACGCCACCAGCGCCCGGCTGAACGCGAGCCCGTTCTCGATCGCTGCTCTGATCGACTCGAACGTTTCGACCCCGGTCTCGTCCAGCCACACCTCAAGGCCCTGATCCTTAGTCAGCGCGTCACGCAACACGATCACCCGCTCCCGATCGGCGCGTGCATAGCTCAAGAACACATCAAAAGGACTCACCCAAGAAGTATCCACGATCCCGCTCCCTGCCAAAACGACGACGAGGGGCTGCCCACGTCGCCGATCGGCTGACCCCCTGCCTCTGGGCGCGAGCAGGCGTAATGTCCGATCCGCGCACACCTCCTTTTGCGTTGGTTCCGAGCGCCCGCTTCTCCGTGCCGCGAGAGCACGACGGCCTCGCGCCGGTCGAAAACTTGCTCGGCCCCGGAGATCCTCTTCGGACCGGCGCTTCGAGTTCGCCCGGTGCGCGCAATGGGCTGATCTGCTCTCAGGCCGGCCCGAGCCGAACGATCGTGCCCAACGGGGCGGGCTCGACGCGCGGCTGTCCCGTAAGCCTGCGGTAGAGGTCCTCGTCATCCCCGGGCAGCACGTAGTACGACCGCCCGAGCGGCATAAGCACGTCCGGAATGTCCTCGGTAGAGCAGCCGTCCAACACGACAGCGATGAACTTCTTGTACGCGTGGTGGAATTCGGCGTAGAGCTCTTCGGTGATGATCGCTCCCTCCCATCGCGCGCCTCGGCCTGTTGAGAGGTCGCCACGGTTCTCGAAACGTTCCTTGTAGGCGCGCGACGCGACGCACAAAACGAAGTCGGAGGCACGCACCTGGTCCAGCATCCAGCGCGGCCAGACTGGCGGGTCGTGCTCCATGAACTGATCGATCGTCGTCTCAATCCCGCGAAGCCGCAGGGACTGCGCCAGCTCGAGGGCCCGCTCCCGGTGTCCGGCTATGCCCGGCTCGTGCGCGTAGCTGATAAACACGCGGATCGGATGTCCAATATTGCTCAACCGCTGCCTCCGCGCATGCGACGCGCGTGCTTGAGGTTCTCCCGCACCACCATCGTCAGCCGATGTCTGGGCCCAAGCACCCGCTCGCTGTCGGACAGGGTTTGCTCCAAGAGCGCAGCCGCCTCATCCAGCCGCCCTGACGCCTGCAAGGCGGCCGCGAGGTTCGCTCGCACTGTGAGCGTTGACGGATGATCGGGGCCCAAGACCCGCTCGCTGTCGGACAGGGTTTGCTCCAAGAGCGCAGCCGCCTCATCCAGCCGCCCTGACGCCTGCAAGGCGGCCGCGAGGTTCGCTCGCACTGTGAGCGTTGACGGATGATCGGGGCCCAAGACCCGCTCGCTGTCGGACAGGGTTTGCTCCAAGAGCGCAGCCGCCTCATCCAGCCGCCCTGACGCCTGCAAGGCGGCCGCGAGGTTCGCTCGCACTGTGAGCGTTGACGGATGATCGGGGCCCAAGACCCGCTCGCTGTCGGACAGGGTTTGCTCCAAGAGCGCAGCCGCCTCATCCAGCCGCCCTGACGCCTGCAAGGCGGCCGCGAGGTTCGCTCGCACTGTGAGCGTTGACGGATGATCGGGGCCCAAGACCCGCTCGCTGTCGGACAGGGTTTGCTCCAAGAGCGCAGCCGCCTCATCCAGCCGCCCTGACGCCTGCAAGGCGGCCGCGAGGTTCGCTCGCACTGTGAGCGTTGACGGATGATCGGGGCCCAAGACCCGCTCGCTGTCGGACAGGGTTTGCTCCAAGAGCGCAGCCGCCTCATCCAGCCGCCCTGACGCCTGCAAGGCGGCCGCGAGGTTCGCTCGCACTGTGAGCGTTGACGGATGATCGGGGCCCAAGACCCGCTCGCTGTCGGACAGAGTTTGCTCCAAGAGCGCAGCCGCCTCATCCAGCCGCCCAGTAGCCCGGAGGACCCCCGCGAGGTTCGCCCGCGTGCTCATGGTCGCCTCGTGGCCAGGGCCGAGGGTCCTCTCGGACACCTGCAGCGTCGCTTCGAGCAGCGCGACGGACCCGCTCAGATCACCAGCATCCCACAGCACGACCGCCACTTCGATGCAGAGCTGCGTCGCGGCCGCGACGGCCGCGGGCGATCCAAACCCGACCGACTCAGTGAGGGCATGCCGTGCGACGTCAGTTGTCAGCGTCAGCTCGCGGTCGTCGGGACGCTCGAAACTGCGGCGCTGAGCCGCAGCCCGCCGAAGGAACTCGAGGGGCTCGACTGGGTCGGCGGCGACACGAACGGCGCCAACCACAACTGGATGAGCCGAGATCGCTCCTGACGTAGTCTGGATCAGCCCACGTGCTTCCAGCTCGACGATTGCCTGGGCGACCTCCGATGCGTCAGACCCCAAGAATGGGTCGTCGGCCGACTCGCGGAAGAACACCGCGGGAACCGCCGTCTCGCCGACCGACGCAAGGACCTGGCCGATCTTTACTGCTACAGGGCTACGCGTCGCAAGGTCTCGGAGTGCCTCGGCAGCCACTTCACCGAGAGCCCGCGGACGGTTCGATGCGGCACGCTCCCGGAGCTCCACGAGGAGACGATCGACTCGCCCCTCGACCGTCCCCTGATCGCTTCTGAGGTGTCCGGCGAGGACCGCCAGGGTTAGCGGCGTCAGGTCGCCGGTCTCCGCGAGCAGGCTTAGGAGCGCACGGCGGGCATCGCCGCTGAGCGTCCCGCCGAGGCGGTTCTCAAAGATGCTGAGGGCGGCTGCGTCGTCCAGCGGCTGGAGCCGAACAGCGAGTCCTCCGAGTGTCATCTGCCGACGAGAAATGACGACGGCTGTGCCTGTTGGCGACGCAGGCGGCATCCAGCGGGCGAGCCATCGCTCACCGCCGTCAGCATCATCGAAGACGAGCAACCAGCCTGCCTTCTTGTCCGCCAGACGGCCGACCGCGGCAGTAGCCAGGTCCAGCTCAGAGAAGTCAGCATTGGAAACCCCGATCCTGCGAGCGAGCTGCGCGAGCCCGCGGATGACCGCGTGCTCGGTGGTTGCCGTGATCCAGCCGAGGAGCTCGTATTGATCCGCTCGCGCCTGGCATGCAGCCACCACCGTCGTTGTCTTGCCGGCTCCCGGCGGACCGATTACCTGCACGGGACCGGATTGGTCGCGCGTCGACGCCTCGATGGCGGCAACGACCTGTTGCTTGGCCTCCGTGTCGACGTAACCGTCAGGGAGTGCCGGGACGGCGAGGCGAGCAGACGCGGTCGCCAACGGGCGCCCTGCTTCGATCACAGCCCGCCAAATTGCGTCGGCCGCTCTCCCTAGGCCCTCGGGCGCGTCGACTCGAACCGCGGGGAATCGCCGAAGCGCTGCCGGCACCTGTGTGTCAACGACATCGCCCACGAGCACCGGAACGAGAAGCGACTGTCCGGTCATGGCGCCTGAAGCCGCGGTGCTTACCTCGGCGGACAACCATTTCGACGAGCCACTCGTGGGGCCGATCAGGACTACAGCAACCGTGGCTCTGCGCACAGCGTCGTCGACGGCGTCGTGGATATTCTCGCCGTCACGAATGCTGTCCTCGTCCAAGAAGACCCTGAGCTGCGCTTTGCGGAGCCGTGCCGCAAGCGCGCGCGCAATCTCAGCCTCGCGTGCCGAGTAGCTCAAGAAGACGTCGTACGGCTGACGCTCGGCCATCAGGTCCCGTCTGAACCCACGACGTTGGAGGTCGCTGTTAGCACAGCGGCTGGGGTGTCATCGAGGTGCTGCGACATCATCGCGGAGCGTAGAGATACGAGCCGCGGGCTGCATGGGTCACCAGCGTAGGCTGAGCGGCCCTGAACAATGCAACAGTCGGACTCTCGCGCGTGTGCCCCTGCGCCGCGACCGCCCTCCTTGAACCGTTTGGACAGCTTTGTGCGACGGCCTCGACGATAAGCAGTCGCGGGGGAGTTGCTCCTGGTCGCCTGGGCTGGTCGTGGGTCATAGCGGGTCGAACCCTCGTCCGGCACCGCATCGAGATTCGGGCGAGGAAGCGCGCCGCGCACGGCCCGAGGCTCGCAGAGTCGTTGCGTGAATGGCTGGGCAGCGCTGCTGCTGACTGTCGTCCAGCAGCCAGCGGCGTGCCGTTCGGCGACGCTCGCCCGTGATGTCGGCGCAAAGCGTGAGTCGGCGCTGGTGAGTCTCTGGGCAGTCGACTCTCGGCAAACCCACCCTGTCAGTTATCGACAAGGGGCCAAGGGTCCGCACGGTCTCGGTGGGCGAGCGAGCATCGGGCTGAAGGTCAGCCCGCCGGTTGAGCCACGGGCGGCACTCGGACGCCGGGTTCCCCGATCGGAGGCGTGCCTGTCCGTCGCAGGCCGCCCTGTCCAGTGCGGCTCGCTCGACCCGCTCATCGACCAGCGGCAGCCGATCGCGCATCGGCCGTCGAGTCGACCCGCGTGGCGAACGTGGGTCCGTCCACGCTAGGGGGGACACTGCTCGCATATGGAGGCGACCGGCAAACGGTCCAAACGGGCCGAGGACGCGGGCCGACCTCTCCAGCGTCCGCCGAAGCCACTCGGGAGCGGCGAAAGCCCACTCAATCGCGCCCAGCGCAACGCGGTCATCGGAGCCTCGGGTGTAGTGATGCTCTTTGCGGCAGGCTGCCTCTTGCTCGGGTGGGACGGGCCGGTCGGCACGGTGGAAGTCGGCCTGATCTTCGGGTTCGCTGGCCTGTTCTCGATGCTGTTCTTGACGACCGTCTGGCTCGGCGCCTCCGATAGGACGCCAACGGGCTTCCAGGTTGGTCGCGCCGCGTTTCTTGCCCCCCGCTGGCGCAGAGCGAGCCGCAGCACGGCGACGAAGGTTGCCAGTTTCGTCTCCCGACGCATCCCATGGCAATTGAGAGAGCCGCTCTTCCGCTTGCCTGTGCTGCTTCCGATCGTGTGGGCCGCCGCCACGTTCGCATCCGCTCCTCACCAGGTCCACGGAGAAATCCACGGCCAGCTCGAGCCGACGCTGATCGCCCTGCTCACCGCCGTTATCGCCATCAACGGCTTCCTCGCTGTGCGCGGCCAGCGCACGATCGATTTCCTCGGAGCGCTCACCACCGTTCTCGTGCTCATCGCGGGCGCCGTGATCTCGCTGATTCAGATCGCAAACAATGGCAAAGGCCAGGTTCAGTGGGTCGCCGCTGCACTCGTGTTCGGGCTCGTCGCAATCCTTGAGACTGGGATACGGGGCGCGAACTCACCGGACGTCAGCCAGCCGACGCCGCCCCAGCCGCGCCCTCAACAGTCGGTAGTCCCGTCCCCGCCCGGGCCTGCAGTCCCGCCGCCATGCGCTGGAACGTGCACCACGTTGGCCCCACTCGGCGTGCGCAACCTACTCCTCGCCGTCGGCGCCATCGTGGCGCTCCTGCTGCTCGTGCTCTTGCTGTGGCTCCTCGTACGACTGGTGTCGTGGGGCACCACCACCGAGGCCCAGATCTTCCACTCGGCCGCGCTACTCTGCGGGCTCGCGTCGATCGGTTTCGCGATCACGGCGTTTACGACCAAAGAACCCAAATGGCTCCTCCCAACCCTCGTGGGCGCCGTACTGAGCACCGCCTTGAGCCTTGGTGGAGGGTGGCTGCAGAAACATGCCGACGGCACTGACTGCCTCGCGTTCGACGCACAATTTGGACAGCTCGTCGGTGATCAGCCGCAGAAAACCGTTCTCAAATTGAGCGAAAGCGACCAACGGCGATCAGCATGCATGCCGGCGCTGAACGGTCTCAGCTGGCAAGCCGCGCAACCCGACTGTCTCGCATTCGACGCCCAGTTCGTAGAGCTCGTTCGCAACGAGTCGCTCGCATTCGCTCGCCGTGCGCTGAACGCCGACGGACGTAGATCCGCGTGCAGCTCGACACTCGGGCGAGTCAACGAGGCCCCGCCGGTCACCGACTGCGTGACCTTCCTTGCCCAGCTCGATCAACTCGTGGACGACGAGCCGCCCACGGTCGCCGCAGTCGCGATCGAACACGACCCCCGGACCCAGGTCTGCCATCCACGGCTCGGGTTGCTCGCGCGGCGCTAGCCGGCTGAACAAGTAGGCGCGCTGACGTTCGCCACCGGCGAGCAGCGAAAGGGGAGATCATGCGCTGGTTCAGGTGTCCGGCTTTACGAGGTCGGCCAGCTCATCGATCTGCCCGCTGATGCCGGCCAGCGTCTGGTCCAGCAGCCGGCAGATCGAGTAGTCGACGAGCGAGTAGTAGACCGATGTGCCTTCCCGGCGGCGGGAGACGATGCCCGCCCGGTGGAGGATCGCCAGATGGCGCGAGACGTTCTGCGGCGTGCTGGTCACCGTGTCGGTCAGCTCCTGCACGTTGGCCTCCTGCTGCTCGAGCAAGGTCAGCAGACGGACACGGGTCGGGTCCGCCAGCAGTGCAAGGCGACCCGCCACCAGGTCCACCAGCTGCTCTGACCAAGACTGAGGCATACCTGTCCTCACCTTCCGAGGTAGCTGAACTCACTTTGCGGCCGTCGCTCGTGTTCGTGGGCGAGTGGTCGCACGGGAGGACGCAGGTCGACGGGCATCGGGATCGGGACGTCCGAAACCGTGTGACCTGGGGCATCAACGATCACGCCCTGCCCAAGGACCCTCCGCGAGGGATGCCTCGCGCGCATCCGCGCGACGGGCTGAGAGCTGGAGCACGTGACGGTCGAGCGGCGTCCCGGCGTCTCATGCCCGAGGATTGAATGTCGGGGCGACGCTACCCTGGGGCTCTCGCGGCGGACATGATCGCTGGTCGGCGAACCCCGCGAGTCGAGTAGGACCAATCCACCGCCGGTAACCGCTACTGCCAGCACCACGGCGATTCCCCGGCGCATATTCTCCCAGGGCGAGGAGGACGCCTCGATCCGCACCGTCGCGCGCGATAGGTCGGCCGTTGGCGCCTCAGCCGCCTGGTGCCGATGGTTGCCGGAGTCGTCAAGATCGACAGCCGGATCGCTGTCGTGTCGTTTGGGGAGAGCATCCATACTCGTTAATGCGAGCAGGACCCCCGTAGTCCCAATGAATTAGCGTCAGCGCGGTTTGCGACGAGATGGCCCGCGATGGACCAGGCGGATCAGCTCCGCGACGGCGCTGGCGCCCGTGGCGCTCGCACTGACCGACAAGACCTGCGCCGCCAGCGTGACGCCTGAGAGAACGAAGGTTACGGACGCCCGTCCATGTTTAACCTTCGCTCGGCGATGGGCGTGGCCGAGCCGGTGGCGCCCGCGGAGTGCCATGTAGCTGAAGGTGATCGGGCCGTGTACCCCGCTGGGAACGGTTACGGTCAGAACGATCGAATGGCCACGCAGGCGATGGCGAAGACGGAGCAGAGGCGGTGGGGGGCCGCCTTCTTTCTGTTTGTCTGCGGGCGGCAGCACGGCGCTTGCCGCGTTGTTCGGGTTGCTCTGCCCCGCGGCGTCGGTCAGCCACACTCTGACGGTGTGGGTGCCGGAAGGTGGGTGCAATCCCGCGATGCGACCGTCGGGGCCGACTTCTGGCGTGCCGCACAATCCAGCGGGTGGGCAGAACTGATAGCTGGCTGACGTGATCGGGGCCGCGTGGCCAGGCGGATCGCTCCACGTCATCGTGTAGCTGCTATCGCTAGCCGCCGTCACAGTCAGTCCGACGGGAGCAGCGGGCGCCGTATTGTCCACAACAATCACATGGGAGAGCTGTGTCACGTTGCCCGCCGCGTTCTCCACTTGCAAGGTGAGCGTGTGAGCCCCATCGGCCAAGCGCGTTGTGTCGAGCGTAAAGGTCTGCGTGAGGCTGGCGCACGGCACGGCGCGCGTGTAGTCACAGGTGCCGGCCGCGCTGGCCGCAGGCGAGCCGTCCACCAAGAGCTGCGCTCCACTGATGCCGCTCGGGTCCGACGCATTGAACGTCACGCTCTCGGAGCCGGCATGGAAGCCGTTGGCTGGACCGGCGCCCCACAGAGGGCCGGTCGGTTCGCTGATCGTTGGGCTGGCCGACTCGCTCACCGTGACCGCCACTCCGTATAGCGCCGCCCACGCGGCGTGGAGAGTCCCTCCGGTTCCGCATCCGATCGAGGCGGTGCATGTGATCCCTATTGACAGGCTGGATGCCTGATTGACGGGCGCCGGCCCGAACGCTTCGATGCCCGAGCCGAACGCCCCGCCGACTCGACAGTTGTCGGCCGGAAAGACAAAGGTGCAGGTCTCGATCGTGGTGCCGCCGGCCGACACGGCTGGGGACCAGCTGTTATCTCCATACGCGCCGAGATACCGCCGGTCTTCCAACCCCGTGATCGTCGTTCCCGGTGCTGCCGTGAACGTCCATCCAGCGTGGGCGCCATTGGGTGCGTTGCTCCCCGCCATCAGCTTGTCCGTCGCATACAGGCCGGTTTCCTGCTCCTGCGTGTCCGATCCCCTCGCCTGCGGCGGGCAACTCTGACCCACGACAAGGTGAGCGGGGTCGCTGTTGAATGACACGAAGCTGTTGTTGGCCGCCCCCGGTGCGTTCGCGCAGGCGGTCACCTGGAAGCTCCCAGCGGTGGCTGGCGCCGGCTGTGCCGCCGCCGCGGCCAGCACAAACAGGGCGATGGCGATTGGGCGTCTCACCGCAAACGAAGATAGGTGGTTTGCGATGGCTGACTGCGTCCCGTGGGGTCCAGGTACGTGAGCGCGAGCACGACGCGATGGTAGGACTTCAGGAAGATGGTCCCCGTCGAAGTCCGCAGCTCAGCGACGGTCCTCGGACGCCCGCGCCTCTGTGCCTCGATCACCTTCAACACCCCGCGCGCCCCGGACGGGAGGTTGAGCAGTCTCAGCACGAGCCTCGACTGACTGCGGCCGACACGCACCCGCGGTCGTGGCAGTCGCCGGGCGTGTGCTGCCGGGTGGCTTACGGCCGGCGTAGCTGACCGCGCAGGTGCGCTATCGCCGGACGCTGGTGTTGCCCCTGGCTCGTGGGCTTCTCCGCTGGCGATCACTTCCGTCAAACCGGCGGCTTGAAAGAGCGCGGTTACGTCCAGCTCGCCACCATTGGCGGCAGCGCTGCTCGTGAGAAGCTGGCGGTTCTGCTGCGGGCTGAGCCCCGGCCGGTAGGCATCGAGCGCGACGACGACGGCGGCGGTAGTCGCGGTGGCCTGGCTCGTTCCATAGAAGCCGTTGTCCGGTGCGCCTGTGAGGGGGTCCGCCGAGTTCAGGTCGCAACCCGGCGCCAGCAGCGCGAGGGTCGCTCCCCAATTTGAGAACGAGCAGCGCTGGTGGTTTTCATCCGCAGCCCCCACGGCAATGATCGGGGGCTGCGCCGCGGGGTAATCGATCTGGCTCATACCCTCGTTGCCTGCGGCTGCGACGACGCTCACGCCGTAACTCTGGGCCGCGACCGCCGCGTCTTCGAGCTCCAGCAGTTCGGTTTCGGTTGGCGTCGTCGGATACCCCAGCGAAAGACTTATGACCTTGATGTTGTACACGGACGCCAGATCCTTGCATCGCAGGATGGCCTGCTTGTAAGCATCAAAGCTCACGGTCCCGTTGGGCGCCATCACGCGAATCGAGACGATGCGTATGGCTCCCGCCGCCGCCCCGATCGTGCCCCAATCATTTCCCGGCACGGCGGCGGCTTCCATCGCCATGAGCGTGCCGTGCTTCATTGGGTCAACGTCGCCCGGAGTGCCACCATCGAGAGCTTCGCGGTATGCCGTCACAGGCTGCGTGTCAGGGTTCATATCAACTCCCGAGTCGATCAGGCAGAGACCCGCAGGAGTCGCCGGCGGCTGCGCGTAGGGCAGAAACTCGCCGTGGTCAGCTCGAAGCTGGGCCGTCGGGAATGTAAGTTCCGACGCATCCGCCGGAGGACCAAGACCCAAGAGAGCGAGTGTGACGACCAGAAGAAAGATGGGGAGGTGCCGGATCATCTCACGCGACACCGACTCGGACCGAGGGGCTGTGACCGCCAAGGAAAGGGTAGTCAGAGGTGCTGAGGACAGAGGCGCGGAAATGGTACGTCGTGGGGCCGTATCCGGCCGAAAAGATGTAGCGATAGCGGAAGACCCCGGTCATACCTGCTCTCGCTGTGGCGAATGTTCGCCATCTGCCTCCATAGAGTATTTCCAGTGAGACAAGCGCGCCGCCCTGCGGGATGTATCCTCCGCCCAGCCGTCCATGAAAGAGCACGGGCACGCTCGGGTTGACGTGCTGCCGCGCGTACAGTGAGACAGGCGCCCGAACTCGCTCGGAGAGGTCCACATGTGCGGCGTAGGTGGGGTCGCCAATGTGAGAGCGGTAGGCGACCTGCAGCAGCCGGGAGGGACCGCGCGATGCCGCGAGGGTCCAGCTGCCGTCGGATGCTGTCGTTGCGGTCGCGATCAGCCGGGGACCGTAGCCCGTGGCCGCAGGCTCCTGGAGGAGGTCGAGCTGGGCGCCCGCGATCGGCGCACCCGCGCGGTTGAGCAGCCTCCCCGCGAGCTTCACGGCGGACCCGCGATAGGTATGGGTGACGACACGCCGCCGGCTGTCCAGCACTATCTGAGCCTGGTCATCGCATCCGGTGCCGTTGCACGCGCCGGGCGCGAGGACGCCGCCTCCCGAGTGCGAGTTATTCTCCGGCGAGTTCGAGTGCCCGCTCTGCAACCCGCGATTTTCTACGGTGATTGTCGTGTCTGCGGCAACGGCGACGTCGCCGGCCGCGTTCTGAACCAGCACCTTCAGACGATGCGTGCCGTCGGCGATCTGCGCGGTGTCCAGCGACAGATCAGCGGTCACCTGCTGCGGGCAGGGCTGGACGTAGAGGAAGGCATATGTCCCGTCGGTGGTCCCGCCGACGTTCTGGCAACGGCCGCTGTTGGAGTTGATGACCTGACTCGAAACCGTGTGGCCGTCGATCTCGAAAATGCCCTGGTAGATGCCCGATGCCTGGTCGTATGCCGTGAAAAGGATGTTCTGGGAGCCGTGCAGGACTCCCGGTGCCAGGAGCGAGCCTGACACATTTGAGACGGTGGGCTGACTCGTTTGGAAAAGGGTGATGTCAGACCTCACCAGCTGAGCTCTGACCATAGGGTCCCCACCTCCCGTGGCGGGACACGACTGGCCAGCGTAACCGCTGCCGCAAAACGCGGTCATGTAAATATGGGTGGTGTCCTGGAGAAATGCCTGGGGTACGTTGAGAAAGGTCCCTCCCATCTTCCCGCAATTGGCCTCCTGGCACTGAGAGAACACATCGGAGGAGTCATAGGCATTGTTGGGCGCGGTCCAGTCAAAGACCGTCTCCGCGGCCTGCCCCGGTGCCAGAACGCCCCTGTTGGACCCCGCGACGAGCAGGCGGGCGGCGCTGATCGTCGTTCCGGCGGGCGCAGAAAACGTCCACGTCGCAGAGGTGGAGTTTGCGGGCTGGGCGACGTTGCCCCCGATCTGCGCTTCGAGCCCGCGGTTTGGACAGCCATCGACTGCATAGACGTAGCTCCCCACGACGGAACCCGACCATCCATCGATCGGGGCGGGTCGCGATGAGGGCGTCTGGCAACCGTAGACGTGCAGCGAGCCCGCCAGTGCGTCCGGCGACCGCACGGCCGCGGCTCCCATGCTGGCGAGAAGAGCGCAGATGCTCACAAGGCCCAGCGAGGGACCCCATCCCGAGGAAGGCCTCCGGCGCCTGCAGCCGGCACCCATACGGCGGGCGCCAACGAGGTTGTTCTCCACACTGCGGCTGATCACGTCGGTGAGGGTCATCGCCCCAGGTAGTTGAAGCGTCCGCCGGTGGTTGAGTCGGGCGAGGTCGTGTGCCCCGTCGAGCTGCCGGACGGAGCGCTGGAGGTCGATGATGTGCTACCGGCCGCGCCGACCGACGCCGCGGTCGCCACCACCGGGCGCGAGCGCGCCGACCCTGCGCCTCCACCTATGGCCAGATATCCGAGTCCCGGAGGGAGACGCTTCGCGCGGGCGCTCTGCTGTGAGTGGCGTGGCGACGATGCGGCAGACGCGCGCGATGCGGAACCAGCCGCCGGGGTGGGCACGCCGGCGACAGACTGCGCGGCTGACGCCGACGACGCTGGCCGCGCGATGGCGGCTGCGCCGTGGCGATGGTGGTGACGGGCAGTGGTCCTCGGCTGCGGCGACGAGAGGGTATGGGCGGCGATCGAGGCGGTCGCGGCCACGATCGCCGTGCCTGCGACAGCCGCCTTTGCGACTCCGGCGCCGCCGAGAACCTCCGCGGCGCGCTCGCCGCTACCGCGAGGCAGGAGGCCCACGCGCTGCTCGACCCACACCGCGAGCTTGCCGAGCCCTCCGGCTCCGGCATGGGCGAGCGGCGCGACGGGCATGGGCAGGAACGCCGCGGCGGCTGCGCGCTGGAACTCGCGCCCCCGCATCTCACGGCGCAACCCGACATACAGCCGCCGGCACGGCGCGCACGCCGCGACATGCGCCCGCGCGGCCCGCGCCTGATCCCCGCCGGCCACACCGGACGCCTCAGCCACGATCGCGGAGCGGCGGTAGCTGCACATACGGCCAGCCGCGGAGATCACGGCGACCTGATCCAGCTTCTCATCCGCACTGCGCACCGCGGCTCTGACCGTCCTGACCGGCACCCCCAGCATCCCCGCCGCCAGCTTGACCCCGCCGCCGCTCACCGCCATGACCACGACCACCCGTCGCTCGAACGCGCCGAGCGCAGCCATGAGGTCAGCGGCTCTCGCCATCTGCTCGCGCAGCTCGACCACGTCGAAGGGCTCGTCGCCAGCCGGCGCTCGCGCCGCCGCCAGCTCGAAGTCCACGCGCTCGCGCGAGCCCACCCGCAGCAGACGGCGCCCTGCCTGATGCTCCTTCAGCACGAGCCCCACCGCCGTCCAGAACGCTCCCAGCAGATGCTCCTCGCTCGCGATCGGCTGACGCGACATCACCACCGCACAGATCGCCTCATCGACGATCTCGCCGTGCAGACCAGCGGCCACGCCGGCAGCGTCTCGGCGCCTGCCCAGCGCACCGCAGAACTCCTCGCGCCGCCCGTTCAGCGCACGGGCCACCTCCTCCGGCGAGAACGCACCACGCTGCCAGGGAGCCCGCATGACCGGGTGCGATCCGCGCCCGCGCGCCCGCCACGACCCCACACGCCTCGCCTCAAATGGAGCAGCCTCCACAGAACTCATCACCTCGTTAATGCAGGCTGGACCCTCAAAGTCCCAACCAATTTCTCCAGGCGCGGTGGTCGCCCCTGGTCGAGGAGTCCTTGCCTGCTCCGAACGGTGGTCGGTCAACCGCATCAACTCCAGTCCGGGCGCCTCCTGCGCCCGCACTCCCAGAGGGAGGCATTCCCAATCATAGGACGAACCGCGTCCAGAGAACACGGCGAAGGGCGCCCGATCAACTGACGGGTCGTCGAGAGGGCCTGGTCGGGCTGGGCTAGAGCCCGGCGCTGCGATTGCTGGTCGGTAAGCCGCCTCGTGGGCTCATGCCGCGATCATTCCTGGTGCCTCGCGGCGCTTTGCCTGGCGCAACTCGGCACGAAAGACCGCCGGAGAGACCCCGTGGCGACACCGGAACGCACGGGCGAAGTGGGACGGCTGGCGATAGCCGACCAGTTGCGCCACGTCGCGCACCGGGATCGCGGGCTGGGATAGCAGTTCGGCGGCGGCGGTCATCCGTCTGGCAATGAGATCGTCACGGAAGGTGCTATCGCCGAACTGAGCGACGGCTCGCTGTAGCTGGCGAGGAGAACTCGCGAGCGCCTTGGCGACCATCTCAAGAGTCAGGGGCTTGCGGTAGTGATGCTCCGCGCAACAGACCGGCGTTCCCCGGCGAGCCCCTCAAGCCGCAGTTGCGCTTGCGCCAGGGAACGAGGCGTACGCCGACCGGCGACTCGGACGCATGTCGCTCGTCCAAACCAGCGGCCTGAGCGGCATCCGCCGAGACGCTCGCTCTTGGCTGAGAGCACCACTCTCAGCACATCCGCCGTGGACGGCTACGGGCGGGAGATAATCCCTTGGTGTCCGTCAACCTGGACCTCGTGCGCTCGATCTGGACCGACTGGGAACGCGGCGACTGGACTTCGGCTGACTGGGCAGATCCCGAGATCGAGTACGTGGTCATGGACGGCCCCCGACGGATGGTGCCGAGCAGTACCCCAAGTGCGATGTTCCGGTTGCTGACGCCGCGGGCGGCGCTGCTTTGGCGGCCGGTGTAGCGTCGCCGAAAGGCGCAATGCGCTGCTTTCTGTGTGTAGAATCCCCCCGCTAAGGGCGCGTAGATAAGGCTGGCGCGGGACGGTCGCCGTTCTGGCAGGGAATCCGCCCTGGGTTGGGCATCCCTACATTCGACACGGTTATCCGGGGGGCGACAGAACAAGTGGTTGAGCGCGGTATCGGGCGGTCTCAGAGCAGCTGTCGTTGTTGGCGCGTCAGAATGGCTCAGGTCGCAAGGTTGGTTGGCCCCCTGCTGGGCGTTCTAGCCGCCCTGTGTGCTGGCCCCGTGACCATCGCGAGTGCTGATAGTCCCCAGGGCCAAGCGATCGTGAATGCAGCGCAGAACGCCGAGAACGCTGGCTACCCCTATTGCTTTGACGGCGGGAACACAAGTGGGCCTACGCTTGGCAAGGAAGACCCTGAAAACGGTCTGCAGTGTGGCGTCGGTGGATACGACCCATCGAATATCCCGGGGTTTGATTGCACCGGCTTGACGCTCTACGCGGTCTACCAGGCCACGGGCAACGCCGGCCTCAGCCACAACGGGTACCAAGCACAGTCGGGCGGCGGTCAAGTGATAGGGAGCGAGTCTCAACTCCAGCCAGGAGACATCGTGTATTTCGACGACAACGCGGCGCACGGGCTTGGCTATATCGACCATGCTGGAATATACGTAGGAGGAGGCAACGTTCTCAGTGCCGTGAGCGAGAAGTGGGGGATCCGGACGGAGTCGATCGCCTGGTATGAAGCGGGAGGTTTGCATTTTGTTGGCGGGGTTCGCTACTGGTCCAGTTCAACGCCGCCCTCTGTCATGGTCACAACGACTTCGCTTCCTAACGCAAACCACGCCGCGCCGTACTCGGCTTCGCTGTCAGCCTCGGGGGGTTCGGCGCCCTACTCTTGGAGTCTCTCCGGAGGTGCGCTTCCGACCGGTCTCAGCCTCAGCTCCTCAGGCGTGATCTCAGGGGTCGCGAATACGATTGGGACAGCGAGCTTCTCGGTGACGGCTACCGACAGTCAAGGCCACCAAGCGAGCGGAACCTTGTCTATCGCCGTCGGCGCGACGAACGACGAGCTTTTTGGCCGGGCTTCGGACGGGTCCGCGTGGCACGACTGGTTGAACGCGGGCACTGGTGGGTGGTCGGGTTGGGGACCGCTCGGTGGGCCTTCTGGAGCGACGCTGACCTCGGACATCGCTGTTGGTTACAACCAGTTCGGTGCGGAGGAGCTTTTCGCTCGGGCTTCGGACGGATCGGTCTGGCACAGCTACCTCAACGCGGGCACCGGAGGCTGGTCGGGCTGGGGTCCACTCGGAGCGCCTTCGGGAGCGACGCTGACCTCAGACATCGCTGTTGGTTACAACCAGTTCGGTGCTGAGGAGCTCTTCGCTCGGGCTTCGGACGGATCGGTGTGGCACAGTTACTTGAATGCGGGGACTGGTGGCTGGTCGGGCTGGGGACCGCTTGGTGGGCCTTCGGGAGCGACGCTGACCTCGGACATCGCTGTTGGTTACAACCAGTTTGGTGCTGAGGAGCTGTTTGCTCGGGCTTCGGACGGATCGGTGTGGCACAGCTATCTCAACGCGGGGACTGGTGGGTGGTCGGGTTGGGGACCGCTTGGTGGGCCTTCTGGGGCGACGTTGACCTCGGACATCGCTGTTGGTTACAACCAGTTCGGTGCTGAGGAGCTTTTCGCTCGGGCTTCGGACGGATCGGTGTGGCACAGTTACTTGAATGCGGGGACTGGTGGCTGGTCGGGCTGGGGACCGCTTGGTGGGCCTTCGGGAGCGACGCTGACCTCGGACATCGCTGTTGGTTACAACCAGTTTGGTGCTGAGGAGCTGTTTGCTCGGGCTTCGGACGGATCGGTGTGGCACAGCTATCTCAACGCGGGGACTGGTGGGTGGTCGGGTTGGGGACCGCTTGGTGGGCCTTCTGGGGCGACGTTGACCTCGGACATCGCTGTTGGTTACAACCAGTTTGGTGCTGAGGAGCTGTTTGCTCGGGCTTCGGACGGATCGGTGTGGCACAGTTACTTGAATGCGGGGACTGGTGGGTGGTCGGGTTGGGGACGGCTTGGTGGGCCTTCGGGAGCGACGTTGACCTCGGACATCGCGAGTTCGGGAACGCGGTCTCCAACTACATCCGGTGAGTTCGTTGCGATCTTGCTGACCGGTTCCGGCGCTGGCTCCGTTTTAGGCTCAGCGATCAACTGCCCCGGCTCGTGCAGTATGACCGTGCCACAGGGCACTGAGATCACGTTGACCGCCACGCCCGCGTCAGGATCCTCGTTTGGAGGATGGAGCGGTCCTTGCTCCGGGGCGGGAACGTGTACCACCAGGCTGGACGCCTCGGAAACCATCACGGCCACGTTCTCGAAGAACTCGAGTCCACGGTGGGGCAGCCCTCCCGGAACGATCAGCACCGGCACCGTTGCCACCACCAATACGACGACCACGATCGGAGGTCATGCTCAGGCGCGTAAATGCGTCGTCCCGCGACTACACGGTCTGAGGCTGCCTGCGGTTCGACAAAAACTCGCGAGTGCGCACTGCTCTCTGAGAACCGCGCACAGGCCACGCCACGTGCGCAACCACCACACGCTTCGAGTCGCGTCGCAATCGCTGAGGCCAGCAACTGTGCGCCGCGCTGGATATCCGGTGAGCGTTACGCTTCGCTAGCCCCAATGCCGTTTACTTAAGACCGGAGCCGGCTTCCGCTCCCGGTAGAAAGGAGCGACCAGCCAAGGGCCGACCCAGGCTTCCGCGGCTCGTCCAGAGCAAGCGCCTGACGAGGGTTGATCGAGTCGCCTGCTTGCGCGGAAAGCAGGAGCGACGGGGAGCACGCTCGCTGGACACCGCGCAGCGCGTCGAGCCGATTTGCCCGTGCCGGCGTCTAAGCCTGAGGAGCGCTGTGATCGACGGCGAAGACCGAGCGCAGTTAACGGGCAGGCTGTGGTGGTGTCGGTGAACCTCGAGAAGGAGCTGCGGATCGCCGGACTCGAGTGGCAGGAGTTTGAGCAGCTCGTTCGACCTACTAGCGTTCACGAGAAGTCTCGCCACCGTCCCAACGCACACCGATCTCGCTTGGATTGGTGGCTGGCGCGGGCGGTGCTATGGAGAACAGCCCATAACCCGCGGGAGGTCCGTCGGCCCTCACACATCGGGGGGCTCATCAGCGCCCTCCTCGAGCTCCGGGGGAAGGAGATCGTCAAACACGCCATCGGAATCCTCCAACCCGTCCCCGGTCAGCGTCGAGGTGGAGCCCAACTCAAAGTTGATGTGATGCGAGGTGGCGTTGAGGAACCAGGCGCCACCCGCGGGCGGACCGGCCGAGTACACGACCAGTCGACCGGGATACAGGAATGGGAACACGTTCGACGGCACGAGCGCGCGTGCCTCGATCGTGCCCTCAACCCGGTGCCAGCTGACCTGGGCATCCTCGGGAAGTCCGACGGGAGCGTCGTAGGCGACACGCTCGGAAATGATTCCGGCCGCTAGGTTGATGGCGCGGTCGACCCGCCTGAAGCTCGCCAGGTACTCCCCCGGGAGACCGGTTGCGGATGTATGAGTGTCCTCGAGCGCTGCACGCGCGTACTGTGCTCGCTGCATCAGGATGTCGCCCGCACGCTCGTCCACGACAGCGTCTGTCGTCGCGTCGGCAAACTTGTCGCAGATGCGCTTCAGCTGTTCGCGGTCCGAGCCTGTGAGCTCTTGCTCGAGGCGAACAAACTCGCGCCAGGCATCGTGTTCTTCAAGTGCCGCCACGATCTGCTCCACGATCACGGTTGCTGGGCCAAGGCCAAGGGACGCGGCGTCGGTGCTGGGCCTACCTGGTCGCTGAGCACGAGCCGAAGCGGGCCAGGGCAGCCGCTCGAACACGACGAACGCATCGTTCACGACAGCCGGAGAGCCCGGACACAGGTCCGGTACCGGGATCTCCGGGTAGCCGGGTAGTCGCTCACGCAGATGCTCCACGATCACGAGCAGCGTCGACGCGATGCGAGCCGCGGAATCTATGAACTGCATTCCACCCTCGATGCGCGCGAGATCCTCGTAGCCGGGCATCGGACTGATCGATGGGATCCGCGGCAGATACAGGCCGAGCAGCATCGCGCGTGAGCGCAGCCCGCCCAAGCCGGCGAGGATGTGCTGGACCATCGTGACGTGCGGCGACGCCGGGCCGGAGGTACGCTCAAGATCGAACACATCACGCAGTGCCGCCGCGTCTCGTGAGCCGCGCAGCGCGTCGCCCGCGCGCCGGCTCGCATCCCACAATGCACGCGCGCTCACCGGCTCGACCCTTTGTGTGTCGCACATCCCATGATCATCCGTTGAACCCTGTGAGGAGGTCGGCAAGGGCCACCCTGAGTGCCGTGAGGGCAGCATCGCGGGCGTTGCCTTGAAGCCAGTGCTCCGCGGTCGTCCGGGTCGTCATATTAGTCTCATCATCATCCTCGACGCTGACACTGGTTGTGCTCACGCCGTAGCGATAGCTGAACGGGTGCATGCGCTCTTCGCGATCCTCACTCACCGCACCAACGCAACCCTCCAGACCGCTCCAGCCAGCGTGAGCGAGCACACGCTCGCCAAGACCCGGCAGGACCGTCGACGCAAGGCGCGCGAGCTCCTCGCGCTGGGCATGGAATCGAGCTTCGATCGCCGCCGCGAGCTCAGCGCGCTCGGTGGGAATCTGATCCGGCACCGTCGGGCGGGCACGGAGACTCGACCGGATGTGCTCGAGCCACAAGGCACTCGCGCACGCCAGTGGGCCCGATCCTGAGGGCAACTCCGCCCCCATGAATGCCGCAGCCAGATTCTCCGCGCCATCGTCGGGGATGAGCAAGAGCTTCAACCTCCCACGCTCCTCAGTCGCGTGGATGCGCATGCCCTCGACACCGGCGCGGAGCTCCGGCCCAAGATGCTCGCTCAGCCGGGCGAAGGCGGCACTCGCGAGCGCGGCACCGTCATCGGCTTCCCGACGACTCTCCATCGACGCCGCGTGAGTGGCCACCTCGGGGTCTGCGCAGAAGCAGAGCAGCATCTGTTCGTCGGCACCCGCCTCCGCAAGGTAACCCGCAACGCCCTTCCACGGCGTGGCGATCCGCTCGGGGAGCGTCGCCGTTGCCGCTTTGATCGCCTGCGCGGCGAACCAGTCGCGGAAGGAGTCATGGAGCAACGAGAGCTCTCCACCGCTGTCGGCGGGCACGAGCACACCGGCGCTGTACATCGCGTCGGCGATCTCGGCGGCGGTGAGGTTGCCGCTGAGCCCGCGCTCGCGTAGCGACTCGACGATCTGCTCGAGTGAGATCAACCAGTCCCAGCGTGACCTTGCGAAGCTCTCGGCAGCGACCATCTCCGCACATACCGCCCCAACGCAGGGGATCGCGAGGCTCCAGTCGAGCCCGGGCGCAGCCTTCGCGTGCAACCCGTCGAGGAACCCGGAGAAGATCTCTCCGACACTCTGCGGCGGTCGCTTGGCAACCGCGAGCCCCAGCGCCATTCTGAATAGCAACGGGTTCTCGACCGGACCAGCGATCCGGCTCTCTAGTAGGGCACAGAGCTCCCCGGCCCGCTGCTCGTCACCGATCAGGGCACTCGCGATCTCGCGGCGGGAGCTGCGGTCGAGACTCTTCATCTCCCAGGCGGGGAGATTGAAGGGGCGCAGTGTGGAAAGCGAGCGCGCGGCGAGGATGACTGTCGGCGCGTGAAGTTGTGAGCGCAGCTCGGCGACGTCGCGTGCGAGCGCGGTGGCCATCTCCGGTGAGGACTGTTCACCTGCGCCGTCGATCAGTAGCACGGTGTCCGATCGCCTGAGGATCGCTACGCCCGCGCCGGGCCCCATCTGTACACCGAGCTCCACGGACAGTTGCTGGCGGACGAGGGCCGGGAGTCCGCCGCTCCGGTAGCTGACGGGGTTGAGCAGAACGGGGGTCAGCCCCTCCTCTGCCGCACGGCGCCTGAGCCCCGCGAACGTCGTGGACTTGCCGGCCCCCGTGGGCCCAAGGATCGCGGCGTCGCCTGCGAGCAGATCGAGCGTCGGGCGGACCTCGCGGCGCTCGTGCGCACCTCCGATCCGTGCGCTCTGCATGCCGCTTGAGAGGAGCTGCTCGTAGGCCGCTGTCGACTCGGACGCCTGGACGCTGAGCTCAATTATCTCCGGGGCGACCGGCGCCGCAGTAATCAGCTGGCGCTGGCGTTCGGCGAGCTCAGGGGACCACGGGAGCGCAGCGTCGACCGTCTCAGGCGGCACCCCGATGATCTCGCCGATTTCCCGTCGTGTGAGCTCCTGGGGCACGTCGGTGCTGGTCCCGCGTTCTGTCACCGCACGCAGCAGCAGCAAGAGGAGACGCTCGGCCTCCTCGTCGGTGACGGGAGCGTTGAGGTCGCGCATCGCTCGAACTCGCCGCACGGCCCGGTCCAGCTGGGCGCCCGCGGTGTCGTAGCCACTCAGGACATTGACCCTTGCGAGGATGCCCTCATCTGCCGGGGAGATATCGTGTCCTGCGAGGTACGCCCAGTCCTGCTCGTCCGCCTCTGAGCGCCCGGCCCGCGCGATCGCCGGGAGCAGTAGCGCGAGCGTGTCGGGACTCAGTGCCCCGTCGGTGACGAACTCGATGCTCGCCGAGTCGCTGTCGGGGACGGCCGCAAGGCGCTTAATGATCGAGACGAGCTCACCCGGAGGCCACGTGTATCGCTCGCTGCGGGTCTTGGCTTGACCGAGCACCCTCAGTGTCCGGTCTAGTTCGCGGGTGCTGTAGTCCACGATGTCGGGGCCGGGGTCGACGGCGAGTATCTCGCCTGCTTCGCCTGAGAGCACGTCGAGTGCGAGCGCGACGGTGTAGGCGGCCTGAAAATCGATCCCTCGCCAGGTATCACTGCCGGCCATAATCCGCGCGATCCAGCTCGATCCGCCGTCTATGGGCGCGGTGCAAGAGCAGGCGAGCGAGGATGCTCACGCCGAGATCGAGATCTGCATCACCGACCGTCGTGTGCTGCGCACCGTGCACGGACTCGTTGCGCACTCGGCGCAGCCGTGAGAGCAGCTCCCACTCAGCCGGGGAAAGCATCACGCCGTCGGACTCGCCGGCGGCGCGCAGTCTCGCCATCAATGGCGGCTCGTTGAGCCTATTGAGCGCATTGATGGCCCGTTGGCGCAGCGGGCCGGGTAGGTCGCTCGGGACCCCTTTGCGCAACGCGCGCAGCTGCGCTTGTGTAAAGGAGTCTGGTATTGCCGTCCCTGCGAGATAGAACTCCACGGCCTCCCATAGGGCCGTTATGCGCTGTAGCGGCTCTCCGGTAGAGCCCGCTCGGCGGAGCGCAAGCGCGGCCTGGCGCTCCTGTACGGAGAGCAGGCGCAGCTGTCCGGCGCCCCCGGGCTGTCCGGCGCTCTCGATCGGGAACGAGCCGGCGGGCGCGATCGGTTGAGGTGTACGGATCCATTGGCGCGTGCTCATCAAGCCTCGCACCCAGACCATCGAGCTTCGTGCCGGCGCGGCGCGGCTCCACGCCCGCCTGTGTCTCCGAGGTGTGCCGTCGGGCCAAACGGCGAGTCCATAGCGCGCCTGGACCGCGAGCCATGAGAGCGCCACATCGATACGTCTGAGGCCCTCGAGCTCCGCGTCGAACATGCGAGTGGCTGTCACATACGTGACAGCGTGGCAGTTCGCCTCTGCGAACGGGACGGCGAGCTGCTCCTCCGGTCCTAGCTTCTCGAGCGCGCGCCGGGCCTGTTCACCGGGGAGGATATGAACGTTGTCGAGACGGGTTCGGGCGGATACGTTGAGCTGGTCTACGGGCGCGATGACTTCAAAGGTCTCGTGCTGCAGCGCGTCGAGCCCTTGGATGTTCAGCTGGCTGTCAGGCAGGCCGATCGAGCGCATCATTGCGTGCGTAATCTCCGGTGCGCTCACCATCCATGCCGCAAAGCTCGGCATCGCTAGTTCCTGCATCTCGGGCATCGCGCCGAGCGAGAGGGCTGCTCGCAGTCCGAGTGGCTCGGCGGTGGTGACGCTACCGGTGAACAGCGCGTGTTTGAGGGCAAGCCCGACTTGGGTGATTTGGGCTGTGGCGAAATAGTCGGGTGGACGTCCTCCGAGTAGCTCGATGTCGAGCTCCAGCTCGGCGCTTGGAAGGTCGTTTATGGCGTTCCGCGCTTTGAGGTTGCGGGCGGCGCCGGACGCGTCGATGTCGCCGAAGTGCACTCCCAGGCTGAGGCCAGTCGTGCCGAGACCGAGCGCGTCGAGTTCGTCGACGGGGTCGCTAGCCGGGTTGGTCTTCGCCATCGCTGTTGTCGGACGTCGGCATGTTCTGGTTCTCTCGGGTTGCATGGACGAGCGCCGCTGATAGTGATAGGCAGAGCCTCGAGACGGGTGTGAGCATCAGCTCGCCGACGGGCAGCGCGAAACCGAGGCTGAGCGGCTGACTGTCGTGGAGGTGGTCGCCGACGCGTGCAAGGAGACGCAAACCGCTCGCCATGTGCTGGAGCTCGGGGTCTGAAGCGAGCCGTTGCTCGATGTCGTGGGGTACGTCGGCGATGGGGATCTGAGCGAGCTGCGCAGCTCGCTCGCGCAGCGCGAGCCGAAGGTGAAGCACGCTCGCCTCGGGGTCGCCGCGCAGCACCGCCTCATCAGCGAGCGTGAGCCTGTCTCGCCATGGACCGCTGAGTTGGAGTGCGCCTGCGTGTTCCTGGGTAGCGGGCGTGTCGATGGCGCGCTCGGCGTCGTTGAGCTGTCTGGTGACACGGGCGAGCTCGGCGGCCCTCAGACGGATTAGGGCGAATGCACCAGCCTCCCACCATGTCAGCTCGTCGTGGCGGCCGAGCCCGAAGGGCGCGCGTGGTGTCGTCAGGGCCTCGAGGCAAGTTGCGACACCGAGCAGCGCACGCATCTGCGCGACTGAGAGGGCACGCCAGAGGTCAAGCTCCGAGCCATCGGGGTTCAGCGTGTGAAGGACGGCGGGATCCGCAGGGTGTACGAAGAGCACGGGGTCGATCCCGCGGGCGCGCAACCGCTCAGTGGAGTCGTTTGCCTCGCGGTAGAGCACGACGAGCAGCGAGCCCCACTCGGCGCGAAGCTCCTTCTGTGACTCGCTGAGCAGGTCTGCCTCGAGCGCTCTGGACCATGCGCGCTCGGTCTCTGCGGGGAGACGGCCGAGGTCTTCGATCAGGGTGTCGAAGTCGAGCGGCTGGGGCTCAGAGGCTGGTGGCGGCGGGCCGAGGTGTTTGCCTGGGCCCCATTGGCCGGGTACCGGGATGTTTTCTTGGGGAGATTCTTGTGGCTGCTCCGCGGCCTCCTCCGGGTCGACCGCTTGCACCGGCTGCTTATCGGGGTGCTCATCAGTAGCCGCCAGGGTGTCATCGAACAGGAGGCGTGCGCGCACGAGGGCTTGCTGTAGTGCCTCGATCTCCTGAAGAGGGAGCGGTTTGTGGGTTAGATTGAGCGAGCCCGCTGGCTCCTCACCGGGTGGGAATCCGAGGAGCACCGGGTACCCGAGCAGCACCTCGGCGCCAACGTGGCGAACGCGCAGGCTCGCCTCACGGATTGCCTGACTGCAAGCGAGGAGCAGCCTCGATGTCATCTTCGCGGCGACACGCATCCCGCCGCCAAGCAGCTCGCCCACGGCCTTCGGGGTCGCTTCGGCGTCAGCGCCGGCCAGCGCTGCAAACGGCTCGGGCCGGAGGATGAGCCTCTCCTCCTTGAAGGCGAGGTTTCGGCGCGGGTCGCTGACGTATTGATCGAGGGCGATTGCGAGTTGCCACGGCTCGGCGTGTTCGAGCTCCTCGATGTGGCCGCGCAGCTCCTCGAGCTGCTGCTCGTCTGGTACGCATTCTTCGGCAATGGAGATCATGCTCTCGGGGATGCGACGGAGCGCGAGAATGACGGCTGCCGCCGAGCGGGCCAGCGGTGTCAGCAGTGCGGCTGGTGGCAGACGGTCACGGCCGATGAGCTCAGCAAACTCTTTGCCGTAGGTTTGCAGCAGCTGGGCGGCACGAGCGTACGCCTCGTTCTGCGCGAGCCTCACCAGCAGGCGGATCGCGTTGTTGAGCTCCTCGAGCTCTTGCTCAGGGAGCTCCCGTCCGAGTTCGAGCGAGCCGGCCGATCCGTCTGGGTTAGCCGTCTGTCCGGCAATTCTCCATTGGAGTTGTGGCTCGTCAGCCATCGCGGCAGTCTTTCACGGTTCGTCCAGCAGTTGGAGTCTTGGCCCTGCGATTTGCGGACGCCTCTGCCGAACATGTACATGAGCACCACCAGGGCGCGGTTTACGACCTGTCCTGCGAGCCTCGCGCGATACCGCAGCATCCCTTATGAGGCTTCCGCTGACGCACGACGAAGCAGGAGCAGTGGTTAGCCCGTCGATGCAAATGCTCCGGACGAGACGCGAGCGCGAGCGGCGATCGTGGCCGTACGCATGGTGTTCGTCCTGAGCGGCAGTCTGCCGGGGGCGGGTCAAGGCGTCCGCTGTGCTTGTGCGAACGGGCAGCGCGGACGCTGTGCGGCGGCGGCGCTCATGCTCGCTTCAGAATCCCAGATAGAACGCCGCGAACACTAGGACAATCCCGACGTTCACCATCAGGCGCTCCCAGAACCGATGCCTGAAGAACAAGACGTCCACGCCGACCACGACGGCTACCAGCGCAAGCGCGTAAAGCGCGACCTCTGCGTGCCTTCCCATCGTTCCATCCTACTGTCGTCCCGAGGTGGGCCGCGCGGGCGCGGGACGAAGCCGCACCGGCGCCTTTTCAGGCAGGCAAGGCGAGCCGGCGAGCGGTTCAGGGCCTGCTCGACGCACGTACCCGGCAGCGCGCCCGTGCCGGGCGCGATCGCGATCGTTGCGCGGAAGAGCAAAGCGAGCGCCGCCCCAGGCACCACTCGGGCTGCTGGTACGGACGAAAACGCAGGCGTCCGAGCAGATCGTCACCAGCTCCGCGAATCGACAAGCCAGTTCGGGAACGCCGCACTAGGGCTCACGCCGGCCTGCCGCTAGCGCCCGCCGGTAGGCCGATGGCGACACGCCGTAATGGCGCCGGAACATCCGCGCGAATTGTGAACTGCGACGGCGGTAGCCGACGAGGTGCGGGATCGCACCAAGCGGTACCGCCGGGCGAGCCATCAGCTCGGCGGCGGCAGTCATCCGCCGCCACAAAAGCTCCTCGCGGAACGTCCGGCCGCCGAACTGCGCGAACGCGCGCTGTAGCTGTCGAGGAGAAATCGCCAGGATCGCGGCGACCGCCGAAACGGTGAGCGGCCGGCGATAGCCGTGCTCGATCAGCGCGCACGCCCGGAGGTACATCCTGCGGCGTTCGCTCACGGTCCGCTCACGCATCCCGCTTCGCCTTGGGCCAGCGGCTGGCGTCCAGCCGCCGGGGTGAAAGTGCGCTGGCACCGGAGTGCTATGACTCATCCGAGCTCTACCTCCCGTGGGCTGATGCTCAGGCCCTGTCTTGCTATGAGCGCTAGCACGTCGCTGTCAACCCAGGGGGTCGGCGAGTTCTCGCCGGCCTCCGGCGTCAGTCCCAGCCTGCGCGAGAGCCAGCTCGTGTCGCCACAAACGTGCCCACCCGAATCACGCTTGAAGCGTTCGCAGCGCCTCGCGATCTCGCTCATCGAAAGGCTCTCGGCCTTCGCTTTGGCGAGCACCGCTTCGCGCAGTCCGCGGTTGAGCACAAATCGGCTGGCGCAGAACCGCCGTATTTCGCCGCGCAGCGCCGAGACGGACACCCTCGCGTCGTGTCGGTGACGGACCACCATCTGGAGCGTCAGAGTGCGGACCGGCTCGTAGCTCTCCAGCGCCGCGATCACGTCGCGCACGGTCAGGACCCGTGGTGGCCCGGCCTGCCCCTCCGGCGGATACTGCTGCCAGCGCATCTCGGGGATCGACCTTCCGGTGGGGACGGGCTCCAAGTGGTAGGAGCGCCGGTGCCGATCGAGAAGCAGATCGCGGTCAGGCGCTTCGGCTTGATCGTGACCTTGGGGGTCCTCGGCATACGAGTCGCCCTCTTCGGGGTAGGGAGTGGTCTGCAGATCAGCCGAGGTCACCGGCCGGCACCCACGACGCGCATCGGCCAGGTACTGATCGCACACCACGCGGGCGTTCTCGGCCGGCTCGTCGGGGGCCAGGTGAGCGACCAGGCGTAGGTCGCCGAATGTCACCGCGTCACGATCGATAACGAGTACGCTGCCGCCGGCGCCTGCCCGGACGACGATCTCGTGTGGGCGCCCACGGCTATCGGTGTATTGGCCGAGCACATCGCCAGCCGAAGCGGCGGGCGGCGGGCGGCGGCCGTGCTGCGGCGCGCGTCCACGGAGGTGCGCCGGACTTTGCTTGCCCGCCTTCCGTTTGCGTATCCCGCGCCGCGTCCGGCTGGCGCCAGCGGGGTTGTTGAGGACGAGCGCTGAAGCGCCGCTCATACTGTTAGCTGGTCGTAGCGCAGTGCTGCCCTGGACAGGAACAGCATTCCCTCGGAGCTGTCCAGCAGGCCGGCGGCGACGAGCCGATCGATCGCGTCGGTGATCCGGTTGCGCTTTCGTTTGGATTTTCCGAGCTCGCGCAGTAGCTCTTGGCGGGACAGCGGTCGGTTGCCGCCGGTGGTGGCCAGCATCAACTCGAGCACGATGGACTCGTCGCGGTGCTCGTGTGCGGAGGAGCTGTCGTGGTCGTGGTTGATCCCGCAGATGCGCAGCGCCGCGTAGCTGGCGGCCGCGAACTCGCCCCAACGGTTGATCAGCCCGTCGTCCTTCAGGCGCGTGAGCGCCGTGGGGACCTCATCGCCGGAGCTGGCGGCGCGGGTTAGTTCGGTTTCGGTCCACGGGTGCGATGTTTGGAGCATGAGGTCAAGGAGCGCCCGGTCGAGGACGGTCTCCTCGGGGTTGCTTTCGCGCTTGGACTGGTCGTTCACTTCGCCTGTTACCTCCTATGCCGTCACTTCACGGGCCGCCGTCGGCACCGGCGCAACGGCTTACGGTTACAGGACAACCAACATACGCACACCCCGCCCCCGTCCGGCCCAGGATGCACAGTTGACACATACCTGCACCACTGCGGACCGCAACCTCACGCCGCGCGGACCGCCGGTGGTCGAACGGCCGCGCGATCTCTGACGCACAGCGAGTAGCCGACCCCGCGAGCGTTGACGATCCAGCCCTCGGCTCCTACGGCCGCGAGCTTGCTGCGCAACCGTGAAGCATGCGAGTCAAGTGTGCGGGTGTTCCCGAGTGCCTTGTAACCCCACACGTCCGAAAGCAGCTCTGACTTCGTGAACACCCTCCCAGGGCAGCGTGCGAGACATACAAGCAGGTCGTACTCCATCCGCCGCAGCACGACTGGGGTAGAGCTAAACGTCACGCTTCGCGCGTCCAGGTCGATAACGAGGTCGCGGAGCGACACCAAGCCCGACGAGGCGAGAGACGGTGAACGACGCACGAGGGCGGTGATCCGCGCGAGTAGCTCCCGTGGATGCACGGGCTCTCGGATCACATCGTCGCTTCCAGCGTCAAACGCGCGCAGCACATCGCTCTCCGTATCACCGTGCGCGATCCATAGAACTCGCATCGTCGGGCTGACCGCCGGGGCAAGCGCGCCCGACCGAAGTTCTCGCAGCACCGCGAGCGATCCCGCGTCGCGCCCGCAGCCGAAGATCAGCAGCTCCACATCCCCAGGCTGGCAGCACAATCTCAAAAACTCTTGATTGGGTGCCCTTCGAGCGTCAAAGCCGTCCAGTAGTAGCTCATCCACTATCGGCCTGTTTCTCAGGGTGTCCCCAAAGACGACGATCGTCGTACCGACCGCGTCGCGTGCTTCCCCGTTGCTCGATGTACCTGTCATCTATTCCCCTTTTCCCCGTGGCATGACCTCGGCTCCCCGTCTGCGGGCGAGCAGCAACGCTTCACCGCCTAGAGGTGAAGTGCTGCAATCCTGCGAGTTAGGTGCTTTGGTCCGGTGCGCGCGGCTTGTCTCGCTTAGACCGCGCCGCCACAGAATCGTGTTGACGACACCAACGTCTAATCGCCCGACCGGACGGGTTAAATTTCACGACAGGAACCAGCGCGGCAAAGGCTCCCCGGTCGCCGCGAGGAAAGCCCCGACGCTGAGCGCGGCGCACCGCGCGGCGACTATAGGCGGTCATAGGAGGTTTATCGAGATCGCGTAAACCCTCTAAAACTCGGTAAGCCCGGCCCGCCGCTGGCGGCTACGCGAGGCTGAAGGCGCGCTCGGCGAGAAGGTCCCAGCTTATGTAATGCGCGCGCGAGGCGCGCCCATCGCCGTCGACCGGGACGCCCTCGCCACTGAGCAGCCGCACGCACTCTCCGGGGTCGGCCGTTTTGGTTGCGTAGCTGCGCCATGCCGGCGGTACTTGCCCACCGGGCGGTAGCACGCGGTGAGCGGGAAAGTCGGGCAGCTCAACGGCTGCGCGCACGACGTCGCGGCCGTGGCGCCGGTCGCCGTGGACGGCGAGGGAGATGTCGTCGAAGGTCGTCCACTCGCCAGCCACGACCAGCTGCGCGACCGCGAGGTACGGGTTGGCGGAGCGATACCTTGGCGTGAGCCGCCAGCGGTTGTGGTCGCCGTGGCGGAATCCTTCCGCGATCCCGCGCGCGGCGAGCGCGTACAAAGCGGCGTGAGTGTTCGCCGCGTCGTAGTCGATCTCGCGCGCGACCTCGCTTGTGGACATGCCCTCCTCGGTATCGAGGCCGGCCAGCGCGGCGATCTCCTGCTGGCGGCGGCCGAGCCCGACGCTGGCGAGGTCGGCGCCGCCGTCAGTATCAGCCGTGGGGCGGACCGCCTGCGCGAATGCGAGCAGCGCCGAGGCGGTCGACTCGGCGAGTTCGGCGAGCGTCTCCTGGGCCTGCGGGTCATCGATCATTCTGTGCTCCTTCGGTTGACGGATTGCGCGTCGGCCCGCCCCCTCGCCCCTACCGCCAAGGTGAGCGGCGGAGGGGTGAGGGGAGTCGGGGCGCGCGCCGTGGTCTGTCACCGGCATGGGGTTAGGCGATGCTGTAGCGGCGGGGCTTCTCCGTGACGAGCTTCACCTTCTTTTCGTTGGTCAGCCGCGCGAGGCAGTTGCCGACCGCACCTGAGCTGCGCTCGAGGGCCTTGGCGACTTGCGTCGGCCCATGCGGGCCGCTGCCGGCGTTGTCCTTGAGGTAGCCCAGCACTAGCGGGTCCAGGCCGCCCGGCTTGAGCTTGCCGCTCTCGGGCTTGCCAGCGCTCGCCGCGCGGTCACTGGCCTTGGCGTCCGACGCCTTGCCCTCGCCGGCGGGCGCCTTGCCCTCGGCCGCCTTGCTCTTGCCCTCGGCCGCCGGGGCGGCCTTCGCGTCGCCGAGGACATGCCCGGCGTAGGCGGCGGGCATCTCGACCCCGGCGAGCGTCCAGCGGTCCGGCAGCCGCTTCCCGCGGTCGCGCCCGCCCTGATAGCGGGTGACCTCACCGGCGTCGGCGAGCCGCCCGAGCACCTTCCCGGCTGTGGAGCGGCCGATCCCGGCGACCTGCGCGATGCCCTCGGTCGTGCCGCCCGCGGTCGTCTCCACCGCCGCCTTGACGGCCTCCTCGGGCGAGCCCTTCGGTTCGGTCTTCGTCGTGCTGCTCATCGTCGATCCTCCTTTGTTGGAGCCCTTTTCGGGCTTTGGCGGTGGACGTGGTAGCTCTCCCGGCGGGGCAAGTCAAGTCCTTTCGCACGGCCGCCCGAGGCCGATCGCGCGGTTCGCTAGCAGCCGTGCGGGACACGGCCAAGACGACGATTCGAGGCGGCGGATGCGCCTTCCCGCGGATCGGCCGCCCCTCGCCCGCGGGTCGGCCGAGGCCGGCGAGAGCGCGGTGCGGCGGACCTCGCGGGCGGACTTGACTTGTGCTGGCGGGTCGAGCTAGACGTGTGTCCCGATGCAGACGAACGGACTCGATAGGCGATGACCGGCGTGGTGAGCCTTGCCGCGAGCGGCGTGCTGGTTGCGCTCGGCGTGTGGCTCCTTGGGGGATTCGTCCTGCGTACTGGCGGGGCGGTCCTTGCGGTAGGCGGGCTTTTCGCCACCGTGACGACCAGGTCGCTCACGATGGCGGCAGCGACCATCACCGGCGCCGTTGCGTGGCTTGCCGGGCACTGGCTGTTCGCGGTGCGCCACCACTATTTCCGCTCTCCGCTTGCGCGTCGTGTCTTTCTCGATCGGCTACCCGCCGTGCTCGATCCGACGAGGCGGTGGGGTGTACCGAATATCCCGCCGGGGTGTCGCCGATGAGCCAGCGTGAGCCCGAAATCACCTCGCACCGAAAGGGCGCCACCATCGGGGTTAATCGTGACGGTATGCCAGTCGGCGTCGTGACCGACCTCGGCCACCGCCGGTTCGCGATGCTGCTCTATACGGTCGAGTGCCCGTGGGAGGCATACGCAGGCGTCGCCAGCTCCGAAGCTCAGGCCATCACGACCGTCGGGCTACGCGGCGAGACCCCCAACCACATGAAGGATCGATGAGCGTAACCGTGGTCACCTTCAAGGACGAGGACTGCGACGGCGACGGAGATGCGGCGTCACAAAAAAGGTTTCCGTCAAAGCCCTTGACCTTTACCCGCGATCGAGCTAGACGTGTCTCTGCCAGCAAGGCACGTTCTAGTTAAGGAGAAAACGCATGGAATCACCACACTCAAAGGACACAAACGGCGGCGAGGAGCGCACCTCACCAAAGGGCGCGACGTTCGACCGTGACAGCCTGCTCGACCTGGTGCGCTCGATTGTCGGGCACCCCGCGGTGAAAGGCGCCACCGTCGAGATGGTCCGAGACGGGCTCAGCCAGCCGGCCGAAGCACGCATGTCCGAGGGGATTCACGCCGGTGCAACCGAAGCGGTCACCCGCCTGGCGGATGGGCTGCGCGGCGGCGTGAAGGATGCGCTCGATGCGCTCGGTGAGGACGACTGGACGCTGATCGCCCGCGAGATGCTGGAAAGCGCGCAGGAGGAAGCAGAGGCGGCATCGGTGGCGTAGCCCAGCCGAGCGTCTCGCAGGGCGACGGGAGTACCCCTGTCCGTGTCCCCACCACGGTTCAGCCCGTCGCCCTGCGAGACGACCTGCTCACACCGTCCGCAACGAAGGCAAAACGTCGTGGAGGACTTTTTCACCGTGACACTCACGGGCTTTTAACGGGCGGCCTTCGATGATCTACGTCAACAGCGATGCCTCCTACCGCGACGGCTGGGCCGGGATCGCGTACCAAAGTGACAGCCTCGAAAGTCACAGCCGGCTGGTGCAGTGCCAAACCAGCAGCGAGGCCGAGCTACGGGCGCTGCTGCTGGCGATGAGCGCCGCCGAGCAGGCTGGGCTCACCGACGCCATCTTCAGGACCGACTGCGAGTCCGCAGCCCAGCCGGACCGCGGCAAGAACGAGTACCTCCGTCCGCTGCGCGATCGTGTCGCCAGCTACCTGGCGGCGCACCCCGGCTGGTGCGTCAAGAAAGTCAACCGCACCGAAAACGTCCTCGCCAACACCCTGGCCCGGCAAGCCCGACGGTCCGCCGACGACATCACGGTGACCGTCCACTCCGAGATCGCGGTTGCGTTGATCGAGCGCGCCGGCATCCCCGAAACACGGCAGGGACGCTGGCAAGTCTCACCCGATCGACGCTCCAGCAGCCGAACCGCCGCTCTGACCGCCGCGCTCGTGCTGCTCGCGACCGGCGCGGCGCCGATTCCGACCTGTGCGGAGGCGCCACTGTGACCGAGTGGCCGATCCCCAAGGAACGACAACCGACGTGGATGCGTCTCATCCATGTGAGACGCGAATTTCATTCATCTGCGCCCGGCTCGTCTCGCTCATCTGAGACTGTCCGAGCCACGAGTCACGCTCGGGCCGCTCGGGCCGTTCCCCGATCAGTTCACCGGCGGGCCCAGTCGCGTGCCTACCATCGAGCACATGACAATCCAGCGGATGGACCATGTGGGCATAGTTGTCGACGATCTCGCGGACGCCGTGGCGTTCTTCGTTGAGCTCGGACTCAAGCTGCAGGGCGAGGCGCCGGTCGAAGGCGATTGGGTGGACCGCATCGTCGGGCTCGAGGGCGTCCGGGCGCAGATCGCCATCCTGCAGACTCCAGATGGGCACGGACGACTCGAGCTGACGAAGTTTCACACGCCGTCGACCGACAGCGGCGACCAGCGCGCGCCGGCGAACGCTTCGGGGATCCGCCACGTCGCGTTCGCCGTCGACGACATCGACGCCGTCCTCGCTCGCCTCCGAGCCCGCGGCGCAGAGCTCGTCGGCGAGCTGGGGCGCTACCAGGACAGCTACAGGCTCTGCTATGTCCGCGGCCCCGCGGGGATCATCGTCGAGCTGGCGGAGCGGATTGGCTGACCGGTCCGCCTGCCGCCAGCCGCCTCGCCAGCGTTGGGAGGACCCCCGGGACGGGATCCCATCGGGCACACGCTTCGGCGAGCTCCGGACGTGAGTTGGGCGCGCCACAAGCGCGGCTATCGATGCGCCGAACCGATCGACCCTCGCCGGGGTCCCGCCGCCGCTCTCCTACCTCGGCTGTCTTGACGACTGATGGTCCGATTGATCCATCGTCGTGACCGGCAAGCCCCAGCCGCGAGTCGGGTCAAGGCGGTGGGGTAGGAGCTGCTGGAAGGCGCGTTGGGCGAGCGGGCTCTTATATTCGTGGTGGCGCAGGGCGTAGTGCCAGTGCCCGGCGAGCCAGAGCAGCACACCGACAGCGAGCAGGATGATCCCGGCGAGGCTGTGATCGATGGCCAGTACGAGAACGCCGAAACTGGCGACGATCATGCCGCCGGCGCGTAGGAGCACTCCGCCGGCGACCCAGAAGCCGACGATCGCGACGACAGCGATTGCGATGGCGACGGTGAGCATCTACGGGCTTCTCCGAGCTTGTTGCTACTCGTCTCGAAGGATACCCACTCTGGTCGCTGGGTCTCGACGGGTGGTTTCATGGTCCGCGGTGGGCCTCCAGTTCCGCTGGTAGGTGGCACACTGGCATGGTGCCTTCGAGCCTGCGCGCTGGGCGCGTGACATTGCGGCCTTTGGAAGACGGCGAGGTTGACCAGCTCGCGGCCATTCTGACGCGCCCCGGCGTACGGGAGTGGTGGGGCTCACTCGATGATCCCGAGCACACGCGCGAGGGTCTTGACAACGATGGCGCCGCGTTTGCGATCGAAGTCGACGGTGCGCTGGCTGGGTGGCTTGGATACAACGAGGAGACCGATCCCGACCACCGCCACGTCAGCCTGGACATCTTGCTGGCGCCCGAGTATCAAGGCCAGCGGTTGGGGCCCGCTGCGCTGCGGCTCGCCGCGGAATGGTTCTTCGGTCAGCGCGGACACCATCGCCTCACGATCGACCCAGCGTGCGACAACGGACGCGCGATTCGCGCATATGCGCTGGTCGGCTTTCGCCCAGTGGGGGTAATGCGCTGCTACGAACGTGGCGCCGATGGCCGATGGCACGACAACCTTTTAATGGACCTGCTAAGCGAAGAGTTGCGGGGTGACGATCCGCCCGTCGACCGAGGAGGACCGTGATGCGGAAGTTGATCTACTCGTTGACTGTGTCGCTTGACGGCTTCATCGCTTCACCGGACGGCGCGATTGACTGGTCGGTGCCCGATGACGAGCTGTTTCGGTTCCACCTTGAGCATGTGCAGGAGGTCGGTGTGCAGCTCTGCGGGCGGCGGCTCTACGAAACGATGGTCTACTGGGAGACCGCTGAGGAGAGTCCGCTGCCAACGGATGAGGTCAAGTTCGCACGGACGTGGAAGGCCCTGCCGAAGGTCGTGTTCTCCACGACGCTTCAGAGCGTGGTGGGCAACACCAGGCTGGCCACAGACGGCGTCGGCGAGGAGGTCTCCAGGCTCAAGGAACAGCCCGGAAAGGACATCGCCGTCGGCGGCGCCGGCCTCGCCGGTGCATGTATGAAGCTGGGGCTGATCGACGAGTGGCGGCTGTTCGTCAGCCCGGTCGTTCTTGGCGGCGGCACGCCCTACTTCCCGACCCTGGAGGAAAGGATCGACCTGGAGTTGGTCGAGACGAAGACGTTTGGCTCTCGCGTCGTTTACCTTCGCTACCGGGTCTCTCCCGCACGTTAGGTTCGCAAGCAGGCGTGTGCCGCTCCGCACTCGCTGCGCTCGGATCTCGTTCCGAGGGCGTCACCGACCGCGACTACTTTCGCCTTCGGGGCTGAGCGGGAGCCTCGGGGCGGCCGTGTCGAACGCCCGGTTGGCCGCGAAGCGGAGCCGCTAGAACCTGCCTGGATTGTTGAAAGGACGAGTAGGTCTGGTCGATCGGGATCTCGCTGAAGGTCATATCAGCTTCGCGCCGACGTGCGGCGGCTGCGCTCATGCTCGCTTCAGGAACCTCAAACCGAACGCCGCGAACACCAGGACAATCCCGACGTTTACCATCAGGCGCTCCCAGAACCGATGCCTGAAGAACAAGACGTCCACGCCGACCACGACGGTTACCAGCGCGAGCACGTAAAGCACGACGCCTGCCTTCCCATCGTTCCATCCTACTGTCCTCCCGAGGTGCGCCACGCCTGCGTGTCGCGGAGCCGCACCGGCGCCTCTCGATTCTCGCGGGAGGCGCGTGCCGCGGGACGGAGCTGGTCGGTGATTAATTGGCTGCGTTGAGGATCGCGCGCGCGGTGCGATGAACGTCATCTTCGGTGGTCGACCAGTTGGAGAACGACACCCGTAGAGCGTGACGTCCGCGCCACGTTGTGCCGCCGAGCCAGCATTCGCCGTCGGCTTGCACGCGGGTGAGGTGCTCCGGCGTGCCTGCGACCAGGACCTGGTTCAGCACGACGTCATTTAGCACCTCCAGGCCGCCGTCCCGGAGTAGGGAGGCCATGAGCGTCGCGTGCTCGCAGCATCGCTCTACCAGTTCGGCGACGCCGCGCCGGCCGAGATATCGCAGCGCCGCGTACGCGGGGATCGCACGCCCCCGGCGGGAGGCCTCGGGCACGAACTCCGCCGGCTCTCGGTGATCGCTGCGGGCGAGATACGCCGCGCTCACCGCCATCGCACGCGGTAGCGCCTCTGGCGGCGCAACGATCGCGAACGCGCAGTCGTAGGGAACGTTGAGCCACTTGTGCGCATCGACGGCCCAGGAGTCGGCCCGGTCCCTGCCGGCCACCAGGCCCTCCAAGCGCGGCGATGCGGCGGCCCACAGGCCGAACGCTCCATCGACGTGAAGCCACGCGCCGTGCTCAGCCGCGAGGTTTCCGATCGCCCCGAGGGGATCGCACGCGCCAGTATTGACGTTGCCCGCCTGGGCACAGAGGAGCACCGGGCCCTTGGCAGCGAGCAGCGCCCCCTCGAGCGCCAACGGATCCATCGCACCGTTGGCGTCGACGCCCACCCGCGTCACGCGATCGTGACCAAGACCGAGGTAGCCAAGCGCCCGTAACACGGTCACGTGTACCTCCTCGCCGACCAGCACCTCGATTGGCGGAGCCCCAAACAGTCCCTGCGCGTCAGCGTCCCAGCCCGCTCGCCGTAGCAGCTCGCCGCGCGCAGCCGCCAGGCAGCTGAAGTTGGCCATCTGCGCGCCAGTGACGAAGCCAACGCTCGCGCTCCGGGGGAGACCAAGCAACTCCAGGACCCACCCTGCTGCGACCTCCTCGGCGACCGCCACCGCTGGCGATGCGCTGTACATGCCGCACATTTGGTCCCACGCGGAGACAAGCCAATCAGCCCCGAGCGCGACCGGGAGCGACCCGCCGACGACAAATCCGAAGTAGCGCGGCCCAGCGGATGCGACCAGCCCTGGATCGGCATCAGCGGCCAACTGCTCAAGGACGTCTACCGCGCCCTCACCGGAATCGGTCAGCGGCCGGCGCAGGGCTACCGGATCGGAGCCGCCCACGTGCCGCTCGCTCACACCGTCGAGGTATGCGCGCGCCAATCGGTGCGCATGAGCGAGCACGTCTTCGTCGGTCACCGCCGGAACAGCTTATCCCGGCCGCAGCCGTATTCCGCTTCGAGGACGCAGGGGCGGCCAGACGGAGGCTGACGGGCGCGCGTAGACTCTCCCGGCGTGTCGGCCACGGGAGACCCTGGGTATGCGCTGAGCTCCTCCAGCGGGGAAGAGCATGAGCGGCTGGTCCGCCAGGCTGACATGTATGCGCCGTTCACGCGCCGTCTGCTGGCGCGCGCGGGGATCGAGCCAGGGATGCGGGTGCTCGATGTGGGCTGCGGGCCGGGCGATGTCAGTTTGCTTCTGTCAGAGCTAGTCGGCGCCGACGGTTCGGTGGTCGGGGTCGAGCGTGACGAGCAGGCGCTCGCGAAGGCGCGTCAGCGCGCGGCCGAGTCTGACATCGAGAACGTCGAGTTCGTGCTCGGGGACTTTCGCGACATCGAGCTCGCCGGTGACCCGTTCGACGCACTGGTCGGGCGGCTCGTGCTGATGTACCAGGGCGACCCGCCCGCGGCGGTGCGGGCCGCGGCACACCACGTACGCCCGGGAGGTGTGGTCGTGTTCGCGGAGATGTGCATGCGCACGGGGTCCGCGATACCGCAGAGGTTCTTGGTGTCCTGGCCGCATACCCCGGCGTCCGAGCAGCTCAGCGAGTGGATCGATGGCGCTTTCGGCAGGCTGGGCACGCAGCCGGACATGGGAATGCGGTTGCCCGCGACGTTTGCCGAAGCCGGCCTGCAGCCCAGCCCGGACCTCGACAGCGAAGTCGCGATTGCTGTTGGCGAGGACGCGGTCTCCGAGGCCGTGGACTTTGCCCGCAGCTTGCTGCCCGGGATCGTGGCTGCCGGGGTTGCCACCGAAGAGGAAGTAGACATCGACACCCTCGCCGAACGCCTGCACGCCGACACCGGACCAGTCGGACGCATCTCGTTCTGGCCGACAATCATCGGCGCCTACGCGACAAAGCCGCAGTAGCGCCACTACTCGCGCGAGCGACTGGGCGCCTGAATCACCGCACCGCAGGCCGTTCAAGGTGTTGTCCAGCATGGCACACAGATCGTCGGCGAGTGGTTGTACAGCGAGTGCGTGGCCGGCGCCGAAACCTGAATCCTGGGGCAGGCGGGCGAGCGTGCGCACCAGTCACTATCGTGCCGTCCATGATGCGCCTCTATCACCGAGAGCACGCGGGCCGGCCGATCCGCGTCGCCTGGGTGCTCGAGGAGCTCGGCGAGCCGTATGAGATCACGGTGATGACGCGCGAGGAGAGCAAGGGCGAGGAGCATCACGTCCGCCATCCTCTGGGCCGCGTGCCGGTGCTCGAGGACGAGGATGGGTTCGTGTTCGAATCGGCGGCGATCTGCCTGCACCTCGCCGACCTGCATCCCGACGCCGGCCTCGCGCCGGCACCGGGGACCCACGAGCGAGCGCTGCTTTACCAGTGGACGATCTTCGCCCCAGCCGAGCTCGAGCCGCCGCTGATCGAGTCCGCCGTGCACGCCCAGAGCGACCCCGACCGTTCCGCCGTTGCGCGACAGCGCTTTGACGAGGCCGCACGCGCGGTGTCCAGCGCCTTGGATGGCAGCGACTATCTACTCGGCGAGCGCTTCACCGTGGCTGACGTACTTGTCGGGAGCACGCTGGCTTTCACGGAACGCATCGGCTTCGCGGATGAGCTCCCCGCGAACCTGAAGGACTACGTGGCGCGGCTCACGCAGCGACCCGCCCGCCAGCGCGCCCTCGAGCGCACGATCTCCGGCTGACGCACGGGACCCTTTCGGGTGAGGCGGCTCACGCCTGCGACGCGATGCGGAAGTGTCCTGCTGGCGCGCGCCAATGCCCGGCTTCGTCCGGAGCAGGGTGTGCCCAGAGTTGGAGGTGCTTATTGAGTAGCTGATCCAACATAAGCTCGTCGTCGCCAGCCGGGGTAGGTCCGGTCCGGGTAGCTGTCAGGAGGCCCGGTAGCAGGCTGCCGGCTTTGGGGGGAAACGCCCGGGGTCGAAGCGCAGCGTCAAAAGCCCTTTTGGGGGAGCGACTGAGCGGTCCGAAGCGTTAAGCGAAGTCTGCCGCGTCGTAAGGACGCCTGCCCGTTGGGGTGGGGAAGAGGAGGAGCCGAGCCGCGCCTGTCACGGCGAAGGCCATGGAAGGGGTGTAGATCCTGGATTGCAGCCCCGAGGGACCTCCCGGCGTATGGGGGCTCGGAACGTTCAGAAGGTGGCGGCGGGAACTGGGGAGGCCCTCCCCGGCCCGGCGGCTCGATGGATCGGGTGCGGTCGGAGATTCGCGTCTTATAACCGGCGCTCAGCCGGGAAGTGGATGTCGTGCCGGGAGGGCGTCGGAGGCGGCCGTAGTACCGCTTGAGCCGGTGGGACAACAGAACCCGCGGTGAGGGAAGGGCCGCTACTTCGTCCATGCGTCACGCACAAGGAAGGGCCGGTGAGTGCCAGATTATGGCTAGGACCACCAAGCAGGATCGTGTCCGAGAATTGCAGCGAACGCTTTACCGGGCGGCCAAGGCCGATCCCGGACGACGGTTCCATGCGCTCTACGACAAGGTTTCAAGGAGGGACGTGTTGGAGCGTGCGTGGGAGCTGGTGCGCGCCAAGAAGGGCGCGGCCGGCATCGACCGACAGACCATCGCCGACGTCGAGCAGCACGGGGTGTCTCGTCTGCTTGATGAGCTGGCCGCGGATCTGCGGGAGGGGCGCTGGCGTCCGCTTCCCGCGCGCCGGGTGTTCATTCCGAAGCCCGGGCGCGAGGAGCTTCGCCCGCTTTCGATTCCCGCTGTTCGCGACCGCGTTGTTCAAGCGGCCATGAAGATCGTCATTGAGCCGGTCTTCGAGGCTGACTTTCTGCCGTGCTCGTTCGGGTTTCGGCCCAAGCGATCACAGCACGACGCGCTCCAGGTGCTGATCGATCAGTCCTGGAAGGGCAGGCGGTGGGTTCTGGAGTCGGATGTCGCCAACTGTTTCGAGGCGATTCCGCACTCGGGGTTGATGTCGGCGATCGAGGAGCGGGTCTCGGACCGCAACCTGTTGAAGCTGCTGCGCGCGATGTTGCGCGGGGGAGTGATGCAGGATGGTGCGGTCCACCGCGACGTGGCTGGTACTCCGCAAGGCGGTGTTGTCTCGCCCGTCCTGTGCAACGTCTATCTGCACCGGCTCGACCGGCAGTGGACCGAGCGCGGGACAGGAGAGCTGGTGCGTTTCGCGGATGACCTGGTGGTGTGCTGCCACACCAAACGGGAGGCCGAAGCGGCGCTTGCGGCGCTACGGTCGATCCTGGCCGAGATGGGCCTAGCGCTCAAGGAGGCCAAGACCCGGATCGTGCATCTGCGAGAGGGAGGCGAGGGGCTGGATTTCCTCGGCTTCCATCATCGTCGGGTGCGCGGTGAGCGCGGCTATCGCCACCTACGGTTCCTCGCCCGCTGGCCCTCACGAGAGGCGATGCAACGAGCCCGCGATCGAATCCGCGAGATCACGGATTCCAAGCGGCTCCGCGACCCGGTCGAAGTGATCGTGCGGGACCTCAACAGGTTCCTGCGCGGGTGGGCAAGCTATTTCCGCTACGGCAATAGCCGCCTGCACTTCACCCGGATCACCACCTATGCGCTGCGGCGACTCGCTCTGTTCGTGGCCAAGCGCCACAAACGGAAATCGGGCTACGGCATGACCGTCGTGGCCTTCGTGTCACCGAACCGTATGGGACTGGTCAACCTCGACGGACTCGTCGTCACCCCCAGCCCCTCCCGGGACTGGCGGGTCAAGCGGGGCAAGCCGAATGCCGGCGGTGAAGGGCGTCGGTGAGCCGTGTGCGGGAGAACCGCATGCACGGATCGAAGTGGCGGCGGGAGGAAACCGGAACCAGTCGGGCCAGCACGAGCCGCACGGAACCAGGCGCCTCCCGCCGACCCGACCGCCCACCGAGGGCTGATCGAACCGCCTCCTTTGCCCACGCGAAGGAGAAGGTGCGGCTCGATCGGGACGCTTGCGTGGGAACCGTCGCTGCCGGCTCAGGCTGGGTTGATGCCAGCAGGCGTACTATTGGCACCGAGCAGACTCACCGGAATATCTCGGGTAGCCCGTAGACGAGGCGCCGAGCCCCTGGCCATCCGGCTTCCACGAACAGGTCGAGGATATCCGCTAGCGCGCTCTCGAGGCCGGACCCGTCGCGGAAGAGCTCGCGGTGATCGGTCACATATCGCTTTACGATCCGTACGATCAGTTCCTCTCCCATGGGCTCGAACTGGTAGCCCCACGTAGCGCTCGAATGCACGGCCTGCGCGATCAGAACGAAGACGTCAGCAGCGTCGAAGTCGATGCAGCCCTTGAGCATCTCGATCAGGTGATGCATTGCGTGGGGCTCACCGAGTCCGGTCAGTTCCACAACGAGTCCGTGCGCCTCGTGGTAGAGACGCTCGCGTTGATCATCGTCGGCGTGGCGGTCGTCAGATGACGACTGATGCGTCTTGGCTTGAAAGACGCCGGAAGCGAAGTAGAGCTGATCGACAATGCTGCCGGCAATCTGCAGCCAGCCACGCAGCTCTTGCGTGTCCTCGGCGGACCACTCACCGTCGAGACCGCCGCCATGAAGGGCGCGAAGTCCTTCGATACCGGAGTTAGCGGAGTCGAAGAAGACGCCGAAGACGTCGAGGCAGCGCTTACGGATCTCTGCATGCGCGGCTTCGCCTCCAGACACTGGTCCGTGATAGAGCCCGTCGCGGAGCACGTGAAGTAGTTGCCTGACACTGTCCGGTCGTTGCAAACCTTCGCCTGCGAGCCGTTTGGCGGTACGCGCGCCGGCAGCTGAGCCTCGCCAGACATGATGAGTGATGAGAAAGCTGGCGTAGGTGCCGACTACAGCGTCGCGTGGCTCTTTGCGACGACGCTCGCGTTGCAGCACGCGCTCCGCGAGAGCGAGTCCGCGGTTGCTGTCATTGTGAACGAGCGCATTTAGACAGTGGGCCATTCGCTCAAGAACGCTCCCGCTGCGCTCCTCGCTCGCCAGTCGCTCAGCGAGTTCCCATGCCAGCTCCGGGGCCGTTGACACGAGAGCACCGAGTCTCCATGCGATGTGGAAGCGTGCCTCTGGCGTGCGGTCCCCCGCGAGCCGCGTGATCGCGGACAGCACCTCGGGTGTTGCGAATCTGCGATCCCGCGCCAGCTGCGGAAGTCCTTCGGCGGCGCCGTTTCGTGGTGACGGGCTCCAGCTGGTGACCTCGCCCCAGCGCTCGAGAGACGACGCTGACGGCCCATTAGAAGCAGCCAACAGGACCTCGGATACGAGTCGCCCTTGCGGCGCCGTGAGAGCCCCGGGAGCGCGAGAGAGGCACTCACCGACCTGGGCCACCTGTGTGTGCGCCTCAGCAAGAAGCGGCGGCTCGGCTTCGTCGTAAGCGCCGCCTGCCAGTCTTCGGACTGTCTGCTTCAACACGGGGGCGATTGACCGGATGTCCTGACGTGTCGCGCTCTCGTTCTGGTGGGCATCCGCGAACGCTTTCAGTCGCGTTACCGCCTCTAGCAGTCTTCGGTTCGCCTCGCGAGCTGTGTCAGCACCCTGCTCAGCCATGTCCGCCTCAAGCGATGACACTCGACCTTCCGTCTCGATGTCAAAGCTAAATGGCGGTTGCGGTTCTGGCGAGCCTTCGTTGGCCCAGTCCGTACGCAATTGCTGCATGGCTGAGGTAATGATCGCGTCTGCGTCGAGTGCTCCAACCAGCCTGGCGCGGACACGTTCGCCGATCGCGCGTCGGTCATTTGGCCAGCGCTCGGGAAGCCGGCGAATCGCAGCCTCGATACGTCGGCGAACCTCGACTGGTAGGAGCGAGAACGCAGCCTGCAAGTACTGGCCGGCGGCGAACTGTAGGTCAACCTGTGACAGTACGGCTGGCTTTGTAAGAAGCTCAGCCAACTGCTGGGGGAAAACATCGGGCGCCCGTGAAGCGGTGCGGAATACGTGTGCCAACACTGACGCCGGAATCGGCTGGGCTGCCAGCGCGTCGAGAGTCAGATCGAGGCGGGTGACATCGCTCCTCGCACAGGCCTCGAGGTGCTGGTCGAACTCCGCTAGCGCTGTCTCTGCCCGGTCGTAGGTATGACCTTGATCCCAAATGGCGCTGGTATCCCCGTACACGCGATAGAGCTGCCCACGCCACCGGAAGCTGAACAGTTCGGACGTGATCACATCGCCGTACTGGCCCACCTTGCCTGTGACTATCGGGATCAGCGCTCGCGTCGCCTCGGCTGGTGCGTGCTCGAGAAAGTCTTTAAAAACCTCGCCGAGCTGCCATTGCGCATGGTCATAGTCTTGCCGTCTATTCGACGTCAAGGGCATGATGCGGCTCGGATACATCTGGGTTGGCGCATTGGAGGTTTCCTGGTGCGCGAAGACTGCCGCGTAGCAGTCGGCGAGGAAGCCGGGCGCGGCCCGGACAAGCTGGGCCGGCTCCCGCAGGAGTGTTGGCACCTCGTCGTAGCCGTAGCTTGCGAGGTGCTGCGGCTCGATCGCCTCGCGCAGGAGCGCCTCGGACGCGGCCGGGTCCGTCATAAACGTCTGCAGGACGGCCAGTATCGACGCGCGGACGAGCGCACTGTCATGGTCGGGCTGGTCCCACGCGAAGCGCAAGAGACGGCGCGATGCCTCTCCGAGCTCTTGGCACGGGGGCTCCGGAGCAGCCTCGAGCTGGTAGTGAATGAGAATCTTCAGTGAGTGCACTGTCGCCGCCCGAAGTGCTTCAGTCAGATGCAGCGCCGCGCGCGGCCACACCAGACCCCGTGCGGCAATCTCGCTCGCTGGCACCGTCATCGCCGCGGAAGCGATCTGGCGGAGAACATCCTCAGCTGTCGCGGCGCGAGAGGGACTCACATCCGTGAGCGCATCGAAGAATGGTTGGAGGTCCCCCTCGGTGCGCGCGCAATCGACAGCGACCGCCGGGGCAACCGTCTTGCCGATCGGCCGTAGCCCGAGTGGCCCGCCACTCTTTAGGGCGGCCGTCCAGAACATCCCGCGGCTCTCGTCCTCCTCCCAGAGCCACCGGAAGTGCAACTCAATGCTCGGTCGGGCAGATAGCAGAAGCCCTGTATCCACCTTCAGGCGCTCGATGAGTTGGTCATCTGCGACCCGGAACACGGTTCGTGCGACCGCGTAGTCGTACAGCAGGTTGTGGGGGAAAGCCACCGTTTCGCGCCCCTGAGCCATGTCCTCTACGAGGACGTGATCGTGAAGGAGTCCGCGCAGCGCATCATTCAACGGACCCTGCAACTCGCGGCGGTCCGCATATAGCCTGCGCGCGGCAACCATCGCGTCGCAAGCCCGGCGCAGAAGATGTTCGCGATCATCCGCTGCACCGCCAACTCGCACGCGCTCACGCCAGTAGGCATCCAGCAGCGCTAGTTGGGTGCCAATCGCCTCCAGGCGGTCTGCGCGGATACCCGCACCGAGCACCAGTCCTGCCAGGAGGCCGAGGTTGAACGGAAGGGCGGCAAGCTCGCGAACCGCGAGAGTCGCCGTCTGCAGAACCGCGTCAAGCGCCGGGGCCGCTGCCCCAAGTTGAGCGAGATCGTCCTCGGCTAGTGCTGGTACCCAGAAGTGCTCGATCGCGTTGAACTCCTCCCGCCTGAACTCACCTGAGCCAGCCGTTCTCGCTGGAAGTACGTGCTCCAGGCGCACGCTGTTGCGCAGGTCGAAGGTCCGCAACGACGCCAAAACCGTGAAGGCACCGCCTGCGTTTGTGACGCGTTCGATCAGGTTGACCAGCGTCGCCCGCGTCGCCTCGTCGCGAGCGGCGTCGAGCCCGTCGATGACGAGCACACCCCGCTTGACGGGCCAGGCTGCGAGGAGCTCATGCAGTGGCTGGCTGATTCGCAGCTCCTGCGCGAGCGCGATGTCCGTATGCGCCTCAAAGAGCTCCGCGGCGATCACCACCACCTCGACCCCATTGGCGCGCAGAAGCTCTACCGCCTCGTAGGTGCATCCCGTCTTGCCACCGCCGGCATCGCCCACGACAGCAACCGAGCCCTCCCTTGCCCGGTCGGCCAACTCGCTAGACGCACGTCGGCTGATCTTGGCCTCCCGCCCATCCGGCAACCGAATAGCTGACCGCGACCGAAGCAACTGCAACGAGTCGGCACTTCGCGCACGAAGCGAGGCGATCTCTGGTCGCAAGTCCGGTGGCTCACGCAGCGCGATACTCGCTAGGCGCAACGCCTCCTGAAGGCCAAGCCGATCAATATATGAGTGCCTCCTTGCTAGCTCCCCGCAGGTTTCGAGCAACACGGACCAAGCAGCCTGAGCCTTGAAACGGTCAAACACGACGTCGCGCTCGAGCGCACGGACCGCGTAACGCTCCTCCGCACCACCTGGCTCGACATCCAACACACGAACCTCGGTGCGGCGCAGGATCGCACGAAGTGCCTGCGCGTCAGCAGGGAAGCCACGCCTTTTCGCGGCGCGGCGAAGGTGTGCGACGAAGACGTCATAGCGTGTTTTCTCCGCCGCGGTTGGCGCCAAGTGCCGAGGCGCCGCCGAGACTGGCTGCTCCCGCGCACGTTTGAGGACTGTCGCGAGCTCCTTTGCGATAGGGCGACCAGTGTCCCTGCTGACCACGATCGAGAACCGGGTCTCGGCGGCGCACTGGTCCTGAGCCCGGACGAGCTGATCACAAACCTTCGCAAGCTCCGCTTTTGCTCCTTTGCCGGCATCCAGCGTACGCTTCGCCTGTATCAGCAGCTCGCCGCCGAGAGCGTCAACAATCTTGACATCGTCTATCGGCTCCTCAGTCTCGAGCCACACCTGCGCTCCAGCGACATCGGTGCCGAGTCCGGGCACGCGGACCTCGCCAGCAAGGATCAGCGCAGCATAGTAGGCAGCAACCCGGTGCTGAAACGTGATGCCGCCGGAAGTGGCGGCGCCTGAGCCGGTTGCGCGTGGCGTCATATCGCCGTCTCGCCCCACGAGCACATGGTCAAGCAGGCCGTCGAACTGTAAGGGTCGAACACCGCCATATATGATGACGAGAAAGGCAGCGGCGATTCCGGTCCGTCAAAGCGAGCAATCGAACGGTCCACCATCACGCGAGAAGGTCATTGAGAACGCTCTCTCGTTCTGTGGTCGAGATGTCGGCCAGGCGCGCAACGTCAACCAACAGTCGCCCCTGCACGGTAAGGCGCCAACGCACCATCGGGACGCCCCATATGCCCGAGGCACTATCGTAGGTGGAGCCCACCGGGCCGGTCTCCCCGTTGGAATTGGTCACGCCTAGCAAGCCAAAGGTCCCGAGTTCCTCGACCTCCTGACGTAGTCCTCCGGTGGGACCCATACCACCAGACACGTCCTGATCGATATCTCGAAGGCTCAGCCTTTCCTCGGGAGGGTCGGCAAATATCGCAAGCACAACGAGCTGTCGCCAGGTCAGGCGGTCGGCCAGACGCGCGAGCCAGTGACCGTCAGCCGGCGGTATATCCGGTCGGACGGCGAGGCTTGGCAGGATCGCGCCCAAATGTCTTAGCTTGCGCTCTTGGTAGGCGTTGGCTGCCTGCAATAGGACGCCCTCCAAAAGCTCTTCGGCGTCGGAGCGCTGACCCTCATTAGAGTCGAAGAACCCGTCGTCTCGAATCTTCTCCCCATCGGCGGCGCGGGCCTGGGCGTCATCGAGGGCCACTGCCAGAACCGTGCCGACACGTTCTTGCTGACGAGCCACCAGCAGCCGATCGTAGACCTCCACCCCCACACGACGTATGGTCTTGGTGATCGCGACTCCGGCGGCTGCACCGCCGATCGAGCCAGCAGGGCCGCCTACGAGCCCGATCGCCCCACCGGCTACGGCCCCGATCAGATCACTTGAGTTCTCGATCAGATCGCGGAGGCGGTGGCCGTTCGCCTCGGCAGAATCATCGCCGTCCTCGTTCATGGGCTGCCAACTCTAACGAGGACCTCGGGCCAGTCATCTACTCCGATTCCGGCGCATGGGACGCCGGGGGCGCCGGGAAATGCGCCGGGTAACGTGGCCGGCCCCCCGTTGAGTGATCCAGGCTGCTCCTTCGTGCGAAAGCAGAAGCGTGGATCGGCGGCACCCTGGCTGCAGCCGCTGGTCATCTGCGTGGGGGTCGAGGATCGCTCCGCCACGCACGACGTTGTCGGCGATGATGAGTGTGCCTGGGCGCGAGAGCTTCAATGACCACTGCAGGTAGAGCGGTTTGTTCTGCTTATCGGCGTCGATGAAGATGACGTCGAATGGCCCGGCCCCTTCGGCGTGCAGCTCGGGCAGCGTCTCCCCCGCAGGCCCAACACGGATCTGCACGCGCTCGGCGAGGCCGGCGTTGGTGATGTTTGCACTGGCGACCTCTGCGTTGCGGGGGTCGAGCTCGAGTGTCACGAGCCGACCGTCGTGGGGCAGCGCGCGGGCGAGCCATATGGTGTTGTAGCCGCCGAGCGTGCCCAACTCGAGGATGCTGCGGGCGCCGCGAACCGACGCCAGGAGTTCGAGCAGCTTGCCCTGGGCCGGGGTGATCGAGGCGGGGGGGAAGACCGGCGGCGTCACTGGCAGCAAGCGCGGCGTCGAGCACTGGGTCCTGCGGGAGCAGGTGACCGGCGACATAGTCATCGACCGCAGCCCACAGGTCGTTGGTCATGGCCGAGGAGTAGGGACGAGCCCGCGAGCAAGATGCTGTGAGTGGATCGCCAGGCCGTGATTGTGATAGAGCGCAACGCTCATCGTCCTGTCTCCATCCATTCCCCAGGCCCGGTGGCTAGTGTCTCGCGGGTCGCGGCGAGGAGCGCCTTGGCGACCTCGCGTGCGCTCATCAGGTGAACGCCGATACCTGCGAGCTCGCGTTCACCACGCTCGTACAGCCCTGACAGCGCGTCGCGGGCGAGCACGATCCTGAAGTCGCGCTCGCTGGCCTCGTAGATCGAGGTGCGGGGGCAGTTGGGGAAGTTGCACCCGCAGAAGACGAGCGTATCGATGTGCCGCTCGCGTAGATGGTCCTCCAACACGGTGTCGTAGAACGCGCCCCAGCGCGGCTTGTAGATCGCCACCTCGCTCGGCCCGAGGCGCTGAGCGTCACCCGCGAGCAGCACGTCCGCGTCGAGTGTGAGGGTGGGCTCGGGCAGCAGCTCGGCGGCGAGCTGCGACCCGGGGGTGCCCGGGTTGAGCGCCCTCATGCCACCCTGCACGGCTTGGCGACGGCAGGTGTCGACGTTGGCGCCGTCGGGCTCGTACAGGCGCACGATGTGCACGATCGGACGGCCCGCCCCGCGAAAGGCACGTGCGAGCGCACGCATCGCTCCGAGTGCCGCCGAGGTTCCGGAGATCTCGAAGGGACCGCCGTCCAGCACGTCGCGCAGGGTGTCGATCGTGATCAGCGCGGCCGCCGCGAAGTTCGGAGCGGTGTAGGGGTCGCCTGCCAAGCGGTCAGCAGCGCTCATCGCCAAATGCTCCCACACGCGTTCGTTCGAGCCGCACGTCAGCGAGTCCGAACATGGTGATTGCCACTGGTTGCGGGTTTCAGTGATGTGCGTGTCGCGAGCGTGTCGAGCCATGCGCGGATCGCTGCGGTGAAGGCGTTGTTGTTGTCGCCGGCGACCATGTGACCCGCGCAAGGAACTTCGGTCAGCGTGGCCGTCGGTGCGAGCTCGATGAACTCCTGCGCGATGCCGGCGCTGAGGACGTCGCTTTCGGCGCCGCGGACGAGCAGGCAGGGTTGGCGCAGCCGTGTGGTGGCGCCGGCGAGGCGCTCGGAGAGCTGGGCCTGGTGCTGGAGTAGCGGGCGTGCCTGAGTGAGTATCTCCGGGTCCCAGTGCCACCTCCAGCGTCCGTTGCTGTGTCGGAGATTGTGGCGCAGGCCACTCGTGTCGCGGGGTCGTGCGCGGTGAGGCAAGTAGGCGGCGACTGCCTCGGCCGCGTACTCGAGTGTGGCAAAGCCGTCCGGGTGCTGCTCCATGAAGCTCACGATCCGTCCGCCGCCGCGCGGCTGGAAGCGGTGGGCGACATCAACCAGGACGAGCCCGGCGGCGGGCGCGGCAGGCGACTCCGTGAGCGCCAGTAGGCTGGCAATGCCACCCAGTGAAGCTCCAACCACGACTGGGTCCTCGGTGAATGCCGCGATCAGAGCGCGCACGTCGGCCGCGAAGTCCTCGAGTGCGTACGCGGGGGGTCGCGGATGGGTGCTCTGTCCGTGGCCGCGTAGATCGACCGTGATAGTCCGCCAACCGGCGTCTGCGAGGCTCCTCGCGGTCCCGTGCCACGCGTGTCGTGTCTGACCGCCGCCATGCAGCATCAGCACGACTGGGGCGTTCGGGTCGCCGAAGGTGTCGGCGGCCAGGCGGATGTCCGCGGCTCCGTCGAACACGACGGCGGCCCGCGTCATCGCGACCCACGCCGCAGCTTGCGCCGCAGGGGCACGGCAAGCTCCACGGCACAGTCCTCGCTTGCGCCTGCGGCGAACACCACGTCCACTGCGAAGCGCACGCGCGTACGAAAGGCTGCATCTGTGATCTGGCCTGCGGCCCACTGACGCAGCGCGCCGCCGGCTGCCGTTGCGATGTGCCCGACCAGCGCCTCGACATGGAGATCTGGTCTGAGCATCCCGGTCGTCTGCCCACGGCGCAGGGCAGCGCGCAGTTGCGCGACCGGGTTCTCCTGCAGGAGCGAGTCGATGCGCCCTCCGCTGTTGACCAGATGCCTCGAGACGGCCGGGTCGGCGATGACCAACTCAGCCGTCTCGCTGACGATTCTGCGCGCCTGCTCTCGCGGGTCCTCATCGGCGGTGAAAGTGAGGCAGGCATCGAGCTCGCGCAGCAGTGCGTCGGACAGCGCGGCCCACTGCTGCTCGCGCGGCCCGACGAGGTTGAAGACCGTCGCAGGCGAGAGGTCCGCCAGTTCGGCGATGCGCTCAACGGTGGGTGTCTCCTCCGGACATTTACGCAGCAGCTCGCGGATCGCCTCGAGAATGCGCTCGCGGCGCTGCTGCTTGTGGCGCTCACGCAGGCCAACCGACGGTGCTGAAGCTGACATCCAAAAGAACTTTAGAGGAGGCTCTAAACTTAGTCAAGCCTCCAAGTTCTCGTCCGCCTATGCTGAGCTGGGATCAGGTGCCGGGCTGAGCGGAGCTGACGCGCCGCAGACGGCCGATCCGGGGGAGGAAGCGACCGACCTGGGCGGCATAGACGGTGTACTGCGCACCGTGAACCCTCGAGAGGTAGGGCTCCTCGATGAGCCGCGTCTGCAGCTCAACGGCCACCATCAGGAGGACCGCTCCCACGATCGTCACGGCGCTGGGAGCGAGCAGGGCGTGCCCGTGAAGGAGGGGATCATCGCCGCGAAGATCGGATTGCGCACGAGCGAGAAGGGGCCGTCGGTGACGAGCTCGGTGCGCTCGGCGGGATCGACGCCGATCCGCCAAGCGTCGCCCATCGCAAACTGGGCGACCGAGGTGATTGCGATTCCCAGGGAGGCGAGCACGATACCGAGAATCCTGGCGCCCTCGCCGTCGAGCGCTTCGACGGGGTTCAGTGCGCCCGCCAACTGGAGCGCCGGGCCCGCGATGCAGAGCACGAGCACCAACGCGAACAGCAACCCGCCTATCCGCTCCAGCCCCGAGGCGCCGCGCAGGCCCTTGAAGCCCGTTGAGCCCGTCCGGCGAAGCTGGACGGCCATCCGCACCCCGAAGGCGAGCAGGCCGTAGAGAGCAAGGAGGGCAAGTCCGAGGGCAGGCATACCTATATACTGAGCAATTACTCGCATGTCGTCAACTCGCGTTCCCGACCGGCGCCTTGAGCCGCGAAAGCTCCCCAAGCAGGCGCGGTCGGGGGCGACCGTCGAGGCGATCCTCGAAGCGGCTGCTCAGGTTTTCGAGCGTCATGGCTACGCCGCCGGGACCACCAACCGGATCGCCGAGCGGGCTGGGGTGTCGATCGGCTCGCTCTACCAGTACTTCCCCAACAAGGATGCGATCCTCGTCGCGCTCGTGCACCGGCACCTCGCGGAGGGGATGGCGACGCTCGAACCGCACCTGCAGCGGTTGAGCTGTGGCGCGCGCTTCGACGACGTTCTTCCGGACATCGTTTACGCGATGGTCGCGCTGCACGCGCTCGCGCCGGGCCTTCACCGGGTGCTCTTCGAGGAGACCCAGCTTCCATCGACCCTCCGCGCAGAGCTCGACGAACTGGAAGACCGGCTCGTCGATCTGGCAGCGGATGCGCTCGCGGCCGACCCGCGTTCGCGGCCTGTCGATCCCCGGTTGTCGGCCCGTGTCGTGATCAGCGCGATCGAGGGCCTCACGCACCGTCTCGTGCTGCGCCCATCGCCAGGCGTCGCCCCGGAGGCGATTGCCGGCGAGATCACGGTGCTCGTGCGCGCCTACGTCCAGAACCTGGCCCCGCGGCTTGTGCGCCACTCCGATGCGTAGTGCCACGACTCTTGGTGCGGTGCCGCAGGGTGTGAGCGAAGCCTGCCCGGATCAGATGCGATCATCGCAGCCGGTATGAGCATCCAAGAGTCAGCCTCAGTGGCCACCGTCACGCAGGTTGCGCCTGGCGTGAGGCAGGTGAGCGTAGGGGCGCCCCTACGCTCGCACGTCTACCTGATCGACGGCCCGGACGGGCCGATCGCCTTCGACGCCGCCATCAAGGGCACCGGCTCGGCGATCCTCGCTGCCGCGGGCGGGCGGCTGGAGCGCGTGATCCTCAGCCACAGCCACATCGATCACCGTGGAGGCGCGGGCGAGCTCGGCGCCCCGATCTACTGCCATGCCGATGAGGTCGCCGACGCCGAAGGCGACGCCGGCAGACGCTACACCGACTTCTCCCGCATCGAGAACGAGCTGGTCCGCGAAGCCCTCCCGCAACTTCCCGCGGCGTGGGACGGAGGGCCGGTGGAGATCACGGGGACGATCTCGAGTGGCGAGCAGGTCGCCGGGTTCCGCGTCATCCACATTCCGGGTCACGCCCCCGGCTTGATCGCGTTGTTCCGCGAATCAGATCGCCTGCTGCTTGCTGCCGACGCGATCTACACGCTGGACACCGAGCGGGCCGGAGCGCCTGCCAGTGCGCGCGTCCCGCATCCCTTCAGCAATTGGGATACCGAGATGGCGCGCGAGTCGATCCGCCGTTTGATTCCGCTCGGGGCGAGCAGCGTGTGGACCGGCCATGCCGAAGCGGTGACGGGTGAGGATATCGCCGGGCAGCTCGCGCGGGCCGCCGACTACGGGTTGGACCGCGCTTCGCGCTGATCCGGGTGCGACTCCCCAGCTGCATGGGCGAAAACCGCCGGGTGCGCAAACCATGCGCTGAAGGCGGTGCAGGCGGTGGTGAGCTAGGTTTGGTCGATGGGCGTGGTGGGCCTCGATCATGTGCAGGTGGCGGCTCCGCGTGGTTGCGAGGCAGAGGCGCGGCGGTTCTACGGGACCCCTCCTCGGCTTGGTGGAGGTCGAGAAGCCCGAGTCGCTTCGCGCGCGTGGCGGGGTCTGGTTTCACTGCGGGGAGCAGCAGCTGCATATCGGGGTCGAGGACGATTTCGCGCCGGCGCGCAAGGCTCACCCAGCGATACGTGTGGCCACCGGCGAGCTCGACGCGCTCGCTGAGCGTTTGTCAGATGCCGGCGAGCAGGTGGTCTGGGATGAGGCGCTGGCCGGTGTCCCGCGGTTCTACTCGCAGGACCCGTGGGGCAACCGCATCGAGCTGCTCTCGGCCTGATTGATGTATTGGCGCCACCCTGTGCTTCTGCGTTGAGCACGGCGCTGGCGGGGACTTCACCGCTCGGCTCGTGTGTCGAACGCTGTAAGGATGTGGTCGCGCAGCTTCCTCTGCGCTGCCGGCTGGAGGTGGTGGCCGAAGACGCGCTGACGTAGCTCTCCGGGTTGGCGCGTTCCGCGTCGGCCGTGTGCGAGGGCCAGGTTGTCGAATAGCAGCAGTTCTCCGGGCTGCAGGTGGATGTCGATTTCGGCGTCGTGGATGCGGAGGCCGTGGCGTGCGAAGAACGTGAGTTCGGAAGACAGGCTGTCGAACTCCAGCCCGCAGAGGAAGCCGGGTTCGGCCTTCACGCTCGGAAGGGTCGGCGAGCATTCGGCTGCGGCAGCCTCGATGATGCGCGCGAGGCTTCCCTCGACGTAGCCTTGGTCATCGTCCCAGGCGCCGTGTGTTCGACCATAAGACGTCAGTCGCTCGAGAAGCTCCGCTGGTGTCGGCCAGTGACGCTGTGCCAGAAGCGCGACCAGGGGCACCAGTCGCGTGACCGCGCGGACACCCGCAACGTCGTCCGGGACATAGAGCGCGGTGTACCGCGCAATGTCTCCCTCGACCTTGGGATCGAGCGGCAGTCCAAAGTCGAAATGCAACGTCTGGAAGTCCCGGGTCTCCGTGCCGTCGAGGGGTGGGACGACAAAGTCGCCGATGACTGCCAGCGGTAGCAGACCGTACTCAAGCCGGCACATCTCGACCAGTGCGCCTGCGACGTCGAACGCCTCATCGCTCGTCTGGAAAGGCCCGTTGATTTGCGCGAACCCGCAGGAGTTCAGTTCTGCCGCAGAGTCGCGCATCGCCACCACATTCTTGCGCAGCTCTGACACCGGCCAGCATCTTGGGAGCGGTGTGGTCAGTCCTCGGCGCGGAAGTTGCGTCCGATCTCCTCGCCGGTGGCGAAGTAGTGCCGGAACACGTACAGCAGCGGACTCCAGCGCTGGGGATCGATGTGGTTGGTTGCGGGCTTGACGATGCTTGATGACGCGTGGACCCGCTGTACGTGGGTCTCGATGATCCGGAAGAACTCGCCATCGGGACGCGTGGCGGGCTCGTGGATCGCCGTGACCTTCGCCTCCAGCTGCAGCGGGCACTCCGCTACGCGTGGTGGCTTGACCGCCTCTGAAGCGATCGGGGTCAGACCCGCGGCCTCGAACTTGCGGGGCTCGTAGCGGAACGTGTCGGCCTTGTGCGGCGCCGGGGGGTTGCGGCCGGTCAGAGGGGCCAGCGTCTCGACCTGCTCGGCGAGGTCGGGCCCGGGTAGGTTGATCACGCACTCGCGCTCACGCTGCAGGTTGACGAGGGTGTGCGCTGTGCTCTCCCAGCCCATCACGACGACATAGCCGAGCGCCCAGGCCGAGGACATCGGCCCGATGTTCGGCGTCCCATCGGCGTTCAGCGTGGTGACGAGCGCCACCGGCGTGCCGAAGTAGAGGATGCTCGGCCAGATGCCCTGGTACTCCTCGACTGGAGATGCGTGCGCTGCCTCGGCCTCGCCCTGCCCGGATCGCATCGTCTCGGCGTCACCCTGCCTTGATTGCATTGCTGCAGTCTCGTCCGCATCGTTTCGGCGTGCACCGAAATGTGCGCGGCTACGATGAGGCGCCCCGGTAATGGAGGACGCGATCGACATCACTCACCTCGCCGGGCTGCTGGCCGATAGCTCGCGCGCCACGATGCTCCAGGCGCTCATGGACCGGCGTGCGCGCACCGCCGGCGAGCTCGCTCGCCTGGCCAAGATCGCCCCCTCCACCGCCAGTCAGCATCTCGGCCGCCTGGCCGACGGTCAGCTCCTGGTGGTCGAGGCACAGGGCCGGCACCGCTACTACCGGCTCGCCCACCCCAGGGTCGCCGCGTTGCTGGAGAGCATGATGGCGTTCGCACCCGCACCTGCACTCGTCGCACCTCGCGCATCGGACATCGGCTTCGATCTGCGATTTGCCCGCACCTGCTACGACCACCTCGCGGGAGCGGTCGCGACCGCGCTCTACGACCGGCTGGCGGCCGACGGCACATTGCACGTCACCTCACAGGGCATCGCGCTCACTCCCACAGGCGCCCAGCGCCTGCAGTCTCTCGGCATTGACACGGAGGCCCTGCAAGCGGGTCGCCGGCCGCTCGCACGCGCCTGTCTGGATTGGACCGAGCGCCGCCACCACCTCGCCGGCGCGCTCGGCGCCGCCCTACTGGACAGCTTCCGGGCTCGGGACTGGCTCATCCCCCGCAGCACCCCCCGCGCACTGCGACTCACCACAACCGGGCGGCAAGCGCTCGCCAGCCACTTCGACATCGACGTCGGGGTCCTCACCAACGTGTGGGCGGTCACGGCACGGGCGCCGTCACCATGACCGATCCACAAGAACAGCTGCTGCGCTGCGCCTACGAGGCGTTCAACGCGCGCGACATCGAGGGCGCCCTCGCGACGATGCACGCGAACGTCGATTGGCCGAACGGGATGGAGGGCGGACGCCTGCACGGCCACCAGGAGGTCCGCGAATACTGGCGGCGCCAGTTTGACCTGATCGACTCGCTTGTCGAGCCGCAGCGCATCGAACAACGACCCGACGGCCAAGTGATCGCGACGGTCCGCCAGCTCGTGCGAGACCGCGCTGGGAACGTGATCTCCGATCAGACGGTCGAGCATCGCTTCGTGATCGCCGGAGGGTTGATCGAGCGCATGGATATCAACTATCAATCGGCGATTCGTAGCGCGGGCGAGGAGGACATCGCGGCCCTGCTCGGCCTGTGGGCCGCGGCGGGCAGCGTGCCGAGCGTCACCGACTCTCGCGACGGGCTGGCGCGGCTGCTGGCCACCGACCCCCAGGCGCTGCTGGTCGCCGAGCTCGATGGCGTCCTGGCCGGTTCGCTGATCGCCGCGTGGGACGGCTGGCGGGGGAGCTTCTACCGGCTGGCGGTCTCGCCGGAGCACCGGCGCAGGGGGCTCGCGACGATGCTGCTCAGGGAGGGCGAGCGGCGCCTGCGCGAGCGGGGCGCCGTCAGGCTCACCGCGATCGTCGCCGACGATGAGGCGGGAGCGATGGGCTTCTGGCGGGCAGCCGGCTATGAGCGCCAGCAGCACAGAGCGCGGTTCGTGCGCCACCTCGACGCGTAGCACTGGTTATCTTGGTGCAGTGTCGCTAGCTGTGAGAAAAGATTGACGATGAGCCGGCTGGAAACCGGTTTCAGGGACGTGGACGCCGCCGGCGACGCGGAGTCCTACGCCGACTACCTGAGCCACGTAAATGGCCTCGAGTCGGTCGCGGCCGGCAAGCGAGAGCGGGCACGACTGCTCGGATTGCGTGCCGGTTCGCGCGCGATCGATGTCGGTTGCGGGTTGGGCGACGACGCTCGCGCGCTGTCACGCCTCGTCGGTGAGCACGGAGAAGTTGTGGGCGTGGATTCCAGCACCGCGCTGCTGGAGCGCGCGCGAACGCGCCGCGAGGCCGAGGATGGTCCGATCCAGTTCATTGCCGCCGACGCGCACGAGTTGCCCTTCGACACCGGCGCCTTCGACGCCGCGCGTATCGAGCGCACGCTCCAGCACCTGGAGGACCCCGCGCGCGTGGTGAGTGAGTTGGCGCGCGTCACGCGACCGGGTGGTGTGGTGCTCGCTAACGAGCCAGACTGGGGCACGCTCGCGAGCACGGGTCGCCCGCGCGAACTCGTCCGCGCGATGCTGGATGTCGCCGAGGCGCAGATCCGAAACCCGTGGATCGGGCGCGAGCTGGCCGGCCTGTTCGTCGATGCGGGGCTCACGGACGTGACCGTCCAGCCCGAGGTGCTGCTGGTCCGCGACTTCTACCCCGACGTTATCATCGATCTACCGCTCCTTGCGGCCGACCTGCGCACCCAGGGGCACGAGGGCGTCGAGGATCTGCTCACAGCCGCGGAGGACGACACGCGTGCGGGTCGAACGGTTGCGGCTCTTACGCTCTTCACTGTTTTCGCTCGCCGATAGCGAGCGGGACCGGAAATTGTGGCACTCGCTCAGTGCGGCAGCGCGTCTCGTGGCGACTTGATGCCGATGAGCAGGGCCATCTCAAGCCACTTCCAGTAGCAGTCCACGTCGTCGAAGCCGAGCGCGCACAACCATTCGAGTTGGGTCTGTACGTCGAGGAGGCGGTCGGATGGGTCCTCGTCCTCGATCGGCTCGCCGATCGCCTCAAAGAACGCCAAGTGCAGGCGGTGGGTTGACGACGCCACGTGCTCGAAGTTCGCGACCACGCCGCCGGGCACAAGCAAGTCGAAGACCTCGCCGTAGAGCGAGCGCTTGCGGTCGTGCTCGAGATGATGGATCGCGAACGACGAGATGACGGCGTCGAAGCGCCCGAGCGCAGGGAGCGGCTCGGCCAGATCGTGTTGGATGAGCTCGACGCGCTCATCGTCGGCGAACCGCTTGCGTGCCGCAGCGAGCATGACCTCGGAGAAGTCAACGCCGACGCCAACGATCTCGGGACGATCGCGTTTGAGAAGCGCGAGCAGGCGGCCATCGCCCGTCCCGAGGTCGAGGACACGACGAGCGTCCTCGGGGATGTGCTCGAGCAGGACGCCCTCTCCCTCGGCGCGGTGCGGGAACCCATCCGCCCGGTCGAGATAGCAAAGGACACGCTCGGGGATGGTCCACTCGCTGGGCGGCACGCTTGCATTATCGCGCTGTCGCGCCACCCGCCAGACAGCGCGCTGTCGGCTACGCTGACCCGCGAGCAATGGCCGAACATGCCTCGCATCCGATGTTCGCCCGCATCTATGCGAGGGTCGCGGAGATCAGCGAGCGTCGCGGCGGCGCCGAGCATCGCCGCAAGCTGCTCACCGGCCTGCAGGGCCGAGTGGTTGAGGTGGGCGCCGGCAGCGGCGCGAACTTCCGGCACTACCCAACCTCGGTCAACGAGGTCGTCGCCGTCGAGCCCGAGCCCTACCTGCGTGAACGTGCCGAGCGCGCCGCGTCGGGGGCGCCCGTCTCGGTCTCTGTGGCGCACGGCGGCGCCGATCGCCTTCCCGGGGAGGCGGAATCCTTCGACGCCGGTGTTGTGGCGCTCGTGCTCTGCACGGTGCCCGATCAGCAGTCGGCGCTCGCGGAGCTCTACCGCGTGATCCGTCCCGGTGGCGAGCTGCGCTTCTACGAGCATGTGCTCGCCCACTCCAGATGGGAGGCTCGCCTTCAGCGGTTCTCCGATGCGACCTTCTGGCCCCGCGTCGCCGGCGGTTGTCACCTGGCGCGTGACACGACGGCCGCGATCGAGCGCGCGGGGTTTCGGATCGAGACGTTCGAGCGCTTTCGCTACAGCCCCGCCCCGTTCCTCCCATCCGATCCGCATGTGCTCGGCGTGGCGCGCCGTGCCTGAATTCGGGCTCGGTCTGCCCGTGCTCGAATATCAGCGCCCGCTCGAGTCCTCGGCGGAGACCGCCACCGCTTGTGGGGTCCGAGCGGGTCAGCCTGGGCAGTCGATCCAGCGGTAGATCAGTCCGTCACGAACCTCGTGGAAGGAGGGTGGGGCTGGCGGCGGGTCGCTTGAGAGTCGCGCGATCACCTCGCGTGGACCGTGCAGATCCTCTTCGGCTGCCGTCGTCCAGTGGATCTCGGGGTGTAGCAGCCCAGCCAAGCGCTCCCAGCGGCGGCGTTCGATCGTATCGAGTACATCGCATACCGCCGGAACCTGCTCTGCCACGTCGCATATTTTACCGCGCAGTGGCTCGAGGATCTTCAGCATGCGAGTGTCAGCGGAGCTCGATGAGACGGGATGACGCGATGTCAGCGACGCTGAGGATGCCTTTGAGTGGCAGCGTCAGCAGCCGGACGAGTGCGCCGCGCGCGGGGCTTCGCCTGGCTGCCAGCGGCGGACCGATCGCTGCGGCGAACGTGGCGATGTCCACGAGCGGCCGGATCAGGACTCTGATCTCGGCGATCTTGCCCTGCGCGTCGTAGCGCAGAAGGTCGGCGCCCTCGATGACCCGGCCCGCGACGTTTGCCTGCCAGAAGAAAGCGTGGGCGTCCGTGTCGGCGAGCTCCCTCGTTATCTCCATCTCACCGAAGACCTCGAACAGGACACCGAAGAGCTCGGTTGCCGCCGAGCGTCCCCGGAACGGCGTTCGCACAACGGGCGAGTGCAGCACGACCTCGTGTGAGAGAGCCTCGATCCACGCATCGAGCTCGCGCGTGCGCCATGCCGTCCGGAAGGGATGATCGTCCACCACGCCGAACGCTAACGGGTGGGTGATCTTCGTGGTGAGCACATGGGCCGATGTGGACGGCATGATGGATGAAGGGCGGCCAACCAGTTATCGCAGGGACCGCTCGCTGACGCAGCGGTGGATCACCTCGGGTCAGGCCGTGGATCGTGTCTGGGCGGGCAATTCGGCGCATGTACGGGTACCCACCTGACGCTGCGGTGGGCCCGTCGCGATCGGATGCGCGCCTCAGCGAAGGTGGGCCTTGACGAGACGTACTCCCACGTCAAGCGCGGCCTGCGTCCGCAGCTGTCCGTAACGACGATCCCACACACCGCTCTCGAGGTCCCGGCGGAGCCGGTCCAGTCCGCTGTCCACAACCGAAGGCGCCAGCAGGTGCCAGATCGAGGAGGCGCCGCGCACGGCTGGGTCGAGGTGAGCCTCGGGCCGGCTCCAGAGAGCAACACAGAAGCCATCTGTGCAATCGCCGGGCGCGAGAACCGTGTCGACCTGAAGACCGGGAAGGACGTCGTGCAGGTGGGCGATCGTCGGGAACGTCTCGCGGTCGTGCTCGACGATCTCCGGCAGGTAGTCGCGACAGAGCCACATCTCCGCCGTCACGTCCAGGTCGAGGGTCAGGAAGACGATCCGCTCGCGAGTGACCCGGAGCACCTCGGCGAGGCCGCGGTCAACGTCGTCCCAGTGCTGCATCGTAAAGACGCCCATCGTCGCGTCGACGCTCTTGTCCTCCAGCGGAAGTGACTCGGCGGTTCCCTGGATCGCGGGAGCGGCGTCCGCCGGGCGCTGGGCGATCATCACCGGGGAGGGCTCGACCGCGATGACCTCGCGATCGCTCGGCTCGTAGGAGCCGGCTCCCGCCCCGATGTTGAGGACGCGCTTGGCGTCACCGAGCGCCCTGTGGATGACTGCCCCGAAGCGTGGGTCGGCGCGACGGACCTCGTTGTAGCTGAGGCCGATGCGGTCGTAGGCGGGAGCGCTCACCGCTTTGCGCTCGCGCGGCGGCGGGGCGGTTTCTCTGAACGGCTCTCGCGCATGAGTGAGACGAGCAGCTCGACGAAGTCGCCGTAGAGGTCGTGGCGCACCGCGTCGGGACTGACCAGCGATTCGATCGCCAGGCCGATACCCAGTGCGCGCAGGACGAGTGCGAGGTCATCGACGGGCATCGCCAGCTCTGCTCCGGCCTCTTGCTGGTAGTGGGTGATGTAGCGCGCGACGGCCTCGCGCATCGCCGAGGAGCGGGCGCCAAACCGTCTTGCGAGCTCGGGGTCGCGGTCGGCGTGGGCGATGAACTCGATGTGCAGGACAAGCGACTCGCGGTCCCGGGCGAGCCGGTCCATCCACTGGTCGGCCAGCGCGCGGGCACGGACCTCGAGGGGTGCATCTGCGGGAAGCGCGGTCTGTGTTTCGGCGAGCTCGCGGACCCGCTGGGCCATGTAGTCCTCGAAGACGGCGAGGAACAGGTCGGCCTTGCCCTCGAAGTTGGAGTACACGGCGCCGTGGGAGTAGCCGGCCTCCTCGGCGATCTCCTCGACGCTCGCTGCCTGAAAGCCACGCCGGGCGAACACCTTCGCGGCGGCGTCGATGAGCCGAGCACGGGTCTGCGCCTGTTGCTCGGCTCGCGTCAGTCGTCGTGCGGCAACCATCATCAGATGAGCATACCAACTCAGATTGTAGTTATCATTCAGGTGCGTGCCCCCTGCTCCCCCCCGAAGAAGCCTTCGTGCCCCACTTGCTCATCGCTTCGACGGCGTGGCCGGGAGGCGCCTGCTCTGGCTAGCCGGGATCGTGATGCTCGCCTTCGGCGCAGCCGAGCTGCCGGCGCTGGCGAGGATGAGCTCTCATGGCACCGGGGTCCTCGGGTTCGAGTTCGCCGGCAGCACCCATCGCATGCACGAGATCCTCACCCGCTGGGGATCAGCCGGCCACGCAGCCACGCAACAGCACGTCTTCATCGACCTCGGGTTCATCCTCGGCTACGGCCTGCTGCTGATCGGATTGTGCGGCCGGCTCGCCGGGCGCTTCGAGCGCGAGGGATACCCACGGGCGGCAAGGGTCGCGGCGCTGCTGGCGTGGGGCGCGCTGATCGCGGCTATCGTCAACGCGCTGCAGAAGATCGTCCTGTGGCTCGAGCTTCACGGGCACATCGCGCAGCCGCTGCCGGCGCTTGCGGCGGTCTGTGGGACGATCACCTTCACGTTTGCGATCTCAGCGGCGCTGTTCGCTGCTGTAGGCACGATCGCGATGCGCCGCCCGTCTGCCGTGAGGGCGTCGGAAGGACAGACGCAATGAGCGACGTCGAGCGCCTCCTCGCCGAGCAGGCGCGCTACTACCGCGAACGCGCCGCCGAGTACGAGGACTGGTGGTTCCGCCGCGGACGCTACGACCGCGGCCCCGAGACCAACGCTCGATGGCTCGCCGACGCCGCCGAGGCGCAAGCCGCCCTGGAGCGCTTTGACCCGGCCGGAGAGATCCTTGAGCTCGCGTGCGGCACCGGCCTATGGACCCAGCGGCTGGCCCCTCACGCCACCGGCGTGACCGCGATCGACGGCTCCCCTGAGATGCTCAAGCTGTGCCGCGCCCGCGTGAACGATCCGCGCGTGCGGTACCTCCAGGCGGACCTGTTCGCCTGGGAGCCCGACAGCACATACGACGTGTGCTTCTTCGGCTTCTGGCTCTCCCACGTCCCCGAGGAGCGCTTCGAGGCATTCTGGGAGAAAGTCAGGCGGGCCGTTGGATCGAAGGGCCGGGTGTTATTCATCGACAGCCTTCGCAGCGAAAAGGCATCAGCCATCGATCACAAGCTCCCCGATTGGGATGACGAAACGATGCTCCGCCGGCTCGCCGACGGCCGCGAGTACCACATCGTCAAGCGCTTTCACGAGCCCAAGCCGCTGCAACGACGACTCGCCGAGCTCGGCTGGAGCGCACAAGTTCAGGCGACGAGCGAGTTCTTCATCTACGGGCACGCCACACCGGCCCCGTAGCGTCGCTCATCAGACCGCTCGGGTAACCGTTTACGGCGCCGGGGTGATCTCGCGGGGGAACTCGCGCAGCAGCTCGATCATCAGCGCCGGGGCGAGTATCCCTCGCTCGTCTGTGTGGTTGTTGCGTGCGAGCGTGAACAGCCGCTCGACGAACAGCTCCCAGCGCAGCGCCGGTCGCATCTGGATACGCAGATGGACAGGCGCGGTGTTGAGGCTCCACGCCATGTGAGGAGCACCCGCGGGAGCGAGGACGACCTCGCCTGGGACAACGATCCTCTCGACCCCTGCGATGCGAAAGCACACGCTGCCGGCGATGACCTCCCAGCGCTCCTGCATCTCCGGATGGATGTGCTCCGCCGTGCGGTGCCCCGGCTGCGTCCAGAAGTCGTCCATCTCCAGCAGCCGCCCTGCGGTTTCTGCCGCGGTTCGCAGGAACACGATCCGCTCGCCGCTGGCGGGGTTCACCAGCTCGTCTCCCGCGCGCGCCATCAGCTCGATCTTGGCAGACGAATCTCCCATTACTCTGCGTGCTATCGACTCGCTCTGCCCCTCCGACTCCTCGCTGCTCGACGTGGTGGAAGCTGTGCGGGCGCTCCCGTATGGACGCCCGAGCGACCGCGCGGTCGAGGGGATGCTGCGCGAGGGTCGCGGTACGTGCTCCACCAAGCATCTGTTCCTCGCCCGGCTGATCGCGGAGCGCTTCCCCGAGACCGAGCCGCTGATCGTCCACCGCGTCTACATGCTCGATCGCGCCCGTGCGCGTGAGCTGTTCGGCGCGACAGTCGCGGAGACCGTTCCCGACGACGGGCTGGTGGATGTCCACCGCTACATCACGGTCATTCTCGAAGGGCGGCGTATCGAGATTGACGCGACGTTCCCCGGGCCAGCATGGGATGGACGATCCCCCCTCCCGCTCGCCTGCGGGCCAGGACAGGACTACCCGGCGGGCGAGGAACCGGACGCCGAGAAGCAAGCGCTCGAGGAGCAGCATTGCGTCCTCGCCCTCCGCGAGCCGTTTATCGCCGCGCTGGCCTCAGCCAGCGTCGAGCTTGGACTGTCGACGTCGATGTGATCGGCTCACACGAGCCGCTGCTCCAAGAGGGGCTGGTCGACCGGACGTCCAAGCGTGATCGGACGTTGGGCCACGGCCTCCTGCTAGCTCGCGTCCGGCCTGTGGTTTTTCTCGGAGGCTGCGGGAAGCCGGGGGCGCAGGGGTTGCGCTCCACCGGGGCGAGTACGCTCGCCTGGCGACCGTGGGTCCGACCCGGGCCGCCTAGCTGCAGTCGTCGGCGTTCCGCTCGAGGCAGTCGGCTGTGCTCGTGCGATCATGGAATCGTCCCAGCTCTGTGACCGGACACTCCGGACAGCGGCCGTCACGCAGGTCGCTCGGCGCGTTGTCGCGGTGCTGGCGCACGTGCCAGAGAGCGTCGTTGGAGTAGTCGGCGCGGATCACGTGCCATTCGCCTTCGACCTCTTCTGCGGAGGCGAAGTCAGCCGGCGAGCGAGGCAGGTCGACCGTCTCGCCGGCGACGCGGATGACGAACAGCCGGTCGAGGTGCTGGACTCGGTCGTGGAGGGCGGCGTCTTCGTAGCGATCGAGAATAGGCAGGAGCTCGGCCAATGGCCCTGGACCCCAGAGCAGATCGCACGGCAAGCTCGTGCATTGAAAGCCGGGGCGGTGGCTGAAATGCAGCGTGGGCCCGCCGATTCCGCACAGCTCCTCGAGCGGTGAGGCGAGGTAGATGGCGAACATTCCATCCTCAAACGACGGGTCGCCTTCGTGGACGGAGCGGACGCTTGGGAAGGTCACGAAGCGCCGTCTGTCGGCGGACATCGCGGCGACGCGCGGCACCCGCGTGACGGGTGTGGGGAACGTCCGGCCGCCGGGCGTGTCGGCGCCCCAGAGCTTGTTGATGTACTCGGCGGTGCGACACAGCGTTCGAGCCGCATCGACCGGCGCGAGCAGGTGGTAGCCCGATGGGTGCGCGACGTGGTGGCGCAGATTGACGGCTGTCTTGTCGCTGATCGCGGAGCGCTGACCGACGAGTAGCCGCTCGCGTCTGGCCCACCTCAGCAGGCTGGCCATGCCCAGTGGCAGCGGACGGGGGCCGTCTCGTGTGACCAACTGGTACTTGCGCTTGGCGGCCTCGCGCACATCGTCGAACGACGAAGCGTTCAGCGACGTCTCTTCGGCTTGCTTGATGATCGGGATCTGTCCGTCGTAGTAGGTCACGAAGCGGACTCGCAGGGCGCCCTCGAGAATCAGCCTCGCGTCGTCATCGGCGACGGTGAACAGGTCGTACTCCACGAGCCCGTACAGGTATGTCTTGCGCAGCCGCTCAAAGTTGTCGCGCACGGTCTCCGGCACCTCCCCAACCAGCCGTGCGAGCGCGATCGAGTCTCGCAGATAGCGCAGCGAGCCCTCCGCCGGCATCAGCGCTCCTGACAGACCAGACGGCCAGAAGGCGCGGGTCATGTCATCGAGGGTCAGGAGTTCCGTCAGTGTCGTGGGCTCGTCCACTGATGCTCATTGAGACAGATCGCGCGGAGTTGGGGTGGTTGCCAGGGGAGGGACACGCCACAATCGCGCTATGACCTCGAGCACCGGAGGCGGACGCAAGCCGCGGACCATCCTCGAAGGACGACAGCAAATGAAGTTTCGCCGGGTCTGATGCAAATCGGCGTGGACGTCAGCGGCACCTTCGAGATGGGCGAGGGGTTCGAGCCCACCGTCACCGCTGCGGCGATTGGGGCTGCGAGCACGTTTGCGGAGATCGGCCGCTGGACGGCTGACGCGCTCGAGCGATGGGGTCTCGCGCACAAGCTCCGCGAGCTGCACGCCAAGGAGTTGTTCGCCAACAAGGTCCGCGAGGTCTGCCATATGCTCGCCGCCAGAGACGACCTGCGGCTCGCAGCCGTCGTCACCGACTCGCAGCTGTTGCGGTCTGCCGCGGCGGTGGCTCGCCGCCGCGAGCTCCAGCGTGCCCGCGCAGAGGAAGCGCGTCCCGAGACCGAGGACGGCCGCCGGCGTCGGGACGCGGTGCTCGCGCTTCTGGACGATCCGAAGCTGAGAGACGCGGCCTATGCCTTCGGAACGACGCTGCCTGTGGTGGCGACCTTGGCGCTCCAACAGGCTCTCTGCTATTTCCGCACCGACGCCGATCGGCCCGACATGACGTCGATTGAGCTGCTTGTGGATGAGGAGCCAGCGCGGACTGTCGAGTACACGAGCGACACGCTACTTCCGACGATCGGCGGCGATCCCCGCTTCTCCTTGACACTGGATCAGCGATGGCGCAAACCCCCGATGCACCCGTTGCTCCTACGCGCCCTTCATCCCGACCGTGACGGTCTGCAGCCACAAGAGCTTTTGAGCACGATCGAGTACGTCGACTCCAGCTATCACCCGTGCATCCAGGTCGCCGATGTCGCGGCGTCGGTGGTGCGTCGACGGATTCTCGACCCTATGGACAGCGGGGACCGCGAGAACTTCGAGCTTCTGAAGCCGCTCCTCGCCGGCGCCGACGGACGCTCCTTCGAGGTCTTTTCTGTCTCGCCCCTACGCGTGGATCAGGTGTCCATGTACGCACATCTCCACTCCTCCGAGCCGCGCTGGTGGCTCTCTAAGACTCGCCGTGGCCAACGGCTGTGGGAGAATGCGCGGCGATGACGGGGCGACCAGCGACGACCTTCGACAGCACCGTGGAAGAGCTGTGGAAGCTGATCGGCCAAGTCAGCGACGGGACGCTCCAGTTGCCCGAGTTCCAGCGGGACTGGGTGTGGGATGACGAGCGCATCAGGAGCCTGCTCGCCAGCGTCTCCGTCGGCTACCCCATCGGGACTCTGATGCTGCTGCAGACCGGCAACCCGGAAGTGCGCTTCAAGGCGCGCCCGATCCAGGGCGCGCTCGCGACGAGGGTTGCGCCGGAGCGGATGCTCTTGGATGGGCAGCAGCGCATGACTTCCCTCTACCAGGCGCTGGCGTGCGACGCACCGGTGCAGACGCAGGATGACCGCAAGAAGCCGATCCAGCGCTGGTACTACATCGACATGAGGCGCGCGCTCGACCAGCGCGTCGACCGGGACGAAGCGATCATCTCCGTGCCGGAGACGCGCCAGCAGCGGACCCTCCACGATGTCGTCCTGGACGTGAGCAGCGAGGAGCTCGAGTGGGAGCAGTGCCTGTTCCCGCTGCGGCTCGTCTTCGGACCGCACGCCGAGACGCGCCGGTGGCTGCGTGGCCTTGAAAGGCACGGACCGCCAGAGGAGGCGAAGGCGCGCGAAGATCTCATGGACCGCTTCGACGCGGAGGTCTTGAAAGCGTTCGAGGGCTACCTGATGCCGACGATCGTCCTCGGCAAGGAGTCTCCGAAGGACGCCGTATGTCAGGTCTTCGAGAAGGTGAACACGGGTGGCGTCTCTCTAACCGTCTTTGAGTTGCTCACGGCGACGTTCGCAGCCGACGACTTCGACCTGCGCGAGGACTGGAAGCGTACGCACGAGGCGCTGGCTGCGCACAACCCGATGCTGCGCGCAGTCGAGGCAACTGACTTCCTGCAGACGATCGCGCTGCTGACGACGTACGACGCGCGGCGGCGCTGGGACGAGCGGGCGCTGTCCAACGGCGAGGTCGAGGAGGACGGGCGCCCAGCGGTGAGCTGCAAGCGCCGGGACGTGCTCCGGCTCACCCTGGAGAACTACGAAGCGTGGAGAGGGCTGGCGGTGCGCGGCTTCGAATACGCGGGTCGCCTGCTCACGAGCCAGTACCTGTTCACGCCCAAGGACCTGCCCTACCGCACGCAGCTGGTGCCGCTGGCCGCGATCTTCGCCGTCCTTGGCCAGGCGGCGGAGGAGGAGGCAGTGAAGGCGAAGCTGCGCCGCTGGTACTGGTGCGGCGTCTTCGGCGAGCTCTACGGCTCAGCCACGGAGACGCGCTTCGCCCGCGATCTGCCCGAGGTGGTCCGTTGGGTCGGGGGCGGGCCGGAGCCGGACACGGTGGCGCAGGCCAACTTCGCACCTGGGCGCCTGCACACGCTGCGCAGACGCCAGAGCGCCGCTTATAAGGGCCTGTACACGCTACTCATGCGCGACGGTGCGAGGGACTTCCGCACCGGCGAAACGATCCAGCTCGCCACCTACTTCGACGAGCAGGTCGACATCCACCACATCTTCCCGCAGGGCTGGTTCAAGGACCAGGACATTGACAACCCGGTGATGGACTCGGTCGTGAACAAGACGCCGCTCTCGAAGCTGACGAACATCCAGATCGGCAAGAAGGCGCCGAGCATCTACCTGAGCGCGATCGAAGCCAAGTACCACCTCTCGTGCGATGAGCTGGACGCGATCCTACGCACGCACGTCATAGACCCGGAGATCATCCGCACGGACGATTTCGACGCGTTCTACGCTGCGCGCTTCGAGGAGCTGCTGCAACGCATCGAAGCCGCGATGGGCAAGCCGATCCCCCGGGAACCGGAGGAAGCATCGGCGAGCGCGGGCCAGGAGACCGTGGACTACGAGGGTGCCGTCGCTGCCGACGGCCAGTTGAGCACCGTCGGCACCGGGGACGAACCCGCCTCCGTGAGCTGAACCGGCGCTCGAGCACTTCGTGCGCGGCGAGCCGCTGCGGCGCGTGTATGACTGCGGGTTTGGGGCGCTCGCTCTGGAGAGCGCCCCGGTGGATCCACAGCTCTGAAGCTATGACGATATCCACGGGACTGTTCCGCGAGGCGACCGAGCGGTGTCGCGGGCTTACTTCTGGGAGGACCAGGCGGGAAAATCCTACGTCGGCGACGGTGCGACGGTGGTCGTGTGCAATAGCCTGGCCGTGGTCACGGCCCGAGCAATCCCGCCAGAGCCGGACCGGGAAGGGAATGATCTGTGGGGCACTTCGCTTGCTCGCCGGACCGCCCGCAGCTCGAGCGCAGCACGAGCCCTGATGACGTCCAGGTCTTCGGCTTTCCGATCCGCATTCCGGACGAGCCGGATTGAGGAAGGGCGAGCGCACATAAGCCCATCTCGTCGAGGCGGGCGCAGAGACGCGCGGCTACCCACTGCGACGACGCCAGTGAAAGAACGTTGGTGGTGCGGGCAGCACTTCGAAGCCAGCAGCACGGCTGGCGTCCGCGAAGAACCGCGTGGAGTCCACCGGTGCGCCGAAGCGATGCGTCTCGCCATAGACCTCGCTCAGCCAGGCGAGGGCGCTGGGCGTCCGGAGCAGCGACCACTCAGAGCCCTCGATGTCGATCTTGGCGAGCACCCGTGCGCCGGGGCTGACGCCGGCGTCACGCAGGAGCGACGGGATTGTTATGACCTTCACCGTCCATGTCTCGGCTGCGCGGCCATCGACATCCGGCGCGAGGATGTCAGCATCCGCGATGCGGGATCCCCAGCTGAAAGCGTCGCCTATCAGCAGGGCCGTGCCATTCTCGACGCCCACGGCCGCCTCTACGACCGTGATTCGACTGAAGCACTCGGTGTTCCGCCGCAGCAATGGACTTGTGCGAGGGTCTGGCTCCACGGCGACGATCTGTGCCTCGGGATGGTGCTCGTGAAGCCAGATGCTCGCCGCGCCGACGTTGGCCCCGAGGTCGAGGACGAGGTCGAAATCGCCGCGGGCGAGGTGGTCATACTCGCGTGCGACCCAAACCTCGTCGAGGTTCCAGAGATGCGCTCGGTCGAACAGCCAGTACGGAGCAGCTCTCGCCCCCAACTTCAGATTCAGGCAGAGCGGGCTGGCAGCGCTGCGCGGATGGAACCGCAGCTCGAGCCCGGCCGCGAGTATGCGTGCCCGCTCTACGGGCACGTCGCTTAGACGACGTGCCCGTCGGAAGTCGCTCCTCATCGTCCGATACGAATCTGCCATCGAGGAGGCGGGCGGGTCGTCACCGGGGATTGGCACGCGCTCGGGGTCGCCAGCTGAACCTTAGACGAGGTCCGGCATCCGAGGCGCCGCGCCCCGACGTCCCGCCAGCGTCCACCTGCGAAGGTTCCGGGGTGACGGAAACGAGAGATGCGATGGTAACCACCGCCGTCACGGGCGCTCGGATCCTTCGATGGGCCGGATGCTTCAACGTCCGTGATCTCGGCCCGCTCGACTTGGCAGGAGGACGGGTGCTGCGCGCCGGGGCGGTCGTCCGCTCCGATTCGCTGGAGCGGCTGACGAGCGACGACGGCTGGGATCGACTCGCCGCATACGGGATCACGACGGCCATCGACCTCCGGAACGCCGGAGAGATCGACGTCCGGCGCCTGCAGCTGCCCGAGGGCGTCACGCGCGCGCACGTCCCGCTCGACGCGATCGAGGATCGGGCGTTTTGGGACTACTGGAGACGCGACCTTCGATTCGGTACGCCGCGCTACTACGGGCCGCACCTGCAGCGTTTCCCATCGCGCAGTGCGTCGGTGCTGAGGGTGATCGCCGATGCACCGCCGGGTGGGGTGCTGATTTACTGCGGCCTCGGTCGCGATCGGACGGGGCTGATCGTGATCCTGCTGCTCGCCTTGCTGGGCGCGGCTCCGGAGGCCATCGCTGACGACTATCTGCTGAGTGCGGAGTGTCTGCGGCCGTTCTGGCGACAGCACGGTCTTCCGGACCAGGACCGCGCCATCGCCGTGAAGGTGCAACGCGAGGGCACCACCCTTTGCCAGCTCGTCTACGGGTGCCTCGCGTCGATCGACCTTCATGCTCTCCTACGGATCGGCGGCTTGTCCGACGCCGATCTCGACCGGCTGCGCAGCCGCCTGCTCGCGCCATGACGCCGCATGCGGAGCGCGCGCACAGGCGAAAGGTTGAGACAATCGGCCGCGATGGAGATCGGCGCTGAATTGCATGCCCCGCTCAGCGTCGACGCGATCGAGATTGACGCGACCTGGTGGCGGCACATCCCTGCAGGCGCCGAGGTTCTCCACAAGCCGTCGCTTGCGCATGACAACCGTTGGCAGCGCGCGGTGGCGGTCGACGCCTTCTACCTCTCTGATAGCGCTGAGACGGCGTACGCCGAGTGGTATCGGACTCTCGCCCGGCTTCGCACGCCGGTGCTGGAAGCGCTGCCCTTCGACCTGGTTCGCTTCCATGTGGTCCTGGACCGCGTCGCCGACCTCTCCGACGTGGAGCGGCTTGCACGTGTCGGCCTTCCCGCCCCCCGCCCCGGGACGGCCGGCTGGTCGGCCTTCCAGACGGTGGGAGAGCAGTTGCACGACGCCGGGTTCGAGGGTCTCGTCGCACCGACGGACGCCCGTCCCGATCACCTGCTGCTCTGCATCTTCCGTCCGGAGGCGCCTGTTCCCGGCGTGCGGCCATTGACCCCCGTGGTGCGCCTCGAGGCGCCTCCGCTTGTCCCGATCGGCATGTCGACATGAGGACGGCGGGGCGCGGCTGATGCGCGTGCTGGGCCTCAAGCCAGGCCACGACGGCGCCGCGGCGCTCGTCGACGACGGCCGGCTGGTGCTCTCGCTCGAAGGCGAGAAGGACGGCTTCCCTCGCCACGCGGTTCTGTCGCCGTCGGTGCTGCTGCAGGCCTTCGAACTGATGGACGGCCCGCCGGACGTCGTCGCGCTCGGCGGCTGGTGCAAGTGCCTGCCAGGGGCTGGCGGCGACGTGGGAGCCGGTTACACCGGTTTGGAGCCGGGGTCGTCGCGCCGTGTCCGCCTGCTCGGCCAGCCGGTCGACCTGTTCACTTCCTCCCATGAGCGGTCGCATCTGTTCATGGTCGCGGGTATGGCGCCTGCGGCTCCGCTGGACGAGTGCATCATCCTGTTGTGGGAGGGGGAGCTCGGAGCCTTCTACCACTGGCGCGAGTGTGGTAGGTGGCTGGAGCGCTTCCCGGTCCTCACCCAGCCCGGCAGTCGGTATGTGGCGCTCTACGGCCTCGCCGACCCTGCGTTCCCCGCCTCCGGCGCCGACCCTCCGCACGATGCTGCCGGGAAGCTAATGGCGCTGGCGGCGTTCGCGGACGGCGAGCCGCCGACGCCAGCGGAGCGCGACACGGTGGAGCGGCTGCTCGCGCTCGAGACGCTGACCCCGTTCGATAAGCGCGAGCTGAGCAACTCCTGCCTCTACGACTGCGGGCTCGTCACGCCGCCGCTTCAACGTGCCGCCGCGTACATGAGCGAGCGGCTCTTCGCGACGTTCCACGACGCGGCTACGCGGCTGCTACCGACCGGCCTGCCGTTGCTGATCACCGGTGGATGCGGGCTTAATTGTGAGTGGAACACGCGCTGGCGCGACTGCGGCCTGTTCAGCTCGGTGTTCGTCGCTCCCTGCGCCAACGACTCGGGCTCCGCCATCGGCACCTGCCTCGACGCCCTCGCCTACTGCGACGAGGAGCCCGCGATCCTGTGGGACGTCTACTCGGGTGCGCCGTTCGCCTTCGACGTCGAACCGCGCGACGCGGGTTGGGAGGGGGCCGACGCAGATCCCGACGCGCTCGCGCAGGTCCTGCTGCGCGGTGAGGTCGTCGCATGGATCGACGGTCGCGCAGAGATCGGGCCCCGGGCGCTCGGGCACCGCTCTTTGCTGGCGAGCCCGCTCGACGCTGCAACCCGCGCACGCCTCAACGCGATCAAGCGCCGCGAGGCGTACCGACCCGTCGCGCCGGTGTGCCTTGCCGAGGATCTTGGGACCTGGTTCGAGGATCCGATCGACGACCCCTACATGCTCTACTTCAGCAGGGTCCGCACCGACCGGCTTCCCGCCGTCACGCACGTCGACGGGACGGCGCGGGTGCAGAGCGTCCGCGCCGACGGGCCGTCCCGCTTGAGGAGGCTGCTCGAGTCATTTCGTGACGCGAGCGGAGCCGGCGTGCTGTGCAACACGTCGCTCAACCCGCCGGGCGCGGGGTTCTTCAACACCGCGTCGGAGGTCTTCGCTTACGCGGCGAGAAACGGCATCGAGCATGTCGTGATCGACGACCGCTGGCATCGGCGGGTCGGTGCGGCGTGAGCCGACAAGCGCCGACGCCCGGCTGCACGTCCAGCGACGTGGTCGTCGTCGGCGCCGGGTCGGCCGGCTGCGCCCTTGCGGCCCGGCTGGCAGCCAGTGGAGCCCGCGTCGAGCTCATCGAGGCGGGACCAGCACCCCCGACGGCCGGACAGGACGCCACTAACTGCGACCTCTCGGGGCGGCTCGACTGGAGCTACGTGTCCGAGATCACGGGAGGGCGCCGCACCCCCGTTCCGCGCGGGCGTGCGCTCGGGGGAAGCTCGGTGATCAATACATGCGTCGCGCTGCGGCCGGACCCCGCGTCCTTTGCCGCGTGGGAGGCCCGGATCGCCGGCTGGGGTTGGAGCGATGTCTTGCCCTACCTGCGACGTCTCGAGCGCGATGTCGATTTCCCCGACGCGGACTACCACGGGGGCGAGGGCCCGGTGCCCGTCGTGCGCTGGCGCGAGGATGAGCTGGAGCCCGCGTCGCGTGCATTTCGCGACGCCGCCCGGGCGCTCGGCGTGCCGGATGCCCCCGACCTGAACGCCCCTGGCGCAACCGGGGTCGGCCCGGCGCCCATGAACCGGGAAGGGTGGTGGCGGGCGTCGGCCGAGCGAACCTATCTCTGCGCGCGTCCGGGGTCTCGCCCGCGGATCCTCGTCAACCGCCTCGTCGACAGGGTGCTGTTCCGGGGAACGCGCGCGATCGGCGTCCGCAGCTACGGGGCTGCCGGTGAGCTGACGCACGCGGCCGATCGCGTCGTGCTGTGCGCGGGCGCCTACGGCACCCCGGTGATCCTCCTGCGCAGCGGCGTTGGGCCAGCGGAGGAGCTGCGCGACTTTCACGTAGACGTCGTCGCGAACCTCGCCGGTGTGGGCCGCGGCCTGTGCGACCACTCGCAGGTCCACCTCGCCGCAGCCGGACCTGCGGCTGACGCCGCGTGTCCGGCTCTCCAGACGATAGTCAGGACCACCACCCCTCGCTCCCCGGTGCGGAACGATGTGCAGCTGTGCGTGCTGAACCGAGTCGACCTGTCTCGCTATGCCCCGGAGATCGCGGGGGACGAGCGCGTTCTCGTGATGCTGTGCGCTGTACTCGAGCACGCGCAGTCGCGAGGACGCGTCAGCCTCGCCGCGCGCGGGCCCGACACCGCCCCTCGCATCGAGATCGACTACGCCGCCGAGGAGGACGACCGTCGGCGGTACCGCGAGGCGCTGCGCTTGCTCGCCCGGGTCGCGGCGCAAGATGCGATGGGGTCGTTCCCGCTGCTCGGCGGTCCCTCGCCGACCGAACTCGACGACCGGCGGCTGGACGCGCTCGTCGCTGCGCGCGTCAAGACGGCGCATCATCCGATGGGCACGGCCCGCATGGGCCCCGTCTCGGACCCCAGCGCCGTGGTGGCGGCGGACCTCGCGGTGCATGGGGTCGAGGGCCTGTCGGTCGCCGACGCCTCGGTCGTTCCCGTCTCGCTCAACGCCAATATCCACCTCGCGTGCACGATGATCGGCGAGCGCGCAGCGGACCTAGTCGCATGAGCACGGCACCGGAACGCCCGCTCGAGCTTCCTGCCACGCTCGCGCGGGCGACGGCGATTCTGCGCGCCGCGGATGAGGACGCCGAGCAGCGGATCAACTTGGTGCCGAGCGAGGCGCGTATGTCGCCGCTGGCTCGCCGGCCGCTCGGCACCGACCTGTACTTCCGGTATTTCTTCAACGAGCAGGCCGACCCGCTGTTTTGGCAGTTCCGCGGGGGACAGGAGACCGGGCACCTCGAGCACGATCTCGCGATTCCGGCCCTGCGCCGGCTGTCTGGAGCGTCGCACGTCAACATCCGGCCGCTGAGTGGGTTGAACGCGATGCTGCTGGTCATTTCGGCGCTCGGCGGGGAGATCGGTAGCAGCATCGTGTGTATCGATCCGCGCTCGGGTGGGCACTTCGCGACCGCGTCGCTCATCAGACGGCTGGGACGCCGCCCCATCGCGATCGCGGTGCGCGAGGGTCGAGTGGACGGCGACGAGCTCGCCGCAGCGCTAGCCGGCCACGATGTCCCGCTCGTCTATCTCGACCTTCAGAACGCCCTCGTGGAGCTCGACGTGGCCGGCGCTGCGGCACTCATCGTCCACCATAGCCCGGCGACGCGGCTGCACGTCGACGCCAGTCACGCGCTGGGCCTCGTCCTGGGCAGAGCGCACGCCAACCCCATCGACGCCGGAGCCGATTCGTTCGGGGGCTCGACGCACAAGTCGTTCCCCGGCCCGCAAAAGGGCGCCGTATTCACCCGCGACGCGACGATCGCCGCACAGCTCAAAGAGGCGCAGTTCGACCTCATCAGCAGCCACCACTTCGCCGAGACGATCGCGCTCGGCCTAGCCGCCGCCGAGTTCGAGATCTTCGGCGAGAGCTATGCCAGGCAGGTCATCGACAACGCGCGCGTCCTCGCGCGCTCCCTGCGGGATCACGGGTTCGATGTGGCCGGCGGCGGTCCGGAGCTGACGGACACGCATCAGGTCTGGATGCGGCACGGGTCGATCGAGTCGGTCACACGCCTCGCGGAGCGGCTCGCTGCAGCCGGTATCGCCGCGAACGTCCAGGACGATCTTCCGGGCCAGCGCGGTGCCGCGTTCCGGCTTGGAGTCAACGAGACGACGTTCGAGGGCGCCGGCGTCGAGGCCATGCGGACGATCGCGGACGCCTTTGCGCAGGCACGCAACGGAGTGGTGCGGATCTCGGCCGCCGAGGTCCGCAGCACGTTCGAAGCCCCGTTTCACTATCCCGAGTCAGCCCTCGCGAGACATGCCTGATCCGCTCGAGGACGACCCGTCTGCCGTGCTGACCGCACTCGGCCAGGTCATGGAAGCGGCGGAGCGATACCTGCCGACCGTGCCGACGCGTCCGGCCACGACTGGCCGCTCGGCGCTGGAGGCTGCGCGCGCGCTGGAGCAGCTGAGCGGTCCGGGCGTCGGCGCGACGGCGGCCGTCGCGACGCTCATCGACGCGGCGCTCGCGGGCGCGACGACCTCGACCGGCCCGCGCTATCTCGACTTCGTGGTAGGCGGAGCGACCCCGGCGGCGATGGCCGCCGACTGGCTGACCGCGTTGATCGACCAAAACGCCGCCGGCCCGGGCTCATCGACCTGGGCTACAGAGCTCGAGGCAAGCGTCCTGCGCCGCCTCGTCGCACTGTTTGGACTGCCGCCGAGCTGGTCCGGCGTCCTGACGACCAGCTCCATGCTCGCATCCTTCACGGGGTTGGCATGCGCGACGGGCTGGTGGGGCGCGCGGCAGGGAGTTGACGTCGCCGAGGACGGGCTTGCAGGCCTCCCGCCGCTGCCGGTTTTCGCGAGCGCACTCGTGCACCCGACCACTCGCAAGGCTCTGCAGATGCTCGGACACGGCCGGCGATGCGTCAACGCGTGCCTCGACGGCGCTGACGGTCGGATCGATCTCGACCAGCTCGAGCGCGGCATGCGCCAGCAGGGTGGGGCCGCGGTGGTCATCGCCACCGCCGGTGACGCCGGCGCGGGCCGCTTTGACCCGCTCGCCGAGATGGCCGCGCTTGCCGAGCGCCACGGCGCCTGGCTGCATGTCGACGGGGCCTTCGGCCTGTACGCCGCCCTCTCCCCCCGCTCGCGTCACCTTCTCGAGGGCCTGGAGCGGGCAGACTCGGTTGCGGCCGACGCTCACAAGTGGATGAACGTCCCCTACGAGAGCGGCTTCTGCCTGTTGCGCGACCCGGCGCTCCTCGAACCGACATTCGGGATGCCGGCCGCGGCGTACCTCCCGGGACTTGCTGAGGGCTTCCGCGGCTTCTCGGTCCTCGGGCCGGAGAGCTCACGCCGAGCGCGGGCACTGCCGATCTGGGCCTCGATCGCCGCCTACGGCACCTATGGGCTTGCCCACATGGTCGAGCGTCACCTCGACGCCGCCGCCCACCTTGCGGCGCGCGTGCGCGACGAGCCCGAGCTAGAGCTCGTCCTGGCCCCCGTCTCTTGCGTCGTCTGTTTCCGGTGGACCGCAGGCGAACCGCGCGCGGAGGGGCTGGACGAGCAGAACCGGCGACTCGCGCGAGCGCTCGCGGACGACGGCCGGTTCGCGCTTGGCACGACGGTCGTGGAGGGCGTCGTTGCCTTGCGCGCGGCGCTGTGCAACTGGCGCGTGCGACCGGCGGACCTCGATGATCTCGTCCACCACGTCCTGCAGACGGCACGCGTGCTGAGCGCTCCGCCGCTGTGAGCGCGTGATGAGGGCGTACCGGTTCGAGGTTCTCGCAATTGCCGCCTCGGCGCTGGACGAGGTCCGGGCCGAGGCGGCCGAGGCGCTGCACCGGCGGCTTGCCGACGCTGCCCGCGCGATCGACGTTGCCGTTATCGGGGGAGCGCCCGAGCGCTTCGCGACGTGGGTCTGGCGAGACGGCGAATGCGATCCCGTGGCGGGGCTGCAGGCGCTCCAGAGGTGCCGTGGCCACACGGCCGAGCACACGCTCGCGATCGGCTGCGATGCGGCGGACCTCGCGCTGGCCGAGCATTGCGCGCTTTACCTGCACGTCGGCGAGGAGGCGGCGCTGGGACGCAGCGTCCGCCGCGTCGTTCCGTTGTGGGGACAGTACGGGTCCGGCATCGCCAATGCCCTCGACTACTTCGCCGAGCGGAAGTTCCGCGATGTCACGATCGAGCATGCGGACATCGTCGACTTCGTCGGGCGATCGATCCGGTTCTACGCGTCGCCTGACGCCGCTGCGACCGCGCGTCGCGACCACGACGCGTTCTGCGCGGAGCTGATGGCGGATCTCGGCGGCGAGATCGCGGGGATCTTCGCCGTAGGCTTCCCGTTCTATTGTCCCGAGCCCGCTCTGAGCCAGGGACGCGCGCGCACGCCTGCCTCGATCCTCGCTTACCTGCGCGAGCAGGAGGGGTACTTTGCCTCCAAGCTGCTCGACGAAGCCGTCTTTCGCCAGTGCGCGGACCGCGTCTTTGACGCGACGAGCGCTCAGACGCAGCTCGGCCTGCGCCTGGACCGCAATGGCTTCGACGTCTACGAGTACGCCAGCGCCGGGGCGTCGCCGCCGCCGTCTCCGCCTGCCGCAACCCTGCGCGAGCTGCTCGACAGCACGTCGTTCGACGTGCGCGAGGACCCGTGGCCGTGCCTCCACTGCGTGACGCTACAGGCTCCCGATCTCTATCCGCGCCAGCGCGTGGCCAAGGACACGAACGAGACATGCCTGCGCTGCCGTCAGACGTCGCTGATGCTACGCAACGTGACCGGGTGCTCGGTCGACCTCGACGCCGTGATCGTCGTGCGCGAGGACGCAAGCTCGGCCGCCGAGCGGATCAAGCGCCATGTAAGCGAGACACGCAGCCACCTGTACGACCTGGATCTTCGACGCACGATCTGGAACGACAACGATGGCCCGGTCGACCTATTCGTCACCACGGTCGAGGATCTTCTCGGCGCCTTCGCCGAGCTGGCAACGCCCGGCTGGCTGGGGGCAGAGTTCCCGGCCGTAGCGCTGTGGTCGCTGACGCTCGCTGATCACCGCTTCAACCTCGGCGAGGACTTCCCGGTCGCCTTCGAGGCCCAGACGCCGCTTGATCCCGCGCTCGACCGTGCGCTCCGTCGCACGCAGCGTGCGTACGCTGAGGCCAACGCCGCCGAGAAGGTCATCGAAACGCTCCGCGCTCACTCTTCGGCCCGCCGCCAGCTGCTCGAGAACCCCGAGGTGGTCGCGACGATTGCCGAGCGCCTGCGCAGGTGGCGTGCGCTCGGCGACCCTCAGCCCTCGAGCGGCGGCTGACCGAACGCAGCGTCGAGGCCATGCAGCACCGGGACGTCGCCCAACCCTTCAACGAGCTCGCGTAGCTCGTCCCGCGTCACGGCGACGTCATCGCCGAGAAACGGTGAGGCGGCGTGCTCGCGCGACGGCAGTTGATGTCCGCTCGCATTTGCGGCCAGCAGCGCCGCGCCGACGGCAGTTCCCATGTCCCCTGCGTGCGGGGGGACAAAGACGTGTCGGTAAAGGCCACTCTCGGCGATCCGCGTGTTGAGCGGCACGTTGTAGAAGCAGCCGCCCGCGAGGCAGAGCGCGTCGCCGCTGCGATCCAACCCGCCGAGCAGGCCGAGCACCCCCTCCTCGAAGCGCAGCTGAAACTCGGCGACGTCGTGCACCGACGGCCGCACCGCCGGGTCGATCGCGTTGAGAGTGCCACGGCGGCTAAGAAAGCTGCTGTCGCTCAGCTCGGGCTGGCCGTACCCGGCGATCGCCATCACCTTGCTCTCGTAGAAGCCGTCCTCGGCGCCGAACACGCGAAGCGAGAAGTGGTGATAGCTGGAGCCGAGCTGAACGTCGATCAGCCGTTGCACCAGCACGACGTCGTCTTCGCTGGCCGTGAAGACGGCTCCCTCGCCGTAGTCGCCACCGCCATCGAGGCACAGCACATCGGCGTCCAGGAACGGGGAAGCCCAGTAGGCGCTCATCGCGTGCGCGTGGTAGTGCGACACCCACGCAGCCGGTATCCGCAGCCCCTCCACGAGCAGCTCCCCCTGCGCGATCGCCGCCTCCGGCTCCGGCCCCGGGTACGCCCCGGCGTAGCGGTATGTGCGCTGCGCCGAAGACAGGTCGCCGTTGCACCGGGCGACGTCGGAAACGTGCGGCGAGTTGAGGAACACAGCGTCCACCTGCGAGAGCTCCGCGCGCCCGTACCGATCGAGGCAGGCGAGGGTGTAGGAGGTCTCGCCCCAGTGGTAACGCTTGCGCGAGCGGCGCTCCTCCTCCACGAGCATCAGACGCCCACCGTCAAGGACACAGTGCGCGTAGTCGTGGCTGAGGTTGACGCCGATCAGCACACGCGGCTCGAGATGAGATAGCGGTCCAGGACGAGGAAGTCTAGATCCAGGCGCTTGTAGGCGCTCAGCGCCTCGGCGGCAGTGTTGACGAGCGGCTCGCCGCGGCCGTTGAGGGACGTGTTGATGAGGATGCCAACTCCCGTGCGCGTGCGGTACGCGCGCAGGATCGCCCTCAGCAGCGGCGGGGCATGCTCGTCGATCACCTGCACGCGAGCGGTGCCGTCAGCGTGGACGATTGCAGGCGCCAGCTCGCGTGTCGCGTCGGTGCAAGGCAGGGCGAAGGTCATGTACCGAAGCGTTATCTCGGCCGCCGGCAGCTCGAAGTAGGTCGCGAGGTCCTCTGCGAGACAGATCGGGGCAAGCGGCTGAAATGCCTGACGATGCTTGATCAGGCCGTTAATACGCTCCTTCATCGCCATTGTCCGAGCGCACGCGAGGATGGAGCGGTGCCCGAGGGCCCGAGGCCCAGCCTCTGCCCGCCCGAGCGCGACGGCGCCGATATTGCCCTCTGCCAAGAAGCCGGCGATCACGTCCGCGTCGATGGGATGAATGTTCTGCAGCATGAGCACCGGGACCGCAATGCGCCCGTGCCGTCGCAGCCTACTGACAGACCCTATGTCGCTCTCCACTCGCTCGGGGTCCTCGACCAGTCGCATCGCGAGGAGCTTCCCAGCAGTCCACGACTTCAGATAGCCGGCGGGGTGATGTGGCTGTGGTCGAAATCAGCTATCGGACCAGGCAGGGAACTGGGTTCATGACCGCTGGGGAGGGTCCAACCACGGGAAGACCGGCCGGACAACCTGATCGCGCGACCCCTTCATCGCCAGGCGCAGGAGGGCCGCAGCCTAGCGGTCTGGCCCAGGGCTCGGGCCGGCGGATTCCCCGCCTGGCCCCCCGGCCGGAGTAACTGCCGGGCTGGGACCCGAAGGTCGCCCGCCGGTCCGCGCGGCAAGCGCCTCCGAGCGGTCTCCGGCCGAACCTTCCATAAGCAGAGCGCCAAGGGGGCATCACGCGCACACGTCCCAGGCTAGAATCCCGGCTCCACAGTGGTTTCTATGGCGGTGGGATGGTCGCTAATGGGTCCATAGCGTGCCCCCGCTATGGATGGACCCGCGACGATTCGCTGGCGATGGCCGTACAGGGGGAATGTGCGGCGCAAACTGGGCAAGGGCTGAGTTTGGCTCTGTAGAGCCAGATCGTCGCATCTCGGTGCCTCGTTTGCAGGTTCTCGCACGGGGCGGGACTGAGGCTGTCGCTGATGGGGCCATAGCGAGGTTCGCTATGAACCTGCGACGGCCGCTTTTGTCGCGAGGGGTACGGCACATGTCCGAAATGGGAATGTTCGATGTTGACGTCTCCGTTGCATCTACCCTACGCAGGTTGTTTACACCGCCTTGTCAGGTCGCCCGGCGTGGATCCTGTTGATCAGTACCTGTACACGCGTGGCGGCCTGGGCGATGTCCGTGGTCGGAAAATCGAGTTCGGCGGCCAGCTGGCGGTAGGTGTCGGGCCATGTTGGCTCGATAGTCAGTGTTGGTGGCCAAGGACGCGGTCCGCGTAGCTCGAATGTTTCGATGCAGGCTTCCTTGACGCGGCTGTAGTCATCGATCAGCTCCTCCATGAGCTGTAGATCGATGAGGTCGTGAACGCGCTCGTTTTCGCGATAGGGGAAGCGCTCAGTGCAGGCGTGGATCTTCTGCGCGATCTGAAAACGCAACGAGAGGCACGCCACCTCGGCCGGTCCAGTGAGCCTGAACTCGCTCACGCTGAGCGCCGGCACCGATTCCGGCTCATGCGCTCGGCCTTCCGGCGGTGAGACCTCGACGCGCAGCGTTGCCCAGCCGCGGCCTTCGTAGGTCAGCTTGACGTCGAAGCGGTGCGCACCCGTCTCGCGGACCGCTTCCGGCGGCGTGTAGCTGAACGAGAAGCCCGAGTAGGAAGTCACAAAGGCGGTGTCGAGATCGGCGAGCAGTTCATCGAGCGAGCCGTGGAAGAGCGCGTCGAGATCGCGTGTGGCTCGTGCCTGATCTCGGAAGCGCAACTCGCATGCCATGCCGCCCTTGATCAGGAATCGTGCGAGGGAGTCCTCCTCGCACGCGCTCCAGCGCTCCGAGGAATGCCATCGCCGAGACGCGCTGGCGCACTCGCCGGACACCGAGCCCGCTCGCCTCCGCGTACTTGGAGACCAGGCGACCCAGATGCTTCTCGGTCTTCGGCTGGCTCTTCGGTGGCGGTTGAGAGCTCATCGTGTCGGCGCTGTCGCTGGATCGAACTTGAACTCGTGCATGAGTTCGCTGTAGGTACCGCGGGTGAGCAGGCCGCGCTGTTTGGCATCCTCCAGAGCCTGGCGCAGCAGGTCGCGGCGCAGGTTCGTCTCGTGGCACTGGCGGATGGCCTTTGCCGGTGTGACGATCGGCAGGCTCTCATGCCGTGTGATGTCGCTCTCATCGAGGTCTTCATGGTGGAAGCGATAGGAGGATGGCGCCTCGCGGCGACGTAGGCGGTAGCGTTTTGGGACGGTGATGTGGATCTTTGCCGGGTTGACGTCGCTGAGCTCATAGAGGTCGAGCGCCGTCTCGTGGCTCAGGACACCCTCGACGCGGTACGGCCACAGCGTCGCCTTGCGGTAGCTGTCGAGCTCGTGCGAGGGGAAGGGGTCAAGACGGTAGAGCCCCAGGCCCTCACGTTGCAGTGATCCCCTGCGCGCCATCTCCGCAAGCCGCTGTGGAAGAACGCCCGCTCGTCGTGCGTCATCCACGGTTAGGAAGCCGTAGTTGTCTTCGGCGATCTCGTACAGCGCCTTGAAGTTGCGACCAGGCATAGGGGACAGTCTAACGCATTTTGCGTTACTTTGTCCACCGGATCGAGGGGAAGGCCAAGTCGGTCTGCCACGCGTGGGCGCGGCGGGTTGCACTGGCCCCGGCGCGGCGGAGTGTGGGCAGAGGCTTGCTCGGCGCGTCAAGCCGTGGAATCGGCCGACGCGTGCAGCAGTTGCTGATATCGCTCGACGGTGATTAGTACCGCTCGTGGCTGATTGCGGCGCGTGATGACCAACTGCTCGGCGTCGCCGCGCTCGAGTCGATCCAGCGCCTCGGGAAGCTCACGCGCCGCGGTCTTGCTCGGCAACAGCTCATCGAGGCGAATGCGTAGATCCATGGGTTCCTCCATCGCAGTGAACGACATGAACGATATCTGGGCGACCGGTCGGATCGCTTCAAAGGGCGCCCGCAGAGCCATCTTCCGGAGCGGCTCTAGAGATTCCGTCCGAGGCGCATGAAAGGATGCCGCACGTGCGGATCTACGCACCCCATTTTCACCAAGGAGGGCTGCCTGTCGACAGGCTGGCAGGTGCATCCGCCATGCAAGGAGGTGTGGTGTGAGTGACGAGCCAGACGATGCCCTGATCGCGGGCATCGCGGGTGGTGACCGCTTGCGCGCCGAGCAATCCGCAGAGGAGCTACATGCGCGATACGAGGACGCGCTCTTGCTGGCTTTGCTCGATGTCGTGCACGATCCGCTGATCGCCCTTGACGTGTGCGCCGAGACTCTGGCGTCTGCGCTGCACGCGCTGTCGCGCCTTGCCAAGCGGCCAGCAGCGGTCGGACCATGGCTGTTCGAGCTTGCCGAAGCCGTGTTGAGAGAGGCGGTTGAACGGGAGCGTGTATCGGCAGCGGCGCGGCATGAGCTTGGCGTCATGCGCGTCGCGGTAACCGACTCGGATCTGGCCAGAGTGCAAGAGCTCGCCGATCCGAATGCGTCAGAGCGCGCGCGGCTACCACATGATCTCGTGTGCGCGAGCGAGCGGCTGCGGCGCCAAGCACCGCCGCGATCCATGCTCGGACGCATTCGAGTCTCGGGACATCTTGCGATCGAGCCGGCCGGCGATCGGAGGGACGATCTGTGAGTCGCTTCCCACCCCACCTTCGCCGTGCCATCGTCCAGGCTGTCGCCGCTATGCCGGCGGACGTTTCCCCGAGTCGCTCGGTTGATGAGATGGTAAACACCCCGTCCGAGTTGAGTAGCCCCATCGACGTTCGCGCTCACCCAGTTGTGACCTACGCCGTCGTGGAGCACGCCGAGCGCTATCGCAAGCTCATGCAGGTGCTCTTGGTCGAGCATCGCAACTTCGGACTGCGCCTGCGCCCGGAGGAGGTCGCCGAACGCGCCCGCGAGCAGTTCGGTCTTGTGCTCGACAGGGACAAGACGGTCGAGGCGCTCGACGCGCTCGGGGGATGGGGCGCGCTCGATCGAGAGCACGACGCCAGCCTCGCCGTCACCCCGGAGGAGTATCGCCGCAACCGCTTCACCTACGAGGTCACTCGGGCCGGCCGTCGCACCGAGGAGTTCCTGGCCGAGCTCGACCGCCTTCAGGAGCACACCGGCGCGCTCGACGGCAGCCGGCTGCCCGGCATCCGCGACGCGCTCGACAAGCTGGCCGATCTGCTGGCCGACGATGAGCCTGATGCCCTGGCTGTGCGCAGGCGCTTTGAGCAGGTGCTGCTGGAGGTGGAGCAGCTTCATGCCGGCGCTGTGGACTTCATGCGCAGTCTTTCGGCCGTGGTGTCGCGGGGCGAAGCGCTGGACGAGGTGCAGTTCGAGCAGTGCAAGCGGTCTCTGATCGATCACCTGCAGGGATTCAGGCGCGACTTTGAACGGCACGCCGAGGACATCTTGAGAGCGTTCGAGCGCGTCGAGGCGCAGGGATCGGAGCGCATGGTGGGTGTCATCGTCGAGCTCGAAGACCTACCTGAGCTGCCCGGCGTCTCCCGGGCCACGGCGGTGCAGCGACGGCGCGAGGAGCTGCTCGGCCAGTGGGCGGGCGTGCGCAAGTGGTTCCGAGGAGATCGCCGGGCGCAGTCGCCGTGGCAGTTGCTGAAGGACCGAGTCGTAATGGCGATCAGGTCGATCATCGACATAGCCGAGGCGATCGCCGAACGACGCAGCGGGCGTATCGATCGCGCGCGCGCCTATGAGCATCTCGCCGCGCTCGCCTCGCGGCAGCAGCCGGGACAGGCGGCCGGGGTTATCGTGGCCGCTTTCGGAATCGGGATGCCGCGCCATGTCGGTGTTGTGGAGCACGACCCAGAAGCGATCTCCGCGCCCGGCTCGACGAGCTGGTGGTACGCCCCGCCGGCGCCCGTGGTGGCATACCTTCGCCGTCCCGGGAGCCGTAGGCCGGGAGGCGGCTCGAGCGCCCCCATCCCCGACCTTGCGCCCGCGCGCGAACGAGCGGCGCAGCGCCGCGAGCATGAGCGCGCTGAGCTCTTGGCGCTGCTGCGCCGATTCCCCTCGGGACAGCCGGTGCATCTCAGCGACGTCGCGCGGCTCGACGAGGGCGAGTTTCGACACCTGCTCGGTTGGCTTGCGCGAGCGTTTGAGACGGCGCGCGACCGTCAGGGAGCGCGCCGTGCCCAGTCGAGCGACGGACGGGTTCTCATCAGACTGGAGCCACCCGCGGCGGATGCGGCGCGCGTCTCGCTCGTGACCCCGACCGGCGTCTTTCACTCGCCCGACTACCGGCTCGAGGTCAGCGGATGAGCCTGGCGCCGACCACGCTGGAGCTTCAGGCTGCCGAGGAGCGCCAGGCGGCGTTGCGAGCGCTGCTCCTCGAGCCGTTCGTGGGCGCCGAGGAACAGGTGTTCGCGCTCGTGCGCGAGCACGAGGCCGAGCTCGCGAGCCGCTGCAACTGGTTGCTCGGCTACCGGCTCGAAGTCACGGCGAGCTTCGCCAGACTGGTGAAGGTCCCGACCGACCGAGCCGTGCTCAGGCCGTTGCGCGTGCCGCCGGCCGGAAACGCCGCGCGGGAGCGCCCACGCGACGAGTGGTCCGCGCTCAGCGATCGGAGCGCGGTACTACTGTTGCTGACGCTCGCCGTCCTCGAGCGCCTCGGCGCGCAGACCGTCATCGGCGAACTGGCCGACGCGGTGCGCGACGCGGCGGCGCGCTGCGAACCTCCACTGGAGGTCGACTTCGACAGGCGTCCCGAGCGCGTCGCGTTCGCCGACGGTCTGCTGCTGCTGTGCCACTGGGGCGTGCTCAACCTCGTGCACGGAGCCCGAGAGGGCTTTGCCCGCCTTGCCGCCGGCGAGGACGAGGCGCTGTTCACCATCGATCGCAAGCGGCTTGCCTTCGTTCTGCGGGACCCGTTCACGGCGGTCAAGGCGACTTCGATAGATGACCTGCGCGAGCAGCCTGACCGGTATGCGCCGACGCCGGAGGGACAGGCGCGTCAGTTGCGCCATCGCGTGACACGTCGGCTGATCGAGGATCCCGTCCTGTACCTCGACGAGCTCGACGACGACGAGCGCGCTTACTTCCTCGGCCAGCGTGCGCTTTTGGAGCGCCGTGTGAGCGAGTGGGCCGGCCTGCAGGTCGAGCGCCGCGTCGAGGGGAGCGCCGCGATCGAGACGGGTCGCACGCTCACCGACGTTCCCTTCCCGGCGCAGTCCACGATCAAGCAGCTCACGCTGCTGCTCTGCGACGCGCTGTCCGATGCCCACGCCCAGGGACTGGAGCTCATGGAAGACGATCGACTGCGGGCCGAGGTGCGCGCGCTGCTGCAACGCCACGGCGCAAGCTGGAACCGCGACGCCGACGATCCGGCTGTGCTGGACGGCGTCGTCGAGCAGGCGCGCCGGCTGCTGATCGAGCTCGACCTCGCGAGCGCTGCTCCCGGATGCCTGCGTCTGCGGCCCCTGCTCGCGCGCTTCCGTGACCCGCAGTTGCGCGAACCGGGTGCCGTCTACGGCAGCGGCGTAGAAGGGGAGGCGTCGCCGTGACCACCGCCGATCGCTATCGCCTGACGCGCTGCGGGATCGTCAACCTGTACGAGTACGCCGACCAGACGTTCGAGCTGGCCGGCGGCAGGCTGCTGCTGCGCGGCCACAACACCTCCGGCAAGACGAAGGCGCTCGAGCTGTTGCTGCCGTTCTGCCTCGACGGCGACATCTCGCCCAGCAAGCTCGACCCGTTCGCGAAGACGGCCAAGGAGATGAAGTGGAACCTCGTCGGCTGTGTCGAGGCCGATCAGCGAATTGGCTACGTCTGGCTCGAGTTCGAGCGCCTCGCCGGGGAGGGTCCGCAGCGTGTCACCGCCGGCATCGGTCTCAAGGCGAACACCTCCGTGAAGGGGGTGACGCGCTGGTATTTCCTGGCTGAGGATCGTCGCGTGGGAGACACCCTACGGCTGGTGCGCGACAGCCGGCCGCTCACCAAGCGCGAGCTGGCGGTCGAGCTCGGCGATGAGGCGACGCTGCTCGACACGCCAAGCGAGTACCGCCGTGCGCTCAACCGAACGGTCTTCGGCTTCGCCGGCGAGGAGCAGTACAAGACGATGATCACGCTGATGCTCGAGCTGCGCAGACCCCATCTCTCGAAGGCGCTCAACACACGCGAGGTGACGAAGCTGCTGTCGGCGTCGCTGCCCGAGGTCGACCACGAGCTGATGCGCCGGCTGGGGGATGGGCTTGATCAGCTGGAGGAGATGCGCAGCGTGTTGCAGCGCATGCGCGACGCCCGCGCTCGCCTCGGCGGCTTTCACGAGCAGACCTATCGCGCGTACGCGCGCGCCGCGGTGAAGGAGCGAGGCGACGCGCTGCGTTCCACCGAGACCGGATACGAGAATGCCGCCCGTGCTCGCCGGCAGGCCGAGGACGCCGCGGCGCAAGCCGTGCTCGTCGCAAAGGAGACACACGGGCGATTGCGCGCGGCCGTCGAGAGCGAGCAGCGCTTTGACGGCGAGCTGCGAGCGCTGCTCGGCTCGGAGGACTGGCGCTCCGTCGAGACGCTCGAAGCGCTCGGTGAGTCGGCGCGGCGACAGGAGCACGCGGCTGCCGAGGCGCGCAGCCGCGCCGAGCAGTCTGCAGGCGACAGCACGAGCGCGGAAGCCGACGCGATCACCGCACATGCGGCGTGTGAGGAGGCTGAGCGCGATGTCGCAGGCGACCTCGATGAGCTGGCGGCCCTCGCCGACCGCGGCGACTTTGTGCGTGTCCACAAGCGCCTGGCGGGCGAGCTGCCAGGTACCGGTGAGCCGCTCGAGCTGTGGCGTGGACTGGCCGAGGATGAGCTGGGCCGCTGGCGTGCCCATCTAGAAGCGCACGAGCGGCTGTTGAAGGAGCAGGCGCGCGCGGAGACGCACCTGGCGATTGCGCGCGAACACGAGGACAGCGCCGGACTGCGGGTGCGCGACGCTCGCGAGCATCAGCAGCTGCGCGACCGCGAGGTCGCCGAGACCCAGGAGCGGATCGCCCGCGCGGTCGAGGGCTGGATGGCCGAGCTGCGGGAGCTCGTGCTGGACGAGGCCGCACGCGAGCTCGTGCTCGTGCGCGCGCTCGAGGCCGGGGAAGGCGATATGCCGTCTCCCGTCGAGACGTGGGCCGGCGCAGCCGCTCAGCGTCTGGGCGAGCTGCTCGATCGCGACGCGCGCGTACAGATCGAGCTCGACACGCTTGCGGGATGGCTCGGCGAGCTGCAGGCCGAGCGCGACGCGCTGCAGCAGCAGCGCGACATGCCGCCGCAGCCCGTCGCGGCACGTCCGGCCGAGCGCGACGGGCGCGCCGGCGCTCCGCTGTGGCGCCTCGTCGACTTTGCGCCCGAGCTCACCCCCACGCAGCGCGCAGGCATCGAGGCGGCGCTCGAGGGGGCCGGGCTGCTCGACGCCTGGGTGTTGCCGACGGGCCAGGTGCTGGAGCGGGAGGTGTGGGACGCGGCCTTCGTGTCGGGCGACCGATCGGGGGCACACAGTCCGGAGGACCGGGTCGGCCAGCTCGATGGCCCCACGCTGGCCGATCTTCTGCTGCCCGTCGACGACACTCCGGTTCCAACCTCGATCTTGGCAGGCATGCTGTCTCGTGTCGCGGTTGCAGACGACGCGACAGTCGCCGAGGGACCGGCGGTTGACGTACGGGGCGGCTATGCGCTCGGTCCCCTGCGTGGACGCTACGGCAAGGCGCAGGCTGAGCATATCGGCGCCACGGCGCGCGCGGCACGTCGTGCCGCGCGCCTGGCCGAGATCGTCGCCGAGCTGGGGGACATGGAGCGTCGCATCGAGGAGAGCAACGCGCAACGCGAGGCGATGGCCGCAAGTCGCGAGCGACTGGCCGCCGAGCAGCGCGACTTTCCCTCGCTGACAGCGCTGGTCGCGGCCCGCCGTGCGCAGGCAGCGGCCGAGACGCATGCTGAGCGGCTCCTTCAGGAGCAGGCCGCGTGTGAGGCCGCGACTCTGACCGCCGCCGGTGCGCTGCAGAGTTCGCGTACCGAAGCCGAGCGGCACGCTCGCGAGGCCGGCCTTCCAGCGGGTCTGCAGGCGCGCGAGTTGCAAGGCTTGCGCGACGCAGTCCTCCAGTATGCAGCCGGCGCGCGCGCTCTCGAGCGCACATGGATCCGCTTCGCACAATCGAGCGCTCACGCGGAGGCTCTCAAGTCGCGCGCTAGTGAGCTCGGCGATCGCAGCCGGGCGCTCAAGCGGGCCGCCGTGGCGGAGGAGGGCGAGGCCCGCAGGCTGCTCGCCGAGCACGGTGAGCGAGAGGCGAATCTGAGCCGCGGCGCGCAGCAGGTCCGCGAGCGCAAGCGTGCGGTCGAGCAGCAGCGGGATGCTGCACGCCAGTCGCAGGAAAGGCTGCACGACGAGGATAAGGACGCCGCCGTGGCCGCGTCGAGCACAGCCACGGCGAGCGAGGCGGCGGGGCGGGAAGCAGAACTGGCACGCGAGCAGCGTGAGCGCGCGCTCGCAGCGTTCGCTCGGCTCGAGTGCTCCGACATGTTCGTGCTCGCGCTCGAGGAGCACGCTCCCGCCGATCATGCCGACGCGGCGAGCTGGACGCTCACGCGGGCGCTGGAGGCGCTTCGCGCGATGCCGGTGGAGCGGCTGCGGGTGCGCTCATCGCTGAACAGCCTGGCCAACAGCGTCACCCATGCGAGCTCTCAGCTCGACCGGGAGCTCGCGCAGCATGTCGATATGAGCGTGCTCGTGGAGCACGACCCCGACGGTCTCGTGCTCGTGCGCGTACGCGACGGCGCGGCCGAGCGTCCGCTGGCGGAGCTGATGGAGCGGCTGGACAGCGAAGTCGGTGAGCGAGAGCGTGCGCTGAGCGCCGAGCAGCGGCGCGTCCTGGGCGATGCGCTGCTCGAGGAGATCGCGCTTCATCTCGCCGACTGCGTCCACGACGTGGGCGGGCAGGTCGACGACATGAACGCCACGCTGCGCCGGGCGAGCACGGCGGCGGGGAAGATCGTGCAGCTTGGATGGGTCCCGCGCGAGGACGACCACGTCGATCTGCGCAACATCGTCGCGCTGCTGCGCCGCTCGCCGGCGGCGCGCTCGGAGGACGATCGAGCGGCGCTGCTCGATTTCTTTCGCGCGCGCATCGAGCATGCTCGTCGCGCGGCCGCCGATGGAGCCACGCCGGAATCGGTTGTCGATAGCCTGCGCGGAGCCTTCGACTACCGTGATTGGTTCGAGTTCGAGCTGTGGGAGGGCCGGGGTGAAGAGCGCCAGCGCCTCACCGCGCGCCGTCACGCCACCGGCTCGGGTGGGGAGCAGGCGGTGCTCGTGCACCTGCCGCTGTTCGCGGCCGCGGCGGCTCTCTACAACACAAGCCACGAGCGTTGCGCTCCGCGACTGGTGATGCTCGACGAGGCGCTCTCGGGCATCGACGACGAGACGCGCGAACGCGTGCTCGGCGCGACGGTTGACCTCGATCTCGATCTGGTCATGACCTCGCACGAGATGTGGGGCACGTATCGGACGGTGCCCGCGCTGTCGATCTACCAGCTGTATCGCGAGCAGGGCACTCCCGGCGTCGGGTGCGAGCATTTTCTGTGGGATGGCGCGCTCCTGCGCGAGCAGGAGCAGGCCGAGCTGTTCCGAGCATGAGGCCGGAGGTGCGGGTCGCGGTGCGCGACCCAATGCTCGCCGAGGTCATGAGCAGGGTGCGGGCTCGCTATGAGACGAACGGCGCCGCCCGTGGTGTGGCTCGCCTGGAGATTCTCCGAACTGACGAGTCACGCGCGCTCGATCGCCTCTGGCCGGCGAGTGCGCGACGGCGCCCGCGCGCCGGGCGGCCGTTCGACCTGGACCTCGCGCGCTGGGATGCCCACCTGCGTGCCGAGCTTGGCATCGATCTGCGCGAGGCGCTCGAGCTGGCGGGAGGAGCACTCGATCCTCGACCGCAACGTCGCTCGCGCCTGAAGCAGCGCAAGGATGCCTTCTGGTCGGATGTGCGCCGGCATCCGCTCTGCCTGCGTGAGCCCTCGGTGCTCATTTGGATCGACCGTTTGCGAGATACCGGCCGGCCGCTCGGCGCACAACCGTGGGAGTCCGCCGCCGAGCTGCGCCTCGATGGCGCGTTGACTGTCGGATATGAGCTTCCCCGCCACCCGCCCGTCGAGCGCAGTGCGCTCGCGGCTGAGTTGCTGAATGGCGATGCCCATGCGCTCGACGACGATCAGCCGATCGCTCGACTGCTGATTGGTCAGCTTGCCGCACGCGCGGGGTTGACGGCCACGCCGCGCTCGGCGGCGGAGGTGCGTGTTCTCTGGCAGCACTTCGGCGTGCTCTGCGATTCGGCGTCGGCGACCGTGCTTGCGCTCAATCTCGCGCCTGTGCCATCGAGCCCGCTCGCGCAGGCAGTCGGCCTGATGCACGGGCAGCACATGGCGCTTACGCTCGGGCAACTGCAGCGGACCGCTCTGCGATTCGCCGGCTGCGCCGAGGCGTTCCTGTGTGAGAACCCGACCGTTCTCTTGCGGATCGAATCCGAGCTCGGGGCCTCCTCTCCTGCGCTCGTCTGCACAGGCGGCTGGCCCAACGGGGCTGTGTGCACGCTGTTGGACCAGTTGCGCTCCTCGTCGGTCGCGCTTCGTCATCATGGGGACTTCGACTGGGCGGGCCTCGACATCTTCGCCTGGCTGCACCGGCACTATGGCGTCACGTCCTGGCGCTTCGATCGACCCAGCTATGAGGCGGCCGTGCGGGGTCGCGGGGATCGCTTGGCGGCGCTCGAAGTCGAGCGCGCGAAGTTTCCGGATGACGACACTTTGGCCGCTGCGCTCGCCGAGCGGGGGCGCGCCGTGCCCGAGGAGCTGGTGCTGTCGAATCTCGTTGAGGATCTCAAGGCGAGATCAGCAGGCGGGGGCCGGGTGAACATGCCGGTTGTGACATAGGCCAAAGACGAATAGGCCAAGGATGTCCGTCCCTCCGACGTGGGGTAGCGCTTCGATGAGTGTCCCGGGGTCGCAGGGCGAACTCGAAGCCGAGACGGTCTGATCGGGCGCCTGGAGCGCGCTCTGACCGTCCACCACGGACGGCGCGGCGGGGAGCCCGAGACCCGAATCGAGCTGAACCATCTGCTGCCGTCTCCGACCGGCGCGAACAACGCACCGGCGCGCTGGCGCCTTGCCACGACGACAGCGCGCCTTTACCCGCCTCCGGTGCAAAGTGAGCCCATGAAGGCTTGGCACATGGCCGAGGGACAGAAGGGTCGCCGGCTGCTCGCCGGCGATCTTCGCGAAGACAATCGCGTGGCCGCGATCCTGGCATGGCACTTCGAGCCAGGACCGCGCAGCGGCTCGCAGCGGCCCCATCTGATCACGGCGGCGGCAGTGCGCAGGGACGTTGAGGACAACCCCGCACTGCGCGCTGAGTACCTCGTCGCCCTTTGGCTGCTCGTTTGCGTTGTGGCTGCGATCGACCGCAGAACCATCCGGGCCGGGCGGGTCGGTCTCGTTCTCGACGGCGGTATCGCGTTGAGCGCGGGCGAGTTGGCCAACTTCGACTTCAAGCGTGGTCGCAAGCGCGAGGGCTACCGCGGCGACTACTACACGCTGCCCGCGTGAGCGCGCCAGATCTTCTCGGCCTTGTCCGCCCATCGCGGCGGCAGCGCCGCGCGAAGCTCGGCAACGAACTCATCAGCGGGTGTCGCGGTCGGCGGAGGAAGCTCGGCGAAGAACGCATCGATCTCGGCGGTCGTCTGCGTCAGCGCGTCCGGGTGGTTCTCCTCCGTCCACTCCAGAATGCTGCCGGCGACCTCCTCCAGCGATGCGCGCTGAGCGACCCTTGCGATCTGGAGCACCTGGGCGACCTCCAGGTGCTTGTCCCGGCGGCCCCACCGCTGCGGCTCGACGCTAAGCGCCCGGACGACGCGGCTCATGCCACCTGTGTCCAGGCCGATGAATCCGGCGGCCTGTGAGAGCGTCGGAAGCGAGCGAACTCGATCGGCGCGTGGGTGGGCGGCTATGGCGGACATGGAGACAGGCTAGCACACGAGACGCTGATAACGAAAGAGGTGCAGTATATGCAGTAGTCGCAGAGAAAGGCCGAAGCGCGGACAATCCGCGGTGCAGCTCGCCTAGAATGCTTGCCTGTGAGCGGGCTTGCATCGAATCCGTTCGGGGAGAAGCCGGTGCCGTGGTGGCGCTCGCTGCTGCGATCCGGGAAGGGGGGCGCTCCCAAGCGCTATGCGGCACCCACTGGCGCACTGGGGTCGCTCTCGGGACTCATGCTCCAGAGCGGCGATGGGCTCGATAAGCCGACGCGAGTCGCGATCGTCGCTGCCCTGACGCTGATCCCACCATTCCTCGTCGAGCGCTGGTGGAAAGGGCGAGAGCGCCGGCAAGAAGAGCGACTGCTGGTGCTCCCCGACTGAGCGCGAGCGACCACGATCTCGGGTCGCCGACAAGGCCGGGCGAGTCAGCTGGTACGGCTCGTGGTGGTCGGGCGGCGCGCGTGTGAAGCGCAAGCTCGGGCTCAAGCGCACCCAGGGCGCCGCCGACGGGCTGACGCGCGCGCAGGCCGAGAAGGAGCTTCGCAAGCGGATCGAGCGCGACGTGATCGTTCCCACCGCGGCCCGGCGAACCATCGAGCAGGCCGGCGGCGCCTACGTCGATCACCTGGAGCACGTCATGGAGCGCAAGCACTCCACGATCCAGGACTACCGAGGGCACCTGCGCAGACATCTCGTGCCGTTCTTCGGCGAGCGGCCGATCGACAAGATCGACCCGGCCCACGTCGCGCGATACCTCCAGCGCAAGCGCGAGGAGGGCCTGTCCTCGAAGACCGTCCAGAACCACCTGAATTTCCTGCACGGCATCTTCTCGTTTGCGATCAAGCGGGGCTGGGCGCAGAGCAACCCGGTGGCCCTCGTGGACCGCCCGAAGAAGAACCGCTCCCCCCACCAGCGCGTCCGCTTCCTGCAGCCGTCCGAGCTGGACGAGCTGATCGACGCCGTGCCCGAGGACACCCTCGGCGCCGTCGAGCGGACGCTGTACCTGGCCGCCGCGCTCACCGGCCTGCGCCAGGGTGAGCGTGGCGCTGAAGTGGCTGGACATCGACTGGCAGGTCGGGCGTGTCCGCGTCGCCGACAACTTCACGCGCGGGCGGATGGACACCCCCAAGTCCCACGAAGGCCGCTCGGTCCCGATGGCCGCGCGGCTCGCCCATGAGCTCGAAGCGTTGCACCTGCGCTCTCGCTACGGCGCCGACGGGGACCTCGTCTTCTGCCACCCCGAGACCGGGCACGTCCTCGACCCCTCCAAGATGCGCAAGCGCTTCAAGGACGCCCTCGCCAGGGCAGGCGTGCGCGATATCACCTTCCACGAGATGCGCCACACGTTCGGCACGCAGATGGCCGCCGCGGGCGCTCCGCTGCGCGCGATCCAGGGGTGGATGGGCCACGCTGACGCGAAGACCACCGAGATCTACCGGCACTACGCGCCCGACCCGACGCACGGGGCGGCGTTCGTCGACCGGGCGTTTGGGCAAGGTCGTTATTCCTAGATCTCCCTATTTGCGCTAACCGCAAATGGCCTCAAATAGGCAATCTTTCCTGCTATCCTATGATTGCGATGGCCGCAAACGAGATCCTAGAGAGAACAGATCTCATCGCCGAGGCTGTTGAGCGGCTGCGCGAGATGCTTCCCCAGAGTTGGAAGGTCGAACGGTCGAACAGGCCCGATCTAGGCGCCGACACGCCCGCGCTGAGCACCCCGACGGACGGTGCGATCACCCTCCAAGACGCAAGGGGAACCCATGTGACCCTGGCGGTTCAGGCAAAGCAATCCTTCGAGCCCCGTGCGGTCGGACAGCTCTCGGCCGGTCTCTCAGGCGTGATCCGCTCGATTGCCGGCTACATACCCGTTCTCGTGGTCGCCCCGTGGATCAGCTCCCGGACCCAGGAGCTGCTTGCACGCGAGGACATCAACTACATCGACCTCACCGGCAACGCACTCCTCAAGATCGAGAACCCGTCGCTCTACATCCGTGCCGCAGGCGCGACCAGGAACCCCCAACCCATGCCTCGCGGGCTGACCAGGGTCCGCGGACCCAAGGCGGCGCGGCTCATTCGCCTGCTCGTCGATGTGCGCCCGCCGTACGGAGTGGGCGAGATCGCCGCCGTCACCGGGCTCGCACAGGGTTACGTTTCGAGGCTCCTCGACGCGCTCGATCGCGACGCCCTGGTGGAGCGATCCCGCCGAGGGCGAGTAGAAGACGCCGACGTGGCCGGGCTCCTGCGGCGCTGGGCGGATTCCTACGACGTTCTCAAGACCAACGACGCATTCGCCTTCCTCGCGCCCCGTGGGGCAAGCGATGCGCTCTCGCAGCTCACCGGCCCGCCCACCCCCATGTCCGTGGCGGTCACGGGATCGTTTGCTGCCGTGCGTGTCGCTCCCGTCGCGGCGCCGGCGCTGCTCATCGCGTACAGCAACGAAATCGAGAGGGTCGCCAACACGCTCGGACTGCTCCCCGCCGACGAGGGAGCCAATGTCGTTCTGCTGCGAGCGTTCGACCCCGTCGTCTGGGAGAGGACCAATGAAGACGCGGGCATTCGTTATGTCGCGCTCTCTCAGGCCGCTGTCGATTGCCTCACCGGCACCGGCCGAATGCCGGCGGAGGGCGAAGCGCTCATCGCCTGGATGGCCGAGAACGAAGCGAGCTGGAGGCTCTCCTCGCTCGATGGCGTGCCCTCCTCTCGGGCGAACACATGACCGAAGTCGGCGACGTCTCGCGGTCGCTCGATATCGACGCCCGCTATGTGGCCGCACGGCGCGTTCTACTCGACGCGCTGACCGCGCTCGCCCCGCACGGCGACGCCGTAATCCTGGCTGGCGCACAGGCCATCTACCTCCACACCGGCACCGCCGAGCTTGCCATTGCCCCCTACACCACCGACGGCGATCTTGTCCTGAATCCACGTCGCCTCGGAGATGCCCCGGAGCTCGAAGCAGGAATGACCGCCGCCGGGTTCCATCTGCAGCAGACCGGGGACACGCAGAGCCGGGAATCTGGCTCGCCAAGACATCGGCCGCGGGTGAGGAGATCATCGTCCCGGTCGATCTCATCGTCCCCGAGGGCACCGCATCGGGAGCGGGCAGGCGTGCCGCCCGCCTCGCGGGCCACGGAGCGCGGGCTGCCCGGCGCGCCGTCGGCGTCGAGGCTGCACTGGTGGACAACAGCACGATGACGATCACGGCACTCGACCCGAACGACAAGCGCGCGCTTCAAGCGAAGGTGGCGGGGCCGGCGGCGCTGCTCGTAGCAAAGGCCCACAAGCTCCACGATCGTGTCTCAAGCGGCCGCCCAGCTCGCCTCGACGACAAGGACGCCGCCGACGTCGTGCGACTCATGCAGACCACGAGGCCGGACGAGATTGCAGCCACACTCGACGTCCTCGCCGAGGATGCGGTGGCCGGACCTCCCACGAAAGAAGCACTCAAATACATCGATGATCTCTTTGGCAGACGGGGACGGCCCGGCATCGAGATGGCCTCAAGAGCATTGCGAACGGCGATGCCTGCGGATAGGATCGAGGCTCTTTGCACTGGCTACGCGATGGCTCTGCGGCGATAGCCCGAGCGAGCTGGCGAGCATTCCGGGGACCCCGTCAGCGGCGTGGCCCGAGCGAGAAATGCCGCAGTCCGATATTGCAGCATTGCCATGGGTCACTCACCTGACGCTGCAGGATGTCGCCACGCCGATCGCCGTCACCGGTTACACCGTCAGCGAGCACGGTGTCCTGATGGCCGGGGAGGAGCCCCCAAATCACCGAGGGTTTGGAGGATGAAATGGTGGAGATGCGGCGCGTGGAGCAGCAGGTCGCGAAGTTCGCCGCTCGGCGGGCGCGCGAGCTGGCGGAAGGTGACGAAGGCGCCATGCCGAGATCCGCTGCGTTGGCGGGAAGACGGCTTGGCTACCCGGGATTCTCGTCGGCAGGAACGCGGAAGACTTCGGCCAAGCGCTGAAGCGTGAACGGCTGTCGCAGCTTGGCGACGACGTTCTGGTTGGCGAACATCCCCTTCTCCCAAACCGCCTGCTCGCGCGGGCGGGTATCGAGCCAACGTACCCGCGCCAGGTACTCGCTCTGCTCCGGATCGTCAGCCTCCTCCCCCATGTTGGGAGCCTTGAAGTCCGCTTGCAGGATCGGCATGGTTACGCCGTCGACCTCGACATCGAAGTCGTTGACCGCAACCGCCGGTGCGGTGACTTCACCAACGCCTACATAGCCGATCCCCGGGATCTCGGCCCAAACACGGGCTCCCTCGAACAGCTTGTTCATCGCATTGCGGTACTTCTCGCCATGGCCGGCGGAGACGAACCCAAAGCGGCGCATGTCGTCCCAGGAACGCGCTAGATACTCTCGCTCAGGCAGGTCGCCCTCGAAGTGGTTGGTGAACGCCGATTCGAAGTCATCGCCCTCGTGATGCTTTGCGTAGAGCTCTCCGACTGCCTCAAGCGATAGGTCCTGCACCCAGAATCCATACTCCAGTGTTTGGGCGACGAGGTGTGGGGTGTCAGCGCCGACGGTCGGGAAGTGGCGCAGACGGTTCTGCGAGTTGCGGTTGGACGGGCTCTCGGATGATCCGCTGCCGGGCCGGCCGGCGAGTATCACCGCCGAGCAGGTCGAGGACGTGGTAGTCGCGACGTTGGAGTCCACGCCGGAGAACGCGACGCATTGGTCGCGCGCGAGGATGGCCGAGCGCTCGGGATTGTCAAAGTCGACGATCGGGCGGATCTGGCGGGCGTTTGATCTCAAGCCCCACCGCGCGGACACCTTCAAGCTCTCCAACGACCCGTTGTTTGTAGAGAAGGTCTATGATATCTGCGGCCTGTATCTAAATCCGCCGGAGGCCGCGGTGGTGTTGTCGGTGGATGAGAAGAGCCAGGTGCAAGCGCTCGCGCGCTCCCAGCCAGCGTTTCCAATGATGCCCGGCATGCCAGAGAAGCGCACCCACGACTACCTGCGTCACGGCACCACGAGCCTGTTTGCCGCGTTTAACACCGAGGACGGGACGGTCATCTCGAGCCTGCATCGCCGCCACCGCACGATCGAGTTCAAGAAATTCCTACAGAAGATCGACAGCCAGGTCCCCGAGCACCTCGACGTGCACCTCATCTGTGACAACTACGGCACCCACAAGAGCCCCGCTATCCGTCGCTGGCTCGATACCCATCCCCGGTTTCACATGCACCACACTCCGACCTACTCCAGCTGGATCAACCAGGTCGAGCGGTGGTTCGCTTATCTCACTAACGATCTCCTCCGGCGCTCTGACCACCGCAGCGTGCAAGCGCTCGAGACGGACATCCGCGGATGGGTGAACGAGTGGAACGAAAACCCCAAGCCGTTCATCTGGACCAAGACCGCAGAGCAGATTCTCGAGTCTCTCTCACGACTTCTACAACGAATTAACGGCGCAGTACACTAGCTGACGCGAGCCAAGAAGTCCCGGGGCGTCTGCACAAGGACGTCGGAACCGGCAAGTTCGGTCAGGTGTCGGTCCCCTGAGACGAGCAAATCGACACGTGCGGCGAGCGCCAGAGCCACGAGGTAGTCGTCGTCGGGATCTGGCGTATGGGTCGCCGTGGACGGCGGGTCGGCCACGACCTCGGAGATGTCCACCAGCCCGGCGATGAAGTCCTGGATCGCTTCCTCGGTGAGCTTCGAGCTGAACTTCGCTCGTCGCATCACGGTCTCCAGCTCGCTGAGCAACTGCGGCGAGAGGACGGGCTGCCACCGGAGCCCCACGGCTGCGTCGAGCAGCTCTCGGCAGGTGCCCGTGGGCTTGATGGCGGCGGCGATGAGAACATTGGTATCTACGACGGCGCGGGGCGGCTTGCTCACTTGCGGCCCCGCCGCTCAGCGCGAACGGCACGGACCTCTTCGACGGCCAGTTCCATAGCCTCCTCGTCGGTGAGGTCGTCGGGGTTCTGCGCCGCGAGTCGATCCAGAACTGCGCGAAGGTCGACGCGGGCGGCCTGGGCTCGGCTCGTCTTGAGGTACGCGCGGAGTGCGTCCTCGACGAACGCGCTGTCGGTGCTGTGCATCGCCATCGCGGTCGCCTTGGTGGCGGTCATCACGTCGTCGTCGATGTAGAGGGTCGTCTTGCGCTTCGCCATGCCTCGATGATAACTCAATACCGCTATGCCATCAAGCTGGTATACGGTGGAAGTCAGGTGTGATCGCATGGTCCGACCCCAGGGGCACGACCCCGAAGGTCGTCCGCCAGTCCGCGCGGCATGCGTCCCCCAAGTGATCTCCGGGCTACCCTTCGCATAAGCGGAGCGCCAAGGGGGCATCACGCGCATACGTCCCGTGCTAGAACCCCGGCTCCACAGTGGTTTCTATGGCGGTCGGCCGGTCGCTAATGGGTCCATAGCGCACCCTCGCTATGACAGTTGTCTGAGGACCTTGTTTCCCTGGAGAGACCTCCGCTCTATCACTCATCCGCGCTGTCCTTGAGCTCTCAAGCCGCGGCTGGCGCGGCGTGAAGACTGAACCCCAAGACCGTCGCTGAGATTGAGTGCTTACGCCGCGAGCTGCGCACCTTGAGAATTGCGTAGAGGCGATGGAAGGTCTGGTAGCAAAGCTCTGACGCAGCAATGTTGCGCCCGGACCCGTTCCGCCGCTTGCTGTGCGCGTGGTCGATTCTGGCCCGCGGGCAGTGATGTGGATTCCGGTCCCTATGCCGCGCTGTTGTACGTGATCGTATCGTGGATCTGCACGCCGAGCGCGTCGGCGATCTCCTGAAGGCGATCCACGCCGACGCTGCTGTAGTCGTTCGCCTCCCAGCGCTGGATTTGCTGCTCGGCGACTCCGACGCGCTTGGCGAGTTGGCGCTGGGTAAGCCTGGCCGCAATGCGGCCTTCGATCAAAGCGGCTGGCAGTTCGTGTAGCGAGGTGATCTCGCGACTGGTGATGTGTCCGTCGCGCAGCTTCTCATAATGGTTGACCTGCGCGCGCAGCACTTCGATCTCGCTGGCGATCGCATCGTGCATCAGCTTCTTCATGCCCGGATCAACGTTTGCGGGAAAATCTCGCTCGTCGTTGGCGACTAGACCTCCTTCGAAACCAGCAAGATGGGCCTTGGTGATGCGGTATTCGCGCTCGTTCTTGATCATGGCAGTCCCGCCAGGTCGATTGCGAGGACCCCCTTCGCCTGTCCCTTGTGGTCGCGTTGGAAGTAGTCGAGGTAGGTGGTGCCGTCCGTTTGCGCGGGCCACTCGGCGGGGAAGAGCTCGCCGCCGTATCGTGTCTTCTGCGCGGCGCGTCGGTCGCTGAAGTCCTGAAGCGCCGAACACTGGTCGCATAGCGGGTCACGATCTCGTTCCAGGCGGCTTGGTGGATTCCCGGCGGGAGGTTCCCGTGCTCATCGAACTCCGGTATCATAACACAACTGTACCGTTGGGTTGGGACGGAATCCTCACCAGCTCCCCGGCCACGGAACGACCCGTTCGATCAGCGCCGAAGAGTCGCCGATAAGGACGAATCCCGTCCCGGCGGCGTTTGGCAGGCGGCCTCCGATCTCGTCCTTTGCGCTGGTCTGCTCGGCCGTCGCTCGGACGCTGGGGTGCAAGGATGGGAAAGCAGGTAGGCGTCGTGCTTTACGTGCTCGCACTGGTGACCGCCGTGGTCGCCGTGGACGTCTTGTTCTTCAGGCACCTGTTCTGGGAGCGCCTGATGGTAAACGTCGGGATTGTCCTGGTGTTCACGGCGTTCGGTTTGAGGTTTCTGAAGCGAGCATGAGCGGACGCCCCCGATGTACGCAGACGACGACGCTCGGAAAGGCCTTTGCGGGTGGTGGGCATCTCCCCCGCGACCCGGCATGCAACGCTTGCTTGCGCCACTTGAGTATCGCCACATCCGCGTCTTTGGGATCACGCGTATTGCCGGTGGCTTTTTCGCGGGCACCGCAGGCGTCGTGTGCCTCTTGTACGCCGCCTACGGATGGGCAGCCTTCTTCCTGGTTGTTGGGGCAGCGAATCTCGCGGTTGGCTGCTGGGAGATAACTATCGCTCGCTCCTCACCTCCCCGAGCCTGAGCCCACGCGCGATATTTGCTGGCGATGGCTGGCGGGCGTAGTGACTCGTGGACTCGTGGACTGACGAACTGGCCCAATGTCGTCCTGCTGTGTGTTTTAGCCGCTGCGCGGCGACCACTGGAACGTGCGCACTGCGATCAGCAGCGCGGCGATGCCCCAGGCCGCGACGATCAGCAGGTCGGTGGCGGCGATGCCGCTGCCGTGCGTGTGGACGACGCGGCGCAGCTGCCCGCCGGAGAGCTGTTTGGTGCGCGCGTCGCGCTTGTCCGCCAGACCCACCAATTCGATTGTCTCGGCCGCTCCCCGCGGATGCGGGTAGTAGCCGGCGTAGAGCGCGACGAGCTCGCGGACAGGGGGGTCAGGTCTCGATCAGCGTTCCGAGCTTGTCTGGCAGGACCGCCAGGACACCGTCGATCTCGCCGGGAGAGACGTGGGCTCGCAGGACCCGCGCGACCGCTGTCACCGCGAGCGAAGCCTCGGTCTCCCCGGCCATACGGCCCTCGCCGGCGACGTGATCGAGGAACGCCTCGACATCGTGGATCGCCAGCGGGGTGCGGCTGGGATCCCAGTCCTCGTAGTAGATGCCGCGGATCAGGGTCGGTAGCTGCGCGGCGAGCTTGGCCGCCACGTCGACGGTCAGCCGGTCGCGCAGGGTGTGCAGCACAGCGCGCAGCGCGCGGTAGGCGTACTGGCGATCCTCGACGCCGAGCTCCTCGGCCACCTCGTTCAACCAGATGTGTGCCTTTCGACGCTGTGCTCGATGATGCTCGGCTGGGCTTCGCTCATGTCGGGCTCCTCGCGGATCGCCAATGTGACCGGGGTAGCGTCCCACGCGCACCGTCCACGAGTATCCGTGCAAGCCCGCACCAACGATGGGGTTTCCTCCCGACCTCAGCTCGGACCGGGGTCCTGCTCACGACTGTCGCCGACGACATGGATGGCTCACCGCTTGCAGCTCGCCCACGTTCTTGCGCCAGGCGGCGAGCACGCGACCCGGACCCCAGTCGGGCACCACCTCCGCGGAGCGGTGAAAGTCCGCCAGCACGCGGGCCACCTTGGCGACGTGCGCGCGGGTGAGGGCGCTCGACGCGATCAGGCCCGCGAACGTGTCCTGCTCGCGGAAGCTGTGCATCTCCACGGCGTACTCCACCGCTCCGGGCGCGCCATCGCAAGCCAGACGAAAGCCTCGCCCGGCCTTCACGATCGCGCGCACCCCGAGGTACAGGCCGGGGGCGAGATGGGCATTGCCTGCTCCAGCATATGGTTGGGAGGGCCGCGCATGCTGGCCGATCTTTGATCGGTCCTTGACCCGCCGCATGCGGCGGGTCACCGTTGGCGCATGCGCCAACGGCAGGGTCGTGCATGCACGACCCTGAGCAGTGACTTCAGGCCTCACCCCAGGCGAGGATGCCGGCCACATCCAGGGTAGCTTTGTGCGCCACGTGGTGGATGCGGCGATCAAGATCGAGGGTCTACGTGTCGTTCGCGGGCGGCGGGCGGTGCTCGATGGCGTTTCGCTGCGGGTGGCGGGCAAGTCGGTGACGGGCCTGCTGGGTCCCAGCGGGTGCGGCAAGTCGACTTTGATGCGCGCGATCGTGGGTGTCCAGATCGTCGCGGGCGGTAGCGTCAGAGTGCTGGGCGAAGCGGCCGGGTCGCCCGCGCTGCGACGGCGTGTGGGCTACGTGACACAGGCTCCGTCGGTGTATGGCGATCTGAGCATCGAGGAGAACCTGCGCTATTTTGCCGCCGTCGCCGGCGTTGGCCGCGAGCGCATCTCGCAAGTCATCGAGACGGTGCGCCTCGGCGGGCGCGAGCATCAGGCCGTGGGGTCGCTCTCCGGTGGCGAGCGCTCCCGCGTGTCGCTCGCGACGGCGCTGCTGGGCGACCCCGAGCTGCTGGTGCTCGACGAGCCGACGGTCGGCCTGGACCCGGTGCTGCGAGCCGAGCTGTGGGGCACCTTCCATGATCTGGCAGCCGCAGGGAGCACGCTGCTGGTCTCAAGCCACGTGATGGACGAGGCGAGCGAATGCGACCAGCTGCTGCTGATGCGCGAGGGGGCGCTGCTGGAGCACACCACGCCTGAGCGGCTGCGCGCGCAAACCGGCGAGCACGATCTCGGCCGGGCGTTCCTCGCGGTCATCGAACAGGCGACGGGATCGTCGTGAGCGCCCGGATCACGTTGGCGACGGCCCGGCGCGTGTTGTGGCAGATCCGCCGCGACCCACGCACGCTCGCGCTGCTGCTCGTGGTGCCCGTGGTGCTGCTGACGCTGATGTACTTCGTCTACGAAAACCGGCCCCACACCTTCCAGGCGATTGGGGCGCCGATGTGCGGGCTGTTCCCGTTCATCATCATGTTCCTGCTCACCTCGATCGCGATGCTGCGCGAGCGCACCAGCGGGACGCTCGAGCGGCTGATGTCGCTGCCGCTCGCCAAGGCCGACCTGCTGGCGGGCTACGGGATCGCGTTCGGACTGCTCGCGGCGCTCCAGGCGGTCGTCGTGTGCTTCGTCGGGTTCGTCGCGCTGGGGCTGAACGCCCCTCACGGCGCGTGGCTGCTCGGGCTGCTCGCGGTCGGCAACGCGATCCTCGGCATGGCGCTCGGCCTGTTCGTGAGCGCGTTCGCCCGCACCGAGTTCCAGGCGGTGCAGTTCATGCCGGCGATCATCTACCCCCAGCTGCTGCTGTGCGGTCTGTTCATCGCCCGCGGCGAGATGCCCGCGCCGCTGTACTCGGTGTCCCGCGCGCTGCCGCTCACCTACGCCTTCGACGCCCTCGCGCGCGCCACCAGCCCGCGTCCGCTGGGTGGGGAGATGGCGGTGGACGTTTGCGTGATCCTCGGCGCGACGCTCGTCGCGCTCGCACTGGGGGCGCTCACCCTGCGCCGCCGGACCGCGTGAGGCTCAGCCCGCGGCGACGTGCGCGCTCGGGTTGCCCTTGCGATCCGCCAGCCGGGAGGCCCGCAGTGCGCGCTGGACGTCTGTGATCGAGACAAGGCCGACGGGCCTGCCGGGCTCGTCCACGACCACGGCCCGTCCGACCCTGGCGAAGGCTGGTCGCTCCAGCAGCCTGGCCACGTCCTCCTCTCCGGAGATCAGCAGCGCCGGGTCACGGTCCGCGAGCTGGCCAACGCTTTGCTGGCCCCGCCCACCCCGCCCGTCCCGCCCGAGTCGTGTGAGGCGTTCGATCTGCGCGACGCTCACCACTCCGATCGCGCGGCCCTGCTCGTCGATGACGGGAAACGAGGTGTAGCGGTGGGGCAGGAAGTAGTCCGCTCCGGCCTCCGCGGCTGAGGCTTGCTCGGGGATGCTCACCACGGGCGTGGACATCAGCTCGGATGCATGCACGCCCGAGAGCGCGGCCTGCACCTGCGCGCCGGCCGCCTGCGCACCGGCGGCGACTGTCACGAAGAAGCCGATCAGCGCCAGCCACAGTCCCTCCGGGGCGCCGCCCAGGAACTCCAGGAGGCCGAGGAAGATCATCAGGTAGCCGAAGGCGCGCCCGACGCTCGCGGCGGTCTCCGTGGAGCGCCCCACGTCGCCGCTATGGCGCCACAGCAGCGAGCGCAGCACCCTGCCCCCGTCGAGCGGGAATGCGGGCAGCAGGTTGAAGACGAGGATCAGCCCGTTGACGAGCGCCTGGTATTCGACCAGCGCTTGAACGACCGGGGGTGTGGAGGCAGGGAGCAGCAACGCAACCGCGCCGAAGCACGCCGCGATCACTGCGGTCACCGCGGGGCCGGCGAGCGCGTAGCGCAGCTCATCGCGGGGGTCGTGGGCCTCGCCGCGCATGCGCGAGACACCGCCGAGCAGCCACAGGTCGATCTCTTCCACTTCGATGCCGCGGTGGCGCGCGACGATCGCGTGGCCGAACTCGTGCGCGAGGATGCTCGCGAACAGCAGCAGCGCGCTCGCCAGGCCGAGCCCATAGGAGGCCAGGGGGCTGATGCCGTGGACCACTTCGGGGAAGTAGGAGGCCCCGAGCGACCAGGTGATCAGCGCGACGATCACCAACCACCACGGGCTCACCCCGACGGGGATCCCCGCGATACGAGCTATGCGAAGGCTGCGACCGGGCATCTCAACCCACCATAAGCGTGCGTGGCGCCTCAATCGTCGGTGTTTGCCACGGTGATCTTCCGTAGAGACCACCGAGCCTGCTCGTCAGGGATCCCGGACGATCCCAACACACGCTCAGGCGGTCTAGGTTCCCGAGAGGGCCTTCAGCGGCGTCATGCGCGTGACTCGCCACGCGGGGTAGAGGCCGCCGAGGACGCCGATCGCGACGCCGACCAGCAGCGCGCGGCCGAGCCCCCAGGCGGTGACCGAGGGCGAAACGTAGGCGCTGACACCGAGGGCGCTCACCACGAGGCCGCCGCCGATAACTCCGAGCAGCAGGCCGAGCGCGGCGCCGAGGTGCTGAGCACGATCCCTTCGCCGAAGATCAGCGACGCGACGCGCAGCGGGGACCAGCCGACCGTGCTCAGCAGCGCGAGCTCGCCCATGCACGCTCATCGCGCGAGCTCACGCGTGCTCACCAGAGCACCGGCCATATCGAAATTCGAGAGCATCACTTCGCTGACGACGCGGACCGGCGTGATCGATTGAGCCATCTGACCGTCACTTTGGTGGCAGGAGCAGCACCGAGCAGGGCGCGTCGTGAGCAACGCGCCGGCTGACGCTTCCGAGTGCCCGCAGACCTTTCAGTCGCCGGCTGCCCATCACGATCATCGCGGCCCCTGTGCTCGTCGCGGCGTTCACGATCACCTCCGACGCATTCCCGGGCTCGACGCGCGCGTCGCTCGCCTCCGGCAAGACCGTTTTCAGGGTGCGCGTCTGCGCCTCGATGCTGCGATGGCTCACCTGAGACTCGCGACCGACCGCATGCAGCAGGGTCACGTGCGCGTCCAGGCTGAGCCCCAGCCTGCCAGCCAGCTCCACGATGCGATCTGAGTCCTCGTTGCCGTCGCTGGCGAGGAGGATCCGGCTACCGCGCAACGAGCCAGTCGATGATCCGCGAACGATGAGCAGCGGAGTCGTGAACTGTTTCAGGGCGCCCGCCGCGACACCCCCGATGAGCATCCCGCCGAGCAGCGATGTGACGGGTGCCCCGATCGCCAGCAGGTCGTGGTGAGAGGCTCGCTCGAGGATGACCTCGACGGGCGGGCCGCCCGGGTCCACGACCGTGGTCGACGACACGCCGGCTTCCTCAGCAATGCGCTTGGCGGCGCTCAACAGGGAGGTGACCCGGCTCGGGCTGATCGCAGCCGTCGCGTAAGGCCCGGAGCCCGACACCGCAGTGACGGCAAGCAGTGTCAGATGTCCGCCAGGGCCAGCCAGGCCAGCTGCCAGCCTGACGGCCGCCGTGCTGGTGTGCGTCCCATCGACGGCGCACAGGATGTTTGTAAAGACCCCCGTCGCAGGCGCGGTCGGGCCTTCGTGTTCCGCTGCGCTCTCGACCACGATCTCGGCGCTGGTTTGCTTGGAAGTACTCATGCCATAGAGTTTCCTCTGATCGCCGTCTCCGGTAATCGGGGGGCTACCTCGTTCATAGTGCGGAGAACTACGTGCACTGTTTACTGGGGAGCGGCTGGATCATGTGTATCGGAGTACGTAGAAATACTCGCCCGGGTTGGGGGTAGCCCCCGATGTGTGGGCAGGGGGCCGGATCTAGGTTCGTGTGTGCAGGTCAGCGAGCGCAGGCAAGCCTTCACACAAATGATTGGAGACCAGCGAGAATGGCAACCGTCGAGCAGCTCACCACCTTCCAGGCTCCGGGACAGCCCGGCAGCCCCGTGCAGTGCAAAGAGCGCTATGAGAACTTTATCGGTGGCCACTGGGTCGGGCCGATCGACGGGGAGTACCGCGTGAACCTCACCCCTGCCACGGGCCAGCCGATCTGCGAGGTCGCACACTCAGGCGCCCAGGACATCGAGCTCGCGCTCGACGCGGCACACGCGGCCAAAGACGCCTGGGGAGAGACGTCCACGACCCAGCGCTCGAAGGTGCTGAACGCCGTCGCCGACGCGATCGAGGAGAACCTCGAGATGCTGGCGGTCGCGGAGAGCTGGGAGAACGGTAAGCCGGTGCGCGAGACGCTCGCCGCGGACATCCCGCTCGCCGCCGACCACTTCCGCTACTTCGCTGATGTGATCCGCGGCGAGGAGGGCAGGATCTCCGAGATCGACAAGGACACCTACGCCTACCACTTCTCCGAGCCGCTCGGGGTGGTCGGACAGATCATCCCGTTCAACTTCCCGCTGCTGATGGCCGCATGGAAGATCGCCCCGGCGCTGGCCGCCGCAAACTGCACCGTCGTCAAGCCCGCCAGCCCGACGCCGTGGTCGATCCTCAAGCTGATGGAGATCATCGGCGACATCGTCCCACCCGGGGTGCTCAACATCGTCAACGGCCCCGGCGCGCAGACCGGCAAGGCGCTGGCCTCCAACAAGCGGATCGCGAAGATCGCGTTCACCGGGGAGACAGTGACGGGCCGGCTGATCATGCAGTACGCCGCGCAGAACATCATCCCCTCCACCACCGAGCTGGGCGGCAAGTCGCCGAACATATTCTTCGAGGACGTGCTGGCCGCCGACGACGAGTTCCTCGACAAGGCCATCGAGGGCTTGGTGCTGTACGCGTTCAACAAGGGCGAGGTCTGCACCTGCCCCTCGCGGGCGCTGATCCAGGAGTCGATCTACGAGGAGTTCATGGGCCGCTGCCTGGAGCGCATCCGGGCAATCCGCCAGGGCCACCCGCTCGATCAGAGCACCCAGCTCGGCCCGCAGGTCTCAAGCGCGCAGCTGGAGAAGGTCGAAAACTACGTGCAGATCGGCCTCGACGAGGGCGCGGAGCTGCTGATCGGCGGGCAGCGCAACATGCTCCCCGGAGAGCTCGCCGGCGGCTACTACCACGAGCCGACCGTCTTCAAGGGCGCAAACGACATGCGGATCTTCCAGGAGGAGATCTTCGGACCGGTGCTCGCCGTCACCACATTCAAAGACGAGGCGCAGGCGCTGGCGATCGCTAACGACACGCTGTACGGGCTGGGCGCCGGCGTCTGGAGCCGCGACGGCGCTCGCGCGTTCAGGATGAGCCGTGGCATCAAGGCCGGGCGGGTGTGGACCAACTGCTACCACCTCTACCCCGCGCACGCCGCGTTCGGCGGCTATAAGGTCTCCGGGGTGGGACGCGAGAACCACAAGATGATGCTCGAGCACTACTCCCAGACCAAGTGCCTGCTCGTCAGCTACGACCAGAACCCAATGGGCCTGTTCTAAAAAGAGAGAAAAGACGCGGCGGGGTCCTGAGCATGGATGCCAAAGTGACAGCGACCCCCGCCGCGATCGACATGGTCAAGCGCTAGGACGATCGCTAGGACGATCCCGTGACATGGACACGACATTCGCGACGAACCGGTGCGGTCAACTCGATCGTCGAGTTGCCGTTCGTCCCTGGGGGTGGTGATGTGCGCTTCGCTGACCGCCGTGACGCGGGGCGTCGTCTGGCGGCGCTGCTCAGCGATCTCCGCTGTGAGAACCCCCTCGTGGTGGGTATCCCGCGCGGCGGGATACCGGTGGCGGCCGAGGTGGCGCGCGCACTGGAGGCGCCGCTCGATCTCGTCGTCGTGCGCAAGATCGGGGCACCCGAGAACCCCGAGTACGCGATCGGCGCGCTCGCCGAGGGGGAGATCAGCGTCATCGATGACGAGGTCGTCGGAGGTCTGCGACTGGACGCCGCTGCGCTCGATGCGGTGGTGAGGCGTGCGCAGCGCGAGCTGGCCGTGCGGCTGGCTCGCTATCGCGCGATGTGCCCGCGGCTGGCGGTCGTGGGGCGCACGGTGCTGCTCGTCGACGATGGTCTGGCGACCGGTCGCAGCGCGCAGGCGGCCGCGCGTTCGCTGCGCGAGCGCGGTGCTGCGCGCGTGATTCTGGCAGTGCCGGTCGCCGCGCCGCAGTCCGCGAGCGCGTTGCGCAACTGGGTGGATGATGTGGTGTGCGTGGCGATGCCCGAGGATCTGTGGGCGGTCGGACTCTGGTATCAGGATTTCAGTCCAACCTCTGAGGAGGAGGTCGCGGCGCTGCTGGCAGAGCCCGTCGGCGCGGTCGCGCCCTGTTCCTCGCCAGCGAGCTCTCCAGCTACATGACCGGCAGCCAGATCGTCGTGGACGACGGACGGCTGCTGGCTTGACGGCAGAGTTTCGGGATCGACCTTCTGGCCGTCTATAGGCTGGTTGCCTACGGCGGGCAGCGCAAGGACAGTCATCTGAGCGGCCGATCAGGCTCGTCGCTGGGCTGCTGTGCTCTCAGCGTTCGGTGGGCGCCTACGTGTGTCCCTCGCCTGCGGGCGCCGCGCGCGGCGAGGTCGCGGAGCTTCGCTGCCTCCGCATCCCAGTCGTAGACGACCGCGGTCTTCGCGATGCGATCGTAGATCGCCTGGTGGGTGGGGTCGAAGACAATGCCCAAGAACCCGAGGCCCAGCGTCAGCAACCCGAGCGGGAACGCGAGGAGGCGGACGATCGCGTGGTGGCGGTCGAGCGGGGAGCCGTCTGCCTGCACGATCCGGAGTCCCAGCAGCGTCATCCCGGGCGAGCGGGCGAAGATGACCCACGAGTTGCCGAAGTAGAACGCAGCCCAAAGCAGCTCCCCCACGAGGACGAGCGCATGCCCTGTCTGGAGGTCTACGTGCCACGGCGTGGCGACATCGATCGCGAACCCCAGCAGGGCAAGCGCCACGGCATAAACGGTGGTGAGAATGAGGAGGTCCGCGCCGTAGGCCAGCAGGCGACTCAAGGCGCCCGCGTAATGACCCTGCTGGGCCATGGCACGACGGGCATCGCCGTTGCTCACTTCGACTCCCCGTCCGACGCGTCCGCCGGCGGGGACTCGCTGCCAGGCTCGGAGGCCGTGTCCTCGGTGGGTGTCTCGCCGGTGAGCAGCGGCGGCCCGACCGGCAGATCGCTCTCCTTGCGACGCAACACGCGGTTCACCACGCGACTTACGCGTGTGTCGACGTCGGCAGCCTGGCTTCGGGCCGCGTCGAGCGCCTCGCTGGCAAAGCCGCTCGTGGAGCGCGCGACGATGGTGCCCAGCTCCGTCTGCTCGACGACCGCGTCGATGTCGATACGTTCCGCGATCCGATTCACGTCAATCCGAGCGACAACGGCATCCAGGTCGATCCGCTGCACGAGCGCGTCGATGTCGATGCCGCGAACGAGGTCGTCGATCTCGATTTGGCGGACGAGCTGATCGATGTCGATCCGCTGCACGAGCGCGTCGATGTCGATTCGGCGGACGAGGTCGTCGATCTCGATTCGGCGGACGAGCTGATCGATGTCGATCCGCTGCACGAGGTCGTCGATGTCGATTCGGCGGACGAGCTGGTCGATGTCGATCCGCTGCGCGAGCGCGTCGACGTCGAGTGTGTCGAGGAGTCCGGGTACCACCGCCTCGAGCAGGTGTTGCGTGCCGGTCTGAGCGGCTGACCATGCTCGGGTGCGCGTCTCGCGGCCGCTGTCGAGGAGCGGGCGCGTGGCGGTGTTCAAAAGCTCACCCGCACCGTCGGCGCCCGGCAACGCCGAGACCAGTCGCCCGACAGCGACGCTCGCGTTCAAGCTCGTTGCGCTGACTCGCAGCGCCAAGCGCGTTGCCTGCGAGGCCGCACCGACAGCTAGGTCGGTCGCCAGCAGCAACGCACTCCTGACCCCCGAATCCGCCCGACGGTGGCCGCAAGGCACGATCTCGGCTCCCGGCGGACGTGACTGCGGGATCTTTTCGACCATCGACCAATCTGAATCTATCTGCCGGCACCATTGCTGCGCAAGAGATGTCGTCGGATCGCGACGCGAGTCCGCCCTGAAGGCGGCGCTGTTCGGCACGGCCGGCGGCGTCCTGTTTGCTTTCCGCCTAGCCAGCCAGCCGCCGAGTCGGGCGGGCTCGCACCACAAGCCTCGGCCCGTCATCATTAGGATCTAGAGATGAGCTCCGTGGGTAATGCTGCAGCAGGTCTGCCTGCCAGCCGAACCCAGGCGCTGTTCGGCCGGGTGATGGCGCTCGTCGCGCTGACGGTGGGGTTCGCGACGCTGGGGGTGTACCTGGGCCGGAACTTGGGCGGAGCCGGGTGGTTCGTGGCGTGGTTGATCGCGCTCGGCTGCCTGGTCGGGTTGAACGTTGCAAGTGCACGCGGGAACCACGGCCTTGCGTTGGCGCTGCTGCTCGCGTTCGGCCTGCTGATTGGCGCGAGTGTGGCTACCACCATCAATTACTACTCCGCGACCGACCCGACCGCGGTCCGCCAGGCATTCGGGGCGACCGCGCTGTTCGTGGGCGGCCTCGGCTCCGTCGGTTACGCCATCCGTCGCGACCTGTCCTTCCTATACCGAACGTTGTTCTGGCTGCTGCTGGTGCTGATCGTCGCCGGCATCGTGCTGATCTTCGTCCACATACCCGCCGCGTACACGGTCTACGCACTGGCTGGGCTCGCGATCTTCGGCCTCTACACCGTCGTGGACTTCAACCGGTTGCGCCACGCCGGGACGGACGAGGCGATCCCCTTGGCCGCTGGGATCTTCCTGGATGTCCTGAATATCTTCCTGCTCTTCCTGCGGCTGTTCTCGCGCTCCTCCTGACAGGAAACACCGGTCGGTGACGACGGCCCAGATCACGGGCCCGCCACGGTGGCGCCGATCAGCGCCCAGCGGTGGATCGACACCGGTAGGCTGGGTGATGACGGAGGCCTCGAATAAGGATGGCGGATGGCCGACAAGCGCCGCAAGAGGGTGGCCGAGTTCATTGAACCGTTCCGGGTCAAGCCCGGGGCGAAGGTAACCATTGCCAAGGATTTCGACCCCGCCTTCAAGGGCGGCGTGAAGAAGAAGCGTGAGGGTCTCGCCCTGCTCGCCGAGGGGGTGCGACTGCTGTCCGAGTACCAGGCTCGGCTTGCGGCTCAGGATACGTGGGGGGTGCTGGTGGTCCTGCAGGCGTTGGATGCGGCCGGCAAGGACGGGACGATCCGCCACGTGATGAGTGGGGTGAACCCTCAGGGTGTGGGCGTGCACAGCTTCAAGGTGCCCTCGGCGGAGGAGCTCGACCACGACTTCCTCTGGCGCTACGCGCAGCGCCTCCCCGCTCGCGGCGAGATCGGCATCTTCAATCGCTCCCATTACGAGGAGGTGCTTGTGGTGCGGGTGCACCCGGAGAACCTCGATCGCCAGAAGCTGCCGCAGGCGGCGAAGCGGGGCGACGTGTGGCGCCGGCGCTACCGGGAGATCAACGACTGGGAGCGCTACCTCACCGACAACGGCATCCGGGTCGTCAAGCTGTTCTTGAACATCTCCAAGGAGGAGCAGCGCGCCCGCTTCCTGCGCCGGATCGACCTTCCCGACCACAACTGGAAGTTCTCCACGGCCGACGTCAGGGAGCGTGAGCACTGGGATGAGTACCAGCGGGCGTTCTCCGAGACGCTCTCGCACACGAGCACCGAGTGGGCTCCGTGGTACGTGATCCCGGCGGACCGCAAGTGGTTTGCCCGGATCGGCGCCGCGGCCGTACTGGTGCACACGCTGATGGAGATCGACCCTCGCTTCCCGCCCGTCACCGACCAGCAGCGCGAGGCGCTGCTGGAGATCAGACAGCGCCTGACTGGATCTCCTTGAGCGCGGCCTCGAGCGTCGGGTAGAAGTGCTCGCGGTCGAGGGTCTCCAACAGGCCGTAGCGCAACGTGAGATCCTGCAGGCGGCCGCGCATCTCCGCGAACGCCATGTGCACTCCTTGGGCATTGAGCTCGTTGTCAAGCTGCTCCAGCATCTCGGCGGCGGTGACGTCGACGTCGGTGACGGCCTCGCACTGGATGACCACCCATTCGGGTCGGCGGTCGCGCACGAGGTGGCGGATCTGCTGGCGGAAGGTGCCCGCGTTGGCGAAGAACAGAGGGGCCTCCCAGCGGTACACGACGACGCCCGGGATCTGCCGAGCGTCCGGGTGCGCGTCGAGGTCGTGCCACCCTTCGACGCCCTCGACCGTGCCGAGGACCGCTCCGTGCGGCCACCAGTTGCGGCGGAAGAACAGCAGGATCGCCAGGGTGACCGCGACGACGATCCCCTGCAGCACGCCGAGCAGCATCACGCCGGCCGTGGCAACCAGGGACACCGCGAAGGCGCTCCTGCGTACACGCAGATAGCGGCGCAGGAGGCCCACGTCCGTCAGCGACAGCGCGGCGACGATCACCACCGCGGCGAGCGCCGTCTGCGGGAGGTCGGCGAGCAGCGAGTTGAGGAACAGCAGGAGCGCCGCAACCAGGCCGGCGCCCACGAGGCCGGTCACCTGGCTCTTGGCTCCCGACTGTTCGGCCACCGCGGTCCGCGAGCCGCTCGTCGACACGGCGAAGCCCTGGAAGAGCCCCGCGGCGATGTTCGCCGCGCCCATGCCGATCATCTCCTGGTTGGGCTCGACCTCCTCACCGCGCCGTGCCGCGAAGCTCGTCGCGGTGGCGATCGTGTCGGTGAGGGAAACCAGCGTGATGCCCACCGCGGCGATCAGCAGGGGAACGACGTCGCTGGCGGTGGTCCAGGGGAACGTGGGCGTGGGAACACCCTGGGGCAGAGCGCCCACCGTGGCCACCCCGCTGTCAGCGAGCCCAAACACCGCCGAGGCCGCGGTGGCGGCGAGCACCCCGACCAGCACCGCCGGCACCCGTGTGGTGATGCGGGGGAGCACCAGCAGCAGAGCCAGCACGGCGACGCCGACGAGCAGCGTCGTCGTCTGCGTCTGGTCGAGGTGCTCGACGAACGCGCGGAGCTCCGCGAGGAACGAGTCGGCGTGCGTCGAGAAGCCGAACAGCTTCGGCAGCTGTCCCACGATGATCGTGATGGCGAGACCGTTCATGTATCCGACCTGCACCTCCTTTGACAGGAGGTCGGCCACGAACCCGAGCTTCCCGAGGCCGAGCCCGATCTCGGTGAGCCCCACCAGCACCGCCAGCATCCCGGCCAGGGCGATCGCGCTCGCGGGATCGCCCGTCACCAGCAGCGGCGTGATCGCGGCCAGGATCAGAGGCGAGATCGAGGAGTCCGGTCCGAGCACCAGCACCCGCGAAGGGCCCAGCACCGCGTAGCCCACCAGGCAGGCGATCGTCGTGTACAGGCCGGTGACCGCCGGCAGCCCCGCCAGCTCGGCGTAGGCCATGCCCTGCGGAACGAGGATCGCGGCCAGCACCGCGCCGGCGACGAGATCCGCTCGCAGCCACGCGCGTTGATACGTGCGCAGGACGCGAACGCCCGGCACCCAGCGTTCGGCCCGGGTTGAGCTCGGAGCGCTCACGGCGCGACATCCGCCTGCTCGCGCCCGACGGCTCGCCGTTGGCGGACCCACTGCGGCAGGCGCTTGGCGAGGATGCCCGAACCGATCCCGATCGCGGCGCCCGCTGCGACGTCGCTCGGGTAGTGAACGCCGGTGTGCACGCGCGAGTAGGCGACGGCGCCCGCCAACGGCATGAGCGCCGGCGCCAGGACCGGCAGCTCCGCGCAGGCGCCGGTGGCGAACGCGAACGCGGCGGCGCTGTGGCCCGAGGGAAACGACGTCGAGCGGGGCATGCGGATGAGCGTGGGAGGCGAGCGCCGCAACGGGCGGCGCCTGCGCACGAGCAACTTGGCGGGGCCGTTCGCCACGGCCGCTGCGATCGCGATCGCGACGATGCCACGCCCAGCGGCCCGCTGTCCCCGCCGTCCCGCGCACGCGGCCATCGCGACCGCGATCAGGAGCCACAGTCGGGAGTAGTTCGCCGCGCGCGTGAGCTCAACGAGGGAGCGGTCAAGCCTCGGTGAGCGCGTTCGCAGCGAGCGCCTCATCAGACGCCGGTCCAGGCGCCGGACACGACCCTGCAGCGCTCGCGCGACCCGCATCGTCATTTGACCGAGGCCTCCCGCATGCTGCGCGCGACGAACACCGCCCAGCCAGTCCCGAGGAGCACGCCGGCGATCACGTCCCCCGGATAGTGCACGCCCAAGTAGACGCGAGAGAGGGCGACCGCGAGCACGAGTGCCAGCGCCAGCCCGGCGGCCACGCGGGTGAGCAGCGGCGCGACCCCCGCCGCCGCCAGCGCCAGCACGAGCGAGAACCAGAACGCGCTTGCCTGCGTGGAATGGCCCGAGGGAAAGCTCGAGCCGGCCACCGCCTGCAGGTGCTCGACGGGGGGCCGTGGTCGGGACACGAGCAGCTTGACGACGTCCGAGAGCAGCATCGCGCCGGCGAGGCTCAGCGCCACCGCGAGGGCCTCCCGGCGCAGACCCGCCCGTGCGAGCAGCAGACAGCAGACCAGGGCGAGCGGGATCAGCACGAATGCGCTGCCCGCCCAGGTCACCGCCTGCGCCACGGCGGTCAGACCAGCCGAGCGCTCGCCGGCGACGTCGCGTACCACGTCCAGCCCCCCCGACCCGGCCAGCGAGGTCACGAGCGCCCCGGTCACCCAACCGACCAGCACGAAGACGACCAGACCGAGCGCCAGACGTGCGGCGGGAAGCCTCACCTGCCGACGGCCACCCGCAGCAGCGCGCCCAGGTTGTCCGTGGTCAGCGCCGCGGCGCGGGCGCCGGGCGCGAGGCCGACCGCGCGGGGCAGCCGCACGCGCAGCGCGCCCGGCATCGACGTGAAGCGCAAGGGTGGCTGGAGCACGAGCGCCTCGCCGTCGAGCCCGACCTCCACGGGGCCCCCGGAGCGGACCTCGAACTCCGGGGTGCGCCACGACACCAGGCCGGGAAAGCGCCCCACCTGGCCAACCAGCTCGAGCGCGACGAGCTTTGACACATCCGCGGCGGTGAGGACCCGCGCGACCACGACGCCGAGCAGGCCCGTGTCGAGCCGCGCGCGCGTGCCGGCGCCGGCCAGGCTCGTCACCCGGTACGGGTTGTTGGAGACGAGCACGAGCGGCGCGTCGTCGCAGACGCTCCCGTCCGGCGCGTTGAACTCGAGGTCGATCGGCTCGGCGTCGGGGCCGAGCAGGTCGGGCAGCATCTGCGTCCACGTCTCCAACTTGGCGTCGCGATAGGCGTCGGACTGGACGACCTTCGCGTAGACGCCGAGTGACGCGTTGTTGACGAACACGCGGTCGTTGACACGCGCGAGATCGATGCGCCGCTCGACGGCGTCTGTGAAAGCGTCCAGCGCGCCCACGACATCGTCGCGGTCCAGGCCGAGGTCGAGGGCGAAGTGGTTGCGGGTCCCCGCGGGAATGCAGACGTGGGCGACATCGCGCCGCGCGGCGACAGTCGCCACGAGCGCCTGCGAGCCGTCGCCCCCGGCCATCCCCACCACCTGCGCGCCGCGCGCGATCGCGCCCTCGGCGAGCTCGAGCAGGTCATCGCCGCGCTGCAGCACGATCGGCTCGACGCCTCGCCGCCGCGCCTCGGCGGCGAGGTCGAAGCGCTCGGCCTTCCCACCGCCGGACTTCAGGTTGATGATCAGTACGGCCGGGCCCGCGGCTACCACCCGCACGAGCGCGGCGCCCGCCCCGTGAACCGCCGCCGGCCCCGCCCGCCCCAGCGCGTAGCGGGCGGCCAGCCCGAACACGGCGAGCAGCAGAAACAGTCCAGCCAGCACCAGCACGCCCTGCCAGTGGGTCGCCAACACCACGATCAGGCCGGCGCCGGCGAGCCCCGCGAGCGCCGCGCCGGCAGCTCGCCGGGGACCGCGACGGGTCAGGGCGAACCAGACGGCGGCGCTCACGACGACCACGAGCCCCACCGCGAGCGCGGCGATCGCGAGCTCGCCCGCCAGCGCGACCGCGGCCACGATCGCCATGGCAACCGGCGCCAGGAGCGCCACGACCGCGGCGACGCGGGTCCGCCATGGCGGACCAGCCGCCAAACCGTCTGCGGAAGTCGCATCGGTCGCGTGCACGATCACCTCATCTTCTCAGGCCCTCGGATCTGGCGCCATGCGGCTACCTGTTCCAGCAGCCTGGACAACCGGATCGTTCGGGCAAGCGATCCGCTGTTTACCTGGAAGCCGCCATGCGTCGAGCCATCCCCGCGATGACACCCAATATACGTTCCGCTACATTCTTATGTCAATGGCGGCTACGGGACCACCATCTGGATACCGGGCAAGATCGTGACGCACTGGGCTTTTCGAGTGGGCGTGCTTGGCGTCTGCCTATTCGTCTTGACCGCGTGTGGCTCGGGCGGAGCGGCAAGCGTGGCCAGCAGCCTGAGTCAGACCGCCTCCAGCCGTACGCAGGGAGAGACCGCGAGCGCCAGTGGCAGTACGCCAACCGCCACGCAGGCCAAGGCCGAGACCCAGCCCTCCCAGAGCCAGACAGCGACCGCGTCGGCGAAAATAAAGTCGGCGACGACCGCAGCTGCTGCCGCGACTCCGACCACCACCAGCACCACACCGACGCAGACGGAGACGGTCACTCAGACCAAGACGGTCACCGCACCGTCGAAGACAACGACCGTGACCGCGCCCACGCAGACGAACACCGTCGTCAAAACGCAGACCGTCACCACCCCGACCACGACGTCAACCAGCCACGCCCCGGCCGCAGCGGCCGTCGGCGCCGCAGCTGCCGCAAACAAAGAACCATCCTCCGAATCGAGCGGTCTGCCTGGATGGGCCTGGGCATTGATCGGCGCTGCCATCGTAGGCGGCGCGATCTGGATCATCACCCTGAGTCGGCGAGGCCGAAGAGACAGTTCACCGAGCGACGGGACGCGAGGCCCGGGAGCATCGGGCGGCGAGCCGCCGCCGCCCAACGCGCCGCCTCGAGCATGAGCGCTCCCGACTCCTGGCCGCCGTCTAGCCGAGCGAGATGTCTGACCCGCCGGAAGGTGATCGCTTGACCCCGCGCACCCGACTGCTCGTGAGCTGAGCGGCTACTCGTCGATCAGCCGCCGGTGTACCGCCCAGCGGCTCAGCTCGTGGCGGCTGGAGAGCTGGAGCTTGCGCAGCACGGCGGAAACGTGCGCCTCGACGGTCTTCGCCGAAATGCCGAGCTGGGCGGCGATCTCCTTGTACATGTAGCCGCGCGCGATGTGTTGCAGCACCTCGCGCTCGCGCGGCGTCAACAGGTCCAGCTCCGGGTCCACCTGCGCGGCCGGAATCTCGCCGGCGAAGGCGTCGAGCACGAAACCGGCCAGGCGGGGGGAGAAGACGGCGTCGCCTTCGCGCACCCGGCGCACCGCGTCGGCCAACTCGGGCCCCGAGATCGTCTTGGTGACGTAGCCGCGAGCGCCCGCCCTGATCACGGCGATCACGTCCTCGGAGGCGTCACTGACCGAGAGGGCGAGGAAGCGAACGGCCGGCTGGCTTTCGACCACACGCCGAATCACCTCGACCCCCCCTCCTCCCGGCATGTGGACGTCGAGCAGGACGACGTCGGGCTCGAGCTCCTCGATCGCCCGCACGGCGGCCTCGACCTCGCCGCTCTCAGCCACCACCTCGATCTCCTTGCCGAGGCTCGCACGCACACCGGCGCGGAAGAGGTCGTGATCGTCGACGATAACGACCCGGGGCGATCCGTCGCTCACAGCCGGTCTCCATGGTCCACCGCGATCTCGACCTCCGTGCCCCCGCCTCGCGAGGAGCGCACCGTCGCTCTGCCGCCGGCGCGCCGCATCCGACCGATGATCGACTCGCGCACGCCACGTCTTGCCTGCGGCAAGGCTGTGGGATCGAACCCGGCGCCGCGATCGCGGACGAAGACCTGGATGCGCCTGTCCGAGAGCTCGGCGTAGACCGAGACCGGCGTCTCGCCGGCGAACTTCGCGGCGTTGAGCATCGCCTCGCGAGCAGCCCCAACCACAGCCGCACCGCGCTCATCGAGCAGGCAGTCGCCGACGGTTACGACCTCGACCGAGCCCCCCGACACCGCCTCCACGTCTGCGGCCGCCGCCTCCAGGGCCGCAGCGAGCCTGTCGCCGGGCTCGCGCGAGTCCCCGTCGGACAGCCAGCCGCGTAGCTCGCGCTCCTGCCGGCGAGCAAGCGCCGCGACCTGCTTCGGGTCCTCAGCGCTTCGCTGGATCAGCGCGAGCGTCTGCAGCACCGAGTCGTGCAGGTGCGCCCCCACGTCGGCGCGCTCCTGGGAGCGGATGCGCTCGGTCTGCTCTGCCGCAAGGCTGCGCGCGAGGCGACGCCAGGAGGGAGCGAAGATCAAGGCGACGGCGATCAGCACCGCGAGGGCCGCGAGCACCGCCTCGCCCGCGGGCCGGATCGCACCGTTCGCCCACAGGAAGGCGAATCCGCCGACGAGCACCAGCGCGACGCCGAGCCCGCCGCGGCTGACCTCGAGCCGGCCGAGCGCGCGCACCCGCGCGGAGGGCTCGCGCGGCGGCGGCGGCTCGTGCGGGCGATGGGCGGCCCAGCCGCGACGCCGCCGAGGCGCAACGCTGGGCGCACGCCAGATCAGGAGCGCTCCCAGGGCGGCGACGGCGGCCGGCCAGACGACCGCGTCTCCCGGCCAGGGACCAGCCGCGCGCACGAACAGCAGGCCGCTGAGGACCAGCAGGCCAGCGCCGATCGCGATTCTGAAACCGCCGTGCGGCGGGTGCGCCTGGTGGGACATCGACGCTCATGTTCTCAGTCGCGGCCGCGGCGGCGGCTCGCGAGGCCGCCGGCGAGCAGAATCGCCCCGAGCGTACCGACGAGCACGGGCGCCATGTAGGCGAAACGGAGGTCGATGGCGCCGTCGGCGTCGAGCACGAGCAGCGCGCCCAGCGCGAGCAGCGCGATGCCCGTCAGCAGGACCGTGACGCTGGGCGGGCGCGTCATCGACTCGCCCCCGCGGAGGGAAGGCAGGCTTCGTTCGTGCCGTTCGCATAGGGGTGGGCGTGGCTGCCAAACCCGCCGCCCCAGCCGCCCCAGCCGTTCCAGGCGTTCCAGGCGCGTTCGATGGGATGGTCGGCGACGAGCAGCGTCCCGAGCCCAACGCGCCCGTCCAGTACCAGGCGGGCCGTGTGGGGTGGTGGCAAGGGAAGTTCGTCCCAGTTGACGTCGAGGCCTCCGGACTCACGTTCGAGCGCCCCGACGTAGCCCCCGCCGATTCGCGCACGGGTCGCGACGCAAACGTTGCGGGGCACCAGGACGACGAGTTCCCCAACGCCCAGCCGCACGTGCAACTGGGTTTCGCCCGGTGGAAACTCGATCCCACGCAGGTCGATCTCGAGCCGACCGGCGCCGAGCTGATAGCCGTCACGCACTTCGCTCAGGGTGTGCGGGCGGTAGGTGCGTTCACCGACGCCGCCGTGCAGGTCGACGTGGGCCGCGGCGATCACCGCCACCGACAGCGCAAACGCGACGGCCGGCAGCACGAGCCAGCGAGCGTTGCCCGTGAATGCGCTGAGCACGAGCGCCGCGCCAATTGCAAGCACCGTCCAGGCGGCGAGGTGGGCCTCAGTGCCGGCGAGCCACGCGCCCGCCACCGCCAGTACCACCGCCCACGCCGCAACGGCCGTCCCGAGCGCGAGCGAGCCAAACAACCGCCGGTCGGCGCTCGGGTGCTCCTGCTCCCCGACCGGCCTGCGCAACGGCAACCCAACCGGCGCGTCGGCGCTCGAGTGCCCCTGCTCCCCGACGGGTCTGCGCAACCGCAACCCAACCAGCGCGGCGATCGTCCCCACCAGCGCGATCGACCCAAGGCCTACGCCGAATCCCCACCCGCCGCCGCGTCCCGCGTGGCCGGTCGCTCCGAGCGCGATCCCCGCCGCCACGATCACCACGACGACGCCGAGGATGATCCGCCAGGATGAGCGGCGCAGGCGGATCGGCGCCCGGCTCGCCCCCTCCTCCGGTGTCAGCAGCAGGATCGCCAGGTAGAGCCCGATGCCCACCCCCGAGAAGATCGCGAGGCCCACGAACACGATGCGAAAGATGATGGGGTCGACGTCGAAGTGAGCCCCCAGGCCGCTGCAGACGCCGCCGATCAGGCGCCCACGTCGTGTGCGAACGAGGCGGGGGCGCTGGTTGGGCTCGCGCTCAGAGCTGGACATCAGCCGCCGCGCTGCTGGTTGCGAATGAGCCCGAACCTCGGCGCCGTGTCGAGGTGGACAAGCGGGAATCGTTCCCGATACGGCCTGCGCCGACGTCCGATCCATCCCGCACAGCGTGCAGGCGCACCGGGCGGGCGACGTTCCGGAGTGTGCGCTCGCCGAGCTCGTCGATCCGTAGGCCGTGCCTGCGCGCCGCGATCGCCACGTCCGGGGTGACAAGGACCTCACCCGGCCCAGCCAGCGCGGCGACGCGGGCGGCAAGGTTTACGGCGGCGCCGAAGAAGTCGCCATCCCACTCGACGGCCGGCCCGTAGTGAATGCCCACCCGCACGGGCGGGTCGCCGCCACCGGGCAACGCCCGCGAGACAATCCGCAGCCCGGCAGCGGCGGCCTCGGCCGGGTCGGCGATCCTGACCATCACGGCGTCGCCAAGCGTCTTGACGACGTGAGCGTCGTGGCCGAGCTGCTCCTCGACACCGAGTCGCAGGCGCCAGGCCAGCGCGGCGGCGTCGGCGTCGCCACGGATCTCTGTAAAGGCGGCAAAGCCGGCAACGTCGGCGAACAGGAACGCCGCCTCTGGCAGAGGCACCGGCCTGAGCGCCATTCTCCGATCGGTAATCGTCTTGAGCATGGGGACAGTGTCGCCCCGCAGCGCCGCCCGCGCAATCGGGAATGTCCCTTACACGTCCCCGGGTGCCAGCGGGAATGTCCCTTACAGGCCCCGGGTGCCGGCGTATCCTGGGAGCATTCGGATTCAGGCCCAGCCCCCAGCTGCGATAGCAGGCGCGTCAGCCGAACTCGACCATCGAGGGACGGACGATCAAGGATACGCGGGGGGTCGTCTCGTGCACCAAGGCGAGCGTTGGTAGGCCCTCGTTCGGACGCCGCCTTTCGGTTGAGCGCGAACGAGCTGCACGTGTGGAAGCTCTCGCTCGACGTGCCTACCGAGACGGTGGCGGATGCGCGGCGACTGCTCACGCCTCAGGAGCTGGCGCGGTTCGAGCGCATCCTCGCCCCCGCCGCCCGCGTCCGCCGGATGGCTGCGCGCCTGGGCATGCGGGTGCTGCTGGCGTCTTATGTGGGCACCGACCCGCGCGAGGTGGAAATCGCCTACGGACCCCACGGGCGCCCCGAGCTGGTGGGGGACTATGGACTGAGCTTCAACCTCTCCCACACCACGGATCTGGCTGTGTTGGCAATCGGGCGCGGGCGCACGATCGGCGTGGATATCGAGGCGCTCAGGCGACGGGTCCCATCGGTGGGGCTGATTGAAAGGGCTCTCGACCCCAAGGAGTCGGCTCGGGTGATGCGCGTGAACAGACGCGAGCGCACTGAGGCGTTCCTGCGATATTGGACGATCAAGGAGGCCTACGCGAAGGCGCTCGGCGTGGGCCTCGCACTCGATTTTCGAGAGGTGGGCGTCAAGGGCCGCGCCGAGCAGCCACGGCTCGATCTGCCCGAGGGCAGCGGGGAGTGGCGGGTGCGGCGCCTGAAGCCGCAGGCGGGCATCGTCGGCGCGGTGGTCGCCGACGGCGCACCGTGGCGGATGCGCGTGCGGGAGCTGCGGCTGGCGTCCTACTCCTGAGGATCGACCCCATCCCCCGAGAATCGACAGATCCCTCCTGAGAATCGGCCCCCCGAGAATCGACCCATCCCAAATCGTCGGATTCTGACTCCCAATATAGTATTATGTAGCGTACCGTGAGGGATTATCCTGATTTCTGATGGTCGTTACACTCTTCAGGCTCCCCGACTTTGAGGGCTGCAGCGGCAGCCGATGAGTCCGGACACGCGCCATCGGGAGAGTTCGACCGATGAGATCCGTGCGGAAGTTGCAGAACGGTTGCGAGCGCGTCGCCCAGAGATCGTGGAAGCGATCTTCGATTGCGCCCGCGATCTCGTCCCCGATCCTGTCGGGAGCGAGGACCCCGAGCTCCTGGCCGGCCTGCGCGACGCGGTAGCCGGGGCGATCGACTACGGCCTGACAAGCGTCGAGCGAGGAGAGGAGTGGTCGACGGCGATCCCGCGGGCAACCGTGAGCCAAGCGCTCCGCGCTGCAAACGCGGGCGTCAGCCTCACGACCGTGCTGCGCCGCTACGTCGTCGGGCACCAGCGGCTGTCCTCCTACGTGCTGGAGGAGATCGAGCTGGGCAACCCCTCGAATGAGCAGCGAGCCGCGCTGCTGCTCCAGACCTCGACGGCGCTGTCGACCCTGCTCGGCCGGCTGCAGACATCGATCACCGAGACCTACATGCACGAGATCGCACGCAAGACGCGCTCGCGTGAGCAGCGCCGGGGCGAACTGGTGCAGCGTCTGCTGGCCGGCGAGTGGATCGACTCCGGCGAACTCGGCTACGAGCTGAAGACCGAGCACATCGCGATCCTCGCTGCGGGCACGGGCGCCGCGGAGGCCGTGCGAGCCGTGGCCAGAGAGCTCGATCGCCAGCTCTTGGAGGTGCCGCGCGTGGATGGGACCGTGTGGGCGTGGCTGGGCGGGGGCCGGGGGCTGGCGCTCACACGCGTCGCGGCGATCCTGGGCGAGGAGGCCTACCCCGATGTCAGGGTGGCGGTGGGCGCGCAGGGGTCGGGAGTTGTTGGCTTTCGACTCACCCATCAGCAGGCGCAGGCAGCGCTGCGGATCGCCCACGGCGCGCAGCGCCGTATCACCCGCTTCGAGGATGTCGCGCTGGAGTCGCTCGTGCTCCAGAACGGCGCGATGGCGGGCTCGCTGGTGGAGCTGTATCTGTCTCCGTTGAACGACAACGGCGAGGGCGCGGAGCTCCGTCAGACCCTGCGCGCCTACTTCGCCGCCGGTCGCCAGGCATCCGCGGCGGCATCGGCGCTGGGGGTCGAGCGTCGCACGGTCACATACCGCCTGCGCAAGATCGAGGAGCTGCTCCGATGCAGGCTGAGCAGCCGGCTGGCGGAGCTGGAGGTTGCGCTGCGCTTGGAGGAGCTGCTCGAAGCCGAAAGCGAGATGGCGACGTATCTGCCTCTCAGCAGTTCCTCTGCGCACGACGCCCATCAAGCTCCATCGGAGCTCTGATGAGCCATACCGGCAAGCTGTGCACGCCCTTTGCGCCACATCGGCACCGGTCGCGTGCCCGATAGCTGGTACAAGTGTTCAGTGAGCATCTGACAGTAGGATTTATCTGTATGCCCACCTGATAGTAGGATCATTCTTATGTTTCCAATTTTTGGTAAACCCCACGAGCGTCCAATCTGGCAGGCGCGCGACCGCTCGCGGGTGGGTCTCGCGTCACGATGTGAGTACGCCCGAGGCCCGGGACACGGCGAATCTACCGGCGCCGGTAGATTCGCCGGAGCCGAGCGGCTCCGAGGCTGCATGGTGTCGATGGTGAGGGCGGCAAGCTTGCCTCGACGCCGCTGTGTTCATACCTGAGCGCCGGGTGGATCGCTGAGCGCCGGGTGGATCGCTCAGCGCCGGGTGGATCGCTCAGCGCCGGGTGGATCGCTCAGCGCCGGGTGGATCGCTCAGCGCCGGGTGGATCGCTCAGCGCCGGGTGGATCGCTCAGCGCCGGGTGGATCGCTGAGCGCCGGGTGGATCACCAGCCACGTGATCGCGCTGCTCGACAAGCTGCGATCGGTGTCGCCACCAGGTTCATTACGACGCATGGAGGTGTGAGATGTCTGCCGTAAGCACATCGAATGGAGCGCGACAGGTCGCCATGAATCCGGTGGCGTGGATCGCGCAGGGCGAACTCGACCTGGCGGAGTGGGTGGCATATGGGCGGCGGATCGGAGTTTCAGGGCGAAGCGCCGGATGGTGGCTCGGCGACTGGCTGAGGTATGGGAACGCACGCTTCGGCGAACGCTATTCACGGGCATCGAAGACGACGGGATATGACCCGCAGACTCTGATGAACATGGTGCACGTCGCATCGCGGTTCGGGGTCTCGCGGCGCAGGGAGTGCCTTTCGTGGTCGCATCACGCCGAGTTGGCGGCGCTGGACCAGGTCGAGCAGGAGCGGTGGTTGACGCTGGCCGAACGGGAGCGGTGGTCGCTGGGCGACCTGCGCGTCGCGTTTCGCAACAGTCGAGGCCGGCGAGGCGCCGAGGACGTGGAGAGCAAGCGGACGGTTGGCGACGCTGCGGTCCCGAAGGGCTTCACCTGCCCGCAGTGCGGCTACGTCGCGAGTTAGGTCCACTCCGAGCACATGTTGCGCTTGGGCCCGCTCGGCGAGTAGGTTGCGTGCCACGATGTCATTGCTTGCCGACAAGCGCATTCTCATCACCGGGGTGTCGACCACGACGGGGATCGGGTATGCGATCGCACGTGAGGCTCAGGCGGCGGGCGCCGAGATCGTGCTGAGCAGCTTTGGGCGCATGCACCCGATCGCGGTGCGCACAGCCCGTCAGTTGCCCCAACCCGTGGAGGTGCTCGAGCTGGATGTCACCAGCGAGCGCGACCTTGCGCGGGTCGCCGATGAGCTCAAGCGCGGTTGGGGCTCACTGGATGGCGTGGTGCACGCAATTGCCTACGCGCCGCCGGAGGCGATGAGTGGCTGGATGCTCTCGACCTCCAGTGACGCCGCGTGCCGCACGTTCAATGCGAGCGCCGTCTCGATGGCGAGGCTGGCCGCGGCGCTGCGCGACCTGATGGGCGAACCGGAGGAGCAGAGCAGTCTCGTGGGACTCAGCTTCGAGTCCTCGATGGCGTGGCCCTCCTACGACTGGATGGGCGTGAGCAAGGCGGCGCTGGAGGCGGTGTCGCGCTACCTCGCCCGAGATCTGGGCTCGGAGGGCATCCGTGTCAATACCGTGTCGGCCGGTCCGATCGCGACGGTGGCGGCGGGTGAGATCCCCGCCTTCTGCGAGATCGCCGACACCTACTCGGCCCGCGCCCCGCTCGGATGGGACCGTTTCGATGCCGGGCCGGTCGCGGGCGCGGTGTGCTTTCTCCTCTCGGACTGGTCGCGGGGCATGACCGCGCAGACCCTCCATGTCGATGGCGGCTGCCGCGCGATCGGCTGCACCTCGCCGCCCCGGGTTGGGCGGGCAGGTGCCGAACGCGTACGCGCCAAGGGCGACGTACGCGTCAACGGCGATCCACCTCAATCGACGACGGCGCGTGAGTCGCGCGTGCTGGTTGGTGAGCGATGAGCGTCGAGTCGCGAGAATCGCAGCTCCTTTCCGCCGCTGACGGCCGGGGTGGCGCTCCCGAGTGGGAGACGCTGCGAGTCACGATCGAGGACGGTTGGGCAAAGCTCACGCTCGATCGCCCGGAGCAGCGCAACGCGATGACGCTGACGATGCTCACGGAGCTTCGTGAGGCGACCGACTACCTCGCGGATCGGGGCGGTGTGAGCGGGCTTCTGGTGATGGGCTCGGGAGAGACGTTTTCGTTGGGCGGCGATCTCGCCGAGGCGCAGGCGATTCTCGAGGGGCCCGCGGACGAGCTGATGGCGAGCGGTCGCCGACTGGTGGACCCGTTGCAGCGAGCGATCCTGAACATGCGGCGGATGCGCTTCCCCGTCGTTGCCGCCGTGAACGGCCTCGCCGCGGGAGGGGGGTTCGGATTGGCGCTCGCCTGCGACGATCGGGTCGCCTCGCCGCGGGCGGCGTTCGTGGCGGCCTTTGGAAAAATCGGGCTTTCGCCTGACAGCGCGCTCACATACATGCTCCCCCGGCTCGTGGGGGAGGCCCGGGCGAAGACGATCATCCTGGGCGAAGAGGTCGTTCGTGCGGAGCAGGCGCATACGCTTGGCATTGTCAGCGAAATCGTCGAGGTGGACAGGCTCGAAGCGGCGGCATCGCGCCGGCTGCGTCGTTTGGCCAGGTGCGCGCCGCACTCGATCGCCGCGATCAAGGAGCTTGTGTCGGGCACCTGGCAGCGTTCGCTCGCCGAGCATCTGCAGCGCGAGACGGCTCTGTTCGTGGAGGCGTGCACCACCGAGGACTTCCGCTACGCGATCAATGCAACCGGCGCGGGGCTGCTTCCGCGCTTCCGGGATGACAAGCGATCGACGTGAGTGGCGTGTCCAGCGCGATCACATCGAACCGATCCTCCGGGCGCGAGACCAACACCATGCTCGCGGGCAAACGCCTGCTCATAACCGGCGTGGCGACCAGTCACAGCATCGCCTACGCGATCGCCAGGGAGGCTCAGGAAGGTGGCGCGGAGGTGATCCTGACGAGCTTTGGGCGCATCAAATCGCTCACGGAACGCTCCGCGCGGCAGCTGCCCAAGCCGGCGCCGGTGTTTGAGCTGGATGTGACGCAGCCCGAGCAGTTCGGCGCCCTCCAGGAGCGCATCGTCAGCGAGCTCGGCTCGATCGACGGCGCCGTTCACGCAATTGCCTGGGCGCCCCCGGATGCGCTCAGCGGCCAGTTCGTGGAGACGCCCGTCGCAAGCGCCGTCGACGCGTTCACGACGAGCGCGTTCTCGTTCAAGACACTCGCCCAGGCACTGGTGCCGACCTTCACCCCCGGGCAGGGGGGAAGCCTAGTCGCGCTCGACTTCGATGCGCGACGGGCGTGGCCGATCTATGACTGGATGGGCGTCTGCAAGGCGGCGCTGGAGTCGATCTCTCGTTATCTGGCCTGCTACCTCGGCGATGCCGGCATCCGCGTGAACCTCGTGGCTGCCGGGCCGATCAGGACGCCGACGGCGAACGGCCTTCCCCATTTCGCCGGCATCTCCGATTACTGGGCCAAACACGCGCCGCTGGGATGGGACAGCCGCGACACGACGCCGATCGCCCGCGCGGTCTGCTTTCTGTTGAGCGATTGGGCGCAGGCAATCACCGGTGAGATTCTCCACGTCGACGGCGGCATGCACGCCACCGCCATGCCGTGGAAGCAGCGCACCGCCGAGGCGCCCTCGGCAGACGGCGAGGGCGCGCTCTACGAGCCCTGAGCGGCGAGAGTGCTCTACGAGCCCTGAGCGGCGAGAGTGCGCTCCACGAGCCCTGAGAGGATTCCCTGGCCGCCCATTTCACGGTAGGTGCCGGCACCCGCACGGTGCATCGACAAAACAGTCTCGCGCCATCGCACGCGCGAGGTGAGGGCTCGGGCGAGCTCCGCGGGAATGTCGGTGAAGGGAGCGGCCGTCACATTCGCGAACACGGCCATGTGGGGCGCATGGAACTCGGTGGCGTCAAGCGCTACGCGGAACGCCGCCACCGCCGGCGCCATCGCTGTGGAGTGAAGCGCGGCCGGCACCCGCAGCCGCACCGCCTTCACGCGGCGGCCGCGAGCATCGGCGCGCGCCACCGCCAGGCGCGAGAGCGGACCGGAAAGGACGAGCTGTGCCGGCGCGTTGTCCGCCGCCACGGCGAGCCCGTGCCGATCGGCGAGCTCGAAGGCGTACTCACGCGGTCCGATGATGGCCAGCATGCCTCCCGGCTCGCCGGTGTCGCCGGCGTGGTGCATCGCCGTGGCGCGCGCCAGCACCAGGCGCATTCCCTCGTGAGAGTCGATGCAGCCGGCTGCGGTGAGTGCCGCCAGCTCCCCCACCGAGTGACCTGCGGCGAAGTCCGCCGCAGGTTCTCCGGCGGCGCGCCAGTGCGCCAGCGCTCCGCAGTACACCGCCGGCTGCAGGTAGGCGGTGCCGTCGTCGATGCGATCGAATGGATCGATCCCCAGGTGGTGGGCCGCGTGTTCGAGCAGCTCCGGGCAGTGTGTGCGGACGAGCTCGTGCATGGCCCGATCCTGGCTTCCCTGACCAGGAAACAGCAGTGCGCTGCGCACGCCACCTGTGTGGTCCCCGTTGGGATTGAATGTCTGCACTTGCACTTTCACCACTCCTCTGTCGCGGGTCGGGGTTCGATGTGGGCCTTGAGTGACACACGCTCGCAAGCCCGCGCACGTGTGTCGAGCCGTCGGCGGCTGTGAGGTTGTCAGTGTGGCGGCGCGGCCAGTACGCTCGGGGCGCAGGCTATGTTCGATCCGCAGGCCATGTTCAATCCGCAGGCCATGTTCAATCATCACAAGCCCACCACGCCCTCACATACCGACGCGCCGGCGTGATGGCGCTCGAGCTGGCTCAACCTCCGGAGCTTGCTCTCGAGTCATCGTCACTTCCGCGCAAGCGTTTGGAGTATCTGGTGGATCGCGACTCTTTGCAGCTCATCGGAACTCGCATCAAGTCCCGCCGAATGGGCGACTCGGCATACGAGAGTGATGGGGTGCTCACCGGATTGGGCACCGTGGACGGACGTCCGATCGCGTGTTATGCGCAGGATTCGCTCATATCGGCCGGCTCGTTGGGTGAGGCGCAGGCGGACGCGATCGTGCGGATTCTCCGCCTCGCGCGAGATGCGGGCATTCCGGTGGTGTCATTCATCGAATCGTCGGGCGCGCGCATCCAGGAGGCGGTCGCGGCGCTGGCCGGATACGCTCGCATCTTCCGGGAGATCGTCTCGCTCTCGCGCTTTGTGCCCCAAATCTCGATTGTCACCGGAATGTGTGCCGGTGGTGGCGCCTACGCCCCGGCGCTCGGCGACTTCGTGATCATGACCGAGCCGGCGGCGATGTTCCTCACCGGACCCCGGATCTTGCGCGAAGCGTGTGGGGAGGAGTCGACGGCAGGCGAGCTGGGCGGAACCGGCGTGCACCGTGGCAATGGCGTGTGCCACGTGGTGGCCGTCGACGATCTCGACGCTGTACACAAGGCGCGCACACTACTGCGGTTTCTTCCACAGAACGCCCGCGAGCGCACTGCGCCGACGCCCTTCGAGGAGCAGCGAGACTCCAACCCAGGGCCGTTGATGCCCGCTCGATCGAGTGCACCGTACGACATGCGCGAGGTGATATGCACGCTTGCCGATCGAGGGCAGTTCTTCGAGGTGGACGCGCGGTGGGCACGCAATATGGTCACTGGGTTCAGCCGCATCGGCGGGCATGCGATTGGGGTCGTCGCCAACCAGCCGCGGTTCATGGGTGGGGTCATCGACACGCACGCTTCCGAGAAGGCGGCACGCTTCGTCGAGTTGTGCGATGCGTACTCGCTCCCGATCGTCGTGCTCGTGGACACCCCCGGCTTCATGCCCGGCACGCGTCAGGAGCGCGAGGGCATCATCCGGCGAGGCGCGAGCCTCGTGCGTGCGTTCGCCGCTGCGCAGGTGCCCCGCTTCACAGTCGTCCTGCGCAAGGCCTATGGCGGAGGTTACATCGCGATGAACTCCATGCACCTCGGCGCGACGCTCACCTATGCATGGCCGGATGCCAAGATCGGCGTCATGGACGCCCGCAGCGCGATCGGCCTGATCCACCGCTCGGCGCTGGCCGATGTGAGTGACGCCGAGGAGATGCTGCACTCGCTGGCTGTCGCGTACGAACGTGAGCACTGCACTGCGCAGGCGGCCGCCCACGATGGGTTCCTGGACGAGGTGATCCTCCCCGCGCAAACGCGCGCACGCCTGTGCCTCGCCCTTGCAAGCTTCACCGCGTGTACGCCTCGGACCGGCGCGCACGATGGACAGCCTGCAGCCCGGCCCGTGGCCCTTGCTTGGTGGGAGGCGCCGTGATGGACTTCGAGTGCTCTCTCCGCCGGCAGGGCTCTCCGCATGCGCAGCGGCAGGCACGTCGGCGAGTGAAGCGAGCGCAGGGGGAGGCGCGGTGATGGACTTCGAGTGGTCGCCCCAACAGCGCGAGCTCCACCGCGCCGCGGTCGAGGTCGGCGCGCGTGTCGGCGAGCTGGGCGACGCCTCACCACGGGACAGCCCCAAGGCGGGAGACTTCAGCGCGCAGGCGTGGCGGGTGGCGTGCGAGTTCGGACTGGCCGGTCTCGATGTGCCGCTGGAGTATGAAGGCCTCGGCTTGGATTGTCTCACCACCGCACGGGTGCTGGAGGGGTTTGGCGAGGGCGGGTCCCGGCTGGGGCTGCTGTTTTCGGTGTCGGCGCATCTATTTGCCTGCTGCCGGCCGATCGTGCAGAGCGGCAGCGGCGCGCTGCGCGAGCGCCTGCTGCCGCGGCTTGCGAAGGGAGAGTTGATCGGCGCGAATGCGATCACCGAGTCCGAGGCCGGCTCGGACATCATGGCGGTGCGGACACGCGCCGGTCGCGATGGGGATGGGTACAGGATAAACGGTGAGAAGACGCTCGTCACCAATGGGCCGATCGCCGACGTGACCGTCGTGTACGCAAGCACCGACCCGAGCGGCGGATACCTTTCGCTGAGCGCGTTCGCGGTCGAGCGCGACACGCCCGGGCTGCTCGCCGGCCAGCCGTTCGCCAAAAGCGGCCTGCGGGATTCGCCGACGGGCAGCATCTATCTGCAGGAATGCCCTGTTCCGTGCGAGTGCCTGATTGGCGCCGAGGGGCAGGGTGCACTCATCTTCCGAGCAGCGATGCAGGTCGAGCGGGCGTGCCTGTTCGCCGCCTATCTCGGGGCGATGGCAGGCCAGCTCGCGCAGGTCGTCGAGTTTGCCAACACGCGGCGCCAGTTCGGGCGAGCGATCGGCAAGAACCAGGCAATCTCGCATCGCATCGTCGATATGAAGTTGCGGTTGGAATCCGCCCGGTTGCTCCTCTATCGCGCCTGCTGGCTGCTCGACCGCGGATCCGAGGCGATGATCGAGGTGTCCCTGGCCAAGCTCGCGGCCAGCGAGGCGGCTGTGCAATCGGGACTCGATGCGATCCGCATTTACGGTGGGTCGGGGGTGATATCCGAGACCGGCGTCGACAGGCTCCTGCACGACGCCCTGCCCGCGACGGTTGCATCGGGGACTTCGGAGATCCAGCGCAACATCGTCGCGGCGGGGCTCGGGTTGTGAGCACGCTCGCGACGCACCCCGCTGCGCTCGCCTCGCTGGCCGACGTGCTCCGCCGCGCGCACGCAGAGAACCCCACGTGTGTGGCCGTGAGCGAACCGGGGCGTGAGGTGACCTACGAGCAGCTCGATAGGATCGTGGCGGCACTCGCCGGGGCGTTGTCTGAGCTTGGTGTCGGCGCCGGCCAGCGCGTGGCCGTGTGGCTGCCGAAGTCGATCGAGGCCGTTGCCGCGATGCAGGCGGTGCTGCGAGTCGGGGCGGCCTATATCCCCGTAGATCCGCTCAGTCCCGCCGAGCGGGTGTGCCGCGTGCTCACCGACAGCCGGCCCGCCGCGTGTGTTGCACTCGCGCAGGGCGCCGCGGAGGCGCTCAGCCGTGATCTGACGAATATCGCATGGCTCACGACGCCGCGGCTCGGGGATGATTGGCAATTGCGTGAGGTAGCACGGCTGGGGGAGGGGCCCCCAGCGCGAGTGGGACGGTCGTTGCGTGAAGGACGCTCATTGCGGAAGGGGCCCCTGCCACGTGAGGGGCTCCGATCGAACGAGGGGCCCCCGACGACGGACGACGCACTGGCGTACATCCTCTATACGTCAGGCTCCACCGGTGCGCCGAAGGGTGTGTGTGTCTCGCACCGCAACGCGCTGGCATTCATCGAATGGGCTCACGCCGAGATTGGGCCCTGCGGCGGGGATCGCTTTGCCAGCCATGCGCCTCTGCACTTTGACCTGTCCGTGCTCGACATCTACGTCGCTTTCCTCGCCGCGGCGACCGTGTGCCTGATTCCCGAGGCGATGTCGTTCATCCCCACACGGCTCGTCGACTTCATTGACCGCGAGCGTATATCGATCTGGTACTCGGTCCCCACAGCTCTGACGCTGATGTTGCGGGCGGGGCTCTCGGATACGCCGCCCCGGGAGCTGCACACCGTGCTGTTCGCGGGCGAGCCCTTTCCGATCGAGTCGTTGCGCAGCCTGCGCCGCGCGCTGCCGGCGGCACGTCTGTTGAACCTCTATGGCCCGACCGAGACCAACGTCTGCACCTACTATGAGGTTGGCGAGCTTGGTGAGGACGTCGATCGTCCCGTTCCCATCGGCCGTGCATGCTCGGGCGACCGTGTGTGGGCGGAGGGCGCCGGCGGCCGGCGCTCGCGCGTCGGCGAGCGGGGGGAGCTGGTTGTGGAGGGGCCCACTGTGATGCTGGGCTATTGGGGCAAGCCGCCTCACACCGGCCCCTATCGCACGGGCGACGTGGTCGAGCGAATCTCCGAGGACAGCTATCGCTACGTGGGCCGCCAGGACGCGATGGTGAAGGTCCGCGGCAATCGCGTGGAGCTCGGCGAGGTCGAAGCCGCGATCGCGGGCCACCCCGATGTGAGCGAAGTGGCGGTCGCCGTGCTCGGCACTGGGCCGGATTGCCGCCTGGCGGCGGCGATCGTGCCCCGCGGCGACGCCGCGCCCGGCCTGCTCGATGTGAAGCGGTGGTGCGCCGAGCGACTGCCCCGCTACATGATCGTGCACGAGATCCACATCGTCGAGGCACTGCCACGGAGTCGCAACGGCAAGCTCGATCGCCGCGCACTGGTTGTGCAACTGACACAGGCGCAAAGGCCATGACCGAGCTCCGCACCTTCCTCGAGCCGTTGCGGACGTTCATCGAAGAGCGCCACCTCGACGGCCGCGCGACGCTCACGGATGAGTCGCCGCTGCTGGAGTGGGGCATCATCGACTCGCTGGCGATGGCCGACCTCATGCTCTTCATCGAACAGAGCTTCGCCGTGCACGTTCCGCTCGAGGCGATCATCCCTGCGAACTTCCGCACCCTCAGTGCAATTGCGTCGATGCTCACCTCCCTTCCCCGAGATGCGCGCCGAGTGGACGGCCGGGTCCCCTCATGAGTACCGGCCGGCCACCGATCGCGATCGTCGGCGCCGGCTGTCGCTTCCCGGGCAGTCACGGCCCGGAGGAGTTCTGGGCGACGCTGGTGGCCGAACGTGAGGAGATCGTCGACACGCCTCCCTATCGCGCAGGCACCGGCGCGGGCCTCGACCCGCGCGAGACCCGCCGGGGTGTGAATCGCCGAGGTTGGCTCGGGGACGTCGACGGCTTTGACTGGCGTGCCTTTCGCATGTCTCCGCGTGAGAGCAAGTATGCCGATCCACAGCAGCGTCTGCTGCTCGAGATCGCGTGGGAGGCGCTGGAAGACGCCGGGTTGCCGTTCGAGGCCGTGGCGGGTACCCGCACCGCGGTGTTCATGGGAATCATGTGGCCCGACTACGCGAAGCTGCTTGCCGATAACCCGGCGCTGATCGTCGGCTATGCGACCTCGGGCGTGGGGTTTGCGCTGGCGGCGAACCGGATCTCCCACGCCTTCGACCTGCGCGGCCCGAGCGTCTCGCTCGACGTTCAGTGCGCCTCCTCGCTTGTGGCCGTGCACCTTGCCGCCGCCTCGATTTGGAGCGGCGATGCCGAGCTCGCGCTGGCGGGTGGGGTGAATCTGATCCTCACCGCCGACTCCGACCTGATGATGTCCCGCGCCGGGATCCTCTCCCCGAGTGGGAGCTGCATGACCTTCGACGCGGGCGCGGACGGCTTCGTCCGCGGCGAAGGCGCCGGGGTGGTGGTGCTCAAGCCCCTCGCGCGGGCCCGCGCCGACTGTGACCGGGTGCTCGCGGTGATCCGCGGCAGCGCCTGCAACCACGACGGGCGTCGTGCCCCCCTCACCGCTCCTTCGCATCAGAGTCAGGTCGAACTTGTGCGCAATGCCTGCGCGACGGCTGGCATCGAGCCACGCGAGCTCGACTATGTCGAGCTGCATGGCACCGGGACGCAGAAGGGGGATCCAATCGAGGCCCACGCGCTCGCGGAGTCGATCGGCGATCGACCTTGCGGCGACCCCTGCCTGGTGGGGTCGGTGAAGACCAATATCGGCCACTGCGAGTCTGCGGCCGGCGTGGCTTCGCTGATCAAGGTGGCGCTCGCGCTGCATCGGCGGTGGATTCCCGCGACGATCAACCATCGTGAGCTTCACCCCGACATCGCGCCCCTGGGGCTCACGGTCGAGCTCGTCGCCGAAGGGCGTGACTGGCCACCGCGCTCGCGGTCTTGGCGCGCCGGGGTGAGCGGCCTCTCGCTGGGGGGCGGGAACGCGCACATAGTGCTCGAGCAGGCGCCGGCTGCCACCGTGACCGAGTGGGCCGGGACGGTCACCGAGCCGGCTGCCACCGTCGCCCCTCCCTCCCGCTTCGCCGGCCCGCTGATCCTGCCGCTGTCGGCTCGCAGCAGCGTTGCCCTGCGCAAGCTTGCCGGCGCCTACGCGGAGTGCCTTGAGAACTTGGAGGGGGAGGACGGGCATGTTCCGCTCCAGGCGATGTGTGCGGCCGCGGCGTTGCGCCGCACCCACCACGAGTGCCGCACGGCGGCGGTGGGGGAAACCGCGGATGAGCTCGCGACGGCGCTGAGACGCTTCGCCGCAAGCGCGCCGGGCACGAGCGAGGAGCTCCCGCGCGGCGTCTCCTCGCCTCCCGGGGTGGCTCTCCTCCTCCCCGCCGCCCATACAGAGGAGCTGCGCGGCACGCTCACAGATCGCCTACGCGAATGGGGAGTGGAGCCGATCTGCTCGTTCGCACAGGAGGTGGACCCGGTCGCGGCCACGCGCGAGTCGTGGGACGTGCTGATCGAGCTCGGCCCACCGTCGCGGCTGGGAGTGCGGCTGGTCGGGAGTGATGAGCGCCCCACGCGCCGCACCCACCTCGCGCTGCCGGACACGGGGCGCGAGGCGGAGCGTTCATTGACGGGGCCCGAAGCGGAGCGTTCACTGCGCGATCTCGCGGCGGGGCTCTTTTCGGCCGGCTGCACGCTGCGCTGGTCGGCGCTGTACGGACCCCACTGTCCCGCCGTCCCACTGCCCACCTACTGCTGGGATCGTGAGCGGCTGTGGATCGATCCACTCCCACTGCCCGAGGCGGAGTTGGCTCGATGAGCCGGAGAGCTTCAGACGCGGGTGCCATTGCCGCCACCGAGCAGGGTTGCGCCCTGGTGACGGGCGCGTCCCGCGGCATCGGCGCAGCCTGCGCCAAGCGCCTGGCCGCCAGTGGCTGGACCGTGGGGGTGAACTTCCGCACGAATGAAGCCATGGCCCTCGAGACGGTCTCGGCGATCGAAGCCGACGGCGGCCGAGCGGTGGCGGTGGGCGGGGACGTGAGCGATCAGGCTCACGTCGATGCCATGTTCGCACGCCTCGAGGCAGAGCACGGACCCGTGCTCGTGCTCGTCAACAACGCCGGTGTCACGGCTGACGCGCTTGTCATGCAATTGCGGGACGAGGAATGGCAGCACGTGCTCGACACAAATCTCAGCGGCGCATTCAGGACAACGCGCCGGGCGCTGCGGCCGATGCTGCGAGCCCGCTTCGGGCGCATCGTCAACGTCACCTCGTTGAGCGGGATACGCGCGATCCCGGGACAGGCCAACTATGGAGCCGCGAAGGCGGGACTTATAGGGTTCACAAAGACGGTCGCGGTCGAGGTGGCACGCCGCGGCATCACGGTGAATGCCGTAGCCCCCGGATTGATCGCGACGGACCTGACGAACGAGATGGTCGCCGCCATCGCTCCACGGGTTCCCGCTCAGCGCGCGGGCGACGTGCAGGAGGTGGCGGCGTGCGTCGACTTCCTCGCCTCGCCGCAGGCGAGCTACGTCACGGGGACGGTGCTCGTGATAGACGGAGGCCTGAACGCTGCTGTGATGTCGCCGTGATCTCAACCTGAATCCACCGATCCCGGGGTCGCCTCGGCACCGGATGGCGCTTCGCCAGGCGTCATCGCCGTCGCTCCGAGGGGTCCCTGCGGATGCTCCGCCGGTGCTCCCTGGCTCGGGACGGGCGGGCATCAAATCTAGATACTTAGCCCGTTATCGGTGGATTCTGTCTCTCCGTGATCGATGATCGCGGAGAGACAGAAAGGCGGGGCCGGTGGATGGCGCCGGTGGGCGGGGCCGGTGGATGGCGCCGGTGGGCGAGGCCGGTGGGCAGCGCGGATAGGCGCCATCTCCGGCGCTCACCGTTTTGATCCGGCGGCCACTTCTTGACACGGCTCCCAGCGGACGCCTACCGTGAACCGATCGAAACAGTTACTGAGCAAGCGAGGACGATGTGACACCAGCAGTCATCGAGGCGGACGGTCATGTGGGAGCGGGGCCCGCATCCATCAAGTTTCACTACGACCAGGGCGACGAGTTCTTCGCACTCTGGCTCGGCTCCACGATGACGTACTCCAGCGCCATGTGGGAGGGCGCCGAGGAGGACCTTCGCACCGCCCAGCTGCGCAAGCTCGACTACGTCGCCGAGCAGGCCCGCGCCGTCGGCGTCCGGCGCGCGCTCGACATCGGCTGCGGTTGGGGCAGCATCCTCCGCCGGCTCGTCGACGAGCACGGCGTACAGCGTGCGATCGGCATCACGCTCAGCGAGGCCCAGGTCGCCCATGTCAACGCCGGGCGCGACCCCCGCGTCGAGGCGCGCCTGCAGGACTGGCGTATGTTCGAGCCCGAGGAGCCCTTCGACGCGATCGTCTCGCTTGGGACGATCGAGCACTTCGTGAGCCTCGGCGCCTCCGAGGAGGTGCGCGCGCAGACCTACCGGGAGCTCTTCGAGCGCTGCCACTCCTGGCTTGCGCGCGGGGGCAGGCTCGTCCTGCAGACCATGGCCCAGGGTCACACGCCACTCGACCGCCGCGCTTGGCGCGACATGCGGCTGGTTCTCACGAAGATCTATCCAAATGCCGGCCCCCCGTCGCTGCGTGAGCTCGTCGTGGGCTGCGACGGTCTCTTCGAGGTCATCTCCCTGCGCAACGACCGTATGGACTACACGCGCACGCTGATGACCTGGCACCGGAATCTGCGCGCCAATCGCGAACGTGCCGTCGAGCTCGTCGGCGAGGAGGTCGTGGACACCCACGAACGCTTCCTCACCGGGCTGGCCCGTTACTTCATGCTCGGCCAGATGGAGCTTCTGCGGATGTCCCTCGCCGCCATCTGATGCCTTCCGAGTGCAGCGCAACTTCACTCACAACATCCACCCAAGGAGGAGCCTTGTCCAATCAACCAACCGCAGGCGAGGTACGTCAGCTCATCATCGACGAGCTCAGCGAGCTTGCCGGGCTCAAACCGGAGGAGATCCTGCCGGAGGCGACGCTGGAGGATCTGGACGTCGACTCGCTGGATCTCGTCGAGCTCGCACAGATCATCGAGGAACGCTACGAGGTGAGGCTCGAACGCGACGATTTCAAGGATGTCACCACGATTGGCAGCGCGATGGATGCGATCGTCAATCGCTGTGTGGCGGTCGCGGCATAGGCGCAAGTCGTGACTGCCCTTCACACCGATCCGGCGATCGCATCGCTCGGTCTCAAGTTGCCGCTTCTTGGCGAGGCGACGGGATTGGCGTGCGAGCTCACACACAAGCGTGCGATTGAGGAGGTGTTCTTCACAGAGCTGTCCATGTGCGAGGGCGAGGATGGGCTGGAATTGATCGCCACTGCCCAGCTCCCGCGCAGCCATGCGCTGTATAGCGAGCTCGCAAATGGGTTTCACGATCTGCTGCTGATGATCGAGATCGGTCGTCAGGGGATGGAGATGTACGGGCATGGGATCCTCGAGGTCCCCGACGGAACCGCATTTGTGATGACCACCAACGAAACCGAGGCGACCGACCTGGAGGCGACGCGCAGGCGCGAGGAGCCTTCGACGATCGTCATCCGGGTGCCGTTCGCCAAAGAGCGGCGCAGCGCCAAGGGGCGTGTCCGCGGTTACACCCTCAGCGCGACTGGAGCGATCGATGGCGCCCCGGCGATCGCGTTCTCCGGTGAGGCACTGCTGATACCCAGCGCCCTCTATGAGCGTGCCCGCGGCGCATCCGTGGTGGATGTGCCCGAAGACGGCTCGGCACCGGTCGCGGTCACGCCGTCGCGGGTCGGGCGGTTGGCGCCGAGGAACGTAGTCGTTGGTGACGTCGTGAGCTCCGAGCACGAGCTTCAATGCGCGATCGTCGCCGACACCGCTCATCCGTCGTTCTTCGACCATCCGCTCGATCACGTGCCGGCAATGTTGATGCTCGAGGTTGCACGGCAGGCCGCGGTGCTCTATGTCGGCGCGCGGGGGTGGCTGCCCCAGGAGACGGTGGTCGATCGCTGCAGCGCTCACTTCACGCAATACACCGCACTGTGGCCGCCGGGGTTGTGTCGCATCGTCGCGTTGGAGGTGGCGCCGAGCGACGCGGAGGCGAGCCGTGCCGGCGCGGAGGCGAGCGCTGAGGCCGAGGGGAGCCGGCCCGACGCGGAGTCAGGCCCCGCCGAGGAGTCACGCCCCGCCGAGGCGGCGCCGAGCTATGCCGGGGAGGTGCCCGCGCAGAGCGTGCGCGCACACTTCGAGCAGAATGGCCAGGACAACGGCTATGTCGATCTGCGTTTGCGCCGCGTGGGCGCATGAGCACGGCGAGTCGGGTGCCGCGCGGTGCAGGCGAGGCGCCACTGGCGGGCTCACCCGCGGTGGCGCACGATCTGAGCGGGTGCCGCTACGCCGTGGTCGGTGGTGGGATGTCGGGCTTGGCGGCGGCGTGGTACCTCCAGCGCCGCGGCGCAGAGACGCACATCATCGAGCGCGACGGCACGTTGGGGGGACGGGCCGGGTCGGGACAGCTCGGCGACCGCGTGGTGACGCTTGGCGGGAAGAACATCGGCCGCAGCTACACGCGCTTCCGCGAGTTCGTCGCAAGCCTTGGGGAGCACCCCTTTGAATACTTCGGCATCAACAGCTCGCGAGTGGTCGACGGGAAGGTGCTCACATTCGACTCCGAGCATCGTGCCAGGACGGTGCGCAATCTGCGTGGCATCCCCGGACGCGACGTCGCACGACTGGTGCGGCTGGCGGCGATGGTCAAACGCGATCCCGAGGTGCGCTGTCTGAGCGAGGAGAGCTGTGATCGCCTCGCGCGGCGATATCGCGGCAAGAGCGTCGAGGATGCCTTCGGCCCACGCCTGCGAGAGCTGCTCATGCGCTCGCTGACCGTGCGGGTCAGCGCCGCCGAGCCCGGCGAGGTGCCGATGGCCAACGTGCTGCCGTACGTCGGCATGATCACCGACACCTACGATCAGCTCACCGGCGGGATGCACGAGGTCGTGGCGGCTGCCGCGCGCAGCTCCTCGGTGCGTGTGGGAGCCGAGGTGCGGCGGCTCCTCGTCGATCGCGGCAGGGTGTGTGGTGTGGAGATCTGCACGCCGGGGGGTGAGCGTGTCAGGGAGGATTTCGACGGCGTCGTTTTGGCGGCCCACGCGCACGCGGCGGGACGGCTGCTGGAGCCTGTCGCGCAGTCGCTCGGGGCGATGCTCGGAGAGGTTCGGTATTTCCCGGTGGTGGTGCTGCTGGCGGAGTACGAGCGCCCGGTGTTCGACCCCAAGGTACGGGCCGTCGTGTTCGGATCGGAGTCGGAGCTCAGCAACGCCGGCGCCTACGGCATGGATGACCTCAACGTCGTCAGGTACACCTTCAGTGGTCGCAGAGCCCGCCCGCTCGCCGATCGTGAGCCCGATCCCGAGCTGCTCGCGGAGCTGGCGGAGAGGACCCTCGCGCCATTCGCGTCGGTGCGGGACAATCGCCATCGTGCGCTGAGCGCCCGCCGGCTCTCCCCCGGGTTGTGCGCGTATCACCAGGACCAGGCCCGCTTCCTCGAGCGCGTTGGTGGCGCGGTGGCCGGGCTCCCCGGCCTGGCGCTGACGGGCGACTACCTGCGCGGCTGCTCGATCGAGGCGTGCTTTGCCGCCGCCGAGCAGGCGGTGGCGGCGATCGAGCCTTCCTCCGATCGGCCGGCTCAGGGGATCGAGTCTCCTGCGCGGGCACAGCCGGTGGGCGTCGACGGGGAGGCCAGTGCTGTCCACTGAAGCTGACCGGCGCTGGCCTCCCGCGGCCCCCGGGCCGTGGTCGCGCGAGCGAGAGGTGAGCGTCACGGCGCGGATGATCGCCGAGTATGCGGCGGCTGTGGGGGAGGACGAGCGGCAGTTCTCTCGAGGCGCACGGGCGCCCGAGATGTTCGCCGCCGTCTACTCCGCTCCGGCGATCCGCGGGGTGCTGCTCGAGGCGCTCGCTGGGCGTGGACCGCTGATCCACGCCGCTCAGGAGCTCGAATGGCACGCCCCGGTGCATGCCGGGGACCGAATCGCGACGCGCGTGCGCTTGGAGGAGACGGCTGCACGCGCGGGGTATCGATCGCTGTGCTTCTGCTCGATCTCACACAACCACGAGCGCCAACTCGTTTCGCAGGCACGCTGGACGGTGCTGGTGCCCGAAGGCAGCGCATGAATATGAAGCCGAGTGACGTGACGGCACCGCCGGAGTCCGGCGACGCGACACCGCTGAAGGCGCGCGATGCGATTGTGCCACTGAAGGCGCGCGATGCGATTGCGCCGCTGAAGCCACGCGATGCGATTGCGCCGCTGAAGCCACGCGATGCGATTGCGCCGCTGCTCCTCACGCCGGCCGCCGACGTGATGAGTCGCTACGCGGATGCCTCTGGCGACAGCAACCCGATCCATCTCGACCCCGAGGTGGCGCGTGCGGCCGGTCTGCCCGGGCCGATCCTGCACGGTATGTACACGATGGCGCTCGTCGCCCGCTGCGCGCGCCGCGCGGGCGGACGCCGGCAGCTGCGACGGCTGGCGGTGGACTTCCGCGCGCCGGGGTTCCCCGGCGAGGCGATCGAGGTCAGCGGCGCGGTGCGGGAGATCTCCGGCACGCGGTTGTCCCTGAGCCTCGTCGTCAGGCAGGACGGTCGCAGGCTGATTCGCAGTGCAAGCGCCGAGCTCGACGTGGAGGTGCTGCCGCTCGTGTAGTCGTCGTCAGCGTTTTTTGGTTGCGACGGAGGCGCTCTCCGGGGCGACGGCTGTCTCGTCCCCGCCGGGCTGCTCGGCCTGGGAGAAGCTATCCTCAGTCAGCCCAGACAGCCGCCTGCGAATCCACTCCGAGGCGCCGGGCCCCGGGGTCGGCAGGATTTCGCCGATCTCGATCGGCTCGCCGCAGGATCCACAGATCAGGTGCGGATCGGCGTCGTTGCCGCAGCGCGTGTGCCTGAGAATGATCGATGGGCCGCCAGGCCCCACGAGGTACTTGTCGCCCCACTGCAGGAGCGCGACGACGATCGGGAAGATGTCGCGTCCGGGCTGCGCCAGGCGATATTCGTTGCGCGTCTCGGCGGGGCCGTACGGGCGCAGTTCGAAGATCCCTTTCGCCACAAGCGTCTTCAGCCGGCTGCTGAGGATGTTGCGCGAGAGCCCGAGATTGTTGGCGAACTCGTTGAAGCGCTGCGTCCCGAAGAAGGCCTCTCGCAGGATCAGGAAGGTCCAGCGATCACCGAGCAGCTCAGAGGCGGCGGCAACGGAGTCCTCGACCCCGCGCTCTTGACGACCCTCCCCACTCATGGTATCGTTTCGATACGGATAGCGTTCTGATACGGATATCGAATCAATATGGATAGCGATTGGAAACCATAATGTCGGATGCTGGACAGGTTATCGCAAGCGCCGAGCGGCCCCGTCTGACGGTGGGCGCAAGCGCCGAGCGGCCCCGTCTGACGGTGGGCGCAGTTGCCGAGCGGCCCCATCTGAGGGTGGGCGCAGTTGCCGTCGGATCTCTGACGGTGGACGAGGCGTCGGCTGGATGCAACTCATATGCCTAGCGTTGCTCGCAACCCCGCCGATCTATACCGGCTCTTTGCCGAGCGCGTCAACGTGGGGGACCTGGAGGGTCTGGGCGCACTGTACGAGCGCGATGCCACGCTGGTCAGTCGCAACGGCGTGCACGCCTGCGGCGCCGGGGACATTCGCGGGAGCCTTGGCAGCCTGCTGGTGTTGGCTCCTCGGCTGACTCCCACCAGCAGCAACGTCGTGACGGCCGGTGGCCTGGCGCTGCTCTCCAGCCGCTGGCAGATGGCCGTCGGCCCAATTGACGACGACGCAATCAAGCTCGAGGGCACCACCCACGAGGTCGCTCGCCGCCAGTCGGATGGGAGCTGGCGCTACGCGATCGACGATTCCTCGGCCCTGTTCGTGCCCGTGACGTACCTCGCATCGGAGGCCGAAAATGGGCAGTAGGGGCATCTGCATCCATTGCGACGAGAGCCCTGCGCACCCCCGCAGTTGCCATTGGAGGAGGTTGGGCACGAACATTGAGCCCAATCCGGCAATTGACCCAGCGGGGCGGCCCGCGTGGAGGAGTGTTATCGATGAATGAGCGTGTTGTTATAACTGGAACAGGTGCCATCACGTCGCTCGGGGTCGGCTCGCGGGTGCTGGTCGAGCGGTGGATCGCCGGTGAAAGCGGTATCGCCGACTCTTGCTCACAGTGCCTCGACTTCGATCCACTCAGCGTGCTGGACCGCAAGGAGGTGCGGCGCTCGGATCGCTTTACACACCTTTCGATCGGCGCCGGCGAGGAGGCGCTGACGGAGGCCGGATGGCTGGAGGATGGCCTTCCCTACGAGTCTGAGCGCGTGGGCTGCATAGTCGGCACAGGCGTGGGTGGCATCTCGACGCTCGAAGCCCAGGTTGGGAAGTTCGCGATGAAAAACCTCGAGGGGGGCGTGCCGCAAAACCTCGAAGGGGGAGCGCCGCTGAAGGTATCGGGGATATCGCCGCTGACGGTGCCGATGATGATGAGCAATTCGGCGGCCGGCTACCTCGCGCTGCGGTATGGGCTACGCGGCCCGAGCTTCTCCGTCGGCTCGGCGTGCGCGACCGGGGGACACGCCATCGGCACCGCGACGCGCATGATCCAGTGCGGCGACGCGGACGCCGTCGTCGCCGGGGCATCCGAGGCGGCCGTCACATCGGTGGGGCGTGGCTGCTTCGAGGCGATGGCGGCGTTGTCACCGACCGGTCGCTCGCTTCCCTTCGACGCTCGTCGCGACGGCTTCATCATGGGCGAGGGCGCCGGCGTGGTCGTGCTCGAGCGAGCGTCGCACGCCGAAGCGCGGGGGGCGCCGATCCTCGCCGAGATCCTTGGCTATGCGACGACCACGGACGCGTATCACATCACCGCGCCAGATCCCAAGGCCCGCGGTGCGACATGCGCGATCGAACGGGCGCTCGAGGACGCCGGGCTGGGGCCAGAGGACGTCGACTACATCAACGCTCATGGCACCGCCACCGAACTGAACGACCGCTCCGAGACGATCGCAATCAAGCAGGCGCTCGGCGCCGCCGCCGAGCGAGTGCCGGTGTCCTCCACCAAGTCGGTGATCGGCCATCTCCTTGGCGCCGCCGGTTTGGTGGAGGCCATCGCGACGGTGCACGCGCTGCGCCGCGGCGTGATCCCACCAACCGTCGGCTACGAGGAGCAGGAGGAGGGCATGGATCTCGACTACGTGCCGCAGGCCCGGTCCTATGAGCGCAAAGGTGAGCGGACGATCGCGCTCTCCAACGCCTTCGGGTTCGGCGGGCACAACGTCGTCGTCTGCCTTGCCGTGCCCGTGCCCGTGGCCGGCGATGGAGACGAGCACTTCGGGCTTGCCGCCAACGGGGGGACGTCAGCGACATGAGCACCATTAGGCCAACGCGACGGAGCGCGATGAACGGGGCGCAACCGATGCAACAGTCCAGGAAATTCCCCGAGCCGACGACGGACGCGACGGCGCTCATCACCGGCGCCTCCTCGGGGATCGGCGCCCAGTTCGCGCGCCAGCTCGCGCGGCGCGGCCACTCGCTCACGCTCGTCGCGCGGCGCGGCGAGCGCCTGCGGGCGCTGGCCGCGGAGCTCTCCGGTGCGTACGGCGTGCACGTCGATTGGCTGGCGGCCGATCTCGCCGATGCCGGGCAGCGCAAGCGGCTACATGCCGACGTGCTCGCCCTTGGGCGTTCCGTGCAGGTGCTCGTCCACTCCGCCGGGTTTGGCATCTACGAGCCCTTCCTGATCAGCGACCACGTGCGCGAGCTCGAACAGATCCATCTCCTGGTCGAGGCCGTCGTCGACCTTAATGCCCGCTTCCTGCCCGCGATGGCGCAGCACGGCCGCGGGGCGATCGTCCACGTGGCGTCGTCTGCCGGTTTCCAGCCACTGCCCGGCAACGCCAACTACTCCGCGAGCAAGGCCTTCGTCCTGGCCCACAGCGAGGCCATTGGGGAGGAGTTGCGAGGCACGGGCGTGACCGTGACGGCGGTCTGCCCCGGCCCGGTGCCCACCGAGTTCTTCGAGGTCGGCCGCCCGCTCGTCGTCCACCGGATTCCGCGGCTCTTCTGGTGCAGCCCCGAGCGGGTTGCACGCGACGGCCTGCGGGCGGCTGAACGCGGCAAGCTGTGGGTCGTGCCGGGCGGGTGGTGGGTGCGCGCCTTCTACGTCCCCACTCGTTCCGCCCCACGCCGGATCGCGATACCGGTCACCCGCTGGCTGATGGCGGGCGAGCTGGGTCGTATGCCCAACGCCGCGTCGGCGGGCGGGTCGCCGGCCGTCGATGGTCGGGGCGCGGGTGAACCCGCGGAGGCCGGCAACGGCGCGGCTGGCGCGCGGTCGGGGAGTGGTGGTGCGGGCGCGGGTGAACCCGCGGAGGCCGGCAACGGCGCGGCTGGCGCGCGGTCGGGGAGTGATGGTGCGGGCGCGAGTAAACAGCCGGCGAGCGATGTCGAGACGGCGTACGAGCCACTGGAGGCGTCATGAGGGCACTCGTCAGTCTCTCGGTGCGGCGCCCCCGCGCGACCCTTGCCGTCTGGCTCGTGCTGGTGGGCGGCCTGGGGCTGTCCGGACTGAAGATCGAACAGCAGCTGCATCTCACCAACCCGATCGTGTCCGGCACCGCGGCCGCCACCGCGCAGACCCAGGCGACGCGGCTGTTCGGTAACGAAGCGACGCTCGTGGTGCTGCTGAGCGGCCCCGAAGGGCAACTGAACGCGAGCGGTCCGCGCATAGCCGCCGCGCTCGCGCGCATTCCTCACGTCTCGGTCATCTCGCCGTGGATCGCCGGCATGCCGAAAAGCCTGCGTCCAACCAAGCGGGATGCGGTGTTGATACTCGGGGTCAAGCAGTCCTTCGAAGACGTGGGCAAGCAGACGGTGCCCGTGATCCGCTCGACGCTCGCGCGCGTCACCCCGCCATCGATCGGCCACCACCTCACCGGATACGCCGACATCGCGGCCGGTATCGCGCGGGAAAGCTACAAGGCGCTCAAACAGGCGGAGCTGATCGCCGCACCACTGCTGTTCATCTTGCTGCTGCTCGTGTTTCGCAGCCCGATCGCCGCGGGCGTGCCGCTGCTGCTGGGCTTCGGCGGCGTCGGCGCCGCGCGGGGGATCCTCGCCGGGATCAATGGGAGCGTGCTCGCGCTCGACTCCTCTGCGCTCAGCCTGGCGAGCATGTTCGGCCTCGCACTGGGGGTGGACTACTCGCTCCTGCTGGTGTCGCGCTTTCGCGAGCAGCTCGCCGAGGGCCTCGCGCCGGCGGAGGCCGCACGCACGGCCGGCACCTTGGCTGGGCGCACCGTCCTGGTCGCGGGCTGCGCCCTCGGCGCCGGGATGATCGCCGGGTACTTCGTCGCGCCGGGCCGGATTCTCTCCTCGGGAAGCGTCGGGGGCCTGGCGGCCGTGTTCGTGAGCGTGCTCGGCGCGATGACGGCGGTGCCCGCGCTGCTCACCCTGCTGGGCGACCGTGTGAATCGCTGGCAGTTCGGGCCCGGCCTGGCCGGCGACGGCCTGGCGTCGTTCGCATGGCGCATGATCCGGCATCCGGTGCTCGCCTCGGGAGCGATGGCGATCGTGCTGCTGGCGCTCGCCGGCCAGGCCCTCTCGGTCAAAGTCAGCCCGCCGAATGACGCGTCGCTGCCTCCCCACAGCCCAGAGCTCGTGGACCTGCATACGCTGGGCGAGCACCTCGGGGGCGGGTGGATCACGCCGTATGAAGTCATCATCCACGCCCGCCACGGCCTGATCACCGATCCCCGCACCCTCTCTGTGCTGGCGGGGTGGGAGGGGAGCCTCGAAAAAGGCCGGTCGGTCGCCGCGGTGATCGGGCCGCAGGCGGTCTACGGCGGGGAAGGCCCCCCCAGTGGGCAGGGCTCGTTTGCCTCGCGGGCCGAAATCGGCCTGGAACTCCTGCGCGACGCCCCGCCCGCACAGCGGGGAGCCGCGAGCATCGCCGTCAACCTGGGTCGCGGCGGGACCGCGCTGCGCATGGAGGTGGTCGAGCGGACGAAACCCAGTGTGGCGCTGACCGGCGACAGTGCGGCGGTCCCCGGCGATCCGCTGCGCAGCCGCCTGACCCAGGGGGCGAGCGGGATCGCGTCGAAGACCGGGACGCAGATCTTCATCGGCGGCCCCGCGGCTGACCTGCAGGACTTCACCACCGCCAGCCAGCAGCGATTGCCGCTGCTGATCGCGGTGCTCAGCCTGGTGACCTTCCTGATCCTGCTTGTGGTGATGCGCTCGGTCCCGGTGGCGTTGGCCGCCGTCGCACTCAACATCCTCACCGTGTGTGCTGCGCTCGGTGTGCTTGTGCTGGTCTTTCAGCGCTCGAGCGTGTTTGGGCGAGCCGGGCCACTCGACGCGATCATCACCCCGGCGGTGATCTCGGTCGCATTCGGGCTGGCGATCGACTACGAGGTGTTTCTGCTGGCTCGGGTTCGCGAGGGCATCGCGATCACCGGTGACACCGATCTGGGACTCCGCTACGCGCTGAACAAGACCGCCGGGATCATCACGGGAGCGGCGCTGATCATGTGTGGTGTCTTCCTCGCGTTTGCGAGCGCCAACCTGATCAACCTGCGCGAGTTCGGCGTCGGCCTCACGGTTGCCGTGGTGCTCGACGCGACGGTCGTGCGCCTCGTGCTGCTCCCGACGATCATCCGGCTGCTCGGCCCGCGAGCGTGGTGGATACCCGCGTGGCTGGATCGGCTGATCGGCCGCTGGCATCTGGAGCGAGGCGCCGAGCGCCCGACCTCCCAACGACAACCGCGCCCCGACCTGCCCCCACTCGTGGCGTCGGCGGGGAGCGCCGAGGTTGGGAGCGGCCCATGAAGGTGACCTAGCCACGGCTGAGACCGCCATCTCGGCGCGGCTGGTGAAGACAACTTGGCTGGCGCAGTGACCGCGAAAGCGACTCGCCGGCGATCCGCTTATGACAAGGAGCATTCATGCGAATTAATGCAATAACCAACAGCACTGTACGCGCCCTGCTCGTTACTGGGCTCATTCTCGTCAGCGCGGCCCTAGCCGTCGTGCTGTTCGAGGTGGAACCCTCACACGCCGGTGGGGCGCATGCACGCAATCACCCGGTAGCGGGTGTTCGAGGTGCGAAAGCGGCAAGGACAGAAACGTTGAATGAGAGTTTTCACCTCCATCTCACAAAGGTGAAGGGCAACAAGCTCTACGCCGAGGGCAAGAGCACGGGCACGATCGTGGGAGCGGTAACGTTTGACCTGACGCTTGTCACCGCGTCTCGGGCGACAGCCAACTTCATCGGCACCAACTCGAGCGGCTCGATGACGGGCGTGGGCACGGGAAGCTATCGCGTTTCGGGATCGATGTCGTACTTCTCGGGAAACGTGACGAGCGTGCACGGCAGCGGTCGCTACGGGCGAGTCGCCAACCTCGGCATCAAGATCAGCGGGACCGTGAACCGCAAGACGTTCGAAATGTCGATGACGATGCACGGAAACTGGCATGAGTAGCAGGCGCCTTGTAAGCACTCCGGCGAGCGCCGCCGGACTGATGGGGATCCTGTGCGTCCTGGCCGGCGTCGCGGGGTCGGCGCGCGCGTCCTCCGGGCTGCTCGGGGTCTCGGCCAAGCCGGCGGGAGCTTCGCTCACGCTGGTGGGGGCGCCGGTGAAGCCGGCGGGCCTCCCCCTGGCCTCGGCGGCGAGCGCACCCCCGGTCGCGCTCCACGCTGCGCTCCACCCGGAGCGGCTGGGTGAAAGCACCACCGTCTCGATCGGCTTTCAGATCGAGGCCGAAGCGGGGCAGCTACCCTCGCCGCTGACCGAGTTCGATGTGCGCCTGCCGGCCGGCATGGGCCTCGCCGCCACGACCCTCGGCTTGGCCACGTGCTCGCCGAAGGCTCTGCTGCTTGACGGGGGGGCCGACTGCTCGGCAGAAGCCCGGATGGGGTTCGGCAGCGCCTCGGCCAAGGTTTCGCTCGGCCCGCAGATCGTGAGCGAGTCGGCGCATATCTCGATCTTGATGGGCCAGTCGATCGGCGGCCACACCACCATGCTGTACTACTTCGAAGGCAAGGCGCCGGTCATTGCGCCGCTTGTCTTTCCCAGCGAGGTGCTGTCGCTCGCCAACTCTCTCACCTCGGAATTCGACACCGAAATACCCCCGATCCCCACGCTGCCGGGTGCGCCTGACGTGGCGATCCTGAGCATGCGCGCGAACATCGGCCCAGACAACCTCACTTACCACCGGCACGTCGACGGACGCGTCGTGGGCTATCGGCCCACCGGCATGTCGGTGCCTCCCACCTGCCCGAAGGGCGGCTTTGTGTTCACCGCCGAATTCGGCTTCCAGGATGGAGCCCACACCTCCGCCACGAGCACGGTCGCCTGCCCGCGAACGGCTCGCCGAGCTCGCAACGGCCACAGGACGTCAGCGAACACTCCAGGAGGTGCGCGGCGATGAGGGCGACGAAAGCAGGCATCCTGCTGGCGCTGGCGCTGGGGGGTGCGGTGTGTGTCTCGGCCAGCGCTGGCGCGCTCCCCGACAACCGCGTTTACGAAGTGGTGACTCCCGTCGCCGAAGAGGGCAGCCTGACCCCGGTCGGCGGGTACAGCTCCCGGGACGGGACGGCGGTCGACTGGGAGGCGATCGGCGGCCTCGGCGACGCGACGTCGGGGGGCATCAACTTCTTTCAGTCGCGCAGGACGAACAGCGGCTGGCAGACGACGTCGCTGACGCCTCGGGCACCCACGCCCCTTGGTGCGTTGGAATCGCAGGCGCCGATGTTCTGGAGTCCCGACCTCAGCCAGACGATCTTTCTGACGCCCGCGTCGTATGCGCCTGGCGACGAGGACCATGGCGCGCTGGATCTCTATCTGGCATCCACGGGCGGCCAGGTGACGTGGATCTCCCGGGGTCCGCAGGGCGGCAACGCTCCCAACGAGGTCACCTTCGATGGCGCGACGCCAGACGCGGGTGAGGTTGCGTTCAGCGCCGAAGAGTCGCTCACCTCCGAAGCGGTGGGGCTCACCGGCTCAGACCACGACTACCTCTATGTGCGAGACGTCCAGACCGGTGAAACCCACCTGGTGGACGTCAACAACAGCGGGGAACTGCTCGATCCCGAAGGTGCGATCCTCGGCAACGGCACCACCCTCGCCTTCGGGGAACCGCCCTACTACACCTACCTGGCGGCCGACTACAGCGGTACGACCACCAATGCGATCTCCGGCGACGGATCGAAGGTCTTCTTCGAGAGCCCGCCCCCGGGCGCAGAAAGCGCCACACATCTGTACATGCGCGAAGACAACAGCCGCACGGTGGCGATCGACGACCCCGGATCCTCCGGCTCGGCGCAGTACGAGGGCGCCGCCGAAGACGGCTCGCGGGTGTTCTTCACGAGTGACGAGGGGCTCGCGGGCGACCCCAACACCGACAGGGAGATCTACGAGTACGACACGCGGACGCAGACGCTGACGGCGATCTCTGGAGGGAGCAGCGGCACGGTGGATGGAAATGTGGTGGGGGTGAGCGCGATCGCCAACGACGGCTCGCACGTGTACTTCGTGGCGCGGGGCGTGCTGGCGCCGAACATGAGCGAAGACGGCGAGGTCGCGCTGGAAGGCGCCCCCAACCTCTATGTGTATGACGCAGAAAACAGCCGGACGACGTTCATCGCCAACTTGAGCACCTCCGGAGGAGCGCAACCCGAACTCGGGGTGGAACCGTTGGTGGCCGAGCCGGACGTCGACCGCTCGGCGTACCCGACGCCCAACGGCAAGATGCTCGTGTTCGAGTCAGGCGCCGATCTCACCGGCCAGAACACCAGCGAATACTTCGAGATCTACCGCTACGACGCGGAAAGTGGCGCGCTGATCTGCATCTCATGCACGTCCGCGGGGGTGACCCCAAGCGGGGACGCGACGCTGGGCGGCTCCGGCGGTGGAAGCTACGCCCCACCCTCGCAGGCGGTGCCGATGAGCGAAAACGCGTCGCGCATCTTCTTCGAAAGCCCCGACCCGCTGGTCGCCGAAGACACCAACCCCGACCGGCCGCCCGAATCCTCGACGCGGGGCGAGACGGAGGTGTATGAGTGGGAGAACGGGCAGGTGTCGCTGATCTCCGACGGCCACGCCGCGGTCGCCTCGGGCCTCGACGGCACCACGCCGAGCGGCGACGACGTGTTCTTCACGACCTCGGAGAGCCTGGTGCCAGCGGATCTCAACCCGGGCTATCTCAACATCTACGACGCGCGCGTGCTGAAATCGGGCGAAGCGCCGCCGCCGTCCGCGGGTGAAGCGACTTCCTCAGCGTCGTGCAGTGGCCCGGAATGCCGCGGCCCGAGCGCACCCGCCCCGTCGTTCCTGCCACCCGCCAGCGCCTCGCTGCAGGGAGCGAGCAACGTCACGCCGACGGTGCCAAAAGCCACCGCCGACAAATCGGCCACTCACAAGCGGGCCGACGAGTCGAAGGGAAAGAAGAAGAAAAAGAAAAAAAAGAAACTGGACAGGCACGCCAAGCTCGGCAAGCGGGCGGGACGGGCAGCGCACGGCAGCGATACGCAGGGGAAGGTGGGATGACGATGAGGATCACACCCATGGAACTCCGACACGGGCTGGCACTGCTCGTGGTGACGTCGGCTTGCATGCTGGGTGTATCTGCGAGCACCGCTCGCGCCCAGGGCTCGTTCGGGCTCTCCTCGTTCAGCACCGAGCTCTCCGACACCCAGGCGGGTGCGCATCCCAACGTCACGGTGTCGTTTGCACTCAACACCGACGCCGAAGAAGCAGGCAATCCGATCGGTCGGCTCAGGAAGGTGAAGGTCGATCTGCCGCCTGGGGTGGTCGGCGATCCGCAGGCCATCCCCAGGTGCACGCCACATGAATTCGTGGAGGTCGAGTGCAAGCCCTCCTCCGAGGTTGGCGTGATGGTGACGTCGTTTGTGATCCAGGGCGAAATCGATAAAGGGCCGATCCCGATCTACAACCTCACCCCCTCGGCTGGGCATGTCGCAACGTTCGGCGTGTCGGTGCTGTTCTTCTCGATGCTGATTCAGCTGAACGTGACCCACCACGGTGGCGGCTATGGGCTGACCGCGGAAATCAACGATATCCCATCATATATCCCGATCGTGGCCGCGTCGCTCGAACTTTGGGGGGTGCCAGGCGACCCCAGCCACGAAGCGCTCCGCGTCGATGAGCTGGGGGAAATCGAACCCAGGCCGGCAACCGTGCCGGTGGTGGCGTTTATGACCAACTCCAGCGACTGCGAAGGCGGCCCGTTGACCAGCACGATCAGCGCGGAATCGTGGGAAGCCCCGGGCGAACCGGTGGAACAGGCGGCCACCGTGCCGCAGCCGACCGGATGCGAACGGCTGCGGTTGTCCTCGACGAGCTTCGTCGTGCCCGGCACCACGCAGGTCGATTCTCCCGCAGGGTATGAATTCGGGCTGAAGATTCCACAGAACGAAGAACCATATGGGCTGGCGAGTGCCGATCTGCGGAAGATAGCGGTGCAGTTGCCGCCCGGGGTCTCCCTCTCCTCGGCGGCGGCGAACGGCCTGGAAGGGTGCTCGGAAGCGCAGTTCTCGACGTCGACTTGCCCCAACGCCTCGAAGATCGGCTCGGCAACGCTGCGCTCGCCGCTGCTGGGCGAACCGCTCACCGGGTCGCTCTACCTGGGAACGCCCACACCGACGCAGATGTTCCCGATCCTGCTGACGGTGTCGGGCGCCAACGCGGCGGTCGCTCTCGCCGGCCGCGCGGAAGCCAACGCGAGCACCGGCCAGCTCGAAGTGGTGTTCGAAGAGATTCCACAACTGCCGTTCGAAGAGCTCGTGCTGAGCTTCTTCGGCGGGCCCTCCGCGGTGCTGGCCAACCCCGCGACCTGTGGCCCGGCGAGGACCAGCGCGCTGCTGAGCTCCTATGGTGGGCCGGTGGCGAGCACCTCCGCGACGTTTGTCGTCGACGCGGATGGCCACGGCGGCGCGTGCCCGGCGAGCCAGCCGTTCAGTCCGAGCTTCACCGCCGGCACCGTCTCGGCGCTCGCCGGGGGCTTCAGCACCTTCACGCTGACCGTCTCCCGCGAAGACGCTCAGCAGAGCATCTCGACGATCGCCGCCCAGTTGCCGGCGGGTCTGCTGGCGCTGCTCTCGCGGGTGCCGCTGTGCGGAGAAGCCGCTGCGTCGAGCGGCTCCTGCCCGCAGAGCTCGGTGGTGGGGTCCACAACGGTGGGCGTCGGCGCCGGCACGCAGCCGCTCTACCTGCCGGGGCAGGTGTACCTGACAGGACCGTACGAGGGAGCTCCGTTTGGCCTTTCGATCGTGGTGCCGGCCGTCGCGGGACCGTTCAACCTGGGCACGATCCTGATCAGGGCACGCATCCTTGTGAACCCGAGGACCCTGCAGCTGACGATCGCCTCCGGCCCCCTGCCGCAGATCGTGGCTGGCATTCCGCTGCGGCTGCGGACGCTCAACATGACCGTGAACCGGGAAGGGTTTGTCTTCAACCCGACCGACTGCGACCCGCAGACGATCACGGCGAGGATCGACTCGAGCGTCGGGGCAAGTGCCCTCGTCACGAGCCCCTTCCAGGTGGGCGGCTGCCGGGGCTTGCCGTTTGCGCCGAAGTTGACCGCGAGCACCCGCGCCGGTGCGAGCTCGGTCGGTGACGGCGCCTCCCTCGATGTGGACATCGCCTCCGGCTCCGGCCAGGCCAACCTGCGCTCGGTGATCGTGCAGCTGCCCGCACGCCTGCAGTCGCGTCTCAGCACGATCCAGCAGGCATGCTCCGCGGCGACGTTCGCGGCGCAGCCGTCGTCGTGCCCGGCCGCCTCGCTCGTCGGGACGGGGGCCGCGCAGACGCCGATGTTCTCCGCGCCGCTGACCGGGAGTATCTATCTGGTGTCGCACGGCCAGAGCTCGCTGCCGAGCTTGGCGATGGCACTGCACGGGGAGGGGGTCACTGTGGAACTGGAAGGTGTGATCAAGATCTCCAAGGGAGTGACGTCCAGCGCGTTCAGGGAATTGCCGGATGTGCCCATCACGTCGCTGATCCTGGATCTGCCGGAGGGCCCGCACTCGGTGCTCGGCGCGACCGGCAAGCTCTGCGCCAAGGCATTGGGGTTGCCCTACACGCTCACCGCGCAGAGCGGAGCCGAGATCCAGGGAGGGACGAAGGTCAAAGTGAGCGGATGCCCAAGGAACCCCAGGAAACGGGGGCTTGCGCGCATCGCGAAATCAACGGACAGGTCGCGTGGAAAGGTGAGTGGTGCGGTATGACCCGGCAAGCAGACGGAGGTCGTCGCGGTATGACCCAGCAAGCAGACGGAGGTCGTCGCGGCGCGCTTCACGGATTGCTGGCAGCCTCGATCATGACGATCGGGCTGGCCCTCGCCCCGCCGGCGTCGGCGTCGGCGTTGGCGTTGGCGGGCACCAACCACCCCACCGGTGCCTTCGTGCCCTTTGCCGAATGCCCGCTGAATAACGCCACGGTCAATCTCTGCATCGCCAGCGACGTGACCGGCGGCGAGGTGGCGGTCGGCAGGAAGGTGGTGCCGATCGGCAGGACGATCAAGCTGCAGGGCGGATTGAACACCAACTCCGAAAGCGGCGAAATCGAATTTTTCGCCGCGGAAGGCGGCAACACGCTGACAAGCGTTGCACTCCCGGTGCCGGGAGGACTGCTGGGCATCCTCACGCCGGCGCTGCTGCCGGGCGTGCTGCAGGGGAGCATCGAGAGCCAGATCCACGGTGGATCGAGCGCGGTCACCGCGACGCTCGAACTCGCGGAGCCGGCCGCCCGCATCAGGTTGAGCGCCGCCAACCTGATCGACAGGGAAGCGACCGCTCTGCAGCTCCCGGTGAGGGTCAGGCTGGGCAACCCCTTCCTGGGGGCGAACTGCTTGATCGGCTCCGAAGCGCACCCGATCGTCCTGAATCTCACGACCGGCACCACGAGCCCCCCGCCGCCGAACGAGCCGATCAAAGGCGGCCTGCGTGGCTTGGGCTTCCTGGAAGGGGGCTCGATCATCGCGCTCAGCGGCACCGTGCTCGTCGACAACGCCTGGGCCGCGCCCGTCGCCAGCGGCTGCGGCGGCGCGTTCGCGAGCGTGGTGGACCCGGTCATCGACGCACAGATCGGTCTCCCCGCCGCCGCCGGGCGCAACACTGCGATCCTCAGCGTGAGCACGCTGGAGCTGGCCGGGGTGGAAGCTGTGAGGGGGAGCGAATAGGATGCTGGCACAAGATCCCACAGACCTGAGTCGCCTCTTCGCCGAGCGGGCCAGCGCCGGCGAGCTGGAGGGCCTGATGGCGCTGTATGAGGAGGGCGCGAAGTTCGTCGGCCCGGACGGTGGCGACGCGGACGGCCGTGACGCGATCCGCGAGCGGCTGGAGGGCCTGCTTACGATGGCGCCGCGCATCACCCCCACCGACGTCCGCGCGGTTCGCGCGGGGGATGTCGCCCTGCTGTCCAACCGCTGGCGGATGACGTTCGGGGAGAACAGTGGAGCGCGAACGGGCATTGAGGGCGTCAGCACCGAGGTTGCCCGCCGCCAGGGCGATGGCAGCTGGCTCTATGTGATCGACGACCCCTCCTCGGCGGCGCTGCACGTGGATGGTGCACGCGCAAGCTCGCCGGCCGGCGAGCCATCGGAGCTCGAGCAGTTGATCTACCAGGAGGACGGGCCGGTCGCCCGCGTCACCCTGAACCGGCCCGAGCGGCGCAACGCGCTCTCGATGCGGCTCTCCGATGAGCTGATCGCGGTGCTGGAGCGGGTGCGGGCCTCCCGGACGCTCAAGATCCTGGTGATCGACGGTGCCGGCGAGACGTTCTGTGCCGGGGACGACATCACTGAGATGGGATTGTGGGGCGACGCCAACCAGATCATGCGCCGCGTCGGGAGCTACCAGCGAATGGCCGACACGCTCGAGGCGCTCGACAAGGTCACGGTCGCCGCGGTGGATGGGTTCGCAGTCGGCGGCGGCCTTGAGATCACGATGGCCTGCGACTTCGTGATCGCCACCCGCCGCGCCGTGTGGGGAATGCCGGAGGTGGACGTCGGGATCACGCCCGGGTGGGGCGGGACGACGCGCATGGCGCGACTGATCGGTAGGCGGGTGACCAAGGAGATCAACATCCTGGGGGCGCTGCACCCGGCGAGCCGCGCGGCTGAGCTTGGGCTGTGGAACCGGGTGGTCGACGACGAGGAGCTGCAGAGCGAGGTCGATGCGCTGATCGAGGTCGTGCTCGCCAAGAACCAGCAGGCGGTGCGGCAGCTGAAGTTCATCATCAACAACGGCGTCGAGGCCGACCTGCACACCGCGCAGGCCTTCGAGGCTCTCTCAGCGGGGCTGACCGGCGCCGTCAATGGCGCCTGGCAGGTCGAGGACGCCGACCAGGCGGCCGGCATCGTCAGCTTTATGACCGGCGGCGAGCAGTGGCGCAGTCGCCGTGCTGCCTCCCGCGGCTTCTGGACCGACGGGCCGATCCCCGGGGGTGGGAAGTGACGAAGGAGAGGGTTTTGCTTTGTCCCCTATGTCGCCTCCTCGTTTCTGAGCGTCGCTATCGCGCGCGTCTTCAACTCCGCAATTGCCGGCAAATGCGCCGCACGGCCTGAGCTTCCCAACGAGGTGCTGCCACTGCGGGCGCTCCTGGCGGCGATCGGCTGCGTCGGCGGCGGGGAGCTTCTGCGCCGGCTCTTCAAGCCGCTGGGCACGCCGTTCACGCCGTCCGGCACCCCCTCGATGAGCAGTTTCCGGAGTGGGGCGAGAGCCGCTATTTCACCGTCGAGCTGGACGGTCGTGCGCGTCTGCGCGAGCTGCAGGGTCGATGACGCACAGCGGTTTGTCGAGGCCTACCGTCATTACTGCTGGCCGGTTCGCACGATCGACGACGTCAAGCTGGCTCCGTTTCATCTCCTCGCCAGCGCCAGTCCGGTCCACGTCGACAAGGACCACGTCTGGCGCTCGGGATCGAGGCGCTCGAGCGCCTCGTCCGCGACGAGCCGCTACGAAGTGTGCACGAGTGCGTGTTCGGCGTGCCCGCGCTGGAGAGCGAGCCCGTGGACCCGCGGTTGTAAGAAACTGTCCGAGAACGTGTCAGGCGTGAAGTAGGCGGTGGCGGCGTCGGTACCAGAGCAGGCCGCTGGCGAGTTGGATGAGACCGAGATAGTTGGTGGGGTTCTTGTCGTAGCGGATCAGCAGCGCGCGGCATTTCTGTAGCCACGCGATCGTGCGCTCGACGACCCATCGACGGGCGGGGTGGGTCTTCTTGCCCCAGCCGTCCTTCTTCTCCTCGCCGATGCGGCGGATGTGCGGCACGTACCGGCCTTGTGTGCACGCGGCCTCACCGGTCGGGTTGTCATATCCCTTGTCCAGGCAGAGGTTCTGCACGACCTCCTTGGGGTCGGGACGGGGGATCACGACTGCGTTGATCGTCGCGGCCAAGAGCTTGGTGTCGTGCACGTTCGCGCCGTCGATGACGGCTGCGAGCGGCCCGCCTTCCTGGTCGACGAGGACGCTCTTCTTGGTGCCCATCTTGGCTCTATCAGTAGGGTTCGGGCCACGCTTGGCGCCCTCAAACCGTGACTTGCCCATCACGCCGTCGGCTGCCTGCCACTCCCAGCGCACAGCCCCGAGTTCCTCGCACTCCCTGACCAGATACGCCCAGATCTCCTCCAGGAACCCGTCGGCGGCGAACCGTTGAAACCAGCCGTGAACGGTCGAGGGAGCACCGAAGCGCTCCGGCATATGACGCCACTGGCAGCCTGAGCGTAGGCGGTGGATGATCCCGTCGAGCACGAGCCGCAGATCGGCCCTGGGACGGCCTGTGCGTGCGGGCGGATAGAAGCAGTCGAGCATCGGCTCGATCTCTTCCCAGAGGTCATCCGGGAGCTCCCAGATCGTCGGCAGCGGGCGAGCAGGGGTAGTCTCAACGGCTGGCAAGGCACGCTCCTTTTAGCGAGGGTTGACGTGCCTTGCCGCTTCAATCAAGCTCTACATAATCCTGCCCCAGCCGACTTCTCGGACAGACTCTAAGGGCTAAAGATCTCCAAAAACTCACTTCGGCCCGAACATGCATCCATATCTTCGTGCCGCGAACGTGACATGGAAAGGTCTGGATCTGAAAGACGTAAAACAGATGAATTTCTCGCCTTCAGAGCTCTCTACTTACGCTCTTGAGGTCGGGGATGTCCTCGTAGCCGAGGCATCGGGGAGTGCATCAGAGGTCGGCAAGCCCGCCATCTGGGATGGAAGCATTCCAAACTGCTGTTTTCAGAATACTCTCCTCAGGCTTAGATCTACTCGCCTTACGCCGGATTACCTCTATTTTGTCTTGCTCGCGCTCGCCCGTGGAGGTACCTTCGCTCGTGCGTCCAAGGGCGTAGGAATTCACCACCTGAGCAAGGCCGGGCTCGCAGGACTCGAAGTTGAGGTGCCTTCGTTGAATGCTCAAGAAAGGCTCGTCAATGCGATACGAGACCGCCAAGAACGCTTCGAAGAGTTGGAGGCCGCACTCGTTGCTTGCTCACGGCGCGTGGCTCATCTTCGCTCGGCAGTTCTCGCGGCCGCATTTTCAGGCAAGCTTGTCCATCGAGGCGCGAGTGACGAGTCAGCCTCGGTCTTGGTAGAGCGCATAGCAACTGAACGCGTATTGTCCAACGGCCACAAGCCGACTAAAGCTCGCGGCCAGCGCCGCAGAATGGCCAGGGCATGAGCGACGCAACCACCATCGTCAACAAGCTCTGGAACTACTGCCACGTCCTGCGTGACGACGGGCTCTCCTATCAGGACTACATCGAGCAGCTCACGTTCCTGCTGTTCCTGAAGATGGCCGACGAGCAGATGAAGCCTCCATTCGATCGGCCACGGATCGTCCCGGCGAAATGGGATTGGGAGACCCTGCACCGTCTCGACGGCGATCGTCTCGATGTCCAGTACCGCCACACGCTAGAGGAGCTCGGCAAGCTGCCGGGAACGCTCGGGGTGATCTTCCGCAAGGCGCAGAACAAGTCCAGGACCCGGCCAAGCTGAAGCGGCTTGTGTCGGATCTGATCGAGAACGAGCAGTGGATGACGCTCGACGTTGACGTGAAGGGCGATGCTTACGAGGGCCTGCTTGCCAAGAACGCCGAGGATGTGAAGTCGGGCGCGGGCCAATACTTCACACCCCGCGCCTTGATCCAGGCGATCGTCGAGGTGATGCGACCCACGGCGAGCATGCACGTGGCGGATCCGGCGGCTGGCACCGGAGGGTTCCTGCTGGCCGCTTATGAGCAGATGAAGTCCAACCGGCTCGACCCGGACCAGAAGAGGTTTCTGCGCGATGAAGCGCTGCGCGGGTGGGAGATCGTGGATACCGCGGCGCGTCTATGCGCCATGAACCTGCTGCTGCACGGGATCGGAACCCCGGAAGGGGAAAGCCTCGTGACCGTCGACGACGCGCTTCGCACCAAGCCCTCGGAGCACTTCGACATGGTCCTCACCAATCCGCCGTTTGGGAAGAAGTCCTCCTACAAGGTGGTCAACGCTGAGGGCGACACGGAAACGGAGAGCATGAGCTATCTCCGCGAAGACTTCTGGGCGACCACCTCCAACAAGCAGCTCAACTTCCTGCAGCACGTCCGTTCGCTGCTGAAGACCACCGGGCGGGCGGCGATCGTCGTGCCCGACAACGTGCTGTTCGAGAGCGGCGCGGGCGAGACGGTACGGCGCAAGCTGCTCAACGAGTGCGACGTCCACACGCTGCTGCGGCTGCCCACCGGCATCTTCTATGCCGGCGGGGTCAAGGCCAACGTCCTCTTCTTCGACCGCAAGAAAGCAGCGGAGAAGCCGTGGACGAAGAAGCTTTGGATCTATGACCTCCGCACCAACCAGAGCTTCACGCTCAAGACGCGCCAGCTGGTGCGCGCGGATCTCGATGATTTCGTGTCGTGTTACAAGACCAGACGCCGCCAGGACCGCGTCGAGACGGAGCGGTTCAAAGCCTTCTCGTACGAGGAGCTGATGGCCCGCGACAAGGCGTCGCTTGACATCTTCTGGCTGCGCGACGAGTCGCTGGAGGACACGGACAACCTGCCTGCCCCCGAGGTGATCGCCGCGGAAATCGTCGAAGATCTCCAGGCCGCGCTGGACCAGCTCAGCGAGATAGCGTCGACGTTGCAGGGCTGAGCGGAGAGGCCGATCCACAGGCGAACGGCTCGGCGCCACCGAAACAACCACAGCGGTCCGTAGCGTTGGATCGCATGTATGCCAGCACGCAGACAGGCTCCGAGCGCACGCCGTTCCAGAAGAAGCGCATCGGTCTACGGGCCGACACTGGGGACGGCGAGCCGGCGCGGGCCAGCCGAGGACCTGTGGTGCGCACAGCGTCATTGAAGGCCGCGATCACGCAGCTGCACGAACTGGCCAGAGCCAACGCCGGCCGATCCAGCTATGAGGCGCTCGCGGCGAATCTGGTGCTTCTGCGAGCCCACGGCGTAGACGACGAGGTGCTCGATCTTGTCGTGGAGATGGTGCTTGCGCAGGACGTCGATGAGGGGATGACCGCAGCCCTCAATTACCTGGCTTCCGGCTTTCTCCTCGCTCTATTGACGTTGCAGAACCAAGGAGCCCTCCACCGCGCCTAGCCGTGCCTCCGCCAGCCACTCGCGCGGCAGTTGTCGAGTGTCCCGTCCACGCGGCTCTCGACGCGTATCAGTAGTACAGCTTGCCGACCGTCCGCACGGTGAGCGCGTACGTCTTGCGGTTGATCGCGCCGAACAGGTTGCCGCTGCCGTGCGCGTGCGCGTAGCGGCCCGAGCCGCCGGTCACCTTGAGCGAGCCCCCGAAGCTCGAGTATTCGCCGGTCGAATGCAGAGAGCCCCCGCCATGGCCGCTGATCGAACCGCCGCCGTTGGCGTAGATCGTGAACTTCGCGGTGATCGTCGCCCCGATGTTGAAGCTCACCTTCACCTTTCCCGGGATCGTCCCCGACACCGGACCTTCCTCCACCAGTTCCGAGCCCGAGTTGCGCACCGAGTGCAGATGCCCTTCATCCTTCACGTTCAACACGTGCGCCGCCCTCGCCGTGGGGGTCCGCGCTGTGTCAGGGGTAGCGTCTTGCCGAGCTGCGCCTGCGCGCGAGGAGGAGCGCGTCGCCGCGGAATCGGCGGCGCCCGCCCACCCGATCACGCCCACAACCAGCAGCGCTATGCCAAACGCATGTATTTGCTTATGCATCTTGCTTATGCATCTTCCCGAAGACTCCCAACTGATCGTACCAGCCCTATGGCGCTTTGGCCGCAGTCGCCCCAGGGCGACTATGTAGCGCAAAGTCTACAGGCTCCCATGAGCCCCCCACAAGAGGTGTGCTCATCGCAAGCCGACGCGGGGACTCGAACCCCGGACCCCTTCATTACGAGTCGCCCACTTGCTCATCTTTTTGGCTTCGTTGAGCCAGATTTAGAGCCTTAAACTGTCCCCAAATGACCTCAGAGTAGGGGAGTTCGGGACACGTTTCGGGACACGCTTTTTGCGACTCTCGGCAGCGGGCGAACTCGTCAACCAGCCGCGATGAGGTCCGCTTGGCGCGCATCGAGGCCCGGGTCGTCTCCCAAGCCGGCGATGTCGTCCGCGAAGCCCATGACGAGATGGGTGCCGAGTGCGTCAGCAAGCCTGCGCAGCGTCTGCACGGTCGTGGCGTGCTGGCCGCTCTCGATGCGAGAGATCGCGGAGTGGCTGGTCCCCATGCGCTGGGCCAACTCGGCCTGGCTGAGCCCGAGTTGGCCCCGCCGGCGAATGACGATCCGCGCCAGCGCCTCATAGGGAGCCAGTCTTTCGAGCTCGGCGCGGTATTCCGGGTTGCGAGCACGGCGACGCATCGACTCCCTATGGGGAGTCCCGGCCGGAGAGATTGCCTGTGCCTGTCGCTCCATCTGATCACCTGGTTAGCGATATGCCCTTCGCCCGCAGCTTACCAAAATCGATAAGGAGGAGCGGTCTCATGGCGCATCGCCGCCCGCCGCGCGCGGAGGCCGCCGGGGCTGAGAGTCCATGCGCACCCTGAAATCCTCCCACCGCTCACGCGCGATCTCGATGTCCGCCTGTGGGATCTTCCCGCTGTTCTTACGCATCATGTGCAGCAGGACGAACAGGTTCCTGGATCGTCGGTAGAGCACGCGGTAGAGCACCGGACCGTAGTGGCAGCGCAACTCCCGCAACTCCCCGTCGACTTGGGAGGTCGCTGGAAACGCCAGCGGCGGCTCGCTCGGATGCAGGCCGTTGAGACGATCGATCGCAAGGTCCACCGCCACCTGGTGCCTGGGCGGCAGCCCATCGATGAACTCCTCGACCGGCTGGCGCCCGCGTTTGTCACGGTAGTAGATGGCCTGGGTGCGCGGCATGGGTTTGGGAGGTTCCCCTACCCAGCGGACAGGGCGCTGAGCGTGGCCCATCAAAGAGCCTTCGTCATGCCGTCAGCGCGGGCGAGCACGACTACGAAGCCACCCTCGTGGCTCAGTCGGTCATCCCATCCGTCGATCGAGCAGTCGGCCGGCCTCCGGCCCGGCTCCCGCTGCACACCCTGTCAACCCCTCGTGGGTTGACAGGGTGTGCCACGCTACCCCGCGGACGGGGGCCGGGGGACTGCGCTCCGCCGCGTTCGGGGCCCCCAACCAGGCGCCAGCCTGGTTGGGGAGCGGCGGACGATCGACCGTAACTCTGCCTCTTGCGCTGGGGAGCACGCTACGCCTCGTCGCGGGCCATGGAGGGCCCGCGCCCGGGCGCCTGTTCCCGGCAGTGCGGCGCGTGGACGATCCCCAAATACCAACATACGGCCCACCGCTGGCTGCGTGGAGGCATGCCGCTCGTGGCATCACATGTATCTTCGCCGGCCGTGGCACTGGATCTGCAGCTGGTCATCTTCGACTGCGATGGCGTCCTCGTCGACAGCGAGGTCATCTCCAACGACGTGCTCGCCCGCTCGCTCACGAAGCAGGGCCTGCCGACCACGCTGGCGCAGGCGCGAGCCGACTACCAAGGGCTGCTACTGGCCGAGATCGACTCCCGGGCACACGCCAAACTCGGCCGGCCGCTGGCAAGTGGCTGGCTTGAGCGATACGAGCGCGATCGTGCTGCCGCCTTCCGCCGGGAGATGCATGAGGTGCCGGGCGCCGCCGAGACGGTGCGTCGCATCACGGCGGCCGGGGTGCCGGTGTGCGTCGCCTCCCAGGGAAAGCTCGAGAAGACGCGGCTGTCGCTGAGGTTGACTGGGCTCGACGCGCTCTTCCCCGACGAGGTTCTGTTCTCCGCTCATTCGGTTGCGCGCGGCAAGCCGCACCCGGACCTCTTCCTGCACGCTGCCGCGACGATGGGGGTCGAGCCCTCGCGCTGCGCGGTCGTGGAGGACACGCCCTCCGGGGTCGCCGCCGCGGTCTCGGCCGGGATGCGCGCCCTTGGGTATGCGGCCGACAGCGATGCGGTGGCGCTGCGCCGGGCGGGCGCCGAGACGCTCTTTGTGCTCCACGAACTGCCGGCAATGCTGGGGGTCGGCTGACCCGCCGGTATGGTTCGCGCGGTGCTGGGCGAGTGGTCCATCCCAAGCGCGTGGCCGAGTAATCTCACGGCCATCATGGATTGGCGAGCATGGCACGATGGCTACCACGACCCCGGCTCGGGGCTGGGCCGGCGCTTGGCGCTCGTGCAGGAGCAGGTGCGTGCCGCGCTGGCACTGGCGCCTCCCGGCCCGCTCCGGGCGATCAGCGTGTGCGCGGGGCAGGGCCACGATCTGATCGGGGCGCTCGCCGGGCAGCCCGGACCGTCCGTCACCTCCCGCAGCTCTGCGCCCCGGCGGCCCGCGTCATCTGGACACGTCACCGCCAGCCACCCGATCTCACCCCGTTTATCCGCGACACCTTCCGGCACGCCGGCTTTGAGGAACTCGCCTTCCACGGCGATGGCTCCTCTCCGTTCGGGATCGGCACAAATCGTCTGGTCATCCCACCGCAGCCCTTCCAGGGCGGCATCCGCCTGTTCGAGTTCGTCGGGTACGACGTGCTCCAGCCCGGCGAGTTGGCAAACCAAGTCAGCGTTGATGAGGGGATCTGGGCCCCTCGGCCATAGAGGAAATGCGGGCCTGACACTCCCCACGGAGAACTCGATCGAGAACGTAGTGTACAGCCTGCTCATGGCCTCGCTTCGCCCGCTTGGAGTGGTCCCTGGCGCGTCTCCTGCAGCCACTGCTTGAGATCCTCGGCGTTGAAGCGTACGTAGTGCCCGAGGCGGTGGTGCGGGATGCGCCCGGTGCGGGCCTGGGCGAGCAGCCACGTGTGGGGCACCCCCAGCAGCCGCCCGGCGGCCTTGGCGTCGATGAGCGGCGTGAACGGCGCATCCTGGTCGTGGATGCCGCGACTGCGGCTCCGGGGAAGCAGGGACGCGGCTCGTTTACGCACGTGGCGCTGCCCCGATGCGCGAATGGATAGAGAAAGCATGGAACCTCCAGTCGTTGTCGAGATCCGATCCCCACATGTCGTGGTCGTCGGGGTGTGTGCTCCGGTCATAGGTGGTTCACGCGGCACGTGGCAGCGTTTTGTCGGTTTCGGCCGGGGCCGGGGTTGGAGCGGGTGGTGTGTGGGTGTAGGTGCGTAGCCGGTCGATGCGGAGCTCGGTTGGTGGGTGGGTGTGTTCGGTGAGCCAGATGAAAGGGATGGGGTGGTCGTGGATCAGCCCGTGGATTTCGAGGAAGTCGGCGAGCTCGTCGGCTTGGCCGAGTTGGGCGGCGTACTCGTCGGCGATGTACTCGCGCTCGCGCCAGTACTTGCCCCAGAGGGGCCGCATGAGGTAGAGGCCGAGCCCGCCTCGGCACGCTTTGGCGAGCATTTTTGTGCACCACACCGTCACGTAGGTCGTGACGGCGATGATGAAGATGGTGTCGTTGTTGAACTCCAGCGGGATGTGCTCGCGGCGCTCGCGCTCTTGGGGTTCGCGGTCGTAGATCGGGGGGTGGATCATGAGCCGGTTCAGTGCGGCTGTGACCCGTCCGTCGGGTGAGCCGAGGTGCCCGAGCTCGTGCGCGAGAACGGCTGGTAGGTGGGGGCTGTCGAGTAGCCCGCGGGAGAGCATCAGCGTGTCACCGATGACCGCGGCGTTCGGCTCGTGTGTGTCGAGCACGAACCATGAGGCGGGCTCGGGGAGGGGCTCCGGGGTGTGGTCGCGTAGCAGTAGGAAGGCGTCCTCGTAGGCGAGCCACTCCCGCTGGGAGGGCTCGCGTCCCCCGCTTTGCTGGCGCCACCACCAGCCCGACCCGCCGGGCCATACCAGCGCGAGTAGCGACCAGCCGGTGGGGATCAGCACGAGGTCGCTCCAGCCTTCCGCGGCGGTGGTGGGGTGCCCGTTGAGCGCGAGGATGATCGCGGCAGGATGAACGCGACGACCAGTCGCAGCGCGATCACGGGGAATTCGAGGGTGAGCGTGGCCATATACATCAGTAGCGAGCCGGGGGAGAACTTCTCGTGCAATCGCATGTGGGGTCACCTCTCTCGGGTTCAGAATGGAAGGTCCTCTACCCCCTTCATCCGACCCCGTCCCTGTGGGGGGACACCACTCGGAGCGCCGTGCGCGCCAGCATCCCCCGGCGCTGTGTCCTCGCCGCCTGGTGAGCCCGGCGCCGGCGTCTCCTTTGCGCCCTCGCCGGACGTGCCTTTGCTGCTCTTCCCGGCAGTAGCAGCGGCGGGCTCTGGCATCTGGCCGGTGAGCTGCGGTGCTTGCGCGATTTGGGCCTTCATCGCTTTGCCGCGGCTGATGATGTATGCGGCGCCTGGGCGCAGGGAGCGGACGTGGTTGGGGTCCACCTTGTACTGGTGCTGCATTCGTGCGTAGCCTTCCCCGGTCGCACCGTCGATCGTGTAGTGGCTTGAGTACTCGATCACCCTCCGGGTGCCAGCCAGGGCGATGATCTCCTCGGGGGTGTTGACGCGGTGGCAGATCACGGTCTCCACCGACCCGATGATCCTTGCGGCCTCGACCGGGTCGCCCATCCCGGCGACGACCTGCGGCGCGAGCACGAGGCTGGTGTTGAACCCGCGGGCCTGCTCCACCCTGCCCGCCATCCCCGCGTTGCCCGCGAGAGCGGAGAACTCGTCGACGATCAGCACACAGAACTGGCCGGGTGCCTTACGGCTGGTGAAGTAGTGCGCGAAGTCTTCGAACAGGAACCGTGCGAGGCCGCTCGTCTCCTCCCGCAACGCCAGCGAATCCAACAGGAGGTAGGCGGCCGGGGTGTCCTCCCACGCCCACCCGTTATCCAGCACACCACGGGTCTGCCCGAAGAACGCCTCATAGCGCAACCGGACCTGGTTGACCTGCGCCTCACTCAACGCCCCAGCCGCACTCGACCCCGGGTACGCGCCACGCAACAGCGGCAGATCCATCCGTGCGAGTGCCTCCCGGTAGGACCGCGGTGGCCCCTGCGGGTGCCCGCACACCAACCCCAGGGTGGTCTTCGCGATGTCGCGGTACCACGACGCGGGGCCGACCGTGGCGTAGTCCACGATCTGCATAAGGCGCCCCTGGATCTCGTGCGGCTCACCCCGCCACCCATCGAACGCCTCCACAGGGAACACGCGGGTCTGGCGGCCGGCGTCGCCCATCAGCGCGCAGAACCGCCGGGCGGTGCCCCGGTCGCCCTTCCCGTCAAGGTAGAACACGGGCGCCCCCGTGCACTTCGCGACCGCCCACGCGAGGCGCAGCAGCGTCTCGGTCTTCCCCGACCCCGTCGCGCCGCACACCAGCACATGCCGACACAGCCGCTCCGGGGACACCAACACCGCGCGGCCCATGGTCGGTAGCGACCGCTCACCAGAGATACGCCGCGCGAGCACGAACCCCCGCTCGCCATCCACCATCCCCGTGAGCCCACCCGGGTCGAGCGCCCCACGCGGCAATACCTGCCCCACACGACGGCGGCGGCGCCACAGCGCCCCCCGGCTCCCCCGGGCCACCGCCGCGCGCACCGCACTACTCCCCAGGAGTATCCGGGCGCGGCAGCTCACGCACCCCGAGCGTCGGCCAGCGCCCGCTCTCCTTCAACGCGCACAGCTGCCGGTAGGTCGCCGGCGCGCAGTAGTAGAGCACCATGTCAAAGCGCCCCGCCAGCTCCCCGAGGATCGCGCAAACCCGCCGCTCGGACTTCACCGTCAGCTCCACCTCGACCGCGACACGCTGGCCCTCAGTGATGACGAGCGCGTCAGGGAGATGCTCCCCCTCGCGGCGGTCGCGTGCCAGCGCGCGCTCTGAGACCCACTCCGCCTGGGGGGAGCGTGCCTGGATGTGCAGCCGCACGTCGTTCACCGCGGCGGTGTGCAGCAGGACCCCGAGCTTGGGCTGCCACACCTTGTACTGCGACCCACACGCCCGCAACCCCGCCCGGGTCGGCATCACCCACGCCGGCTGCCCCACCAACACCCGCTGCGTACTCACCAAACCAGCGTCGCGCAAACGCGCGAGCACGCGCTGCACCGACCGCGGCCCGCAACCCAACAGCACCCCCAGCTGGCCGGTCGTCGCGGCGTACTGCTCCGCCAGCCACCCCAGCAGCACCAGGTCACGCGGATGCAACAACACCCCAGGGGAGCCACGCCGCGCTGATTGCGCACGACGCTCTGAAGCCCACCCTCGCGCGATCGTCCTGTGGCTACCCGCGACGAATCGAGGTGGCGAACCGGTACGGGCGGCAAGTGTGGCGCGGAGCGCGAGGGGCCTCATCGCACACCCCTCCCACCCCGCCGGCTGCTCCTGGCACCGGATGCGCCCTCGTTGCTCTCGCGTAGGTGCCAGCCATCCGGGCGGCTGACGAACCGTGTCTGCTTTCCGCGGTACAGGTGCGAGGAGACCCTTGCCAGCGGCACACCGAGCGCCTTCGCGATCTCCCCCGCGCGCGAGCCGGGATGCCCCGCCAGGTACTCCGCTACGTCTCCCTGCGTGATCTGCCCCGGTGTGCGCGGCTCCCCGAGTAGGGCGGACCGGGCGGCCTGAAGACGCTCACGCTCGGATAGAAGCTCTTGGTAGCGCGCAAGCTCACCATCCAAGGCGGCGAGCTTCAGGTCTATCTCGGCGACTACGCCACGAGACGCGACACCAAGCTCACGAGCACGATCAGCCACTAGAGCACCCCTGGAGATAGATCAACACACGACGCATCACAAGCAACACGCTAGCACATCACTGGGCATGTCGCTGTCTAACATCGCGTCCCGCGGGGTTTGGGGCGTAGGCCGACGAGCCCTCAGCGAAGTCGGCCGGAGCCCCACAGACAAGACAACCACCCATGCTGCCCCCGCCTTGTTTTCCCTTTTGTTTTTTTCAATCTCTCTTTCTCTGGTTTCCCACCCTGGTCACACCATCACTCTGGTCCCCCACCGCCACCACACCATCACTCTGTCTTCCTATCCCACGTCAGGATCCCGGTCCTTGACCACCCGAACTCGAAGTTGTGGGCGGGTGGTCAAGGACGCCAAGCGCAGCGCAGGCGAGGGACCCGTTTTGCCACAAACCGCTTGGCAGAGCCACAAACCGCGGTGGGGGACCTGTCGCACAACCCGCCCTCGGGGCGACACCCCACGCGACGGGCAGAGCGACACGCCGGCAACACCCCTGCGAGGCCTCCGTCCGGAACCCTTGGGGGCGAGCTTTGTAACAGCGCGAGTGCTGGGTAGGAGAGAGTGCTCGCCCTGCGCGGCCCGGCCGCGCCACGCCTCGGCCACCAAGGCGAAGGGCCCGATCGCGCCAGGTTTGCACGGTGTCCCTGGCGGCTGTGCCGGCGCGACGCAGGATCGAACGGTCTTGCAAAACGGTGGCCCCGACAACAGCGGCAACCGTGTGCTTGTGTGCTCTCGTTCCCGCAGCCCGGATGCGCCGCTCATCGGATCCATATAAGCTTGTAGTACATGGGTATTGTGCAGCTCAACCAGATCCGGACCAGAATCTCAGACACCCTGGCTCCGCTGGTAGATGTCAGCGACGTCCCGTCCGGCCAACGGGAGATTCAGCGCCTCACCCGCGGACTCGCGGCCCTCGCGCTCGTTCACTTGCTCGACACGGACCCGAAGGCCGCGGCGGCTGCGATCACGGATGGGTTCGGCGACAACGGCATCGACGCAATCGCCGTTGATGCGGAGAGCAGCGTTGTCTACCTGGTCCAGAGCAAGTGGAGCCAGAACGGAACGGGTTCGCCCGCGCTTGGCGATGTCCAGAAGTTTATTAAAGGGTTCCGCGATCTTGTCAACGCCGAGTTCAGCCGCTTCAACGCAAAGGTGCAGGCAAAGAAGAATGCGCTTGTAGCAGCGTTGAACGACCCCGATGTTAGGTTCGTTCTCGTGGATCGCCCACAGCGGTCAAGACCCCCTCTCTGCCCACGCCGAAACTGCGATTCAGGATCTTTTGGCCGAGGTCAACGACCCAATCGACACCGCTTCGTTCACGATGCTGAGCCAGGCAGAGCTACACCGATTTCTAACCTTGGGAATCCACGGCAAGGCACCCGACCTCAGTGTGACGCTATACGACTGGGGTTCGACCCAGGAGCCCTACGCGGCCTACTACGGCCAGGTAGATGCGTCGGAGGTCGCCGCTTGGTGGAGCAAGTACAACGTCAAGCTCTTCCGGCAGAACCTCCGCCAGTTTTTGGGGGACTCGGACGTCAACGCTTCCATCACTGAGACGCTCGTGAAGGAGCCCGGCAAGTTCTGGTATTTCAACAACGGCATTACAGTGCTTTGTCAAAAGGTCGCCAAGACGGCCTTGGGCGGAACCTCGAAGAAGGCTGGCAAGTTCGCCTTTGAAGGTGTCTCGATCGTCAACGGTGCACAGACGGTGGGCTGCATCGGCCGAGCGACTGACGATCACTCACAGGCAATTGGCGACGCGAGGGTCTCAATCCGGTTTATCTCTCTTGAGAACTGTCCTGATGACTTCGCCGAGGAGGTGACCCGAGGCACCAACACGCAGAATAGGGTTGGACCACGTGAGTTCGTGGCTCTTGACAGCGAGCAGGACCGACTTGCGACCGAGCTGGCGCTGGACGGCAAGCGTTACGCCATCAAGAGTGGCGAGTCCTCACCGTCCCCCGACTCTGGGTGCACAGTCGTTGAGGCGACCGTCGCCCTTGCCTGTGCGCAGTCCGAGTCGGATTTCGCGGTTCAGACCAAGCGCGAGATCGGCAGGATCTGGGCCGGCGCGGAAACCTCAGGTGGTAGTAGCCAATACCGCCGCCTGTTCGGACCGAAACTCACGGGCGATCAGCTCTGGAGGACGGTGTTGGTGTTGCGGGAGATTGAGGCTGCCCTTGAGAAGGAGCGCGACAAACGCGAAGGCCGCGCGGCCTTTATCGGCGTGCATGGCAATCGCCTGATTGCTCATCTTGTTTATCAAGCCCTACCTGCTGGGTCTCTTACCAACCCGCAGACTGACATGAGCGGCCTGTTGCCCACGGTCCCCAAGCTCGTTGCCGAGAAGTACCAAGCGGTTGTGGACGTGATCGAACAGCACTACCAGGCGAATTACCTGGCGAGCCTTTTCAAGAACGCTTCACGCTGCCGCGACATCGCAAGCAAAGCCTGAGGCCGCCGGTGCACCGTCGCGTTCTGTTTCCAGAGTGGCCCGCAGCTGTCCGGTCGACGCGCTCGGTGTCTCGACCTGGAACGCCTCCGCCACCAGCCGCGCGTCCTCCTCGCGCGGCGCGTAGTGCAGGTAGCGCATCGTCGTTTGGATGTCGGCGTGGCCCATCCACTCCTGCACCCGCCGGATGTCGGCCTTGGCGATCATCCGCGTGCCGAACACATGGCGCAGATCATGGAAGCGCAACTGCCGCAGGCCCGCGCGTTTGAGCGCCGCCTTGTAGCGGCGGCGCAGCGCTGAGCCGTCGAGGAACTCCCCCGTCTCTCCGGGAAACACGAGGTCGTCCTCGGCCGTAAACAGCTCGCGGTCGGCAAGCAGCGCGAGCGCTTGCGCCACGTCCGGGGCGAGCGGCACCGAGCGCACCTTTCCCGACTTCGGCGTCGTCAGCGCCCCGCCGGCGTAGCTCGTGCGCACGCGCAGCAGCGAGCCCGCGAAGTCCACGTCGCGCCAGTGCAGCGCGATCAGCTCGCCCATACGCAGGCCGGTGAACGCCGCCGCGAGGAAGATCGCTCGGTCCTGCTCGCTCGCTGCGGCGCGGGCCAGCGCCCAGACCTCCTCGGGGTTGAAGACCTCGATGTCGCCGCTGCGCGTCTGCGGCGGCTTCTCAACGTCCGCCACCGGGTTCGCCGGCAGGCCGTACATCTTCTTGGCCCGCTGGAAGATGCCGTGCAGCAGCACGAGGGCCTTCGTGCGCGTGCTCGGCTTGCGATCGACTGTGGCGATCCACGCCTCCACGTGCGCGCTCGTCACGTCCTCCACGCGCAGCTCCCCGAGGGCTGGGGCGATCCACGCTTTGACAACCCATCGATAGCCCTGCACTGTGGAGGGCTTGCGGCCACGATCGTGCTCGATATAGCGCAGGTACTCCTCCGCCGCTTGCGCCACCGTCGTGCCTGTGCGCACCATCCCAGGCAGCTTCCCTCGCCGCGCCTGATCGAGCAACTCGCGCAGCCACTCCTCCGCCTGGCGCTTGGTGTAGTAGCCCGCCGGTGGGCGCCCACGCTCCGACCATGCCAGGCCGATCCGCTTCTGCACCTGGCGACCGTCCGGCAGACGATACTTGGCGTACCACGCTGGCCCGCGCTTGCGCTCCACTCGGAACAGGTGCCCGCTCGGCGGTTGGCTGGGCAGTATGGGAGATGCGGCCATGCCATATTCTACCACTGTCCCGGGACATATTCGGGACATGCTTTGAACTTGGCGCGATCGGGTTCATAGAAAAAGCCCCGATTTGCGGGGCTTTTCGAAGCCGACGCGGGGACTCGAACCCCGGACCCCTTCATTACGAGTGAAGTGCTCTACCAGCTGAGCTACGTCGGCGCGAGCTTGGATGCTACCGCCGTTATCACGTCTGCGGCGCCGTGTTAGAACCCCGCCAGCGTCGCCAGCAGAGACTCTCCGTGCTTCTCGCAGAAGGCCGGGCCGATGCCGCGAATCTCGATCATCTCCTCCATGTTCGCGGGGCGGCGGCGCAGGATCTCCTCCAGCACCGTGTTGGCGGCGACCGTGAACGCCGGCTTGCCCTCCGCCTGGCTCAGACGCCACTCCCTCAGCTTCTCGTATTGCGCGTCGTCCACCTGGTCCGGGGGCGCAACGGCCGTGAGAAGTCCCGCCGCGGCGTCGCCCAACGCTGGGTCTGGGGCGCCGCCGTGCGTCGCATCGGCGTGGCCGTTGAGCGCCGGCCTTCCCGGCCGCCCGCCGTTCACGGCGCCCGCGCGCCCGCGCTTCGTGCTGTGCGCGCCCGCCGCCAGCGCCCGCTCCAATTCGGGGTCGGGGTCGCATACGCTGCAGCAGCGGCCCTCCCGCTCGCCTTCCTGGGAGTCGCCGAAGTGCTCGAGGATCTGTTTGCGCCGGCATTCGGTGGCGTTGGCGATAAACCGCTCGATCGCGCGGTAAGACGCCCATCCGCGGTCCTTCGCCGCCTTGATCGCCGCCCACGCGGCGCGGCCGTCGAGCTGGCCGGTGAGGCGCACGCGCAGCACCCCCCGCGCACCCGGCTGCAGCTCCGCCGCACCCGCCCGCTCGGCGATCGACAGCAGCACCCGCTCGCTGTCGTCCAGCTCACCCGGCGCGATCTCGGCCACCCCGCTGTGCGCCCTGCGGCTCAGGCGAGCGATGTACTCGCGCACGTCCTCCACGCTCGTCTCCCGCTCGGTGTTGAAGCGGATCAGCCTGCCGAGATCCATCCGCGAGGCCAGCAGCAGCGCCCGCGCCGGCTTGCCGTCGCGCCCGCCGCGGCCCGCCTCCTGGTAGTAGGCCTCCAGGCTGGTGGGGATCGCCCAGTGCGCCACCGTGCGCACGTCCGCCTTGTCAACGCCCATTCCGAAAGCGTTGGTCGCCACCACCACGTCCGCCCCGCCGCCCATGAACGCCTCCTGTGCGCGGCGGCGCTGCGCCGGGGAGAGGCCAGCGTGATAGGCCACCGTGGCGATCCCCCTCCCCGCGATCAGCTCCGCCACCTCCTCGGTGTCCTTGCGCGTCCCGCAGTACACGATCGCCGGGCGTGCGTCGGCGCTCTCCAGCGCGTGCAGCAACGCCGCGCGCTTGCGCCCCACCGCCCCCTTGCCTTCGACCTTCACCACGTCGAAGGCAAGGTTCGGCCGATCGAAGCCCGAGCTCACCGCCACCCACTCTCGCAACCCCAGCTTCGCCGCAATCTCACTCGCCACTCGTGGGGTGGCTGTGGCCGTGGCGGCCATCACCGGCGGGCGCCCCAAGGCGGCGATCGCTCCGTGCAGGCGCAGATAGTCGGGGCGGAAGTCGTGGCCCCACTCCGCCACACAGTGCGCCTCGTCCACCACAAACAGCCCCACCTTGCGGGTGCCCAACGCCTCTCTGAAGGCGCGCGAGGCGAAGCGCTCGGGAGCCGCCAATACCAGCTGCGCCCAGCCCGACTCGATGTCCAGCAGCGCCCGCGCGTTGTGACCATCCTGCATCCCCGACGCCAGCATCACCGCCTTCACGCCCGTCTCCTCCAGACGCTTCCACTGGTCGTTCATCAGCGCAATCAAGGGGCTAACCACCACCACCAGGCCGCGGCCGGCAAGAGCCGGCAGCTGATAGCAGAGCGACTTCCCCGCGCCCGTCGGCATCACCACCAGCGTGTCCTTTCCCTCCAGCGCCGCCGCCACCGCCTCGCGCTGGCCCGCGCGGAACGTCTCCAGGCCGAAGCGCTTCAACAGCTCCTCCGGCGCCGGCGGCGGGGCGATATCGCGCGACTGGACGTCCACCAGTTCCCTGAGGCCGCCCGCCGCCACGTTCAGCGTCGCGCGCTGCTCGGCATCGAGCGTCCCCCACAGCTCTCTGGCCTGGGTGAGCACCCCACGCGCGCGGGCGCACGCCAGCGCGTCGCCCGGGCGCCCGTCGAGCTCCAGCCGCGCGGCCTCGATCGCCCGCAAGATCTCCTTCATGCCCCGACCGTAGCGCTCGCTCCGGCCGGTACGCTCGCGCGGGACATCACACCGCACCCATCCCCGCCCCCCCTTGTGGGGGTCCTCCTCCCAGCCCTGACCGAACGAAGAGGGGCCCGGCTCGCCGGCCTGACGGCCGGCTGCGCCACCCTCTATATGCGCCTGCGCCACACCACGCGCGTACCAGCCCCCGGCACCAGCGTGATCGCGCGCCGGCGGATCCGCTCGCCCCGCTCGAAGCTCCGCCGACGGGCCGCGCTCGGCAGGCGCCGCCGTCGCGTCTCGTGCGGGAGCGAGGGCTCCAGCTCGGCGAGGATCGTGCGCAGCATCAGCTTCATCTCCAGCAGCGCAAACGACGCCCCGATGCAGCGCCTGATGCCGCCGCCGAATGGGATCCATGCGAATGTCTCTGGCTGCCTGTCGAGGAAGCGCTCGGGGCGGAACTCGCGCGGCTGCTCGTAGGTGCGAGGGTCGCGGTTGGTCAGCCAGATCGACGGTGCCACACGCGTTCCCACCGGCAGCTCGTGCTCGCCCACGCGCAGCGGCTGTTCGAGGATCCTCACCACCAGCGGCACCACGGGGCGCACGCGCATCGTCTCGTGGATCACCGCCTGCATGTACTCCTCGCTCTCGCCCCCGTCGATCTCGGCCGTGAGGCGCGCCAGCTTGTCGGGGTGCCTTACCAATCGCTCGATCGCCCACGCCACCGAGGTTGCGGTCGTCTCGTGTCCCGCCAGCAGCAGCGTCACCAGCTCGTCGCGCAGTTCGGCGTCGTTCATCGCGGTGCCCTGCTCGTCGCGCGCCAGCATCAGCAGCGAGAGGATGTCGGTGCGCTCCCCGAGGTCCTCCTGCGCACGCCGGCGCTTCAGCTCCGCGTAGATCACCTCGTCGAGATGGTCCAGCGCCCGCCCAAACCCGCCCTTTGGGCGCTCCAGCGTCGGGCGGCTGAGCGCCACGCGCAGCAGCATCGGCAGCGTCAGCGGCGCAAACAGCGCCCCCACCGCCTCGCGCATCGCCTCCATCCGTTGCGCCTCCACCCCGAACACCGCGCGCAAAATCACCTCCAGCGTGATTGCGCGTGTGCGCTCCTGCAGCGCCATCGGCACTCCCAGCGGCCACTGCGCGACGTCGCGCCGGGTGGCCTGCACGATCGTCTGCTCGTACTCCTTCATCCGCTCCCCGTGGAACGGCGGCAGCAGCAGCCGTCGCTGCCTGATGTGCTCGGGGCCGGTGAGCGTCAGCACCGAGCTCGGCCCCATCACCGGCGCGATCGGGGACACCCCCGCCGCCGAGGGCGCCACCTCCGGTGGGGCCGCAAACACTTGCTTCACCAGCTCCGCCCCGCTCACAACCACAATCCGCCGCCCGCTGGGGAAGAAGCGCATCGTGAACATCTCCCCGTAGCGCTCGCCGCAGCGGTCGAGCATCCACGGCAGCGACACCGCCCACGCGATTGTCTGCGCCAGCGCCGGCCACCGCGGTCCCGTGGGCACCGAGGTGCTCCGCGGCTGCTCGATCGCCGGCAGGGTACTTGCTGCGCTCGCCATATGAGGAGACTACCGCGGCGCCGGCCGGCCTTCGATGAGGCGCCGGCGCAGACGAGCGGGACGCGTGGGCGCACGGGACTGCGCCAGCGCCAGCGCCAAACTCGCGTGCGCGCGCTCCACCGCCTGCTCGTCCAGCCGCTGCGGCTGGCGCTCCACGTAGGCGGGCAGCATCCGCGCCGGTACCACCCTCACACCCTTGCGCCGGCTCAGCGGCCGGTCCACCCAAGCGCGGCTGAACACCACCAGCGGCTCCACGTGCTGGTCGACGATCAGCTCCACCGCCTTGCGCTGCGCCTGCGCCTGGCCGAGCAGCTTGCCGTGCAGCCGCCCCACCTTGATCGGTCCCGGATGGCTCTTGGTCTCGACCGTGAACACCCCTCCCGGGCCGATCAGAATGTGATCGACGTTGCCCCTTCCGAAGCTCGCGTCGTGCACCACGTGCCAGCCTCGCTCGGGCAGTTGCTCCAGCAGCCGTCCCACGTGCTCTTCGCCGCGCGCGCCCCGATCGTGGCGCTCCACCAGCGGCAGCACCCAGCGCGAGATCGCGAAGATCGCGAGCAGCAGCCCCACCTCCGCCCCCAGGAAGCGAGGGTCCTGCCAGCCGAAGCGCCGTCCCATCACCGTCGTCGCCGCCGCCAGCACCCCCAACGTCAGCAGCGTGCGCATCCGCAGCCGCTGCACCAGTGAGCGGGTGTACTGCCCGGGCGCGCGGGCAGTCGGGTCGCGTTCGAGGAGCACACTTCGACATCGGTCCACCCGCGGCCCGCCTTTAGAACGGTCTCCCCCAGTCCCGTCGAGGTTTAGCCCATGAACGCCTGCGAGCATCCGCCGGACGTCACGCTGCTGCTGCGCGCCCACTCCGAGCAGCGCTGGCTGAGCCGCGAAGTGATCCCCGTGGTACGCCAGATCGAGACCGGTGAGCGCCTGCCCGAGGAGCAGCTCCCGGCGGCGCTCGCCTACCTGGAGGTGATCTGGGTCGAGGCGGCCGGTCTCGCGCGCGAAGCCGACGCCGCGTTGCACACACTCGACATCTTCGACGTGGCACGCCAGCCGCTGCCAGCCAGGGCGCGTCGCTACCACGCCTCCGTAAGGGCGCTGCGCGCAGCCGTGGCGCAGCGGGTCGAGGAGTTGATCGCCGCGCCCGTTGCCTACGCCACCGACTCGGCCGATCGACGAGCAGACGCGCTTGCCTGATTGGCTGATCGACCGGCAGACACGCTTGCCTGATCGGCCGATCGACTAGCAGATACGTTGGTCTGATCGACCGATCGACGAGCAGATGCGCTCGTCTGATCGGCCAGCAGCGCCTGCAGCCGGTAGGCGAGCGTCTCCAGCGCCAGCTCCTCGGAGACGTTGAGCGCCAACCGCATACGCGTGTCTCGCACCAGCTCCACCGCTTCGCGCAGCCGCGCGGGAGAGCGTCCCGCCGCCTCGCGCTCCAGCTCGGGGCGGCGGTCGAGCGCATACACCAGCTCGCCCGCGCCCTCCGCCACGCACCACAGGTCGCGCAGCCACAGCTGGGCGAGACGCAACGCAAGGTCGAGCGCGCCTGCGCGCGCGCGGCGCTCGGCGCGGCGCTGCGCATCGACGGCTTCGCGTTGGTGGCGTTTGCGCTCCTTGGCGGGCAGCAGCTCCAGCTCGCTCGCCACGCGCGCCGCCAGCTCCTCGCCGGCGCTGGTCCCGGCGTCGCGGGCGGCCTGCAGCAGCTCCAGCCACGGGCGCCCCGCGGTGTCGCCACTCGCCGCGCCGCGCACGAACGTCTCCACGCGCTCGCGCAGTCGGCTGCCCCACTCCCCCGCCAGCCGGCGGGCGAGGTGCGCGTCGCCGAGTCCCAGGCGCGCGCAAGCGGCGAGTGTGGCTTCCGTGATCGTGGCCCCCGCGGTAGCGTGCTCGCGGCCGGCCTCCACCGGGCGTTCCTCGCTGGGCGCCCCGGCGAGGACCAACGCTCCTTCACTCCTCAGGCGCTCCTCGATGCGCGCGGGCGGCAGTGGGTCGAAGCGCACCTGCTGACAGCGCGAGGCGATCGTGGGGAGCAGCTCGCGGGGGGTGGGGGCGAGCAGGATGAAGTGCGCGAACGGAGGAGGCTCCTCGAGCGTCTTCAGCAGGCGGTTAGCGGCCTGATCGTTGAGCGCGTGCGCATCCTCCAGCACGAACACACGCCGGCGCGACTCAAACGGCGTGCGGGCCGCCGCGGCGACAACCGCCTGGTCGATATCCCCCACCAGCATTTCTCCGGCCCCCGAGGGCGTGACCCAGGTCAGATCCGGGTGCGCACCGCGCGCCACACGCCCACGCACCTCCTCGGGAGCGGACGACCCCGCCGCGAGCAGAGTTGCCGCGAAGGCGCGCGCAACCGCGCGCTTGCCGACGCCGGGAGGGCCGTGGAAAAGGTAGGCGTGAGTCGGACCTCTTCCACCGCCTCGGCCATCCGCTGGGGCCTCCTCACCAGCGCGTCCGCCCGCGGGGGGCTCCTCACCAGCGAGAAACCTCAGCGCGGGCAGCAGCACCGCGTGCGCGTGCGGATGGGCATCCAGGCCGGGGAGGCTCACGCGGTCAATCGTGACATACGGAGCAAGGAGGGCTTGGGTGGGGTTGCAATGTTATTGCAAACGGCCTCCAGCCACTTCACAAAATGAAGGGTTGGAGGCCAAAAAGTAGACACAGATCCCCCCGCCCGGGGGAGGGAAGCATCCCAAACGGAGTCCTCCCCCGGAGGCGATACCGTCCGGCGATGCCGCCGGGCAAGCTGATCACGATCGAGGGACTGGATGGCGCCGGAAAGACCACGCTGGCGGAGGCGCTCGCACAGGAGATTGCCGCACGCGGGTTGCGAGCAGAGTTGCTGCGCGAGCCCGGCGGCGTGCAGCTCTCCGAGCGGATCCGCGAGCTGGTGAAGGACCCGGCCCTCACAATGGGATCGCGCGCAGAGGCGTTGCTCTATGCCGCGGCGCGCGCCCAGCTGGTGCAGGAGCGCCTGCTTCCCCTGCTCGAAGTTGGCGCGCTGGTGCTATTGGACCGCTTCGTGGACTCCTCACTCGCCTATCAGGGCGCCGGCAGGGAACTGGGCGTGGAGCAGATCCGCGCGATCAACCTCTTCGCCACAGGAGGCCTGCAGCCAGACCGCACACTGCTGCTGTGCCTCTCCCTGCGCTCCGGGCGCGCACGCCAGGGCACACGCGCCGGAGATCCGGACAGGTTGGAGTTGGAGGGGGAGGAGTTCTTTGCGCGGATCGACACGGCCTACAGAGACCTGGCGCGCGCCGAGCCGCGGCGGATAGCGGTGCTCGATGCCGAGCTGCCGCCGGATCGGGTGCTGAGCGACGCGCTGGCGGCAATCGAGGATCTGCTCTGAGTTGGGTTCGACACGTCTAGCATTGGGCTCGTGCCATTCGCAGCCATCCCCGCTCACGCCCTGCCGCTGCTGGTCACGTTGACCACGAAAACCGCGCCCGTCGTGAAGGCCACATCCACGACGAAGCTCTCCACCGGCGCGATCGTGGCGGCCGCGCTGGCGGCACTGCTGATCGTCGTGTGCCTGGTGTGGGCGGCGGCGCGCTGGTGGGCGTACGAGCCCCGCTGGAAGGTGTCGCTGCGCCACTGCGTCGCGGAGGCCAGCTGGCGCCTGTCGGGCACCTGGGACGAGTTCACCGACTGGCTCAGGCTGGGGCGCTGACGGCCCGAATCCCGCTCCAAAGCTAGTAAAATAGGAGGCCCGCCAGCTAACGAAAAACTTCCGCCGCCGAGCCCGAGACGATGCCTGGCCCAGGTGAAACAGAGTCGAGTGGGCGCCCGTGGCAGGACGCCGGCGGAAGGAGCAAGGCCGATGCAGATAACGTCCCGTCCCACCACCATCATCGAGACCACCCCCGGCGTGGCGCTGTCGATCGAGCGCCTTTTCACGACCCCCGGGACGCATCCCTTCGAGGCCGTCGAGTGGGAGCTGCGCGATGCGCGCATCGGCCACGGCGATCGGGTTGCGTTCGAGCAGCGCGACGTGGAGTTCCCCAAGAGCTGGTCGCAGAACGCCACCAACATCGTCGCGCAGAAGTACTTCAGGGGCCAGCTCGACACGCCCGCGCGCGAGCACTCCGTCAAGCAGATGATCGGCCGCGTGGCCGGCACGATCGCTCAGTGGGGACGCGAGCGCGGCTATTTCGCCACCGAGGAGGACGGCGAGGCGTTCGAGGCCGAGCTGATCCACATCCTGCTGCACCAGCTGGCGGCGTTCAACTCACCGGTGTGGTTCAACGTGGGCTTCGAGGAGAACCCCCAGTGCAGCGCCTGCTTCATCCTCTCGGTGAAGGACACGATGGAGTCGATCCTCGACTGGAACACCAGGGAGGGAATGATCTTCCGCGGCGGGTCGGGCTCGGGGATCAACCTGTCCAACATCCGCGGCTCGATGGAGCCCTTGGCAAAGGGCGGGACGGCGTCGGGGCCGGTGTCGTTCATGCGCGGCGCCGACTCCTGGGCGGGCACGATCAAGTCCGGCGGCAAGACCCGCCGCGCGGCGAAGATGGTGGTGCTCGACGTCGATCACCCCGACATCAAAGACTTCGTCTGGTGCAAGGCCCACGAGGAGGATAAGGCGCAGGCGCTCAGGGACGCCGGCTTCGACATGTCGATCGATGGCGAGGGCTTCTTCTCGATCCAGTACCAGAACGCCAACAACTCGGTACGCGTCACCGACGAGTTCATGCAGGCGGTCGCGGAGGATCGCGAGTGGCGCCTGACCTCCCGCGTCACGCGCGAGCCGGTCGGCGAGCCGATCCCCGCGCGCGAGCTGATGCGCGAGATCGCGCAGGCCGCCTGGCGCTGCGCGGACCCGGGGATGCAGTACGACACGACGATCAACCGCTGGCACACCTGCCCCCGCTCGGGGCGGATCAACGCCTCGAACCCGTGCAGCGAGTACATGCACGTGGACGACTCCGCCTGCAACCTGGCGTCGCTCAACCTGATGAAGTTCCGCCGCTCCGACGGGACGCTTGACGTGCACTCCTTCGAGCACACCGTCGACGTGATGCTGCTGGCCCAGGAGATCGTGGTCGGCCCCTCCAGCTACCCGACCGAGGAGATCGCCGTCAACGCCCGCGCCTTCCGCCAGCTCGGCCTCGGCTACGCCAATCTCGGGGCCTATCTGATGGCCGACGGGATGCCCTACGACTCCGAGCGGGGCAGGGGCACGGCGGCGGCGATCACGGCGCTGATGACCGGCCGCGCCTACCGCCGCTCGGCGGAGGTCGCCGGCGCGCTCGGCCCGTACGAGCGCTACGCGGAGAACCGCGAGGAGCACAACACGGTGATGCGGATGCACCGCGACTCCGCCCACGCGATCGCCGATGCGACCTGCGCCGACCGCGAGCTGCTCACCGCCGCGCGGCGCTCGTGGGATGAGGCCGTGGAGCTCGGCGAGCGCCTCGGCTACCGCAACGCGCAGGCCACCGTGCTGGCGCCGACAGGCACGATCTCGTTCCTGATGGATTGCGACACAACCGGCGTGGAGCCCGACTTCTCGCTGGTCAAGTTCAAGGAGCTGGTGGGAGGCGGGCAGATGACGATCGTCAACCGCACCGTCCCGCTGGCGCTGCAAACGCTCGGCTACTCCGAGCCGCAAGTCGAGCAGATCGAGGCGCACCTAGCCGAGCACGGCACGATCGTGGGCGCCCCCGGCTTGAAGGAGGCGCACCTGCCGGTGTTCGACGTGGCCGTCGGCGAGCGCGCGATCTCGCACATGGGCCATCTGAAGATGATGGGCGCCGTGCAGCCGTTCATCTCGGGGGCGATCTCAAAGACGGTCAACCTGCCGCAGAGCGCCACGGTGGAGGACATCCAGGACGCCTACACCGAGGCGTGGCGGTTGGGTATCAAGGCGTTGGCGATCTACCGCGACGGCTCGAAGACCGCCCAGGCGCTGCGCACCGACGCGGGCACACAGCCCGAAGGGCTGGGTCAGGGCGAGCAGGCCGCCAAGGCCGACGTCGACGTGGATGCGCTGGTGGAGAAGGCCGTCGCGAAGGCGCTCGCTGAGGCCGGCCCGCGCCGCAAGCGGATGCCCCGCGAGCGCCAGTCGATCACCCACAAGTTCTCGATCGGCGGCCACGAGGGATACATCACCGCGGGCATGTACGAGGATGGCAGCGTCGGGGAGATCTTCCTCACCGACATCGGCAAGGAGGGCTCGACGCTGCGGGGCATGATGAACTCGTTCGCCACGGCGATCTCGATCGCGCTGCAGTACGGGGTGCCGCTGGAAACGCTGGTGCAGAAGTTCAGCTACATGCGCTTCGAGCCAGAGGGCATCACCGGCAACCCGGAGATCCCCTTCGCGAAGTCGATGCCCGACTACATCATGCGCTGGCTGGCCTCGCGCTTTCTCGACACCGACGCCCAGGAGGAGCTCGGGATCCTCACCCCCGAGGTGCGCGCCCGCAAGGCCGCCCAGGAGGCCGCCCAGTCGGTGCTCGCCTCCGACACCGCCGGTCCCAGCGCAGGCGAGCACACCAGCGGCGCCACGCCCAGGGCGTCGGGTGGCAACGGGGGAGCAAGCGCGGGAGGGGCAAGCGCCCCGACGAGCGCGTTCACCGACACCCCGCCGGTGGTGCCAGCCAGGCTGCAGGGCCTCGACCTCGGCCCAGCCTGCAGCCAGTGCGGAGGCATGATGCAGCGGACCGGCTCCTGCTACACCTGCAGCAGTTGCGGAAACAACACTGGTTGTGGTTGATACCGCGACGAAGTCGTCGCAAACCTGATTGCATTTGCAAGATGGGGAGCAGAGCTGTTGCGCCCGCGGCGCTCGCCGCGCTGATCGGTCTCGCCGCGCTCACGGGCTGCGGGAGCGGCGCCAAGACGACGACGACGGTGGTGACCGCCGTGGGCCAGGCCGGCAGCACGGCGCCGGTTGCGCAGACATCGGCCGCCGACGTGGCGACGGTACAGCAGACGCCGATCACAAAGGCCGCTTACCAACACTGGACGTCGGTCACCGCCGCACTGAGTCACGCCAAGACGCACAGCGGCGCGCCGCGCGGCGCGCTCAAGAACCAGGTGTTGGGCTTTCTGATCACCTCGCAGTGGGTGCTCGCCGAAGCGGCCCACCTCAGGATCCACGTTGACGAAGCACAAGTACGCCAGCGACTCCACCAGGTCACCGCCAAGCAGTACCCCAAAGCCTCGCAGCTCAAGCAGTACCTCGCCTCGATCGGCGAGACCGAAGCCGACCTGCTGATGCGCATCAAGGTCGAACTGCTGGAGGCGAAAATCGCTAAAGCTGTGACCGCCGGCAAGACCGCCTCCACCGAACCCCACCTGCTGCTGAGCGCCTTCCAGAGAAGCTTCGACGCGCGCTGGCGCGCGCACACCAGCTGCCAGCCCGGGTATGTGATGGAAGACTGCAAGCAGTACAAAGGCAAGCCACACCAGCCCGCCGCGAGCAGCTCCTCCACCTCGGCCACGTCCTCGTCCTCCTCCTCCTCGCACGCCACATCGACCAGCGCGAGCTCAAACGCCAGCGGCGAGCTGCCCTCGACCCCCGGGGCGATGGCGATCAGCAGCCCGGCGTTCGAACGCAACGGCGCGATCCCCGCCCAGTACACCTGCGACGGGGCCAACATCTCCCCGCCGCTGCAGTGGCAGCATCTGCCCACCCACACCAAGGAGCTCGTGCTGTTCGTCATCGACGACAGCTCCAACGGCGCGGAGGGCGGGATCCGCTGGGTGGTGGCCGGCCTCCAGCCCAGCCTCTCGGGCATCTCCGCCGGGCAGCTTCCCTCCGGGGCGCTCGTCGGCCTCAACGGCTCCGGCAAGGCCGCCTACGGCGGCATCTGCCCGCCGAAAGGCAAACCCGCCGCGGTCGAATTCGTGCTGTGGGCGCTGAGCAAAACGATCCCCCTCAGCAACGGCTTCATCCCAGCGGTCGCCGAGCACGAGTACAGCCACAGCGAGCTGGCCTCCGCCACGACCTACGCCACCTACACCCGCTGATTCAGGTCAGGTCAAGAGGTGATCGCCCGCTGCAGCGCGTTCGGCGACTACGGCCCCCTCGTCTGAGCGGCCGAGGATGCTGATGAAGACCGCGGCGAAGGCGATGCCGAAGACGAGGAACTCCAGGAAGCACATGCCGGCGCCGGCGAAGTGCTGGTCGGCGATCGGCGAGAGGCCGAAAGCGCGCGGGGCGCTGATGTAGAGCGGGTACTCCGGCTTCGCCAACCACGTCAGGGGCAGGCAGACCGCGGCACTGGCCAGGCGCGAGAAGCCCAGCAGCGCCAGGCGCTGCCCGCCGGGGCGCAGGCGCGCGCGCGGCAGCGGGTCGACGATCAGCCACCACAGCGCCAGGCCGGTGTAGAAGAGGGTGGCGTGCTCGAAGGCGTGTACGGCGGAGTGTTCGGCGGCGTAGTCGAACACGCTCGGGATCGCCCACACCCAGGTGGCGGTGACCCACAGCGGGATCGCCACCCACGGGGAGGTCAGCCGCGCCAGCACGCGCCCAAAGCGCCCACCGCCGGGCGCCACCGCGAGCAGCGCCCCGCGGGAGAGGCCGAGCGGCAGCAGCGGGCGGCGCAGCCCGAGCACCAGCAGCGCCGGGGCGATGTCGGAGAGCAGCACGTGCTGAGCCATGTGCGCGGAGAGCAGATACCCGTCCCCGATCGCATCCAACGGCGAGAGCAGCGCCACCGCCAACACCAGCAGGCCCGCGCTGTACGGCACCCAGTGGCCGGCGCCAACCGCGGCGGAACGAGCGGCGGCACGGCGGTAGGCGCGCGCATACAGCACCGCCGCCAACCCCAGCGCGAGCACCACGAGCGGCTCGAAGGTCCAGGAGCCCCAGCCCGGTACAGAGCTCATCGTGCGCCTCCAGGGGCCGTTGCGCAGATCATGGGGTGGATCATGCGCGGCATCCTATCGATCCTTCCCCGGGCGTTGCTCGCCACTCTCCCCACGAGGCGTTCAGCCATATGAGGGCGGTGGAGGCCCTTCCCCCCGAATCGCCGCAAGCTCACCGAGCAGCTGCGGCCCGCTGGTGCCGCCGAGCACCCGCAGCCGTGGCAGCCGGTAGGGGTCCTCATCCGGCTGAGCCCAACCCGGGACCACGGTGGTGGAGCCCCGGTAGCCTGCCGCCCGCACCGCGGCGATCACCGTGGCGTTGTAGTGCCCGGAGGGGTAGCAAAACCAGTTCACGGGCACGTGGTAGAGCCGCCGCACTTCGCTGCGCGCGACCGCCACCTGGTAGTGCAGCTCGGAGGGGTCGAGCGTAATCAGGTCGGCGTGGCTGAAACCCTGCGTGTCGAGCTCCCAGCCGGCGGCCACCAGGCCATGCACCTGTTCGGGAGAGAGCCCGCCCTGAGAGGGGGGCAGTCCGGTGAGCTGCAGGTTCTCGACCCCCTCCCAGCCCAGCCGCCGCAGAACCGGGAGGGCGTTGCTGTACTGCGACTGATACCCGTTGTCGAAGCTCAACACGATCGGCTTGCCCGCCGGCAGCGGCGCGCCTTCCCTCCAGTTGGCCCACAACTGGTCGAGCGTGACCGCGTGAAAGCCGGCGTGGGCGAGCGCCCGCACCTGTTCGGAGAACTCTTCGGAGGGCACGTACAGCCCGGGGAACGGCGCCCCCGCGGGGGGCGGGTTGATGACGTGATACATCAGGATCGGCACCGCCTCGGTGCCACGCGGACCATTCACCGTGCGCCGGCCCGCGGCGCCCGACCCCGCCGCGGCGCCCCCGCCACCGCGGTTTGAGCGTCCGCCCGCACCCAGGGCAGCGGTGCGCCCAGCGGAGGGAGCGGAGGAGCCCGCGGCGAGCACCACCACCGCGACTAGCGCTCCGAGCACCGCGAGCAGACCCGTGACGGCGAAGATGCGCCGCCGCCGGATCTTGCGGTGAATGCGAAGCCGGTCGCTGTCCAGCGGTGCTCGGCTCAGTTGAGGCGACTCTTCAGCGCACTCGCGGCGGAGAACTTGGCGGCCTTGCTCGCGGCGATGCTGATCGTGGCGCCAGTGGCTGGGTTGCGTCCCTGCCGGGCCGCGCGGTGGCTGACGCTGAACTTGCCAAAGCCGGCAAGGGCGACTTCGCCGCCGGCGGCCAGCTCGTCGGAGACCGTGTCGATCGTTGCATCCAGCGCCTGGCGGGCCTGGCTGGGGGCCAGTCCGGTGCGCTCCGCAACCTTGTCGGCCAGCTCATTCTTGGTCATGTTGGCACTCCTCCCTTGTGGGGTGTGATTGCTTAAAGCGGGCACGCTAGCGTCCCGACAGGACAGATATTCGCGGATTCAGGCAAATTCAGGCTGACATGCGCGCGGTCGGAGGCGCCTCGCGGGGCTCCCGGGCCACCGCGAGAGGCTCGGGGAGGGGCTCCGCGGAGGGCTCGTGGAGGGACTCGGGGAGGGGCTCCGCGGAGGACTCCGTGAGGCGCCCGGGGAGGGGCTCGGAGGGGCGCCCCGCGGCAAAGGCGGTCCACAGCGCGGCCAGCCAGCAGCCGCAGGCGAGGGCGACATGAACCCACACCAGCTCGGTGGGCAGGTGGGTCTCGTACTGGTCGAGGCCCACCACGCCCTGCAGCGCCAGCAGCACGCAGAGCCAGGTGGTACCGCGGCGCACGTGCGGATCGGCGCCACGACGGCGCGCCAGCCACCACACAAACACGGCGAGCAAGCCAAACGCCAGGGCGATCTCGCCGTGGCGGTGGATCACGAAGTCCATCGTGCCGCGCCCATCGAAGTCGAGGCGGTTGATGCTTTCGCCGGGGTTGCCCCCGGCGTGGGGCCCGGCGGCGGTGGCGGCGGTACCGGCGAAGATCGTCACGGCGCCCAGCACCACCAGCGCGCGAGCCCACCACACCAGCGTGCGATCCCCGCCACGGGGGCGCTGGCCGAAACGGGGACGCGAGCCAACGGCGAGTGTCTCCCGGCTTCGGTCAGGCTCGCGCCCCGCCCGCCACGCCAGCGCGGCGGCCGCCACGAGGATCAGCATCGACAGCGCGAAGTGGCCCATCACCCAGCCGTAGTCCAGCTTGCCGCGCACGGTCAGCCCGCCGAGCACGGCCTGCCCGATCACCCCGAGCGGGAGCAGCGCGGCCAGCCGGGTGAGGTCGCGGCGGTAGGGTCGGCGGCGCAGCGCTCCCACCCATGCCAAACCGGCGGAGAGACTGACGGGCACGGTGATGAGGCGGTTGGAGAACTCGATCAGCGCGTGCGTCTGCAGCGGCGGGTAGAGGTTGCCGTAACACTTCGGCCAGGTGGGGCAGCCGAGACCCGAAGCGGTCAGCCGCACGGCCGCGCCGGTGAGCACGATCAGCGTGAGCGCGCCCAGTGCGACGTACGCCAGCACGAGGTACTGGCGAGGCGTGACGGTGTATCCGTTGGTGCGCTCGCGCAGTCCTAGAGGGTGGCGCGGCCGGCCGGAGGCGCGTGTCTCCCGGCTTCGGTCGGGCCCCTCTTTTTCAGTCGAGCTGGAGGCCATACGTGGAAGTTTGCCAGCTCAGGGTTGGTACACGAACGGCAGCTCGTCGGCCAGCTCGCGCAGCGTGGGCGCGGCCGCGTCGCGGGCGGAGACGATCGGCTCGATCTCCGCTGGCCATGCGATCGCGATCTCGGGGTCGTTCCAGGCGATGCCGCGCTCGACTGAGGGGTCGTAGTAGGCGGTCTGCTTGTAGAGGACGTCGGCGACGTCGCTGAGCACGCAGAAGCCGTGCGCGAAGCCGACGGGGACGTACAGCGCCCGCATCCGCTCGTCGTCGAGCTCGACCGCCTCCCACTGAGCGTATGTGGGCGAGCCGCGGCGCAGATCGACGATCACGTCGAGGATCCGCCCCCGCGCGCAGCGCACCAACTTGGCGACGCCGTCACCGACGTGGAAGTGCATTCCGCGCACCACGCCGCGGGTGGAGCGGGAGTGGTTGTCCTGGATGAAACGCTCTTGAGAGGGGATGCCGGCGGCGGTGTGCCACTGCAGGCGGTAGGTCTCGCAGAAGAAACCGCGCTCGTCGGCGAACACCGGCGGCTCGATCACGACCGGCCCGGGCAGGCGCGATAGGGGAGTGGTGTTCACGCCGCGGAACCGTAGCGAACGCCTCCGGGGCGCGCGCTCAGTGGTGGTGATGGTGGCGCCGGCGGGGCGGCCGGTGGTAGATGACGAGGCTGCGCTGGGTTGTGTTGCGCAGCTTGTCGATCGCGATGAACGTGAGGATGTTGCGCCCGGTACGAATGTGTGCCGCGCCGTGCCAGTGCAGCGCCCCCGCGAGCCTGCGGGGAAACGCCTGGTTGGTGTAGTTGCGGATCAGCCTGCCGTTGATCTCGAGCGTGATCCGCCCCACCCCCTCGGGGTCGCGCGCGGAGACGCTGATCGGCAGGGTCCCGGTATAGGTGGTGTGGTCGGCGGGCGCGGAGACGTCGATGCTCGGCCCGGAGAACGACCCGCAGGTTTCTGAAAGCTGATCGCCGTGGCGGGCGTAGTCCTGCATGGCGGCGAACGAGGGCTTGCGCGAGCCATTGGCGCGCAGCAGGCCGGAGGCGTCGGCGCCCTGGTCCTGGAGCGGGAACCAGATCGCCACCTGCACGTAGGGGTCCTGCGCGAGGCAGTGGTAGGCCTGGCTGAGGTAGGTGGCCTGCTGCTGGTCGGTGACGCCCTGCGCCTTGCGCCCTGCCCAGAATCCTTCGTCGCACTCCGAGGGGGTGGTGCGCCAGGAGAGCTCGGTCATCCAGATCGGCTTGTCGTCGCCGTTGGCGAGCATCACGTTGTGGACTTCGCGGTAGGCGAGAAACGAGTCGGGGATCATGTGCCCGTCGTTTTCGCGCAGGAAGCTGTAGGGGGAGACGATGTTGCAGGCAGTGTCGGTGTGCACGGCTACGGCGTCGAAGTAGCCCTTGGCGCCATCCTGGTAGAGCGCTTCGAGGAAGGGGTAGTCGTTGCCGGTCAGCCCGCCGACCAGCACCGTGGCGTTGGGTTCGGCGGCCTTTATCACCGGGTAGGAGTCGCGCAGCAGCGCGGCGTAGGCGGCGGGGTTGGGGGCGCCCACCCACCAGCTGGGCGAGTCCTCCTCGTTCCACAGCTCGTACGCGGCCACACGAGAGCCGAAGCGCTGGGCCAGACCACCGACGAAGGCGGCGTAATCCTGGGGATTGGCGGGGGGCGTGTGTTCATCGGAGGAGCCGGTCTCCCATTGCGGGGTTCCGACCACCGCGACGATCACTTTCGTGCCCGCGGGCAGTTCGTGGAAGAGGCGTTCGTAGTTGGCGATCCAGCTGGGGGAGTAGTCGCCGGGGGCGGGCTCCAGATCGGGCCAGGTGGCGAACACGCGCACCCAGTGGACGCCGAGCGCCTTCAGATCGCCGACGTGGGGGCTGAAGCTGTTGGCAAGCACCACCCCCGGTTCGGCCGCGGGGGCGCCAGCGGGGGCGAGGCCGAGCGCGAGCGCCGCCAGCACGGCCAGCAGCGAGCCGAGCAACGGCAGGCGCGCGCGGCGTTGGCGCAGGGGCGTGTCGATCGCTCTCACACTCCCTAGATCGTACGTTCGCCGCTCGCGCTTAACGGGGAATACCCGCGCTTCAACGGATGATCCGCCCCGCGATTCGGGCTCAGCCGAGGGCCGGCCAGCTCCCGCGCGCGTCGATACGGGGCTCAGCCGAGGGCCGGCCAGCTCCCGCACGCGGCGATACGGGGCTCAGCCGAGGGCCGGCCAGCTCCCGCACGCGTCGATACGGGCTCAGTCGAGACCGGCCAGCTCCCGCGCGCGTCGCAGGACGGCGTCGATCATCGGCGGCGTGAGCCTGCCGGTGAAGGTGTTTTGCTGGCTGGGGTGAAAGCACCCGAGCAGCGTAAACGGCTCCCCCGGGTGCTCGGCGCCGTGGCCGAAGCGGGGCCGAGGCCGTGGCATGCCTCCGCCCCCGCCCCCGCCCCTCCCGCTCCTGCCCGCGGCCCCCGCCCGTAGTCGCAGCGCGGCGTCCCAGGCGAACGCCCCCAAACAGAGCACCACGCGGATCTCCCCCAGCAGCGCCAGCTCCGCGTCGCTCCACGGCAGGCAGGCGTCGCGCTCGGCGGGGTCGGGGCGGTTGGCCGGCGGCGCGCAGCGCACCGCGGCGCTGACCCACGCGTCGCGCACCCGCAGGCCATCCTCGCGGTGCGTGGAGGTGGGCTGGTTGGCGAAGCCGGCGCGCCACAGCGCCGCGAACAGGAAGTCGCCCGAGCGGTCGCCGGTGAAGATCCGCCCCGTGCGGTTGCCACCGTGCGCTGCGGGCGCCAGGCCCAGGATCAGCACCCGCGCGGTGGGATCCCCGAAGCCGGCCACGGGGTGCGCGGCGTAGCGCTCGTGGGCAAACGCCGCGCGGCGCTCGCGCGCCACCTGCTCGCGCCAGGCGACCAGCCGCGGGCAGCGCCGGCAGGCTTCGATCTTTACCGCCAGCGCCCCGAGCTCGGCGGCGTGCCCGCGGGCGCTCACCCCTTGATCGCCGGCGAGGTGCCGAGTACCGCGCCGGAGGCGCTGAGCGCCTGCACCTGCACGTACGCCTCGGGGCCGGGTGTGGCGATCGCCGTCTCAAAGCCGCCGCGCGCGCCGCTCGCCACCGGGGCGAGCTGCTTGGCGGAGGAGCCGGCCAGCACCCGCCAGGAGGCGATCTCGGTGGCCCCGTTCCAGCTCGCATACACCGTCACCGGGGTGGGTGGGCTCGATTTTCCAGCACTCGCGGCGATCGCCGGCGCGCCCGAGGGAGTGCCCGTCCAGGGGAAGCGGTAGGCCCGGTAGGATTGGTCGCCCGATGGCATGTGCGCGTCGTAGAGCAGCTGGCCGGAGGGGCTGAATTCCGAGAACCACGGTTCGGCCCCCCAGCCGATGAAGAGGTTGCCGCTTCCCAGCAGCTGCACGTTGCCCTGGCTGCCCGCTTTCAGCGCGCTGCCGGGGTGCTCGAACTCCGACACCAGCGACTCGGTGCCCGTCTTCTGGTTGAGCGCCACCAGGATCCCGCGCGACTGCGGGTGCACGGTCGGCACGCCGCCGTTGTCAAACACGGAGATCAGGCCGTTGGGCAGCAGCGTGGCGTCGTGCTGAAAGGCGGTCAGCGTGCCCGAGCCCATCTTGATCGTGCTGTGCTTGCCCCCCGCCTGCGCCTGCACCTGGCCGGTCTGTTCGTTGACCTCATACAGCGCCCACGTGTTGCGCGCGGAGACCAGCATCTCCCCGCCGGGCTCGGGGTCGAGCGAGTTGGCGTGGAAGAAGTCAAACGGCCATTCGGTGCTGGAGCCGTAGGGCGTGGAGTAGGAGCTTTCCAGCGACACGTGGTCGAGGCTGTCCCACTGGCGGCGCACCAGGCCGGTGCGCAGATCCAGTTCCTGGAAGAGGCTGTCGTTGACCGCCGCGTCCTGGGGCCCGTGGACGCCGGTCAGGTTGCAGTGGATCGGGTTGAACACGGTCAGCAGCGCGGTGTCGTTGGCGCCGAGGCGGAAGTCGTGCAGGTCGGCCGTGAAGCCGTTGCCGGCGTGGACGTGCAGGATCTGCTTGTAGGAGCTGTTGGCGATCACCACTTCGCCCTCGCCAAACCCCTGCGGGGGGATATACCCCTGCCACCACGTCAGCACGGGCTGGCCTTCGAAGCTCTGCACCTGCAGGTTGGCCGAATAGTTCCCCTTGGGGAGCGGATCGAACCACACCAGCTGGCCGCCCGGTTCGGTGATCATCGGGCCGTCGCCGCCCGGTCCGGAGTAGGGGGCGGTAAAGATGTCCCCGGCACTCGATTCCGTGTCGTTGCTCACCTGCACAGAGGGCGCGTTCAGGCTGGGCGCCGAGTGGTAGTGCTGCACTTCACCCGGCTTCCCTTCTGGCTCTTTGCCCGGCGGCTTGGTGGGGACCGGATCGGGCACGGAGATCGTGAAGTGGAAGGCAAACGGCTCCCAGTGTCCGTGGGCTAGCAGTTGGCCGCGCACCGTGACGATCTCTCCCGGCTGGAAGGGCGCGGCGGGCAGGAAGCTGGCGCCGTCGCCCTGGGAGTAGGCCACCACGTGGCCGGGGTGCACCCCGGTTGCCGACCCGCTGAGGACGATCTGGCGCAGCTGACCGCCGGGCATTCCCAGCAGGCTGATCTGGGTGTGCGGCGAGGCATCCAGCGAGTCTGGCAGCGGCGAGACCCGCAGCTGTGTGCCGGGCAGCAGGTCGCTGCGGTTGAGCGTGGTGGGTACGCACCGCGGCGCCGCCGGCCCGCGGAACGCGGCCTCCTCGGCCATGATCCGGTTGCCGCCGACCGTCAGCGCGCCGGCGCTCGATGTGAGAACCAACGCGCCTCCAAGCACCAGCCCGCGCCGCAGCCAGCGGTGGTGGTGGGCCTGCTCTCCCACCCAGATGCGCACGGGCGTCCAGCCTCCACCGGTGTGGCCGGGACGGCGGTCGCTCCTTTTCACGATGTGGCCTGCAATCGTCGCTGCTGCATCGGTCCTCCGGTGGCGCGCGCCGGTCGAGAGGGGAATCCTAGTCTCAGACAACGCCGCCGGCTATGAGTTTCGGTGCCTCGCGCGCGAAGCCTTCAACCCTGCGCCGTGGCGAGCCGGCAACGGTTATGTTACGGCCATGCAAAGACCTCTGGGGGCACTGCTCCTCGCGGCGCTGATCGCCGCCGCGCTCAGCTCCTGCGGTGGGAGCGCCACCTCGGCCTCAGTCGCGCTCGGCGATCCGGCCGCGGTTGCCGCGGCGGCCGCCAACGCGGTGACGGTGTCGCCGCTGCCCGGCACCCCCGACGCCTCCCCCACCACGCAGATCAGCTTTCTCGGCGGCGCGGGCACGACGGTGGCCAACGTCAGCGTGGTTGGCTCGCGCAGCGGGACGCATGCGGGGCGCCTGCAGGCGTACTCCACCGGCACCGGCGAGAGCTTCATCCCCGACAAGCCGTTTCTCGCTGGCGAGCGCGTCACCGTGCATGCGCTGGCGGGCGCCGGGACGCCTGACCAGACGGTCACCACCACCTTCACGGTGGCCCATCAGGCGAGCGTCAGCCAGGTGCAGTTCCCGCGCAACCCGGGCGACCCGCACGCGGTGCAGCACTACCTCTCGGCGCCGGAATTGACCCCCTCGACGGTGGCGATCACGACGCCGGCGAAGGCTGGCGCGGCGAGCGGCGACCTGTTTCTCGCCCCCTACCAGGGTCTGGGGGCGCCGGGGCCGATGATCGCCGAACAGAACGGCGCGCTGGTGTGGTTTCACCCGTTGCCGCGCGATGACGCCGCCACCAACTTCCAGGTGCAGAGCTATGAAGGCAAGCCGGTACTGACGTGGTGGCAGGGCCGCATCATCAAGGTGGGCTTTGGCGAGGGCGAAGACGTGATCTACAACAGCGCCTACCAGCAGATCGCCACGGTCCGCGCCGGCAACGGCTACCGCGCCGACCTGCATGAGATCCGGCTGACGCCCGCGGGCACCGCGTGGATCGACGCGTTCGACCCGATCCACATGAACCTCTCCTCGGTGCATGGCTCCGCGCACGGGATCCTGCTGGACTCGATCACCGAGGAGGTGGACGTCAAGACGGGCCTGGTGATGTGGGAGTGGCACTCACTTGGGCACATCCCCCTGAAGGACTCGCTCAACCACGTCTCCTCGGGTGAATACCCGTGGGATTACGTGCACATCAACTCGATTTCCCCGGAACCGTCGAGCGCCGCCGGCGCCAACGCCGGCCAGCCGGGGAACGTGATGCTGTCGGCGCGCAACACGTGGACGCTGTACGACGTGAACATGCACACCGGCGGCTATGACTGGCTGCTCGGCGACGGCGGGCACTCCAGCTTCAAACTCGGAGCGGGGGTGCGCTTCTACTGGCAGCACGACGCGGAGTTTCAGCCGGGTGGGCTGATCTCGCTGTTCAACAACGCCTCCGACCCGCCCAAGCAGAGGGAATCCAGCGGCCTGCTGTTGCGGGCCGACCTCTCCTCGCACACGGTGACGCTGCTCAAGCGCTTCGTCAACCCGAGCAAAACGCTGCTGGCATCCAGCCAGGGCAACACGTTGAGCCTGCCCGGCGGCGCCTGGCTGCTGGGTTATGGGGGGCTGGCGAACTTCACCGAGTTCAGCTCCTCCGGCCACGTGCTGCTCGACGGCACGCTGGGCAAGAACGTGCAGGACTTCCGCACCTACCTGTCGCCGTGGAGCGGCCAGCCGGCGACGGCGCCCGCGATCGCGGTACAGGCCGCGGCGGCTGGCGCGACGGTGGAGGCGAGCTGGAACGGCGCCACCGACGTCGCCTCCTGGCAGGTGCTGGGCGGCAGCTCCGCGGAAAATCTGGCGCCGCTCACCAGCGTGCCCCGCCACGGCTTTCAGACGACGATCCCGGTGAGCGCCGGCGCCGGCACCGACGTGGCCGTGCGGGCGCTGTCAGCGACGGGACAGGTGCTGGGGTCCTCCGCCGCGCAGTCTGTCCCCTGATCCAGGGGGTTCGCCACCCGCGGGTTCGCCACCCGCGGGGCCGCCGCCGCGCTGAGGGCTGCCCGCTTCGCCGAACGGGCTCAGCGGCCCGTGTTCGCCTTCCTGGCGGCGCAGCCTCGCCAGGGCGGCGCCGCGCGCCGCTTTCTTGGCCGTCTGGAAGTAGTTCTCCAGGCCCAGCCCGTGCGCGTCGGCCAGGTGGACCGGCAGCGGGCCGCGCAGCTCCTCGGCCAGCGCGCGCCGGTACAGCCCGATCAGCTGCCCTTCCAGCGGGCTGGTGCCGGCGCCGTTGTGCAGCTCCAGGCGTCCGGCGCGCGTGCGGTAGTCGTAGAGCTCGCGCTCCTGGCCCTCCTGCTGGGGCTCGATCCCTTCCGCGCTCCAGTTGGAGTAGGTGGCGAACTTGGCGTTGGCGGTGCGCAGCGCCACCACGTGCAGCGGCGCGTCTGCCGCGTACGTTTCGGTGGCGAACTCGGTGACGATCTCATCGGTGGCGTGCAGCACGTACGGGCGCCCCCGCGCGCGGGGGCTGGCGAGGATCGCCGCGAGATCGGCGCGGCCTGCGATGTGCGCGTAGCGCTGTTCGGAGCGCCACGCATCCGAGCCGCTGGCGATCCGCAGCAAGAGCGGCGCCACGTCGACGCTCGAGGTCAGCTGCGTGCGTGGGCGGCGCGGGGCCGAGGTGAGCGCGCCGCGCGGGTCCTTGACGATCAGCGGCACCCGGATCGCCTCCTCGTAGGCGCCGGCGCCCTTGCCCCGCAGGCCGTGCGAGGCGCCGTACTCGCCGTGGTCGGAGGTGAACAGCACGACCGTGTTGGCCGCCACGCCCGGGTTGCTTTCCAGCGTCCGCAGCACGCGCCCGACGTGGGCGTCCACGTTGCGCTGCAGCTTCACATAGAGGTCCATGAAGTGCTGCCATTTCCGCCGCGCGTCCGGACCGGTGAACGGCACCGGGCCGAACGCCCGCGCCGCGGTCTGCTGGAAGGAGAGCTGCAGCAGCGGCTTGCGCTGAGCTTCGAGCATTTCCGGCGTCTCGTAGTTGGGGGGCAGCCCCCGCACCAGCGCCGGGGCGCTGCGCTCGGAGGGGACGCGGTCGCTCCACTTGTGCCACCACGCGATGTCGTGGGGGTTGACGAACGACACGGTGGTGCACCACGGCTGCGAGGATTCGCCGCCTTCGGCAAACCATTCTTCGAACTGGTTGGCGATCAGCGGGTCCACGCGCCAGCCCTGTCCGGGGCCGCCGTCGGGCGAGGGGTAGGTGCCGCCCTCGAAGCCGTAGGGCTCCAGCGCCCCCGCGTTTTCCAGCACCGACCACTTGTTGTCACCGTGCGTGAGGTGCCACTTGCCATACCACCAGGTGTCGTAGCCCTGTTCGCGCAGCATCGTCCCCCACGTCGGGAAGCCGGGGTCGAGCGTGGAGCCGCCCGTGATCATGCACCCGGTTTGGTGGGTGTAGAGGCCAGTCAGCAACGCCGCGCGCGCCGGCGAACAGTCGTTGGAGGCGGTGTAGTGGCGCTCGAAGGAGACCCCTTCGCGGTGCAGGCGGGAGATGTTGGGCAGCATCCGCGCTAGCGTGGGCGAGGCGGTGAACCACTGCGGCGTGCGCAGCTGGTCGACCATGATCACGAGGATGTTGGGCTGCGCGGAGCGCGCCGGCGAGCGCCGGGCCGGCGGCTGGGGCTGCCCGAGCGCCCCTTCGGGCACGCTGGTGGTGGGCTGCGTGACCGGGCCCGGAAGCTGCCGGGGCAGGTGCGGCGTCGGCGCCGCGGGCTCGACGACCTCTTTGGCGACCGCCGCCATCGCGGTGCCACCCAGCAGCGCCCCGCCTGCCACCACTCCCCCCTTGATGAAGGTGCGCCTGTCGATCCGTCGCTCGGGCATCCCCTACAAACCTATTCCACGGCTCCCTAAGCGCGGGCAAAGGTCAAGTTAAGAGCGCGTTGGGATCGTGAAGGCGCGGGATTGAGGCGTGGGGGTTGTGCATCAACTTTCAAGACCCTAACCCTTCATTTTGTAAAGTGTTATAGGGCTTTTTTAAAGAGAACATCGCCACCCCAGGCATCGCCATTCCCCTCACGTCAGAAAACGGGTGTCTCGGTGTAATCGCCGAACACCTGCTGCAGCGACTCGACGATCTCGCCCTCGGAGGCGCAGGCGCGGGCGCAGTCGAGCAGCGGCTCCATCAGGTTGCGATCGGGGTGCGCCGCCGCCTCGCGCAGAGCGGCCAGCGTGCGCTCCACCTCGGCGCCATCGCGCGACGCGCGCGCGGACTGCAGGCGGTCGAGCTGCTTGCGTTCGAGCGCCTGGTCGATGCGCAGGATCGGCAGCGGCTGCTCGTCGTCGAGCACGTGGCTGTTGACGCCGACCACGATCCGCTCGCCGGCGTCGATCTGCTGCTGCAGCTCGAACGCGGCGTCGGCGATCTCGCGCTGGGGGAAGTTGCGCTTTACCGCCTCCACCATGCCCCCGAGCTGCTCGATCTTCTCGAAGTACTCGTAGCAGCGCGCCTCCATGCGGTCGGTCATGGCCTCCACGAAGTAGCTGCCCCCGAGCGGGTCGGCGGTGCCCGCCACGCCGGTCTCGTGGGCGATCACCTGCTGCGTGCGCAGCGCGATGCGCACCGCCTCCTCGGTGGGCAGCGCGAGCGCCTCGTCGTAGCTGTTGGTGTGCAGCGACTGCGCGCCGCCCAGCACCGCCGCGAGCGCCTCGACGGTGGTGCGGATGATGTTGTTGAGCGGCTGCTGCGCGGTCAGGCTGACACCGGCGGTCTGCGCGTGGAAGCGCATCAGCCACGAGCGGGGGTTCTTCGCGCCGAAGGTCTCGCGCATCTCCCGGGCCCAGATACGCCGCGCGGCGCGGTACTTGGCGATCTCCTCGAACAGGTCGATCTGGGCGTTGAAGAAGAACGAGAGGCGCGGCGCGAACTCGTCCACGTCGAGGCCGCGTTCCACGGCCTGGCGCACGTAGGTGAGGCCGTCGGCGAGCGTGAAGGCGAGCTCCTGCTGCGCGGTGGCGCCGGCCTCGCGGATGTGGTAGCCGGAGATCGAGATGGGGTGCCAGCGCGGCATGCGGCGGGTGCACCACTCGATCATGTCGCCGCACAGGCGCATCGCCGGGTCGATCGGGAAGCACCACTCCTTCTGGGCGATGTACTCCTTGAGGATGTCGGCCTGGATCGTGCCGGAGAGATGCTCCAGCAGCCGGCCTCCATTCGCCGACCCCTCCGAGGCGACTCCGTCGGCGCGGGTGGAGGCTGCGCCGAGTTGCTCGGCGATCGCGTCGGCCGTCTCGCCAGCTTCCGCGGCCGCCACGTAGAAGGCCAGCATGATCGCCGCGGGCGCGTTGATCGTCATCGACACCGACACCTCGCCGAGGTCGATCCCCGCGAACAGCGTCTTCATGTCCTGCACGGTGTCGACCGCCACCCCCTCGCGCCCCACCTCCCCGAGCGAGCGCGGGCTGTCGGAGTCGTGGCCCATCAGCGAGGGCATGTCGAACGCGGTGGAGAGGCCTGTCTGCCCGTGCGCCAGCAGGTAGTGGAAGCGCTCGTTGGTCTCCTCGCTGGTGCCGAACCCGGCGAACTGGCGCATCGTCCACAGCCGCCCGCGGTACATCGACTCGTACACCCCGCGTGTGAACGGGTACTCGCCGGGGCGCCCGATCGGGTCGGCGTCGCGCAGCGGTGGCGCCCCCGGCGGGTCGGCGTGCGCGGCGAGCGCGGCCGCGGTATAGAGCTCCTCGACCGCCTCCCCCGATAGCGTGCGCGCGTCCGCCACGTCCGCCTGCGGTGGGGAGGTGGCGCTTTTCACGATGACTGCAAGATACCGACACCTGGCGGCGCCGATCGTGATGCTCGCGGCGGCAGCCACCGCGATCTGCGGCTGCGGCTCCTCGGGCGGGACCGCCGGCAGGGGGGGTGGGGAGGGCGGCGGAGCCGCGGTGGGCGCCAACCCAGCGACCCTGCCCGCCCCGCTGGCTCACCCGACGAAGGCGACGTTGATCCTCGACTTTACGCCCAACGCGGTGCACGCCGGCATCTACCGCGCGCTGGCAGCCGGGTACTACCGGCGCGAGCACATCGAGCTGCAGGTGGTGGCCCCCAGCGCAACGGTCGAACCGCTCAGCCTGGTGAGCGCCGGCCGCGCGCAGTTTGGGCTGGCCGATGGCAGCGATGTCGCTGAGGAGATCGACCGCGGCGGCGGCGACGAGGCGGTGATGACGCTCGTGCAGCGCCCCGTCGGTGGACTGATCGCGCTGGCCTCCGAGCATCTCGGCTCGCCCGCCCAGCTGCAGGGCCGCGCGGTGGGAATCACCGGCGTGCCCTCCGATCTGGCGGTGCTCGACACCGAGGTGCGCCACGCCGGCGGCGACCCGGCGAAGGTGCACGTGGTGACGGTCGGCTTCAACGGCGCGCAGGCGCTGCTCGCCGGCCGCGTGGCGGCGTTCACCGGGTTCGTCCCCGACGACGGGGTGGGCCTGGCGGTGGAAGGCCACCCGATCACGTCGTTCTGGCTGGACCGCAACGGCGGGCCCTCCTACCCGGGGCTGGTGGCGTTCGCCAACCGCGCCCTGGCGCGCTCGGACCCCGCGTTGGTGCGCGACTTCGTGGCGGCCACCGTGCGCGGCTACGAGGACACGCTGCGCGATCCCGCGCGTTCGCTGGGCGCGCTGCTGCGCGCCAACCCGGGTCTGCCGCGCGCGCTCACCGCCGCCTCGCTGCGCGCCTACCTGCCGCTGTTTGACGCCGGCGGCGTCCCGTTTGGGAGGATCCAGCCGGCGCACATCGCCGAATTGTCGCGCTGGATGCTCGCCAACCGCCTCAGCTCCACGCCGCTCCCGTTCGCGCGCTACGGCAGCGACGCCTTCCTGCCTCACGGGGAATAGCCGACCGACCGCCACGGCCGTCCCAAGGTTGGGCAATTGTTGATATGTGGCATTTCTATATGTCCTTGATAGAGGCGTACACAGATGTATAATGTGACGGGCGATGCGCGGCAGGGCAATGCAGCGCCGCGGGGTTTTGCAGGGGGAGGAGCGGGGCAGACGGTTTGACGGGGGGCAGCGATGCGCCTGCTCGTGACCGGCGTCAGCGGGCTGATCGGCTCGAACGTGGCCGCCGCGGCGTCGCAGCAGAGCTGGAGCGTGGTGGGCACCTGGCTGCAGACGCCCGTGAGCCTGCTCGGCGCGCGCACCGAGCGGCTCGACGTGACCGACCGCCACGCCTGCGTGACGCTCGCCGAAGAACTCGAACCGGACGTGGTGGTGCACGCCGGCGCACCGAGCGGTCGCGGGCGTGTGGAGCGCGAGCCGCGACTGGCGCAGGCCGATCTGCTGGGCGCCGAGAACACGCTCGCCGCGGCGCGCGCGGTGCGGGCCCGCTACGTGCTGGTCTCCTGCGATCTGGTGTTCAGCGGCGAGCGCTCCTCCGGGGAGTGCTGGGATGAGGAGGACCTCACCGCGCCGAGCACCGCGCTCGGGCGCTCGCTGCTGGCCCGCGAGCGGCTCGTGCAGGAATACGGCGGCAGCTGGCTGATCACCCGCCCCGCGGACGTGTACGGCGTCAACCTCGCGATCCCGGCGGCTACCGAGATGCGCCACCCCTCCCCCCTCCCCCCTCCCCCTAACGGCCAGGAGGAGCGTGCGCGGCACGTGTGGACTCGCTCCGGCCAATCGCTGCAGTGGGTGACCCTGCTGCGCGCCGGACGGCTGCTGCTGGCGCCCGCGGGCGTACGCCGCTCGCCGACCTACGCGTGGGATTACGCGCAGCGCCTGTGCGAGCTGATCGCGCAGGAGTGCGAGGGCACCTTCAACACCGCGGGCCCCACAACCCTGGGTCGCCTCGCGCAGATGCGCCTGCTCGCGCGCGCGTTTGGCTGCGAGATGGAACTGGTGCGCGACGGCCCCCTCGCGCCGTCGCTGCCGGCCAACACGGCGCTGGACGATCGCAAGGCGAGCTTCATCCTGGGTCATTCCGCGGTGGACCCGTTCAGCGGGTACCGCCTGTTGCGCCGCCAACTGGAGCGGGTCTTGGTCCCACCCGCTCCACCCACCCCACCCGCCCGCGCCGGGGGGGTGGAGATGTCTTTCAATCGGCCCTCCAACACTTCACAAAATGAAGGGTTGGGGTCTGAAAAGTTGATTGACGACCCCCCGCCCTCACCGGCCTCATCCGGGCGGGCGGGACGAACGGGTCCATTTCCCACGGGGGATCTACGCTGAGATGGTGGGCACGCTCACCGATACCGCGCTCCTGCACGACGAGCTCGCGCGCGTGGTGGGCGCCGAGCACGTGCTATCCCCCGCCGACCCGGCGAACGGCGGCGCCAGGGCAGGCGGTTGGGCGCAGTACAACCACGACGCCACCCGCAACCGCGGCCTGGGCGGCAACGCCGATCTGGTGGTGCGCCCCGCCAGCACGGCGGAGGTGGCGGCCGTGATGGCGCTCTGCTACGAGCGCGACGTGCCGTTGATTGCGCGCGGCGGCGGCACCGGGCTGGCCGGCGGCGCCGTGCCGCTCGGCGGCGGCGTGGTGTGCGCGCTGGAGCGAATGCGCGCGGTGCGCGAACTGGAGCCGGCGCTGTGGCGGATGCACCCCGAGGCCGGCGTCAGCACGCGCCACGTGCAGCGTTTGGCGCGCGAGAACGGGCTGTGCTTCCCGCCCGACCCCGGCGCCTGCGAGCAGTCGCAGATCGGCGGCAACGTCGCCACCAACGCCGGCGGCCCGCACGCCTTCAAGTACGGCGTCACCGGCAACTGGGTGACCGGCCTGGAGGCGGTGATCGCGCCCGGTGAGACGATCGCGGTCGGGGGCGCCCACCGCAAGGACGTCGCCGGGTATGACCTCAAGAACCTGCTGATCGGCTCGGAGGGGACGCTGGGGATCATCACCGCCGTGCGCCTGCGGCTGATGCCGGCCCCCGAGGTGGCGCTGCCGCTGATCGCCTTCCACGCCACGCGCAAACAGGGGTGCGCGGCGATCCTCGACGTGCTCGGCGCCGGGATCGTGCCCGCGGCGCTGGACTTCCTCGACGGCGACGCGCTGCGGATGGCGGCCGGCGCGTGGGCCGGCGCCAGCGCGATGCCGCTGCCGTTGCACGCCGAGTTCATGCTGCTGGCCGAGGTGGACGGCACGCGCGAAGAGGCGCGCGCCGCCTACGCCGAGCTGGCGTCGGTGCTCGGCTCAAGCGCGCTGGAGCTGCGCCGTCCCGACCGCGCGGGGCTGTGGGAATGGCGCGACCGCGTGCCCGGCGCGGTCAGCGCGATGCGCGGGGGGAAGGTCAGCGAGGACGTCGTGGTGCCGGTCGAGCGGCTCGCCGAGGCGCTGGAGTGCTTCGCGGAGATCGCCGCCCGCCACGGGCTGCGCTCGTGCGCGTGGGGTCACGGCGCCGACGGCAATCTGCACGCCAACCTGCTCGTGGACCCGCGCAGCGAGACCGAGCTGGCCGCCGCGGCGGCGGCCAGCGAGGAGCTGTTCGCGCTCGCCGTGCGGCTGGGCGGCTCGATCAGCGGCGAGCATGGAGTGGGCTGGTGCAAGAGCGGCCAGCTCGCCCGGCAGTGGCCGGAGGGGGCGCTGCGACTGCACGAGGAGATCAAGCGGGTGTTCGACCCGAAGGGTCTGCTCAACCCCGGCAAGAAGCTGGCGAGGTAGGCCGCCCCGCCCGCGCCGTGGTCGCGCCAGGGCACCTGGCGGCACCTCCGTGGTCGCGTCGGGGCGCCTGGCGGAACCCCCGCCGACGGTCCCGCAAGAAGCCGATTCCTTTCTGGCAAGCGGTCTTTCCGCCGATATCGCTAGTCTGCGCGCCTTGCCGGTTCTTCAACTCGAAAGGGAGCATCCATGAACAAGACGCAGCTCGTCGACGCGCTGTCCACTGACAGCGGTCTCTCCAAAGCCGACGCCTCGCGTGCGCTCGAGTCGTTCGTCACCACCGTGGGCAAGGCGCTGAAGAAAGGCGACGAGGTCGTGATCACCGGCTTCGGCAAGTTCTCCGTGGTGAAAAGGGCCGCGCGCCAGGGCGTCAACCCGCGCACCGGGGAGAAAGTCAAAATCAAGGCCTCCAAGGCACCCAAGTTCACCCCGGGAGCGGGTCTCAAGCAGATCGTCCACCCCAAAAAATAGGGCACACCGCCCGCCGCGCCGGGACGGCGGGCGGGCAACCCGCGGACCGGGAAGCATCCACGCCGCCCGCGGGAGGAAAAAGGGGATGAGGGATGGGGCGCGCCGCGCGCGAGTCGAGTCCGCGCGTGGTAGCGTCGCCGCATGCCGCGCGTGGATGAGCTGGAGCTGCCCACCCTCGACTACCTCGACCCCGCGCTGCGAGGAGCGCGCTTCCACGCGAGAATGCAGGAGCTGCTGGGCGGGTTTCGCGCCAACGGCGGGTGGCTGGCGACGGGGCCCTACGGCTACGCGGTGCTGGACCGCGAGGCGGTCGAGTTCTTCCTGCGCACGCGCGCCGCGATCTTCCCCGGAATGACCATCGCGCAGATCTTCGACGTGCGCGAGGGGCCGCTGTACGAGGAGATGCGCCGCAACATCCTCCACATCAACGGCCCCGACCACACCCGTCTGCGCAGCCTCGTCAACCCCGCCCTCTCCCCGCGCGCGGTGGAGCGCCACCGCCCCGCGATGCGCCGGCTGCTGGAGGAGATTTGGAGTGGATTCGGGCCCGCCCCACCAGGGGGCGTCGGGGTGAGTGGGGAGTCCGGCGCGCCCGGCCCACCGGGGCCCCCCACCTGCGAGTTCGTGCGCGACGTCGCCAAGCCCTACCCCTCGCAGGCGATCGCGCACGTGATGGGCGCCCCCCTGGAGGATGCCCCGCGCCTGCACCACTGGTCCAACTGGATCCAGCGCCAGTTCGACGCGATCTCGATGACCGAGCAGAAACCGGCGATCGAACAGGCGGTGTCGGAGTTCTACGAGTACGCGTGGGGGTTGGTGCGCGCCCGCCGTGAGCAGCCCGGGGAGGACCTGATCTCACTGCTGATCGCCGCCGAAGAGGAGGGCGAGCGCCTGTCGGACGTGGAGTGCGTGAACCTCGTGCTGAACGTGTTGATCGGCGGCGTGGACACCACCCAGAGCCAGCTCGCGCACGCGATCAGGCTGCTCGCCGAACACCCCGACCAGTGGCAGCTGCTGGGGGAACGGCCCGAGCTGGCCGCCCAGGCGGTGGAGGAGGCGCTGCGCTACGAGCCCATCACCCCCTTCACCGCCCGCATCCTCGTCGAGGAGGTCACCTTCCGCGACGTCACCTTCCCGGAGGGCACGATCGTGATGGTGTGCGCCTTCACCGGCAACCGCGATCTCCCCGCGGGTGGCAACGGCGCCGGGGGCGCCGCCGGCGCGGACCCCGACGAATTCAACATCGCCGCTACCGATCGAAGATCGGCCAGCAACCGCGCGCGGGTGCTGACGTTCGGCGCGGGCGTTCACTTCTGCGTCGGCGCCAACCTCGCGCGCGTGGAGCTGCAGGAGGCGCTGGCCTTCCTCGCCCCGCGGATGCCGGGCCTGGAACTGGCCGGCCAGCCGGTGTTCGAGGGCATCACCGGTATCTACGGTCTCGCCGAGCTGCCTTTGCGATGGCGCCGCGAGCACTGACAGCGGCCGCCCTCGTCGCAGCCATTGCGCTAGCCGTTTCGGTGCCTGCCGCGCGGGCTGGGGAGTACCACGTGTACTCCTGCCGCACCCCTTCCGGGTTGGTCGCGCCTACGGATGGGTGGAGTGCGTCGGCACATCCTCTTTACGACATCACGTCGAACACATGTGAATCAGGGGGCGGGCTAATTGCAGCGCTGGATGCTGGCTATGCCCGTGTCTCAGATTCAGAAACCGACATAGCCACCTGGGCTTTCAAGGCCCCCGAAGGAGCGACAATCGCAGGCGCGACCCTATGGCGCGCAGGCGAAACACCAGGCGGAAGCAATGGAGAAGGGTCGTATCTCTTCTGGCTATGGGGTGTCGCACCAGTGGGCGAAAACGCTCAGATCTTCGACGAATGTGCCGCCAAGATCAAAACTAGCTGCGTGAAGCAAGGCAGCCTTACGGAACCACGGGCCGCAGAAAACCGAGTCGTCGTACCACCACTCGCTCTAAATAGTCGCTATCTCGGTTTGAGCACCTATTGCGGGTCGTTTGTTGTCACGTCATGTCCCACCAACGAAGGCGGCAAAATCACCTACGACGCCGAGGTCGAGCTTTTCGCCGCAGACATAGTCCTCTCCCAGCCCAAGGGACCGACCGTCTCCGCGGTGAGCGGCGGGCTGGCCGAAGACCCGAGCGTGAGCGGCACCAGCGACGTGGCGTTTCACGCGAGCGACCCCGGCTCGGGCGTGTACGAAGCGATCGTCGAGGCCGATGGGCAGACGATCCGGCACGAGGTGATCGACGAAAACAGCGGGCGCTGCCGCAGCGTCGGCGCCACCTCCGACGGGCTGCCGGCCTTCCTCTACACCCAGCCCTGCCCGGCCGAAGCGAGCGCCGACCTGCCGATCGACACGACCGCCCTCACCAACGGCACCCACCACCTGGTGGTGAGCGTGACCGACGCCGCCGGCAACGCCGCCACCGTGCTCGACCGCGAGATCACCGTCGCCAACCAGCTGCCCGGCACCCCCGCCGCCTGCGGCGCGAGCACGGCGGCAAGCGGCCAGGGGGCGGGGCAAAGCCCGGTGCTCACCGCGGACTGGAAGCGCCATAGTGGCGCCCGCCTGCGCGCCCGCTACGGCCCCGCGCACACGATCGAAGGGACGCTGACCGGCCCGCCAAGCGCGGGCGGGCGTCCACCCGGAGCGGCCAGGACGAGCGGAGCGCCGATCCCCGGCGCGCAGCTGGAGGTCTGCGCATTGCCCGCCTATCGGGGCGCAGCGAGCACCCTGCTCGCAGCCCCGCGCACCGGCCCCAACGGCCGCTGGAGCCTCGTGCTGCCCCGCGACCTGCCCTCCACCACGCTGCGCATCGGCTATCGCAGGACGCCGCTGGAAGCGCAGCCCGCGGCGCTGCGCACGTTGACGCTGACCGTGCCCGCCGCGCTGCATCTCCACATCGCCCCGCGCACCGCCCGCTCCGGCGGCGCCATCCACTTCAGCGGCCGCCTGCTGGGCGGCCCGCTCCCAGCCGGCGGCAAGCAGCTCGTGCTGGAGGCCCGCTCCCCCGGCGGGCGGTGGATCGAGTTCCACGTGATCCGCACCCGCGCCAGGGGCCGCTTCGCCTACCTCTACCGCTTCCGCCTGCCCGGCCCCGCCCGCTACCAGTTCCGCGTGCTCTGCGAACAGGAGGCCGACTTCCCGTTCGCCGCGGGGGTCTCGAACGTGGTGGGGGTGTTCGAGCGGCGGTAGGCCTGGTGGTCCAAAGCGATATTGGAATGTGGTCCAAAGCATCATCGGAACATGGTCCAAAACGGCACTGGAAGGTGGTCCAAAGCGCTAAGCTGTGCTTATCGCCACCCAGGAATACACGCCACGCCTCGTCGACCGGCGCTTGCGAGAGCTCTTCGCCCAGCTGCCTGCCCTGCTGATCACGGGTCCACGCGCAACCGGGAAGACGACCACCGCGCTGCGTCACGTCACGACCACCGTGCACCTCGATCGAGACATCGAGGCGGGAGCGTTCCGGGCCGACCCGGATGTCGCGCTGCGATCGCTGCCCGAGCCGCTTCTGCTCGACGAGTGGCAGGCCGTCCCCGGGGTGCTCGGCGCCGTGAAGCGAGCCGTCGACGAGGATTCCCGCCCCGGCCGCTTCCTGCTGACCGGCAGTGTGCGGGCGGATCTCGATGCTCCGACGTGGCCCGGCACCGGGCGGCTGGTGCGCCTGCAGATGTATGGGCTCACCGCCGGTGAGATTCTCGGCCGCCCCCGTTCTGAGCCGTTCCTCAGCACCCTCGCGCAGGGGGAGATCGCGGCGTTTGCGCCACCCGCCGATGCCCCGGACCTGCGCGGCTATGTGGAGCTCGCGCTGCGCGGGGGCTACCCCGAGCCCGCCCTGCGTCTGACCGGCACCGTCCGCACCACTTGGCTCGATAGCTACCTCGAGCAGCTGCTCACCCGGGACGCCGAGGGCCTCGGCGGCCACCGTGACCCGCGGCTGCTGCGCCGCTACTTCGAAGCGCTCGCCCTCAACACCGCGGGCCTTGCCGACAGCAAGACCCTCTATGACGCCGCCGGGCTCAGCAGGGCGACGGCGGTTGCCTACGAGCGGCTGCTCACCAACCTGTTCGTGCTCGACCCGCTGCCCGCGTGGCACACCAACCGGCTCTCCCGTCTGACCAAGGCAAGTAAGCGTTTCCTCGCCGACGCCTCCCTCGCCGCAGCCGTGCTCGGCCTGGACGAGCTGGCCGTGATGCGCGACGGCGAGCTGCTCGGACGCGTCGTCGAGACCTTCGTTCTCTCGCAGATCAGGCCGGAGCTCGAGCTCAACGCCCCTCGGCCGCGCCTGCACCATCTACGCGAGCGCAACGGTCGCCACGAGATCGACCTGATCGCCGAGCTGTCCGCCGGCGGCGTAGTCGCGATCGAGATCAAGGCCACCGCCGCCCCAAAAGCGTCCGACGCCAGGCACCTGGCGTGGCTACGCGACAAGCTCGGAGACCGCTTCCTCGCTGGCGCTGTGCTTCACACAGGGCCATTGCCCTTCATGCTCGGCGAGCGCATCTTCGCGCTGCCGATTTGCACGGTCTATCAGCCTTTGTGAAGTCGCGGGCAGACATAGCGCGGGTGGGCCAGCGTGGGGTCGTCGGAGGCCTGCACCTGGTTGTCCCGCGTCAGCCACCAAACGGTCATCGCCACGAACACGACGACGCCTGCGAGCAGCACCCACAGCTCGCGCGAGACCCCGCCGCGACGCCCCTCCGCGCGGGTGCTATGGCCGACCGGCGCGGACTCTCGCAGCTGAGGGTCTGTCGAAGCGTGCGCGGCTATGCCCGGGAACCTATCGCAGGGATAGGTCGAGTGGGCGGTACCGGCACGCGGCGTGCTTTTTTGTGTAGGATTGTGGTAGGTATGGAGCGGTTGAACATCACCCTCGATGGCGAGCAGGCGGAGAAGCTGACGCGACTGGCCGAGCGCATGTACGTCCAGCCTGGGACCGTTGCACGCTCGCTGCTGTCGAGCGCGCTCGACGATGTGGACCCGGATGCGCGGAACGTGGTTGAGCTGCTGGATGGGATCCCCGGTGCGCACGAGCGCGCGCAGCTCGGTCTCGGTCAGGCGCGGGCAGGTGAGACGATCTCGCTGGACGAGCTGTAGTCGGTGGCCCGGGTCGAGCTTGCCCGTGCAGCGGTCGAAGACCTCGAAGACCTGATCCGCACGCACAGTCTGCCGGCCGACACTCGCGCGCGGGTGGCGAGGTCGCTGCGGGGACTGGAGCGCTTCCCGCTGATGGGACCGGCGCTGAGCGGACCCTGGGAGGGATTCCGCTTCCTCCTGGGCCCGTGGCGCTGGCTGCTCTTGGTCTATGTGTTCATCGCGTCGGAGAATCGCGTGGTCGTCGTCACTATCCAAGACGCGCGCTCGTCGGCCGCGGTCACCACCACTCGCCTGTAGTTTTGCGCGAGGGACGCGATACGCGGCGAGCCGCCACGTCCGCTCGCAAAGCGCGCGAACTCAGGGCTTCCACTTGATCGAGCAGCCGACCGGAGGGGTTTCGGGCGGATCGGGAGCACGGCCGTCGAGTACCGCGTCGAGGGCGCCGCGCAGGAAGGCCGCGTTCTGTGCAGGGTCGTCGTAGTCGCCGTCCGGGGCGCCGCGGTAGTGGAGCGTCCCACCGGCATCGAGCACGAACACATCCGGTGTGGTCTTCGCGCCGTAGGCACGAGCGACGTCCTGGGACTCGTCGCGCAGGTACGGAACCCCATCGAACTCACCGCGCCCGACACGAGCGCGCATCTCCAGCGGCGAGTCGGCTGGATAGCGCTCTGCATCATTGGGGTTGATCGCCAGCACCCGCACTCCACGGCCGGCGTAGTCCCGCGCAACCCCAATGATGCGATCGTGCCACGCCAGCGCGTAGGGGCAGTGGTTGCACGTGAACACGATGACCGTCGCGGGGGCTCCGTCCAGCGCCTGCGTGGTTCCATTGGTATCCGGTAGCGCGAACGCCGGAGCGTGGTCGCCGATCGCTGTCATCTCGGGCTCCTCTCGATGGTGTTGGCCCGGGCGGCGCGCAGCCCCTCGCGCACGTCAGCCGGGTCCGGTGTCGGGGAAACCCGGCCGTCACGACGATGGTAGATGCGGCAGGTCAGCCCGAACGGCTCCACGCCGGGCGGCTGGATGTCCAGGCCGTCGATGCGGATCGTCGGCGACCCCACGAAGCGCTCCCGGGCCGCCTCCTCCTGTGTGCGGACCTCGCGGAGGACGACCGTGCCCGGATCCAATGCTATGTCGGCCATCGCTGCACGCAGGTCGGCAAGCGCCTTGGGGTGCGAGGGGCAGCCCTCCCAGAACAGAAGCTCGACGAGCATCTCTTCAGGCTAGTGGAGGTGGAAACCGCGTCGATGGCCGCTCAGTGATCGCCTCCACGTCGTGGCCGTGGCCGCGCAGCTGCTCGGCGATCGAGGGCGGGTACATCTCGTCGAGCAGCACCCTCAAGCGAGCGCTTCCCGCTCACGCTCCCACGCCTCGCGTCCGCGCTCGGCTGCACGGCGGTTGAGCGCGATCCGCTCGTCCACCTCCTCGCGGAACTCCCCGTAGTAGCGCGCCGCCACGCGCACCTGCGCCACCGCCAACGCGCCCCACTCGGCCGTTGCCGCGATCGCCCGCTCGCCCCGCAGCCCGGTCCCTTTCAGCGTCTCCATCACCTCCCACACATCCGGGCCGCCAAACAGCGCCGCCCGGCGCCCGGCCGGCCCGTCCCGGAAGACGACGCCCGGATGGTCCTCCATCCGCAGCCCCTCATCGATCAGCCGCTCCGCCGTCCGCGCCCGCGCCTCGCCGCGACGGCGCGCCCCCAGCTCCAGACGCGACATCGTCCGCTCGCTCATCCGGATCGAGAACGGCTTCTGGGCTGTCGCTTCGGCCATGTAGTGGGGTGTAGTGTAGTTTAGCGGACTACTTGATTCCCCATCATGAGGAGCGGACCTAAGAGTTCGCTCCTTGCGTACCTGGCCAGCTATGAGCAAGGCACCGCCGTCCTTGCCGTCGCGTGCGAGCCGTCTTCGAAGGCGAGCGCGGCGGTGAAGGGGAAGCCTCCACGGGGGCATTGGTCTGGCAGCAGGATGCCGGTTGGGTGGTAGCTGGTGGTTTTGCCGTGGGCGTGTTCGTAGTAGGTGAGTCCGCGCGATCCGAGCGTGGCGTTCAGTTCCGCGACGGCGACGTTTGGCGCTCCCGGGAGGGTGGGGACAGGCGGTACGTCGATGTGGATACTGGCGGCGTTGGGGGCTGGGAGGAGGAGGGCGGGGAGTGCGATTTGAGCACTGATCGGTGTGCCGCCGCTGGCGTAGAAAAGCAGCGCGAAGTGCCCGTTTCGTTCGGGGGCGCGTACGATCGCGACTCCCACTTCCTCTTGGAGGATTTCTGCTCCGATGGCAAACTCAGCGAGGACGTTGCCGTGGCCCATGTTGGAGTCGGCCGGGCAGCCTTCGGGGCCGAGGTATTCAAGTCTGGTCTGCGAGCAGGTCGCGATTCCAAGGCCGCTTACGGCGATACCGAGGGTGCTTGGGTAGCGCAGTTCGAGAGTGGCAAGTGGAGACGGTCATTCGTTAGGGAAGACTGCCTGTGGCCCGAATCTGACCGTCTGTAGGCCTGCGATGATCGATGCCCCGGCTGAGATTGCCGCGACGATCACAAGGGTGCGCAGCCCGAGTTGCCACCCCGGCGTGAACTGGACGGGGGAGCTGGTGGTCTGGTGAAGCCAGACATCGATGAGATATTGACCGACCAGGCCTGCGGCAATTCCGATGAGGCAGCCGAAAAGTAGCACCAAGCCACTCTCATAGAAGATCAGCCGAACAAGCTGACCGAAGCTCATGCCGATCGAGATCAGAGCTTCAAGTCGCCCCCGCTGCTGCCAGATTGCGGCGATCATCAGGGCGATGACTGATGTGACAGTGGCGATCAGCACAACGATCGTGGTGTCGTTCAATCGTGAGAGGGTGCTGCCGAGGACGGCGCTGACTTCCGATCTCAGTTCATTGACCGTCTTGACCGTCAGAGCCGAACCGGCCGGAAGCGCCGCTTCGATTGCCCGCTTGCCCCGTTCAATCGGTGTACCGGGCTTGAGCGCGACGGCTAGCTGGGTGGCGGAGGAGGTGCTGCCCCAAAGTCTGATGTGGTCATCACCGTTCATGACTATGGCGCCTGATAGCCAGCCGTAGTTTGCGATCGTGGCGGCAAGTCGGAGGTTGGCGTAGCCTGTGGGGGTGGGGATCGTGAAGCGCTCCCCAAGATGTAGGTGGTCTTCGCGAGCAATCGTCTGGCTGACCGCCCCCCAACCGCCTTCGCTCAGATGCGTGTCGGCTGCGCGAAGCGACCCTTCCACCAACTGGCTTGGGACGATCTGCGACGATAGTTGGGGCGGAACGCCGAGGACCCACACTCGCCTTCCCGGCAGATCGAGAAACGAGTCGTGCCAGGGCAGCACCGAGCTCACGATGTCGAGATGCTGTAGTCGGCGCTGCGTTTCGATATATGTGAAGGACTGTGTCATGTAGACGTTCTCCGGGCCACCGGGCTTGACCCACACATCGGCGCTCGAGAGCAGGTCCGATGCTCCTCGCTGCGCGGCTCGCTGAACATCGGAGACTGAACCGCCGATCAGGACCATCAGGAAGGTTGCAACCGTCCCTGTGGCCAGGAGTGCGACCGACCGCGTGGGCGAGCCCCGGAGCTCAGCGACAGAGAGTCGAGCGGCAGGGTCATTCGAGCGCCGGGATGCCGCGCGTGCCAACCTGAGGAGCTGCCGCAGGATCATCGGCAGGCAGATCACCATGCCGGCCGCGAGCCCGACGAGCGCTACCACCGTCGTCTGCGGCTTTAGGAGCGTCAAGCGCTCCTTCAGCAGCCCCAGTGACCGAATCGAGCACCACGACCGGCCACGTCCTCGACGGGAGTGAAGTGCAGTCGGAGGCCTTGACCCTCGCTCAACAAGAGGGTGACGCTTCACCCACGGATATCACAGCAGTGGAGGCTCCCCGCGGCAAGGCAATGACGACCGCAAGCCCGAATGCGCCAATGCCGTCGGGCGCGTCGGCAGGTAGTCGGGCGTCATGGTTGAACGGCGATAGCGTGTTGGTCGTAATGCATGGCCATTTTGAAGACAACGGCCCACGACCCAAGAATGCCCCGATGCCGACCGGTGAAGTCATGTCTGTAGTAATCGATGCTCACACCGGAGAAGTATCGAGCATTTCTCTGAGTGAATCGGGACCGGGCCAGCAAGCCTTGCGGTCGCTTGGTACGGTACAGGAACTAGGCTAAGGCAAGGGCGTGGGGTCACTTCGAGGCACACTTGAGCTCGAGCGGCGACACAAGGCTCGTGCCACTCAGTGAGCGTGCCTCGATAGCCCCACATCCGTTCGTCGACGGCTGATCTCGATGGCTAACGCAGTGATGAGTCGCTGATGATGCGACCATGGCGACCTTCGAGTGGTAAACTGGCCCATGAGCATATATACGTAGCGAACCGAAAGGGAAGGTGGGCACATGGTATTTCGTTTGCATCTGTCGCCGAACTACTTTGTAGCCACGACGGCGATGGCGGCTACCATCGGACTGGTCGCGCTGGCACCTCGAAGTGTCTTGGCTGGGCCTCTCTCTACTGGACACCACCATCGCCGTCAGCATAAGAGGTATCATCACCGCACATCCTGTTTGGCACCATCAGCGTCTCCCACTACGTCGCACACAGGTGCAATTGTTGGTTATCTTAAGCTCAGCGGAGGTCCGGCGCCTGGCGTCTCAAGTTGTGGACGTGTCGCTGGACATGTAGTTCTGACCAATGCTCGAAGCCAGATCGTTACCAGCCAGTATATAAGGAGTGGGCAGCCTTTTCGGTTTATTGTCGCACCAGGCACCTATACGGTGAGTGCTACCGCAGCTGGGGGTCCATGCCAATCTCGCGAGGTCCCGGTCAAAGCAGGGCGCCAGCAAATTGCGAACATAACCTGCGCTATCCCCTGAGTCGCCTTTACGGGTGGCTCGCGCCCTCAAGGCCCAACGAATCCGGGCCCTGGGTTCCACGAAATCCGGGGCACACCAAAGTATCCGTCAAACACAGGATGGGTCAGACCTTCCCGGCATCCTCCCGTTTGCCGGTTCGTGATGGACAGTTGAGCCCTACACGGCTCCCGGCTGAAACTTCCGCAGATAGGCGATTTCGTTCGTGGCATCGCAGCATCCTTTCGCGTCCAAGCCGCCAAGTCATTTGATGCCCGTCGAAGCGCGCCCACTCCCGCCAGCCCTCCGGGACGCTTTGGTGATCGCCCTCCCCTAGTTCTGCTAGATTACGGCGCGTTATCGGGTGATCGCCCTGGACTACGCCGCGCGGCCGGGGCGTGAGCTTTAAACGCGATGCGACGAGATCACAACATCAGGGAATCAACATTTGAGGATCCGGGCCGGGGAGAAGATCCCGTCGGGCCTATCAAAGCTGCGCCGCGCGATCCGTTGGATGCGGCTGGGTCGTCGCTCTTGTTGAGCGTTCTCGGTTTGCGCCGGCGGTGAACCGCACCCTCCCCAAGCCTGGGCGCATTCCTACGCGGCGCCCAAGCCCGGTGCACGTCAGGGCGGCTCAGGTCGCTCTGACGACACTGCGAGGCACGCGTGCCGTCTGGCTGCCTGCGGCCGCCGTTGGCACAATCTTCCTGGGCCTGATTATCTGGCAGCTGGCGGTCCCCCGGCCCTATTACACGGGCACCAACAGCGTTGGGGTACGTAGCGTGGTCGCAAACCTCAATGCTGGGCAGAAGCTCTGCCTGCCGGATCTCAACCTCCCCGCGGGCACGGGTCGCATCCAGCTCGGTCTTTTCGGCCATACCTCACGCTCGGAAGCGACGATCAGCGTGACCGCGTCAGGGCACACGACTAATTCTAGGGCCGTGTGGATTCCGCGTCCGCCCTCGCCTGTGTTCGCGCAGGCGCCCATTCCGCGCACGCCCTCATCGCCGGCCACGGTGCCCGCAACCGTGTGCGTGGCGCCAGTCAACGCACCGATCGCGGTCGGCGGTATGATCGGGCTCCAGTCGACAAATCAGGCTCCCGCGGTGGTGAACGGTGCGCCGCTGGGCAGCCGGGTCAGCTTGGCATTCCTTCCGCCCGCCGGATCCGAGCGCTCGGTATTTGAATCGCTTGGAGATATCTTCGCGCGCGCGGCGCTGTTTCGGCCCGGCATCATCGGTGCCTGGACCTACCCCGTCCTGCTCTTCGTCTTGCTCCCGCTCATATTCGGCGCATCGCTTCTGCTGCTCGCTCGGGGTGCCGTCGACCGCCCGTTGCGCCTGTTCAGGCGCACGGTGCGCCCCGGCTTCGCGATCGCGCTGATCGCCTTCTTGAACTTCGGTTCGTGGGCTCTGATCACCCCAGCGTTCAACACGCCCGACGAGCCCCAGCACTTCGCATATGCCCAGTACCTCGCTACCACGGGCCACGCTCCACCACACACCGATAACACACGGCCGGAATATTCGACGGACCAACTTTTTGCGCTAGACGCCGTTGATGTCTACTCGCAGATCAGCTTGCCTGAAACGCGGCCTCCGTGGCTTGCTAGCGAACAGCGAGCCTGGGAACAGCTACAGGAAAGGACACCGCACCCCGCCGACAACGGGGGCGGATCAACAACGTCGGCGTCGCCACACCAGCCCGGCTACTACCTCCTACTTGCCGCGGCCTACCAGGCGGTTGCCTCACAGTCGCCTTTCTCGCAGCTTACGGTAATGAGACTGGTCTCGGCCCTCCTTGGTGCGCTTGTCGCGTTCTGCGCGTTTGGGATCGTGCGTGAGGTATTGCCTAGGCAGCGGGCGGCGGCGGTAGCAGCGGGATTGCTTGTCGCCTTTCAGCCGATGTTCGGTTTCATGGCGGGAGCCGTCAACAACGACAATGGCGTTAACGCCGCCGCCGCTCTTTCCCTGTATCTACTGATCCGTGCTCTCAGGCGCACGCCGACCTGGCGGCTAGGGGCGGGCCTGGGCGCCGTGCTTGCCATCACGCCGCTGATGAAGGAGACAGGTTATGAGATCTATCCAGCAGTGGCGGTAGGACTTGTAGGTATAGTATGGCGCCATCGCCACCGCCTGGATCTCCGCAAGCTGGGCGTTTACCTGGCGGCGAGTGCGGTGGCTTTTGTGGCGGTGAACGTCTGCTGGTCCATGCTTCAGCCTATTTTCTATCCGCCCGTCGCCGGCCAATCGACCGCTGTAGGTGGTATTTACGCCGCAGGGGCGCTCTCGCTTGCCGAGCAGTACCCTACGCGGTTTCTAGTCTATTTGTGGGAGCTCTTTTTGCCGAGACTCTCATTCATGGGTGAACACTTCCCGCCCGGCTGGCCTTTCAAGGCCGTATACGTGGTCCGTGGCTGGGGAGCGTTCGGCTGGTACGTGTGGGAGTTCCCGGACTGGGTCTACAAAGCGATCATCGACGTGATGGCTCTGGTGGGGCTGCTTGCTCTGGTGACCGCCATACGTTCACGTAGCGCTGCTCTCGCGCGCGGCTTCGAGCTCGCCGTGATCGCCCTTTTCCCGATATGCACACTCGTTGCCGTGGAGGCTTCGTTTTTCGATCCCGCCGCTGGCCGAACGGCGTTTGCTGAACAGGGTCGCTACATATTTCCTGCGATCGCTGCGCTCGCGGCGATCACAGTTGCCGGGACGTTTGGTCTTGGGCGGCGCTGGCATGTGCCCTTTGCGACCGTGCTAGTCGTGGCTGTGATGGGCATGAGCTACGCCTCGCAATGGCTGACGCTGACTAGCGCCTTCACGTAGGAGTCGCCCAACATTTATGCTGGGAGCGCGGCCCCGTTGCTGGCTGCCGGGTGATGCACACGTGGGAATCGTCCGACCAAAAGGCTCCAAGTGCTCGACCGAACGACTGGGCTCCGCCCCGAGAGTTCCGGCGCGGCAATGCCTCATGATCATCTATCATAGGGAGCATCACTTCGCTCTCGACACCATGGACCAGAGGCGACGAAAGGCTTCGAGCATCCGCCCGGAGTCGATTGGCTATACGTGTAGCGCATTTAAAGCACTCCACCAGACAGAGTAACGTGGCCCCGCAACCAGCCTAATGCGCCAACTCGCAATGCTGATTCTCTTGGGTGTCGCGCTCGGTATCGTTGCTGGAGGATGCGGCAGTGCGGCCCAGACGAGCGCTGCCCAAGAAAAGGTCGAGGCGCTCTATGTGGCGATGGAAGCCAAGTGGCCGGTGCAGCACTTCCAGCACATCTTTGATCCGGCCTGCGAACCAACGGTTCGCGACGGAAACACCGGCCTCTATAAGTGCTCCCTTTATCCCGGCAGAGCTCATGAAGGGTCTTATCATCGAATCGAATCTTCTTGGGTGGTTGAGCCCGTCGCCTCGGCGACAGAAATGCACGGCGTCGCCCACAGCAAAATTAGGCTTAGAGTAGGCAGGACGTATGGCGAAGAATGGAAGAGAGTCACAGGTCTCAACTACGTTGCTAGGTACTATGTCGACCCGCGGCAGCCGCCTTCGCCCCTACCTATTAGCAGTATTGCCGCTGTAATGGGCGATAGAGTGATTCGGTAGCTCGGGGATCCTTCGCCGCTCTCAGCACCAGAAAGGCCAGAGGCGGCCAATGCCGTCAAGCAATGGATTGCAAATGAGCAAATCCTCGACGCAATCAGCCGTTACAACCAACGAATCAAGCAGACAGGACACTAGATATATACTGCGACGATGCTCCAAGAGAGAGTCTGGCTGATAGATAGATGGCTGCCCGCAAACGCGGGAAGGCTCCTTGATGCTGGATGTGCTCGGGGCGACGAGACGTCTATCTATGCACGAAAGGCGACCTACGCTGCGGGTATCGAGTTTAACCCGGCGGAGGTTGTAACTGGACGGGAACGCCATCCAACGCTCGACCTCAAGGAGGCGGCGTGCGAGGCCATTCCCTTCCCAGACGAGACTTTCGATACAGCCATTTGTGCCGACGTGCTGGAGCATGTCCAAGATGAGGTCAGGTCGCTGGCCGAACTCAGACGCGTACTGGTTCCAGGCGGCCAGCTCATTCTGACGACACCTCACCGCGGGTGGTTCGATGCCTTGGACCCGGTGAACTATCCGCGCCGTTTTGCGCCGCTCCTCTGGCGTTTATCGCCGCGCCTTTATGATGCTCTGGAGCAACGCACGAGAGACCTTGCGCCTGGAGGCCGGCCTGGGCCGGATCGAGAAGCCGAGCACCGTCATTACCGCGTGGATGAGCTCGAAGAGTTGCTGGAGCGGGCGGGATGGGATCTCGACGGCGCGGTGGAGCGAGTCTTCAGGGGAGGCGGCCTGTTCTACGCTGCGTGGCAGAACGTGGCCTACTTCAGTGCGCTCGCGCTTCGCCCATATCCACGTCTACATAGGCTCGTGCTTAACCTCGGTGGCAAGATCGGGCATCTCGACTACCGAACCTCGTGGGGACGAGCGTCGTTCAACGTGGCCTTGCTGGTTCGTCGGCGATAACGCTCCGAGGTCACCGAGATGAGGACTGCCATACGGCGCTCCTTTACGCCGCGATAATGTCCACCGCATTCTGACCACGAGCGAACGACAGCATCGGTGAACCCGCCTCCTCCCACGCTTGCGCAGGGCCTTAGCGAGTTCGACGCCGCCATCGTCGTCGTCAACTACCGCACCCCCGCGCTCGTAGAGAGTTGCCTGCGCTCCGCGTGGGCGACCTGCGGCGAGATACAGCTCGAGGTGGTGGTCGTGGACAACGCTTCGGGGGACGGCAGCGTTGAGCGGCTACGTGCCTCGCTTCCCGCGGCCACCGTGATCGCTATGCCGGAGAATCTCGGCTTCGCGGCGGGTGTGAACGCCGGATTTCGCCACACCAGCGCCGAGGTGGTGGTTGTGCTCAATCCCGATACCGAGTTGCGCCCTGGTGCCCTGCATATGCTGCTGGAGCGCATGCGTGCGCACCCAAGGACGGGGGTCGTTGCGCCGTTGCTGGAGGACGCCGATGGTCGCCTCGCACCAAACGGGTATCGCCGCTTCCCGGGCCTCGTAACGCTTGGCATCGACCTCTGCCTTCCGATCAGTTATGCGCTTGCCCACGCTCCTGCCCTCAGCCCTTACGCGATGTCGCCCACAGCGCTAAGCACGGGTGCTCCCCCTGCTCACGTCTGCGGTGCAGTTATGGCGATCAGGCGTCGCTCCTACATACAGGCCGGCCCACTCGATGAGGGCTTCTTTCTCTACCTTGAGGAGACCGAGTGGCAACAGCGCGTCGCTCGGCAAGGATGGTCGATTGAGATCGTTCCGGACGCCCGCGCGTGCCATCTGATGCGGGGCGGTGGCGAGGCGGCGCTTGCACCCTCGCCCCACTTCGTCACGAGCGCCCTGCGCTATCTGCGCATGCAGGGCGTCCCCGTGACGCTCTCGCGGGCGGTCCTCGCCATCTCGATGGCGCTCTCCTGGGCGACCCTGTGCATGATCGCCTGCCTGCCTTCCAAGCGCACCAAGGCCAGCGGGCAGGCGCGCGCCTACCGATCCCTGGTGCGCAGGGCGCTGAGCGGCCCCGTCGCGCCGTGACGGCGGCGCCGAGGCGGGCTCGCGCTACGGTGCCGCTCAGATGAGCAGCGTCCTTCCTCGCCACATCGGGATCAACGCCGTCTTTCTGGAGCCCCGCATGGGCGGGATCGAGACCTATCTGCGTGCGCTTGTGCCCGAGCTTGTCCGACTCGCGCCGGAGACGAGCTTCCGCGTCTACTGCAGTCCCGGTGGGCGCCGCTACCTCGAACAGCAGGAGTGGGCCGGCGCCCCCCTGGTGACCCACCCGCTGCTGGGCAGGCGCGGCACGAAGGCGATCACCGAGCTGACCGTGCTCGGGTACCTCGCCGGGCGCCAGGTTGACTTGCTGCACAGCTTGGCGATGACCGCGCCGCTGCGGACCCGCGCAGTCAATGTCGTGACGCTGGCGGACATCACCTGGATCCTCGCCCCCGACCCGGGCGAGCTGTGGACCACGCGCCTGTGGCGTGTGGTCGTGCCGCCCGTGGCCCGCGGGGCGGACCGCGTGATCGCCCTTTCGCGTGCGGGAGCCGAGCACGTGAGCGGCTACCTGGGCGTGCCCGCCGAGCGCATCGACGTCATTCCGCTGGCCGCGGGGGTAAACGAGCTGAGCACGCCCACGCCATCACCCGAGCTGCGCTCCCGCCTGCGGCTGGGCGAGGGACCGGTGATCCTGACGGTGTCGGCGAAGAAGGTTCACAAGAACCTCATGCGACTGGTGCGGGCGATGGTCGCAGTGGTTGAGCGCTGGCCCGATGCGATGCTGGTGATGCCCGGCAATCCGACCGCACACGAGCGCGAGCTGCGTGAGCTCGCCGCCGAGCTTGGGATCGCCGCCAACGTGGTCTTCCCGGCGTACGTCGATACCGCCGACCTGGAGGGGCTGTACGCGCTTGCACGCTGCTTCGTGTTCCCCTCGATCAACGAGGGCTTCGGCATCCCCGTCCTGGAGGCCATGCGCCGGGGTGTTCCCGTCGCCTGCTCGCGCGCCTCCGCGCTCCCAGAGGTGGCTGGCGACGCGGCACGCTACTTCGACCCTGAAAGCGTGCGAGCCATCGCCGACGCCATCACCGAACTGCTCGCCGATCGCGATTTGGCGGCCGATCTGGCCGCGCGGGGTCGCCGGCGCGAGGCGCAGTTCACCTGGGAGGCGGTCGCGCGGAGCACGCTGGAGAGCTACGCGCGAGCATGGACGCAGGCGCGATGAGCAGCAAGACACCCAAGTCCTCCGCACCCGGTGCAGCGGTGTCCGGGGCGGCGATTTCCAATCCGGACGCGCCGAGCATCGAGCCCAATGTGCTCGACACGCCCGCGGCCGGCGGGTTGATCGTCCGCGGCGGCGTCCTGCGCCTGGGCGGCTACGCGGCGGTCGTGGGTCTGTCGTTGATCACGATCGTGCTGCTGACTCGGCATCTCGGGCCGATCCGCTTCGGTGAGTACACAACGATCATCTCACTCGTGAGCGTCGTTTCGACCGTTACCGACGTCGGGATGTCAAACCTCGGCACTCGCGAGTTCGCGGTGCGCGAGGGTGCCGAGCGCGAACGGCTGATGCGCGATCTACTCGGTCTACGTGTGGCGCTCACGCTCGCCGGTGTTGTGCTGGCAACGCTGTTCGCCGTTCTCGCCGGTTACAACGCGGTGCTGCTGGGAGGGACCGTCCTCGCAAGCCTGGCCACGATTATGCTCGTGTACCAGCACACCCTCTCGATTCCGCTCTCAGCCGATCTACGTCTCGGTACCCTCACGCTGCTGGATCTCGCCCGGCAGGCATTGACTGTGGTCGCAATCGTCGCCCTGGTAGCGATTGGGGCCGGGGTGCTCCCTCTGCTCGCTGTCACGCTCGTGGTCTACGCCCTCCTCGTTCCGGTGACCGCGGCGCTTGTCCGCGGGAGGATCTCGCTGCGTTTGGAGTTCCGTCCACGCAACTGGATCGCGCTGCTGCGGCTTACCGTGTCCTTCTCGCTGGCCGCGGCGGTCGGCACGATCTATGTCTACACCGCCCAGATCATCACCAGCCTTGCCGCCAGCGCCCACCAGAGCGGGCTGTTCGCGATGTCTTTTCGGGTCTTCGTCGTACTGGTGACCGTGCCCGGACTACTCGTCGGCAGTGCCCTACCGCTGCTTGCGCGGACGGCCCGCGACGACCGGGAGCGGCTTGCCTACGCCATGCAACGGATCTTCGAAGTATCGCTGATCCTCGGCGTCGCCGCGGCGCTCGGCATCCTCGCCGGCGCACCGTTTGTGGTGGCTGTCGTGGGTGGGCCGAAATTCGCCGGCGCCGTTGTGGTACTCCGCATCCAGGGTGTCGCGATGATCGCCTCATTCGTGCTTGCCGGCTGGGGCTTCGCTCTGCTCTCGATCAAGCGCTACGGAGCACTGCTGGCCGTCAATGGCGCCGCGCTGCTCGTCTGCTGCACACTCACGCTGATCCTTGCCGCCACAGATGGGGCTCGCGGAGCAGCGATCGCGACGCTCTGCGGGGAGTCCACGCTCGCGCTCGGCTACCTGTTCGTGCTCGTGCGCGACCATCCCGAGCTGCGCCCCCGCGGCACCATTCTTCCCAAGGTCATTGCCGCAACCGCGCCGGCAGTCGCGCTCCTGGTGGCGCTCGACTCGCTGCCCTCGGTTGCGCTCACGGCAATTGTCCTGGCTGCATATGGCGTGCTGATCGTTCTCACGCGCGCCACGCCCGATGAGATAACCGAGCTCATCCCACGTCGTCGCCGGCATCTGGGGGCCGGCTCATCAGGCGGGCCCACCCTGCCGTGAGCAGCGATTCCACAGTGCACTTCGAGCGACCATATGCGCGCGCGGCGCGTCGTCCTCTGCGGGTAGGGATCAATCTGGTCTTCCTCGGAGAGCGCGCCGGCGGGGCGGGGCGCTATGCACGCGAGCTGCCCGGCGCGTTGCTTGCGGCTGAGCCGGAAACTGAGGTGACGGTCTTCGTGTCGCGCGATGCCCCTGCTGATCTGCGTGAGGAGCCGTGGGCACGGAGCGTGCGGTGGGTGGCGATCCCAGTTACTCTAAGCGGTCCACCACTGCATGTGCCTGCCGAGTACCTTGCGCTTCCCGCTCTCGCAGCGGCTCGTCGGCTAGACGTGTTACACAGCCCTGCGAACACCGGCCCAGCGATAACCCCGGGGCTTACCAGCGTCGTATCGGTGCTTGACTTGATCTGGCTGCACCGGCCAGAGGAATGGGAGAGCAGTCCCCGTGTGCACAGCACGATGCGCCGAAGAGTGAATCGCGCTGTACGCCATGCCGACCGCATCTTCGCCATCTCCCACGCCGCCGCAGAGGATCTCACCGAGACGCTGGGGTTGGCGCGCGAACGTATCGATGTCACCCCGCTCGCCGCTCGCCCGCCCCACGTGAGACCCGCGGCCGAGGGCCTCCTACGCACCCAGCTGGACCTTGCCGACGCGCGCGTACTGCTGTGCGTCGCGCAGAAGCGCCCCTACAAGAACCTACACCGGCTCGTGTGCGCGCTCCCGGCGCTCGACGAGGATGTCGTTCTCGTGCTGCCCGGCTCATCGACGCCATACGAGGCGCGGCTACGCATGCTTGCCACCGAGCAAGGTGTCGAGCACCGCGTGCGCTTTCCCGACTGGCTCTCCGAGGAGCAACTCGAGGGCCTCTACGCGTTGAGCAGCGTCTTCGTGCTGCCCTCGCTGATCGAGGGCTTCGGCCTACCTGTGCTGGAGGCGATGCTGCGCGACGTGCCCGTCGCCTGCTCGAACTGCTCCTCGCTGCCCGAGGTGGCGGGCGACGCGGCGCTGCTGTTCGATCCGGAATGCCAGGACGAGGTCACCGGCGCGATCCGCCGCCTCCTCGACGACCGGGGATTGGCCGCGCGGCTCGTCGCCCGCGGCCGCGAGCGGGCCGCAAGCTTCACATGGGAGCGTACGGGGGCCGCCAGCCTGGAGGGCTACCGCCGAGCGATTTCCGGCTAGCCTGCTCACGGTGCCCCGTGTCCTGATCGTCCGTGGCCATCAGGCCACGCAGTGGGAGTTGCGCCCTTGGCGAGAGCTGCCCGAGCGCTTCGAGGTTGCTTTTCTGCTCACGGGCTCCAACCGCTTCGCTCTGCCGGAGGGCCTGCGTCCAGTCCGTGTGCGGGCGCTGCGCGACCTGCTCCCCGGCGGAGCCGTGGGCGAGCTCGGCGCCAAAGCGCTGGGCGATCGCTACCTGTCGGCTGAAGCGGCGTTCGCGTCAGCCGACATCGTGCACGCCGAGGAGCTCTCCTACTGGTTCGCCGCGGAGGCCGCACGGCGTAAGCGTCGCCACGGCTTCAAGCTTGCGCAGACGGCCTGGGAGACGTTGCCGCTGATGGTCGCCTACCGCAACCGCCACGCCCGCCACTACCGAGAGTCGGTGCTCGCCGAGACGGACCTTTTCCTGCCAGCCACCGAGCGCGCCGCCCAGGCGCTGCGCCTCGAGGGCGTCGCGCCAGAGCGCATGACCATCTGCCCCCCGGGATCGACGTGGAGCGCTTCGCCGTCGCGCCGCCCGAGCGGCCACCGGCCGAGCACACGATCGTCTCCCCCGGAAGGTTGGTTTGGGAGAAGGGCCACCACGATGCCCTGCGGGCGCTCGCCGCGCTGCACCGCGGCCTGGTGACCCTGCCAGATGGTGGGGTGGTGCGGCCACGGTTGTTAATCGTGGGTTCGGGGCCCGAGGAGCGACGCTTACGCGAGCACACCGCCGAGCTTGGGCTCGGCGACTTCGTCGAGATTCGCGGCGTTCCATACGAGCAGATGCCGACGCTTTTCGCCGAAGCCTCGGCGATGGTGCTCGCCAGCCAGTCCTCCGCCACCGCCGCGTATCACTTATTCGACATACCACACGCATTTTGGGAGGAGCAGTTCGGCATGGTGCTCGCCGAGGCGATGGCGGCGGGCCTGGCGATCGTTGCCACCACCAACGGAGCGATACCCGAGGTGGTGACGGGCACGCCGGCCGAGCTGGTGGCCCCGGGAGACTGGATGGGGATTGCCCGGGCGCTCGCCGCCGGGCCGCTCTGCCGCCCGCCCGGTGCGCGGGTCTCCTATCCCGCCGAGATTGTGCGCCGCTTTTCGACGGCCGCCGCCGCCGAGCGCCTTGGTGGCGCATACGACCGCCTGCTGGCAGACCGATGAGCGCGCACGCGTGCGAAATCTGTGGCAACACCGCTCGCAACCGTATTTTCACTGCGCGAGAGATGATGTTTGGCCTGCGGGAGCGCTTCCAGTACCTGGAGTGCGCTGAGTGCGGTTGCCTGCAGCTGCTGGACGTGCCTGAGGACCTGTCCAGATTCTACCCCGGCAATTACTACTCCCTGGGCGAGACCCCGGCGACCGCGGATCGGTCGAGCTTGGCGAAGGCGAGGAAGTCGCGCGCCGCCGCGCTGCTGGGCACACCCGCCCGAGTGCTCGACGCACTCGTGCGCGCCAGCTGGGTGTCGCCGTGGCTCGTTCCGACGGAGTTCATGTGGCTCGCCGGTTTGGGATTGAAAACCTCCTCAGCCGTGTGCGACCTGGGATCCGGCAGCGGACGGGTGCTCGCGTGGATGCTCGAACAGGGTTTCTCCAACCTGGCTGGCTTCGATCCGTACATCGACCACGATCTGGACGTTGGCGGGCGGATCACGATCCACAAGGCTGGGCTGGAGGACATGCCCAGCGGCTGGGATCTGATCATGCTCAATCACTCCTTCGAGCACATGGCGCAACCGGCCGCGGTCTTGACGCGCCTGCGCCACCTTCTCACCAACAACGGACACATCGTGATCCGCATTCCGATCGCGACCAGCTGGGCTTGGCGAACCTACGGCGCGGATTGGGTACAGCTCGACGCGCCCAGGCATCTCTTCATCCACACGCAACGATCGATGAGCATCCTTGCCGAGCAGGCAGGCATGACAGTGGCGCGCGTGTTCTTCGACTCCGAGTCCTTCCAGTTCTGGGGAAGCGAGCAATACAGGCGAGACATCCCTCTCCGCGATCCACGCTCATACTTCGAGAACCCGGGGACCGGGCTGTTCACGGCCGCCGAAATCAAGGATTTCGAGCGTCGGGCGAAGCGTTTGAACAAGCAGGGCGTCGGCGACAGCGCCGGGTTTGTGTTACAGATCAACCAAGGTAGATCAAGTAACCGTCTGAGGAACCCACGCCGGTCGGCGGGGCACGGAGGCCCCGCCCCCACGCGGCTCTTGACCAAGCCAACGCACGCGGACGATCTCACCCCAACCTCATTTCGACGCGCTGTGTTTGCTCCCAGCCAGCCGCCAGAGACGGCGGTCGTAGCTCAGCAGCTCGCCGCCCAGCTGACGCGCGGTCGCGAGCGCCATCGCGTCCGGCAGGCGCAGCCGTCCGTGGCTGGCGCTTAGCGCGGCTGCCTGCTCGGCGATCTCCTCGGTGAGCGGCGTCACCGCGATCCCCATGGCGGTGATTGCCTCGCGCGCGTCGCGGATGCGCCCAGCCCGCGCAAAGGCCACCAGCGCCTCGCTGTACACGCTGGCGGGGGCCAGCAGCTGCTGGCCCCGTTGATCCGCGGCCTCCACGTCGTCGATCGCGCGCTCGTGGTGAGCGTCCGCGGTGTCCAGCAGCCCGATCAGGACATTTGCGTCGAGAATCAGTGCTCCCACTCGCCGCGCAACCGATCCAGTTCGCCGTCCCGGTAGATGCCCGTTGCGATGCCCGCATGGCGTCGCACCCGCGAGGCACGACTCGCGAGCACGATCTCGCCGTCGCCGGCCGCGCGTACGGCGATCTCGTCGCCCGCGCGCAGACCAGCCGCGCGCATCGCCTCGACGGGGAGCGTCACCTGATTCTTGGCAGACACCTTCGGCATCGCCTTTACTTTATCACGTATTTGGTAAAGGCGATTGGTGGGGCCGCTCGCTGTCATGCCCCGAATTCAGCGGCACGCCACGCGCTCAAGCCGCCACCGCCCCCAGCACCCCCAGCACCCGCTCGGCGAACCCCGTCCCAGCTGAACTCCCGCGCCCGCTCCCGCGCGCGCCGGCCGAGCTCGGCTCTGTGCGGCTCATGCCTGCTTGGGCTACTCCCAACTCACGCGGCTTGGCTCTCGCCCGGCCAGAACCCCGTGCGTACACGCTCATAAAGCGTGTCCGGTGCGAGATCTGCGCCGTCCGGCCAGCACACCGTTCCCGTCTCGGGATCAACGCTGACCTCGGCAAAGCCTTCGGGGGTTCGGGCGCGCTCGAACACCGGACCGCGCATACGGTCCAACACATCGACCTCGCCGGTCGCGCCATCGGCGAAGGTGAGCCGCAAGGCCCCGTGCCGCAGAACGGCCGCATGGGTTATATCTGGGGTAAGCCCGATCATCGCAGTGGCTCGATCTCGTTCAGTGTTGCACCTTCGCGCGCTCGATGCCAGTTCTCGCCGAGTTCCGAAGCGTGCATCTCGGCCCACGCGAGCACAAGCCGAAGCTCTCGGCGCGGAAGGTCGCTTGCCAACACCTCCAGCGAGTCGATCTGGACCTTGGCGCTGCGCCCGGCGGCGCGTGCATGGAAGTGGGGAGGCCCGTGGTCGTCGAAATACATCGTGATCGTTAGCCCGAAGAAGCGGCTTATTGTCGGCATCGCGCAATATTGGCGGTCGGTTCGGTCGAGTCCAAGGCCGCCGATCGGACACCTGGCGAGAATGATCTGATCGATCGCGGCAGGGAGACCTGGCTTACGGCCGCCCACGACCGCTCGGCATAGATCCCGTGATGTCGTTGGCCGGACTTGCGGGCTCTGGCTTCTCAGCCACGGCCCCCAGCACCCCCAGCACCCGCTCGGCGAACCCGTCCCAGCTGAACTCCCGCGCCCGCTCCCGGGCGCGCCGGCCGAGCTCGGCTCTGTGGGGCTCGTCGCCGAGGACGCGCTCCAGGCCCGCCGCGATGCTCGCCACGTCCAGCGGGTCGGCGTACTCCACCGCCTCGCCGCCCACCTCCGGCAGCGAGGAGACGCTCGAAGGTGAGCACCGCGGCGCCGGCCGCCATCGCCTCCAGCACCGGCAAACCGAAGCCCTCGCCTAAGGAGGGGTAGCAGAAGACCGCGCAGCGGCGGTACAGCTCGGCCAGCGCGGCGTCGGAGACGTACCCCAGCATCGTGCAGCGCTCCCCCAGCGAGCGCAGCGCCTCCAGGGTCTCGCCGGTCTGCCAGCCGCGCGCGCCCACCACCACGAGCTGGTGGCGCGCGGTCAGCTCGCCGTTCAGGCTCCGGTAGGCCTCCACCAGGCGCGGCAGGTTCTTGCGTGGCTCCAACGTCCCCACCGCCAGCACGAAGCCGGGCGGGGGCAGCTCCGCGGCCTCCGCTTGATCCAGCGGCGAGTCCAGCGTTGCCGCCACGCCCAGCGGCGCCACCACCGTGCGCGCGGCGGTGGCCGGGAAACGCGCGGCCAGCGCCTGCGCGGTGGCCTCGGAGATCGCCAGCAGCGCCGCCGCACGGCGTGCGGAGCGCCCGAGCGTGAGGCGCTCGATCACCGCCGAGCGGCGGTTGGGAAGCAGCGCCGGCTCGAACGGCACCAGGTCGTAGACGATCGGCACGTCGGGGATGCGCAGCAGCCAGCCCGTCAGGTAGGAGTTGGTCGATAGGAACACGTCGCATTCGCGATTGGCGGCACGCGCGGCGCGCACATGCCACCACGGGTCGCGCGCGTCGATCGTGCGCCACTGGAAGCGCTCGTCCAGCGGTTGCTCGCGCCACCGCTCCCGCGCGTACAGCACGTACCGTTGTCGGCCCTCGTCCTCGCGCTCGGCCAGCGCCCGCAGCAGCTCGCGCACCAGCCGCCCGCGGCCGGCCGGCACCTCCACCGCGGCGCGCGCGTCGATCCCGATGCTCAGCGTGCGCGTCGGGGAACGGCGATCGCGCCCACGCGGGCGGGGAGGAGCGAGGGTCGCGGGGGCGTTGGTCGTGGGGCTCATGGCCCTATCCCCCCCGGCGCGCCCCCCGTGCTGATCAACCCGCGCTCGATCGCGTAGCCCACCAGCTCCGCGCGCGTGGAGAGGCGCAGCTTCTGCTGGATGTGGGAGCGGTGCGTCTCGACGGTACGCACCGAGAGGTACAGCTGCGCGGCGATCTCGGCGTTGGTGTGGCCAAGTGCGATAAGCCGCAGCACGTCCACCTCGCGCTCTGATAGGTCATCGGGCGGGCCGGGCGGCGGCTCGGAGGCGATGCGGGCGCCGAGACGGGGGTTGAGATAGCTCTCGCCCACCGCCGCCCGGTGCACCGCTTCGACCAGCTCCTCGTCGGCGGCCTCCTTGAGCACGTAGCCCAGCGCGCCGGCGCCGAGCGCCTCGCGGGCAAACGCGGGCTCCTGCTGCATCGTCAGCACCACGATCTGGGTGTCGGGCGACTCCGCGCGGATCGCGGGGATCGCCTGCAGGCTGGAGCCGCCGGGCATGTTGAGGTCGAGCACCAGCACCCGCGGGTGGTGGCCGCGCACGTAACGCCGGGCGCTATCGACGTCGCTGGCCTCCGCCAGCACCTCGAAGTCGGGCTCGCTGTCCAGCAGCAGCCGCAAACCGCTGCGCACCACCGCGTGATCGTCAGCCAGCACGATCCCGATTGTCTTTGAATCCCGGTCGGTCACATGTGGGAAGTTAGCGACTGCTTTTATGGGATGCAGGTATGGATGTCTCACCCAACCCGCTCTCCCCGCGGGAACTGGAGGCGCTGCACGCCTACTGGCGCGCCGCCAACTACCTCTCGGTGGGGCAGATCTACCTGCTGGAGAACCCGCTGCTGCGCGAGCCGCTTGCGATCGAGCACGTCAAGCCGCGCCTGTTGGGGCACTGGGGCACGACGCCGGGGCTGAACTTCGTCTACGCGCACTGCAACCGCGCGATCAGGATGCACGACCTGAACGCGATCTTCATCGCCGGCCCCGGCCACGGCGGGCCGGGCGTGGTGGCGAACGTGTACCTGGAGGGCACCTACACCGAGGTGTACCCGCACATCGGCCATGACGAGGAGGGCTTGCGCCGGCTGCTGCGTCAGTTCTCCTTCCCCGGCGGCATTCCCTCCCACGTGGCGCCGCAGACGCCCGGCTCGATCCACGAGGGGGGCGAGCTCGGCTACTCGCTGGCACACGCATTCGGCGCCGCGTTCGACAACCCTGAGCTGCTGGTGTGCTGCGTGGTGGGCGACGGCGAGGCCGAAACGGGGCCGCTGGCGGCGAGCTGGCACTCCAACAAGTTCCTGGACCCCGCGCGCGACGGCGCGGTGCTGCCGATCCTCCACCTCAACGGCTACAAGATCGCCAGCCCCACCGTGCTGGCGCGGATCCCGCCGGCGGAGCTGCGCTCGCTGCTGGAGGGGTACGGGTACGCGCCGCACTTCGTCGAGGGTGACGACCCCACGGAGATGCACCAGTTGATGGCGGCCACGCTCGATGAGGTGGTGGGGGAGATCGGGGAGATCCAGCGCGTCGCGCGCGAGGATGCGGACTCCGCCCGCCCGGGCCCCGAGCGCGAACGGCCGCGGTGGCCGATGATCGTGCTGCGCACCCCCAAGGGGTGGACGGGGCCGAAGGAGGTGGACGGGCTGCCGGCGGAGGGCTCGTTCCGCTCCCACCAGGTGCCGCTCGCCGACCTCGCCGGCAAGCCAGAGCACCTCGCGCAGCTGGAGCGGTGGCTGCGCTCCTACCGGCCGGGGGAGCTGTTCGACGAGCAGGGCGCGCTGCGGGCGGAGCTGCAGGCGCTGGCGCCGCAGGGGGAGCGGCGGATGGGCGCCAACCCGCACGCCAACGGCGGCGCGTTGCTGCGCGAGCTGGAGCTGCCGGACTTCCGCTCCTACGCCGTCGAGGTGCGGGCGCCGACGGCCAGCAGCAGCGAACCGACGCGCGTGCTGGGGGCGTGGCTGCGCGACACGATCCGCCTCAACCCCGATCGCTTGCGCATCGTCGGTCCCGACGAGACGGCCTCCAACCGTCTCGGCGCGGTGTTCGAGGCGACCGACCGCACATGGGAGTCGCGGCGGCTGCCCGGCGACGATCACCTGGCGCCCGACGGCCGCGTGATGGAGGCGCTCTCCGAGCACCTCTGCCAGGGGTGGCTGGAGGGTTACCTCCTCACCGGCAGGCATGGGCTGTTCAACAGCTACGAGGCGTTCATCCACATCGTCGACTCGATGTTCAACCAGCACGCCAAGTGGCTGAAGGTGACGCGCGGGATCCCCTGGCGCGTGCCGATCGCCTCGCTCAACTATCTGCTCTCCTCGCACGTGTGGCGCCAGGACCACAACGGCTTCTCCCACCAGGACCCCGGCTTCATCGACCACGTGGTCAACAAGAAGGCGGAGATCGTGCGCGTGTACCTGCCCCCCGACGCCAACTGTCTGCTGTCCGTGGCCGACCACTGCTTGCGCAGCCGCGACTACGTCAACGTGATCGTGGCGGGCAAGCAGCCCTCGCTGGACTACCTGAGCATGGAGGAGGCGATCGCGCACTGCACGCGCGGAATCGGCATCTGGGAGGCATTCTCCAACGACGGCGAGGAGGAGCCCGACGTGGTGCTGGGGTGCGCGGGGGACATCCCGACGCTGGAGAGCGTGGCGGCGGCGGCGCTGCTGCGCGAGCACCTGCCGCGGCTGCGGGTGAGGGTCGTCAACGTCGTCGACCTGATGCGGTTGGAGCCCGAGAGCGAGCACCCCCACGGCCTGAGCGACGCCGAGTTCGACGCGCTCTTCACCGCCGACCGCCCGGTGATCTTCGCCTACCACGGCTACCCGTGGCTGATCCACCGCCTCACCTACCGGCGCACCAACCACCACAACATCCACGTGCGCGGCTACAAGGAGGAGGGCACCACCACGACCCCGTTCGACATGGTGATGCTCAACGACCTCGACCGCTACCACCTCGTGATCGACGTCATCGACCGCGTCCCCGGTCTCGCCGAGCACGCCGCTCACCTGCGCCAGCAGATGACCGACGAGCGGCTGCGCCACCGCGCCCATACCCGCGCGCACGGCGAGGACCCGCCGGAGCTGACCGACTGGCGCTGGCCGGATTCTTTGGGGGAGGAGGGGGAGGGGGCTCGCCCGGCAGACCCCGACGTGACGGCACGGCCCGGGGCGCAAGGCGCGACATGAACGTGCTTGTGGTCAACGCCGGCTCCAGCTCCCTGAAGCTGTCGCTGCTGGACGAGGCCGACCGGACGATCGCGTCCAGGGAGCTCGCAACCGAAGGCCCTCCCCACCCCGACGCCGTGCGCGCGGCGCTCGCCGGCCCGCTGGGCGAGGCCGACGCGGTCGGCCACCGGATCGTGCACGGCGGCGCGCGCTTTCGCGAGGCGGTGCGGATCGACGGCGAGGTCGAGCGGGCGCTGCGCGAGCTGGTGGATCTCGCGCCGCTGCACCAGTCGAGGTCGCTGAACGCGCTCGACGCCGTCACCGCGGCGCTGCCGGGTGTGCCCGCGGTGGCGTGCTTCGACACCGCCTTTCACGCGACGCTGCCGCCGGCGGCCGCCACCTATGCGCTGCCGCGCGAGTGGCGCGAGCGGTGGGGACTTCGCCGCTACGGCTTTCACGGCCTCTCGCACGCCTGGGTCGCCCGCCGCGCCCCCGAGCTGCTGGGGGTGGACGGCGGGGGCCTGCGGATCGTCAGCTGCCACCTGGGCGCGGGCGCCTCGCTGTGCGCGATCGACGGCGGGCGCTCGGTCGACACCACGATGGGCTTCACCCCGCTGGAGGGCCTTGTGATGGCCACGCGCTCGGGCAGCGTCGATCCGGGCCTCGTGCTGTGGCTGCTGGAGCACGAGGAGCTCACCGCCGATGGGCTGGAGGATGCGCTGGAGCACCACTCCGGCCTGCTGGGACTCGCCGGCAGCGCCGACATGCGCGAGGTGCTCCAGCGAGCCGGCGAGGATCCCGATCGGGACGGCGCGGCGCTCGATCGGGCCGGCGAGCAACGCGCCACGGAGATTCGCCGATCCCGTCTTGCGCTCGACGTCTACATCCACCGCCTGCGCGCGGAGATCGCCGCGATGGCCGCCGCACTCGGGGGCCTCGACGCGCTCGTCTTCGCCGGCGGCGTCGGCGAGCACGCATGCGAGGTTCGCGCCCGAGCCGCGGCGGGCCTCGCGTTCCTCGGCGTCCAGCTCGACGGGGAGCGCAACCGTGCGACAAGCGCCGACGGTGAGATCGGGGCGGCGGGCGCGGGCGCCCGCACGCTGGTGCTCACCGCGCGCGAGGACCTCGAGATCGCCCGCCAGGTCAGGTCGCTGCCGGGGCGTACAGCCGCACCAGCCGCTCCACCCCCGCGGTGCACACCCCGAGGCTGACCAGCGCGGCGACCACGATCGCCGTCGCCACGCTGGCCGAGAGCACGTGCTCGGCCAGGCCCAGAGAGGCGATCGCGGCCGGCACGCCCAGCTGCGCGCTGGCCGCCAGGCCGGCGGCGACGGTACGGCGCACGAGCGCCACGGCGAGCAGGTGGATCGCGACGTTCAACGCCGCCAGCGCGCCCGCCAGCACCAGCAGCGACGGGTGGTTGACGAGACCCCCCAGGTCCAGCTGCGCGCCCAGCACGACGAAGTAGAGCGGGATGAAGAAGCCGTCGGCCACGCCGCGCATCTGCGTGGAGAGGCGTTTGGGCCCGCCGATCACCGCGACCATCACGCCGGCGCCAAACCCCGCGATCAAGATGCTCGCCCCACCCTTCTGGGCTAGCCACGCCAGCGCGAACAGCACCAGCAGCGACAGGCGCAGGTCGAGCGCCCAGTGGCGCTGCTTGGAGAGATGGCGCACGCGGTTCACCCAGCCGCCGCCGCCCAGCAGCCGCGCGGCGCCGAGCAGCGCCAGCACCCCGCACGCCACCAGCGCGGCGCCCAGCACGGCGTGCCCCACGCGCGCCGGCTGCAGCACGATCGGCACCGACAGGATCGTAATCACGTCGGCGATCGTCACCTGCGCCATCACCGTCATCACCTCCGGCCCTTCGATGCCGGTCTCCTCCAGGGCGGGGAGCAACACCGCCGCCGAGCCGGAGGCCAGCAGCACCACGTACACCGCCGCGTGCCCGGTTCCCGTGATGCTCGCCGCCAGCAGCCCGCCGGGCAGCGCCAGCACAGCGACGATCCCCGCGAGCAGCCCCCCGCCGCGCAGCGACGCCGACAGCCGGCTGTCGCGCAGCGGCAGGTGCATGCCCACCGTGAGCATCAGCATCGCGAAGCCGATTTCCCCGAGGAACGACACCGTGCCGTTGGCGGGGTCCACCGCGCCGAGCACCGCCGGCCCCACGATCACCCCGGCGAGGATCTCGCCGATCACCACCGGGACAAACCAGCGCCCGGCGACCCCCAGCAGCGGCCCGCCGAGCCCGGCCAGCACGATCACGATCAGCGTCCCGAAGCCCACGGTGAGCG